>NZ_JBGCUH010000002.1:0-3475308 GCF_041103175.1 Burkholderia sp. Bmkn7 | reverse complement strand
GCTTAGAATCACGCCTCTTTCGCGCTAACGGAAACGCGGCGCGGAAGGGGAAGCGGAGCTGGTGGTGTGCTGCAGTCTTGGGCGCGCGGCTGGCGAAGAAAGTTGAACCCCGCAGTCGCAACGATGTAGTGTAAAAAGTTGTTGACGAGCTGCGAAACACGGTTCATAATCTCGCTTCTCTGCTGCTGAAAACGCAGCGCCGCCGGGAAACACGAAGTTCCTCGTAGATTGCTCTTTAAAAATTAACAGCCGATAAGTGTGGGCGCTTGATGGAAGCGAGCTGATCCTCGGATCAGATAGCGAAAGTATCAAGAGTCTCACACTAAAGTAAGTCAGGTTTATGAAGCAATTCATATTCCTGTCAGCTTTGAGTGAGCGACCGGTTCTTAACTGAACCGAAAACAGTAACAGGTTTAAACTGAAGAGTTTGATCCTGGCTCAGATTGAACGCTGGCGGCATGCCTTACACATGCAAGTCGAACGGCAGCACGGGTGCTTGCACCTGGTGGCGAGTGGCGAACGGGTGAGTAATACATCGGAACATGTCCTGTAGTGGGGGATAGCCCGGCGAAAGCCGGATTAATACCGCATACGATCTACGGATGAAAGCGGGGGACCTTCGGGCCTCGCGCTATAGGGTTGGCCGATGGCTGATTAGCTAGTTGGTGGGGTAAAGGCCTACCAAGGCGACGATCAGTAGCTGGTCTGAGAGGACGACCAGCCACACTGGGACTGAGACACGGCCCAGACTCCTACGGGAGGCAGCAGTGGGGAATTTTGGACAATGGGCGAAAGCCTGATCCAGCAATGCCGCGTGTGTGAAGAAGGCCTTCGGGTTGTAAAGCACTTTTGTCCGGAAAGAAATCCTTGGCTCTAATACAGTCGGGGGATGACGGTACCGGAAGAATAAGCACCGGCTAACTACGTGCCAGCAGCCGCGGTAATACGTAGGGTGCAAGCGTTAATCGGAATTACTGGGCGTAAAGCGTGCGCAGGCGGTTTGCTAAGACCGATGTGAAATCCCCGGGCTCAACCTGGGAACTGCATTGGTGACTGGCAGGCTAGAGTATGGCAGAGGGGGGTAGAATTCCACGTGTAGCAGTGAAATGCGTAGAGATGTGGAGGAATACCGATGGCGAAGGCAGCCCCCTGGGCCAATACTGACGCTCATGCACGAAAGCGTGGGGAGCAAACAGGATTAGATACCCTGGTAGTCCACGCCCTAAACGATGTCAACTAGTTGTTGGGGATTCATTTCCTTAGTAACGTAGCTAACGCGTGAAGTTGACCGCCTGGGGAGTACGGTCGCAAGATTAAAACTCAAAGGAATTGACGGGGACCCGCACAAGCGGTGGATGATGTGGATTAATTCGATGCAACGCGAAAAACCTTACCTACCCTTGACATGGTCGGAATCCCGCTGAGAGGTGGGAGTGCTCGAAAGAGAACCGGCGCACAGGTGCTGCATGGCTGTCGTCAGCTCGTGTCGTGAGATGTTGGGTTAAGTCCCGCAACGAGCGCAACCCTTGTCCTTAGTTGCTACGCAAGAGCACTCTAAGGAGACTGCCGGTGACAAACCGGAGGAAGGTGGGGATGACGTCAAGTCCTCATGGCCCTTATGGGTAGGGCTTCACACGTCATACAATGGTCGGAACAGAGGGTTGCCAACCCGCGAGGGGGAGCTAATCCCAGAAAACCGATCGTAGTCCGGATTGCACTCTGCAACTCGAGTGCATGAAGCTGGAATCGCTAGTAATCGCGGATCAGCATGCCGCGGTGAATACGTTCCCGGGTCTTGTACACACCGCCCGTCACACCATGGGAGTGGGTTTTACCAGAAGTGGCTAGTCTAACCGCAAGGAGGACGGTCACCACGGTAGGATTCATGACTGGGGTGAAGTCGTAACAAGGTAGCCGTATCGGAAGGTGCGGCTGGATCACCTCCTTTCCAGAGCTTCTCGCAAAGTTGAGCGCTCACGCTTATCGGCTGTAAATTAAAGACAGACTCAGGGGTCTGTAGCTCAGTCGGTTAGAGCACCGTCTTGATAAGGCGGGGGTCGTTGGTTCGAATCCAACCAGACCCACCATTGTCTGGCGGTAACACCTGAGGGCATCTGTACTCAATGGGGGCATAGCTCAGCTGGGAGAGCACCTGCTTTGCAAGCAGGGGGTCGTCGGTTCGATCCCGTCTGCCTCCACCAATCACCAACGCTAAGTGCTTGGTTCATACGATGAACCGAGAATTTTGCATTGGCGATTGAGCCAGTCAGAGCGGTACGAAAGTATCGGCTGTCGTTCTTTAACAATCTGGAAGAAGTAAGTAATTTGGATAGCGGAAGCGTCTTGAGATGGACGTGGAAACTATCCGGGTTGTGATTGTATCGATGTATCTCAAGATGATTCGAACTCTATGTTCGACTCAATTGGAATACGGCACAACGCGAGAACTCAACCTGTAGCGACTGTCGATGAGACAGACTCGTTATAGGGTCAAGCGAACAAGTGCATGTGGTGGATGCCTTGGCGATCACAGGCGATGAAGGACGCGGTAGCCTGCGAAAAGCTACGGGGAGCTGGCAAACAAGCTTTGATCCGTAGATGTCCGAATGGGGAAACCCACTCCTTTTGGAGTATCCATGGCTGAATACATAGGCCATGTGAAGCGAACGCGGTGAACTGAAACATCTAAGTAACCGCAGGAAAAGAAATCAACCGAGATTCCCAAAGTAGTGGCGAGCGAAATGGGATGAGCCTTGCACTCTTTATTTGTATTGTTAGCCGAACGCTCTGGAAAGTGCGGCCATAGCAGGTGATAGCCCTGTAGGCGAAAACAGTATGAAAGAACTAGGTGTGCGACAAGTAGGGCGGGACACGTGAAATCCTGTCTGAAGATGGGGGGACCATCCTCCAAGGCTAAATACTCGTGATCGACCGATAGTGAACCAGTACCGTGAGGGAAAGGCGAAAAGAACCCCGGGAGGGGAGTGAAATAGATCCTGAAACCGCATGCATACAAACAGTCGGAGCCTCGTAAGGGGTGACGGCGTACCTTTTGTATAATGGGTCAGCGACTTACGTTCAGTAGCAAGCTTAACCGTATAGGGCAGGCGTAGCGAAAGCGAGTCCGAATAGGGCGTTCAGTTGCTGGGCGTAGACCCGAAACCAGGTGATCTATCCATGGCCAGGATGAAGGTGCGGTAACACGTACTGGAGGTCCGAACCCACTAACGTTGAAAAGTTAGGGGATGAGCTGTGGATAGGGGTGAAAGGCTAAACAAACCTGGAAATAGCTGGTTCTCTCCGAAAACTATTTAGGTAGTGCCTCGTGTCTCACCTTCGGGGGTAGAGCACTGTCATGGTTGGGGGGTCTATTGCAGATTACCCCGCCATAGCAAACTCCGAATACCGAAGAGTGCAATCACGGGAGACAGACATCGGGTGCTAACGTCCGGTGTCAAGAGGGAAACAACCCAGACCGCCAGCTAAGGTCCCCAAATATAGCTAAGTGGGAAACGAAGTGGGAAGGCTAAAACAGTCAGGAGGTTGGCTTAGAAGCAGCCACCCTTTAAAGAAAGCGTAATAGCTCACTGATCGAGTCGTCCTGCGCGGAAGATGTAACGGGGCTAAGCTATATACCGAAGCTGCGGATGCGTGCTTGCACGCATGGTAGGAGAGCGTTCCGTAAGCCTGCGAAGGTGCCTTGTAAAGGGTGCTGGAGGTATCGGAAGTGCGAATGCTGACATGAGTAGCGATAAAGGGGGTGAAAGGCCCCCTCGCCGTAAGCCCAAGGTTTCCTACGCAACGTTCATCGGCGTAGGGTGAGTCGGCCCCTAAGGCGAGGCAGAAATGCGTAGCTGATGGGAAGCAGGTCAATATTCCTGCACCATTGTTAGATGCGATGGGGGGACGGATCGCGGAAGGTTGTCCGGGTGTTGGAAGTCCCGGTCGCTGCATTGGAGAAGGCGCTTAGGCAAATCCGGGCGCGCAATTCAAGGGTGTGGCGCGAGCTCCTTCGGGAGCGAAGCAATTGGAAGTGGTTCCAAGAAAAGCCTCTAAGCTTCAGTCTAACGATGACCGTACCGCAAACCGACACAGGTGGGCGAGATGAGTATTCTAAGGCGCTTGAGAGAACTCGGGAGAAGGAACTCGGCAAATTGGTACCGTAACTTCGGGATAAGGTACGCCCTTGTAGCTTGACTGGCCTGCGCCAGGAGGGTGAAGGGGTTGCAATAAACTGGTGGCTGCGACTGTTTAATAAAAACACAGCACTCTGCAAACACGAAAGTGGACGTATAGGGTGTGACGCCTGCCCGGTGCCGGAAGATTAAATGATGGGGTGCAAGCTCTTGATTGAAGTCCCGGTAAACGGCGGCCGTAACTATAACGGTCCTAAGGTAGCGAAATTCCTTGTCGGGTAAGTTCCGACCTGCACGAATGGCGTAACGATGGCCACACTGTCTCCTCCCGAGACTCAGCGAAGTTGAAGTGTTTGTGATGATGCAATCTACCCGCGGCTAGACGGAAAGACCCCATGAACCTTTACTGTAGCTTTGCATTGGACTTTGAACCGATCTGTGTAGGATAGGTGGGAGGCTATGAAACCGGAACGCTAGTTTCGGTGGAGCCGTCCTTGAAATACCACCCTGGTTTGTTTGAGGTTCTAACCTTGGCCCGTGATCCGGGTCGGGGACAGTGCATGGTAGGCAGTTTGACTGGGGCGGTCTCCTCCCAAAGCGTAACGGAGGAGTACGAAGGTACGCTAGGTACGGTCGGAAATCGTGCTGATAGTGCAATGGCATAAGCGTGCTTAACTGCGAGACCGACAAGTCGAGCAGGTGCGAAAGCAGGTCATAGTGATCCGGTGGTTCTGTATGGAAGGGCCATCGCTCAACGGATAAAAGGTACTCTGGGGATAACAGGCTGATACCGCCCAAGAGTTCATATCGACGGCGGTGTTTGGCACCTCGATGTCGGCTCATCTCATCCTGGGGCTGTAGCCGGTCCCAAGGGTATGGCTGTTCGCCATTTAAAGAGGTACGTGAGCTGGGTTTAAAACGTCGTGAGACAGTTTGGTCCCTATCTGCCGTGGGCGTTGGATATTTGAAGGGGGCTGCTCCTAGTACGAGAGGACCGGAGTGGACGAACCTCTGGTGTACCGGTTGTCACGCCAGTGGCATCGCCGGGTAGCTATGTTCGGAAGAGATAACCGCTGAAAGCATCTAAGCGGGAAACTCGCCTTAAGATGAGATATCCCTGGGGACTAGATCCCCTTGAAGGGTCGTTCGAGACCAGGACGTTGATAGGTCAGGTGTGTAAGCGCAGTAATGCGTTCAGCTAACTGATACTAATTGCCCGTAAGGCTTGATCCTATAACAAGTCTGCCTTGTAGATCGGCGCCGTGTGAAAGCACTGGCCGCAGGATCCAAAGCGACAAGTTGGATTCTCGTGTGTGATACACACAACTCAAAATTACTGCTTCTTCCAAGATTGGTTGTGCTGCGAAGCCAGCGCAACAACCCTCTTTGCCTGATGACCATAGCGAGTCGGTCCCACCCCTTCCCATCCCGAACAGGACCGTGAAACGACTCTACGCCGATGATAGTGCGGATTCCCGTGTGAAAGTAGGTAATCGTCAGGCTCCCTAAGCCAGAAACCCCCGCCCGAAAGGCGGGGGTTTTTGCATTGGCGCGGCGGAAATGTACGGCGCTGGCCAAGCAATACTGTGATCGGAGCCGAGACGGCCGACGGTCGTGGATCAGGTATCTGCCATCCCCGAGCAGTCCACCATCAAGCACCTTTGATATCCTCGGTACGTTCTCTACGTACCACGCCGATCCCCCATTAGTCAGCATTCGGTCGATGGTGATACATCCAGAGGCGATGTTTTGATGGTCGACGAAGCGCGACGTTCGTCGAAGATGGTCGATAAATGTCGTCTTCTGACGAAAATCCCCTGCGTCATCCGCCGGTCTTTCGACGAACCCTGTCGACCTGATCGGTGTGCGCCTTTCCACGAATCCACCCACGAAATCGTCATAAAAATCTATGCGCATAAAGTCCGTTCGCACGGCATGCGCGGCAGAGCGGGGAGCAGGCCCTTCGGGGTAATATCGCCATTCGTCCCGATTCCCGGTGCTTTCAGGCATCCGCTGGCGGTCGGTGTCCTCCGTATTCCGTCCCTCGCACAGTTCATGACTGACAGCCCTGCCCAAGGTAGTCGGACGACCGACTTCTTGCCGTATCTCGTCGCCGCAACGTTCTTCATGGAGTACCTCGACACGACCGTGATCGCGACCGCGCTGCCGCAAATGGCGCGTTCGTTCGGTGTCGGTCCGAACGCGCTGAGCCTCGGGATGACGGCCTATATGCTGGCGCTGGCAGTGTTCATCCCGATCAGCGGCTGGATCGCGGACCGCTATGGATCGCGTACGGTATTCGCGAGTGCGATTGTCGTCTTTACCGGGGCGTCGGTGCTGTGCGGGCTGTCCGAAGGTGTCGTGACGTTCACGGCTGCACGGCTGCTGCAGGGCGTCGGCGGGGCAATGATGGTGCCGGTCGGACGGATGATCGTCGTGCGCAGCACCGAGAAGGCGAAGCTGATGCGAGCGATCGCGACGATCACGTGGCCGGGCATCGTCGCGCCTGTCGTCGGGCCGCCGATCGGCGGCTTCATCACGACTTATGCGTCATGGCGCTGGATCTTCCTGTTGAACGTCCCGTTCGGTATCGCCGCGCTCGTCTGTACCTGGCTGATCGTCCGGAACACGCGGGCCGACGAGCAACGGCCGCTCGACTGGGCTGGATTCGTGCTGGCCGGTGGTGCATTGACCTGTCTGTTGATCGGTACCGAAGCGGCCGGCCAGCAGGATGTCGACTTCACGCGCGCGGGCGTCCTGGTGGGGGCGAGCGTGCTGTTCGGCGCGGCCGCGTGGTGGCATGCGCGACGCTGCGCGCATCCGCTGCTCGACTTCACCACGCTGAAGGTGCCGACCTTCTCGGTAACGGTGATCTCCGGCTCGGTCACGCGGATGGCGATCAACGCCGTGCCGTACCTGCTGCCGCTGTTGTTCCAGATCGGCTTCGGGTTGTCGCCCTTCCAGTCCGGCCTGTTGCTGCTCGCGAGTGCGCTCGGCAATCTGGGGATGAAGGCGGGAACGTCGTGGATTCTCGACCGATATGGTTTCCGGCGCGTTGCACTCGTCGACGTGACAATTGTCGGCATCTTCACGATTGCGTGCGGCTGGCTGACCGCGTCGACGCCGCTGGCGATCACGCTGCTCGTCGTATTCGTCTACGGACTCACGCGGTCGATGCAGTTCACGACGCTCGCGACACTCGCCTATGCGGATATCCCGGCTCATCAGACGAGTGCAGCCAGCACGCTGTGGAGTGCCGCACAGCAGATGACGATCGGAATGGGGATCGCGTTCGGTGCATTGTCGCTGCGGCTCGCGGCGTTGGTGCGCGGAGATGCGGTTGGCATGCATTACGTGCTCGACGATTTCCGTTGGGCATTCGTCGCAGCCGGCGTGCTCGCGCTGCTGACGTTGCCGGGTTATGCGCGACTGGCCTCGGATGCAGGCGATCGGCTGCGGGCGAGTGTGGCGCGAGGGTAGGTCGAACGGCGCATCCAATATGCATCGCGATGGGTGAGCGCGACTGTTTTTCGTCGCTCACCCGAAACGTCGATTCGTTGTGTTTGCGATGGCCTGGTGGTCAGCGCAGTCGGCCATTTGTCACTGCTGCGGGCGTGCGGGCAATAGGGTAGCGGTGCTCCCCGCGCGAACCGGAAATCATCCGCGTGACGAACGTCGGGACGACACCACGCTCGTCCTCGCTGCCGTCACTGCGCGTCATGAAAGATGATGCCGACTGTGTGACGGTGGCCACTGCGAATCCGGCTCACGCCGTGGCGCAGGTTGACGCGATAGACGCCGCGCGTCCCCTGCACGGGTCTGCCATGCACGGAGAAGATCACCGCGTCGCCTTGCATCAGCGGCACCACTTCCGCCCGTGATTGCATGCGTGGCCGCTGTTCCGTCAACACGAATTCCCCGCCCGTGAAATCGCGGCCCGGCGCCGACAGCAGGATCGCGACCTGCAGCGGAAACACGTGCTCGCCATAAAGATCCTGATGGAGACAGTTGTAGTCGTCGGGGCCGTATTGCAGGATCAGCGGCGTCGGTCGCGTCTGCCCCGCCGCCCGGCAGCGATCGAGGAATGTCGTGTGGCCGTTCGGATAGCGGACGTCGATTCCGAGTGCCTGGTTCCAGCGATTCGCGATGGGTGCGAGATGCGGGTAGATCGTCGTGCGAAGCTCGGCAATGACTGCGGGCAGCGGGTACGCGAAATACTTGTATTCGCCGCGGCCGAATCCGTGCCGCGCCATCACGACGCGTGAACGATAAAGCGCATCTCGCGGATAGAGCGACGCGAGCGCATTGCATTCGTTCGTCGAAATCAGGCCCGGCACACGCGCGCATCCATAGCGATCGAGCTCGGCGCCGACAGTCGGCCAGTCGATGGCGTCGACGCGTTGTGCGATGTCCGGAGATTCGACGGGAGGTTGCAGATCGGCGATGTTCACGGGCGTCCCTTGGTTCGTCAGCGATGTGGCGCGAGTCGTGCGGAATGCCGGGAAGCATTTCGTGCACGGTTGGAGCCACGAAGAAAGTCGATGAACCCAGTCTAGCGACGTTCGTGCGCAGACGCGCTCCAGATCTTGCGCTTCAATTCGGAAGCAAGAGGGAAAGGCACGGGGCGCGCACGGACACATCGAAGGCGGCGACGTATCAGCGCGGAGAGGCGGAGAGGCGGAGAGGCGGAGAGGCGGAGAGGCGGAGAGGCGGAGAGGCGGAGAGGCGGAGAGGCGGAGAGGCGGAGAGGCGGAGAGGCGGAGAGGCGGAGAGGCGGAAAGGCGGAAAGGCGGAAAGGCGGAGAAGCAGAGAAACGAGCGGCGAATCTTCCACGACAGGCGGCCGGCTCACCGGCCACCCGTCGCAACGTGAATCAAGCCATCGACCGGAACAACCAGTAGAGCCCGCCGGCAAGCATGATCGACGCCGGCAGCGTCAGCACCCACGCGAGCACGAGGCTGCGCACCGTGCTCCACTGCAGCCCGGAGCCGTTCGCCGCCATCGTGCCCGCGACACCCGACGACAGCACATGTGTCGTCGACACGGGCAATCCGTACACGTCGGCGGCGCCGATCGTCAGCATCGCGACGAGTTCGGCCGATGCGCCTTGTCCGTACGTCAGATGCTGCTTGCCGATTTTCTCGCCGACGGTCACGACGATCCGCTTCCAGCCGACCATCGTGCCGAGGCCCAGCGCGATCGCGACGGCAACCTTTACCCACGTCGGAATGAATTTGGTCGCGTGGTCGAGTTGCTTGTGATAGTTGTCGATCGCCAGCTTGTCGTCGGCCGCGAACGCGGGCTGACCCGACTTCTCGATCAGGCGGATTGCTTCGGATACCAGATACATCGTGTTGCGCACGTTGTCGACGTCGCGCTGCGGCACGGCTGCCATCGAGCCCGACGCGCCGACCGCGGTCGCGAGCGACGTCGACAGCTGCTGGACGGCCGGCAGCACCGCGGGCGTCAGTTCGCGATGCTGCACGTAGCGCTCGACGTCGGCGCGCGGGTTCGCGGACGGCGCGACGCCGTTCGTGTACTTCCCGAATGTCGCGGCCGCCTGGTTCGCGACCGCCACGAAGGTCTGCGTCTCGGCCGGCGTGACGGCCTTGTTCAGCGCATAGGCGGTCGGCACCGTGCCGATCAGGATCAGCATGATGAGCCCCATCCCTTTCTGCCCGTCGTTCGAACCGTGCGCAAACGACACGCCCGTGCAGGTCAGGATCAGCAGGCAGCGAATCCAGAACGGCGGCGGCTGGTCTTTCGGCGGCTCCTTGTACAACTCCGGAACCCGCACGAGCGTCTTCAGCACGAGCAACAGCAGCGCTGCGCACAAAAAGCCGACGATCGGCGAGAACAGCAGCGACTTGCCGACACCGAGCGCCTGGCCCCAGTCGACGCCGCTCGTGCCGGACGGCCCGTGCATCAGCTGGTTCATCAGCCCGACGCCGATGATCGAACCGATCAGCGTATGCGA
This sequence comes from Burkholderia sp. Bmkn7, assembly GCF_041103175.1. Lineage (NCBI taxonomy): Bacteria > Pseudomonadati > Pseudomonadota > Betaproteobacteria > Burkholderiales > Burkholderiaceae > Burkholderia > Burkholderia sp. Bmkn7. The sequence continues at coordinate 3,465,195 of NZ_JBGCUH010000002.1, read as the reverse complement.
ACTCGACGATGGCAACCCGAAATACCAGGTCGCGAGGTTCCACACGATCGCGGCGATCAGCAGCGCGAACACCATCGCGAAGCCCGCGCCGCTGCCGACCTGCAGGATCAGCTCGACCGGCAGCAACTGCAGGATGCCGAACGCGACGGCACCGCTCGAGACCATCACGCCGAGGAAGTTCCACATGCCGGACCAGATCACCGCGACGTTCGGCGTCAGCGAGTGCGTATAGATCACGGTGGCGACCGCGTTCGCGGTGTCGTGGAAGCCGTTGACGAATTCGAAGCCGAGCGCGATCAGCAGCGCGGCGCCGAGCAGCAGGTACGGGAACAGCTTCCCTTCGCGGACCGGAGCCAGATCGTCGATCAGGTGCGTGGCGATGTAGAGCGCGCCGAGCGCCAGCACCAGCAGGAAGACGGCATAGCCGACCTGTCTGGTGCGTTCGACGGAGCCCGGGTTGTTCGGTGCGGACGAAGCAGGTTGATTCATGACGGCGTCTCGTGAGGGAACCGCGTCCGATCCTATCTGCGGCCAGCAGTCAGTTTGATGACAGTCGGGACCACGAACGGTGCGTCTTACCGATGCGTAAGGCGATTGAAGGCGTGTATGCGCAACGTGACGCGCCAGCCCGCATCGTCGTCCACATAGTGAGCGCGATAGCGTTTTACGCGTTGCCGTCCGCGCTCAACATCCATCCGTTCGGCGACGCAACAAGCGTCGTGCAGGACAGCGGCGCGACGTCGATGCGGGCCGCTGCCTTCGAATCCATCCGCAGCACATGGGCGATGGCTGCGCGGACGATTGGCGCATGCGTGATTGCGACGATGTCGCGATCTTGCCGCAGCGCGTTCAACCAGGTGCCGACGCGGTGCATGGCTGCTTCGAACGATTCACCGCCGTGCGGCGGCGCCGACGGGTCTGCGATCCACGCATCCAGTTCGTCCGGCAAGTCGCGTGCGAGGTCGTGCAGGCGCTGGCCTCGCCAGTTGCCGTAATCGATATCGCGCAGTGCGTCGTCGATGTCGGCATGAAGTCCGAGCGCGTCGGCGGTCTGCCGCGCGCAGCATGCGGGGCTGCACAGCACGAGCGCGCCGGCGGTACCTGCCCACCGGCCGCATAGCGCAGCGGCTTCGGCGAGCCCGCGCGTGTCGAGCGGATCGTCGTCGGGAAACGTGCCGGTGCGCATCGCCCGGGTCGATGCGTGTGCGATCAGGCGCAGCGAGGTAGGCATGTTCATGTCGGTTGTCGGATGATCCGGGACGGGCGCACGTGCCCGCCTGGCGCCGCTTCAATGCGCGAACGTTCGCGCGTACAATTCGCCCGATACGAAGCGCGGAAGCCGGTGCAAGCCCGGCGCGGTCGCGCCACTGTAACCGGGGAATCGATGATCCCGGAAGCCAGACCTGCCTTCGTACCCATCCAACATTTATCGGGGCGCGATTCCCCTGAGGTGCATCCATGAGCGAAGCAGTGCTGAAGCCGGCGGTCGTGCCGGCGCCCATCCCCGTCCGTGAACTGTTGCCGTGGGCCGTGTTCGTCGGCCTGATCCTGTTGCTCGCGCTTTATTTCGTCGGCGCGGAACAAGGTGCGACGTCGCTCGTGCCGGGCATGTACGTCCACGAATTCGTCCACGACGGCCGTCACCTGCTCGGCTTCCCCTGCCACTGACGCGGAGTTCACGATGGTCGGAAAGCTGCTCATGCGCGGGATGCTCGCAGGCATCGCCGCAGGCCTCCTCACGTTCGGTTTCGCGAAGGTCGTCGGCGAACCGCAAGTCGATCAGGCAATCTCCTTTGAAGAAAAAGCCGACGCCGCCAAGGGCGACGCACCGGAGCCGGAGCTGGTCAGCCGCCACACGCAGGCCGGCCTCGGCTTGCTGACGGGCGTCGTGACCTATGGCGCGGCATTCGGCGGACTGTTCTCGCTGGTCTTCGCGTATGCGTACGGGCGAGGCAGCCGCCTCCCGGCCCGTCCGCTGGCCGCGTGGCTCGCGCTGGCGGCGTTCATCGCGCTCGTGATCGTGCCGAACCTCAAGTACCCGGCCAATCCGCCGTCGGTCGGCGACCCCGACACGATCGGCTATCGCACGGGCCTGTTCTTCCTGATGATCGCGATCTCGGTCGCGACGATGGTGTTCTCGGTCAGCGTACGCCGCCATCTGCTGGCGAAGCTCGGCCAGTGGAACGCATCGATCGTCGCCGGGCTCGTGTTCGTCGCGATCATCGCGGCCGTGCAGATCGGGTTGCCGTCCGTCAGCGAGTTGCCGGCGGATTTCCCGGCGGCCTTGCTGTGGAAGTTCCGCGTGGCGGCGATCGGCATGCAGGTGATCATGTGGACGACGATCGGCCTGCTGTTCGGCGCATGGGTCGAGCGCGGCGAACGCATCGGCACGCGCGCCGCCTGACGCGCATGGCAACGGGGCCCGCCTAGCGCAGCATGCGTGGCGCGCTCCCCGTCGATTCGCGCGCCAGCGCGACGAACGCAGCCAGATAGTCGATCGATGCGTCCGCTTCGCGGATGCCGAGGAAGATCTGCTTTGCGATTCCCTTCTTGCCGAGCTTGACCGGTACCACCGGCATCCGGTCGGCGTATTCGTCGGCAAGCCATCTCGGCAGCGCGGCCACGCCGCGCCCGCTCGCCACCATTTGCAGCATGATGTCGGTCGTTTCGATCGACTTGTGCCGCCTCGGCACGATGCCGGCCGGCGTCAGGAACTGGTTGTAGATGTCGAGCCGGTCGGTTTCGACCGGATAGGTGATCAGGATCTCGTCGGTCAGCTGTTCGGGCGTCACGTAATCGGCGTTTGCGAACCGGTGCGAATCGGCGACCACCAGCACCTGCTCGTAGTCGAACACGGGGTCGAAGCGCAGGCCCGGCTTGTTCAGCGGGTCGGGCGTCACGAGCACGTCGATGTCATAGCCGAACAGTGCGCCGATGCCGCCGAACTGGAAGCGCTGCTTCACGTCCACGTCGACGTCGGGCCAGCGCGACAGGTACGGCGACACGACCTTCAGCAGCCACTGGTAGCACGGGTGGCACTCCATCCCGATGCGCAGCGTGCCGCGCTCGCCCTTCGCGTACTGCTTCATCCGCTCCTCGGCGAGCTCGAACTGCGGCAGCAGCCGGTTCGCCAGCTTCAGCAGATACTGCCCGCCCTGGGTGAGTCGCAGGCCGCGGCCCTCCCGATCCCAGATCGGCGTGCCGAGCTGCTGCTCGATTTTCCGGACGGTATGGCTGAGTGCCGATTGCGTGAGGTGCAGTGCGTGGGCGGCCGCGGTCAGTGAGCCCTGGCGCTCGACTTCACGGATCACGACGAGATGGAATCGTTCCAGCATGGATATCGCTCGTGTAACGGATGCATGAGCAGATTTAATGGATGAATGAAATAATGCCATTTTATTTCATGAGATGAAATCCCTATGATGGCTGCCGGATCTTCACTTCTTCTGGACGGCACCTCATGGTCACGACACACAACCTCGGTTTCCCGCGCATCGGTGCGAAGCGCGAACTCAAGTTCGGTCTCGAACGCTACTGGAAGGGCGAATCGTCGCGCGACGAGCTGAAGGCGCTCGGCGCCGAGCTGCGCAAGCGTCACTGGAACGACCAGCGCGACCTGGACCTGGCCCCGATCGGCGACTTCGCGTTCTACGATCAGGTGCTCGACATGAGCTTCACGCTCGGCAACCTGCCGAAGCGCGTGCAGGGTTTCCACGGCGATGTGCTCGACAACTATTTCCGCGTCGCGCGCGGCCGTTCGGCGCAGTCGGCGGACGAGCATGCGGCGTGCTGCGGCGGGGTCGCCGCCGGTGAAATGACGAAGTGGTTCGATACGAACTACCACTACATCGTGCCGGAATTCCATGCGGACACGAACTTCTCGCTCGACCCGTCGCGCCTGCTCCAGCAACTGGCGGAAGCGCAGGCGCAGGGCGTGGCCGTGAAGCCGGTCATCCTCGGCCCCGTCACGTACCTGTGGCTCGGCAAGGCGAAGGACGATTCCGACCGCCTCGCGCTGCTGCCGAAGCTGCTGCCCGTGTACGGCGCGCTGCTCGACACGCTGACCGCGCAGGGCGTCGAATGGGTGCAGATCGACGAACCGATCCTCGTCACCGAACTCGACGCCGAGTGGCGTCAGGCATTGCGCACCGCCTATGCGGCACTGGAAACGCGTCGCATCAAGCTGCTGCTCGCCACCTACTTCGGCCAGCTCCAGGACAACCTGGCGCTCGCGAGCTCGCTGCCGGTCGACGGCCTGCATGTCGATGCGATCAACGCACGCGACGACGTCGACACGCTGGTGCGTGAACTGCCGGCCGAGCGCGTGCTGTCGGTTGGCGCGATCAACGGCCGCAACATCTGGAAGACGGACCTGAACGCGACGCTCGACTGGCTCGAACCGCTCGCGAAGCAACTGGGCGATCGCCTGTGGCTCGCCCCGTCGTGCTCGCTGCTGCACGTGCCGGTCGATCTCGCGAGCGAGGAGAAGCTCGATCCGGAAATCCGCTCGTGGCTCGCGTTCGCGCTGCAGAAGCTCGACGAGCTGAAGGTGGTCGCGACCGCGCTGAACGAAGGCCGCGACAAGGTGGCCGATGCACTGGCCGCGAACGCTGCCGCGATCCATGCGCGCCGCCACTCGCCGCGCGTGCACAACCCGGCGGTGAAGGCCGCGATCGCCCGCATCGACGCGCAGCTTGGCAACCGCGTGAGCCCCTACACGCAGCGTGCATCGAAGCAGTCGGCACGCCTGAAGCTGCCGGCGTTCCCGACGACGACGATCGGCTCGTTCCCGCAGACCGGCGAAATCCGTCACGCGCGCAGCCAGTTCAAGGCCGGTGCGCTGGACGATGCGGGCTACCGGGCCGCGATGCAGGCTGAAATCGAACGCAGCGTGCGCGAGCAGGAAGCACTGGATCTCGACGTGCTGGTGCATGGCGAAGCCGAGCGCAACGACATGGTCGAATACTTCGGCGAGCAGCTCGACGGCTACGCGTTCAGCCAGTTCGGCTGGGTGCAGTCGTACGGTTCGCGCTGCGTGAAGCCGCCGATCCTGTTCGGCGACATCAGCCGCCCGAAGGCGATGACGGTCGAATGGATCACGTATGCGCAGTCGCTGACGAACAAGCCGATGAAGGGCATGCTGACCGGCCCCGTGACGATCCTGAACTGGTCGTTCGTGCGCGATGACCAGCCGCGCTCGGTGTCGTGCTACCAGCTCGCGCTGGCGATCCGCGAGGAAGTGCTCGATCTCGAGAAGGCCGGCGTGCACGTGATCCAGATCGACGAGGCCGCGCTGCGCGAAGGGCTGCCGCTGCGCCGCGCGCAATGGGGCGCGTACCTGAAGTGGGCGGTCGAGTCGTTCCGCATCACCGCGAACGGTGTGCAGGACGACACGCAGATCCATACGCACATGTGCTATTCGGAGTTCAACGACATCATCGCGTCGATCGCCGACATGGATGCGGACGTGATCACGATCGAGACCTCGCGCTCGGACATGGAGCTGCTCGACGCGTTCGACGACTTCAAGTATCCGAACGAGATCGGGCCGGGCGTGTACGACATTCATTCGCCGAATATCCCGACGCAGGAACATATCGTCGGCCTGATGAGGAAAGCGGCAGAACGGATTCCGGCGGAGCGTCTGTGGGTCAATCCGGACTGCGGGCTGAAGACGCGCCAGTGGGCGGAAGTGATTCCGGCGCTGACGAACATGGTCGCTGCCGCGAAGACGCTGCGCAGCCAGGTGCAATAACGCAGCGAGCGCTGCACGCCGTCGTTGCGATCGAAGATCGGACGGCAAAAAAACGGCCCGCGGAAGCGGGCCGTTTTGCATCATGCGTGCACTTGCGTTACGCCGTGCGTGCGCCGCGCGGCAGCGGCTCGTTCGTCTTGTCGGGCGCGCCGGCATCGTCGATGCTGACGCGGCGCGAGATCAGCCACACGCACAGCGATGACAGGAGCGCGGCGCTCGTGTACTGGAGCGCGAGCGGCCACCATTGCGGCGCGGTGTTCTGCGCGATGATGGTCGCGACGAGCGGCGTGAGGCCGCCGGCGAGCGCGCCGCACACCTGGTATGCGATCGAGATCGCCGTGTAGCGGATGCGTGCGACGAAGATGCCGCTGACGAAGCCCGCGACCACCGAGTAGTAGCCGGATTCCGCGAGCGTCGCGAGGCCGACGCCGACCGTGATCGACAGCGGCGTGCCCATGTGCACGAGCGGCAGCATCACGAACGGGACGATCGCGGCCCATGCGCCGGTGATCAGCAGCACGCGTGTGGTGCCGAAGCGCTGCGCGAGGAACGCGGCCGCGAGCTGCACGACGAACTGCAGCACCGCGACGATCGTCATGCAATGCAGCACCATCGACCGGTCGAGCGACAGGAACTGCGTCGCGTAGCTGATCATGAAGATGTTGCTGAAATACACGCCGGCGATGCCGTACACGTTCGCGCCGATCGCGAGCAGCAGCAGCGGCCAGTACTTGAGCGCTTCGCGCAGCGGTTTTTGCGCGATGTTGCCGCTCTTCCTGACTTCCTCGAACTCGGGCGATTCGGACACGCTCGCGCGGATCACGAAGCCGACGATCAGCAACACGGAACTCGCGAGGAACGGCACGCGCCAGCCCCAGCTCATCATGTCTTCCTTCGACAGCGTGCTGATCGCGCCGAACGCGAGCATCGACAGGATCAGGCCGCTCGCGCTGCCGAGCTGCGCGAACGACGCGAAGAACGTGCGTTTGCCTTCCGGCGCATGTTCGCCGGCAAGCAGCACCGCGCCGCCCCATTCGCCGCCGACCGCGATGCCTTGCAGCACCCGCATCAGCACGAGCAGGACCGGTGCGATCACACCGGCTTGCGCATGGGTCGGCAGCAGGCCGATCGCGACCGTCGACACGGCCATCAGCATCAGCGTCGCGAGCAGCGAGCGCTTGCGGCCGAAGCGGTCGCCGAGATAGCCGAACATCACGCCGCCGAGCGGGCGCGCGAAGAAGCCGACCGCGAACGAGCCGAACGATGCGAGCAGGCTGACGAAGCGGTTTTCGCCGGGAAAGAACAGCGGCCCGAACACGATGGCGGCGGCGGTCGCGTAGCTATAGAAGTCGTACCACTCGATCGTGGTGCCGACGAACGACGCGAGCGCCGCACGCTTGGGTTGCTTGACGGAAGTCCCCATCTTGATAAGTGCTCCTCTGGAATCCTTTGATTTTGGAATAGGGGGTGGCGCGGGAATCAGTCGCGGTACTTGACGCCCGGCAGCACGCACAGCAGCTCGTAGGCGAGGTTCGCGCCGAGCAGCGCCGTGGTGCCGAACGGGTCGTACGGCGGCGCGACTTCGACGAGATCGCAACCGACGATGTTCAGCCCCTTCGCGCCGCGGATGATCTCGAGCGCCTGCGGCACCGTGAGGCCCGCGATTTCCGGCGTGCCGGTGCCCGGCGCGTAGGCCGGGTCGATGCCGTCGATGTCGAAGCTGATGTAGACCGGCGTGTCGCCGACGCGCGCGCGCACTTCCTCCATCAGCGGCGCGAGCGACTTGTTCCAGCATTCCTCGGCCTGGACGACGCGGAAGCCTTGCTCGCGGCACCAGTCGAAATCCTCGGCCGCGTAGCCGGTGCCGCGCAGGCCGATCTGCGTGACCTTGTCGCCGTGCAGCAGGCCTTCCTCGACCGCGCGGCGGAACGGCGTGCCGTGAGCGATCTTTTCGCCCATCATCGTGTCGTTCACGTCGGCGTGTGCATCGACGTGGATCAATGCAACCTTGCCGTGCTTGCGGTGGATCGCGCGCAGGATCGGCAGCGCGATCGTGTGGTCGCCGCCCAGCGTGATCGGCTTGCAGTCGTGCTCGAGGATCGCGTCGTACGCGGCTTCGATGCGCGCGATGGAATCGTGCAGGTTGTACGGATTGATCGCGACGTCGCCGATGTCGGCGATCTGCAGCGAATCGAACGGCGCGGCGCGCGTGGCCATGTTGTACGGGCGCAGCAGCACGGATTCGGTGCGGATCTGGCGCGGGCCGAAGCGTGCGCCGGTGCGGTTGGAGGTGCCGAGGTCGAACGGCACGCCGACGAAGCAGGCGTCGAGGCCTTCGGCGCTCGCCACGTGCGGCAGGCGCATCATCGTCGCGATGCCGCCGCAGCGCGGCATTTCATTGCCGCCGAGCGGCTGGAAATGGGTGTGGTCGTTCATGGGCTGTCTCTTCCGATGTGGGGTTGCCGTATCATGCGACGCGGCTTGGCGCACAGTTTTACGCGCTCCGCCGGGAAAGAAGAATGCGAAGATATCGACGTAAACATCGATTTTCATCGATGTATGGAAGGGGATGAACGTGCTGGGGAATCTGTCGACCCTCGATCTGCGGTTGATCCGCGTGTTTCTCGCGGTCACGGACGCGGGCGGCGTGTCGGCCGCGCAGGCCGTGCTGAACGTCGGGCAGTCGACGATCAGCGCGCAGCTTTCGTCGCTGGAGACGCGGCTCGGCTACCGGCTCTGCGAGCGCGGCCGCAGCGGTTTCCGGCTCACGCCGAAGGGCGAGCGGTTTCACGCGATGAGCCGCAAGCTGCTCGCGGCGCTCGACGAATTCGGGATGGCCGCGCGGCACATGGACCGCCAGCTGGTCGGCACGCTGCACATCGGCCTGATCGGCCATACGCCGGTGAGCCAGAACGCGCGGATCGCCGAGGCGATCGCCGCGTTCCGCACGCGCGACGAGGCCGTGCGCTTCTCGATCTCCGTGCGCGCGCCGGGCGATCTCGAGGAGAAGCTGCTGAGCGACGAGATCCAGATCGCGGTCGGCTACTTCTGGCACCGGGTGCCGTCGCTGCACTACACGCCGCTGTTCATCGAGCGCCAGGTCGCGTACTGCGGGCGCGGCCATCCGCTGTTCGACGGCGCCGGCGCGCTGACGCCGGCCGACGTCGCGGGCTTCGAATGGGCGTGGCGCTCGTATCCGCTGCCCGAAGCGCAGATGTCGACGACGCCCGACCGCGTGACCGCGACGGCCGACAACATGGAGGCCGTCGCGCTGCTGATCCTGTCCGGCCACCACCTCGGCTACCTGCCGCAGCATTTCGCGGCGCCCTACGTCGCGCAGGGGCTGCTCGCGCCGCTCAATCCGGAGCAACTGCGCTACGACGTCACGTTCCACATGGTCGTCGCCCGCAACGGGCGCGGCAATCCGCTCGTGGAAGCGTTTCTCGAGGATCTGGAACGCGCGCACCAGCCGACCGACATCGCGTAGGCGGCCGGCATCGACAATGTGAACGAGTGTTGCGGCGGCGCGGCCCGACGCGGCCCACATCGATCGACGTCGAAGTGACGAAACGGGTATCGGGCCCGGCTTGCGTGAACCGTGCCCGTGCCGGCATCACGGCACCGGCAGCCCCGCGTCGTGCTTGACCTCGCGCAGCGACAGCGCCGATTCGATCGACGTCACGCCCGGCAGCATCCGCAGCGATTCGCGCAGGAACGTGCCGTAATCGTCGAGATCGCGCGCCACGACCTGCAGCAAGTAATCGGCGGTGCCCGCCACGTTGTGGCACGCCAGGATCCGCTCGATGCCGAGCACTTCCCGCTCGAAGCGGTCGGCGGTCTTGCGGTCGTGCGTCGCGAACCGCACGAGCACGAACGCAACGACGCCGAAGCCGAGCGCCTGGCGCGACAGCTGCGCGCGGTATCGCTCGATGTAGCCGTCGTTTTCGAGGCGCTTCAGGCGGCGCGCGCAAGGGGTCTCGGAGAGGCCCACGGTGTCGGCGAGGCGGGCGATCGGCAGGCGGCCGTCGCGCTGCACCGCGGCCAGGATGGCGCGGTCGGTCTTGTCGAGTTCGGTCATGATGGCGGATTCCTGATGCGAGTTCAGCGATTGTGGCGGATTCCCCTACGGATCGCCAATCCTGAGCCAAAGATGGCCAATAATCCCTCGCGCTCCAGCGGCAACATATCGCCGTAGGAGGAGAGGGGCAGACCATGATTTCCACGCATTTGCTGTTGATTTATCTCGCCGCGCTGGCGGCCATCTACGCGGTGCCGGGGCCGGACATGGCGCTCGTGCTGCAGACCAGCATCGGCCGCGGCGTGCGGCCGGGGATGGCGGCCGCCGCCGGCCTGTCGCTCGCGCGCACCGCGCACGTGACGCTGTCCGCCTGCGGTGTCGCGGCGCTGATCCGCAGCGCGCCGTGGCTGTACGAAGTGATCCGCTACGGCGGCGCGCTGTATCTCGCGTATGTCGCGATCCAGGTGTTCCGTTCGCCCGTGTTCGCGCTCGGCGACGGCGACGCGGCGGCCACGGCGGGCGAGTTGCGGCAGTCGTTCGTGAAGGGCCTGCTCACCAACCTGCTGAACCCGAAGGCGCTGTTGTTCTGCTCGGTGCTGCTGCCGCAGTTCGTGCGCCCCGAGGCCGGGCCGGTCGTGTTGCAGATGTTCGAACTGGGCGCGCTGCTGGTGGCGGCCGGCGTGTGCTTCGACCTCGCGTGCGTGTTCGGCGCGTCGCGGATCGCCGCGTGGATGCGTGCGCATCCGCTCGCGCAGACGGTGCAGCGCTGGACGTTTTCCGCGGCGCTGATCGGCTTTGCGCTGCGCCTGTCGATGGACTGAGTGCCGCCGCGGCGCTGCGCCGGCGCAGGTCGCGCGGCGCGTCGCCGCATCCGATGAGGGCCGCGCGCAACGCCGGCCCGCGCATGCGCCCCGCCGCAAAAGGGCGTGCGCGCAAATCGTCTGACTGATCTAAACTCCCTGTTACTTCGCGCTGTCGCGAACCCGAACGACCGAACGGAACCGTCTCCCGCCGGCCCTGTCCGATTTCCTGGCTGTTCCGTGCAACGCGGTACCAAGGAGGGTCTGAACATGGCAAGGCATCTTCACGCCGACCGTGAACCCCGAATCGTCGCCGAGTCCAAGTGCCTCGGCCCGTGCGATCCGGCAGAACGCATCCACGTCACGATCATGTTGCGGCGGCAGGAAGAAGGGCAACTCGATACGCTGCTTCACCAGCTCGCCACCGGCGACGCGCAAGCGAAACCGGTGTCGCGCGAAACCTTCGCGCAACGTTTTTCCGCCAATCCCGACGACATTCGCAAGGCCGAGGATTTCGCGCGTCGCCACCAGCTGACGGTCGATCGCGTCGATCCGGTCGAAAGCGTCGTCGTGGTGTCCGGCACGATCCAGCAGTTCGAAGCCGCGTTCGGCGTCAAGCTCGAGCGCTTCGAGCATCGGTCGATCGGCCAGTATCGCGGCCGCTCCGGCCCGATCGCGCTGCCCGACGATCTCGGCGACGCCGTCACGGCCGTGCTCGGCCTCGACAGCCGTCCGCAGGCGCGGCCGCACTTCCGGCTGAGGCCGCCGTTCACGCCCGCGCGCGGCGGCGCGGCGGCCGTCACGTTCACCCCGGTCCAGCTCGCATCGCTGTACGGCTTCCCGGCCGGCGACGGCGCCGGGCAGTGCATCGCGATCATCGAGCTCGGCGGCGGCTACCGCGCGGCGGACATCCAGCAGTATTTCCGCGGGCTCGGCATCACGAAGCCGCCGACGCTCGTCGACGTCAACGTCGGCACCGGCCGCAACACGCCGACCGGCGATCCGAGTGGCCCGGACGGTGAAGTCGCGCTCGACATCGAGATCGCCGGCGCGATCGCGCCGGCCGCGAAGATCGCCGTCTATTTCGCGGCGAACAGCGACGCGGGCTTCATCCAGGCCGTCAACGCGGCCGTCAGCGACACGACCAACAAGCCGTCGGTGATCTCGATCAGCTGGGGCGGCCCGGAGGCCATCTGGCAGGCGCAGTCCGCTCAGGCGTTCAACCGCGTGCTGCAGGCGGCGGCCGCGCAGGGCATCACGGTGTGCGCGGCCTCCGGCGACAGCGGCTCCGGCGACGGGTTGCAGGACGGCGCCGATCATGTCGACTTCCCCGCATCGAGCCCGTATGTGCTCGGCTGCGGCGGCACGCAGCTCGACGCGCTGCCCGGGCAGGGCATCCGCAGCGAGGTCGCGTGGAACGACGAGGCAGCCGGCGGCGGCGCGGGCGGGGGCGGCGTCAGCACGCTGTTCGACCTGCCGGTGTGGCAGCAGGGGCTTGCCGCGACGCTGGCCGACGGCAGCCGCGTGCCGCTCGCGAAGCGCGGCGTGCCGGACGTCGCCGGCGATGCGTCGCCGCAGACCGGCTACGAAGTGTCGATCGCCGGCACGGCCACGGTGATGGGCGGCACGAGTGCGGTCGCGCCGCTGTGGGCCGCGCTGATCGCGCGGATCAACGCGGCGGCCAGTGCGGCTGGCGGTGCGCCCGCCGGCTGGGTCAATCCGGTGCTCTACAGGAATCCCGGTGCGCTGCGCGACATCACGCACGGCTCGAACGGGACCTACGCGGCCGCGCAGGGCTGGGATGCCTGCACGGGCCTCGGCAGCCCGAACGGCGCGCAGCTCGCCGCGATCCTGACGCGCAAGCCGTCGAGCTGACGGCCGCGGTACACGTCTTTCCGCATGGCGCGGGCTTCCTGCCCGCGCCTTTTTCTCACCTCCAGGAGCAGCACGATGGGCATCGATTCCGCATCTTCCGGCGGCGTGTATCCGCTGCATCACGGCGACCACAATTCGCATGGCGTGCCGCCGACCGTCAACCCGGTCGCGTTGAGCCACGGCCGTGACCAGCCGTTCTTCGATCCGGTCGCGTACGGCAACGGCCCCGACGATTCGGTGACCGACACCACCGAGGCCGCCGCGATCACGCATCACACGATCCTGATCGACGGGAAGCGCATCGCCTACACGGCGACGGCCGGCCATCTCGTGACGGTCGACCCGAGCAGTTCGCTGCCGGCCGCGAAGCTCTTCTACGTCGCGTTCACGGCCGACGGCGCGAAGGAAGAAACGCGGCCCGTGACGTTCTTCTACAACGGCGGGCCGGGCTCGTCGTCGGTGTTCGTGTTGTTGGGCTCGTTCGCGCCGAAGCGCATCAAGACGTCGATGCCGGGGTTCACGCCGCCCGCGCCGTACCAGATGGAAGACAACCCGGACAGCATGATCGACCACAGCGACCTGGTGTTCATCAACCCGGTCGGCACCGGCTATTCGGCGGCCGTCGCGCCGAACAAGAACCGCAACTTCTGGGGCGTCGACCAGGATGCGGATTCGCTGAAGCAGTTCATCAAGCGCTACCTGACGAAGAACAACCGCTGGAATTCGCCGAAATACCTGTTCGGCGAATCGTACGGCACCGCGCGCAGCTGCGTGCTCGCGTACAAGCTGCACGAGGACGGCGTCGACCTGAACGGCGTCACGCTGCAATCGTCGATCCTCGACTACCGGCAGGCCGGCAACCCGGTCGGCGCGCTGCCGACCGCGGCAGCCGATGCGTGGTACCACAAGAAACTTGGCGTCACGCCGGCGCCGACCGATCTCGGCGCGTTCGTCGAGGAAGTCGCGCAGTTCGCGCGCACCGACTACCTGAAAGCGTTGCGCACGGTCCCGCATGCGGACCCGGCCGCCGTGCAGAAGCTGTCGCAATACACGGGCATCGATACGACGACGCTGCAATCGTGGAGCCTCGACATCGCCGGCTACGACGCGCGCGGCAATTCGCTGTTCCTGACGACGCTGCTGCATGCGCAGGGGCTCGCGCTCGGCTCGTACGACGGCCGCGTGACCGGGATCTCGTCGGGCATCGCCGGCAAGATCGACCCGAACTCGGGCGGCAACGATCCGACGATGACGGCCGTGACGGGCGTCTATACGGCGATGTGGAACAGCTACCTGAACGAGCAGTTGAAGTTCACGTCGAATTCCGCGTTCACCGACCTGAACGACCAGGCGTTCCAGAACTGGGATTTCAGCCACATCGATCCGACCGGCGCGCAGCAGGGCATCGATGCGCAGGGGAACGTGATCCTTTATACGGCCGGCGATCTCGCCGCGGTGATGGCGCTGAACGTCGACCTGAAGGTGCTGTCGGCGAACGGCTTCTACGATTTCGTCACGCCGTTCTACCAGACCGTGATCGACCTGCAGCAGATGCCGCTCGAGGACCAGAAGGTGCGGCAGAACCTGTCCGCGCGTTTTTATCCGTCGGGGCACATGGTGTATCTCGACGGCGGCTCGCGTACCGCGCTCAAGCGCGATCTCGCGGCGATGTACGACGCGACGGTCAGCGATACGGGGGCGCGGATGCGGATTCGCGCGCTGCAGGCGTCGAAGACGGGCGGGCACGCATAGGGTTGCCCGCCGCCGGGTTGCCGCGCGTAGCCGTCAAGGCCGCGCGCGGCGGTCGGGCTCCGACGCTGCCGGCCGGTCGCCACGCGCGGTAGCGCAGGATTGCGACGCGGCAGTCGTCCTGCCGCGGTCGCGACTTACGCGGCCGGCCAGTCGAACGGCGTGTACGGCAGCGCGCGCTTGTGGCGCGAACCGTCGAAGAAGCGCAGCACCGTTTCGTACACGCGGTCTTCGACCGGCTTGCCTTCGAGGAAATCGTCGATCTCGTCGTAGGTCACGCCGTACGCGTGCTCGTCGGGCCGCAGCGGGCGCAGTTCCTCGAGGTCGGCCGTCGGCACCTTCATCACGATCAGCTCCTCGCCGCCGAGCGCACGCGCGACCGCGCGGACGCGCCGCTTGCTCAGGCCCGCGAGCGGCAGGATGTCCGCGCCGCCGTCGCCGAACTTCGTGAAGAAACCCATCAGCGATTCGGCCGCATGGTCGGTACCGATCACGATGCCGCGCCGTGCGCCGGCCACCGCATACTGCGCGATCATGCGCTCGCGCGCCTTGATGTTGCCGTGCACGAAATCCTGCTGCGCCGGCGTTTCGAATGCGTGGCCGGAGGCGACCAGCGAGCGGAGCATCGCGTCGGCGGCCGGCTTCACGTCGACCGTCAGCACCTCGTCCGCGCGCACGAACGCGAGCGCGCGCTGTGCATCGGCTTCGTCGTTCTGCACGCCGTTCGGCAAGCGCATCGCGATGAAGCGCGCATCGTAGCCGTCGGCGCGCAGGCGCTCGACCGCCAGTTGCGCGAGCCGGCCGGCCGTCGACGAATCGACGCCGCCGCTGATGCCGAGCACGTACGACCGCAGGCCGGTCGAACGAAGATATTGCGCGAGGAAATCGATGCGGCGCTCGATCTCGGCCTCGGCGTCGAAGTGCGGGGCAACGTTCAGTTCGGCAATGATCGCGCGCTGGCGGCTGGCGTAATCGGCGAATGTCATGAAGGAAGTTCCGGAACGAAATTCAAGGCGCCCATCATAAGCGCAATCGCGGCGCGGTGCCGCGCCGGGCGTGCGTTCCGGCGGTTTTGCGTTGCATCGGCGAGACGGGCTGCATCGTCGTGGTGCACGGTGCGCCGGGCGGGTGCGGGATGCCGCGTGACGCGCATCCTTGTGCCCGACGCCGACGCCGACGCCGACGCCGACGCCGACGCCGACGCCGACACCGACACCGACACCGACACCGACACCGACACCGACACCGACACCGACACATGCACCGACACATGCACCGACACATGCACCGGCCCGGCCCGGCGTCAGCGCCGCGCGAGCACGACGCCCACCAGCGCGAGCGCGAAGCCGGCGAGCTGGATCGCCGCGAGCGTTTCGCCGAACAGCCAGTAGCCCTGCAGCGCGGCCAGCGGCGGCGCGAGGAACAGCAGCGACGTCGCGCGCGCGGCGTTGCCGCGGCGCAGCATCCACATCAGCATCGTGACCGCGCCGCCCGACAGGAACACGACGCCCCACACCAGCGACACCCACAGCGCCGGCGCGCCGATCCAGCGGGTTTCGTGAAGCAGCGCGACGAAGACGGCCGCGACGATCGCCGCGCCGAAATTCTGCACGGCAACCGCCGTGCGCAGGTCGCTTTGCGCGAGCTTGCCCTTCTGGTACAGCGAGCCGGCGGTGATCGACCCGACCGCGAGCACCGAGACGGCGACGACGAGCCACGCAGGCGCGGCGCCCGGCGCCGACGCGACACCGCCCGTCACCTTCGGCGCGAGCACGAGCGCGACGCCGGCGAGCCCGAGCGCCATCCCGAGCCAGCCGCGCGCGGGCAGGCGCTCGTTGAACAGCGGTACGGCGAGCACGGCGGTGGCGAGCGGCTGCAGCGCGCCGAGCAGTGCCATGACGCCTGCGTTCAGCCCTTGCGCGACGGCCCAGTAGCTCGCGCCGAGATAGATGCCCTGCAGCAGCGCGCCCGCGATCAGGTGGCGCGGCCATTCGCGCCGGGCCGGCCACGGCGCGCGCGCGACGAGCGCCACCGCGCCGAACAGCGCGGCCGTGCCCGCGAAACGCGCAAGCAGGAACAGGTTGGGATCGGCGTAGGGCTTGATGGCCCGCGCAACGATGAAGCCGGTGGACCAGAGTGCGACGAAAGCGGCGGCGACGAGCGAAATCAGCATGCATGGCGGGCCGCGCTGCGGCCGGACAGAATCGTGAAGTCGGCCAGTATCGGGGGAAGCGATGCCGGCGTCTTGTCGAATCCTGCACTCATGCCGCGTGCCGAATGTGCGCCACGTGCGGCCGTCGGTGCGGGCCGGTCGGTGCCGAGGGAACGGAAGGAGCGCCGCCCGGCATGCGCAGCGGGCGGGCGTGAAGCAGCGGAGATCAGTCGATCGAGAACGTGTCGAGCGGCTGGTTGGCGCGGGCGTCGGTCGCGAAGCGCGTGGCGAGCTGTTCGTAGAGCCGGCGGGCCTCGTCGAGCGTCAGGTCGATCCAGTACGGATCGCCGGCCGCGTCGTTGAGTCGTTCGGGTGGAAACTGGATTTCGATCACACTGCCTTTGCGATACATGGCGCGAGCCCCTTTGCTTGGTCTGTCGTTCGGCGAAGCGCAAAGTGTAGCAACCGGCGCCGCGCCGATTCGCGCGCGTCGGGCAATACAGAATTTCGCTTTCGGGAAACGCGGCCCGCCCGGCGTCCCGCCGCCGTCAAATGCCGGTCAAACGGCCGTAATACAATGGGCGGCTTACCCATTACCAGTCGCCTCGGGCGCACACGCGATGCTGGCGGAACAACGTCATCAATTCATCCTGTCGGAGCTCGGACGATCGGGCGCATTGTCGGTCGCGGAACTCGTCCGCTCGCTCGACGTGTCGCGCGAGACCGTGCGGCGCGACCTGAACGCACTGGCCGCACGCGGCCTGCTCGTGATGACGCACGGCGGCGCGCTGGCCGCGGATCGCCGTGAGCCGAGCCTGTCGGAGCGCGAAGCCGCGAATGCCGAAGCGAAGCGCACGATCGGGCGGCGCGCAGCCGAGTTCGTGCCCGACGATGCGTCGGTGCTGATCGATTCGGGCAGCACGCCGCATGCGGTTGCGCTCGCGCTTGCCGACCGGCACCGGCTGTCGATCTACACGAACGACTGGCGCACCGCGTTCGTGCTCGCGCGACGCAACGGCAATCGCGTGACGCTGCTCGGCGGCGAGCTGTCCGACGACGAGGACGCCACATTCGGGCTCGATACGATCCAGCAACTCGCGCAGTACCACGTCGATTTCGCGTTCATCGGCGCCGGCGGCATCACGCCCGACGGCGAATGCACCGACTACTCGCGGCTCGCGGCCGAGGTGCGCAGCCGGATGATCGCGGCGGCCGGCACCGCGATGATCGTCGCCGATCATTCGAAATTCGGCCGCGTGACGCCGGTGCGGATCAACGGCACGGCCGCCGCGCGCTATCTCGTGACCGAGCGCGCGCCCGACAAGGCCGTGCGCCGCGCGCTGACCGCGCGCGGGATCGAGCTGCTCGTGTGCGACTGACGCGCGCCGGACATACAAGGTTCATCGAACCGTCATTCCGCGGGAAGAACTGCCGTCAAGACTGACTCATTCACCTCGACCGGCCGCCAGGCCAGGGAGCAACGAATGACCGTCAGCGTGCGCAGCTATCTTTCCCCCACCTTGGTCCTGCTGGCCTTCGACTGGCCCGATGCGGCGTCGCGTGCCGATTTCCTCGGTTTCGCGATCCGGCGCACGCCGGGCTTCTGGTCGGCCGACGGCAAGACGCGCGCGCCGGACAGCTGGCTCCCGAACCGCCTGACGTTCGACGGCCCGGCCGCGCACACGCAGGGCGACGCGCCGACCGACCAGGCGCCGATCCAGAAATTCATGTGGTGGGACGCGCGCATCGATCCGCAGGATCGCGGCGCGTCGTTTCGCTACGACGTGTATCCGGTCGTCGGCACGCCGGCGAATCTGCAGGTACTCGACGCGCAAGCCGGCGTGTGCGACGTCGTGCTGCCCGCCCATGTCGAGGACGGCATCGGCACGTGGTTCAACCGCGCGGTGGTCAGTTCTCAGGCGTTCGCGAAGCAGGTGGCGGCGCTGGGCCTCGCGCCGAATGCGGCGCCGAGCGCCGCGCAGGCGCTGAAGCTGCGCACCTGGCTCGCGAACGACATGGAGCAGGTGTTCGCGGAGATGCTCGAGCCGGCATCGCGCGCGGCGTCGGCCGTCTATCACCTGACCGACACGCTGTGGGCGCTGCCCGCGTTCGAAGCGTTCGGGCGCACCCACGGTGAAGCGTCGCTCGCGATCGTCTACGACGCGCACACGACGGCGCGCAAGGGCAAGCCGCCGCTACCGTCGCCGAACCAGCCGGCCGTCGACGCGCTGCAGGGGCTCGCGACGCTCGCGCCGCGCGACAGGACGCACATCATGCACGACAAGTTCATCGTGACCGATGCGGCGTCGAACCCGGCGCCCGCGCGTGTGCTGACCGGTTCCGCGAACTTCACGACCGAGGGGCTGACCGAGCAGGCCAACGTGCTGCATGCGTTCGACTCGCCCGCGCTCGCCGCGCTGTACAACGAGCGCGCGCATGCGCTGGCCGGGAACCCGTCGATCGCGGCGACCGCGCGGCTGTCGCCGGGCTGGTCGGAACCGATGACGATCGGCAGCGCGCAGGTGCGGCTCGCGTTTTCGCCGGAACCGGCGGGGCAGCGCACCGAGATCGACACGATCGTCGCCGCGATCGCGGCCGCGAAGCATTCGGTGTCGTTCTGCCTGTTCATGCCCACCGACGCGGCGCTGCGCGACGCGTGCTTCGCGGCCGGCGACCGCGGGCTGATGATGTTCGGGCTGGTGAACAGGATCAACGCCGGCAGCGCGACGAAGGCCGATGCCGCGCAGCAGGCCGGCCAGACGCTCGATGCGGCGACGCTCGCGAACCTCGAGCTGTATCACCGCAGCCGCGACAACCGCGACGTGATCGATGCCGCGTATTTCTCGCCGGCCACCGTGCCGCAGGGTTTCGAGCCCGAGCTGCGCCTCTTTCCGGGCGAGCCGGCGCCGGCCTTTCCGCCGGTCGTGATCCATCACAAGTTCATCGTGATCGACGCGGAAGGCGCGAATCCGGTCGTCTATACGGGCTCGGCGAACATGAGCCGCAATTCCGAGCAGTACAACGACGAGAACCTGCTCGAGATCCGCGACAAGCGGATCGCGGCGATCTATCTCGCGGAATTCCTGCGGCTTTACGAGCACTATCGTGCACGGGCGCTGGCGATCGATGCGAAGCAGCAGCACGGCACGGGCACGCATGCGCGGCTCGCGCTTGCGCCCGATTCGAGCTGGGCGAAGAAGTACTACGTGGCGGGAAGCCCGGAAGAGAAGGCGCGGATCGCACTGGCGTCGGCCGCGCCGACGGACTGACCCAAGAGAAGGCGACGGGCGCGGATATCGCGCGCCCGGTATGAGGCCGGCCGGGAAACCGGCCGCCGCCGTCGCTTATGCGGCGACGTAGCGCAGCACGGCGTCGGCGATCGTGTCGCGATGCCGGGCGCGCAGGCGCGGCGCCGACGGGTCGCGTCCGAACGCGGCGCCGAACGTGTAGCGGTTCGACACGCGGTGGAAGCAGAACGAGCTGATCAGCAGGTGCAGGTCGAATGCGTCGATGTCCTTGCGGAACGCGCCGCTCGCCGCGCCGCGCTCGACCAGTTCCTCGAGCGTCTTGATGATGCTGACGTTGCGGTTCTTGAACGACTTGAGCTGTTCGAGATACTTCGCGCCGTGGATGTTCTCGATCGACACGAGGCGGACGAAGTCGCGATGCTTGTCGTGATAGTCGAACGTGAATTCGACGAGGCGGCGCATGCCTTCGCGCGGCTCCATGTCGCCGACGTGCAGCTCCTGCTCGAGTGCGCGGATGTCGCCGTACACCTTCTCCAGCACGGCCTCGTACAGGCCTTCCTTGCTTTCGAAGTAGTAGTAGAGCATCCGCTTCGTCGTGTTGGTACGCTCGGCGATTGCGTCGACGCGCGCGCCGGCGAGCCCCATCGCGGAGAATTCCTGCGTGGCGACATCGAGGATGTTGCGCTTGGTTTGCTCGGGATCGTATTTGCGCCGCGCATCGGACGGAAGCGCGCGGGTATCGGACGTGGCGGCCTTGCTTCCTGCTTTCATGTGACTTTATTGTGGCTTCGGCGGCGTGGAAAAGGCATTCTAGCATGCGGGAAATCCCCGCCCGGCCGACCTTCCTCTCTAATCGGCGGGGCGGTTCCGGCCGCTGCGGCCGCTCAGCGGCGGCAGGACGCGAGCGCGTCGCGGGCCTGGTACGCCGTGTACGTGAGCTGCGCAGCCGCGAGGCCCGCCAGCCCGAACGTGCGCGTGAGCCCGAACGCGTTGAAGCCTTCCGGCACCGGCCGGCCTTCGGCCAGTGCGGCCGCGAGCGCTTCGCCGGCGACCGTGGTCGGCGCCATCCCGTGGCCGCCGAACGCGATCGCGTGCCACACGCCGTCCGCGTCGCGGCCGATCTGCGGCATCTTGTGCCGCGCGTAGCTCATCAGCCCGCCCCACGCGTAGTCGACCTTCACATCTTCCAGGTGCGGATACACGCGCAGCAGGTCGCGCCGCAGCAGGCGGGCGATCGCGTCGGGGCCGCGGTCGAGCACGGAGATCCGGCCGCCCCACAGGATGCGCGAGTCCTTCAGCGGGCGGTAATAGTCGAACGCGAAACGCGTGTCGTAGATCGCGTACGGTGCGTCGATCGCGTCGGGCAGGCGCGTGCCGAGCGGCTCGGTCGCGATCACGTAGGTCGCGATCGGCAGCACCGCGCGCTCGATGCGCGGCGACACGCCGCGTGCATAACCTCCGCCGGCGAACACGACGTCCTTCGCGCGCACCGTGCCCTGTGCGGTGCGCACGACGTACCCGGCGCCTTCGCGCGCGATGCCGAGCGCGGCCGAGCGTTCGTACACGCGCGCGCCGCCGCGCGATGCGGCCGCCGCGACGCCGAGCACGTACTTGAGCGGATGGAAGTGGAACGCGTTCGGCTCGAACAGGCCGCCGTAATAGCGCTGCGTCTTCAGCCGCTTGCGCAGCGCGTCCGTCGAAACGGGTTCCCAGTCGACGCCGAGTTCGTCCTTCATCAGCGTGCGCACGCTGTCGAGCCTCGAAGGATCGTCGAACCAGTTCGCAAGCATCACGCCCTGGTCGACGATGTCGCAGTCGATGCCGTAGCGCGCGATCCGCGCGCGGATCAGGTCGACCGCATCGACGGTGAGCCGGTATAGCCGGCGCCCCTCGTCGCGGCCGAGCGTGCGCAGCAGGTCGGCGTTGTCGAGGCTGTAGCCGCCGAAGACGAAGCCGCCATTGCGGCCCGAGGCGCCGAAGCCGACCCGCTCGCTGTCGAGCACGACGACGTCATGCACGCCGCGCTCGACCAGGCCGAGCGCCGTGCACAGGCCGGCGAGGCCGCCGCCGACGATGCAGACCTGCGTATCGATCGTGCCGGTCAGTTGCGGGTAGGGCTGGCGGGTAACGGTGGCTTCGTAGAAGTTCTGCATGCGATTTCGTTGACTCGTGACGGCGGAAAAACAGGCGGCGCGCGTCGATCTTGCCTGAACGCGCGCGCCGCGTCGAATGGGGGCGTGGGGCACCGGCTGTCGCGCCTGGGCGGCGGCCGGTGCGAAGTGGGCTGGGGCGGGCCGGTGCGGGCCGACTCGCGCGGTCAGGTGCCCGGCGTCGGGTTGGCCGGACGGGCGATGTAGCCCGCGTAGCCGGTTTCGGCCTGCGGCGCGGTTTCGGGTGTCACGTTGCGTTCGATCCACGGCGCGATTTCCATGTCTTCGTAGCGCACGAGGCGGCATTTGCGCACGAGTGCATAGCCGAGCCAGATCGCGAGGAAGAACGGCAGGCCGATGTAGGTCGCGGCGACGCCCACCCAGTCGATCTTGTCGGAGAGGAACGCCTGGTAATCCTGGCCGAGCGCGACGACCGTGCACAACGCGAATGCGAACAGCGGGCCGAACGGGAACCACTTCGACCGGTACGGCAGCTGGTCGAGCCGGTAGCCCTGTTTCAGGAACCCCTTGCGGAACCGGTAGTGGCTGACCGCGATGCCGAGCCACGTGATGAAGCCGGCCATGCCCGACGTATTCAGCAGCCACAGGTAGACCGTCTTGTCGCCGTACAGCGACGTGAGGAAACACAGCGCGCCGACGGCCGTCGTCGCATACAGCGCGTTGCGCGGCACGCCGCCGCGCGACAGCTTCGCGAAGATCTTCGGCGCACGGCCTTCGACCGCGAGGTTGTAGAGCATCCGCGTGGATGCGTACATGCCCGAGTTGCCGGCCGACAGCACGGCCGTGAGGATCACCGCGTTCATCACGCCGGCCGCGAACGCGAGGCCCGCGTGGCGGAACACGAGCGTGAACGGGCTCACGCCGATGTCGGTCACGTCGCTCTTCAGCAGGCTCGGATCGGTATAGGGAATCAGCACGCCGATCACGAAGATCGCGAGCACGTAGAACAGCAGGATGCGCCAGAAGATCTGCTTGACCGCGCGGGGGATCGTCGTGCGCGGGTTTTCCGATTCGCCGGCCGCGACGCCGATCATTTCGGTGCCCTGGAACGAGAAGCCCGCGATCATCGCGACGCCGAGCATCGTTGCCCAGCCGCCGGCGAACGGCGCGTCGCCGATCGTGAAGTTGCCCCAGCCCGCGCTCGGGCCGCCCTGCATGATCCCGAAGATCATCAGCAGCCCGACGCCGACGAACGCGAGCACCGTCAGCACCTTGATCAGCGCGAACCAGTATTCGGCCTCCCCGAAGCCGCGCACCGACAGCGCGTTGAGCGCGAAGATCAACGTCAGGAACAGCGCGCTCCACCAGACGCCCGGCACGTGCGG
Organism: Burkholderia sp. Bmkn7; assembly: GCF_041103175.1. Lineage (NCBI taxonomy): Bacteria > Pseudomonadati > Pseudomonadota > Betaproteobacteria > Burkholderiales > Burkholderiaceae > Burkholderia > Burkholderia sp. Bmkn7. The sequence goes on along the minus strand of NZ_JBGCUH010000002.1, from coordinate 3,442,102 downwards.
GAACCAGTAATGCATCACGAGCTGCGCGGCGACGAGTTCGACCGCCAGCGTCACGGCCCAGCTGTACCAGTAGTTCCAGCCGAGCGCGAAGCCGAAACCTTCGTCGACGAACTTCGCGCCGTAGGTCGCGAACGAGCCCGACACCGGCATGAACGCGGCCATTTCGCCGAGGCTCGTCATCAGGAAATAGACCATCAGGCCGATCACCAGGTACGCGAGCATCGCGCCGCCGGGGCCGGCCTGCGAGATCGACGCGCCGGACGCGACGAACAGGCCCGTGCCGATCGAGCCGCCGATCGCGATCATCCGCAGATGGCGTGCCTGCAGCGCACGGTGGAGGGACGGCTTCGCGGGCGGCGAGCCGGACGGACGGGGTGAATCGGGGCGGGCATCTGAATGCATGGCGGGCGCTGGGCGCTGTCTCCGGGATTATTTTTCGGTGACGAAGCGCGACGCGTTGCCGGCGGCGGGCCGGGCAGCGGTGATGCGGTGCGAAAGCGCGCCGGTGAGCCGGGGCGCGGTGCGTGTCGCCTTCGTCAGGCGTCCGGCTGCCGTTGTGGCGGCCGGCGGCGCGCCGGGTGCGTTGCACCTCGACGTCGCAACGATTGTGTGTGCCCGATGCACGGCCGGCAAACGATATTTCCGCACAGGGTGATGCAGGATTGTCATCAACTTGCGTCGTGTTGCGATGTGTCCTCCTGCCCGTCTACGGGCTTTGGAAACGTCCCGTATCGGCGCGCAAGCGCATCGGATCGGTGCGCCTAGTTGTTGCGTTTTCGGAATGAAGTCGTGAGTTAATATCAATAGCGGCCCGACTTGTGGCCACCGACAATGTGTTTCATGGATCGTGCCTTGCGAGGCGGGAGCGCGCCGTCCGGCCGGGCTTCCGGCGGTGGCGCGGCGCAATGCGCCGCACGGCGCACCGGGCCTGCCGCGCGGCGCATCCGCTTGCACAGGGCGCGCGAACGCGCTCCAATCGAATCACGCGGGCGGCGTTGCCGCCGCACCGATCAATCTGTCCCTGAAGAGGAAGTGATGCAATTCAACGACATTCTTGCCGCGCTCGATATCGATCTCGCCCAGTGGAAAGGCAATGCGCTGACCGCGCGTTCGCCGCTCGACGGCGCGACGCTCGCGACGCTGGCCGTCGACACGCCCGCCGACGCCGAGCGCAAGATCGACGCCGCGCACGACGCATTCCTCAAGTGGCGCACGGTGCCGGCGCCGGTGCGCGGCGAGTTCGTGCGCGTGTTCGGCAACGTGCTCCGTGAGCACAAGGCCGAACTGGGCCGCCTCGTCACGCTCGAAGCCGGCAAGATCACGTCGGAAGGCCTGGGCGAAGTGCAGGAAATGATCGACATCTGCGATTTCGCGGTCGGCCTGTCGCGCCAGCTCTACGGCCTGACGATCGCCTCCGAGCGCCCGGGCCACCGGATGATGGAAACGTGGCACCCGATCGGCGTGTGCGGCGTGATCTCGGCGTTCAACTTCCCGGTCGCGGTGTGGGCCTGGAACGCGGCGCTCGCGTTCGTGTGCGGCGATTCGGTCGTGTGGAAGCCGTCCGAGAAGACGCCGCTCACCGCGATCGCGTGCCACGTGCTGCTCGAGAAGGCGCTCCGCGAGTTCGAGAAGACACATCCGGGCGTCGCGCCGAAGGGCCTGAGCCAGCTGGTGCTCGGCATGCGCGATGTCGGCGAGGTGCTGACGGCGTCGAAGAAGGTGCCGGTCGTCAGCGCGACGGGCAGCGTGCGGATGGGCCAGGAAGTCGCGAAGGTGCTGAGCCAGCGTCTCGCGCGCGGCATCCTCGAACTCGGCGGCAACAACGGGATGATCGTCGCGCCGAGCGCGGACCTGGATCTCGTGGTGCGCGCGGTCACGTTCGCGGCGGTCGGCACGGCCGGCCAGCGCTGCACGACGCTGCGCCGCCTGATCGTGCATCGCAGCCTGGTCGAGCAACTGCTGCCGCGCATCGAGAAGGCCTACGCGTCGGTGAAGGTCGGCAACCCGCTTGAAGAAGGCACGCTGGTCGGCCCGCTGGTCGATCGCGCATCGTTCGATGCGATGCAGAAGGCGCTGGGCGACGCACGCGAGCAGGGCGGCGAGGTGAAGGGCGGCGAGCGCGTCGACGTCGGTCACGCGGATGCGTACTACGTGCGTCCGGCCATCGTGCGGATGCCGAAGCAATCGGCCGTGGTCGAGCGTGAGACGTTCGCACCGATCCTGTACGTGATGGTCTACGACAACTTCGACGACGCGATCGAACTGCACAACGCGGTGCCGCAAGGCCTGTCGTCGGCGATCTTCACGAACGACATGCGCGAGGCCGAGCAGTTCATGTCGGCAGCGGGCAGCGACTGCGGGATCGTCAACGTGAACATCGGCACGAGCGGCGCGGAGATCGGCGGCGCATTCGGCGGCGAGAAGGAAACGGGCGGCGGCCGCGAGTCGGGTTCGGATGCGTGGAAGGCGTATATGCGCCGCGCGACGAATACGATCAACTACAGCCGGCAGTTGCCGCTGGCGCAGGGTGTGAAGTTTGATGTTTGATGTCGGGGTGGCATTGGCATGTTGTTTGCGATGATTCCATCAGGCGACTGATGTAGCGTCGTAATCGTTTCAAGCGGGAAAGCCGGCCATACGTCGGCTCGGACTGCTGACGAACCCCACGTTTTTCGAAGCGTGGGGTTTTGTTTTTCTAGGAGCCGGCTTGGAGGATTGCGGGAAGCGAGTAGGCCGATGGGCTGTACAAACGGCATACCAGGAACAGCAGGCCGCGTGCGAATAGCCAATCGGGAACCCGCAGGCCCCTTTTTCCGCTGCCGTGCCAGCAGCATCGCAATCTTCTTGATGTTCTGTGCCATCGCGGCCAACAAGCACTGCTCGGCCACCTTGCGGAGCCCCCGCATGCGGGCATAACGATGCCCATGCAGTTGCTTGGCATCGGCGAAGCTGCGCTCCATCGTCTCCTTGCGCCGCGCGTAAACGCGTTGCCCCCACTCTGTTAGCCGCCTGGCGCCCCCCGCTCGTTGGCGCGCTCCCAGACATGGCGGGCCCCACCTTCACCGCGTTCGCACTGTTCGTGTACTGCGCCCGTACCGGGCAGCGCCGGGAGATCTGCGCGTCGGATCTGTATTCCCGGTAGCCGACCCGAATGGTCGTGCTGTAAGGCAATGCCTGGCCCTGCGGACACACGTATTCGTTGTTCAAGCGCGCGTCGCCAAGGTCAAGGTCGACAAATTCAGTTTCCGTCCAGCACGGTGTTTCCAGGGCCAAGGCATTCACGCAAAAAGTGAAAGTAAACGCGACGCGCCGAAAGTTTACAAGCCGGTGCCTATCGCATTGACCTCAAACGACTCACTCCGAACGCTCGAGCGACGGGCAGCATTGTGTATAAGCCGATGGCTTATAGGGGCTGCGAACTGGCTTGGGGGGCTTTCAACGTGTCGATTTGCTGATGAGGTTGGGGCAGTGAGTAATCGGATAGTTACGAAATTGTTTTTAGTATGTGTCTGAAAATAATAACTTCCCTTGTTTTCTTTCAATTCTTTCTATATCTTTTGAGGGGCCGATGGAGGTTGGGCGGTGAGCTTGGGAAGGTGGGCAGGGGACTGATATGAACAGTGAGGTGATGTGGGTAGAGACGCGATTCGTACAAAAAATATAGGGTTACTAATTTTAGTTGTTGGGATTACCTCGGCGTGCGTAATTAAGCCGGCAAGTGAACTGCCAATTCGGTCGCCGTATCAGTTCTTGAGTGATGTCAAAGCTGTTGCAGATTCGGGTGATCTGGAAGACGTAGGATTCGTTTCTAAGTTGATGAGGGTTGGCTATCAGCGAAATTCAAAGATTTCCGTCATCGGAGAGGATAATCGTTCTGTCAAGGGGTATTCCATCAATGTGACGCGCTACGCATTTTCTAAAGAATATTATCGAGATCGAGAATTTACTTATGACATATTCCAGCCTAAAGGGAGTGATTCATTTAGGGTTTCGATATCGTTTCCGGTGGATTTTGAGGTGATCTGTATTGCGCCATACGACTTCATTGATGTATTTGACGATGTTGGGGGATATCCGATTATGGATATAAATGCGTTTATGATGTACGTGCGTGACAATAAAGGTGCAAAAACGAGGATTATTTTTCATATTTCAGGTGGTGGATGCGTCTCCCGAGTTGGTATTTACAAAAATCGGCAGAATGCATGATGTGTGAGCGATGGTGGATGAGACGCAAGTGTTTGTGAATACGCATCTGGTTGATTGCGGCAGTGCTTTCGATGACGTCATCGAGAAATAAGTTTTTGAGGTGCTGTTGAGGTGTTGTTGCTGTCGGCAAATTTTCACTTTACACATTTTCAGTGTGCTGATCGCTTGATTTGCTCCTGATTATATTCAGGTGGGCAGCCGTGCTATTGAAATTTTATGTCATGTGTTAATCGCGTATTTGAACTTTTGAGTGAGGCGGCGGAAGGGTTTGCTTTTGTTGTTGGGCGGTGTTGGGGGATTTAATGGGTAGATTTATAATTTTACTTGGAGCGTTGGTCGCATTTACGATAGCGGCATGTGCCCCCCTTCCTGTGAATGAGATGCCTGTTCGTGAGCGACGGAAATTTCTTCAAGATGTAAAAAATATTGTTGATTCAGATAATCTGGCTGACGTTGATGCGGTCGGCAGGAGCTTGCGTGTCGATTTTTCAGTGACGGAGGATGCCAATTATATGGCGTCTGGAGCATCAACGGTGTTTGGACGCCGGCTGGTTCGGCGAGCCGAACGTCAGGCGAAAGAATTTGAAAAAGATTCGGCGGTTTATTACGGAATGTTCTTTGGGGGCGCCGGTGAGCCGATGAGGGTTCAAATTCGATTCAAATTGAATCCGGATATGGTGTGCGTGATGAATGTCGATCTGTTGGATGTTTTTGATGGCAAGGGTCGGTATTTTGTCGGTTTCGGTGGGGAGTATATATATAGGGGTGATTCAACAGCGATCGTTCAGGCTTATTTTAGATTTGGCAGCGATGGGTGCCTCATTGAGGTGGGGTTGAGTCAGGGATTTATGGGGAGATAGTGCTATGGTCATGATATCTGGCAGTGAAAAAAATGTTTACCAAATTGCATCTCAATGCTGAGGGGATCGATCTTATCAATAAAAGTGGCATTCTTGTGCGGCAATTGCTTGCATATGAGGCTGATGTAATTAGTGGGGCCGTCGGGGAAATGGAAGTCTCAAACGGGGGGGCGTGGCATATTCTGGAGGCTAGATGGTTCCGGGATTGTCTTTTCAAAATATAACGGTGGAATTTATAAAGACCTCGACCCCGCAGTGTTTGTTGGTGTGCTCAGCCATGAAATCGGACATTACGTAAATCACAGTCGAGATCAGGCTCGTGAGCACGAATACATGACGGGAAAAAAAGACGACTATCACTCGGCCGTAATGGTTGGAGTGACACGAGAGGTCGAGGCGGCCTATAGGGAAAGCCGACCATGCGCCGGCATTTTTGTTTTCTGCTGCGGTGATTGATTGGGCGAAGGTCGGGATGTTTTCGCGTGAGTGGATTCGTTGATGGCGTGCCGGGGATAAGTAATCGTACAAGTACGGGAACTTAGAGTTATTTTTTGTATTTCGTATGTGTATGAAAATAATGAGTTTTCTTGTTTTCTTTAAATTATTCCCATATCTTCATGGTATTGAATCGAATCGGTCGGCAGTGTGATTTTTTGGGATTAAATTTTGTAACGTTTTAGAAAATTGATTGGGTGTGCATATGAGATGGTCGCTGGAATCAAGAAGCCATAGATGCGCTGGTGGTAGCGAAGAGGAAACATGCCGTCGGCCGCTATTGATTGCGAAAGACGGAGGCAAAGGGCCTCGAAATATTCTTTCCTTCTTGATCGAGTTTTATCGTCGAAGTCCCGCACTAATGGCTTTGCATCTCGCGGGCGCGCTGATCGCGTGGTTTGCACCTGATGACGTGCTGAATCGTTGGCCAGTGCTGAAGCCAATGGTGGCCGCCGTCGGAGAAGTATTTCCATTGCTACCTAAGGCGATCGAGAAATCTCTGTTTTCGGATGTCACTGCGCTCTATTTCGCACTGATGTTGGCCGCGATACCTCTCAGAATCTTTGAAGCTTTCCGCTTTTGTTATGCGGAGAGGGAGGAAATAGTTGCTGGGTACTTCGGTTACTCGTGGAAAAGAAAAATTCTCGCATTTCTGGTTGCGCTCTTTTTTGTATCCGGAAGTGTGTTTCTGCTGATTTTCTATGGTCAATATTTAGATTGGAATTTCATGTCTGTCGGAAAATCGAAATTCTGGCTTGGAATTGTTGGGCCATTGTTTGCTGGTGGATATTTGGTTATTTGTTTTGTTGTAGGGGTTGTCGCGATTATTTCTTTGTTGTGCTGCGTATTTTCTAATAAATGGAGGTGAAATATGGCTTGGTATGAGCTCGATGAGTGGGATGCGCTGGGTGCGTCTGGAGAAGGAATGAGATTGACCTTGCAAAATATCGCCGCCCAATTGGAAGGGGTCGCAGAAAATTCCGCAAAACTATCCACTGACGCCGCTGCACGCGCTGAATATGCGCGGAGTATGTGGAAAAATATCGATGCACTCAGTGTTGGGGCGATCAAGGCGCTCGATACTGTAGATCGTAGTCGGCTTGATGCTCAATTAATTTCGCGAGTCGAAGCTATGCGAGCCGAATTGAGCAAGATGCGTTCATTCTCAGAAATTGCTCAGGAGGCTGGTACATCTGCGAAACGGATGAGTGCTATTGGAGGACAGTTGGGCGGTATTATTTCTGCCGTTCAATTGCTGTGGGTTGTCAAGAATCCAAGTGCGTCCTCTTATGAGGTAATTGACACCGCAGTTGGAATATTGGGTGGCATTGTTGGTGGAGCCGTGGTCACTGCATTGCTACCTGCCTCCATCTCCGGTTTAGCCGTGGGCGTTGCCACTGTGGGGGGCGGAATGTTTTTGGGGGCCTTGGCTAAAGGCGCTTGGGAGGAATATATCGCACCGAACGTTCTCGGCCTGACCGCTGACAACAGCCCGCTGTTTCGTGATGATGTCTCGCGCACCATCGACCGTGTAATGGGAGTGTCGTCGTCCGGCGTTACCGTGACTAGCACTCGCACCGATGGAGACTGGAGTATCACGACCTACAGCAATGGTGCCGAGATAAAAATGTCTACCCTGTCGCTCGAAGATTATCGTCCGGGATTCGAGCCAGGGTACATCGCGGTAGGAGGGCAGTGGGAAGGATATTCAATCCAGATTACCACGCCCAACGGAAAGGGCGGCCATACCGTCCAGTACATCGGGCAATCCGTTACGGTCACGAAAACCGATGCGAACGGCGACGGCGTATTTACCTATGTCAAGAAAGAAACCCGCCTCGGCGAAGGCGCCAGCGTAATCCGTGAAGACACCAATGGCGACGGCGTTGCCGACCGCAATTTCGTCGTGAACGGCGGTCAGCGCTACGATCTGTCCAACGTCCGCGATGCTGCCTTTGCCGACAACCTGCTGTCGCGATACCGCGCGACCGGGCTGCTGAGCGGCACGAGTTTCCTCGACCTGAGCCAGATCATTTCCCGCACGCTGACCTACGGCGGTCGAAACGACTACGGTTTTACGATGCCGTCCGGCTGGTACAACCCGATCGGTGCATTCTACGAAGCCAAAAGCGCTGCATTCGACAAAGCCGCCTCCATCGCCGACAAGACGCCTGTCCTGCTCGACGCGAACCGGTGGGGAGTAAGCGTCAGCGCGCTCCAGTCGCGCGACGCGAACCGCGACGGCAAATTGTCCGGCGCGGAACTGAACGGGCTGCAAGTCTGGATCGACGCGAACGAGGACGGTATCGGCGATGCCGGCGAATTCAGGTTGCTGGCGCAAGCCGGGATCACCGAGATTCGGTCGGTCGACTATGACATCATCACACGCGGTAACAACCGCTACGCAGCGGCACCTGCCGGGGCGCCGTGGAAACCCTCGGAAGCATCGCAACCCGGTCGAATATATCTGGCCCCGGCCGTTCCGCTCTCGAACTATCGATGGCTGCGCGACAACGAGCAGTTCTATTGGATCAATAGCAAAGACTTTATCTTTTTCGGCCCCGATAAGATCAAGGTCAGTCCTTCCAATCGGAGCTATCTCATCGGTACCGACGGGGACGACGTATTCGATGCGAATTACTACGCAGCGTATGGCCACTGGATCGACAGCAAGCTGCTCGTCAATTTCCTCGCGGGCGACGGCAACGACATGATGGGCGGCAGCAGCCGCAACGACAATCTGTGGGGCGGCACCGGGAACGACACGCTGTTCGGCTATGACGGTGACGACAGGCTGTACGGCGAGGACGGCGACGACGAACTCAATGGCGGCGCAGGCAACGACGTGCTCGACGGCGGTATCGGCAACGACAAGCTCTTCGGCCAGGTCGGTAACGACATCATGAACGGTGGCGATGGCGACGACATCATGATGGGCTTTACCGCATCGAACGAAAGCAAGCAGACCCTGGCGTGGGGCGAAACGGATGACGACATCATGTACGGCGGCGCAGGCAACGACCGGATGTGGGGTGGCGTCGGCCACGACTACATGGATGGTGGCGACGGGGCGGACTTCGTGAGTGGCGGGGACGGAAACGACACGGTCTTCGGTGGCGCCGGGAACGACGAACTGCACGGTGATGCAGGCAACGACCGGCTTGTTGGCGACGCCGGTAACGATCGCATCTTCGGCGAAGCCGGCGACGATGTGCTCTGGGGCGGTGATGGCGATGACGTGCTGATCGGTTTCACTGCTAGCAACGATGCCAAGCAAACGTTGTCGTGGGGTGAATCCGACAACGATACGCTGTATGGCGGCAACGGTAACGATGCGCTGTACGGAGGTCTTGGCAACGACTACCTCGATGGCGGCAACGACAACGATTTCCTCGACGGCGGCGATGGCGACGACCGGCTCTTTGGCGGCGCGGGCGACGACGAACTGAACGGCGGCAACGGTCACGACGCGCTTTCCGGAGAAGCAGGTAACGACAAGATTTTCGGCGGCGCGGGCAACGACACGATCTGGGGTGGCGACGGCGACGATATTCTTGTCGGCTTTACGGCCAGCAATGACGCGAAGCAGTCGCTGGCAGCGTGGGAAACCGATGACGATACGATCTACGGCGGGGCCGGAAACGACCTGATCCTCGGCGGTCTCGGCAATGATCAGCTCCACGGCGACGCTGGCGATGATGAAATTCAAGGCGGGGACGGCCACGACAAGCTTTATGGCGGCGATGGCAACGACCGACTGTTCGGTCAGGTCGGGAACGACATCCTGTACGGCGGCGCAGGCGACGACTTGCTGGTGGGCTTCACCGGTGACAACGAGGCGAAGAGGACGCTGGCCCCCGGCGAGACCGACGATGACTATCTCTACGGTGGAGAAGGCAATGACACGCTGCTCGGCGGTCTGGGCGACGACTATCTCGACGGCGGTGCCGGTGCAGATCACATGGAAGGTGGCCAGGGTAACGACACCTATATCGTGAACAGCGTCAACGACGTGATTCTCGAATACGCGAACGAGGGTTACGACACGGTAATCAGCAGCGCAAACTACATTCTCAACGCCAATATTGAAGAACTGAGACTCGTCGAGGGCTTCAACATCAACGGCACGGGCAATGCGCTCGATAACCGGATCGTCGGCAACAGCGCAGACAACATCCTCGATGGCGTCACCGGCGCCGACACGATGATCGGCGGAAAGGGCAACGATACCTACTACGTCGACAATGTCGGCGACCGCGTCGTCGAATTCGCTGGCGAAGGCATCGATACGGTGCAGAGCAAGATCAGCTATACGTTGGGCGAACACGTCGAGAACCTTAACCTGCTGGATTTCGGCAAGCCGGAGAAAGGGCTCGTCGATGGCGCGGCCGTTCACGTGTACGGTTACCCGAAAGCCAACGAGCTGGATTACATGCAAGGCGATGCGGTTCCGACGTTCCAGGGAACATGTGCGCTGACGTCGATCGCGAATTTGCTGACGCAGACCGGTACGCCGACGACCGAGGGTGACGTCGTCCGCCGCGCAATCGACAACCAATGGGCGGTCACCACCCCTGCCGCAACGGACTACCAGCGAGGCGGATCGAATTACGTTCAGCAACAGGCACTGCTCAAGAGTTACGGCATTGCAAACGATCTGCTTGCCGGATACGACGAACATGCGGTCGCGAATCTCATCCGCAGTGGCCGTGGCGTGATACTGGCGCTGAACTCCGGGCGTCTTTGGGGAGACAGCGCTTATCTCGATGGCGGCGGCGTGAATCACGTCGTAACCGTGACGGGCGCGGTTTATGGAGACGCCGACGGTGAGCTCAAAGGCTTCTATATTGCCGACTCGGGCCGCCAGCGCGTCAGCGACATGACGCGCTACATCAGCCTTCAGGAGTTCCGGGCGGCCGCCAACGTACCGAATGCCTACGCGATCTACACGGCCGAGGCGCTGAAACTGTGGAACGAGGACATCGACGGCACGGGTAACGCACTCGACAATACGATCATCGGCAACCGGGGCAACAACGTGCTGGATGGCGGTGCCGGCAACGACATCCTGATCGGCGGCCTGGGCAACGATACCTATCGATTCGGTCGCGGGTCCGGCCGCGACACGATCCGGGACGATGATGAAACGCTCGGCAACAGCGATGTGATCAGCATCGGCGTGGGCGTATCGGCGGATCAATTGTGGTTCCGTCATGTCGGCAACGATCTGGAGATCAGTATCCTCGGCACCAGCGATACCGCGACGGTTCGGGACTGGTACCTGGGTTCGCGGTATCAGATCGAGCAGATCCATGTCGACGACGGGCGGACGCTCGTCAACGCGGATGTCGAGAAGCTGGTACAGGCCATGGCGGTATGGTCGCCGCCAGCTGCGGGGTCGGTCACGCTGTCCCCTGAGTATCAGGCTGCGCTTGCGCCGACGCTGGCGACGAGTTGGCGTTAATTCCGATTCCCGACGGTCGATCCGTCCGGTTGCACGTTACGTGCGACCGGACGGCCTGCAGCCGGCCGTATCGCATTTCCTTCCTCGCTTCGTGTTCCCTTCATGGACAGTTCCATTCTCCGGCCTCCAGCGTCGTCTCTGACGCAGGATGTCGACTCCGGTCTCGCCGTCGTTCTGACGATGGCCAGCCTGCATGGCATCGCAGCCGACGAGGCCGCGTTGCGACATGAATTCGGCTACGGTCGTTTCGATACTCAAACCATCCTGCGAGCTGCGCGCTCACTTGGCATGACGGCCCGGGCCGTTCAACAGAGCCTCGAACGACTGGATCGGGCACCTTTGCCCGCGGTCGCACGGATGAAAGGCGAAGGCGGCTATTTCGTGGTCGCGCAGTATCAGGCCGGGGACGGAACGCGCGCGCCTCGAACACTTGTTCAATTTCCGAGTGAGGCGCCTACCGTGCTGACGCGCGAGCGTCTTCTGGAAATCTGGACGGGTGAGCTCATCTATTTCACGAGCAAGAGCAGCATCGCGGGTACCCTGGCGCGCTTCGATTTCAGCTGGTTCATTCCGGCAATCGTCACGTACCGGAAGCTGCTGGGCGAAGTCCTTGCGATCTCTCTGGTGTTGCAGTTGATTGCACTCGCCACGCCGCTCTTCTTCCAGGTGGTGATGGACAAGGTGCTCGTCAATCACGCGATGAAGACGTTGAACGTGATCGCCGTGGGGCTGATTTGCGCGACGCTGTTCGAGGCGGCGCTTTCGGGGATACGAACATGGGTCTTCGCGCATACGAGCAGCAAGATCGACGTCGAACTCGGAGCGCGGCTCTTCCGTCATCTGTTGGCGTTGCCGCTGGCGTGGTTTCAGGCACGCCGTGTCGGCGATTCTGTCGCCCGTATTCGCGAACTGGAGAACATTCGCGCGTTCCTAACCGGCAACGCCGTGACGCTGGTGATGGACCTCGCGTTTTCGTTCGTTTTCCTTGGGGTGATGCTCTGGTACAGCGCGTGGCTTACGTTGATCGTCGTTGTTTCGATTCCGCTCTACGTGCTGTTGTCGGTCGTGTTTACGCCGATCATTCGGCGGCGTCTGAACGAAAAATTCAATAAGGGCGCCGAAAATCAGTCGTTCCTCGTTGAAACCATCAGCGGAATCGATACGGTCAAGGCGATGGCACTCGAACCGCGCTGGACGGACCGATGGGACCGTCAACTGGCCGCTTATGTGAGTTCGGGCCTGTCGGCGACCAACGTTGCCACGATTGCAAGCGGCGGCGTGACGTTGATCAGCAAGCTGGTGACCGCGGCGATCATGTGGCTGGGCGCCACGCTGGTGATCGATGGCAAGTTGACCGTCGGCGAGCTCGTCGCGTTCAACATGCTGGCCGGACAGGTGTCCAGCCCGATACTGCGTCTCGCTCAGCTGTGGAACGACTTTCAACAGGTAGGGATTTCGATGGGGCGCCTCGGGGATATCCTCAACACGGCGCCCGAAACCGCAGCCAAAAAGACGCGAGTACCCCGTCTCGATGGCGCGATCGAATTCGACCAGGTATCGTTTCGCTACCGGCCGGATGCGAGCGATGTCATCCGGCAGATCTCCGTCAGGATCGCGGCGGGCGAGGTCATCGGAATCGTCGGCCGCTCTGGATCGGGCAAAAGCACGCTGACCAAGCTCGCACAGCGGCTCTACGTGCCGGATCGCGGGCGAGTGCTGGTCGACGGGCACGATATTGCAGTGATCGATACGGCGAGTCTGCGCCAGCAGATTGGCGTCGTTCTGCAGGAAAACACACTGTTCAATCGTTCGGTACGCGACAACATCGCGCTGGCTCGACCCACTGCATCGATCGACGCGGTGATCGATGCAGCGAGGCTGGCCGGCGCACACGAGTTCATCTGCGAGCTTCCGGAGGGCTACGACACGCTTGTCGGCGAGCATGGCACGGGGCTCTCGGGCGGCCAGCGGCAGCGCATCGCCATTGCTCGCGCATTGATGACCGATCCACGCATCCTGATATTCGACGAGGCGACCAGCGCGCTCGACTACGAATCAGAAGCCGTCATACAGGCCAACATGCGGGCCATCTGCGCGCGGCGTACGGTGCTGATCATTGCGCATCGGCTCTCGGCGGTACGCGACGCCGACCGGATTCTCGTGATGGATCGCGGGCAAATCGTGGAAAGCGGCACGCACGACACACTGCTGCGCACGAAGAATGGAATCTACGCACACCTGTATTCGCTGCAACAAGGCGGTCGCGACGTAGCAGAGGGACGGATATGAGCATGCGACAGCAGGCAGGGGCCTGGCGTGAACTGTTCGGGCGGTACCGCGATGTCTGGCGTCACTGCTGGAAGCGGCGCCATCGGATGACGCTGCCGACATTCAATGCGAACGAGGCCGAGTTTCTGCCGGCGGCGCTGTCTGTCCAGGCGACACCTGTTTCGCCGGCAGGCCGGTGGGTCGCGCGCATTCTCATCCTGCTCGTAACGACGGCGATCGTCTGGTCGTATTTCGGGAAAATCGACATTGTTGTCGACGGCGGCGGCAAGATCATTCCATCCTCCCGGACCAAGACGCTGGCGGCGGTCGAGGTTGCCAGCGTGCGAGCGCTGCACGTGCGCGACGGACAGGTCGTGAAGGCTGGCGACGCGCTGATCGATCTCGATACGCGCGTAATCGACGCCGAACGTCAACGGGCGGACGGCGACCGGCTGAATGCGGTACTGCAAGCCGAGCGTGCCCGGGCGTTGATCGACGCGATCGACACGGGGCGACAGCCTCGACTGGCGAGTGTGGAGGGCGTGTCGGCCGAGCGTCGGCGCGAAGCCGAGCGGCACCTGCTGGATCAATGGCGCGATTTCGTCGCGCGACGGGACCGTCTCGACAGCGAAATACACAGGTACGGTCAGGCCGCTCCGCTTGCGGCGCGTCGTGCGGACGATTACGCCAGATTGATGGAGACACGTGACGTTGCGGAGCACGCGTGGATCGAGGCAGAGCAGCAGCGCATCGATACGGCGGGACAGCTTGCGGATGCTCGTCACCAACGCGCGGCTCTCGTGGCAGAGACGCGAAGGAATACCCGGGATGCGTTGAACGATGCGCAGCGTATCGTTGACGCGTCGTCGGGCGACATGCGGCGTGCGGAGGCACACGGGGAACTGCTGCGTCTGACTGCCCCGATCGACGGAACCGTCCAGCAGCTTGCCGTCCATACCATCGGGACGGCGGTGCCGGCCGCACAGCCGCTGATGCAGATCGTGCCGCGAGAGGGGGCGGTAGAAATGGAAGCGTTCGTCGACAACCGGGATATCGGCTTCGTCGAGGAAGGGCAGGCCGCCAGCGTGAAGATCGATGCATTCGAGTACACGAAATACGGCACGTTGTCGGCGACAGTGAGTCATGTCTCGCGCGATGCGATTGACGACGACAAGAAGGGACTTGTCTACTCGGTCAGGATCCTGCTTGATCGTTCGGCGCTGCTGGTTGACGGTCGCGAGGTCGCACTGTCGCCGGGTATGTCGGGTAGTGCCGAGATCAGAACCGGTACGCGGCGGGTGATCGAGTACGTGCTGTCGCCGGTGCTGCAGCATGCGCGGGAGAGTTTGCGTGAGCGCTAGGAGCTTGAAAGATGGCGTGTGTCCGTGGATCTTCGGCCTGATGTTGGTTTCAATTGCCTGCAATGCCGAAACACGCGGGATTCCGGATGCCCTGGCCGATCCGTTGCTGACCCGTCTATCGGTGCTGGATGCGGGGCAGCGATTGCCGGGCGATGACATGGCAGTTGTATGCGCTTCGTCGACTGGCCCGGCGAAGCCGCTGACGCTTGGTGATGCGGTTGATCTTGCGCTATGTCACAACCCCCGTATTCGAGCGGCGTGGGCGTCGATCAAGATCCAGGCCGCTGCGGTGGGTGAAGCCAGATCGGCATGGCTCCCCACCGTCAACGGGGCGATCAGCCAATTGACGACTTATAACCGGTATTCCGATGCACCATCGATGAATACGCGCGGCGTCGGTCGAACGTCGAACGCGACGTTGAACTGGCGGCTACTCGATTTTGGCGGGCGAGCTGCAAACGGCGCGGCGGCGCAACAACTGCTGACGGCAGCGTTGGCGGGCCACGACGCAGCGATGCAAAAGGCGGTCGTGGATGTCATCGGAAGCTATTTCGATGTCCAGAATGCTCAAGCGGCGTTTGCAGCGCGTACCGAGTCAGCGACCTTGGCGGAATCGACGCTGCGTGCGTCGCGCAAGCGGCTGGCCTTGGGCGTAGCATCCCGAGCAGACGTATTGCAGGCGGAAACGGCGTTAGCCAAGGCATTGCTCGCTGCGCGGCGAGCTGGCGGGGAGGTGGCTCGGGCCCGCGCCGAACTGGTCTTTGCGACCGGTCTGCCCGTCGGCACGCGGGTCGAAGTCGAAGAGGCGGTCGCACCGGTTGCGCTGGACGCGGAGCGCCAGCTAAGCGACTGGCTTCGCACGGCCGAAGGTTCGCACCCCGAGATCCGGGCAGCGCGGGCCAAATGGAAGGCTGCGCAAGCGAAGGTCACGGCCGTGCGATCCGACGGAATGCCGACCCTCGATCTAAGCGGTACGCTGTCGCGAAACGGTTACCCGAATCAGGGACTGCAGTCAGTGCGGGCGACGCAGACGAGCATCGGTCTGACTTTGACGATTCCGTTTTTTGACGGCTTTTCTCGCACGTATCGGATTCGCGGCGCGCAGGCTCAAAGCGAACTGGCACAGGTACAGCTTCTCGATACGCAGCAGCAGATTCTGCGTGACGTGCTGAAGGCCCATGCCGACGCGGAGACGACGGCGGGCAACCTGGATGCGTCTGCACGCTTGCTGGCTGCCGCAGAAGCGGCGCTGACGTCGGCGCGCAATCGTTACGCGTTCGGCGCAGGAGATATTCTGGAACTGCTGTCGGCACAAGCGGCCCTTTCCGATGCCCGCCAGGAACGGGTGCGAACGCTGGCTGAGTGGGAGGCGGCACGGCTTCGGCTGTTTGCCAGCGCCGGCGTCATCGGACGGTGGGCATTTCGGTAGTACTGGAGACGGTCGGCGCGAGAGCAGCAGTACGCGACCGACCGTCTTTGTTCAATTCTCCGCCGCCGGCATGTTCTGCACGACCAGCATCTGCGGGCTCGACAGCGTGATCCCCGCCGCGCGCAACTGCTTGAGGATCTCGAACAGCAGATCGCTCTTCGTCGAACTCGCGATCCGCGGGCTCGACACGTAGCCCGTCACGCTCAGCGTGATCCCGTCCGGCGTGAGCTGGCTGAACGTGACCGACGGCGCGGGCTTCTCGAGGATCGCCTGGTGCTCGCGGTACGCGTCGAGCAGCAGGTCGCGCACCTGCTCGGGATCGGTGTTCAGCGGGAACGTCAGCACCAGCGTCGCGACGCCCTGCGTGCTGTTGCCCATCGTCACGTTGCGCACGTTCTGCGAGATCAGCTGCGAGTTCGGCACGATCACGGTCGAGCGGTCGCTGAGCTGGATCTCGGTCGCGCGGACGTTGATGCGGCGGATGTCGCCTTCGACGCCCGCGATGCTGACCATGTCGCCGACCTTCACCGGGCGCTCGGTCAGCAGGATCAGCCCCGACACGAAGTTCTTCACGATCTCCTGCAGGCCGAAGCCGATACCCACCGACAACGCGCTGACGATCCACGCGAGGTTGTTCCACCGCACGCCGAGCAGCCCGAGCGTCATCAGCACCAGCAGTACATAGCCGACGTTGGTGAACAGCGTGATCAGCGACACGCGCATCCCGGTATCCATGCCGAGCGCGGGCATGAACTCGCTGTCGAGCCAGCGTCGCAGCGAGCGCAACAGGTAGAAGCCGATCGCGAACCCGATTACCGCGTTCAGGATCCGGTCGGGCATGATGTTCAGGCTCTGCAGCCGCTGGCTGCCGATCATCGCGACCGCGCTGTCGAGCAGGTCGCCCGGGGTCGTGCCGAAGCCGCCCGTCACCAGCGCGATGGCCGCGATCAGCATCAGCAGGCTCGTTCCGAAGCCGGACAGCACCGTGCGCGCCTGGTCGAGGTGGCGGTCCTCGAGCGCGAACAGGTGCTTGATCTGCTGCCCCGTCGACAGGCTCGACGAGAACAGGCTTTCGCTCGCGTCGCGCGTCAGCTGGATCAGGATGTAGGTCGTGCACAGCACGATCTCGAACCACACGAGTTCGTACGTGATGAAGCGTGCAACCGTGACGTAACCGATCAGGAGTGCGATCAACGATGCGACGATCGCGAGCGTGACGCCGGCATGGATCAGCCCGGCGAGCGTCGAGCGCTGTTCGGGCGCCTCGCCTGCCGCCGCGAGCGCGGCGCGCGCGCGGTTGGCGCGCAACAGCGACGCGCCGACCGTCAGCGTGACGACGAGCGACACGATGCCGCGACCGAACAGCGTGACCGACAGGCTGGTGTCGACGATCCGGTTGATCGATTCGAGCGTGCCGGACACGAGCAGCAGCGCGGCCAGGATGCCGGGGAACGGCTTCATCGCGAGCGCGACGGGATCGGCGAGCGCGGGGAGGCGCCACGACGGATGCTTCGTGCAGAGCAGTGCGCGGCCGAGCCCGGCGATCAGTGCGCAGGTCGCGGCGAGCTTCGCGAACTGGTCCCACAGATCGGTCAGCCCCGGCGTGAGGTCGTAACGGCGCGCGACGGCGAGGTAAAGGATCTGAACGGCAACGGCGGTGGCCAGCAGGGTCGACAGTGCGATGGACAACGCCAGCGCGCTGCGGCGCAAGCGGGTGGCCGGCAGGCGGTTCACGCAGAACCAGGCGAGCCCGCGCTCGAGGAGCCGGCGGCCGCCGAGCCAGGCTGCGATCGCGGCAATCAGCAGCAGCGCGGTGATCGCCTTTTGTCCGGACACCCACGACGAGCGCAGCATGTCGCGGATTTCTTCGTTGAAGTCTCCGAGCCGCTGGGTATCGTCCGGCGACAGATGGAACAGCGGCAGCCAGAACTGCGCGCTGAAAATGCCGCCCGAACGGAACGCGAGCTGGTTCTTCAGCAGGCCGCGATGCAGCTTCGCGAACTGTTCGGCGAGGTTCGTGAGGTTGGTCTTCTGGTCGGCGGCCTGCTTCAGCGCCGCATCGAGCTGCGTCTTGCGCGCGTCGAGCGTGGCCCGTTGTTTCGCGACGGCTGCCGTTTCGGGCGCGGCGCCCTCGGCGGGCGGCGGCCCGAGCACGTCGAGCTGTGCCTGAATCTGCGCGCGTTGCGGCGTGAGATCGCTTTGCAGTTTCACGACGTCGGTGCTCAGCTCCTGCGCCGAGTCGTCGAGCGCGTCCAGCTCCTTGCTGCTCGACGCGGTCGACGTCTGCTGCTTGATGCGGTCGAGCTCGACCTGCATCTGCTTGAGCTGCGCGACGGCGTCGTTCAGCGAGATGGCGGGCACGGGCGCGCCGACGCCGCTTGCGCCCGGGGCGGAAGCGGCCTCCGGAAACGCCGACGCGGTTGCGATCGCCGCGAACTGCAGCAACGCGATCAGCGCGATCCGGCGAGCGTACGTGGATAGTCGTTGTATGGACATGGAATGCTTACGATTTGCCGACAATGCCGGGCGCCGAAAGGTGCCCGGAAGCCGGTGGTTGGCCCGGTAGCATGTTACCGGGGTGTGGAACGCGTGGTTGTACTGATTGCGTACCCCCTTTGTGGCGGTTCCGGCGGCGTGCGGCCGGGTGAAACGGCGCATCAGGCCCGGACGGTGGGGCCTATCCCGCCGCGATGCGTCGCCGGGTCGCCGTTCCTGCGCGTTTTCCGCACCCGACAGACGGTTACGAAAGTTACACGTTGGTCAGCGCAAAAGTGAGGCACCCGAATCGGTTCGACGTACGGCGTGCAGCCGGCCCGTCGTCGCGCGCCGGATATCGGGGCCGGGGTGCGCTCGCGTCGGACGGACGTGCCGGTACAATGCAGCGATTCGCCCGACGGCGGCTCGAAGGTCGCCGGACAACAACACGACACGAACAGGAGACGTGCCCAAGATGGCCTCAACGGACAGCCTTTCGCAGGCACCCGCCCAATCCCCTCCCGTCGACCCCGGCTCCATCTCGGCCCGCCTCGACCGCCTGCCGCCGACGCGTACCGTCTGGAAGCTCGTCGTCCTGCTGAGCCTCGGCTTCTTCTTCGAGCTCTACGACCTGCTGTACAGCGGCTACGTCGCGCCCGGCCTCGTGAAAAGCGGCATCCTGTCCGCGACGACACACGGCCTGTTCGGCACCACGGGCGTCGCGAGCTTCATCGCCGCGCTGTTCTCCGGGCTCTTCATCGGCACGATCGCATGCGGCTTCCTCGCCGACCGCTTCGGCCGCCGCGCGATCTTCACGTGGTCGCTGCTGTGGTACACGGCCGCCAACGTCGTGATGGCGTTCCAGGACACCGCGGCCGGGCTGAACTTCTGGCGCTTCGTCGTCGGCCTCGGCCTCGGCGTCGAGATGGTCACGATCGGCACGTACATCTCCGAACTCGTGCCGAAGCAGATCCGCGGCCGCGCATTCGCGTGCGAGCAGGCGGTCGGGTTCGTCGCGGTGCCGGTGGTCGCGTTCCTCGCCTACCTGCTCGTGCCGCACGCGCCGTTCGGCCTCGATGGCTGGCGCTGGGTCGTGCTGATCGGCGCGCATGGCGCGCTGTTCGTTTGGTGGATTCGCCGCGAATTGCCGGAAAGCCCGCGCTGGCTTGCGCAGCAGGGCCGGGTCGACGAAGCCGACCGCATCATGCGTGCGCTCGAGGCGAAGGTCGAAGCCGAATACGGGCGGCCGCTGCCGCCGCCGGCGCCCGCCGAACCCGTGCCGCCGCGCGGCAGCTTCCGCGACATGTGGGTGCAGCCGTATCGCAACCGCACGATCATGATGACGATCTTCAACGTGTTCCAGACGGTCGGCTTCTACGGCTTCGCGAACTGGGTGCCGACGCTGCTGATCAAGCAGGGCATCACGATCACGTCGAGCCTGATGTATTCGAGCGTGATCGCGCTCGCCGCACCGGTCGGTCCGCTGATCGGCCTCGTGATCGCCGACCGCTTCGAGCGCAAGTCGGTGATCGTCGCGATGGCGGCGGCGATCGTCGTCTGCGGGCTGCTGTTCAGCCAGACGACGGTCGGCGCATTCCTGATCGTGCTCGGCATCGGCCTCACGCTCGCCAGCAACATCATGTCGTACAGCTTCCACGCATATCAGGCCGAGCTGTTCCCGACGTCGATCCGCGCACGGGCCGTCGGCTTCGTCTATTCGTGGAGCCGCTTCTCGGCGATCTTCTCGTCGTTCGTGATCGCGGCCGTGCTGAAGGGCTTCGGCACCTTCGGCGTGTTCGCATTCATCGCGGGCGCGATGGTGATCGTGATGGCCGCGATCGGGCTCATGGGGCCGCGCACGAAGGGCATCGCGCTCGAAACCATCTCGAAGTGACCGGTGATCGTGCACGCGTGTCGCACGGTTCGTGCTGCATGCGTGCCACGCGATGGCATCGCACTGCGCGGCCGGTGCGTACGGCTTGCCGGGAATGATCCGGTTTCCGAATCGATTTGGCGAAGCCATCGCACCGCGGCGAAAAAGCAGCGCCCTTTGTCGGACTCGAATGTGCAACCAACGAGATTGCCATGCATCGAAAGATGCGTGCGGCAACGAGTTGAAACAAAGCGTGACGAAGCGAAAATCCCCGTAAAACTGCGGCTTGTATCGCTGAAGATTCCTGCGCGGACGCGTAGAATGAAGGGCCTGACGACTCATTAGCCGCCATCGGACCGTACGCGTTGCATCGGCGAACGGCTCCGCCGCGAAGAGGCGTCGGCGCCGGGCGCACACGATGCGCCGGACGTGTCGATGGCTCGCGCGGAAGATGCGCCGCCCGCAACTGCAGCATGCGGCGGCCGGATCGGCCGATGGCTTCGAACGTATGATGCTTTTCAGCCTGACGCGGCCCATTTCGAAGTCGCGTTGCCGTACCCGCACAGTCGCCGCGTATGTGTCGCTCGCTGTTGCCCTGATCGTTCCCGTGCTTGTCGGGCCGCCTGCGTTTGCCGCGTCCGACCCTTCGTCGTCCGTTGCTCCGTCATCCTCATCAGTTGCGCCGCCCGCGTCGGCGGTGTCTCATGCGCAACGAGGCTCGCCTGCGCATGCGTCGTCGGGGGCGTCGGCCGTACAGCCCGCGTCAGCCGCGTCGCACGAGCGTCATGCGGAGCCTGCCAGCGCGGCATCGGGTGCATCGACTGCTTCCGGCACTTCCGCTGCCGACGTCGCGTCAGCCGCTTCCGTCGCTGCGCCCGCGTCCGCCGCTTCCGCCACCGCCGCGAGCGAGGCCGAAGCACCCGCGCCGACACCGCCACGCCGGCATCCGCCGCTATCGGCAGAAGAAGCAAAAAATGCGACGGCGCGCGCGGTCGACATGCGCAAGCGCTTCACGCAGGAAGTCACGCGGCGCCTGAACGTGCCCGCAAGCGAGCAGCGCGCCTACGGCCAGCGGCTCCAGGAGGCGCTCGCCGATGCGGAACTCGGCGACCTCGCCGGCGAATACGTCGCGATGGTCGACCGCGCGCCGAACGTGCAGGCGCTCTTCATCTACTTCCGTGCAACGCCGGCCAACGCGTGGCTGATGATCGGCGCTTCGCCGGTCGGCACCGGGTTGCCGGGCAAGTACGACCATTTCGTGACGCCGCTCGGCGTGTTCCATCACTCGCCCGACAACATGGATTTCCGCGCGGAAGGCACGACGAACGAGAACGGCATTCGCGGCTACGGCCGCCGCGACATGCGCATCTACGACTTCGGCTGGGTGGACGGCGAGCGCGGCTGGGGCAAGGGCGGCGTGTCGCCGATGCGCTTCCAGATGCATGCGACCGATCCCGACCGGCTCGAAGCGCTGCTCGGTATCCGGCACTCGAAGGGCTGCGTGCGGATTCCCGCGTCGCTGAACACGTTCTTCGATCGTCACGGCCTGCTCGACGACGATTACCAGGCGCGTGTCGAGGCCGGCAAGTCGTTGTGGGTGCTGCGTCGCGACCGCGACGTCACGCCGATCGCGGGCCGTTATCTGGTCGTGGTCGACAGCGCACGCAAGACGCGCCCGGCCTGGGCGCCAATGCCGGGGCGCAACGCGTGGTCGAAGGTGCCGAAGGGCGGCGACACGGCGGATTGACCGCCGGTTCGCGGGGCTGACGGCTGCAGGCGATGCCAGGATGAGAATAAATCCGTTTTATTGATACATAAGAAAAGCAAACTTTTATTATCCGATCCGGGTTCGTATAGTCGAGGCCAGTTTCGCGGAACCCTGCCGCGCCTGGACCACCACCGATCACACGACCCGCATGAAAACTCTCTACAAGCTCGCCCCGCTCGCGATGCTCGGCGCCTTCGCGACGCATGCCTGTGCGCAAAGCAGCATCACGCTGTACGGTCTCATCTCGGCCGGTGTCGGGTTCGCGACCAACCAGGGCGGCAAGAACGCGTGGCAGGCGTTGTCCGGCACGAACCAGAACCCGCGCTGGGGGCTGAAGGGCAAGGAGGATCTCGGGCAGGGGCTGTCCGCGATCTTCCAGCTGGAGAACGGCTTCAACGTGATGACGGGCACGGCCGCGCAGAACGGCCGCGAGTTCGGGCGGATGGCCTATGTCGGCCTTGCCGACCGCACCTACGGCTCGCTGACGTTCGGCCGCCAGTACGACGCGATCCACGACTACATCGGGCCGGTGATCATCGCGAGCAACGGCGTGAACATCGGCGACAACGACAACGGCTACAACGACATCCGCGTGCAGAACTCGGTGAAGTACGTGAGCCCGGTGTACCACGGCCTGAAATTCACCGCGCTGTACGGCTTCAGCAACGCGACGGGTTTCGCGAACAACAGCGCCTACAGCTTCGGGCTCGGCTACGAGCGGGGCCCGCTGCGCTGGAGCGTGGTCTACGCGCAGTACAACCACCCTTACAGCGCGACGAACCAGGACGGCGCGATCGCGAACGACTACGCGTCGCCGCTGCTGATCTTCAGCAAGAGCGCGATGACGCCCGCGGCTTACGCCAGCCGGCAGCGGATCGCGGGCACCGGCGGTTTCTACACGATCGGCCGCGCGCAGTTCGCCGCGATGTTTACCGACGTGCGCTACGATTACCTCGACAATTCGCACCTGCACCTGCAGAACCTCGGCGTGAACGTCGTCTACACGATGACACCGCAGCTCTTTCTCGGCGCCGCGTATGCGTTCACGAACGGCAAGTACGACGTGATCGACAAGCGGCCGAAATGGCATCAGGTGAACCTGCAGGCCGATTATTACCTGTCGAAACGCACCGACGTCGCGCTGACGGTGATCGCGCAGCAGGCGGCCGGCGACGCGGACCATGCGCAGATCTTCGCGTATGCGCGCTCGACCGGCACGCGTCAGATGATGGCGACGCTCGGCGTCCGGCACGTTTTCTGAGCGCCCGACCATGACCCATCCGATCGCATCCCGCCGCACCTTCCTGAAACTGTCCGCCGCGCTGGCCGGCACTGCGCTGCTGCCCGAAACGGGCGCGTTCGCCGCCGGCGGCGATGCCGCGCGCTGCACGGTGATCATCGATACCGACCCGGGGCAGGACGACGCCATCGCGATCCTGTTCGCGCTGGGCGCGCAGGACCGCCTCGACGTGCGCGCGCTGACCGCCGTCGCGGGCAACGTGCCGCTCGACCTGACCGAACGCAATGCGCGGATCATCCGCGACTGGGCCGGCCGCACGAAGACGCTGCCGGTCTACGCGGGCTGTCCGCGGCCGCTCGTGCGCGAGCTCGTGACGGCCGCGAACGTGCATGGCAAGACGGGGTTGGAAGGCGTCGAACTGCACGAGCCGCGCGCGCCGCTCGCGGCAGGCCACGCGGTGTCGTACCTCGTCGATACGCTGAGCCGAGCGGCGCCGAACAGCGTGACGCTGTGCGCGCTCGGCCCGCTGACGAACGTCGCGACCGCGCTGGTCGAGGCGCCGCAGATTCGCGGTGCGCTGCGCGAGATCGTGCTGATGGGCGGCGCGTTCTTCGAGCGCGGCAACATCACGCCGGCCGCCGAGTTCAATATCTACGTCGATCCGCAGGCGGCCGAAGTCGTGTTCGGCAGCGGCGTGCCGATCGTCGTGCTGCCGCGCGATGTCGCGGTGAAGGCGCCGATCACGCCGGCGCGCGTCGCACCGTTCCGTGCGCTCGGCAACCGCTGCGGCGCGATCGTCGCGGACATCATGGATGCCGAACTCGCGTACAACAAGAAGCGGCGCGGCGCTGAAGACGCGCCGATGTACGACCCGACCGCGGTCGGCTACCTCGTCGATCCGACGCTGTTCGGCGGGCGCAAGGTCAACGTGATGGTCGAGACGACGGGACAGTGGACGCTCGGCGAGACCGTCGTCGACTGGAACGGGCGCAGCGGCCGCGCGGCGAACGCGATGTGGATCAACGAGGTCGACGCGGACCGCTTCTACGCGACGCTCGTCGAGCGTATCGCGAAGCTGCCCTGAGCGCGGGCGCTCGTGCGGCGAACGGCGAACCGCGAACCGCACTCGGCCGACGTAATCAGATGTGCTTCGCAATCCACTCGCGGCATGTACGCACGTGCGGGCCGCGATCGTCGCCGGCGAGCGAGATCAGCGAGATCGCGCGCGTGACGCGCGGCTTGTCGACGCGCAGCGCAACGAGTTCGGGATCGTGCAGATGCATCGTATAGAGGCTCGGCAGCACGGCGGTCGCGAGGCCGTTGCGCGCGAGCGCGTAGAGCGGCTCGGTGTATTCCATCCGGTAGGTGACGTTCAGGCGCAGCTTCTCGGCGCCGCCGGTGCGATGCAGCGATTCGCTGACGCTGCCGCGCACGAACACCGCGAGCTCGCGATCGACGAGCTTCGCCCACGTGACGCTTTTCGCGCGGGCGAGCGGATCGTCGTGCCGCACGACGATCACGATCTCGTCCTCGAACAGCTGCCGGTAGCGCAGCGTGCCGTCGTCGCTGTCGGGTTCGCGTACGCCGATGCCAAGATCCGCGACGCTGTCGCGCACGGCTTCGACGAGTGCGCTGTTGGGCAGGTCGGTGAGCGTGAAGCGCAGCGTCGGGTGGGCGTCGCGCAGTGCGTTGAGCGCGGGCAGCAGGCGGCCGGCGACCGACGGGATGAACGCGATACGCACGGTCTGGATGCGTTCGCCGATGAGCCGCGTCATGTCGTCGAAGGTGCCGCGTGCCTGGTTGAGCAGGCGTTCGGCGAGCGGCAGCACGGCTTCGCCCGCGGTGGTGAGCGTGAGCCGGTGCGCGGAACGCGCGAACAGGCGCCCGCCGAGCAGGAACTCGATCTGGCGGATCGACGCGGTGAGCGCGGGCTGCGTGAGCGACAGCGCCTGCGCGGCCTGCGTGAAGCTGCGTGCGTGGGCGAGCACGACGAAGTGCTGAACCTGCCGCAGCGTGAGCGCGGGCAGCAGCGACGAGCGGTCGGACGACATCGGGCAATAACGGTCGGGGTGCGGTACGCGGCAGTATAAGACCGCGCTGCGTGCATCGACACAGGACAATATTCGGAATCACAGGAGAACCACCATGTCAGCGACTGACACGATGCCGGCGCGCGCGCCGGCCAACTGGCTCGAACGCCGCTTCGCGCTCGCCGCGCGCGGCACGAGCGTGCGCACCGAGACGATCGCGGGCGTCACGTCGTTTCTCGCGGCCGCGTACCTGCTCGTCGTGATCCCGTCGCTGCTCGCGACGGGCGGCATGGAGCGCGGCGCGGCGACGACCGCGACGATCGTCGTGTTCGTGCTGTTCACGACGCTGATGGGGCTCTACGCGAACCTGCCGTTCTTGGTCGGCCCCGGCATCGGCGGCTCGGTGATCATCGGCGTGACGCTCGCGACGACGGAGCATGTGGGCTGGCAGACGGGTCTCGGCATCGCGTGCGTGTCGGGCATCCTGTTCCTCCTGCTGACGATTCTCGGTGCGCGCGGCGTCGTGATGAAGCTGATACCGGTGCAGATCAAGCTCGGGCTCGGCGCGTCGATCGGGCTGTTCGTGACGATGCTCGGGTTGCGCAATGCGGGGATGGTCGTCGCGAACGCGAAGACCAACGCGTTCGCGCTCGGCGATTTCTCGCGGCCGGGTGCGCTCGTCGCGCTGATCGGCCTGGCGGTCGCGATCGTGCTGCAGGCACGCAAGGTGCCCGGCGCGATCCTGATCGCGATCCTCGTCGCGGCAGCGGCGGGCGTGCCGCTCGGCGTCACGCATCTGCCCGCGTCGTTCGTGTCGCTGCCGCACAGCATCGCGCCGATCGCGTTCAAGCTCGACATCGGCAGCGCGTTGAGCCTCGCGGTCGCGCCGTACCTGTTCGCGTTCTTCGCGGCGGAATTCTTCTCGACGCTCGGCACCGCGCTCGCGGTCGGCGCGAAGGCGAACCTGCTCGACGAACAGGGCAACCTGCCGAACATCAACCGGCCGTTCCTCGTCGATTCGCTCGCGGCGACGATCGGGCCCGTGTTCGGCATTCCCGCGCTGACCGCGCTGATCGAATCGGCGGCAGGCGTCGAGGCCGGCGGCCGCAGCGGGCTGTCGTCGCTGGCCGCGGCCGTGCTGTTCGCCGCGATGCTGCTGTTCGTGCCGGTCGCGCTCGCGATCCCGAAAGAGGCGACCGCGCCGGCGCTGATCCTGATCGGGCTGTCGATGTTCGCAACGATCCGCCATACGCATTTCGACGACTTCACCGATGCGCTGCCCGTGATGTCGATGGTGCTGCTCACGCTGATGTCGAACAGTTTCGGCACCGGCATCGCGGGCGGGCTGCTGTGCTACGTGCTCGTCAAGCTGCTGGCCGGCCGCCGGCGCGACGTGTCGTGGGGGCTCGTCGTGCTCGCGCTGCCGATCGGCTATTACTTCTGGACCGTCGTGAAGCCGCACTGAGAGACGGCTTTCGCGACGTATCGGCACTACCCAAAACGAGACTGCAATGAAGGCAACACCAGGTAACGTCCCGGCCGCGCGCACGGGCATCGAGATCACGCCGGCCCATCGGGCCTTCTTCCACGCGCTGCCGAAGGTCGAGCTGCATTGCCACCTGCTCGGCGCGGTGCGGCACGACACGTTCGTCGCGCTCGCGGAACGCAGCGGCGCGCCGATCGAGCGCGCGGAGATCGACGCGTTTTATGCGCGCGGCGAGAAGCCGGTCGGCGTGCTGCACGTGCTGCGCGCGCTCGACAAGTATCTGCTCACGCGGCCCGACGACCTGCGGCGCATCGCTTACGAGTATCTGGAGGATGCGGCCGCGCACAACGTGCGGCATGCGGAATGCTTCTGGAATCCGACGGGCACGGTGCGGGTGTCGGGGATCGCGTATGCGGACGCGCAGGCCGCGATCGTGACGGCGATCCGCGACGCCGCGCGCGATTTCGGAATCGGCGCGCGCCTGATCCCGAGCATCGACCGCGAGCAGGATCCGGACGAGGCCGTGGCGATCGTCGAATGGATGAAGGCGAATCGCGCGGACGAGGTGGCGGGGCTCGGGATCGACTATCGCGAGAACGACCGGCCGCCGGAGTTGTTCTGGAAGGCTTACCGAAATGCGCGCGCGGCCGGCTTCCGCACGACCGCGCATGCGGGCGAGTTCGGGATGCCGTGGCGCAACGTCGAGACGGCCGTCGACCTGCTGCAGGTCGATCGCGTCGATCACGGCTATACGATCGTCGACAACCCCGAGCTGTGCGCGCGCTACGCGGAACGCGGGATCGTCTTCACCGTCGTGCCGACGAATTCGTACTACCTGCGCACGCTGCCGCCGGAGCAATGGGCGGAACGGCATCCGATGCGCAAGATGCCGGGCCTCGGGCTGAAGATCCACCCGAACACGGACGATCCGACGCTGCACAAGGTCAACCCGTCGGAGGCGTGGGAGCTGATGTTCAGCCATTTCGGCTTTACGCTCGCCGATCTCAAGCAATTCATGCTGAACGGGATCGACGGCGCGTGGGTCGACGATGCGACGAAGGCCGGGTGGCGTGCGGCGTGGGTGCCGGAGTTCGATACGCTGGCCGCGACGCTCGCGGCCGGTTGAGCGCATTGCCTGCCATATCGGCCGGCCGGCGCGTCAGCCGGCCGGTACTTCGTTCAGGTGGAAACGCAGGTCGCCCGCGAGATCGCACAGCGTGTAGTCGCGAAACGCGAAACGCCACGCGCCGTCGACGCGCTCGAACGCGTCGTGATAGCGGCCCGCCGCGATCGGCTGCAGCGGAAAGCCTTCGGTGGCCTGCAGCACCGTGTAGTACGAGCGAGCCGTCGCGCGCTGCGCGGTTTCGTCGATCTCGATGACCGGATTCGTGATCACATGCTTCGTTCGCGGCGTGCCGCACGGGTAGCGTTTCACGCGCGCGTCGAACAGCGCGAGCAATTCATCGGCGCCGATCGTCGGCGCATCTTCCGCGACCTTGATCCGCGCGTGCCGGAACAGCGCCGCCATGCCCGGCAGGTCGCCCGCGTCGAGCAACGCCGCGTAGCGGTACAGCAGGTTCGCGATCTCGACAGCGCTTGCGGTCATGCGGCCTCCGGCATCGATGGACGATGACGGCGATGGTGCGCGGTGCGGGGCCGCGCCGCTTCGTCCAGGTGGACTAAGGCGGCGCATCGTTCAGGCGCGATGCCGCGCACGCATCCCGCCATGGCTTCGCATCGCCTGGCGCGACCTGCCAGCCTTGCGGGCTGGCGTACGTCGGTCGCGTTCGCTATATTGGCGCACGGCGGCACCCGGTCGTGTCGCTGCCGCCGTGCGCGCTCGCGCCGGCATTCCGACAATAATTCGAATCCTGAGAGGGCCGCCGTGCGCATTCCTGTTTTCTGTCTGATGTTGTTCGTCTCGATGTCCGCGCGAGCCGGCAGTGCCTGCGACGGGCTGCTCGGCGATTACGCGCCGGCCGCCGGCAAGCCGGCGACGCTGCGCGTCGAGAAAGTGGGCGGCAAGATCGTGCTGCGCGGGCGCGACGCCGGCCAGTGGAGTGCCGAAACGGCACCGACGCAGGAAGCCGAGCTGGAAACCGACGGCCCTGACAAGGCGCCGCCGGGCGCCTGTGTGCTCGAGGTGCCGGGCGGCGAACTGATCAAGATGCCGATCGGCTCGCCGTATCAGGTCACGTCGATCACGGGCAACAGCTTCACCACGAAGCATTCGACCACGGGCGTCCTGCTGCGCAGGGTACAGGGCTTCCAGGTCGACGGTATCGAGCTGTATCGGGTTGCGCGCCGCGGCGATTCGCCGCCGGCCGCGGCACGCTGACGGCGTACGAGCCGACGTCCCGCGATACACGACGACACAACGACACGACGACGAGGGCGACCCTTCCGATGGGCAATCGATCATGGCTTTATCTCCAGGCCGGTGACGGCGACGACGCGCGAACGATCGAGTTCGCGGAATCCAACAATCACTTTCCGCTGCTGTGGCGCGTGCTGCTCGCCGACGGCGGCGCAGGCGACGCGATAACGGATCAGCGCGTGTTCGGCGACGCCGGCACGCCGAACCTCGTGAGCGATGCACGCGCGGCGCATGCGCGACTCAGCCGGCTCGCGTCGTTCGTCGTCGCGTATCCGCTGCCCGGCGACGATCCGGCGCTCGCGCGCCAGTTCGATGCGCTCGTGCGTCACCTCGGCGAGTCGATCGATGCGTTCGGCGATGCGCACGGCGCACCGCGGCTGTCCGCGAATCTCGACGAACTGTCATGGCTCGACGGCGGCGATCCGGATGAATTCATCCGCGAGGAACGCGACAACTGCACGCGCCTGTGGTGGCGGGTCGCGAACTGCATGGATTTCCGCGACGTGCGCGGCGTGCGCGACGTGCTCGAGATCGATACGCCCGCCGACTGGCGCGACTGGGCGTGGGGCTTCGGGTTCGGCGGCGTGTCGCATTACTATTTCCAGCGACAGGAGCCGCCGCGCGGCGTGGCGTTTGCCGAGATGTTCGACGCCGGCGAAGTGCACGGCAACTGGCTCGGCTACGGCACGTTCAGCTTTCGCGCGCGCAACGGCCTGTGGGGCGTGCGGCGGGAAGTCGGCGACGCGTGGCACGTGATCGTGCCGCCCGAGTGGACGAATCTGTGGACGAGCGGCGCGCGCGATCGCCGGTTGCTGTGGGCCGCGCGCGACGGGAAGGTCGGCCTGCTGTTCGCCGATGGCGACGTCGACGGCGATGGCGACGAGATGCGGATCGTGCGCGAACCGGCGTTCGACGCGGTGTGGGATTTCAGCGGCGACGTCGCGTGCGTGCGCGTCGGCGAGCGGTTCGGGCTCGTGGGCACGGACGGCGCGTGGGTGCTCGAACCGTCGCTCGACGATTTCGGCGAATTCACCGGCGGGGTTGCGTCCGCGAGCCTGGACGGCCGCTGGGGCTTCGTCGACACGCACGGCGCGTGGGTGATTCCGCCGCGCTTCGACGATGCACATGAATTCGTGAACGGCGCCGTCGCGGCGGTATCCGAAGGCGAGCAGTGGGGGCTGATCGGGCGCGACGGGCAATGGCGCGCGCCGCCCGAGTGGACCGCGCTCGAATGGTCGTCCGAATGCGGCGCCTTCCTCGCGCGACGCAACGGCCATGTGGGCCTGGTCGATGCGAAAGGCCGGGTCGTCGTCGAGCCGTTTTACGCGGAAATCGCCACGCTGACCGACGACGAACGGACGGACATGCTGTCCGAGCTTGGTGCGATCCGCCATGTCGTGCGGCGCGACGACGGGCGTTGCGCGATCGTCGACGGGCAGGGCCACGTGCTGACGCCGTTCGATTTCGTCAACATGGGGGCGCTGCCGTGGTTGCCCGATGAAGAAG
The DNA here is from genome assembly GCF_041103175.1 of Burkholderia sp. Bmkn7. Lineage (NCBI taxonomy): Bacteria > Pseudomonadati > Pseudomonadota > Betaproteobacteria > Burkholderiales > Burkholderiaceae > Burkholderia > Burkholderia sp. Bmkn7. Next base: position 3,411,261 of record NZ_JBGCUH010000002.1, on the reverse strand, counting down.
CCGTGCCGGGCGAACTGTTCACGCGGTACGCGATCGGCGTGCTGCCGGGCGAGCCGGTGAAGGTTGCGATCTGCGATCTCGAGACGGGCGCGACGGTCGTGCAGGGGCGCTACGACGACGTGGCCGGCCTGTTCTGGGGTGCCGATCACGGCTGGCTGGCCTGCGTGCAGGACGAGGGCGGTGACGACGTGCGGGCGACGGTGTTTCGCGCGGACGGCACCGTGCTGCATCCGGCGCGTTACACGCGGATCGGCGACGATGCGCTGTTCGACGACGATCCCGATGCCGCTGCCGGGCACACGACGTTGATGCCGTGGTACGTCCGTCGTGCCGAGGTCGCGCAGAACTGGAGCATGGGCGAACCGGTCGCCGCGTTGCGCGACGACGGCGTGCCGGTATGGCTGTACGCGGACGGGCACGCGACGACGACGCGGCGCTAGCCGGGGCCGCTGGCGTGCATGCCGGCGTGGCATGCAGGCACGACGTTCAGCGGAAGAACCTCAGCCAGTCGAACAGGCCGGGGTGCGGACGCCGCTTCGGCGCCGGCGCCGGTGCGCTGCGCGGCCGGAAGTCGGGCGAGAACTGCGCACGCGGATCGATCGCGCGCGTACGCAGTGCCGCATTGTAGAACGCCCCGACGATCGGCAACGCGCTGTGCGCGCCCGCGCCCCAGTAGTCGCTGCGCAGCGTCACGTTGCCGTCGTCGAAGCCGACCCACGCGCCGGCCACCAGTTGCGGATGCATCAGGATGAACCAGCCGTCCGTGTTGTCCTGCGTCGTGCCGGTCTTGCCCGCGACGTCGACGCGGATTCCGTAGCGCGAACGGATGTCCTCGCCGGTTCCGTAATCGACGACGCCGCGCATCACGTCGACCAGCGTCTGCGCGGCGGCCACCGGCAACGCGCGTTCGGGCGGTGCGCTGTTGAATGCGGCGAGCACCTTGCCGTCGCGATCCTCGATGCGCGTGATCATCTGCGGCGCGACGTATACGCCCCGATTCGCGATCGTCCCGTAGGCGGACACCATTTCCTTCAGCGTGACGGGGCTCGTGCCGAGCGCGAGCGACGGCACCGCGTCGAGCGGGCTTTCGCGCACGCCCATCGCGCGCGCGAGCTGCGCGACCCTGGCCGCGCCTTCGCGCTGCATCACCTGCGCGGTGATGCGGTTGCGCGACAGCGCGAGCGCGTCGCGCAGCGTCATCGGTGCGTCGGTCGGCGGCTCGGCATCGGTCGGACGCCACACCGCGTGCGTGCCGATCGGGATCGCGACGGGGCGATCGACGAACGTGTCGCCCGGCCGCATGCCGTCCGCGAACGCGGCGCCATAGACGAACGGCTTGAACGTCGAACCCGGCTGGCGCCGCGCCTGCACCACGTGATCGAACGGCTCGCTGCCGAAGTCGGGGCTGCCGACCCATGCGCGAATCGCGCCGTTGCGCGGATCGATCGCGACGAAGCCGGCCTGCACCTGCGTCTTGCGTTCGCACAACGCATGCATGAACGCGCGATTCGCGCCGAGCTGCTTCAGCGCGGCGACATCGGTGAGCCCTGCGGCGCGCGCGTCGCGATAGTCGGGCGTCTGCCGGATGAAGCCGCGGAACAGGTCGTTGCGCAGCCCGCAGCCGGACGGGCCGCGCCACGCGCTGTCGGCGACTGCCTGCAGGCGATCGGTTTGCTGCGTCAGCGCTTGCGTCGCCATGTCCTGCAGTTGCGCATCGAGCGTCGTGCGCACGACGAGGCCGTCGGAATAGAGGTCGTAGTTGTTGCGGTCGGCCCAGGCGATCAGCCACTTGCGCAGCTGCACCGCGAAGTGCGGAGCCGGGCCCGGCTGAGCGGTCTGCGGCTCGAAGTCGACGCGCAGCGGCCGGCGCTGCAATTGCGCGAGCTGCCGCGGCGACAGCATGCCCATCGCCGCCATCCGCGCGAGCACGATGTTGCGGCGCTGGACCGCGCGTTCCGGATTCAGCACCGGGTTGTAGTAGCTGTTGCCCTTCAGCATCCCGACGAGCGTCGCGCTCTCGACGATGTCGAGCTGGTCGGCCGATTTGCCGAAGTAGGTACGCGCGGCCATCTCGACGCCGTACGCGTTGTACAGGAACGGCACGGTGTTCAGGTAGGTCTCGAGGATCTCGTCCTTGCTGTACACCGTCTCGATCTTGAACGCGGTGATCAGCTCCTTCACCTTGCGCGTGAGCGTCGGTGCGCGGCCGACTTCGTCCGGGTACAGGTTGCGCGCGAGTTGCTGCGTGATCGTCGAGCCGCCCTGGCGGCTGCCCGAGAACGTATGCAGCCCGGCCGCGAGCGTGCGGCGCCAGTCGATGCCGTGATGCGCGTAGAAGCGGTGATCCTCGGTCGCGATCAGCGCGTCGACCATGTGCGGCGAGATCTGCTTGAGCGGCACCCATTCGCGGTTGACGGGCCGGAATTCGGCGATGACCTGGCCGTCGGCCGACAGCACGCGCGCGGGGCGGTCGATGCGGGCCTTGCGGATGTCGCCGATGCTCGGCGTGAACGGCACGAACGCGAGCAGCACCAGCAGCCCGGCCATCGGTATCGCGGCGAGCGTCAGCGCGACGCCGCGGCGCGTCGGATGGCGCAGGCGATGCCATGCGCCGGCGCACAGCACACGGATGCGCGCGCGGCTGGCGGCGGCCAGCGGTGCGACGCGGGCGCGGCAACGGAGCCACGCGTCTCGAAGAAGCGGCACGAAGCGGTTCAAGGCGGCAGGAGCGCGGATGGAGGAGGCGCGATCCTAGCAAACGACCCACGTGCGACGCCCGCTGAAACGGCCGTTTGCTTGCAGGATTTACAGACGATTACGTTTGTTGCCCATCGACAACCTTTTGCGGCACCCGCCGCCGCGATTCCGCTGACGATACGACGTCCGCGAGCCGTTGCGCGGCCGCTTCCATCTGCGCGCGGCCGAACCCGCCGAAGCCCAGCACGAGCCCCGGGCGGGCCGTGCCCGGCGCGAACATCGGCGACACCGCGCGCACCGCGACGCCGGCTTGCGCGGCGCGCTCGACCACGTCGAGATCGTCGATGCCGCTTGCGAGCCACAGCACGACGTGCATCCCCTGATCGCCCGGCTGCACCCACGCGCGTTCGCGCGGCAGCCGCGCACCGAGCGTGTCGATCAGCAGCGCGCGCTGCTCCGCATACACGCCGCGCACGCGGCGGATGTGCCGGTCGAGATGGCCTTCCGCGATGAACGCGGCCAGCACGTGCTGGTCGGCGGTCGGCACATGGCGATCCATCAGTGCGCGCGCGCCGCAGAACGCGGGCACGAGATCGTGGGGGGCGATCACGTAGCCGAGCCGCAGCGACGGAAACAGGATCTTGCTGAACGTGCCGAGGTAGATCACGCGATCGGGGTCGAGACCCTGCAGCGACGGGAACGGATAGCCTTCGTAGCGCAGCTCGCTGTCGTAGTCGTCCTCGACCACCCATGCGTGCCGTGCACGCGCCCACGCGAGCAGCGCATTGCGCCGCGCCATGCTGAGCGGCATGCCGAGCGGATACTGGTGCGACGGCGTGACGAACGCGGCGCGCGCATCGGGCGCGAGACGGATGCCGGCGTCGACGTCGAGGCCGTCGGCGTCGACCGGCACGCGCACCATCGCGTCGTGTCGCCCGGTGCTCTCGAGCAGCGCGGTGATGCCGCGATAGGCCGGGTTCTCGACCCACGCGCGGTCGCTCGCGCCGAGCAGCAGCTGGCTCGCGAGGTGCAGCCCCTGCTGCGTGCCGCTCGTGATCACGACCTGGCCGGCCTCGCAGCGCACCGAGCGAGAACGGCGCACGTAGTCGGCGATCGCTTCGCGCAGCGGCAGCGCGCCTTGCGGATCGGCGTAGCCGGACGGCGCACCGGCGCCGCGCGCGCGCAGGCGGTTGCCGAGCCGGCGCCAGATGTCGTCGGGCGCGGTGAGGCCGATCGGTACCGAGATCGCGAACGGCATCGCCGGCAGCGGGCGGAATTCGCGGGCGATTCGCGCGAAGGCGGCGGCCGGCTCGGGCAGCCCGGCGTGGGCCGCGCGCCGTCGTGGCGCAGGCGGCGCGGATTCGGGGCCGGGCGACGGTTCCGCGAGCGCGTTCGCGACCCGCGTGCCCGCGCCGCCGCGCGATTCGAGAAAGCCTTCGGCGATGAGCTGCGCATACGCATCGACGACGGTGCCGCGGGCAACCTGCAGCGACGTGGCGAGCAGCCGCGTGGACGGGAGCGCATCGCCCGGCCGGACGTCGCCGCGACGCACGGCTTCGCGCAGCGCCTGCGCGAGCTGGCGGCTCAGGTCGCCGGCCGCACGGTCGAGCGCGCCGAGCGACGGGATTTCGACGATCCGGGTCGTTCTTGCCATGATTCTGGTCTGCTTAAATTGTTCCAAACCGGCTCTACAGCATAAACCAGTTTGAAGTCACAATCGGCGGGTGACGGGCTCGCGCCCGCGCCATTTCCAACCCCGCATGACCGTGGAGCCGACATGTACGTCCCCGACGAATTCAACGAGCCCGACCCCGACGCGATGCGCGAGCTGATCGTGCAGCATCCGTTCGGCAGCCTGATCACGCACGGCAGGAACGGGCTCGACGCGAACCACATTCCGTTCGAACTGCTGCCCGACGACGGCGGGCTCGGCGAGCTGCATGCGCACGTCTCGCGCGCGAATCCGGTCTGGCAGGACGTTGCGAACGGCGACGAGGTGCTCGCGATCTTCCGTGCGGGCGACGCCTACATCTCGCCGACCTGGTATCCGAGCAAGCACGTGGCGCACCGGCAGGTGCCGACCTGGAACTACGTGGTCGTGCACGCGCACGGCCGCATCACGGTGCGCGACGACGAGAAGTTCGTGCGCGGCGTGGTCGCGCGGCTGACGCGCACGCACGAGGCGTCGCAGCCGGTGCCGTGGAAGATGGGCGACGCGCCGAAGGACTACATCGACAGGATGCTGGAGTCGATCGTCGGGCTGCAGATCGAGATCACGCGGCTCGTCGGCAATCGCAAGCTCGGGCAGAACAAGGACGAAGCCGATATCCGCGGCGCGGGCGAAGCGCTGGTCGCGGAGGGCAACCTCGCGATCGGGGAGGCGATGCTCGCGGCGGCCGACGCGAAACGCGAATGACGCGAGTGACGCGAGTGACGCGCAAGCGGCGTGCACGCCGTGACCCCGGCGGCGCGCTCGGGCGAGTGCCACGCCCGCGCACCGGCGCCCGTCATTGCGTGCGCGTCGCGCCCTTCGTGCCTTCTCCCGCCTGCGCGAGCGCGTCGCGAATCGCGGCCTCGGTCTTGTCGTACGCGCCTTCGCCATAGCGCGTATAGACGACCTTTCCGCTCGCGTCGATCAGGTAGAGCGCGGGCCAGTACTGGTTGCCGTACGCGCGCCATGTGTCGTAGCGGTTGTCCTGCGCGACCGGATAGCGGATGCCGAAGCGCCTGATCGCATCGGCGACGTTGCCCGCGTCGCGCTCGAACGGATACTCGGGCGTATGCACGCCGACCACCACGAGCCCCTGGTCGCGATACTTGCGGTCCCACTCCTTCACGTACGGAATCGTATGAATGCAGTTGATGCACGAGTACGTCCAGAAATCGACGAGCACGACCTTGCCGCGCAACTGGCCGAGCGTCAGCGGCGCGCTGTTGTGCCAGCGGTCGATGCCCGTGAAATCGGGTGCCGCCGTCCCGGCCTGCGAGGCCGGCATGCTCGCCTCGTCGCGGGTGCCGGCGAACGCGGCGAGCCCGGCCGTGGCGGCGAGGGCGATGACGAGGGCGGCGGTCTTGAGTCGGGGCAGCATGGCGTTCTCCTGAGCGGGAGGCCGCCGCTCGGAGGCGGCGGCCGGACGGGTTTCGACAGGCCCCATTAGGCGGCGCCGACGTATCTGCGATGTGTCCGGCAAGCCGCGCGTGTGCAATGTTGTGTGTCGTCACGGCGGCGCGATACATTGGGATACAAACGCGTGCCCGCCGTGCGGTATAAAAGCGGACATCGCCTGCCTCGACTCATCGAATCATCGATACCTCGATACCGAAACGACCCATGGACAAGATCGACCACGTGCTGATCGTCGACGACGATCGCGCGATCCGCGAACTGATCGCGGATTATCTGGAGAAGAACGGCATGCGCGTATCGCTGGCCGCGAACGGCCGCGAGATGCGCAACGTGCTGGACGACGGCGCGCCCGACCTGATCGTGCTCGACCTGATGATGCCGGGCGAGGACGGCCTCACGCTGTGCCGCGACCTGCGCGCGGGCAAGTTCCGGACGGTGCCCGTGCTGATGCTGACCGCGCGCGGCGAGGAAACCGACCGCATCATCGGCCTCGAGATGGGCGCCGACGACTACCTCGCCAAGCCGTTCGCGGTGCGCGAACTGCTCGCGCGAATCCGCTCGGTGCTGCGGCGCGCGCGCATGCTGCCGCCCGGCATGCAGGTGACGGAAACGGCCGCGATGCTCGCGTTCGGCGAATGGCGTCTCGACACGACCGGACGCCACCTGCTCGATACCGACGGCACGCTGGTCGCGCTGAGCGGCGCCGAATACCGGCTCTTGCGCGTGTTCCTCGACAACCCGCAGCGCGTGCTGACGCGCGACCAGTTGCTCAATCTCACGCAGGGGCGCCAGTCCGACCCGTTCGACCGGTCGATCGACCTGCTCGTGAGCCGGTTGCGCCAGCGCCTTCGCGACGGCGCGCGCGAGCCGCGCTACATCAAGACGTTGCGCAACGAGGGCTATGTGTTCTCGTCGGCCGTGACCGCCGTCGACGGTACGCCATGAGCGCGCGCACGTTGACGTTGTGGCACTGGCCGCGCTCGCTGTTCGCGCGGCTCGCGCTGATCCTGTGCGTGGGCCTCGCGCTCGCGCAGACGCTGTCGTTCTGGCTCACGGTGACCGAGCGCGACCAGGCGACCACCAACCTGATGATGGGCTACATCGAGCGCGAGGTCGCCAGCTCGGTCGCGCTGCTCGACCACCTGCCGCCGGCCGAGCGGGCCGCCTGGCTGCCGCGCCTCGCGCGGCGCAGCTATGCGTTCATCCTCGGGCCCGGCGAGACCGGCACGCCGCCGGAAGCGCGGCTGTCGGCGCGCGTCGAGCGGTCGATTTCCGACGGCATCGGCGGCGACTATCCGCTGACCGCGAACGCGATTCCCGGCGACCGCGAACATCTGCAGGTGCATCTGCGCCTGACCGACGGGTCGCCGCTCACGATCGACATCCATCCGATGTCGACGGTGCCGCTGTCGGGCTGGCTGCCGGTCGTGCTCCTGCTGCAGCTCGCGGTGCTGGCCGCGTGCTGCTGGCTCGCGGTGCGGCTCGCGACGCGGCCGCTCAAGCAGCTCGCGCAGGCCGCCGATGCGCTCGGCCCCGACCTGAAGGGCGAGCGGCTGAACGAGGGCGGACCGTCGGAAGTCGCGCGCGCCGCCCGGGCGTTCAACGCGATGCAGGACCGCATCGCGCAGTACATGGCCGAGCGCATGCAGATCCTCGCGTCGATCTCGCACGACCTGCAGACGCCGATCACGCGAATGCGCTTGCGGGTCGACGTGATGGACGACGACACGCAGGGCGCGAAGCTGCGCCAGGACCTGCTCGAGATGGAGCATCTGGTGAAGGAGGGCGTGGCGTATGCGCGGACGCTGCACGGCACCGAGGAGGCCGCGCGCCGCATCGATCTCGATGCGCTGCTCGACAGCATCGTGTGCGATTACACGGATGCGGGGCAGGACGTCGCGCTGCACAGCCGCGCGCCGCTCGCGCTCGTCACGCGGCCGAAGGCGCTGCGCCGCATCGTCGGCAACCTCGTCGACAACGCGCTGAAGTTCGCGGGCGCCGCCGAGATCGACGTGCACGCCGCGCCGGACGGCGGCGCGGTGATCGCCGTGCTCGACCGCGGGCCCGGCATTCCGGACGATCAGCTCGACGCGGTGTTCGAGCCGTTCCGGCGCGTGGAGACGTCGCGCAACCGGGAGACGGGCGGCACAGGGCTCGGCCTCGCGATCGCGCGGCAACTCGCGCTTGCGATGGGCGGCACGCTCACGCTGAACAACCGGGCGGACGGCGGCGGGCTGGAGGCGCGACTCACGCTGCGCAATGCGGGGTGACGCGGGGCGGCGCGTGAGCCGCGGGGTTTCAGGTTCGTGCCGCAGCCGTAGCGGAAACTGACGCCGACGCCGACGCCGACGCCGAAGCTGAAGCTGAAGCTGAAGCTGAAGCTGAAGCCGACGCCGAAGCCGAAGCCGATGCCGATGCCGATGCCGATGCCGATGCCGATGCCGATGCCGATGCCGATGCCGACGCCGATGCCGACGCCGATGCCGACGCCGAAGCGCGCGACGTCACACGCGCTGCAGATGCGCGTCGACGAGCGGCGCGAGCGTCGCCGCATGCACGGCCGCGAGATCGTGCCGGCCGCCCGGCACGACGTGCAGCTGCGCGTCGGGCAGCCGTTCGAGCAGGCGCCGGCCGGCTGCGACGGGGCTGAGCGGATCGTCGTCGCCCCACAGCAGCAGCGTCGGTTGCGCGATGCGGCCGATTTCCCGCGACAGGTCGGCACGGAACGTCAGGAACCAGTCGGGCAGTTGCGGGTTGGCTTGCGCGAACCCGGCCCGCCAGTCCTGCGCGCCGAGCCCTTCCATGTCGAGCCCGCCGGACGTGACCGTCAGTACGAGGTGCGTGACCAGGCCGGGCTTGTCGAGCGCCGCGCGCATCGCGATCACGCCGCCCATCGATTGCGCGATCACGGCGGTCGGCCGGTCGATCGTTTCCAGGACATGACGCACGAGGCTGTCGAAATCGTCGACGGCCGGATCGCGCGGCGTGTCGCCGAAACCCGGATAGCCGACGATCCGGCGCTCGGCCGGGTGCGTCAGGCTGCCGGCGAGCGGTTGCCAGAAGGCGGTGCTGCCCGATGCACCGGGCAGGAAGAGCAGTTGCGACGGAACGGGCATGGTGGCGCGGTTTTCCTGTGAATGAAGTAACAGCGGGTGGCGGGCAGCGCGTGTCAGCACCGGCCGGTGCGCAGCGCGACGGTCCAGTCGTCGCGCCCGCGCGATGCCGCGGTGGCGGCCGCCGTGTGCCAGTCGTATTCGACCGCATGAAATTCGACGTTCCAGCCGGCCGTCGTGCGCGACACCATCGCGTAGCGCGCATGCGGCGAACCCGTCTCGATGCGGTGCGGGTGCGGCAGGTCGTCCGCGTACGCCTGCAGCCCGACGCTGCCCGGGTTGACGATCAGCCGGCCGTCGTCGAGTCTGGCCGTACGCGGGATGTGCGTGTGGCCGCACAGGATCAGCGATGCCGGTTCGTCGCCCGCGCGTTGCGCGATTTCCGCGGGCGTCGCCGCGCGGCAGCCGTCGGGCGTGACGGTTTCGAGGAAATAGGCGACGTCGCTGCCGGGCGTGCCGTGCACCATCAACACGTCGCCGTCGAGCGTCGCGCGTTCGGGCAGCGCGGCGATCCATGCGAGATGGTCGGCGCGCAGCGTGTCGTGCGCCCAGCGATCCGACAGTCGCATCGACTCGCGATCGCCGCCGAGCAGTTGCCGTTCGTGATTGCCCTTGATGGTCGGCAGGTCGAGCGCGATCAGGCGGTCGGCCGTTTCGGGCGGATGGAGCGCCCCCGACAGGATGTCGCCGAGATTGACGATCACGTCGGCGCCGCGGCGGCGGACGTCGTCGAGCACCGCGTCGAGCGCGGCGAGGTTGCCGTGGATGTCGGACAGCGCGGCGATTTTCATGGTGGATCGTCGGGGAAGGGAACGGCGATTGTCGCCAATTCGGCTCGGGTCGTCCAATGGCTTGCGCGTGTATGCATATATGCGATGCCGCAAGCCGCAAGCCGCAAGCCGCAAGCCGCAAGCCGCAAGCCGCAAGCCGCAAGCCGCAAGCCGCAAGCCGCAAGCCGCAAGCCGCGAGCGGCAAGCGGCAAGCCGCAAGCGGTTTGGCGTGAAGCTGCAGATGTCGCGTCAGTCGGTCGCGAGGCGCGCGTACATCGCGAAATCGCCCGGTGTGCCGCGCACCATCCTGTACGCGCGCAACAGCCCTTCGTAGCGGTAGCCGCACTTCTGCAGCACGCGCGCGGAGCCCGCGTTGCTGGTCAGCACCACGCCCTGCACGCGCATGAAGCCGCCGTCCGCGAAGGCCCACGCGGTGACGGCCGCGCACAGCGCGCTCGCGATTCCGCGCCCCCAGTGCGACGGCGCGAGATCGTAAGCGATCTCGGCCGAGCGGTTCGCGGTGGAGACGGTATGCAGGCCGATCGTCCCGGCGAGCGCGCCCGATGCGTCGTCGATCACGGCGAGACGCCGGATCGAATCGGGGTCGGTCGATTCGATGGCGTCGAACAGCGGCAGCAGATCGTCTGGCGAGCGCAGGTTCCAGCTCGTGTGGCGGAAGACGTCAGGGTTCGACAGGTACGCGTACCACGCGTCGAGGTCGGCGCGTTCGAGCTGGCGGAGCGACAGGCCCGGCAAGCAGGAGCGGGGCGGTGCGGCGCTTTTCATCGGTGTCCGCCCCTACGCCGCATGACGCCGGTACAACGCTAGCGACCCGGCGAGCGCGAGCAGCATCGCGCCGCACGTGCGTTCGAGCCACAGCGCGCCCGCGCGCTTCAGCAGCCGCACCGCGCGTGCGCCGAGCAGCGCGTAACCGAACATCACCGCGCCGTCGAGCAGCGCGAAGGTGACCGCGAGCGCGACGTATTGCGGTGCGAGCGGCGCGGACGGATCGAGGAACTGCGGCAGGAACGCGGAGAAGAACAGGTAGCCCTTCGGGTTCGTCACCGCCGTGAGGAAACTCTTCGCGAAGATCGACGCGTTGCGCCCGGATACCGCTTCACCGTGCGCGGCGGCGACGTCGAGCGAACCCTTCGACATCAGCAGCCGGATGCCGACGTACGCGAGGTAAGCGGCGCCGAGCCACTTCACGACCGAGAACCAGAACGCCGACGCCATCAGCAGCGCGCCGAGGCCGAGCGCGACCGCGACGATCAGCACGAAATCGGACAGCATCGCGCCCGCGAAGCCGTAAGCCGCGCGTCGCACGCCGTAGCGCGAGCCGTTGGTCAGCGCGAGCAGCACGGTCGGGCCGGGTGTCGCGATGCCGACGAAGGCGACGGCGGCGAAGACCAGCAGGGTCGTTTCATGCATGACGGAACTCCCGAGGGAAGGGGCGCGCTCGATTATCGGCTGCGCCCGCCCGGGCTGTACAGGGACGGCGCGCCGCGCACACGGCCGCCCGGTCGACTATCTCGATTTTGGCAATAAACTTTTTTCATTATTCCGCTTCAGATTGAAACCGGTTCCATCTACCATGGCGGCCGCAGCGGGCATGCCCGCCGCGTCGTCGCGCGCGGACGATGCCGGCCTCGCACCGCCGGCGGATCTCGCCGCCCGCGCGCTACTCGCAACTGACAGCCAGAACAACGGGTTCACCGCCCGGAGACACGACAATCATGAACAAGCAACTGATCGCGGCCCCGCTGCTGCTCTCGCTCGCGGGCGTCGCCGCCGCGCAAAGCTCCGTCACGCTGTACGGCATCGTCGACGCGGGCGTGACCTATCGCAGCAACGAACGGGTCGGCTCCGCGGGCGCGTACACCGGCCATTCGAACGTCGGGCTCACGACCGGCAACCTGTCCGGCAGCCGCTGGGGCATCAAGGGGGCCGAGGATCTGGGCGGCGGGATGCGCGCGCTGTTCGTCCTCGAGAACGGCTTCGACATCACGAACGGCACGTCGGGCCAGGGTGGCCGCCAGTTCGGCCGCCAGGCGTTCGTCGGCCTGGGCAGCGACCGCTACGGCACGGTCACGCTCGGCCGCCAGTACACGTCGCTCGACGACTTCGTGAGCCCGGTCGGCCCGTCGTCGTTCATCGGCGGCTTCGGCGCACACCCGGGCGATATCGACGACCTCGACCAGACGGCGCGCGTCGACAGCTCGATCAAGTACACGAGCGCCAACTACTCGGGCTTCACGTTCGGCGCGCTGTACGGTTTCGGCAGCCAGCCGGGCAGCATGAAGCAGCGCAACACGTGGAGCGTCGGCGCGGCCTACGCGGCGGGCCCGCTGCGCGTCGGCGTCGGTTACGAGCGTTCGGACAACAGCAAGACGGGCGCGACCGACCCGACGGCCGGCAAGTGGCAGAGCACCGACGACGGGCTGTTCAACTCGTCGATCAACGAAGGTTATGCGAGCGCGCAGTCGCAGCAGATCATCGCGACCGGCGCGACCTACGATTTCGGGCCGGCCGTCGTCGGGGTGAACTACAGCAACGTGCAGTACCGCAGCGGCGACCAGTCGCGGTTCACGGGCCACGCGACGTTCAACGTCGCGGGCGTGTTCACGCGCTGGAACGTGCGCCCGCAGACGCAACTGTTCGCGGGCTACAGCTACACGCGCGGCAGCGATGTCGATGGCGTGGACGACCGCGCGCAGTACCACAACGTCACGCTCGGCGCCACCTACGACCTGTCGAAGCGCACCAGCGTGTACCTGCTCGGCGCGTACCAGCACGCATCGGGCATGACGCTCGACGCGCTCGGCCGGCCGGTGGCCGCGACCGCGTCGGTGTCCGACAAGGCGAACGGCCACTCGTCCGATTCGCGGTCGCAGGCCATCGTCAGCCTCGGCCTGCGCCAGAAGTTCTGACGCGCAGCGATCGTTGCGCCCGCAACGTTGCCCGCAGCCGATGCGGGCAACGTTGCAGGCATGCCCCTATACTGTCGCCTCCGTTCTTCGAGGAGACGACATGACCCGAACGTATTCCGCGAGTTGCCTGTGCGGAACCGTCACCGTGACGTTGCGCGGCGAGCCGGCGGCGCGCGCGAACTGCCATTGCGCGACCTGCCGCGATTTCTACGGCACGCCGGTGCTGTCCGCGACCGCGTGGCCGCCGGAGCAGGTGGCCGTCGAGGGCGGCCATGCGACGTTCCCGCATCCGGCGAAGTCGATGTCGCGCACGTATTGCGCGTCCTGCGGCGAGATCGTGTGCGGCACCAACCGGCTCGGCATGCGCGTCGTACCGAACAGCCTGGCCGCGCGTGCGCACGGCGGGCAATTGCCCGGCGACCTGCAGCCGACGATGCACCTGTTCTACCGGCACCGCGTGATCGACGTCGTGGACGCGCTGCCGAAATTTCTCGACGGCTGGGACGGCCCGACGCTCGACGACGCGAACTGAACGATCGCGGCGCGTGCCGGCACGGCCGGCGCGCGGTTCTCTCCGCCGTATCCCGCTTTCTCCTTCCTTCCTCCCGCTGCATGCCGCCGCGCTGAATCGCGCCGACGCGATCGAGCCGGATAATATTTTTTCCCTTTCATTTCAATTTCGATTTGTAATCATCGAGCCCATTTCCGGGGAATGAAAAAGGCAATGCGTGAATTTCAGAAAAAATGACGTATTTGCATTGGGCAATCCGGAAGAAAATGCCGGGGAAAAGCGCCGAAGCCGTGCGGCCGGCAAGCCGTTGCGGCGCGGTGGGCGGGTTTGACCATCGTTGACGGAAAAGCGCCGGACGGCAAAAAGAATGGCGTGAATAATTCGGGAGGAAGGCGAATGCGCTTTAGCCGGAATCACCAATATTTCATGCGCCGCGATTTACAGTGTCGACAATTGAACGTTCGGGAGCATTATTCATGTCAATGAAACAAATTCGGGCGGCATTGCTGGGAATGTGCATGGCGATGCTGGCGCCGGCGAGTCACGCGCAGGTGTCGTACTCGACCGACTGGCTCGCGAACACGTACGGCACGCTGGCCCAGCACGTGGGCAATGCCGCGCGCTCGATGTGGGTCGCCCCCGAGGGCGTGATCTACACGGCGTCGCGCTGGGACGAGAACGCGGGCGGTGTCGCGCTCTACCAGAACGGGCAGCCGATGGGCACGATCGGCATCCACGACGAATTCCAGGGCGGCGCGATCACCGGCAACGCGACGTCGATCTTCGTCGCGCTCGGCTACAACCGCAACTTCGGCAGCGGCTCGGTGGGCCGCTACAACCGTGGCACGAACCAGCGCGACCTGCGCATCCCGGTCAGCACGTGGACGGGCCTGCCGAATCCGGACGTGATCACCGGCCTCGCGACGGCCGGCAACCTGCTGTATGCGAGCGATTTCTACGGCAACCGCGTGCGCGTGTATACGACCGACGGCGTCTGGCAGCGCGACATCGGCGTGACCGGGCCCGGTGCGCTGGCGCTCGATGCGGCGGGCAACCTTTGGGTGGCGCGCATGAGCGCGGGCGTGGTCGTGCAGTACAGCGCGACCGGCACGCTGATGAACACGATCCAGATGGCGGCCGGCGCACGGCCGTCGGCGCTGTATTTCGACGCGTCGACGGGGCAGTTGCTGGTGGGCGACCAGGGCCCGGACATGAACATCAAGCTCTACAGCCTCGCCGGGCTGCCGCAGCAGGTCGGCACGTTCGGCGTGCAGGGCGGTTATCTCGACACGACATCGGGCATCAAGGGGCAGGTCGGCGACAAGCGCTTCACGCGCGTGGTCGGCATCGGCAAGGATGCCGGCGGCAACCTGTACGTGCTCAACAATGCGTGGGGCGGGGGCTGGGATCTCGGACGCAACGGCAGCACCGACCTGCATTCATACGGCCCGACGGGCACGCTGCAATGGAAGCTGCAGGCGCTGAACTTCGAGGCGATCGCCGCGCCCGACCCGGCGACCGACGGCGCGTTCTTCTATAGCGGCAACAACGTGTACACGGGCTCGGCGGGCGGCACGTTCGTCGCGAATACGGTCGATCCGTTCAGCTATCCGAAGGACCCGCGCCTCGACATGAACGACTACCAGCGCGGCCAGCACTTCGGCCAGCTCGTGACGGTCGGCGGCAACCGGATCCTCGTCGCATCGGGCCAGAACCCCGGCAACTTCAACTTCTACTACTTCACGCCGGCGACCGGCTATATCGCGAATCCGGCCGGCTCGCTGCCGGGCAAGCCGTTCAACACGACGCTGCAGGTCACGGCCGGTTTCGACATCGACGGCAACGGCGACGTGTGGGCCGGGTTGAACGGCTCCAACGTGATTACCCGCTACCCGATGACGGGCTTCGACGCGACCGGCAAGCCGTCGTGGGGCAAGCCGACGACGACGGCCGTGCCGGGCACCGTGGCGCCTGTCACGCGCATCATCTACCAGGCGGACAGCGACACGATGATCCTCGCGCAGGGCCTCGCCGGCAACTGGGACTGGACCGCGATGAACGGGCATATCGAGGTCTATCACGGCTGGAAGAACGGCAACACGAGCGCACCGAACCCGGTGATCAACCTGACGAGCGCGAACCCGAAATCGATCGCGGCGGCCGGCCACTACCTGTTCGTCGGCTACGTGCACACCGTGCCGAACGTCGACGTGTTCGATCTCAACACGGGCGCCCTCGTCACGACGCTGACCAACTCGAACACGTCGGCGATGGATGTCGGCAACGACGTCGACTCGATGTACGGGATCCGCGCGTACCTGCGCTCGACCGGCGAATACGTGATCACGAAGGACAACTACAACGGCACCAGCATGATCGTGTATCGCTGGCGTCCGTGAACGCGCGGGCCGGGCAGGCCGCGCGGCCTGCCCGGCCTGCCCGGCGCCCGCGTCACGGCGCGCCGAGCACGCGGCCGTTCACGCTGAGCCCGTACATCGAATCGGGCGAATCGTGGAATTTCGCGCGCGTGTCGTGCACCGAGCCCGTGAAGCGCGGGTCCTGCGGACGTTCGTGGCTGTCCATGAAGGTCGCGACGTCCCACGCTTCCTGATCGGTCAGCGTGCCGCCGAGCCCGAGCGGCATGTTGGCCTTGATGAAGCCGGCCGCATTGCGGATGTCGCCCATCCCCGCGCCCCAGTTGAACGAACGCGCGCCCCACAGCGCCGGGAAGACCGCCTTGCCGCCGCTCGACTGCCCCTGGCCGTCCGCACCGTGGCACAGCGCGCAGTGCTGCGTGTAGACGGCGGCGCCGCGCGCATAGTCGGCCTTCTGCGCGGGCGGCGGCAGTTTCAGGAAACCCTGCCCCGGCAGCTTCGTGCCGACCGGCGCGCCCTTCGCGAGCCAGTACGAATAGGTTTCCAGCGCGACGAGAATCGGGTCGCCGGCCGGCGGCGCCTTGCCGTTCATGCTGTAGCGGAAGCATCCCTGCAGGCGCTCGGCGAACGTGTTCACGTGGCCGTTCTTGCTGCGGTACGCCGGATACAGCAGGTACGCGGCCCACATCGGGCTCGAGTCGGGCCGCCGGCCCGCGTCGAGGTGGCAGCTCGCGCAGGTCAGCTTGTTGCCGACGTACTTGCCCGCGAACTCGGGCGTGTGCAGGAAGATCTGCTCGCCGAGCTTCACGGTCTTGCCGAACTCGTCGGCGGGGATCGCGGATTCGGCGGGCGGCGCGAACGGCCTGGCGGCCGCCGCAACGGCGGAAGGCGCGGATGCGGAAGCGTTGGCCGGTGGTGCGTCCTGCGGTGCGGCCGCGAACGCGAGCGCGGGCATCCAGGCCGCGCCGAGCAGTGCCGCGCGGGTGCGGCGGATCAGCGTCGTGCGGTCGATCATCGCTTGTCTCCCTGCGCGGCGCCGCCGCGCGCGTAGTAGGCGGCCACCGCGTCGATGTCGGCGTCGGACAGCTTGCCGGCGATCGCCGGCATGAGCGCCATCGGCCCCGGCGGGCGCGTGCCGTGTTTCCAGCCGTTCAACTGGCCGGCGATATAGGCGGCGGGCTGGCCCGCGAGCGGCGGAAACGCGCTGCCCACGCCGAGGCCGCCGGGGCCGTGACACTGGGCGCATGCGGGCAGGCCTTGCGACCAGCGTCCGCGCGTCGCGAGCCACGCGCCGGTGTTCGCCGGATCGATCGACGTGTCGTCGGCGGCGACGATGCCGGCCGGCGCGGGCAGGCTCGCGAAGTACGCGGATACCGCATCGCGCTCGTGCGGCGTCAGCAGTTTCGAGAGCGGCTGCATGACGGGATTCTGGCGGCTGCCGTCGGCGAACGCGGCAAGCTGCGCGGACAGATACGCGGCGCTCGTGCCCGCGAGGCGCGGGAAGCCGGCCGCCGCGTTGCCTTCGCCCTGGCTGCCGTGGCAGCCGATGCAGGCGGCGACGCCCGTCGTCGAACCCTGTGTCGCGAGCGTCTTGCCGAGCGCCGCGTCGTCCGCGCGCGCGTGGCCGCCCAGCAGCGTCGCCGCGGCGAGCAGCAGCGGCGCGAACCGGCGTCGCGGTGTGTGCACCGTATCGTTCACGTGTCCCCTCCTTGTTGTAGGCCGCGAGCGCGCCGCCGGGCAGCCGGCGCGGCCGCGAGGTCAGCCCGCATCGGGCTGCTTGTCCTGCTTCTCATGCTGCGCCGGCGCGAGGTGCTGCGGCGGTGTCGCCGCATCGTATCGGCCGAAGCCGTAGCGCTGGAAGATCTCGAACGCTTCCGGCGACCGGATGAACGCGAGCCATGCGCGCGCGGCTTCCGGATGCGGCGCGTCCTTCACCATCGCGCCCGCGTAGATCGCAGTCGTATTCTGCTCGGCCGGAATGTCGATGTGCATCAGCGGATGCCCGACCTGTTCCTGGAACGCCGCCTCGGATTGCCACAGCACGCCCGCGTCCGCGCGCCCCTGCATCAGGAACAGCGCGGTTTCCCGATGGTGGATGTGCGTGAGCTCGGTCGTGCCGGCGCGCACCTTGTCGTCGTAGACGGTACGCGCGAGCGCGTCGCCGCCGGCTTTCACGAGCGATGCGCGGATCTGCCGCGCGACGCCCTCGAATGCCGGATTGGGCATCGCAAGCTGCACGTCGGGCCGCGCGAGGTCGTTCAGCGACGCGATGCGCTTCGGATTGCCGGCGCGCACCATGATCGTCAGCTGGTTCGTCACGTAGGGCACGGCCGGGCCGGCGAGCGTGCCGTCCGCGATCAAGCCGTCGATCTTGCCGAGTCCCGCGAAATACGCGTCGGGCTTGACCGTCCACGTCATGTTGCCGACGGTGATCGTGCCGCCCGCATGGATCTGCTTCACGAGCAGGCCGGGCGGGATCGTCTCCCAGTAGATGCGGCCGCGGTACTCGGGATGGTCTTCCTCGAACTTCGCGACGAGCGGCGCCATCGCGAAGAAATAGTTGCCGCCGACGAACAGCACGAGCTTCGGCGCGGCGAGGTCGCCGTGGAAATCGGCGAGCACGTCGACCTGCGGCACCGTGAATTCGAGGCCGCGATGCGTCGCGTCGTTGTTGCGGCCGTCCTGCCAGGGCGGGAAGACGTTCGCGGCGGGGCCGGCCGGCGCGGCGAGCGACAGCGCCGATGCGCAGCAGAGCCAGGCGGCCAGCACGGCGCGCAGCGTGCGCCGACGGCGCGGCAACGGTGACGGCGGTTGCAGGGGGATCGATGTCATCGCGGTGCTCATTTTGCGTACGTGAAGCCGGCCTGCTGCAGTTCGGGCAGCGTGCCGACCGCGCCCGGCGTGACGATTGCCGACGGGATCACATGGTTGGTCAGGTCGGCCGCGAGCGCATCGAGCGGCAGCTTGTCGGGATTCGCGTTCGCGCCGTCGAGCCGCTCCGCGAGTTCCCAGATCGCGTTGTGGCACGACAGGAACACGACGCCGCGCTGCTGCAGCGCGGCGATGCTGTTGTCGTGCGACGAGAACGCGCCGTCGTGCGACTCGTGGTCTTGCGCGCCCTTCGATTGCGCGGGTTTCGCGTCGAGCAGCGTGTTGGCCGGAAACGCGGCGCCGGCGAATTTCGCGAGGCTGTATTTGTCCCACGCGGCCTGGTCGAACAGTGCGAGATGCGCGCTGCCGTGCGTGGCCGATACGACGAGGAAATCCGGATGGCGATACGACCAGATCTGCGCGTTCAGCGAATTGCGCATCAGGTTCAGCCACGGGCCGCCGAGCTCGGTGTTGTCCCACACCTGCTTCGGGCCGCCGCGGTAGCCGGCCAGTTCGGCGAGCGCCGCATGATCCCACTGGTCGGGACGTTCGAGGATCATCGGCACCGTCTTGAAGTCGCGCCGCCGCGGCGCGGCCGCGAGGCGGCGCGTGAGGTCGGCGAGGTGCGTGGCGCCGCCGGGCAGCAGCGTGCCGGTTTCGGGCGCGGCGGCGCGAGCGGGGCGCGCGGCGGCGAGCAGCGCGGTGCCGGCCGCGAGGCCGAGTGTCTTGAGCGCGCCTCGGCGCGCGTGCCGGTCGGACATGGGTATCTCCCGGAATCGTTTTTGTGGGGGGCATGCCGCGTTGCGGTACGGCGGTACGGCGGTACGGCGGTACGGCGCTGCGGCGTCGCGAATGCGTAGCCAGTCTAGCGGCGCGCGTCCGGTACGGAAAATCGCGGTATCGGATGGGAGATATTCGGGAGGCTGATGATTGGGCGACCGGGGTTGGGGCGATCGGTGAAACGACCATCGGTTCGGTCATTGCACCCGGCTTCGGTCGGCGAGCCCGTCGTTCAGGGGTTTCCTGCTGACGGTTTCGGTTTTGATCGGCGAATCGATCGTCCTGTTGATATGGATAGCTGATTATCCGGAGCGGGCTGCACTGGATCGACTTGTATAATCGCCTCCTGCGAATTCACACATGCCTGACCGAGAGAGAGAACGTCACTCATGAATTGGGACGATGCCCGCGTTTTTCTGGCCGTTCATCGCACCGGGACGCTGCGCGAGGCCGCGGCCGTTCTCGATGTCGACCAGGCCACCGTGGGGCGACGGTTGACCGCACTCGAGAAGGCGCTCGGTGCGAAGCTGTTTCTCAAGACATCGTCCGGTTATGTCGTGACGCCGGTCGGCGAGCATTCGCTGCAGGCCGCGGAAGCAATGGAGCAGGCGGCGTGCGAATTCGAGCGCCGCGTCCAGGGCTCGGACGATCGCCTCGAAGGCGAGGTCCGGGTGACGACGACCGATTCCCTCGCGATGGATTTCGTCGTTCCCGCGATACGGGAGCTGCGCCGGAAATGTCCGGCGATACACGTGATCCTGACGACGTCCGTGCAGGTGCTCAACCTGACGCGACGCGATGCGGATCTCGCGATTCGCACCGTGATGCCGGAAAATCCCGACCTCGTGCGCCGCAAGCTCGCCGAATGGGAGGTCGGGCTGTTCGCGAGCCGCGAGTATCTGGATGCGCATGGCGAGCCCGCGATCGGAGCCGCGTTCGAAGGGCATGACCTGGTCGTCTACCAGCCCGGCACGACGTCGAACCAGGGGAACGCGCTGTGCGGCGAATCGATGGAACGCGGGCGCATCGTGGTGCAGGTGAGTTCGAGCCTGATGCTGGCGGCGTCGATCCGGTCGGGTATCGGCATCGGCGAACTCCCCGCGTATATGGCGCAAGACGACGATTCGCTCGTGCGAATCTGGCCCGACCGGGCGCGAGCCGCGCCGTATCAGGTCTGGCTCGTATCGCATACCGACCTGAACCGGACGGCGCGCGTTCGGGCGGTCACCGCAGAGATCGCGGCTGCATTCGACCGTTATCGATAGCGGCCGGGGCATCGCCCGTGCAGGGCCACGGGCTAAAACAAGGCGGGAAATGTGTACTTGGCGAGGAAAGGAAATGCGAAGAGTAAGCAAGACATGGCTATACATAATTTTCTTTTCACCCCTTGCTTTTCTTTATGAGCCGGTGAAGAGGTATCTTGGGGGAGGTTGGCTGTTTTTCATCTGCGCGGTCGGTTACCTCTGCGTTTGTTCGGTGCTGGCGAATTATTTTGGAAGGCCCGATAGAAAATAGAAAGCGGAACGCCGATAGTCAGATGTCGATTCCTTGGAAGAGATGGGTAATTAAATTGAGGGATATCTGAATGCCAGCACCAATCGCAACCATTGGTACGTCGACGACACATGGAGGGGAGGTGACGTCGGCTGACGCGGGCGTCGTCGTTGATGGTCGTCCGGTCGCGTGTGTCGGTGATACGGTATCGTGCCCGTTACACGGTCCGGGGGTCATCACTAACGGTGGTTTCGGGACAGTGAGCGGACGCCGAATCGCCCGCCACGGCAGCAGCACAAGCTGCGGCGCGACGCTCGTCGTTACCGGCGGAGGCCCTACCGTTTAACGGATGTCCACAGTATCCGGGGCGCTATTACAAACCGATATTGCAGGTCATTCACCCGCCTGCTAACGTAGCAAAAATCAGACGCAGTGAAATTCAACGAGAGAACCGGGGGCCGCACCATGTCATCTTCCTGTCACGTCGCGTTCCGCGCGACGCCACGCACCGCGCACGACCACGCGGGCGATGAAGTGATCGCAGCCGTCATCCGCCATTCGAACGATTAAAGCAACGGAAGCGAATTCATCCGGCGTTGCGCCGGGCTTCAATCACTTCAACCACCACACTAGACGGGAGACCACCCATGAAGAAGATTTCCGCGCCGTTCGCGGCGGCCGCGCTTGCGGCCTGCGCGCTGCTGGCAGGCATTCACCAGGCTGCTTGCGCGGCTTCCGATGCCGACGCGATCGACGCGCACTACGGCGCCGTGATCGAGGCCTACACGCAGGACGTGGCCGCCGCGAAGGCGAAGTACGACGGCAAGCGCCTCACGTTCGTCGGCGCCGTGATCCGGATGGGCAGCGATCCGGGCGGCACTTACTTCGGCGCGCTGACGGCCGACGGCGAGCAGTTCGATACGCATTTCGACGTGGCCGATCAGGATGCGCTGAAGCCGAAATTCCCCGGCGGCGAAATCAAGCCGTTCGTCACGTCGGCGGCTTTCCGCTTCAGCTGCGTGAACGAAGGCTATATCGATGCGCCCGTGTTGCCGGGCCTGAAGCTGGCCCACTGCCGTCTCGCCAACTGACCGGCGCACGGGCGTCCGGCGTTCAGAACTTCTGCTGGATGCCGGCCATCACGCCGAGCTGGTTCATCCCGGTGCCGACCGTCCCGCCTGCGGCGACCGCGTTCGCGGCCAGCGTGCTGTTGAACATGTAGCCCACCGACGTATAGACGGTCGTCCGCTTCGACAGGAAATAGTTCGCGCGGCCGACGAGCAGCGTGGCGTTCGTGCCGCCTTCGCTGTTTTCCCGGCGTTGCAGGTAGCGGACGCCCTGAAGGTCGAGCGCGAGGTAGGGCGTCGCGTAGTACGTGCCGCCGGCGAACACGATATCGGCCTGCAGGTGCTCGGCTGCCGCGAGATTGCGGCGAATCCAGCCGGCGCCCAGTTTCGCGGGGCCGATCTTCACGTAGCCGGCGACGATGTCGCGCGTGTCGGTGTAGGCCGGATTGTTCAGCGGCGCGAGCGCACCGCCGCCGCCGCGCATCACGTCGTGCGACGCGGCGAGCCCGAAATTGCTCGCGTCATACGCGAGCATCGCCGTGTATTGGCGGCAAGCGACGAAGTCGCCGGGCACCTGTCCGGCACAGCCTGTCGCCGACGGCCCGGCCGGCCCGGCCGCGTCGCGGCCGAAGCTGTAGGTGGCGCCGAGCGTCACACCGTGGAACGTGCCCTTGTAACCGATCGCATTGTCGCTGCGCGCGTTCGGCAGATAGGAATCGAAATCCGCCATCGAGTGAATCGACGGGCCGATCACGTCCGCATTGGTCAGCACGATCATCGACATGTTCATCTGGCGGCCGAGGGTCAGCGCGCCGAACGGACTGTTCACGCCCACGTTCGCCTGTCGCCCGAACAGGCGCCCGCCGTAGTTCAGTGCGCCCGTCCCGGGCTGGAAGCCGTTCTCGAGCATGAAGAAAGCCTGGTAGCCGCCGCCGAGATCCTCCGTGCCCCTCAGCCCCCAGCGTGACGGCACTTCGCCGGTCAGTGTCGGCATACCCGTGAACGATCCGCCATGTGCGGCGTTGTTGTAGTAGGACACGCCGGTATCGATGATCCCGTACAGCGTCACGCTGCTTTGTGCGCAGGCCGGTCCGGCCAGCGCCAGCGTCAGTGCCATCGCCGTCGCGAGTGCGGCGCCCAGTTTCGTTTTCATGGCTGTCTCCAAACAGTATGTAGATATGCTTATCGATATTTTTATGACCCGAGCCGATCCGGGATGCCGACGGGTATCGGCAAGGCTGCGTGCGTCGTGCGTTACGACATCGCCGGGTCGCGTTGCCTGTGCGGTGCCGCGGCACGCGTACCCACCACGGCGACGGCGATCGCCGCGCCAATCATCGGCACGAGGAACGCGAGATACAGATGGGACACGGACCAGCCGTCGTCCAGCAGCGCACCGACCGTCATCGGCGACAGGATCGCGCCGAGGCGGCCGATGCCGACCGCGAGGCCGATGCCGGTCGTGCGGATTTCGGCGGGATACGGCGTCGGCGACAGCGCATACATGCCGGCCACGCACGCATTGATCACGGCGCCGAGGAATACCCCGACCGTCATCCCGATCCCGAGCGAGCCGGTGTTCGCGCCGAACACGACCATCAGCGCGCCGCCGAGCAGCAGCGTCGCGCCGAGCAGGTTACGGAGGCCGAACCGTGTCGACAGCAGGCTGAAGAGCGACGCGCCCGCAATGCCGCCGAGATTGAGCAGCACGCCACCGGTGACCCCCTGCGATGCCGACAACCCGGCCTGAACCAGCAGCTTCGGTGTCCAGCTCACGACGAAGTAGAAGCTGCCCATCACGAGAAAGAATGCGATCCACAGTGCGATCGTGCGGCGCGTCAGCGGCGCGCGCAGCACGGCCGTCCAGCTCGACGCGGCGTTCGCCGAGTCGACGGCGGCAGTCGCCGCGGGCAGCATGTCGATCGGCGCGCGCTTCATTCTCGCGAGGATGCGGTTGATTTTCTGCAGCGCGTTGTCCGGACGCCTTGCCAGCAGGAAGTCGAGCGATTCCGGCAGCAATGCGAGCACCATCGGGATCGCCAGCAAGGTCAGGATGCCGCCGAACGCGAATACGCTGCGCCATCCCCACGTCGACAGCAGGTAGCCGGCGATGACGCCGCCGCCGGTCGCGCCGATCGCATAGCCGGTCGACTGCATGCCGATCGCGGCGCTGCGCCATTTGCTCGATGCGTATTCGCCGCTGATGACGGTCAGGCTCGCCAGCATGCCGCCGATGCCGAGCCCCGTGTACGCACGCGTGACGGCGAGTTGAATCGTGCTGTGCGTGGCCGCGCAGGCGAGCATCCCGGTCGAGATCACGGCGAGGCAGAGCAGGATGATGCGGCGGCGGCCGACGCGGTCGGCGAGCGGCGCGATCAGCACCGAGCCGATGCCCATGCCGGCCAGCCCGGCGCTCAGCAGCAGGCCGATTTCCTTGCCGCTCAGTTTCCACTCGGCCGCCAGGTGCGGCGCGGCGAACGCGATGGCCAGCACGTCGAAGCCGTCGAGCATGTTCAGCACGACGCAGGCGGTGACCGCCATCGTCTGGAACGTGCTCATCGGGGATTCGTCGATCGTATTGCGGATGTTTGCGCTCACGTCAAAGATCCTTGTAAATAGTATGACTAATTAAATGGGATGAAATCGAGACCGGTGTTGGCGAATGGGGCGAAAGCGATTGAACGGGCCGACGGGACACCCTGCAGAGCGCCCGTCGCGACCGGCGGGTGTTGTCGGCGGAGCGGCGCGATGCTCAAGCGGGTTCGAGCAGCAGCCGCTCGATCACGCGCCGCGCGCGATTGGGGCCCGCGTCGACGTGAATGTCGATCTGGCGGCCGCCCGGAAACCGCAGCTGGTTCCGGTATTGCGCTTCGATCACGGCCTTGTCCTCGTCGAACGTCGCCGCGGATTGCTCGATGACCGTTTGCGCGACGCGCTCGACGTCGTGTTGCGGATTGGTCGCGACGGTCCAGAAGTAGTGCGTCGTCGTTTCCGTCTCGGGCGTGATGCCGTGGAAGCCGCGCATGTGAAAGCCGCCGCGTGCCGGATCGTGCAGGTCGCCGGTGCCGGCATCCATCGCGCCGGTCCAGATCCGGATGTGCGACACGTGGAATTCGATTTCCTGCCAGCGGTCGACGCGGCCCGCGAACGGCCACGCAGCGGTATAGGTTGGCGGCGGGTCGGAATCCGGCATCCGGCGAACCAGCGTCACGGTATCGCCGTCGCTGCTGACGCGGGTTTCCGCACCCATGTGCAGCGCCGCGTTGCCGCCGATCGTTTTCAGATGGACATAACCGAGGTGGCTCAGGTCCATCAGGTTGTCGTGAATCAGTTGATACGGTGCGTCGTAATGGTAGTGGCCGCCGCCGAACCGGTATTGCGGATCGGCATGGAACGCATAGCGTGGCGGCGCGCTCGTCGGCCGAGCGTGCGCGTCGGCGCCGAGCCAGATCCACACGATGGCGTCCTGTTCCCGTACCGGATACGACGACACGCACGCCTTCGCCGGAATCCGGTCCTGGCCGGGAATCTCCACGCACGTGCCGTCGCGGTCGAACAGCAGGCCGTGATAGCCGCAGCGCAGGCCGCGCGATTCGAGCGAGCCGCACGACAACGGCAGCGACTTGTGGCAGCAGCGATCCTCCAGCGCACCGACTTCCCCGGACGGCAACCGGAACAGGACGACCGGGCGGCCGAGGAGCGTGCGGGCGACGGGTTTGTCCGTCAGCTCGGATGACAGCGCGGCGACCCACCATCGGTCGGCCGGGAACTGAGTAGTACTGAGCGGTGACGGGGCATGTTGCTCCATTGATCGTCTCCAGTATTGTGGTTGGCCGCCGCGAGTCGGGCGGTCCGTCTACAGATTTGCGGATCTACAGATCGAGGACCAGCAGGTCGCTTCGCGATCGCGAGCAGCACGGCATGAACTGATCGCCGGCTGCCTTTTCGTCGTCGGTCAGATACGCGTCGCGATGATCGGGCTCGCCTTCGAGCACACGTGTCGCGCAGGTGCCGCATACGCCTTGTTCGCACGACGTCAGCACGTCGACGCCGTTCGCCGCCAGCGCCGCGATGACCGTGCATTCGGCCGGCACGTCGATCACCATGCCGCTGCTCGCGATCCGAACCTGGAACGCACGGTCCGCGCCGGACGACGCAACCGCGCCGCCGAAGAACTCGTAGTGCAGCCGCGCTTCGGCCCAGTTGCGCTCGCGCGCGGCGTTCAGCACTGCGTCCATGAAGCCGCGCGGGCCGCATACATACAGGTGCGTGCCTGCGGGCGCGGCGGCGAGCACGGCGGCGAGGTCGAAGCGTTGCCCGGGATCGCCGTCGTCGACGTGGAGGCGGGCGCGATCGTGAAACCCGGCCGCGTTGATCCGCTCGACGAAGGCCATGCGATCAGTCGAGCGCGCGCAGTAGTGCATGTCGAACGGCATGCCGGACGAGAACAGTCGTTCCGCCATGCTGAGGATCGGCGTGACGCCGATCCCGCCCGCGAGCAGCAGGTGGTGCGGAGCGTCGGGGGCGAGGGGAAACTGGTTGCGCGGCACGCCGATCCGCACGGTATCGCCTTGCCGGACTTCGTCGTGGATCGCGCGCGACCCGCCGCGGCCGTCGGCATCGCGCAGCACGGCGATCTGATAGCGATCGGCGTGTTCCGGGTGATTGCACAGCGAGTACTGGCGCACGAGCCCGCCCGGCAAATGCACGTCGATGTGGGCGCCGGCTTCAAAGCCCGGCAGCGGCGAACCGTCGTCGCTGACGAATTCGAAACCGCAGATGTCGCGCGCTTCCTGCCACTTGCGGGCCACCCGGACCGTCAATGTCGCGGCGCTCATGACGCCTCCTTGACCTGCGCGACCGGAATCACTGGCCGCTGCGGGCTCGCCGCGTTTTCTTCGGCGAGCAGCCGGTCGATCACCTTGCGCGACAGCACGCCGCCGGCGTCGATGTTGAGTTTGAGCAGCTTGCGGTCCGGCCACTGCTCGAGGTTGAGCTGCTGGCGTTCGAGCATCTCGAGATCCTCGGCGAAGATCTTGCCCTGGCCTTCGCGGATCTCGGCGGTCAGCGCGTGATCGTCGGGCCGGAAGTTGCGCGCCATGCCCCAGAAATACCAGATCGAGGTGTCCGTCTCGGGCGTGATGAAGTCGACCACGATCGACGACGCCTTCAACTCGGCCGGCGCGTCGTAGCCGCCGTGCCCCGCATGGGCGACGCCCACTTCGATCATCACGTGGCTCGGCGGCGTGAAGCGGCAGATCTGCCAGCGGTCGACCGGCACGTCGTCGGCGAGCCCGTTGCCGCGCAGCGCCATCCGCCAGAACGGGGGCGGCATCACGTTCTCCATGAAGCGGCTCGTGACGACTTCGTCGCCGCGGCTGATCGTCTTCGGCGGCGCTTCGTCGATTTCCTTCTGGCCGATGCTCGACGCATGCACGTAGGTTTCGTGCGTGAGGTCCATCAGGTTGTCGATCATCAGCCGGTAATCGCAACGGATGTGATAGAGGCCGCCGCCGTGCGCCCAGGCCGGGTCTTCGGCCCAGGCCAGCGCGGGCAGCTTGGCGGGATCGGCTTCCGACGCATTGCCCGGCCAGACCCAGACGAATCCGTAGCGCTCGATCACCGGGAAGCTGCGAATCGGCGGGAAGCCGCCGACGCGCTGGCCCGGCATGCCGGACGCCTTGCCGTCGCAGCCCATTTCCAGCCCGTGATAACCGCACACGAGCACACCGTCGCGCACGAATCCCAGCGACAGCGGGGCGCCGCGGTGCGGGCAGAAGTCCTCGAGCGCGGCGACTCGTCCGTCCGCCGCGCGGTAAAACACCATCGATTCATTGCAGATCTTGCGGCCCAGCGGCTTGCCGTCGATTTCATCGGGCGTGCACGCCACATACCAAGCGTTCTTGAGAAACACGTTCGTCGTCTCCTTCGGGGCGGTGCCGCTGACATGCGGCAGTTCTTCATTCCGTGTACTGAATGAGATTCAGTGTACGCATTGAGATAAGCCGGGGCAAGGCGAGCGGTATACTGGTTTTCCCGGGAAATGGCGCGAGGCAGCGCCATGCCGTCGGCGCGCGCAACCGGCGCGCGCCGCCTATGTCATCGACTCATTCATGGAAAAAACGAATCCCGCCGACGCGCCGGCTTTCCCGCTCGACCTGTACGA
Source organism: Burkholderia sp. Bmkn7 (assembly GCF_041103175.1). Taxonomy (NCBI): domain Bacteria; kingdom Pseudomonadati; phylum Pseudomonadota; class Betaproteobacteria; order Burkholderiales; family Burkholderiaceae; genus Burkholderia; species Burkholderia sp. Bmkn7. The sequence continues at coordinate 3,383,360 of NZ_JBGCUH010000002.1, read as the reverse complement.
CGAGCCGGGGCACCTGATCCGGCGCGCGCACCAGATTGCCGTCGCGATGTTCTACGAGAAGCTGGGCCGCGACGTGACGCCGGTGCAGTACGCCGTCCTGCGGATGCTCTACGAGTGTCCGGGGCTCGATCAGGTGACGCTGGCGCAGCGGGTGGCGCTCGACACGTCGACCACGGCCGACCTCGCGGTCCGGCTCGAAGCGAAAGGATTGATCGTTCGCGAAGTGCTGCCGCGGCGTCAGCGGCGCCTGCTGCTGACACCGACGGGCGTCGAACTGCTCGCGCGCCTGATTCCGTCAGTGCAGGAGCTGCGTGCCGGCCTGTTCGACGGGATGGGCGAGGAAGATTCGCAGGAGCTCGTACGCCTGTTGCGCAAGTTCGTCCATTTGAACAACGAGCAGAGCCGCGCGCCGCTGCGTGTCGGCGAGGATTCCTAGCGGTCGGTTACGTGTGGCGCACGATGCGACGCGCGCCGGGGCCGCACCCCTGCGTCACGGGCGTGACGCTTCCCCTTCCAGCCGCCGCACGGCTTCCGCCACTTCATTCCTGAACCGCACGAGCGCCGCCTGCTCCGGCGCCGGCGGCTGCACGGCGGCCCACAGCATGTCGACGAGCTGCGTGGCCGTCGTTTCCGTGTCGAGCTTGCGGTGCCCGAGGATCGCATCCCACAGCACGTGCTCGATCGGCCCGAACACCATCGAGCGCAGCAGGCTCAGCGGCAGGTCGGTACGCACCTGCCCGGCCGCCTGGCCGCGCGCGAGCACGTCCATCAGCGGCGCGGTGTAGCGGCGCTGCAGCGCGGTGAGTTCGTCGCTCAGCGCATGCTGCTTCGCGCGGCCTTCCGACAACACCAGCGCGCACAGGCCCGTGCCGTTCACCAGCATCAGCCGCAGGTGGGTGCGCACGATGAACGCGAACTGCTGCCGCACCGACGCTTCCTGCGGCATCCCCTGCTCGAACGCGGCGATGTTTTCGTCGTACCAATCCGCGATGACGCGCGCGCACAGCTCGCGCTTGCCGCGGAAGTAGCTGAACACCGTCGCCTCCGATACGCCGACGCGCTGCGCGATCTCGGCGGCCGTCGCATGCTCGTAACCCTTTTCGGCGAACACTTCCCGGCCGGCGCGCAGGATGTCCTGCACGCGTTGCTGGGATTTGCGCCCGGCGGGCGCGCGCGACGTGTCGGCGCGATCGGCTTTGACGGTGGCGGTCATGGTGTCGGCGGTAGCGGCTGTCATCTCGGCATGATATCTGAGTGTCACTCAAAAAACTATTGACGCCGAACCCGACGAGGCGCGAAACTGTGCAAAATTTACGCTGTATTGGTCAATGAATCGGTGCATTCATTCGATTTGAGCGAAACTCAGAAATCGGTGGGTGCCACACACTTTCTGGAGACGGAGGAGACATGATCAACCTGCCCGGTGTGCAATTCATGCTCGGTGAAGACATCGAGATGCTGCGCGACGCCGTCGCGACGTTCGCGGCGAAGGAAATCACGCCGCGCGCGGCGGAGGTCGACCGCACCGACCAGTTTCCGATGGATCTGTGGAAGAAGTTCGGTGATCTCGGCGTGCTGGGCATGACGGTGGCCGAGGAATACGGCGGCGCGAACATGGGCTATACCGCGCACATGGTCGCGATGGAGGAGATCTCGCGCGCATCGGCGTCGATCGGCCTGTCGTACGGCGCGCACTCGAACCTGTGCGTGAACCAGATCCACCGCAACGGCACCGAGGCTCAAAAGCAGAAATACCTGCCGAAGCTCGTGTCGGGCGAACACATCGGCGCGCTCGCGATGAGCGAGCCGAATGCCGGCTCGGACGTCGTCAGCATGAAGCTGCGCGCCGACAAGCGCGGCGATCGCTACGTGCTGAACGGCACGAAGATGTGGATCACCAACGGGCCCGATTGCGACACGCTGGTGGTCTACGCGAAGACCGACCTCGAAGCCGGCCCGCGCGGCATCACCGCGTTCATCGTCGAGAAGGGGATGAAGGGCTTCTCGGTCGCGCAGAAGCTCGACAAGCTCGGCATGCGCGGCTCGCACACGGGCGAGCTGGTGTTCCAGGACGTCGAAGTGCCCGAGGAAAACATCCTCGGCCAGCTCAACGGCGGCGTGAAGGTGCTGATGAGCGGCCTCGACTACGAGCGCGCCGTGCTGTCGGGCGGCCCGACGGGCATCATGGCCGCGTGTCTCGACGCGGTCGTGCCGTACATCCACGACCGCAAGCAGTTCGGCCAGGCGATCGGCGAATTCCAGCTGATCCAGGGCAAGGTCGCCGACATGTACACCACGTTCCAGGCGTGCCGCGCGTATCTGTACGCGGTCGGCCGCCACCTCGATTCGGCCGGCAGCGACCACATCCGCCAGGTGCGCAAGGACTGCGCGGGCGTGATCCTCTATACGGCCGAGAAGGCGACGTGGATGGCCGGCGAGGCGATCCAGATCCTCGGCGGCAACGGCTACATCAACGAATACCCGGTCGGGCGTCTGTGGCGCGATGCGAAGCTGTACGAGATCGGCGCCGGCACGAGCGAGATCCGCCGGATGCTGATCGGCCGCGAGCTGTTCGCGGAAACGATGTAACGCCCCACGTCACGCGAACGGAGCCCCGTCGATGCCGATCATCGAATCGAAACTGAACCCGCGCTCGGAAGACTACCGCGCGAATGCCGCCGCGCTCGAGGCGGTCGTCGCCGATCTGCGCGCGAAGATCGAACAGCTCGCGCAGGGCGGCGGCCAGGCCGCGCGCGACAAGCACCTGGCGCGCGGCAAGCTGCTGCCGCGCGACCGCATCGCGCAACTGCTCGATCCGGGCGCGCCGTTCCTCGAGTTCTCGCAGCTCGCGGCGAACGGCATGTACAACGACGACGCGCCGGGCGCGGGCGTCATCACCGGGATCGGCCGCATCGCCGGCCGCGAATGCGTGATCGTGTGCAACGACGCGACGGTCAAGGGCGGCACCTATTACCCGGTCACCGTGAAGAAGCACGTGCGCGCGCAGGAGATCGCCGCGGAAAACCGGCTGCCGTGCGTGTACCTCGTCGATTCGGGCGGCGCGAACCTGCCGAACCAGGACGACGTGTTTCCCGATCGCGACCACTTCGGCCGCATTTTCTTCAACCAGGCGACGATGTCGGCCGCGGGAATCGCGCAGATCGCCGTCGTGATGGGCTCGTGCACGGCGGGCGGCGCGTACGTGCCCGCGATGAGCGACGAGTCGATCATCGTGAAGGAGCAGGGCACGATTTTTCTGGGGGGCCCGCCGCTCGTGAAGGCCGCGACCGGCGAGGAAGTGAGCGCCGAGGATCTCGGCGGCGGCGACGTGCATACGCGCCTGTCGGGCGTGGCCGACCATCTCGCGCAGAACGACGCGCATGCGCTGTCGATCGCGCGCACCATCGTCAGTCACCTTGCGCCGAAGATCGCGCCGCCGGTCGCGCTGCGCGAGCCGAAGCCGCCGCGCTACGACGCGAAGAGCCTGTACGGCGTGATTCCGGTCGATACGCGCAAGCCGTTCGACGTGCGCGAGGTGATCGCGCGTATCGTCGACGATTCGGAGTTCGACGAATTCAAGGCGCGCTACGGCACGACGCTCGTTACCGGTTTCGCGCACATCTGGGGCCACCCGGTCGGGATCGTCGCGAACAACGGCATCCTGTTCTCCGAATCGGCCGTGAAGGGCGCGCATTTCATCGAGCTGTGCTGCCAGCGCAAGATTCCGCTCGTGTTCCTGCAGAACATCACGGGCTTCATGGTCGGCCGCAAGTACGAGAACGAAGGCATCGCGCGGCACGGCGCGAAGATGGTGACGGCCGTGTCGAACGCGAAGGTGCCGAAGTTCACGGTGATCATCGGCGGCTCGTTCGGCGCCGGCAACTACGGGATGTGCGGCCGCGCGTTCGGCCCGCGCTTCCTGTGGATGTGGCCGAACGCGCGGATCTCGGTGATGGGCGGCGAGCAGGCCGCGTCGGTGCTCGCGACGGTGCGCCGCGACGGCATCGAAGCGAAGGGCGGTTCGTGGTCGACCGAGGAAGAGGACGCGTTCAAGCAGCCGATCCGCGACCAGTACGAGCGTCAGGGCCATCCGTATTACGCGAGCGCGCGGCTGTGGGACGACGGCGTGATCGACCCGGCGCAGACGCGCGACGTGCTCGGGCTCGGCCTTGCCGCATCGATGAACGCGCCGATCGAAGACACGCGCTTCGGCGTGTTCCGCATGTAACGGCCGGGAGGGCTGACCGATGCGATACGAAACGATCAAGGTAAGCGAAGCCGGCCGCGTGGCGACCGTCACGCTCGCGCGCCCCGATGTGCGCAACGCGTTCAACGAGACGACGATCGCCGAGCTGACCACCGCGTTCGAATGGCTCGACGCGCATGAAGGCGTGCGCGCGATCGTGCTCGCCGCGGAAGGCGCGGCGTTCTGCGCGGGCGCGGACCTGAACTGGATGAAGAAGATGGCCGGTTACTCGGACGACGAGAACCGCGCCGATGCGCGCAAGCTCGCGCGCATGCTCGAGGCGATTCATCGCTGCGGCAAGCCGGTGATCGCCCGCGTGCACGGCGATGCCTACGCGGGCGGCGTGGGCCTGGTGGCCGCGGCCGACATCGCGATTGCCGCCGACGGCGTGAAGTTCTGCCTGTCGGAAGCGCGGCTCGGGCTGATTCCCGCGACGATCGCGCCTTACGTGGTGCGCGCGATGGGCGAGCGCGCGGCGCGCCGTTACTTCACGACGGCCGAGGTGTTCGACAGCACGCGCGCGGCGTCGCTCGGCTTCATTCACGAAGCGGTGCCGGCCGATGCGCTCGACGAAACCGTCGCGAAGCTGGCCGCGACGCTCGTCGCGAACGGCCCCGACGCGGTGCGCGCATGCAAGCGGCTCGTCGCCGACGTGGCCGGCCGCGCGCTCGACGCGACGCTGATCGAGCAGACCGCCGACTGGATCGCGCGAACCCGGGCCGGCGCGGAAGCGCGCGAAGGGATCGCGTCCTTTCTCGAGAAACGCACGCCTGCGTGGCGTGAATGACGGCGTGCCCCTAACTTTCCGGACGACACCGAAGCCATGTTCGACAAGATTCTGATCGCCAACCGCGGCGAAATCGCGTGCCGCGTCGCCGCGACGTGCAAACGTCTCGGGATCGCGAGCGTCGCCGTCTATTCCGACGCGGACGCGAACGCGAAACACGTGGCCGCGTGCGACGAAGCCGTGCACATCGGCGGCTCGGCCGCCGCGGACAGCTACCTGCGCATCGAGCGCATCATCGAAGCCGCGCGCGCAACCGGCGCGCAGGCGATCCACCCCGGCTACGGATTCCTGTCGGAGAACGAAGATTTCGCGCATGCGTGCGAAGCGGCCGGCATCGTCTTCATCGGGCCGCCGGTCGACGCGATCGCGGCGATGGGCTCGAAGGCCGCCGCGAAGGCGCTGATGCACGCGGCCGCCGTGCCGCTCGTGCCCGGTTATCACGGCGACGACCAGGACGCGGCCAACCTGCATCGCGAAGCCGACGCGATCGGCTACCCGGTGTTGTTGAAGGCGAGCGCGGGCGGCGGCGGCAAGGGGATGCGCGTGGTCGAGCGCTCCGACGATTTCCCCGCGGCGCTCGCGTCGTGCCAGCGCGAAGCCGCGAGCAGCTTCGGCAACGACCGCGTGCTGATCGAGAAATACCTGACGCGCCCGCGTCACGTCGAGGTGCAGGTGTTCGGCGACACGCACGGCAATACCGTGTACCTGTTCGACCGCGACTGCTCGGTGCAGCGCCGTCACCAGAAGGTGCTCGAGGAAGCGCCGGCGCCGGGCCTGCACGACGACGTGCGCGAGGCGATGGGCGAAGCGGCCGTCGCGGCCGCGCGCGCGGTCGGTTATGTCGGCGCGGGCACCGTCGAATTCATCATGACGGGCGACGCGTTCTACTTCATGGAAATGAACACGCGCCTGCAGGTCGAGCATCCGGTCACCGAGATGGTCACCGGGCTCGATCTCGTCGAATGGCAACTGCGTGTCGCATCCGGCGAGCCGCTGCCGCTGCAGCAGGACGAACTGCGCGTGCAGGGTCACGCGCTCGAGGCGCGCCTTTATGCGGAGAACCCGGCGCGCGGTTTCCTGCCGTCCACGGGCACGCTGAAGCACCTGCGGCTGCCGGCCGGCGTCGAGTTCGCGATCGGCGCATCGGTGCGCGTCGACAGCGGCGTGCGCGAACGCGATGCGATCACGCCGTTCTACGATCCGATGATCGCGAAGCTGATCGTCCACGGCGCGGACCGCGCGGAAGCACTGGGGCTGATGCTGCGCGCGCTGCGTGCATGCGAAGTGGTCGGCCTGCACACGAATGCCGCGTTCCTGCAGCGGATCGTCGCGTGCGAGCCGTTCGCGACGGCCGATCTCGACACGGGCCTGATCGAGCGCAATCACGATGTGCTGTTCGCGCCGCAAGAGCCACCGCGCGCGATGCTCGCGCTCGCATGCGCGGCGCTGCTCGCGCGCGAACGCGGCGCGGCCGCGCAGGGTTCGTCGCCGTGGGGCGCGCTGCCGGACTGGCGGCTGAACGGCGGCTATCGCCGCACGCTCGACTGGCATGCGGCCGAGCGCGAAGCGGACGTGACGGTCACGTACGAGGACGACGGCGCTGTCGCGCGCCTCGCGACCGGCGGCGCGGCCGCGCAACCGTTCACGTGGACGCGTGGCGCCACGCCGCTCGATTTCGACGTGACGCTCGGCGGCGTGCGCAGCAGCGGCCGCGTGTATGCGGACGGCGACACCTTCCACGTGTTCTCGCAAGGCGCGGCCGAGACGTTCGAATGGCGCAACCTGCTCGCGCATGCGGGTGATGCGGAGCAGGGCGGCGGCCGCCTGACCGCGCCGATGCCCGGCAAGGTGATCGCGGTGCTGGTCGAGCCGGGCCAGAAGGTCGAGGCGGGCACGCCGCTGATCGTGATGGAAGCGATGAAGATGGAGCACACGATCGGCGCGCCGAGCGCGGGCGTCGTCGCGGAAGTGCTGTACGGCGTCGGCGACCAGGTTTCGGATGGCGCGCAGTTGCTGATGATGGCGGAAGGCTGAGCGGCGCCGGTTTCGCGATATGCGGGCCGGCCGCCGCGGCTGCCGGCCCGTAATACAGGCGTCGTGGTGCGTTGCTCGACCGACACCGCGACAGGTTCGCTTCGATCGCTTCGGCAAAAACGAAGCAATGCGAATCTTTCGATTGCATTACGTCAACCTCTCGTAATCCTCTCCGCCGCGACAGGTGCGCCCCTTGCGTGCACGCGGCGCGCCTCCTTGCACGACACCGTCGTGTAACACGTGATAATTAGCATCTCGCCGTCGACACGACCGGTGCGCACCCGCGCCTGTGTCAAGTCATCACATCCACGGAGAGACGTTATGCGAAAGTCGGCCCTACGGCCTTTCGCGGTCGTTGGCCTGATCGCGCTGACCGCACTCCTCGGTGCCTGCAACGACGACCTGACCGCACCCGCCGCACCTGTGGCGCAGCAGAAGGCCGCATGCGGCGGCGGCGTGGTCGCCACCGCGCAGATGCACTGCCCGCCCGGTTTCACCGCGCCTGCTTCCTCGCCCGCTTCCTGATCCCGGCTGTTTCCACCAGAAATCCAATCAAGAGCAACCAGCATGGCCACCCATTCGCGACGCGATTTTCTGAAGTTCTCCGCCGGCCTCGCCGGCGCGACCGCCGCCACCGCACTGCTTCCCGAATCGATCCGCAAGGCGCTGGCGATCGAGCCGAATACCGTGACGGGCACGATCCAGGATGTGCAGCACATCGTCGTGTTCATGCAGGAAAACCGCTCGTTCGACCACTACCTCGGTCACCTGAGCGGCGTGCGCGGCTACAACGACCGCTTCCCGGTCACGCTGCCGAACGGCAAGCCGGTGTGGTTCCAGCCGCGGCAGGAGGACAAGACGAGCGTGATCGCGCCGTTCCGCTACGACACGACCAACCCGGGCGTCAACGCGCAGTGCATCGGCGGCCTGCCGCATACGTGGGCGACGACGCACGGCGCGATCGACAACGGCCGTGCCGACCAGTGGGCGGTGCAGAAGTCCAACATGACGATGGGCTACCACGTCCGCGACGACATCCCGTTCCATTACGCGCTCGCGGATGCGTTCACCGTGTGCGACAACTACTTCTGCTCGATCCCGGGCAACACGCACCCGAACCGCATGTACCTGATGACGGGCATGGTCGACCCGCTCGGCACGGGCGGCGGCCCGCTGCTCGACAACACCGACTACATCGACAACCAGTTCGACAAGATCCAGTTGCCGCCCTTCAGCTGGACGACTTATCCGGAGCGCCTCGAGAAAGCGGGCATCTCGTGGCAGGTCTACCAGCAGGGCACCGGGTTCGACAACTTCACCGGCAACTACGGCACGAACATGCTCGCGTGCTTCAACAACTTCGTGAATGCGCCGGCCGGTTCGTCGCTGCAGACGCGCGGGATGAGCACGCGCCCGATCACGCAACTGAAGGCCGACGTGCAGGCGAACGCGCTGCCGCAGGTATCGTGGCTGCTGCCGCCCGCCGCGTATTCGGAGCATCCGAAGTTCACGCCGCTTTACGGCGCGTATTACCTGTCGACGATTCTCGATGCGCTGACGTCGAATCCGGACGTGTGGAGCAAGACCGTCCTGCTCGTCATGTACGACGAGAACGACGGCTTCTTCGATCACGTCGTGCCGCCGTCGGCACCGACGCTGCCGGGCTCCGGCATGAGCACCGTGGACGTGTCGCTCGAGCGGCACAACGTCGTGACCTCGACGCAGACGGGTACGTACACGGCGGACAACCTGCCATACGGCCTCGGCCCGCGCGTGCCGATGTTCGTGGTCTCGCCGTGGTCGAAGGGCGGCTTCGTGTGCTCTCAGGTCTTCGATCACACGTCGGTGCTGCAATTCATCGAGAAGCGCTTCGGCGTGATGGAAACGAATATCTCGCCGTGGCGCCGCGCGATCTGCGGCGACCTGACGTCCGCGCTCGACTTCTCGAAATCGGATGCGACGCTGCCGACCCTGCCGAGCACGCAGGCGTATGTCGCGCAGGCGGACCTGCAATGTTCGCGCGCGTCGTCGCAGACCGCACCGGCCAGCACCGCGCAGCAGGTCGTGACGGCACAGGAGCCCGGCACGCGGCCGGCGCGTGCGCTGCCGTACGAATTGCACGTGACCGGCCAGCTCCAGGCGCAAGGCTATGCGCTTACGTTCGCGAATACCGGCACGCAGGGCGCGCATTTCTGGGTCTATACGGGCGACCCCACCGCGATGCCGCGCCGCTACACGGTCGAGGCGGGCAAGCAGCTGACCGACACGTGGGCGCTCGATGCGAACGGCAACTACCTGGTGAGCGTGTGGGGGCCGAACGGCTATTTCCGGCGCTTCGCCGGATCGGCCGCCGCGGATGCCGGCGCAAAGCCTGAAATCACGCCGTGTTACGACACGGCCAACGGCGACGTGTACGTGACGATCGCCAACGCGGGCACCGGCACGCTCATGGTCACGGCGACCGATGTCGCGTACGGCGGCGCACCGCGCACGTTGACGGTTCCCGCCGGGCAGCGCGTTGAAGCGCACTGGGATCTGTCGTGCAGCAGCCACTGGTACGACCTGCAGTTCGCGGTGGCCGGGAACGCAGGCTGGACGCGCCGCATCGCGGGGCACGTCGAAACCGGCAAGGCCAGCATCACCGACCCGGCCGCCGTGGCGCCGACGATCTCGGCGATCTGACGGCAATCCATGCGTGCCGGCTCCGAGCCGGCACGCGACGAGCGCATGTCAGAAACGAAAAAGGCGCCGCGCGGCGCCTTTTTCAGTCGGGTACACGAAATCAGATCGGGCGAAAAACTGCGTATTGATCGCCGTCGAGTTTTTCCAGGTACCGGGAATCATGGAGCGTCAGGTTGACCGGCTGGAGCAATTTCTCGTCGGCGGCCTCGCGTTCGTTGCTGGCGCGCGTATTGAACAGGCTCGACGCATTGGCGGAGTTCACGAGAGAATCGAGGCGCGGTGCGTTCCAGTCGAGGTGCCCCCTGAGCAGGTAGAAGTGCATGATCCCGCATTGCTGATGGGCCCAGAAGTCATGCCACATGAATGAATCGGGCCGCCACACGGAGTTGTGGCTCTCGAAGTACGATGCGCTGCTCATCGGCATGCACTCGGGGGTCGAGATGATGATGTATCGCGATCGATAGTTGAGAAACTCCAGTAGATCGCGACCGTGGGAGTGGCGCATGTGCTCGATGACATCGCCCAGGATGATCGTGTCGTACGAGTCGCCGGACCGTTCGTACAGCGTGTCGCTGACGCCGGAAATGATGTCGTCGTAGCCGTTCTCGATCAGGAACGGATGGGTCTCCTCGTCACATTCCAGCGCCGTGATACGGCAATCCGGCACGACCTTCCTGAGCAGGCGCCCGTATTTCCCGCCCCCGGCCCCGATATCCAGGATCTTGCCCGGGTTGATCGCCTTGACCAGATACTGCGTGAGTTGATCGAAGGTTGGCCACGAATACCCGATCTGCTCCACTTTGACCTCCCGTCAACGCTGGTTTGTAAAATTGATCGTAGCGATGTCGCAGTGTTGCTGCGAAGTCGTTTTCTGCCCACCCTGGATGCCGATACCGCCCGGCAACCCGGTGGCGCGGCGGGTCGCACGAGTATCGCACAACCGTCTCGCGGATCTGCGCTTGCCGGCCGGGCGCTGACCATCCCTGACAGTATGCGGCGGGCACTCCGCTAGAATGCCGGGTGGCCGGCGGCGTGCGCCGCTTGACGCGGGCGGCGCTTCGCGCGCTACACTGCATCCATTCCATCCCCATCCAACTTCCCATCCCGCCGACGATGACATCCCCTGTCCTGAACGGCCTGCGCATCGGTATCACGATCGGACTGCGTGCCCCTGACGAAAGCATGTGGATCAACGGCATCAAGCAGAACGCGCTGTTTCTCGCGAAGCTGCTGATGGCGTCGCCGCATGGCTACCGCGTGACGCTGGTCAACACCACCGACGTACCGCTCACCGATGCATTGCCGTGGGATCGCAGCGTGTACGACACGCGCGCATTCGCCGAGATGAAGGATGCGCTCGACGTGGTGATCGAGCTCGGCGGGCAGATCGACGGCGAGCAGACGGCCTACCTGAAGGCGCGCGGCGCGAAGCTCGTCAGTTACTGCTGCGGCGTCGAGTACGTCAACGCGATGGAATCGATTCTGTTCGGCCGCCGGCTGTGGGATTCGCTGTTCATCAATCGCGGCTACGACGAGGTGTGGGCGATTCCGCAGATCGCGCCGTCGTCGCTGCCGTTCCTGCAGTCGCTGCGCCGCTGCCCCGGGCGCGTCGTGCCGTTCGTGTGGGACCCGATGTTCCTGAGCGCGCGCGCGCAGTCGCTGCCGGAGCGCGGCGAATACCGGCCGCGCAGCGAGCCGGGCAAGCGGCTGACGGTGATGGAGCCGAACCACGACGTCGTGAAGTTCTGCGTGTATCCGATGCTGATCATCGACGAAGCGTATCGCCGCGATCCGGATGCGATCTGCTTCACGCACGTGACGAACGCCGATCGCCTCGCGCACGACAGCCCCGAGTTCGTGATGCTGATGAACTACCTGGACATCGTGCGCGCGGGCAAGGCGAGTTTCGTCGGGCGCTTCGATACGCCGTTGTTCCTGGCCGACCTGACCGATATCGTCGTGTCGCACCAATGGTCGAACCCGCTCAACTATTTCTATTTCGACGTGTGCTGGCAGGGCTATCCGCTCGTGCACAACGCGAGCCTCGCGCCCGAACTCGGCTACTACTATCCGGACAACGACGTGCAGCAGGGCGCCGATGCGCTGCTGCGCGCGCTGCATACGCACGATGACGACTGGGAAGCGTACACGCGGCGCCAGCGCGACATCCTGAGCCGCTATACGTCGGCGAATCCCGCGCTCATCGCCGAATACGACGCCCTGCTCGCGAACCTGGTCGGCGCATCGGCCGCATAAGGCCCGGTTTTTCTCGCGGCGCACACGTTGCGCCGCGGCCCGCCATCGGGATTGTCCCGCCCTAATGTCTGACGAAATAATGCCGTTAAAAAAGAAACCGCCGAACCCGATCGGTTCGACGGTTTTTGAAGGCACGAATTTGACGGCTCCGAGGGAAGTCCGTCGGAAATCATTTTATAGGTTAACAAGAATTCAAGATTGTTAAAAATGGTTTGATCGATAATCGTCATATGATTTGAATTGATATTATTGATTAACGATGGCTTGATTCGGGTTGGAAATTTAATAATCCGTTTGAAACGGGAAAATTGAGCGCTGCGATGATCGAATGACGTGCGGCAGCCGATTTGCGGCGACGCGCAAGCCGGGCCGCCAGCCTTCACGGCGAGTCCGGCAGCGGGCGAGGGCGCTGCCTCGCGGGCCGGTATTGATCTGATTAATTGAAGATTTTCGAATTTGCGAGGCATGCGGATTACGCGGGAATTGATTCGGACAAGAATGTTTAGGTGCCTGGAATAAACAATATCCGAATCGCGTTTATGTAATTTGCGTTAGTGTGACCTGTCGCACAATCAGTGTTGCGCATGCGTGGTGTATTCCAGTAACTGAATATCGTTGAAAATATCGAATTTGACGGCGCGCCGAAGCGAAAAGTACGCTCCCCGGAAAAGATCGACATAACAGGATGGGCCGGGTAGGCGGCGGAGCACGTCATGATCGGTTTGCTCCGCATGTTTGTTGAGGTCGAGCCGCGATCGGCGGCTCGCCATTTGCCGGAGCGCCGGATGAATGCGGTCGAAGCTCGCCAGGAGGCGAATCGGGAAGCGAATCGTGACGAAATCGATCTCGTGTTCGGCGCCCCCGACGATCATCCCGACCTCGCGTCGGTACGCAGTTTCGTGGAGAGCCGGCTCGCGTTCGCGCAAGAGCCCGTGTGCCGGGCCGACCTGTCGGGCGGTGTGCTGTACCAGGAATGCCTGGCGCGATTGCGGTGGGGCGAGCGCGATGCGCTGCCGCCGGTCGCGTTCCTGCCGCGCCTCGAGGCGCTCGGGCTGATGCGATGGTTCGACCGGCTCGTGGTCGGCCGGACGATCGACGCGCTGCGCGCCGATCCGGCTGCCGTCTACGGCTGCAATGTGGCGGCGGCGAGCGCGGTCGTCGACGATGCGTGGCTGGCCATCTTCAGGCGGCTCGAGCGCGAGCCGTCGGTCGCGGCGCGGCTGGTGGTCGAGATCACGGAGACGGGGCCGCTGAATCCCGTCGCGGGTCGTTCGTTCGTGAACCGCTTCCGGCAGACCGGATGCCGCATCGCGATCGACGATTTCGGGGTGGGTTTCAGCGCGTTGAACAACCTGGTGGTCGGCAATCCCGACATCGTGAAGCTCGACCGGTCGATCCTGTCGATGATCAAGCGCAACGCGATCGGCCGCTACCAGTTCCGCAGGCTGATCGCGTTCGCGCATGAAGGTGCGCGGCACGTCGTCGTCGAAGGCGTGGAGAGCGAGATCGACCGGCAGATCATCGTGGATGCCGGCGTCGCCTGGGCGCAGGGCATCCGTTTTTCATGGCGGTCGCCGGCCGCCGCGTGACGGCGCGGAAACAGGCGGGGTGGCGTGCACGACGCACGCCGGTATCGGGCGTGGCCGGCGCGTGGCCGGGACGAATCGCAAAGGGGCATGGGCATGGCGGGGACGAAGGCCGGAAGCGGAACGGGCACGCAGGCAGCCGGTGCGCGCGAACTCGTCGCGATCGCCGAGCTGGCCGACATGCTGTGGCAGCTGGGCGCCGAATCGACCGAAGTGCCGATCGACGTCGCGCCGTATCTCGACGGACTGAAAACCATTGCGCGCCGCATCCAGCGGATGACGCCGCTCGACGCCGGCGGCCGCGAACTGGCCGCGCGGCACTATTACGCGGGTGTCATCGCGGGCGCGTGCGGCGACGATTCTGCGATCGCGCGCGGCGTGTCCGACAGCCTCGTCAAGTTATCCGGCGGCATCAGCCGGCCGGCGGCGCGTTGCTTTGCCGTGCTCGCGCGAACGGGCCGGCGGCATGGCCGTGTGTTCGCCGCGCAGAGCGGCGACCGGGTGCTGGTCTAGCGCCTGTTCACGCCGGTCGCGGGCGCCGGCGCGGCGCGATGCGATGCGCGCGGCCCGCGTCGATCTCATCTTTTCGTGTAGCGGCCCGAGCGCGCCATACCGGTCAATCCTTCCCGAATCCGCCGAGCACGAACGCCATCGCGCGGTCGACCGCGTCGTCCCATCGGCCGACGTGCGCGGCGCGCACGATCCGGACGCCCGGATAGAGAGCGGTGCGCGAGCCGGTTTCCCAGCGCGCGTCGGCTTTCGGGCTGAGCAGCAGCACGGCCGGCACGCCGAGCGCTCCGGCGAGGTGCACATGCGCGGTGCAGGTGGTCACCACGGCGTCGAGCGCGAGCATCAGCGCCGCCAGGTCGCTGAAATCGCCGATCGCGTGATGCGGGAAGGTCACCGGCAGGTCCGATTGCTCGGACTGCGCGGACAGGTCGCGGTTGATGCAGTACGCGGCGTGACCGTGCAGCCGCGTCAGCGGCGCGAGGTCGCGCAGGCTGGCCGCGCGATGGAAGCGCGCGTCGCTGTCGTCGCGCCCGCGCCAGTTGAGCCCGATGCGGCGCGTGCCGGCGGCATGACCGTCGCGCGACACGCGCTCGCGCCACGCGGCCGCCTGCGCGGGCGGGCAGGACAGGTACGCGCCCGCCGATCCTTTGGGTGCCGGCGCGTAGCCGAACTGCGCGGCGAGCACCAGGAACGAACACCAGTAATCGTGTGCGATCTGCGACGTGTCGATCCACGCGCCGTGCGCGCCGATGAATTCGATGTGCGGGAACGTGTGACGCATCAGGCCCGTCAGCGCGTCCGGAACGACGACGGTCACGCTCGTGCAGCCGAGCAAGTCGAGCGCATGCAGGTAACGTGCGTACTGAAGCTGATCGCCGACACCGCCATAGCTGAGCACCAGCAGTCGCTTGCCCTGCAGCGGCTGGCCCTGGTAGAGCCGCTCCGTCGGCAGCCCGAACTGCGCGGCCGTCAGGATGTTTTCGCTCGCGATGGTGGCGCGGGCCGCTTCGTCGCGCCGGCCGGCACGCAGCAGCAGCATCGAACGCATCAGCTCGAGGCGGCCGCGCGTCGCGTCGGGCAACGCGTCCGGATTGCTGAAGCGTTCGAGCGCCGCGAGCCCGGCATCGGGTGCCCCGGCGAAGCCGTAGCACGACGCGAGTTGCAGCGCGATCGCATCGTCGTCGAGCCCGCGGCCGCGCGCGCGTTGCCAGCGGTCGATCGCGTGCCCCCACTCGCAGCGCGACTCATGGTCGAGTGCGCGGTTCCAGTGCGTTTCAGGCGCGTCGGTATCGGCGGCTGCGTCGGGGTGCGCATCGACGTCGGCCGGCGACGCGACGGCGATCGGCTCGATCGAGATGACCAGCCGCTGCCTGTCCCAGCGCGCGTTGGGCACGCAAAGCAGGTTCAGCGGGTCCATCCGGTAGAACGTGTAGTCGAGGCCGGCAAAGGTGGCGATGATCGGCGCCTCGCCGACTTTCCAGTATTCGACCCAGCACCAGGGCAGGTGCGTCTCGATCAGGCGGCGCGCGCCGCGCAGCGCGTCGATCTCCATGCCTTCGACGTCGAGCTTCAGGAAATCCAGCCGCGACAGGCCGAGCGCGTCGAGCCTGACGACCGGCGTCGGCGTACCGCCTTCCGCGTGCGCGCCGACGAGCGACACCTGGCCAAAGTCGGCATCCTGTCCGTAGTCGACGTCGGGCACCTTCATCGTGCCGTTGGCGCCCGCAAGCCCCATGTTCAGCAGATGAACGTTGTCGAGCTGGTTGAGCGCGACGGTGCCGCCGAGCGCATGGAACAGCGTGCGCTGCGGCTCGAACGCGTACACGCGGCCGCCGCGCGCACGCAACCGATGGGCGATCGGCACGCACACGAGCCCCGCATTCGCGCCGCCGTCCACGGCGATCGCATCGTCCGGCAACTGGTCGATCACCTTCAGGATCGTGTCGAGCTCATCCTGGATGTGCGGCCGCCCGGTCTTGATCAATGCTTCGGCCTGGTACGCGCAGTGCCGGTTGATGACGAACGGACCGTGAATCGAATCGATCACGACGAAATTGCGGACGGTCTGATTCATGGGCGGGAGCAGGGGAAGTAAGGTCAGCCGAGTGCGCGGCCGGCGAACAACTGCTGGATCTGTGCGGAATACGCGTGGACGTTGTGCGCGGCGAGCGTGTTGACCTGATGCAGGCAGCGGCGTGCCGCGGCCGCGTATTCGTCGAGCCGTGCGTCGTGCGTCTGCGCGGCGGTCGCGATCGCACGCGCCGCATCGAAGATCTCGAAGTCCGGATAGTAATAACCGACGTCGCGCAGGAACGGCGAGTTGTGCACGAGCGGGTAGTTGCCGTACAGCGCGTCGTACAGCAGGTAGTTGAGGCCGTTTTCCCAGTGGTGGGACACGACGATGTCGGTGTGATGCGCGGCCCACGCGACGAACGGCGCGCGCACGTCGGCGGTCGCCTTGCCGTCGCGCACCATCTCGAGCCCGAGCGCGAGATGCTTGAAGGCGACGTTTTCCTTCTTGTCGAACGTGTTGGTCATGTACACGTGCTCGACGAGCTCCGGATGCTCGACGTAACACGCGTTGGCGGCGAGCATCGGCACGATCGAGCTTTTCACGACGTTCAGGTTCGGCTCGAAGAATGCGATGCGTTTCGCGGGGCCGTGGTTCCGATAACCGAAGCGCGCCTTCAGTTCGGGATCGGCGTCGAGGCTGCGCTCGATGAAATACGGCGACCAGATGTGCGGCAGCTCGATCACCGGCGCGCGGTACACGGCCTGGAAATACGCGGCGCACGTATGCATGTGCTGCGGGTTGGTCCAGATCTCGTCGAACTGCACGCGGTGCGGGTTCGGCCGCCACTGGTTCTTCTCGAAGTTGATCGTCTCGACCGCGATCACGTAGTCGTTGCCGAAGCGGTACGACACGCACTTGCCGCCACGCCGGCGCACGGCGTCGGTGTGCGTCGAGTCGATGAACGCGTTCATCTCGATCAGCAGGTCGGTCTGGTGGACGACGGCAGACAGCGGCCGCAGCGCGTCGCCGAACGCGTCCATCATCAGCGCCTGCGGATACTCGGTCACGCCTTCGTCGTGCGCGAGCCAGACCTCGCCGATCAGCGGCGACTGCTTCAGCAGCATGTACAGGTACACGCAGTGCTGGTTCGCGCCGTTGTACCAGATCGACTGCGTCGCGTCGCGCTGCACGTTCATCGTTATCGCGACATTGAGTTTCATGACGGCTCCGTGGTGCGGGCGTTGCGCGGGTTACGGCGTATAGTTTTGCGACGAGCGCGGCACATAGCCGGTCAGGCGCCAGTGGCCGTCATCCTCGCGGCGAAAACTCAGCTTCTCGAACATGGTCGCGCCGCTCGTCAGCGTGGTCGCGTAATCGACGTTCGCGTAGAGCCCGTCGGGTGTCGTCGACGCGTTGGTGTAGCGGATGCGCGTGATCTGCGCCCAGCCGCGATGACGGACCGCGCCGACCGACTGGCGCGCACGCTGCATGTCCGACGCGAACTGGTCCTGCTTGATGCGCGCCTTCACGAACGCGGCGGCATCGGTCCACACGTCGTTGTACTGGCCGGCGTCGAGCTGCTTGAACACGGCGTCCGAGTCGCGGAGCAGCGCGTCGGCCGATTCGCCGTCGGCTTGCGCATGCGCGCCGATCGCGATCGATGCGACGGCGCAGCCGATCAGCCATTTGGCGCGGGTGAGGGTCGTGCGTGCGGTCATGTCGGAGTCCGGAAGAGGGCGGCGCGTCACGCGTCGCGATAGAGGGTGGCGATCGCGTCCGTATAGGCGGCGACGTTCTCGGGGTTGTAGATGCTCACGGAGCTGAGCACGTGCTTCGACTGCTCGCGGTACGCTTCCAGGTTCGCGTCGTGCTCGGCGAACGCCTTCAGCAACGCGCGGCCGCCGGCCTGGCAGTCGAAGTCCGGATAGAAATACCCGGCCTTGCCGAGGAACGGCGAGTTGTGGATCAGCGGGTAGTCGCCGTACAACAGTTCGTAGTACAGGTAGTTCTGCGCGTTTTCCCACGTGTGCGACACCACCGCGTCGCCGAACGCGGCCATGAACTCGTACACCGCGTAGCGGCTCTCGAACGTCGTGATCCCGTGGTTCACGATGTCGAGGCTTTTCGCGAAATGGACGAACGTCGCATGTTCCTTCAGGTGCAGCGTGTTGCATACGCGCACGAACTCGAGGAAATCGGGCTTCGCGCGATACGCTTCCTCGGCCACCAGCATCGGGATGACGCTCGTCTTCACCATGCAGATGTTCGGCTCGAACATCGTCACGCGCCAGCGCGGCTTGCCGGGTTCATAGCCGAACGACAGCCCGGCACCGAGTGTCGCGCGCGCCTTGTCGAACAGCATCGGGTGCCAGATGTGCGGAACGATCGTGACGGGCGCGCGCAGGCCCGTCTGGTAATAGTGCAGGCATGAGCGCTCGAATTCGGGAATCGTCCACACGGCGTCGTACGGCGCACCCGAGAACAGGAAACCCGACGGCTTGTTGAACATCGCGCGTTCGATGTCGATCACGTAGTCGTTGCCGACCCGCATCGTGACGACCTTGCCGCCGCGCTCGCGGAATGCGCGCAGGTAATCCGCGCCGAACTGCGCGCTCATTTCGATCAGCACGTCGCAGCGCTGCAGTGCTTCATCCATCGACAGGAGCGGCACGTCCCATTCGCCGAGCATCATCTGCGGATCGGCGACCTGTTCGCCGCCGTTCACCATCACGGCTTCCGCGACGAGCGGCGACTGGCGCAGCAGCAGGATCAGCAGCAGGCAGTTCTGGAAGATGCCGTTTTCCCACAGCGACTGGCCGGCGCCGCGCACGAACAGCGACACGCCGACGACGAGACGCTTGCCCTCGCCGGGCGCTTGACGGGCATTGGAGTCCGACATGCGTATTCTCCGGTTCAGGCGACCAGACGCGAGACGAACGCGTCGAGGTTCGCGGGGTTGTCGATCGAGACCGACTGCAGCAGCCGGCCGGCCTTCGCGCGGTAGTCGTCGAGGCGTTCGTCGTGATGCAGCCACGCGTCGAGCAGTGCACGGCCGCCCGCGGCGGAATCGAAGTCCGGGTAGTAATAACCGGCGTCGCCGATCAGCGTCGAGTTGTGGATCAGCGGATAACCGCCGTACAGCACGTCGTAATACAGATAGTTCTGCCCGTTTTCCCAGTGGTGCGACACGACCGCATCCGCGTGACGCGCCATGAAGCCCGGCAGGTCGAGGCGCGGCTCGAAGGTCGCCTTGTGCTGGCGCACGAGATCGAGGCTGTTCGCGAAGTGCACGAAGGTCGGATGCTCCTTCATGTGCAACGAGTTCACGACGAACATGTGCTGAACCGCGTCCGGACGCGCACGGTAGAACGCGTCGCACGCGAGCATCGGATAGTGGCAGGACTTGGCGACCGAGATGTTCGGCTCGAGCATCGCGAGGTACCACGGGCGGCGGCCGGGCCGATAGCCGAACGTCGCGCCTTCCGCGGCGAGCGCGGCGATGCGCCGATCGAGGAAGTACGGCGACCAGATGTGCGGCATCAGGTGGACGGGCGCGCGCAGGATGGTCCGCAGCATCGGCGCCGCGGTCTTGTCGTATTGCGGCAGCAACCAGACCTCGTCGAACGGCGCGCCGTTGAAGACGTGTCCCGACGGTTTCCCGAAGATCGGGGTTTCGCACAGGCCGGCGTACACGTGCCCGCAGAAGAACGCGGCGATTTTCTTGCCGAGCGCCTTCATGTGTCGGAGCCACTCCACCGGCAATTGCGCGCCCATTTCGATCACGACGTCGAGTTCGTGCGTGACGTCGGAGGGTTTCACGAGCGGAATGTCGAGGCCGTCGAGTTCGAGGCCGGCCGGCAGCGCGTTGGCGTCGCCGCCGTTCAGGAAGTAGACCGGGCCGACGCGATCCGAGCGCTTGAGCATCATCGCGAGGAACGCGATGTTCTGGTGGATGCCGTTTTCCCAGATCGCCTGGCCGTCGCGCGCAAACAGCGAGATGCCGACCGCCGGCCGTTGCTTGCGGGTGCCGCCCGAGGCGGCTTCATTGATGTCCGTCACCGGTTGGTTTCCTCTGCGGCGTCGTGCGTCCGGGCATCGCGTCGAGCGTCTGGCCTGGAAGCGGCGCGCCGTGGATTGTCATGGTTGCATTTGCGCCGGTGCGCCGCGGCGGGCGAATCGGGCGACCTGGTTCGCGAGGGCGGCAGCCGGTTTCCGGCGTGTCATCGGGCACGCCTGGCACGGCGCGTGATTCGGACAGGTTGCCCCGGCGACTGTCTGCGGCGATTGTGGCACGGAAACCGCCGGTTTTGGCGGGACGTGACGAACTTTGACATAGCCGCCGGCCCATGCGAGCCGGGCGCCGGCGAAGCGGCGCCTGGCTCGTCCGGCAGGGGGGCGGGTGCGGGCCGGCGCGGCGCTGACGGCCGGCCGGATCGGGGCGCCGCGCGCGGCGGCGGCCCGCTCAGTGCTGCAGGCGGATTTCGACGCGGCGGTTGCTGGCGCGGCCTTCGGGCGTCGCGTTCGACGCGACCGGGTCGGCCTTGCCGCGACCCGAGACCGTCAGCGAATCGGTCTTCAGGCCGTGTGCCTTCAGGTATGCCGCGACGGATTCGGCGCGGCGCTTCGACAGCGCGAGATTGTAGTCGTCGCTGCCCACCGAATCCGTAAAGCCGGTGACGCTCACCTGCGAGTACGTGTGGTCGGCGCGCTCGCTCAGCAAACGGTCGAGCGATTCGCGCGCGGTCGGGGCGAGCGTCGCGTGGTCGGTGGCGAACAGCGCGTCGCCCGACAGGTTGACCTGTTCGACGACGGCAGCCGCCGGCGCCGGCGTGGCGGCCGGGGCCGCTTCGGCCGGTGCCGCGCCGCACTGGAAGATCAGCGTGGCCGGATCGGATTTGTCGCGCAGCGCGCGGGCCGAGTCGACAGCGCGCACGGGCTCTTCGCCGCAGATCTTGCGGGCGGCCTTCATGCAGGTCTCTGGGCCCGACAGCAGGCCGTGGCAGTCCACCTGGAAGGTGCGCACGCCGTCGCGCGGCTGCAGTTCGGAGGCGCTGAAGGTCGGGCCGGATGCGGTCGAGCACGCGGCGAGGGCCGTTGCGGAAAGCGCGAGCGCAAGAGCGAGTTTGTTCACGGTTACATCCTCAAAACTTGGGTTGACTGAAGCCCGCCACGGGGTGCGCGGCGGGCTCGTCCGGCCGTCGGGGCCGCCGCGGGCCGTCCGGCTGGCGAGCCGGGCGGCCTGGCGGCGCGACGCGTTACTTCCACTGGTACAGCATGCCGGCGCCGATCACCTTCTGACCGCCGCTGAAGCCGCCGTTGATCGACGCCTTCAGGTTCTCCGTGATGCGCGCCTGCATGTTGACCGCCATCGCCTTCTGGCCGAGGAAGGTCGACGTACCCACGCCCATCCCGAAGTTGGCATCGCGATCGAGCTGCGGGATCGATGCCATCGCGCCGACGGCCGCGATACCCTGCTTCGCCATCTGGTCGGTCTGCTGCAGTTGCGAACCCAGCGAGTTGATCTGCGCCTGCTGGCCCGACAGTGCCGTCGACAGCGTCGTCTGCACCTGCGTCAGCTGGTTCACGTTCACCGCGTCGGTGCCTTGCGTACCCGGCGCGACGTTCGTGATCTGGCGCTGCTGCGTGTCGCTGCCGACCGACACCACGTTCGAGCGACCGCCGTCGTTCGAATTCGCGCCGATCGCCACCGAGTTCGAACCCGCGGTGACGGTCGGGACGTCGGTGCCCTTGCCGTTCATGTCGGCCGCGACGCCGTTGTTGTTGGCGGTGCGCGTCGTGTTGTTGTTGATCGTCGTCGACAGCTGGTTCAACGTGTTGTTGATGTTGTTCACGCCGGTCGACAGCGAGGCCACGTTGCTGTTCGTCGTGCTCAGGCCGGTGGACAGCGAACCGATGCCCGTCGAGGTCGACGTCGACAGCGAGTTGACGTTGCTGTTCGTCGTGCTCAGGCCGGTCGACAGCGAGTTGATCGCGGTCGAGGTCGACGTGGACAGCGAGGCCACGTTGCTGTTCGTCGTGCTCAGGCCCGTCGACAGCGAGTTGATGCCGGTCGACAGCGACGCGACGTTCGATGCGGTGGACGTCGACAGCGCGTTGACCGCGTTGTTCGTCGCGTTGAGCTGGCTGCCGTTGATCGCGTCCGTGCTGCTGGCCGAGATCCGGCCCGCGGCGACGTTCGTGATCTGGCGTTCCGCACCCGGTGCGCCGACGCTCACCACGCCGACCGGCGAGCTGCCCGCGAAGAAGTACGTGACACCGCCGATCGTGGCGCTGGAGGTACCGACGGCCGGGGCCGTGACCGAATTCGCGCCGAGTGCGATCGAGTTGGCGACGTTCGCGGTGGCGTTCGAACCCAGGGCGAGCGCGTCGGCGGCGCTGGCCGTGGCGCTCGAGCCGTAGGCCTGTGCACCGACGGCGCTGGCCGTCGACTGGTTGCCCAGCGCGATCGTGTTGTCCGCGGTGGCCTGGTTCGAGCTGCCGAGGGCGAGCGCGCTGGCACCGGTTGCGGTGTTCGCGTTGCCGAGCGCCACTGCGCCGTTGCCGGTCGCCGTGTCGTTCGCGCCCAGTGCGACCGCGCCGGTACCCGTCGCGATGCTCGGGTCGCCGATCGCGACTGCGCCGTCGCCGGTGGCCGTGTTGCCGGAGCCGATCGACACGGCCTTGCCGCCCGTGGCCGATGCGTTCTGGCCGATCGCGACCGCGCCTGCCGACTGCGCGTTCGAACCGTCGCCGACTGCCACGCTGCTCGCGCCTGCCGCGCTGGCGTTCACGCCGGCGGCGAGGGCGTTGGTGCCGGTGGCGCCCGTGTTGTCGTAGTTGGCCTGCTGCGTGCCGTTGTCGTTGACGCTGTAGTAGTGCGTCTTCGCGGCGTTGATCGCGGTCGAGGTCGAAGTCGACAGCGAGGCCACGTTGCTGTTCGTGCTGCTCAGGCCGGTGGACAGCGAGCCGATACCGGTCGACGTCGACGTGGACAGCGACAGGATCGTGCTGTCCGTGCTGCTCAGGCCGGTGGACAACGAGCTGATGCCGGTCGAGGTCGACGTGGACAGCGACGTGATCGAGCTGGTGGCCGAGGAGAGGCCGGTCGACGTGGAGGTCGACAGCGAGCTGATCGAGCTGTTCGCCGACGACAGGCCGGTCGAGGTCGAGGTCGACAGCGAGGTGATCGAGCTGTTCGTGCTGCTCAGGCCGGTGGACAGGGAGCCGATCGAGCTGGTGGCCGACGAGAGGCCGGTCGAGGTCGAAGTCGACAGTGACGTGATCGAGCTGTTCGTGCTGCTCAGGCCGGTGGACAGGGAGCCGATCGAGCTGGTGGCCGACGAGAGGCCCGTCGAGGTCGAGGTCGACAACGACGTGATCGAGCTGTTGGCCGACGAGAGACCCGTCGAGGTCGACGTGGACAGCGACGTGATCGAGCTGTTGGCCGACGAGAGGCCGGTCGAGGTCGAGGTCGACAGCGAATCGATCGAGCTGTTAGCCGAGGACAGGCCGGTCGACGTCGACGTGGACAGCGACGTGATCGAGCTATTGGCCGACGACAGACCGGTCGACGTGGAGGTCGACAGCGAGGTGATCGAGCTGTTGGCCGAGGACAGACCGGTCGAGGTCGAGGTCGACAACGAATCGATCGAGCTGTTAGCCGACGACAGGCCGGTCGACGTCGAAGTCGAGAGCGACGTGATCGAGCTGTTGGCCGACGACAGACCCGTCGAGGTCGACGTGGACAGCGAGGTGACCGAACTGTTGGTCGACGAGAGGCCGGTCGACAGCGAGCCGATCGAGCTGGTGGCCGACGAGAGACCGGTCGAGGTCGAAGTCGACAGCGACGTGATCGAGCTGTTAGCCGACGAGAGGCCCGTCGAGGTCGACGTGGACAACGACGTGATCGAGCTGTTAGCCGACGACAGACCCGTAGAGGTCGAGGTCGACAGCGACGTGATCGAGCTATTGGCCGACGAGAGGCCGGTCGACGTGGAGGTCGACAGCGAATCGATCGAGCTATTGGCCGACGAGAGGCCGGTCGACGTGGAGGTCGACAGCGAATCGATCGAGCTATTGGCCGACGACAGACCGGTCGAGGTCGAGGTCGACAGCGAGGTGATCGAGCTGTTAGCAGACGACAGACCGGTCGACGTGGAGGTCGACAGCGAATCGATTGAGCTATTGGCCGACGAGAGGCCGGTCGAGGTCGAGGTCGACAGCGACGTGATCGAGCTGTTCGCCGAGGACAGGCCCGTCGAGGTCGACGTCGACAGCGAATCGATCGAGCTGTTAGCCGACGACAGACCCGTGGAGGTCGAAGTCGACAGCGACGTGATCGAGCTATTGGCCGACGAGAGGCCAGTCGAGGTCGAGGTCGACAGCGAATCGATCGAGCTGTTAGCCGACGACAGACCGGTCGACGTCGAAGTCGACAGCGAGGTAATCGAGCTATTCGCCGACGACAGACCCGTCGAGGTGGAAGTCGACAGGGACGTGATCGAGCTGTTCGCCGAGGACAGGCCGGTCGAAGTCGAAGTCGACAGCGAATCGATCGAGCTATTGGCCGACGAGAGGCCGGTCGAGGTCGAGGTCGACAGCGACGTGATCGAGCTGTTAGCCGACGAGAGGCCCGTCGAGGTCGAGGTCGACAGCGACGTGATCGAGCTGTTCGCCGAGGACAGGCCCGTCGAGGTCGACGTCGACAGCGAATCGATCGAGCTGTTAGCCGACGACAGACCCGTCGAGGTCGAGGTCGACAGGGACGTGATCGAGCTGTTGGCCGAGGACAGACCCGTCGAGGTCGAAGTCGACAGGGATGTGATCGAGCTGTTCGCCGAGGACAGGCCCGTCGAGGTCGACGTCGACAGCGAATCGATCGAGCTGTTAGCCGACGACAGACCCGTCGAGGTCGAGGTCGACAGCGACGTGATCGAGCTATTGGCCGACGACAGACCGGTCGACGTGGAGGTCGACAGCGAGGTGATCGTGCTGTTGGCCGACGACAGACCCGTCGAGGTTGAAGTCGACAGGGACGTGATCGAGCTGTTGGCCGACGAGAGGCCGGTCGAGGTCGAGGTCGACAGGGAGGTGATCGAGCTGTTAGCCGACGACAAACCGGTCGACGTCGAGGTCGACAACGAATCGATCGAGCTGTTGGCCGACGACAGACCCGTCGAGGTTGAAGTCGACAGGGACGTGATCGAGCTGTTGGCCGACGAGAGACCCGTCGAGGTCGAAGTCGACAGCGACGTGATCGAGCTATTGGCCGACGACAGGCCCGTCGAGGTGGAAGTCGACAGCGAATCGATCGAGCTGTTAGCCGAGGACAGGCCCGTTGAGGTTGAAGTCGACAGCGAAGTGATCGAGCTGTTGGCCGACGAGAGACCCGTCGAGGTCGAGGTCGACAGCGAAGTGATCGAGCTGTTCGCCGACGAGAGGCCGGTCGACGTCGAGGTCGACAGGGACGTGATCGAGCTGTTAGCTGACGAGAGGCCCGTCGAGGTCGAAGTCGACAGCGAATCGATCGAGCTGTTAGCCGAGGACAGACCCGTTGAGGTTGAAGTCGACAGCGACGTGATCGAGCTATTGGCCGACGACAGGCCCGTCGACGTGGAAGTCGACAGCGAAGTGATCGAGCTGTTCGCCGACGAGAGGCCGGTCGACGTCGAGGTCGACAGGGACGTGATCGAGCTGTTGGCCGACGAGAGGCCGGTCGAGGTCGACGTGGACAGCGACGTGATCGAGCTATTGGCCGACGAGAGGCCGGTCGACGTGGAAGTCGACAGCGACGTGATCGAGCTGTTAGCCGACGACAGGCCCGTCGAGGTCGAAGTCGACAGCGACGAAATGGCACTGGTCGCGGTACCGACCTGTTGGGCGACGGAATAAAGCTGGCTACCGTTGATCGCGTCGGTACTGGTCGACGTTACCTGGCCGGCGGCGACATTGGTGATTTGCCGCTCGTTGTTGGCGCTGCCGACGCTAACGGTGCCAACCGGCGTGGTGCCTGCGAATCCGCCGAACGTGACGCCGCCGACGGTTGCGCTGCTCGTGCCGACGGGCGCGGCGTCGGCCTTCGAGCCGGCGCCCAGCGCGACGGAATTGTTCGTGCTGGCGATGGCGCCGCTGCCGATGGCGACGGCGTCGGTGCCCGTCGCGGTGCTGTCGGCGCCGGTCGAGTTCGCGTGGAAGTACTTGATGCCCTGGCTGTTGATGCTGTCGATTGCCGAGCCGACGCTGTTGGCGGTCGACGTCGTGCCGTTCGAGTTGTACGTGGTGTACGACGGGGCCGAGACCTTGCCGGTTGTCGGGTCATACGTCGAGCCACCGCCAAGTGCCGAGGCCGTGCTGCTACCGAGGTTGTCTGTCTTCGTCGAGACCGTGCTCAAGCCGGTGGACAGCGAACCGATCGAGCTGGTGGCAGACGACAGGCCGGTCGACGTGGAGGTCGACAGCGAGATGACCGAGCTATTGGTCGACGAGAGGCCGGTCGAGAGCGAGCCGATCGAGCTGGTGGCCGACGAGAGGCCAGTCGAGGTCGAAGTCGACAGGGACGTGATCGAGCTATTAGCCGACGACAGGCCGGTCGACGTGGAGGACGACAGCGAAGTGACCGAGCTGTTCGTCGACGAGAGACCGGTCGACAGCGAGCCGATCGAGCTGTTGGCCGACGAGAGGCCAGTCGAGGTCGAAGTCGACAGGGACGTGATCGAGCTGTTAGCCGACGACAGGCCGGTCGACGTGGAGGACGACAGCGAAGTGACCGAGCTGTTCGTCGACGAGAGGCCGGTCGAGAGCGAACCGATCGAGCTGGTGGCCGACGAGAGGCCAGTCGAGGTCGAAGTCGACAGGGACGTGATCGAGCTATTAGCCGACGACAGGCCAGTCGACGTGGAGGACGACAACGACGTGACCGAGCTGTTGGTCGACGAGAGGCCGGTCGAGAGCGAGCCGATCGAGCTGGTGGCCGACGACAGGCCGGTCGACGTGGAGGACGACAGCGAAGTGACCGAGCTATTCGTCGACGAGAGGCCGGTCGAGAGCGAACCGATCGAGCTGGTGGCCGACGACAGACCGGTCGAGGTCGAAGTCGACAGGGACGTGATCGAGCTATTAGCCGACGACAGGCCGGTCGACGTGGAAGACGACAGCGAAGTGACCGAGCTGTTGGCCGACGAGAGACCGGTCGACAGCGAGCCGATCGAGCTATTAGCCGACGACAGACCCGTCGACGTGGAGGACGACAGCGAGGTGACCGAGCTATTGGTCGACGAGAGACCGGTCGACAGCGAACCGATCGAGCTGGTGGCCGACGACAGACCCGTCGACGTAGAGGACGACAGCGAGGTGACCGAGCTGTTGGCCGACGAGAGACCGGTCGACAGCGAGCCGATCGAGCTGGTGGCCGACGACAGACCCGTCGACGTGGAGGACGACAGCGAGGTGACCGAGCTGTTGGCCGACGAGAGACCGGTGGACAGCGAGCCGATCGAGCTGGTGGCCGACGACAGACCCGTCGACGTCGAGGACGACAGCGAAGTGATCGAACTTTTCGTCGACGAGAGACCAGTCGACAGCGAGCCGATCGAACTGTTGGCCGACGACAGACCCGTCGACGTGGAGGTCGACAGCGACGTGATCGAGCTATTCGCCGACGACAAGCCGGTCGAAGCCGACGTCGACAGGCTCGTGATGCTCGACGTCGTCGTGCTCGCGACCGAGTAGAGCTGGCTGCCGTTGATGGCGTCGGTGCTGGTTGCGCTGACGAGGCCAGCGGCAACGTTCTGGACGCGGCGTTCAAAGCCGGCCTGCCCGACGCTGACGACACCGCCAGCCGCTCCGGAGCCCGCGAAGTTGCCGAACGTTTGACCGCCGATCGTGGCGCTGCTGACGGTCGTGGTGCCGCCGGACGTCGACGTCGACAGGCTGCTCGTCACGGCGTTGTAGCCGAGGGCGACCGAGTTCGCGACGCTTGCGGTCGAATTCGAACCGAGCGCCGTCCCGTAGGTACCGGACGCCACGGCTGCCGCACCGACAGCGACCGCGCCGGCGGTGCCGCTGGCCGTCGAGCCGTTGCCGAGCGCCAGCGCATCGGTGCCGCTGGCAAGCGACTTTGCGGCGAAGCTGCCGACGTTGCCGAGCGAGATCGCGCCGGTGCCCGTCGCGGTCGAGGAATTGCCGATGGCGATCGAGCCGTTCGTGCCCGTGGCGCTGGCCGAGCTGCCAAGCGCAACCGAGCTGTTGGTTGCGGTGGCGGTGTTGCCGATGGCGACCGAACCGGTGCCCGATGCGGAGTTGCCGTTGCCGATCCCGACGGCGCCGTCGCCGCTCACGCTCTGAGCGCGGCCGATTGCCACCGCGCCGCCGTTCGCGCTACCACTGTTGGCCGTCGTACCCGACGAACCGATCGCGACGTTCTGGCCGGTTGCGCCGGAAATGGTTCCATCGCCCTGTGCAATGCCGTATGCGCCGTTGGTCGTCGCACCGCGGCCGATCGCGATGCCGGACGTTGCGCTGGAGGTGACCGACGATTGGCCGCCGATCGAAATCGAATCCTGTGCGGCCGCCTGTGCGCCTGCGGTGGCGTTGCTGCCGATTGCGGTCGAGCCGACGCCGGATGCCTGCGTCTGGATGCCGTTGACCGCGCTGGTGCTGCCGAGGGCGGTTGCGTAGTTGGCGGTTGCTTTCGTGCCGCTGCCGACGGCGGTCGCGAAATTACCGGTTGCCGACGTACCTTGACCGAACGCAGATGCCGCAGTCGCGGTGGCCGAGGAGCCGGTACCGAATGCCGTTGCATTCGATGCGGTGGCGACCGTATTGGTCGGCGAGTTCGCGCCAATGGCGACCGCGCCGGCGGCGGAGGCGGTCGGGCTCTGGCCGGGAACGGTGAATCCGCTGGAGCCGGCGCCGATGGCAATCGAGGTTGCATTGGTCGCGTTCCCGCCCCCGGCGCTGTACTGCGCATGCGCAACGTTGCCGACGCCTGCCCCCGCGACGAGCACGGCGGCTGCGACGGCCTTCACGACAGCCGACTTGTTCGGCTTGCCCCGTGCCGAATCGTGTTCAGACGCAGCGACCCAGGCGCCGAGGGCTTCGTTCCAGATCGAGCGGTATGTGCGGTTCATGTCCTGCTACCTCCAAATGTGCACGCCACACACCGGTCTCTTTTGTTAGAGGAATGCTCCGTGCGCTCGCGCGAATCTCAAAATTGATGGGCGGAGTTTATTGGAGGAGGATTTTTTAGATTGCTAAAAAGTGATAAATGTCGTGTTTGAAAAGTTAAAGGATGGTTAATGGTCGGTGTTTTGATGCATCAATAAGGAATGAATTTGTAAGACGTAAGAATGAAAAATGTAGGATCGTAGTCTCTCGATGGGCATTACATATTTTCCATATAAATCAAAGAGTTATGTGTGTTTTGTGCGGTGTATTACAGATGTGATTGGGGCGAAAGCAAGGAAATTGAAATAGCAAACGTTTGCGAGCGAAGCCTTCCTTTCTTGTTTGTAATGTGAAGGGGTGCGTTGCGGGATAATGAGATATCCATCTCGTTAATTTGTTAATTCGTGATTTGCTTGTCGATTTCTGATTGATTTATTGGATTGTCTGTAAATCAATTTAATTCAAAATGAAGAATGCCTGGCTGTGCTGATATGCGCATTTCGTTCGCTGCAATGGCCCGTGTGACGGGCGTTCCGGGCGGGATGGCTCGTCGAATTTGTAAAAAAGTGCTACAGGGCGATGGGCAGGCCGGTCGTCATTCGTATTTCGAATTTGTCCTATTGACTATTTCGTTGATGTTGACATTCGTGTGGGGTTTGGCGCCGAGGCGAACCCGTCCGGGAGGCATTACCCGCTCCCGTTTTGCGCGTGCTGGCGGCCGGGTGTTAAAGCCGCTGGCCGACGCCTCCTGAATTGTTAAATCCTGGGTGTGACAATTTGTCCGCACGCCCCGAGGCGCCGAAGAAAAAAGGGCGTGAGTGAATGTGTCGGGTGCGCCACATCTGGCAGGTGGATTCAGGCCGGTGAGGTTTCACACCGCATGCGATGTGGCGATGTGGCGATGCGGCGATGCGGCGATGTGGCGACGTCGAGCGGGCGGTGGGCCGGGTAGCCCGACCGATGCCGCTCGCCATGCAAAGCGTGACGAACGCGCATCGAGGTGTGAACGGGACGCGGGGCGTGGAGTACGGAGCAGAACGGATGCGTCGACCACTGCGTATCGTTGCGCATTGCGCTGCTGCGCGCCCGGATGCGGACGATGCGATTGCCACCTGTCGGCTCCGGCCGGCATTCAGCCGGCCCGGACGTGATGATGGCCGACGCCCGGTTGCCAGGATGCTCGACCGGGCAACCGGGCAACCGGGCAACCGGGCCCTTGCCCGGAGCGGTTGCCTTACTTCTTGAGAAACCGCAGCGCGAGCCGTGCCATACGCGGCACGAACAACGGACGCAGCAGGCGCTTGTCGTAATCGGCCATCCGCCGATCGTTCTCGGCGAGACACAGTTCGATCAGCTCGCGTGGCTTGAGCGCTTCGCCGATGTCGGCGGTGTTCGTCGCCGGGAAGTTCGCGTCGCGCGCGACGCCGTCGGCGTCGATCCCGCGCGCGATGCCGATGCGCTCGCGGATCAAATGCACCCACACAGCCGCGACCCGCGCGAAGAACCAGGGCCGGCGCCACCACGTCAGGCTGCGCCAGTACCACGCGTACCAGTTCACGAAGAACAGGATGTGGCGGCCTTCTTCCTGGATCACGGGCTCGAACGTGTCGACGAGTTCGGGCGGGAAATAACCGGAGCGCTGCGCGGAGCGGAACAGGCCGAACGCGAAGAAGCTGTCGATGCATTCGCTGAAGCCCGTGACCATCCACGACCACTCGGGATCCTTCGGCGCCGGGTAGGGGGGCTCGGGGGCGAGCCGGATGCCGTATGCCTCGACGAGCTTCGACAGCACGACCTTGTGGCGCGCTTCCTCGCCGCCGTCCATCTCGAGCGCGCGGCGCAGCAGCGGATTGCCGACCGTCGCCGCATAGGTTGCGACGCGGATCGATGCACGACCTTCGGTTTGCACCGCGATGTCCCAGATCGGCAGCGACGTGAGCCGCTTGAGCTCGGCGGGCTTGAGCGCCGGCCAGTCGATGACCGCCGGCTTGTACGGGTTGTGTGTGTCGAGCAGCATGCGGCAGAACATCTGCATGTGCGCATCGGAACCGATCCGGACCGGACCTTGCCTCTCGAAGGTCCAGTTGCGCATTGCGTGATCTGCGGCTGCGTGCTGTTCCTGCAGCGTGTCACTCATGGCTATTGTTGTGCGATTACGGATCGAAAGATTCTTGCATAGCTTCCGTAATCGCGTATTTTCGAGCGGCCATGTGCACGCCGGCCAGGCGTGCGTCACGCGTGCGTGTCGACCCAGAGGCGGCCCCAGCGGGACGCGTAGGCAAGCGCGTGTTCTTCCTCGAAGAAGAAATCGATCGCGTCGAACGACACGGAGCGCGGCGACGGGCCGCTGCTTGCCTTCGCGATCGTCAGGTTGGCGGCGAACAGCCCGTTCGGCAACCGGGCGGCAGCGGGGGCGACTTCGTAGCCCTTGTAGCGGATCGTACGGTTCATGGCGTGCGCGGAGAAAGTTCGGATGTTCAGCGTACGAAAACCCGCCGGCCGCGTGAACCAATCTTTCGGCCAATGCAAATCACGCGGCGGGCCGAATCGTTATCGGCGCGGGGTACGGGGAAAGGGCGACCGGGGAGCAGCGTCGGCGTGCACGGCGCGTGGCCGTTCGTCCGAATGTGCACCGCCCGCGCCGACGAACGGGGTCGTCCGGGCGCGGGCGGTGGAAGGCGGGGAAATTACTGGTTGGCGATCTTCAGCACAGGCGCGAGCGCATCGACCGATGCCGCATGCGAGGCCGCGCGATGCGACGCGAACGCAAGCGCGAACTCGGCCGCTTGCGTGCCGACCGTCTCGAGCTGGGCGACGACCTTGGGATCCGAGCAGCTGTCGGCGCTGTCGAAGCGCGTTTCGAGCGTGTTCACGGTCGCGCCGAACGGCGTCGGCCAGCCGCGCAGTGCATGCACGATCGAACGCAGCGACGTCAGCACGGTGCCCGCCGCCTGCCAGCCGTACGCGGTGACGATCAGGCCGACCGCGCGTCCGTCGAGATAGGGCCGATCGTCCGCACGCAGTTCCTCGAGCGTATCGAGCGCGTTCTTCACGAGGCCGGAGACGCCGCCGTGATAGCCGGGCGTCGCGATGATGATCGCGTCGGCCTGGCGCACGGCGTCGATCAGTTCGCGCTGCGCGTCGGTCAGCGTTTTGTGTTCGGGGGCGTAGTGCGGCAGCGTATGCAGGAACGGGCCGTCGAACAGGCGCGTGCGTGCGCCGGCTGCCTGCGCGCCGCGCAACGCGAACGACAGCGCGCGTTCGGTCGACGACGCTGCGCGGGTGGTACCGCCAATGCCGACGACGAACGGGCGGCGGTGTTGATCGAATGCAGTCAAGGGGCGCTCCTTGGGGATGGCTTGCCCGGCTAAGCACAGGCTTAAAAACCAGATGGTAACGACCCCGCCGCCACTCTGAAAACGACTTTTCGTTCTATCGATATGCCGGGAGGCACGGGCAATCGTGTGCGCGGCCGCACGGATCGATAGCAGAAATGCTTGGTTGGGCTGGCCGGCCGCGGTCGATAAGATGGGCCCGTCTCCTCCATGATGTCTCTACTGACATGGGTTGGCCCCGCCGCGCGGATGCAGGCGGGGCTTTTTTTCGTCCCGGTCAGGAAAAGGGGCGCGATGCGCCGGGCCGTGGCCCGTTATTCGAACACCGGCCGGAAGAAGCTGCGCTCGTAGCTGACGATGCAACGCGTTTCCTCGGCGTAGCGGAACGCGGCCTGGCAGGCCGGATCGTCCATCGAGCGTTCGCGGTAGCGCTCGTATTCGGCGAGGCTCGGGAACGAGAACATCGCGAGCGCAATGTTGTTTGCCCCTTCGGACGGCAGGAAGTAGCCGTGATGCGTGCCGCCGAACTGCTCGACGAGCGGAATCCACATCTTGCCGTAGGTTTCGAACTGGTCGAGCTTGTACGGATCGATGACGTAGCGAAGGAAGCAGGTGATCATGGGCGCGCCCGGAGCGAAGAGAATCCGGCGAGTGTGGATGGCGCTGCGGCATGTGTCAACGGCGCGCGCCGGCGATCGACGCCGTCGCGCTCGATGCATTGCTTGCGTGCGCAACGATCGGTGTGCCGTCATGCGTTCGCAGTGACGCACGCGACGCCGCGGCGTGCACCGTCGCAACCGTTTCTTCCGCACGCACGTCCCCAAACTTTTACGACATTTTTTCTTGCGGGGGCCGTCGGCGCGCTCATAGACTTCGGGCATCCCAACCACGGAGCATGGCAATGTCGATACCCTGGAACGCGATCGCCGAACACACGCCAGCCGCGCCGCCTTCCGCGTGCGCCGACCGGGTGATCGTGCGGCGTTTCGATCCGGCCTTCGACAGCTATGCCCACCTCACGCAGATGCTGCATCGCGCGTTCGCGCGGCTCGGCGCGATGGGGCTCAACTGTACGTGTGTCGACCAGGACGAGGCCGTCACGCGCCGTCGCGCGGAAGCGGGCGAGTGCTACGTCGCCGTGTGCGGCGGGCGCGTGATCGGCACGGCCACGTTGTATGCGACCGATCCGTCGTCGGCCTGCCCGCTGTACCGGCGCGAAGGCGTCGCGAGCGTACGGCAGGTGGCGGTGGACCCCGATTGCCAGAGCCGCGGGATCGGCGCGTTGCTGCTGTCGTTCGCCGAGCGGTGGGCCGCGTTGCGCGGCTACACGCTGCTCGCGCTCGATACGCCGCATCCCGCTTCGCACCTGCTCGCGTTCTACGGCTCGCAGGGTTTCGACGTCGTCGACGTGATGCGCTTCGACGGCAAGCGTTACGACAGCGCGATCCTCTGCAAGCGGCCCGTCGCGCATGTCGCGCGCCGGGTGTTGTCGGCGTCACCGGCGTCGCGCATGGCCGCGCGCATGGCGGCCGTACGGCGTGTTGCTCATGCATTGCCGTCGAGCGTGGCCGCGCTGGTCCGGCGCGATCGGTATGTGCGGCGTGGCGCTGGCTGGGCGGCGCGACGTGCGGCCGGTGCCGCGAGTTGCCGCTCGTCGCCGTGGCGCCCGCGTCAGCACGGGCGCTACACCTTCGGCTGAACGCCCTGCTCCGGTTCCTGCTCCTGTTTTGCCGCGTAAACGCCGAATGAGCGGAGTGTGGCGCTCCCGCTCGTGTACGGCCCTCGAGACACCCCCGCCGCGCCGCGGCGAAACGGACGTTTACGCGCTTTTTATGCCCTGACGCGCACCTTCACGAGATGGCCGCACCGATCCGCACGTCGGTGGCCGGATCGGACAGGTTCTTCACCTGCGCGACGAGATCGCGTTCGGCGGCGGGCCGCACCTGCATCAACCCGCGTGCGCCGGCCACACTGATTGCGTGGCGATCGAAGCCCGACGCGGCCGCGCCGCATCACTCGTCGCGGCCGCTCGACTCGCCGCCGCCTTTCGCGAGGCGCCACGCGATCGTGCCGAGCACGCCGACCGCGACGACCAGCGCACCCCACAGCACGTAGCGGCGCGGCGCGTCCGTATCGGCGGCCGGCGCCGGCGTGACCGCCGATACCGGCAACGCCGCGCCGACGCGCGCGGGCCGCACTTCGGGGGCCATGCCGACCAGCAGCGCGTCACGTCCGACGGCCGACGACACGAGCGACGCATCGCCGACGCCGAGCGTAAACGGCGGTGCGCCGCGCGCCACGAAAGTCAGCGCGGCCGGATGCCAGCCGATCACGACGGCCGGCTGGCCGCTGCCGAATCCGCCGTTGCGCATGTCGACGACGATCCGCCACGTGCGATCCGTATTCGCCGCGAACTCGAGCGGCGGATTGCGCTGCTCGCCGGCCTTGCCCTGCAGCCGGAACAGCACGGCGCCCGCGACGTCGCGCCACGGCGCCTGCGCGTCGGCGCGGCTCTGCAGCGTCGCACGCGCGACGGTATTCGGTTGCGGCAGGTCGATGCGCACGCGGTCGACCGGATACGCGCCGTCGGTGTCGAACAGGTACTCGCCGGGCGTGCCGCCGGCCCGCACGCGCATGGCGTTGCGCCATTGGCGCGGCACGGACGCGGTGTCGGTTCCACGCGTATCGCGCGGGTGCGTCTCGACGTCGATCGACGCGATCGCGGGCGCGCCGTCGAGCCAGTCGAGCCGCAGGTAGCGCGGTGCCGCGCCTTCGAGTGCGATGCGTTCCTGCACGAGCATGTCGTCGCCGTGGCCGACTTTCAGCAACTGCGTGCTGCCGAGCGAGCGCCAGCTGCGCAGGTCGTCGCTGGCTTCGACGGCGACACGCCCCTGGTAGCTGTCGTCGCCCACGTGTACGAGCAGCGCGTCGATGTCGCCGTCCGCATGCGACAGGTCGACGAGATCCGCGCCGTGCTTTGCGCGCGCCGGTGCGGCGACGCCCGCGCGCAGCGCGCCGTCCGGGCCGACCGTCACGCCGAGCGGCGCGCTGCCGTTGTCGGCGCGGGCGGGCGGCAGCGGGAACCAGTGCACCGGCGTGCGCGTCGGCGGTACGGCGGGCGCGGCGGCCGCGGGCGCGTCGAGCGAATACGGCACCGGCTCGCCCGCGCCGTTGAAGATGCGCACGTCGCCGAGATCGTCGCGCCGGCTCGCCGCATAAACCGGCTGCGGCACGGTGAGCTGGTAATACGCGGCGGTGCCGTCGAGGTCGAGCGAGAAGCGCTGCGCGGGCGGGCCGTCGGCCGCCGCGAACGACGCGAGCAGGCTCAACCCGAGCAGCGCGGCGAGTCGTTTCATTGCAGGCCGTCCTGTTGCGCGGCGGCCTTTGGCGGCAGCGGCGAGAAATAGCCGATCAATAGCAGCAGCACGCCGATCCCGATGAACGACACGATGCGCTCGATGCCGGTCACGTGCGACAGGTCGAACAGGAACAGCTTGACGACCGTGAGCGCGAGCAATGCGGCGCCGACGAACCACAGCGGTCGCAGTCCGCGGCGCGTGGCCCAGATCGTGATCGCGAGCGCACAGAGCGTCCAGTACACGGACACCGACGCCTGCACGAGCGTCGATTCCGCCATCGCGCCGAGTTCGTACGGCACGCCGGCCCAGTGATGCAGCGTGCGCAGCAGGATCGCGTTCAGCCACAGGAACGCGGTCGCCCCGGCCGCGCTCAGCAGCTCGACGCGATGGTTGCCGAACGACCAGCCGAGCTTGCGTGCGCGCACGAACCACGACGCGGCGAGCGCATAGACGACCGCGAGCACGAGGTCGAGCGGGTTGAAGAGCGGCACGCGCGCCCAGCTGCCGCCGTCCTGCGTGAAGTTCGCGTAGAAGGTCCACACCCACATCACGACGATGAGCGGCAGCGACGCGAGCGCGCACACGCGGGCGATGCCGTCGCGGCGCGTCAGCCACATCCCGGCGAACGCGAACAGGCTCCAGCCGACCATGAACACCTGCTGGATGCCGAACGACGACAGCACCGTGTCGATGTCGTAGGTCATGTGGAAGCGGTGATGCAACGTGCGCAGCATCAGCGCGTTGAACCACAGGAACACGGTGGCGATCGCGGCGTAGTCGACGATGCGCGGATGCCATGCGATGCCGAGCGCGCGCAGGCGGCGCAGCCATACGGTGAACGCGACGAACACCAGGCACTGCGCGATGTCGAGCGGGTTGAGCAGCGGGAGCCAGAAGAGCGGCGCCGCGTTGCCGTCGCTGATCACGCTGGCGATGCTCCACAGCCACAGCAGCGCGGCGAGCGGTGCCGCGCCCCACACCTGGTAAGCACGCGGGAACGCCGCGACGGGCCAGCGCAGACGCGAGCCGGGGCCCGACACCAGCAGGAGCAGCACACCGAAACCGTAGGCCCATGCGCTCCAGCTCCATGCGCCTTCGGGCACGAACGTGCGCAGGCGCCAGAACCCTTCGAGCGACAGCAGTCCGCACAGGGTCCAGAACGTCAGCGTGTGCAGCGGCGCGATGATGCGTGCAGCGACGGCTTGCACGAGGCCGGGCGCGGTGCCGGGCGTCGTGCCACTTGCGGGATCGGCGTTTGCCGTGCCGCGCGCCTGGCGCCACAGCAGTGCGAGGCCGGCACCGACGGCGACAGGCCACGCGAACGCGCCCATCCCCGACAGCGGTGCTTCATGCGCATCGAACGCACGCAGCGCGAGCAGTGCCAGCACGGGCGTCAACGCGAGCGCGGGCCATTCGGCGAGCGGCCACGCCAGCCGGCGGCGCGCGACATGCGCAAGCCACGCGGTGCCGGCCGCGAACAGCGCGGTCGAATCGACGACGAAGCGGTCGGCATGCAGGTCGACGTGACGGCTCGCGTAGACGAGGATCTCGTGCAGCCCGCCGCTGACCCACCACAGCAGTCCCCACGCGGCTGCCGCGGCGCCGATCTCGGGCATCCATGCATGCCACGCGCGCGCTTCCGCGCGCCCGTGCAGCCACCACCCAGTGAACAGGCCGGCGAGCGCGATCAGCAGCATCGCGATGTATGGGCTGTTGAGCACGGGCAGCGCGGTGGCGTCGGCCGGCCCGAGCAGGCTCGTGAAGAACGCGCCGGCCGCGGCGAGCTGCATCAGCAGCCCGAAGCCGAACCGCAGCATGCGCTTCTCGCGCACGCCGAGCCAGACGACGGCCGCGCCTTCGATCGCCCACGCGGCGCTGGTCGTCGGGCCGGAGAACGCGAGCGGCACGGCCAGCGTCGCGAAGATCACCGCGAGCGCGAGCGTGGATTCGAACAGCAGCGCGAGGCGGTCGCGGCGCCGCGCGAGCCATGCGGTGACGACGACGTAGAACGCCGACAGCGCGACGGCGCTCCATGCGAGCCCGAACGGCATGTCCTTCACGAGCGACGCCTGCAGCGCGGTCGCGACGATCGGCGTGCCGAACACGAGCGTGCCGTCGACGTAGTGCCGCAGCGCGAGCTCGCGCTTCACCGCATACAGCAATGCGATGCCGACATACATCAGGAAGAACAGGATCAGGAACGGCTCGGTGCTCGCGAACAGCGCGGGGCGATAGGCCGTCACGCCCCACGCGGAGCCGATCGTGAACGTGAACGCGAAGCCGAGCAGGTTCAGCGGGCGCCAGGCCTTGAACCACGCGATCGCGAAGATGCCCGCGTTCAGCAGTGCGTAGTAACTGAACAGCGCGACGTGGTTGCCGTGCCCGGTCGACAGCAGCACCGGTGCAAGAAAGCCGCCCGCGGTGCCCATGAACGCGAGCGGCAGCGCGTTCTGCCGCACCGCGAGGAACGCGCTCAGCGCGCATACCGCGACCATCAGCGGAAACGCGGCGCCGACGGGCAGCAGCGCGTAAAGCTTGGTCGCGGCGAAGATCGTCAGGTACAGGATGCCGACGCCGCCGCCCTGCAGCACGAGTCCGTACGCCGCGCGGCGCGCACGCACGCGCCAGCCGGTCGCGAGCAGTGCGGCCGCGGCGAGCGCGGTGCCCGCGAGGCGGAATTCGATCGGCAGCATGTTGTTGTCGGCCGCGTACTTGAGCAGGAACGCGACCCCGAAGAACAGCACGACGATCCCGACGCGCACGACCGTGTTGCCGCCGAGCAGCCAGTCGCGCGCGGCGCGGAATGCACGCTCGACGATGTCGGGCTCGCGCGGCTTGGGCGGCGTGGGGGGAACCGACGGTGCGGGGGCCGTAGCGGCAGGCGTTTCAGTCGCGTGGGGCGCGGCCGGTACCGGTACCGGCGCGGCGGTGCGAACCGGCGCCGGGGCTGGCGCAGGAGCCGGTGCCGATAGCGACGCCGGTGCGTCCGCGCGCGCGGCGGCCGGCTGGGCTGGCGGGCGTGGCGGCAGCGCGGCCGAAGGCGGGACGGGGGCGGATGAGATCGCGGACGGGGCAGCGGACACCGATGCGGTGCCTGCGGCCGTGTGCGCCGGCGCCGCGGTCGGGATCGAGCCGGCCTTCGCGCCGGCCAGCTGGCCGCGCAGCGACGCGACTTCACGTGTCAGCGTCTCGACGGTGGCTTCGAGCCGCGCGACGCGATCGGCGAGCGGAACCGGCGGCTGGGCGGGCGGCGCCTGCACCGCGGACGTGTCGGGTGCCGCGCCTTTGCCCTTGCGCTTGCGCTGTTGCAGCGTGTGATCGAGACAGAACCCGATCGCGGCGCCGAGCACGGCGCCGTTGACGGCGGAGAAATCCCCGATCAATGCGGCAATCCCGCCCACGACGAAGCCGATTGCGGTAAAAGCCCAGTTCATCTCGCCTTGCTCCCTCTCTCGTATCGTTATCGGCCTGCGATCGGACGTATGCCGGTCGAGGCGGTGTCGGCATGGCCGGCAGGCGAACCGGCATGCACGGCTGAAGGCGGCCGCTGCATGGCGGCCTGCGGTGCAATCAGCCTGTTGGCGGGGAATGTATCACAGCGGCTGTCGGGGATTTTCCGGGTTGGCGTGGTATCGCGGCGTGCACCTGCCGGTGTCGTCGTGCGGCTTTTTGCACGGTCATGCTTTTTATCGGTGAATGCCGTGTGCGCATTTGTCAGGCCATATGGCCGCGGGATCGGACGTGGAATTGTCGTAAAGCGACGCGCGCCCGATGCGAATTCGCGCAAAAAACGACGCGATATGCGCGACGCTGCTGCGCACAAGTCCGGCGCGCGATGCCCGCCGTTGCTGGCCGTGCGCGTATTGCACCGCCGCAATCGCGTGCCGCCACGCGCCGCGGCCCGCCCGGCGGGGCTGGAGGCCGTGTCGTATTTGCGCAAGCGTTTGTCGTAATTCGTCGGCAGGTCGGGGTTTTTTCTGGCAACTATGTAGGCACGCTATGACATACGTGAGTCCCCGCTACACGAGGAGAAGGTTTCGATGGATGCCCCCAAGGTCGTGGTCGAAGGTCTGTGCAAGGTGTTTGGAAGTAACCCGCAGCAGGCGCTCGACATGCTTGCCGCCGGCGCGACGAAGGACGACGTGCTCAAGCGCACCGGCCAGGTCGTCGGCGTGCACAACGTCTCCTTCGATGTGCAGGAAGGCGAAATTTTCGTGCTGATGGGCCTGTCCGGCTCCGGCAAGTCCACGCTGATCCGCCTCGTGAACCGGCTGGTCGATCCGAGCGCCGGCAAGGTGATGATCGACGGGCTCGACGTCGCGTCGGCGCGCCGCTCGGCGCTGACCGCGCTGCGCCGCAAGGACATGAGCATGGTGTTCCAGTCGTTCGCGCTGATGCCGCATCGCTCCGTGGTGTCGAACGCCGCGTTCGGCCTGGAAGTCGCGGGCGTCGGCAAGAAGGAACGCGAGCGCCGCGCGATGGAAGTGCTCGAGCAGGTCGGCCTTGCGCCGTTCTCGCACAAGCTGCCGTCCGAGCTGTCGGGCGGCATGCAGCAGCGCGTGGGCCTCGCCCGCGCGCTGGCCGTGAACCCGTCGCTGATGATCATGGACGAGGCGTTCTCCGCGCTCGATCCGCTCAAGCGCCGCGAAATGCAGGACGTGCTGCTGCAACTGCAGAAGGAACAGCGCCGCACGATCATGTTCGTGTCGCACGACCTGGAAGAGGCGCTGCGCATCGGCAACCGCATCGCGATCATGGAAGGCGGCCGGCTCGTGCAGGTCGGTACGCCGCAGGACATCATCGCGAACCCGGCCGACGATTACGTGCGCGCGTTCTTCGACGGCATCGACACCAGCCGCTACCTCACGGCCGGCGACCTGATGCAGACGGGCGCCGTGCCGATCGTGTCGAAGTGCGATGCCGCGAACGTCGCGGCCACGCTGAACGGCAGTGCCGACTATGCGTTCGTGCTCGACGCGCAACGCAAGATCCGCGGCTTCGTCACGCGCGATGCGATCGGTCAGGACACGCCGTCCGTGAGCCCGATCGAAAGCATCCGGCGCGATGCGTCGCTCGAACATGTCGTCGCGCGCGTGGTCGCGAGCCCGAATGCACTGCCTGTCGTCGACGACGACGGCTGCTACTGCGGCTCGGTCGATCGTGCGCTCATCCTGAAGGCCATCACGCGTTCGCGAGGCTCCCATGTCTGAAATGATTCCGCTCGGTACCTGGGTCGACCAGTCCGTTCACTACCTGCTCGACCATGACGCGAAGACGTTCGACGCGATCGGTCAAGCGATCGAGGGGCTCGCGGCCTTCGTCGAGCATGGCCTGCAGGCGATCCCGATGTGGCTGATGATGGCGATCTTCATCGGCGTCGGGCTGTGGCGGGTGGGCTGGCGCTTCGCGCTGTTCACCACCGCGTCGCTGCTGCTGATCTTCGCGACCGGCTTCTGGGACCAGACCGTCATCACGCTCGGCCTCACGCTGTCGTCGACGATCATCAGCCTCGTGCTCGGCATCCCGCTCGGCATCTGGGCCGCGAAGAGCAAGTGGGTCGCCGCGATCGTGCGCCCGATCCTCGACCTGATGCAGACGATGCCCGCGTTCGTCTACCTGATTCCGGCCGCGATGCTGTTCGGTCTCGGCCGCGTGCCGGGGATCCTGTCGACGGTGATCTTCGCGATGCCGCCGGCGGTGCGCCTGACGAGCCTCGGCATCCGCCACGTGAACCGCGAGATCGTCGAAGCCGGCCAGGCCTTCGGCTGCACGCCGTGGCAGCTGCTGTACAAGGTGCAGTTCCCGAATGCGCTGCCGTCGATCATGCAGGGCGTGAACCAGACGATCATGATGGCGCTGTCGATGGTGATCATCGCGTCGATGGTCGGCGCGGGCGGCCTCGGCAACGACGTGCTCGCCAGTATCCAGCGCCTCGACATCGGCCTCGGTTTCGAAAGCGGCCTGTCGGTCGTGCTGCTCGCGATCATTCTCGACCGCATCACCGAAAGCTTCGGCCGCGCGCCGGGCACCGTGAAGGCGCCGCTGTTCTCGGGCCTCAAGCAGCTGTTTCGCGTGAAGGCTTCACCCGCACAGGCCTGACCTCCGGCGGCCGGAAGCCCCGGCCGCTTACCTTGACGATAGAAAACGACTTCCGCGGTTTCGGCCGCGGGGGTGGCCCCCTGCAACCTTGTCGCCAGGAGACCGATGTGACGTCCGCCGTCGCTGTCGCGCCCGCCGCCTGCGTTTCACCGGTTTCGTCCCTCGCCCATTTCGGCTTCCTGACGCTGCCGAACTTCTCGATGATCGCGTTCTCGAGCGCTGTCGAAGTGCTTCGGATGGCGAACTACGTCGGGCGGGCCGATCACTACCAGTGGTCGATCTACTCGCTCGACGGCAGCCCGGTGCATGCCAGCAACGGCATCGCGGTACGGCCGACGCAGGCGCTCGACTACACGAAGCTGCCCGACGTGATGATCGTGTGCGGCGGCATCCGCATCCGCGACGTGGTCGACGAAGGAGCGCGCGATACGCTCGCGGCGCTTGCCGAACGCGGGCTGCCGCTCGGCGGCATCTGCACGGGCGCGTATGCGCTGATGTCGAGCGGGCTGCTCGACGGCTATCGCTGCACCGTGCACTGGGAGAACCTGTCGTCGCTGCATGCCGAGTTTCCGCAGGTCGGGTTCGCCGACGAACTGTTCGTCGTCGACCGCGACCGGCTGACCTGCACCGGCGGCACCGCGCCGCTCGACCTGATGCTGAACCTCGTCGGCATGCGGTTCGGCCAGCAGCTGGCCGCGCAGGTATCCGAGCAGTTCATCCTGGAGCGCATCCGCAGCTCGACCGATACGCAGCCGATTCCGGTCGATGCGCGCGTCGGCTTCTCGCGCGCGGAGCTGATCGAGGTCGTGCGGCTGATGGAGGCGAACATCGAGGAGCCGCTGTCGCTCGAGGAACTCGCGCGGCTCGTGCGGCTGTCGCAGCGGCACCTGCAGCGGATGTTCAAGGTGTATTTGAACGTGTCGCCGACCCACTATTACCTGACGCTGCGCCTGAAACGCGCGCGCGACCTGCTGCGCACGACCGATGCGTCGATCGCACGCGTGACGACGGTCTGCGGGTTTCATTCGCCATGCCATTTCAGCAAGGCCTACCGCGCGCAGTTCGGCCATGCGCCGAGCTACGAGCGCAGGCTGCCGGGGCGCTGACTGTCGAGAATCATCCAGTCCGCGACGTCGCCGGGATCGCGGCGCGCGGCTTCAATAAACGATCCCGCATTCAAGCAAACGACATCACTTTGAGGAGAAGCAAGATGAAGCGCCTATTGATCGCAGCGGTGTGCGGGATCGGGATAACCGCGCCGATGTCGGCCGTTTATGCGGCCGATCCGCCCGTGTGCAAGAACGTGCGCTTCGCGGATGTCGGCTGGTCCGACATCGCGGCAACCACGGGCCTCGCCACGACGATGCTGCAGGGGCTCGGCTACAACCCGACGAAGACGATCGCGTCCGTGCCGATCACGTTCGCGGGGATCAAGAGCAAGCAGATCGACGTGTTCCTCGGCTACTGGTCGCCGACGATGGACCCGATCATCCAGCCGTTCACGAAGGCCGGCACGATCAAGGTGCTCTCCACGCCCAACCTGACCGGCGCGAAATACACGCTCGCGGTGCCCGACTACGTCTATCAGGGCGGCCTGAAGTCGTTCGCGGACATCCAGAAATATGCGGACAAGCTGAACGGCAAGATCTACGGGATCGAGCCGGGCAACGACGGCAACCTGCTGATCAAGAAGATGATCGACGGCAACCAGTTCGGCCTCGGCAAGTTCAAGATGGTCGAGTCGAGCGAGGCCGGGATGCTGGTCGAGGTGAATCGCGCGATCCGCGACAAGCAGTGGATCGTGTTCCTCGGCTGGGAGCCGCATCCGATGAACGTGCAGATGAAGATCGACTACCTGAGCGGCGGCGACGACGTGTTCGGCCCGAACTACGGCGAAGCGAAGGTGCTGACGGCGACGCCGCCCGACTACGCGCAGCGCTGCCCGAACGTCGCGAAG
Organism: Burkholderia sp. Bmkn7; assembly: GCF_041103175.1. Classification (NCBI taxonomy): domain Bacteria; kingdom Pseudomonadati; phylum Pseudomonadota; class Betaproteobacteria; order Burkholderiales; family Burkholderiaceae; genus Burkholderia; species Burkholderia sp. Bmkn7. The sequence goes on along the minus strand of NZ_JBGCUH010000002.1, from coordinate 3,339,331 downwards.
TTCGTGTCGAACCTGCAGTTCACGACGACGATCGAGAACCACGTGATGGTGCCGATCATGAACAAGGTAGAGCCGAACAAGGCGGCCGCCGAGTGGCTGAAGGCGAACCCGCAGGCGCTCGACAAGTGGCTCGCGGGCGTGACGACGCTCGACGGCAAGCCGGGCCTGCCGGCGGTGAAGGCGTATCTCGGCGTGCATTGAGCGACGCGGCCGGGCGTTCGCCCGGCCCGCAAGCGGCTTGACGGATCGGCGCCCCCCGTCCCGGAAAGATTCCGGGAGCCGGGGGGCGTCGGCATGCCTGTCCGGCGTGAGCAGGTATCAGGCGACGACATGCATGAGCCACGCGTTGATGCGTCGAATCACGTCGCTCCAGTCGCCTTCGCGGGTTTGCCGCACGGCGGTCGCCTGCGCGATCCAGGGGCTCGCGGTACCCTCGACGCCCCAGCGCCAGTCGCCGCAGATGTGGGTCGGTACGCAAGTCCGCATACCCATCATGGCCGCCAGGTTGGCGACACCCGAATCGACCGCGACCACGGCGTCCAGTTGGGCCATGCATGCGGCCGTGTCGCCGAAATCCCGAATCCCGGGCCGGTAGTGACCAACATTGCCGGCCGGCGTGCCCGCCAGCGCCGCGGCAGCGGGGTGATGCAGATTCACGAAATGCATGCTTTCCGCAATGGCCGGGTGTGCCACGATCGCGTCGATCGCATCGAGCGGCAGGCTGCGGCGGCTGGCCCAGCACCTGACGATGGCGCCTTTTTCTGGCCAATGTCGTTGGACGCAATCCCAGAACAGCCCGATCAGCTTCCTGCCCGGATGTTGCTCGCGCACTTGCGCGGCCCATTCGGCAGCGAGCCGCTGCTTGTGCGGCGGCGTCTTGATGTACGGCGCGAACCATCGTTCCGGCCGGCGTGTCCGCCGGGCTTTCAGCATCGGCAAATGAAGCAGCGTGGCATGCAGGTCCGGCGCGAACCTGTCGACTCGCGCTTGCAGTTCATCGGGCAACGGCGCATGAAACTGCCCCGGACTGGGGGCGGCGACGACCTCGCAACGCGGCAGCGACGCCTGCATGAGCGCGTGGCTCTGCGGATGGCAGGTGAGCATGACGCGCGCGCCTTCGTCCAGCCAGTCGGCCACGCAGGCCGAGAGGAGAAAGTTGTCGCCGAAGCCGTGTTCATGCGTGATCAGGACACGCTTGCCGCGCACATCCGATTCGCCGTCCCATGTCGGGAGGTCGACCGGGCGGTAATTGGCAGACAGGCGCGGAACGTCGTCACGCATTCGCCAATAGGCGAAGCCGCGCGGATCGCCCGCCTTGAGCATCGCTTCTCCCATCGCGAATCCGATCGATGCGCTCATCTCGGCAGGACCGGATGCCGCCATCCGGAAGGCTTCGTCGAGCAACGCGATGGCCTGCGCGAGATCGCCGGCCATCATCAGGCTCATGCCCAGTCGCAAGCGGTGGAGTTCGGGCCGGCTGTGCCGCGACGGATCGCGTTTCCAGGCTTCGGCGGCTTCGACGTAGCGGCCCAGCAGGTAGAGCGCATCGGCACGCCGTGTCATGGAGACGGCGTCGTGAGGGTCGAGCGCCAGTGCCAGGTCGGCCCAGGGGAGCATTTCCTCCTCTCGCCGGAGGGCAGTCAGCAGTTCGCAGATCCGGTGCAGGATCGCGAGATCACGTGAATCGCCTGCGTATTGCGTCTGCGCGGCACGCAGTTGCTGTTCGAGGTCGACCATGAATGCGGTTCCGGCGGGCGCGCTCACCGTGCGGGGCGGGCGCAACGGGATCCGGCGCGAGCAGGGTCCCGGCGGTGGGCATCACGATGCCGGCACCTCGCCGGGGCGTCGATGCCGGCCGTGTCGTCGCAGGGGCTACACACGGAATGAGCCGTCGAAGATGACGGTGTCGTCGAACAGGATCTTTCCGGACGAAAACACCAGATCCAGGTGATGGCTGCCGCGTTCACCGCCGCCGAGGCCAAGGTGCAACCCGGGATGGCGTTCTTCGAAACTTGCATTGCGTCCATGCAGCCTGACGTTCAGGTTCGTCCCGATCCCGAACTCCTCGACGATCCTGTTTCCCGCGCATTTGTCGAGATACAACCTGAAATCGTCTTCGAGCTGTCGATTGGCCGATTCCACGCTGACCACCTGGCTCCGCTCGATCCCGATCTTCAATATCGGGTCGATGACACCGTACTTGATGGCAAAGGGCACCGTGCTCAGGAAGGTGCCGCCGAACAAGACGCTTCCGCTCAGGTCGAGTACGCGGGTCGCCACTTCGCCGGGCATCAGGTCGTAGTGGTTGCGGCCATCGAGGCTTTTCCATGTCTGATCCAGCGTTCCGTGCAGCGAACCGCCGAAGCCGTCGTGAAATTGCACGCGTCGAGCGCGTTGTGCCGCTGCAATGATGCGTTCGTTGCGGGCGGCAATGTCGTCGATGCTCTCGGAAAAGGCCTCCTTGAAGAATTCGCCGTATTCCCGCAGCAATACCGACTTCTTCCAGTGCTCGGCCATTTTCGGCTTGAGGGGCGGGATGAATGACGGCCCATGCGGGTTGATGTCGGAGCGGATGGACGAGTCGTACATGAAGATGAACATGTCACACCGGTCGATTTCCTTTATGACCCGTTCGTGATTTTCCGTGTCAAGCTCGACGTAGGTGAACGAATATTCGAGTTTTTTCGGGCAATGCCGGATAATCGATTGCGCGGTATTTTTCTGGCTTTGATCCGAGCCGACCAGGATGTTGGCGCCGGCTGAATGTTTCTGCACCATGGCTGGATGTCCGCGGACACACGAAAAGAAATTTTCGACACTTTTTTCCATGATTATCTCCGGGGGGTAGCCAGCTTCTGGATCAAAAAATGGCGGGTCGTTGCGATCCGCCATCATTCGGGCTGCCTGCTTATGCCCACAGAGCCGTTGCGAATGGAATGACTGCGCTGTCCTTCATCATCTCGACCCAGTCTTCATGCTGATCTTCCTGCATCCATTCGATCAGCGGGAGATCCTGCTTTTCCTGATTTTCGTTCATGATGATTTCCTTGTTTAGGAATTGAACTGCGAACATCGCAAATCGCCCCCGAAAATTCGAGGGCGGATTTAGCGATTGAGTGAGCGCATGGAATTGCGCCGATTATATGGGGTGGGTATGAGTGATTGATTTCTGTTAATGGTCAGACAACATTAGCATTCGAATTTGCGGAGGGACAATGTAACGTAAACCCTAGGGTTGTTTTGATTTTGTGAATGCTGGTGGTGGTATTGTTTGAATGTCGAAAAAATGAAACAGGGTGCGTTTTTAAATGGGAATAAACGCACCGATTGATGCCGATTTCGACTGCTTGATTGCCGGGCGCTCGTTTCATTCCCCCTTCGTCGCCGCGGGCACGTCGAACACGCGATCGAACGCCCACTGGAAGACGAACGCGTAACAGAAGAAGAACGCAAACAGCCCGATGTCGACGACGAACGCGTCGAACCACGAGATGTCGAGCCACCACGACACGACGGGCACCAGGATGAAGATGAGCCCGCCTTCGAATCCGGTGGCGTGCAGGATCCGCCGCCCGAGCGTGCGTGCCGGCTGCCGGCGCGACGCTTCCCAGCGCTCGAACAGCGCGTTGAAGATCATGTTCCACAGCATCGCGATCGCCGACATCGTCGCCGACAGCGCGCCCGAATAGACGAGGCCCTGCTTGAAGAGCGCCGCGATCACGGGCGAGATGCAGGAAATCGCGATCGCTTCGTAGAGCACCGCCTGCGTGATCCTGCGCGATAGGCCTTGCACGTTGTTTCTCCGGTTCGACGCCATTCGCCGCGGCACCCTGCCGTGACGTCCCGCAAGGCTATTCGCGTTGCACGCCTGCTTCAATTCACCTAATCTCACCCCGATTCAATCGAATTCAACCCGGCCCGATCCGGCCCGCGAGGCCCCGTGTTCTCGAAACTTCCCCTGACCGCATTGCGTGTATTCGAAGCGTCGGCGCGGCTTGGCGCGTTCAAGGCTGCCGCGGACGAACTGTCCGTGACGCCGGCCGCCGTGTCGCACCAGATCAAGTCGCTCGAAAGCCGGCTCGGCGTGCTGCTGTTCGAGCGCGGCGCGAGCGGCGTGCGGCTCACGGAGGAGGGCGAGCAACTGTTTCGCGCGAGTCACGATGCATTGCTGGCGCTGAGCCGCGGGCTCGATGCGGTGCGGCCGGAAGCGACCGGCGAGCGCACGCTCGTGCTGACCACCACGCCTGCATTCGCCGCGATGTGGCTGATTCCGCGTCTCGGGCGGTTTCGTCGCATCGATCCGCAACTGCACATCAAGGTCGAAACCGGCAACACGCTCGCCGATCTCGAACGCGATGCGCGGATCGATCTTGCGATTCGCGCAACGTCGCGCACGTTTCCGGCGCTGCACGAGATTGCGCTGATCGACGAGTATTTCGGCGCCTATGCGGCCGCCGGGTTCGACGCGCACCGAACGGGCGAGCCGCTCGACCTGATCGAGACCGTGTGGGATACGCCGTTGCCGGTGTCGGTCGACTGGGCGTCGTGGTGTCGTGCGGCGGGCCGCGATGCGTGGCTCGAACGCGCGGTGTTTCGCCATTACGACGACGAGCATTACGCGTTGCAGGCCGTGCTGCACGGGCAGGGCATCGCGCTGCTCAGCTCGGTGCTGGCTGCCGAGCATGTCGCGCACGGGGCGCTGACGCCGATCGAGCCGTCGGTGCGGCTCGACGGCGCGCGTTTCGTCGCGCTGTGCCGGCCCGGGCGGGAGCGCGAGCCGCAGGTCAGGTCGTTTCTCGACTGGCTCGAAGCGGAGATTGCGCAGACGCGGGAGGCGGTGGCGGGGATGGGGGCGGCCGTCGAGCGCTAAAGCGGAGCGGTGCGCGCTATGTGCAAACGGTGCGCCCGCACACCGTCACCCGAACCTGACGCAATACACCGGCGGCAAATGCGCGGACACCAACTGCCAGTTTTCCCCGCCGTCATCGGACGTCCACAACCCGCCGGTCGTCGACGCCATCGCGAGGCGCGTGCCCGAATCGTCGACCGCGAGCCCGTGCCGATACACGAGGTCGTACGCCGGTGCGGGCGGCAGCCCGTTCGTGAATGGCTCGAAACTGCGCCCGCCGTCGCGCGTGCGTGTGACGACGAACCGGCCGTCCACCGGAATCCGGCACGCGTCCTTCACCGCCGGTACGAACCACGCGGTGTCCGGTTCGTGCGGATGCACGGCCACCGCGAAACCGAAGCTCGACGGCTGTGCCTCGATCCTCCGCCAGTGTTCGGCGCCGTCGGTCGAGCGGAAGATCGCGCAGTGATGCTGCGTCCACAACACGTCCGGGTTGGCGGCGCACTGCACGACGCGGTGCGGGTCCTGCGCGTTGGGTTCGCCGCGTCGCTCGGGCGGCATGTAGTCGGCTTCCATGCCGTCGGCCGTCACACGCCACGTCGCGCCGCCGTCGGCTGTCTGCCAGACGCCGCCGCACGAGATGCCGATCGTCACGTGCCGGCTGTCGCGCGGATCGACCATCACCGAATGGATGCCCGGCGCATCGTATCCGCCGCCGCCCCATTCGGCGCGCTCCGGGCGATCCCACAATGCCCGGTTGAGCACCCACGAACCGCCGCCGTCGTCGGAGCGGAACAGGCCGCCGGGAATCGTGCCCGCCCACAGCACGCCCGGCTCGTCGGTGCCGCCGGCTTCGAGCGACCAGATCTGCTGGAGCGTCCACGACGGCTGCGGCGGGCCGGGCGGCGCGTCATCCGCATCGCCGGTGCCGGCATGCGCACGGGCGCCGGCGGGCGCCGCCTCGGCCGGTTGCGGCGGGTAGACGGGGACGGCGCATTCTTCCCAGCCGGTGGCGCCGGCTCGCTGGCGATGCAGTTTCACGCCGAAATGGCCGAGGTTGAGCGCCGCATACAGCGTGCCGTCGCGCGGGTCGGCGAGCACCATGCTGACGGGCTCGCCGATGAAATGCGGTTCGCCGGGCGTCCAGCCGCCGTGGCCGTCGGGCTGCAGGATGAACAGGCCCTTGCGGGTGCCGACGAGCAGTCGATCGTTCATATGCGATGTCTCCTGAGGGGCCGTCCGGGCGTTCTCGCACCGGGTCTGGCCCAATACATCCGTCCCTTTATCCGCCCGTCAGCGCCTGTACGACATAGACCCGGCTCGCGTCGCCGAGCACGTCGGACAGGCGCTGACGGTCGCGTATCGGCTGGCCGTCGATGAATACCGACAGGTGTTTGCGCAGCGCGCCCTGGTCGTCGAGGATGTAGCCGCGCAGTCGCGGCTGCTCGCCGAAAACGGTGTCGAATGCTTCGCCGACCGTGCGGGCGTCGATTTCGCGCTCGGGCGTTTCGATATGCCGCTGGATCGAGGCGGCGAAGAAGAGGTGCGCCATGGCGGGAGCCGGCAGGAGCCGCGCGGAAGGGACGGTCTTTAGTTTAGGCGATCCGTCGGGGGCGCAAAGACGACGTCTCGTAGTCGCCGTGCGCCGGCGTGTCGATCCGTCGCGGTCGACACGATCACGCGGATCGGCAACAATCCCGCCTGGGCCGCCATCGAATGCCGGATTCGGCCGCCATGCCGCTCGACGGTCGCACGCTCTCCACTTGCCGATGAAGGACATTCCCGCCATGCCGCGATCCGCGCTGTCGATCGTCAAACCGGCCGTCGACGATATCGTCGCGGGCCGCAAGCGTGTGGAGATCCGCTCGTGGGCGCCGCCGGCCATGCCGTTGCGCGATCTCGTGCTGGTGCAGAACACGATCTTCCTGCGACAGGACGGGCAGGAGGATCCCGACGGTATCGCGCTCGCGATGGTTGATGTCATGGGGGTGCACGACTGGACGCCCGATGAAGCCCGCTCGCAAGGCAAGCAATGGTGTGCCGGATACGTGTGCTGGGAACTGGTGAACGCTCGGCAGATCGCGCCGCCTGTTCCGTGCGTCGCGAAGCGCGGCATCTATGCGTTGCCGGATGATTTCGGAAAGGTGTCCTGATGATTTCGCCTGCATCCGGGGCGGGCCGGACGCCCTTTCGACATCAGAGAGGGCAGTCGAAACGAAGCGCCCGGAGAGTGCCCGCCGCCCGCGCTAAACCGGAATCGATCGCCCGCGTATCCTGATCCCGATCCGCACGATGCCGATCACCGCATTCGACAGCCACGTGAGCAGGCGCGGCATCCCGCGTCGGCGGATATCGAGCAGCAGCACGATCCGCACCGCGTCGCTGTCGTTCCACACCTCGTGCATGAACGTATCGTCCCACAGCAGGAAGCGGCCTTCGTCGAGCCGGTATTCGTGGCCGTCCACCTTCAGCACGGCGGCCGGCGCGCCGTCCGCGCGCTTCGGCATCGACAGCACGAGATAGCCGCGCAGGATGCCGCGAAACGGCCCGCGATGCGGTGGAATGTGCTTGCCGGGTGCGAGGAACGACAGCGATGCGGACAGCACGTCCGGCGACGTCGCGACGATCGACGCGACGGTCGGGCAGCGCGACAGGTTGCGCGGGAACGGCTGGCCGTACGCCTGCATGATGAACATCCGCCAGTCGCGTGCATCGTTGGCCGAGATGTCGTACTGCTCGCGCATGATCTCGTGGAAGCGCGGGATGCGCGCCATGTCGCGCGCCACGGCGAATGCCTCTGCCTGGATGGCGGGCCACGCACGGACGAAACGCCCGGCATCGGGAAACGCGGCCGTATCGAGCACCGCGCCGTCGTCGATATGGCGGTCGTACAGCGTGCGCAGCAGGCCGGCTGCATAGTCGTAAGCGACGGACATGGTCGATTGAGGCGCGATCCGAAAAGGGTGACGTCAGTCTGCCCGAAGCGGGTCGGGCGCTGCGTTACGTCAGGTTACGCCGGCTGACGAAAGAATGACAGATTCATGAAGGTTCGTTCCACGCGCCCCCGGAGCCGCGGAAGCCGCGTGATCCGGGCCATGACATGCGGGAATAAATGCACACGCTCCGTCGTCATACGGGTGTAGCACGTCGTCTCGTTGACTTCTTAAGGAGTGGAACATGAACAAGCATTGGCTGGTGGCCGCCGCAGTGGCGGCGATTTCTTTCGCGGGTGTCGCGGCGCCCGCATCGGCGCAGGCACTGACGCGCGCGCAGGTCAGGCAGCAACTGATCGACGCCGAGAACCAGGGGCTGCGCTTCGTGACCGATACGTCGTATCCGGACGTGAGCCCGCTGTTCCGGCAGCAGGTCGAACGGATGCCGCAGCGCCAGGCCGGCACGGCAGTCGGCAGCGAGCCGGCCGCGTCGTCCGATGCGGGCAAGCCGGCGACGATAGCGCCGCGCCAGCATTCTGCCGCATGCGTCGGCCCGGCGAGTTTCTGCACGATCTATTTCGGCAGCTGACGCAGCCGCCTGCGTTCGCAGGGCAGGCATTCACCCAGGTTGATCGATACGGAACATGGAAGGAGTTCATGATGAAAGCATATATCGCAGTACTGACGATGATCGTGGCGATCGTCGGTCAGTCGGCCTTCGCGCAATCGGCCGCGCCGCTGACGCGCGCGCAGGTTCGCGACGAATTGATGCGCCTGGAAGCAGCCGGGTACGACCCGGCGAAAGGGGACGACGGCGAGTATCCGGCGGACATCCAGGCGGCGCAAGCGAGGCTTGCCGAACAGGACCGGGCCCGGATGGCGGCTGCCGCCGCGCATGCACCGGCGGCCGGTATGCCGGCGCAGAACAGCAACTAGGTGCCGATATGGTCTTGTGCGACTTCAGGCCGTCGTGTTCGCGGCGCGGCCGTCCGGCAGCCGTTCGTGCCGCCCGACGCGGTGGAAGGGCGCCGGCCGCCGTGCCCGTGATCGCGCGCCGCTTCGCTCGGCGCCGCGATCATCTGGCCGGCGGCGCGCGATGGTCAGGCCGGCCGGTCGCGCGATGAGCCGGGGCGACGACGCGTGCGGCCCTGGCGGCAGGCCGGTTCATGCGCGCCCTGCCATGCCGCGCTGCCGATCGTGCGATCACCAGGGCATCATGCGCTGCAGGACCTGGTCGCGCAGCACGAAGCGGTGCGCCAGCGCCGCTGCGACGTGCAGGCAAATGCCGGCGAACAGCACCCAGGCGAGGATGCCGTGCACGTCGCCCATCGCGTGGCCGAATCCGGAACCGGCCGCCGACAGCGCGGGCAGCGGCACGATCCCGAGCAGCGTCACGCCCCACGCGCGCGACGATGCGTTGATCCAGCCGAGCAGCGGCACGGCGATCAGCAGCGCGTAGAGCGCGAAATGCGTGACGCCCGACAGCGCACGCATTGCAGGAGACAGGTCGTTCGCCGGCGGGCGATGCGTCGCACGCCATAGCACGCGGCAGGCCATCGCGGCGAGCAGTGCGGTGCCCACGATCAGGTGCGCGGCGATCAGGCCGACGGGCTGCGTATCGCGATGCACGTCGGGCATCGTCCAGCCGATCGCATATTGCGCGACGATCAGCGCGACGATCAGCCAGTGAAGAAAACGCGCAACGGTGTCATATCGGGCGGGTGTGGACATGGAGACTCCTGCGTACGGCGGGGACAGTATCGGACGGAGGGATTCTACGACCGCATGCTTAACGAAACGTTAAGCATGCGGCATCTCACGCGGCGATCGGTCGTCGGGTGAGCCTGCCGGCGTCGCTTCGCCCGCGCCGGCCGACGGCAGTGCAACCGCGACACCGAGGCCCTGGCCGCCGATGCCGGGCCCGAACTGCACGGTGCCGCCCAGGTATTGCGCGATGCGCGTGACGATCGACAGCCCGAGCCCGCTGCCGGGCGACTGCGCGCCGCTGCCGCGATAGAAGCGGTCGCCGAGCCGCTCGTGCTCGCCGGGGGCGACACCGGGCCCGTCGTCGCGAACGACGATGCATTGCAGTGCGCCGTCGTCGCGCACGCCGAGCTCGATGCGGCCGCCCGGGCGGCCGTACTTCACGGCGTTGTCGACGAGGTTGTCGAGCAGGATGCCGATCAGGATCGGATCGGCGTCGATCGCGCGCTCGGAGACGGGGCCGGCCACGAGGTCGATGGCCTTGTCCGACGCCTTCGCGAGATGGCGGTCGAGGGCGGCTTCGACGAGTTCGCGAACGGCGACCGCGCGTGTCGGAATGCGTTCGTATTCGTCGAGCCGCGCGAGCAGCAGCAACTGCTCGGCGAGACGCGCACTGCGATCGACGCCTTGAACGACCCGCTGCATCGCGAGCCGCTGGAGTGCCGGATCGTCGGTCGCGATGGCTACCTGGGCCTGGACCTTGATCGCGGCAAGCGGTGTCTTGAGCTCGTGCGCGGCGTCGGACGTGAACGCGCGCTCGCGCACGATCGATTGCCGCAGCCGGGCCAGCAGGCGGTCGATCGCGTCGACCAGCGGGCGCACTTCGTCCGGCACGGCGGCGATGCCGAGCGGTTCGAGCGATCGCGCGTCGCGCGCGCCGATCAGCGTCGACAGCGTCTTCAGCGGCGCGAGACCGCGTCCGATCAGGTACCAGAGGAGCAGCGCCAGCACCGGGAGCGCGACGATCAACGGCAGGACGATGCCGCGCGCGGTGCCGGTCGCCAGGTCGCTGCGCGTGTTCGCGATTTCCATCACGCGGATCCGGCGTCCCGACGCGTCGTCGCGCAGCGTGTGCGTACGCCATGACGCGCCGCGGATGACGATCGTTTCAGGAACACCGCGCGGGTCGTGCGCGTCGGGCAGGCCGGCGGCGCCGGCCGGGAGGCTCGACGCGACGACCTGGCCCCGTGCGTCGCGCACCTCGAACAGCACGTCGCGCGGAAGGCGATCGCCGTCGGTTTCGGGGGCGGGTTTCGAGCCGCGGCGATCCAGTTCGACACGCGCGTCCGGCGGCACACGGGCGAGGCGGTCGAGGTCGGCAGGCGAGAGATTGACGAGCAGCGACGCATATTCAACGAGGCGGGCGTCTTCCCATTCGCCGATCTCGCGCGTCGCATACCGGAAGCTGCCGAACACGGCGACGAGCCACACGACCGTCACGCAGCCGAGCGCCATCGACGAAACGCGGCGCCGTATCGAGCGGGACGTCATGCGAGATCGACGACGTAGCCGACGCCTCGAACGGTGCGGATCAGTTCCGCGCCGAGCTTCTTGCGCAGGTTCGACACATGCACCTCGATCGCATTGCTTTCGATACCTTCCTGCCAGCCGTACAGGGTGTCCTCGAGGCGCGAGCGCGACTGCGGCGCGCCCGGGTGGCTGACGAGCTGGACCAGGATGGCCCACTCGCGCGACGTGAGCGCGATGCGCGACGCATCGCGTGTCACCGTGTGGGCGGTCAGGTCGATCGTGATGTCGCGCCACACGATCTCGTCGCCGGCGCGGCCTTGCGAGCGGCGCACGAGCGCGCGGCAGCGGGCGAGCACTTCGGTCAGTTCGAACGGTTTCGCGAGATAGTCGTCGGCGCCGTCGTCGAGGCCGCGGACGCGGTCGGCCACGGTGCCGCGCGCGGTCAGGACCAGCACGGGGACGGTATCGCCCGCATCGCGCAACGCGCGCAGCAGCTCGGTGCCCGATTTCCCGGGCAGGCCGAGATCGAGCACGACGAGCGCGAAGCGCGTGGTCGCGAGCGCGGCTGCCGCTGCGTGACCGTCGCGCAACCAGTCCACGTGATAGCCGGCCTGGGTCAGGCTGATCTCGAGACCGCTGCCGATCAGGTCGTCGTCTTCAACAAGGAGGAGTCGCATGGTCGATTCGGGGGCGGGATGCCTGCGATTGTACGAGCGCGCCGCACCTGCCGTGCAACGGATTGTAATTGTGCTGGATCAAACTTCTTCCGATTCTGAAGAACGCTTAAGGTTCGGCGGCGGCAATCCCGCTACCATCGGCCACACCGCTTCCAGGGGGGATTTTCCGCTGCCCCTGATCCCGAACCGGGTCACGCCTGTCCGGCTTGCCCGTCAATCCGCGACCTTGCCGATCGATGTCCGGTCGACGCGAGTCGCCCGTACGGGAGATTCACTCCTCATGGCCCCCTCAACGATCGAGCGATGGCGCGCCTACCTGCTGATCGCCGCGCTGGCCGGCATGTTCGTTCAGTGCTTCGTGCTGGTTTCATGGCTGGCGCTGCGCGTACCCGAGGCATTTTTCACGACGATGACGTTTCGCGTGTGGACCGTCGTCGCGATCGTCACCGCGATCCTTTCGGTCCGCAAGCTTGCCCGCGCGGCGTTCAGGGCGGCGCTGGATTGCGGATTCGTACACGTGACCGGAATCGATCGTCACACGGTAGCAGTGTCATCCGATTGCGCGTACCGTCGACTGGTCATCCTTCATATCCGGCTCAACGGAAATCGGTTCCGCTACGCACACGGGTGAGCCCGCCTTCGCGCGTGCCCGCCCCGATGCACCACGGTCCCGCCGGGCCACCACTGGGGAATCGCATGGTGTTGCTGCATGTGCTGCACGCGCTGGCCGGCGCGATGTCGATCGTCTGCGGGCTGGGCGTATTGCTGGGTATTGCGTATACGGTCGCGGCCAGCGTGCTGGTCGGGCGGTTCTTTTCGAGGCCGGCGGCGCAGCCGCGCGAGTATCCGGGTGTCACCGTCGCGAAGCCGCTGCACGGCGACGAGTGGCAGCTCGTACAGCATCTCGAAAGCTTCTTCGTGCAGGATTACCCGGGCCCGGTCCAGCACCTGTTCGGCGTGCACGATGCAGGCGACGCGGCACTCGCGGCCGTCGAGACGCTGCGTGCACGCTACCCTGACGCGAACATCAAGGTCGTCGCCGATGCGCGGCTGTACGGGCCGAACCGCAAGATCGGCAATCTCGTGAACATGCTCGAACACGCGGAGTATTCGGTGCTGTGCCTCGCCGACAGCGACGTGCTGGTCGAGCGCGATTATCTGCGCGCGGTCGTCGGCGCGCTGCAGCAGCCGGATGTCGGCATCGTGACGAGCGTGTACCGCGGTGTCGCATCGCCGGGTTTCTGGCCCGGAATCGCCGTCGCGATGACGAACTACCATTTCCTGCCGGGCGTGATCACCGGGCTCTTCATCGGGCGTGCGCGGCCGTGCTTTGGCCAGACGATTGCGATCACGCGCGCGACGCTCGAACGTATCGGCGGCCTCGCGCGATTCGCGCATCACCTGGCCGAGGATCACGCGCTGGGCGAAGCGGTGCGGCAGGCGGGCGCGCAGGTCGTCATTCCGCCGTTCGTCGTCGGGCATGCGTGCGTCGAGGAGACGTTCTCGAGGCTGTACGCCCACGAGTTGCGCTGGAGCTGCACGATTCGCGCGGCGGACCGGCTCGGTCATGCGGGCTCGGTGCTGATGCACCCGGTGCCGCTCGCGCTGCTGGCGCTGCTGTTCTCGGGCGGCACGGCCGCCGCGTGCGCGCTGGCGGTCGCGGCGCTCGCCGCGCGGGTGCTGCTGATGCTGAGAACGAGCCGTGCGACCGGCGCGGGGCTGCGCGGCGCAATCTGGCTGCCGTTCGTCGATCTCCTGCAGTTCTTCGTGTTCGTGTCGAGCTTCTTCTCGTCGCATGTCGTGTGGCGCGGCACGCGCTTTCGCGTGAACCGGGAAGGGCTGTTGTCGGCGGCGAGCGAATCATGACGACGCAGACGAACCCCGGCGGCGACGCCGCCCGGAACATCACGCGCAGCGACGCGCGGCTTCGGCGCGTGGGGCAGGCCGCGGCGCTGGGCGGGCTGGCGCTCGCCGTGTGGCTGATCTGGCGCGAGCATCCGCTGGACATCCTGCATCGCCTGCAGATTGCCGGCGCCGGATTGCTGCTCGCGGCGCTGGCCCACCTCCTGCCGATGCTCGCGAATGCGTGGGACTGGCGGATGCTGATCCGCGGCCCGCGCCGGCCGTCGTTCGCGACGATGCTGAAACTCGTGTGGATTCGCGAGTCGATCAACGGGCTGCTGCCGGTCGCGCGGATCGGCGGCGAGATCGTGTCGTTCGGCATGCTGCGACAGGCGGGCGTGCGGCCGGCGACGGCCGTGGCCAGCCTCGTTGCCGACATGCAGCTGACGCTGATCAGCCAGCTGGTGTTCGCGCTGGTCGCGATCGGCTACGTGCTCGGGCACGTCTCGTCCGATGCCGCCCGGGTGGCCGGGAACCTCGCGATCGGCATGGCCGCGCTGGTGCCGGTGCTGCTGCTGTTCGCGCTGGTGCAGCATGCGCGGCCGTTCGAGCGCGCGATGCGCGTGCTGAACCGCGTCACGAGCGGGAAGGTGGTGGCGCTCGTCGGCGAATCGGCGCGTACCGATCAGTCGATCCGGATGATCTGGAGAAAGACCGGCATCGTCGTGCGCTACCTCGCGATCTGGCAAACCCTGCAGTTCGTGGGTTACGCGCTGGAAATCTGGCTCGCGCTGGTCTTTCTCGGCGCGGAGCCGACCTTCGCGCAGGCGCTCGCGATCGAGGCGCTGATCCAGCTCGTGAGCAGTATCGCGTTCCTGATGCCGGGCGGCCTCGGCGTGCAGGAGGGCGGCTTCGTTCTGATCGGCGGGCTCCTCGGGTTCGATCCGCCGACGTGTCTCGCCCTGGCCGGCGCCCGCCGCGTGCGCGACCTGCTGTTCTATCTGCCGGGCCTGCTCGCGTGGCAGTGGGCGGCCGGTTCGGCGAACCGGCCGGGCGGAACGAAACGCGCGTCGTTGCCCATCGGCGAATCCGCGCGGCCGCATTGATGCGGCCGCGCAGCCCGTGCCCGCGCGGGCGGCGGCGCGGGAATCAGCGCCGTTCGTCGGCGAGATGGCTGCGGATCACGTCCGCGAACGACGTGTCGCCCTTCAATCCGAGGGCTTCCGCGCGCGACGTATCCCAGCGGCCCGGCCAGCTGCCGACGATTTTCTCGACGCGCTCGTCGGGCACATGGCGGATCAGCTTCACGACTTCGTCGCCCGCGACTTCGCGCAGCGCCGCGATCATTTCGTCGACCGATACCGACAGGCCGGGCAAATTGATCACGCGTTTGTTGCCGAGCTTCGCGCTGTCGATTTCGCAGCCCGCGACGAGCGCTTCGATCGCGCCGCGCGGCGACAGCAGCCACAGCCGCGTCGAACCCGGCACCGGGCACACGCTTTCCTCGCCGTTCAGCGGCTCGCGGATGATGCCGCTCGCGAACGACGATGCGGCCGCGTTCGGGCGGCCCGGCCGCACGCTGATCGTCGGCAGCCGCAGCACGCGGCCGTCGACGAAACCGCGCCGCGCGTAGTCGCACAGCAGCAGCTCGGCAATCGCCTTCTCCGCGCCGTAGGACGATTGCGGGTTCAGCGCGGTATCGTCCTGCACGACGTCGGGGAGCGTGCCGCCATACACCGCGACCGAGCTCGTGAACACGACGCGCGGCCGGTGGCCACGCGCGCGACACACTTCGAGCAGCGCGCGCGACGCGTCGAGGTTGATCCGCATGCCGAGATCGAAATCGGCCTCGGCCTGCCCGCTGACGATTGCCGCGAGGTGGAAGATCGCGCCGGTTTGCGTGTCGATCGCGCGTTCGAGCACCGCGCGATCGGCGATGTCGCCGACGATCGACGTCACGCGCGCATCGCCGAAATCGCTGCCTTCGACGACGTCGAGCAGCACCAGCTCGTCGATCTTCTCGCTGCGGCCGTCGGGGCCGCTCAGTTCGCCGCGCTCGAGCAGCTTGCGCGCCAGACGCTGGCCGAGAAAGCCGGCGCCGCCGGTGATCAGTACTTTCATGTTCGTTACCTTCCGAGGAATGCGTGAATTAGCGGGAACAGGCCCTGAGCCAGCCGAGCCCTTCCGACGTGCCGGCCTTCGGGCGGTACTCGCAACCGATCCAGCCGTCGTAGCCGAGCGTGTCGATCAGCTCGAACAGATACGGGTAGTTGAGTTCGCCGAGATCCGGCTCGTGGCGGTCGGGTACGCCCGCGATCTGGATATGGCCGATGCCCGCGAAATCGCGCCGGAGCTTCGTCGCGAGATCGCCTTCGACGATCTGGCAGTGGTAGCAGTCGAACTGCACCTTCAGGTTCGGCGCGCCGACTTCCGCGCGGATCGCCTGCGCGTCGTCCTGGCGGCTCAGGAAATAGCCGGGCATGTCGCGCTGGTTGATCGGCTCGATCAGGATCGTGATGCCGTGCGCGGCAGCGGCCTGCGCGGCATGGCGCAGGTTCGACAGGTAGGTGTCGCGATGGCGTGCACGGTCGGCGCCCGGCGGCACCATTCCGGCCATCACGTGCAGCTTCCGGTTGCCGAGCACGCGTGCATAGTCGAGCGCCTGGTCGATGCCGCGCCGGAACTCGTCCTCGCGGCCCGGCAGCGATGCGGTGCCGCGTTCGCCCGCGGCCCAGTCGCCGGGCGGCGCGTTGAACAGCGCCTGTTCGAGGTGGTGCGCGTCGAGGCGCGCGCGGATGTCCTCGGCGGCGAAGTCGTACGGGAACAGGTACTCGACGGCCTTGAAGCCGTCGTAGGCGGCAGCGGCGAAGCGTTCGAGGAACGCGTGCTCGGTGTACATCATCGAGAGGTTGGCGGCGAAGCGTGGCATGGCAGCGGGTCCTGTGAATGAATGGGGCGGGGCATGTGCCGCCCCGCATCGAATGGCAACTCGGCGGTTCAGCGGTTCACGAGTTTCGCGGGCGTGAGCCACACGGCGATCGCGCCGATCACGAGCATCGCGGCCAGCACGTACATGCCGGACGCCGTGCTGTGCGTGACGTCCTTCAGGTAGCCGATCACGTACGGGCTCGCGAACCCGGCGAGGTTGCCGACCGAGTTGATGATCGCGATCCCGGCGGCGGCCGCGGAGCCCGCGAGGAACGCGGTCGGCAGCGACCAGAACAGCGGTGCGCAGGTCAGCACGCCGCCCGCCGCGAGCGACAGGAACACGATCGACACCGCCGTATTGTGCGAGTACGACGCGGCGACCGCAAACCCGACCGCGCCCATCAGCGCGGGCACGATCAGGTGCCAGCGGCGTTCGCGGCGCTTGTCCGCGCTGTGGCCGAACAGGTTCATCACGACGATCGCGACGAGGAACGGGATCGCGGACAGCAGGCCGATCTGCAGCGTATCGGTGATGCCGGTCGACTTCACGAGCGTCGGCATCCAGAACGTGAGGCCGTACTGGCCCGTGACGAACGCGAAGTAGATCAGCGACATCCACCACATGCGCGGGTCGGCGAACACGGCCTTCAGCGAGTGGCCGTGCTTCTGCTGTTCCTGCGGCTGCGCGGCGATCTCGTCCTCCAGCAGCTGTTTCTCGCGTTCGTCGAGCCACTTCGCGCCGCGGATGCTGTTGTCGAGATACAGGATGGTCGCGATGCCGACGAGCACGGCCGGCACGGCTTCGATCATGAACATCCATTGCCAGCCGTGGAAACCCGAGCCGCCGTGGAAGCGCTCCATGATCCAGCCCGACAGCGGGTTGCCGAAGATGCCCGACACGGGAATCGCGGACATGAACACCGCGATGATCTTCGCGCGGCGATGCGACGGGAACCAGTACGTGAGATACAGGATCACGCCGGGATAGAAGCCGGCTTCCGCGAGGCCGAGCAGGAAGCGCAGCACGTAGAACTGCGTCGGCGTCTGCACGAATGCGAACAGCCCGGACAGCAGGCCCCACGTGATCATGATCCGCGCGATCCAGATGCGTGCGCCGATGCGGTGCATCAGCATGTTGCTTGGCAGTTCGAACAGAAAATAACCAAGGAAGAAGATGCCGGCGCCGAGCCCGAACACGGTTTCGCTGAACGCGAGATCCTGCGACATCTGCAGCTTCGCGAAGCCGACGTTCACGCGGTCGAGATACGCGACCACGTAGCAGAGCATCAGGAACGGCACGATGCGCCAGAACACTTTCTTGTAGGTGCGGTCGAGTTCCGCGGCATGGGCGGGCGCGGCGGGCGAGCGGCCAGCGGCCGCGTCGAGAGCAGTCATCGTCGTCTCCAGGATGTTGTGTGCCGGCGGCGCGTACGCCGCCGGATCGTTGCGTGTGCTGACGGAAGGGCCCGCGCACACGGCGGGCATGGGAATCGTTGCGGGGTACGTCGCTACCAGCGCGCGCCGAAGCTGGCGCGCAATTCGTCGAGCGCGGCCTCGTCGAGCGGTTCGGGTTTCGGGTTCGTCATCAACCACAGCCGCGCCGTTTCCTCGAGTTCTTCGAGTGCATACGACGCGTGCGACACCGATGGCCCCCACATCACCGGGCCGAGGCGGTCGAGCAGCACGCCGCGCACCTGGTCGGCGAGCGCCGCGACTTCCGCCGCGACGCCCGGATCGCCGGGGCGGCGGTAGCGGATCAGCGGAATGTGGCCGACCTTCATCACGTAGTACGGCGTGATCGGCGGCAGCACGTCGGTGTCGCGCCACACGCCCGCGAGCGTCAGCGCGACGAGGTGCGTCGAATGGGTGTGGACGACGCCGTTCGCTTCGGCATTGCGCGCGTAGATGCCGCGATGCAGTGCGAGCGTCTTCGACGGCTTGCCGCCCGATACGGGCTGGCCGTCGAGGCCGACCTTCGCGATGTCGTTCGGGTCGAGCCGGCCGAGGCACGCGTCGGTCGGCGTGATCAGCCAGCCGTCGGGCAGCCGCGCGCTGATGTTGCCGGCGCTCCCGACTGCGTGGCCGCGCGCGTACAGGCTGGCGCCGACGACGCAGATCTCCTCGCGCAGTTTCGCTTCGTCGCTCATCGTGCGGCTCCGTCCAGCGCGCGCAGCGCCTTGTCGAAAAAGTCCGTGGTGCCGAAGTTGCCGGACTTCAGCGCGAGGCCGAGCGGCGCCGCGCCGATGGTGGCCGTCGCCGGCACGCCCGGATCGATCTGCGCGCCGATCTGCAGCGACTTCACGTCGAGCGCCTGCACGACCGCGCCGGACGTCTCGCCGCCGGCGACGACGAACTTGCGCACGCCGAGATCGCGCAGCCCGCGCGCGATCGCCGCGAGCGTGGCTTCGACGAGATGGCCGGCCGCGTCGACGCCGAGCGCTTGTTGTACGGCCTTCACTTCGTCAGGCGTCGCGGTTGCGTAGATCAGCACGGGCTGCGGTAGGTGCGTGCGCGCGAACGCGAGTGCCTGGTCGACGACGGGTTCGCCGCGCGAGGCCGCGAGCGGATCGATACGGAAGCTCGGCCGCGTGGCGCGCCATGCGGCGACCTGCGCGTTGGTGGCCTTCGATGCGCTGCCGGCGAGCACCGCCGACAGGCCGTCGATACGCGGCAGCGACGCCGCGTTGTCGCGCTCGGGCAGCTGCTCCGCGCGGCGGAAATTCGCGGGCAGGCCGAGCGCGATGCCCGAGCCGCCGGTGACGAGCGGCAGGCCCGCGCAGGCTTCGCCGAGCACGTAGAGGTCGCGGTCCGACAGCGCGTCGGCGATCGCGAAGCGTGCGCCTTCCGCACGCAACTGGTCGATCCGCGTGCGCACGGCGGCCGCGCCCAGCGCGATCGTGTCGTAGCGGATCAGGCCGACGGGCGACTTCGTTTGCCGCTGCAGCACGCGCACGAGGTTCGCGTCCTTCATCGGCGTGAGCGGATGGTTTTCCATGCCCGATTCGTTCAGCAGCACGTCGCCGACGAACAGGTGGCCGCGATAGATCGTGCGGCCGTTCTCGGGGAACGCCGGGCATGCGATCGTGAAGCCGCCGCCGGCCGCATCGAGCAGCGCATCGGCGACGGGCCCGATGTTGCCCGCGTCGGTCGAATCGAACGTCGAGCAGTACTTGAAGAAGAATTGCCGGCAGCCTTGCTCGCGCAGCCATGCGTAGGCGGCGAGCGATTGCGCGACGGCGTCGGCCGCGGGGATCGTGCGCGACTTCAGCGCGACGACGATCGCGTCCGCATCGATCAGCGTGTCGACTGCGGCGCCGTCGGCGGGCACGCCGATCGTCTGCACGGTGCGCATGCCGCTTTTGACGAGCATGTTCGCGAGATCGGTCGCGCCGGTGAAATCGTCGGCGATGCAGCCGAGCAGGGGACGGGAAACGGGAGCGGTCATGGCGGGTACGTCGTTCGAATCAGCGGGCGGGCGGCAGCGTGATGCCGGGGAAGGTCTTGATCACGGCGGAATCGTCCTCGCCGCCGTGGCCGGCGCTCGACGCGCTCATGAACATCTGGTGCGCGGTGGCCGACAGCGGCAGCGGGAACTTGCTGCGGCGCGCGGTATCGAGCACGAGGCCGAGATCCTTCACGAAGATGTCGACGGCCGACAGCGGCGTGTAGTCGCCGTTCAGGATGTGCGGCACGCGGTTCTCGAACATCCACGAATTGCCGGCGCTGTGCGTGATCACGTCGTACAGCGCGTCGGCATCGACGCCTTCGCGCAGGCCCAGCGCCATCGCCTCGGCCGCCGCGGCGATATGCACGCCGGCCAGCAACTGGTTGATGATCTTCACCTTCGAGCCGATGCCGTGCGCATCGCCGAGGCGATAGACCTTGCCGGCGATCGCGGCGAGCACGTCCTCGCAGCCCGCGTACGCGGCGGCCGGGCCCGACGTCATCATCGTCATCTCGCCGGAGGCCGCGCGCGCGGCGCCGCCGGACACGGGCGCATCGAGCATCTGCAGGCCGGCGGCCTCGATGCGTGCGCCGAGCGCCACCGCGAATTCCGGCGCGACGGTCGCGCTGGCGATCACGACGCCGCCCGGCTTCATCGCCGCGACCGCGCCGTGCTTGCCGAACAGCACCGTTTCGGTTTGAGCAGCATTCACGACGAGCGTGACGACGACGTCGCACAACGCGCCGAGTTCGGCCGGCGTCGCGCACGCGATGCCGCCTTCGGCCGCGAATGCCTGCAGCACGGTGTCGCGCACGTCGCATGCGTGCACGCGCAGGCCGGCGCGCAGCAGCGAGCGGGCGACGCCGAGGCCCATCGCGCCGAGGCCGATGACTCCAACATTTCGTGACATGGTCAACCTTGATCGATTCGGGAGAGGTTCGTGACAGCGGCGGAGCCTGTAACGGCCGCGGCCGCCGGCTTCAGCAGATGCCGGCTTCCGCGAGACGGCGGGCGGCGTTGTACATATGCGTGCGTGCCGCGTTGCGCGCGGCCATCGGGTCGCGCGCGCGGATCGCGTCGGCGATCGCCGCGTGTTCGTCGCGCACCTGGCGCGAGAAGTCCTCGCGCGTTGCTTCGTTGCGCCGCGTGACCTTCACGCCGGCTTCGAGGTACTGGTTCAGGAACTGCAGCGTCTTCAGGAAATACGGGTTGCCGGTGACGGCCGCGATCGTGCGGTGGAACGCGACGTCTTCCGCGACGCCGTCGCGCCCTTCGGCCACGGCCTCGTCGATCTTGCGCAGCGCATCGTCGATGTCGGCCATGTCTTCGTCGGTGTGGTGCAGGGCCGCTTCGGCCGCGACCTCGGCCTCGATCGCACGGCGCACCGCGAGCAGGTGCGGCAGCGAGGTGGCCTCGACCGCTTCCGCATAGTCGATCCGCAGCGGCCGGATCGCACCGTGCTGGTTCACGTACACGCCGCTGCCCTGGCGCGGCTCGACCACGCCTTCGTTCTTCAGCCGCGAGATCGCCTCGCGGATCACGGTACGGCTCACGCCGAATTCCTGCGCGAGCACGGCCTCCGTCGGCAGCTTGCCGGTGGCCGAGAAGCTGCCGACTTCGATCTGCTTGAGCAGTTGCTGCGCGACATGGTCGCTCATCGCGCGGGCGGGAATTTTCTCGAACATGGTGCTCTGGTTTGTAAGGTTATGTGGTCATCATACAAATTTGAGCGCGACGAAGCATCCGGGATAACCCTCGATCAACGGAGGGCAACGTCGGTCAAATCAATTGAAACCGGTTCCATTTGAAGGGAAATCGGTGCGATCGACTATCGCTTCGCGGTGGGTCAGCCGGGCGGGAAAGAGCAGTGCGGGTGCGTCGGCCGTCAGTCGGCGATGTCCTCGACGGAGTCGTCCGTCGTATCGGCCGTCGCGCCGGCTTCCGCCACTTCCCCGCCACGCTCCCGATAAGTCGCCGGCGGCACGCCGAACTGCTTGCGGAACTCGCGTCCGAGGTGCGACGCATCGGCGAACCCGCAGCTCGACGCGATATCGGCCACCGTGCGGTCGGAACTGGTCAGCAGCCACGCGGCCGTGCGCAGCCGCACCTGTTTCGCGAACGCCTGCGGGCTCTTGCCCGTTTCGGCCTTGAACAGCCGCTCGAGCTGCCGCGTCGACAGGTCGAGCTTGTTCGCGAGCTCGTCGAGCGACAGCGCCCGCCCGACATGCTGTTCCATCAGGAGAATCGCGCGCTTGACCTTCGGGTGCGTCGCCGGCTCGAGGCCCGGCGGATGCGGCTGCGGGGCGTTCCCTTTCTGCATCTCGCCGACCAGCAGGATACGCAATGCCTTCTGCACGGTAGCGTGATCGAAATGGCGCAGCAGGATCGCGGCGGCGACGTCGATCGACGCGCGGCCGCCCGAACAGGTGATGCGGCGCCGGTCGATCACGAACAGCCGGTCGGCGATCAGCAGGTCGGGATCCGCGGCCGGAAAGCGCTCGATGAAATCCCAGTAATGGAACCAGCTCACGCAGGTGCGATAGCCGTCGAGCACGCCTGCGCGCATCAGCGTGAACACGCCGGTGCAGATCCCGACGACCGTTGCGCCGCCGGCCGCCGCGCGGCGGATGAAGTCGAGCGTCTCGGGGCCCGCCTGCGGCCCCGAATGCAGCAGCCCGCCGACCACCACCACGTAGTCGAACGGCTCGGCCGCGTCGAACGTTTCCCATGGCGTGATCTGGATCCCGCAGCTCGCGCGCACCGGCGCGAGGGTCTCGCCGATCACGCTCCACGCGCAGCGCACGGGCTTGCTGTAGTCGCCGTCGTCCGCCGACAGCCGGAGCATGTCGACGAAGCCCGAGAAGGCCGTCAGCGTGAAGTTCGGCAGCAGCACGATGCCGAAGCGGATGCGTCGCGGTGCGGGTTCTGCGAGGGGGGAAGCGGGTACGTCGGGTGTCATCGCGGCCAATCTCTTCACGCCGGGCAGGCGGTCTCACTCAGTCTGTCGATACGGGTAACGCGGGTACGGCAGTCGGGCACGGCCGGGCGACGCGGATGCAGCCAGCGTCGCCGATCGGCTCCGTCCCGACTTGTGGTTTTCCGTCGCGAACCATCGCCAAAACGCACTTTCCGGCCCGCCGGCGCGGCGCTTGGCGGCGGTATCCCACGCCGATGCCGTTTTTGTTCTATCGGCCGATTTTACGCTTTGATGTACTGGTGCCCAACGTCACTTGATGTATGTCCCCATCCAGAGGAAGCCAGATGAACGTCAGCGCGTTCGACCTGTTCAAGATCGGCATCGGCCCGTCCAGTTCGCACACGGTCGGCCCGATGATCGCCGCGTGCCGCTTCGCGTCGCACGTGGAGGACGCGAACCTGCTCGGTTTCGTGCGCCGCGTGCGGGTCGAACTATACGGCTCGCTCGGCGCGACCGGCAAGGGCCACGGCACCGACAAGGCCGTGCTGCTCGGCCTCGAGGGCCACCTGCCCGACACGATCGATCCCGACCTGATCGAGCCGCGGCTGGCCGCGATCCGCGCGGAGAAGTCGCTGTCGCTGCTCGGCAAGCAGACGGTGCGCTTCGACGAAAAGGAACACATCGGCTTCTATCGCAAGCTGATGAGCGGCACGAGCATCGTGCACCCGAACGGGATGCGCTTCCAGGCGTTCGATGAGCACGGCCAGCTGCTGGTCGAGAAAGAGTATTACTCGGTCGGCGGCGGCTTCGTCGTGAACCGCGACGGCGATCGCGTGAACGGCGTGCGCGCGGCGGTCGAGGTGCCGTACCCGTTCCGCACCGGCGACGACCTGATGCGCCAGTGCCGCGAGCACGGGCTGTCGATCGCCGAGCTGATGATGCGCAACGAATGCGCGCTGCGTCCCGCCGACGAAGTGCGCGCCGGGCTGCTCGCGATCTGGCGCACGATGGCCGCCTGCGTCGAGCGCGGCTGCAAGGTCGAGGGCGACCTGCCGGGCCCGATGCGCGTGAAGCGCCGCGCGGCCGAGCTGAATGCCCGCCTGCGCGCGCGTTCGGAAGAGTCGCTGCGCGACCCGCTGTCGATGCTCGACTGGGTCAACCTGTATGCGATGGCCGTCAACGAGGAGAACGCAGCGGGCGGCCGGGTCGTCACCGCGCCGACCAACGGCGCGGCCGGCGTGATTCCCGCGGTGCTGCACTACTACGTGAAGTTCGTGCCGGGTTCGAACGAAGCCGGCATCGTCGAATTCCTGATGACGGCCGCGGCGATCGGGATCATCTACAAGGAAACCGCGTCGATCTCCGGCGCGGAAGTCGGCTGCCAGGGCGAAGTGGGCGTCGCGTGCTCGATGGCGGCCGCCGCGCTGGCCGCGGTGATGGGCGGCACGCCCGACCAGGTCGAGAACGCGGCCGAGATCGGCATGGAACACAACCTCGGGATGACCTGCGACCCCGTCGGCGGGCTCGTGCAGATCCCGTGCATCGAGCGCAACGCGATGGGCGCGATCAAGGCGCTGAACGCGTCGCGCATGGCGCTCAAGGGCAACGGCCAGCACTACGTGTCGCTCGACTCGGTCATCAAGACGATGCGCGAGACGGGCGCCGACATGAAGACGAAATACAAGGAAACGTCGCGCGGCGGTCTGGCCGTGAACGTCATCGAATGCTAACGAAGGACCACAACATGAGCCGCTACTCGATATTCAGCCTGTTCCGCAACGGTCTCTCGTATCACGAGAACTGGGAAAAGCAGTGGAAGAGCCCGGAACCGAAGAAGGAATACGACGTCGTGATCGTCGGCGGCGGCGGCCACGGCCTCGCGACCGCCTACTACCTCGCGAAGGAACACGGCATCACGAACGTCGCGATCCTCGAGAAGGGCTGGATCGGCGGCGGCAACACCGCGCGCAACACGACGATCGTGCGCTCGAACTATCTGTGGGACGAATCGGCCGCGCTGTACGAGAAGGCGATGAAGCTGTGGGAAGGGCTGTCGCAGGACCTGAACTACAACGTGATGTTCAGCCAGCGCGGCGTGATGAACCTGGCCCACACGCTGCAGGACGTGCGCGACACCGAGCGCCGCGTGAACGCGAACCGCCTGAACGGTGTCGACGCCGAGTTCCTGACGCCCGCGCAGATCAAGGAAATCGAGCCGACCATCAACCTGAACAGCCGCTATCCGGTGCTCGGCGCGTCGATCCAGCGCCGCGCCGGTGTGGCGCGTCACGACGCGGTGGCCTGGGGCTTCGCGCGCGGCGCGGACCGCGCGGGTGTCGACATCATCCAGAACTGCCAGGTGACGGGCATTCGCCGCGAAGGCGGCGCGGTGGTCGGCGTCGATACGGTGAAGGGCTTCATCAAGGCGAAGAAGGTGGCGGTGGTCGCGGCCGGCAACACGACGACGCTGGCCGACATGGCCGGCGTGCGCCTGCCGATCGAAAGCCACCCGCTGCAGGCGCTGGTGTCCGAGCCGATCAAGCCGGTGGTGAACTCGGTGATCATGTCGAACGCGGTGCACGCGTACATCAGCCAGTCCGACAAGGGCGACCTCGTGATCGGCGCGGGTATCGACCAGTACACGGGCTTCGGCCAGCGCGGCAGCTTCCACATCATCGAAAGCACGCTGCAGGCGATCGTCGAGATGTTCCCGGTGTTCTCGCGCGTGCGGATGAACCGCCAGTGGGGCGGCATCGTCGACGTGTCGCCGGACGCGTGCCCGATCATCACCAAGACCGACGTGAAGGGCCTCTACTTCAACTGCGGCTGGGGCACCGGCGGCTTCAAGGCGACGCCCGGCTCGGGCTGGGTGTTCGCGCACACGATCGCGCGCGACGAGCCGCATCCGCTGAACGCGCCGTTCGCGCTCGACCGCTTCTACACGGGCCACCTGATCGACGAGCACGGCGCAGCCGCCGTCGCGCACTGAACGAGGAGAAGAAAACATGTTGCTGATCGAATGTCCGTGGTGCGGGCCGCGCGCCGAATCCGAGTTCTCGTGCGGCGGTGAAGCCGACATCGTGCGCCCCGTCAACAACGAGAACATGACCGACCGCGAATGGGGCGAATACGTGTTCATGCGCGAGAACAAGCGCGGGCTGCACAAGGAGCAATGGCTGCACGCGCAGGGCTGCCGCCGCTGGTTCAAGGCCACGCGCGACACGGTGACCTACGATATCAAGGGCTACGAAAAGTTCGGTGGCGACGCTGCCGGCAACGCACACGAAGAGGGCACGAGCAAATGAGCCAGAAAGACCGCCTCGGCACCGGTGGCCGCATCAATCGCGCGATTCCGTTGACGTTCACGTTCAACGGCCGCACGTATCAGGGCTTCCAGGGCGACACGCTCGCGTCCGCGCTGCTCGCGAACGGCGTGCACTTCGTCGCGCGCAGCTTCAAGTACCACCGCCCGCGCGGGATCGTGACGGCTGACGTCGCGGAACCGAACGCGGTCGTGCAGCTCGAATCGGGCCCGTACACGGTGCCGAATGCGCGCGCGACCGAGATCGAGCTGTACCAGGGGCTCGTCGCGTCGAGCGTGAACGCCGAGCCGACGCTCGAGAACGACAAGTACGCGATCAACCAGAAGCTGTCGCGCTTCCTGCCGGCCGGCTTCTACTACAAGACCTTCATGTGGCCGCGCAACATGTGGCCGAAGTACGAGGAGAAGATTCGCGAAGCCGCCGGCCTCGGCAAGGCGCCGGAAGCGCTCGACGCCGATCGCTATGACAAGTGTTATGCGCACTGCGACGTGCTCGTCGTGGGTGGCGGCCCGTCGGGGCTCGCGGCCGCGCATGCGGCGGCCACGGCCGGCGCGCGCGTGATCCTCGTCGACGACCAGCGCGAGCTCGGCGGCAGCCTGCTGTCGTGCCGCGCGGAAATCGACGCGAAGCCGGCGCTGCAGTGGGTCGAGAAGATCGAGGCCGAGCTGCGCAAGCTGCCCGACGTGACGATCCTGTCGCGCAGCACCGCGTTCGGCTACCAGGACCACAACCTCGTGACGGTCACGCAGCGCCTGACCGATCACCTGCCCGTGTCGATGCGCAAGGGCACGCGCGAGCTGCTGTGGAAAGTTCGCGCGAAGCGCGTGATCCTCGCGACCGGCGCGCACGAGCGCCCGATCGTGTTCGGCAACAACGACCTGCCCGGCGTGATGCTCGCCGGCGCGGTGTCCACCTACGTGCATCGCTTCGGCGTGCTGCCGGGCCGCAACGCGGTCGTGTTCACGAACAACGATCGTGCGTACCAGACCGCGCTCGACCTGAAGGCATGCGGCGCGAAGGTGACGGTCGTCGATTCGCGCGCATCGTCGAACGGCGCGCTGCCGGCCGCGGCGAAGCGGCAGGGCGTGACGGTGTTGAGCGGCGCCGTCGTGACGGCCGCATCGGGCAAGTGGCGCGTATCGTCGGTCGACGTCGCGTCCAGCACGAACGGCCAGGTGGGCGGCAAGCTGCAGACGCTGCCGTGCGACCTCGTCGCGATGTCGGGCGGCTTCAGCCCCGTGCTGCACCTGTTCGCGCAGTCGGGCGGCAAGGCGTGCTGGAGCGACGAGAAGGCGTGCTTCCTGCCGGGCAAGCCCGTGCAGGCGGAAGCGAGCATCGGCGCGGCGGCCGGGGAATTCGGCCTGGCGCGCGCGCTGCGGCTCGCGGTCGATGCGGGCGTGGAAGCGGCGAAGGCCGCGGGCTTCACGGCCGAGCAGCGCCCGGCCGCACCGCAGGTCGCGGAAACCGTCGAAGGCGCACTGCAGCCGCTGTGGCTCGTCGGCAGCCGCGAGGCCGCGGCGCGCGGGCCGAAGCAGTTCGTCGATTTCCAGAACGACGTGTCGGCCGCCGACATCCTGCTTGCCGCGCGCGAAGGCTTCGAGTCGGTCGAGCACGTGAAGCGTTATACGGCGATGGGCTTCGGCACCGACCAGGGCAAGCTCGGCAACATCAACGGGATGGCGATCCTCGCGGGGGCGCTCGGCAAGTCGATTCCGGAAACGGGCACGACCACGTTCCGCCCGAACTACACGCCCGTTTCGTTCGGTACGTTCGCGGGCCGCGAGCTCGGCGATTTCCTCGACCCGATCCGCAAGACCTGCGTGCACGAGTGGCACGTCGAGCACGGCGCGCTGTTCGAGGACGTCGGCAACTGGAAGCGGCCGTGGTACTTCCCGAAGAAAGGCGAGGACCTCCATGCGGCCGTGAAGCGCGAATGCCTGGCGGTGCGCAACAGCGTCGGCATCCTCGACGCATCGACGCTCGGCAAGATCGACATCCAGGGCCCGGATGCCGTGAAGCTGCTGAACTGGATGTACACGAACCCGTGGAACAAGCTCGAGGTCGGCAAGTGCCGCTACGGGCTGATGCTCGACGAAAACGGGATGGTGTTCGACGACGGCGTGACCGTGCGCCTCGCCGACCAGCATTTCATGATGACGACCACGACGGGCGGCGCGGCGCGCGTGCTCACGTGGCTCGAACGCTGGCTGCAGACCGAATGGCCCGACATGAAGGTGCGGCTGTCGTCGGTCACCGATCACTGGGCGACGTTCGCGGTGGTCGGCCCGAAGAGCCGCAAGGTCGTGCAGAAAGTGTGCCAGGACATCGACTTCGGCAACGAGGCGTTCCCGTTCATGAGCTACCGGAACGGTACCGTTGCCGGCGCGAAGGCGCGCGTGATGCGGATCAGCTTCTCGGGCGAGTTGGCCTATGAAGTGAACGTGCCGGCGAATGCGGGCCGCGCGGTGTGGGAAGCGCTGATGGCCGCCGGTGCCGAGTTCGACATCACGCCGTACGGCACCGAAACGATGCACGTGCTGCGTGCGGAGAAGGGTTACATCATCGTCGGCCAGGACACCGACGGCTCGGTCACGCCGTACGACCTCGGGATGGGCGGGCTGGTCGCGAAGTCGAAGGACTTCCTCGGCAAGCGTTCGCTCGCGCGCTCGGACACCGCGAAGGAGGGCCGCAAGCAGTTCGTCGGCCTGCTGACCGAGGACGAACAGTTCGTGCTGCCGGAAGGCGCGCAGATCGTCGCGAAGGACACGCAGGTGTCGGCGGTCGATCCGACGCCGATGATCGGCCACGTGACGTCGAGCTACTACAGCCCGATCCTGAAGCGCTCGATCGCGCTCGCGGTGGTGAAGGGCGGCCTGAACAAGATGGGCGAGAGCGTCGTGATTCCGCTGGCCAACGGCAAGCGCATCACCGCGAAGATCTCGAGCCCGGTTTTCTACGATACCGAAGGGGTGCGCCAGCATGTGGAATGAAACCAGAAACCAGACGCAGGTGGCGGGCGCGGGCGGCGTGACGCTTGAATCGCCGTTCGTCGGCGCGGCCGACGTGCTGAAGCCGCACCAGGCGCGCGCATCGAAGAAATTCACGCTGCGCGAGCGGCCGTTCCTCGATCTCGTGAACGTGCGCGGCGAGTTGAGCGATCCGGCGTTCGTCGCCGCGTTCGAGCGCGTGGTCGGCTGCCGGCCGCCCGCGGCGCCGAACACGGTTGCCCGCGGCGCCGAGTACGACGTGCTGTGGCTCGGCCCCGACGAGTGGCTCGTGCGCTCGCACGGGCCCGTGCAGGCAGGCGTGCTGGAGGCGCGACTCGCGGAGGCCGTGCAGGGTACGTATGCGGCGGCCGTCGACGTCGGCAGCGGTTATACCGTCGTCGAGATCAGCGGCGAACGTGTGCGCGACGTGCTCGCCCGCGGCTGCCCGCTCGATCTGCACCCGCGCGTGTTCAAGCCGGGCCAGTGCGCGCAGTCGCACTACTTCAAGACGTCGATCGTGCTGGTCCCGACCGGCGACGATGCGTTCGAGATCGTCCTGCGCCGCAGCTTCGCCGATTATTTCGTGCGCATCATGCTCGACGCGGCCGCGCCGCTCGCATCATGAAGCCGTTCGACGAACCGTTCGTGGCGATCGACGCGCCGCGCCTGCGCGGGCGCGGCTGGAGCGTGTTCGTCGACGAACTGAAGGTGCCCGCGCGGATCGGCATTCATGCGCACGAGCATGAAGCGCCGCAGCCGATCGTGATCGATGCGCGGCTCGGCTATCGCTGCGAGCCGAGCGAGCAGGGCGAGTGGATCGATTACGACGGTTATTGCGCGCGACTTGCCGCGTTCCTGTCGCACAAGCCGCATACGCGCCTGCTGGAGACGCTCGTCGCCGACATCGCGGTGCTGTCGTTCCGCGAATGGCCGGCGCTGGAGTCGCTGACGCTGTCGGTGTACAAGCCGAAGATCCGGCCGGGTACGAAGCGCGTCGGCGTGTCGCTCGACTGGACGCGCGGGGATTATTTGCGGTGGACGGGGGCGGCGGGGCAGTTTTGACGGGGCGGGGCGGAGAATCGATTGACGGAAGCGGCGGAGGGATTCCGGTCGGTCGCAATCGGGCGGTGGAGCTTGCCGCCTGATTTAATTCCTGAAATATGAGAACAATGTGCCGATAGCGATCACACCATTGATTATTCCTGAAATATCAGAATAATTCGACGTTTCGTGTCTGCGTGAGTATAATTCCGACATTCTCGTAACTATGTTGTCGAGCCTAGCTGACAGCACTTTGTTCCTGAAATCCCGGAATTATGGCCCGCACCTTACCGCATCCGATCGCGACTCCTGACCCGCTTGCACTGGATCTGGCAACGCTGGGCGCGCTCGTCCGCAATCGGCGGGCGCAGAGCCGAATGCGTATCGACGACGCGGCCGATATGCTCGGTGTCTCCAAAGACGTGCTGTCGCGGCTGGAAAACGGCCGGGCGGTGAGCCTCGACAAATTGTTCAAGGTGCTCGACGGCTTCGGTCTCAATCTGCTCGTCGTGCCGAAACGCGAAGTGCCGGTGGCCCGCAAGGCGTTGCACGAGCACATGGCGGCGCAGGCCGTGTCGGCGGAGCCGGGAGAGGGCGTCTGATGGTTCATCGCCTGCGCATTTCGACCAACGGCTCGCCTGTCGGTCAGGTGACTTACGATGCCCACCGGGACGATTACGGCTTTTCGTACGATCCGGCGTGGCAGGCGCGGGCCGACGCGTTTGCGTTGTCGCCGTGCATTCCGCTCGACGGCGGCCCGCTACCTGCCGGCGCGGTCCAGCGCTTCATCGGCAATCTGCTGCCCGAGGGCCGCGCGCTCGAAGTGGCTGCGGCGATGTATCGGATATCGAAGGACAATGTGTTCGGTTTGATCCGAATGCTCGGGAAGGAGCCGGTCGGTGCATTGAGTTTCTTCCCGGACGACGATGCCGATGCACCGGCGCCGGAGGCCCTCGAATCCGTGCGGCGCGTGATATCCGCGGAAGAGTTGACCGATCGCATTCGCAAGCGTGATGCGATTCCGTTTCCCGTCTGGGACGATCAGGTCCGGCTGTCGATTGCAGGCCACCAGGACAAGCTGCAGATACTGGTCGAGGGCGAGCAATTCGCGCTCGTCGAGGGAGCGCTCAGCAGCACGCATATTCTGAAGCCCGAGTCCCAAAACCCGCATGCGCCGTTCATGGTCGCCAACGAGCATTTCTGTATGACACTGGCCGCCCAGATGGGATTGCCGGTGGCACATGTCGAGATTCGGCGTATCCCGGAACCCATTCTGCTCATCGAACGATTCGACCGAATCGTGACGACCGAACCGGACGATCCTCAACGCGTCCGCGCGGTGCGGCGTCTCCATATCATCGACGGATGCCAGGCGCTGGATTTGCCGGCGACGCTCAAGTACGAACGCAATCTCGGCAACAATGCGGACGTGCGTAACATTCGCGAAGGCGTGAGCTTCGAGAAGTTGTTTTCGTTGACGCCGAGTTTCGAGAATCCGTTGGTTGCCCGCTCGGCAATGCTTCGCTGGGCGCTGCTGCAATTGCTGATCGGCAACAGCGATGCGCACGGCAAGAATATTTCGTTTTTCGTCAGCAGCGGCGGTCTGGATCCAGCGCCGCTCTACGATCTTGTTTGCGTCAATGTGTACGGTGACGCGTATGTCCAGGACATGGCGATGGCTTTCGGGGATGTTTTCCGAACGGAGGAACTGACCGCTTTTGCCCTGGCGGATTTTGCGCATCGCACGCAAATCCGGCCGTCGTTCGTCGCACGTGAATTGACAAAGATGGCGACGCTGGCGAGGAAGCTGGCTCCCGAGTTGGCAGAGTCGGGGGTGTATGCAGGCGAGGAGCGTGCATGGGTGCGCAATATTTCGGAGTACGTGTGTGCTCAGGCCGACCGTACGTTGCGTATTGCGCCCATGATTTCCAAGGTCAACGTCGATCTACTTTGATATCGGGCGATTAACGGGCGACGCTGCGATGGCCGATTCAGCGCGTCGCAGCGACTACCCTATGCGGCGCGTCAAGCCGCAGCCGCCCCATCCAACGCCGGATAATCCACATACCCGCGCGCATCGCCGCCGAAGAACGTGTCGCGCTGCGCGTCGTTCATCGGCGCGCCCGTCTTCAGCCGCGTGATGAAATCCGGATTCGCGAGCACCATCTGGCCGTACGCTTCGAGATCGGCAAGACCCGTCGCGACATCCGTGCCGATCGCGTCGCGCGTGCGGCCCGGCCGGTTCACGATCATCGTGCCGCGCCAGCGTGCGCGCAGGTCCGCGAGCAGCGGCTCGTTGCCCTGGTGCATCACGTGCAGGTACGCGAGGCCGAGCCGGTCGAGCTGCGTCGCCAGGTAGCGATACAGGTCCGGCCCATCCGCGCCTTCGTCGATGGCCCACAACGTGGTGCCCGGCGACAGGCGAATCGCGGTGCGGTCCGCGCCGATCTCGTCGGCGATCGCCTCGGCCACCTCGATCGCGAAGCGCGCACGATTTTCGATCGAACCGCCGTAGGCGTCGCTGCGCGTGTTCGCGTTCGGCGCGAAGAACTGCTGGACCAGATACCCGTTCGCGCCGTGGATCTCGACGCCGTCGGCGCCGGCCTCGATCGCGCGGCGCGCGGCGAAGCGGAAGTCGTTCACGGTGCCGCGCACTTCGTCGGTCGTCAGCGCGCGCGGCGCGGGAATCTCCTGCATCCCTTTCACCGTGAACATCGGCACGCCCGGCGCGATCGCGGAAGGCGCGACGCCCTGGCGATGATGCGGCGTATTGTCGGGATGCGACATGCGCCCCACGTGCATCAGCTGGATGAACAGGCGGGCGCCGCGCGCGTGCACGCGCTCGCTGACCGCCTTCCAGCCGGCGACGTGCGCATCGGTGTAGATGCCGGGCGTCGTCAGGTAGCCCTGGCCATCGTCCGACGGTTGCGTGCCTTCGCTGACGATCAGGCCGAGATCCGCGCGCTGCGCGTAATACTCGGCGGCCAGTGCGCCGGGCGTGCCGTCGAACGCGGCGCGGCTGCGCGTCATCGGCGCCATGACCAGGCGGTTCTGCAGCGTGTAGCGGCCGACACGGGCCGGGGTGAACAATGCGTCCATGATGCGTGCTCCTCGAAGGTCGGGTAACGGCACCGGGGCGGTGCCGTCTCGGGCGCGGGCCGCGCACCGTGTGCGCGCCTCGTCGCCATGGACTCATCATCCATTGCTTCTTTTTCGAGATAAATATGGTAGCTTGGATAACATTGATCCATTGATGGAGCAGTGGGCGTGGAACTGCTGAACGACATGGCGCTGTTCGTGGAGGTCGTGAAGGCGAAGGGTTTTCGCAGCGCGGCCGACGCGCTCGGGATGCCGAATTCGACGCTGTCGCGGCGCATCGGCGCGCTGGAAAAGGCGATCGGCTTGCGGCTGCTGCATCGCACGACGCGCCGGATCGAGCTGACGGAAGCCGGGCAGCTGTATTTCGAGCGCTGCAAACGTATCGTCGACGAAGCGCGGCTCGCGCACGAGCAGCTCGGCGAGTTGCTGGCCGAACCGGCAGGCGTGCTGCGCGCATCGTTTCCGGTCGATTTCGCGGTGGTCTACCTGGCGCCGCTGATCGTCGAATTCGCGAACCGCTACCCGAAGCTCACGTTCGATTTCGAACTGACGTCGCGGCGTGTCGACCTGGTGAGCGAACCGTTCGACGTCGCGATCCGCATCGGCGAATCGGCCGATTCGCAACTCGTCGCGCGGCGGCTCGCGACGTTCCGCAATCACCTGTATGCGTCGCCGCGCTATCTCGAGCGCGCGGGCGAGCCGCGCGAACCGGACGACCTGCGGCGGCATCAGTGCCTGAGCGTGCAGCGCGTCGATGCGTGGACGCTGCACGACGCCGCGCGGGAGATCGAGGTGCCGGTGGGCGGGCGTTTCATCGTGAACAGTGTCGGCATGGTCCGGCAACTCGCCGTGCACGAGGCGGGCATCATCCAGATGCCGGCGGAAGTCGTGGCCGACGACGTGGCCGCGGGCCGGTTGCGTCGCGTGCTGCCCGACTGGGAGGGCGCGCCCGTTCCCGTCTACGCGATGACGGAAACGCGCTTGCTGCCGGCGAAGACGCAGGTCTTCATCGAGTATCTGCGCGCGCATTTCGCGCAGGCGTGACGGGCGGCTGCGCGGACGATCGTCCGCCGTTTACTGCTGCGCCGGCTGCGGCGCGTCGCCCTGCGCTTCCCATTTCTTCAGGATGCGCACGCGCGCCTGGCTGAAGTCGACCCAGCAGTTCAGCCACGCGTCGTCCGGAATCATCTGCTGCGGATTGGCGGCTCGGACGTAGTCGCAGGTGTCGCTCGCGAAGCCGTGCCAGCTTGCCTGCGACTTCGCGAGCTGTTTCGCCGCATCGGGGTTGCGTTGCCGGGTCTTGCGTTCGAGCGACCGGTACGCGCGTTCCACTTCCTGGTTGTTGTTGTCGACGACGCATCGGCGTACCGCATCCATCGTCGGCCCCTGCCGTTCGCAATCGACCGCGGCGAACGCGGACGCTGCGCCGCTCGCGAGCGCGGCGACGGCAAGAAGGCGGGTGGCGTACCGGATCGTGTCGCGCATGCGCGGAGAGGAAGTCATGGGGCGGGACGTGTGCGACGTACCTGCTTATTGCGCGTTGCGCGCCGACGTCGATGTCGACGTCGATTCGCTCACCGGCACCATCCGCGCCTTCGTCTCGTTCGCGGCTTTCGCGTCGTCGTCGGGTTCGAGCACGAACCGGAACGAATCGACCCGCTGCATGACCTTCGCCGCATACGCGCTCGATCCGCCGCTGTAGCTCTTCAGCCCGGCCAGCACGTTGCCGCCGGCCGCCTTCACGTAGCCGGAGAGAATCCGGGAGCCGGCCTCGACGTTCGCATTCGGTTCGGTCAGGTCCTTCACGTTACGCAGCATGCCGCGGTGTGCGGACGGCACGACCTGCATCAGTCCGGTCGCGCCGTGCTGGCCGCGCGCCTTTTCCTGGAAGCGCGATTCGATCGAGATGATGGCGTAAACGAGTGCGGGAGGCAGCGAATATTTCGTCGCAGTGACGCTCACGATATCGGCGAGCTTGGCGGCCCGTTCCTTCGCGACACCGAATTTCTTCGTCAGGTAGGACGTGATGCGGCGGTTTGCTTCGTTCGGCTGATCGTCGGCGTTCGCGAGCGGCGCGGAGGCGACAGCCGGCGCCGACGCCAGCACGTCGGGCGCAGAGGCAGGCGCTGCGGGCGTTTGCTGAGCCGATACCTGTTGCGCAATGCCGAGCGAGAGCACGATCAGCCAGAAAAAGCGTCGTCGCATGGTCGAGTGCGGGGAAATGGGAGGCGCATAGTATATCGGCCAATCGGGCAAGACGGTCGAGCGCCGGCTCGAATGAAAGCGATGTGTAGGCTTGTGACGTTCGCAACGATCGACGCGGCGATCGTTGCGCGGACACGCATCGGAGTCCGGATGACCGCTAGTTGATGATCTCGCCGATGCCGGTTTCGATGCGGATTCTCAGTTGCTGAATGAACGCCGGATCGTACGGTTCCCAGTGATCGAGTTCGCCGACGATCTTCAAAGGCGATGTGCTTCGATACGAGCGCGTCGGATTGCCCGGGAATTTCTTGTCCGTGACGTTCGGGTCGTTTTCGAATGCCCCGGTGGGCTCGACGATATAGACCCGCGGCTTGCCGTCGCCTTTGGCCATTTCCGCAGCAAGGCCGGCGCCCTTGGGCAGGGCCGTGAAATAAACGTGATTCATCACGACGTCATCCCGGTAATTCGATCTGAAGCCCGCCGTCAGCACGTCGCCGATCCGCAAATCCGCTTTCGTGCCATGAAAAAACGGGCCGGTGTCCAGGACAGCCATGGCTTCTCCCTTGGAAAATGTCGCGACGACTTCTAGGCGCGCCGCGCGCTCGCCACTCGCGCGATCGCGCCGATCGCATCGCTGACGAGCACCGCGAGCAGCCCGACGATCACGCCGCCCTGCAGCACGAACGCGGTATTCGACGTCTGCAGGCCCGCGATGATCACGTCGCCGAGGCCGCGCGCGGCAACCGTCGAGCCGATCGTCGCGGTGCCGAGATTGATCACGACCGCGAGCCGGATGCCGTTGACGATCACCGGGAACGCGAGCGGCAGCTCGACCGACACCAGTTGCTGCCAGCCGCTCATCCCCATCCCGCGCGCGGCGTCGACGACATCGCGCGGCACGTCCTCGAGCCCCGCGATCGTGCTTTCGAAAACCGGCAAGAGACCATACAGCACGAGCGCGATCAGCACGGGTTTCAGCCCGAAGCCGACGGCCGGCACCGCGAGCGCCAGCACCGCGACTGGCGGGAAGGTCTGGCCGATGTCGACGACGCTGCGCGCGACCGGCAGGAAATCCGCGCCGGCCGGCCGCGTGACGAAGATCCCGGCCGCCACCGCGACGATCGTGCCGATCAGGCTCGACAGCGCGACCGTGCCGAGATGCGCGAGCGTCAGGTCGAGCAGGCTCGCGCGATCGTAGATGACGGGCGCGCCGTTGTCCGCGAACGGTGCGAAAAGGCCCTGCAGCCACATCGGCCGCACCAGCAGCACGAGCAGCAGCGCGAGCGCGGCGGCGCGCGCCGTGAACGCGGCAACGTGGCGGGGCAGGGGCGAACGCAAGGGCCGTGTGCGTTGCATGGTATCCGGCGTCGTCATGCGGGCTGCCTGGCGTGCGCGCGGATCGCGTCGAGCGTGATGCGGCGCGCGCCGCGCGCGTTGCGTGCATCGCCGTCGTTGACGGGCAATGCGTCGACACCGCGCCACAGCAGTTCCGACACCGCATCGCGCAGCGTGCGCGTCGCGTCGATCGGCTCGCCGTCCGCATGGCCGGGTTCGGCCACCGCGTCGATCGGCGTCAGCGCGAGCAGGCGCAGCGGCCGGTCGACGCCCGCGACGAGCTGCTCGACGACACCGGCCGCCGGCTTGCCGAGAATCTCGGCCGGCGGCGCAACCTGCAGCAGCCGGCCGCCGTCCATCACCGCGATCGTGTCGCCGAGCTTCAGCGCTTCCTCGATATCGTGCGTGACGATCACGACCGTGATGCCGAGGCGGCGCTGCAGCGCGAACAGGTCGTCCTGCGCCTTGCCGCGGATGATCGGGTCGAGCGCGCCGAACGGCTCGTCCATCAGCAGCATCGCGGGCTCGGCCGCGAGCGCGCGCGCGACGCCGACACGCTGCTGCTGGCCGCCCGACAGTTCGTGCGGCAGCTTGTCCGCGAACTCGGCCGGCGCGAGATGGAACAGGTCGAGCAGTTCGTTCACGCGCGCGTCGATGCGCGCGGCCGGCCAGCCGAGCAGGCGCGGCACGGTCGCGATGTTGCGCGCGACGCTCCAGTGCGGAAACAGCCCGTGCCCCTGGATCGCGTAGCCGATGCCGCGCCGAAGCTGTTCGGGCGCGACGGTCGCCGTATCGACGCCGTCGATGCGGATCGTGCCGCTGGTGGGGGCGATCAGCCGGTTGATCATGCGCAGCAGCGTCGACTTGCCGCTGCCCGACGCACCGACGAGCGCGGTGATCGTGCCGCGCTGCATCGTCAGCGAAACGTCGTCGACGGCGACGACATCGCCGAAGCGTTTGCCTGCATGTTCGATCTCGATCATCCTGTACGCCCCTTCGCGAGCGTGGTCGCGGCTTCGAATATGACGGCGGCCACCAGCGCGAGCGCGATCGTCGGGATCGCGCCGAGCAGCACGAGATCGGCGGCCGATTGCCCGATCCCCTGGAAGATGAAGGTGCCGAAGCCGCCGCCGCCGATCAGTGCGGCGACCGCGGTCAGCCCGATGTTCTGCACGAGCACGATGCGCACGCCGCTCAGGATCACCGGCAGCGCGAGCACGAGGTCGACATGCAGCAGCCGCTGCGCGCGCGTCATGCCCATCGCGCGCGCGGCTTCGGTCACGTGCGGCGGCACTTGTCCGAGCCCGACCACGACACTCGACGCGATCGGCAGCAGCGAATACAGGAACAGCGCGAGCACGGCCGGCGCGACGCCGATGCCGCGAATGCCGAGCGCGGCCGCGAGCGGCACGTGTGCGGCCAGCAGCCCGAGCGGGGCCATCATCAGCCCGTACATCGCGATGCTGGGGATCGTCTGCACGATATTGAGCACGGGCATCGCGACGGTCCGCACGGCCGCGATGCGCGCGCAGGCGATGCCGAGCGGCACGCCCGCGACGAGCGCGGCGGCCACCGAGCCGCCCGCGAGCGACACGTGACGGATCGCTTCGCGCCAGAAATCGTCGCTGCGCACCGCATATTCGCGCATCACGGAGAGGCCGTCCCACCAGCCGCTCGCGAGCGGCACCGAGATCGCGGCGATCGCGACGACGAGCGCGGCAAGGCGCCGCCACGGGCCGAAGGCGAGCCGTGCGAGCGCGTCCGCGACGAGCACGGCCCACGCGAACAGCAGCAGCCAGACGCCCGCGTCGGGCGACACGCGCGCGAGCATGTCGTCGGCGGCGACGACGTGCGTCGCGGCCGCGCCGAGCGCGTATGCGAGCGTCGCGAGCCATGCGCAGCCGGCCGCGAGCCGCCACGCGGGGCGGCTCGCCTTCATCGCCCACAGCGCGCCGGCGATCCACAGCGCGGCCAGCGCCGCGCCCTGCATCGCCGGCAGCGCGGCGAACACCGACAGCCCTGTGCCGGCCGCGATCCGGTTCGGGCGCAGCACGACGAACGGCAGGCCGAGCACCGCGACGATCGTGAGGATTCCGATCAGGATGCCGACCTTGTCGGGGATCACGCGCCGCGCGGACGCCGCCGCGCGTTCGGTCATTTCACGAAGCCCTTCGCTTTCAGGTAGCTTTTCGCGACGCCGGCCGCCGGCTCGCCGTTGATCTGGATGCGCGCGTTCAGCGACTGCAGCGTCTTCAGGTCGAGGCTCGCGAACACCGGTTTCAGGTAATCGGCGATCTGCGGGTGCGCTTTCAGCACGGCTTCGCGGATCACGGGCGCCGGCGCGTAGACGGGCTGCACGTGCTTGTCGTCGTCGAGCACCGCGAGGCCGCTCGACGCGATGCCGCCGTCGGTGCCGTACACCATCGCCGCGTTCACGCCGTCGGTCTGGTTCGCGGCGGCCTTGATCGTCGCGGCCGTGTCGCCGCCCGACAGCACGACGAGCTGCTCGGGCTTCAGCTTGAAGCCGTACGCTTTCTCGAACGACGGCAGCGCCGACGCGCTGTTCACGAATTCGGCCGACGCGGCGAGCTTCACCTTGCCGCCGCCCGCGACCCACTTGCCGAAATCGGAGAAGGTCTTCAGGTGCTGCGACTGCGCGACGGGGGCGAGCAACGCGACGCCCCACGTGTTGTTCGCGGGCGCCGGGGCGAGCCACACGAGATGGTTCGCCGCGTAGTCGAGCTTCTTCGCGGCGTCGTAACCCTGGCTCGCGTTCTTCCACAGAGGATCGTCGGCCTTGTTGAAGAAGAAGGCGGCGTTGCCCGTGTATTCGGGGTAGATGTCGATCTCGCCGCTCGTGAGCGCCTTGCGCACGATCGGCGTGGTGCCGAGCGCGATCTTTTCGGTGACGGGGATGCCGTGCGCTTTCAGCACTTGCGAAATCAGGTTGCCGAGCAGGTTGCCTTCGGTGTCGATCTTCGACGACACCACGACGGGTGCGTCGGCGTGCGCGCCGGGTGCGACGAGGGCAGCGGCGAACGC
The DNA here is from genome assembly GCF_041103175.1 of Burkholderia sp. Bmkn7. Classification (NCBI taxonomy): domain Bacteria; kingdom Pseudomonadati; phylum Pseudomonadota; class Betaproteobacteria; order Burkholderiales; family Burkholderiaceae; genus Burkholderia; species Burkholderia sp. Bmkn7. The sequence goes on along the minus strand of NZ_JBGCUH010000002.1, from coordinate 3,299,474 downwards.
GAGGCCCAGAATCCGGGCGGGCAGGGCGAGCTTCATGAGCCAATCTCCAGGACGGGGGCGTAGGCCGCACGTTACTTGACTGGGCGGGCTTTGGCAAACCGCGTGCGGCGGCGTGCCCACAGCCCGCGTGGGGATAGCCTGCATGAGTCGCGCGGGCTTGTTACACTCGATTTCGTCTCCGCCTGCCGACAATTGCTGACATGAAACCCGAGCTGCTGGTCCTCATCGCATTGCGCGGCGACGCGCACCGCGAGATCGCCGCGTCGTTCGACGTGCGCCATGCCCCGACTGCCGAGGAACGCGAACGCGCGATCGCCGAACACGGCGGCACGATACGCGCGGTGCTGACCAACGGCAGCACGGGGCTCACCGGCGCCGAGATCGACCGGCTTCCGCAACTCACGTTCGTCAGCGCGCTCGGCGCGGGCTACGAGCACATCGACGTCGCCCATGCGAAGGCGCGTGGCGTCACGGTCGTGACGGGCGCCGGCACCAACGACGACTGCGTGGCCGATCACGCGTTCGCGCTGCTGCTCGCGGCGGTGCGCAACGTGGTGCCGCTCGATGCGAAAACCCGCGCCGGCGTGTGGCGCGACGGGCTGCCGATGCCGCCGAACGTGTCGGGCAGGAAGCTCGGCATCGTCGGGCTCGGCAAGATCGGCGAGAAGTGCGCGCGTCGCGCGGCCGGCTTCGACATCGAGATCGGTTATCACAACCGGTCGGAGAAGAACGTTCCTTATCGCTACTTCGACCGCGTCGACGCGCTCGCGCAGTGGGCCGATTTCCTGATCGTCGCGACGCCGGGCGGCGCGGGCACGCGGCACCTGATCGACCGCACCGTGCTCGATGCGCTCGGGCCGGGCGGTTTTCTCGTCAACGTGTCGCGCGGCAGCGTTGTCGATACCGCTGCTTTGGCAGACGCGTTGCGCGAAGGGCGCGTCGCGGGCGCGGGGCTCGACGTGTACGAAGGGGAACCGGAGCCGCCGCGCGCGCTGACGGATCTCGACAGCGTCGTGCTGACGCCGCACATGGGCGGCTGGTCGCCGGAGGCGCTCGATCGCTCGGTGCAGCAGTTTCTCGACAACGCGAAGCGGCATTTCGCGGGGCAGCCGGTGTTGACGCCGGTGTGATCGGCGGTTTGCGCTGCCGGTGCGAAACAAGGTCGCGGTCTGAAGGTCGCGGTCGGCGTCGGGGCAGCCCCGCTCGACGCGGCTGCGAAACCGGCATGCCTCCGGGAACCGGGCCGGACTCCCGATCGGGTGAATCAGTTCGCGGGACGCTTGCCCGCCCGGTCCGCCGCTGCCACTTCATCGGTGGACGGTAGTGGCCGAATGGTCACCTCGCCGGAAATGAACCGTTTCCCTTTGAAATCCCGGCCGTGGTAGCGCGTGCTGATTGCGTGAAATTCCGCGTTGCCGGAGGCCAGATGCTCGAGTTCGGTCACATAGGCACGCACATCCGCCCGGTTCCCCAGCGGGCCGGCCAGGACACGATCGCGGGCGGCCATCAGGTTGCGCTCGTTTTCGGCAACCAGCGTCGCCAGCTTGTTCAATGCATCCTGGAGTTTCAGGCCTTCGCGATACATCAGCAGCCAGACGGAATTGACCGAATCGGCGATATGGATTTCCTTTCGGAATGAATACGGGTCGTTGACCAGCGTAATCGAGTCGATGGCGGCCGTTCTCATTTCTGCCAGCGATCGGTCGGCAATCAGGTGATCGGTCATGTCCACGTCGATCGCGTACTCCGTCATGATGGCGGCCCATTCCCCGTAATTGTCGATGCGCCGCATTTCCAGGTAGGCGTCGAACGTTAACTCGTCCATTTTCAGCGCCAACGGATCCGTCTGTCTGATGATCAACGTGTGAAGCGATTCCTCCAGCCGTTTCCAGACGCGCGGTTTCGACAATAGCTGGTCCTTGATGGGGAGCAGCCCGTCATGCAGCAGTTGTGCGATCGGGGCCGTATCCGGCGGCCGGATGCCTGCGATCGCGTCGAAGTAGTGCTGTCGCAAAGCCGACCGCCGTTGCGTTTGCTCCAGCATGTCCGGGTTGGTGATGGTGTCGTCGATCAGCGTCGTGATGCTCATCATCCGTTCGAGATCGTAGATCCTGTCGTTCAGGGTGTGCGGATAGCACAGGCCCCCGAATGACGGCATGCTTTGTGCCAGATAGTGTTCCACCGCCTTCTGGCTGCCGTAATAGGCGAGGATATAAGGACTGTCGGTGAGCGCGATCCGGCGCTCCGTTTCGTCGTGGAGCGGATGCCACATCGGTTTCAGTTGCAGATGGAAGTCCGGGTGGAATATTTTTTCCCCGGGCTTCGGCAGGCCCGGCAGGTTGCGGACGAAGTTGGGAATGTCTTTCATGGCAGGTTCTCGTGCAGGACGTTCGGCGGCCGGAAGAAGGACGGATTTCATCGATCGCGCTCGAGCACGAAGCTGTAGATCGAAACCTGATGCTTGACGATGGCGACCGCCAGGCTTTCGCACATGACGCGGAGTTCCTCCAGTGCCCCGACTGCGCCCGTCGGGAAATGCCGCTCGATGTTGTCCTGCACGCTCAACAACCATCGTGTCGCATCGGTCCTGTCAGGCAGGATCCGCATGTCCTTGACCGAGAAACCGCTTTGCTCGAACACCTGCCGCAGGTACGCCGGCGTCTTGCGATACTTGCACGCCAGCCTGTCGACCATGTCAGGCGTATCGGAGCGATATTCCGAGAGATCGACGTTATATAGGTTGTCCGAAATAATGACGGTCCCGGTCGGGGTCAGCCGCTGCCGGAGTTTTGCCATCACCATTTCGAAGAGATCGTACGGAAAGTGGGAGATCACCCCGCGCATGATCGCGAGGTCGTAGGGTCGCTCGATATCCGGCAGCAAATCGATGTCCCGCGCATTGCACCGGAACAGCTTGATCCTGTCGGACAATCCCCGCGCCGCATTCATCTCGGCACAGTATTCGAGCTGGCGATCGCTGATGTTGATGCCATCCAGGCGATGGCAGTCGGGAAATCGCTCGGCCAGATCCCGCAGCACCGTTCCCCATCCACATCCGATATCGAGTATCCGGTTGACCGGCTTGTCATCCGGCATTTCCAGTCCCGCAATCTCGAGTTGCCGTTCGAAATAGCGGAGACCGGATTCGTCGAGGTCGATCGGCCCGGGCGATTGAAAATGGTCATATACGCCGAACTGGAACCAGAGACGATTGCCGATGGCCTTGCTCCAGTTCTGCGGGTCGTCCTGGTAAGCCTGTACGACCCGGGATTCGTAATCGCTCCGCTCCGGGCCCCGAATCGCTACGAACGGCATGCTGCCTCGATGATTCAATGGCAGGGTTGAAGCGGCTGTCGTATCGGTGGACAGATTGCTCATCGCAATTCTCCGAAGTGGGGCGCGACGTCATGCACTGGAATGCCGGGATTCCGGTTCGTGGTGCGGTAGTGATGCCTGCGATAGGCGGTTGACCGGTCGAAGCGGGCGGGGCTTCGACTGAAACAGGGAATCCTGCGTACCCGATGCAAGAAAATGAAAGCGAGGTCCGCCGAACGAGATGTCCGCAACCGTTGACGGGCATGAGGTGACGTGCGAATCAGGCGAGTCTCGCGCCGACCGCTTCAGCGTGCCCGGATTTTTTTGAAATCTAGTCGATGGGTTTTCGATGTCAAGCGACAGTATTCTGTTTCGTTTTTTGATTTAAAGCGTCGCTTGATTGATGGAACGTGAAATTATTATTCGGGCGCAGCGTTTTAGGGAAACGGGGGAGTTGAATGGGCGAGATGTAACGGTGTTGCCCTTGAGTTGATGCGGCGCTGCGTACCGCCCCTGTCCGCCACGCGGTCGTGGCCGCGCGACGGGCAGGGGGCATGCCGCTTTTTTAGAGAGCGGCCAGCGGCACCGTCACCGACGTCCCGGCCGGATCGAGCGTGAGGCCCGTGCCCGGCGTCGGCCGCAGCGTTGCCTCGTTGTCGCTGGACAGGACGACGAGCCCCAGCCGGTGGCCGGCTTCCAGCTTGTAGTCACGCGGCATGAAGGTCAGCTTCAGGTCGTACGGCAAGCCGGGCAGCACGGGTTCCGACAGCCACTCGGAGAGCCGGTTGCGCGGGTCGGTCCACGCGCGCGTGACGATCGTGGCCGTGCCGTCCGGCGCGCGATCGACCAGCAGGGCCGTCACGTTGGCCACGGCCGTGAAGGTCAGCCTGACGCGTGCGGTCGCGGCGCCGGACAGGCGTGTCGCGGCCGTGAGCGGCGCGGTTTCGAAGCGGCTGCGGTTCTCACCCGTCGCTGTGTTCGCCAGCGTGAGCGCGGTGATGCGCGCATCGTCCGTGAAGCGCGCGAGCGGGCCGCCGGTCGGCTGCCGCAGCAGCGTGCCGGTGCCCGCGCCGTCGCCGCCGGCAAAGTACGTGACCGGCGTGGCGTGGCGTGCGGCCCAGTCGGCTTCCTTCAGCAGCGTGCCGTCCGCCTGCTCGATCACCGCGCGCGGATCGCGTTCGACGCCGTTGTCGTAACCGATCAGGTAACGCGTGAACCAGCGGTTCACCTCCGCGGTCCATGCATCGGCCATCGCCGGCACGCGGGTCGGGTCGGTGTGCTTCAGGCGGTGCAGCCACAGCTGCGTCGGCACGCCCTGGCGCCGCATCGCGAGATACCACGACGTCGACTGGTCGACGCGCACGTTGTCGTCGGTCAACCCTTGCGCAACGAGCGCCGGCGCGACCGCGAAGCCGGTCGGGATGTCGCGCGCGGCCCAGAACGGCGAATAGTCGCCGGTCTTGCGGTCTTCCTGCTGCAACGCTTCGTCGATCAGGTGCGTGCAACGCTCCGGATGCGCGTTCGTCAGCAGCGCCTTGATGTACACGTCGACGTCTTCGCCCTGATAGCCTTCCGGCGCACGCACGAGCCCGCCCGAGCGGTAGTAGCCGTACATGTTCGTCAACCCGGCGACCGGTACGATCGCATCGAGCCCGCGCGTGCGCAGGCTCGCGACCATCTTCGGCAGCGTGCCGTCGTACGACACGCCGTACATGCCGACGTGGCCCGTCGACCAGTTCGCGACGACCGTCTTGCCGTTCGCGTCCTTCGCGGTCGCGTCGCGGCCGAGCCAGCGGATCACCGATGCCATCGCGACCGATTCGTCGCGCGTGAGGATCGTCGGGCAACCGTCCGAGCCGGCGGTGCCGAGCGAATCCGCGTAGACGATCGTGAAGCCGCGCGGAATGAAGTAGCCCTCGATCCACGAGCGCCCGGCGGCGGCGGCTTCCACCTGCTGCAGCATCCGCACCTGCGGCGCGGCGGCCATGATGCGCGCGGAGGTCGACGCGGCCGCCGGCGCATTGGCGGCGGGGTGCGGCGTGCCGTCGAGTTCGACGTCGACGTTGTGGTCGGGGCTGTCGGCGAGGCCCGCGTAGTACGGGCTCGCGAGCACGATGACGGGCGTGCGTGCGCCGTTCGCGGTTTCGGTCGGGCGCACGATGCGCACGTGGATGCGGTCGCGCGTGCCGTCGCCGTCGGAATCGACCGACGTGTCGACCCACGCGTTCTCCTCGATCGTGCCGCCCGACAGCGACGGCTGCACCTGGCCGTTCGCGATCACGGGGCGGTAGCGGCCGCCGCTGGCCGGATTGGCGTACGGGACGCCGGACGGCGAGAAGCGTGATGCGAGCGACTGCTTGTCGGCCGCCGATGCGGCGGCCCCCTCCTGTTGGCCCTGCGCGAGCGCCGAGACGCCCGCCACGCTGCCGCCGTCGTCGCCGCCGCACGCGGCGAGCGTCGTGGCCGCCACGAGCGCGGGAAGCCACGCGCGACGCAATCCGGTTCGATGAATGTCCATTGTCGACCTCTTGTTGTGATTGTCCGGAACCGGCCGGCCCGCGATATGCCCCCCGCGGCCCGGCCGGGTGCTGCATCGGATGAAGCGGAACTGCACCTTCGAAAGCGCCGGGCGCAATGCCCGGGTGTCACGGCCGGCGTCGACGCGCGTCACGCGTCGCGCAACCCGGCGGGTGTCGGGGCGACTGCATTGCCCCGACCGGAAAGCGTCAGCACGGCAGCCGTTTCATGACGCGCGGTCGGCCCACTGCCGGCGGTGCGAATGAATGGAGGAGTGCGAATCAAATGTGGGCATGCCCGATCTTCCTTCAGGTTTCGGATGAAACGGAACGGCACGATGCAATGAGGCGGGGATGGTGCGAACGGCGGTGCTGCAACGGCAGGAAAGCGCGACGCGAGTCGGCGAGGCGAGCCGGATTGCTTTCCGGAAGCTTGCGCAAACTTATCTCAGTGAAATCTCGGTGTCAAACTTTTTTAGCTCAAGTCAAACAAAGTATTGGCACGTGCTTCGCGATCGATGTGCGATCGGTCTAAATTTCCTCGAAATTTGTCCGTAAACGGTAAAAAACGGATTGAAAGGAGAGAGAGGGCATGACGATTTCAGTCACGGCAGCGAGCGGCCTGACGCTCGCGCAGATGGTGCAGGAAGCCGCGCTCGACGGGCGTCGACAGGCGGACACGTCGGCCGGTAAACCGCAGGACACGCCGCTTGAGATCCGGGCGCTGGACCCGGTCGCGATGCAGGCGGCGCGCACGAAGCAGATGACGATCCTGGGCGACCTGTCGACGAAGCTGCGCGACGTCACCAGCCAGCTCGCGACGAGCCTGCAGGAGATCATCGCGAAGCGCCCGGACCTGGCCGACGCGAAGTTCGACTTCATGACCGACAACGGCCGGATCAAGGTCGTGTCGAAGACGATGACGGAGAGCGATCGCGCGTGGGTGGAGTCGACGCTGAACGCGAACGCGGGCCTCGTGCTCGCGACGCGCGAGTTTCACCAGCAGGCCGTCGACTTCGCCGAGCAGGGCGCCGCCGCGGTGGGCGACACGTTCTCCGACGACGATCGCAAGGTGGCCAGCCAGCGCGCCGACGCGGACTTCCTCTTCATGAAGGAGATGAATGCGTCCGTCGCGCGCAACCGGAAATTCGAAGAGGTCGGCGGGCATTTCACCACGCAGGACGGCACGCGGCTGAACTTCGACGAGTCGGCCGGCAGCGCACGCGGTACGCTCGCGCTGCTGGATACCGATCGTCAGTTGTCGTCGGGCGCGGCGATCTTCGTCAGCGACGTGTCGGGGCAGAAGACGTATGGCAGGCGCGCGGGCCTGATCGACGTCGGCTTCGGGAACGCGTTCGAGGACATCCTGAACGGCACCCATAGCCTCGGTTTTCACGAGACGGCGTGACGGCGCGCCATGCCGAAGCGCCGCGTGCCTATTCGTCGCGCAGCGCTTCGGCCGGCCGTACCCGCGCGGCGCGCCAGCTCGGGTAGAGCGTCGCGACGCACGACATCAGGAACGCGGCCGCGGTGATCTCGATCACGTCGGCCACCGCGAGCTTCGACGGCAGCGAACTGAGGAAATACACGGACGGCGTCAGGAAGTGGATGCCGAGCAACCGCTCGACCGCCGGCAGCACCCACGGGATGCTCACCGCGATCGCGCAGCCGAGCGCGACGCCCGCCAGCGTGCCGGTGAGGCCGATCGTCATCCCCTGGATCGCGAAGATCTTCATGATCGACCCGGGCGGCGCGCCGAGCGTGCGCAGGATCGCGATGTCGCCCTGCTTCTGCGTGACGGTCATCACGAGCGACGACACGAGGTTGAACGCGGCGACCGCGACGATCAGCATCAGGATCAGCGACAGCATGCGCTTTTGCAGCCGCTCGGCCTCGAACCACGTGCGGTTCTGCCGCGTCCAGTCGCGGATGTAGAGATCGCCCGACAATGAGCGCGACAGTTCCAGCGCGACGTCCGGCGCGCGCTGCAGATCGTCGAGGCGCAACCGGATGCCGGTCGGCGCGCGCACGTTGAACAGCGTCTGCGCGTCGCGGATATGGATGTATGCGAGCGCGCTGTCGTACTGGTAGTGGCCCGACTCGAACGTGCCGACCACGTTGAACTGCCGGAACTGCGGCAGCGCGTCGCCGATGCGCGCGGTGTTGCCGGGCGCGAAGAACGTGATGCGGTCGCCGATCTTCACGTGCAGCGCGTCGGCCAGCGCCGAACCGAGCACGATGCCCATCCCGCCCGGTACGAGCGCGTCGAGCCGCCCCGTCTTCGGCTTGCGCGCGATCTCGGACACGCGCGGCTCGAGCACGGGGTCGATGCCGCGCAGCGCGACGCCCGTCACGCTGCCCGCGTTCGTCAGCAGCGCCTGCGCGTCGACGTAGGGCGCGACGGCGCGCACCGCCGGATTCCGCAGCGATTCGTGCGCGGTGAGCCGCCAGTCGGGCATCGCGCCGGTGGGCGAGAAGATTTCCACGTGCGCGAGCACCGACAGCATCCGGTCGCGCACTTCGGTCCGGAAACCGTTCATTACCGACAGCACGACGATCAGGGCGGCGACGCCGAGCGCGATGCCGGCCATCGCCGCGCCGGCAATGAACGACACGAAGCCGTCGCCGGCCGAGCGCCGGCCGCCGCGCGCGTAGCGCAGCCCGATCTGCCATTCGAACGGGAGTTTCAAGCGGGTTCCTTTCATTTCGATTCGATTCGTGCCGAGCCGCGCATTCTAGCGAACGCGGCGCGGGTGCGCGCAGCGGTTGGGGCGGCGAGTCGAAATCCCGTCCGACCGGCCGGTCGACGGCCGGCGTTGCGCGCCGGCACACCGATATTTCCATCGTTTCGGGTCTGATCGATAATGGCGGCCAGCATCCGGTCGAACACCACATTCCAAGCATTCCGGCGCAACCAGGGCCGCGCCGTCACAGACCAATAAATCTCGGGGAACGCCGCCGAAGCCGGCCGCACGTCCTTGAACAAGGAAATAACAACATGGATTTGCTGCGCTTCCTGCTGCTCCTGCCGATTCGCGCGGCGGGCTTCGTCTGGTGGCTGCTCGGCTGCGCGCTGCGGCCGCTGGTCGGCGACGTGTCGTGGACGGCGCCCGCGTGGATGGGCATCACCGCCGCGGCCGTGCGCCGCCGCCCGTGGCACGCCGGCGGCATCGTGCTGCTCGCGGCCGCGCTCGGCTTCGGCGGTTACTGGTTCAAGCATCGGCCGAAGCCGCCGGAGCCCGAGACCGTCACTTTCACCGTGAAGGCGCCGCCGATCACCACCTATGAGGTGGACGACAGCGACAAGCCGAAGATCACCGTGCATCCGCTCGACGTCGTGTTCTCGCAATCGGCCGCGCCGATCGAGCAGGTCGGCAAGCCGGCCGGAGACGGCATCGAGATGACGCCCGCGCTCAAGGGCGCGTGGGCGTGGGTCGACGACAAGACGCTGCGCTTCACGCCGGCGGCCGACTGGCCGGTCGGCGCGCACGTCGAGGTGCGTTTCGCGGTGCACCGGGTGTTCGCGCCGCAGGTGACGATGCACGACGACCGCTTCGCGTTCGATGTGCCCGCGTTTGCCGCCACGTTCGGCAACAACGAGTTCTACCGGAATCCCGACAATCCGGCGGAGAAGCAGGCGCTGCTGCAGCTGCGCTTCAACTATCCGGTCGATCCGGCCGAATTCGAGAAGCGCATCGGCCTCGTGCTGGTCGGCCGCGACGGCAAGAATGCGACGCCGCTGCGCTACACGGTCAACTACGACAAGATGAAGACGAGCGCGTGGGTGTATTCGCAGCCGCTCGAGATTCCGCGCGATCCGCTGGTCGCACGGCTCGACGTCGACAAGGGCGTGAAGAGCGCGCGCGGCGGCAACGGCACGCCCGACGTGCTGCATGCGTCGGTCGACGTGCCGGGGCTCTACAGCCTGTCGATCGACAACATCGCGCCGACGCTCGTCGACAACGAGCGCTACGAGCCCGAGCAGGTGCTCGTCGCGGAAGCGTCCGACGGCGTGCGCAGCGCCGATCTCGCCGCGCGCGCGAAGGCGTGGGTGCTGCCGAAGCGCAAGCCGGGCGTCGATCAGTCGGACGACGATCCGCCGTACGAATGGAACGTGGCCGACATCAGCGAGGCGGTGCTGAAGCAGTCGAAGCCGCTGCCGCTCGAGGCAGTGCCCACCGAGAACGATTTCGCGACGCTGCAGAGCTTCAAGTACCACGCGACGCCGGGCGAGCGCGTCGTCGTGCGGTTCGAGGGCGACTTGAAGTCGGCCGGCGGCTACCTGCTCGGCAAGCCCGTGACGACCGCGTTCACGGTGCCCGACTATCCGAAGCTGCTGCGCTTCATGGCCGACGGTTCGCTGCTGTCGATGAGCGGCAGCAAGCGGTTGTCGGTCGTGTCGCGCAACCTGCCGGGGATGAAGGTCGAGATCGGCCGCGTGCTGCCCGACCAGCTCCAGCATCTCGTGAGCTTCAACAACGGCACGTACGCGCGGCCCGAGCTGTCGTATTCGTTCAGCGAGGATCACATCGTCGAGCGCTTCGTGCAGACGCGCGCATTTCCGGCCGGCGACCCCGGCAAGGCGCATTACGAAGGCATCGATCTCGGCCAGTACCTGAAGGGCGGCAAGCGTGGCGTGTTCCTGCTGCACCTGACGAAGTACGATCCGGCCGCCGAGAAAAAGAAAGCCGACGATGCGAAGGATGGCGATGCATCGTCCGGCGACGGCAGCCAGGATCAGTCCGACAATGCCGATTCGAGCGACAGCAGCGGCAACGGCGACGATAGCGACAGCGACAGCGCGCTCGGCGATACGCGCCTGATCGTCGTGACCGATCTCGGGATGCTGGTCAAGAAGGCGCTCGACGGCAGCCAGGACGTGTTCGTCCAGTCGATCCGCACGGGCAAGCCGGTTGCGGGCGCAACGGTATCGGTGCTCGCGGTGAACGGCCAGGCGCTGTTCACGCAGACGACAGCCACCGACGGCATCGTGCATTTCCCGGCGTTCAAGGGGCTCGACCGCGAGAAACGTCCGCAGCTGTACGTCGTGAAGAAGGACACCGACCTGTCGTTCCTGCCGGTGGCCGGCCGCGATCGCCAGCTCGACTTCTCGCGTTTCGACGTCGACGGCGAGCGCAATGCGACGGGCCAGGGGCAACTGTCCGCGTACCTGTTCTCGGATCGCGGCCTGTACCGGCCCGGCGATCCGTTCCACATCGGCCTGATCGTGCGTGCCGCGAGCTGGGCGCGCAGCCCGGCCGGCGTGCCGCTGCAGGCGGAGATCGTCGACCCGCGCGGGATCACGGTCGAGCGCAAGCCGGTGACGGTCGATGCGTCGGGCTTCACCGAGCTCGGCTATACGACGGCCGAAACGGCGCCGACCGGCACGTGGACGGTCAACCTGTACATCGTCAAGGACGGCCAGCCCGGCGCGGAGCCGATCGGCAGCACGACGGTGCAGGTGAAGGAGTTCCTGCCGGACCGGATGAAGGTCGACGCGAAGCTGTCGCAGCAGGTCGTCGAAGGGTGGGTGAAGCCGAAGGGGCTGAAGGGCGTCGTCGACGCGCAGAACCTGTTCGGCACGCCGGCGGAGAAACGTCGCGTCGCGGCGACGCTGACGCTGCGCCCGGTGTGGCCGTCGTTCCGCAGCTGGCAGGGTTATCACTTCTTCGACGCGCGCCGCGCGAAGGAGGGCTACACGACGACGCTGCAGGACGGCACGACCGACGAGCACGGCCATGCCGAATTCGACCTCGACCTCGACAAGTACGCGGACTCGACCTACCAGCTCTACTTCCAGGCGAAGGCCTATGAGGCGGAGGGCGGGCGCAACGTCGCCGCGAACGCGCAGACGCTCGTGTCGAACAACGACTGGCTCGTCGGCTACAAGTCCGTCGACGATCTCGGCTACGTGAAGCGCGGCAGCCCGCGCACGGTGCGGCTCGTCGCGATCGATCCGAACGCGAAGGCGATCGACGTGAAGGGCCTGCGCGCGCAGCTGGTCGAGGAGCGCTACGTGTCGGTGCTGACCAAGCAGGATTCCGGCGCATACAAATACGATTCGCGGCTGAAGGAGGTGCCCGTCGACGAGAAGCCGCTGACGATTCCGGCGGCCGGGCTCGACTTCACGCTGCGCACCGACAAGCCGGGCAGCTATGCGCTCGTGATCCGCGACGCGGATGGCGCCGCGGTGAACCGGATCGAGTATTCGGTCACGGGCGACGCGAACGTCACGCGTTCGCTCGACCGCAACGCGGAGCTGCAGGTGAGCCTCGCGAAGCACGACTACAAGCCGGGCGAGCAGGTCGAGATCGCGATCCGCGCGCCTTACGCGGGCAGCGGCCTGATCACGATCGAGCGCGACAAGGTGTATGCGCACGCATGGTTCCATGCGGACACGACGAGCTCGATCCAGCACATCACGGTGCCGGCCGGTTTCGAGGGCAACGGTTACATCAACGTGCAGTACATCCGCGATCCGTCGTCCGACGAAATCTTCATGAGCCCGCTGAGCTACGGCGTCGTGCCGTTCTCGGTGAACCTCGATGCGCGCCGCAACGCGCTGTCGGTCGATGCGCCGGCGCTCGTAAAACCCGGCGACACGGTGAATTTCACCGTGCATTCGGCGAAGCCCGCGAAGGTCGTCGTGTTCGCGGTCGACGAGGGCATCCTGCAGGTCGCGCGCTACAAGCTCGGCGATCCGCTGAAGTTCTTCTTCCGCAAGCGGATGCTCGAAGTCGGCACGTCGCAGATCCTCGACCTGATCCTGCCGGACTTCGAGAAGCTGATGGCGATGGCCGCGCCGGGCGGCGACGCCGACGACGCGATCGGCCGTCAGTTGAACCCGTTCAAGCGCAAGCGCGACAAGCCGGTCGTCTACTGGTCGGGGATCGTCGACGTGAACGGCGACACGCGCCTGAGCTACACCGTGCCCGACTACTTCAACGGCAAGCTGCGCGTGATGGCCGTGTCGGTGTCGCCGGACCTGGTCGGCACGTTCGAGGGCGCGACGACGGTGCGCGGCGACTTCGTGCTGTCGCCGAACGTGCCGACGACGCTCGCGCCGGGCGACGAGGCCGACGTCAGCGTCGGTGTCTCGAACAACCTGACGGGCGCCGGCAACCAGCCGGTGCCGGTCGCGGTCACGCTGAAGACGGGGCCGCAGTTGCAGGTGATCGGGCCGGCCACGCAGAACGTCGCGCTCGCGCCGCAGCACGAGGGCGTCGCGATGTTCCGCGTGAAGGCGACCGATACGCTCGGCTCGGGCGCGCTGTCGTTCGGTGCGCGCTACGGCGCGAAGGGCGCGCAGCAACGCGTCGACGTGTCGGTGCGGCCGGCCGCCGCGTTCCGCACGCAGCTCGACATCGCGCGGCTCGACCCGGGCAAGAAGGCGAGCGTGCCGAACCTGCGGTCGATGTACGACGCGTATGCTTCGCGCGACGCGAGCATCTCGACCGCGCCGCTCGTGCTGTCCGAAGGGGTGGCGTCGTATCTCGTCAACTTCGAGCACTACTGCAGCGAGCAGATGGTGAGCGCGGCCGTGCCGCGCGTGTTCGCGGCGAAGTGGCTGTCGGTGCGCGCGCTGACGAGCGCGATGCATGCGACCGACGCCGGCGCCGACACGTCGAACGCGGCGGCGATCGCGCAGTTCCTCGGCGTGCTGCGCGGCCGGCAGAACGCACAGGGCGGGTTCGGCCTGTGGAGCGCGACGCCCGACGCCGATCCGTTCGTGTCCGCGTACGCGATGCACGTGTTGCTCGACGCGCGCGAGCGCGGCATCGCCGTGCCGAAGGACATGCTCGACGCGGGCAACCAGTATCTGCAGAAGCTCGCGGCGAACGATTCGCTCGGCTCGCTCGACCTGCTGCGCCAGCGCGCTTACGCGGTGTACTTGCTGACGCGCCAGGGCAACGTGACGACCAACAGCCTCGCGGCCGTGCAGAAGCGGCTGCAGGACGCGTATCCGAACGACTGGAAGAACGACCTCGCGGCCGCCTGGCTTGCCGCGTCGTACCAGCTGCTGAAGCAGGACAAGGAGGCCGCGGCGCTGATCGCGGGCCCGCAGGCGCTGCTCGAGCGCAAGCGCGCGTCCGACGGCGGTTACACGACCGGCTACTACCTCGATCCGCTGACGCGCGACGCGAGCGTGCTGTACCTGATCGCGAAGCACTTCCCGGAGCGCGTGCGCAAGCTGTCGCCGCGCGCGATGGACAACCTCGCCGCGCCGCTCGTCGACAACCGCTACAACACGCTGTCGTCGGCGATGACGATTCTCGCGCTCGATGCGTATGCGGCGTCGAGCGCGGGGCAGCTCGACCAGCTCGCGATCGACGAGGTACGCGCGGGCGCCGCGCCGAAGGACGTGTCGTCGATCCAGGCGAACCTCGTGCGCTCGGGTACGTGGGCGGCCGATGCGTCGCGCGTCGACTTCGTGAACGGCAGCACGCTGCCCGCGTGGTGGATCGCGAGCCAGTCGGGCTACGACCGCGGCACGTCGACGAAGGCGATCAGGAACGGCCTGGAGATCGTGCGCGACTACACCGACACGGACGGCAAGCCGCTCGGGAAGATCACGCTCGGCCAGGAGATCGACGTGCACCTGAAGATCCGCGCGACGGGCCAGGCGAACGTCGGCAACGTCGCGATCGTCGACCTGCTGCCCGGCGGCTTCGATCCGGTGATCGCGCCGCCGCCCGTCGCCGACACGCAGGACACCGACAGCGACGGCGGCGCGTCGGCGCCGGCGGCCGATGCGCCGTGGCGTTCGCCGATCGGCGTCAAGGGCTCCACGTGGCAGCCGCAGTTCGCGGACGTGCGCGAGGACCGCGTGGTGATCTACGGCACGGCGACGACCGACGTGCGCGAGTTCGTCTACCGGATCAAGGCGAGCAACGCGGGCCGCTTCGTCGCGCCGCCGGCTTACGGCGAGTCGATGTACGACCGCCGCGTGCAGGCACAGGCACCCGGCGGCACGGCACTGACCGTGGAGCGCGTGCGATGACGACGCGGCTGCAACGGCCGTGCCAGAGGTGCCGGGTGCGCGGGGCGCCCGCGCGTGGCTGACGCCCCGGTGCTGCGGCGCGCGCTGCGCGGCGCCGGCCGCTGGCTGCATCGCTGGCAGAACTGGATCGCCGGCGCGCTGCTCGTATTCGGTGCGCTGGCCGCATGCCGGCTGTGGCCGCATCCGCCGCTGCGCGACTGGAAGCCGTCGTCGGTCGCGGTGGTCGATGCACAGGGCCGCTTGTTGCGGCTCACGCTCGCGAAGGACGACCGCTACCGCCTGTGGGTGCCGCTCGACCGGATGTCGCCGCAGCTCGTCGAGGCCGTGATGCTGCACGAGGACCGCTGGTTCCGCTGGCATCCCGGCTTCAACCCGTACGGCCTCGCACGTGGTGCGTGGATCACGTATGTGCGCGGCGGCAATCCGCAGGGCGGCTCGACGCTGACGATGCAGCTCGCGCGCTCGCTGTGGCGGCTGAACACGCGCACGCCGGCGGGCAAGCTCGAGCAGGTTGCGCGCGCGGTGCAGCTCGAACTCTTCTATTCGAAACGGCAGATCCTCGAAGCCTATCTGAACGATGCGCCGTACGGCCGCAACGTCGAAGGCGCGGGCACCGCGAGCGTCGTGTATTTCGACCGGATGCCCGATGCGCTGACGCTGCCCGAGGCGCTCGCGCTCGCGGTGATTCCGCAGGACCCGGCGCGGCGCGTGCGCGGCGGGCAGGACGAGATCAACCGTGCGCTGGCCGCGTCGCGCAACCGGCTGTATGCGCGCTGGCTGACGAAGCATCCGGGCGATGCGTCGCTCAAGCCGCTGTTCGCGTTGCCGCTTGCGATGCGGCCCTTGTCGGCGCTGCCTTTCGATGCGCCGCACGCGGTCGACCAGGCGCTCGCCGCACGCAGCGCGTGGCGCACGGCCTCGGGCGGTGCGCCGGACGACAGCGACGGCGGCGCGCGGCTCGTGACGACGCTCGATCTCGACCTGCAGCGCACGCTCGAACGGCAGATCGCGCGTTATGTCGCGCGCAACGACACGCGCGGCGTGCGCAATGCGGCGGCCATCCTCGTCGATACGCGCGACATGGGCGTGAAGGCGCTGGTCGGTTCCGCGAACTTCTTCGACCGCACGATCGACGGGCAGGTGAACGGCACGCTCGCGCGGCGCTCGCCGGGCTCGACGCTCAAGCCGTTCATCTATGCGCTCGGTTTCGACCAGGGCGTGCTGCACCCGCAAACGGTGCTGCGCGACGTGCCGACCGCGTTCGGCCCGTATGCGCCGGAGAATTTCGACGGGCATTTCCTCGGGCCGATCACCGCGACCGACGCGCTGAACCGCAGCCGCAACGTGCCGGCCGTGTGGGTCGCGTCGCAGCTCAAGTCGCCCGACCTGTACCGGTTCCTGCAGGAAGCCGGCGTGCGCCGGCTCGCGAGCGCGCAGCACTACGGGCTCGCGCTCGTGCTCGGCGGCGGCGAAGTGACGATGCAGGATCTCGCGGGCCTCTACGCGATGCTCGCGAATCGCGGCGAATTCCGGCCGCTGCGGCTGCGCGCGGACGAACCGGCGCTGCCCGGCCGGCGCTTGTTGAGCGCGGAGGCGAGCTACATGACGATGGACATGCTGCGCCAGCATCTGCGCCCCGACGAAACGAGCGGCGCGCAGCCGTCGAGCGTGCCCGTCTACTGGAAGACCGGCACGTCATGGTCGTTCCGCGATGCGTGGACGGCCGGCGTGTTCGGCCCTTACGTGCTGGTCGTGTGGGTCGGCAATTTCGACAACTCGACCAATACGGCGTTCGTCGGCGTCGACGCGGCCGCACCACTGTTCTTCCAGGTCGTCGACGCATTGAATGCCGAGCGCACGCTCGTCGAGCCGCCGCGCGCGGTTCCGCCGCGCCTGAAGCGCGTGCGGATCTGCCTCGCGAGCGGCGACCTGCCGAACGAGTGGTGCCCGCAGCAGGGCTGGACGTGGTTCATTCCGGGCACGTCGCCGATCCGCGTGAGCACCGTGCACCGGCCGGTCGTGATCGACGACGCGACCGGGAAGGCCGCGTGCCCGCCTTACGACGGCAAGCGCACGCATACGGAGATCTTCGAGTTCTGGCCGTCGGATCTGCAGCAGGTGTTCGTGCAGGCCGGCATTGCGCGCCGGCGGCCGCCGCAGAACGCGGAGTGCCGCGACGCGGGGCAGGTCGACGGCGATCCGCCGCGCATCACGTCGCCGCTGCGCGGCAGTACGTATGCGATGCGCGTGAAGAGCACGGAGGAGACGCGCATCGCGTTCAACGCGACGGCCGATGCGAGCGCGCATGCGCTGTACTGGTTCGTCAACGATGCGTTCGTCGGGCGCAGCGTGCCGGGCGATGCGCTGTTCTGGCAGCCGCGGACGGCCGGCAGCTATACGGTGCGCGTGGTCGACGATCACGGCCGCGGCGATCAGCGGCCGCTGGCGGTGGGGCTCGAACAGTGATGGACGACGGCCTGCCGGTGCAGGCCCGGCCTCAGACGCTGTAGCCGATCCGCAGCACGCCCCATTGCCGTCCGCCGACGACGATGGGTGCGGAAACGTCCTTCATCAGCGCGAAGTTGCCGTTGCCCATGTCGCGCCGATAGGTTTGCAGCAGGAACGGCTTGGTATGCGACACGGAGGTGCGCGCCGTGCGATCCGTGTAGATCCGGCGATTCCGACAGTTCGCGGCGTTCCACGCGGCGTCCGCGCGCTGGGGCAGCGAGAATTTCCGGTTGTGGGTCGGCAGGTAGCACTGCCGGTCGAAGCTCGCGCAATAGACGATGCGCGCGTCGATCCCGAGCACCGGCTCCTGGATGGCCGGCAGCACGCGATCGGTGAAGTCGGTGAAGCGCGTCATGAACTGCTGCGGATCGGTGCCGGGAATCGGCACATAGTTTGCGTCGAAGAGCGCGTCGAGTGCGATTTCGCCGCGCCCGACCGCTTCCTCGAAGCACTTGCTGATCGCGGCGGCCGTGTGCCGCGCGGTGTCGATCAGGCGCGTGTCGGGCGATTCGATGCCGGTCGCGGCCGTGAGTTCGATGAGCGTCTCGGAGACGGAGAGCAGGTTGCCGAGCCGGTCCTTGGCCTGCGAGAAGTTGTCGCTCGAATCCTCGACGCCGGATGCCATCTCGCCGACCTGTTCGTCGAGCCGGTGGCATTGCGTCTCGATGTCGTCCGTCAGCGACGCGATCTGTTCGGCCTCGCCGGCGAGCTCGGTGATCGCGTGCCCGGTCGCGTGCACGACTTCGCCGATCGTACGCGTGCCCTCGCGCACGCGATGCGCGCGGGCGGCGTTGTCGGTTCCTTCCGCGATCAGGTGTTCGGTCTGCTCGGCGAGGCGCGCGAGGGTCGTCTCGATCTGGGCCGTCGCCTGTCCGGTCTTCGCGGACAGGTTCTTGACCTCGGCCGCGACGACGGCGAAGCTGCGGCCCGAATCGCCGGCACGTGCGGCCTCGATCGCGGCATTCAGCGCGAGCAGGTGAGTTTGTCGCGCGATCACGGAGATCTCCTCGGACACGGCCCGTACATGATCGAGCGCGTCGCGCAGCGCACCCATCTGGTTGCCGATCGACGTGACGCCTTCGACGAGGCCGTGGATGTCGGCGAGCGACGCCTCGATCGTCTGTTGCGACTGGCGAACCGCGTTCGACGCATTCGCGCTCACGGCGCGCACCTGCTGCGCGGCCTCGGCAATCCGGTGGTTGCCGCGCAACGTGACGGCGGCCGATTCGCGCAGCGTGTGGCAGACCTCCGCCTGTCGGGCCACGCGGGCCGCGACTTCCTCGACGTGACCCGACACGTCGCAGATCTCGATGCCGAGCTTGCCGGCCTGCTCGGCGATGTCGCCGACGAGCGCGCGCGACGAACGGTGGCCGCGGCCGATTCCGAAGAAGTTCACGTTGCTGGGTCTCCTTGAAGGGACGCGTGCCTGGTTATTGGCGGATGCTGGGCGTGCGTTCCTGTCTTGACGGCAGCGAGGGCACGGACTTGAGGGCGGGTAAACATCGAGGCCGGGATCGGGAGGGCGGATCGTCGGGCCGGTGCCGCGCGTTGCCCGCCATTCACGGCTTTTGCTGCTTTTGCGGCGTTTTCGGCGGCCGTGTTTCGGCGCCGGGCCGGACGGGCGCACGCGGGCTGCCCGGCCGGCCCGGCGCGTCGCGCCGCGTCAGAACACGTGGTGGATGCCGGCGTTGACGCCGACCGTCGTGCCCGGCAACCCGAACAGCGCGCCGCCCGTGATGCCGAGGCCCGTATTCATCGCGCCATGGTTGTTGACGACACCGACCTGCGCGTACAGGCCCGTTCGTTTCGACAGGCTGTAGTCGGCGCCGAGCGCGGCGAGCAGCGAATGATTGTGCGAATCGTTGCGATCGATCGTGTACCACGCGCCGGTGTTCAGGTCGAGGGCCGGCGTGACACGATAGTCGAGGCCGGCGCTGTACACGTTGTTGCTGAACGAACCGGCAACCTTGTAGCTCGTGAACGACGCCTTGCCGGTCACGGGCCCGAACGTGTAGGCGGTGCCGATCGTGCGGCCGACGAACGCGACCGTGCTCGATACCGGCGTCGGCGACGTGCCGCCGTTGCCGTCGTAGAGCGCCGCGTTGAGCATGAAACCGCCATTCGCATACGTGAGGCTGCCGGAATACTGGCGTCCCGCCTGGAAGTCCCCGGCTTTTCCGCCGAAGCCGAACATCGCGCTGCCCGTGAGCCCGGCGATCGTCGGGCTCGTGTACGAAATCGCATTCGGGTTGAAGAGGCCGGTGACGAGCACGTTGTCGACGTACGGGATCAGCGCGGCGCCGAAGTGCGAAACGTTGCGCGGGTCCGATCCGAGCACCGCGAGCACGAACGGCGAGAACTGCAGGCCGATCTTCGTTTCGCCGAACCCGCCGTCGATCCCGACCCACGCCTGGCGGCCGAAGAAGTTGCCGTTCGAATGGCCGAACGCCCCGTCGGTGATGTTGAAGCCGCTCTCGAGCTTGAATTTCGCGTGCAGCCCGCCGCCGAGATCCTCGGTACCCGTCAAGCCGAAGTTGGTCGGCGTCATGCCGGTATCGGTCAGCGCGAACTGGCGGCCCGCATTGCCGCCGGTCGTCGAATCGAGCGACCGGCTCGTGTAAAGCAACGCGGCGTCGAGGTCGCCGTACAGCGTGACGCTGCTCTGCGCGAAAACACTCGTGCTCGCCGCCGCGCCGAGCAGCGCCGCGCAAATCGTCCGTGTCGTGATCTTCATCGTCTGTCTCCGTTTTGTTGAATTTAGTAATACGTATAGCTAATTAATATTGCGGCGGCGGAATCGACGCGTGCCGCCTGCATGCCGTGCCGTCGGGGAACGCACGGCGGTGCTTCGCGAGGGCCGGAATGCGACCGCATCCCGGCACCGCGACGAAGCGAAACGCTCCGCCCGGGCGGGCGGTGTTACAGCGAACGGTTCAACTGCTCGAGGATGGCCGGGTTCTCGAGCGTGGACGTGTCCTGCGTGATCGCTTCGCCCTTGGCGAGCGAACGCAGCAGGCGCCGCATGATCTTGCCCGAGCGCGTCTTCGGCAGGTTGTCGCCGAAGCGGATGTCCTTCGGCTTCGCGATCGGCCCGATCTGCTTGCCGACCCAGTCGCGCAGCGTCTTGGCAAGTGCCGCGGCCTCCTCGCCTTCCGGACGCGAACGCTTGAGCACCACGAACGCGACCACCGCCTCGCCCGTCGTGTCGTCAGGACGGCCGACCACGGCCGCCTCGGCCACCAGCTCGTGCGAGACCAGCGCCGATTCGATCTCCATCGTGCCGAGCCGGTGGCCCGACACGTTCAGCACGTCGTCGATCCGGCCCATGATCGTGAAGTAGCCGGTGTCCTTGTCGCGAACGGTGCCGTCGCCGGCGAGATAGAGCGTGCCGCCGAGTTCTTCGGGGTAATAGCTCTTCTTGAAGCGTTCCGGGTCGCCCCAGATCGTGCGGATCATCGCCGGCCACGGGCGCTTGACGACGAGAATGCCGCCTTGCCCGTTCGGCACGTCCTGGCCGGTTTCGTCGACCACCGCGGCCATGATGCCCGGCAGCGGCAGCGTGCACGAACCGGGCACGGTCGGCGTCGCGCCCGGCAGCGGCGTGATCATGTGGCCGCCCGTCTCGGTCTGCCACCACGTATCGACGATCGGGCAGCGCTCTTGGCCGACGTGCTTGTGATACCACATCCACGCTTCCGGATTGATCGGCTCGCCGACCGTGCCGATGATGCGCAGGCTCGACAGGTCGTAGCTCTTCGGATGCACCTTGTCGTCGGCCTCGGCGGCCTTGATCAGCGAACGGATCGCGGTCGGCGCGGTGTAGAACACGCTGACCTTGTGGTCGCCGATCATCTTCCAGAAGCGGCCGGCGTCCGGCCAGGTCGGCACGCCTTCGAACACGACCTGCGTGCCGCCGCAGGCGAGCGGGCCGTACGTGATGTACGTGTGGCCGGTGACCCAGCCGATGTCGGCCGTGCACCAGAACACGTCGGTGGGCTTCCAGTCGAAGGTCCACTTCATCGTCTGCGCGGCCCACAGCAGGTAGCCGCCGGTGCTGTGTTGCACGCCCTTGGGCTTGCCGGTCGAGCCCGACGTATACAGGATGAACAGCGGATGCTCGGCGCTCACCCATTCCGGCTCGCACGTGTCGGACTCGCCGGCCGTCAGTTCGTGCATCCACAGGTCGCGGTCGGCATGCCAGTCGATCTTGCCGCCGGTGCGGCGATAGACGATCACGCTCTTCACCGCTTCGCAGCCGCCCAGCGCGAGCGCCTCGTCGGCGATGCTCTTGAGCGGCAGCGTCTTGCCGCCGCGCGCCTGCTCGTCGGCCGTGATCAGCGCCGTCGCGCCGACGTCGACGAGCCGCTCGTTCAGCGACTTCGCGGAGAAGCCGCCGAACACGACCGAGTGCGTCGCGCCGATGCGGGCGCAGGCCTGCATCGCGACGATGCCTTCGATCGACATCGGGATATAGATGACGACGCGATCGCCCTTGCCGATGCCGCGCTTCTTCAACGCATTCGCGAAACGCGACACGCGGGCGAGGAGATCCGCATAGGTGACGCGCGTGACGGTGCCGTCGTCGGCTTCGAAGATCACCGCGACGCGCTCGCCGTTGCCGGCTTCGACGTGACGGTCGAGGCAGTTGTACGACGCGTTCAGCTCGCCGTCGTCGAACCACTTGTAGAACGGCGCGTTGGACTCGTCGAGCACTTTGGTGAACGGCTTGTGCCACGCGAGGCCCTCGCGCGCGAGGCGCGCCCAGAAGCCTTCGTAATCGCGCTCGGCCTCGGCGACGAGCGCCCGATAGGCCGGCATGCCGGAAATGGTCGCCGCCTGCTCGAGCGCCGAGGGCGGCGCAAACTGGCGGGTTTCGTGAAGAACCGATTCAATCGTGGACAAGCGTGTCTCCATGCGTTCTTGGGATGCAGGGCTGCTGTTCAGGAAAACGCAACATGCGTGCCAGCGTCAGCGATCGATGCGCGCATTCGGCGAAAGTCGCGGCGCACCGTGCGCGTTGCGAGCGATCCGGTCGAACGGGCGACGGGGTGGATACCGTCAAGCCGAAGCCGGCCGTTCATAAATGCAGCACATCGTGTTGCAGTCCTCAACAGGTGGCGCGCGCCGGGGAAGGTGATCGGCCGCTCGTTCCGGAGCGCGGTGGGGCGACCTGGCGGCGTCAGGCGATCAGCGACCGAAGCGCCGGTGCGTGCCCGAACTGTCTGATCCGTTCGAGCGCCGACACCTCGATCTGGCGAACGCGTTCGGCGGACAGGTTCAGTTGCCGGCCGATCTCGCGCAGCGAATACTCGCTTTCGACGTCGATGCCGTACCTCAAGCGAAGAATCCACGCTTCGCGTGCCGGCAGGCGGTCGATCAGCGCCGCAACCGCCGCGCGAAGCTGGCGGGCGCTCGCGGATTCTTCCGGGGTCGGCGCGGCGTGGTCGATCGCGACGTCGCACAACGTGAGGTCGTGATCGGGCGAAACGGGCAGGTCCGCGGAGATGGGCTCGCGCACGATATCCATCAGGTCCCGCACCTTGTCGACCGGGATCCGCATCTGCGCCGAGAGCGTCGGGGCGCCGGCAACCTCGCCGGTTCGTTGCGCATGCGTTCGCGCGAGGCGCGCCAGCTTGTTGATCGCGTCGACCGTATGCGCGGGCACGCGGATCGTGCGGCCCTGGTCGGCGATCGCATGCGTGATGGCCTGCCGGACCCACCAGGTCGCATACGTCGCGAATTTGAAGCCGCGCCGGTGATCGTAGCGATCGACGGCCTTCATCAGGCCGAGATTGCCCTCCTGGATCAGGTCGAGAAACTGCAGGCCGCGATCGGGATAGCGCTTGGCGATCGACACGACGAGCCGCAGATTGCTCTGGAACAGCTTCGTTCTCGCGGGCTGCATCGCGCGCTCGATACGCGACAGTCGCGCGTCGATCGCGATCGCGATGTCGAGCGGCAGGCTCGACTCGCCGGCGAGGCCGGCGAGCGCGGCGCGTGCTTCGATCAGCGCCGGCGCGCGGCGGGTGAGGGCAGCGGCGCAGTCGGCATGCGCGGCGATGCAGTCGGTCATCCATGCGCGCACGTCGTCGCACGGCATGAAGAGGTCACGGCGCGGCGAATCGTTGCGGATGCCCGATTCGGCCAGGATGTCGACGATGCGCTTCTCGAACTTGCGTGCTTGTGTCGCACGGTCTCGAATCGCGTGGCCGATGCGTTCGATCGCGCGTGCGGTGAAGCGGATCCTGCCGGTGGACGCGGCGGCCTCGCGAAGGAGCGCCCGGTAACTGGCCGACGCGAAACCGCCGGTGCGCAATGCATGCTGCATCCCGGCGGCCAGCGCGCCGGCGCGGTCGAGCGATGCGACGACGCTGTCGCGCCATGCGGGGCTGTCCGGCGCGCGGTCCGCGTCGTCCTCCCCCTCCGGGGATGCCATGGTTGAATCATCAGGCGCCGTTGCATTGGCGGGCGATTCCCCGGGCAAAACCGCGCGCGCTTCATCGAGCGATTCGGCGTCGCCGACGAACCCCGTCACGTAGACCGATGCCGCCACCTTGCCGGCGCGGATGTCGCCGGCGATCGACGCAACGGCGTCGAGCGCAGCCGGGTCGCGGCACAATGCGTCGATGCACGCCGCGCGCCCGCTTTCCAGATGAAGCGCGAGCGCGATCTCTTCTTCACGGTCGAGCAGCGGTGTCGCGCTCATTTCGCGCAGGTAGATGCGCACGGGATCGCTCGTGCGGGCCGCGAGCAGATCGGCGGTCGCGAGCGGGGCCGACGCGTCGGCGAGCGGCGACGTCGTGTCCGCCGCTCGCGCGAAATGACGATCGAGCGTCCATGCGCTTCGCGAGTCGACGTGCTCGCGAACCTCGATCCCCCATTCGCCGAGCATCGACGCGGCGGCGTCGAAATCCGTGCCGTCTGCCGCATCGTCGGGCAACGCGTCGACGATTTCACCGCGCGTCACGTAGCCGCGCCCGATGCCCAGCGCGACCAGCGCATTCAAATGGTCCGTGCGCTCCGCGTTGGTGCCGCCGCGCGGCACGCCGTCGTGTTCGCGCCCGCGCCCGGGATCAAGCAAGCTTTGCATAGACGTTGCACCAGCCTTCGGCGGCAACCGCCTTGCCGCCGAACATCGGGCACGTGCCCGAGGATTCGCCGGCGCCGGCCTTGTAGAAGCGACAGTTCGAGCACGTCTGGCCGGCCTGGTACTTCGGGAACTTGCCTGCATCGACGGTCGTTGCCTTCGCGCGGTAACCGAGCGTCTTCGCGGCCGCGTCGTTTTCGTCGACGAGCGGCGCTGCCGCGAATGCGCCGGTTCCGGCTGCGAGTGCGGCACACAGGCCGGCGGTCTGAACGATGAAGGTTCTGCGAGTGCGGGAGATCATGTGGTTTTCCTGAATAAAAAAGTACGGCCCCGCGCGCCGGGATTGCTTCCCGGCGCGGCGGTCGATCGAAGCGGAGGGTGAAAGGCGTTATTTGCGCGGGCCGGCGACGAGCGGCGCCTTCGACGAGGTGGCGACATCGGCGGTCAGCTTGCTCTTCGACGCGTCATAACCGTTCGAATAGAGCAGGAACGCCATCAGGTCCTCGTATTCCTGTGCCGTCATCTTGCCGGGGCGATCGGCCGGCATGTTGTTCGACATGTACTGGAAGATGCCGCCGACCGTGATGTGCGACTTGCCCTCGGGCGCGAAGGACTCCCCGCTGAGCGCGGGAGCGGTATTGCCTTCGAGCTGGTCGCCGTGGCATTTCGCGCAGGCATCGATATAGAGCTTCTTGCCGTGCTGTGCCTGCGCATTGTCGAACGACGGCACGCCGCTGTCGTCACTCGCCGACACCTTGATGAAGCCGCCCGTCGCAGACGTTCCGCGGGCGAGCAGCACGCCGGTGCGCGAATGCCCGGCCGACGCGACAGCACCGTCGAGGAAGCGGCCGCGCGACGGCGTATTGGCCGCTTGAGCGATGTTTTCCGGCAGGTTCCAGCCGCGTGTGAGCGCGGCGATCCGGCCGTTGGCATTCAGCCGCGACAACGCCGCGTCGATGCGCTGCCGCAGCGCGTCCCGATCGGGGCCGAACGCGAACGCGAGCTGCCAGTCCGAGTACGGTGACGCCGTGGCCGCGATCCGGAACGGCTGGCCGGGATGCGTACGCCGGTACGCCACGACGCTCGGATACCAGACGATCGCGCGCTGTGCGCGACCGGTCGCGAGCGCGTCGATGGTCTTCTCGGACGTGTTCTCGAGATCGAAGCGGGCATTCGTCGCCTGTGCCGCGATCAGTTGCGACGGGCTCGAGTACGTGGCCGCGATCGTTTCCTTGCCGGTGGACGATGCATGCGCGTCGCGCAGCGTCACGCTGACGTAGCTGGAGCGCAGATACCCCTGCGAGAAACTCATCCGGGCATTCGATGCATCGGCGATCGCCGAGCGCGGGAAGCCGGCGATCATGTCGCAGTCGCGTTCGAGCGAGTGCTTCAGTTCGGCGGCGGAGATGCCGTCGTCGCCGCCGTCGTCGTCCACGCCGCGCCGGTTGAACGAGGCGGCGATGCCGGCAGTGCGCAGCACTTCACGTGCGACCGACATGTCGAGGGCGGCGGTCGGGCTGCCGGGCAGCGTGCAGACGCGCACGCCGCCGGCCGCGGCGGAGATCGGGGTCAGCGCCACGCCCGCGGCGAGCAGACTGGCGAGGGTCAGGGGAGCGAGTCGAGTCTTCATGTTCGTGCATTCCGGTTGAAACAGTGGGGGCGTCGCGCCCGGATCGGGCGCATGCCGGGCGCGACGCGCGTTCAGTCGAGCGCGAATACGTAGAGCGTGCCGCCGCGCGGAACGTCTTTCGCGACGTCGGCCATCGGGCCGCCCCAGATCGGGTTCGCGCCGCCGTATCCGGCGAGCACCGCGACATATTCCTTGCCGTCGACCTCGTACACCGACGGCTGCGCGATGATGCCGCTCGCGAGCTGCGGGCTCTCCCACAGCACCTTGCCGGTCGCCGTGTCGAAGGCATACAGGTGGCCGTCGAGCGAGCCGCTGAACGCAAGACCGCTCGCGGTGGTCGCGACGCCGCCGTTCCACGGCTTCTTCGACCAGTGGCCCCACAGTTTCTTGCCGGTGTTCACGTCGATGGCCTGCAGTTCGCCATAACCCTGGCTGCCCGGTTCAGGCTTGATCTCGAAGCCTTCGCCGAGATACGGCAGGCCTTCCATGTAGCTGACCGACTTGCCGGACAGGCTCATGCACGCATGAAGGGAAGGGACGACCGCGATGTGGCGCGCGGGGTCGTAGGACACCGACCACCAGTTCTTGCCGCCGAGGAAGCTCGGGCACGTGTCGATCGTCGTGCCGGCCTTCGGGAACTTCGACGGGTCCGCGATGGGCTTGCCGTCGGCCGTGTAGCCGGTGACCGACGTTGCCGTGACGAACGGCTCCGCGTAGATCAGCTTGCCGGTCGTGCGATCGATCGCATGGAAGAAGCCGTTGCGGTCGGCGTGGATGATCGCATCGTAGTCCTTGCCTTTGTACTTGATGTCCGCGAGGATCGGCGTGTTGACGCCGTCGTAGTCCCACGTGTCGTTGCTCGTGTACTGGTAGTGCCACTTCAGGTTGCCGTTCTTCGGATCGAGCGCGAGCAGCGAGTCGGAATACAGGTTGTCGCCGGGACGCAGCGCCGCGAGCCACGGGCCGGGGTTGCCGACGCCCCAGTACAGCGTGCGGCTTGCCGCATCGTACGTGCCCGTCAGCCAGGCGGCGCCGCCGCCGTGTGCCTGCATCCCGTCGGGCCAGGTGTCCGCGCCTTTTTCGCCGGGGCTCGGGATCGTGTAGCGCTTCCAGACCAGCGAGCCGTCTTCGGGGTTCAGCGCGGCGATGTACCCGCGAATCCCGTATTCGCCGCCGGAGGTGCCGACGATGATCGAGCCGTCCAGCGCGAGCGGCGCGAGCGAGAACGCATAACCGAGGCCCGGCTCGAACATCTGTTTCTTCCAGACGAGATTGCCCGTCTGCGCGTCGAGCGCCACGACCTCGCCGCTCAGCATCGCGACGTAGACGTTCTTGCCGTACAGCGCAACGCCACGGTTGACGACGTCGCAGCATGCGGTCTTGAACGACGCCGCGCCAAGCTTCGGTTCGTATTTCCACAGCTGCTTGCCGCTCTTCGCATCGAATGCGTAGACGTTGTCCTTCGGCGTGGTCACGAACAGGTAGTTGCCGTTGATGATCGGCGTGGCTTCGAAGCCCTGCTTCAGCTCGGCAGGGAACTTGTAGGCCCATACCTGCTTGAGTTCCTTCGCGTTCGACGCGTCGATCTGCTTGAGCGGCGAATGCGACTGGCCGTCGTAGGTGCGGTAGTAGGTCAGCCAGCCCGGATCGGTGTGCGCATCGGTCAGCCGCTGGTAGGTCACGGCCGGGTAGTCCGCGGCCGCTTCGACGAGGCCGGGGTTCAACGCGACGGCCGCTGCCGCCGCGATGCCGATCGTCGCCAGCCGGCTCGCTGAAGCCGAGAGTTTCTTCATGGTTGTCTCCTGAGTCATTGTGGTCGCACCGCCGCGAACGATTCGTCGCGCCGGCACGGTGGGGATTCCGGGCCGAGTGCGCTGCCGTTCACGCAAGTCGCATGCCATCGCGGCGCGAAGCCGGTGTGACGCGGCACACGGGCGCATCGTGCATCGTGCGGCGTCGGTGCGCGTCGCGCGCACGTGGCAACGAAGGTGTTGCATTCAGGTACACCCCCGTGCGCGCAGTGTTGCCAAACATGACAGGTGGCGCGGCATCCGTGACAGGTGGAGCGCCGCCCGCGCCGGTGTCACGCACGCCGTGCGCGGCGACGCGCGTGGGCGTCGTGCCGATGCGGCTGGCACGGTTCTCGCACGCTGCTTCGCGACAACAGCACGCCGCGCGGTGCGGGGCACACCACGGCGGAATACAAGCATGGAGACGAATGAAATGATCAGGAGGCCAAAGGCAGCCGGAAAGGGCGGCGCGATGCGACGCGAACGTCGCGCGCTGCACGGTGGCGCGATGCGTGGCGCGCTTCTCGGGCCGGCCCTCGGCGCCATCGCGCTGTTCGGCCTGTCGGCGGGCAGCGCGCGTGCGCAGCAGCCTGCGGACGGCACGGCCGCGACGGGCGGTGCGGTGCCGCCGGCTGCCGTCGCGGTCGCTCCGGAAGCGCCGCAAGCGCCGGCCGTCACATTGCCGACGGTGGTGGTCGTCGGCACGACGCCGCTGCTCGGGATCGGTACGCCGCTGCAGAAGGTGCCGGCGAACGTGCAGACGGTACGCGCGGCGGAACTCGACGCCCAGCACCGCGCGACGCTTGCCGACTTCTTCGCCGCGAACCTGCAGAGCGTGACGATCTCGGAGGCGCAGGGCAATCCGTACCAGACGGACGTCAACTATCGCGGCTTCACCGCATCGCCGCTGCTCGGTACGCCGCAGGGGCTGTCGGTGTTCGTCGACGGCGTGCGCGTGAACGAACCGTTCGGCGACGTCGTGAACTGGGACATCCTGCCGACGCAGGCAATCGACCGGATGCAATTGATCCCGGGCTCCAACCCGGTATACGGGCGCAATACGCTCGGCGGCGCACTGGCGATCACGACGAAGAACGGCAAGTCGAATCCGGGCGGCGAAGCGGAGGTGTCGGGCGGCTCGTGGGGCCGCAAGACGGCCGCACTCGAGCAGGGCGGCACGATCGGCCCGAACCTCGACTACTACGCGACGGTGAACGTCGCGAACGACGGCGGCTGGGCCGACCACAATGCGAGCCGCGTGCGGCAGGCGTTCGGCAAGCTGCGCTACACGGATTCGGACACGACGCTGTCGATTTCCGCCGGCGGCGCCGACAATGCGCTGTACGGCACCCAGACGATCCCGCGCTCGTTCCTCGACAACCGGAAGCAGGCGTACACCTATCCCGACCTGAATCGCAACAGCGCCGGCTACCTGACGCTGTCGGGCGAGCGCTTCTTCGGCGAGCACGTCGATCTGAGCGGCAATGCGTATTATCGGCACCTGCGCAACACCAACATCAGCAGCAACAATAATACCGATTACGGATCGGTCGGCGACGACGGCACGGTCGACGCGGTGCAGGGCACCAATGCGCAGTCGACGATCGTGACCGACAGCTACGGCGGCAGCCTGCAGCTCACGCTGCTCGGCAAGCTCGGCGGGATGGCGAACCAGCTGATCGCGGGCGTGGCGGCCGATGTCGCGAACTCGAGCTACGTCGCGTCGTCGCAGGACGCGTATTTCACCGACACGCGCGCGGCGATCGGCGTCGGTGATTTCGAGCCGCAGACCCGCGCGAAGACGCGCAACGCGAACCTCGGCGTGTACTTGAGCGATGCACTGTCGCTGACGCCGCACTGGACGCTGACGGTGTCGGGCCGCTACGACTGGTCGAAGGCGCAGATCGGCGACGAGAGCGGCATGCAGCCGCTGCTCGACGGCAACCACGTGTTCTCCCGGTTCAACCCGGCAGTCGGGCTCAACTGGAACCCGGTCGCGGGCTTCACCGCCTATGCGACGTACAACGAAGGGATGCGCTCGCCGACCGCGATCGAACTCGCATGCGCGGATCCGGCCGCGCCGTGCTCGCTGCCGAACGACTTCATCGCGGACCCGGCGCTCAAGCCGGTGATCTCGAAGACGTTCGAAGCCGGCATGCGCGGCCGCATCGGCGCCGCGACGACCTGGAGCGCCGCCGCCTACCGCACGACGCTGACCGACGACATCCAGTTCATCAGCAGCCCGGCAAGCGCGCAGGGTTATTTCCGCAACGTCGGCGATACGCGGCGGCAAGGCATCGAACTCGCGGGCCGCACGCGGTTCGGCCCGCTCGGTGTCGGGCTTTCGTACAGCTATGTCGATGCGACCTACCGGTCGTCGTGGACCGAGCACAGCCCGGCGAATTCGGCGGCCGACGCGAACGGCAACGTGGCCGTCAAGCAAGGCGACCATATTCCCGGTATTCCCGCACACACGGTGAAACTCCGGCTCGATTACGCGGCGACGCCCAGGTGGGATATCGGCGCGAACGTCACGTGGCGCAGCGGCGTGTATGCGCGCGGCGACGAGAACAACCAGGACGTGAACGGCCGGATCGCGGGCTACGTGCTCGTCGATCTCGACATGCGCTACCGGATCACGAAGCGCTTCGAAGTCTTCGCGAGCGTGACGAACCTGTTCGACAAGCGCTATGCGAGCTTCGGCGTGCTGGGCCAGAACTTCTTCAACGGGCCGAATCACACGTTCGACGGTGCGAATCCGGTCAACGAGCAGTTCGTCGGGCCGGGTGCGCCGCGCGGTGCGTGGGTCGGCGTGCGTTACGCGTGGGATTGAGCGTTGCCCGGCTGCGTGCGTTGCCGCGTCGCAGCCTGAGCGGCGCTCAGGATGTGCGCGACGGGCCCGGTCGGGCGAGCGGTGCCGCCGCGAACATCGCGGCCACGGCGCGGGCGATGCTGCGTGCCAATGCCGGGTCGCTTGCGAGGTGCCCGGCGCTCACGTGTTCGATCGTGGCCGCGGGCACGGCACGCGCGAGGCGGGCGACGTTGGCGGCCGGGCAGACGGGATCGTGCATCCCGTGCGCGGCGAACAGCGGCACGCCCGCCTGCGCCGCCCGGCGCGCGAGCGCGAGCACGCGGCGCTCGCCGAGCCAGCAGTCGCGCAGCAGGTAATGCGCCTGGATCCGGTACTTGTCGATCAGCCGGGCGACGGTCTTGTGCGAGCGGATCGCATTCGCGGGCGAGCGGCGCGGGTTCGGCGATGCGAGGATGGCGTTCTCGTACGCGTGCCACGCAAGCGCCACCGCCCGCTGCCGGGCCGCGCCCGCGCCGGGTTGCAGCCGCCGCGCGCAGCACGACAGCAGGCGATCCGGCCGGCTGCAGCCGGCCGCCGCGTACAGGCGTCGCCATTCGCGGGGTGCGCGCGTTCGCGACGTCGTGAACAACCGGCGGACTTCGCGTCGCGACGTCAGGAACAGCCCGCGCAGCACGACGCCGGTGATCCGTGCGGGATGTGTGCCCGCGTATGCCAGTGCGAGCGCCGCGCCCCACGAGCCGCCGACGACGCCCCAGCGCGCGATGCCGAGCTGCGCGCGCACCGCTTCGAGATCGTCGATCAACCGCGCGGTGTCGTTGTGGCGTGTGCCGCCGCGCGGTGCCGACGCGCCCGCGCCGCGCTGGTCGACGAGCACGACGCGCACCCGCGTCAGGTCGAACAGCCGCAGGATGCCGGCCTGGCTGCCGCTGCCGGGCCCGCCGTGCAGCACCACGACCGGATGACCGTGCGCCGCGCCGGCGACGGAGAACGCGATCGATTGCGCGTCGCGGTGCAAGTGTCCGCGAACGGGCGCGGCGAGCGCGGCCGGTGACGTCGGCGACGCGGGTCGGGATCGGGATAGGGGGCGAATCGGGGCAGGCATCGTGTCGAATCGGTTCTGGGAATCGGGGCAATCGTCATGCGGCCGCGAGAGAGCCGACGCGACCACTGTAATTGATCCATGACAAAGCCAGAAACGCGCCAGCCGCAAAGATCGGGATTCGCACGGGTAGTCACGCGCCGGGCAGACGCGGTATCACGAAGACCGGCCCGTCGGGTGACTCGACACGCCGGCGGAACCGGATCGTGTCTTACATCCTGCTTTCGATTGAAGCCGTGCCGCTCGCGTGGCCCGATGCTTGCTTGCAATGACGGCAAAGAGTCCGGCAACTGACCGGAAGATCCCCGGAGGAGACAATGCGCGATGACGTAGAGCAGGCGGCCGGAACGCGGGCCGCGCATCCCGCCGGCTGGCCCGCGCCGTCGATCCAGAAAGCCCATGAGCGGTCCGAGACGTTCGGCCTGCAGGTCTCGGCGCGCCCCGACTACGACGTGCTGTCGAGCGCGGCGCTGGTGCTCAAGCGCGAGCAGAGCCGCGTGCTGTGCGCGCATGCGATGCCGGTGATGGAGACGCTGCACGAGCAGATCGTCAATACGCAGAGCATGATCGTGCTGACCGATGCGCAGGGGTTGATCCTGCATTCGATCGGCGACGACGATTTCCTGCGCCGCGCGGAGAAGGTCGCGCTGCGCCCGGGCGCGAACTGGGCGGAGGACCGGCAGGGCACCAACGCGATCGGTACGGCGCTCGCCGAGCTGTGCCCGATGGTCGTTCACGGCGACCAGCACTTCCTCGCAGCGAACCGCTTCCTCACCTGTTCGAGCGTGCCGATCCTCGATCCGTACGGCGACGCGATCGGCGTGCTCGACGTGACCGGCGACCACCGCAGCTATCACCAGCACACGATGGCGCTCGCGAAGATGTCGGTGCAGATGATCGAGAATCACCTGTTTACGACGACCTTTCAGGAGACGTTGCAGGTGTCGTTCCATGGCCGCCCCGAGTTCCTCGGCACGCTGATGGAGGGGATCGTCGCCTTCACCGCCGACGGCCGTTTCCTGTCGGCCAATCGCAGTGCGCAGTTCCAGCTCGGCATGCCGCTCGCCGCGCTGCGCGCGCATACGCTGTCGTCGCTGTTCGACGTCACGAGCGCGCAGTTGATCGACCGCATGCGCGCAAGCACCGACCGGCACCTGATGCTGAACCTCTGCAACGGCGCGGTGGTCTGCGCGCGCGTGCATTTCCGGCGCGCGACGCTCGCCGAAGGCAGCCGGCCGACGGACGTTCACGATGCGGGTGCGCCAGCCGCGCGCGCGAATGCCGTGCCCGCGCCGGCGGCCGGCACGTCGGCCGGCCTGTCGCGGCTCAACTACCTCGATACCGGCGATCCGCAGGTTGCAAGCGTGATCGCGAAGGTGCGCAAGGTGATCGGCAAGGACATCCCGATCCTGATCACCGGTGAGACCGGTACCGGCAAGGAACTGCTCGCGCAGGCGATCCACAACGACTCGCCGCGGCGCGATGCGCCGTTCGTCGCGGTCAACTGCGCGTCGATTCCGGAGACGCTGATCGAGTCCGAGCTGTTCGGCTACGAAGAGGGCGCCTTCACCGGCGCGCGCCGCAAGGGCTCGATCGGCAAGCTGCTGCAGGCGAACGGCGGGACGCTGTTTCTCGACGAGATCGGCGACATGCCGTATCCGCTGCAGGTGCGGCTGCTTCGCGTGCTGCAGGAGCGCCTCGTTAACCCGCTCGGATCGACGAAGACGATCGCCGTGGACATCGCGATCATCTGCGCGACGCACCGCGACTTGCGCGACATGATTGCGCAGAACCGCTTTCGCGAGGATCTGTACTACCGGCTGAACGGCCTCGTGGTACGCCTGCCGCCGCTGCGCGACCGCACGGATCTCGCGGTGGTCGTGCAGAAGATGCTGCAACGGGAAGCCTACGCGGGCCCGGGCCGGCCGCCGCTGTCCGTCGCGCCGGACGTGATGGCGCTGTTCGTGCGCTGCGCGTGGCCCGGCAACTTCCGCCAGCTCGGCAACCTGCTGCGCACGGCGGCGGCGATGGTCGACGACGACGGCGAGATCCGGCGCGAGCACCTGCCGGACGATTTCTTCGACGACCTGCGCCGCGACGATACCCGGGCCGAGCCGGCCGCGCACGATCCGTCCGCCGCGGCATGGCCCGCGGACGCGCTCCCGGCAGGCGATGCGCGGTTGCAGGATGTCGCCGCGTCCGCGATTGCGGCTGCGCTCGCGCGCCATGGCGGCAACGTGTCCGCGGCGGCGCGCGCGCTCGGCGTGTCGCGCAACACGATCTACCGGAAGATGCCGGCCGCCGACCCGCAGCGCCAGCCGTCCGACGAAAGCTGACCCGCGCCACGGGTTCGCGGCCGCGCGGCCTGTCACAGCCGGTGTGTCAAGTTGCAACACCGGTGTTCAACGATTCAACACCTGTCACCGCCTACGCGCATCGTGCGGCCGTGGCGCCGAACCGCATTCGTGCCAATCGCGTAGGCAAATCGTAAGGATTCCGTCCCGATGCCCGGGCGACCGCCGCGTATCGCTGTCGGGCCGTCGAAGTGCGGCCTCGGCACGCTCCTTGCTGAATAGGAACCGACCGCTCGATTGCCGCGGTTGTACGACTCACCGACGCAACTCATCAACTCAATCAGGAGACACATCATGCAGTGGACCACCCCGTCTTACACCGACCTGCGTTTCGGCTTCGAAATCACGATGTACATCGCCAACCGCTGATCGCCGAGCGTGCCGCCCGTCTTGCCGTGATCGGCGCGGGCGGCGTCGGGAGCTGACGCCCATGAAGATCAAGATACTCGGCTCGGGAGCCGGCGGCGGCCTGCCGCAATGGAACTGCAATTGCGCGAACTGTCGCCGCGCGCGCAGCGGAAGCGGCCACGTGCTGCCTCGCACACAGTCGTCGATCGCGGTCAGCGACGACGGCATCGACTGGGTCCTCGTCAACGCGTCGCCCGACATCCTTTCCCAGTTGCGCGCGGATCCGGAGCTGCAGCCGGCACGCGCGATTCGCGACAGCGGCATCGCCGCCGTCGTGCTGTGCGACGCGCAGATCGATCACGTGACGGGCCTGCTGATGCTGCGCGAGCGTTCGACGCCGCTGCCGCTCTACGCGAGCGCGCCGGTGCTCGACGACCTGTCGACCGGCTTGCCGCTCGTGCCGCTGCTCGGCCATTACTGCGGCGTCGCCGCGCACACGATCGTGCTCGGCGAGCCATTCACGGTGCCGGCGGCAAGCGGCGTCCGCTTTACCGCGATTCCCGTCGACAGCAAGGCGCCGCCTTATTCGCCGCGGCGTGCGTCGGCCGCGCCCGGCGACAACATCGCGCTGTCGATCGAGGATGTCGCGAGCGGCCGGCGCGCGTTTTATGCGCCGGGGCTCGCGGCCGTCACCGACGACGTGCGCGCGGCGATGGACGGCGCCGATCTCGTGCTGGTGGACGGCACGTTCTGGAGCGGCACCGAGATGATCGACCTCGGCCTGTCGGGCAAGCACGCGGCCGACATGGGGCATCTCGCGCAATGCGCGGAGCACGGGCGGCCCGGCATGATCGACTGGCTCGACACGCTGCCCGCGCGCACGCGCAAGGTGCTCACGCACATCAACAACACGAATCCGATTCTCGATCCGCATTCCGTCGAGCACGCGCACCTGCGCGCGCATGGCATCGACGTCGCGCACGACGGCATGCAATTCCAGGTCTGACCATGAACGCACCGATTCCCGCTACGGCATTGCATCCGACGCCCTGGAGCGCGACCGAGTTCGAGGCGCGCCTGCGCGCGCTCGAATCGCGCTATCACATCCATCACCCGTTCAACCGCCGGCTCAACAGCGGTGCCTGTTCGCCCGCGCAGATCCGCGGCTGGGTCGCGAACCGCTTCTACTATCAGATCAACATCCCGCTCAAGGATGCGGCGATCCTGTCGAACTGCCCCGACCGCGACACGCGGCGCCGCTGGATCCAGCGGCTGATCGACCACGACGGGCAGGGCGACAACGAAGGCGGCATCGAGGCATGGGTGCGCCTCGGCGAGGCATGCGGTCTGACGCGAGACGAACTGTGGTCGCTCGAACACGTGCTGCCCGGCGTGCGTTTCGCGGTGGACGCGTATGTGAATTTCGCGCGGCGCGCGCCATGGCAGGAAGCCGTGTGCTCGTCGCTGACCGAGATGTTCGCGCCGCAGATCCATCTCGACCGGCTCGCGGGCTGGCCGTCGCATTACCCGTGGATCGAGCCGGACGGGCTGCATTACTTCCGCAGCCGCGTGCCGCTTGCGCAGCGCGACGTCGAGCACGGACTTGCGGTCACGCTGCAGCACTTCACGACGCCGGATGCGCAGCAGCGTGCGCTCGGCATCCTGCAATTCAAGCTCGACATCCTGTGGTCGATGCTCGACGCCGTCGAAAAGGCCTACCCGCTATGAACGCGATCGAAGCTGCCAGCGGCGTGCCGCTGCGCCCCTGCCTCAGGGGCATGTACCGCCTGCAATGGGAGGCGGCCCAGGATGCATACGTGCTCCTCTACCCGGAAGGAATGGTCAAACTGAACCCGAGTGCCGGCGAGATCCTCGCGCGTTGCGACGGCACGCGCGAGCTGGACGACATCATCGGCGAACTCGAGCGCCTGTTCAGCCAGTCGGACCTCGCGACCGACGTGTACCGTTTCCTCGATCATGCGCGACTGCGCGGCTGGCTGGACTGACATGACGCCCGACACTTCCCGTCCGTCCGCGCCGCTGTGGCTGCTCGCGGAACTGACGTACCGATGCCCGCTGCACTGCGCGTTCTGCTACAACCCGGTCGATTTCGCGACGCACGGCGCGGAACTCGACACCGATGCGTGGCGCACGGTCATCAGCGATGCGCGCGCGCTCGGCGCCGCGCAGATCGGTTTCTCGGGCGGCGAGCCGCTGCAGCGCGACGACCTCGAGACGCTCGTCGCGCATGCGCGCGGGCTCGGCTTCTATACGAACCTGATCACGTCGGGCGTCGGGCTGAACGTCACGCGCATCGAGCGGCTCAAGGCGGCCGGGCTCGACCATATCCAGTTGTCGCTGCAGGATTCGACGCGCGAGCTGAACGATTTCCTGACGAGCACGCGCACGTTCGAGCTGAAGCGCGGCGTCGCGCGGCTGATCAAGGCGCACGGCTACCCGATGGTGCTCAACTGCGTGCTGCATCGCTACAACCTGCCGCACGTCGGACAGATCATCGAGATGGCGCTCGACCTCGGCGCCGATTACCTCGAGCTCGCGAATACGCAGTACTACGGCTGGGCGATGGTGAACCGCGACCAGCTGATGCCGACCGTCGAGCAGGTGCGCGAGGCGGAGGAAACGGTCAACCGCTATCGCAAGCTGATCGGCGAGCGTTGCAAGATCCTGTTCGTCGTGCCCGACTATTTCGAGCGTCGCCCGAAAGCGTGCATGAACGGCTGGGGTTCGGTGTTTCTCGGCGTCGCGCCGGACGGCACCGCGCTGCCGTGTCATGCCGCGCGGTCGCTGCCGGGGCTCGCGCTGCCGAACGTGCGCGACCGGTCGCTGAAGGAAATCTGGTACGACAGCGACGCATTCAACGCGTATCGCGGCGAGGACTGGATGCGCGAGCCGTGCCGCACGTGCGACGAGCGGCATGTCGATCACGGCGGCTGCCGGTGCCAGGCGTATCAGTTGGCCGGCGACCCGGCGCAGCCCGATCCGGTGTGCGAGAAGTCCGCGCATCACGGCCGGGTCGAGCAGGCCGTGCAATTCGCGCGGCGGCCCGCGCCGCGCGACGAACGACCGCTGGTGTTCCGCAGCAAGGAGAATTCGCTCGCGCAATGTGGGGCGGCCTGCGACTGCTGAAAAGGCAACGGCAACGGCAACGGCAACGGCAACGGCGCGGCTAACACGGCAAGGCAACGCGATGGAAGACGGATCGATAGATATGCACTCCTCTTCATGTCGGCGATGTGGCGCGCATGTACGAGGATGGGTGAACGCGGGAAGGCGGGGGCGATGAGCACCGCTGCCTTCGGCGCGCGGCAGGCGACCGGCGTGCGTGGTGCTGCTGGCGATCGGGCACGCCATCGCGGAATTTGCGTCGCGTCGGTTTTCGCAGTCGTATGCGCTCTGCATGCTGCCCTGTTCGTTCTGCTCGCACATCAGCAGATCGTACGACGCGAACCACTGCAACGGCAGGTGATGGTGGCGACGCTGATCGCGGCGGTGCCGGAGGCGTCGACGATGGCGGCTGCGAAGGCGAAGCCGGTTGCCGCGTCGCGCGCGGTGCAGGAGGCTACGTCTGCGCCCCGATCATCTGCGGGCAGTGCGTTGCGGACGAACCGGCAGGTCGCGTCCGGCCGTACCCGCCCACCGGCGCATGATGCGCCCGCGCCGGCTCCGGCACGGCCAGATCCGTCCCCGCCGGCCGTGGCGCAACGCGATACGTCGCACGGCGACGCGGCCGCACGGATGCCGACGCAGACACCGACGCCGACTCAACCCGAATCCCGATCGTCTTCCGTATCTGCGCCGCCGCGCTTCGTCGCGCATCCCGACTGCGCGCTGGTCAAACCCGACTACCCGCCGCAGTCGCTGCGCCTGGGCGAGCACGGCACCGTGCTCGTCGAGCTGGAGACCGATGCGACGGGGCAGATCGTCGCCGCGCGTGTCGTGACCGGCAGCGGTTATCCGCGTCTCGACGCGGCGGCGCGTGAAGCCGTACTGGCGAGCCGCTGCGCGCCGCATGTGTTCGACGGCGCTCCGGTGCCGACGCGGGCACGCGCGCCGATCGCGTTCAACCTCGACGACTGACAGGACACGTCATCACGACAATCCATGGAATCGAGCACGGATGGACGCAGGGTGACCCGATGACGCGCGCGGTCGCGCTGTTGCTCGTCGCGATGTCGATCGCATCGTGGACGGCGATCGTGATCAAGGCGATCGAACGCGTCGGCATCCGTTGCCGCGCGGTGAGCGCGGAAGCGCGCTTTCGGGGCGCCGGCGGCGCGGCCGGCGCGATGCACACGCTCGGGGAGCAGGACAGTCCGTTCGTCGATCTCGTTCACGCGGTGTCGCGTTGCATGGACGATGCGATGCGGCACCTTCGCCGCACCGCATCGTGCCGGGGGCTTACTTCGCCGAACTCGCGCTGACCTTCGCGAAGTCCAGGCTGCCGAAGCCCGTATCGTCGTCCCAGCCGGCCTTCGCGGTATAGCCGTGGCTGCTATAACCGTTGTTGCCCGAGGTCACGTCGTGGAGCAGCGACGTATTGGTCGGGAAGTTCTGGTAGAACGCCGACGTCGGCAGGCCGAGGCTGTTGTTGTTCGCCGATTCGACCCGCGCCCAGCCGCCGACGAAGATCGGCGAGGCGAGGCTCGTGCCGCCGACGAGCTGGTTGGCCTGCCCGTTGATGACGATGTACGCGCCCGTCGATTGCGCGGCGTCGAACGCCACGTCGGGCACCACGCGTTTCGTCACCGTGCTGCCGAGCGCGGCCGTCTGCCAGCTCGGCGCGGTTTCGAACGCGCTCACGCCGCCGCCCGTCGCCCAGATCCGCACGGCGTTGTCGACCGGGTTGCCGTTGCTGTCGAGATCCGCGTACGCGACGCCTTCGTTCCACACGGTTTCGCCGGCCCACGTCGTGGTGCCGGTGGTCGAGAGCGTCGTGCCGCCGACCGCGACGACATACGGCGAACTCGCGGGCGACGACACGCTGTACTTGGACAGGTTGATCGTCGTCCTGACCGACGTGCCGTTGTACGTGCCGATGTAGCCGGGCGCGCCTTGCGGCGACGTCGACCATTGATAGACGCCCGCGTCGCCGGCCGAGACCGAGAAGACCTGGCCCTGCGCGACGGCCTGCTTGAACACCGCGTCGTCGGCGGCGAGCGAGCCGTCCGAGTTCGCGGCGGTTTCGTCGAGGCCGAGCGACACGTTGATGACGGTCGCCTTGTTGTCGGTCACGGCCTTGTTGTACGCCGCGGTCAGCGTCGCGTCGGTGAGGCCGCTGTCGTTGCTGTCGCCGTTCACCGCCGAGTAGAAGATCAGCTGCTTGACGCCGCCGGACGTGCCGATGATGTCCTGGCTGTCGAGATCCCATTCGCCCGGATCGCCGTCGTCGGCCAGCGTGCCCGATCCGCCCGCGACCACGGCCGTGTTGACGGTCGGCAGGCCGGCATTCTGCGTGAAGGTGTTCAGGTCGGCGATGGTCTGGGTCATGTCGCCCCAGGTGATGATGCCCACCGTGGTGTTGGTCGCGGCGGGCAGGCCGCTCGCATCGTAGATCTTCGCGAAATCGGTCGGCTGGTGGCCGACTTGTTGCGACGCGGCGGCCGCGTTCTTCGCGATCCTGTTCGGCTCGATGGCGGCGGCCGGCGCGAAGCGGTGGAGCAGGCGGTGCGGCACGGCGGCGTTCTGCAGGCCGAGCACCGCATCGACGACCGGGCCGAGCGACGCCGGGATCAACGCGGCCGAATCGTTC
This sequence comes from Burkholderia sp. Bmkn7, assembly GCF_041103175.1. Classification (NCBI taxonomy): domain Bacteria; kingdom Pseudomonadati; phylum Pseudomonadota; class Betaproteobacteria; order Burkholderiales; family Burkholderiaceae; genus Burkholderia; species Burkholderia sp. Bmkn7. The sequence continues at coordinate 3,259,244 of NZ_JBGCUH010000002.1, read as the reverse complement.
GCGAAGACCGGCTTGCCGCGATAGTTGAAGCGCTTGATGCTCGCGTGAAAGCCGTTTTGTGCGTTGGTCGCGTTGCCGTCGGCGGAGACCAGTGTGTTGTTCTCCGACACCGTGACGTTGCTGAAGCCGTTTGCCTTCAGGTGGGCCACGACGGCCGCGACCTGGTCGTCGGTCGGCGCGAAGCGCGCCTTGAACTGCGCGGGCGTCAGGTACTTGCGGTAGTTCGCGCTGCCCGGCTGGTTGACGTCGCGCAGGAACGCGTCGAGCTGGTCGGTGTTGCGGTTCTTCAGCACCACGGTGACATGCAGCGGCTGGCTCAGTTCGAGCGGGGTGACGTGCGTGTCGGTGAGCGCCGGCGTGCCGATGCTGTTGAGCGAGTACGCAGGCTGGGCCTGCGTGGCGGCCGAAGCAGCCGCGGCGGGCACATTCGACAGCAGTAAAGCGGCGGTGCGGGTCGGCACCCAGCTGGTGGCGGCCTGGGCGGGCAGCGGTGCCAGCGTGGCGGCTAGCGCGAGCGGCAGTGCGGCGAGGGCAAAGCGTTGCGAGCGTGTGCGATTGACGTGCTGAGTTCTCTGCATTGTGAGCTCCGAGATTTCGACGAAGAACCGGTGCAGCGCGCGACCCGGATCGCGGGTAGCGGCAGGGCGGCGCATGCAACCTGACGCAAGACCGGACCGACCGGCGTGATTCACGGCGACATGAGTTTTCCTCCCCCTCCCACCATCAAGATCGGAGGCCGGCCCGGGTGTCGGATTCGCGTTTCGCGAACGTCGATCCCGCGCACGGCCTGCTGTCGTGCCGGCTCGCGTCGCAGCAACGGCGCGCGTGCCGGCCATCTGTTTCCCTTCAATCTGCTGTTGCGGATGCTTCACTGCGTTATCACTTAATTAGGAATCCAATGTATGAAATCCGTATAAGCGGGCAATGCATTGTCGAGCGACGACGTGGTGTGCGTGTTTCGTGTGAGGTGCTGCGGGCGAGATCGAATGTCCCGGTCAGCCGGGAGAGATGTCGACATCGTCCTCTTCCGCCGGAAGCGGAACGGGATGACCGGTGAAGCGGGAGCTGTGTATTGCGAGCGAGTGCTGCGGCTTACGAATCAGCTACTTGTCGTTTGAAACGTAATAAAAACGGAAGTGGATTGTCGGGCCGTTGATTCCCTGATGCGGATTCGATTTCCCGGCGAGATTTCTTGCGGGGAAAGATAACAAGAAAGAAAACGACGAGTCAAACTTTTTTTGATTGGGTTTAAAAAGTTTAGATAATCGCTTCTCAGGGTGTTTTTTATAAACGGGAAACGATGATGTAAGTCGTTCGTCATCCTTGACGAATGAGGCATTGACGCAATGCAGGCGAAGCGCAGGCGTCGCCGAGAACCGGCGCGGCCGGCGTCAGCTGTCCGCTGTCCGTTGTCATTTCGCGGCGGCGTTCCGACGCCGGATCTCGAGGTTTGCTTGCTGTCGTGTGGCGGGAGCGCGCGCGTTCGGCGCAGCGCTCGATTCCCTTCGATTGAAGCCGGGCGGATCGCACGCCTGGTGTTGCACGGCATCTTCTTTTCCTTCTTGCCGGCTTTCCTGCTTCGCGCAGCGGCGGCGCGCGGGTCGCGCGCCATGTGCCGCGCATCACGGCCCGGCGATCATCCGTCGTCCGCCTTGGCCTGCAATCCCTTCAACCCCTGGATCACGACCAGCAGCGCGCGGCCGTGCTCGTCCGATCCGTCCCACGCGTCGACGATCGCGTCGCGCAACAGGTCGTTGTATTGGCGGCGCGATGGCTCGGTATCGACGCCGTAGAAATTGCATAGCTTATTGAATGGCGCGCTGCGGCGCAGCCGATGCCCGTTCGACAGCCTCAGGCGCGATACGGTCGGCTGGCTGACCCCGGAGAGTCGCGCTATTTCACTGGACGAGCGTGTATCTGCCAGCAGGCGGCGCAACAGGTCTTGTACGGGAAAATCTTGGTCCGGGGCTTCCATGCGATGCATTATACCTATACAGTTACGGCTGTTGAATGGGCTTGCTGTCACCAGCGAGGCTGTATCCCGAGAAAGTTGATGACACTGAAACACCTCCCACCCACGTTCTGCTGGACCAAGATCGGTACCGAGTCCGGCGAGGAACTGCCGACCGTCGTGCTCCGCAAGGAATGGGAGCGCCGGCTCGGGGGCGGGCGTTTTCTGTGGGGCATCAACCAGCCGCTCGGCAACAGCGCGCAGATCGCCGCGCATCGCACGGGTTCGCTGCTCGCGCTGTTCTCGCCGGTCGCGTCGCGCCCGCGCGCGGGCGAGCGCAAGGACGCGCTGTTGTGGAATGCGTGGATCGACGCGAGCGGGCAGGTGCGGCCGTTGCCGCCGCATACCTTCATCGCGAGCCGCTCGACCTTGCCGTCGGGCCGGCGCCGCGAACAGCACTACGCGCTCGTCTGCGCGTCCTCCACCGCGCTGACGGTCGGCACGCAATTGCGCGTGTTTCCCGATCACCTGCGCAGCGTGAGCACCGGCAAGGCGCTCGGCGCCGCACAGGGCGCGGCCGTGGTCGATTGCGTCGGGCGAGCGAAGGAGCAGACGGGCAAGAGCTATCCGCTCGCGCTGTCGGTCGAGCTCGAGGCCCCGTATTTCGTGCGGCTCGCCCAGCCGTGCGTGCTGAAGGCGCGCGATCTCGCGGAAGTGAACAAGGCGACGCGCGCCGGTGATTTCGATCGTTTCGTCGAACTCGTCGCGCGCTTGCGCGGCCGTTCGCCGACGGACGCCGTGCGCGGCGTCACACGCGATCTGTTCGACGTGCCGCCGATCGAAACGGCGGCCGCGTATGTGGCGCCCACGCACGTGGCGCGCTTGCGCAACCGGCCGGCGGCCGAGCATCCGCGCGATCTCACGGGCGACCTGTTCGACCTGTCGCCGGGCGAAGCGACCGCGTTCGCGGGCCTTGCACATCCGCGCGTCGGGCGCGCGTGACGAATCGCGCGCAGTACGTCGCGCAAGAATTTGTTGCAATCTCGCCATAGCGGAGCGGCGAGTGCAGAGGGACAATCGGCTCGAAGCGCGCTGCGCGGCGGCCGATGCGTCGACGATCGACGGGTCGTGGTTCGCGCTGCCGACATGCGCACCACGCACACGGGGCGTCGGCGTGCTTCACACTGCAACCCTGAGGGAGAAGTGTCGATGTCGACCCACATCTGTTCGCGGGAAGCCCGGGCCGCGCAACGCTTCGTCGAAGCGACGCGCAACGTCGATCAGGCCTTTCGCGCCGTGCGCGGCGAAAGCGACGACGACGGTTCGTCGGCCGAATACGCGCGCGCGATGTCGCGCCTCGATCGTGCGCTCGCCGAACTGGCGCGTGCGCAGGAGTTCTTCGATCGCGTGGTCGGCGCCGATACGACTGCGCACGACAGCTGATTCCGCCGCTTCCATGTATCCGCGCGTCGAGTGACGCGCGCGCCTCTTCATGCCGGGCAGGGCAGCCCGGCATCTCGTTCGTACTATTCAGATTTCAGACCTTGCGGCCTTCGGCCGGATAGCCGGGATCGGTATACCCGTGCGTCGATGTGTGCCCGGGCGGCACGAGCGAATCGACGAACCGTTCGTCGTCCGGCCGGGTTCGAGCGTCAGCATAGCGATGTCGCTGTCCCGATGCGCATCGGTGCGCAGCCCTGCGATCGTCGAGCAGACGATGCGGTTCTTCATGACCCATGCGAGCGCGAACGCCACCGATGTCGCACAGCGCCCGGCCGCTCGCGTGAAACTGCGCTTGCGCGCGACGGCGATGACGGCGGGGAGGTCCGCCAGGTTGTCGCGCGGCATGGGAGGTGTCGGGTGGTCGATGCCAGTGCAACGTACCACCGGGTTCAGCGGGCCGCGCGGCGTACGCGTCAGCCCGCGCGCGTCATCTCCGGCACAGCCGGTGCGGGATGGTACGCGTAACCGCGATGCTGGAACGAGGTCGCGAAGAACCGCATCTGGTAGCGGATCGCATTCGCCCAGTAATCCCACGTATGACCGCCGGGCCGCTCCGTATAGTCGTGCGGCACGCCGAGCGCGAGCAGGCGTTCGTGCAGCGTGCGGTTCGAGCCGACGAATGAATCGTCGCGGCCGCAATCGATCGCCAGGTCGAGATGGGCGCGCACGAACGCGCGCGCGCTTTCGACGATCACGTTGCGGTTCCAGAATGACGAATGGCGTTCGGGATCGCCGAACACGTGGTCGATGCCCGGCTCGTCCGCGCAGCAGCGCGGATCGACCGCGCCGCTGATGCTGCCGACCGCGCCGAACGTGTCGGGCCGGTCGAGTGCGATGCGCAGTGCGCCGAAGCCGCCCATGCTGAGCCCGGTGATCGCGCGCGCGTGCTGCGTCGCGATCGTACGGAAATGCAGGTCGACGTAGGACACGACTTCATCGCCGATGAAGGTTTCGTAGCGGCTGCCCGAATCGAACGGGCTGTCGATATACCAGCTTTCGTGCCCGCCGTCGGGCATCACGAGGATCACGTGATAGCGGTCGGCGAGCGCGGCGATGTGCGTGTTCGACGTCCAGTCGGTATGGTCGCCGCCCGAGCCGTGCAGCAGATAGACGACCGGATAGCGTTCGTTGCCGCGGTTGTCGCGCGCGTAATCGTCGGGCAGCACGATCGTCGCCTTCAGCGTCTCGCTCATCGCAGCGCTCGGGATCGCAACGACCCGCGCATGAAACGCGAAGGCAGGGCTCGTGACGGCCAGCAGCAGAAGCAGCCAGAAGGTACGTGCCAGGTGCATCGATCGTTGCATGTGTCGACCCAGTCCGGCGTCGGGCGCCGGGAAAACCCTGTTCCGGTGACTCTAGCAACCGCGCCTTTCAACCAAATTTCGGCGAATCATACGGTTTCGACATTTTCCCCGCCTGACGACCGGAGTTTCCTGCTGCGCCCAGGATGCGCGCGATTGCATCGCGAAACGCATCCGGCCGCTCGGCCGGAATCAAGTGCCCGCAGCCTGCGATCGTGTCGAAGCCGGCGCAGTGCGCGAGCGCCCAGTCGGGCACGTGCCAGCCCGTGCGTGAGCGTTCGCCGGCGACGAGCCAGACGGGATGACGCTCGAACACCTGCGCGAGCGCCTGCAGGTAGCCGGGTTCGCCTGTCGTCGCGACGACGGAGCGGCCCATCGCGCGCAGCGTCGATGCAGGCTGATGCGCGAGCCAGCGGCGGGCGTCGTCGAGCTGGGCCGGCGACGGCGCGTCGATCGCGCCGCGCAGCCAGCCGGGCGCATCGGCGCGCAGCCCGTCGAGCATCGCATCGGCTTCGTCGGGTGTCATGCGGCCGACCGACGCCGACCAGAACGCATCGTCGAGCGTGAAGTTGCCTTCGACGTTGACGATCCGCCGCACGCGTTCCGGGTGCGCATGCGCGAACAGCATCGCGATCGCGCCACCGACCGAGTGGCCGACGACATCGACCGGCTGCGCGCCGAAGTGAGCATCGACGGTTTGGCGCATATGGTCGATCTGGCCGGCAAGCGAGATCGCGTCGAATGGCGCCGCGCGATATGCGCCGTAGCCGAGCAGGTCGGGCGCGAGATGCGGGCCGTTCCATCCGCGCACGTCGAGCGTGCCGATGAAACCGTGAATGAAGACGACGGGCGTGGGCTGGGTCATGGCGCGGGCGGGCAAGGAAGGGGCGGCAATGCGAGTTCGGCGAGCAGTTCGTCGAGTTCGAGCACGTGCGTGCGGTCGTGATCGAGCAGTTCGCGCACGAGTTCGTCGAGCGACATGCGGCGGATGCCGTCGCGCAGCCCGCAGCGTGCGAGCTGCGCGGGATCGAGCGCGGCGGCGACTGCGCACAGCGCCGCGCGGCCCGTGCGGAACGCCGCGACCGCCGCGTCGAGCGGCTGCGCGAGATAGTCGCGTTGCGCGGCGAGTGCGGTGCCGTCGACGGAGGCGATCACCGGCAAGTCGAGCGTGCGTACGGCGTCGATGCGTTCGGCGAACACTGCGTCGAGATCCCGCAGGTGGCACGCATGCTCGACGAGCGAGAAGCCCGTGCCGTCGGGGCGGCGCGTCCGCAGTGCGGCCGGCACGTGCGCCGCATACGCGGCGAGCCGATCGGGCAGTTGCGCCAGCGCGGCGACGACACCGGCGAACGGCAGCAACTGCGGATGCGCGCTGAACACCGCGCCGTAACTGAACAGCGTGCCGCCGAGCCGCCCGCGCGCCTGCACGACGTCGTGGCCGTGGCGGCGCATGACGTCCGCGACCATCGCGCCGCAGAACTGGCGGGCCGTCGTGTCGGTTTCGATTTCAGGGAATTTCAGCGCGATCTCGTGCTGGATCGCACCGATCGCGGCGACGCCCACGCGCGACAGCGCCGCGAATTCGACGTAGCGCTCGGGTTGAGCGATCAGTGCTTCGAGCTGGGCGCCGAGCGCGGTGGTGCGGAAGCGGTCGAAACGGGAATGCATGATGGAAGGCGTTCGCCGGGTAACGTATCAAAACGATACGTTACCCGGTGGGGAGCGTCAACCGGGGAAGTCGGGCGATGCGCGGCATCACTCCTTGCCGGCGCCCCTGGCGGCCTGTTCGATCAGCTTCGCGACTTCGGCCGGATGCGAGATGTAGGCCACGTGGCTCGACTTGAGTTCGATCGTCTTGCTTCCGGCGCGTTGCGTCATGAAGCGTTCGAGCTCGGGGTTGATCGCGCGATCCGCGGAGGCGACCACCGCCCAGCTCGGTTTCGTCCGCCATGCGGCGTGCGTGATGGGTACGCCGAACGACTGCGCGGCCGGCGTGACTTGCGAGATCGCCATGAATTTCGCTTCGGCGGCCGGCACGTCGGCCGCGAAGTCGGCGTGGAACGACGCTTCGTCGAAATACAGGTGGCCGTCTTCGGTGGCCTTGATCGCCTTCGTCGCGGGCGGCGTCTTCTTGGTGAGGTCGAGCGGGCTTTCGCCGGTGTCGGGCTGGAACGCGGCCACGTAGACGAGGCCCGCGACCTTGTCGTCGTTGCCGGCTTCGGTGATCACCGCGCCGCCGTAGCTGTGGCCGACGAGGATGCTCGGGCCGTCCTGCGCGTCGACGACACGCCGGGTCGCCTTCACGTCGTCGTCGAACGACGTTTCGGGTTGCTGAACCACCGAAACCTTGTAGCCGTCGCGCGTGAGGATGTTCGAGACGGCTTGCCAGCCCGAACCGTCGGCGAAGTAGCCGTGAACCAGTACGACGTTCTTGACGGGGGCCGCGACGGCCGCATGCGAACCGAGCGCGGCGGCGGACAATGCGAGTGCCGCGGCGATCTGGCGGACTTGGGAAAAACGCTTCATTTTCATTCTCCAGAAGGAAGACAGGGTAGGAAACCGTCGGATATCGACAGCTATCTCGTTCTGTCGATACGCTCATCCTACTAGTAGGTAGGGTGAGATGCAATGAAAAATCACGGCTGGAAAAGAGTATCTCAGGGCGGTAAACTATCCCTTTTTTTCATCCGACTAGATGGTAGGCAGATATGACGGTAACGGGGGACAGTACGGCGGGCCGCATTCTCGAGGCCGGGCGGCAACTGATCATGCGGCGTGGCTACAGCGGGTTCAGTTACGCCGACATCGCCGACGCGATCGACATCCGGAAGGCGAGCATTCACCACCACTTCCCGACGAAGGCGGACCTGGCGGTCGCCGTGCTGCAGCAGTCGCAGGCGAAATTCGATGCCGACATGGCGCTGCTCGACGCGAGCGGCGCCGACGCGCTGGTGCAGATGCGCGCATACATCGGCTACTGGGAACGCTGCATCGCGGACGACAGCGCGCCGTTCTGCGTGGCCGGCATGCTCGGCGCGGAGCTGCCGGCGCTGCCTGACGAAGTCGCGCGGGCCGTAAAGGCGCATTTCGACGACCTTGCCGCATGGCTGGTGCGCGTGCTCGAGGCAGGGGTGAAAGACGGCATCGTGCAGCCGGACGTGTCGGTGCAGACCGAGGCCGCGACGTTCGTGGCGCTGGTCTATGGCGCGATGCTTGCCGCGCGGGCGTACGGCAATGCCGGGCTGTTCCGGGACGTGACCGGCGGGGCGGTCGAGCGGCTCGCGGTGCCGCGCAAACGCGCATGAGCCGCGCACACTCAAAAAACAGGGCGCGCCCGGCGGTCATGTGAAACCGTCCGGCGCCGCCCGTCTTACGCGTGTTTCCCCGCCTCCGCTTGCGCACTCTGCCGCGCTTTCAGTTCCTGCAACTCGGTCGTGAATGCCGGGCTGAAATCTTCGGCCTCGAACAGCGGGCGGATCTCGATGTCGGAGTCGCCGGGCATCGGGTTCGGGCAGCGCTTCACCCATTCGACCGCTTCTTCCATCGATTTCACCTGCCACAGCCAGAAGCCGGCGACGAGTTCCTTCGTTTCAGCGAACGGGCCGTCGATGACGGTGCGGTTCCTGCCGGCAAAGTGCACGCGCTTGCCGCGCATGCTCGGGTGCAGGCCGTCGGCGGCGAGCAGGATGCCGGCTTTCGCCAGTTCTTCGTTGAACCGGCCCATCGCGGCGATCATTTCGGGGTCGGGCATCCGGCCGGATTCGGAATCGGCGGTGGCCTTGACGATTACCAGGACGCGCATGGTCGTATCTCCTTGAAAGGAATGAGGGGGCGCCGCCGGCCGCGCCGACGGCAAAACGATCGGTTACGACAACACGACGCGCGACGGCGACGCGAATCGACATCGGTTCCGACGAATATTCGGGGATGCACGCGCCGGCGGGCGATGCGGCGGAGCCCTGTGCCAAAACTGGTATGCTGATCCCCACCACGTTCACGCGGAGGGTGCCATGGCTGCTAAGGAAGTGTCGAAGAAGAAGTACCTGAAAATCCTGAACAAACGCCTGCGCGCGGAACCGGAGGCCCCGGCCGGCGCGTCGTTTGTCTTTTTCCCGCTGGGTGCGAAAGCGAAGAACGCGACGGGTGTCGTGTCCGGCGACGCGCGCAGCAAGCGCGAACTGGCGGTGATGGCCGCGGTCCAGCGCAAGGCGGCCGAAGAGTTCGTCGTCGCCGGCGCCTGACCGGAGCCAGCCGGACCGTCGTCGGGTGGCCGCCTCCACGGCTTACGCGGCGGCGGCCTCGCAATGCGCGATCGCGCCGGCGAGCACGCGCGGGATGTCGTGTGTGATCGGGCGCGAATCCTGTCAGTTCACGCAGCGGCCGGCACGGCGCTGAACGCCATGCCAGCCGGAAAGCACGCCCGGGTCGTCGACTCGGCGTTCAGGACATCTTGTCGGCCGCTGCCGCATACCGGCCGCCGCCGCCCGCTTCGTCGCCTGCCGCGAGCTGTTCCAGCGCGAGCCCCTTCGTCTCGATACCGAGCGTCCACACTGCAATTGCCGCCGCGACGAACGACAGCGCGCCGAGCGTGAACACGCCGCCCTGGCCGAACACCGGCAGCACGACGCCGACCACATAAGGCCCGATCAGCGAGCCGACGCGCCCGATCGCCGATGCGAAGCCCGACCCTGTCGCACGCGCACCCGTGCCGTACAGTTCGGGCGTGTACGTGTACAGCGCGGCCCACATCCCGAACAGGAAGAACTGCATCGCGAGGCCGGTGACGATCAGCAGCGTCGTGCTGCCGCCGTACAGCGCGCTCTGGCCGTATGCGTATGCCATCGCACCGCCGCCGATCAGCGACGCGATGCAGGTCGGCTTGCGCCCCCAGCGTTCGACGAGCCACGCGGCGCACAGGAAGCCCGGCACGCCGCCGAGCGAAATCAGCACCGTGTAGAACACAGATTTCGTGACCTCGAAACCGGCCTGCTGCAGCAGCGCGCCGAGCCACGACGTGAGGCCGTAGAAGCCGAGCAGCGCGAAGAACCACAGCAGCCACACCATCACCGTGCGGCGACGATACACGCCGCTCCAGATCTCGCGCAGCGCGCCGTGGCCGCGTGCCACGACCGGTTCCGCAAGCCGCGACGGCGGCGGCAGCGTCGTGACGCCGGCCGAGCGCATCACCTTCGCCTCGATCGTGCGCATTACCGTGTCGGCTTCCGTGTGCCGGCCCGCATGCTCGAGCCAGCGCGGCGATTCGGGCACGATCCGGCGCACGACGAGCACGAACACGGCGGGAATCGCGAGCAGCGCGAACACCGTGCGCCAGCCGAACTGCGGCAGCACGAAATACGCGACGATGCCGGCCGTGATGAAGCCGAGCGGCCAGAAGCCGTCCATCAGCGCGATCAGGCGGCCGCGTTTCTCGGTCGGCACGAATTCGGACAGCAATGTTTGCGCGACCGGGAATTCCATCCCCATCCCGATCCCGAGCAGCACGCGGTAGACGATCAGCGCGTCGACGCTCTGCGCGGTCGAGCACAGGTAGGAGGCCGCGCCCCACAGCACCATGCTCCACTGGAATACCGGCCGGCGGCCGAAGCGGTCGGCGAGCAGGCCGGCGACGGCCGCGCCGAGCACCATCCCGAAGAAGCTCGCGCTCGCGACGAGGCCGGCGGCCGCGGTCGACAGGCCGAACTCCTTGCGGATCGAGCCGAGCACGAACGTCATCGTGCCGAGGTCGACCGAGTCGAAGAAGAACGCAATCGCGATGATGAAGAAGATCCGCTTGTGATAGCCGGAGAACGGCAGGCGTTCGAGCCGGGCGGCGGCGGAGGCGGGAGCGGTGGCGGCGGGCATGGCGTCCTCTGAAATGAAAAGGGGCCGCGAAGCGCGTGCTTCGCGGCCCCGATGCTTCGTCTTCAGTAGACGCGACCACAAAATGCCGCATCAGAGGAAAAACGCCGCCTGCTTGCCCAAATGCGTCATCGGCGGCGGCGCGAGATGCGGCCGCTTTGCATCAGTTCTTCAGCTTGTAGCCGGTGCGGAACATCCACGCGACGATCGCCAGCAGGATCACGAGGAACAGCGCGGTCGCGGCGAGGCTGATCCACACGTGCACGTCGGCGAGCCCGTAGAACGACCAGCGGAAGCCGCTGACCAGGTAGACGATCGGGTTGAACAGCGTGATGACGCGCCACGCGGGCGGCAGCATGTCGACCGAGTAGAAGCTGCCGCCGAGGAACGTGAGCGGCGTGATGATCAGCAGCGGCACGAGCTGCAGCTTCTCGAAGCTGTCGGCCCAGATGCCGATCACGAAGCCGAACAGGCTGAACGTGACCGCCGTCAGCACGAGGAACAGCACCATCCAGAACGGATGCAGGATGTGCAGCGGCACGAACAGGCCGGCCGTGGCGAGGATGATCACGCCGAGCAGGATCGACTTCGACGCGGCCGCGCCCACATACGCGATCACGATCTCCCAGTACGACACGGGCGCGGAGAGGATCTCGTAGATCGTGCCCGTGAAGCGCGGGAAGTAGATGCCGAACGACGCGTTCGAGATGCTTTGCGACAGCAGCGACAGCATCACGAGCCCCGGCACGATGAACGAGCCGTAGCCGATGCCGTTCACGTCGCTGATGCGCGAGCCGATCGCGGAGCCGAACACGACGAAATACAGCGACGTCGAGATCACCGGCGCGATGATGCTCTGCATCAGCGTGCGGCGCGTGCGGGCCATTTCGGCGCGGTAGATCGCGCGGATTCCATGCAGGTTCATGCGTCAGGCTCCTTGCTGCACGCCGTTGCGGCGGTTGTCGATCAGGCTGACGAAAATGTCCTCGAGCGAGCTCTGCGTCGTATGCAGGTCGCGAAAACCGATGCCGGCCGAACCGAGCGCGTTGATCAGCGTCGCGATGCTCGCGTCGTCGCGCTGCGAGTCGTACGTGTAGACGAGCGCTGTGCCGTCGTCCGCGCGTTCGAGGCCGAACGGCGCGAGCGCGGGCGGCACGTCCGCGAGCGGGTGCTCGAGCTGCACGGTGAGCTGCTTCTTGCCGAGCTTGCGCATCAGCTCGCGCTTCTCCTCGACGAGCACGAGTTCGCCGCCGAGGATGATGCCGATCCGGTCGGCCATTTCCTCGGCTTCCTCGATGTAGTGCGTGGTCAGCAGGATCGTCACGCCGCTTTCGCGCAGCGAATCGACGAGCTTCCACATGTCGCGGCGCAGCTCGACGTCGACGCCGGCCGTCGGCTCGTCGAGGAACAGGATGCGCGGCTCGTGCGACAGCGCCTTCGCGATCATCACGCGGCGCTTCATGCCGCCCGACAGCGTCATCAGCTTGTTGTCGCGCTTGTCCCACAGCGACAGCGCCCTCAGCGTCTTCTCGATATGCGCGGGATCGGGCGCCTTGCCGAACAGGCCGCGGCTGAACGACACGGTCGCCCAGACGGTTTCGAACGCGTCGGTCGTCAGTTCCTGCGGTACGAGGCCGATCATTTCGCGGGCCGCGCGGTAGTGATCGCGGATGTCGTGGCCGCCGACCGTCACGCGGCCCGAGGTCGGCGTGACGATGCCGCAGATCGAGCCGATCAGCGTCGTCTTGCCGGCGCCGTTCGGCCCGAGCAACGCGAAGATCTCGCCGGGGCGGATGTCGAGGGTCACGTGCTTCAGCGCCTGGAAGCCGGACGCGTAAGTCTTGGAGAGGTCGGAGACGGAAAGGATCGGTTGCATGCTCACGGATGGCACGGCCGGCCGGCGCAACGGTGTGCGCCGCGCGTGCCCGGCGCCGCCGCCGCTGCGAAGCGGCCGGGACCGGGGACGGCATGGCGAACGGGCGTCATGTCGAACGGCGTTGTGGTGCGGGATCGCGGGATCGCCATATTAGCAATCGACAGATGGAAATGCATTCTCGTGGAAAGGGCGAGCATTACCGGTGTCGGATTGGCGCGAATTGACGGCGCATTACCCAATAACGTGGGTGATTTATTTGCGGCTTGCGAACAATGAGCGCCATTTTCCGCGAACAGGGAGGCGATCGCGTGTCCGCCCGGATGCGGCGCGGCCGGCCGACTGTGCCGCCCGAAGCCCGTCGCGCCGTACCGGGACGGCGTGTGCCGCGCTCGCGATAATGCGTTCCTTTCATCGTTTACGGAGCGAAACGCATGTCTTTGATCGATTTCAAATCCGTGGCGGCCGCACAGGCCGTCGCGTGGAAATCCACGATCGTCGGCGAGGTCGGGCCGGCCAGGATCAAGGTGCTGCGCATGGATGCGCAGGCTTACGAAGCGGAAGTGCACGACTACAACGAGGGGCTGCTGGTGCTCGACGGCCGGATGATGCTCGAGGTCGGGGGCGAGACGGTCGTCGTCGAGGCCGGGCAGATGTACCTGGCGCTTGCCGGCACGCCTCACGCGGTGCTGCCGGGCAGCCACGGCACGCTCGCGATCGTCGACGTATGAGGTTGCGCCGCAGCATGCGGGCGGAGCGTCGAGGGCCGGCCGGCAAGGCAGAGCGCGGGATCGGCCATGATTATTCAAACGCGTGTTACACGGGCCATGTATTTGTCTGAGCAAATAAATTGAAGGCTGTTTGAAAATCTGTCAAATCCCCGGCACGCACTGCGATTGCGCGGTTTCGGCCGTTTGGAACTCTGCATCCATTTACTTGTAGGAATCGTCCGATCATAGTCTCGTCAAACGACGCATCACGATAACGAATCAAGCGTACGGATGGAGACCAATTGATGAGACGCCTATCCGCGGGGCCAGTCGGACTGCCGTTTCCCGTTTTTTCGCTGAACGCAGGCGCGATGCAGGTCGCGTACCTGCGTTGTCATATCGCCGTGTAGCGGCGAACCACATCCCGTTTCGATTGTTCTCACGGCGCCGTGCCGCATGACGGCGCCGCGGGAGAGCGCTTGCCTGCCGCCGCGGCGCGTGCCGCATTTGCCTGACCGGCATCGCGGCAACCTGGCGCACACCGTCATGCGCCGCGCGTTCGTGCGGCGGCGCGATACCAACCGGCGGGCCATGCAGCCTGTCCGGACGAGACTTGTCGTACCTGAAAAGGAGGGGTTGATGATTTGTATTCCTGAATGGCGGAAAGCGATCCTGTCGTGCGCGGTCATCGCTTTGCCGTTCGTCGCCGGTTGCGGCGGCGGCGACGATCCGGGGCCGATCAACGTGCCGCAGTGCTCGGGGAGCGCATGCGGGCCGAGCGGTTCCGTCACGACGCCGCCCGTCGTCACGAAGCTGTGCCCTGACGCGCTCGATTACACGACGACGTATACGGGTGGCGCAGGCAGCGGCGAGTACGTGAAGGTGAAGTTCGACACGACGAAGATGACCTACCAGATGCAGTTCATCGAATCGTCGGTGCCGACATCGGCAGGGCAGGTCAACAACACGCGCGCAGGCCTGACGATCAGCGGCGCGTTCCATCATCCGACCACGCTCCCGACCGCCGAGCAGAACCGCTGTGCGTTCGTGCTCGACAGCGGCGCGACGAGCGACGGCGCGTATTCGGTGACGATCAACCGTGCGGATCCGCCGATGCTGTTCGTCGGCAATGGCGTGGTGGGCGGCGGGATTCCGGGGGCGACGATTGCGTTCGCCGGTATCCCGCTGCTCCCGGGCATCACGCTCGGCGTCGTACCGTCGCGCACCTTCGATTTCTATCCGTTCATCGGCTTCACCGACACCGAAACCGACTTCACGAAAGTGGCGGGCAACTACAACGAGGTCGGCATCCATCTGTCGCCGATCGGCGGTGATGGTCAGAGCCCGACCGGGCCGGTCGGCTGGGAGCCCGACGTCGTCAACTGGAATCAGACGTTCAATGCGGACGGTTCGTGTTCTATCACGCAGGGCAGCGACTACTCGTGTCAGACGACCGGGACGCCGTGGGCGCAGCGCAAGAACGCGGACGGATCGGCAGACAATGTATTCGTGAGCAATCCGGTGGGGCAGGGGTATCCGATCGCGGGGCAGGGCTCGACGCTGATCATTGCACCGAGTCAGGCGAAAGGCATCATGATCGTCGGCAGGCTGAACGGCGTACTTGTGCCGATCGTGATTCGTGTCGGCTATACGCACGTCGATACGGTCAATCTGTTCGCATCGGTCGCCGATGCCGAAGTCGGCATCTCGATGCTGGCGTCGACGAAAGCGATTGCCGCGAACTCCCTGAAGGGGGGATATATCGGTGCGACCAGCGCATCCGCATGCGGCGTTGTGACATCCAGCGGCCAGGCGAACAAGGTGACGTCGCCGGGGCCGAGCTTCAACCCGAACATTCCGCACCCAGACCTGCCCGGTGTCTTCACCAATAACACCTTCTATTCGGTAGCAGGCAGTTGCGATGACGGCACGGCCGTCTCGACGATGGCCGCGAACTATACGTCCACGCTGTTCCAGGGCAGTACCGCGGCGTTCATCGATCCGCAGACGTCGGGGGTGACCTCGCAGTTCGGGCTCGACTACACGCAGGCGACGCCCGGCAAGATCAAGGTCACGGCCACGCAGGACTTCAACGCGAAGGGCGCGAGCGGCAACGTGGCGATCTTCAAGAAGGGCGACACGGGCTGGCTCGTGACGGCCGGCAATGTCTACGCGATGGTCGTCAACAACAGCCAGGTCAACCCGTTCTTCACGGTCGGCGCGTTCGTCCAGTAACCCTGTATTGAACACGTAACACCGGCGGCGCATGCGTCGCCGCCGGCGAATCGAATTTCAAGAGGATTCCTATGAATGTGAAGCAATGGATGGCCGCTGCATCGCTCGCGCCCGTGCTGGCTGCGTGCGGCGGAGACGGCGACCCGCCGCCCGCGCCGGTGGTCCGGCTGTGCCCGCAGACGATCGACTACAACACGGTGTTCATCGGCGGCTCGGGATCGGGCGAACTCGTGAAGGTGCAGCTCGACACGACGAAGATGACGTACCGGATGACCTATCTTGCGTCGCCGGTGCCGACCACGACGGGCACCGTGCAGCCGACGCGCGATACTGCGCCCGCCAATGTGGTCGACGGCACGCTGGCCGACGAGACGGGGCTGCCGACGGTGAAGCTGAACCAGTGCACGTTCCGGATGCAGAACGCGAGCCTCGACCCGAGCCGGCCCGCGCGGCTGTTCCTCGGCGAAGGCGTGCTGGGCGGCGCGATCCCCGGCGCGACGATCCAGTTCGACGGCGTGATCGGCGTCGGCAAGATCCCGAAGACGACGTTCCCGTACTACCCGTTCATCAGCTTCTCGTCGCTGGAAACCGACCTGACGAAGATCGCCGGGAAGTACAACCAGCTCGGCTACCACCAGGTGCCGTCGCAAAGCTTCCAGCCGGTGGCGCTCGACCAGCAGGTGACGATCAACGCGGACGGCAGCTACGTCGAGACCGACAACTTCGGCAAGAAGAACGGCGGGCAGCCGCTCGCGTCGAGCGCGACCGTGAACCAGCCGTTCACGCTGCGTCCGGATGCGCCGGCGTTCCAGTCGCTCAACTACCTGCCGCAGATTCCGCCGACGCTCGCGGCGGTCGATCCCGCGAAGGCCGGCAAGGGGATCCTGATCGTCGGCAAGCTGCGCAACCAGCTCGTGCCGATCTTCATCCGCACCGGCGCGGCGAATGCGGACCTGACGCAGGGCTCGCCGAGCGCGGACGACGAATCGGGCATCTCGTTCCTGAGCCCGCAGACGGCGATCACGCAAGGCTCGCAGAACGGCGAGTACACGGGTGTCGACAGCGCGTTCAACTACCGCGCGACCGCGCTCGTCGGCGCGCAGGCCACGCTGCTCGATCCGTTCAACGCGTCGCAGGCCGCGCTCACGCGTGCACTGAACCTCGATTTCACGCAGAAGGTGCCGGGTGTCGTCACGACCGTGCATGCGGATGCGGCGTCGGGGCCCGCGACCGGCAAGTTCGTGTTCACCGGCGGCGTGTTCGGGTTCCTCGACATGAACGATACGAGTAATCCGTACTTCACGGTCGGCGCCTTCGTGCAGTGACGCAAGCCCGGATGGAGACACGGCGGCGCCGCGCGAAGGGGCGCGGCGCCCGGACAGAACGAGAAGGAGACTTCATGAAGAAGCTGATTGTCGCGGGTGTCGTCGCAGGCATATCGACGCTCGCATCGGCCCAGCAGGCGGGCGACAACGTCGCGACGCTGGGCTGGTTGCACATCATGCCGCAGGATTCGACCAACGGGCTCACGACGAATCTCGCCGGCATGCCGATCAACGGGCCGCTGCGCCTTCCCGGGTCGTTCACGTCGCCGGGCACGAGCCTGACTGTCAACAACGCCGATACGGTCGGCCTGACGCTCACGCACTTCTTTACCGACCACATCGCGGTGACGTCGGTGCTCGGCGTGCCGCCGGAGTTCACGCTGACCGGGCACGGCACGATCAGGCCGCCCGGGCCGTCCGGCGCGCTGGGCAGCGTCAACATGGACAACCCGGCCAACCAGCCGGCCGTGAAGAACGCAAGGCAGTGGAGCCCGACGATCATTCTGCAGTACTACTTCAATTCGCCGACGGCGAAGTTCCGCCCGTTCGTCGGGATCGGCGTGGCCTACAGCTGGTTCAGCAACATCGAACTGAACGGCAACTTCGCGAAGGACATCAACGAAAACCTCGGCAGCGTGCTCGCGGCGGGCGCCGGCAAGCCGGGGCCGACGTCGGTCGAGGGCAAGGCGTCGTCGTCGTTCACGCCGGTCTACAACGTGGGCGCGAGCTACGCGATCGACAAGCACTGGGGGCTGACGGCGACGCTGACGTACATGCCGCTGAAGACCTACTCGTCGCTCGTGATCAAGGCGGCCGACGGTTCGACGCTCGCCACCACGCGCACACGGTTGAAGGCGGATCCGCTGATCACGTTCGTCGGGATTTCCTACAAGTTCTGAGCCGTCCGGCGCGCATGACGCGCACCGGCGGCTTCCTGCGACCGTCGGGCCGGAACGATCCGGCCGGGCGGTCGCGTTCCTGGCGGCGTGCCGCCATTTGTGAAGAGAGGGGGCAGTTCAAATGAGCATTCGCAAAATCGTATCGCTTGTTGCTGCAGTGGCTTTCACCGCGGTTTCCGCCGCGCCTGCTTTCGCAGTCACCGTTTCGCGGGCTGATGGTCAGCCGATGAACCCGAATGGCGAGCCGTTCTCGGCGACCGGGCTCACGAACCTCAGCAAGGGCGCGATCAGCGCAGGCTGTACCGCGACGTTCAACGGCACGATCACGTCGACCGGCATCGTCAACATCACGTCGACGACGTTCTCGGGCGGCGCGACATGCTCGTTGATCAACGGCAGCGCGAGCAGCACGTCGCCGTGGACGGGGCAGGCCGACAGCACGACGCAATTGTCGATCAACAACGTGAAGGTGAACGTCACGCTGCTCGGCACCTGCGGGCCGAGCAAGGTTGTCACGACGTGGAGCGATACGAACTCTTCGCTGACGTTCAATAACGCCACGCTGACGCCGGATTGCACGGTGGGCGGCACGGTGCTGACGTCGCCGAAGTTCCACGTGCAGTAAGCGTCGCGGATCGAAGCGGGTACCCGCCGCGCGCGAGGGCCGTGCGACAGGTGCGGCGGGTATTCGCGGTTTCGATGGGCTCGTGCCGTCGCGTGCATGGGCGCGGCGGCCGGATTCATTCGGCAGAGCGGTCGCGTTTCTCGTGTAAGGCCGCCATATATCAAGAGAGAGGCCGTACAGATGAACATTCGTCAAATTGCATCGCTTGTTGCTGCAGTGGCATTCACCGCGGGTTCGGCCGCGCCTGCTTTTGCTGTGACCGTTTCGCGCGTGGACGGCCAGCCGATGAATCCGAACGGCGAGCCGTTTTCCGCGTCGGGGCTCACGTCGGTCCAGAAGGGAGCGTTCAGTCCGATCTCCTGTACGACGACGGTCAACGGCACGGTCACGCCGACCGGCACCATCAACATCACGTCGACCCAGTTCACCGGCGGCACATTGTGCGTGTTGTTCACCGGTAGCGCGAGCAGTGCGGCGCCATGGACGGGAAACGTGGGCAGCACGACGCAAGTGTCGATCGACAACGTGAAGCTGGACATGCGGGTGCTCGGTACTTGCGGACCGAGCAAGGTCACGACGGCGTGGAGTGATCCGGACTCGCGGCTGACGCTCAACAACGCCGTGCTGACGCCGGATTGCACGGTGAACGGCTGGATCATGACGTCGCCGAAGTTCCACGTGCAGTAAGCGTCGAGAGTCGAAGCGGGGAACTCGCCGTTCACGAAGGCCGTGCGGGATGTACACGGGTTGCCGCTTCGTCGATGCGCTCGAGCCGTCTTCCGTATCCGCGTGACGACAGGCTGGCCGCACGTATCGCGATCCGATGCGTGTGGCGTTGCAGGATCGGTACGGCGTACCGCGCCATCCGATTCGACTGAATTACCACTATTCCAAATTGGCCAGAACTATCCCGGAAGACCCATGCTTACCGATCCAGCAAAGTATGGCGATGCCCGCGGCGCGACGCCTGACCGGCTGCGCACGGCCGCGTGGCTGCAGTACCTGATCGAACATCTCGACGCTGCCGCTTGCGTCGCGATGGCGGCCGACGCCGGCGACACAACCGTCGCCGCGTCGCAGGCGATACGCATGCGGACAGGCGCGAATCTGTCTCGTGACGCAACGGCCGTGCTTCACGGGCTCGCGCCGTGGATCGTATCGGACGGCAGCGCCTGTGCATGCGACCTGACCGACCCGCACGGCGCATGCTCGCATGTGCCTTCGATGCAGCAGCTCGCCGAAGCCGAACGCAGTTGTCCCGGCTCGCGAGCCGTGTTCGACACCGCGCACGGCGTGATCGATGCGTGCGCATTCGACGATCCCGATGTCGGCTGGGCCGCACTCGAGCGGATTGCCGGCGGTCTCGAATGCAGCGGGGGGGATGCCGGCACATGCACCGCACATGAGACGGGCGTGCAGGGCGACACGCTGCCTGCGAAGAACCTGAGAGACAGGCTCGCCGTCATCGCGGCGGCGAGCGGAGAAACGTCGACCCTGCCGGGCGCCGTCATCGACGCGATCGTGCTGCATGTATGCGGGCCGCGTGACGATGCATCGCGCATCGACGAGATGGCTGCGCTCGTGACGTTCTCGGCCGTGCTCGCTGCCGGCAACGGGATCTCCATTGCCGCGTATGGCGGTGAGCACAACCTCGTCGCGCGGGCGATCCGCACGCATCGCGCCGATCTCGCGTCGGTGGACGGGCTGCTCGCGGCGTTATCCGTATGCAGGCTGGATCGACTCGTCGGTGCGGGCAGCTTTTGGGCTTACTACGCGCTGGCGGGCATCGTGATCGAAGCGCCGGACGTCGTGCGCGAAATCGGTCGCCGCTTTCATGGCGACGAGTGGCAGGCGTGGCTCGATCACGTGCTCGCGTGGCCGGCAGTCGATCGCTTCGGGCCGAAGGAGGACATCGCGTTCGATCACCTGCGTGGCGCAATGAGCCTGACATCGCGATGGAATCCGATCGTCCGCGGGAAGCGGATGCGGAAGCGGGCCGGTGTAGCGCCCTGATTCCACGAGCAAGGGGGCAAGGCCGGCTGACGCGCCAGCTTTTCCGAAGCCTCTTTCGAAGTAATCCGCAAGGATGCCAAACGATTCGCGTACGCGCATCCTGATTCGCGCGCCATGCCGGACCCCGTTCGCTCACGCGAACGGGCATCGGGCGGCAGCGCGCCGAGCCGTCATGCCGTCACCAGTCCACACTGGCCGCACACCGCACCATCCATCCCGCCTGCGCCCCCCGATTCCGGCGCCATCGCCCGAACGCAGTATGATTCCGCAGACGATGCCGGCGACCGCTTCGACGTCACAGCCCGCCCGCGTCGCCGAAGAATTGCCAAGCTTGCTGTAAGCCGGACGCAAACAGCCGCCGTGTGAGAGCGCCGCCGCGAACCCGCGTTCCGACCACCTTTATCGAAACGGTCAGTCAGATGTCAAAGCAAAACAAGAAGATCCTCCTCCTGAGCGTCAGCGCCGGCGCCGGCCATACCCGAGCGGCCGAAGCGATCCGCGCATTCGCCGACCATCATCCCGCCGGCATCGACGCCACCCACCTGGACGTGATGGATTTCGTGTCCACCGGCTTCCGCAAGCTGTACACCGATCTCTACATCAAGCTCGTCAGCAGCCAGCCGGCGCTGTGGGGCTACCTGTACCAGAAGACGGACGAAGTCGATCCCGCCGCCCCGTCGCAGAAGATCCGGCGCGCGATCGAGCGGCTCAATTGCCGGGCGCTGCTCGCGGAGATCGAACGCCAGCGCCCGGACGCGATCATCTGCACGCACTTCCTGCCGGCCGAGCTGCTGTCGCGCGAGATCCGCAAGGCGCGCGTCGACACGCCGGTGTGGGTGCAGGTCACCGATTTCGACCTGCACAGCATGTGGGTCGTGCCGAACATGCGCGGTTATTTCGCGGCCAACGACGAGATCGCGTGGCGCATGCATGCGCGCGGCATGGCGCCTGAAACAGTGCACGTCAGCGGCATCCCGATCATGCCGGCGTTCGGCCAGCCGCTCGATCGCGCGGCCTGCGCGGCCGAGTACGGCCTCGATCCCGCGCGCCCGACCTTCCTGATGATGTCCGGCGGCGCGGGCCTCGGCGGGCTCGACGTGCTGGCGGCGCGCCTGCTCGGGATGGACGCCGACTTCCAGCTGATCGCGCTGGCCGGCAAGAACCAGGCGATGCTCGCGTCGCTGCAGGCGCTCGCCGCGCAGCATCCGGGCCGGTTGTTTCCGCAGGGCTTCACGCAGCAGGTCGAGCGCCTGATGGCCTGCGCCGACCTCGTCATCACGAAGCCGGGCGGCCTGACGACGTCCGAATGTCTCGCGATGCAGTTGCCGATGATCGTCAACTCGCCGATTCCGGGCCAGGAAGAGCGCAATGCGGATTTCCTGCTCGAACAGGGTGTCGCGCTGAAGGCGATCGACGACGACGCGCTCGTCTACCGGATCCGCGCGCTGCTGCAGGCGCCGGAGCGTCTCGCCGACATGCGCCGCCGCCTCGCGCCGCTCGGCCGGCCGCTCGCCGGCCGCTTCGTGCTCGATCGCGTGCTGGGCCTGGAGCCCGCCGCATGAGCGTCGCGCGCTTCGTGCCGACGCGCCATACGCTGTTTGTCGTTGCATGGGTCGTGTTGCTCGCGTATTTCTTCGCGAACGTGGAGATCCAGATCGAAGGCAGCGCGGGCTGGGCGGCCAACCTGCCGACGTGGCGCATCGAGCATCACTGGCTGCTCGACATCTTCTGGGGCGGGCGGCCGATGACCGGCTACCACGCGTGGGTCTTCCCGTTCGTCGCGCTGTTCTTTCACTGGCCGGCCGTGTTCAACCGACGGTGGTCGTGGCGCATCGAAGCGCGGATCGTCGCGTGCATCATGGTGTTCTGGCTGACCGAGGATTTCCTGTGGTTCGTGCTGAATCCGGCCTACGGTCTCGCCCGCTTCAATCCCGCCAACGTGCCGTGGCATATCCACTGGTTCGGCGTGGCACCGACCGACTACTGGACGATGAGCGCCGCCGCGATCGTGCTGTTCATTCTTTCCCGCGAGCGCAAGCGCGCGTTTTACTGATCCCCGACCCGACATGAAACTCGCCTTCATCGCCGCGCTCTCCGTCACGCTCGCCGGGCTCGTGCAACCGGCCCATGCGGACCCGGCCTCCGAGGTGTCCGCCCGGCCGAGGCCGATCAAATGGGCGCAGGGCGTGACCGATGCGCATGTGAACAACCTGCATCGCATCACGCCGACGCTGTACCGCAGTGCGCAGCTGTCGCGCGCGGATGTGCCGGAACTGCAGAAGCTCGGCATTCGCAAGGTCATCAGCTTCCGTTCGTTTCACGCGGACGACAGCATCCTGGCCGGCACGCAGATCAAGATGCAGCGCATCCGGATCAACACCTGGGACATCCGCGACGAAGACATGGTCGCGGCGCTGAAGGCGCTGCGTACGGCCGACCAGGACGGCCCGGTGCTGATCCACTGCCAGCACGGCGCCGATCGTACCGGCCTCGTGTCGGCGTTGTACCGGATGGTGTACCAGGGCTGGACGCGCGAGCAGGCGCTCGACGAGCTGCAGCATGGCGGCTACGGGTTCCATCCGATCTGGCAGAACATCACGAACTATCTGAAGCGCGTGGATGTCGAGCGGTTGCGGCAGGAGGTCAATAGCGGCTGAGCCCGACCTGCGAGGACCAGCTCCCGACGTCACCGTAGCGCTCGGCGCTCGTCTTCGCTGCAGCAGCAGAAAGCCGACTCTCCCGGCATGCAGCCGGCTCTTCACCCACGAGCTGCAGCAAAGCCCAAGCAGCCGGTCGGCTCCGCCACGATCCTCGAAGAGGCGCGAACAAGGCCGTGCACCCGTGCAACACGGAATCCGGCCTTTGCACTGCCCCGGATCGTTCGCGCAGCCGCGGGGCGATCTGATCGACCGCATCTTTGAGGGGAAGCCACTTAAATCCAACATACTGTGGCTAAGCTGGTAATTTTGCCGATAAAACGCAGAATTAAAGAATTAACCTCCTTGAGCCAAGGTGGCGTTAATTCTATAATTTTGGGTGTTAACCGGCATGGAAAGGGTGTAAGACGCACTATGTTGGATTTAAGCTTCAGCAAGCCGAGCGAGGTCGTCAAGCGACTCTGCGAGCGCCTGCGCACCGAGCGTCTGGCTGCGGGCATGACGCAGTCGGATCTTGCGGGGCGTGCCGGCATCGCGACCAACACCGTGTCGAACCTGGAGGCCGGGCGCAATGTCGGCTTCGAGGCCGTGGTCCGGGTGGCGATGGCGCTCGGCCGGATCAAGGAGCTCGAAGGCCTGTTCCAGCCAAAGCTGGACAGCATCGAGGACATTCTGCGCTACGAGAAATCAGCCAAGCGCCTCCGTACGAGGAGGAAATCCGGCGATGCCTGAACAAGTGAATGTTTTCTATGAGGGCTGGGGGGAGCGGTGGCTTTGGGGCACGCTGGTCTCCACGACTGCGCTGACCGGTCGCCCGCTGATCGTGTTCGAGTACAGCAACGAGGCGAGGCAGAGGGGCCTGGAGCTGTCTTTGTACACATTGCCGCTGGAGGGTCCCCGGTTGCGGCGAGATTTCCCGGTTCATCAATTGCAACTGCCGGGGCCTGTCTATGACGCGTTGCCGGACGGGTGGGGCATGCTGCTGATGGACCGTATGTTCCGGCGCCGTGGGCTCAACACGGCGCGCATTGGCGCCCTGGAGCGGTTGGCGTATATCGGCAGCAACGCGATGGGGGCCATGGCGTTCGAACCCGTCGCACCCGAAGGGGAAGCGCCGGACGCCCACATCCCGCTGGAACAGCTTGCTGCCGAAATTCAGGACGTGCTCCATGGTGAAGGGGGTGAGTTCCTGCAGACGTTGCTGCGGGTGGGCGGCTCGCCCCAAGGTGCACGGCCCAAGGTCCTGATCTATCGCGATCCGCAAACCGGCGGGTTGACCACGGCCGCCACACCGGGCTTCGAAGCCTGGCTGGTCAAGTTCCCCGCAAGAGACGAGCACGCCGAGGTGTGCGCCATCGAGATGGTCTACGCCGAATGTCTGCGCAGATGTGGCATCGAGACTCCGGACACGCAGTACTTCAGTTTGCCCAATGGGCTGGCGGCGTTCGCCAGCAAGCGCTTTGATCGGCATGAGGGATCGCGTGTCCCCATGCAGAGTCTCGCGGCGTTTACGGGGGCCGATTACCGGCATGCGGGTTCGCTGGACTACCTCAACTTCTTGCGGGCGACCCGGATCTGTACCAACGACGTGCGAGAGATGAGGAGGGCCTTCGAGCGCGCCGTCTTCAACGTCGCGTTCAACAACCGCGACGACCATCCCAAGAACTTCGCCTACGTCATGGCGCCACATGGTCAGTGGAAACTGGCGCCGGCCTACGATGTGACCTTCTGCGAGGGGCCCGGTGGATATCACCAGATGGACGTGATGGGGGAGGCACTGGAGATTTCCCGCACGCACATGCTTCGGCTTGCCGAGGAAGCCGAAGTGCCCCAGGACGTTGCCGGCAGGATGATCGACGACATTTGCGAAGTGGCCGGTCAATTCTCGGGCATGGCCGAGAACATGTACCCGCGGATCATTACTCGAGATACCCTGCGCACGATCCAGGGCCGCATCAACGAGAACGTTGCCCTGCTTCGCCAGGCTCCGGTGGGTCGCGCTCACCGGTGAGGATGCACGTAAATACGCCGCCGACAATCCCTGTCGGCGGCGCTTCGTCAGTATATTGATGAGCGGGCAGTGCGTCCGCCGTCGTCAAACCGTCTCCGGCTGCCGCACGGCCTTCGCGACATTCCGCGCCATCGCCCCGTTCGCGACGAAATAGGGCACGTCGACACGCGCGAGCGGTTGCTTGCCACGAATCTTGTCCGCGATTTTCTCCGCGATCATGATCGTCGGCGCATTGAGGTTGCCGGTCGTGATGATCGGCATGATCGACGCATCGACCACGCGCAGCCCTTCCAGCCCGTGCACGCGGCCTGCTTCGTCGACCACCGCCATATCGTCGTAACCCATCTTGCACGAGCACGACGGATGGAACGCGGTTTCCGCGCGGGCCCGCACGAACGCGTCGAGTTCCTTGTCGGTCTTGCAGTCCGCGCCCGGGTTCAGTTCGCGGCCGCGATAGCGGTCGAGCGCCGGCTGCCGCATGATTTCACGCGTCGCGCGGATCGCATCGCGGAACTCGCGCCAGTCGAGCGCTTCGGCCATGTAGTTGAACAGGATGCTCGGATGCTGGTTCGGATCGCGCGAGCGCAGCTTCACGCGGCCGCGGCTCGGCGAGCGCATCGAGCCGACGTGCGCCTGGAAGCCGTGCATCTCGATCGCGTTCGAGCCGTTGTAGTTGATCGCCACCGGCAGGAAGTGATACTGGATGTTCGGCCACAGGTCGTCGTCGCGCGTGCGGATGAAGCCGCCCGCCTCGAAATGGTTGCTCGCGCCGAGGCCCGTACCGTTCAGCATCCATTCGAGGCCGATCTTCGGCTGGTTCCACCACTTCAGCGCCGGGTACAGGGAGACGGGCTCCTTGCACTCGTACTGGATGTACATCTCCAGGTGATCCTGCAGGTTCTGGCCGACGCCGGGCAGGTCGAGCACGACGGGAATGTCGAGCGCCTTCAGCCACGCGCCGGGGCCGACGCCCGAGCGCTGCAGCAATTGCGGGGACGCGATCGCGCCGCTGCACACGAGCACTTCGCGGCGCGCATGCGCGGTCGCCCGTTCGTTGCCGCGCAGGTACGTGACGCCCGATGCGCGCTTGCCGTCGAACAGGATGCGGTCAGCGAGCGCATGCGTGACGATCTCGAGGTTCGGCCGTGCACGCGCCTGGTCGAGGTAGCCGCGCGCGGTGCTCGCCCGGCGGCCCTTCGGCGTGACGGTGCGGTCCATCGGCCCGAAGCCTTCCTGCTGATAGCCGTTCAGGTCGTCGGTGCGCGGATAACCGGCCTGCACACCCGCGTCGACCATCGCCTCGAACAGCGGATTCACGCCCGGCTTGCTGGTCGTGACCGACACGGGGCCGCTGCCGCCGTGATAGTCGTTCGGGCCGACGTCGCGCGTCTCGGCTTTCTTGAAGTACGGCAGGCAGTCGAGATACGTCCAGTTCTCGAGGCCCTTGTGCGTCGACCAGTTGTCGTAGTCGAGCGCGTTGCCGCGGATGTAGCACATCCCGTTGATCAGCGACGAGCCGCCGAGCCCCTTGCCGCGCCCGCATTCCATCCGGCGGTTGTCCATGTGCGGCTCGGGGTCGGTTTCGTACGCCCAGTTGTAGCGGCGGCCCTGCAGCGGATAGGCGAGCGCCGCCGGCATCTGCGTGCGGAAGTCGAAGCGGTAGTCGGGGCCGCCCGCTTCGAGCAGCAGCACCGTCACGTCCGGATCTTCCGTCAGGCGCGTTGCGAGCACGTTGCCCGCGGAACCCGCGCCGCAGATGATGTAGTCGTATTCGCGTGTCGTCATGACGGTCAATCTCCTTTCGTGATCCTTAAAACACCGGGTTGTAGCGGCCGAGCTCGACCTGTACCGACTTGATTCGAGTGTAGTGCTCGAGCGTCGTGATGCCGTTCTCGCGTCCGACACCGGATTGCTTGTATCCGCCAACCGGCATCTCGGCCGGCGATTCGCCCCACGTGTTGATCCAGCAGATGCCGGCTTCGAGGCGATGGATCGTGCGGTGCGCGCGCGACAGGTTCTCCGTCACCACGCCGGCGGCGAGCCCGTAGTGCGTGTCGTTCGCGCGGGCGATCACTTCGTCTTCCGATTCGAAATCGAGGATGCTCATCACCGGCCCGAAGATTTCCTCGCGGACGATCTTCATGTCGTCGCGGCAATCGCCGAACACGGTCGGCGCGACGTACTGGCCGCCGCCGAAGTGGCCGTCCGTCAGGCGCGTGCCGCCCGCGAGCAGCTTCGCGCCTTCGGCCTTGCCGCTTTCGATGAAGCCGAGCACCTTGTCGAGCTGCGCGGCCGATACGAGCGGGCCGAAGTTGGTGTCGGCGTCGGTCGGCTTGCCCACGCGGATGCGCTTCACGCGTTCGAGCACCTTCTGCGTGAACGCGTCCTTGACCGAACGGTGCACGAACACGCGCGTGCCGTTGGTGCAGACCTGGCCCGAGCTGAAGAAGTTGGCGGTGACCGCGATGTCGGCCGCACGGTCGAGATCCGCATCGTCGAACACGATCAGCGGCGACTTGCCTCCGAGCTCCATCGTCACTTCCTTCAGCGACGATGCGCCGGCCAGCGACATCACCTTCTTGCCCGTCTCGACGCCGCCCGTGAACGACACCTTCGCGATGTCCGGATGACCCGTCAGCAGCGCGCCGACCGAGCCGTCGCCCTGCACGACGTTGAACACGCCGGCCGGCACACCGGCTTCCGTGTAGATCTCCGCGAGCTTCAGCGCGGTGAGCGGCGTGACTTCGCTCGGCTTGAACACCATCGCGTTGCCGGCCGCGAGCGCGGGTGCCGTCTTCCAGCACGCGATCTGGATCGGGTAGTTCCATGCGCCGATGCCCGCGCACACGCCGAGCGGCTCGCGCCGCGTGTAGACGAACGATTCGGCGCGCAGCGGCACCTGCAGCCCTTCGATCGCGGTGGCGAGGCCCGCGTAGTACTCGATCACGTCCGCGCCGGTGACGATGTCGACCGCGAGCGTCTCGGCGATCGGCTTGCCCGTGTCGCGCGTTTCCAGCGCCGCGAGCTCGTCGTTGCGCTCGCGCAGCAGGTCGACCGCGCGGCGCAGGATGCGCGAGCGCTGCATCGCGGTCATCGCGGCCCATTCACGCTGGCCTTCCTGCGCGGATGCAACCGCGCGATCGACGTCGGCCGCGCTGGCCTGCTGCACCTGCGCGAGCAGTTCGCCGGTGGCGGGATCGAAGGTGTCGAAAGTCTTGCCGCTCGTGGCGTCGACGTAACCGCCACCGATGTAGAGGCGCTGCAAACCGAATACGGACATGAGGATCTCCTTGAGGGCGACTGCGTCGCGCGTCAGTCGGACGCGAGCAGCAGGTCGATGTAATCGTGGGCGAGCTTCAATGCAGCCCGGGTGTCGATCGGGCCGCCGGCGAGTGCGCCGCGCAGCCACAGGCCGTCGATCAGCGCGGCGAGGCCGCTGGCGGCTTCGCGCGCTTGCGTACGCGGCAACGCCTTCGCGAATTCCGCGCACAGGTTCGAATGGAGGCGCCGCGTGTTGACGTGCTGCAGGCGCTTGAGCATCGGGTCGTGCATGCTCTGCGACCAGAACGCGAGCCACGTCTTCATGACGGGCGCGCTCACCTGTGTGTCGTCGAAGTTCGCGGCGACGATCGCGCGCAGCCGCGAGCGCGGGTCCTTGCGTGCCGCCACGCGGCGGCGCGTGGTGGCCGACCACAGGTCGCGCAGCACGTGCCGCATCGTCGCTTCGAGCAGGCCGTCCTTGTCGCCGAAGTAGTGGCTGACGATACCCGTCGAGATGTTCGCGCGCTGCGCGACGGACGCGAGCGTCGTGCCGGGCAGGCCCGCTTCGTCGATCGAACGCAGCGTGGCGTCGATCAACTGTGCGCGGCGAATCTCCCGCATTCCGACTTTCGGCATCGCGACTCCCTTCGCCCGGACGGGCCGTCCATGGAAGTCGAGAGCTTAGCGGTTTTTTATTGATCGTTCAATCAATAAAAAATCGGGGTCTGATGGTGACGACGGGTGCCGGGCAGACGAAAGGGCAGTCGGCCGAGCGTTGTGCAGGTGCGGAAAAATAATCGAAAGATGGTTAAGAAAACAGAAGTTTGTTTAAAACGCTTTCTGAATTAGGCAATCAATCCGGTTAATCGTTACGGGTGCCGAAGCGATTGCGAAATGAAAGAATATTGAGCTATGTGATATTCGGTGAAATATCGAAGTCGGACGAAGAAACGACGTCACGATTCATTCATGAAAATCCGTTTGAAATAAGCGAATGAAACGGATCAAGTCATTGATTTGCAATGAATAATGCATGGTAAGGCGGGCTTGGGCCGGCGCTCCGCAAACGATTGCGGTCACCCTCGAAAGGATTCCGCTTACCATAAAAAATGACGGAATAATTTGAAGCGGCGGTATTTCCTGACAGAGTAGAGGGTATCGTTGGAATGACTTGAGTCAGTAATATTGTCCGTATTAGTATGGCGCCGCACTACGAGGAATGAATCGATGCCGCCGGTATTGCCGCGGCGCATTGGCCAACCGCGCGATTCGGATTGCGCGCGAAAACCGGCGCAGCCATTGCGCACCTGCAGCATGCCGCGACGTCGAGACGCCGCATCCACCGGAGAACGACGATGCTGACCGAAAAACACGTGGTCCCGCTACCGAATGGTCTGAAGGTCTACGTCGAACGGAACGTGTTCGACCCGGCGTTCGACACGGCGATGCTCGTCAACGGCGCGCTCGCGACGACCGCGTCGTTCGGGCAGACCGTCCAGTATCTCGGCGAGCGGATGAACACGATCTGCTTCGACCTGCCGTACGCGGGGCAGTCGCGCCAGCACAATCCGGGCTGCTTCATCCTGACGAAAGACGACGAAGCCGCGATCCTGCAGTACCTGGTCGAGCGTTTCGCGCCGGCCTACCTCGTGTCGGTATCGTGGGGCGGCGTGGCGTCGCTGTTCGCGCTCGCGCGCGGCTGCCCGAGCGTGCGGCGCGCGGCGATCTGCTCGTTCTCGCCGTTCCTGAACGACGCGATGGTCGACTACGTGACGCGCGCCCGCGACCACATCGCGGCCGGCGAGAACCTGAAGGCCGCGCAGTTGCTGAACGACACCGTCGGCCGCTACCTGCCGCGCATCATGAAGCTGTACAACTACCGCTATCTCACGCGCCTGCCGCGCGACGAACAGGACCAGGTCGCGTTCCACGTCGACCAGATCCTGTCGCTGCAGCCCGAGCGCTACCTCAGCGAGTTCTCGAACATCGGCTGCGAGCTGCTGTTCCTGAACGGCGAGCGTGACGAATACACGACGCCCGCCGACGTGCGCCAGCTCGGCGCGCACGTGCCGCGCGCGCGGTTCGCGACGGTGCCGGACGCCGGCCACTTCCTCGACATCGAAGGCCGCGCGCAGCGCGAATACACGCGTGCGGCGCTGCTCGACTTTTTCTGCGGCGAGTCGTCGCTCGCCCCCGGCATCGCGCTCGCCGCCGCGCAGGCGTGCGTGCCCGCGCCGATGCACGCGCTGTCGTCGTGACGCCGCGCGCCGTGCGTCCGGTACGCAACGCGCATCCGAATTCCCATCCCAACGAGGCAGGCCAGCCGTGAATATCGTTCAGACCATCGCCATCGTCGTTCCGTGGGCCGCGTGGCTCGCCTACTGGATCGCCACTTCGCAAGGCGTGAAGGCGACCGTGCGCAAGGAAGCGTCGCGCTCGCGCACGCTGCAGTCGATTCCGCTGATCGTCGGCGGCGCGCTGATCATCCTGCCCGATCCGTCGTGGCAGGCACTCGTGCCCGACTGGCAGCGCTTCGGCCTGCAGGCGCAGTGCGGGCTCGCGGTGCTGGTCGCGGGCCTGCTGTTCTCGGTGTGGGCGCGGCTGCATCTCGGCACGAACTGGAGCGTGTCGGTCACGCTGAAGGAAGACCATGAACTCGTGCGCACCGGGCCGTACGCGCTCGTGCGTCACCCGATCTATACGGGCTGCCTGATCGCGCTCGCCGGTGCCGCGCTGATCGGCGGCGAATGGCGCGGCGCGATCGGCGTGCTGCTCGTGTTCGCGTCGCTCGCGTACAAGGTGCGTGTCGAGGAAAGCTGGCTGACCGGGTATTTCGGGCCGGCATACACGCAGTACCGCCGCGAGGTCGCGGCGCTGATTCCCGGCTTCTACTGATCCCCGCGAGGCGCGCGATGGCGAAGATGATCGTGACCGCGATCGGCTCGGCGGGCGACGTGTATCCGCTGCTCGGCGTCGCGCGCACGCTCGCGGCGCGCGGCCACGACGTCGTGTTCTGCACGCACGCGCCGTTCGAGGCGGCCGTGCGCCATTGCGGGTTCGAATTCGTGCCGATCGGCACCGCGGCCGAATACGAGGCCGCGATGGCGAACCCCGCGCTGTGGGATTCGCGCACGTCGTTTCGCACGCTGTGGCAGGTGATCGCACCGACGCTGCGCCCGCACTACGACGCGCTGCGTGCGCTGGCCGACGGCGACACGGTGCTCGTCGGCACGCTGTGGGCGTTCTCCGCGCGCTTCATGCAGGAGCTGCACGGCACGCCGTATGTGTCGGTGCAGGTGTCGCCGTCGACGCTGCTGTCCGCGCATGCGCCGCCGACCCACCCGCGCCTGACGATTCCCGCGCGTTGGCCGCTGCCCGTGAAGACGGCGCTGATGACGCTGATCGAGCGCCAGGTGCTCGATCGCACATGCGGCCCCGCGCTCAACGCGGTGCGCCGCGATCTCGGGCTCGCGCCCGCGCGGCGCGTGCTGGGCCGCTGGCTGCATTCCACCGACGGCGTGCTGTGCCTGTTTCCCGGCTGGTTCGCGCCGCCGCAGCCGGACTGGCCGTCGAATCATCTGCAAAGCGGTTTTCCGCTGTTCAACGATATCGCGGTGCCTGACGACGATGCGGAACTCGATGCGTTTCTTGCGGCCGGCGAGCCACCCGTCGTGTTCACGGCCGGCTCGACGCTCGTCGATCACGCGGCGTATGCGCGCGCGGTGGCGGACGCGCTGCGCGCGACCGGCGCGCGCGGGATCCTGCTGACGCCGCACGATGCGGCGCCGGACGGCAACCGGTTGCTGGTGCGCCGTTTCGTGCCGATGCGCACGCTGCTGCCGCGCTGCCGCGCGCTCGTGCATCACGGCGGGATCGGCACGGCGGCGCTCGCGTTCGAAGCCGGGATCGTCCAGGTCGTCACGCCGTTCGCGCACGACCAGTTCGACAACGCGCAACGCGTCGCGGCGAGCGGCTGCGGCGTGCGCGTGGACGGCCCGATCGACGGTGCGCGCCTCGGCGCGGCGCTCGCGCACGTGCTCGACGAACCCGCGTTCGCGGTGCATGCGGAGCGCGCCCGTGCGCTGCTCGCCGCCGCGCCGGACGGCTGTCGCGCGGCCGCCGATTTCATCGAACGGTTCGCGCCGAAGCGCACGCGGGCAACCGCGCGGGCCGCTGTCGCGGCGGCCGGCGCATGAGCACCGCGTCGCCGCTTCACGACGGGCCCGTCGCGGCGTCCGCGTTCGATGCGCCGGCCCCGGCGTCGGAACCGGCCGCGCAGCCGGTGCGCGGCATCCGGCTCGCGCTGCTGACGTTCGCGCTGTCGCTCGCGACCTTCATCGAGGTGCTCGACTCGACCGTGACGAACGTCGCGGTGCCGGCCATTTCCGGCAGTCTCGGCGTCTCGAACAGCCAGGGCACGTGGGTGATCAGTTCGTATTCGGTCGCGGCCGCGATCGCGGTGCCGCTGACGGGCTGGCTCGCGCGCCGCGTCGGCGAACTGCGGCTGTTCGTCGGCGCGGTGCTGCTGTTCACGCTGACGTCGCTGCTGTGCGGGCTCGCGCGCGACCTGCACGTGCTCGTGATCTGCCGCGCGCTGCAGGGGCTGTGCTCGGGGCCGATGGTGCCGCTGTCGCAGACGATCCTGCTGCGCACGTTCCCGCCGGACAAGCGCACGATCGCGCTCGCGCTGTGGGCGATGACGGTGCTGCTCGCGCCGATCTTCGGGCCGGTGGTCGGCGGCTGGATCGTCGACAACTTCTCGTGGCCGTGGATCTTCCTGATCAACCTGCCGATCGGGCTGTTCTCGTTCGCGGTCTGCACCGCGATGTTGCGCCCCGACGCGCAACGCGGCACGGCCGGCCCGATCGACGTGCCGGGCATCGTGCTGCTCGTGATCGGCGTCGGCTCGCTGCAGGCGATGCTCGATCTCGGCCATGATCGCGGCTGGTTCGGTTCACCGCTGATCGTCACGCTGGCGGTGGTCGCGGCGCTCGCGATCGTGTCGCTGCTGATCTGGGAGGCGGGCGAGGCGCATCCCGTCGTCGACCTGAGCCTGTTCCGCGATCGCACGTTCTCGTTCTGCGTGCTGATCATCTCGCTCGGGATGATGAGCTTCTCGGTGGTCGGTGTCGTGTTTCCGCTGTGGATGCAGGCCGTGATGGGCTACAACGCGTTTCACGCGGGGCT
This sequence comes from Burkholderia sp. Bmkn7, assembly GCF_041103175.1. Taxonomy (NCBI): domain Bacteria; kingdom Pseudomonadati; phylum Pseudomonadota; class Betaproteobacteria; order Burkholderiales; family Burkholderiaceae; genus Burkholderia; species Burkholderia sp. Bmkn7. Next base: position 3,225,834 of record NZ_JBGCUH010000002.1, on the reverse strand, counting down.
CGCGACGGCGTCGCTCGGCGTGCTCGCGCTGGTGTTCTCGATCCTCGTCGGGCTGCATGCGCATCGCTTCGACGCGCGCGTGCTCGCGACCTTCGGCTTCCTCGTGTTCGCGGCCGTGCTCGCGTGGGATGCGCATTTCACGCTGAAGATGACGTTCGCGCAGATCGCCGCGCCCGGGTTGATCCAGGGGATCGGGCTGCCGTGCTTCTTCATTCCGCTGACGGCCGCAACGCTGTCGCGCATTCCGGACGACCGGCTTGCCGCCGCGTCGAGCCTGTCGAACTTCCTGCGCACGCTGTCGGCCGCGTTCGGCACCGCGATGAGCGTGACGCTGTGGGACAACCGCGCGACCTATCACTACGACGTCGTGTCGCAATCCGTCACGCACGCATCGGCGAACACGCAGCGCTTCGTGCACACGCTGAACGCGATGGGCGTGGACGGCGTGCGCGAGCTGACGACGCTGCACCAGGTCGTGATGCAGCAGGCCTACATGATGGCGACCAACGACATGTTCTGGATGGCGAGCATGACGTGTCTCGCACTCGCGGCGATGATGTGGCTGACGCGGCCGAAGCGTGGCGCGGCCGCGTCGTTCGGGCATTGAGGAGAGGAACATGACGACACTCGGCGCACTCGTGATCCTGTATCACCCGAGCGACGCGCAGCTCGACGCGCTCGGCACCTGGCGGCACGCGTGCGACGCGCTGCTCGTCGTCGACAACACGCCGCAGCCCGATGCACGGGCGCGCGCGCTGTGCGATAGGGAAGGCATCGCGCTGCTGCATCACGGCAATCGCGGCGGCATAGCCGGCGCGTACAACGCGGGCCTCGCGGCGCTGTTTCGCGACCGCGTCGATGCCGTCGCGCTGTTCGACCAGGATTCGTCCGTGCCCGCCGCGTATTTCCCGGCGATGCGCGACGTCTGCGCAGGGCTCGCGGGGCGCGCGTTTCTGGCCGGCCCGCGCATTTTCGACGAGAACGCGCGCAGTTTCCTGCCCGAACTCTCGACCAACGGGATCGGGCTGCGCCGCTTGCGCATCGAGCCGGGCGCGTCGCTGCAGCGTTGCGCGTTCCTGATCTCGTCGGGCTGCGTCGTGTCGCGCGATGCGTTCGACGTGCTCGGCCGCTTCGACGAGACGCTGTTCATCGATCACGTCGACACCGAGTACAGCTTTCGCGCACTGGCGCGCAACGTGCCGCTTTATGTCGTGCCGTCGCTGGTGCTGCCGCACCGGATCGGCGCGAAGCAGCGTCACGCGATCGGCCCGTTCGAAATGACGTCGATGAATCACTCGTGGCAACGGCGCTACTACAGCGCACGCAATGCGGTGCAGCTCGGGATGCAGTACGGGCTGCGCTTTCCGGTGGCGATCGTGCCGAACCTGCTGACCGTGTGGCAGGTCGTGCAGATCGCGCTCGTCGAACGCGACAAGCGCGCGAAGCTCGCCGGCATCCTGTTCGGCATCGCGGACGGCCTGTTCGGCCGGCTCGGTCCGCTCGAGCGCACGCGGCCACGGCTGGCCGAGCGTGCGCGGCGCGTCGAGCAGCGCATTCAGCAGGGATGAGGAGCGAGATGCGGCGGGTGAAACAAGCGGCGGGTTGGGCGCACCGCATGAAGGGCGGCGCGGCGATCGGTGCCGCGGCGGTGTCGCTGGCATTGGGCGGATGCGTGCCGACGGGCTTCCTGCCGTCGCTGTCGTTGCACGCGCCGGCCGACGATGCGCTCGCGCAGACGGCCGGCCCCGGCGTGAACGGCGCATGGCCCGCGCCTGACTGGGTGAAGCAGTTGCGGGATCCGCAGCTCGATGCGCTGGTCGCCGAGGCATCGCAGAACAACCCCGACCTGCAGGTTGCGCAGGCGCGGCTGCGGATCGCGCAGGCGCAGCTTCAGCAGTTCGATTCGTTGACGGGGCTGACGGGCACGGCCGGCGCAACGGTCAGCCGCGCGCGGATGCCGAAGCCGGGCGACGACGTCGCCAACGTGTCGGTCGGCGGCTACCGCGTGCCGGTCGAGATCTTCGGCGATCCGAACGTATCGCCGTCGTCGGTGTTCGTCGGGCTCAACTACCAGCTCGACCTGTGGGGCAAGAACCGCGCCGCGACGAAGAGCCTGATGTCGCTGCGTGAAGCGGCGCGGGTCGAGGCCGAGCAGGTGCGGCTCACGCTGGCGGTCGCGATCGTCACCGTGTACTGCCAGCTCGACCAGGCGTATGCGATGCAGGAACTGCTGCAGCAGAAGCTGAAGGTGAGCCAGCGCGTGACGACCGTGCTGCGCGAGCGCACCGCGCGTGGGCTCGACAACGCATACGACGCGAGCGATGCCTCGATCAAGCGCAGCAAGCTGCTCGCGCAGATCGCGCAGAACGACGAGCAGATCAAGCTCGCGCAATTGCAGCTCGGCGTGCTGTCGGGCCGCGGCCCGGAGCGCGGGCTCGCGCTGCAGCGGCCGCGCGTCGGCGCATTTGCCGGCGGCGCGTTGCCCGCGCGGCTGCCGGCCGGTCTCCTCGGCCGCCGGCCCGACATCGTCGCCGCGCGGTTGCGCGTCGAAGCCGCGTTCGCGAATGCCGAATCGACGCGCGCGCAGTTCTATCCGGACGTGAACCTCGTTGCGCTCGGCGGCGTGTTCGCGCTGACGCCCGCGTCGCTGTTCTCGCGCGACGCGCTCGCCGGTTCGGTCGGCCCGGCGATCTCGCTGCCGGTCTTCGATCGCGGCCGGCTGAAGGCGAAGCTCGGTGCGGACGTCGCGCAGGCCGATGTGGCGATCGGGCTGTACAACAAGACCGTCGACGATGCGCTCGGGCAGGTCGCGCAACTCGTCACGTCGCTGCAGACGTCGCAGACACTCGTCGCGCAGCAGCAGGATGCGGTCGCGGCCGCGCAAAAGATCGTGCAGATCGCGACCGACCGCCATCGGCGCGGTGTGCTGATGCAGAAGGACGTGGATGTCGCGGATCTCACGCTGATCGACGAGCGCGCGCAGTTGATCGCGCTGCTCGGCCGGCAGCGCACGCTGCGTGTCGGGCTGGTCGGTGCGTTGGGCGGCGGGTTCGATGCGGGCGCGACGGTCGCGCAGGCGCCGGCCGCGCATCGGGCGCGTAGCGGGGCGGCGAAACGAGGTGCGTCGACCGTCGCACCGGCAGCGCCCGCAGCACGCGCGATGGCGGCTGCGACCGCCACGACCGCATCCGCCGCGAACGCGGGCACATCGATGGCGGGGCCGTCGGCCGATGCGCATGCGCGGAGCGTGGCCGTCCCGCAGGTCGTCGCCGCATCGGATACCGCGGCCGCACGACGCGACGACGCGGCACGCACGCCGGCTGTCGGCGCGACGCCTCGCGGCACCGCCGTTCCCGCGCGCACGGCGGCTGCGACTCCGGCGCCGAGCCAGTCGGTCATGCCGCCGATCCCTCTGTTCCAGCACGATCGTCTGATCGTTACGCAAAGCGACTGATGCACCACGACAACCTACATACCGCCGCGCCGCCGGCCGCACTGAACGATCCTGCACTCGACGCGCGCCGCGCGACGCGTCGCAAGCGCTTCATCGTGTACTTCGCGGTCGTGCTGGTGGCCGCGCTTGCGTGGATCGCATACTGGTTGCTGAGCGATCGTTATTACGAAGACACCGACGATGCGTACGTGGCCGGCAGCATCGTGCAGGTCGCCGCGCAGATCCCGGGATCGGTGACCGACGTCGTGGTCGCCGATACGCAGGCCGTGCGCGCCGGCCAGACGCTCGTGAAGCTCGACGACACCGAGGCGTCCGTCGCGTTCGCGCAGGCGAAGGCGCAGCTCGCACAGGCCGTGCGGCAGGTCGCGAACGCGAAGATCTCGAACACGATGTACGTCGAGGCCGTGAACGCGCGACGCGCCGACCTGTCGCTCGCGCAGCGCGCGTTCGCCGCGCGCTCCGGTGCGTCGGTCGAGATCGTCGCCCCCGAGGAACTCGCACGTGCACGGGCGGCGGTCGCCGGTGCGCAGGCGAATCTCGCGGCCGCGCAGGCGCAGCTCGACGCGGCGCGCGCGCTCGGCACCAGGCTGCCCGTCGACGAAAACCCGGCCGTCGTGCAGGCGGCCGCGCAGTTCAAGCTCGCGTACCGCAACCTGAAGCGCACGACGATCGTCGCGCCCGTCGACGGCACGATCGGGCAGCGTTCGGTGCAGGTCGGCCAGCAGGTCGGGCCCGGCGTGCCGCTGATGTCGATCGTGCAGCTCAACCAGCTGTGGATCGAGGCGAATTTCAAGGAAGGGCAGATTCGCCACATGCGCATCGGGCAGCCGGTCGAGGTCGTGTCGGATCTCTACGGCTCGCGCGTGACCTATCGCGGCCGTGTGCAGGGCTTCTCGGCGGGTACGGGCAGCGCGTTCTCGATGCTGCCGTCGCAGAACGCGGCCGGCAACTGGATCAAGGTCGTGCAGCGCGTGCCGGTCGTCATCGCGCTCGAGCCGCGCGATCTCGCCGCGCATCCGCTGCGCGTCGGGCTGTCGATGCGCGCCACGGTCGACACGCACGACCGCAACGGCCACGCGCTCGACAGCGAGCCGCCGACGCCGGCCGTCAGCACGCGCGTGCACGACGGGGTGGCGAGCGACGCGGAAGCGGCGGCGGCCGCGATCATTCGCGAGAATCAGGGCGGGTAGCGCCTGCCCGGGAGAGGGGCGGCCGATCGCGACGACCGGCCCGCCCCCCGCGCGTCACGCCGCCCGCGAAACCTTTCCATCGGTTCCCGCCCGACTTTCGTATTTCCGCCATCGATGTCGGCGCCGTTCAAACGCGTGTCGCGTTTGAGACATCGGCGCCCCTGCCTCCGGGACTACTCTCGAACAGCACGTTGCGCGTGCGCCGGATGGCGCCGGCGCGCCGCGGCGCCACCAACGAGACATGGAGACAATACGATGAGCAGCAATCGAGGTGTCGTCTATCTTGGACCGGGCCAGGTCGAAGTCCAGAAAATCGATTATCCGAAGATGGTCGATCCGAGCGGCCGCGCGATCGGCCACGGTGTGATCCTGAAAGTGGTCAGCACGAACATCTGCGGTTCCGACCAGCACATGGTGCGCGGCCGCACGACCGCGCCGGTCGGCCTCGTGCTCGGTCACGAAATCACGGGCGAGGTGGTCGAGATCGGCCGCGACGTCGAAACGCTGAAGCTCGGCGATCTCGTATCGGTGCCGTTCAACGTCGCTTGCGGCCGCTGCGCGATGTGCAAGGACACGCATACGGGTGTGTGCCTGAACGTGAACCCGTCGCGTGCCGGCGGCGCCTATGGCTACGTCGACATGGGCGGCTGGATCGGCGGCCAGGCCGAGTACGTGCTCGTGCCGTATGCCGATTTCAACCTGCTGAAATTCCCGGACCGCGACCAGGCGATGGCGAAGATCCGCGACCTGACCTGCCTGTCCGACATTCTGCCGACCGGCTATCACGGCGCGGTGAGCGCGGGCGTGAAGCCGGGCTCGACGGTCTATATCGCGGGCGCGGGCCCGGTCGGGATGGCGGCGGCCGCATCGGCACGCCTGCTCGGCGCGGCCGTGACGATCGTCGGCGACATGAACGCGGAACGCCTCGCGCACGCGAAGGCGATGGGTTTCGAGACGGTCGACCTGTCGAAGGACGCGTCGCTCGGCGAGCAGATCGAGCAGATTCTCGGCGTGCCCGAGATCGACTGCGCGGTCGACTGCGTCGGCTTCGAGGCGCACGGCCACGGCTCGTCGGGCCACGCGGAAGAGGCTCCGGCCACGGTGCTGAACTCGCTGATGGAAATCACGCGGCCGGCCGGTGCGATCGGCATCCCGGGCCTGTACGTGACGGACGATCCGGGCGCGAAGGACAAGGCCGCGCAGCACGGCAGCCTGAGCATCCGTTTCGGCCTCGGCTGGGCGAAGTCGCACTCGTTCTTCACGGGTCAGACGCCGGTGCTAAAGTACAACCGCAACCTGATGCAGGCGATCCTGTTCGACCGTCTGCCGATCGCGAAGATCGTCAACGTCGAAGTGATTTCGCTCGACCAGGCGCCGGAAGGCTACAAGAAGTTCGACGGCGGCGCACCGCGCAAATTCGTCATCGATCCGCACGGGTTGCTGGCGGCGTGACGCGCTAGCGTCCGACGCGCGCAGCGCGTCACGCAAAACGGGCGGCACCGGAAACGGGTCGCCCGTTTTTGCTGAGGAAGCACGGGGAAGGGCAGGTTGCGCGCGGGTAGCGCGTGGGTATCGCGCGGGCCGGAACGCTTGCGCACCGCCGATCCCGGCCGCACGGAATTGCTGCGATAATCGTCGCCCGTTCCCGACCCATCGCCGCCGCCGCCCGGCGCCGCATCCACGAATGGCCAAGTCACTTCCCCTCGCCGCGTTGCACACGTTCGTCGAAGTGGCGCGCTGCGGCAGCATGAAGCAGGCGGCCGACCAGCTCTGCATTTCGCCGGGCGCCGTCAGCCAGCATGTCCGCAATCTCGAGGATCGCCTTGCCGTGCGCCTGTTCGAGCGCACCGGCCGCGAGCTCGAGCTGACCGGCACGGGCCGCGCGCTGTTCGATCAGCTCGCCGGCGGCTTCAACGAGATCGAGGCCGCATGGGCGAACGTGCACGGTGCCCATCGGCGCATCGTCCGCCTCGCCGTGACGACCACCGCCTCCTTCGCGAACACGTGGCTCGTGCAGCGCCTCGGCGCGTTCAATGCCGCATACCCCGAAATCGAAATCACCGTCGAAACACGCGCGCAACTGGTCGACCTGCGTCGCGACTATGTCGACGTCGCGATCCGGCACGGGTTGGGCCATTATCCCGGGCATGCATCGTTCCGCATCTGGACACCCGAGCTGTGGCCCGTCTGCAGCCCGCAACTGCTCGATCCCGCCCGCCCGATCGCCACGCCGGCCGACTGCCTGTCGTATCCGCTGCTGCAGGACGCGGACCGCGCCGACTGGGCGCTGTGGCTGCGCGCGCAGGGAATCGAGGATGCCCGTGCGCCGCGCGGCGCGAGCTTCAGCGAGGATGCGCTGCTGATCAAGGCGGCGGTCGCCGGGCAGGGCATGGCGCTGGTGCGCGACATCTATGCGCGGGACGAAGTCGCGGCCGGCCGGCTGGTGCGCGTGCTCGCGCGGCCCTGGCCGACCGAACTGTCCTATTACGTCGTGTGCAGCGAAGCGCGCCGGCACGAGTGGAAGATCGCCGCATTCCGCGAATGGCTCGCGAGCGAGATCGGCAGTGGCGACGACGGCCCGCGCGATCTATTGGCGTGACCCGCGCACGGCGGCGGTTGCGAACCCCTTGAGCTTACCGGTTGCGAGCGCGGTGCCGAGCAGGATGATCGCGCAGCCGGCGACCGTCTGCACGGTGATCGTCTCGTGCAGGAAGATCGCGCCCCATACGACACCGAAGATCGGGATCAGGAACGTGACCGACGCCGCATATTGCGCGCCCGCGTTGCGGATCAGCCCGAAATACAGCAGATAGGCGACGGCCGTGCAGATCGCGCCGAGCAGCACCACCGCGATCCATGCGGACATGTGAACGGGGCCGTGCGGCCACATCGGCAGCGCGAGCGGCACGAGTGCGACCGTCGCGAACAACTGGCTGCCGAACGCCGACACGAACGGCCTGACATTCGCCAGCTTGCGCTTCGAGTAATGCGCGGCGAACCCGTACGACAGCGTCGCGAGCATCGCGGCGGCGATCGCGCGCGGTGCGCCGGGCGTGCCGGCGCCGACCGCGGAACCGGCGAGCACGACGACACCGGCAAAGCCCAGCGCGAGGCCGATCGCCTGGGGTCTCGTCAGCGGTGTACGCAGCCATGCGAATGCGACGATCGCGGTCCACAACGGCGTCGTCGCATTCAGGATCGAATCGGTGCCGGCCGTCACGAACAGCGCCGCGTAGGTCAGCAGGCAGAACGGCAGCGCCGAGTTCGCGATGCCGACGACGAACAGCGGCACGACGTGCGAGCGGAATTCCTGTCGCGCTTGCGCGTTGCGCAGCACCGGCGACAACAGCACGGCCGCGATCGCGACGCGCAGCGCGATCAGCGGAACCACGCCGAATTCCGGCGCACCCATGCGCATGAACAGGAAGGACGCGCCCCAGATGGCAGCAAGGGTCACGAGCTGTAGTGCATTCATCGACGGCTCCGTTCGGTGGATCGGGTGAGCGGCCGGAACGCGATACGCGCCGGCGCGGGCGAATGACCCATTGAACGTCACGCATGCGTCGCGGCGCAAACGAGGTTTTGCGAGGGGCGGTTTAGAAAAATGAATCGACGCAAGCGTGCGCACGGATTGCGTGTACGCGCTCAGTGGCCGCGATAGAGCTGGGCGAGTTGCGTATTGCTGGCGGTGGTGGTGCGTCGCGCACGCGCGGTGTGTGCGGTGTGCGCGCTCACTCGGTGGAAAACGCGGGCGCGATGCGCGGCATTGCGACCGGCTTTCAGGTCGGCCACCCGAACCGTGGCGGCGGCATGCGGCCGATCGGGTGCACGGTTGGCCGGCGCGGCCCGCGCGACCGTGGTTCGTCCGGCGGCTTCGCCGACGTCCGGGCTGCGCTGTCGCGCGGCCGCCACCTGGGTTCCATCAGTCGAATGAAACGGATAGGCGGGCGCCGGCAGGACCGGCAGCACGGGATCGTTCGACACGTACGCACCCGCATCGCTCGTCGCCGCGCCCGATATCTTCGAGCCGCGACAGACCGGATCGGCATTGCACGACCGGTCGACCATCACGTAGCCGCCGACCAGCAGCACGAGCGTCAGGATGCTCAGGATCGGCGCGCTCGATGCGCGCGGCCGCCGGAACGCCGCGTTGCGAAGCGTCCGCGTGACGCGCGACGACCACGTATCGAAGCGCTGCACCGCGTGCGGGGTGCGCGCGTCGTCCGGCGTGCGGCGAACCGGATCGAACGGCCAGTCCCACTGGCCGCAAACGGGGCAGTGCTCGAGCGCGCGGAAGGCCACGAAGCCGCATTCCCTGCAGCGGCAGCGGGCAGTGCGCCGCGCGTCGGCTCGCGCGTTCAGGATCGCGCGCCAGTCGTCGCGTGCGCGGAACGTCCGGTTGGGCAGGACTCGCATCGCCGGAAGCGGGCAGGTGCCGTCAACGAGGCGAACGTTCGCCGGTCGACATGACGCTTTCCTGCAAGGCAACCGATCGGCCCGAGCCGGAATCCGGCGGCGCGTGCATCGCCGACGGTCGTGCACATGCGGTGCTCATGGGATTCTCCGTGACGTCGGGTGGGCGGAGCACGTTCTTCCGCGGTTACCTTCCGCTTCATTCTTGGCTGCCTGCGCGTGAAACGCAATGCGCAAAAAGGAGCATCGCGACGTGCACGTTTCGTGCTATCCGTCCTGCCGCTGCCGGGCCGCGAGCGTCCCGATGGTCTCCATCGCGTGCTCGACGGCCGGTGTCCACGGCCGGCCGTAATTGAGCCGAAGAAAGCGGCGGAATCCGCCGGTTGCGGAAAAGATCGGCCCCGGCGCGATGCTGACGCCGTTTTCCATCGCATCGTCGAACAGGTGCATCGCATCGACGCGCGGCGGCAGTTCGATCCACAGGAAATACCCGCCGCGCGGCGCGAACACTTCGGTGCCGTCCGGAAAATACGTCCGCACGGCCGCCAGCATCTGCGCCTGGTGCGCGGCGAGATTGCGGCGCAGCTTGCGCAGGAAGCGGTCGTACGCGCCGTCGCGCAGGTAGTTCGAAAGCGCCATCTGCGCGGGCACGTCGGCCGCCGGCGCGCTCACGCCTCTTGCCTGACGGATCTGCCGCACGTAACGTCCGGCCGCGACCCAGCCGATCCGGAACCCGGGCGCGAGGCATTTCGAGAACGAACCGCAATGCAGGACGAGCCCGCTGTCGTCATACAGTTTGGCCGGGCGCGTGGGTGCCGTTCCGAAATGCAGCTCGCCATAGACGTCATCCTCGATCAGCGGTACGCCGCGCGCCGTGAGCAGGTCGATCAGCTCGCGCTTGCGCTCGTCGGTCAGCGTCGCGCCGGTCGGGTTGTGGAACGACGTCATGAACCAGCATGCCCGCACCGGATGCGTGTCGAGCGCCGTTTCGAGCGCATCGAGATCGAGGCCGGTGCGCGGGTCGACCGGAATCTCGACGGCCTTCAGGTGCAGGCGCTGCACGGCGTCGAGGGCCGCGTGGAATGCCGGACGCTCGATCGCGACGATATCGCCCGGGCGGGTCAGTGCCTGCAGGCTGAGCGTCAGCGCTTCGAGCGCGCCGGTCGTGATGACGATCTCGTCCATCGGCAACGCCGCGCCTGCGTTCAGGTAGCGCAGCGCGATCTGGCGGCGCAGCGTGTCGTAGCCGGGCGGCAAGCCGGACAGCAGCGCCGTGCGATCCATGTTGCGGGCCGCCGACGCCATCGCGCGCCACAGGCTGCTCATCGGGAACAGGGAATAACTGGCGAAGGCCGAGCCGAGCGGAACGATCTCGTCGCGTTTGAGCGAGTCGAGCAGGCGGAACAGCACATCGTCGCCGCCGGTCGTCTCGGCGGCCGGCTTGCGCGGCGGATCGCGGGCGAACCGCACGTGCTTGTCTTCGAGGTTCGCAACGAAATAACCGGATCGCGCCCGCGCGACGATCAGGCCCTCGCCTTCGAGCGCGTAATACGCGCGAAACACGGTGGACGGGCTCACGCCATACACGCGGCAGGCCATGCGCACGGTGGGGATGCGCGCACCGGGCGGCAGGTCGCCGCGGTGGATTGCGTCGGCGATCGTTCGTGCGAGCACAGCGTATCGCTTCATGCCAGCCCTCCGCCCGATCGGGGCCTTGCCGAAAAAAGAGTAGCACGGCACCCGTCGCGTGCAAGCGCGCCCCCAATTGCTGATCCGCATGTTTTTGCCGGGCTCTGATTCTTTTCTTTCGTCTGACAAGCCGGCATGCTCTCGAGCAATCCGCGTTCCCGATGTCCGACCGACCGGAATCGACGCTGCCCGACGGCGGACTCCTGGCCCGCGCACATCCTGCGCGGGACCTTTTCTGCGGCGTCACAACCTTGCCCGGAAACATTCAGCGTGAAATTGAAGACTCTCGTCGCCGGCCTCGTGGCCGGCATCGCCCTCAACCTGTCGAGCGGCATCGCAACGGCCGCCTGCATCAGCAATCCCGCCGCCCAGCCGAACGCGACGTTCCCCGCGACACTCACCGGCAAGCTCGTCTACCACAGCTACGTGAAGTACGGCGACGGCACGAGCCAGCTGTTCCTCTACGACTTCTCGGCCCATACGCTGACGCAACTGAGCAAGAGCACGTGGGGTATCACCGATCCGATGAACGGCGTGTTCAGCCCCGACGGCAAGTGGCTCGCGTTCATGGGCATCAGCAACGGCGCATGGAACGTGTTCATGCTGCAGCTCGGCGCCGGCACGCCGCCCGTCAACCTGACGAACAGCACGGGTGCCACGCGCAACGAGGATCCGAAGTTCAGCGCCGACGGCAAGACGCTCGTGTTCAAGCAGAACGGCGACGTCAAGCAGGCGACGCTGTCGTACACGAGCGCGGGCCCGGTGTTCACGTCGGTCGTGAGCCTGACGAACGCGCCGGCCGGCGCCGAGTATTCGATGCCGTATCTCGCGCCCGATTCGAGCGCCGTGTACTACGCGACGGGCACCGGCGCGAACATGGGGCTGATGAAGCGCACGCTCGCGACCGGCGCGACCGCGACGTTCGACAATCCGGCCGGGCTGCAGACGTACTACCCGATCGTGCGTGCGGACGGCATGGTGTTCTACGCGCGCTGGAAAGACAGCGGCCAGGCCGACCAGATCTATACGAAGACCGCCGACCCGGCATCGACGCCGAACGCGTTGCCGATCAACGACTGCGTGAGCAACAACTCGGATCCGGCTCCGGTGAACGGCACGAACTACGTGTTCTTCTCGTCGACGACGGCGGGCGGTTATCAGCTCTACGTCGGTGACGTGACGACCGGCCAGCGCTGGAGCCTGTCGCAATTCGGCGTGAATGCCGACACGACGAAGGCCAAGCTCGGGGCGAGCTATTACGGCGGCCCGGCCGGCGCGCAGCCGGTGCTGCTGTCGCAGGGGCATCCGGCCGCCGCGTCGGCGAGCTACAACGCGTCGCTCACGCCGGACAAGGCGTTCGACGGCAACACCACGGGCACGCGCTGGGATTCGCCGGAAGGCGCCGGTGCCGGTTCGCAATGGATCTCCGTGGATCTCGGCGCGGTGAAGCGCATCGATCACGTCGATCTGTACTGGGATGCGGGCGCGCTCGTTTATCAGATCCAGACGTCGAACGACAACGTCAACTGGACGACGATCTATTCGACGAGCAACGGCGGTTCATATACCCACGTCACGCTGCCGAATCTCAACGGCAGCGGTCGTTACGTGCGGATGCTCGGCACGAAACGCGCGACGCAGTGGGGTTACTCGCTGTACGAAATGCAGGTGTGGGGATCGTAAGCGCAAGAAAAAAACGGCCTTTTCAGGCCGTTTTTTTTATGCGTCAATCGCAGCGACGCTCACGCATGCAGCACGTGCGCCGGAAAGGCGGGGCTGGCGCTCGCCGCACCTTGCGCGAGCGGCGCGACCTGCTTGCGGCGTTCGCGGGTCGGCGCGACGCCGAACGCGTCGCGATAGCTCTTGCTGAAATGGCACGCCGACTGGAACCCGCACGCCATCGTGATGTGCATGATCGACATGTCGGTCTGCAGCAGCAGTTCGCGCGCGCGGCGCAGCCGCAGCGTCAGGTAGTAGTGCGTCGGCGTCATGCCGAGGTGTTCGCGGAACAGGCGCTGCAGTTGCCGCTGCGACATGTTCGCGAGCCGCGCGAGCTCCTCGCGCGACAGCGGCTCCTCGATGTTGTTCTCCATCAGCGAGATCACTTCGAACAGCGACTTGTTCGCCGAGCCGAGGCGCGCGACGAGCGGCATGCGTTGCTGCGCGCTCGTGTCGCGCACGTGTTCGACGATGAACTGCTCGGCGATCTGCGTGACGCGCGCGGTGCCCACGCGCGCGGCGATCAGGTTCAGCATCATGTCGAGCGGCGCGACGCCGCCCGTGCACGTGATGCGGTCGCGGTCGATCACGAACAGTTCCTTCAGGAAGCGCGTATCCGGAAACTCCTCCTTCAGCGCCGACATGTTCTCCCAGTGGATCGCGCACGCGTAGCCCGCGAGCAGCCCCGACTTCGCGAGCGCATACGTGCCCGTGCACAGGCTGCCGAGCGGGATGCCCGCGCGTGCGAAGCGGCGCAGCGTCGACAGATGGGTGGGCGTGGTCGCGCGTTGCACGTCGACGCCGCCGCACACGAACACGATGTCGGGCTGCCCCACGCATTCGGCCGGGCCCGTATCGACCGTCAGGCCGTTGCTCGCTGTGACCGGGCCGCCTTCCGGGCTGATGACCGACCAGCGGTAGAGCGGCTGGCCGCTCAGGTAGTTCGCCATCCGAAGCACCTCGATCGCATTGGTGAACGCGATCATCGTGAAATTCGGTAACGGCATGAACGCGAAGTGGGACAGCGACGCTGTGCGGTCGGGGGACATGGGGAGCTTCCTGAAATCTCTAATAGCTATAGGCCCGGGGCACGGATCGGGCTGCGGTATTGTGTGAGCCAGCGCAACAAGCGTGCCATACGGCTAAACCCTAGCTCCATACGTTGTATGGCTGAAAGCCGCATGCTGCACTGCACCGTATTCGTGACGGAGTGCACCCCGACCGGGCGGCAATCGCACCGACGGCGTGCCTGTTCATAGGTGAACCGTCGACGGCGATTTGCTTGGTCATCCGAAAAAGCACGACCGGTCACTTGTATAAAACGGACGCGGATGGCGGAAAAGGCAAAGAACGCGTCTAAATTCATCAATCCGCCGAAAATCCGAACGACAAGAATAGAGCCGTCGGCAGCCTTGTACGGGACGAGCGGGAAACCCAGGCAGGGCGGGCCTTGAGCTTCGGTTTCAGCCCCTTATTCTTCGTCACGGACGCACTATGTCGAACACCCAGCCTTTCTTCTCGCAGTCCCTTGCCGAGCGCGACGCGCCGGTGCGCAGCGCCATCCTGAAGGAACTCGAGCGTCAGCAGTCGCAGGTCGAGCTGATCGCGTCGGAAAACATCGTGTCGCGAGCCGTGCTCGAGGCGCAGGGCTCGGTGCTGACCAACAAGTACGCGGAAGGCTATCCCGGCAAGCGCTACTACGGTGGCTGCGAGTTCGCGGACGAAGTCGAGGCGCTGGCGATCGAGCGCGTCAAGCAGATCTTCAATGCCGGTTATGCGAACGTGCAGCCGCACTCGGGCGCGCAGGCGAACGGTTCGGTCATGCTCGCGCTGGCGAAGCCGGGCGACACGGTGCTCGGCATGTCGCTGGATGCCGGCGGCCACCTGACGCACGGCGCGAAGCCGGCGCTGTCGGGCAAGTGGTTCAACGCGGTCCAGTACGGCGTGAACCGCGACACGATGCTGATCGACTACGACCAGGTCGAAGCGCTCGCACACGAACACAAGCCGAACCTGATCATCGCCGGCTTCTCGGCATACCCGCGCGCGCTCGACTTCGCGCGCTTCCGCGCGATCGCCGACAGCGTCGGCGCGAAGCTGATGGTCGACATGGCGCACATCGCCGGCGTGATCGCCGCGGGCCGCCACGCGAACCCGGTCGAGCATGCGCACGTCGTCACGTCGACCACCCACAAGACGCTGCGCGGCCCGCGCGGCGGCTTCGTGCTGACCAACGACGAGGACATCGCGAAGAAGATCAACTCGGCCGTGTTCCCCGGCCTGCAGGGCGGCCCGCTGATGCACGTGATCGCCGGCAAGGCGGTGGCGTTCGGCGAAGTGCTGCACGCGGACTTCAAGACCTACATCGACAACGTGCTCGCGAACGCACAGGCGCTCGGCGAAGTGCTGAAGGCGGGCGGCGTCGATCTCGTGACCGGCGGCACCGACAACCACCTGCTGCTGGTCGACCTGCGCCCGAAGGGCCTGAAGGGTGCACCGGTCGAACAGGCGCTGGAGCGCGCGGGCATCACCTGCAACAAGAACGGCATTCCGTTCGACACCGAGAAGCCGACCGTCACGTCGGGCATCCGCCTCGGCACGCCGGCCGGCACCACGCGCGGCTTCGGCGTCGCGGAGTTCCGCGAGGTGGGCCGCCTGATCCTGGAAGTGTTCGACGCGCTGCGCGCGAACCCGGAAGGCGACCACGCCACCGAACAGCGCGTGCGCCGCGAGATCTTCGCGTTGTGCGAACGCTTCCCGATCTATTGATCCGACCGACCCGACAATACTGGAGCTACTCATGAGCACGCTGCATCAAGACAGCATCATCATCGACGGTCTGAACATCTCGAAGTTCGAGAAGCCCGTGTTCGAAGACATGCGCCGCGGCGGCATCACGGCCGCGAACTGCACGGTGTCGGTCTGGGAGAACTTCACGAAGACCGTCGACAACATCGGCGTGATGAAGAAGAAGATCCGCGACAACAGCGAGCTGCTGACGCTGGTGCGTACGACGGAAGACATCTTCCGCGCGAAGAAGGAAGACAAGACCGGCGTGATCCTCGGCTTCCAGAACGCGCATGCGTTCGAGGACAACATCGGCTACATCGAGGCGTTCGCCGACATGGGCGTGCGCGTCGTGCAGCTTTGCTACAACACGCAGAACCTGGTCGGCACCGGCTGCTACGAACGCGACGGCGGTCTGTCGGACTTCGGCCGCGAAGTGATCACCGAGATGAACCGCGTCGGCATCATGGTCGACCTGTCGCATGTGGGCGGCAACACGTCGTCGGAAGCGATCGCGTTCTCGAAGAAGCCGGTGTGCTATTCGCACTGCCTGCCGTCGGGCCTGAAGGAGCATCCGCGCAACAAGAGCGACGAACAGCTGAAGGAGATCGCCGACGCGGGCGGCTTCGTCGGCGTGACGATGTTCGCGCCGTTCCTGAAGCGCGGGATCGAAGCGAACATCGACGACTACATCGAGGCGATCGACTACGTCGTGAACCTGATCGGCGAGGACGCGGTCGGCATCGGCACGGATTTCACGCAGGACTACGCGAAGGAATTCTTCGACATGCTCACGCATGACAAGGGTCGTTATCGCCAGCTGACGAACTTCGGCAAGGTGATCAACCCCGACGGCATCCGCACGATCGGCGAATTCCCGAACCTGACTGCCGCGATGGAACGCCACGGCTGGAAGGAGTCGCGCATCCGCAAGATCATGGGCGAAAACTGGGTGCGCGTGTTCAAGGACGTGTGGGGCGCGTAAGCGCCGCGAACGCCGGACCGCCTCACCCGCAGCGATTCAACAACAAAAATCGGGACGTGCCCGCGCAAGCCGCGCGGGCACGCGGACGATGTCGCGCCCGCGCATTGAGCCGCGCGACCCATTTCCTCACGGAGTCACCACGATGCAACCGCAACTGCCGATCAACGTCGATCCCGATACCGGCGTCTGGACCACCGACGCGCTGCCGATGCTGTACGTGCCGCGCCACTTCTTCACGAACAACCACGTCGCGGTCGAGGAAGCGCTCGGCGTCGAAGCGTATGCCGAGATCCTCTACAAGGCCGGCTACAAGTCCGCTTACCACTGGTGCGACAAGGAAGCGAAGCTGCACGGCCTGACCGGCATGGCCGTGTTCGAGCACTACCTGAAGCGCCTGTCGCAGCGCGGCTGGGGCCTGTTCTCGATCATCGAGGCCGATCCGGCCAGCGCGCGCGCGAAGATCGAGCTGCGCCACTCGTCGTTCGTGCTCCAGCAGCCGGGCAAGGAAGGCAAGCTCTGCTACATGTTCGCGGGCTGGTTCGCGGGCGCGATGGACTGGGTCAACGACACGACGCCGGAAGGCAAGGGCGCGCCGCGCGCGTTCTCGAAGGAAGTGCAGTGCGCGGCCGAGCATCACGACCACTGCATCTTCGAAGTGTCGCCGATCGCGCACTGACGCATTGATTCACTGAAGCAGAACAACACCCGCAACACGAGACATTCGAACGCCAGAGGTCGCCAGCGATGCGTTATTCCCACCTGTTCAAACCCATGCAGCTGAACCAGCTGACGCTGCGCAACCGGATCGTCAGCACCGCGCATGCGGAGGTGTATGCCGAGCCGGGCGGCCTGCCGGGCGACCGCTATATCCGCTACTACGAAGAGAAGGCGAAGGGTGGCGTCGGCCTCGCGATCTGCGGCGGGTCGAGCCCGGTGTCGATCGACAGCCCGCAGGGCTGGTGGAAATCAGTGAACCTGTCGACCGACAAGATCATCGATCCGCTCACGCGTCTCGCCGACACGATGCACAAGCACGGCGCGAAGATCATGATCCAGGCGACGCACATGGGCCGCCGCTCGTCGTTCCACGGCGAGCACTGGCCGCACCTGATGTCGCCGTCGGGCGTGCGCGAACCCGTGCACCGCGGTAACGCGAAGATCATCGAGATCGAGGAAATCCGCCGCATCATCGGCGATTTCGCGGCGGCCGCGAAGCGCGTGAAGGCGGCCGGCATGGACGGCATCGAAATCTCGGCCGCCCACCAGCACCTGATCGACCAGTTCTGGAGCAAGCGTTCGAACCACCGCACCGACGAATGGGGCGGCAGCCTGGAAAACCGCCTGCGCTTCGGTATCGAAGTGCTGACGGCCGTGCGCGAGGCGGTCGGCAAGGATTTCTGCGTCGGCCTGCGCATGTGCGGCGACGAATTCCACGAGGACGGCCTCGATCACGAAGCGCTGAAGGAAATTGCGCAGGCGATGTCGGAGACGGGCCTGATCGATTACCTGAGCGTGGTCGGCTCGGGCGGCGACACGCACAACACGATCGCGAACTGCATGCCGCCGATGGCACTGCCGCCGGAGCCGTTCGTGCACCTCGCGGCCGGCATCAAGTCGGTCGTGAAGATTCCGGTGATGCATGCGCAGAGCATCCGCGACGCGGGCCAGGCCGAGCGCCTGCTCGCGACCGGCATGATCGACCTGGTCGGCATGACGCGCGCGCAGATCGCCGATCCGCACATGGTGATCAAGATCCGCGACGGCCGCGAAGACGAAATCAAGCAGTGCGTCGGCGCGAACTACTGCATCGACCGCCAGTACAACGGCCTCGACGTGCTGTGTATTCAAAACGCCGCGACGTCGCGCGAAGCGACGATGCCGCACATCATCGAGAAGTCGCGCGGCCCGAAACGCAAGGTCGTGGTGGTCGGCGCGGGCCCGGCGGGCCTCGAGGCGGCGCGTGTCGCGAAGCTGCGCGGCCACGACGTGGTGCTGTTCGAGAAGAACGCCGAAGTGGGCGGCCAGGTGATGATCGCGGCGAAGGCGCCGCAGCGCGAACAGATGTCGGGGATCATCCGCTGGTTCGACATGGAAACGAAGCGCCTCGGCGTCGATCGCCGCCTCGGCGTGGCCGCCGACGAGAAGATGATCATGGCCGAGAAGCCGGACATCGTCGTGCTCGCCACCGGCGGGTCGAGCTTCACGTGGCAGGTGCCGGGCTGGGGCGTGGCCGAGGGCCTCGCCGTCAGCTCGTGGGACATCCTGACCGGCAAGGTCGAGCCGAAGCAGAACGTGCTGCTGTTCGACGGCGTGAGCACGCATGCCGGCGCGGGCGTGGCCGACTTCATGGCGAGCCGCGGCTCGAAGGTCGAGGTCGTCACGCCGGACGTGAAGGTCGCCGACGATTGCGGCGGCACGACGTTCCCGATCTTCTATCGCCGGCTGTATGCGTTCGGCGTGATCCCGACGCCGAACACGATGCTCGATCGCGTCTATGAAGAGGACGGCAAGCTGATCGCCGTGCTGCGCAACGAGTACACGGAAGAACTCGAAGAACGCGCCGTCGACCAGGTGGTGATCGAGAACGGTTCGTCGCCGAACGACGAGCTGTACTGGAAGCTCAAGCCGGAATCGGTGAACCGCGGCCAGATCGATCCGCACACGCTGTTCGCGGCCGAGCCGCAGCCGTGCCTGTCGGAAGAACTCGGCAACGGCCGTTTCCTGCTGTTCCGTGTCGGCGACTGCATCTCGATGCACAACGTCCACGGTGCGATCTACGACTCGCTGCGTCTCGTGAAGGATTTCTAAACGATGAACCCGTCCTTCCTCATTACCGCCCTGTTGTGGCTGTCGGTGGCGGGGCTCGCGTTCGCGGTCGCGAAGCGCTCGTCATACTGGCGGCTCGGCCGCGCCACGGCGCCCGGCGCGTTCGGCGTCGCGAACCTGTTCGCGATCCCGAAGCGTTATTTCGTCGACCTGCACCACGTGGTCGCCCGCGATCCGTACATCGCGAAGACCCACGTCGCGACGGCCGGCGGCGCGATCGGCGCGCTCGCGCTGGTGTTCATCAACTACGGCCTCGCGATCTACTCGCCGTGGCTCGACAAGCTGATCTTCCTCGCGGCGCTCGCGATGCTGGTCGGTGCGGTGTTCGTGTGGCGCCGGCGCGCGGCGAAGGACGTGCCCGCACGGTTGTCGAAAGGCCCGTGGAATACGCTGCCCTGGCTGCTCGGCTCGTTCGCGCTCGGCCTCGTGCTGTTCATGCTGGTGCCGACCGGCGCGATGTCGGGCGCGTTCGCGGTGCTCTGCGCGGTGCTGATCGGCGTCGGCGCATTCACGATGACGGTCGGCGCCGCGAAGGGCGGCCCGATGAAGCATGCGATCGCCGGCCTGCTGCACCTTGCCTTCCACCCGCGCCAGGAACGCTTCGCGGCCACCCGTGAATCGTTCACCGGCAACGGCACGGCCACGCCGCCGACCGCGCTGAAACTGCCGGACATCGAGCATCAGGAGTACGGCGTCGAGAAGCCGGTCGAATTCCGCTGGAACCAGCTGCTGAGCTTCGACGCGTGCGTGCAGTGCGGCAAGTGCGAAGCCGCGTGCCCCGCGTTCGCGTCGGGCCAGCCGCTGAACCCGAAGAAGCTGATCCAGGATCTCGTCGTCGGGATGGCGGGCGGCACTGATGCGGCATACGCGGGCAGTCCTTCGCCGGGCCTCGCGGTCGGCCAGCATCGCGGCGAGCCGAACGGCCCGATCGTGTCCGGCCTGATCGAGGAGCAGACGCTGTGGTCGTGCACGACCTGCCGCGCCTGCGTGCAGGAATGCCCGATGCTGATCGAGCACGTCGACGCGATCGTCGACATGCGCCGCAACCGCACGCTGGTGCACGGCACGGTGCCGGGCAAGGGCCAGGAAGTGCTCGCGAACCTGCGCGAGACGGGCACGATGGGCGGCTACGACACGGCCGCGCGCTACGACTGGTCGGTCGACCTGAGCGCGCCCGTCGCGCAGCCCGGCAAGCCGGTCGACGTGCTGTTCGTCGCGGGTGAGGGTGCGTTCGACATGCGCTACCAGCGCACGCTGCGCGCGTTCGTCAAGGTGCTGAACAAGGCGGGCGTCGACTACGCGGTGCTCGGCTCGACCGAGACCGACACGGGCGACGTCGCACGCCGGCTCGGCGACGAAGCGACGTTCCAGCAGATGGCGAAGCGCCTGATCGGCACGCTCGGCACGCTGTCGTACAAGCAGATCGTGACGGCCGACCCGCACGTGATGCACAGCCTGCGCAACGAATACCGCGCGCTCGGGCTGCGCGTGACGGTCAAGCATCACACGACGTTTCTCGCCGAACTGGCCGACAGCGGCAAGATCGCGCCGAAGGCCGTCGAGGCGCTGCAGGAGAAGCGCACGACCTATCACGACCCGTGCTACCTCGGCCGCTACAACGGCGAGACGGAAGCGCCGCGCAAGCTGCTGAAGACGATCGGCATCCAGGTCGTCGAGATGGAGCGCAACGGCATGCGCGGCCGCTGCTGCGGCGGTGGCGGCGGTGCGCCGCTGACCGACATCCCCGGCAAGCAGCGCATTCCCGACATCCGCATCGCCGACGCGCGCACGATCGGCGCGGACGTGGTCGCGGTTGCCTGCCCGAACTGCACGGCGATGCTCGAAGGCGTCGTGGGCCCGCGCCCCGACGTGCTCGACGTGGCCGAACTCGTCGCCGCCTCGCTGGAGTGAATCGATGAACACGATCAAACGAATCGATCCGCGCCGGCCGTTCATCATCACGGCCGCGGGCCTGAAGCGCATCACGCTCGGCGAGGAAGGCAGCGCCGATGCGAACGCCGCGCAGTGGTCCGCACACGGACATGGCGCAGCGGCCGCGAAACCGCGCCGCGCGGTGCAGGACCCGAAGCACGTGATGCTGGTGGTGGCGCACGGTGAGCGGGGAGCACTCGACGATCATTCGCGGCAGGCGATCGCCGCCGCGGCATTGCTCGCCGATGCCCAGACCGAAGTCGCGCTGCTCGCGTTCGGCGAACTGAAGGACGACGTGGCCGAACTGGGCGTCGACAAGCTGCTCGAGTTGACCGGCTTCGATCGCCGCGCGTTCGATCCCGAAAGCGAACTGCAAGCGTTGCAGGCCTGTGTGGCCGCACTCGCGCCGAAACACGTGTTCGTGCCCGACAACGCGACGGGCGACGGCGATCTCGGCCGGCGTTACGCGGCCGCCGCCGGCGCGAGCGTCGCGACCCACGTTGTCGAGATCGACGCGAAGCATGTCGGCGCGTATGCGCAGGCCGGGCGCGCCTTCGCCACCCGTGCGCTGCCCGACGTGGTCCTGCTCGCGCAGAACGCGGTCGACGCGAAGCTGCCGTTCGTCGGCGCGGGCGAGCGTCTCGCTGCCGACTTCATCCGCCCGGCCCATGACGCCGCGCAGCCGTATCGCGATCTCGGCCTCGATGAAATCGACGCGGCCCAGGTCGCGCTCGAGGAAGCCGATTTCATCGTGTCGGCCGGCAACGGCGTATCCGACATCGGCGCGTTCGAGCGGCTGGCCGGCGTGTTCGGCGCGGCGATCGGCGCGAGCCGCGTCGCGGTCGACAACGGTCACTTCACGCGCGACAAGCAGGTCGGCGCGACCGGCAAGACGGTCGAGGCGAGCGTGTACATCGCGTTCGGCATCTCGGGCGCGGTGCAGCACCTGCAGGGGATCAAGGACTGCCGCCACGTGATCGCGGTGAACCTCGACGGCAGCGCACCGATCGCGAAACGCGCGAACCTGACGGTGGTGGGCGATGCGCAGGCGACGATCGCCGCGCTGATCGAGCAGGTGCAGGCCGCGCGCGCCGCGCGTGGAGAATCGCCGGCCGCGGTCGGCACCCGTGAACCGGAAGGAGTCGCCGCATGAACGCCCCCCGTCCCTTGCAACGCATCGCGGTGCTCGTGTCCGTCGGCCGTCATCCGGTCAGCGGCGTCGCGCGCTACAGCCGCAACGACGCGGCCGCGCTCGAAACCGGCCGCCAGCTCGCCGAGCAGCATCGCGCGAAGCTCGACGTGATCCATGCCGGCGATCCCGCGAATGCGGCGCTTGCCGAATATCTCGCGCTCGGCGCACGGGAGGTCGAGGTGCTGGCCTGCCGCGACGGCGACGATGCCGTGCATGCGCTCGCCGCGCGTATCGACGGCTACGACCTCGTGCTGACCGGCACGCGCGCCGAGGGCGCGTACGACACCGGCATGCTGCCGTATCGCATCGCCGCGGCGCTCGGCTATCCGCTGGTCGGCTCGGCCGTCGACGTGACGGTCGAGGGCGGCCGTGCGGCGGTCCGGCAATTTTTGCCGAAAGGGCTGCGGCGGCGCGTGGACGCGGCACTGCCGGCCGTTGTCGCCGTCCACCCGCTCGCGAATGCCGAGCCGCGTTATGCGTATGCGCGGCTGCGCGCCGGCGCGATCCGGCCGGCGCTCGCGGCGCCCGGCGCGGACGCCGACGCGGCTGCGTGGACGGTCGGCCCGGTCGAGCGTAAACCCGTAAAGCTGGTCGCCGCCGAGAAGCGCTCCGGGCATGCCCGGATGCTGTCCGCGACGACGACCGAAAGCCGTGGCGGCAACGTCGTAAATGAAGGGAGTTCGGTCGAAAAAGCACAAGTGATCCTCGCGTATTTGCGCGAGCATCAGCTCATCGACTACTGATTTTGATGCCTGTCGGCAAGAACCCAGGGATGCAAGGAATCCGGAGCAAACGATGAAAGTATCGGCAGACATTCGTGCATTGATCGAGCGGCGCAAGGAAGGTTACAGCCTCGAAGCGCCGTTCTACACGAGCGAGGACATCTTCGCGCTCGACATGGAGGCGATTTTCCGCCAGCACTGGATCCAGGTGGCGGTCGAGCCGGACATTCCCGAGCCGGGCGACTACGTGACCGTGGAGCTGGGGAGCGATTCGATCCTGATCGTGCGTGACGACGACATGGCGATCCGCGCGTTCCACAACGTGTGCCGTCACCGCGGCGCGCGCCTGTGCAACGAGGACAAGGGCTCGGTCGGCAACATCGTGTGCCCGTACCACAGCTGGACCTACAACCTGACGGGCCAGCTGATGTTCGCCGAGCACATGGGCGAGAAGTTCGACCGCTGCAAGCACAGCCTGAAGTCGGTGCACGTCGAGAACCTCGCGGGCCTGATCTTCATCTGCCTCGCCGACGAGCCGCCGGTCGATTTCGCGCAGCTGCGCGCCGAGATGGAGCCGTACCTGCTGCCGCACGACCTGCCGAACACGAAGATCGCCGCGCAGATCGACATCATCGAGGAAGGCAACTGGAAGCTCACGATGGAGAACAACCGCGAGTGCTATCACTGCGTCGCGAACCATCCGGAGCTCACCATCTCGCTGTACGAATACGGTTTCGGCTACCAGCGTTCCGACGCCAACGCGGAAGGCATGGATGCGTTTGCGGAAACCTGCGTGCGGCGCGGCAAGGAGTGGGCCGAGATGGGCCTGCCGTCCGCCGAGATCGAGAAGCTGCTCGACGTGACGGGTTTCCGCACGCAGCGCCTGCCGCTCGATCGCCACGGCGAATCGCAGACGCTCGACGCGAAGGTCGCGTCGAAGAAGCTGCTCGGCGGCTTCGACAAGGCCGACCTCGGCGGGCTGTCGTTCTGGACGCAGCCGAACTCGTGGCACCACTTCATGAGCGATCACATCGTGACGTTCTCGGTGATCCCGCTGTCGGCCGGCAAGACGCTCGTGCGCACGAAGTGGCTCGTGCACAAGGATGCGAAGGAAGGCATCGACTACGACGTGAAGAACCTCACGGCCGTGTGGAACGCGACCAACGACCAGGATCGCGCGCTCGTCGAGTTCTCGCAGCGCGGCGCGACCAGCAGCGCGTACGAGCCGGGCCCGTATTCGCCGTTCACGGAAGGTCTCGTCGAAAAATTCTCGGCCTGGTACATCGGCCGGCTCGCCGAAAAAACCGGCGCGTAGTACCCAGCACTGAAGCGGAGTTACAGATGATGCGAGATGCGGCCAATTTCGAGCCGGTGGACAGCCGGGTCACACGCCCGGCGTTCTGGAACGCCCTTCCCGAGCGCTGGACGAGCGACGTCGAGGAAACGCTGGTGTGTTGCCATGTGCGGCAGGAAACGCACGACGTGAAGAGTTTCTTCTTCCGTTCGCCGCAGGGCCGCTCGTTCTCGTTCGAGCCCGGGCAGTTCCTCACGCTCGAGCTCGACATCGACGGCGAAACGATCAACCGCTGCTACACGATCTCGTCGTCGCCCGCGCGGCCGCACACGGTGTCGATCACGGTGAAGCGCGTGCCGGGCGGCAAGGTGTCGAACTGGCTGCATGACAACCTGCAGCCGGGCGCACCGGTGCGCGTACTCGGCCCGGCCGGCGAATTCACGTGCGCACGACATCCGGCGCGCAAGTACCTGTTCCTGTCGGCGGGCTCGGGCGTCACGCCGCTGATGTCGATGAGCCGCGCGCACCACGATCTCGCCGAGGATCGCGACATCCTGTTCGTGCACAGCGCACGCACGCCGGACGACATCATCTTCGCGCGCGAGCTCGACCTGATCGCGTCGAATCACACGAATTTCCGCACGTCGTTCGTCGTCGAGCGCGTCGGCGCGCGCACCAACTGGCCGGGCGTCACGGGCTTCCTGACGCTGCCGCTGCTGAAGCTGATCGCACCGGATTTCATGGAGCGCGAGATCTTCACGTGCGGCCCCGCGCCGTACATGAAGGCCGTGCGCGACCTGCTCGACGAAGCCGGCTTCGATCGCAAGCAGTATCACGAGGAGAGCTTCTCGTTCGAAACGCTCGCGCAGACCGCAAGCGACGAGCTGCTCGCCGATCTCGCCCCGCCCGCCGAAGGCGCCGACACCGATACGAAGCAGTACACGGTCAGCTTTGCAAAGAGCAATCGCGAGATTTCATGCGGCTCGGAGCAGCACGTGCTGGATGCGGCGCGCCAGTCCGGCGTGCGGCTGCCGGCCTCGTGCACGCAGGGCATGTGCGGCACCTGCAAGGTGAAGCTCGTGTCGGGGCAGGTTGAAATGAAGCACAACGGCGGTATCCGCCAGCGCGAGATCGACCAGGGGATGGTGCTGCTGTGCTGCAGCAAGCCGCTGTCGGATCTCGTGATCGACAAGTAGTCGAAACTCGCCATCGGCTGTCCGGGCGCGTCGCGTCCGGACAAGCATCCGTCGGAAAACAACGATACCGCGGATTTGTGGTTGAAGAACCTAGAGAGACAACGCGCACGGTGCGCATTTCAAGGAGATCGACCATGAAGCTGTTCGGAAAACTGATGTGGACCGGCGCACTGTCGGCGATGGTGGCACTGAGCGCATCGGCGCTCGCCGATACGAAGCCCACGCTGAAGATCGGCTACGTCGAAGGCTGGGACGACAGCGTGGCGACGTCGAACGTCGCGGCGCGCGTGATCGAGAAGAAGCTCGGCTATGAGGTGAAGCTCGTGCCGGTCGCTGCCGGCATCATGTGGCAGGGCGTTGCGCGCGGTGACCTCGACGCGACGCTGTCCGCGTGGCTGCCGGTCACGCACGGCTCGTACTGGGACGAGTACAAGGCCAAGGTCGTCGACCTCGGCGCGAATTTCCCCGATGCGAAGATCGGCCTGATCGTGCCCGCGTACGTGAAGGCGAAGAGCATCGACGACCTGAATGCCGAAAAAAGCAGCTTCGGCGGCCGGATCGTCGGTATCGACGCAGGTGCGGGCGTGATGCGCAAGACCGACGACGCGATCAAGAGCTACGGGTTGAACTACACGCTGATGCCGAGCTCGGGCAGCGCGATGACGGCCGAGTTGTCGCGCTCGGTCGGCGCGAACAAGCCGGTGATCGTGACCGGCTGGGCGCCGCACTGGATGTTCGCGAAGTGGAAGCTGCGCTTCCTCGAGGATCCGAAGAAGGTGTTCGGCGGTGCGGAGCATGTCGACAGTGTCGTGAACCCGCAGCTCGAAACGAAGGCCAAGCCGGTCGTTGCGTTCCTGAAGAAATTCCAGTGGAAGCCGGGCGAGATCGACAGCGTGATGCTCGCGATCCAGAACGGCTCGAAGCCGGAAGCGGCTGCCGATGCATGGATTGCAGCGCATGCGGACCGCGTGAATTCGTGGACGGAAGGCGCGCAATAAGCCGCCACGATTCGCCGCAATAAAAAGACGAAGAGACAGTCCGGGATTGATCGGCAGGATAGCGAAATAATTGCACTGCGATGCGATCATATCCCGGAATTATTTTTTTGATTCTGCAAGAAAGCCGGTATGTTGTTACACTACGGCCCTTGTGCGGAGTCATCACAGGAGGAATTGGATGAGTCAGGCAGGACTGCGTGCGAACAGCACCAGTGATGTTGAGGCAACCATCTCACATGATTCGACGGGCCACACGCTGCATCGTGGCCTGACTTGGAAAGACGCTTTTTGGGTAACGAGCGGCGTGCCGGCAGGCGTGCTGTTCACGATCGGCGGCGTATGCGCGACGATCGGCCAGCCCGGGTGGGCGATCTGGATCGCCGCGATCACGATGGGGCTGATTCAGAGCGCGACTTATGCGGAAATATCGGGGCTATTTCCCCATAAATCGGGCGGCGCGTCCGTATATGGCGCGATCGGCTGGGTCCGTTACAGCAAGCTGATTGCCCCGGTTTCCGTGTGGTGCAACTGGCTCGCGTGGTCGCCGATGCTCGCGCTCGGCTGCGGCCTCGCGGCGAGCTATGCGCTCACGAGTCTCTTTCCCGCCGACGCGGCGGTGCTGCACTGGCAGCTCAAGGTTGCGGATCTCGGGTTCATCAAGCCGGGTCTGTCCCTGCGGATCAATGCGACGTTCATCATCGCGACGATCCTGCTTCTCATCACGTTCAAGCTTCAACACAGCGGTGCATCGAAGGCGGCGCGCACGCAGCGCATTCTCGGCATCGCGTCGCTCACGCCGCTGTTGATCGTCGGCATCGTGCCGTTCGTCACGGGCGACGTGCCGATGTCGAACCTGCTCCCGCTGCTGCCGCTCGGTCACGACGCACAGGGCAATCTCACGACCGCGACGTTCGGCTCGTGGAACGGGCAGGGCGTCACGATGGCGCTCGGTGCGATGTTCATGGCCGGCTGGGCGTCGTATGGTTTCGAGACGGCCGTCTGCTACACGCGCGAATTCCGCGACCCGCGTCGCGATACCGCCAAGGCGATCTTCTGGTCGGGCGCGCTGTGCCTCGTCGTGATGACGCTCGTGCCGATGGCGTTCCAGGGTGCGCTCGGCACGCAGGCGATGCTCGATCCGTCGATCGGCGACGGCACCGGCGTCGCGGCCGCAATGGCGAAGATCGTCGGCGGCGGCGCGTGGGTCGCGAACGCGGTCGTCGTGATGCTGATGCTGTCGATCCTGCTGATCGTGATGACGTCGATGATGGGCTCGTCGCGCACGCTGTACCAGGCATCGGTCGACGGCTGGCTGCCGAAGTACCTGTCGCACGTGAACGAGCACGGCTCGCCCACGCGCGCGATGTGGACCGATCTCGGCTTCAACCTCGTGTTGCTGATGATGTCGGACTACATGACGGTGCTGTCGATCTCGAACGTCTGCTACATGCTGTTCGTATTCCTGAATCTTCAGTCGGGCTGGATCCACCGGATGGACCGCGGCAACTGGGATCGGCCGTTCCGCTGCCCGACATGGCTGCTCGTTGCCGGCTCGATCTGCGGCTACGCGAACCTCGTCTATGTCGGCGCGGGCGCGAACCTGCAGGGCGAAGGCACGCTGCGCAACGGACTGATCGCGATGCTGCTGATCGTGCCGGTGTTTCTCTATCGCCACTACTGGCAGGATCGCGGCCGGTTCCCTGCGCAGATGCAGCGCGACATGGAACTCGAGGTGCCGAAGCGAGCGATGTGGCTCAACCTGATGCCGTATGCGGCGCTGGTCGGGGCAGGGCTCACGATCTGGTTGTCGTATTACTTTGCGTGGGTGAAGTGAGCGGGTGGTGAGCAAGGCGACTCTTGCGCCGGACACGGAAACCGCACACGGGTCCGACGCGAGAGGAGCTGGTGCACTGCTTGCGCTTCACGATTGCCCGGCGCGCGTGCGTCAGGCCTGATCGAGGTACGACACAAGCCGCCACGCGACTTGCGTGGTCTGTTGGCGCATGCCGATCACGCGATCGAGAAGCGGAAGCGCTCTTGATTCGTGCACGATGATCGAAGGCTGCGTATCGCCCTTCAGGAACCGTCGTTCCGAGTCGCCAGCCTGGCCTTCCTTCAGCGCCGCACACCAGACGCCGTCTTCGGGGCAGCGTTCCCCGGTGCGAGCGACCGTTCCGACCGTTCCGATCGGCAGTCGAGTCGCGAGGGTTGCCGGTTGCGGCTCAGCCGAAGTCTTGTCCTGTACGCCGGCGAGCGGCAAGCCCGTCGCCGGATCGAGGTGCTTCGCCTTCGCCATTTCGTTGATCATCTCGTCAGAAGGCTTTTGCGGAGGCGCGGCGGCATCCTGCTCCTTTTGCCACTGGAAGGTGCCGTCCCAGGGCGGGAGCTTGGCCGGCGGCAGAGGGACGATCTTGTCGATATCGGGAACCTTGGGGTTACGGCCGTCGTTGCGGTCGATGAATTTTCCGATCTGTGCGTAGCGTCGTGTGCGTTCGGGATCGCTGGCCAAGTCGAGGTAATACAGGGCATCGGACTTGGGCGGGCCTTGGAACGCGTGTTCGAGCAGGAATGCACTTTGCGTGTCTCCGGACTCGGCACCTTTCTGGAAGGCCTTGAGTGCTTCCTGATAGAAACCGTCGGTCATCAAGTCGGCGCCAAGCATGTTGGCTGCTTTGCCGTTGCCTTGGGCAGTTGCGCACTCCCGCATCTGCTTCGCAATGGCCGGTGCATTGTCTCGCGGTGCGAGCAATTCGCCGATGTAGTACTGCGCATCGGGGTTGCCCAAATCGGCAGCCTTTCGGAAGTAACGCAGCGACATCTCGTAGTCTTGCTTCAGGCCATATCCAGTTTCGAGATAGTGGCCGATATTGTAGTAGCCGGACGGTATGCCTTGCTCGACCAGTTTTGAAGCGAGATCAACCACTTCTTTCGCCGGGTCGGGGGAGTGGGCCAGCTCTTGCGAAATCAGGAGTTGGGCGTTGTTGTTCGCCTTGTAGTGGCCGTATGCTGCCGCGATCCGATAGTAACGGACGATATCGTCGAAGTCTTTTGGGCCGCTCTGCTTCTGCAGGTATCTGGCGTACTGGTACAGAAGGTCAGCTTTCGGATCAAGCGCCGGGAGATGATCAGCCTCATGCGCGCAGTTGAATGCGAGATTGGCGTGCACGGCGTTCAGATCGGGTAGCTGGGTCGATTGGGGCACGGGGGTGTCCTTTTTCGTACACGAAGCCATGAGAAGGGCGAGCGAAATGCACAGGACGAATCTGTTCATCGAGCAATCGTAGTAAGTACGGTTCGGATGCTGCACGGCTTGGAGCTCGAAGTGCCGCTGCGCAGCGTGTGGCCGAATCTCATGCTGTATGCGGCGCAGACGATCTGACGGTCGTGCTGTTTTGCGTGGGCATGTAGCGTTCGAAGTGACCCCCGAGCCGGATACGGAAACCGTACATGGGGCGGGAACGGGAAGAGCGGCGTAGAATGTGGCGCACGCATCGTCGTCAGGCCTGATCGAGGTACGACACAAGCCGCCACGCGACTTGCGTGGTCTGTTGACGCATGCCGATCACGCGATCGAGGAGCGGAAGTGCTCTTGATTCGTGCACGATGATCGAAGGCAGCGTATCGCCCTTCAGGAACCGCCGTTCCGAGTCGCCGGCCTGACCTTCCTTCAGCGCCGCACACCAGACGCCGTCTTCGGGGCAGCGTTCCCCGGTGCGAGCGACCGTTCCGATCGGCAGTCGAGCTGCGAGGGTTGCCGGTTGCGGCTCAGCCGAAGTCTTGTCCTGTACGCCGGCGAGCGGCAAGCCCGTCGCCGGGTCGAGGTGCTTCGCCTTCGCCATTTCGTTGATCATCTCGTCAGAAGGCTTTTGCGGAGGCGCGGCGGCATCCTGCTCCTTTTGCCACTGGAAGGTACCGTCCCAGGGCGGGAGCTTGGCCGGCGGCAGAGGGACGATCTTGTCGATATCGGGAACCTTGGGATTGCGGCCATCGTTGCTGTTGATGAATTTGCCGATCACTTGATATCGTCTGGAGCGCTCAGGATCGTTCGAGAGCGACAGGTAATACAGCGTGTCGGATTTCGACGGCCCTCGAAATGCATTTTCCAGTGTAAACGCGCATTCGGTACTTCCGGCCTCGACGCCTTTCTGGAAGGTCTTCAGCGCCTCCGGGTATGCCCCGTCGGTCTTCAAGTCCAGTCCGAGCATCAAAGCTGCTTTCCCATAGCCTTGCGCCGTAGCGCATTCCCGCATTTGTTTTGCAATGGCAGGTGCATTGTCTCGTGGAGCGAGTAGTTCCCCAACGTAATACTGGGCCTGCGGGCTTCCCAAGTCAGCCGCTTTGCGAAAGTAACGCAACGATACGTCCGGATCCTGTTTCAGGCCGTACCCGATCTCGAGATAGTGGCCAATGTCATAGTATCCGGCGGGAATGCCTTGTTCGACGAGCTGTGCTGCAAGGTCCACGGATTCTTTCGGCGCGTTGGGCGAGTGGGCCAGTTCTTGCGAAATCAGGAGTTGAGCGTTGTTGTTCGCCTTGTAGTGACCGTATGCTGCCGCGATCCGATAGTAATGGACGATATCGTCGAAGTCTTTTGGCGCGCTCTGCTTTTGCAGGTATCTGGCGTACTGGTACAGAAGGTCAGCTTTCGGATCAAGCGCCGGGAGATGATCAGCCTCATGCGCGCAGTTGAATGCGAGATTGGCGTGCACGGTGTTCAGATCGGGTAGCTGGGTCGATTGGGGCACGGGAGTATCCTTTTTCGAGCAGGCACAGACGAGTACGGCAAATGAAATAAGCAGTATGTATTTTTTCATCGATCAATCGTCGTAGGTGCGACTGTCAGAAGCTCTCGCGAATTTGACAAGCGATGCAAACGGAGCAAGCCCTTTGTCTTCGTTGATCTTGTTCTGGCCGAGAACCATGGTCCAGCCAGTGAAAGCGCTCGTGACATCATCCTGGGCGCCCTGGTTTTTGGTATGAAGCCCCCAAAGCTTCCTTCGCAACGGCTTCGTGACATCGCTGTTCTCGTGACAGATATTGAGCTCGCTATCGACGTTCATGCTTCGGATGTTCACGTTCGCCGAGCCCAGCGTCATGAATGCGTCGTCGACCGTCATCAGTTTGGCATGAACGTATACCGGCAACCAGTTGTCCGGGTGCGAGTCGTCGAACGGATTTGCTCCTTGAGACTGTATTTTCTGTAACGATGCCTGCTCTGCCGCGAGCTGTGACAAGGGGGAGTTCTGCTGCGCGGTGAGCTGGTCGTCGACGACTTTCGGTGTTCGAGCTTGATTTTGGGAATGATCAGTTCTAATATCCGGACTCATGAGCCCGACCTCTCCCAGCTCCCGTGACAGGGGCCGCCCACGCGAATTCGACACCGACGAGGTGATCGACGCGGCGGCACGCGTGTTCTGGGAGCAGGGGTATCACGCGACATCGATCGACGCGTTGTGCGACGCGACCGGTGTCTTTCGCGGCAGCCTGTACCGCACCTTCGGCGACAAGCACGGGTTGCTGGTCGCCGCATTCGACCGCTATGCGGAAGGTGCGATCGCACGGCTCAAGGAGCGTCTCGTGGCGGATCTGCCGCCACGGCAGGCACTCAAGGCGGCGCTCCTGTACTACACGGAAATCGGCGCACGCCTGTCGGAGCGGCGCGGCTGCTTCATCACGAATTCGGCCGTCGAACTCCTGCCCGGCGACGACGCGTTGCGCCCGTACATCGAATCGACCCTGCTGCGCATTGGCTCGCAATTCAGCCTGGCTGTCGCGCGCGGCCAGCAGTCGGGCGATTTCGACCGGCATCTCGATCCGGAGGAGGTGGGCCGGTTCCTGTTGTGCCTGATCCAGGGCATGCGTGTGTTGGGCAAGTCGAGTGCATCGGAGGCGGAGCTGGCATCGATCGTCGAAATCGCGATGCGGGCACTGACCTGATTTTTTTGGTTATTTTGAGAATGAATGGTTTCAAATGCGAGGCATACCGAGGCCCCGCATCGCGACCGTGAAGGGTAGGCAAACAGGGTAACGAACGCGATACGACACTGCCGCTGCGCGCAACCGTACCGGCATCGTTTTTCAATCAATTTGGGAATGATCAGTCATGAATGACGCAACACTCGCAATGCCTGCCGCGAACGCGTACGGGAAAGGCGTCGTCGCATGTGTGACCGCAACGATCCTGATGGGCGTGATGTTTCCGGTGATGACCGATGCGTTGCGGTACATCGATCCCTTTACGTTCACGTCGCTGCGCTATCTGATCGCCGGGATGTGCTTCCTCGTGTTGCTGCGGGTCGTCGAAGGGCCTGGTGCGTTTCGTTCTGCCGGAGAACCCGTGGCGCTCGCATGGCTGCTCGGATCGGTCGGCTTCTGCGGATTCGGGTCGTTCGTGTTCCTGGGCCAGCAGCTGGCCGGCGACGAGGGCGCGCTGACCGCATCGATCATGATGGCCACGCAGCCGATGATGGGGCTGCTGCTCAACGCACTGGTGCGGCGCGTCGCGCCCGCGCCGGTGTCGGTGCTGTTCGTCGTCCTGTCCTTTACCGGCGTCGCGCTCGTCATCACGCGCGGCGACGTGATCGCCGCACTGCACGAACCGCAGCACTACGCGGCCAACGCGCTGATCGTCGTCGGCGCGTTGTGCTGGGTCGTCTATACGTTCGGCGCAGCGCGGTTCACGAAATGGTCGGCACTGAAATACACGACCTTCACGACGTGGCTTGGACTGACCACGATCGTCGCAGTCAACCTGGTGCTGATCGCGACGCACCGGATCGCGGCACCGTCACTCGCCGCGGTGCATGCGGTGCTGCCGCATCTCGCGTACATGGGGCCGGTGGCCGGCTTCGGCGCGATCCTGCTGTGGATGACGGGCAACCGGAACCTCGGGCCGATGAACGGCGTGCTGTTCATGGACGTCGTGCCCATCACGGCATTCATCGTATCCGCGGTCACGGGCGTCGTGCCCAACCGCGCGCAGATCCTGGGGGCCGCGCTGACGGGCGTGGCGCTGATCCTCAACAACCTCTATCTGCGACACCGTGCACGACGAATCGGCACGGCGCGTGCGCGCGTGCCGTCGGCTTCCGCGTGACGGACGGCGAGGCCCGCCCGCTTACGAAAACACCACCGTCCGGTCGCCGTTCAGGAACACCCTGCGCTCGATGAACGCCTTCACCGCACGCGCGAGCGTGATGCATTCGACGTCGCGCCCCACCGCGAGCAACTGCTCCGGACGCAGCGCATGATCGACGCGCTCGACGACCTGCTCGATGATCGGGCCTTCGTCGAGATCGTCGGTGACGAAGTGCGCGGTCGCGCCGATCAGCTTCACGCCGCGCGCATGCGCCTGGTGATACGGCTTCGCGCCCTTGAAGCCGGGCAGGAACGAATGGTGGATGTTGATCGCGCGGTTCGCGAGCTTCGCGCTCGTTTCCTGCGACAGCACCTGCATGTAGCGCGCGAGGATCACGAGTTCGGCGCCGCTCGACTCGAAGAAGTCGAGCCATTGCGCTTCCTGCTGCGCCTTCGTATCGGCCGTGATCGGGAAATGGCGGAACGGCAGGCCGTGTTGCGCGGCGAGCGGCTCGAAGTCGGGATGGTTCGACACGATGCCGACGATGTCCATCTTCAGCTCGCCCATCCGCCAGCGGAACAGCAGGTCCGCGAGGCAGTGCTCGAGCTTCGACACCATGATCAGCACCTTCGGCCGTGCATTCACGTCGTGAATCGCCCATTGCGTGTCGCCTGCGCCGCCGCCGCCGAGCGCGGTCGCGATCGGCCCGAATTCCTGGCGCAGCGCGTCGATCTGCAGCGTTTCATCGGTCGGATGAAACACGCAGCGCACGAAGAAGCGATTGCTGAGATCGTCGTCGAACACGTTCAGCGCATCGACGTAGCAGCGATGGCGCTCGAGAAAGCCGACGACGGCGGCGACCTGGCCGGCCGCGCTCGGGCACGACAGCGTCAGGACGAATTGATCGGGGCGTGAGTCGGCGGTCATGAGATTCCTCGGATGTCATGGAACGCAACCCGCGCGGCGGCGCGACGGGGCGCCACGCTACGCGGGTAGCGGGAGGCTCAAGTAAATCAGGACGATTGGGGCGCGGATAGAACCAACCCGCCGTGTGGCTGGTATCGGCACGCCAGCGCGGCCGGACGGCGGCGGGGTGCGGGCGGGGCTTCAGGCGGGCGCCGGGGGAGGCGTCAGGCGGGGCGGGCGCGGCCGGTCCAGCGGGCGTCAGGCGTGCATCAGGCCCGGTGCCGCCGGCCGGACGGACGGCCGTTCAGGCCGGCGCGCACGCGTCGAGCAGCCAGCGCCGGAACACGTGGGTCGCGTCCGGCTCGGGCCGCTGCGGCGGCCGCACGAGAAAGTAGCCGCGCGGCGTGACGACCGGCGCGTCGACGAGCTTCACGAGCTGCCCGGACGCGACGAGTTCGTCGACGAGCGGTGCCCAGCCGAGCGCAACGCCTTCGCCGAGCAGCGCCGCATGAATCACGAGCGCATAGCTATTGAAGGTCACGCCGCGCGCGGCGGCTGCCGTGTCGAGGCCGTGCGCGTCGAACCAGCCGGACCACGACAGCCAGCGCTCGGGGCGCGTCGGCTGCACGTGCAGCAGCGGCAACGCGAGCAGGTGATCGGCCCGGGCGACGTGCGGGTGCGCGTCGCGGAACGCGGGCGAGCACACGGGCGTGACCGATTCCGGAAAGAGTCGCGCGGCCGTGCACGACGGCCAGTGGCCGTCGCCGAACAGGATCGCGATGTCGCCGTGGTCGCGCTGCGCGTCGTAATCCTGCGACGTGACGACCCGCACGTCGACATCCGGCATCACGCGCTTCAGCCCGGCCAGGCGCGGCATCAACCAGTAGGTGGCGAAGCCGAAGTCGGTGACGATCGTGAGCGCGCCGTGCTCGCGGCGCGCCCGCAGGGTCGCGGTGGCGCCGCGCAGCGTGTCGAGGCTCAGCCGCACCGCTTCGTACAGGCACTCGCCGTCGGCCGTCAGCGTGACACCGCGCGGGCTGCGCTCGAACAGCGGCACGCCCAGTTCGGCCTCGAGCTGGAACACCTGCTGGCTCACGGCCGGCTGGGTGGAGCCGAGCTCGCGCGCGGCGGCCGTGAAGCTCGCGAGCCGGGCAGCCGATTCGAACGCGCGCAGCGCCTGCATCGACGGTAACGGTTCGGATTTCGACATAAGTCCCTCTAATGGCCCCATAAGGGCCGGACGCCTTCCCGCGCGAATTCGGGCAGGCGATAGTGCATCGGACGGTGCGGCACACGTGCTTTACAGGCTGCTTCACGGGCTGCTTCACGCCCCGCTTCGCATTCCGCGCCACGGGTGGCACGCAACGCATTCCGCGATTCTAGCCAGCGCGGCGTGCCCGCGCGGCACTTTCGTCGGGCCGCTTCCGTCATGCCGGACGTCTCGCTGCGCGAGCGGCGCGCCGTTCCATTCGAACACCGTTTTCCCCACGACTGCCGATGACGAACCCGACACCCAACATCCTGATCCTGATGGCCGACCAGCTTACGCCGTTCGCGCTGCCGGCCTACGGCAACCGCGTCGCGCGCACGCCGACGCTGGACCGTCTCGCCGCGCAAGGCGTGGTGTTCGACGCCGCGTATTGCGCGAGCCCGCTGTGCGCGCCGTCGCGTTTTTCGCTGCTGACCGGCAAGCTGCCGTCGGGGATCGGCGCCTACGATAACGCCGCCGAATTGCCGGCGCAAACGCTGACGTTCGCGCACTACCTGCGCGCGGGCGGCTACCGGACGATGCTGTCCGGCAAGATGCACTTCTGCGGGCCCGACCAGTTGCACGGCTTCGAGGAGCGGCTCACGACCGACATCTATCCGGCCGATTTCGGCTGGGTGCCCGACTGGGACAGCCCGGCGGAGCGGCCGAGCTGGTATCACAACATGAGTTCGGTACTCGACGCGGGCCCGTGCGTGCGCACCAACCAGCTCGATTTCGACGACGAGGTCACGTTCGCCGCGAAGCAGAAGCTGTACGACGTCGCGCGCGAGCGCGCGGCCGGACACGATGCGCGGCCGTTCTGCATGGTCGTGTCGCTGACCCATCCGCACGACCCGTATGCGATCACGCGCGAATACTGGGATCTCTATCGCGACGACGAGATCGACCTGCCGGCCGTGCGCCTCGACGCGGCGGAAAGCGATCCGCATTCGCAGCGGCTGCGTTTCGTCTGCGAGAACGACCGGACGCCGCCCACCGACGCACAGATCCGCGCCGCACGTCGCGCGTACTACGGTGCAACCTCGTACGTCGACACGCAGTTCGGCAGTGTGCTGGCCGCGCTCGAGCAGTGCGGATTCGCCGACGACACGATCGTGATCGTCACGTCCGACCACGGCGACATGCTCGGCGAACGCGGGCTCTGGTACAAGATGACCTTCTTCGAGGGCGGCTGCCGCGTGCCGCTGATCGTGCATGCGCCGGGCCGCTTCGGCGCCGCGCGCGTGCGCGGGCCGGTGTCGCACGTCGACCTGCTGCCGACGCTCGTCGACCTGGCCGGCGCCGCCCCCGCCGGCGGCTGGCCGGACCCCGTCGACGGGGCAAGCCTCGTGCCGCACCTGAACGGCACGCCGGCGCACGATGTTGCGCTCGGCGAATACCTCGCGGAAGGTGCGGTCGCGCCGGTCGTGATGATCCGCAGCGGCGACTGGAAGTACGTGCATTGCCCGGCCGATCCCGACCAGCTCTATCACCTCGGCGACGACCCGCGCGAGCTGACGAACCTCGCCGGCACGCCGGAAGCCGCGGACGTGCTGGCCGCGTTCCGTGCGCAAGCCGCGCAGCGCTGGAACCTGCCCGAACTGGATCGCCAGGTGCGCGCGAGCCAGCGGCGCCGGCGTTTCCATTACGCGG
This sequence comes from Burkholderia sp. Bmkn7, assembly GCF_041103175.1. Taxonomy (NCBI): domain Bacteria; kingdom Pseudomonadati; phylum Pseudomonadota; class Betaproteobacteria; order Burkholderiales; family Burkholderiaceae; genus Burkholderia; species Burkholderia sp. Bmkn7. The sequence goes on along the minus strand of NZ_JBGCUH010000002.1, from coordinate 3,188,551 downwards.
CGACGACGCAGGGCCGCATCCACGCGTGGGACTGGCAGCCGTTCACCGACGCGAGCCAGCGCTACATGCGCAATCACATCGAACTCGACACGCTCGAGGCGATGGCGCGCTTTCCGCGCATCGGGCGTTGAGCGCCCCGCATCGCGATCATTGAAGAACGACGGAGGAAGCGAACCATGAAACGGCAACGCAATGCAGCAATCCGAAGGATCGGCGCGGCGCTCGCCGCCGCCGCGTGCGTGGCGGCGACGCAGCCTGCGCACGCGGCCGACCCGCAGACGTGCGGCGACGTGAAGATGGCGGCGCCCGGCTGGACCGACATCGATGCGACGAATGCGATGGCGGGCGTCGTGCTGAAGGCGCTCGGCTACCGGCAGGACGTGGCGAACCTGTCGGTGCCGATCACGTACCAGGGGCTCAAGAAAGGGCAGGTCGACGTGTTCCTCGGCAACTGGATGCCCGCGCAGGCGCCGCTCGTGAAGCCGTTCGTCGACGAGAAATCGATCGACGTGCTGCACGCGAACCTGAGCGGCGCGAAGTTCACGCTCGCGGTGCCCGACTACGTGGCCGCCGCCGGCGTGCGTACGTTCGCCGATCTCGCGCGCTACGCCGACCGCTTCGGCGGCAAGATCTACGGGATCGAGCCTGGCGCGCCCGCGAACCAGAACATCAAGCGGATGCTCGCCGACCATGCGCTCGGCGCGGCAAACTGGTCGCTCGTCGAATCGAGCGAGACGGGCATGCTCACGCAGGTCGAGCGCGCGGTGCGCGACAAGCGGTGGATCGTGTTCCTGGCCTGGGAGCCGCATCTGATGAACACGAAGTTCCACCTGACCTACCTGTCGGGCGGCGATGCGTATTTCGGCCCGAACTACGGCGGGGCGACCGTCAATACCGTTACGCGCGCCGGGTTCGCCGGCCAGTGCGCGAACCTGGCGCGGCTGTTCCGGCAGATGACGTTCTCCGTCGACGTCGAGAACAGGATGATCGCCGACATGCTCGACCACAAGACGTCGCCCGCGCTCGCGGCGCAGCGTGCGCTGAAATCCGACCCGGCGCTGGTTGCCGGCTGGCTGGACGGCGTGACGACGGCGGCCGGCGCACCGGGCCTGCCGGCCGTGCGCGCGGCCCTCGACGGGCGCTGATTCCCTCCTTCCGGGCGGCCGGTTTTTACCGGGCCGCCCGTCTACGTGTTTTCCCGAGCGGGTCGCATCGTGACCATTTGGTGTCGCCTTCAGACGGGTGACGCGAAATATGGGTTTGTATTTTTCGCCAATGGCTGCGTTATTGCGGAAAACGAAATGCCGAAGCCAGCGGGCGTACCGAATTCGAATCCACCGGCGCATCGCGGCACGCGCCGGGACGAGATTCTTTCCATCGAACGGTTCAGGGAGGGTGGTCGACAATGAAGCACACCAAAGTTGCCGTAGCCGCCGCGCTTGCATGCGCGGCCTGCGTGCCCGCCATCGGGCATGCGCAGAGCAGTGTGACGCTGTACGGGATTCTCGACGCAGGCATCACGTACGTGAACAACACGGGCGGCTCGCACGTGGTCAAGTTCGACGACGGCGTCGCGTACGGAAACCGTTTCGGCCTGAAGGGCACGGAAGACCTCGGCGGCGGCCTGAAGGCCGTGTTCACCCTCGAGAGCGGCTTCCGCCTCGGCACCGGGCAGCTCGGCTTCGGCGGCGCCGAATTCGGCCGGCAGGCGTATGTCGGCCTGCAGAACGACTGGGGCACGCTGTCGTTCGGCAACCAGCTCGACATCACGAACGAACTCGTGTCGATCTACAACATCTCCGCGTGGGGCAGCGGTTATGCGATCCACCAGGGCGACTTCGACCGCTTCAACGGCGACCGCCTGCCGAATTCGGTGAAGTTCCTGTCGAACGACCTCAGCGGCTTCAAGTTCGGCGCGATGTACTCGTTCGGCAACGTCGCCGGCAACTTCCACCGCAACAGCGCGTGGAGCGCGGGCGCGAGCTTCACGAAGGGCGACTTCTCGATCGGCGCCGCGTACACGCGCCTGAACAACCCGAACGGCATCTATGCGTTCGACCCGTACGCGATGATCGGCACGCACACGTTCCTCGGCCAGCAGACGGTGACCGTCGATCCGGCGACCGGCGCACGCACCGACCTGTTCGCGAACACGCCGATGGACGTCGACAGCCAGGGCACGTTCGGCATCGGCTCGAGCTACACGATCGGCAAGCTGACGCTCGACGCCAACTTCTCGTACACGACGATCAAGGGTTTCGGCCAGTCGTCGCACATGCAGGTGTATGAAGGCGGCGGCCTGTACCAGTTCACGCCGGCGCTGAGCCTGATCGCGGGCTACCAGCACACGCGCTTCGAAGGCCATCACTGGAACCAGGGCACGGCGGGCCTGCATTACCTGCTGTCGAAGCGGACCGACGTGTATATCTCCGGCGATTACCTGCGCGCGTCGCAAGGCGTCGATGCGGTGGTCGGCTACAGCTTCACGCCGTCGACGACGCAGACGCAGGCCGACGTGCGGATCGGGATGCGGCATTCGTTCTAAGCGGGGTGGTGTGAGGTTGTGACGTCTTCAGCGAGGTCTCTCTTTGGCGCGAACCGAGGTTCGCGCTTTTTTTTGCCTGACGGGAGTGAGTGGGCACGAGGGCCGTCCGGTCAGGGCCCGCTGCCGGGCCGCCGCACCGGGATCGTCACCGGGCGACTGCCCGACGGTATTGACCGGTGCCGTCTATAGACGCTAGCATCGTCCCCATGCTTGATCGCGCCCATTTCCTCTCGTCGCTGCTCCGCGCATGTTGTCAGAACGTGCCAGGGGGAAGTTGCGTCCAGCGAACTCGCTGAACATTCAAGCAATCGCCTTCCGGCCGCCTGTGATGCAAGACAGGCGGCCTTTTTGTTTTTGGGCCGACACCTTCGGACGGAGAAACTCGATGCCGCTTGCGCTGTATGACACCTGGTCGCGTACCGTACGCCCGTTCACGCCAATCCGGGCCGGGCAGGTCGGCATGTACTGCTGCGGCCCCACGGTCTACGACGACGCCCACATCGGCAACCTGAGAACCTACGTGTTCGAGGATCTCCTGCGCCGCGTACTGGTGCGCAACGGATACGAGGTGCGGCACGTCGTCAACATCACCGACGTCGGCCACCTGACTTCGGATGCGGACGAAGGCGAAGACAAGATGGAAAAGGGCAGCCGCCGCACCGGCGAATCGGCGTGGGCCATCGCCCGGCGCTACACCGACGCTTTCGTGCGGGACTGGCGCGCGCTCCACCTGCTCGAGCCGACAGTCTGGTGCCGCGCCACGGATCACATCGCCGAACAGATCGCGTTCATCGATACGCTCGACCGGGGCGGCTACGTCTATCGCACGGACGACGGCCTCTACTTCGACACCAGTCGGCAGGACGACTACGGGTATCTCGCGCGGCTCGACCGCGCGGGGTTGCAGGCGGGCAAGCGGGTCGCGCTGGGCGACAAGCGGAGCATCACGGATTTTGCGTTGTGGAAGTTCAGCCCGGCCGGCGTCAAGCGGCAGATGGAATGGGACAGCCCGTGGGGGCGCGGCTTTCCGGGCTGGCATATCGAATGCTCGGCGATGTCGGCGAAGTATCTCGGGACGTTGTTCGATATCCATTGCGGCGGCGAGGACCATATCGCCGTGCACCACAGCAACGAGATCGCAAGCGCGGGCGGCCCACGGCACGAACCTCGCGAATTACTGGATGCACGGGCACTTCCTGACGCTCGATGCCGATGTGAAGATGTCGAAGTCGAGCGGCGATTTCGTTCGTCTGCAGACCTTGCAGAGCAGGAACATCGACCCGCTCGCGTACCGTTACCTGTGCCTGACGGCCCATTACCGGAGCAAGCTGCATTTCACGTGGGCGTCGCTCGACGCCGCGCACACCGCGCTGAACCGGCTTCGGCACCTGTATGCCGGCTGGCCGGACGGGGGGCGCGTCGATGCGGATTTCGCCGCGCGATTCGACGCCGAAGTGAACGAGGACCTGAATCTGCCCAGGGCGCTCGCGGTGCTCTGGGATCTGGTCAGGAGCAACCTGCCCCCCGCGACGCTGAAAGCGACCGTGGACAGTTTCGACACCGTGCTGGGCCTCGGTTTGCGCGCATGGAGGCCGGTTGCACCCGACATTCCGGAACACGTTCGCGCGCTGCTCGCCGAACGCGAGCGCGCGAGAGCGGACAAGGACTGGGTGCAGGCCGACCGGATACGGGAAGCATTGAGCGCGCAGGGTTGGCGAGTCGAGGACACCCCGGACGGTCAACGCCTGTTCGGCATCGCCGGCGGCGCGGCCGATGAGGGCGTTCCGCCCCGGTGAAGCCCGCGGCCGCCAGCATCGGAAGATCCCGTGCCCGGGCCGCCGGATGCGTTGCCCCCTGCGTCCGCTCGACGTTGCCGGCCACGTCCCCGGCCCGTTTTGCGCGCTTGGCATATCATCGCGATTTCGCCGCGTCCGTACCGTTGTCGCGCGCATGCGTCGGCGTGCGCCGTCGCGTTCCCGAACGGTGCCGGCGTGCCGCGCCGACCGCCGAGACCTCGATGACCGACTCCGTGCCCGATCCCAGTCCCTTATCCCCGTTGCCCGCCAACCTGTTCCGTCACGTACCGTTCCAGCGCTTCTGGGGCACGCGCGTGATGTCTTCCCTGGCTTTCCAGATCCTGTCGGTTGCAATCGGGTGGTACGTCTACGCGCTCACGCACAGCGCGTTCGCACTCGGTCTCGTCGGCCTCGCGCAGTTCGTGCCGATGTTCGCGCTGACGCTTGTCGTCGGGCAGGTGGCCGATCGCTACGACCGCCGGCGCATCGCGACGATCTGCCAGGCCGTCGAGGCGCTGGCCGCCGGCGTGTTCCTGCTCGGCGCCGCGCAAGGATGGCTGGCCGCGCCGGCCGTGTATGCGCTCGCGGCGATCGTCGGCACGGCTCGCGCGTTCGAGTCGCCGTCGGTGTCGTCGCTGCTGCCGGCCGTCGTGCCGCGCAGCGACCTGCCGCGCGCGACCGCGTTGTCGACCTCGGCGAACCAGGCCGCGCAGATTCTCGGGCCCGCGTTCGGCGGGCTGCTGTATGGCGTCGGCGCGCCCGTCGCGTTCGGCACGAGCGTCGTCGCGTTCGCGGTCGCGGCGGTGTTGAGCGGTACGATTCCGCTGCGCGGCGCGCCGCCCGCGCGCGAACCGGTGACGCTCCGTTCGGTGTTTTCAGGCATCGCATTCATCCGGCGCGAACCGGCGATCCTCGGCGCGCTGTCGCTCGACCTGTTCGCGGTGCTGTTCGGCGGCGCGACCGCGCTGCTGCCGATCTACGCACGCGACATCCTGCAGGTCGGGCCGTGGGGGCTCGGCGCGTTGCGCGCGGCGCCGGCGGTCGGCGCACTCGCGGGCACGCTGTGGCTCACGCGCTTTCCGCTCAAGGGGCGGCCCGGCCGCGCGATGTTCGGCGGCGTGATCGCGTTCGGCATCGCAACGATCGTGTTCGGGCTGTCGAGAAATTTCGTGTTGTCGCTCGTCGCGCTGGCGGCGCTCGGCGCATCGGACGTGGTGAGCGTCGTCGTGCGCCTGTCGCTCGTGCAGCTGCGCACGCCCGACGACATGCTCGGCCGTGTGAGTGCCGTCAACTCGCTGTTCATCGGCACGTCGAATCAACTCGGCGAATTCGAATCGGGTGTGACGGCTGCATGGTGGGGCGCGCCGGCCGCGATCGTCGTCGGCGGTGCGGCGACGATCGCCGTTGCGCTCACGTGGATGCGGCTGTTCCCGCAGCTCACGACGATGAAGTCGCTCGAGCGCGACGCGTGACGGGCGTCAGGCGTCCTGCGTCACGCGCACGGCCGTGCCGTAGCAGATGACTTCCGTGACACCCGCGCCGATCTCGGTCGAGTCGTAGCGCATCGCGACGATCGCGTTCGCGCCGAGCTTGCCTGCGTCGGCGAGCATCTTGTCGAAGGCCTGCTGGCGGGCTTTTTCGCACAGCGACGTGTACAGCGTGATGTTGCCGCCGAAGATCGTCTGCAGCGATGCGCCGAACGAACCGACGATCGAGCGCGAGCGCACGACGATGCCCTGGACGACGCCGAGCGAGCGAACGGTCGTGTGGCCGGGCAGGTCGAACGCGGTCGTGACACGGGCGGGCGACAGGTCGTCGATGGAGCGGGAGAAATCGGTCATGGCGGGAAGCGTGTAGCGAAGTGGTCGAACGGGGATTCTATCCGGACGACGCGGGGTACCGGGTTCGACGGCGGGTCGGCGCCGCGACCACGGAGAACGCTTCGCGACGCAAGCGTATGCAAACCGCGAGCATACGCTTCCCTCATTTCCGGACGAACAGCCCGGCCGCACGCCGTCAGCGCTTCACGGTCGCACTGCCGTTGCCGCCGAGGTCGACCGCATAAGCCAGCGCCAGCTTGCCGAACTTCAATGCATGGTTCGCCTGCCGATCCGAATTCTCCAGCGTGTCGTTCACGGTATGGATATACGGACTGTCGTTCTGATCGGCCTCGAACGGGAACGACGCAGGATACCCTTGCGCATTCCACGACGCATGATCCGAGCACGCATACCCGCACTGCGACGTGCCGATCGCGAGTTCCGGCAGGTAGGTCTTCGCCAGATTCGTCAGGTAGGTGTTCTGCGACGCGTTCGTGTAGTCGGTGATCAGGTAGATGTCCTTCGGGTCGCCCTTGTAGTTCGTCATGTCGAGCTGCAGCACACCTACGACGTTTACGTTTTGCGTACGAAACTGCTTCGCGATCGCCTTCGAGCCGAGCAGGCCGGCTTCCTCGGCCGCGTATCCGACGAACTTGATCGTCCGCTTCGGCCGGTAGTTGTTCGCCAGCAGCACGCGCAGCGCTTCGGTGAGGCTGGCGATGCCCGACGCATCGTCGTCCGCGCCGGGCGAGCGCGTGTTTTCCGTCGTGCGCCCGACCGTCGAATCGAGGTGGCCGCCCAGCACGACGGTGCCCGCGGCCGGATCGCTGCCGCGGATCGTCAGGATCACGGATTTCTGCGGAAAGCCCGTGTGCGTGAACTGCTCGACGGTGATGTCGGCGCGCGAACCGGCCAGCTGCTTCCACTGCAGCGCGAGCCAGTCCGACGCGGCGACGCCGTGCGACGTCGTGTAGTAGCGGTTCGTGAAGCCGGACAGCGACGTGATCGTGCCGACGATGTTGCTGGCCTGCAGCTGCTGGATCCACGTGCCGATCTGCGGTGCGTTCGAAACCTGGTACGTGGAAGCCGCGGCCTGCTTCGCGAGCGGCGTCGGCAACGGCTGCAGTGCCTGGCGCGCGTCGTCGAACGAGTCGTGCACGACGTAGCCGGGCCCGTGGCCGCGCGTATGGTGGACGGCGTGGGCCAGGTCGCCGAGCCGCGAATCGTCGATCTCGACGACGTGTACGGTCTCGCGGCGCGCCGCGCCATCGGCCGCCTTGCCGGCGTCGAGCGTCGTGCTGTATTGCGCGGTGGCGCTCGCGTCGATGCGTTGCAACTGGCGGAATGCCGCGTCGCCAAGCGTGATCCACACCGGCGTCGCGTGCGCGGCGGCGGTCAGCAGCATGCCGCCCAGCGCGGCGCTCAGGCGGGTGAGTTTCAGAGTAGGCATGTTCGATCTCGTGAGGATGGCGATGTCGATGAAGGGGGCGCGCCGCAGGTCGTGCGACACGCTCCCGCCTGCTGCGGAATTACGACTTCTTCGGTACGGTCACGCCGTACGTGCAACTCTGGTTGTACGCATTGCCGATCGCGGTGAGCTGCGCGTTGCTGTAGCCGAGCGCGGACGCCGCCGTCAGCACCGCCTGCGCGGCGGCCTTCTGGTTGGTCGAGCTGTTGGTCATCGACAGCCCCTTCAGGAACGCCTTGTCCATCGCCTGCGCGCCGATCGCGTCGCGCGCGACGAGGTTGCACGAGGCCCAGTACTGGCCGGCCGTATGGATCTCCGCGCCGCGTGCCTGCGCATAGGTGCGCCCGACGTTCCAGTTGGTCACGCGGCCGCCCCAGAACTCGTTGTGGCCGTCCCAGTTGTAGACCCAGTGGTACTGCGCATCCGACGGGCTCCACTGGTTGAAGTCGCGGCTGTACGCGGCGGCGAGATAGTCGCCGGTGCCTTCCGACAACCCTTCCTGCTGCGAAAGGCCGCCGTTCGTCACCCAGTCGTGGATGCCGTGGCCGAGTTCGTGGATCACGACGTCCGCATCCTCCGCGTCGTCGACGCCGCCTTGCCCGAAGGTCAGCCGGCCGCTGCTCGACGAGTACGACGAGTTGTCGTCGCCCGATTCGCCGTGCGGGTCATACTGCACGCCGCCCGTGTACTGGTACGGCAGCGCCTTGATGCCGAGCGTCTGGTTCACGTAACGCAGGAACGTGTCGATGTGGTAGTACGCGTTCACCGCCTCGAAATACAGGTTGCCGCGCGTGAATTCGAATGCGGGGGTCGACTGCACGGGACACGCGTTGTCGCGCGGCGCGTCGAAATCGACGCATGCCGCATACGGGCCCGACAATGAATAACGCGCACCCGACTGCGCGAGATCCTTCAGCGTCACGCGCACGCGCGCGGCGGTGAGTTGCGACGAATCGGCGTCGTTGCTGTCCTTGTAGCCCGTGCTGCCGTAGCTGCTTTTGGTCGGCGACAGCGGGTCGGGCCGGAACACGAAACCCGTGCCGTCGGTCGCGTAGAGGGCCTTGTCCTCGGCGCGCAGCACTTCGCCGCTGCCCGAGTCGATCAGCAGTTCCCAGTCGCCTTTCGGGCCGTTGTTCGGGCGGCCGCGCACTTTCCACGCGGTATGCGTGCCGGTCTTGTCGACGAAGGCGACGAGCTGCGCATCCTGGTTCGTGAAGCCGCTCACGCCGAGATACGCGCGTGCGCGGTCGAGCGCCTGCTGCTGGTCGACGGCCTGCGCCTTGCCCGACTTCGCGACGACGCCGTTGATCGTGTTGCTCGCGACGTACAGGATGCGGCCGTCCTTCGCGACCGTCACCGCGATATCGCTGCCGTACACGGGCAATCCGGCTGCCTGCTGCTGCAGGCGCACGACGGTGAACTCGGCGTCGCTGCGCTCCGACGTGACGACGAGGCTCGCGAGCGCGGTCGCGTCGAGCCCGAGTTGCGCGGCCTGCGACGCGACGAAGTCGCGCGCGGTGGCGGCGGGCGTCGCGGCGGCCTTCTTCGCGCGATAGGCGGGGTTGTACAGCGTGACCGCCACGCCGTCCGCGCGGAACTGCCCGGCGGCCGTGTCCGCCTTGGCGGCCGGCGGCGCGACGCCGCGTGTCAGGCTTTCGCGCAGGCTCGTTGCTTGCGGATTCGAGACTTTCGTATCGGCCGCGGTGCCGCCGACGATGCCGAAACCGAGCGCGAGACCCAGGGCGAGCGGCAGTGCTTTGCGTGATGTCTGCATACGTGATCCTCATCTCAACGGTTGGACACGCCCGCGCGTTCGTGGCGCGCAGGCACGACACGGCCCGCGCGCCGGCTCGATCGAGCCGGTGCGGCGAAGCGGTGTGGGGAGCGTCGACTGACTAAGGAAACCTAAATGTCAGGTCGAAAAGAAACTGGCGGGATTGGACGGCGAGAAGCAGGAGGACGCGCGCGAGAAGCGGCGAACGAAGAATCGAACGGCAGGCAGGTGCGGCGACGGCGAATCGAGCATCGTCATGTCATACCCCTCGGATCGAATCGATATCGGTGGCAGCCTGCCGCGATGCGGCATGCAAGTCGTTAGGCTGCCTATCTAACTTTTTTTGGTATGTTACAGAATATTTTCAACGACATTCCAGTTTATTTTCGATGACCTCTTCAGTCCGTCGATCAATCGTCGGCATTGTTCAGCGAGCGGCGGGAAACGCTGCCGGAACGCGCAATTCCGCGCGGGATTGTGTTTGAAACCCGCGACGATCAGCGCGTCGCGCGACGGTCGCTGCGCGGGCTCAGGCCGAATCGCGCGCGATACGTGCGCGAGAAATGCGACGGCGATTCGAACCCGCACGCGACGCACACCGACGTGATGCTCATGTCGGTCTGCTGCAGCAGTTCACGCGCGCGATCGAGCCGCAGGTTCAGGTAGAAATGCGTCGGCGTGTCGTTCAGCGTCGCGCTGAACAGCCGTTCGAGCTGGCGCCGCGTGATCGACACCTCCTGCGCGAGCGCATCGGAGCCGAGCGGGTTTTCCATGTGCCGCTGCATCGTGCCGATCACCTGGATCAGCTTGCGGTTGTGCACGCCGTAGCGCGCGGCGATCTCGAGCCGCTGGCTGTCCGAGCGCTGCCGGATCCGGCTGACCACGAACTGCTCGGAGATCGCCGCCGCGAGATCGGCACCGTGCCGCCGCCCGATCAGGTCGAGCATCATGTCGATCGACGCGGTGCCGCCCGCGCACGTGATGCGCCGGTCGTCGATCTCGAACAGCTCCTGCGTCGCGTTCAGGCCGGGGTAGCGTTCCCGGAACGCGGCCAGTGCTTCCCAGTGCAGCGTGAGCGGCTGCGACGCGTCGAACAGCCCGGCTTCCGCGAGCACGAAGCTGCCCGTGTCGATGCCGCCGAGCGTTGCACCATGACGGTGCTGGCGGCGCAGCCAGTCGCCGATCGCGCGCGTGTAGCACACGAGCGGATCGAAGCCGGCGACGACGAACACCGTATCGACCGTTTCGACCTCCGCGCACGCGGCTTCGGCGGCGACCGGAATGCCGTTGCTCGCGGCGACGGGCGCGCCGTCGGCGCTGATCACGTGCCAGCGATAGAGCTCCGTGCGAAAGCGGTTCGCGACGCGCAGCGGTTCGACCGCGGACATGAAGCCGAGCGCGGAAAAGCCGGGCAGCAGCAGGAAGTGGAAATCCTCGGGCATCGGGGCAGGCAATGGAATCCGGTGGTCGTCGCGTGTCGCGCGGGGCGGCGAACGGTCAGCCGGAGATTATCGCGGGTTTTGCGCGGCTTCAGCGCGTTTTTGCGCCGCGCGCGGAACGGCGCGCGGTGGTCGACGGCAACTCGCCGAACTGCGCCTTGTAGGCGTTCGCGAAATGCCCGAGGTGGATGAAGCCCCAGCGTGCGGCCGCGTCGCTGATCGGCAGGTCGGCCTGCCGCGTGTCGAGCAGCATCCGCCGCACTTGCGACAGGCGCAGCGATCGCACGTAATGCAACGGGCTGGTCTGCACGACCGACTGGAAACTGTTCTGCATCGTGCGCCGGCTCACGCGCAATTGCGTGCACAGGCTCAGCACGTCGACCGGTGCCTCGGGATGGTCGATCACGTAGTCGTGCACGCGGCGCACGATGTCGGCGCGGCATGCATGCGTGAGACGGTTCGGCGGCTCGGGAATCCGGTACGTGAGGAGATCGACGAGCACGTTGCCGATCTCGCCGCGCAGTTCGCGCTGCGCGCGTGCGTCGCGGAAGGTATCGGGTGCCGACAATACACGCTCGAGGTGCGTCGCGATCTGCACGCTCGCGCGCATCAGCACCGCGGTGGGCATGTCGACGACGCCGCGCCGCAACGTGACTTCGTCGAGGCGGACGTCGGCCGCATCCTCGATCTGCTGCATCAGTTCGCCATTGGCGACGACACCGATCAGCGACATGTCGTCGGGCGAGTGCAGCTCGAACGGGGTGCCGCCGCGCGCCAGCACCATCGTGCCGCGTTCGATGCGCGCACCGCCGAATGCGAACGCACCCGCGCCGGTGAGCGGCATGCCGAATACCGTCTGGTCGTGCGGCAACCTTCCGCGCTGGATGATGCGAACGTTGGCGGCCTCCTGGAACAGCTGCACGCTGTCCAGCACCGCATGCTTGACCGCGCTGCGATACGCGCCGGAGCCGATCTGGTCGTAGCGCTGGTTCCAGCCGCGCAGCGCCTCGGCATGCCGGTCCGCGTTGTCGAACCTCTCGTGAAACACGAACACAGCGCCTCCAGGTGCGTCGATCAGGACCGCGCAAGATTAAACCGACCGCGCGGTCGGCGCAATAAGGGGCAGCGCTATTCCGGGCGCATCTGCCAGAGGGTCGGAAGCGTTCGGCCGGCGTGCCTTTCAGGCGGTTTTCCAATATCCCGAATCGGCACGCACGCGGTGCCGGTCCGGGTGCTGACCGGATTTATTGTCGAACTACAGTCGCCCCACGTTACGTGATTCCCCAACTGGAGGCGACATGAGGACAAGGCGACGAACCGCGGTGCTCGCGGCGACGCTGGCGTTCGCGGCGGCATGGGCCGGCGGCGCGAATGCGACGGAAAAGCCGGAAGAACTGGTCGTGCAGAAGATGCCGCCCTGGCATCCGCACGAGGTCTATATCGTCGATATCTCGATGCCGTCGATGACCGACGGACGCATCTACGTGTACGACGCCGATGCGAAGAAACTGCTCGGCCAGATCGACGGCGGCTTCGGCCCGGGCCTCGCGATCTCGCCGGACCGCAAGACGAGCTTCGTCGCGACGACGTACTTCTCGCGCGGCTCGCACGGCACGCGCACCGACGTCGTCGAGATCACCGACAACACGACGCTCGATCATGCGGGCGAGATCGTGATTCCGGCGAAGCATGCGCAGCATGTGCCGTCGCCGTACAACACCGCGCTCAGCGCGGACGGCAAGCGGCTGTACGTCGCGAACATCACGCCGGCCGCATCGGTTACGGTGATCGACGCGGTCTCGAAGAAGGTGCTGTCGGAGATCGACACGGCGGCCTGCGTGCTCGCGTATCCGTCGGGCAACGACCGCTTCACGGCGCTGTGCGAAAGCGGCAAGGCGCTGACCGTCACGCTCGATGCGAACGGCAAGGAAACGAAGCGCACGATGTCGGATGCGTTCATCGACGTCGACAAGGATCCGGCGTTCGTGAACGCGTCGCGCTACAAGGGCGACTATCTGTTTACGACCTACGGCGGCAACGTGCGCAGCGCGGATTTCAGCGGCGACAAGCCCGCGTTCGGCAAGCCGTGGCCGCTGCTGACGGACGCCGAACGCGCCGAAGGCTGGCGCCCGGGCGGCATGCAGCAGACGGCCGTGCAGGCGAAGCAGAACCGCTACTACGTGCTGATGCACAAGGGTACCGACGGCTCGCACAAGGACCCCGGCACGCAGGTGTGGGTGTTCGACCTGAAGTCGAAGCAGCGTGTCGCGCGCTGGGATCTCGCGCAGCAGAAGATCGATCCCCTCGTGTCGATCCAGGTCAGCGAGGACGACAAGCCGCTGTTCTACGGGCTGACGGCGACCTCCGACCTCGTCGTGATGGATGCGCGCACGGGCAAGCTGCAGAACGTCGAGAAGCAGATCGGCAATACGTCGTCGCTGCTCGTCAACCCGTGAGGCCGCGATGACGCTCGATCCCGTACTTGCCACCAGCGCGCAGGCCGGCGCTGCCGTCGTCGTGCTGCTCGGCGCCTTCGCGAAGATGCGCCGTCCCGCCGCGTTCAGCCAGGCACTCGCCGGCTACCGGCTGCTGCCCGACGCGCTGACCGCGCCCGTCGCGTTCGCGATTCCGCTCGCGGAAGCCGTCGGCGCGGCGGCACTGCTGTTTCCCGATACGCGCACGGCCGGCGCGATCGGCCTGATCGCGCTGCTCGTCGCCTTCGCGGCGGCAATCGCGATCAATCTGCTGCGCGGCCACACCGACATCGACTGCGGCTGTTCCGGCTTCGCGGCCGCGCGAGCGGATGCGCCGCGCGGCATCGGCTGGCTGCACGTCGGTCGCGCGCTGCTGCTCGCCGCGCTGGCCGCGACCGCGCTCGTCGAGCCGGGCGCGCGCGCGGTCGTGTGGTTCGACTACCTGACGCTGTTTTTCTCCGTGCTGCTGATCGTCTGCGCGCTGCTCACCGTCGACGTGCTGCTCGCCAACGTACCGCGCCTTTCCCATCTGAGGAATTCATGATGCAAACCGCTCTCACCGTTTCCACCGCCCTGCTGTGGGTGGCCGTCCTCGCGCTCGGCGCGATCTGTCTCGCGCTCGTGCGCCAGATCGGCATCCTGTACGAGCGCATCATGCCGGCCGGCGCATTGATGATCGACAAGGGGCCGGCGGTCGGCGCGATCGCGCCGGCGTTCGAACTGACCGACATTCGCGGCTCGCGGGTGAAGGTCGGCGGCATCGATGCGTCGGGCAAGGCGACGCTGCTGTTCTTCCTGTCGCCGACGTGCCCCGTCTGCAAGAAGCTGCTGCCGCTGCTGCCGTCGCTGCAGGCGAGCGAATCGACGCCGGTGAACATCGTGCTCGCGAGCGACGGCGATATCGACGAACACACGCGCTTCGCGCGCAAGCACGACCTCGGGCGCTTCCCGTACGTGCTGTCGCAGGAGCTCGGCCTCGCGTACCAGATCGGCAAGCTGCCGTACGCGGTGCTGCTCGACGAAACCGGCACGGTGCGTGCGAAGGGCCTCGTCAATACGCGCGAGCATCTCGAGAGCCTGTTCGAAGCGAAGGAGCGCGGCGTCGCATCGCTGCAGCAGTTCGTGCACGGCGATCACAGCCACGACGCGCACGCGCAGCACGCATGACCGGCCGACCCTCTTTCAACGTCAAGGGAGAACAACGACATGGGCCTGTTTGATTCATGGTTCGAGCGGTCGGCGCGCGGCGTCGCGCAGCACAGTTCGCGGCGCAGCGCGATGGCGAAGCTCGGCAAGGTGCTGGTGGGATCGGCGATGCTGCCGCTGCTGCCCGTCGATCGCACCGCGTATGCGGCCGACGCGGCGTCGGGCGCATCCGGTGCCGCCGCCTCGGGGGCGAGCGACGACCCGATGAGCTGCGACTACTGGAAATACTGCGCGATCGACGGCTGGCTGTGCAGTTGCTGCGGCGGCACGTCGAGCAGTTGCCCGCCGGGCACGACGCCTTCGCCGATCACGTGGATCGGCACCTGCCGCAATCCGCACGACGGTTCGGACTACATCGTGTCGTACAACGACTGCTGCGGCAAGACGTCGTGCGGAAAGTGCTTCTGCAACCGCAACGAGCGCGAGAAGCCGCTGTACAAGCTGTCGTTGAACAACGACATCAACTGGTGCATGGCGAACGGCAATTCGAATTACCACTGTTCGGTTTCGGTTCTGTTGGGGGCGGCAAAGCAATGAAAGTGACGCAAGCAGGAAAGATCGCAGTCGCATGCATGACGGCCGTGGCGGCCTTCGCGTTGCCAGGCGCCGCCGGCGCGCAGGAAGCCGTGCATTACCCGGCCGGCAAGAGCCTGTTCGACGCGCAGTGCGCGGTGTGCCACCAGGCGGGCGGGAAAGGGCAGGACGGCCTCGCGCCGCCGCTGACCGAGTATCCGGGCAAGTATGCGACGGCCGAGACGGGGCGTGCGCAGCTGGTCGCGACACTGCTGCACGGGATGTTCGGCGAGATCAAGGTGCACGACAAGAGCTACAACTTCAAGATGCCGTCGTTTGCGAGCGCCAGCGACGACGATATCGCGCACGTGCTCAACTACGTCGTGTTCGATCTCAACGCGCAGCACGGCGATGCGAAGCCATTCACGGCGGCCGACATCCGCGCGGCGCGCGCGAAGGCGATGGACGGCACGGCTGTTCACGCGCAACGCGACGTCGTCATCAAGGGGCTCGGCCTGTGAAGGTTGCCCGTGCATCCCGCGTTTGCGACGTCGCGCCGCGCACGCGGTGCGCGGCGGCATCGTGGCTCGGCCACCTGTCGCACCGCCTGTCGTCGCTGCTGATGCTTGCCGGGGCGGTCGTCGGCCTGACCGTGGCACCCGCGCATGCGGAAGGCGCGGCTGACGCGGCGCTCGCGAGGCAGCACTGGGTGCTCAACTGCATGGGCTGCCACACGGCCACGGGCGGCGGTATCGCCGGCAAGGTGCCGCCGCTCGCGAACTCGCTCGGCTATTTCACGCATTTGCCGGCCGGGCGCGAGTACGTGATGCGCGTGCCCGGCGCATCGAACTCGGCCCTGTCGGACCAGGACCTGGCCGACGTGCTCAACTGGGTACTCACGACCATGAACCGCGACGCGCTGCCGCGCGACTTCAAGCCCTATACGGCCGCCGAAGTCGCCGCGCACCGCCGTCCTGCCTATTCCGACGTCGCGACCGTGCGCGCGGGCCTCGTTCGCGCGTTGCAGGCACGCGGGGTCGACGGCGTCGTGGATCGCTACTGACCGACCGATTCAGGAAATCGAGGAAAAACGAAGATGGAGACGAACCAGAACTTTCCGCTGCTCGACGCCACACGCGCGTTTCTCGCGAAGCCGAAGAAGATGCTGATCGGCGCCGAGTGGACCGACGCTGCGTCGGGCCGCCGGCTCGACGTCGTGAATCCGGCCGACGGCACCGTGCTCGCGCGCGTGCCCGAGGCGGACGAGCACGACGTGCAACAGGCCGTCGCCGCCGCGCGGCGCGCATTCGATGCGGGGCCGTGGCGCACCGCGAAGACCACCGACCGCGAGCGTCTGCTGCTGGCGCTCGCCGACCTGATCGACGCGAATGCGCGCGAGCTGGCCGAGATCGAGTCGCTCGACAACGGCAAGCCCGTGATGGTGGCGCAGGGGCTCGATGTCGCGATGGCTGCGCAGTGCTTCCGCTACATGGCCGGCTGGGCGACGAAGATCGAAGGCAGCGTGATCGACGCGGGCATGCCGTACATGCCCGACAGCGAGATCTTCACCTACACGCGCAAGGAACCGGTCGGTGTGGTCGGCGCGATCATTCCGTGGAATTTCCCGTTGCTGATGGCGGCGTGGAAGCTCGCGCCCGCGCTGGCCACGGGCTGCACCGTGGTGTTGAAACCCGCGGAAGATACGCCGCTGAGTGCGTTGCGCCTGGGCGAGCTGATCCAGGCGGCCGGTTTCCCGGACGGCGTCGTCAATATCGTCACCGGCTACGGTCATACGGCCGGCGCCGCGCTGTCGCGCGATCCGCGCATCGACAAGATCGCGTTCACGGGCTCGACGCAGACGGGCAAGACGATCGGCCACGCGGCGCTCGACAACATGACGCGGATGTCGCTGGAACTCGGCGGCAAGTCGCCGGTGATCGTGCTGCCCGACGTCGATCCGGACAAGGCCGCGCTCGGTGTGGCGAACGCGATTTTCTTCAACCAGGGGCAGGTGTGCACGGCCGGGTCGCGCGCGTACATCCACGCGAAGGTGTTCGACGACGTGATCGGGCGCGTCGCGAAGATCGCCGCGAGCCTGAAGATCGGCCCGGGGATGGATCCGTCGACGCAGATCGGCCCGCTCGTCTCGGCGAAGCAGCGCGAGCGCGTGTGCGGCTATATCGATTCGGGATTCGGCGAAGGCGCACGCGCCGCGGCGGGCGGCCGCGCGATCGACGGCCCGGGCTTCTTCGTCGAGCCGACCGTGCTGGTCGATACGACGCAGGCGATGCGCGTCGTGCGCGAGGAGATCTTCGGGCCGGTGCTCGTCGCGATGCCGTTCGACGACGTCGACACGGCCGTGCAACTCGCCAACGACACGCCGTACGGCCTCGGCGCGAGCATCTGGTCGAACGACCTTTCCGCGATTCACAAGCTGATCCCGCGCATCGCCGCGGGCACGGTGTGGGTCAACTGCCACTCGTTGCTCGACAACGCGATGCCGTTCGGCGGGATGAAGCAGTCGGGTTTCGGCCGCGAACTCGGTCGCGCGGTGATCGACCAGTACACGGAAAGCAAGTCGGTGATGATGAACTACGCATGAGCGTAACGACGGGTGCGTGCGTCGCCGCCACGTCGGCCGCGCACGCATGCCACAGGCGGGCACATCCGGATCGCGGCAACGCGGCCGGGTGCCGGCGGCGGGCTGCGGCCACGCGCCGATCCCGTTCGGCGCAGGCGCGCTCGAACTGAAGCATCCGCTCGATGCGGCACCGGGCGGTGCGCAAGGCCAGCCGGCCGGGTCGGAGCACGACGGGAGCACGACGAAGCACGACATCCGATCGCACGCGCGAACGCAAGAATGTCGCGAACGCCATGAACGCATCACGCACGAACCAGCACCACGCCGAGAATGAGGCACGCCGCACCGGCCAGGCGGATCGGGCTGGCCGAATGCTGCTGGATGCCGAGCACACCGAAATGATCGAATACGAGCGCGCCGGTCATCTGCCCGACGACGATCAGCGCGAGCGTCGTCGCGGCGCCCAGTCGCGGCACCATCAGGATCGCGATGCCGACGAACACCGCGCCGAAGAATCCGCCGGTCCAGCTGAACCACGATCCCGCCTCGGCGACGGTACCGCTCAGGCGAGGGTGCGGGGACAGGAGCGCGACGGCGAGCATCGCGGCCAGGCCGACGAGGTAGCTGACCGACCCGGCCCACCACGGCGAGCCGAGCTGCGCGCGGAGGTTGGCGTTGAGCACCTGCTGCAACGCCACGCTGATGCCGGCGGCGACGGCCAGCAGATACGACAGGAGAGTAGTCACGAAGAGGGCAGCTCCGGCGATGTGGCCGCGACGGCGGTTCCGGCACGGCAGGCTTCCATTCTGGGAAGCGCGGCGGTATAACGCAAATATCAAATCTGGCGCTTGTCCATCTCGTTTCGGCATGCCATCCCTGAGACAAATTCAGTACTTCCTGACCGTGGCCGATCTCGGCGGCTTCACGCCGGCCGCGAGCGCGCTCCACGTCGCGCAGTCGGCGCTGAGCCGGCAGATCGGTCAACTGGAAGACGAACTGGGGTTCCCGCTGTTCGACCGGGAGCCGAGGGGCGTGCGGCTCACGCCGGCCGGCGCGATCTATCGCGATCGCGTCGCGTCGATTCCGGCGACGCTGGCTGCCGCGGCCGAGGAGGGCGCACGGTTGTCGCGCGGTGAAGCGGGTGTATTGCGGCTCCTGCATTCGAGCACCGTTCCCGTCGGCAGCCTGATGCCGGTGCTCGAGCGTTTCATGGGCGCATGCCCGGGTGCGCGGATCGACCTCGACCGCGCGTCGTCCGAGGATCAGGTGCTGGAGATCGCGAACGGCAACGCCGATCTCGGGATCGTCCGTGTGCCGGTGCTGCGCCGCGAGCCGCGCGTGCGTTTCGTCGAGCTCGCGGCCGAGCGCTTGTGCGTGGCGGTGCCGGCCGACCACCCGCTGGCGGGCCGCCGGCGCACCGCGATCTCGCGGCTGCGGCACGAGCCGTTCGTATCGGCCGTGCATCGGGAGCGGGGCGGGCTGGCGCGCGTCGTGATCGACCTTTGCCTGAAACGGGGATTCGTGCCCGCGACCGCCCGGATCGTGTCGCCGAAGACGTCGATGCTGAATCTCGTCGCGGCCGGGCAGGGCGTGGCGATCGTGCCGGAACGGATGGCGAGCCTCGGTATCGACGGAGTCGTTTTCGTGCCGATCTCGGATGACGACGCAAAATCGGCGTGCGCGCTGGTGCTGCCGGTCGAGCCGACGGCGCTGGCGGACGCATTCGTGCGCGTGATCGCAGCGGAAAGCGCACGGCACGATGCCTGAAGGGCACCCCGTGCGTCATCCCGCCGGATAAAAAAACGCCAACCCGTCGAAACGGGCTGGCGTCGTGCTTCCGGTATGGCGACGATCAGAACTGGTTCATCGTGTTGTCCTTGCCTGCCGCCTTCAGCGCTGCTTCGCCGCTGAAGTATTCCTTGTGGTCGTCGCCGATGTCCGAGCCGGACATGTTCTGGTGCTTCACGCAGGCGATACCCTGACGGATTTCCTTGCGCTGCACGCCGGCCACGTAGCCCAGCATGCCCTGGTCGCCGAAGTATTCCTTGGCCAGGTTGTCGGTCGACAGCGCGGCGGTGTGGTACGTCGGCAGCGTGATCAGGTGGTGGAAGATACCTGCTTCGCGCGATGCGTCCGCCTGGAACGTGCGGATCTTCTCGTCGGCCAGCGTGGCCAGTTCCGTCTCGTCGTACTCCACGCTCATCAGCTGCGCACGGTCGTATGCCGACACGTCCTTGCCTGCTGCCTTCATCGCGTCATATGCCTGCTGACGGAAGTTCAGCGTCCAGTTGAACGACGGGCTGTTGTTGTACACCAGCTTCGCATTCGGGATGACCTTGCGGATCTCGCTGACCATGCCGCCGATCTGCGCGATATGCGGTTTTTCGGTTTCGATCCACAGCAGGTCGGCGCCGTTCTGCAGCGACGTGATGCAGTCGAGCACGCAGCGCGCTTCGCCCGTGCCGGCGCGGAACTGGAACAGGTTGCTCGGCAGGCGCTTCGGACGCAGCAGCTTGCCGTCGCGCTTGATGACCACGTCACCGTTGCCCAGCTGGTCGGCCGACAGTTCTTCGCAGTCGAGGAACGCGTTGTACTGGTCGCCCAGGTCGCCCGGCGTGTTGGTCACGGCGATCTGCTTGGTCAGGCCGGCGCCCAGCGAGTCGGTACGGGCCACGATGATGCCGTCGTCCACGCCCAGTTCCAGGAACGCGTAGCGGATCGCGCGGATCTTGGCCAGGAAGTCCTCGTGCGGCACGGTGACCTTGCCGTCCTGGTGGCCGCACTGCTTCTCGTCGGACACCTGGTTTTCGATCTGGATACAGCATGCGCCCGCTTCGATGAACTGCTTGGCCAGCAGGTACGTGGCTTCCGCGTTGCCGAAACCGGCGTCGATGTCGGCGATGATCGGCACGACGTGCGTGACGTGGTTGTCGATCTTGTCCTGGATCGCGGCCTTCGCTGCAGCGTCCTTGGCGGCATCGAGTTCGCGGAACAGGCCGCCCAGTTCACGGGCGTCGGCCTGGCGCAGGAACGTATAGAGCTCGCGAATCAGCGCGCTGACCGAGGTCTTTTCGTGCATCGACTGGTCCGGCAGCGGGCCGAACTCGGAGCGCAGCGCGGCGACCATCCAGCCGGACAGGTACAGGTAGCGGCGTTCGGTGCTGTTGAAGTGCTTCTTGATGGAGATCATCTTCTGCTGGCCGATGAAACCGTGCCAGCAACCCAGCGACTGCGTGTACTTGGACGGATCGGCGTCGTAGGCGGCCATGTCGGCACGCATGATCTTCGCGGTGTACTTGGCGATGTCCAGGCCCGTCTTGAACTTGTTCTGGGCACGCATGCGGGCGGCGTACTCGGGGCTGATCGCATTCCACGCGCTGCCGTGGTTTTCCTTCAAACCGGCAACTGCCTTGATGTCGTCTTGATACTGGGCCATGTCAATCTCCTGGGAGCAAAGCGCGTTTGAGTAACTGGTTGAGCGTGCCCGCCACGTCTGTCGCAGCGAACTGCATGGGATAAATAGTAACGCCGCCCGTTGAGCTTTTGGTGATGTCTTATATAAGACATAAGACATTATTTTTTGTTGTTTTTCAACGGGTTACGTTGCTGTTTTTGCGATGCAAAACAAGTTTTCAAGCGGCGAAAACGCGGCGGCGCGGGAAATCGGCGCGGATTCCGCAATACGAAACGCGCTTTCGGCTGCTGGAGGCCGGGCCAGCTTCACATGCGTCCATGACACCCGTTCGTCGGTGCGGCGTGCGCGTGCCGGGTCGGAAGCCGCACCGGCGCTCCGTTTCGTCCCGGCGGAGCCCCAGGCATCGCGCCGCACGTGGACAAACTGAATTCCCCCGCAATACGCGCAAGAACCCCGTCCAACAAGCCTCTCAAGAAACCTAGTGGTTTCCACTCATAGTCGCAAACAGTCAAGAACAGGTCGCCGCCGGTCTTCTCGCGACCAATATGGCTCGTTACTTTTACTCCCACGATGCAGGTCGGCGCACACCCCGCGCACCGGCTGCCACGAGTCCAACAGGGAGGAACCGAACCATGAAGTCGACGAAGATTGCCGCGCTTGCCGCGGCCGTGCTGGCGACCGGCGCGTTCACGCATGCGGCATGGGCCGAAACGGAGGCCGCGACCTGCCGCACCGTGCGTTTCGCGGATATCGGCTGGACCGACATCACGTCGACCACGGCGCTCGCGTCGACCGTGTTCGAGGCGCTCGGCTACAAGCCGACCACGACGATCGCGTCGGTGCCGATCTCGTTCGCCGGCCTGAAGAGCAAGCAGCTCGACGTGTCGCTCGGCTACTGGTGGCCCGTGCAGCAGAAGCAGCTCCAGCCGTTCCTCGACAGCAAGTCGATCAACGTCGTCGAACCGCCGAACCTGTCCGGCGCGAAGGCGACGCTCGCGGTGCCTAGCTACGAATACCAGGCCGGCCTGAAGACCTTCGAGGACATCGCGAAACACCGTGCTGAACTCGACGGCAAGATCTACGGGATCGAGCCGGGCAGCAGCGCGAACGCGACGATCCAGAAGATGATCGACACGAACCAGTACGGGCTTGGCGGCTTCAAGCTCGTCGAATCGAGCGAGGCCGGGATGCTGGTGACGGTCGAGCGCGCGATCCGCGAGAAGAAGTGGGTCGTGTTCCTCGGGTGGGAACCGCATCCGATGAACATCCAGCTGAGCATGAACTACCTGTCCGGCGGCGACGCGTCGTTCGGCCCGAACTACGGCGAAGCGCGCGTGTACACGCTGACGGCGCCCGACTTCATCGCGCGCTGCCCGAACGCGGGCAAGCTCGTCACGAACCTGCGCTTCTCGACGCAGCTCGAGAACCAGCTGATGCAGTCGGTGATGAACAAGACGAAGCCGGCCGACGCCGCGAAGGCGTACCTGAAGAAGAACCCGCAGGTGCTCGATCCGTGGCTCGCGGGCGTCAAGACGTTCGACGGCAAGGACGGGCTGCCGGCCGTGAAGGCGTATCTCGGCCTGTGACGGCCCGCGCGCCGCCCGCGGCGCGCCCTGACGAAACACCCGCAATGCGACACAACCCGAGTCAAGCGAGGCAACCAGCATGAACCATGAAGTCATCATCACCTGCGCCGTTACCGGCGCGGGCGATACGGTCGGCAAGCATCCGGCGATTCCGGTCACGCCGAAGGAGATCGCGGCCGCCGCGATCGAGGCCGCGAAGGCCGGCGCGACCGTAGCGCACTGCCACGTGCGCGATCCGCAGACGGGGCGCGGCAGCCGCGACCCGAACCTGTACCGCGAAGTGGTCGACCGTATCCGCTCGGCCGATGTCGACGTGATCATCAACCTGACGGCCGGCATGGGCGGCGATCTCGAGATCGGCCCGGGCGAGGACCCGATGCGTTTCGGCAAGGGCACGGATCTCGTCGGCGGCCTCACGCGCCTCGCGCACGTCGAGGAACTGCTGCCCGAAATCTGCACGCTCGACTGCGGCACGCTGAATTTCGGCGACGGCGACTACATCTACGTGTCGACGCCCGCGCAATTGCGCGCCGGCGCGAAGCGCATCCAGGAACTCGGCGTGAAGCCGGAGCTGGAAATCTTCGACACGGGCCATCTGTGGTTCGCGAAGCAGTTGCTGAAGGAGGGGCTGCTCGACGATCCGCCGCTGTTCCAGCTGTGCCTCGGCATTCCCTGGGGCGCGCCGGCCGATACGGGCACGATGAAGGCGATGGTCGACAACCTGCCGCCGGGCGCGCACTGGGCGGGCTTCGGGATCGGCCGCATGCAGATGCCGATGGTCGCGCAGGCGATGCTGCTCGGCGGCCACGTGCGCGTCGGCCTCGAAGACAACATCTGGCTCGATCGCGGCGTGCATGCGACCAACGGCACGCTCGTCGAGCGCGCGCGAGAGATCGTCGAACGGCTCGGCGCCCGGGTGCTGACGCCGGCCGAAGGCCGCCGCAAGCTCGGCTTGCCCGCACGGGGCGAGCGTCCGCTCAAACGCCGGGCGGTCGCCGAGTTCGCGTGAGCGGTTGCGCCGACTGACCGACAAGACGCGGCGGCACGCCCAGCGCGGCCGCCCACCGATTTCCCCTGATTTGAAGGATGCGTTGACATGGCTGTGAAGACCGACATCAAGACGTTCGCCGCCATCGGCACCGGCGTGATCGGCAGCGGATGGATTTCCCGCGCGCTCGCGCACGGTCTCGACGTGGTCGTCTGGGACCCCGCGCCGGGCGCGGAGGAACGGCTGCGCGCGAACGTCGCGAACGCGTGGCCCGCGCTCGAGCGCGTCGGCCTCGCGCCCGGCGCCGATCCCGCGCGGCTGCGTTTCGTGGAGACGATCGAGGCGTGCGTCGCCGATGCCGATTTCATCCAGGAAAGCGCGCCCGAGCGCGAGGCGCTGAAGCTCGAACTGCACGAGCAGATCAGCCGCGCGGCGAAACCCGACGCGATCATCGCGTCGTCGACGTCGGGCCTGCTGCCGACGGATTTCTACGCGCGGGCGACGCATCCGGAGCGCTGCGTGGTCGGCCACCCGTTCAATCCCGTCTACCTGCTGCCGCTCGTCGAGGTGCTCGGCGGCGCGCGCACGTCGCCGGAAGCGGTCGAAGGCGCGATGGAGATCTATCGCAAGCTCGGCATGCGGCCGCTGCACGTGCGCAAGGAAGTGCCGGGCTTCATCGCGGACCGGCTGCTCGAGGCGTTGTGGCGCGAGGCGCTGCACCTCGTCAACGAGGGCGTCGCGACGACCGGCGAGATCGACGACGCGATCCGCTTCGGCGCGGGCATCCGCTGGTCGTTCATGGGCACCTTCCTGACCTACACGCTCGCCGGCGGCGATGCGGGCATGCGACACTTCATGCAGCAATTCGGCCCCGCGCTCGAACTGCCGTGGACGAAGCTGGTCGCGCCCACGCTCACCGATGCGCTGATCGACAGCGTCGTCGAAGGCACGACCGAACAGCAGGGCACGCGCAGCATCAAGGAACTCGAACGCTATCGCGACGAGTGCATCACCGAGGTGCTGAAGTCGATCGCCGCGGTGAAGGCGCGGCACGGGATGCGATTCGAGGACTAAAGCACTAAAGGACTGAAGGCGATGACCGGCGATACCCCGCTGACGATATACCGCGACGTGGTGCGGCCCGAATGGGTCGACTACAACGGCCACCTGCGCGATGCGTTCTACCTGCTGATCTTCAGCTTCGCGACCGATGCGCTGCTGGATCGCATCGGCCTCGACGACGCCGCGCGTCGCGAGCGGGGCCGCTCGGTCTACACGCTCGAAGCGCACGTGAACTACCTGCACGAGATCAAGGAGGGCACGCAGGTGCGTGTCGATGCGCGCGTGCTGGCGCATGACGCGAAGCGGCTGCACCTGTATCTCGAGCTGTTCGCGGACGGGCATGACGACGCGGTATCGGCGAGCGAGCAGATGCTGCTGCACGTCGATACGCGCGACGGCGCGAAATCGGCGCCGTTCGACGACGACGTGGCCGCACGCGTGGCCGGGCTGCATGCGTTGCAGCGCGATTGCGCGGCACCCGCGTATGCGGGCCGCGTGATCGCGCTGCCGCCGCGCCGATAGCGGGCGCGAACCTTCAAGCGCGGAGCGCACACGATGCTCGAACCGGAAATCGCGGCGTTCGTCGCTGCCGTCGACGCGTGGTATCCAGCCGACGCGGCCGAACGCGCGCCCGCCGAGCAGCGCCGCCTCTACGACCGCTTCGCGGCCGAGTGGACGCCGGCTGCGCTGCCGGCCGGCATCGTGCAGCAGGACGCCGTCTGGCAGGCGCCCGACGGCCGCGCGATCGCGCTGCGGCGCTACACGTCCGCGCAGGGTGCGCCGCGCGGCACGGTGCTGTTCTTGCATGGCGGCGGCTTCGTCGTCGGCTCGCTCGACAGTCATGCGCTGATCACCGCGCAACTGGCGGCCGATACGGGGCTCGACGTGATCGCGGTCGACTACCGGCTGGCGCCCGAGCATCGCGCGCCGGCCGCGCTCGAAGATTGCCTGGCCGTCACGCGCGCCGCACGCGACGCGCGCTGGCCGTTCGGGCCGTGCGCGCATCCGCTGACGCTCGCGGGCGACAGCGCGGGCGGCATGCTCGCGGCGGCCGTGGCCACCGCGTTGCGCGATGCGGGCGAAGGCGGTGTCGACGGCATCGCGCTCGTCTATCCGATGCTCGGGTTCGAACCGCAATCGCCGGCGCGCGAAACGGAAGCGCACGCACCGATGCTGACGCTCGACGATGTCCATCGTTATCGCGCGCTGTACTGGAACGGCGACTTGTCCGATGCGCTGGGAGACGGCAATCCGCTGTTGCGCGCGTCGGTGCCGCTCGCGGCGGCGCGTTTCGACGGCCTGCCGCCCGTTCTCGCGATCGGCGCCGAACACGATCCGCTGCGCGACGATGCGCGCGTGTACGTCGAACGGATTCGCGCGGCCGGCGGTGCCGCGCACTACTGGATGGGAGAGGGGCTGGTGCACGGCTGCTGGCGCGCGCTCGGAACGAGCCCGCAGGCGGCGCGGATGCACCGGACGGTCGGCGGGTTTCTGCTCGCACCACACGCGTAGCGGGCGTTTCCGGGAGGCAACGATGCAGGCAGCGCAACACCGTATCGAGGACTGGCGGACGTTTTCGGTCGACGCGACCATTGCGGCGGTCGCGATTGGCGACTCAGCGGTGGACGTCGAGTGGAGCGACACGCGACGATCGCCGTTTCATTTCGACTGGCTGCGCGACAACTGCGCGTGCTCCGCATGCGTGCATGCCGTCACGCGTGAACAGGTGTTCGAGATCGCCGACGCGCGCGAGGATCTCGCCGCGCGCGCGGTGCACATCGAAGCCGACGGCGCGCTGCATGTCGAGTGGAACGACGGACATCGCAGCGCGTGGTCGCCGGGATGGTTGCGCGCGCATGCGTACGACGACGCGTCGCGCGCCGAGCGCCAGGCCGCGCACGGGCGGCACGTGTGGGCCGGCGACGATGCGACGGCCATCGGCGTGTTCGCGTGGCGCGACGTGATGGAGGACGACGGCGCGTTGCTCGCATGGCTCGCCGCGTTGCAGCGCACCGGGCTGACGCTCGTCGAAGGCGTGCCGGCCGAGCGCGGGCGCGTCGACGAGATCGCGCGCCGCGTCGGCCTGATCCGCGAGAGCAATTTCGGTGTGCTGTTCGACGTCGAATCGAAGCCGCGTCCGGACAGCAATGCGTATACGTCGCTGAACCTGCCGCCGCATACCGATCTGCCGACCCGCGAGTTGCAGCCGGGCGTGCAGTTCCTGCATTGCCTGGCGAACGATGCGACCGGCGGCGACAGCGTGTTCCTCGACGGCTTCGCGCTGGCGGATGCGCTGCGGCGCGAGCACCCGGCCGATTTCGAGCAACTCGCGTCGACGCCGTTCGAGTTCTGGAACAAGAGTGCGAACAGCGACTATCGCTGCTCGGCGCCGGTGATCGGTCTCGATGCGCGCGGCAACGTGACCGAGGTGCGCGTCGCGAACTTCCTGCGCGGGCCGCTCGATGCGCCGGCCGGCTCGGTCGCGGCCGTCTATCGCGCGTACCGGCGTTTTCTCGCGCTTGCGCGCGAGCCGCGCTTTCGCGTGCAGCGCCGGCTGCGGGCGGGCGACATGTGGGCGTTCGACAACCGGCGCGTGCTGCATGCGCGCACCGAGTTCGATCCGTCGACCGGCCGCCGGCATCTGCAGGGCTGCTACGTCGATCGTGACGAATTGCTGTCGCGGTGGCGCGTGCTGTCGCGTTCGGCGTCTGCCGCGGCTGCACCGCACTGACGGGCACGCGCGGCTTCATCCTGCCTGCACACCTGCCGCGCAGGATGAAAAAGCGCCCGGACGCAAGGCGCCCGGGCGAAGCCGCCCGCTGCCGGGCGGCGGAGGTATGCGTTTCATAAAAAAGGACGAGCCCCGCAAGGGGGCCCGTCCTGATGTTTCTTCATCGCGCTGCGCGCGGCGCCCGTCGGGGGCGCATCGGCTTACTGGCCGAAGAAGATCGAGTCGCGAGCGTTCGACGACGTTGCGGCCGGGGCGCCCGAGTGGACGGCCGGAGCCGGTTGCGCGCCGTAGCCGCTGGTGTCGGCACCATGAACACGCGCTTCGGCGCTCTGGATGTCGTTCGGGTAGTACGGGCTCGACAGGCCCGGCTTGTAGCCGGCTTGTTCGAGCTGAACCAGTTCGTTCTTCACTTGCGCGCGGGTCACGGTGCTTTGGGCGAATGCGCCGAACGAAGCGGACAGGGCGGCAGCGGCAACGACTGCGGAAACGAGCGATTTCATGATGACCTCCGGTGTTTTATTGAGTTCGCTCTCGACACCATGTCTTAAGCGATTGATCAAATCTTAGTCATCGGAAGGTTCAGGGTAAACGCTGATTTTGACGATAGATTGTTTCCTGGGCAGTAACAGTGGCGCGTCGACTCAGGCTTTCAACGGGCTTTCTTATCGGTTGGTGCAACAAGTATGAAGAA
The DNA here is from genome assembly GCF_041103175.1 of Burkholderia sp. Bmkn7. Lineage (NCBI taxonomy): Bacteria > Pseudomonadati > Pseudomonadota > Betaproteobacteria > Burkholderiales > Burkholderiaceae > Burkholderia > Burkholderia sp. Bmkn7. The sequence continues at coordinate 3,160,462 of NZ_JBGCUH010000002.1, read as the reverse complement.
TGTTGCAGTGGCCGGCACGCATTTCAGCGCGCCTCGGCCGCCGTGTCGAACGGCCGGCCCGGCGAACGTCCGGCCGGCGCGCCCGAGCTGAGGAAGCGCACGCCCGTCGCGGCTTCCGATGCCTCCCACAGCAACGCCGCCGATCCCACGTCGCGGGCCGCGCGTGGCACGCTCGCGGGCGCCGGCAGCCCGCGCGACTCGAACCAGCCGGACGGCCCGATATACGCGCCGCCCGCGAGATCGGGCGCGGTCGCCGCATGAATCGCGGGCAGTGCCCCCTGGTCGGCCGGCTGCGCGAGATAACGGTTCGCGGCCCGCATCAGCGCCGCACGCGCGGGCGAGCTGTCCATCGCCGGGCCCGCGAACTGCAGGTTGGTTGCCGCGTAGCCCGGGTGCGCGGCCACGCTGATCCCGGCGAACGCCGCGCGCTCGAAACGGCGCTGCAGTTCGATCGCGAACACGAGGTTCGCGAGCTTGCTGACGCAATAGGCGAGATAACGGTTGTAGCGGCGCTCGGCGCGCAGGTCGTCGACGCGGATTCGCCCGCCGCGGTTGAGGCCGCTCGACATCGTCACGACCCGCGGCCGGCGCGCGGCGCGCAGCGCGGGCAGCAGATGGCCGGTCAGCGCGAAATGGCCGAGGTGGTTGGTGCCGAACTGCATCTCGAAGCCGTCGCGCGTATGGCGCAGCGGCAGGAACATCACGCCGGCGTTGTTGCAGAGGATATCGACGCGGCCATGGCGTTCGGCCACATCGGCGGCGAAGCGTGCGATCGAGGCGAGATCGGCGAGGTCGAGCGCGTCGACTTCGACGCGGGCATCGGGATGGAGCCGGCGGATCGCGTCGGCGGCCTGCGCGGCGCGGGCCGCGTCGCGGCAGCCCATCACGACGGTCGCGCCTTTCGCGGCCAGCGTTTCCGCGAGTTGCCAGCCGAGCCCGCTATTGGCACCGGTCACGACCGCGACCTTGCCGCCCTGCGCCGGGACGTGGCGCGCGCTCCATGCATGCATGTCTGCCTCCATCGGCGCGACCGGGTAGCCGCGGCACGTAATCGTTACATCGAGTGGTGTAACGATAGTGCGCGTGGTCGTGGCAGACAAGCAGGGGAATTAGACCGGCGCTTCTAGGGCTTGCGCATCGTGTGGCACCGCATGTCGCGATGCGCGGCCGGCAGGATTTACCTGCCGCCGGCCAGCGCGAGCACTTCGGCGGCGGAGATCATCGCGGCCGCGTTCGCGGGCGCCGGGCGTTCGGCCGGGCGGAAGACTTCGTCGCCGCGCTGGATGACCTGGCGCGACAGCGCGCACGTGCCGGTGCGTTGCGCGAAGCGGCGGCGCCAGCGCTGTTCACCGTAGTGACAGCGGCCGGGCTCGACCCAGCGGACGACGAGCAGCGTATCGGAGCGTTCGAGAATTTCGACGTGGACGTCGGCGGGATCGAGCACAGGCAGGGATTTGGAGGCCTTCATTTTGCCGTTTCCTAAAGCTCGTGCGGTTCGGCCGTGGCAGTGGATGTCACTACCCGATGGCGAATCCGTAGCGGTTTCCATGAGTGGTGCGCTAAATGTAAGCGTCTGTGACCGGAAAAAACATCCTGTCTGGCTCAAATTACCTTTTGCCGATTTAGAAACAATCCACGCTTATTTTCTTGGAAAACCAAAGACAAAAACGCCCCGGACATGAAGTCCGGGGCGGGAAATCGGCCTGCGCGCCGTGTCTGCTCGCCCAGTCACGGAGCCCATCGCCGGGGGACGGAGATGCCCGCAGGGATCGAACGCGGGCGGGGAGGCGATGGACCGGTAGCGCAGTCCGGTACGTCATGATGGCGCGCGCATCCCGTTGAGACCCTGACGCGAACATGACTTTTTCGCCAGTTTGGCGCGGCGCCGCGCCGGGTGTGTCTGGATAAACGGCTGGACGGCCCGCCGGTATTGGGTGTGCGCGGATCCCGGGACGGGCGCCCGCGGGCCGTCGAATGCCGGACGCTTGCTCGACCGCCCGATTTCCACGCCCGGGTAAATACTGAATTCCGATTTCGTGACAAACGCAAAGTCGGCTCCTATGATTGGTTGGACCTTTGGTCCTTTGTGCCAATCGGCCGACGGGTGGCCGGTTTTTTTCGGGAGAGTCGCTCATGAGATTGCAGGGCAAACGCGCGCTGGTGACGGCGGCCGGGCAGGGTATCGGCCGCGCGACCGCGCTGCGGTTCGCGAGCGAGGGCGCCGATGTGCTGGCGACCGACATCAACGAAGCCGCGCTCGTGCGGCTCGAGGCCGACGCCGAACGCGCGGGCAGCCGGCTGGCCACGCGGCGGCTCGACGTCACCGATGCGCAGGACGTCGCGGCGCTTGCCGCGAACGAGCGCGCGTTCGACGTGCTGTTCAACTGCGCGGGCTATGTCCACCACGGCTCGATCCTCGACTGCGACGACGACGCATGGGCGTTCTCGCTGAACCTGAACGTCACGTCGATGTACCGCCTGATTCGCGCGCTGCTGCCCGCGATGCTCGAAGCGGGCGGCGCGTCGATCATCAACATGGCGTCGGCCGCGTCGAGCGTGAAGGGCGTGCCGAACCGCTTCGTCTACGGCACGACCAAGGCGGCCGTGATCGGCCTGACCAAGGCGGTGGCCGCCGATTTCGTCGAGCGCGGCATCCGCTGCAACGCGATCTGCCCGGGCACGATCGAATCGCCGTCGCTGGAGCAGCGGATCGCGGACCAGGCGCGCATGCGCGACGTGTCGGCCGACGAGGTGCGCCAGGCGTTCGTCGCGCGCCAGCCGATCGGCCGCATCGGCACCGCGGACGAAGTGGCCGCGCTCGCGCTGTACCTCGCGTCCGACGAGGCGTCGTTCACGACCGGCGCGATCCATTTGATCGACGGCGGCTGGTCGAACTGACCGCGCCTTTCTCCGTTCACTTTCCATTTCCGTTCAAGACGACATGAAACTGCTGAGATTTGGCGACAAACACCATGAAAAACCGGGTCTGCTCGATGCGCAGGGCCACATCCGCGACCTGTCGGGCGTGATCGACGATCTCGCCGGCGATGCGCTGGCGCCGGCCTCGCTCGCGCGGTTGCGCGACATTCCGCCGTCGTCGCTGCCGCGGGTCGAAGGCACGCCGCGGCTCGGCGCATGCGTCGGGCGCGTCGGCAAGTTCATCTGCATCGGGCTCAACTATTCCGACCACGCGGCCGAATCGGGGATGGAAGTGCCGAAGGAGCCCGTCGTGTTCGGCAAGTGGACGAGCGCGATCTCGGGGCCGAACGACGACGTCGAGATTCCGCGCGGCTCGGAGAAGACCGACTGGGAGGTCGAACTCGGCGTGGTGATCGGCCAGGGCGGTCGTTATATCGCGGAAGCCGACGCGCTGTCGCACGTGGCGGGCTACTGCGTCGTGAACGACGTGTCGGAGCGTGAATTCCAGCTCGAACGCGGCGGCACGTGGGACAAGGGCAAGGGCAACGACACGTTCGGGCCGCTCGGCCCGTGGCTCGTGACGGCCGACGAAGTGCCCGATCCGCATGCGCTGCGGCTATGGCTCGACGTCGACGGCCATCGCTACCAGAACGGCACGACCGCGACGATGGTGTTCCGCGTGCCGCACCTGATCAGCTACCTGAGCCGCTTCATGAGCCTGCAGCCGGGCGACGTGATCTCGACCGGCACGCCGCCGGGTGTCGGCCTCGGGCAGAAGCCGCCCGTCTATCTGCGCGCCGGGCAGGTGATCACGCTCGGTATCGACGGGCTCGGCGAGCAACGCCAGCGCACCGTGCAGGCCTGATTCCCTTTCGCGGACGATTCGTCATGCCTATCATTCGATCGATGCGCGTCCTCGACGTGCGCTTTCCGACCTCGCGCCAGCTCGACGGCTCCGATGCGATGAACCCGGACCCCGATTATTCGGCCGCGTACGTCGTGCTCGAAACCGACCGCGACGGGCTCGAAGGTCACGGCCTCACGTTCACCATCGGGCGCGGCAACGAGATCTGCTGCGCGGCGATCGACGCGATGCGTCACCTCGTCGTCGGCCTCGACCTCGACTGGATTCGCGCGGACATGGGCCGCTTCTGGCGGCACGTCACGTCGGACAGCCAGTTGCGCTGGATCGGCCCCGACAAGGGGGCGATCCATCTGGCGACGGGGGCCGTCGTCAACGCGGTGTGGGATCTGTGGGCGAAAGCCGAACGCAAGCCGTTATGGCGGCTCGTTGCCGACCTGAGCCCCGAGGAACTGGTGCGCACGATCGACTTCCGCTACCTGACGGACTGCCTGACGCCCGACGAAGCGCTCGACCTGCTGCGCAGGCAGGCGCCAGGCAAGGCCGAACGGATCGCGATTCTCGAGCGCGACGGCTACCCGTGCTACACGACGTCGGCCGGCTGGCTCGGCTACAGCGACGACAAGCTGCGGCGGCTGTGCCGCGAAGCCGTCGAAGCCGGGTTCGACCACGTGAAGCTGAAAGTCGGCGCGAACCTGGAGGACGATATCCGCCGCGTGACGATCGCGCGCGAAGTGATCGGCCCGGACCGCAAGCTGATGATCGACGCGAACCAGGTGTGGGAAGTGGACGAGGCGATCGACTGGGTGCGCGAGCTGGCGTTCGCGCGGCCGTGGTTCATCGAGGAGCCGACGAGCCCCGACGATGTCGAAGGGCATCGCACGATCCGCGAAGCGATCGCGCCCGTGCAGGTCGCGACCGGCGAGATGTGCCAGAACCGCGTCCTGTTCAAGCAGTTCATCGCGCGCGGTGCGATCGACGTCGTACAGATCGATGCGTGCCGGCTCGGCGGCGTGAACGAGATTCTCGCGGTGATGCTGATGGCCGCGAAGTACGGGCTGCCCGTCTGCCCGCATGCGGGCGGCGTCGGGTTGTGCGAATACGTGCAGCATCTGTCGATGATCGACTACGTGTGCATTTCCGGCACGAAGGAAGGGCGCGTGACGGAGTACGTCGATCACCTGCACGAGCATTTCGTCGAACCGTGCATCGTGCGCGGCGCGGCCTACATGCCGCCGACGGCGCCCGGTTTCTCGATCGAGATGAAACCCGAATCGCTGGAGCAGTACCGGTTCCGGGGCTGAGGCACGGCGCGCGCGACGCGCGTCGTGCGCGCCGACAACTTGAACGACGGAGACGCGAAGTGGATTTGAATCTGCAACACAAGGTCGTGATCGTGACCGGCGGCGCATCGGGCATCGGTGCCGCGATCTCGATGCGGCTTGCCGAAGAAGGCGCGATTCCGGTGGTGTTCGCGCGCCACGCGCCCGACGATGCGTTCTGGCGCGCACTCGTGCAGAAGCAGCCGCAGGCCGCATGCATGTCGGTCGAGCTGCGGGACGACGCACAGTGCCGCGACGCGGTTGCGCAGACCGTCGCGCGCTTCGGTCGTCTCGACGGCCTCGTCAACAACGCGGGCGTCAACGACGGCGTCGGGCTCGATGCCGGTCGCGATGCGTTCGTCGCGTCGCTCGAGCGCAACCTGATCCACTACTACGTGATGGCGCACTACTGCGTGCCGCACCTGAAGGCGACGCGCGGCGCGATCGTCAACGTCTCGTCGAAGACGGCCGTGACCGGCCAGGGCAACACGAGCGGCTATTGCGCGTCGAAGGGCGCGCAACTCGCGCTGACACGCGAATGGGCCGTCGCGTTGCGCGACGACGGCGTGCGCGTGAACGCGGTGATTCCGGCCGAGGTGATGACGCCGCTTTACCGCAACTGGCTCGCCGGTTTCGACGACCCCGACGCGAAGCTGGCGGGCATCGCCGGCAAGGTGCCGCTCGGCAAACGCTTCACGACGGCCGACGAGATCGCCGATACGGCCGTATTCCTGCTGTCGGCACGCGCATCGCACACGACGGGCCAGTGGCTGTTCGTCGACGGCGGTTATACGCATCTCGACCGTGCGATCAGCTGAGGGCCGCGCTCCATGCAACCCGACCCGAACCTGACTGCCGCGCCGCCGCTGATCGCCTTGACCGGCATCGGCAAGCGCTTCCCGGGCGTGCAGGCGCTCGACGATTGCCGTTTCGACCTGCGTGCCGGCGAAGTGCATGCGCTGATGGGCGAGAACGGCGCCGGCAAGTCGACGTTGATGAAGATCCTCGCGGGCGTGTACCAGCGCGACGGCGGCGAGATCCGGATGGACGGCCGTGCGGTGGAGATCGCCGATCCACGCGCCGCGCAGGCGCTCGGGATCGGCATCATCCATCAGGAACTGAACCTGATGAACCACCTGAGCGTCGCGCAGAACATCTTCATCGGCCGCGAGCCGCGCGGCCGCTTCGGCGTGTTCGTCGACGAAGACACGCTGAATCGCGATGCCGCCGCGATCTTCCGGCGGATGCGGCTCGATCTCGATCCGCGCACGCCGGTCGGCCGGCTGACGGTCGCGAAGCAGCAGATGGTCGAGATCGCGAAGGCACTGTCGTTCGACTCGCGCGTGCTGATCATGGACGAGCCGACCGCCGCGCTCAACAACGCGGAGATCGCCGAGCTGTTCCGCATCATCCGCGACCTGCGCGCGCACGGCGTCGGCATCGTCTACATCTCGCACAAGATGGACGAGCTGCGCCAGATCGCCGATCGCGTGACCGTGATGCGCGACGGCAAGTACGTCGCGACCGTGCCGATGGCGGATACGTCGATGGACGCGATCATCGCGATGATGGTCGGCCGCCAGCTCGCGACGGAATTCCGCACGCCGCCCGATACGTTCGCGAACGACGTCGCGCTCGAAGTGCGCGGGCTGTCGCGCGGCCGTGCGATCCGCGACGTCGGTTTCACGCTGCGGCGCGGCGAGATCCTCGGCTTCGCTGGGCTGATGGGCGCGGGCCGCACCGAGGTCGCGCGCGCGGTGTTCGGCGCCGACCCGATCGACGCGGGCGAGATCCGCGTGCACGGCAAGACCGTGACGATCCGCACGCCGGCCGATGCGGTGAAGCACGGCATCGGCTATCTGTCCGAGGATCGCAAGCACTTCGGGCTCGCGGTCGGGATGGACGTGCAGAACAACATCGCCATGTCGAGCATGCGTCGCTTCGTGCACCGTGGCGTGTTTCTCGACGCGCGCGCGATGCGCGATACCGCACACGCGTATGTGCGGCAGCTCGCGATCCGCACGCCGTCGGTCGCGCAGCCCGCACGCCTTTTGTCGGGCGGCAACCAGCAGAAGATCGTGATCGCGAAGTGGCTGCTGCGCGACTGCGACATCCTGTTCTTCGACGAGCCGACGCGCGGCATCGACGTCGGCGCGAAGAGCGAGATCTACAAGCTGCTCGACGCGCTGGCCGCCGACGGCAAGGCGATCGTGATGATCTCGTCGGAACTGCCGGAGGTGCTGCGCATGAGCCACCGGATTCTCGTGATGTGCGAGGGGCGCGTGACCGGCGAGCTGCGCGCGGCCGACGCCACGCAGGAAAAGATCATGCAGCTCGCGACGCAGCGCGAGTCGACCGTGTTGTCCTGATTCAGACGCCGATCCATACGCCTATCCGATCATGTCCAACGATACGCATCCTGTCCCGCCCCTCGCGTCCGGCGATACGCCTGCCGGCGCATCGAGCCTGAAGTCGCGCTTCTTCAACCCTGCCGCGCGCCAGAAGCTGCTCGCGTTCGCGAGCCTCGTGCTGCTGATCGTGTTCTTCAGCTTCGCGTCACCGAACTTCCTCGAAGTCGACAACCTCGTCACGATCCTGCAGGCCACCGCCGTGAACGGCGTGCTTGCGGTCGCGTGTACCTACGTGATCATCACGTCGGGCATCGACCTGTCGGTCGGCACGCTGATGACGTTCTGCGCGGTGATGGCCGGCGTCGTGCTGACGAAGTGGGGCATGCCGCTGCCGCTCGGGATCCTGGCGGCGCTGTTTTTCGGCGCGCTGTCGGGTTGCGTATCGGGCTTCGTGATCGCGAAGATGAAGGTGCCGCCGTTCATCGCGACGCTCGGCATGATGATGCTGCTCAAGGGGCTGTCGCTCGTGATCTCGGGCACGCGGCCGATCTACTTCAACGACACGCCGGGCTTCATGTCGATCGCGCAGGATTCGCTGATCGGCAACCTCATTCCGGCGCTGCCGATTCCGAATGCGGTGCTGATCCTGTTCCTCGTCGCGATCGGCGCGTCGATCGTGCTGAACCGCACGATCTTCGGTCGTTACACGTTCGCGCTCGGCAGCAACGAGGAGGCGCTGCGGCTGTCCGGCGTGAACGTCGACGCGTGGAAGATCGCGGTGTACACGTTCAGCGGCGCGGTGTGCGGGATCGCCGGGCTGCTGATCGCGTCGCGGCTGAACTCCGCGCAGCCGGCGCTCGGGCAGGGCTACGAGCTCGATGCGATCGCGGCCGTCGTGATCGGCGGCACGTCGCTGTCGGGCGGCGCGGGCAGCATCGTCGGCACCATCATCGGCGCGTTCATCATGAGCGTGCTGACCAACGGCCTGCGCATCATGTCGGTCGCGCAGGAATGGCAGACGGTCGTGACGGGCGTGATCATCATCCTGGCCGTCTACGTCGACATCCTGCGCCGGCGGCGCCGCTGATGCACGCAGGCACGCAGGCATCCACGCAGGCATGTGCTTCACCGCCGGTTCCGGCCGGCGTTCCAGTCGTTCCAGTCGATACGAAAAAAGGAGACGCGAAGTGATCAGGAGCAAGGTGTTGAACGCGATCGTCGGGCTGACGTTCGCCGTCGGCGTCACGGCCGGTGCGCACGCGCAGGAAGCCTACATCCCGCTGATCTCGAAGGGCTTCCAGCATCAGTTCTGGCAGGCCGTGAAATCGGGCGCGACGCAGGCCGCGAAGGACTACAAGGTGAAGGTGACGTTCGAAGGGCCCGAAACCGAGGCGATGGTCGACAAGCAGATCGACATGCTGTCGGCCGCGATCGCGAAGAAGCCGGCCGCGCTCGGCTTCGCGGCGCTCGACAGCAAGGCCGCGTTGCCGCTGCTGAAGAAGGCGCAGGCCGAGAAGATCCCGGTGATCGCATTCGACTCGGGCGTCGACAGCGACATCCCGGTGACGACGGCCGCGACCAACAACAAGGCCGCCGCCGCGCTGGCCGCCGACAAGCTCGCCGCGCTGATCGGCGACGAGGGCGAAGTGGCCGTGGTCGCGCACGACCAGACGAGCCGCACCGGCATCGACCGCCGCGACGGTTTTCTCGAGCGGATGAAAGCGGCGCACCCGAAGGTGCAGGTCGTGACCGTGCAGTACGGCGAAGGCGACCAGCTGAAGTCGACCGAGGTGACGAAGTCGATCCTGCAGGGGTACCCGAAGCTCAAGGGGCTGTTCGGCACCAACGAAGGCTCGGCGATCGGCGTGGTCAACGGCGTGCGTGAAATGAAGCGCAAGGTCGTGATCGTCGGCTACGATTCGGGCAAGCAGCAGAAGGACGCGATCCGCAGCGGGCTGATGGCCGGCGCGATCACGCAGAACCCGATCGGGATCGGCTACAAGACGGTCGAGGCGGCCGTGAAGGCGATCAAGGGCGAGAAGCTGCCGAAGGTCATCGATACCGGTTTCTACTGGTACGACAAGACCAATATCGACGATCCGAAGATCGCGGCGGTGCTGTACGACTGAACGCCGTGCCACGGCGCCGCCGTGCGCGGCGCGTAGCATGTGCGGCGGCGCGGCGGCGCGCGCGGCCGCCTGAGCAGAACACGAGGACACCATGGGCGCAGTGCGTATCGACTCCCATCAGCACTTCTGGCGTTATCGCGCGGCCGACTATCCGTGGATCGGCCCCGGCATGGAGGTGCTCGCGCGCGACTACCTGCCCGACGCGTTGCGGCCGCTGATGCATGCGCAGGCGCTCGGCGCGTCGATCGCGGTGCAGGCGCGCGCCGGGCGCGACGAGACCGCGTTCCTGCTCGATCTCGCCCGCGACGATACGCACATCGCGGCGGTGGTCGGCTGGGAGGATCTCGCCGCGCCGCAGCTTGCCGAGCGCGTCGCCGAATGGCGCAGCCCGAAGCTGCGCGGCTTCCGGCACCAGGTGCAGGACGAAGCCGACGCCGGCGCGTTCGTCGCCGATCCCGGCTTCAACCGCGGCATCGCGTGGCTGCAGGCGAACGGTTACGTGTACGACGTGCTCGTGTTCGAGCGCCAGTTGCCGGACGTGCAGGCGTTCTGCGCACGGCACGACGCTCACTGGCTCGTGCTCGATCACGCCGGCAAGCCCGCGCTGGCCGAATTCGAGCGCGACGAATCGGCGCTCGCGCGCTGGCGCGCCGCGTTGCGCGAGCTGGGCGCGCTGCCGCACGTCGCGTGCAAGCTGTCGGGGCTCGTGACGGAAGCGGACTGGAAGCGCGGCCTGCGCGGGAAGGACGTCCGGCATATCGAGCAGTGCCTCGACGCGGCGCTCGACGCGTTCGGCCCGCAGCGGCTGATGTTCGGGTCGGACTGGCCGGTGTGCCTGCTGGCCGCGTCGTATGACGAAGTCGCATCGATCGTCGAGCGCTGGGCCGAATCGCGGCTGTCGGCGGCCGAGCGCAGCGCGCTGTGGGGCGGGACGGCGGCGCGTTGTTACGCGGTGCCGGGCGATGCGAAGCGCGGCATATAAAATAGGCGCGAACGGCCCGTGCGCTTCGCCGGGCCGTCCGCAATGCAACCGATCACCAGCATCAACGTATGTCCATCCAGCCGATCCAGAACCGCCGCCTGTACCAGCAGATCGCCGACAAGCTCAGTGCGATGATCGAGTCCGGCGATTTTCCGCCGGGCAGTTACCTGCCGCCTGAGCGCGAACTGGCCGAACAGTTCGGCGTGTCGCGCACGTCGGTGCGTGAAGCGCTGATCGCGCTCGAAGTGAGCGGGCTCGTCAGCGTGCGCGTCGGCGACGGCGTGAAGGTGCGCCACCCCGAAACGGCCGCCGTACCCGAACCCACGCCCGGCCTGGCAGGGAAGGCCGCGCCGTTCACGGTCATCGAGATCGATCCCGAACTCGGCATCGCACTCGATCTCGATACCGAAATCCCGCCGTTCGCGCTGTTGCAGGCACGCCGGCTGATCGAGCCGGAAGCCGCGTCGCTTGCCGCGAAGCACGGCTCCGACGAGCAGATCGAAGGCATCCACGAGGCGTTCCTGCGCAACCAGGAAGACAACCGCAGCGGCTCGCTCACGCATCCGGGCGACAGGCTGTTTCATATCCGCATCGCGGAAGCGAGCGACAACGCCGCGTATGCGCTGATGATCAAGCAGCTGCTCGCGCACAAGTACGACCTGATGTTCCAGCGGCTGCAGTCGCTGTACATGCCGAACGACATGCCGCACCGATCGGAACTGGAACACCGCGCGATCCTCGATGCGATCCGTGCGCGCGACCCGGACGCCGCGCGCCGTGCGATGGCCGAGCATCTCGACGAAGTGATCCGCATCTTCGGGCGCGCGCTCGACTGAGCGCGCGTCGACGCGCTGCCAGGTCAGAAGCGATCCGCGCGATACGGCGCCGGATCGGTGAACGGCGCTTCGCCCGTTATCATCTCGGCCAGCAGGCGGCCCGTGACGGGGCCGAGCGTCAGCCCGTGATGGTTGTGCCCGAACGCGAACCACAGCCCGCGATGCGCGGGCGCGGGGCCGATCACCGGGCGCATGTCGGGCGTGCACGGCCGGAAGCCGAGCCACGGTTGCGGGTCGAGCCGCTCGCCGAAACCGAACACGGGGCGCGCGACGCGTTCCGCGCGTTCCAGCTGCACGCCCGTTGGCGGAAGCCCGCGCCGCGCGATCTCGACGCCGGTCGTCAGCCGCAGCCCGCGCTTCATCGGTGCGATCACGTAGCCGTATTCGCGATCGACGATCGGCGCCGACGGCACGCCGCGCGCGGACGGCGCGTAATGCATGTGATAGCCGCGCTTCTCGCGCAGCGGGATCTTGTAGCCGAACTTGCCGAACACCGTGTCGGACCACGGGCCGAGCGCGACGACGACAGCCGGCGCGGCGGCCGTGCCGTCCTGCGTGTTCACTTGCCAGCCGGGCGAGAGTGCGTCGAGGCTCGCGGCGTCGCCGGTCAGCAGCGTGCCGCCGCCTTGCACGAACAGATGCGCATACGCTTTGACGAGTGCGGCTGGATCGACGACGCTTTTCGGATCGAGCCAGTGCAACGCGCCGCAGAAGCCGGGGGCGAGGCTCGGTTCGTGCGCGAGCAGCGCGGCGGCATCGAGCGGCGTGATGCCGAGCCCGTGGCGGCGCGCGGTGAGGCCGGCCTCGGCCACGCCGCGTTCGAATGCGGCGGGCGTGCGGAACGCTTCCAGCCAGCCGTTCGCGCGGATCAGTTCGCCGGCACCGGCCCGAGCGATCAGCGCGTCGTGCTCGACGAGGCAGCGCTCGATCAGCGGCAGCATGTCGCGTGAAGCTGCCGCGTGGCGCAGCGGCGCCGATTCCCACCAGAAACGCGCGAGCCACGGCGCGAACGCGGGCAGCGACGCGCTGTGCCAGTAGAGATCGGTCGAGCGGTTCAGCGCGTAGCGCATCAGCGTGAACGGGCTGCGCGGGAACGGATACGGCTCGACCGACGAGCGCTCGATCAGCCCCGCGTTGCCGAAGCTCGTGCCTTCGCCGGGCGCACCGCGATCGACGAGGGCGACCTTGCGTCCGCGATCCTGCAGGTGCAGTGCGACGGAGACGCCGACGATGCCGGCGCCGAGAACGATGACGTCGAAGTCCATCTGTGGTGGTGAGTGACGGTTAGCCGGGCGAGCGCGAGATCGTGGCGGTTGTTTCGCCCGAACGGGAATTCGTTCGAACTGCAAGCATACTCGCGACGGCGCGGGGCGTGTTGCGGGCGGCGAGTTGTCGGCCGCTCGCGCGTCAGATCTCGATTCCGTGTTCCAGGAGCCGGGTGCGCAGTTCCTCGCGATGATCGCGTGCAACCCTCGCCAGCAGGCGTGTTGCTTGCGGCGTGTCGAGCATCGCGCGCTGCGCCGCGCCGGGGCGCGTCCACATCGAGACGGGATTGCGCAGCCACGTTTGCAGGTCGCGCGTCAGCGCGTCGTCCGGATCGTCCGATTGCTCATTGCGTGCGGCAATCAGCACGATGCACACGAGACTGTCCCACTGATCCCGTGAGCAGATCGCACGTGCGGCATGGCGATCGCCGTATCGCTCGAGCACCTGTTCGATTTGCGCGAGCGAGACGAATGCGCCTTGCTCGCACAGGCGCACCGCGGTTTTGCGAATCCTGCGGGCGGGGTCCAGCAGCGCGCGCGCGGCCACCTCGTCCCGGATCGATGGCGACAACCGAGCCAGCAGCACGAGTGCGTGTGCACGAACCGGGCTGCGCGCATCCGTCGAGAACCGCTCCATCGTCGCTATTGCGGCGGGCGCACGCAGTTCGGCGAGCAACGACAGCGCCGCGCGAACCCGAGTACCGGACAACGAGCCCGTATCGAGCAGCGCAACGCAGCGGTCCGCGACATTCCGGCCGAGTTCGGTGAGCAACTGGGCCGCCGCGGCGCGCAAGCTGCCTTGCGAATCGAGCGTTGACCGCCACAGGAACGCCTCGGCGCCGTCGTCGATGCCCTGGTCGATCACGTGAACGAGTGCGGCGCGGCGAACCGGGCCGAACGGGGAGTCGGCCGCGAGATCGATGCAGCGCATGCGATCGCTTGCCGGCACGTCGTCGAGCATCGCCACCGCACGTCGGGCGAGCACGATGTCGCCGGAGGTCAGGCCGTGCGTGACCAGTTCGGCAGCCGGCAGGATCCGGTGATCGAATGCCACGAGGCAGGCGACGCGCCGCAGCCGGAAGTCCGGGGCGTGCATCGCGTCGACGATCGTATCGACGCCGCCTGCCTGCACCAGCCGCTGTTCGAATGCGTGCAGCCATGGGCCGTGATCTTCGCGCGTGGCCGACGTGAGCTGGCGCAACGACGGAAGCAGGGCGGCGAAGTGCGCGGCCGGCACGGTCGCGAGCAGTGTGACGAGTGCGTTCGTCGCGGCGCGCCGCACTTCGGGCACCCAGTCGTTGATGCGTGCGGCGATCGGTTCGAGCAGTGCGCTGTCGCCAAGCTCGACCGCTCGGGCGATCGCCGCTTCGCGAACATAGCCCGAGTAATGACCGATCGCCTGCGTGAGCAGCGCAACGTCGCGGCTCGCGGCGACCTTCTGCAGCGCGTCGGCGAGCGGCATCGCCTGGCCTTGCTGCAAGTAGACCGTGTGCGCGGGCGCCATGGATGGTGGCCGCGCGCCGAAAATCCTGGCGATGAGGTTCATTGGAATCAGCGAGGTGAGATGGCGTGCAGTTTCGTCGTAGGAATCGACGGTGCCGGCCATTCTACGTCAGTGGCTTTCTCGGCAGCGGGCCGTCACCGGATGCGACGGACCGCGTTCGAGGGAATGCGCGGCCGCGTGCATCGGGTGGTCGCCACGCCATTGCGAACGGCGCATCGCAAGACATCCTGCCGCGATCGATCCGTTCGTACCGAGGCAATCCAAGATGCAACCGGTGCGCCAATCCGCCGATCAATACTGCGGCGCCGACGCTGAATCGAAGACGATGTTCACATTCACGCGCGGCGTCGCGAGCAGGCCGCATTCAGCGCGCTTGCTCCCCCTTCCCAGCGGGTGTTTCCCACTGGTGGATCACGCGGATTTTTACCTAAGATGAAGCAATCGTGCGCGTGATACGGTGCCTGCTCGCGCACGGAGGGAGGCGGGAGGCAGCGCCGGAGCGACGCCAGCGGATGTTGCCATCATGGATGCGAAAGTGTGCGCGGCGGCTGCCGGTTTTGCGACGGCAACGACGCCAACGTGCGCGGCGGCGATCGCCGCGCGGAAGACGGGCCGGCCCGGCCGTACCGCTCCACTGCGCCACGCACTTCTCGCAATCGTTTGCGTTCTGGGAGCGGCGCCGGCCGTGCTCGCGGGGGTACCCGCCGACGGGGACGGTCCGTCCGACACCATGCACATTGCCGCCGCCGCAAGCCCTGCCGATTCCGCGGCGACGCCCGATCGCGCCGTTTCGTCACACGACTCCGCCGTGCGCCAGGTGGTACTCGGCATCGTCAGCTTCACGCGCTGGCCGACCATGCCCGTGCGCCTGCACCTGTGCGTCACCGGCCGCCCCGACTACGCGCGCGGCTTGACCGATACGCTGCAGGCCGGCTCGACGCTGCTCGACGTGCAGCACGTCCGCTTCGACGATCCGTCGCTCGGCATCGCGTGCGACGTCGTGTATCTAGGCACCTTGAACAACGACGAGAGAACGCGCGTCAGGCGCGCGCTGGCCGGCCATCCCGTCCTGACGATCGCGGAGCACGATCCGTCCTGCACCGCGGGCGGCATGTTCTGTCTCAATGTCGATGGCGAGCGCGTGTCGTTCGACATCAATCTCGATGCGGTGGCGCGCAGCGGCGTGCGCGTGCACCCGAACGTGCTGAATCTCGCACGACGGCCGGGGGCGCCATGATGCGGCCGTTGCTCCACCTCCCCCCTTCGCGCATGCCGCGCCCCACGCTGCAAAGCGTGCTGCGCCGCGCGCACCTGCGCCTCGCGTTCGTCGCCGTCGCGATGGCGGCCGTATCGTTGATCGTCGTCGCCGTGATCGCGTTGCGTGCGTATGCCGGCAACAACCTGAACCTGCTGGCCCGCTCGCTCGGTTATACGGTCGAGGCGGCGCTCGTGTTCGGCGATCGCGTCGCGGCGAACGAGGCGATCGGAATGATAGCGAGCGAGGAAGACGTCGCGCAGGTCGTCGTCACCGACAGCAACGGCCAGCCGTTCGCGACGTGGCAGTTGCCAGCCGGCAACGGGATCGCGCGGCTCGAGCGCATCGTGGCCGACGTCGCGCTGCCCGGGCCCGTCGCGGTGCCGGTCGTGCATGACGGCATCGTCGTCGGGAAGGTCGTCGTGCGCGGCCGCGGGCACCAGTTCTTCGGCTTCCTGCTCGGCGGCATCGGCGGCATTCTCGGCTGCCTGGCCGTCAGCGTGTTCGGCGCGTATGTGAGCTCGAAACGCCTGCTGCGCAACATCGTCGCGCCGCTGCGTGCGCTCGCCGGCGTCGCGCACGCAGTGCGGCGCGAACGGGCATTCGCACGGCGCGTCGAGCCGGCGGCGATCGCGGAACTGAACGAGCTCGGCGACGACTTCAATGCGCTGCTCGACGAATTCGAAGACTGGCAGAACACGCTGCGCGACGAAAACGCGTCGCTCGAACACAAGGCGACGCACGATGCGCTTACCGGGCTGCCCAATCGCGTGCAGTTCGAGTCGCGCCTGGCGCGCGCGCTCGGCGACGCGAATGCGACGGGCCAGCGGGTCGCGATCCTGTATCTCGACTGCGATCGCTTCAAGGAGATCAACGATTGTCTCGGTCACGATGCCGGCGACGCGGTGCTGATCGGCGTCGCGTCGCGGCTGCGCACGCAGGTGCGCGAGACCGATCTGGTCGCCCGCCTCGGCGGCGACGAATTTGCGGTGATGCTGGCGGCGGTGCCCGAAGCGGGCAGCGTGTGCCGGATCGCCGACGAGATCTTGTCCGGCATGGCGCCGTCGATCGAGCTGTCCGACGGCCGCATGGTGGCCACCATGATGAGTGCCGGCGTAGCGCTGTATCCCGACCACGCATCGGACGCGAGCGGTTTGCTGCGCGCGGCGGATGCAGCGATGTACCGGGCCAAGCGCGCCCGGCCAGGCTCGTGGCAGCTGGCCGAAGGTGTCGCGGGACCGGTTTGATCGATTGCTTCGCGCTGCGGGCGAGGCCGCAGCCGCGGATGACAACAAGCGCGCCCGGCGCGGGCGCACTCGAAGGGG
Source organism: Burkholderia sp. Bmkn7 (assembly GCF_041103175.1). Taxonomy (NCBI): domain Bacteria; kingdom Pseudomonadati; phylum Pseudomonadota; class Betaproteobacteria; order Burkholderiales; family Burkholderiaceae; genus Burkholderia; species Burkholderia sp. Bmkn7. Next base: position 3,143,712 of record NZ_JBGCUH010000002.1, on the reverse strand, counting down.
ATGCGACATGAACCACTCGTTTCCGGTGGGCATCGGGCGTACGTGCGTCTGGGGCGCGCTGCTGCTGTGCATGGCGCTGGGCGGCTGCAAGACGCCACCGCTTCATCGCGGGCTGACGCAGACGCAGGTCACGGCGCTCAAGTCGGCCGGTTTCCAGGAAACCCAGCAGGGTTTCGAATTCGGCTCGACCGGGCCGATCCTGTTCGATTTCGATCGCTACAACCTCAAGCCCGATGTGCGGCGGATCGTCGAGCGGATCGGGCGCACGCTCCATTCGGCCGGGATCAACGGGGTGCGGGTCTACGGTTATACGGACGAAGAGGGCGTGGACGACTACGACGTCGAGTTGTCGCGTCGGCGTGCCGAGGTGGTGGCGATCGAGCTCGTCGATCTCGGGCTGGACCCGAAGCGCATCGCGGTCGTCGGGAAAGGCAAGCTCGACCCGGTGGGCGACAACCGGACACCGGCGGGCCGCGCGCAGAACCGGCGGGCGGCGATCGTGGTCTCGCCGCGGTGAGGTTTCGCTTCGGCGGGGCGGCGCGGCGCGTGCCGCGGAATCCCGGGTGTTTGCTCCCCGCGAGCAGCCGATCGTCATGCCCCTGACATGCTGACGTGGCGCATTACCGGGTGAAGCAGTCTTCGACGCCCGGATGGCGTTGCTCGACGCATTCGAGCCCGGGGCTTTCATGTGCCCGGACGAAATCGCCCCGCCGGCACCTTGAGTACTTCCTCACCATGGGGGCGCCGAGGGCGATCCTGCCCCGGAATCCCGCTGTCAGCCTGGTTTGCCGGTTTTCGGGGCGCGAGCGTAAACGTTTGCGAGTGGCTTCCGCGCTGTCGGAATTTGTCCTACATTATCGGGGCTTCGGGCCGGCCAGCCGGCCTACGGAACCTGAGATCATACGCAAGGAACAAGAATGAGTTTCGCTCCGAACGGGGGTATTCCCAATGGTTTGGGCGGCGGCGGGCTGGGCTCGTTGAGCGCGCTCGGCGGCCTGGCCGGCCCGGTTGCGTCGAGTGTCGCCGGCAGCCTCGGGCCGCTCGCGGGGCTGGCCGGCCACGTCGACACCGTCCAGCGCGCGATGCAGCTCGCGCAGACCGGCTTCTCGCTGATGGACAAGACGCCCGGCGCGATCGCCGAGGCGATCAACGGCGCCGCCAACCCGGCGCGCCTGACCCAGCTCAATCGCTACGTGACGCTCGATACGCCGCTCGGCCCGGATGTGCTGCTGGTCAGCGCCGCCGTCGTCGACGAGCACGTGAACCGGTTGCCCGAGATCCACCTCGACCTGCTGTCCCATCGCCACGACCTTCGCCCGGAAGACCTGATCGGCCAGCAGGTCAAGATCCGGTTCGACCAGCAGGCGCGCCTGTCGACGCTCGAGCGTGTCGTCGCATCGGGTACCGGCGACAACGATCGTTACTTCGACGGCTACGTTGCGTCGTTCGACCGCGCGGGCAACCCCGGGAACGTCACGCAGTATCACCTGACGGCGGTGCCGTGGTTCTGGTTCCTGACGCGCTCGACCGACTGCCGGATCTTCCAGAACAAGACCGCGCAGGACATCCTCACCGAGATCTTCCAGGAGCACGGGTTTTCCGACTTCGTGTTCGATATCCGGACGAGCCAGAAGCCGCTCGAGTATGTCGTGATGTACCAGGAGAGCTACTACAACTTCTGCGCGCGGCTGATGGAGCAGGAGGGGCTCGTCTGGACGCACCGCTACGAGAAGGACAAGCACATCCTGGTGATCGGCGATTCGAACCTGCTGTTCCGCCCGATCGACGGGCTCGCCACGGTGCCGTTCGCGGCCACCGAGGCGAGTGAGGACAGCGGGATCGATCAGTTGCACGAAGGCCGGCGCTTCGGCGTCGGCAAGGTCACGTTCCGCGACTTCAACCACCAGAACCCGTCGTCGCCGCTGATGCTGGTGGAAGCCGGGCCGCAGAACCTCAAGCATGCGCGGCTCGACGCGACCGAGCGGTTCGAGCACCAGTCGCTGTACGACCACGGCGACGACGGCAACCGTTACGCCCGTTTTGCGATGGAGGCCGAGGAGGCGCAGGCCCACCGCTATACCGGCGGCGGCTACGCGTGGCGCATGACCACGGCGGGCGCGGTCACCGTGGCGAATCACCCGGTGCTCGAGAACAACCAGGAATACGTGATCCTGCACGTGCGTCACGAGGCGGTGAACGACTACACGCAGCACAGCGCGAAGCTGCCGTATCGCAACAGCTTCGCGCTGCTGCCGAAGAAGGTGCCGTATCGCGCGCCGCGCAGCACGCCGAAGCCGGTGATTCACGGCACGCAGTCGGCGATCGTCGTCGGGCCGAAGGGCGAGGAAATCTATACCAACGGCAGCGCGGTGAAGGTGCATTTTCCGTGGGACCGGCGCGGCAAGAAGGACGGATCCGATTCGATGTGGGTGCGCGTGTCGCAACCGTGGGCCGGCGACGGCTGGGGTGCGGCGGCGATTCCGCGGATCAAGCAGGAAGTGCTCGTCGCGTTCAACCAGGGCGATCCGGACAACCCGGTGATCGTCGGCCGTGTGTTCAACGGCGAGCAAGGCAACCCGTATCACGGCGCGGCCGGCCAGACGATGGGGATCAAGAGCCAGACGCACAAGGGGCAGGGGTCGAACGAGATCCGCATGACCGACACGAACGGCATGCAGGAGTTCTTCATGCACGCGCAGAAGGACATGAACACCATCGTCGAGAACAACGAGACGCACAAGGTGCTGGGGCCGATGCGTACCGTGCTGGTGGCCACCGGCAGCGAAGAGAAGCAGATTCCGCAGGGCAACCTGACCGAGACGATCGCCGAGAAGCGCAGCACGACCGCGACCACCGTCGAGGTGACGACGCCGGCCAAGGACGGGGGCGGCGGCACGCAGGTGTACATGGCCGAGCGAGGCATCCTGCTGAAGGTGATGGACAGCTCGATCTCGCTCGCGCCGGAAGGCATTCGCCTCGAACACAAGGGCTCCGTGATCCTGATGACCGACGACGGCGTGATGGTCAACGGCAAGCGCATCGATCTCAACAAATAAAACGAACGAAACCAGCCATGCACTACGCAATTCACGAAGGCACCTTCGAACTGCCGGACGCGGCGCTTGATCGCACGGTCAACATCCTGATGATGAACGCCGGCCCCGGCGGCCTCAATCTCGTGATCGCTCGCGGGCGCTTGCGTGACGGGGAGAATCTCGACGCGTTCGTCGCGCGCGAATGGGAAGTGGCGTCGCGCGATGCCAGGATGCTGACCGAGAAAGCACGCCGGCCCGTGACGGTGGCGGGTCGTGCGGGCATCCAGATCGACTCCACACACGAACGGGACGGCCGGCTCTGGCATCAGGTGCAGACCATGTTTCCGTCGGACGACGCCGGCCGCGTGCTGGTGATGACGCTGACCAGCGCGGCACCGCTGACCGAAGAACAGCAGGCGGTCGCCGACCGCATGCTGGCCAGTTTCCAGCCGCGCGCGGCGCGACCGACCCTGCTCGGGCCGGGTGACGCGTCGTGAGCGCGGAAAACTTCGCGGCCGCTCGCTTCGAAGATCCGATCCAGCACACGTCGTTTCTGGGTGAGCTGGTCGGTACGGTCGGGTCGGTCGTCGGCGGCGCCATCGTCGGGGCATTGGTGGCGGAGGCGATGGAGGGGCTGATATTCGCCGGCCTCGCCGCGCTCGAGATCGGCACGGCCGGGCTGGCGACGCCGCTCGTGATCGCGATTGGCGTCGGCGTGGCCGTTGGCTCGGGCGCGCTGATGGAAGCGAGCGGGATGAACGAAGCCATCGACGACGGCGCGAAGGCGCTGGCCAATTCGATGGTGCCGCCCGAGATCAAGGGCAAGATCGCGAGCGGATCGGGGAACGTCTACGTCAACAACAAGAAGGCGGCGCGGGCGGCGAAGCCGGGCGATCTCGATACCGTTGCGTGTACCGATCATCCCGGGCCGCAGATGATTGCCGATGGGTCGGGGAGTGTTTACATCAACGATCAACCGGCCGCGCGGGTCGGGGACAAGACCACGTGCGACGGGACGATTGCCGAAGGTTCGGACAACGTTTTCATCGGCGGCGGCACGCAGCGGGTGAGGGACGTGAAGTCGGCTACCCGGCTCGGATGGCTGGGGGCGGCGCTGGGTATTGCGCTCGCAGTTTGCGGGCGCGGGAAGATGAGCTGGGGGCAGTTCCTGAAGAGCAAGGTGCCGTGTCTTGCGGTGAATTTTGCGGCGGGTGCGTTCGGTACCTGGCTGGGTAGCCTGGCGCGGCCGTCGGCAGGGCATCCGGTCAACGTCATTACCGGCAGCAAGGTTCTCGACGGCACGGACGATACCGACTTCGTACTGCCCGGGCCGTTGCCGATCGTGTGGCAGCGTTTCTATAGCAGCCTCGATGATCGTGCCGACAGCCTGTTCGGGACGGGATGGAGCGTGCCGATCAGCGTCGAACTGCGGCTCGCGCGTGAACACGGCGAGGTTCAGTCGATCACTTACTGGGACGAGCAGGGGCGCGATATCGTGTTCCCGGCCGTGTCGCCGGGTGAGAGTCACTTCAGCGTGCCTGAAGGCATTTACCTGATCTGCACCGAGGGTGGCCACTATGTGGTCGAGACGGTCGATGGTGTGTATCGCGATTTCGGTCGTGCCCGGAGCGATGCGGGTAACGAAACGCTCAAGCTGTGGCGTCTCGAGGATCGCAACGGCAACTGGATCGAGGTGGAGCAGGAAGCGGCCGGTGAGGTCGTGCGGCCGGCACGGCTGCATGACAGCGCTGGTCGCGTATTGGCGTTCGCCTACGACAAGTCGCACGCCCGACGCATTGCCGCGATCGAGCTGACCCGTGGTGTGGACGGTGAGCAACCCGATACGCTGGTGCGTTACGCGTACAACGATGCTGGCGAACTGGTTGCCGTTACCGACCGCAGCGGCTATATCGCGCGACGTTTCGCGTACGAGCGTGGACTGATGGTTCAGCACACGTTGCGTGGCGGCTTGCAGTGTTTCTATGCGTGGGAGGGTGTCGGGCGTGATGCACGTGTCGTGCGCCACTGGACCAACGACGGCGAAGCGTACACGTTCAATGCGGACCTCGCCGGGCGCACGGTGACGATCACCGACCAGATCGGCCGCGTGACGCAGTGGACGTGGAACGAGGATCAGCAGCCGACGAGTCATACGGATGCCGAAGGTCATGTGTGGCAACTCGAATGGAACGCGATGCGGCAGTTGGTCAGTACGACCGATCCGGCAGGGAACACGACCCGCTTCGAATATGACGAGCGCGGGCGGCAGACGCAGCGCATCGATGCACTGGGCCAGGTCGAGCGCACCGAGTGGAACGGGCACTACGATCTGCCCGTCGCGGAAACCGATCCGGCCAACGCGCGCTGGATTTACCGCTACGACGATCGCGGCAACCTGACGATGACGCGCGATCCGGCGGGCTTCTCGACAGAGTATCACCGGGATGAACGCGGGTTGGTACACACGATCCGCGATGCGCGCGGTGGTTACAAGTTCCTCGAATGGAACGGCCGCGCGCAGTTGACCTCGTACACGGATTGTTCCGGGAAGATCACGCGGTTTGCATACGATGCGCGGGGTGCGCTTGCGCGCGTGACCGACGCGATGGGCCAGTCCACCGTCTATGAAACGGATGCGATGGGACGCGTCACGGGGATCGGAACGGCTGACGGCGCGCGCCAGATGTTTCGATACGATGCAGCCGGGCGGCTCGTTGAAGTTGTCGATGCGAACCAGCGCAGCACGCGTTATGAACTTAATCCGCGCGGATTGCTGATAGCACGCACGGATGCGGCTGATCGTGTCGTGCGATTCGGGTACGACGATGCGTTCCGGTTGGCGAGTTTGACCAACGAGAATCGCGAGACGTATCGCTTCCAGTATGACCGTCGCGATCTGGTTTCTGCGCAGATCGGCCTCGATGGTCACAAGCGTACGTACGAATATGACGTGTGCGGCCAAGGCACGAGTGTCCGGGATGGACAGATCGAGACGCGATACGAGCGCGACGCGATCGGTCGACTGACGGCGAAGCAAGCCGCGCATGAGCGGTGTGAATATCTGTACGACAAGGCGAGCCGAATCACATCCGCCGAGTTGTACACGCTGGCTGCTCGCGGCCCGTCGCTGAAGAATCGGGTCAGCTTGAAATACGGTGCTCGCGGTGAGGTCGTCGAGGAATACACACCGACGGGCTGGCTCGCGCATACCTATGATGAACTCGGCAATCGCGTCAGCACCACGATCTCCGGCGAGCGCACGATCGACTGGCTGCATTACGGGTCGGGACATGTGCACCAGATTCGCGTTGACGGTGCTGCGGTCGCCGACATCGAACGGGACGATCTGCATCGCGAGGTGCTGCGAACGCAGGGCAAGCTGACCAGTCATTTCGGATACGACGCGGTAGGCCGTCGCGCGCGGCACGCTGCGCAGCGGGGCCATGCGGCTGATGACCTGCTTGCGAAGCAGTGGCAATACGATGCAGCGGGCGATGTGATCCAGAAGCGCGATCAGCGTTATGGGACGACGAACTACCGGTATGACCCGACGGGGCGCATTGAACAGGCGGCGGGGCCGGGATTACCGTCGGAGGTGTTTCGCTGGGATGCGGCGGCTAACCTGGTGTCGAGCGATCATCCGGGTGGCTACGTCGAGCACAACCGGCTCAAGATGTTCGAGGACAAGCGTTTCGAGTATGACGTTTATGGTCGGCTGGTTCGCAAGGTGAGTGGTCATGGGCCTGCCAAGGAACTGATTCTTGAGTACGACGATTGGAACCAGTTGAAGACCGTCGTGACGAAGGATCGGCTTGGGATCTCGACGACGCATTTTGAATACGACGCGTTTGGTCGGCGGATTCGGAAGCTCAACGGCAGTTACGCGAGTACGGATTTCCTGTGGGATGGCATGCGGCTTGTGCAGGAGACGTATCACGACCGTCAGGGCGAGGAAGCGCTGACGTATTTGTATGAGGCTAATAGCTATGTGCCGCTTGCGCGAATCGATCAGGGCAAGCCGGCGGCTAACGATGCTGATGCGAGGGATGCGGTTTACTATTTCCACAATGATGTGTCGGGGTTGCCGGAGGAACTGACCAATGCCGATGGCGAACTGACCTGGCAGGCTCGCTACAAGATGTGGGGGAGCGCGGTCCGGGAGGATTGGATCGTGCGGGAGTCACAGCGGCCAATTCCGGCATGGGGTGAAGTGCAGGGGACCGCATCTGGACCGAGTTCCGTGCCGCGGCCGCAGAACCTGCGTTTCCAGGGGCAATATCTAGATCGAGAGACGGGGCTACATTACAACCTGTTCCGATACTACGATCCTGACGTTGGACGTTATATTAGTCCGGACCCGATCGGTCTGGCAGGTGGGGTTAATCTATATCAATATGCCAATGGCAATCCGATAAGCTGGATTGATCCACTTGGATTGTTTGGATGTGATCCAAAAGCACGTAAACATATCCTTTATGGTGATAGTCCTACGAGTGGCGGGCATATGTGGCCCGGTAATCCCGGGAAAACCGTATTTCCAGAATCGTGGGATGCAACAAAGATTATTTCTGAGGTTGACGGCGTTGTTAATTCTCCGAACACCAAATGGTACGCCCAGACAGGAACCGGCGGGGCTCTAACAAAGGCGGGAGAGCCGGCCACGTGGGTGTCTTGGGAAGTGAGAGATGGTGTGCGAATTCGCACTGTTTATCAGCCTGCTGTTGGCCGAATCGTGACAGCATTCCCGGACAATGAACCTATTCCGATTTTACCGGAGGCGAAATAAATGGAAGATTTGGAGAGATTGAGGGTGCTTGGAGAGGGGTTTAATGGTCGTCTTTCCGAAAATGAAATAAGATTTGCGTTAGGATATATCGATTTCAATGAGGCGCCCTTGGCTCTGGATACACTGTGTAATTATATTTGCGAACATGATATTGGTGTTTCGATGGATGAGTATGGCGAGATCATATTTTTGAATGGAAATTTAGGGTCTCCTCTCGGGAGGAAAATTCTTTCCTATTTGAAGAGCTTAATTCCTGGCGATCAATGACAACAGGTAGCTGGGGTCTGAGTGTGAGCATTGAATAAGTTGATCTTGCAGGCTGCTACAAGATTTGGAACAGTTCGATGCAAAAAGAATGGATGGCATCGATACGGTCGCCGGAATTGGTTGTGCGGTAATTAGGTCGTCGGCGGGGAAAAACTGGGAAATTTGGACCGAAGCTGGCAATGTAGATATAGGTGAGGTGCCTGGGGGCGTGATATTTCGTACGATGCACTATTCCATGGCTGAAATTCTGAGGTGTGCAAGGTGAGTGCGGAGTTAAGGAAGATTTTTGAAAAAAGATTGCAGGAAGTTCTCAAGGAAAAGGTCGCTGAGAGTGGTGCTAAGGTGTCAAAGGGGGAAATTCTTGTCGGTCGAGAAGGTGTGGGTAACGGGCGAATTGGATTCAGATTCCTGAAGAATGCAAATGGCTACATTCTTTCCGCTGCTGCCGATTCGCCTGATCTTCAGGATTTTTTTAAAAAAAATAATCCCCCGTATAAGCCGAGGATACCTACGGGGTTGGTGCTCGCGATGAATACATCCATGGAGAGAGTAAAGTCATTCTCTCCGAATCCCGGTGGTGCAGTTGACTTGCCGCAGAACGAGATGGAAGTCGAATCAACGTGTCGATGGATGTGCGAAAAAGTGACAGGTATTTATTTGCCTAGGGTCATAAATGCGATGGAGGTTGGGGCTCGATTGATTTGGGATGTAATGGAAAATCCAAACTATTATTCCTATCCACTTTTGACCATTGTTTTTGCGGCGAAAAGAAATGGTGTCGAATTGGGTGGGCTGGATGTTGATTATTTATTGGGAAGTAGGGTGTCAGGAAGTAAGTCGTTTGATGAGGGTGTTATAAAAGAATATTGTAGGTAATTATATGCATGAGCGACCTGGAATCGAGCGAGGCAGCGTTGCTTTCCTTATTTTTCGAGCTCGTGTGGGTTTTGATGATTTTTTAACGGTTGACATTTCGTGTCGAATGAAGATGGGCGGATCGATCTATTCATGAAAAGAGAGTATTTTCGCTCTAGGACGGAGTTTCCGTGTGGTTTCGGAGAGATTTTTACGGAATTTGTCAATGGTGTTGCGGCACGTCAGATCAGCTGTCCTGATAGTGGAAAGGTCTACGCGTCTTCATCCTTACAGGATTGGAATCCTGATATGGGATTTTTGCTCTTTGATGGAGTGAGGGGTGATCTTAATCTTTCGTTAAAAGACGAAATTAAACAAGAAGATTTTGAGCGGGCTTGGAATGCCGCCATAGGCAGCCAGTAGGTTACGTTTGAAGACAGTGACGGAGGTGCATTGAGATTTCATGCGGCTTGAAATTAAACTCTCGGAGAGCATCCGTCGAATACTCAAGCAGCTAGCATGCAGACTGTTGATCCACTGATTTCCCATGGCCAAATATTGGTTCGATCTAGGTCGTACGATGAAGGTATGAGTCAATGACGAGCCCGAAACGTAGATCACGGGCAGTGCTGCATACAAATTACCTCAATCTTGATACGCTTCCAGACGTTGCCTTTGGCGCAAGGGCCTACTTGCAGGTGGTGGGCAAATTCGAGAGGAACGAACTCGCCGCACGGTGCGCCGGAAAGCGATGTCTCTTCGAGATGATCCTTGGAGATGCGCGAAAGACAAACCGTAGCGGGGAAGTGCGACAGCTAATTCGGATTCGATTCTTCCTCGGATCTACTGGGCCAGATGCGCCGGAGCTTCAAGAGCCGGAATTTTCCAACTAAGACGCGAACGGAATTGTTCTCGCCTCAATATCAGGAGTCTGAGAAGAGATGAGCGCTGGAATCGTAATTTATGGAACCGATCCGACTCAGGTCGAGTCCGCTCTGTCATTGGCTGAAAGCCTGTTTCGTCAATTTGGTGGAGAAGCAACTAAGGCGGTTTTTCTGGAATTCGTTGTCCGGAACCGAGAGAGATTTGCTGATGATCATGAAACGTCTATCGCTGAATTAAGGGGTAGGATTGCAGCTTGGGAGGTCGTTGAATTTCAGGTATATAACGACGAGGAAAATGGTGGCGTCCCAGTTATTTCATTTGGCCACAATGCTCCGGAATTTGAGGGGCTATCATTTGTTGATGTCCAGATAGGGAGGTCAATTGGCGAGGTGAGTGAAGAAATAGTGAAATTTATAAAGCATGCGGCCATTAATGTGAGATTTAAATACGCGATCGCTTACGATGCGGAAAATTCGTCGATTGCGTTCAAATATTCGACTGGTGTTAATCTGGTTGGAATTTTTCCTTTTGAAAATACATCTCTTTTCACCAGGGAGCTTCCTAATAGGTCGCCAGGGTCGGCGAGCTACGAAGGAGCAAAACTCAGGATGGTTTATCCCCTGAATGTTCTCAATGAAGAACATCTGGAGATTCGCGTCAACGATCTTTCATTGAAAGAATGGATCGGATCTGATTCTTCTCGAGGATCGTTGGAAAGCATTTCAAATGGCATGTGGATTTGGTCGGTCGATGCGACTGCTTTGCCCGAAGTCAACAACGCTTGCGGAGAGGCGGGAATATTGCTCGCCTGGCAAAAAGCGTCCACGAATAAGCCGGTGCGAAAGCTACCGTGAGCGCGTTTCCTGATTGGCGCGGATCGTAAGCGATTCGACCGATTCCGAATCACACGCCCGAAGGATGCGGTGGACGACTACACGCGCTACAGCGGCCGACTGTTTACCGCAATACTTGCGCGCTGTTGCCGAAGAAGATTCCGTACCGCGCGGCGACTGGCACACCGAGTATGGAGCTTTCTTATCGCTGCGGTACGGGTGGACGACTGGTATCTGCCGAGGTCCAAGACATCGAGAGCAACTACACATGCACTCACGTACGGGAGGCTGAGTCAGCCAGAATTGTGACGGTGTAGTGCTCGTGCCGTTGGCGCATGATCATGAGGATGGCGATCTAGCTTCTTTTTGGGGGTGCTCTGTTGAATCAGCTCGAACAGTACTACGCTGGTGACGATGTCTGGAAAAAATTCTCCGATCTTTTCGCGAAATACAAGGATTTGCCGGAGGTCCGAGATCTCGCCAAGGCTCTAAATGGGCACCTTGATCTTGCTTACACGATCTACTGGGTTGCCGGCCCGAAGTCGGCGCAGAAGTGGATAAGTTTGAACGTCCCGGCACTCGACAACATCCGCCCTATCGATTGCACTGACAACCCGGAGTTGATTAAGCGCCTGCGCGAATGTCTAATGCGGATGCCATCGTAACGACCACGGCAACCGCTATGCGCGTTCGCGTTAGGGGAAGCGCAGGCTCACCGCCGTACCGGTAGCGGCTATACGTGGCGCGTGGCCAAGGCCGAACCGTTTCAAATCGTCACGTGCTGATCAGTCGTGTCAGGGACGGATCGCGCTTGCGTCGATTTGCTCCCCATTGGCTTCGAGGCGCGCAATAAACCGAGGACTGACCAAGTCGCGTGCCTATCCCAATGGCTAACGTGCAGCTCAATACGCGTCGGTGATGGTCTAATAGGCAATGTCCAACTGATGATGATTGCGTGCACGCCGAGCGCGTGAATGGATGTGCCACACGCGCCGACTCCCTATCAAGGCACTGTATCCACCGAATACCAACAAAGAAGGATTCCGAACCACTAAAACGCCGCAGTAAACGAGCGCAGGCCGCAAGTGCTACCAACACTCACGACCCGCTAACCGCGGCCAACTAAGTGGGCGTTGCCCATGGCTAAGCCGAATCATAAAGCACGACCACCAAAGACGGAACGTTTCGTCACGATTTAGGAAATGTGGGGTACGCCGAAAACCGACCTCAAGCCGGAGAAGATCTTTCCGTACATGAAGATTGGTGGAATGTGGCTGATCAGCGATGCGTGTTTTGTCCCGGGCCGAAAGGCGCGAATCGATATTGAGCCCGGCAGGCTGATCATCACGCAGTTGTAAAAGGCAACGCCGCAAGATGCGGTCGCGCTGCGCGAACTCGCGCAGCGCGCCGGGCAGGGCAACCTAAGCCACCCGCGACGAGCGGATCACCAAGCGATATTGCAAGAAGACCGCGACGTCCCCGCACCGCCGGTAGCTGTGCAATGCGTCCCCGCTCCATTGTCATAGAACGTCCGCGTCTCCGGCTGTGGCACGGACGGATCGAACGGATTCGGTGCACCATGCGGCCCGCGCGGCGCGTCGTACGGCCGCTGCGCCGCATATGATCCGCCACTCCCCGCCGGTCGCGAGCCATTCGCCCGCAGGTATTCATTCCAGTTCTGCTCACGCTGCTCGTATCCAGGCACCGCGCGGCCAAAACTGTCGCTGCCACCCGCCCCGAGCGCGACCCGATTCGCGGGCAGCACCAACTCGGGTTCATGTTCCGACGAAGGCGGCGCTGCCACAAGCGCATCGCCCGTTACACGCAACGGCCGCGTATCCGGCGCATCGAAAGGACTACGCTCCACGGGCGCAGCGTACTGCGAGCGGCGGCGGTTCAAACGTGCCGTATGTCCATCATCGCGAATGGCGGCGCGCCGTTCGGAACGAAAGACATTGGCACCGGCCGACCGATCGGTCAGCGTATCGCGGCCCGACGCATTGGCGGTAGAAACAGAAAGCGCGCACGCGATCGCGGCGGCGGAGGAAAGGCGAAACGGATGATTCATGAGCGATCCCAATCAGGTGATGTGCAATGAACAAAACGGCAGATCACTGGCTGGCGGCTGGGCGACGGGCGGGCGTTGAAGTGGCCCTGAAGCGACTGCGAGGCGCGGTGGACGCGTCTCGCAGGAAGGCTGGCTGGATTGCAGAGGCGAATTCGTATTATTTCACATCAATAACAATCACCTTTCTAACGATCGAGAATCGTCGGCAAACAGAAGGATTGAGCGCCTCCACCCAACGCACTGCAATGGTGCTCACCAAACCAATCATCAGTCGATTGAAGAACGACGATGCGACCCTTTACAGCCCCGCCACGCACCACGAAAAATCGCCTATCACCCAATCCCAATCCCGACAAGGCACAGCGCCGAAAAACCCCCGCCAATAGCAACCAGATTGCACTCCCATCAAGCACCCCAGGGCCCCCAAGGTTGCGCCGTCATTGCTACCGACTGCCACAACCTCTCTACGTGTTTTCCCTCGGTAGACCGGCATTTTTGACAGACGATTTAAAAACGCCCATATAATTTCGACTGCCTTGCCAACGGCTGTCGGACCACCCCTCCGATCAAGCGGTTTGGCAAGCGGGGCAGGCGAAACGCTTGCGCAATGCAAGACGCATCACGATGTCTTTCCGAACCAGACGTCCCCTTCGGGGACTGCAAGAGCCGGGCCCCGCTACGCAACATTCCGCTGGAGTTCCGTCTTCTATGTGTCTCGGGCGTGTCCCATGTCCTCGCCCCGGGTGCTGTTCGATTGCGCAAGTCATGCCGCCTTTGCCCGTATGACTAAACAACATCGAGGAGCTCCCAGATGACGCTGTCCCGTCTTACGTCCATTTCCGTCGCCGCCGTGCTGTTCGCCGCCGGCGCGGCCACCGCGCAAGCGGAAACCGTGAAGATCGCCATCGCTGGTCCGATGAGCGGCTCGGTCGCCCAATACGGCGACATGGTGAAGGCCGGCGCGCTGACCGCGATCGAGCAGGTCAACGCAGCAGGCGGTGCGGGCGGCAACAAGTTCGAAGTGGTGATGATGGACGACGCATGCGAACCGAAGCAGGCCGTCGCCGTCGCCAACAAGATCGTCAGCCAGAAGATCAAGTACGTGATCGGCCACGTGTGCTCGGGGTCGACGATCCCGGCCTCCGACATCTACGAGAACGAAGGCATCGTGATGGTCACGCCGTCGGCCACCGCACCGCAGCTGACGGAAGGCAAGAAGCGTCACTTCATCTTCCGCACGATCGGCCGTGACGACCAGCAAGGCCCGGCCGCCGCGCACTTCATCATCAACAACGTGAAGCCGAAGAAGGTCGCGGTGCTGCACGACAAGCAGTCGTACGGCCAGGGCATCGCATCGTCGGTGAAGAAGGACCTCGAAGCCGCGAAGATCCCGGTCGTGCTGTTCGAAGGCATCAACGCCGGCGATTCGGACTACTCGGCGATCATCACGAAGCTGAAGTCGCAAGGCGTCGATTTCGTCTACTTCGGCGGCTACCACCCGGAAATGGGCCTGCTGCTGCGCCAGGCGCGCGAGCAGGGCGTGAAGGCCACCTTCATGGGGCCTGAAGGCGTGGGCAACAAGGACGTGACGGCAATCGCCGGCCCGGCCTCGGAAGGCATGCTCGTCACGCTGCCGGCCGACTTCTCCGCCGATCCGGCCAACGCGGCGCTCGTGAAGGCGTTCGCGGACAAGAAGCGCGATCCGAACGGCCCGTTCCAGATGCCGTCGTACGCCGCGGTGAAGATCATCGCCGACGCGATCGCCGGCGCGAAGACGACCGACCCGACCAAGGTCGCCGCGTACATGCACAAGACGACGTTCGACACGCCGATCGGCAAGGTCGCGTATGACGCGCAGGGCGACCTGAAGGCGTTCAAGTTCGTCGTGTACACGTGGCACAAGGACGCGACGAAGACCGCCGCCAAGTAATACGGAGTACCCGCCCACGCATCCGCCCTGTCCGAAACCCGGACGGGGCGGGTGTGCATTCGCGCCGCGCATGTCCCCAGTGCGCGGCCGGCAGGCGGCCCGAGACGACACCGTGCGTTGCGCGCGGCCGAATGCCGTGATCCGGCGCGGTACGCGACACAGCGCCAACGGGAGCTTCCCGCACATGACTGACTTCTTTCCGCAATTCGCCCAGCAGCTGGTCAACGGCCTGACGCTGGGTGCGATCTATGCGCTGATCGCCATCGGCTATTCGATGGTCTACGGCATCATCGGCATGATCAACTTCGCCCACGGCGAGATCTACATGATCGGCGCATACGTGGGCCTCGTCACCCTGACGGCCATCGGCATCTCCGCCGGTTATCCACTGCCGCTCGTGCTCGGCGCCGCACTGATCGTGTCGGTGATCGTCACCGGGCTGTACGGTTTCGCGGTCGAGCGTGTCGCGTATCGGCCGCTGCGCGGCGGCCCGCGCCTCGTGCCGCTGATCTCCGCGATCGGCATGTCGATCTTCCTGCAGAACTACGTGCAGATCGGCCAGGGCGCGCGCGACGTGTCCGTGCCGGTGCTGATCTCCGGCGCGTTCGACATCCATCTCGGCGGCGACTTCGACGTGACGATCCCGTATGCGCGCCTGCTGATCGTCTGCGTGACGGTCGTGCTGATGATCGCGCTCACGCTGTTCATCTCGCATTCGCGGATGGGCCGTGCCTGCCGCGCGTGCGCCGAGGACATGAAGATGGCGAACCTGCTCGGCATCGACACGAACCGCGTGATCTCGTTCACGTTCGTGCTCGGCGCGATGCTGGCGGCCGTCGGCGGCGTGCTGATCGGGCTGACGATCGGCAAGCTGAACCCGTATATCGGCTTCGTCGCGGGCATCAAGGCGTTCACCGCCGCGGTGCTCGGCGGGATCGGCAGCATCCCGGGCGCGATGCTCGGCGGCGTGCTGCTGGGCCTCGCTGAAACCTTCGCCGCAGGCTACATGCCGGCCGAGTACAAGGACGTCGTTGCGTTCGGCCTGCTCGTGCTGATCCTGCTCTTCCGCCCGACCGGCCTGCTCGGCAAGTCGGACATCGAAAAGGTTTGACGGAGACGCAGATGAGTACAGTCATTTCCGTTCGCCGCCCGGCCGCCGACGCTTCGTTCGGCCAGGCGCTGAAAAATGCCGTGGCCGCCGCGTTCCTGACGGCGATCCTCACGATTCCGGTGCTCGGGCTGCAACTGAAGCTCGACGGCTATCAGGTGGTGCTCACGCCGCACTGGCGGCCGGTGTGGATCGCGGTCGCGGCCGTGTTCCTGTTCCAGCTGTTCAAGCCGTGGCTCGTGCGCGCGAAATCGGCGGTGAAGCTGCCGGCGATGCCCGCGATGGGCGCGCGGCAGCAGCGCGCGGTCGTATGGGTGCTGCTCGCGGTCGGGCTCGTGTGGCCGTTCTTCGGCTCGCGCGGCGCGGTGGACGTCGCGACGCTCGCGCTGATCTACGTGATCCTCGGCCTCGGGCTGAACATCGTGGTCGGTTTCGCGGGGCTGCTGGATCTCGGTTATGTCGGGTTCTACGCGGTCGGCGGCTATACGTACGCGATGCTGAACCAGTACTTCGGGCTGTCGTTCTGGGAGTGCCTGCCGCTCGCCGCGATCGCGGCCGCGACGTTCGGCTTCCTGCTCGGCTTCCCGGTGCTGCGGCTGCGCGGCGACTATCTCGCGATCGTCACGCTCGGCTTCGGCGAAATCATCCGCCTGCTCGCGAACAACCTGACGAGCCTCACGGGCGGCCCGGACGGCATCTCGGGCATCCCGAAGCCGACCGTGTTCGGCTACGAGATGGCGCGCAGCGCGAGCGTCGAAGGCGCGAAGACGTTCCACGAACTGATCGGGCTGGAATACAGCGGCGACCACGTAGTGATCTTCCTGTACCTGCTCGCGCTCGTGCTGGTCGGCTTCACGCTGTTCGTCACGAGCCGCCTGATCCGCATGCCGATGGGCCGTGCGTGGGAAGCGCTGCGCGACGACGAGATCGCGTGCCGTTCGCTCGGCCTGAACCCGACGCGCATCAAGCTGTCGGCGTTCACGCTCGGCGCGGCGTTCGCGGGCATCGGCGGCGCGTTCTTCGCGGCACGCCAGGGCCTCGTGAATCCTGAATCGTTCACCTTCATCGAATCGGCGCTGATCCTCGCGATCGTCGTGCTCGGCGGGATGGGTTCGCAGCTCGGCGTGATTCTCGCGGCGATCCTGCTGACCGTGCTGCCGGAAGTCGCGCGCGGCTTCGCCGAGTACCGGATGCTGATCTTCGGTCTGGTGATGGTGTTGATGATGATGTGGCGTCCGCAGGGCCTGCTGCCCGCGAGCCGTCCCCACGTGGAGCTGCCGCGATGAGCGCACATGCAGAACTGTTGAAGGTCGCCGGGCTGCAGATGCGCTTCGGCGGGTTGCTCGCGGTGGACGGGATCGATTTCGACGTGCGCCGCGATGAAGTATTCGCGATCATCGGGCCGAACGGCGCGGGCAAGACCACGGTGTTCAACTGCGTCGGCGGCTTCTACAAGCCGACCGGCGGCGACGTCGTGCTCGACGGCCACGCGATCGCGGGGCTGCCGAGCCACAAGATCGCGTTGAAGGGCCTCGTGCGGACGTTCCAGAACATCCGCCTGTTCAAGTCGCTGACCGTCGTCGAGAACCTGCTCGTCGCGCAGCACCGCAAGGTGAAGGCGGGATTGCTGCCGGGCCTCTTCTCGACGCCCGCGTATCGCCGTGCCGAGAAGGACGCGCTCGAGCGCGCGGCGGTGTGGCTCGACCGGATGGGGCTGACGTCGGTCGCCAACCGGCCGGCCGGCACGCTGTCGTACGGGCATCAGCGGCGTCTGGAGATTGCGCGCTGCATGATCACCGAGCCGCGCCTGCTGATGCTCGACGAGCCGGCGGCCGGCCTCAACCCGCAGGAGAAGGTCGAACTGCAGCATCTGATCGACAAGCTGCGCCGCGAGTTCGGCGTGTCGGTGCTGCTGATCGAACACGACATGAGCCTCGTGATGGGTGTGTCCGATCGCATCCTCGTGATGGAGCACGGCCGGCCGATCGTGATCGGCACGCCGGAAGCGGTCCGCAACGACCCGCGCGTGATCAAGGCGTATCTGGGGGAAGAGTGATGCTGAAGCTGGAACAGGTCCATACGCACTACGGCGCGGTCGAGGCGCTCGCGGGCGTGTCGATCGAGGTGAACAAGGGCGAGATCGTCACGCTGATCGGCAGCAACGGCGCCGGCAAGACGACGTTGATGATGACCGTGTGCGGCACGCCGCGCGCATCGTCGGGCCGCGTGCTGTTCGAGGGCAACGACATCACCGCGATGTCGACGCACCAGATCATGCGGCAGGGGATGGCGATCTCGCCGGAAGGGCGGCGCGTGTTCCCGAGCCTGACGGTGCTCGAGAACCTGAAAATGGGCGGCTTCTTCGCGAGCCGTCACGAGATCGACGACGGCATCGAGCACGTGTTCAAGCTGTTTCCGCGCCTGAAGGAGCGCGCGACGCAGCGGGCCGGCACGATGTCGGGCGGCGAGCAGCAGATGCTGGCGATCGGCCGCGCGCTGATGAGCAAGCCGCGCCTGCTGCTGCTCGACGAACCGACGCTCGGCCTCGCGCCGCTCGTGATCGCGCAGATCTTCGACATCATCAGGACGATCCGCGACGAGGGCGTCACGGTGTTCCTCGTCGAGCAGAACGCGAACAAGGCGCTCGGTGTGGCCGATCGCGGCTACGTGCTCGAAACGGGGCGCGTGGTGCTTGCCGATACGGGCGCGAACCTGCTCGCGAACGACCGGATCAAGCAGGCGTACCTCGGCGGTTGATGAAGGAAGCCGCCGGCCTGCAACGGGCCGGCGGTCTACGCGAATGGTGTAGCCGATTCGGCTTCGATCGTAGTTGATCCGGCTACGCCTGGCGGCGACGCGAAACACCTCTATCGGCAGCCGTTCGACCTCGACCTCGATCTGCCGATGCCTTTTCTACCCTGGCCGATCCTGAACGTGCTTTTCAGCACGTCGCGCAAATGCAGCGCGGCGCGATTGCCGTCGTCCGTCAGCCGGATGTGTGGGTGTCCGTCGTGTGGCTGACGGTTTTCTCGACTTTCATCGCCTACCTGTCGTTGTGGGCGCTGCTCAAGCGCATGCCCGCGACGCGCGTGGCGACCCTCGTTTATCTCGAACCGCCGGTGACGCTGACCTGGGCCGCGTGGATGTTCGGCGACAGCATCGCGGTGTCGACCTATCTCGGCATCGTCGTCGTCGCGATCGGTGTGTGGCTGGCCGGCAAGCCAGGCGAGCGGGCCACCCGGGCCCGGCGTGCCAGGATGGAAGCGGCCGGGCGCTGATGCGCTGGTTGTGCACGCGATTCCGGTGTAGCGTCGCGGTACTGTCACGACCTGTGAAGGAATCCGATGAAGGTCAAACGGATCGTCGCCAATATCGACACACGATCAGTCGACGACGCAAAGCGCTTCTATCAGCGGATCTTCGGCCTCGACTTGCTGATGGACCACGGCTGGATCGCAACCTATGGCAATGCCGAGCAGATGGACGTGCAGATCAGCTTCGCATCGCAGGGCGGGGCGGGTACGCCGACGCCCGATCTGTCGATCGAGGTCGACGACGTCGACGAAGCACTCGCACGCGTGCATGCGGCCGGGATTCCCGTCGAATACGGCCCGGCTGACGAGCCTTGGGGCGTGCGGCGGTTTTACGTGCGCGATCCGTTCGGCAAGCTCGTCAACGTGCTCGCGCATCGTTGATCCGGGATGCGGGGGCTGCCGGGGTGTTCACGTATGCAGCGCCAACCCCTTCACGGCCTTGTCGACCGCCTTCTTCGGCCCGCGCAACGCCAGCCCGACGAGGTCGGGATGCTCGGCATCGCCGGCACGAAAGACTTCGCGGTTGGCCGCGTCGTGCCCGGTCGAAAACATCGCGTGCACGTAGGGCACGATCGTGAGTTCGCGCGACAGCGCCTGCCGGTGCGCGGCCTGCAGGCCGTTCAAATCGGCGGCGAACACCAGCATCGGCTGGCCCAGCATGCGGCCGTAGCGGCGTCCCGCCGCATCCTCGTAAGGCTCGCCGAGCGCTTCGGGCGCTTCAGCCGCGACGCCCGTCGCGAGAAACGCGACGACATTGAGTTTCTGCCACGCCGCGAGATCGTCGCGCACGATCAGCGCCACCTTGGTATCGAACATGATTGCTCCTCGTTGAAGCGCACATGATCGGATGCCGCGTGCGATCAGTCTGGAACGTTTGTGCACATCTGCCGGTACGCAGCCGGCGTGATCCGGTATGCGCGGCGGAACCAGCGGCCGAGGTGGCTCTGGTCGGCGAAGCCGACGTCGGCAGCGACCTGTGCGGGCGTGCGGCCGGCGGCCAGCAGGCGGCGCGCGGCGCGTAGCCGCACGCGCACCAGGTATGCGTGCGGCGACGTGCCGTACGCGCGCTGGAACAGCCGCGTCAGCCGGAACCGGTCGATCCCGGTGAGATCGACGAGTGCATCGAGGCCGATATCGTCGCTCATGCGCGCATGCAGCAGATCGCGCGCGCGGGCAATCGCGGGCGCGACGGCATGGCCGCTGCTCTCAAGCGGGGCGCGCAATTCGCCGCCGAGCCGCGTCAGCAGGCGGTCGAGCGCCTGGTCGCGTGCGAGCTTGCCCTCGTTGCCGTGGAGCGCGACGAACGCCTGCCGGATCGTGTCGACGAGGCCGCGATCGTCGACCAGCGTGTGGCCGAACGCGGCTTCGACGCCGCCGAAGCCCGGCAGGTCCAGCCGGCGTGCCGCTCGCTCGACCCATGCCTGCGGGAGGTACAGCATTCCGTACGTGAAGCCGCCGGCTTCGGGCGCGTGGCCATCGTGCAGCGCGCCCGGCTCGATCAGGATCGCGCGGCCCGGCACGCTCGTATGCACCGACCGGTGGCACTGGAATTGCTGCACGCCCTGTTCGGTGAAACCGACCAGCATGTCGTCGTGATCGTGCGCATCGTATGCATGGCCGCTGAAATGCGCATGCAGGCTCTCGATGCCGGTGTCCGCATCGCGCCGAGCGACGAGCCAGTGGTCGCGCGTGTCGTTGCCGTTCGTCGCCGTGTCCCTCTCCATCGCTCGTTTCGTGCCGCGTCGTGACGTGTCCTGCAGTGTACGCCGATGCCGCCCGCTCACGCGCTGCCGGATGCCCCGGCCGCGGCCATTCACGCGTCGTTCGTCGTCGCCTGTTCGTCGCGCGCATATTGCGCGGGCGGCCGGCCGACGTGCCGCGTGAACGCGACGCTGAACGTGCTGGCCGAGCTATAGCCGACACGCCCCGCGATCTCCGCGATACGGCCCTCGTTGCGCCGGAGCAGGTCCTTCGCGAGCGCCATGCGCCATGTCAGCAGGTATTCCATCGGTGCGACGCCGACCGCGCGGCTGAAGCGTTCGAAGAACGTCGAGCGCGACAGCGCGGCTTCCTTTGCCAGCTCGACGACCGTCCAGGGGTGCGCGGGACGTTCGTGCATCCGCCGGATCGCGGCTGCGAGGCGGCTGTCGGCAAGCCCGCGCACGAGGCCGGGCGACGCGTTCGTGCCGGACGTGAAGCGCAGCGCCTCGATCAGCAGCACTTCCAGCAGGCGCGCCAGCACGATCTCGCGGGCCGGCCGCTGCGCACGCGATTCGTCGCGCACCAGTTGCACGAGCGTGGTCAACCGCGGTTCGCCGCGCACGTGCACGAATTGCGGCAGGAGCGACACCAGCAGCGATGCATCGGGCGAACCGAAGCTGCAGTTGCCGGCCATCATCCGCGTGTCGACCGGGTTGGCGGCGTCGCCGATCCGGTATTCGCCGTGGTCGAGCGCGACTGGCGGCGCGGTTTCGACGCCCGGTGCCGGTGGTTCGAGGCTCGACATCGCGACGCCTTGGGCCGCCGGAATCAGCATGAAGTCGCCGGGCAACAGTTCGATCGGTGCGTGCCCGTCGATCGCGATCCGGCACCCGCCGTCGAGGATCGCGCAGTAGAACGGTTCGCCGGCGACCGTGCGGCTGATCGCCCACGGGCTCGCGCCGCGCACGTACTTCGAGTACCGCGCGCCCGGTTGCAACAGCGTCACGACTTCGGTCAGCGGGTCGATCATCGCCGGACTCTCGCAAAAGAAAAGCGGATTTTCGATTGTAGCGAATACGGATCCGGCCATCTATCGTACGAACACCTGCCCGACACATGACACATCACAGGAGTTCACATGAAGACCGTACTGATCACCGGCTGTTCCTCCGGCTTCGGCCTCGAGATCGCCCGCCATTTCCTGGCTCGCGACTGGCAAGTCGTCGCGACGATGCGCACGCCGCGCGAAGACGTGCTGCCGCCGTCGGCCAACCTGCGCGTGCTGCCGCTCGACGTGACGAACGCGGACAGCATCCGTGCTGCGATCGACGCGGCGGGCCCGATCGACGTGCTCGTCAACAACGCGGGTTTCGGCGCGGCCGCGCCGGCCGAGCTCATGCCGCTCGATACGGTGCGTGCGCTATTCGAGACCAACACGCTCGGCACGATCGCGCTCACGCAGGCCGTGCTGCCGCAGTTTCGCGCGCGCGGGGCCGGGGTGGTCGTGAACGTCACGTCGAGCGTCACGTTGAAGGCGTTGCCGCTGGTCGGCGCGTACCGCGCGAGCAAGGCGGCGGTCAATGCGTACACCGAATCGATGGCGGTCGAGCTCGAACCGTTCGGCGTGCGCGCGCATCTCGTGTTGCCGGGCCGGGCGCCCGACACGCGCTTCGGCGACAACGCGCGCGCGAACATGCATGGCTTCGAGCATGAAGCGTATGCGGAGTTTGTCGGGAAGGCCGTCGCGCGGATGCTCGATGCATCGGGGCCGATCACCCATGCGCAGGACGTCGCCGAAGCCGTATGGCGGGCAGCGACCGATCCGTCGAGCCCGATGCGCATTCCGGCCGGCGCGGATGCCGAGGCGTGGGCGGCCGAGGCGCGTTGATCGATCGGATATTCGTCGCGCCGGTCGGTCGAGCCGGCGCGACGGAATGCGTGATGCGGGGAAGGGCGTTACCGCGCGCCGTTACAACGCCCGTTCGATCGCCTGCCCCAGCAGCGACAGGCCAAGATCGATCTCCTCCTCGCTGACGGTCAGCGGCGGCGCGATCCGGAACACGCCGCCCATGCCGGGCAACTGCACGATGTTCATGCTGAGCCCGAGGTTCATGCATTCGCGCGTGATCTTCGCGCCGAGCCCGTCCGCCGGTTCCTTCGTCCGGCGATCCTTGACGATCTCGACACCGAGCAGCAGCCCGCGCCCACGTACGTCGCCGATGCAGTCGAACCGTTCCATCAGGTCGAGCAGGCCGCGCCTGAGCCGGTCGCCCATCACGTTCGCCCGTGCGATGAGCCCGTCGCGCTGCACCACGTCGAGCACGCGCAGGCCGACGGCCGCCGGCAGCGGGTCCGACACGTGCGTCGTGTAGAACAGGTAACCGAGTTCGTGCGCGCGTTCCTCGATCGCCGCGGACGTCACGATCGCCGCGAGCGGCAGCCCCGCGCCGAGCGTCTTCGACAGCGTCAGGATGTCGGGCGTCACGCCGTCGCGCTGGCACGCGAACATCGTGCCGGTGCGCCCGACGCCTGTCTGCGCCTCGTCGAGGATCAGCAGCATTCCGCGTTCCTCGCACTTGCGCTTGAGCGCCGCCATATAGCCTTCCGGCAGCTCGATGATCCCGCCTGAACTGAGGATCGGCTCCGCGATGAACGCGGCAAGGTTGCCGCTCGACTGGCGGTCGATCAGGTCGAACGCGTAGTCGAGTTCGGCGAGATAGTCGTACGTGCCGTCGCGCTCGAAGCGCGGCCGGTACGTGAACGGTGCCGGGATCGCGAACGAGCCGACGGCGGCCGGGCCGACGCCCTTGCGGCCGGCACTGTACGTGGCCGATGCGGCGGCGCCCGTCATCCCGTGCCACGACTGCGCGAAGCCGACGATCTCGTACTTGCCGGTGACGAGCTTCGCCATCCGGATCGCCGCTTCGTTCGATTCCGCGCCGGTGCTGAGCAACAGCGCGCGATCGAGCCCGTCGGGCGTGATGTCGGCGAGGCGTGTCGCGAGGTCGACGACCGGCCGCGACAGCATCCCGCTGAACAGATGGTCGAGCTTGCCCGCGTATTCGCCGATCACGGAGACGATCTCCGGATGGCTGTGGCCGAGCACCGCGCTCATCTGCCCCGACGTGAAATCGAGGATCGCGCGGCCGTCGGCGTCATAGACGAAGCTGCCTTTCGCGCGCTCGACGATCATCGGCTCGAACGTGCCGCCGTAGCGGACCAGGTGCTGCCTGGCGTTGCGCCAGAAGGTCGGGTCGTCGTTCAGGGACATCGGGCATCTCCGGGCAAAAGGGCAGGGGGCGCTTGCAGTCTAGGCGTGTGTCTGGTTTGATGGAAACGAATAGTTCTTATGCAAGGTAGAAAAGGAGCTAATACCTTGGGGCTTTCGCTCGAAATCGACCTGCTGCGCTCGTTCGTCGTGATCGCGGAGGTGCGCGCGCTCAGCCGCGCGGCCGCGCGTGTCGGCCGCACCCAGTCCGCGCTGAGCCAGCAGATGAAGCGGCTCGAGGAGGCCGTCGACCAGCCGCTGTTCCAGCGCACCGGGCGCGGCGTGGTGCTGACGCATCCGGGCGAGCGGCTGCTCGTGCATGCGCAGCGCATCCTGCGGCTGCACGACGAGGCGATGGCCGACCTGTGCGGCACGGGGTTGTCGGGGACGATCCGCTTCGGGTGCCCGGACGATTACGCGCAGGCGTGGCTGCCGTCGCTGCTGCGGCAGTTTTCGAGCCAGCATCCGCAGGCGATCGTCGAGGTCGTGTGCGGGCCGACGCCGCGTCTCGTCGAACAGCTGGAGAAACGCGCGGTCGACCTGGCGATGATTTCATTGCCGGACGACGGCGCGAACGACGACATCATTCGCCGCGAGCAACTGGTCTGGATCGGCTATCCGGGGCTGGAACCCGGGCATTTCGATCCGCTGCCGCTTGCGTTGTCCGATCGCGACACGCTCGACCACATCGCGGCCTGCGAGGCGCTGGAGCGCGCCGGCCGTCATTACCGTGTCGCATACGCGAGCAGCAGTCTCGCGGGGCTGATCGCGCTGGTGCGTTCGGGGCAGGCGTTCGCGGTGATGACGCAGACGGCGGTACCGGCCGACCTGGCGATCGTCACCGGCGATCCGCGCCTGCCGCCGTTGCCCGCCGTGGGCATTACGCTGAAGTTCGATCGCAAGCGGCCGTCGCACCTGACGGCGGCGTTCGCCGAGCATATCCGGCTCACGCTGCCGCTGTTGTGATGCGTGCGGCCGCCGCGCCGCGGCGTCACTCGACCGTCGACGAAGCCGACACCCGTGCCGGGTCATGCGCATCCGATGCCGCCTCCACCCCCACATCACGCACGCGGATCGCCGCCTGCATGCCCGACAACTTGAGTTCGGTCTCCTGATATTCGTTGACCGGTTCGGAATCGGCGACGATGCCGCAGCCCGCGAACAGCCGGCAGGCCCCGCCGTCGACCAGCGCGGAGCGCAGCGCGACGATGAAGTCGCCGTTGCCGTGCGCGTCGATCCAGCCGACGGGCGCCGCATACCAGCCGCGATCGAATCCTTCATGCGCGCGGATGTGGTCGAGCGCCGCGTCGCGCGGATGGCCGGCCACCGCCGGCGTCGGGTGCAGCGCCGCGATGACCTGCAGGAGCGTCGCGTCCGCGTTCAGCGTCGCGCGGATCGGCGTGCTCAGGTGCTGCAGCCTCGGCAGCCGGTGCAGCGACGGTTCCGCGGGCACGTCGAGCGCGCGCGACAGCGGCGTGAGCGCGGCGCGGATCGCGTCGACGACGAGCGCGTGTTCGAGCCGCTCCTTGGCGGAAGCCATCAGGGCCGCGCCGAGTGCCCGATCGTCGTCGGGCGTGGCGCCGCGCCGGATCGTCCCGGCCAGCGCATGCGTGCGCACGTTGCCGGCCGCGACACGCGCGAGCCGTTCCGGCGTGGCGCCGACGAAGCAGGCGCCTTCTCGGCGAACCGCGAACAGGTGCGCGTGCGCGTCGCGCTTGCGCAGCCGGCGCAGCAGCGGCGCGATGGCAACGGGCCGCGCGTATTGTTCGAGCACGTCGCGCGCGAGCACGACCTTGCCGAATGCGCCGCCGTGGATCGCGTCCACCGCGCGCCGGACTTCGTGCTGCCATTCGCTCGCCTGCAGCGCCTGCGTGTGCAGCAGATGCGGTGCAGCGTCGTCGCGGGCGGGCGCGAGCGAGCCGAGCGACTCGATGCGCGCGAGACACGCATGCGCGAGCGCGGCCGGATCGTCGTGCGCGGCGACGACATGCTGGCAGACGGCCCAGTGCGCGTCGCCTTCGCGCACGATCAGCAGCGTCGCCACCGTCATGCTGGCGTCGGGAAACGGCGCCCAGTGCGCGCTGCGCGCGCCGCGCGGATCGAACCGGAAGCCGCCGACGGCGCGCGGCGGCTGCGGGCCGGCCGTCACGGCATCGCGAACGAGCGTGCGCCAGCGCGCATCGATCTGCGCGAAGCGCGTATCGCCGGTGGCGGTCAGTTCGAGCGCGCTGTCCCAGCCGAACAGCGTGACGGATGTATCACCGGCTTCGTGGAAGAACCACGGCGTGGCCCCGTCGTCCCACGCGGCGATCAGGTCGAAGAAGTCGAGCGGCCGCACCGGCACCGACACCGACGCGAGCGTCGGCGTGCCGGTGTCGGCGGCGCGGCGGGCTGCACGGGCGAACGTGTCGTGCAGCAGCGGGAGGCCGGCGTTCATGCGAGCCCCCGTTGCCGGCGCCAGTGCTGCGTTTGCTGCGCGATGTACCACGCGATCAGGCCGGCGAACAACGTTTCGACGTAGTCGCCGTCGAGGCCCGCCTGTTCGGCCCAGCGGCGCCGGTCGGGCAGCATCGCGGCCACTCGTTCCGGCGCGGCGATGCTCGCTTCGTCGGGCTTGAAGCGCGATGCGGCCTTCACGTACTGCATGCGCCGGCCGAGTGCGTCGATGATGTCGGCGTCCAGGCGATCGATGGCTTCGCGAATGTCGGGCAGCCCCGTGCAGGCGTCCGGTGTTTTCATGTGTACTCCTTTCCGTAACGAAGGGATTGGTCGATCCGTTCGACCAGGTGCGCGATCAGCGCCGGGTACTGGTGCCGCAGGTAGAAGTGGTCGCCGCTGAACGTCTCGATGCGGATCGGGCGCGACGCGACGTCCTGCCACGCGTGCGCTTCGTCGTCGTCGAGCTCGGAATCGGCAAGCGGCAGCATCACGCCGAGCGGCGTGTCGAGCCGCGGCGGCCGGTCGCGGCGATACGTCTCGATCGCACGGTAGTCGTGGCGGATCATCGGCAGGTAGATCGCGCGCATCTCCGGATCGGCGAGCAGCGCGGCGTGCTCGCCGGACAGCCGTGCGACATCGGCCACGAGCGCGTCGTCGGATTGCAGGTGCAGATCGGACAGGCGCTGACGATGCGGCGGCGGCAACGCGGATACGGCCAGGTAAAGCGGCGCCGCGCCGCGCGCCTCGAGCCGCACCGCCACCTCGTACGCGAGCGCCGCGCCGAGGCTGTGCCCGAACAGCACGAGCGGCGCGTGCGCATAACGTTGCAGCGCGTCGGCGGCGGGGCCGGCGAGGGCGTCGATCGTCGTCAGGCACGGTTCGCCGAAGCGCTCCTCTCGGCCCGGATACTGCAGTGCGAGCAGGTCGACGTCCCATGGCAGCGCGCGGCTCCAGTTGCGAAAGAAATTCGCGGTGCCGCCTGCATGCGGGAAACACACGAGCTGCGCGCGCGGGCACGGCGACAGGCGCAGCTCGCGGATCCAGTTCGAACCGGTCGGTCGCGCGCTCATGCGGCCGCCGCCTGCAACTGGCGGCGCAGCAGGTCGCGCAGCGACTTCTTGCTGGTCTTGCCGATGCCGGTTTCCGGGAAGCGCGGCATGAACTCGATGCGATCGGGAATCTTGAAGGCCGCGAGCCCGCAGTCGCGCAGGTAGCGTTTCAGCACCAGCCTCGACGGCGCGGGTGCGCGTGCGACGACGAACGCGCACGTGCGCTCGCCGAGCAGCGGGTCGGGCATCGCGACCACCGCCGCGTCGTGCACCTGCGGGTGCGCGAGCAGCAGGTTCTCCACTTCCTCGGCAGAGACCTTCTCGCCGCCGCGATTGATCTGGTCCTTGTCGCGGCCTTCGACGACGAGGTCGCCGTCGGCGGTGCGCCGCACGCGATCGCCGCTGCGATAGAAGCCGTCGGCCGTGAACGCGGTTGCATCGTGCCCGGCGAGCCGGTAGTAGCCGCGTATCGTGTACGGACCGCGCACCTGCAGTTCGCCGATCTCGCCCGGTGCGACCGGTTCGCCGGTTTCGTCGACGATGCGTACTTCGTCGCCGTCCGACACCGGGCGGCCCTGTGTATGCGCGATTCGTTCAGGTGAATCGTCGAGCCGCGTGCAGCAGATGAGCCCTTCGGCCATCCCGAACACCTGTTGCAGCCGGCAGCCGAGCACGGGCGTCACGCGCGCGGCGGCGTGGTCCATCAACCGCGCGCCGCCGACCTGCAGCACGCGCAGGCTCGACAGGTCGGCCCGGCGCTGCGGCTGTTCGTCGAGCCACAGCAGCGCGAGCGGCGGCACGAGCGCGGTATGCGTGACGCGTTCCTGCGCGATCAGCGCGAAGCTCTGTTCGGGCTCGGGCCGCCCGGTCGCGACCACGCGGCCGCCCGCGAGCAGCGCACCGATCGTGCCGGGGCAGCACAGCGTGAAGTTGTGCGCCATCGGCAGCGCGGCGAGGTAGACGGTGCCGGCGTCGAATCCGCTCGCGACGCTGCACGCGCGCACGTTGTACAGGTATTCGCGATGGCGGCGCGGGATCAGCTTCGGCGTGCCGGTCGTGCCGCCCGACAGCTGGAAGCACGCGATGTCGTCGGCGCGTGCCGCGCATTCGCGCAGCGGCGGCGCGTCGTACAGCGCGTCGAATGGTGTGAACGCGTGATCGTCGCCGTCCATCACGACGTGCTCGAGCGTCGGGCAGTCGGCCTGCAATGCGGCCGCGAGCGGCCGGCAGTCGAACTCGCCGAGTCGTGCCGCGCACAGATACGCGCGCGCGCCGGCGAAGCGGCAGAACGCGCCGATCTCGTAGTGTCGGTGGGCGGGCAACGCGAGCACCGGCCGCACCCCGAGCTGGAACAGCGCGAAGCAGGTTTCGATGAAGCGTGCGCCGTTCGGCAGATGGACGACGACCGCGTCGCCGCGCACCAGGCCCAGACGCGCGAGGCCGCCCGCAAGCCGGCGGATGCGCGCCAGCAGGTCGCGATAGCTGAGCCGGCAGGTGCCGTCAACGACCGCGAGCGCGTCGGGGGTGCGCTGCGCTTGCGCGTCGAGCGCCTCGAAGAACGTCGTGTCCTGCCAGTAGCCGGCGTCGCGATAGCGGTGTGCGAAGTCGTCGGGCCAGTCGGGCGCGTCGGCCGGGATGGCCGGCGCCACGGAGGGAAGGGAGGAGTGCATGCGCTGACCTTGGGTTCCGGCAAGTTGTCAAAAAATGTAAATGAGAGGTATTATCATTTGTAACAAGTGCCGCGATAACGTCGTTTCTTTCGATATCGCGGCAATTTCATTCGATCGGGCGCCTGCCGCGCGGCGCCCGCCCGGCCCGGCCGGAGAATCGGCCGGTTGCCGCCGGCGCGCGCCGGGCCGCGCGTGCCGCCTAACCAACGGACCTCCGATGAGCTCGACCTCCTTCGCTTCGTCACGACGTCACCCGCCGGTGCTCGTGCCCGGCAATCATCCGGGCGTGGTGCACATCGACGCGGGCATGAAACTCATGAGCGGCACGCTGTGCTCGGACAGCCGCGACTGGTACGAGGAGCCGCTCGAAAAAGGGCTGAAGCTCGTCCTCGTGCAGAGCGGGCAGTTGCGCTGCCGCGTGCCGGGCCAGCCCGAGCAGTGCATCAAGGGGCCGGGCCTGTGCGTGATCGCCAACGACGGCGAGTTCACGACGCACCAGATCTACGACCGCGACGTGCCGCTGCGCTACACGATCGTGCAGCTCGGCCTCGATGCGCTCGACCGCAACCTGAGCCTGTTGCCGGAGAAGATGCTCGCGCCGACGGGCGGCGATCCGCGCATCGTCAGTTGCCCGGCATCGAAGGCGCTGCAGGCGCTCGCGGTGCAGATCGCGACGTGCCCGTTCGAGGGCGCGGTGCGCGAGTACTACCTGAAGGCCAAGGCATTCGAGCTGACCGCGCTGAGCGCGCAGCTGCTGGCGACGCAGCGGCAGTTCGCGCCGGCCGATGTGCGCGTCACGTCGTCGGACGTCGAGCGCGTGTACGCGGCGAGCGACATCCTCACGCGCGAGCTCCAGCAGCCGCCGACGCTCGATGCGCTCGCGGGCCGGGTGGGGATGAATTCGCGCAAGCTGACGGCCGGCTTCCGCAAGGTGTTCGGCACGAGCGTGTACGCGTACCTGCAGGAATACCGGCTGCGGACCGCGCACGCGATGCTGTGCGCGGAGGACGCGAACGTGTCGACCGTGGCGTACCGCGTCGGCTACAGCCCCGCGCATTTCTCGATCGCGTTCCGCAAGCGCTACGGCATTTCGCCGAGCGACATTCGCGCATCGTCGAACGCGATCGACGATGCCGAACTGGAGAGCGCGGCAATCTAAAACAACTGACCGGCCGCCTAAAGCAATCGACCGGGCTCATGGGCGTGAATGAGATAGATTCTCATTCACGGGTGGCCGCCGCCGCGCGGATCCGCCATCGAACGACCCATACAAGGCGTGCCCATGAGCCAGACCGCTGTCGATTCAACCATCGATCATTCCGATCCTTCCTGTTTTTCTCCCATTGCCTTTCGCTCGCAGCTCGTCGCGATGATCGCGGCGCTGCTCGACGAGCCCGTCGACGAAATCGCGTCGCTCGACGATGACGAGGACCTGCTGAGCTGCGGCCTCGATTCGATCCGGCTGATGTATCTGCAGACGCGCGTGAACCGGCTCGGCTACGCGCTGACGTTCGATGCGCTCGCGCGTACGCCGACGCTCGGCGCGTGGGCCGAGCTGCTCGCGAATGCACCGCGCGGCGCATCCTCGGCGCCCGACGTCGAAGCCGCCGAGGCGGTCGATGTCGACGTGCATGCGCCGTTCGACTTGTCCGCGGTGCAGCAGGCGTACTGGCTCGGCCGCGGCGACGGGGAAGTGCTCGGCAACGTGAGCTGCCACGCATTCCTCGAGTTTCGCAGCCGCGCGATCGATCCCGTTCGTCTCGACGCGGCGTGCCGACTCGTGCGCGAACGCCATCCGATGCTGCGTGCGCGCTTTGCCGGTGGCCGCCAGCAGATCGTCGCGGCACCGGAGGCCCCGGTGTTCGCGCATGCGGACTGGCGCGACCTGACGGCCGCCGAAGCGGAAACCGAATGGGTGTCGCTGCGCGCGTTCCGGTCGCATGAATGTCTCGACGTCGAGCACGCGCAGGTCTTCATGATGGGCCTCGCGCAGATGCCCGGCGGCGAGGATCGCGTGTGGCTGAGCGTCGACCTGCTCGCGGCCGACGTGGACAGCGTGCGGCTGCTGATGCAGGAGATCGGCGCCGCGTATGCCGAGCCGTCGGCGTTGCCCGACGCGCCGTCGACGTGGTTCCCGACCTGGCTCGCGCGTCGCGCGGCCGATACGCGCGATGCGCGGGCCGCGGCGCGCGACGCATGGCAGGCGCGGCTCGCGACGCTGCCGGAAGGGCCGGCGCTGCCGCTCGCCCGTGCGCCGGAAACGATCCGCGCGCCGCGTTTCAGCCGCGTCACGCATACGCTGAGCACGGCCGAACTGACGCGCCTGCAGGCGCGGGCCGCGCAGCATGGCGTCACGCTGTCGTCGGTGTTCGGTGCGGCGTTCGCGGCGGTGCTCGCGCGCTGGAGCGGCCGGCAGGCGTTCCTGCTCAACGTGCCGCTGTTCGACCGGCACGGCGATGCGCCCGATCTCGGCCGCGTGATCGCCGATTTCACGACGCTGCTGCTCGTCGAATGCGACGTGCGCGCCGACGCGAGCGCGGCCGACACGGTGCGCGCGTTCCAGCAACGGCTGCACGGCGCGATCGCGCAGGCTGCGTATCCGGCGCTCGATGTGCTGCGCGATGCGCGCAGGCAGGGCGCGCCGCGCGCGGCGCCCGTCGTGTTCTCGTGCAATCTCGGCGACGCGCCGTTCGTGCCCGACGCATTCGCGCGCGTGTTCGGCGATCTGCACGACATGATTTCGCAGACGCCGCAGGTGTGGCTCGATCACCAGCTCTATCGCGTGCCGGACGGCGCGTTGCTCGCATGGGACAGCGTCGACGGCCTGTTTCCCGACGGGATGGTCGATGCGATGTTCGGCGCGTATGTCGCGCTCGTGCAGGCGCTGTGCGATCGCGACTGGCGGCTGCCGATCGCGGTCGAGCTGCCGTCCGCGCAGCGACGCGTGCGCGATGCGCTCAACGTGGTGCCCGCTCCCGCGCGGCCGCGCACGCTGCATGCCGACTTCTTTGCATCGGCCGCGCGCGAGCCGGCGGCCGTCGCATTGCGGTGCGCCGAGCGCGTGGTGACGCGCGGCGAACTCGCCGCGCAGGCACTGGCGATCGCGGGTGGCCTGCGTGCCGCCGGGATCGGTCACGGTGATGCCGTCGAGATCAGTCTGCCGCGCGGGCCGGAACAGGTGGCCGCGGTGTTCGGCGTACTGGCCGCCGGCGCGTGTTACGTGCCGCTCGACATTGCGCAGCCGGCCGCGCGCAAGACGCTGATCGAACGCGCGGCCGGCGTGAAGGCCGCGATCGGCGACACGGCGCACGCGGATGCGCCGCTGCCGCGCTTCGATGTTGCCTCGCTGATGAAACATGCGCCGCTGGCCGCGCCGCTCGCGGTGGCGCCGCAGGCCACCGCGTACGTGATCTATACGTCCGGTTCGACGGGCGTGCCGAAGGGTGTCGAGATGACGCACGCGGCGGCGCTCAACACGATCGATGCGATCGATGCGCTGCTCGGCGTGCGTGCGCAAGACCGGCTGCTCGCGGTATCGGCGCTCGATTTCGACCTGTCGGTGTACGACCTGTTCGGCGCGCTCGGTGCCGGCGCCGAGCTCGTGCTGCCGACCCAGGACGACGCGCGCGACGCGGCGCGCTGGATCGACCTGATCGCGCAGCATCGTGTGACGCTGTGGAATTCGGCGCCCGCGCTGCTCGAAATGGCGCTGGCGGTGCCCGCTGCGGCCGACGCATGCCGCAGCGTGCGCGCGGCGCTGCTGTCCGGCGACTGGATCGCGCTCGACCTGCCGGCGCGCCTGCGCGAACGGTGCGGTGACGCGTGTGCGTTCCATGCGCTCGGCGGCGCGACCGAGGCCGGCATCTGGTCGAACGTGCAGACGGTGCGCGACGTGCCGCCGCACTGGCGTTCGATTCCGTATGGCCGGCCGTTGCCGGGGCAGGCCTATCGCGTCGTCGATGCCGACGGCCGCGATGTGCCGGATTATGTGCCGGGCGAACTGCTGATCGGCGGCGACAGTCTCGCGCGCGGCTACCGCAACGATCCCGAGCTGACCGCGCAGCGCTTCGTGCAGCACGCGTCGGGCCGCTGGTATCGCACGGGCGACCGTGGCCGCTACTGGCCCGACGGCACGCTCGAATTCCTGGGGCGCGAGGATCGCCAGGTGAAGGTGCGTGGGCACCGGATCGAACTGGGCGAGATCGAGGCCGCGCTGGCCGCGCATCCGCAGATCGACGGTGCGTGCGCGAGTGTCGTGAGTGGCGAAGTTGCGCGCATCGTCGCCGCATTCGTGCCGGCCGATTGCGTTGCCGGTTGTGGTGCGGATCGCGTTGCCGATGCCGCGCCGTCGTCGCTCGCGGAGGCCGACCTGGCGGATACGGTTCAGGCGGAAGCGGCCGTTGCGCGCGCCGTCGCCGATCGGCTGCTCGATGGCGGCGCAGGCCTGCCGCCGTCGTTGCGTGCGCACCGGCACGCGAAAGGCGATGCGTCGATCGCCATCGACGGTGCGCTCGATCGGCTCGACTGGCATGCAACCGATCTCGACGATCTGACGGCGTCGCTGCGCGCGCTCGCAGCCGATCCGGATACGGCCGCGCAGCGCGTACCGCTGGACCCGTGCGTGTCACCGCTTGCGTTCGCGACGCGTTTGCCGGACGGCGCCCGCGCGCTGCGCGAGTTTGCCGGCGCGCTGGAGGCACAGGCCGCTGCACGCACCGGTGTGCTGCGCGTGGCGGTGATCGACGCCCGCGCCGGGCAATGGTTCGAAGCGGGCCTCGGCGTGCTCGACGATCCACGTTTCGACGTGACGCTGTTCGACGTGTCGCCGGGGCTGCTGCACACCGCACAGGCACGCTTCACCCTTACGAGGCCCGCGCTTCAGGCGATGCAGGACGGCCTGTTGCCCGCGCGGCATCTCGGCGAATTCGATTGCGTGATCAGTTTCGCGGCCGCGCATCTGCGCGACGATCCGCGCGATACGTTCCGGATCGCGGCAGCGTTGCTGGCGCAGGATGGCCGTTTGCTGTTCGCCGACGTGCTGCGCGACTCGCCGTTGCGTGAACTCGTCGCGAGCGTGGCGGGTGATGCGTCGTTGCCGCGGCCGTTCACGCCCGATGCGATCGCCGCCGCCGCGCATGCGTGCGGTTTTACGCTCGACTCCCGAAGCTGGCGTTCGAACGCATTCGCGTGCATCGACGCGCGCCGTGCCGGCGAACCGGCCGCGCAAGCGGCGCTGGCCGACTGGCTGCGCGACCGCCTGCCCGACGCGATGCGCCCCGATGCGCTGTGGTGCATCGCGCGCTGGCCGCTCAACGCGAACGGCAAGATCGACCGGCGGGCGGTGGGCGAGGCGCTCGCGCGCGCGCTCGGCGACGCACCGGCCGCCCACGATGCATTCGTGCCGGCCGACGAACGGCAGGCGACGCTGCTCGCATGCTGGGAGCACGCGCTCGGCCGTCCGGCGAACGCGCGCGACGCGACGTTCTTCGCGCTCGGTGGCGACAGCCTGCTCGCGACGCGCCTGCTCGCGCAACTGCGCGAGCGGCTCGGCGTGCGGGTCGGGATGGCGGCGTTCTACCGGCAGCCGACGCTCGCGGGTCTCGCCGCGCAGCTCGACGAGGCCGCACCGGCCCTGCAAGCCTCGCAGGCCGACGGCGACACGCGGGCTGCGACGATCGAGGAGGGCGTGCTGTGAGCTTCGATGACGTGCTCGATCTCTGCCGCGAACGCCAGATCGAACTGTGGTGCGACGACGGCGGCCAGTTGCGCTATCGCGCGCCGGCCGGCGCGCTCGATGCGGACCTGGCCGCGCGCATCAAGGCCGAACGCGACGCGTTCGTCCGCTTCCTGCAGGACGGCGCATGGCGCTGCGATCCGGTGCGCCGTCACGAGCGGTTCGCACTGACGCCGGTGCAGGCCGCGTACGTGCTCGGCCGCCACGAATCGTTCGAGTTCGGCGGCAATGCGTGCCATCTGTACGTCGAATACGGCGAGCCCGCGAATCTCGACTGCGTGCGCTTCGAGGCGGCGTGGAACGCGTGCGTCGCGCGGCATCCGATGCTGCGCGCGATCGTCGAGGACAACGCATGGCAACGCGTGCTGCCCGACGTGCCGTGGCAGCCGCTCGTGGTGCACGACCTGCGCGATGTCGACGCTAACGCGTTCGACGCGCACGTAAGGCGCGTGCGCGAGCGTCTCGACCATGCGGTGCACGCGCTCGACCGCTGGCCGGTGCTGCAGCCGGAAGTGACCCTCGGGCCGGACGGTGCGGTGCTGCACCTGTCGGTCGATTTCACGCTGATCGACTATGCGAGCCTGCAATTGCTGCTCGCCGAATGGCGGCGCCGCTACGACGACCCGCAGTGGCAGCCCGAGCCGCTCGACGCGACGTTCCGCGACTACGTCGTCAACGAAGCGCATGCCGGCACGCGCGCGGATCATGCGCGCGACAAGGCGTGGTGGCTTGCGCGCATCGACGATCTGCCGCCGCGCCCCGATCTGCCGGTGGTGCCCGCGATGCCGTCTGGCGCGCGGCCGCGCTTCACGCACCGGCATGCGCGGCTCGATCGTGCGCAATGGGCCGCGCTGAGCGGCCACGCGAGCCGTTTCGGCCTGAGCGCGGCGAGTGTCGCGCTGGCCGCGTTCGCCGAAGTCGTCGGCCGCTGGAGCCAGTCGCCCGCGTTCTGCCTGAACCTGACGGTGCTGAACCGGCCACCCGTGCATCCGCGCATCGACGCGGTGCTCGGCGATTTCACCGCGCTGAGCCTGCTCGCGGTCGATGCGACGCAAGGGCGCGATTTCGTCGAGCGTGCCCGCACGATCGGCGCGCGGATGTTCGACGACCTCGACCATCGAGCGTTTACCGGTGTCGACGTGATGCGCGAACTCGCGCGACGGCGCGGCAAGGATGCGGCGCTGATGCCGGTGGTGTTCACGAGCGGCATCGGCAGTGTCGGCCGGCTGCTCGGTGAACATGCGGCCCGCGCCGAGCCGCCGCGCTACATGGTCAGCCAGACGCCGCAGGTGTGGCTCGACTGCCAGGTGACCGATCAGTTCGGCGGCCTGGAAATCGGCTGGGACGTGCGCGACGACCTGTTTCCGGACGGGATGCCCGCGGCGATGTTCGACGCGTACGTCGCCCTGCTGAGCCGGCTCGCCGCCGACGCAGCATGGTGGTCGCGCGCGGGCGACATCGTGCTGCCGTCCGATGCGCCCGCCGCCGGGATCCATCCGGATGCGGAGTCGCACATCGCGGCCGGCTTCGCCGCGCAGGCGTTGCGTACGCCCGATGCGCCGGTGGTGATCGATGCGCAGGGGGCGCGCACGTATCGCGACGTCGCGCAGCACGCGGCGGCGCTGCGGTCGGCGCTCGAACAGGCCGGCGTCGCCGTGGGCGATACCGTCGCGGTGCTGATGCCGAAGTGCGCGCACCAGCTCGTGGCCGTGCTCGCGATCGTCCAGGCGGGCGCCGCGTACGTGCCGGTCGACAGCCGCCAGCCGGCGCTGCGGCAACAGGCGATCCTGCGCAATGCGCGGGTGCGTGCGGTCGTCAGCGTGCAGGCGCTCGAGTTCGAACACGACGGGTGCGTGCGCATCGATGTCGATGCAGTGCCGATCGATCCGCAATGGCCGCCGCGCGCCGCGCGCGACGTCGCCGGCGACGCACTCGCGTACGTGATCTATACGTCGGGCTCCACCGGCGAGCCCAAGGGCGTGATGCTGAGCCACGCGGCCGTGTGCAACACGCTGGCCGACATCAGCGCGCGCCATGAAGTCGGCGACGGCGACGTGGTGCTCGGCCTGGCCGAGTTGAGTTTCGACCTGTCCGTCTACGACTTCTTCGGCGCGACCGCGCGCGGCGCGTGCATCGTGCTGCCCGATCCGGCGCGCGGCAACGATCCGTCGCATTGGGCCGCGCTGATGGCGCGCCATCGCGTGACGCTGTGGAATTCGGTTCCCGCGCAAGGGCAGATGCTGATCGACTACGTCGAAAGCGAACCGGCGCTCGATGTGCCGGGCCCGCGCCGCGTGCTGTGGTCGGGCGACTGGATTCCGGTGACGCTGCCCACCCGCTGGTGGCGGCGCTGGCCCGACAGCGCGCTGTTCAGCCTCGGCGGCGCGACCGAGGCATCGATCTGGTCGATCGAGCATCCGATCCGTCCGGCGGACACACAGCTGGCCAGCATTCCTTACGGCCGCGCGCTGACCGGGCAGACGATGGAGGTGCTCGACGCGCTCGGCCGGCCGTGCCCGCCGGGCGTGCGCGGCGAGATCCATATCGGCGGCGTCGGGCTGGCGACGGGTTACGCGAACGATCCGGTGCGAACGGCCGAACGCTTCATCCGTCACGGCGACGGGCGGCGACTCTACCGCACCGGCGATCTCGGCCGCGTGCGTGCCGACGGTTCGCTCGAATTCCTCGGGCGGCAGGACGATCAGGTGAAGATCCGCGGCTACCGGATCGAGCTGGCCGAGATCGATGCGGCGCTGACCGCACATCCGCTCGTCGGCGCGGCCGCGACGATCGTGCTCGGCGACGGCACGGAGCGCCGGCTCGCGAGCTTCGTGTCGCTGCATGGCGCGGAGCCGCCGCAGCAGGACGACGCGCTGCACGAGATCGCGGCGCACGTGCGCACGGCGTTCGACGCCGCGCGCTGGCCCGCGCACGCGGACGTGGCGCGGTCGGTCGCCCGGCTCGAAGCGGCCTGCGTTGCGTCGCTGGCAGCGTGGA
The DNA here is from genome assembly GCF_041103175.1 of Burkholderia sp. Bmkn7. Lineage (NCBI taxonomy): Bacteria > Pseudomonadati > Pseudomonadota > Betaproteobacteria > Burkholderiales > Burkholderiaceae > Burkholderia > Burkholderia sp. Bmkn7. The sequence goes on along the minus strand of NZ_JBGCUH010000002.1, from coordinate 3,105,773 downwards.
TCGTGCCGGCAGGGGCGCTGACCGAGGAGGCGGCGACGGACTTCGCGACGTTGTGCGAACGGTTGCGCGTGCCGGCGGCGCGACAGCATCTGCTGCGCCACTGGCTCGCGATGCTCGACCGGCACGGCGTGCTGCACGCGGATGCCGATGGCGGCTGGCGCAGGCGGCCCGATGCCGGCCATGCCGATGCGCATGCCTGCTGGGACGCGTTTGCGCAGGATGCGTCGCCCGATCTGTGGCCGTCCGTCCTCGTCGACTACTTCCGCGACAGCGCGGGATGCATCGACGTGCAGGTGGACGGCACCGTGTCGCCCGCCGGCCTGATGTTCCCGGAAGGCGCGTCGCATATCGCCGACGCGATGTACAGCGACGGCGAACATGCGCGGGCCCTGCATGACGGAATGGCACAGGCCGTGCGTGCAATCGTCGCGCGCGAGCCGCAGCGCCCGTGGCGCATCCTCGAGATCGGCGCGGGTACGGCCGCGGCGACGCGGGCGATCGTCGACGCGCTCGCGCCGCTGGTCGAAGCGGGCGCGCGGATCGACTACCTGTTCAGCGACGTGTCGAGCTATTTCCTCGCGGCGGCACGCGAGCGCTTCGCCGCGTATCCGTGGATGCGGTTCGAGCGGTTCGACATGAACGCGGCACTCGACGCGCAGGGTATTGCGCCGCATTCGATCGACATCACGATCAGCTCCGGCGCACTGAACAATGCGCGCGACACGGTCGCGCTGGTCGCCGGATTGCGTGCGCTGTCGGCGGCGGATGCGTGGTGGGTGATCCAGGAACTGACGACCGAGCATCCGGAGATCAGCATCAGCCAGGGGTTGATGATGGAAACGCCGCACGACGCGCGCGTCGAATCGGCGCGTCTGTTCGTGCCGCGCGCGCAGTGGCTCGAATGGCTGCAAGCGGCGGGCGGCGATCGCGCGCTCGGTTGCGTGGCACCCGGCACGCCGCTCGACGCACTCGGTTACGACATCCTGCTCGCGCACGTGAAGCGCGGGGCGGCGCGCATCGCGCCGGACGCGCTGCTGGCATGCGTCGCGGAGCGCGTGCCGGGCTACATGGTGCCGTCGCAATTGCGCGTGCTCGACCGCCTGCCCGTGACCGCGAACGGCAAGATCGATCGCCGCACGCTGGCCGGCATCGCCGACCTCCGCGAACCGGAGCCGGCGACTGCTCGACAGGCTCACGCGCAGGCCGCCGCCGATCCGCTGCTGGCGCGGCTGATCGGCTTGTGGGAAGCCGTGCTCGATACGCGCAACGTCACGCCCGATCAGGACTTCTTCGCCGCGGGCGGCGATTCGCTGCTGATCGCGCAACTCGTGTCGCGGTTGCGCGGCGAGGAACCGCTCGCGCACGCGCATCCGTTCGACCGGTTGCTGCGCTGGGTGCTCGCGCAACCGACGCCCGCCGCGTTCGCGCAATGCCTGCGCGACGCGGATGCGCAGCCGTCGGGCAGCGCATCGCCGGTTGCGCCGGCCGCGCCGCGCAGCGCGCACGTTTCGGCGGTCGTCCATGCGCCGGCGCCGCGCGTGCGCGCCGACGTGCGGCCGATCCCGCTCGCGCCCGGCGACGGCGTGCCGCGCGTGATCGTGCATGAAGGGCTCGGCACCGTGCATGCGTATCGTCCGGTCATGCCGGCGCTCGCGCGGCTCGGCCCGGTGCTCGGCTTCGCGGTGCGCGACGCGCAGGACTATCTCGACCTGCCGGCGCGCCACCTGAACGCGACGCTCGGCCGGCGTTATGCGGATGCGCTGTGGCGCACCGGCGTGCGCGAGGTCGACGTGCTCGGCTACTGCTCGGGCGGGCTGGTCGCGCTCGCAATGGCGAAGTCGCTGGTGCAGCTCGGCGTCGAGGTGCGCACGCTCGACATCGTGTCGAGCTACCGGATTCCCTACCTGATCGAAGACGAGCGGCTCGTGCTGTTCAACTTCGCGGCGACGCTCGGGCTGCCGCTCGACGCGCTCGGGTTCCCGGAAACGTATGTGCTGGCCGACGCACTCGCCGACGCATTGAAGGCCGACCCCGCGCGTCTCGCGCCCGGCAGCCTGCAGGCCCAGCTGGAGATTTTCGGCGACCGCTGCGAGCCGCTCGACACGTTGCGACGCCGCGTGCTGCGCGCGGCCGCCGGATTGTCGATGCAGGACGAAGTCGCGCATCCGCTGCTCGACGAGCGCGAACGGCTGTACCGGCTTTTCATGCATTCGGTGCAGGCGAGCCACTGGGCGGGCGACGCGCCATACGCGGGTGCGCTGCGGCTGTTCGTGCCGGAGCGCTGCAACCCGCTGATTCCGCAGCAGCGCGCGGCGCTCACCGAATACTGGACGGCGCAGGCGCTCGGCGGCATCACGTCCGTCGACATCCCCGGCGGTCATTTCGACTGCCTGAACGCCGCGTTCGTCGACACCCGCCTGAAGGAGGCGCAATGAAGGCTCATCCGCTGCCGGTCGTCGTGGCCGGCTCCCGCTTCGGCCAGTTCTATGCGGCGGGCCTCGCCGCGTCCGGCACGTATCGCGTCGCCGGCATCCTGGGGCAAGGCAGCGCGCGTACTGCCGCGCTGGCCGCGCGCGTCGGCGCGCCCGTGTTCGACAGTCCGGAAGCGTTGCCCGACGACGTGCGCGCCGCGTGTGTCGCGGTCGGCGGCGCGGCGCGCGGCGCCGACGGGGCCGCGCTCGCGTGCCGGCTGCTCGAGCGCGGGATCGACGTCGTGATCGAGCATCCGCTGCTGCCCGACGAATGGGATCGCGTGCTGCGCACCGCGTCGCGTCACGGCCGGCGCTGCCTGCTCAACAGTTTCTATCCGAACCTGCCGGTCGTCTCCCGCTTCATCGCGGTCGCGCGACGGCTGCGTGAAACGAGCGCGCCCGTGCATGCGGATCTCGTGTGCTCGGTGCAGGCCAGTTACGCGGCGCTCGACGTGCTGGCCGCCGCGCTGCAGGGCGTGGGCCCGTGGTCGGTCGAGCCGGTCGGGCCGGCACTGTCGTCGATGCGCGAATGCGCGATGGTGCTCGCCGAAACGCCGGTCTCGCTGCGCGTGCACAACGAGATGGCGGCGGCCGACGACGGCCGGATGAGCATGCTGTTCAGCATCACGCTGACGACGGACGCCGGCACGTGGACGCTCGCGTCGCCGCATGGCCCGCTGTGGTGGGCGCCCGCGCTGCGCGAACCGGTGACGGACGACGATGGGCTGTTCCCGATCTTCGGCGACGCGGCGGGCGACGGCATGCCGAGCATCCAGATCTGCGACGATGCGCGCGATACGTGGGGCGCGATTCATGCCCGCAGCTGGCCGCAGGCGGCCGTGCGCGCGGTCGACCGGCTCGTGTCGGGCGAAGGGTTGCACGCGTGCAACCAGCGCAGCATCGACGTGACGCGCGTCTGGCAGCAACTGACGATGCAGCTCGGTTTTCCGGAGCAGCCGCCGGGCGACGCGTGCGCGGCCACGCTCGGCATGCTGCTGGAGCGTGCCGCATGAAGGGACCGTTGCTTTCGATGTTGCGGCCGTTCGCGGTGCCGCTTGCGGCGGCGGTCGTGCTGCAGGCGCTGGCGGGTGTCGCGTCGCTCGTGCCGTGGCTCGCGCTCGGCCGTATCGCCGACGTATGGCGCGAGACGGCCCAGCTCGACGCGACGGCGCGCGGCTGGCTCGTCGCGGCCGTGGCGGCCGGCGTGTGCTGGCTGGGCGGCCAGACGGTCGCGCTGCACCTGACGCACCGTGTCGACGCCGATCTCGCCGACCGCTTGCGCAGGCGGCTCGCCGATCATCTGCAACGCTTGCCGCTCGGCTGGTTCGTGCGCGCGGGCAGCGATCGCGTCGCGCGCCACGTCGACCAGGACGTGCGTGCGTTGCACCAGCTCGTCGCGCACGCGCCGGCCGACGTCACGCAACTCGTCGTCGTGCCGTGCGCGGCGCTGGCGTGCCTGCTTTACCTGAATCCCGTGCTGCTCGCCTTTGCGCTGGTCCCGTTCGTCGCGGGCGCCGCGCTGTTCCGCTGGATGCGCTCGGCGCGGTTCGCACCGGCCATCGCGGCGCGCAACGCGGCACTCGAACAGTTGATGGGCGATTACGCGCAGCTCGCGCAGAACCCGGCGCTCGTGCGGCAGTATCCGGGCGCGGGCATCGAGGCGGCCGCGCTCGCGTCGACCGGGCGCTTCGACCAGGCGTTTTCGGCATGGGTCGGCCGCGTCGGCGGGCCTGGTGCCTGCACGCAGGTGCTGCTCGGCACGCCGTTCCTGCTCGCGTGGGTCGTGTTCGGCGCGACGTGGCTCACGGCCGGCCGCCTGCCGGTCGGCGAACTGTGCGCGTTCGCACTGCTGATCTGGGCGGTCGCCACGCCGGTGCGGGCGCTCGGCCACGGTGCCGATGCGTTGCGCGAAGCGCGCGCAGCCGCTGCGCGCCTCGATGCGTTGCTCGCGCAGCCGGGCCTGCCCGAGCCGGCCGACGGCGCGGCACAGGTGCCGTGCGATGCGTCGATCGAGCTGCGCGGCGTGAGCGTCGACATCGACGGCACGCCGATCCTGCGCGACATCGACGCGACGGTCGCGGCGGGCACGACCACCGCGATCGTCGGGCCGTCGGGTGCGGGCAAGAGCACGCTGCTGATGCTGCTCGCGCGCTTCATGGACCCCGACCGCGGCACGGTGCGGCTCGGCGGCGCCGACCTGCGGCTGCTCGCGCCGGACACGCGGCGCGAGCAGGTGGCGATGGTGTTCCAGCAGGCCGCCGCGCTCGACGTGTCGATTGCCGCGAACATCGCGCTGTACCGGCCCGATGCCGATCACGATGCGATTCGCGCGGCCGCGCGCGCGGCCTGTCTCGACGAACGCATCGATGCGTTGCCGGGCGGCTACGGTTGCGTGTGCGGGCGCGACGTGCGGCTGTCCGGCGGCGAGCTGCAGCGGCTGGCGATTGCGCGTGCGCTGCTGTCGACGGCGCCGCTGTTGCTGCTCGACGAACCGGCATCGGCACTCGATCCGCAAACCGGGCGCGCATTGCGCAACGCGCTGCGCGGCGACGCGCGCACGCGCGTGATCGTCAGCCACGATCTCGACGCGATCCGGCAGGCGGACCAGATTCTCGTGATGGATCGCGGCCGCATCGTCGAACGCGGCACGCATGCGGCGCTGCTGGCCGCGTGCGGGCTGTATGCGCGGCTGTGGCGCGAACGCGGTGCCGCGGACGGGGAGGCCGCATGATGATGAAATCGCTCAAACGTTTGCAGTGCCTGCCATCCGGCACACGCCGCGCGCTGTGGCGCGGCGTCGGCTGGGCGGTGGCGGCCGCGTTGCTCGACGGCGCCTGCGGGTTGCTGCTCGTGCCGTTGATCCGCGCGTGGTTCGCCGGCGCGCAGGCAGCCGTGTTGCACTGGACGATCGTGCTCGGTGCGCTGACCCTGTGCCACGCATTCGTGCTGTACGTCGCGCAGCGCGGCGGCTATCGCGCGGGCGGCGCGCTCGCGGCCGGTCTCGTCGAACGCCTCGTGCGGCACCTGCCGCGCATCGCGTCGTGGCAGGCCGTGCGCGACAGTCATCCGGCCGGGTTGTTGCGCGGGCCGGTCATGCAGGCGATGGGGATTCCGGCGCACCTGCTCGGGCCGCTGATCGGCGCGGTCGTGACGCCGCTTGCGGTCGTCGCCGGGCTCGCGTGGATCGACTGGCGCATCGCGCTGTGCCTCGCGGCAGCCGCCGTGTTGCTGTTCGTGCTGCTCGAGCGCGGCGGCACGCGTACCCTCGCGTTCGAGCAGGCGCGCGCGTCCGGCGATCGCGACATGGCCGTGCAGCTTCAGACCTTCGCCGCGCATCAGGGGCTGCTGCGCTTCGCGGGCCGCGAAGGCGACGCGCGCGCGGCGCTGATGCACGCGTTCGACGCGCAGCATCGCCGCACGCGCGCGCTGATGCGCCGCTCGCTGCCGATCGAACTCGGCTTCGCGGGCGCGGTGCAGGGCGTGTTCGTCGCGATGCTGGCCGGCGGCGCATGGGCCGTCTCGGCGGGCCGGCTCGATGCCGCGACGGCCGTGGCGGTGCTCGTGCTGCTCGTGCGTTTCATCGAACCGCTCGCGCAGCTCACGCAGCTCGACCAGGCGCTGCGCGGCGCCTGGCGCGCACTCGACACCGTGCTCGCGGTGCTGCATGCGCCGCGTTTCGACAGCCCCGACCGCGGCACGCCGGTGCACGACGCGAGTGTCGACGCGGTGCGCGTCGGCTACCGTTCGCCCGCCGGCGCGACGCTGCTGGACGGCGTCGACCTGCATTGCCCGGCGGGCGGCTTCGTCGCGATCGTCGGCCCCACGGGTGCCGGCAAGAGCACGCTGCTCGGCCTGCTCGCGCGGCTCGACGATCCGGGCGCCGGGCGCGTGCTGCTCGGCCGCGCCGATGTGCGGCACCTGAGCGAGGCGACGCTCGCGGCGACGCGCAACCTCGTGTTCCAGGACAACGGGATGTTTCGCGGCAGCCTCGCGTGGAACGTGCGGATGGGCCGCCCGGACGCGACCGATGCCGAGCTGCGCGACGCGCTCGACGCGGTCGGCCTGCTGCACGACGCCGAGCGCTTGCCGGACGGGCTCGAATCCGACGTGGGGCCGGGCGGCCAGTTGCTGTCGGGCGGGCAGCGCCAGCGGGCGTGCCTGGCGCGCGCGCTGCTGTCGCGTGCGCCGGTGCTGATGTTCGACGAGCCGACGGCGAGCCTCGACGAATCGAGTGCGCGGCGCGTGCGCGACAGCCTCGTCGCGCTGCGCGGGCAGCGCACGCGCATCGTCGTCACCCACCAGCCGGCGCTCGCGGCGGCCGCCGACACGATCGTCGTGCTCGATGCGGGCCGCGTGCGGGCGACCGGCACGCACGCGCAGCTCGTCGAGGCCGACGCGTGGTACGCGGCCTTCGCCCGCGCGGGGCAGCCGCCCGACGGGCTCGCACCGCCCGACGCGAACGCGGAAGCCCGGCCGGCCGAATCCGAACACTGACGTGAACAATGCGGGCCGGCGTGCCCGGAATCGATAGGAAAAGCCCCTCGATCGAAAAATGGCCTGCCGGTTCTATTTGATAATGAGAATGATTATCAAATACGGGGGCGTGAATGCGGTACGAGGTGCTGGAACCTGGGAGATCGATGACGAAGGGCGCGCGCGTCGCCCGTCTGGGGCGAGGGCGCTGGCGCCCGTCGCTGTATCTCGGCCTGCTGATCGCCGCGCATCCGGCGGCGGCGTTCGCCGATGCGGCGCCGGCGGCCGGCGCGGAAGTCCGGAAGGAGGAAACGACCGCCGTGAAGCCTGCCGCGGGCGAACTGAAGGCGATTTCCGTGACCGCGTCGCGCGGCGTGGCCGACGATCCGGCCGTGGCGACGGTCGGCAAGATGCCGCTGGCGTTGCGGGAGATTCCGCAGTCGGTCAGCGTGACGACGCGCGAACGGATCGACCAGCAGAACCTGTATTCGCTCGACGAGGTGATGCAGCAATCGGCGGGCGTGACCGTGCAGCCGTACGTGCTGCTCACCACCGCGTATTTCGTGCGCGGCTTCAAGGTCGATTCGTTCGAATTCGACGGCGTGCCGGTGGTGATCGGCGACATGGCGAGCGCGCCGCAGGACATCTCCGTGTACGAACGCGTGGAGATCCTGCGTGGCGCGAACGGCCTGCTGCACGGCTCGGGCAACCCGGCCGCGACGGTCAACCTCGTGCGCAAGCGGCCGCAGTACCAGTTCTCCGCGAACGCGAGCGTGAGCGTCGGCAGCTGGGACCGCTACCGCGCGGAAGCCGACATCGGCGGCCCGCTCAATGCGGCCGGCACCGTGCGCAGCCGGCTCGTCGCCGCATACGAGGATCGTCATTTCTTCTACGACCATGCGAAACAGGACACGCGCTCGATCTACGGCATCACGGAAGTCGACGTGACGCGCGACACGCTGCTCACGTTCGGCGCGCAGTACCAGACGACGCGCTCGGTGCCCGACATGTCCGGCGTGCCGATGGCGCGCGACGGGTCGAGCCTCGGCCTGTCGCGCTCGACGTTCCTCGACACGGCGTGGGGCCACTTCGACTGGGACACGACGCGCGCGTTCGCGTCGGTCGAGCAGAAGCTCGGCGCCGGCTGGAAAGCGAAGGTCAGCGGCGAATACCAGAGCGTGCGTTCCGACCTGAAATACGCGGGCTCGTACGGCGCGATCGATCCGTCGACCGGTGCGGGCGGCGCACTGACGGGCGGCGCGTACCAGTTCAGCAGCTACAGCCGCAGCATCGATGCGAACGTGCAGGGGCCGGTGCATGCGTTCGGGCTGACGCACGACCTGCTGTTCGGCGTGACCTACGCGAACAGCAGCAGCGGGCAGATGTCGGCGCAGCTGCTCGGCAACGTGGCCGGCACGCCGGTGAACGTCTACCGCTGGAACCCGGGCAGCGTACCCGAGCCGGGCGTCGGCCCGTACCAGCAGTCGCAGCAGAACGACGTGTCGCAGAAGGGCGTGTACGGGCTCGGCCGCATCAAGCTCGCGGAACCCGTCACGCTCGTGCTCGGCGGCCGGATGAGCTGGTGGAACCAGGACAGCCTCGGCGCGCACTACAACACCGGCCACCAGTTCACGCCGTACGGCGGGCTGATCTGGGATTTCGCGCGCGACTGGTCGTGGTACGCGAGTTATGCGGAAGTGTTTCAGCCGCAAACCAAGTCGATGTGGGGCGGCGGCATCCTGACGCCGGTGAAGGGGCGCACCTACGAGACGGGCGTGAAGGGCGAACTGGCGGGCGGCAAGCTGAACGTGTCGCTCGCGGCGTTCCGCATCGATCTCGACAACAATCCGCAGGTCGATCTCGCGCATCCGTGCGCGGGGCCGAACTGCTACTACGTGAACGGCGGCAGCGTGCGCAGCCAGGGCTTCGAGTTCGAGGCGAACGGCCGCATCACGCCGTGGTGGAGCGTGTGGGCGAGCTATACGTACGACACGATGCGCTATGCGGACAACCTCGCGAACGCGGGCACGTTCGCGCCGCTGCTGAACCCGCGCCACCTGTTCCGGCTGTGGACCAACTACGACCTGCCGTGGCAGGAGCGGCGCTGGAGCATCGGCGGCGGCTTGCAGGTGCAGAGCAATTACTCGGCGCAGGCGAACGGCGTCACGATGAGCCAGGGCGGCTACGCGCTCGCCAGCGTGCGGCTCGGCTATCGCTACGACAAGCACTGGAGCGCGGCCGTCAACGTCAACAACCTGTTCGACCGCAAGTACTACCTGAGCCTGAGCCAGCCGGGCTGGAACAACCGCTACGGGGAACCGCGCAACGTGATGCTGACCGTGCGCGGGCAGTTCTGATGGTGGGCGGCTGGGGGACGCGGGCGGCGCTCGCGATCGCAGGTGTGCTGCCGGGCGCGGTCGCGCTGGCGGTCACGCTGGCCCGTCATTACCCGGCCGACGGCCTGAACCGGCTCTACGCGGCGGTGCTGCTGCCGCTGGCCGCGGGTGTCGCCGCGCTGCTGTGGGTGCTCGTCGCGCCCGGGCGGCGGCAGGCCGCGTGGCGCGCCTGCCTGTGGCTCGCGGTGCTCGTGCCGTGCGCGATGTTCTGGGGAGGGCGCTGACATGGACGCTTCATCGCGTTCGCGCTGGCGCGCGCTGCATCGCGGCGCCGGTGCGCTGTTCGGCGTGGTGCTGTTCGTCGTGCTGTTCAGCGGCACGTGGAGTCTTGCGACCGATTCGATGCAGGGCTGGTGGCGGCCGCCGCCGGTCGCCGTCGCGCGGCCGGCGCTGTCGCTCGATGCGCTCGTCGCGCGCGCGGCGGCGCTCGGCGTGCCGTTGCGCGATGCGCGCATCGCGCTGCCGCAACCGGCCGATCCGGCGATCCGTTTCTGCGACGCGCGCCAGGCCTGCACGCTGGCGCTCGACCCGGCGACGGGCGAGCGGCTGGCCGACGGCGGACGCGCGGCGTTGCTCGTCACGCTGCACAAGACGCTGTTCGCGGGCTTTCCCGGGCGGATCTTCGTCAGCCTGTGGGGGATCGTGCTGCTCGTGCTCATCGTCGCGGGCCTGGTCGTGCATCACCGGCGCTGGCCTGCCGCGGCGCGCATCCGGCGCGGCAGCGGGCTGCGCACCGCGCTGTTCGACCTGCACGCGTGGATCGGCCTGTGGGGCTCGCCGTGGCTCGTGCTGTTCGCGTTCACCGGCGCGTTGTCGGGGCTGGGCGCGCTCGGCACGGTGTCGCTTGCGGGCGTCGCATATCCGGGGCAACCGCAGCGCGCGTTCGCCGAGCTGCTCGGCGGGCCGCCGCCGACTGCCGCCGGCGGCGCGTGGCAACGCGCGCCCGATCTCGAGGCGCTGCTGCGGCGCGATGCGGCACGTGCGCCGGATTTCCGGCGCGAAGCCGTCGTGCTGCATCGGTGGGGCGACGTGAATGCGCGTGTCGAGATTGCCGGGACGACCGCCGGCCTGCCGAGCACGGCGGTGTTCGAGCGCCACCAGTATCGCGCGGTGGACGGGCAATGGCTCGCGGACGCCACGTCGCGCGGCCGAGGCTTCTGGTTGCGCGCGTTCATCGCGGTGCAGCCGCTGCATTTCGCGCAATACGGCTGGGTCGGTGCGATGGGCGGCGTGCTGCGCGTGCTGCATTTCCTGATGGGACTCGCGGCGTGCGCGCTCTGCGCGACGGGGCTGCATCTGTGGATCGAGCGGCGGCGGGCGCAGCACGACCGCTCGGCGAACGTGCTGGCCGCGGTCGCCGTCGGCACCTGCGGCGGGCTGGTGCTCGCCGGCGGCGTCCTGCTGCTCGCGGGGCGTGCGTTGCCCGCCGGCGTGCACGTCGACCATGTGCTCGCGATGCTGTTCTGGGCCGTGTGGGGCGGTGCACTCGCGCTCGCGGCCTGCGTGGCCGATCGCGCGGCCTGGCTGCGCACGCTGATGCGTGCGGCCGGCGCCGCTTACGGGCTGGCAGGGGCGACGCATTGCGCGATCGCGCTGCTCGGCGCGGGCGAACCCGTGTACTGGCCGATCGACGCGGCCCTCGTCGCGTTCGGCGCATTGCTGCTGCGTGCCGCGCGCCGTCCGCGCCGCGATGCGATGCGGCCCGCGCCCGTGCCGGCCGGTGCCGAACCTTTTTAATTTCATGCAACTGGAGACTTCGATGCGCGATCTGCTCGAACATCGCCGCCTGGTCATCACGATCACGCTGCTTTACCTGTCACAGGGAATCCCGATCGGCATCGCGATGGATGCGATGCCGACCCTGCTGCGCCACGACGGCGCACCGCTTCATGCACTGGCGTTCCTGCCGCTCGTCGGTTTGCCGTGGGTCGTGAAGTTCCTGTGGGCGCCTGTCGTCGACAACCGCTGGTCGCCGCGCATCGGCCGGAGGCGCAGCTGGATGCTGCCGATGCAGACGCTCGTGGTGCTCTGCCTCGGCAGCCTCGCGCAGATCGGGATGACGGTCGCGACGGCCGGATGGGCGGTCGGCCTGCTGGCCGTCGCGTCGCTTGCGAGCGCGACCCAGGACATCGCGAACGACGGGATGGCCGCCGAGCACTTCAGCGGCGACACGCTCGCGAAGATCAACGCGATCCAGATCGCGGGCGTGATGATCGGCTTCTTCGGCGGCGGCGCCGGCACGTTGACGCTGATCGGCCTGTTCGGCCAGCGGGCCGCGTTTCTCGCGCTGGCGGCCGTGCCGCTCGCGAGCCTGGTTTGCGTGCTGTGGGTGTTGCCGCGCGATGCGGATCGTGCGCGCGCGAAGCCCGAGCATGATGCGAGCCTCGTCCGTTTCGCGAAGCGGCCGCGCTCGTGGTCGCTGCTGTCGCTTGCGCTGCTGTCGGCGATGACGGCCGTATCCGGCTTCGGCCTGTCGAAGCTGTTCCTCAACGACGCGGGCTGGACGCTCGACGCGATCGGCAAGCTCGGCATGGCCGGCGGCATCGTGACGGTCGTGCTCGGTTGCGGCGGCGGTGCGTGGCTCGTGAGGCGGCTCGGGTTGTGGCCCGCGTTTACGGCCGGCGTGAGCTGTGCGGGCGCGGCCGCGCTGCTGTGGTTCGCGCAGGCGGGCGGGTGGCTGCCGGTGTCGCCGTCGTGGGCATGGCTGTGCACGGTACTCGGTTCGCTGGCGACCGGGATCACGTCGGTGTCGATCATGACGGCCGGCATGCGCTTCGCGGGCGGCAGCGACCAGGCCGGCACCGACGTGACGGCCGTGCAGAGCACGCGCGATCTCGGCGAGCTGATCGCGTCGTCGACGATTCTGTCGCTCACCGCGAAGGTCGGTTATACGGGCGGGTTTCTCACGGGCGCCGCGCTGGCGGTGCTCGCGGCGCTGATCGCGATGCGGCTGAAGCGGCGCGAGTCGGCGTATGCGGTGAAGGGGGATGATGCGCTGGCGTCTTGATCGGCGCGCGGCTGGCCGGATGCGTCGCGCGCCTGAAGCTCGCGACGAATGACCGGATCGCGCGGGGCGTTCACTGCACTCACTGCGCCCATTATGTCTGCTACACCCGTTACGCCCGTGCCAGCCGGCGCGCCGCCAGCAGCCCGAGCGCAAGCAGCACCGCGACATAAGCGGCGACGCCCGTCCACGCGCCGTGTTGCCAGAACGTGCCGCCGATCGACCCGAGCACGCTCGACCCGAGATAGTACGCAAGCAGGTACAGCGACGCGGCGTGCCCCTTCGCGGCCCCCGCGAGGTAGCCCACCCAGCCGCTCGCGACCGAGTGGGCAATGAAGAAGCCGATCGTCACGAGCACGATGCCGACGACGATCGCGACGAGCGAATGCGACAGCGTCAGCGCGAGGCCCGCCGCGAACACGAGCACGCCGCTGACGAGCACCGGTGCGCGGCCGAGGCGGTCGGCGAGCGCGCCTGCGCTCGATGACGACACCATCCCGAACAGGTAGGCGCCGAAGATCAGCCCGCACGCGGTCGCACTCAGGTTGAACGGGGCCGCGGTGAGCCGGAACCCCGCGTAGTTGTAGATCGTCACGAATGCGCCCATCACGAGGAAGCCGATCGCGAACACGAACGGGAGCCGCGCGTGACGCAGTTGCTCGCCCCACAGCCGGAAGTGATGGCGCAGCGTCAGGTCGGTGCGCTTCACGAAGCGCCGCGACGGCGGCAGCAGCATCACGAACGCGGCCGCCGCGACGAGATCGACGACACCGATCGTCAGCATCGCCGTGCGCCACGAGAAGTGCTCTTCCAGCATGCTCATGCCGATCCGTCCGACCATGCCGCCGAACGCGGTCCCGCCGACATAGAGCCCCATCGAGAAACCGAGCCCTTCCGACGCGATTTCCTCGGCGAGATACGCCATCGCGACTGCCGGGACGCCGCCCAGCGCGAAACCTTCCAGCGCGCGCCAGACCAGCAGCAGGTTCCAGTCGGGCGACAGCGCGGCGAGCACGTTGAACAGCGCGGCGAGCGTCATCGACGCGAACATCAGCCCGCGCCGCCCGACGCGTTCGGACAGCGCGCCGGCGCACAGAATGGAGATCGCCAGCATCCCGGTCGACAGCGACAGCGAGAGCGAACTCGAGGCCGCGCCGAGCCCGAACTCGCGTGCGAACGCGGGAAGCAGCGGCTGGACGCAGTACAGCAGCGAGAACGTGGAAAAACCGGCAAGGAAGAGCGCGAGAGCGATGCGCTTGTACGCGGCCGAGCGCGGGGAAACGCCGGCGGGCAGCGCATCGGGCGTGGCCTGTTGCGTGCCGGGCAGCGCACGGGAAAGCGAAGGGGAGGACATGACTGCGCTCGATGTGCGAAGGAATGCCTGAATTCTTGCGCACGGTCATGTATATGTCCAATATATGAAAGTAACCGCAGCGATATGTTTAACCACTGGCTGGTGAATCAACCCGGCACACCGTGAGAGCACGTACGAATGGAACTCCGGCATCTCCGTTATTTTCTGGCCGTGGCGGCCGCATCGAATTTCACCAAGGCTGCCGAGGCGCTCGGCATCGGGCAGCCGCCGTTGAGCCAGCAGATCAAGGCGCTCGAAAGCGAGCTCGATGTGGAACTGTTCAGGCGGACCGCGCGCGGCGCCGAGCTGACGCTGGCGGGCGAGGTCTTCGCGCAGGAAGCGCGCCGCGTGCTCGACGCCGCCGTGCGTGCGGTGCGCGCGGCAAGGCGGGCCGCGCGCGGGGAAACCGGGCATCTGCGCGTGGGTTTCACCGGGACGGCGGCGTTCAATTCGAAAGTGTCGGACCTGATCCGGCGCTTTCGGGAAGCGTTTCCGGATGCCGAGCTGACGTTGCAGGAGGCCGCGTCGCGGATGCTGCTGGAGGCGCTGGAGGCCGGGCACCTCGACGTCGCGATCGTGCGGCCGGCACGCCGGGCCGCCGCGACGTTGCGGTTACTCGACTGGGACGACGAACCGATGTTCGTCGCGCTGCCCGTTGCGCACCGGCTGGCGCAGCGGCGGCGGATCGATCTGGTGGAACTGGCGGACGAGTCGTTCGTGCAGGTGCCGAGGGAGGCCGGCGGCGCGCTGTTCGACCATATCGTCGCCGCATGCAATGCCGCCGGGTTCGAGCCGCGCATGGCGCAGCCTGCGCCGCAAATGGCGTCCGCTGTGACGCTGGTCGCGGCCGGGCTCGGCGTGTCGGTCGTGCCGAAGGCGATTACGCAGGTGCAGGTTGCCGGAGTCGTTTATCGGCCGTTGGCGGGGGATGCGTTGCGGGCACGGCTCGCCATTGCGTCACGATGCGATGAATCGTCGGCGGTGGTCCGGAATTTCCTGTTGCTGGCGGGGGAGGATGGGGCGGTGTGAGGGCCGTGGAAACAAAAACCGCGTAGCGATGTGGCGTCGTGTTTTTCGAGCATGCTGGAAGCGCGATGATGTCGTATTCGACGGGATGCTGGTCTTCGCATTTGAATGATTTCAATATCGACGAAGAAGTATTTTTGCTAATTGTTGCGCGCTGCCGTCTGCAATCTGTCGGTGTTGATCGCGAGATGAAAATAAAGGATGGATTCCGGAATTTGCAATCGATGATCGTCGTGACCGGTTGTGGAGCCTGTCGATGAGGGATTCACTATTCATTCGCTACGCCTGGCAGAAGCGGGGTGCCTGCTTGCACATACATCACCAGCCCCTATGATCCCCCCGAGGGTGCCGTGATCGTCTACGATACGACCGATGAATCGACTCATGGTCAGGCCGGGGTCGTACTGCCCGGACCGTTGTTCGTGCGTGATTACATCAGTCCGAATAGGGTAGAAAGGTGACGGGAGTCTGGATCAAATGAAATGGAATGCGTGGTTTTTGATTTCTGGCGCAGTGCTTTCTTGCTGGGGGGCGACAGTTCTGGCCGATCAAGGCAACGCCGATCCGTTCGTCGCGTTTCAGCAGCGCTTCGGCGGCAATCAGGAGTTCGTTTGCACGGTAAAGGGAGGGAAGAAACTTTCCGTCAATGTTGGCGTGCCTCAGGCGGATGCCGATCAGATGAAGGTGGTGCCCCGTCAGGAGTGGGGCAATAGCCTGTCGGTCTACCTGTCCGCTGGCGACGGGAAGCCGATTGATTCGTCATGGGGAACGCCGACATTCGATCAATCGATGAAGTTCATGTCGATACGGTTGCGGAACGGCAAGACGCTCGTTTTCGAGCGATTTCGAAATATCCCCGATCCCGATGCGGACGAAAGGCATCTCGATCGCAAACCGTACTTCAATCTGACGATCGATAGCGGCGCAAAGCTGCCTTGCAGTCAGGTCTTCAACTTGTCCTGACGCGTGGCCGGGCCGTCAGTAAAGCGTGACGCGCAGCATTCCCGACAGTGTCCGATCGAATGGACTTCAAGCTGGAAAGGGGAGCGTGCGGTTATCGATGTGGGCCATGCTCCGACAGGTCTTGTCGGCCGGCAATTGGCGCATGCCGCGCCAGGCGAGGATGAGGAAGGAACCACGACGAAAACCTCGTTGCGAGGCGGCTGGATCGTCTGAACCTCGACGCAAGGCGTGGACTGCTGAACTTGAAACGTGGTTAAACCGCATCTGGTGCCGACGGCGAGACTCGAACTCGCACAGCTTTCGCCACTACCCCCTCAAGATAGCGTGTCTACCAATTTCACCACGTCGGCACTGCATTGCACTGCAAGGGGCGCAATTGTAGCGTCACATTTCGCGTTTGTGAAGAGGGTGTGACACGATGGGCGGAGGCGCGAAAGCGATCCCGGTAGAATTCGGGCGATCGACCCGATGGCCGCCGCAACCGCAACCCGTTTTCTCCGCGTGACACATACCCTCGAACAACTGCAGGCCGGGCAACTGGCCGGCGCACGGCAACTCAAGCTCGCATGCGGGTTGACGGCATTCCCGCGCGAGATTTTCGATCTCGCCGACACGCTCGAAGTGCTCGACCTGACCGGCAATGCGCTCACCGCGCTGCCGGACGACCTGCCGCGCCTGCATCGCCTGCGCATCCTGTTCGCGTCCGGCAACCGCTTCACCGCGTTCCCCAGCGTGCTCGGCGCGTGCGAACGGCTCGACATGATCGGCTTCAAGGCGAACCGGATTCAAACGGTGTCGCGCGGATCGCTGCCGCGCGCATTGCGCTGGCTGATCCTCACCGACAACGCAATCGACGAGTTGCCCGCCGATATCGGCGATTGCTCGCGCTTGCAGAAGCTGATGCTCGCCGGCAACCGGCTGCGTACGCTGCCGGCCGGGCTGGCCGCCTGCCGCGCGCTCGAACTGGTGCGCCTGTCGGCGAATCGCCTGGACGAACTGCCGGACTGGCTGCTGCGGATGCCGCGGCTCGCGTGGCTTGCTGCCGCCGGCAATCCGTTCGGCGCGGCGCCGGAAGCCGCGGCGTCGGCGGAGCCGGACATCGCCGACGTCGATTGGGCATCGCTCGCATGCGAGCAGAAGCTCGGTGAAGGCGCATCGGGCGTGATTTACCGCGCGCGATGGGCGGCGGAAAACCGTGCGCCGCGCGCGGTCGCCGTCAAGCTGTTCAAGGGCGCGGTGACGAGCGACGGCCTGCCCGATTGCGAAATGGCCGCGTGCCTGCATGCCGGCCGCCACCCGAACATGATCCCGGTGATCGGCAAGGTGCGCGGGCACCCGGACGGCACGCACGGCCTCGTGATGGAACTCGTCGATTCCGCGCTGACGAATCTCGCGGGGCCGCCGAGCTTCGCGACCTGCACGCGCGACGTGTATGCCGACGGCACGGGATTCGAGCCTGCCGCGGCGCTGCGGATCGCGCACGGCATCGCGTCGGTCGCGGGCCATCTGCACGAACGCGGCATCATGCACGGCGACCTGTATGCGCACAACATCCTGCACGACGGTGCCGGTGGCGCGTTGCTCGGCGATTTCGGCGCGGCGTCGCTCTACGACGTGAACGACCGCATGCGCGGTGCGCGGTTCGAACGCCTCGAGGTGCGTGCGTTCGGTTACCTGCTCGGCGAGTTGCTCGATCGATGCGGGCAGCAGGCGCGGGCCGGCCGGCCCACGCTCGACGCATTGGCGGCCGCCTGTTTGAACGAGGATGTCGACGCGCGGCCGTCGTTCGTGGAGATCACCGCCGCGCTGGCTGCGCAAACACGCTGACGGGACGGCGCGGCAGGTTCGGTCTCGACAATACGAGCGCTTACGCCTGCCGCGCAGTCAGCAGCTTGATCCCGAGCCCGACGAACAGCAGCCCGCTGGCGCGCTTGAGCGCACGCACCGCGCGGCTCATGCCGAAGCCACGATGGAACCGGCGCACGCCGGCCGAATAGACGCTGTGAACGACCACGACGGTGCACGCGATCGTCGCGTACATCACGACGAACTGCAGCGCGAGCGGGCGGTCGTGCACGATGAACTGCGGCATGAACGCCGACAGGAAGATCATCGTCTTCGGGTTGCTGCCCGACACGAACAGCGCTTCGCGGAACAGCTTCCCGCGGTCGGGCGCGTCGACCTCCGCCGCGCCGGTCGACGCGCCGGCCTTGCGTTCGCCGCGCAGTTGCCTGACACCCAGGACCATCAGGTACGCGGCGCCGGCCACCTTCATCGCGACGAACAGCGGCGGCATCGCGGCGAGCACCGCGCCGACGCCGAGTGCGACGAGCACCACGACCACGCCCTGCGCGACGAGATTGCCCGCGATCGTCGCGGCCGTGCCGTGCGTGCCGTAGCGCACCGTGTTGCGGATGACGAGCAGCACGTTGGGCCCCGGCGACAGCGTCGTGGCGAGATAGGCTGCGGCAAACAGCATCCAGGTCTGAAGGGACATGCGGCGCTCCGAGAGGCGGTTCCGGCGGGCGGGATGACGCGATGATGCCACGCCAATATATGGCCCGGCCTTGCCCGGAACCGTGCCGTCGCGGCGCGTCAGCGTGCGTCGCGCATGCAGTAGGCGGGGATCGACGGCGGCGTATCGATCGCGGCGGGCCGCGTCATCCACGCGATCCATCCGGCCCATATCCCGCAGACGATCAGCACGGCGACATTCAGCGGCGTCCGGTAGCGGACGATCAGGTCGGCCAGCGGCAGGCGGTGTTTCATGTGCGTCTCCTTCGATCGGGGGCGGGCGGCGTTACTGGCCGGCGTAGGTCGGCGCCTTGGCGTCGCAGGTCACGGATACCGTCGAGCCGTCCGCGAAACGCAGCCGGAACGGCACCTTCGCGCCGGGCGCGACGGCCTGGCGCGGCTGCTCCAGCATCACGTGATAGCTCTTCGGCTTGAAGGTCACCGTGCCGTGCGCGGGCACTTCGACGGCGTCGACGTGAACCATCTTCGCGGTGCTGCCGTTCGTTTGCGTTTCATGCAGCATCGCCATTCCGTATGCGGGCGTGTCGAGGCCCGTCAGCGTGGCGGGCGCGTCGCCGTCGTTCTTCAGCGTGAAGTAGCCGGACGACGGCACGGTCGCCGGCATCGCACGGATCCAGCAGTTTTCTGCCTGTACGGCCGGCGCGGCGAACGTGGCGGGAGCCTGCAGCGCAAGCAGTGCGAACAGCAGGCCGGTCGGAATCGGGCGTTTCATGGTTGGTTCTCCTGATGGGTGGATGCGGCGGGTATCGGCGGCGACGCGATCGGCACGAAACGCCGATGCGCATCGCGAACGTCATTTCAGCGTGAACGCGTAGTGGCCTTGCGTGCGATGACCATCGCTGGCCACCGCGATCCACGTGACCGTGTACGTGCCGGCGGTCAGGCTGGCCAGCGCGACGTGCATGCGTTTCCGGTTGCCGGCGTCGACGGACGATTTCCCGTCGGCGACCGACTGCCCGCGGCTGTCGGTCACGGCGATCGAGCTGAAGGCGGGCTCGAGCGCCTCGCTGAAACCGATCGAGACCGCATGCGGCGCGGTTGAGAGCGTGGCGCCGGCGGCCGGTTCCTGCGTCTTCGGGAGTGCGTGCGCGTGGGCGGCCTGGATGGTGACGAAGCCGAGTGCGGCGAGCGTGCCGCGAATGAAAGTGGCGGTTTTCATGGTTGAGTGTGCGAGTGGCGAATCGGATGAAGCAACACGGATTCGACGGACGGATGCACGCGCACCATCGCAGCAGCACCGATGGCGGCCGACGCCGGCGCGAACGTGCGCGGCCAGGCGTTTGCCCGCGGGCTAATGCGGGCGCGACGGTACGCACAGGCAGCAAGCGGCCGCACGCACGGAACGACGCCGCGCGCAACACGGTGAGACATGATCGTCCTTCGAAACGTGACACGTCGCGCATGCCGGCGGCGTGCGCGGGCCACGCGATGCGCTACGGCATCACGGGCGTTGACGACGAATCAGGACGTGAACGGAGGGGCGCGCGGTTGCGCCGCCGTGAGCGGCAGCGCGCGGCGCAGGCTTTCGAAGCGGGTCGCTTCGCGATGCTGAATGATGTGCACGTTGGCCGCGAACGTCAGTTCGGGCGCGGGCAGTGCGGGCGTATGGGCGAGCAGGCTGCAGTAGCCGCATGCCTGTAGGTGGGCCTGCAGGCTCTTCCGCGACGCATCGGCGCCGCGCTCGCCGGTGGCCGGCGCGGCCGTGCAGTAGCCGGCCAGCAGCGTATCGACGCGCCGCTGCGTCGTCAGGGCCTGCGAGATCGTCGGCGCGAGCGCCGTCATCAGGATGGCGAGCATCCCGATCAGACTGCCGATCTTCCGGAGACGACGACTCAGCATGCGATGCGCGGCGGCGTAGGGGCGACGATGGAGCGGATTATGCCACGCACGTCGAGTCGCATGTCGACACGGCGGTGCGGCGTTGCGGCGCGCTATGCGTGCCTGGCCAGGTATTTCGCGATCAGCGTCATCTGCGCGGCCCAGCCCTGATCGTTCATCTCGCGCGCCTTCGCGCGGCGCGTTTCGAGCAACTGATCGAAGCCCGTTTCGGTGACCGTGAGCAGCGTGCCGCCGGCCTGCGCCGCGAGCGTGAACGTGACGAGCGTCATCGGCTCGGAGGTGTAATCGACATTCGGGTCGATCGCGAACGGATGCCAGCGAAAGGAGAACAGTTGCTTCGGCTCGACGCGATCGACGACGATTTCGAACACAGTGCCCGCATAGGGTTCTTGCGCCTTGGCGACGTCGTCGTCGACGCGGGTCGGCGTGATGCGGCCGAACAGCGGCTGGCCGGCCGCGAACGGCCCGTCGAACGAGACGCCGAACCACTGGCCGAATTCGCCGGAATTGCTGACGGCTTCCCACACGCGGTCGGGCGATGCGTTGAGCAGGGCCTGTTTCTCGATGCGATCGGTTTGCTGGGTCATGACGTTCTCCACACAGGATCAACCTTTGCCGGACGGCACGCGCGACCGCGGGCCGCGTCTAGTCGAGCATGACCGCGTCGGGCACGTCGAGCACGAGGTCCGACGTCGCGACGGCCACGCACGGCAGCGTATAGCCGTCGGCTTTTTCCTCGCGGCTCAGCCCCGGCCATTCGATCGTGTAGCGTACGCTGCCGCTGACGATCCGGCAAAGGCAGCTTCGGCATGTGCCGTTGCGGCACGAACGCGGCAGCGACACGCGCGCGAACGCGGCGGCTTCGAGCAGCGTGAGCGAATCGGGCGCATCGAAGGTCGCGCCGAGCGGCTCGATGCGCACGAGGGGAAGGTGTTCCGGATGGGTCATGGCGAAGGCGGGCGGCGATTCGGCGGCAACGCGCCAAGCATACCCGAACGGGCTGGCGGCCGGCGTCGGCCGGCGGCCGGCGTCAATGCCGGCGCAGGTGCCGGTACACGGTATTGCGGGCGAGGCCGAGCTCGCGCGCGGCCGCCGACACGTTGCCGCCATGCCGTGCCAGCACGGCATCGATCACCGCGGCCTGATGGTGTTGCAGCGTCGTGCCTTCGTGCGAGCCGGCCGATGCGGCCGGCGCCGCGGATGACGGCGCCGCCGGTGCGTCGTCGCAGTCGAGCCAGAAATCGTCGGGCAAATGGGTGAGCGTGATTTCGTCTTCGTCCTCGGCCAGCATGCCGGCCGTGCGCAGCACGTTGGTCATCTGGCGCAGGTTGCCGGGCCAGCGGTGGCGCATGAACGCGTCGAGCACGTCGGCCGCGATGCGGCGCGGCATCGGTTCGCTGCGCGCGAGCCGCGCGAGAATCCGCTCGACGAGCGCGGGCAGGTCGGTGCGTGCGGCGAGCGCCGGCAGCGTGACCGCGAGCCCGTTGATCCGGTAGAACAGGTCTTCGCGGAACGTGCCTTCCGCGATCATCGCGCGCAGGTCGCGATGGGTCGCGCAGACCACGCGCACGTCGACCGGCACCGCGCGCGCGCCGCCGAGCGGCATCACCGCGCGTTCCTGCAGCACGCGCATCAGCCGGACCTGCTGCGCGAGCGGCATGTCGCCGATTTCGTCGAGAAACAGCGTGCCGCCATCGGCCTGCACGATCTTGCCGGGGCTGCCGCGCTTGCGCGCGCCGGTGAACGCGCCGTCTTCGTAGCCGAACAGCTCGGCCTCGATCAGCGAATCGGGCAGCGCCGCGCAGTTGACCGCGACGAACGGGCCGTCCGCGCGAGGCGATGCCTGGTGCAGTGCGCGGGCGAGCCATTCCTTGCCGGTGCCGGTCTGGCCGAGGATCAACAGCGGCAGGTCGCGCCCGCGGATCTTCGCGACGCGTTCGAGCACGGCGGCCATGCGTGCGTCGCCCGTGTCGAGCGTCGCGAACGTGATCGCATCGGGGTCCGGTGTGCGCACGCGTGCGGCGGGCGCGGGCGGCGTGACGGCGACGGCGGTCTTGTGCGCTTCCGCGAATTCGCAGCGCGCCAGCACGCGTACCCCGGTCGACAGCGTGAGGCGGAACATTGCGCCGGGTGCGCGTGCCGCCTGCTGCGCGAGCTGGCTGAAGCGCATGCCGAACAGCGCGTCGCTGGCCTGATGTTGCAGTGCGTCGAACGACGCACCGAGCTGGAATTGTGCGCTGCGGTTCGCGGCGATCAGCCCGCCGTCGGGGCCGAAGGCGACGAGCCCGGCGAACAGTGAATCGACGCATTCCTCGTGCGCATGAAAGCGCAGCCGCAGGGCTTCCGCGCACTGGTTCGCGAACAGGTGGTTCTCGATCAGTTGCGCGGACATCCGCACGAGCGCGAGCGTGTGCGGGCTCGAGCCGCGCGGATCGCCGCTGACGTCGAGCGTGCCGAGCGTGCGGCCGAACGGGTCGAAGATCGGCGCGCATGAGCAGGTGAGGATGTGGTTGGCGCGCAGGAAGTGTTCGTCGCCGTGCACGGCGACGGCCTGGCCCGATGCGAGCGCGGTGCCGATCGCGTTGGTGCCGCGTGCGCCTTCCGCCCACGAAACGCCCGTGCACAGCGCGACGCGGTTGGCTTTTTCGATGAAGTCCGCGTCGCCGATGCTGTGCAGGATGACGCCGTCCGCGTCGGTCAGCAGCACGAGGCTTTGCGTGTCGGCGATTTGCGCGTGGAGGTTCTCCATTACCGGGCGGGCGTGCGAGAACAGCGCGTGATTCGTGTCGAGCAGTTCGCGCAGTGCGAGGCGCGACAGCGGCGAGAAATCGGGACGTTCGTGCGCGCGCAGGCCGACCGCGGTCGAACGCGCATGCGCCTGCGCGAGCAGGTCGGTGCGACCCGCGGTGGCGGGCAGCACGAAAGGTTGCGGCATGACTTGTCTCCTGTCGACCCGAGTTAGCGCTTTAGCGCTTACTCGGGTCCCATGCTTCGCGGTCGACCAGAGTTAGCGCTTTAGCGCTTACTCGGGTCCCATGCTTCGCGGTCGACCAGAGTTCGCGCTTTAGCGCCACCCAAGCCCCACGCTCCTCGAATCCGGCCGATCCGGCACACACGTGCTCGCCGGATTTCTCTACCGGTTCCCGCCTGCGCGTGCGGCGCACCATCGACGCGCGAACGCCGGCCATCCGGGCACACAACATCATACAAGCGCCGCGTGCGATGTGCGACCGCGTACAAAATCCACTTGCTTTTAAATACCCGCCTGCAATGATGGAAACGGAGCACGCACGCGCCGTGTTCCGCATTGCAACATGCATGCGACGCGACATGCATCCGTTCGGGAGACGCATCATGGTTCGGACGGAACTGAGAGTCGTGCTGGCGGCCATCGCCACATTCATCATGCTGGGCGGCATTGCCGTGGCGATCCACGGGCTGCTGTTCGATCTGACCGATGCGGTGCGATACGGGGCGGCCGCGATTGCGGTCGGCGCCACGACGGCCGCAATCGCGCTCAACGTCTGGCCCAACGATCCTCACTGACGCCGGTCTCCGAAACGGTGCCGGATGCCGCGCTGATCAGATGAAATGCGCGTCGGAACGACGCACGCCGTAAATTTTGTCTCCCGCGCGAAACCGTCTAAAGTGGAAAGCAACCGGCATGCATTACCCGCGCCATTACCCGCGGGCCGTGCCCCCGCCGGCGAGCCCGCGTACATTTCGTCCGGCCGGTGGCGGACGACGGACGCGGTCATTCGTTTTCTACCGGTCGAGGCGGGTCCCATGCAAATCCATTTCACGAACGAGAAGCCCGAGTATTCGGGGCGCGACCTGATGCTTGCGTTCACGGCGTTGGTGAATGGCGAGCGCGTTCAATGTCAGATCACCGCCGAGGCACTGGAAGACCACTTCGGTGCGGCTTCGCCGCGCTTCGAGGACATGGTCGGTGCATTCGACCAGCACCGCGACCGTATCGAGGCGGCTGCACGGCGCCTGCTGTCGGAGACGCGCGCGCAATGCGTGACGCTGCGCAGCGGCTACGTCCGCTTCTACGAGGCCAACTGGCGCTGACGACACGACGCCCGTCTTGCTGCGCGCGTCGCTGAACGCCGCGCACGCGAAGACGTTGCCTTTCATGCGATGCCGTTCGGCGTGCCCGGGCGGCATTTTCGTATGCGGGGCGCACCGGATTGCTGCCGCGCCCGGCCGGCTGCCGGGGTGCCGGCACGACCCGGCGTATCGATTCGTCAGGATCGCAGAGAAAATCATTCGAATCAGGCGTTGAAGCTCGATCCGGCGAACCGTCTGGCGCTCGAGGCAACGGGCATCGCGGCGATCCGCGGCAACCGGCCCGATGCGGCGGTCGGGATCTTCGACGGCATGAACCGCGTATCCCGACGACGCACACGTGAACGTGATTGCCAACCTGGCGGTTGCCTATCGCCGCACCGGGCGGATCGATGATGCGATGCAGTTGTACCGCCGCGTCAAGACGCTGAATCCGCCGCTGGCGCAGCGGCTGTACGACGAGGAACTCAAGGGCGTCGCGACGCCGTGATGCGCGCGGGCGGGCCTGCGCGGCCCGCCCAACGAAAACGCCACCCGAAGGTGGCGTTCGTTCGTCGAGCATCGCGCCGAAGCGCGACCGTCACTCGCTGCCGAGATAGAAGAAGCGGAACAGGAACACGGCCGCGATGATCCACACGATCGGCTTGACCGAGCGGGCCTGGCCCGTCAGCAGCTTCAGGCCGCCGTAAGCGATGAAACCGAACGCGACGCCGTTCGCGATCGAGTACGTGAACGGCATCAGCAGCGCGGTGAGCGCGGCCGGCACGGCTTCCGTTGCATCGTCCCACGGCACCTCGACCATTTCGCGCAGCATCAGGCACGACACGTACAGCAGTGCCGGTGCCGTCGCATACGCCGGCACGACGCCGGCGAGCGGCGCGATGAACAGGCACGCGAGGAACAGCACCGCGACGGTGATGGCCGTCACGCCCGTGCGGCCGCCGGCCTGCACACCCGATGCGCTTTCGATATACGCGGTGGTCGACGACGTGCCGAGCACCGAGCCCGCGACGATCGCCGTGCTGTCGGCGAGCAGCGCCTTGTTCAGGCGGTTCATCTTGCCTTCGACGAGCAGGCCCGCGCGGTTCGCGACGCCCATCAGCGTGCCGGTCGCGTCGAACAGCTCGACGAGGAAGAACACGAGGATCACGTTGATGATGCCGGTCGACAGCGCGGCGCCGATGTCGAGCTTGAACAGCGTCGCATCGATCGACGGCGGCGCGGAGAACACGCCGTGGAACTGGTTGCCGCCGAAGAAGAACGACAGGATCGTCACGCCGATGATGCCGATCAGGATCGCGCCGCGCACGCGCAGGTGGTCGAGCGTGACGATCGTGAAGAAGCCGATGATCGCGAGGATCGTCGTCGGCTTGTGCAGGTCGCCGAGCGTGACGAGCGTGGCCGGGTTGCCGACGATCACGCCCGACGTCTTCAGCGAGATGATGCCGAGGAACAGGCCGATACCCGCGGTGATCGAGATCCGCAGCGATTTCGGAATGCCGTTGACGATCGCCTCGCGCACGCGGAACAGCGTGACGAGCAGGAACAGGCAGCCGGAGATGAACACCGCGCCCAGCGCGGCCTGCCACGTGAAGCCCATCCCCTTGACGACCGTGTACGCGAAATACGCGTTCAGGCCCATGCCGGGCGCGCATGCGATCGGGTAGTTCGCGTACAGCCCCATGATGATCGATGCCAGCGCCGCGACGAGGCAGGTCGCGACGAACACGGATTCCTTCGGCATGCCGGCGTCGCCGAGGATCGCGGGGTTGACGAAGATGATGTAGGCCATCGTCAGGAATGTGGTGACGCCCGCGAGTATTTCGGTGCGGAAGTCGGTGCCGGCTTCAGCGAAGCCGAAATACCGCTTGATGGATTCCATGAAGGCGTTTCTCCGGTCGGGTTGTCGTGTTGCTTGTTGTGCCGAATTGTTGTACAGGCAGCGGACGGCCGGCTTAATGTAACCAGCCACTATTGCCCGGCTATCGGCGGATTGTAATAGCGCGGATAGCTCGGACGATATAGTTGGAGGGCATGATCGCAAGATCGGTCGGCAGCCTGCGCGCGAACGGTCTGGCAGCCCGGCCGCGCGGCGAAGGCGCGCATTTTACCGGTTCGGGTGGAACGAACCGGAAGAAATGGCGGAAACGGGAGCAAGGCAGGGAAGCAAGGCAAGGAAGCAAGCCAAGGAAGCAAGCCAAGGAAGCAAGCCAAGGAAGCAACACCAGCGAACGGAGCCGGCCGATGCGTGCGCAACAACGAGAGAAGCGAGTGCAAGCCGGACGTGCAGGCGGACGCACAAAGCGGCGCGCGGTGTGGTGCGCGTGGCGGGTGCGGGATGACATCCGGCTGAAACGGATCGCCCGCATGCTGCACGAACGCGGGGCAGGCAGCACGTGCGCGGCCGGCGCGGAGGCCTGGCAGCGGCGCGCGGCGGCCATTCTTCAGGCCAGGCGGGAGCAGATATCGGGCTATCGTGCGCCGAAGCCGTCCCGCCCGCAACTGTCATTTCGCGATGCGGGGGCGACTGTGGTTTCTGTGTAAAAGATTGCAAGACCCCATCGCATAAACCGGCAAGTCTTTCTAGGATAGATACACCGCGCATGCACACGCCGGCCGGTAATTGCCGACGCGGGGGAGTCGCAGTCCGTGCAGGCCGGGCGGTGAAGTGCGGTCAAGGCCGTTGCGCGTTCGGGCAGGCACGGCCGGTTGCGATTGCCCGATGCGGGTTCGTCCGTAATCACGGAGGTCAGCATGTTGAACTGGATCAGCCGTTGGGCGATGCGACACGCCCCCACGCCGGAAAAAACCGCTGCGTCGATGCTCGTGACGGCGCGCATGGAACTGTTCGCTGCCGAACAGCGCGTCATCGACGCGAAATTACAAGCGGATTACTGGCGCACACGTGTGTCATTCCTCGAAGAGGTGCAGAAGCAGGGCATCGATCCGTGGGTGACCTCGCAGGCAGCGCAACGCCCCGACCTCGATTCCACTCCCCGCAGCACGGGCCCGCGTCTCGCCGCCAGCACCTGATGCACCTGATGCACCTGATGCACCAGCTGCATCGCGGCGCGCGATCGCTCGCGGCACGCACCGGCGTGCCGCGTCATTCGATGCGCACCCGCGGCGCCTCATGCCGCGGGTGCGTCCGTTTCCGGTCGCGGCCGTTCCGCGTCTCGCGTGCCTGACGGCACGTCGCTCATCCGCTCCTTCCCGCTATCCCGAAGAGCAAACGTTGCACTTGCGCAAGCGTGCGCCTGAAGCGCTCGCCGCGACGCACGTATGCGGTCGTGAGTGTCGCTTCGGCCGGCCGGTCGTCGGCAACGGTGCCGAGCCAGATGCGTTCGCCGCGTGCGATGCGCAGCACGTCGCCGGGCTGCACCCAGCAATCGTCGACGCTCGGCGGGCGCGTGACCCACAGCGCCGCGCCATGCGTGCGCAGCTCCGCGTCCCGCGGCGCGCGCCAGGTCATCGTCGTGCGCGGCGCGACCGCGAAACGGATCACGACAGTCGGTAACGCGATCGTGCCGGCGTGGCGCCGATCGGGACGGTCAAACAGCGGGCTTGCCTGGTCCATCGTCTTCTCCAGTGATTGAGCCGGATGGATGACGTGCACCAGAACAAAAAGGCCTCATCCGTTTCCGGCGAGGCCTTGTGTGACATGCGGTACTGCCCGATTGCTAACGCACAAGCGCCTCCCGTGAACCATTCTTTCGAATGTTCATCGATCGATGAATCGAGGCGGAGACGAGCGTGTACGTAGGCATGCGAACGAGTTTGTCTTCGTGGAACGGCGTTGTCAACGACAATTTTCGAGATAGTGCAGGTGATGCGTCGGAGGCTGCGCGCAAGCGGCCGCGCACCCGGATCGCATGCGTCGCGACACGTTCGTCATGAGCGACTTCGACATCGTTCGCGCAACAGGCTGCGCATTCGCGCGAGCGCATGCGCCAGCCATGCGCCGCGTCCCGTCGCGTACGCGGTCGTGATCGATGCTTCGGCCGGACGGGCGTCGTCGGTGCTTATCCAGATGCGATCGCCGCGCCGCACGCGCAGCACGTCGCCGGTTCGTATCCAGTAATCGTCGACGCTGCCCAGCCGCGTGACCCACAGAGTCGCGTCGTGCACGCGAATCTCGGCATCGTTTTGCGCGCGCCACGCCAGCGTCTTGCGCGGCGCGACCGTGAACTGGATCACGACCCGCGGCAACGCGATCGCATCGGTGCGGCACCGATCGGGGCAGACAACCAGCCGGCTTGCTTGGTCCATCGTCATCTCCTTCCGTTGAGCCGGGCGGGATGACGCGCACCAAAACAAAAAGGCCTCATCCGCTTCCGGCGAGGCCTTGTGACATGCGCAACTGAATCTCGATGCTAACGCACAAGCGCCTCCGGTGCTCGCCACGGATGGGCGTTCACTCGGTTTTCATGCGCGATGGCGGCGGGCTTGAGCATAAGCATGCGAACGAGTGTGTCGTGGCAGCGCATCGATGTCAACGGAAATTTCGAGATACGTGACGGTTACGCGTCGCGTTGCGCGAGGCCGTTCACGAGCAGCTCGGACAGCAGGCCCGTCATCCCTTCCGGGTGCGTGGCCGCGCGCGCCTTCAGCTGTTCGACGAGTTCGGCGTTGAGCTTGCATGCGAACGGCACGAGGCCCTGTTCCTGGTCCAGCTTGCGCTGCGCGCGGCGGTCGAGCTTGGCGACTTCTTCGGCACCCTTGCCGAAACGTGCTGAACTCGACTGCTTCATCGCGTGCGTCAGCTTGAGCGCCTTGTTCTTTTCGAGATCGGTTTTCTTCATGGCCATCGCGGCACCTCCGGGAAATTGAAGCCGCGATTGTACGCATTTCGGCGGGCGCCGCCCGCGGAGCCGGCAAGAAACCCGCTCAGGCGCCCTTCGCCGTGCCCCAGTTGCCGCCGTGCGCGGCCGCCTGTGCGGCCGGCGAGCGGGCGAGGTACGCGAGCGCCTGTTCGGTCGAGCCTTCGTGATGCGGCGTATAGCCGGGCTTGAAATAGCGCAGTGCCGCGCCGATCACCTTCCAGAACGACGGCAGGTGGCCGCGCCGCGAGCCTTGCCACCACGCGAGCACGAAACCCGGGTAGCGGCCGGCGTCCGGGTCGCGCCGGTACATGAACTTCGCGCCCGTCGTGATGTAGTAGAGCAGCAGCAGGATCACGAACGCCATGTGCACGCAGCGCTCCGGATAGGTGCCGCCCATGTGCCGGTAGATGTCGAACGCGACCGTGCGGTGCTCGACCTCCTCCGCGCCGTGCCAGCGCAGCAGGTCGACCATCGTCGGATCGGCTTTCCCCTCGTCGAGCCCGTGCGCGTTGAGCACCCAGTTGCCGAGATAACCGAAGAAATGCTCGAGCGACGCGATCACCGCGAGCTGCTGCCGCAGCCAGAAACGCGTGTGGCCGATCTTCAGCCCGAGCGGCTGTTCGCCGAGCACGCGCGTGAACAGCCGGTTGAGCTTTTGCGTGAACGGCTTCGTGTCGATCCCGTGCCGGTCGTAGTAATGCTTCAGCACGCCGCCGTGCGAACGCGAATGCACGGCCTCCTGCCGCAGGAAGCCTTCGGCCTCGTCGCGCAGGCGCGCGTCGGTGATCAGCGGCAAGGCCTTGTTGTACACGCGGCAGAACCACAGCTCGCCTTCCGGGAACAGCAGGTTCAGCGTGTTGATGATGTGCGTGCTGCCCGGGTCGTTCGGCACCCAGGTGACCGGCGTGTCGCTGAAGTCGAACTTCACGTGCCGGGCCTTGATCTTGTGATAGTCGGCGGTATCGGTCATCTTTGTCTCCCTGTGCGGCGGCGTGCGCCGTCAATGCGATGCCATGCTGACGCGGGCGATCATCCGGCCGAGCCACGGCATGAAGCGGCCGACGAAGCGCATCGCGTGCGCCTCGCCGCCGACGGCGACGACGGGGCGGTTGCGCAGCACGCCGTCGACCATCGCCTGCGCGACGGTTTCGGGTTTCAGGCCGCGCATCTGGTACAGCTTCGTCGCGCGCTTGCGCAGCCGCGCTTCGTCCTGGGCATTGGCGCCCGCGTATTGCGTCGACGCCATGATTCCGGTCTCCGCGAAGCCGGGGCACACGGCCGTCACGCCGATGCCTTTTTCCGCGAGCTCCGCGCGCATGCATTCGCTGAGCATCAGCACGGCGGCCTTCGTCGTCGCGTACGCGGGCAGGTCGCGCGACGGCCCGAACGCGGCGGCCGACGCGGTGTTGACGATGTGCCCGCCGGTGCCGCGCGCGGCCATCTGCTGCGCGAACAGCCGCGAGCCATGGATCACGCCCCACAGGTTCACGTGCAGGATGCGCTCCCAGTGCCGCGTGCTCGTGTCGAGGATGCCGCCGGCCATGCCGATGCCGGCGTTGTTGATCACCACGTCCGCGCCGCCGAGTTCGCTGCCGACCCACGTCGCCAGCGCTTCCATTTCGTCGGCGGACCCGACGTCGACGCGTTTCGCGTGGGCCTGCGCGCCGGTCAGCCCGATCAGCAGCGCGGTGCGTTCGGCGCTTGCGGGATCGATGTCGCAAGCGACGATCGTCGCGCCTTCGCGCGCGAACGCGAGCGCCGCGCAGCGGCCGATGCCGCTGCCCGCGCCGGTGACGACCGCGACCTTGCCGCTGAAGCGGCCGCTCGTTGCGCGGCGGCGCGCGTTCGCGAGCGCGGGCGGCTCGTTGCCCGATTCGACCGCGTCGATCAGTTGCCCGGCCAGATCCGCGAAGCGTGCCGGATCGGCGAGCGGCAGCCAGTGGCCGGCCGCGACCTCACGGCGGTAGTACTGCGGCACCCAGCGCGACAGGTTCTCGGACAGCGCGGGGCTCACGTACTTGTCGCCGAGCGGCACGATCGTCTGCACCGGTGCATGCGCATGGCGTTCGCGCGGCGCGAACAGGCAGCGGATGAAGTTCGCGCGATAGAGGCGCACGCCGCGCGCGCCGTCGTCGGCTTGCGTCGGACGCGGCGCGACGGGCGTTTTCTCGAGCCGGCGCAGCAGGCGCGGCCACGCGCGGCCGAGCCACAGCCGCCAGCCGAGCTCGGGGATGAGCGGCAGGTGGAACAGGTACACGTACCACGAGCGCACGAGCTGGCCGCCGAGCCTGGCGAGCGACGCGGGCGTCGGGTGCAGCACGCGTTCGCGCAGCCAGAAGCCGACATGGTCGAGGCACGGCCCCGAGCACGACGTGTATGACGCGATGCGGCCGGAAAGGCGCGGATCGGTGACGAATTCCCAGCCCTGGATCGAGCCCCAGTCGTGCGCGACCAGATGCACGGCGCGGCCGGGGCAGAGCGCGTCGATCACCGCGACGAAATCGTCGGTCAGCTTCGCGAGGTGGTAGTCGGCCGTGCGCTTCGGCGCGCCGGACAGGCCCGCGCCGCGCACGTCGTATGCGATCACGTAGTGCTTGCGCGCGAGCAGCGGCGCGACGTGCTGCCAGACGCTGCTGTCGTCGGGATAACCGTGCACGAGCACGACGGGCGAGCGGGCCGGGTCGCCCCAGGTCCTGACCGCGAGCGTCAGGTCGCCGGAGGCGACCGCCGTTTCGCCATGAACCGATTCGAACAGGGCCAGCGGCGCTTCGTTGGAAAGAGGCTGCATCGTGAGTCCGTCGTTCAGGGAGTCGGGGAGAAGGCGAGGATGCGTCAGGCGGCGGCCGGCACGGTCGCGACGGCCTGCGCACGCTCGGCCTGGCGGCGCTGCCAGCGGCGCACGTGCGGCAGGTCTTCGTCGAGCCAGTACGCGTCGTCTTCGGTGATCACGAGCAGCTCCTCGAATTTCGCGCCGACGCCGGCGAAGCCGAGATGCGGCTCGACGGCCCACAGGCCCGGCACGGGCGCATGCTCGGAGCGGCGGTCGATCGACCACAGCGGCGACCAGCCTTGCCGTTTCGCCGCGCGCCCCTGGTCGAGCAGCAGGTTGCGCGTCGCGTTCAGCCCGAAGCGCGCGACGAAGCGCGGCTTCGACAGCTTGTGGATCTTCGCGACGCGATGCGCGAGCACCTTGAACGGATAGGCCTTGTGGCGCGGCTCGACACCCTGGCGGCGGCACAGCGCGTCGACTTCCTGCGCGACCTCGGCCATCGGCCGGCGCGCCTTCACGAGCCGCACGATCAGGTCGCGATGGTCCATCAGGTCGTCCTGCAACTGCTCGAGGATCGGGTTCTGGCCGAGGCAGTGCGCGTAGCCGACGTCGGCCACGATGCCGTCGAGCACCGGCGCGACGTCGAGGATCACCGGCATGTCGGTTTCGAGCTGGCGGTTGCTCGGGAAGAACGCGAGATTGAAGCCGCCCATGTGCTTGAGGCCCGAGAAGCCTTCGAACGCGGTGCGGTCGCCGAACCACGCGAACGGCTTGTGCAGCCAGTCGTGTACGCCGTTGTCCTGCAGCCATTCGGTCAGGAGGCGTGCGGCTTCCTTTTCGGTGATGCCGGGGTAGAGCATCGCGCCGACGGTCTCGACACAGCGGTACGCAAGCTGCTGGACCGCGCGGAATTGCGGCAGCTCGTCGAGGTGGACTTCCGGCAGCGAGTGGTCGGCCATGATGCGTCTCCAAGGGGGGCGCTGATCCGGAATCCGTCCGCCGGCGTCGCCGTCGCGGGTTATTCAGTCAGCATTTAATGTGTCATTGATCAATGTAACGATCATAGACGGTTCCACGTGCCGGGACGTGAGGATTTGTCCTAATGGCAGGGGGAAATGGAGGGGAGCCTCTAGGTTTCCGGGCGATGTCGCGAGCGGGTGCGTCGCCGGCCCGGACGGCCGAGTTCGATCGCTTCGTGATGCCCGGCATGTCGCGCCGGATCAACTCGCCGTCGTGTCGCGGCGTGACGCTGTCAAATTGCCGAAATAATTTCGTCACATCATTCGTCCCCCGATTCGAGGCAGTCCCGGCTTCGCGGTGGCGATGACCCGCCAGTGCGCCGCACGGGGCAGTGACCGGAACCGATTCGACATTTCCACGGAGAGAGACCATGCAACGCCGCCAGTTCATGAACACCCTTGCCGCGGCGACCGCTGCGACGTCGCTGATGCTCAAGGCCGGCACCGCCGACGCAAAGCGCGCAACCGCGCCGGACGCGCTGGACCCGGGCCGCTGGTCGCCGTTCAACGCCGCGCGCCTGCAGGCGGTGCTCGACCAGCATGGCGTCGCGAGCGCGCGCTACGACGAAAAGCGCCGCCCGTACGCGGTGTTCGACTGGGACAACACGTGCATCATGAACGACTGCGAAGAGGCGTTGCTGATGTACCAGATCAACCATCTGCAATACAAGCTGACACCGGACGAATTCGTCGGCGTGATGTGGAAGGACGTGCCGAAGGGCGCGTTCATGAAGGACTACACGACCGTCGACGGCAAGCCGGTGACGATGGAGGATCTCGCCGCCGACGTCGAATCCGACTACCGCTGGCTCTACGCGAACTACAAGGGTTTCGGCGGCAGCAAGAGCCTCGACGAGATTCACGAGACCGACCAGTTCAAGGATTTCCGCGCGAAGCTGTACTTCATGTACGACGCGATCTGCGACACGCACCCGCTCGAAGTCGGCTACAAGTGGATCATCTATTTCTACAAGAACATGACGACCGCCGAGCTGCAGGCGATGGCGGAAGCGTCGGACAACTACGGGATCGGCGACGCGCTGCGCAAGGTTCGCTACGAAAGCCCGAAGACGCTGCCGGGCAAGGCCGGCGTCGTCGCCGATACGCATTTCCACGGCATTCGCATCCATGAGGAAATCCGCGCGGTGATGCACACGCTGCGCGCGAACGGCATCGACGTGTACGTGAGCACCGCGTCGCTCGACGATGTGGTGCGCGTGTTCGCCGGCAATCCGAACTACGGCTACGGCGTGCCGCCTGAAAACGTGATCGGTCTGCGCCTCGACATGCAGGACGGCAAGTACACGAGCACCTATCCGGCCGGCTGGCATTTCAACTGGGGGCCCGGCAAGACGGTGGGTATCCGCAACGTGCTCGAATCGAAGAAGGGCTACGGCCCGCTGCTGGTGTTCGGCGACAGCGACGGCGACGCGTGGATGCTGCGCGACTTCAAGGACACCGCTGCCGGCGTGATCGTCAACCGGATGAAGAAGGGCGAGATCGGCGCGGACAGCAACCTCGCGGCCGGGCAGATCGGCCAGCCGGATGCGCGCTTCCTGCTGCAGGGCCGCGACGAGCACACGGGCCTGATGATTCCCGACGAGAAGTCGATCAAGTACGGCAAGACCGAGCGCAAGCTGCTGGCCTGACGGGTGCTTGATGCCGGGCCGTGGCGGCCCGGCGTCCGGCATCCGGCGGGATCGACGGCGGCGCGTCGCGCGAGCCGGAACTCGCGTGTCTCAGCGCTCGCGCGGCGTACCCGGCCGATCCAGCAACGCCCCCAGCAGATCGATCGGCAGCGGAAACATGAAAATGAAGGAGAAGCGCAGGATCGGGCGCCGGACGATCGATCGGGTGCGGGAGTGGTACCGAATCCGGGGAGGGAAGCGGATCGAGCTCGCAACGGAGGAGGCGGGCAATAAAAAAGGACGCTTGCGCGTCCTTTTGCCGTCTGAAGTGTTGCGCATCGTCGAGAGGCGTCCCCAGCGTTTTCATCGGCAATCCTAGCGAAGTATCGAACGAATGTCAAAATGCATCGTGTCGAAAACGGATGCATGACGGGCATCCTGCCGCGTGTTCGGTTGTATCCGCCCTGAACTCACCGCCACGCCGGCGTCGAATGCCAATCGGTCGTGAAGCCGAGATGGGCCGCCGCGTCCACGTGCTCACACCCCGTCAACGTCGCTCGCAAGGCTTCGCGCCATTCGCTCCCATGACCGAGTGGGTCGAGCAGGGCCTTCATCATCGTTGCGCGGGCGTAGAACGTCTCCGGCCGGGTCATTTCCGGAGCATACCGGGCGAGCGTTCGCCCGGCCGGCTTGGCGGGAGGCGATACCGTCAGCTTCATTCCCCAAAGCCGGGCGTGGTGCGCACACGCATTGCGCAGGTCGGTGAGCGATTGCAGCCAGCTGGTGAGCACCGTATCAGGGATGTCCGGCCACGCATGGCGTCCGGCGATCTTGCGGTCGCGCATCGAGAGCGCGCTGAAAATTCGGGACAATGCGCCCAGGCTCAGCCGCTCGCAGACCAGCCAGATCGGCGGCAGGTCGGGGCTGGCATAGGTCCGATAGTAGTGAGTCAGTGCCGAGCCCTTCCGGGTTTCACACTCCCGGGCGATCTGATCCAGAACGCGCGCGTAGTGGCGCAGGTCGACGAAACGGTCCCTCTCGACGTACCAGTGGCTGCCGTAGTCGATTGCGAGGGGATTGCTGAGTGCGGCGCGCAGCGCAACCTCGATGCGCTCGACCGCGTCCATCGTGATCGAGCGCAGACGTCGATCGAATGCGTAGAGTTCAACGATGTCGGAGAATCGGGTTCGAGGCCAGAATCGCCTGGTCGTGGGGTTCTGGAACCGCCGCATGTAGACCAGCAACCGGAAATGGCCGATCGACCGGAGCATGCGCAAGTTCGCCGGGCGATCGTCGATGCGCAGGCCGCGTTGCCACAGCCGATGAAGCGTTTCCTCGGCACTGAGGGCCACCTTGCCATAGGCCCTGGTTGGCGTCGCCGGTGCCGTCTTCCTTGTCCGAGTCTTGCCCATCGTCGATCCGTACTGCCATGCATGAGGATCTCGTTGTATACGCCATCGGACCGTAAGCGGCCACCTTCCATACCATTCGGCAGATGGGGGCGCCGGTCGGTATCGATGCCTGCTGCCTCTCGTCCGGCGAATCCGGGGAGGATCCGAATGTCTGCCTCATTCCTCCCGCTTTCCTCCCAGCCGCTCCAGCAACGCCCCCAGCAGATCGATCGGCAGCGGAAACACGATCGTCGAGTTCTTGTCCGCCGCGATCGTCGTCAGTGTCTGCAGGTAGCGCAGCTGCATCGCCTGCGGCTGCAGCGCGAGCCGCTGCGCGGCCTGCAGCAGTTTCTCCGACGCCTGCAGTTCGCCTTCCGCATGAATCACCTTCGCGCGCCGCTCGCGTTCGGCCTCGGCCTGTCGCGCAATCGCGCGGATCATCGTCTCGTTCAGGTCGACATGCTTGATCTCGACGGTCGACACCTTGATCCCCCACGCATCGGTCTGCGCGTCGAGCGTCTTCTGGATGTCGGCGTTCAGCTGCTCGCGCTCGGCCAGCAGCGCATCGAGCTCGTGCTTGCCGAGCACCGAACGCAGCGTCGTCTGCGAGAGCTGGCTCGTCGCGTCGAAGAAGCGCGCGACCTGGATCACGGCCTTCTCCGGATCGACGACGCGGAAATACACGACCGCATTGACCTTCACCGACACGTTGTCGCGCGTGATCACGTCCTGCGCGGGCACGTCGAACACGACGGTGCGCAGGTCGATCCGCACGACCTGCTGAACGATCGGGATGATCAGCACGAGCCCCGGCCCCTTCACCTTCCAGAAGCGGCCGAGCATGAACACCACGCCGCGCTCGTACTCGCGGAAGATGCGGATCGACGACGCGACGAGCACCACGGCGAAGACGATCAGGACGCTGCTGAAGCCGAATGTGTAGCCGATCATGTTGGTTCACCTTGGTGTTGTTGTTCCTGCGCCGGCACGTCGTACAGCGGCGCGACGGTGAGCAGCAGCCCCTGGCGGCCGGTGACGCGCACGCGGCAGCCCGCGGCAAGCGGCGCGTTGCTGGCCACGCGCCAGCGTTCGCCGTGTACGCGCGCCCAGCCCGCGGCCGATGTAGCCGTGCCGGCCGCGTCGTGCGGCTGGTCGGCGCGCAGGCCGTCGTCGAGCACTTCGCCGATGCTGCCGACCATCGCCTCGGCACCCGTCACGACCGGGCGCCGCCGCGCGCGCAGCGCGACGCTCGACACGCCCGCGACGAGCAGCCCGCCGCCGAGCGCCAGGCTCGCGATCACGGGCCATGGAATCCCGTAGCCGGGCACGTCGGTGTCGATCAGCATCAGCGCGCCGATCGTGAACGACACGATCCCGCCGAAACCGAGCACGCCGAAGGTCGGCAGGAACGCCTCGGCGACCAGGCAGCCGAGGCCGAGCAGCACGAGGCCGAGGCCCGCATAGCTGATCGGCAGCAACTGCATCGCGAACAGCCCGACCAGCAGGCAGATCGTGCCGGCGACGCCCGGCAGCACGAAGCCGGGGTTCGCGAACTCGAAGAAGAGGCCGTAGATGCCGATCGTCAGCAGGATCAGCGCGACGTTCGGATCGGCGATGATCGCGAGGAAGCGGCTGCGCCAGTCGGGTTCGACGATGACGAGCGGCGCATGCGTGGTCGCGAGCTTCACCGTGCCGGCGGTGGTCGTTGCGGTATGGCCGTCGAGCTGCC
Source organism: Burkholderia sp. Bmkn7 (assembly GCF_041103175.1). Taxonomy (NCBI): domain Bacteria; kingdom Pseudomonadati; phylum Pseudomonadota; class Betaproteobacteria; order Burkholderiales; family Burkholderiaceae; genus Burkholderia; species Burkholderia sp. Bmkn7. The sequence continues at coordinate 3,068,281 of NZ_JBGCUH010000002.1, read as the reverse complement.
GCGCGAGGTCGGCCGGATCTTGCGCGATCAGGTCGACGACGTGCTGCGCGCGCGCCTCGCTGGCCGACAGGCTGACGGCTTCGCGCACCGCACGCTCGCCCCATTCGGCATTGCGCCCGCGCAGCTGCGCGAGGCCGCGGATGTAGGCGGACGCGTCCTGCATCGCCTTGCGGATCTCGGTCGATTGCGTGTCGGTCGGCAATGCGGCCTGCGTGGCGGCCTCGGATGCACCGGATGCCCCTGACACACCCGGGGTTCCGGCCGGCGGGCGTGGTGCAGCGGGGTTCGCACCCGGCGGCGCGGCGCCGCCGATGCCGAACTGCACCGGCGACGCCGCGCCGAGATTGGTGCCGGGCGCCATCGCCGCGAAGTGGCTGGCGTAGACGATGTAGGTGCCCGCGCTGGCGGCCCGCGCGCCGCCCGGCGCGACGAACGCGGCGACCGGCACCGGCGAGCCGAGGATGGCCTTGATGATCTGCCGCATCGACGTGTCGAGGCCGCCGGGCGTGTCGAGTTGCAGGATCGCGAGCGGCGCGTGCTGGCGTGCCGCACGGTCGAGCGAGCGCACGATGAAATCGGCGCTGGCGGGCCCGATCGCGCCGTTGATCGGGATCACGATGACCGGGCGGGCGGCGGCGGGTGCGGTGGGTGTGTCGGGTGTGTCGGCGGACGGCGGCGCGGCGACCGCGGCACACACGACCAGCAGCGCCGCGAACAGCGCGGCGCGCGCGACCCGCGCGGACAGCGGGTGACGAGGGTGGCCGCCGGGCGTGGCAGGCACCGGCGGCGGCCCGTGACGGTGAAAGTGCATCGGGGCGTCCGGGCGGCGCGTGGCCGTGCGCCATCCGGCTTGCGGAAAGGGCGTGGGCCCGATGCTTAAAGATTAGGCGGTTTCGGCGGAAAGCGCGAAGCGAGCGCCGTGCCGCCCGGCCTCAGCTCGCGCCGCCGCCGCGCGCAAGCACTTCGTCGCGATAGTCGGCCGGGCTGCGCCCGCTCCATTTGCGGAACGCGCGGTAGAACGCGCTCGGTTCCGCGAAACCGGTTGCAGCCGCGACGTCGGCGATCGTGCGCGCGGGGTCGGCCAGCGCCTCGAACGCGAGGTCGCGCCGCAGCGTGTCCTTGATCGACTGGTACGCGTGGCCTTCCTGGTGCAGCTTGCGGCGCAGCGTGGCCTCGGCCACGTGCAGCCGCGCGGCCATCCCGCCCGCGCCCGGCCACGCGGCGGGCGGCATCCCGCGCAGCACCGCGCGCACGCGCTGCGCGAGCGCGTTCGGGTTGCGGTACTTGACGATGAAGCTCGCCGGCGCGTTGCGCAGGAACGTCTTCAGCGTTTTCGCGTTCTGCACGACCGGCAGCGTCGCGAATTCGGGATCGAAATCGACATACGAATCGGGTTCGTTGAAACGCATGTCGTCGCAGAACATCGCCGGGTATTCATGGTCGGCGGGCGGCGTGTCGCAGCGGAAGCTCGCATGCAGCAGCGGGATGCGCCGCCCGATCAGCCAGCAGGTCAGCCCGTAGACGATGATGAAATAGGTCGCATACGTGAACATCGCCGGCGTCGCGCCGTTGTTGCGGTGCACGAAGCGCAGCCGCACGCGCTGCGGGTTCGCGTCGAGCTCGGCGTGCAGGTCGTCGAGCACGCAGTGCATGAAATTCACCGCGCGCGCCATCGCGTGCAGGCCGTCGCGCGCGGTCAGCGCCGCCTGGCTCATCGCGATGAAACTGCCGCTGCGCATCGGGTGGCGATCCTGCCCGAAAAATTCGTCGTCGAGCGTGCGCGCGATCGCGTTCCACAGTGCGCCGTATTGTTGCGCGGACACGCGTGCGCGCGGCTGTCCGAGCAGCGCCGGGGCGATGCCGGCCTGCGCGAGCAGCGGTTCGGCCGCGACGCCGCGCCGGGTCGCGAGCGCGACGCTGTAAGCGACGAGGCTGATCGCGACGGTTCCCTTGTCTTCCTGCTTCATCCGTGCCGCCGGTGTGGCAAAAACGCTCAGTGTAAATGAGCGGCGCGAGCATCGAACAGTCGCGCGTGCTTGCCTACACTTGTTGCATCGAAACGCAAGGACGGTCGCGCCCGGCGGCCGCGGGAGACAGCAGCACCATGGACGAGCTTTACACCGAAGACCAGCGGATGATCCGCGACGCCGCACGCGCCTTTGCCACCGAGATGCTGGCGCCGAACGCGGCGCAGTGGGACCACGAAGCACACCTGCCCGACGCCATCGTCGCGCAGCTCGGCGAACTCGGCCTGCTCGGGATGATCGTGCCGCAGGAGCTGGGCGGCTCGTATACGGACTACGTGGCCTACGCGCTGGCGATGGAAGAAGTCGCCGCCGGCGACGCCGCGTGCGCGACGATGATGAGCGTGCACAACTCGGTCGGCTGCGGGCCGATCCTCGGTTTCGGCACGCCCGCGCAGAAGGATCGCTGGCTGGCCGACATGGCGGCGGGCCGCGTGATCGGCGCATTCTGCCTGACCGAGCCGCAGGCCGGCTCCGAGGCGAACAACCTGCGCACGCGTGCGGAACTGCGCGACGGCAAATGGGTGCTGAACGGCGCGAAGCAGTTCGTGACCAACGGCCAGCGCGCCGGGGTGGCGATCGTTTTTGCCATGACCGACCCGGAAGCCGGCAAGCGCGGCATCTCCGCGTTCCTGGTGCCGACCGACACGCCGGGCTTCATCGTCGGCAAGCCCGAGAAGAAGATGGGCATCCGTGCATCGGATACGTGCCCGATCACGTTCGAGAACTGCGCGATTCCGGAAGAGAACCTGCTCGGCAATCGCGGCGAAGGGCTGAAGATCGCGCTGTCGAATCTCGAGGGCGGGCGCATCGGCATCGCCGCGCAGGCGCTCGGCATCGCGCGTGCCGCGTTCGACAAGGCGCGTCGTTACGCAGGCGAGCGCGTGCAGTTCGGCAAGCCGATCGCCGAGCATCAGGCGATCCAGCAGAAGCTCGCCGACATGGCCGTGCAGATCAACGCCGCGCGCCTGCTCGTGCATCACGCGGCGAAGCTGCGGACGGCCGGCTTGCCGTGCCTGTCGGAAGCGTCGCAGGCGAAGCTGTTCGCGTCGGAGATGGCCGAGCGCGTGTGTTCGGACGCGATCCAGATCCACGGCGGCTACGGCTACCTGGTCGATTACGAAGTCGAGCGCCACTATCGTGACGCGCGCATCACGCAGATTTACGAAGGCACCAGCGAAGTGCAGCGGATGGTGATCGCGCGGCAGCTTTGAGCCGCGGTGCTCCGATCCGGCATCACGCAATCGAACGAGCAGGCGCACGACGCAGGCACGAGGGCAGCGCGGCGAACGCGGCACGCAAAGACGTGACCGTGCGCCGTGCAACACGGAACGGCAGCCTGTGCTGCAGCACAGGCGCCGCTTGACCGCTGGGCATGGAGACTGGACGGAGACACACATGACGGTACAGGCATTCCTGAACGCACGCGACTTTCTGCTGCGCCATCGCACCGACTACGAAACCGCGTACCGCGATTTCGAATGGCCGGTGCTCGACGCGTTCAACTGGGCGCTCGACTACTTCGACCCGATGGCGCGCGGCAACGACCAGCCCGCGCTGTGGATCGTCGACGCGGCCACCGGCACGGGCGATCCGTATTCGTTCGCGCAGATGTCCGAGCGTTCGTCGCGGATCGCGAACTGGCTGCGCTCGATCGGCGTCGTGCGCGGCGACCGTATCCTGCTGATGCTGCCGAACCGTGTCGAGCTGTGGGACGCGATGCTCGCCGCGATGAAGCTGGGCGCGATCGTCCTGCCCGCCACCACGCAACTGTCGCCCGACGACGTGCGCGACCGCGTGCAGATCGGCGGCGCGAAATACGCGATCGTCGACGAGAACGAAACCGCGAAATTCGACCAGCCCGACCTCGGCCTCGCGCAGAAGATCGTCGCGGGCGCACCGCGCGCCGGCTGGCTCGCGATGAACGACGGCTATGCGGCGAGTGCCGAATTCGAGCCGGACGCCGTCACGCACGCGAACGATCCGATGCTGCTGTACTTCACGTCGGGCACGACGTCGAAGCCGAAACTCGTCGAGCATACGCACCGCACCTATCCGGTCGGGCACCTGTCGACGATGTACTGGGTCGGCCTGCAGCCGGGCGACATCCACTGGAACATCAGCTCGCCGGGCTGGGCGAAACACGCGTGGAGCTGCTTCTTCGCGCCGTGGAACGCGCAGGCCTGCGTGTTCGCATTCAACTACGCGCGCTTCGAGCCGAAGGTGGTGCTCGATGCGCTCGTCAAATACCAGGTGACGACGCTGTGCGCGCCGCCGACCGTGTGGCGCATGCTCGTGCAGCAGCCGCTCGCGTCGTTCGACGTGAAGCTGCGCGAGATCGTCGGCGCGGGCGAGCCGCTGAATCCCGAGATCATCGAGCGCGTGAAGAAGGCGTGGGGCATCGCGATTCGCGACGGCTACGGCCAGACCGAGACGACCTGCCTGATCGGCAACTCGCCGGGCCAGCCGGTGGTCGCGGGCTCGATGGGCCGGCCGCTGCCCGGCTACCGCATTACGCTGCTCGACCCGGACGGCGCGCCCGTGACCGAAGGCGAGGTTGCGCTCCCGATCGGCGCCGACGTCACGCGCCCGGTGGGCCTGATGAAAGGCTATGCGAACAACCCCGATGCAACCGCCTACGCGATGCGCGACGGCCACTACCGCACGTCGGACATCGCGATGCGCGGCGACGACGGTTATTACGTCTACATCGGCCGCGCGGACGACGTGTTCAAGTCGTCCGACTACCGGCTGAGCCCGTTCGAACTGGAAAGCGTGCTGATCGAGCATCCGGCGATCGCGGAAGCGGCCGTCGTGCCGAGCCCCGACCCCGTGCGGCTGTCGGTGCCGAAGACCTTCATCACGCTGCGGCAGGGCTACGAGGAAAGCCCCGCGCTCGCGCTGGAGATCTTCCGTTTCTCGCGCGAGAAGCTCGCGCCGTACAAGCGCATCCGCCGCCTGCAGTTCGCGGAGCTGCCGAAGACGATCTCGGGGAAGATTCGCCGCGTCGAGCTGCGCCGCCGCGAGATCGAGCGCGGCGACGACGCGACCGCGCGCATGCCCGGCGAATACTGGGAAGAAGATTTTGCTGCCGAATTGAAATGACGTGACCGCGGGCCGCGCGCCGCATTCCGCGGCCGCCGCCCGCAGCCGAACTGAACCGGCCGCGCGGCGATATCGCGCTTCGCGGCCCTCTGCAAGGAGAAGGGATCGATGAACGCGAATCCGACGCCCCGGACGGGGCAAGACGTGCCGACCGTCAAGCTGCTGATCGACGGCGCTTTCGTCGAGTCCGCCACGAAAGAGTGGCGCGACATCGTCAACCCGGCGACGCAGCAGGTGCTCGCGCGCGTGCCGTTCGCGACCGTCGAGGAAGTCGACGCGGCCGTGCAGGCCGCGCACGCCGCGTATGCGACGTGGAAGAACACGCCGATCGCCGCGCGCATGCGCATCATGCTGAAGTTCCAGGATCTGGTGCGCACGAACCAGCAGCGCATCGCGAAGACGCTGACGGCCGAGCAGGGCAAGACGATCCCCGATGCCGAAGGCGACATCTTCCGCGGCCTCGAAGTGGTCGAGCACGCGTGCTCGATCGGCTCGCTGCAGCTCGGCGAATTCGCGGAGAACGTCGCGGGCGGCGTCGATACCTACACGCTGCGCCAGCCGCTCGGCGTGTGCGCGGGCATCACGCCGTTCAACTTCCCCGCGATGATTCCGCTGTGGATGTTCCCGATGGCGATCGTCTGCGGCAACACGTTCGTGCTGAAGCCGTCCGAGCAGGACCCGATGTCGACGATGGAGCTCGTCGAGCTCGCGATCGAGGCCGGCGTACCGAAAGGGGTACTGAACGTCGTGCACGGCGGCAAGGAAGTCGTCGACGCGATCTGCACGCATCCGCTCGTGAAGGCGATCTCGTTCGTCGGCTCGACCGCCGTCGGCACGCACGTGTACAACCTCGGCAGCGCGCACGGCAAGCGCGTGCAGTCGATGATGGGCGCGAAGAACCATGCGGTCGTGCTGCCCGATGCGAACCGCGAGCAGACGATCAATGCGCTCGTCGGCGCCGGTTTCGGCGCGGCGGGGCAGCGCTGCATGGCGACGTCGGTCGCGGTGCTGGTTGGCGAAGCGCGCGACTGGCTGCCCGATCTCGTCGCGAAGGCAAAGCTGTTGAAGGTGAATGCGGGCGCGGAAGCCGGCACCGACGTCGGCCCGGTCGTGTCGAAGGCCGCGAAGGCGCGCATCCTGTCGCTGATCGAAGCGGGCGTGAGCGAAGGCGCGAAGCTCGAACTCGACGGCCGCGACGTGAAGGTGGCCGGCTACGAAAGCGGCAACTTCATCGGCCCGACGATCTTCTCGGGCGTGAAGACCGACATGTCGATCTACACGCACGAAATCTTCGGCCCGGTGCTCGTCGTGCTCGAAGCCGACACGCTCGACGACGCGATCGCGCTCGTCAACGCGAACCCGTTCGGCAACGGCGTGGGCCTGTTCACGCAAAGCGGCGCGGCCGCGCGCAAGTTCCAGAGCGAGATCGACATCGGCCAGGTCGGCATCAACATCCCGATCCCGGTGCCCGTGCCGTTCTTCAGCTTCACGGGCTCGCGCGGCTCGAAGCTCGGCGATCTCGGCCCGTACGGCAAGCAGGTCGTGCAGTTCTACACGCAGACCAAGACGGTCACCGCGCGCTGGTTCGACGACGACACGACTGCCGGCCCGGTGAATACGACGATCCGGCTCCACTGAGCCGTGGAGGACAACATGAAAATCGGTTTTATCGGCCTCGGCCACATGGGCGCGCCGATGGCGCTGAACCTGCTGAAAGCCGGCCACGAAGTGCACGCGTTCGACCTGAGCACCGACGCCTTGCGCGCACTGCAGGATGCCGGCGCACAGGTGGCCGCGTCGCCGCGCGATGCCGCATCGGGCGCGACGTTCGTCATCACGATGCTGCCGGCCGCGCCGCACGTGCGCTCGGTGCTGTCCGGCGAGAACGGCGTGCTCGCCGGCCTCGGCGCGGGCGCGACCGTGATCGATTCGAGCACGATCGACCCGGCGAGCGCACAGGCGTTCGGCGCGCTCGTGCGCGAGCACGGCGGCGCGTTCGTCGATGCGCCCGTGTCGGGCGGCACCGGCGGCGCGGCGGCCGGCACGCTGACCTTCATGGTCGGCGGCAGCGACGCGGATTTCGAGCGCGTGAAGCCCGTGCTCGCGGGCATGGGCAAGAACATCGTCCATTGCGGTGCGACGGGGATGGGGCAGGTCGCGAAGGTTTGCAACAACCTCGTGCTCGGCATCTCGATGGCGGCGGTGTCCGAGGCGATGTCGCTCGGTGTCGCGCTCGGCATCGACCCGAAGGTGCTGGCCGGCATCGTCAACACGTCGACGGGCCGCTGCTGGAGCTCGGACACCTACAACCCGTATCCGGGCGTGATCGAGACCGCGCCGTCGTCGCGCGGCTACTCGGGCGGCTTCGGCACCGACCTGATGCTGAAGGATCTTGGCCTCGCGAACGATGCCGCGAAGCAGGCGCGCCAGCCCGTCTATCTCGGCGCGCTCGCGCAGCAGCTGTACCAGACGATGAGCAGCCGTGGCGACGGCCAGCTCGATTTCTCGGCGGTGATCCGCCTGTATCAACCGGCCAGCAAGAAGGACGCGTCATGATCGAACTGGACTACGTCGACGACGGCGCGATCGCGTGCGCGACGCTCAAGCGTCCGCCCGCGAACGCCTTTACCGCCGACGGGCTGCGGCAACTGCAGGACACCGTCGCCGAACTGAATGCGAACCCGCGCGTGCGCGCGCTGGTGATCACGGGCGACGGCCCGAAATTCTTCAGCGCGGGTGCCGATCTCAACACCTTCGCCGAAGGCGACCGCGCGGTCGCGCGCGCGATGGCGTCGCGTTTCGGCGCGGCGTTCGAGGCGCTGCACGACGCGCGTGTCGTGACGATCGCGGCGATCAACGGCTACGCGATGGGCGGCGGCCTCGAATGCGCGCTTGCGTGCGACCTGCGGATCGCCGAGACCCATGCGCAGATGGCGCTGCCCGAGCCGTCGGTCGGCCTGCTGCCGTGCGGGCTCGGCACGCAGACGCTGCCCTGGCTCGTCGGTGAAGGCTGGGCGAAGAAGATCATCCTGACCGGCGCGCGTGTCGACGCGGCCACCGCGCTGCGCATCGGCCTCGTCGAGGACGTCGTGGAGTCGGGCGCGTCGCGCGATGCGGCGCTGGCGCTGGCGCGCAACGTCGCGCGGCAGAGCCCGCACGCGGTCGCGTACAGCAAGGAACTGATCGGTCTCGCGCGCCGCGGCGTGCCGCGCGGTGCGGCGCTTGCGGTCGAGCGCGAACGCTTCGTCGACCTGTTCGATACCAGCGATCCGCGCGAAGGCGTGGCCGCGTTCCTCGGCAAGCGCGCGCCGCAGTGGCACACCGACGGGGAGGGGCAACGATGAGCACGCCGGTCACGAATCACGACGCGTTCGCGGAGCATGCCCCCGAGGTGCTGTTCCGTGTGGTGAATCGCGTGGCGCTGATCACGCTGAACCGGCCGGCCGCGTTGAACGCGCTGTCGTACGCGATGATCGGCGAGCTGGCCGCGCTGCTCGAACGCTGCCGCCATGACGACCAGATCGTCGCGGTCGTGTTGCGCGGAGCGGGCGAGAAGGGCTTCTGCGCGGGCGGCGACGTGCGCGCGCTATACCGGATGGTCGCGCAGCGCGAGACCTGGCTGCCGTTCTTCGTCGACGAATACCGGCTCGACTACGCGATCCATACGTTCCCGAAGCCGGTGGTCGCGCTGATGGACGGCGTGACGATGGGCGGCGGGATGGGCCTTGCGCAGGGCGCCGCGTTGCGCGTCGCGACCGAGCGCAGCAAGATCGCGATGCCGGAAACGCGCATCGGCCTCGTGCCCGATGTCGGCGCGACGCATTTCCTGTCGCGCATGCCGGTCGAACTCGAGCTGTACGTCGGGCTGACCGGCGCGATGCTGTCGGGTGCCGACGCGCTGACCGCGAAGCTCGCGGATCTGTGCGTGCCGTCCGCGTGGCTCGACACGTTCGAGACGCGCATCGAAAGCGTCAAGTGGGAAGGCGATGCGCTGCCGCTGCTGCGCAAGGTGTTCGAGCCGCCGTGCAACGTTGTGCCGCATGCGGCGCTCGACGGGCAGATGCCGTGGATCGTGCGTCACTTCGACAAGCGCTCGACCGTCGAGCGGATCGTCGCGACGCTGACGCAGGAACTCGCGCGCGAGGAACTGTCGCGCGAGCACCGTCAATGGCTGCAGGCGACGCTCGATGCGCTCACGGGCCATTCGCCGACGATGCTCTACGTGACGCGCGAGGCGCTGCTGCGCGGCCGCCAGATGACGCTCGCGGAATCGTTCCGGATGGAGCTCGGCATCGTCGCGCGCGCGATCGAGGAAGGGGACTTCTGCGAAGGCGTGCGCGCGCATCTCGTCGACAAGGATCGCAAGCCGCGCTGGGCGCCCGCGTCGCTCGTCGAGCTGCGCGCCGAACGCGTGCGGCATTTCCTCACGTCGCCGTGGAAGCTGTTCGCGCATCCGCTCGCCGATCTCGGCGCGGGTTGACGCACGGTATTACCCCCGGGCGACATGCAAGGCGGCCATGCTCCGGTATGGCCGCCTTTTTTTCATGCCGCGCGATGCCAGCGTGAACCACATGACTTCGCCACCGTTCACGGCGGCCGGAACACTCGATCCTGTGTACCCGCTCGCACAATGGCCATGCGGAAATTTTTGACTTGCCATTCAATCGGATCAGCCATTAATATCATCAAATAAAGTTTGATGGGCGTTTCGATAATGTAATGTCGCTGTAATTGCGGCGATTATGATAATGAAGCGCTTTCGATAAATGATCCGAGGCAGGCATGAGAGAAATGGTGTATTTCACGCGGGGTACGGTCGTGCCCGGCATCCGGTATTTCGATATCGTTTCCGTCACGTCGCTGACGGCCTCTCACCCATGACAAGGCGCTGAGTCCCGCCATTCAGGCGGTTCGCAACACAATTCCGAATTTCGATTGTCGTACGGACGTCGGTTGACGTCCGGGAGTTCGCTCGCCTGTCGATCGCGTCAATGCAGTTTCATTGCGAATTGATTGAATTGGTGTGGCTCGTTTCTTTCTCGTATGAAAGCTTTGGCAGAGAAGCGAATCAATCGAATTCGTTGGATTGCTTTTTGAAATTGCGACCGGGTTTGCGGGGCGTGATGATGGTTGTTCGGTAATGAGTAGATCTGGCTTGAATCGTTAACCAAGAATTGGAGGAATGGATTGAACCCGGCAATCTTGTTCGCACCCGCGAAAATCCTGCTTCAGCATACCGAAGCGGCGTGGCTGGAGGTGCTTGGCGATCGGTCGCTGATCTATAGCGACCTGGCGGCCAGGGATACATTGCATGCCCGTTTCCCGGGGCTGTCGCACATGTTTCGCCTGTATGAACGGTTCAACGATTCGGCCCGGGTCGAACTCGATGCGCTGGCCGACGCGCGTGCCCTGCATACCGATGCGGTCATCGCGCTGGCTGAGGTCGACTTGCTGCGGGCCGCGCGGATCAGGGACCGCTTGGACGCAGGCGGCGGCCACGAAGCCGCGACGCTGCTGTACCGGGACAAGTTCCTGATGAAGCAGCGGCTGGCCGAGCGAGGCATCCGCATCAATCCGATGGCGGCGGTTCGTTCCGCGTGCGACATCGACGACTTCATCGAACGCTACGGTTATCCGGTCGTGGTCAAGCCGCGCGATGGCCGGGGCTCGGGCGGCGTGCGCGTGTTGCGCGACCGTCCCGCGTTGCTGGCGTACCTCGCGGAGCAGGACGGCACGACCTTCCACAACCTGATGGTCGAGAAATTCCTCGACGCGCCGCTGCTGAACGTCAACGGGCTGTACATCAACGGCAAGCCCATCATCGTCTCACCGGTCAGGTCGACGGTGACCTGCCTCGATTTTCTCGGCGGCGCGAGCCTTGGATTCCAGATGCTGGACGCGGCCAACCCGCTGCGCGACGCATGCGTGGAACTGACGCGGAACATCATCGAGCGCGCGCTGCCGCGGATTCCGACGATGCTGTTTCACCTCGAGGTGTTCCTGGATGGCGACGAACTCGTGGTGTGCGAGATCGCTTGCCGGTTGGGCGGCTGCAGCGTCAACCAAGAGTTGACCGCCGCGTACGGCATCGACCCGCGCATGACGCTGATCGACGCATTACGGGGCGGAAAGTCATCGAGCCTCGCGCAGCCCATCGAGGCGAAGCATTTGCTCGGGCAACTCAATATTCCGCCGAGGGCCGGCACTTTGCGCGATTTTCCCGAGCAGATCGAGCTGCCGTTCATCCGCTATTGCGCCGTGACCGCGAAGAAGGGAATGACGTATTCCGGCATGCAGATGACGAATGCCGAGATCGTGTCCGCCATCGTCGACGGCGACAGCGAACAGGCGGTCAGCCGCCATCTCGCGGCGCTCGACGACTGGGTACGCCATACCTTCGTGTGGGATTGAGTGGGCGTCGCGCGGCATGCAATGACGCAACGAGGTCGGCGCGCGCAAGCCGTGCGCCGATGCGATTCTTTTGATACGGCAAGGAGCGGCATGAAAAAAGTGGCGATCGTCGGTCTCGGCTACAGCGGCGCTGTGGTGCTCGAGCGCCTGAAGCAGCTGGTGCCCGCGATGGAAATCGACGTCTACGATGCGGCCGGCAGTGTCGGGGCCGGCCTGGCCTATCAGTCGGATACGCCGGGCAATCTGGTGAACCGGCCCGCCAGCCTGATGTATCTGCGGGAGCGGGGCGACTTTCGCCAATGGCTGCAAGGCGACGATGGCGCGGGCGGCGACTCCTACCAGCCGAGGCCGGTGTTCGGGAGATTCATCGAGGAGTCGCTGCGCTCGTCGATGTACGCGCATCCGGCGATCCGTTACCACCGTGCGGACGTGCTCGACGTGACGTCGTCGGACGGGCGCTACACGCTGCGCACGACGATCGGGATGCAGCAGGGATACGACGCGCTGGTGCTCGCGACCGGCAATACGGAGCCGACCGACCTGTACCGGCTTCGCGGGCAATCGGGCTATATCAACAATCCCTATCCGACGGTCGATCTCAAGGGCATCCGTTCGGATCGCATCGGTATCCTCGGCAATCAGTTGTCGGCGATCGATGTCGCGCTGACACTGCTGGCCGCCAACACGGCCAATCGCGTCACGATGCTGACGCGGCACAGCAAGCTGCCGAACTATAGCGACGAATACGTGCCCTGCCAGTTGAAAGTGCTCAACGAGGATACGATCAAGCGCCGGCTGCGCAGTGGCGGCGCGACGCTGAAAGCCGTCGAGCGGCTGTTCGACGAGGAGTTCGATGCGCAAGGCATCGACGTGAACCTCCGCGATCTGATGCGCGACCACAGCCGCGTGTCGGCGTCGCGCAAGTCGATCTATTCCGTGCTGTCGGCCACCAACCTCGTCGTGCCGATGCTCTGGCATGCGTTGCCCGAGCGGGAACGGAAGCTTTTCATCCGCAAGCTCCGGGGGCCGTGGCGCCAGCTTCGGGTGCCGATTCCCAAGGACAACTGGATGAAGATTCAGCATTACCTGCGCGCCGGACGGCTTGCATGCCACGTCGGGGTGCGCGAGGTTCGCGCGTGTGCGGACGGGTTTGTCGCGCAAGGACGGGATTTCACCGGCGCGTTCTCGCACATCATCAACGCCACGGGCGCGGGCAATGCGATGGATAGCGCGATCTACGCGAACATGTCGGCGTCCGGAATGTGCGTCCGGCACCCGTATGGCGGCATCCAGGTGCGTTACGACGATTGCCGCGTGATCGGGGCTCACGGGCCGTCGGACATCTTCGCGATCGGCAATCCGACTGCGGGCGTGTTCTATGCGGTCAGCAACATCGACGTCCTGCAGATGCAGGCGGACACGATCTGCCGAAGCCTGGCCGGCCGCCGGGACGCTGCCCGATGAAGACACTCGCCTATCTCGCCTGCCTGGCCGCGGTCGGCATGGCGCTGCAGTATGCGGGCGTCCCGCACGGCCTGCTGCTCGGCTCGATCCTCGCCGCTTCGATCGTGACCAGCCGGTTCGGCCTCGCGCCCGGGATGCGTTTCGGGCTCGAGTACGTGCAGATCGTGCTCGGCATGGCAACCGGCTTGCTGTTCAAGTCATGGGACACGCAGATGGTCGTCTCGATCGTGCCGAGCCTCGGCGTCCTGCTCGTCTGTCTGGCGGCACAGGTCGCGGCCGGTAGCCTCTGGCTGTCTCGCGTATCGCGCTGGAACCGGACCGACGCGCTGCTGGCCGTCTATCCCGGCGCGCTCGCCGCTGTATTCGACCTGCTGGAGTCCGAGCGCGCGTCGAGCAAGGTGATCGTCGTGCATCTGGTGCGGCTCATCTCGATAACGATGCTGGTGAGCTTCTTCATCCCCATGCACGGCGGCGTATCGCTGCCGGCGACCGGCGCCGCACTGCCGGCAGCGGCAGTGCTGGCGCTGGCGGTGCTGGTGGCGCTCTGCGTGCTGGTCGGGCGCGCGCTGCTCGGGCTCGGCGTACCCGCGCCGTTCATGATCACCGCGATCGTGCTGACAGGCGTCTTCGTGAAGGCGGGCTGGCTGCATGCGTTCGAGATGCCGACGTGGAGCGTCGATGCGGCATCGGTCATCCTGGGAGCATTGATCGGCGCGCAGTTCAGGCAGATCAGCATCGCGGACGGGCTGCGCTACGGCCGCACCGGCCTCGTGTGCATCGCGCTGATGCTGATGGTTGCCGGTGCGTTCGCGTGGGTGACGGCGCGCTTGTCCGGCTACGGCGTGCTGCCGCTGTGGCTCTCGTACGCGCCCGGCGCCATCGAGACGATCACGATCGTCGCGTATGGCGGCGGCCTGAGCGTCGTGTTCGTGTTGATGCATCATCTGACGCGCCTGGTCGTGCTGCACTTCGCGCCGGCGGTGCTCGTCCGTGCGCGCCGCCGACGCGTGCCGGCGATCGGGAGCGAAGCCGGCGAATAGACGCACGACAGCGGGCGGCCCGTACAGGCATGTGGCCCGTCACGCACTGCCACGTACCGTCACCGCTCGATCATCGGCGGAATCGCCTGCGCGAACGCGTCGATCACGCAGCGCGTCTTGCGCGGCAGGTAGCGCGTCTTCGGCCAGATCGCGTGGATGTCGCCTTCGCAGACGAAGCAGCGGTCGAGCACGACCGTCATCTCGCCGCGCTTCACGTAGTGATCGAGCAGCCAGCTCGGCAGCCACGCGATCCCGAAACCCGATGCGCCGGCCGCCGCGATCGCCTGCACGTCGTCGAAACTGAGCTGGTGCGGCATGTCGATACGGACCGTCGTGCCGTCCGGCGCGCGCAAGTCCCACGGTTGAACGACCCCCGAGCGGGAATACGCGATCGTCCGATGATGCTTCAGGTCGTCGAGCGTCTTCGGCATCCCGTGGCGCGCGAGATACGACGGCGCCGCGCCGAGGCTCCCGTATTGCGTGCCGAGCCGCCGCACCGCGAGGCTCGTGCTGTCCGCGAGCGTGCCGATCCGCACCGCGAGGTCGATGCCTTCCTCGACGAGATCGACGAAACGGTCGGTGATCGACACGTCGATCCGCAGATCCGGGTAGGTGCGTGCGAGATCGAGCACGACGGGCGTCACGCAGTGGTGCCCGAACGCGAGCGGCACGCTCAGGCGCAGCTTGCCGCGCGGCTCGTTGCGGCCGCAGTCGAGGTCGGCCTCCGCCGCTTCCAGTTCCGCCAGCGCGCGCACGCAGCGGTCGTAGTACGCCTGGCCGTCGTCGGTCAGGCTCTGGCTGCGCGTCGTGCGCTGCAGCAGCCGCGCACCGAGCCGCTTCTCGAGCCGCGCGACCGCCTTGCCGACGGCCGAACGCGTCATGTCGAGCCGCTCCGCCGCGAGCGCGAAGCTGCCCGATTCCACTACCTGGACGAAAGTCGTCACGCCGTCGAGTCTGTCGGTCATCGGAAGGAGGGGTGATTGAGTCCTATGGTTCCCCAGTCTGGAGAAATGCTTGCGTCAATGGGGATGGGAATTCTCACTATAGTACCGATTCCGGTTCAGCGTGCGTTGCCGGCCGCGCGCGACCCATCCTTCTCATCTGGAGGCGCGCGGCCCGTTGCCGGGCCGCCGCGCAATACGCATGACGCTATCCGACTCCCGCAGGAATGCGGTCGCGCTCGCGGCCGTCTGTCTCACGTCGCTGATGTTCGGCCTCGAAATCTCGAGCGTGCCGGTGATCCTGCCGACGCTCGAACACGTGCTGCATGGCGATTTCAACGGCATGCAGTGGATCATGAACGCGTACACGATCGCGTGTACGACCGTGCTGATGGCGGCCGGCACGCTCGCCGACCGGTTCGGCCGCAAGCGCGTGTACGTGATTGGCACCCTGCTGTTCGGCGCGACGTCGCTGCTGTGCGGGCTCGCGCCGAACGTGCCGGTGCTCGTCGCGGGCCGGCTGCTGCAGGGCGCCAGCGGCGGCGCGATGCTGATCTGCCAGATTGCGGTGCTGTCGCACCAGTTCCGCGAGGGCCGCGAGCGCGGCCGCGCATTCGGGATCTGGGGGATCGTGTTCGGCATCGGGCTCGGTTTCGGGCCGATCGTCGGCGGCGCGATCGTCGCGCTGGCGAACTGGCCGTGGGTGTTCCTCGTTCATGCACCGCTCGCGGCCGTCGCGCTCGCGCTGATCGGCGGCGCAGTGCAGGAGTCGCGCGATCCGCACGCGGGCAGCCTCGACGTGGCGGGCATCGTCACGCTGTCGCTCGCGGTGCTCGGCCTGGCCTTCTACATCACGCAAAGTGCGGAACTCGGGCTGACGAGTGCCGCCGGCCTCGGCGTGCTCGGCGCGACCGTGCTGGCGGTGGCCGGCTTCTTCCTCGCGGAACGCGTGAGCGCGCGGCCGATGTTCGACTTCTCGGTGTTCCGGATCCGCGCGTTCACCGGCGCGATCTTCGGCTCGATGGGGATGAACTTCAGCTTCTGGCCGTTCATGATCTACCTGCCGATCTGGTTTCAGGTCGCGCTCGGCTACGACAGCGTGACGGCCGGCCTCGCGTTGCTCGCGTACACGCTGCCGACGCTGGTCGCGCCGCCGTTCGGCGAACGGCTCGCGCTGCGCTACGGGCCGGGCGTCGTGATCCCGGGCGGCTTGTTCACGATTGCCGCCGGTTTTGTGCTGATGCGGATCGGCAGCGCGGCCGACCACGCAAGCTGGGTGACGATGCTGCCCGGCTGCGTGATCGCCGGCATCGGGCTCGGGCTCACGAACACGCCGGTGACCAATACGACGACGGGTGCGGTGCCGAGCGCGCGGGCGGGGATGGCGTCGGGCATCGACATGAGCGCGCGGATGATCTCGCTCGCACTGAATATCGCGGCCATGGGCTTCGTGCTGGTCGCGGGGATCGTCGCGAGCCTGAAGGGCGGTGTCGCGGGCACGATCGGCGACGGGGCGCTGCGCCGGCTCGCGCAGGAGATTGCTTCCGGGCGAACCGACGGGCTGCACGAGATCGCACCGGCGCTCGCACAGGCCGACCCGACCGGCGCGGCGTTGCATGCGGCGCTCGTGCATGGGTTCGGCTGGGTGATGGTGTACGGCGCGGCCGGCGTGGCCGTGCTCGCGACGGCGAGCGCGGTGGCGTTCGCGCCGGCGCGGCGCGGGGCGGCCGTGTGCGAATGACGCCGCCCGTGGCTGGCGGGGCAGGGGCGGCCGGCCCGGTGCGCGGGCCGGTCAGGACATCCCGCCGCCGAGCGCGCGGTACAGCGTCATCTGATTGTTGAGCCGGTCCAGCCGCGTCTGTTCGTCGGCGCTTTGCGCATCGCGCAGCCGCTGCTGCTGGTCGAGCCACGGTTGCACGGCGGTCGCGCCGGCCGCGAACTGCGCGGCGGCGAGCCGTTCCGCGCGCTGCGCCTGTTCGAGCGACAGCGCGCGCTGTTCGGCCTCGCGTTCGAGCTGGACGCGCGCCGACAGCGCGTTCTCGACTTCCGCGAGTGCCGTGTAGAGCTTCTGCCGGAACCCGACGACGGCCTCCTCGTACTGCGTCTTCGACACCTTGATCTGCAGCTGCATCGTGTTCCACTGGATGAACGGCAGGGCGAGGCCGAGCCCGAGCGTGCCGACCGGATTCGCGAGCACGCGCTCGAGGCTCGTGCTCGACGTACCGGCCGCGCCGGTCAACGTGAAGGTCGGGTAGAAACTGGTACGTGTCGCGTCGACCTGTGCGAGCGATTCGCGCAGCCTGAATTCCGCCGCGCGCAAGTCGGGGCGCCGGCCGAGCAGGCTGGCCGGCAGGCCGGCCGCCACTTCCGGCGGCGGCGCGTCGGGCAGCGTCGGCGGTTCGGCCGCGCGCTGTTGTGGCGGCCGGTCGAACAGGATCGCGAGGGCGTGACGGTTCTCGGTACGCTGCTGGATCAGGCGTGTCTGCGCGGCCCGTTGCGTGGCGAGGCTTTGTTCGGCCTGCGCAAGGTCGAGCCCCGACACGGCGCCGGCCGTGTGTCGTGACCGGACGACCGCGAGCGTGCGGACCGCATACGCGATGTTCGCGTCGCCGAGCGCGATCTGCCGGTTCAGGAAGCCGATCCGCCAGTACAGCGACGCGGTCGTGCCGATCAGCGACAGCCGCGCGGCTTCGAGATCGGCGGCCGTCGCGTCGGCTTCCCAGCGCGCGGCGTCGCGCAGCGCGGCCAGCCGGCCCCACAGGTCGATTTCATAGCTGAGCGAAGCGTTCGCGTTGCTCGACCGGCTCATCTGGTGCGTATCGAGCGTGCGCGACACGGCACCGTTCGCGCCGAGCGTCACGTTGGGCGTCAGGTTCGTATTCGCGAGCCCGGCCTGCAGTTGCGCGCGGTACACGCGGATCGCCGCGATCGCGAGGTCGTTGTTGGCGCGCAGCGCGTCGTCGATCAGCGTGTCGAGTTGCGGATCGCCGAAGCTGCGCCACCAGTCGCGCGTCGTGGCCGGTGCGTCGGCGGAAACCGGCGCCGCCCAGTTCGCGGGTATCGCGACGGCGGGCAGCGGATCATGGCGCGCGCCCGCGCAGCCGGCGAGCAGCGCGGCCGCGCATGCGAATGCGCCGAGGCGCTGAAACGGTGAGGAATGCGTCATGGCGGGCCTTGCGTCAGTCGCGCGCGAGCGCATCGATCGGATCGAGCCGCGATGCGTTGCGCGCGGGCATGAAGCCGAATATCACACCGGTGAGCGTCGAGCAGACGAACGCGGTCACGATCGCGCCGGCCGAGAACACCATCTTCCACTGCGCGACGAACATCGAGAACAGCGCGCCGAGCCCGAACGACAGCGCGATGCCGATCGTGCCGCCGAGCAGGCAGACCAGCACGGCCTCGACGAGAAACTGCTGCAGGATGTCGGACTGGCGCGCGCCGACCGCCATCCGGATGCCGATTTCGCGCGTGCGCTCGGTAACCGACACCAGCATGATGTTCATCACGCCGATCCCGCCGACGACGAGCGAGATCACGGCGATCAACGACAGCAGCAGCGTCAGCGACTGGCCGGTCTTCTCGACGGTCTTCACGACGCTGTCCATGTTGTACGTGAAGAAGTCCTTGCGGCCGTGGCGCTGCTTCATCAGCGTTTCGAGGCTTTTTTCGGCGGCGGCGCTCGGCTGCCCGTCGCGCACGCGCACGGTGATGCTGTCGAGATAACGCTGCCCGAAGAGGCGCCCGCTCGCGGTCGTGTACGGCACCCATACGTTCAGGCTCTTCACGCTGCCGAATGCACTCTTCTTGTCCGCCGTCACGCCGATCACCACGCACGGCACGTTGTCGACCAGGATCACTTCGCCGATCGGGTTGCGCGTCGCGCCGAACAGCTTGCGGCGCGTGTTCTGGTCGATCACGGCCACCTGCACCTGGCGGCGCACTGCATCCTCATCGAATGCGACACCGAGCGCCAAACGCATCCCGCGCGCCTGGAAGAAGCGGTCGCCGACGCCGCTCACGAGCGCGTTCACGTCGACGTTGCGGTAGCGCAGCAGCAGCGTGCGCGACGTTTCGGGCGTCGCGCTGTCGACATACGGCTGCTCGGCGAGCGCGGCGACGTCGGCGGGCACGAGCGTCTGGATCGCATCGGCGCGGCTGTCGCCCCAGTCGGTGCCCGGGTAGATGTTGATCGTGTTCGTGCCGATGCTGCCGATCTCGTCGAGCATGTAGCGCTTCGCGCCTTCGCCGATCGCGACGATCGACACGACCGACGTGATGCCGATGATGATGCCGAGCATCGTCAGCAGCGTGCGCAGCCGGTGCGACACGAGTGCGATCCACGCCATCCGGCAGGCCTCGGCGAAGCGTCCGGAGCCGGCCGCGAAGCGGCGCACGCGCGGGGCGGCATCGGCCTGCGGGTCGGGCGCGACTGCCGCGGGCGGCGACAGCGTGTCGTGACGATCGCGGGTGGATGGTGTGCCGGTTTCCGCTTCGCTCGCTTCCGCTGCATCTGCGCCCGCGGCTGCTTCCGCGAGGGCTTCCGCATGGTGGCGGTTCGGCCGGTCGGCGACGATCTCGCCGTCGCTGATCTCGATGATGCGCCGCGCATGGCGCGCGACGGCCTTGTCGTGCGTGACGATGACGATCGTGTGGCCGAGCGCGTTCAGCTCGTGCAGGATGCGGATCACGTCCTGGCCGCTTTTCGTGTCGAGCGCGCCGGTCGGTTCGTCGGCGAGGATCACGTGGCCGCCGTTCATCAGCGCGCGTGCGATGCTCACGCGCTGCTGCTGGCCGCCGGACAGTTGCCCGGGGCGATGGTGCGCGCGATCCGCGAGCCCGAGGCGCGCGAGCAGCTCGCGTGCACGCGCGTGCCGCTCCGCGCGCGGCGTGCCGGCATAGATCGCGGGCATTTCGAGGTTCGCGACGGCATCGACGTGCGGCAGCAGGTGATAGCGCTGGAACACGAAGCCGAAGTGCTCGCGACGCAGTTGCGCGAGCTCGTCGCTGTCGAGCATGTGCGTGTCGCGTCCGCCGACCGTGTAGGTGCCTTCGCTCGGGTGGTCGAGGCAGCCGAGGATGTTCATCAGCGTCGACTTCCCGGAGCCCGATGCGCCGACGATCGCGACGATCTCGCCCGCGTGGATCGACAGGTTGACGTTGTTCAGCACGACGACGTCCTTGTCGCCGGCCGGAAAGCGTCGTGTGACGGCGGAGAGTTTCAGCAGGGGCTGGCTCATCGTCACACCACGTCCGCCAGCGGCGCGTGGTCGTCCGCGGACGCTTCGCCGATCACCACGCGTTCGCCGTCCTTCAGGCCGGCCAGCACTTCGACGCGCACGTTGTTGTTGATGCCGATACGGACGTTGCGCGTTTCCGTGCTGCCGTCGGCGCGCAGCACGCGCACCGCGTAGGTGCCGTCCTTGCGTTTCTCGCCGAGCGCGGCGGCCGGAATGCTGAGCGCGTTGCGCGCGTTGCCGAGCACGATGTTGACCTGCGCGGTCATCGAGATGCGCAGCCGGTGCTCGGGATTCGGCACCTCGAACAACGCGTTGTAGAACACCGCTGAATTCGGTTTCGCGCCGCCGCCCGCGCCGCCGCCGAGCGCGCCTTGCGTTTCGGCGTAGTTCTGCGGCGCCGGCTCGATCGCGCGCAGCTTGCCGTAGTGGCGCCTGTCCGGTTCGCCCAGGATCGTGAAATACGCGGTCTGGCCGGCGTTCACGCGGATCACGTCGGCTTCCGACACCTGCGCCTTCACGGTCATCGTGTCGAGATCCGCGAGCTTCAGGATCACCGGCGCCTGCTGTTGCGCGATCACCGTCTGGCCTTCCTGCGTGACGATCGCGACGACCTGGCCGTCGATCGGCGCGACGATGCGCGTGTAGCCGAGGTTGGCCTGCGCGGTCTCGATCTGGATGCGGGCCGAGCGGATCTGCGCGGCGAGCGACGCGAGCGTCGCGCGCTGCACGTCGAGCGTCGCGCGCGTGGCTTCGAACGACTCGCGCGACGTCGCGTCGTCGGGCAGCATGGCCTGCTGGCGCCGGAACGCGAGTTCCGCCTGCGTGAGTTGCGCGGCGGTCGATTGCTGCTGCGCGCGCAGGCTTTCTTCGCTGGCGCGTGCCTGGCGCAGCGCGTTTTCCGAGAGCACGGGGTCGATCTCGGCGAGCCACTGGCCCTTCGTGACCTTGTCGCCGAGCTTGACCTTCAGCGATTTCAACTGCCCCGAGACTTGTGCGCCGACGTCGACCTGCCTGAATGCCTGCAGCGCACCGGTGGCCAGCACCGCGTTTTCGAGGTCGCCGCGCGAGACGGGCGCGGACAGGTATTGCGGATGCTTGTCGGGTGCGCACGCCTTCAGCGTGACACCGGTGGCGATCGCGACGACGGCGAGGGAAGCCAGCACGATGCGCCGGCGGCGATGGGTCTTCTGAGTCATGAGAGCGCAGCGAGGATGAAGCGGGCGCCGGCGATGCGTGCGGCCGACCGGGACGATCCGGCCGGCGTCGCATGCAGGGCGTGTCGCCCGCGACGGAATCCGCGTACGCATCGCGCGGGCGTGCCGATTCGAATCAGGCGCTCATGGTAAGCGAGGAATTCACGACAAATCGTGTGGAAATTGTGCTGAATTGTGCGGACGCCGCGCCGGAGCGGGGGCCGCGCGGCGTCATTGTTGCGATCTGTGAAGTCTGCGGACGACGGCCCGCGTGCGTACCGCGCTCCGCGTTATCGCTGCGCGGCGACGAGTGCCATCATCGGCCGGTCGCGTTCCTCGTCGAGCGCGGGCAGGGCATCGACCTGTTCCTGCGTCGGCCCCCATTCGTCCAGGTGCGTGAGCGTGAAGCCGCTGCCGATCAGCAGGTTCACGAGCGTGCCGAGCGTGCGGTGCTGCTTGACGACGCCCGGCGCGAGCCAGTCGGTCACGCGTTCGCCTTCGCGCTGATAGCCGTCGAGCGGCCACGAGCGGTTGCCCTGCGCGTCGACGACGAAACCGGGCCGGCGCGGCGCCGTATAGACCGGATGCTCGATCGAGAACACGAGCCGCGCGCCCGGCACGAGCGCACGATGGAGCGTGCGGAACAAGGTATCGAGGTCTGCGATGTAATGGAACGCGAGCGAACTGTACGCGACATCGAACGCGGCATCCGGCAGCGCGAGCGTTTCGAGGTCGGCGCGGCGGTACGTGATCGCCGGATGCGCGGCGCTCGATGCCGCACGTTCGAGCATGCGCTCGGACACGTCGATGCCGAGCACGCTTGCCGCGCCCTGGCCGGCGGCCCAGCGGCTGAACCATCCGTAGCCGCAGCCGAGGTCGAGCACGCGGCGACCGTGCAGGTCGGGCAGCAGCGCGCGCAGCGCGGGCCATTCGGGGGCGCCGTCGAGTCCGTGGATCGAGCGGTTCAGGCGGCTGTAGCCTTCGAAGAAGGCCGGGTCGTCGTAGATGTTCTGCGTCATGCGTAGGGCCTCGTGCGGGCTGGGTGCGCGGTGTCGCGCGCCCGGTTCCGCGAGCTTACGCGTGCTGCCCGCTCGCGTCGATCCGGCGTTGCGTGTCGGCGTCGACGATGTCGCGGATCGCGCTGAACAGCGGTGCGGCGTCGGTATAGCGGCGGCCGTAGCCGAGATTGAACGCGTAGTCGAAACCGGGCGGATTGCGGCCCTGGGTGTGCTGCAGGATCGTCTCCAGCTTGTCGAACGCTTTTGCCGCGCGCGCTTCCGGCGACGCGGCCGCTTCGTATTCATCCCACAGTGCGACGATCTCGTCGCGCTGTGCCGGATCGAGCGGCGCGGTCAGCGTCAGCAGGTCGTCGCGTTCGTGCGTGCTCTTGTCGGGGTGCGCGGCCTGCTCGATCGCGGGGATGTCGCCGTGCAGCGCCTCGCCGAGATCGTGGACGACGCACAGCTTCAGCAGCTTCAGCGTGTCGATGCCGGGCAGCGCGTCGGCGAATACGAGTGCCATCAGGCACAGCCGCCAGCTATGCTCGGCGGTGCTTTCCGCGCGCCCGGCCGACGTGTGGCCGCTGCGCAGCACATCCTTCAGGCGTTCGGCTTCGCGCAGGAACGCGAGCCGCGCGTGGATCGTATCGGGATTCATGGTCGGTGTCCGTGCGATGAGCCGTCAAGCGTAAGGCGGCCACGCACGGTTCGTCCACGCATGAAATATGCGCGGGGTCGTACTACAGCGTTTCCACGAGCCGCGCGGCCGACCCGTCCGACAACGTCATCCGTGTCCACCGGCACAGGCTGCCGCGGATTGGCACGACGCGCGACGCATTCGCGCCGGTGTCGAATTCGACGCTCGGCGGTCCCGCGCGATCATGCCAGCCGAGCGTATCGAGCGCGGTTTCCATGCGGACGATTTCCGGCGTCGCATAGCGCCACAGCGACGTGCCGAGCAGCATCGACAGCGGTTGCGAGAATTCGGCTGCACGCGCAGGCGAACAGGCGAGCAGCCGGTGCGTGAGGTCGCACACGAGATGCATGCGGCCCGCGCTGCCCGCGACGAGCCGCGCAAGCGCGTGATCGCCCGCGGAATCGAGGCGCGCGGCGAGCAGCCGTTCGGCCGTCGCGCGTTCGCCGGGCGACATCTGTTGCAGGCCGGCTTCCCAGCGCGAGATCGTCGATTGCGCCACGCCGAACAGTTCCGCCGCGTGGCTCTGTTTCACGCGGTGCAGCGCACGCCAGCGCTTGAGTTGCGGGCCGAGTGGCGGCGTGTGTAGCGGTGAGGCAGACATGGCGATGCTCCGTTCGGTGTGTGCGTCGCGTGGCGGCTGCGGTGGATGGAATCGTCATTCCTGCGGCGCCTGAAGCACGACGAGTTCGACCGGAACCAGTGCCGCGCCGCCGACGACGAGATCGCCATCGGCGGTGGCGGTGATCGGCGTGGGTTGCATCGTGAGATTCAGGCCCGCCAGTGCGGTTGTCACATGCCGGGCAGGGATCGTGTACGGCCGGTCGAGCAACTGGGCGGCGACCTTCGGCGGTATGTCGAAACCCTGGGTGGAATAACGCATACCGGCGATATTGCCCTCGAGCGCGAAACCGTCCCGCACGGCGACGTACCCGTGCGCGACCGCTGCCAGCCGATCGATTGCCGAAGCGCCATCCGGCAGCACGACACGGTAATGGCCTTTGACATGCCCGCCGATCGCCTGGAATTCGGTAAACGACCAACGCAGCGACGCCCGGTAGCGGGACGACAAGGCCGACCGCAGCGTGTCCGGCAGATCGAGGACGAAGTGCACGGGGCGCCCCAGCACGACCAGCTTCGTATGGTCTGCGGTGGTCATGAAGCCGGATACCACTTCGTCGTACGGCGCGTCCCGTACCAGCCCCGACTTGAACAGCTGATCCTCGGATGGCGGTGGCTCGGCTTGCGCCTGCGGCTTGTGACAGCCCGGCAGCGCGACGCAGCCCGCGGCAAATGCGGCGGCGAGCCACCGTCGGCGTGCGATCGATATGGTCATGGTCTCGTCCCGTCTTGTGCGGTTTGGTCTTTTGACGCCCTCGGAAGCCGGATTCTCGCGTATCCGCCGCGCGTTGTCGAACGGGAAATCTGCCTGGGCAGCGCTCGCAATCCGGCCCTGTCCGGCGGCATGCTGCGCTCTCCCGACCCGCCGCCAACGTTTTCGTCGCGCTTTCAACCGCCTCCGCCATATCTTATTATTCGGCCAGTGCGGAGGCGTACCGGCCGCCAACGGTCATGTCGAGGCATGACGCGCCGGCATGAATGACCGCTTTTCGGCCGGTGCGTCGCTCGACGCTCGGTCGAAACGACAGGACCCGCGTGGCCAGCGCGTGTCCCAAAAAAATCACGAGAGGGCGCGATGGTACGACTGGTCTTGCTGCTGCTGGGCATCGAATACTTGCGCACCCGCTGGCGCGGGCTGACCGCACTTGGCTGGGTGTGGGTCGGCGCGGGTGTGGTGATCTTCGTCGACGCGCTCGACGGCGCGCTGCATTTTCCGATCCAGATCTTCGCGTGGCTGTTCCTGATCGAGGGGCTCGCGACGCTCGCGGTGGCCGGCAGCGGCGTCGGCGGGCAGCGCGTCCTGCGCTACGTGAAGGGGATCGCGGTCGTGGTGGCCGCCGGGCTCGTGTTCGCGGGGCATCATCACGGCCATTTCCTGCTGTCGATGATCTTCGGCACGCTGTTCCTCGTCGACGGGCTGCTGCAGTGCACCGCCGCGTGGATGGTGCGCTATCGCCGCTGGAACGTCGCCTTCGCGTGGGGCGTCGTCGAAATCCTGCTGGCGATCTTCTTCTACCAGCCGTACCCGACCCACTACGTGGGCACCGTGCCGTACTGCCTCGGCCTGCTGCTGATATTCGGCGGGATGCACATGCTGAGCCTCGCCGCACGCGTGCGGCGACTGACGCGCAATCCGGCGTTCGCGACCTCGCCGGCGCCGGCACTCGCACCGGACCTCGACGATGCGCGCGACCTGCCGCATTTTTCCCAATCCGAATGGGACGGCCCGCCCGCCGACGGCGAGCATGCGCTCACTGTGCACGTGTGGACGCCGACCGGCACGTCGAAAGCCGAAGCGCAACGCTACCCGGTGATCGACCGTTATATCGCGGCGGTGGACGTCAACGGCGTGATCTCGACCGGGCACGCGGCACTGGAATCGCCGGAGGGCATCTATATCAGCCTGTATCCGGGCGTCGAAATCGATCGTTCTCCGGACGAATTCACGCGCATCCTGCGTGCAACCCGCGAAAACGACGTGCCGGGCCTGTTCCAGCCCGACTACGCGACCGAGTCGAAGGCATGGTGCCCGTCGACCGTGCGCGTGCGGATCCGCAACTACGATCCGGCGAAGCTGGACGCGTTCTGGTCGTCGTACCGGCAGAACGTGACGTACAACCTCACGCACCGCAACTGCTCGAGCACCGTGTCGAACGCACTCGAAGCCGCGCTCGACGGCGCGGTGTGGCGGCTGAAGGGGGCGCGCGCCGGATGGGGCGCGTTCGTGCGGTTGCTGCTCACGCCCGAGCTGTGGGTTGCCGCGCAGATCCGCAAGCGCGCGGTGACGATGGCATGGACGCCCGGGCTCACGCTCGACTATGCGCGCGCGCTCAGCATGCTTGCCGACCCGCGGCCGTTCGCGTGGTGGAAGGTCGCGCGCTCGGCCGTGAAGGCGATCATGGAGTCGCGCCGCACGTGGCGCGAGCAGGACAACGCGGCGCTGTCGCCAGGCGGATCGGAGGCCGCGTCGTTGAAGTGACCGCGTGCCGCCGGACGAGGGCCCGGCGCCACTGAGGCCGCCACTGCGCGGCCCGGCGATGTTGCCCGCCACAAGAACCCACAGATACGAACAACAATGAACAAGACGAGCGCATTCCGCATCCTGATTCCCGCCGTGCTGGCGCTGACGAGCGCCGGTTTCGCGCAGGCGAGCGCGGACGAAGTGCCGCACATGAGCGACGACGTGTACCGCACCTCGGTGTCGTTCTGCTCGAACGTCGCGGCCGCGGAGAAGATCGCGTGCCAGGGCGACATGATTGCCGCGGGCAGCCGGATCGTCGCGGCGATCGGCGGCCTGCCGCCGGCATCCGCCGTGTCGATCGACGAAGGCGCGCGCAACAAGCTGCCGGCGGCGGAGCGCAAGGGGCTCGCGCCTGTCGAGCCGCGCGCGATCGACAAGGACGACGACGTTGCCGGTCTCGCCGGCATGGTGCGCCTGTGCGACGTGTACGAATCCGAACCGGCATCGCGTGCGCGGCATCACGCGGCGTTGAAGCAGCAGGCGCCGGACGCGGCGCCGCGCGTCGAGGCATTGCTGGCCGATGCGTCGACGGCGGCGCGCCAGCGCGTCAGCATCGGCGTGTGGCAGATCCTCGCGCTCGAAGGCCCCGAAGCGTCCGCCCGCGCGTGCACACAGCTCGGCACCGGGTCGTGAGTGCCTGTTCGCCACGGATGCCTGTCGTGTGTTCATCGACGCGCGGCCGTCGATCGTGCCGAGTCCGGCGCGCCGTGACGGTCAGCCGCTGACGATCGTGGCCGGCCTGACCCGTATCGGCCTGCCGAGCGTCCGGGCGACCGGAGAAGCCTGCACCGCGTCGCGCACGAGTGTCTGCTGCGCGTGCGACAGCGGCACCGCGAAGCGCAGTGCGATGTCGAAGCCCGTTTCGTGGTCGAGGCGATCGACGGCGACGTCCGCCGTGCAAGCGGGCAGCGTCACGCCCGCGCGTCGTGCGGCCAGGTCGATCGACATGCAGACGCAGGCCGCGAGCGCGCTTTCGAGCAGTTCGTGCGGCCGCATGCCGGCGTCGCCGCCCTGGCCGTCCTTGTGCGTGTCCGAGCGCACGACGCTGCGCCCGTTGCCGATCTCGACGCAATATGGCTTGCCGAGCCGTGTCGCGGTCACCATGGCGATGCTCCGTTGCAGGATGAGGGTGGCGACACGGTACGCCGGCGTCGCGTGCGGCGGAAGGCAACCGCTGGTACCGGTACCGGTTGTAACCGGCTCGGCGGCGACCCGCGCATTCTTTCGTCCACCTTCACATTCGTGCCACGTTGCGACGGCAACAATCGCGGTCGGACATTCGACAACCGTGCGGCGCATCCCGCGACCGCATGCCTTTTCCGAGGAAACACGCCATGCTCAAGACGCTCGCCCGCGCCGCTGCCGCACTCGCCGTTGCTTCCGTGTCGCTGCACGCCGCCGCGCAGACCAGCTACGACTACCTGTTGCTCGCCGCATCGTGGGAGCCCGGCTTCTGCGCGTCGCACGACACGCCGGAATGCACGAACCTCGCCGGCTCGTATGCGGCGACGAGCCTGTCGCTGCATGGCCTGTGGCCGAATCGTTATGACGGCAACCAGCCGTTCTACTGCGGCGTGCCGCAGAACGACATCGACCTCGACAACGCGCACCAGTGGTGCAGCATGGACGCCTACCCGATCAGCAGCGCGACCCGCAACACGCTGTCGACGTACATGCCGGGCGTTGCGTCGTGCCTCGACAAGCACGAATGGTTCAAGCACGGCACCTGCTCGAACTCGGCGACGCCCGATGCGTACTGGAACCAGGCGTCCGGCATGATCAGCCGGCTCGGCAATACGTCGTTCAACGCGTTCCTGCAGGCTAATGCGGGCAAGACGGTCACGCGTAATCAGTTGCTGTCCGCATTCGAAGGCGCGTTCGGCAGCAACACGCGCAGCGCGGTGTCGCTGAAGTGCACGAAGACGAATGGCGTCAGCTATTTCACCGAAGCGTGGATCGCGGTGAAGACCAATGCGACCGCGCAGTTCCCGAGCGCCGCGTCGCTCGTGACCGACGGCAATACGCAGGGCACGTGCCCGACTTCGGGTGTGTTTATCGCGAAGTAACGCGGAAGAAGGGGGCGGCGCGCGCGGCATCGCGCACGCCGTCGCCCGTTACGGGTTCGGCGGGACGCTCGACCACGGCAGCCGGGGCTGGTGGCCGTCACCCTGCAGGTCGACTCGGGGGATGACGTTGGCCTGTCACGCTCGCGTGCGTGCGTGCGTGCGTTTACGCGAGCAGCTGCAACGCGTCTTCGAGCGACAGTACCGTCGTGCGCGATTCGAAGGCGGTGGCGAACAGGTGTTCGTGAACCACCGGGTCCGGGTCGTAGCAGCAATCCTTGACCGTAAAGAGGCGGAAGTCCGCATCGCTCGCGTGGGCGACCGACGACAGCATCACGCCCGTCGACGCGATGCCGACCATGATCAGCGAATCGACGCCTTGCTCGACCAGGCGCGCTTGCAGATCGGTGCCGAAGAACACGCTGGCGCGGTGCGCGACGATCAGCGGCTCGTCGGCCTGCCGACCCAACTCCGGGCATGGGCCGTCGTCGATGAAGCGGCCGAGCTGCTTGATGCCCTGGCCGTTCTTGTTGCGCGGGCTGACTTCCGGATAGCCGGGTTTGAACCGGAGGTTCGCGAACCAGACGCCGATGCCGCTTGCCCGCGCCGCGTCGCAGAGCCGGCGCGTATTGGCGAGCAAACCCGGCGCGACCGACGGAAAGAGGCCGAGGATGTCGGTCTGGTAATGCATGACGAGCAGCGCGGTGCTCGACGGCACGATCGCGGGAATCGGTGCGGATGGGGCGTCGCCGGGGTTCGTGCGGGGGGCCGTTGTGGCGATTTCCGGTGCGTTTTGCCGAGTCATGAACGAGGGTCTCCGATAGCTCGCGGGGAATTTCAGCGTCCCCGATTTGTACCGGAAAATCGGGGTGGTTGCCGATGCGATTTTCGTAGGGGCATTTTGTTGCGTCGCGCGGTGGTCTCCGTCACACCGGCGCCACGTTTGTGCGCAGCCGCAATTAGAGACCAACGGTCGTTCGCGGTGAATCTGAAACCGGTGGTCCATCAGCACGGCCCGGATCTGCCCGAGGGCCGACACGCATCGTTGCACGCAACGTCGCTGCCAGAAAGGATATTTGAATACGTCCAACGCAACATACGTATGCGGCGACCGTTCAAACTGAAGGAAGCGTCGATATGCGTTCGATCGACATCGTGTCCGTTGTTGCCGAAAATACCGGCCCATTCGTCGCGGGTGGGGGCCGGACAAGCCGCTGCCACGGCACTAGTTGTCTTTACTCCTGACCGGGGTGCGCAATACGCTCACCGACTTTTCGATACCCCTCAAAGAGCGTGAGACTGCCGTCTTGGTCCCTCGATACCCTAATCGTTTTCCCGCGAGGTAGCTCGTAGTCCCCCACACGTTGATCTACGGCCGAGATGCAGGAGAGGTGTTTGAGTGTGTCGTATTCAAATGCCCCTGCACCACATTCAATGCCGAAAATTTTCCACGAGTGGGGTAGCTCTCCCGAAATCGACTCTGAGACGGTACCGTCGACAGCGTGCGCCTTGACGCGGGCTCCAGCAGGGAGATCGAGTTCGCGGTCTCGAAACCCGGAGGCAAGCGTGCACTCCACGTCGTCCAGATATTTTTCGTGGTCGAAGAAGGTGCGCTCCTTACGATGTGTAAATTGGCCGGGTGCACACTCGATCCCGCCGATCGACGCCGGCTTCGCAAGCGTCCCGTAATTAATGTAGCTCGTGCTGTCGTCGGAACGTAGCACGTAGAAGTCGCCGCTCACGTTCAGTCCCAGAAGCGGTGTGTTCGACGGGACGGTGCCGCTTTTGACCGAATGGGGTGAATTCACTTCGAGAACGACCGTTGAGCCGGGCGGAAACGTCATTCCGTCAAATACCGTTGCCCGTGTGAGGTGGTGGGTGTACCAGGCGCTTATAGCATGGTCATAGCTGTCAGCAATTGAACGATGGTTGGCAAATGCGATAGCCTGCACGAACACCAGGCAGCAGAGAAATACGACGCCGCGTCTCCATGTCTTATGCGCTCGAACGCGACTGTTTAACCCGAAGGCCGCGACGATCAGCGTGACCGGTATGGTGGCGGCAAGCGCCAGAAAAAACAGAATCGCCCAGTCTGATATCCCGTATAACGCCACGATCGAGTCTCCGTTTGATCAGTTTCTGCCACGATCCTCGTTGAAGTGCTGTCCGTATCGACCAGACCCTGATGTCGGGCAGATGTGCAGCGAGCATAGCTTATGTGTCGGGGGCCGCTATTGAAAACACCGTGGTCCGGGCGATTCGCCAAGCGTGCGTTGCTTATCCGCACGCCTTTGGAGTTTCGATTGTGTTACTGCTTTTGCAGCTGAATTAACCATGTCTGACTTCGCCCGGCTCTAAAAAATCGACCTTCCCGAATAAGTCGTCAACCACTCCAACGCCAGCGTCCCCGCACTCCGTGAATGTAAACCGATGGCGACCGGATCAGAATATTGAACCGCTGGTGTAGGTTGCCAATTGCTCAAGCCCCTGAGCGCATGTGTTCAGGAAATATGGCTCTCATGTGATTCCTTCGGCACAGACCGACGGGCGAGCGGCACGCCTCCTTTGGCGTCCGAGATTGGCCACAAGAGGGCCGCTCACCGACGTGTCAGGATTGTCGACAATGTTGCGGAATCGATAAACAAATGCGTCGGATTGAAAGTAGCGCGATCAGGCATTCGTGACCTTCGCTGCTGTCACGGTCACCTCGACCAGCCAGCCGGGCTCGACAAGCCCAACTACCTGTGCGCGAGTTCGGACCGGCAGGTTTGGTTGCACGGCCGAACCAAAATATTCAGCATAGACACTCGAGAAACGCTCGTAGTCCGGGGCACCGCCGCTCGCGGGATTAGCGACGAAAAGCGCTTGCACGGCAATCACATCCCCCAATGCATACCCTTTTCTTTCGAGGATTCGCTGGATTTGATCCAGCACACTTTTAGTCTGTGTTTGTATATCACCGAAATAGTCGATCGTGTGCGGCTCGGCATCGAGGTTCGACGGCAGTGCGCCTATCCCGCTCAACGTAATGGTTGTCGCGCATGCAGGGATCTCGATTGCTTCCGAAAATTCGCGTGCCCACGATTCTTCGAGATACGCGGGGGTAGGGTGCCGCACAATGGTGACGCTCATCAGGTGCTCCAGAGGTGAGACTGACGGTCCTGGTGCCGTCAGTTGAATTGCCTTTCCGTGACGTACATCTGCCACTTGCGACGAGCCCGCTCGTTGTCGATGCGGATATCGAGGCTGTGTCGACGGGGAATAATACGGAGGTATCGACGATCGGGAAAATGAATTGATTCGATAAAATCATTCGACAGCGTCGATCGATGCTGCTGCGTCTGCCTAAGCCCACTGGGAGACATATGGAACTGCGCCACCTTCGCTATTTTCTGGCCATCGTCGAACTCAACAACCTTTCCCGTGCGGCCGAAACAATGTGCGTCGCGCAATCCACGCTATCGCACGCCCTTCGGCAACTCGAAGAGGAACTGGGAATTGCTCTGTTCGATCGAGTCGGGCGTGGCATTCGCCTTACACAGGCCGGCCGGGTTTTCCGCGACTATGCCGCACGCACTTGCAATGAAACGATACGAGCAAGACGTGCCCTACAGGAACTGAACGAGCTCAACGCGGGCACCTTTACCTTGGGTGCGATCCCGATATTTCCGCTGTCATTTCTACCTCGAGCGGTCTCGTCCTTTAATCAGCAGTATCCGAAGGTCCGGATCGTAGTTGAGGATCTACTCGCAACTGAGCTCGAGGAGAAACTGGCACTCGGAACACTCGATCTCGGTCTCGCCTTCCATCCAGCTTCGCGGGACGATGTCGAATCCGAGTATCTCTTCACGGAGCGACTTGTCCTTGCTGTCGGCCGGAGCCACCCCTTCGCACAGAGGCGCCGGGTCCAATGGAAAGCGCTCGATTCAATTCCCCTTGCGCTGCTGACACCAAAATTCTCGACGCGCACCCTGATCGAAGAGGCGTTCAAAACTGCCGGCGTCCAGTCGAGGGTAGTTGTGGAAATGGATACCACGGAGTCGCTTCTGGCAGTTGCCGCAGAAGGGCAACTTGCAACTATCGTTCCGGAACGTGCTGGTTCCGGCTTCGAACGCGTCAACTTGATACCCGTCACGCATCCGGAGTTGTCTCGAAAACTCGGTTTGTTGTGGCCGAAAGGAACGGGGCGAACTCGTGCCGCAACCACTTTCGCAGACGTGCTGAAAGCCGCGTCCGCAAATCTGCGGCGCGACTAGAAAACGTAATCTGTGGCCGAGTGAATTGGGTCTGCGACAATTCGCACGTGGTGGCGCTTTGCCACTACAGATCAGCATGCTCCGGTAGCCGGGCAATACAAGGGCACCTTCCACGCCCATGTCGAACGTTCGGTACCGGGCAAGCCATGTGACTGTTTCGGGGCGGCTGCCAATGGCCGAATTCCGAAATCGAGCGGGCCACGCAGATATGAATCGACCGCCGTTGCGCCAGATGAAGCGTGCTTCTGCTCACCCCCTCAAAAAATCGACCTTCCCGAATAAGTCGTCAACCACTCCAACGCCAGCGTCCCCGCCAACGAGTTCCCATTAGCATCGAGCCCCGGCGCCCACACACAAACCGCCATTTCCCCGGGCAGCACCGCCACGATCCCGCCACCGACACCACTCTTCGCCGGCAACCCGACGCGATACACAAAATCCCCCGCCGCATCGTAAGTGCCACAGGTCAGCATCAACGCCGACAGCCGCTTGGCGGAACTCGAATCCACGATCCGCTCGCCGGTCACCGGCGCGACCCCGCCATTCGCGAGAAACAGCGCCGCGCTCGCCAGCTCGACGCAGTTCATCTCGATCGCACACTGCCGGCAATACGCGTCGATCACCGTATCCGGCGGCATCTGCATGTTGCCGAAGCTCGCCATGAAATGCGCCATCGCGCGGTTGCGCTCCGCATGCTGCAACTCCGACGTCGCGACGCGCGAATCGTAGTCGATGTCGTTCGCGCCGATCAGCCGCCGCACGAATTCGACGAGCGCCGTCTCGGCCTTCACGAAACGCCGGCACAGCACGTCGGTGACGACCAGCGCCCCCGCATTGATGAACGGGTTGCGCGGCTTGCCGCGCTCGCTCTCGAGCTGGACCAGCGAGTTGAATGCGTTGCCGGACGGCTCGCGGCCGACCCGTTCCCACAGGTCGTCGCCCAGCAGCTGGAACGCGAGCGTGCACGCGAACAGCTTCGAGATGCTCTGGATCGAGAAGCGCTCGCGCGCGTCGCCGACCGTGCAAACGTTTCCATCGAGTGTGACGACGGCCATCCCGAACTTGTCGGCGGGCACTTTCGCGAGTTCGGGAATGTAATCGGCGACCCGTCCCTGGCCAATCCAGGGGGCGAGTTCGGTGTGGATGCGTTCGAGGATCGTTTGATAATTCATCAAGTCAGGCGGGCAGCGCATGGCCCGGATTCAGGCGAGCCCGTATGGAACCGTCCCGGCGCCGATTCGTCAAGCTCGGCCGATATCGTTCCCTTATTTTCAAGACCGCTAAACAGGCAATCGGCTGTCGCAGTATCATGCGGTACGTTTCGGCCACTGGCCGGCGTCCGGCACCGGCCGGCGCCGCCGCGGCTTCCCCGATGAACCGACCGCTGCCCATGTCTTTTCGCATCCTGCTCGTCGAAGACGACACCCGCCTGTCCACGCTGATCGCCGGCTACCTGCGCAAGAACGACTATGAAGTCGACACTGTGCTGCATGGTGACGCCGCGGTGCCGGCGATCCTGTCCATTCGCCCCGATCTCGTCATTCTCGACGTGAACCTGCCGGGCAAGGACGGCTTCGAAATCTGCCGGGAGGCGCGCAAGCAGTACGACGGCGTGATCATCATGGTGACGGCCCGCGACGAGCCGTTCGACGAGCTGCTCGGCCTGGAATTCGGCGCGGACGACTACGTGCACAAGCCGGTCGAGCCGCGCATCCTGCTCGCGCGGATCAAGGCCCAGCTGCGCCGTGCGCCCGCGCGCGCGCCCGAGAGCAGCGCGCCGCAGCCCGAACGCTACGCGTTCGGCAAGTTCTCGATCGACCGCACCGACCGCTCCGTCGTGCTGCCCGACGGCAGCACGCCCGACCTGACGTCGGCCGAATTCGACCTGCTGTGGGCGCTCGTGTGCCACGCGGGCGAAGTCGTCAGCCGCGACGACCTGATGCTGCAGTTGCGCGGCGTCGAGTTCGACGGCCTCGACCGCACGATCGACGGGCGCATCTCGAAGCTGCGCCGCAAGCTGCGCGACGACGCGAGCAACCCGCAGCGGATCAAGACGATCCGCAGCAAGGGTTATCAATTCAGCAAGCACGCGTGGGAATGACGCGGCCTTCGGGCGATGCCGTCACGTTCCGCGCGGGCATTCCCCCTGCCGGCCGGGAGCCGAGATGATCCGACGAACCCGTTCGCACCCCGATGCACCGCCGCTGCCGACGCTGCGCTACGTCAAATGGCGCTGGCTGCATTTCCGCCGCGCGTGGACCGATACGCGCGCCGACCGCATTCCGAGCTGGTCGCGCCTTTACGTGCGCACCTACCTGCATCTGCTCGGCCTCGTGCTGCTGACCGCGCTCGTGCCGGCGCTCGCGCTGTGTGTCGAATTGTCGCCGCAGGTCGTGTGGCATGCGTTCGATTCGCTGCCCGGCGACATCTGGATCGTGCTCGCGTTCGTGTTCGCCGCACCCGCGCTCGCGGCGTACCGGTGGATGCGGCCGGTGTGGTCGGATCTCGTGATGGTGCGCGAGCGCGCGATCGACTTCACGGGCGGCCGCTTCAACACACGCGCGCGCGAATCGCACAGCGTGATCATCGGCCCGCTCGCACGGACGCTGAATGCGCTCGCGATGCGGATGGAGCGCCTGATCGCCGCGCAGCGCGACCTCACGAACGGCATCTCGCACGAGCTGCGCACGCCGCTCGCACGTGTGCGTTTCGCGCTCGAAATGCTGCGCGAGCCAAGTTCCGCGGCCGAATACCAGAGCGCGCTCGAGAGCATCGCGCAGGACGTGACCGAGCTCGAGGAACTGATCGACATGAGCCTGACGTTCGCGCGGCTCGAATACAGTTCGCTGCAGTCGAATCTCGAGATGACGGCCCCCGTCGCGTGGTTCGAACACCAGGTCAACGATGCGCAGCTGCTGTATCCGGAACGCGCGATCGAGTCGCGTATCGCGATCGCGTCGGACCTGCGGGTGAAGATGGACCGGCGGCTGATGTCGTACGCGATGCGCAACCTGCTGCGCAACGCGAGCAAGTACGCGAGGTCGCGGATCGTCGTCGGGATCTCGCTCGTGCACGGCAACATCGGGATCTTCGTCGAGGACGACGGCCCCGGCGTGCCGGAGAGCGAGCGCGAGCGGATCTTCGACGCGTTCGTGCGTCTCGACCGCCGCACCGGCGGTTATGGCCTCGGCCTGTCGATCACGCGGCAGGTGCTTCACGCGCACAACGGCCGGATCGCGGTCGTCGACCCGATGGAACTCGGCGGCGCACGCTTCGAGATCAGCTGGCCGGTCTGACGATCCGCAACACGAATCCCGGGCCCCGGGACTCGACAGCAACCCCGCACGACCCCACGACAGCCGCGCGCGCCGGATTCGAGCGCGTCGCCGGCTTGTCCCGCCGTTCCTTTCCCGTCCCGATGTCTGCCCGCACCGCCACCGCATGACGATTCGTTTGCCGCACGTGCGCGCTTTGCATTACGATTGCAATTGCAACTGTGTGGGCGGGCCGATCCGTGTCAATGGAGGCGGGCGGCCCGCGACGCAGCCGTGAAGCCGGGGCAGCCACGATGGCCGCTCCGTTGTTCATGCATTCCTGTCAGGGTCATACGTCATGCGGCTTTTGAATATCGTGTCTTCTCCCCGCGGCGCGAGGTCGGCGTCGATCGCGGTCGCCAATGCCTTTGTCGATGCGTTCCGGGAAACGGGCGCATCGATCGACGTCGATACGCTGAATGTCTGGGAAGAAGACTTGCCGGACTTCGGCAGCGACGCGATCGGCGCGAAGTACAAAGGCGTCGCCAACGCGCCGATGGACGACGCGGAACAGTCGGTCTGGCGGCGCATCCAGGCGCTCGTGAAGCGCTTTCAGGAAGCGGACCGGATCGTCGTGGGCGTGCCGATGTGGAATTTCGGCTATCCGTACAAGCTCAAGCAGCTGATCGATCTCGTCAGCCAGCGGAACATGCTGTTCACGTTCGACGGCAAGGCCTACGGTCCGCTGCTGGAGATTCCGCGCGCGCTGGTCATCCATGTTCGCGGACAGAGCCGTGAGACGGGCGCGGGTGCCGACAATCCCGGGTTCCGGCATCAGGCCGACTACATCGAATTCTGGTTGAAGTTCATCGGCGTGAGCGAGGTCAGGAGCCTGACCGTCGAACACACGTGGGGGGCGCGGGCGAGCGACAGCATCGAACAGGCACAGGCCCGGGCGGTCGCGATGGCCGCGGCGTTCTGATCCGGGCGTGTCGCGCGAAGGCGTGGCGGATGCCGCCGAAGCGGCACCCGCGCACGCTCAGTACGTGCGGCCGAGCTGCAGGTAGAAGTTGCGGCGGCCGCCCGGCGCGAGCGCCACGCCGAGATAGACCGGCCCGAACGCGGTCGACAGGCTCGTGAAGAACGTATAGCTTTGCTTGAGCGCGCCGCCGCCGATCTGCTGCCCGCTCGACCAGACGTTGCCGACTTCCGCGCTGGCGCCCACCGACAGCGCCTTGATCGGCGATGCGTTGAACGTCATCAGCTGGTTCATGTAGGTCACCTGCGCATACGCGAGTTCGTTGCCGTTCAGCTGGTCGGCCGCATACGCGGACAGATGCTGGAAGCCGCCGAGCGTGAAGTTGAACGCATTGATCAGGTTGGTGCCGCCGATGCTCTTGCCGCCTTCGATCGTCGCGCTGACGCTGTGGCTGCCGAACTGCTGCGCCACCATCGCCTTGCCGTAGATCTCGGTGTAGGGCGCGTTGTTGATGCTGTCGTCGAATTCGCTTGCCGAGCCCCCGTTGCGCGACACCAGCGAGCGCTCGACGCGGAACTCGGTGAAATAACCCTTGCGCGGGAACAGCGGATCGTCGAGCTGGTCGATGACGAGCCGCGCGCGCGCGATCAGCGCCTGCGACGTGAAGCTCGGCCACAGCAGCGTCTGGCCGCTGCCGTCGTCGAACGGCACGTTGTAGGTCGGGGAGCCGTGCCCGGTCACGTACCCGACGCCGATCCGGAAATCGCCGAGCCGCGCGATCGGCAGGCCGAAATCGAGCCCGGCGCGCGCGGTCTGCATCAGGTACTGCGTGATCTTCACGTCGCCGGAGTCGTCGTACAGGTTCGCGTAGCGGCGCTGGTATTCGGCGTAGGGCGACAGATAGACGCCGTACGCCATCGACAGCGGCTGGCGGAATTCGACGCGCGCCGATTGCAGGTCGCTGCCGATCGTCGTGTCCGCGCGGAATTCGAGCCCTGATTCGGTCAGCCACGGGCGCCGGTAGCCGACATGCAGGCGGAAGCCGCCCTCGTCGGTCGAGCTGCTCGACATGCCGAGCCCGAACAGCAGGAAATTCGGCCCCCAGTATTTCTCGCGGGCGTCGATTTCGAGCACGTTCTCGTCACCGCGGCTCACGATCTGCTGCGTGACGCTCTCGAAGTTGCCGCCCGTCGTGAGGCCGAGCAGATCCTGGCTGACGGTGTTCGGATCGTACGTGTCGCCGGGCTTCACGTGCAGCGCGTTGCTGACGACCCGCTTCGGCACGCCGCCGGAGGTCTTGATCTCGATGCGCGTGATCCGGATCGGCGGCGGCAGCGGTTGCGCGTGCGCGGAGCGGTACGCCGCATATTGTTCCGGCGTGAGCGCGAAGCGCTGCAGCCTCGGCAGCGCCGCGGTCGCGGCGGCCGCGCCGGCGGCGATCGCCTGCTTCGCGTTCTGGAAATCGGTGAACGCGAGCGAGCCGAGGTCCGGCGTGAGCAGCACGTCCTGCGCGTCGAGCTGCTTTCGCTGAGCGGTCACGTTCTGGCGGATCAGGATGCCGACCATCTGCTGCATCACGTCGGCGGGCGACGCGAGCGCGTCGAGCGGGCGCAGTTGCGAGCCGATGTCGACCGCGATCACGACGTTCGCGCCCATCTGCCGCGCGGTGTCGACGGGCAGGTTGCTGACGAGCCCGCCGTCCACCAGCGCGCGCCCGTTGATCTCGGCCGGCGCGAACAGGCCCGGCATGGCCATGCTCGCGCGGATCGCGAGCGGCAGCGAGCCGTGGTCGAGCACCACCATCTGGCCCGTCTGCAGGTCGGTCGCGACCGCGCGGTACGGGATCGGCAGGCGATCGAACGGCTGGTTGGTCGGCACGGCGGCCGTCCAGTTCGCGAGCAGCGCCTGCAGCCGGTTGCCCTGCACGAGGCCGACCGGCGCCTTCACGCCTTTCTTGCCGAAACCGAGCGTCAGCCCGTTGATGTACAGGCGTTCGTCCTCCCGGCTGGTTTGCGGCAGGTCCGCGCGGTCCGTCACGTCGAACGCGATGTCCGCGAGGTTGACCTCCGAGAGCCGCTTCTGCATCTCGCCGGCGGCCATGCCGCTCGCATACAGCCCGCCGACCACGGCACCCATGCTGGTGCCCGCGATGCAGTCGATCGGGATGCGGTTGTCCTCCAGCACCTTCAGGACCCCGAGGTGTGCGTAACCGCGCGCGCCGCCGCCGGACAGCACGAGGCCGATCGACGGGCGGCCGGCCGGGCCGCCGTCGGCGTCGCAGGTGTGCCCGGATGCGGCGGGCGTGGCAGCCGGCGCGCTGGCGGCGGTGGCCTGGGCGGCGGCGGATTCGGGGGCCGGCAGCGGTTGCGCGGCGACCGTGCAGCACCAGAAGGCGACGAGCGTCGTGCAAAGCGGGCGCACCCGCGCCCAGCGGAAGGAAACGGTCGCTGTCATGGAGGAAATACCTGGCGTGATCGGGCGTCTGAGGCCTGCCGGGAGCAGGCAAGACCGAGAGATTACCGTGTTTTACAGACGCAATGCGAGAGGCTGTGGCGTAGCCGGATGTGTCCGGAACGGCACATTTGACAATTGCGTCGCGAAAAAATCATTGGAATTGCCTAAAGTATCGGAACGATTTGCCGCTAAGTCCGTGATGGAGCGGCATGGCCGCGCCACGGAAATGCGGCGCGGCTGCCCCGCGTCCGTTCGATTACAAGGGTTTGATATGTCGACACCGCTGTTCGGAAAGTTGTTTGCGCAACCCGTTGCGATCGACCCTGGAACGGCAAGTACGCGGATTTATACGCACGAACGCGGCGTGGTGCTGAACCAGCCGTCGGTCGTCTGCTTCCGCAAGGCCGGCGCGACCGACGCACGGCCGACGCTCGAGGCCGTCGGCGAGCTCGCGAAGGCGCTGCTCGGCCGCGAACCCGGGCATCTCGAAGCCGTGCGGCCGATGCGGCACGGCGTGATCGCCGACGCGCACGCGGCCGAGCAGATGATCCGCAGCTTCATCGACATGTCGCGCACGCGGTCGCGTTTCGGCCGCCGCGTCGAGGTCACGCTGTGCGTGCCGTCCGATGCGACGGCCGTCGAGCGCCGCGCGCTTCGCGAGGCCGCGTTCGCGGCGGGCGTATCGGAGGTCGAACTGATCGAGGAATCGCTGGCGGCCGGGCTCGGCGCGGGCCTGCCGGTGACCGAGCCGGTCGGCTCGATGGTCGTCGACATCGGCGGCGGGACGACGGAAGTCGCGGTGATCGCGCTCGGCGGCATCGTCTACCGCGAGGCGATCCGCGTCGGCGGCAACCAGTTCGACGCGGCGATCGTCAATCATGTCCGCAACCTGTATGGCGTGCTGCTCGGCGAGCAGACGGCCGAGCACGTGAAGCAGTCGATCGGCTCGGCCACCAGCGCGGTGCCGCGCAGGTCGACGCGCGCGGTCGGGCGCAGCGTCGGCGACGGCCTGCCGCGCTCGATCGAGCTGTCCAACCACGACGTGGCGGACGCGCTGGTCGCGCCGCTCAAGCAGGTGATCGGCGCGGTGAAGTCGGTGCTGGAGAACGCGCCGGCCGAGCTCGTGACCGATATCGCGAATCGCGGCGTGGTGCTGACGGGCGGCGGCGCGCTGCTCGCGGATCTCGAGCGCCTGCTGTACGACGAGACGGGCCTCGTCGCCCGGATCGCCGACGAGCCGGCCACCTGCGCGGTGCGCGGCGCCGGCGAGGCGATGGGGCGGCTCGCGATGTGCCCGGTCGACTGATTCGGGCTGGGCCGTGCATCGCGGCACGGTCATTCACGTTTCTTCGATCTCCGTAAATTTCCGGAGACTTTCCCTTTCCAGTTGCCTGCCCGCTTCGCCGGGCACGCTGCTCCGGTCGACTTGCCGGAAGGCCGGCCATCGTCCGGCATCGGTCCGCCGCGTGGACATCCGAACGCGCACCGTGCTAGCGTTACGCGCCCGCGCGGGGCCGGGCACGCCGAAATGCCCGGCGAGCCCGACGAGTCCGACGACCTGAGAGACCGAAAACCTTGGAAAACCGTACCAAACGGGGCTTCTTCGCCCGAACGGGCCGCCTGCTGGCCATCGTTGCCTGCCTGTGGATCGTCGCAGCCGTTGCGCTCGTCGCGCACGGGCTGCGGATGCCGAGCGAGCCGGCCGACGTTGCCGTGATCTTCGGCAATGCGCTCGACGCGACCGGCGCGCCGAAGCCCGTACTCGCCGCCAGGCTCGATGTCGGCGTGCGCTGCTACCGCACGGGGCAGTGCCCGGCGTTCCTGGTCAGCGGCGCGATCGACGGCCCCGGGCTGAACGAGGCGACCGCGATGCGCGACTATCTGGTGGCGCGCGGCGTGCCGGCCGACCGGATCGCGGTGGACGACCAGGGCAACAACACGCTCGCGACGGCGCAGCACACGCTCGCTTACCTGCAGGCGCACCGCGTGTCGCGCGTGCTGATCGTCAGCCAGTTCTACCACCTCGCGCGGGCGCGGCTCGCGTTCGAGCGCGTCGGCATCGCGCGGGCGAACATCTCCGCCGCGTACCCGGCCCGTTTCCAGTTGCGCGACATCTATTCGAGCTGGCGCGAAGTGCCGGCCTACGCGGTGTATGCGGTGCGGTTGTGGGTCAACCCCGATGCGCGGCCCGTCTCGTTCCGGCCGATGCTTTATCTGATACGGCTGTTTTCGTCACGCGGTGCGGGTTTTCCGGTCGACGCGTGACGAACATCGACTAACCCTGGACATCCCGGATGTTTCGTCTGACGAATTAGGGCGGGTGGATTATCGAGTGTCGATACTTCCCGCGCATGTGGATATTGCGTTGCAAAAAAATTCGGCCGTGATAATCGCGTGGATATCCGTGTTTTCACGGATGCGTCATTTTCGCTGCTGTAAATAAATATCCGGGAAATTGACAAAAAAGGAATGCCGATTTACCTGTCTGACGCGTCCCGATAAGTAAAAAATGCATGCCCGCCGGACCTCGATCAAATGGGGAAAAGATCGACTGGAAAAGCCTGTTTTTTTGATATAGCCTTGTCTGACAAAAGCAGGGCGGTGATCAAATCAACCAGAAAATCGCTGCAGAAAAACAGGGGCCATCGACATGTCATTCGACTAGTTTCACGCCTGCCTTCCCGGGCCAATTAAAGATACGTCCATGAATTAACCGACGTCGCATCGCGACAGGCGGCGTGGATGCTTTTGTCCGCGATTTTCTGCTGCCGGCCGTTCGATTTCACGGTAATACCAATTCCAATAACGAGGGAAAGCATGAATCTTGCGCGTTCGAAAAAAGCCGGCGAACCGTTTCCGAGATTGCTGTTGCCGACGGGCGTTTTCCTGGCGTTGTCCGGCGCCGGTATCGTGCCCGCCCAGGCGACCTGCAGCACGGCGGGCACGACGGTGACCTGCTCCGGGGTCGCCAACCCGCTTGCGCCGAGCTATGCGAACAGCGCGAACAACGTCCAGGCCACCGTCAATCCCGGCGCGAGCGTGGGCGTTCTGCTCGGCGTCGGCGGCACCGCGATGTCGCTGACCGGCAACGGCGTCAGGCTGACCAACAACGGCACGATCGATCCATCCGCACTCGGCTCGGGCCTCGGCGTGCTGTCGAGCGGGGCAGTGGTCGGCAATGCGTCCGCGAGCGCGAACACCACGGTCGTCAACAACGGCACGATGAACGGCTCGACCGGCGTGGCGATCAGCGGCGTGACGGGCATGGCGCTGTCGGTCCAGAACGGCACGGGCGGTACGTCGACGATCAACAACACCGGCACGATCGGCTCGAACCCGCTGGTCGGCGCGACCCTCGTCGGCGCGGACGCGCCCGTGGTGGCTGCGTACGGCGGCGCCACGGTCAACATGACGAACAGCGGGACGATCAACGGCCGCGTGTCGCTCGGCTCGAACGGCACGCCCGGCCAGGGCAATACGTTTACCAACTCGGGCACGATCAACGGCGGCGTGTCGATGGGCGCGAACAGCACCAACACGTTCAATGCCGTGACGGGTTCGTCGGTCAACACGGCGGGCGGCACCGGCGGCGGGTTCAACATCACGATCGGCCCGAACACGATCAACGTGGCGGCGACGGGAACGGTCGACGGCGGCGCGGGCGGCAACAACACGCTCAACCTGCAGCAGGGCACCAGCGCGAACGGCACGATCGCGGTCAACAATTACGTCAACTTCAATCACGTCGACGTCCAGAGCGGCAACTGGACGATCAACGGCGCGTCGACCGCGCAGGACACGACGCTGGCGGGCGGCGTCGCGATCATCGGGGACAACGCGTCGCTCGGCACCGGTAACGTCACGGCCAACGGCGGCGCGCTGCAGGCGGGTGCCGCGGGGCTCAACGTCGCCAATACCGTGACGCTCGGCGCGGGCGGGCTGACGGTGCAGGGCGCGACCGGGCTCACGCTGTCGGGCGCGGTGACGGGCGGCGGCGCGCTGACGAAGAACGACGGCGGCACGCTGACGTTGAACGGCGCGAACAGCTATACGGGCGGCACGAACCTGAACGGCGGCGGGATCGTCGTCGGCAACAACGGGGCGCTCGGCAGCGGTGCGCTGAACGTCAACGCCGCGGCCTCGCTCGACTCGAGTGCGAACACGACGCTCGGCAACAACGTCAATCTCGCCAACAGCAGCACGCTGACGGTCGGCGGCAGCAACAATCTCGGGCTGGCCGGCACCATCAGCGGCAACGGCGGTCTCGTGAAGAACGGCGCGGCGACCACGACACTGACGGGCGCGAACACCTACACGGGCGGCACGACGATCAATGCCGGCACGCTCGCGGTGGGCGCGGGCGGCAGCCTGGCGGCGACCGGTGCGGTGAACCTGGCGAACGCGGGTGCGACGCTCGACCTGAGCGCCGCGACGAGCGCTCAGGCGATCGGCGCGCTGGCGGGCTCGGCCGGTACCAGCGTGAACCTCGGCGGCAATTCGCTGACGCTGAACGGCACCACCAATGCGACGTATGCCGGCTCGATCGGCGGCGCGGGCGGCATCACGCTCTCCGGCAGCGGCACGCAGACGCTGACGGGCACGAACGTGTACTCGGGCGGCACGAACCTGAACGGCGGCAACCTCGCGGTCGGCAGCAATACGGCGCTCGGCATCGGCGCGGTGAACGTCAACGGCTCGTCGTCGCTCGACGCGACCGCCAACGTATCGCTCGCGAACAATGTCAACGTCGCCACCGGCACGACGCTGACGCTCGTCGGCAGCGCCGATGTCGGCCTGAACGGCACGGTCTCGGGCGGCGGCGGTCTCGTGAAGAACGGCGCGGCGACCGTGACGCTGTCCGGCGCGAACAACTACGCCGGCGGCACGACGCTGAATGCCGGCGGCCTGGTGCTCGGCAACAACTCCGCACTCGGCACGGGCGCGTTGACCGTCGGCGGCGCGGCGACGCTCGATACGAGCGCGAACCTGTCGGTCAACAACGCCGTCAACCTCGCCAACAGTTCGACGCTGACACTGGGCGGCAGCCATGCGCTCACGCTGAGCGGCGGCATTGCCGGCGCGGGCGCCCTCGTGAAGGACGGCGCGGCGACCACGACGCTGACGGGGACGAACACCTACACCGGCGGCACGACGATCAATGCCGGCACGCTCGCGGTGGGTGCGGGCGGCAGCCTGGCGGCGACCGGCGCGATGAACCTGGCCACCGCGGGTGCAGCGCT
This sequence comes from Burkholderia sp. Bmkn7, assembly GCF_041103175.1. NCBI lineage: Bacteria > Pseudomonadati > Pseudomonadota > Betaproteobacteria > Burkholderiales > Burkholderiaceae > Burkholderia > Burkholderia sp. Bmkn7. The sequence continues at coordinate 3,023,783 of NZ_JBGCUH010000002.1, read as the reverse complement.
CGACCTGAGCGCCGCGACGAGCGCGCAGACGATCGGCGGGCTGTCGGGAGTGGCCGGGACGAACGTCAACATGGGCGGCAACGGGCTGACGCTGGGCGGGACGGCCAGCGGCACGTTCAGCGGCGCGATCGGCGGCACGGGCAGCCTGACGCTGGCCGGCACCGGCACGCAGACGCTGAACGGCGCAAGCACCTACTCGGGCGGCACGAACCTGAACGGCGGCAGCAGCGTCGTGCTCGGCAACAATGCGGCGCTCGGCACCGGCACGTTGAACGTCGGCGGCGCGGCGACGCTCGACACGAACACGAGCCTGTCGGTCAACAACGCGGTCAATCTTGGCAACGGTTCGACGCTGACGCTCGGCGGCAGCAACGCGCTCACGCTGAGCGGCGGCATCGCCGGCGCGGGCGCTCTCGTGAAGAACGGCGCGGCGACCACGACACTGACGGGCGCGAACACCTACACCGGCGGCACGACGATCAACGCCGGCACGCTCGCGGTGGGCGCGGGCGGCAGCCTGGCGGCCACCGGCGCGGTGAATCTGGCCAACGCGGGCGCGGCGCTCGACCTGAGCGCCGCGACGAGCGCGCAGACGATCGGCGGGCTGTCGGGGGTGGCCGGGACGAACGTCAACATGGGCGGCAACGGGCTGACGCTGGGCGGGACGGCCAGCGGCACGTTCAGCGGCGCGATCGGCGGCACGGGCAGCCTGACGCTGGCCGGCACCGGCACGCAGACGCTGAACGGCGCAAGCACCTACTCGGGCGGCACGAACCTGAACGGCGGCAGCAGCGTCGTGCTCGGCAACAACTCGGCACTCGGCACGGGCACGCTGAACGTCGGCGGTGCGGCGACGCTCGACACGAACACGAACCTGTCGGTCGACAACGCGGTCAATCTTGGCAACGGTTCGACGCTGACGCTCGGCGGCAGCAACGCGCTCACGCTGACCGGCGGCATCGCCGGCGCGGGCGGTCTCGTGAAGGACGGCGCGGCGACCACGACGTTGACGGCCGCGAACACCTACACGGGCGGCACGACGATCAACGCCGGCACGCTGGCGCTCGGTGCCGGCGGCAGCCTCGCGGCGACGGGCACGGTGAACGTGGCCGGCGCGGGCGCGGCGCTCGACCTGAGCGCCGCGACGGGTGCGCAGACGATCGGTGCACTGAGCGGCGTGGCCGGCTCGGCCGTGAATCTCGGCACGAACGGGCTGACGCTGAGCGGGACGGCCAGCGGCAACTTCGGCGGCACGATCGGCGGCACTGGCGGCCTGACCGTGGCCGGCACGGGCACGCAAACGCTGTCCGGCACGAACACCTACACGGGCGGCACGACGATCAACGGCGGCAGCACGCTGGCGCTCGGCGCGGGCGGCAGCCTCGCGTCGACCGGCACGGTGGACCTCGCCGGTGCGGGCGCGACGTTCAACCTCAGCGGCGCTTCGGGTTCGCAAACGATCGGCGCGCTGACCGGTGCGGCGAATACGAATGTGGATCTTGGCGCGAACGGGCTGACGTTGAGCGGCAACGGCAACCACGCGTTCGGCGGGACGATCGGCGGCACGGGCAGCGTGACGTTCGCGGGTGCCGGCACGCAAACGCTGACGGGTGCGAATACGTACACCGGCGGCACGACGATCAACGGCGGCAGCACACTCGCGCTCGGCGCGAACGGCAGCCTGGCGTCGGGCGGTGCCGTGAACCTTGCCGGCGCAGGCGCGACGTTCAACCTGAGCGGCGCGTCGAGCCCGCAAACGATCGGCGCGTTGAACGGCGCGGCAAATACGAACGTGGATCTTGGCGCGAACGGGCTGACGCTGAGCGGTACGGCCAGCGGCACCTTCGGCGGCGTGATCGGCGGCACGGGCGGCGTGACGTACGCGGGCACCGGCACGCAAACGCTGACGGGTGCGAATACGTACACGGGTGGCACGACGATCAACGCCGGCAGCACGCTGGCGCTCGGCGCGAACGGCAGCCTCGCGTCGGGTGGTGCCGTGAACCTTGCCGGCGCAGGCGCGACGTTCAACCTGAGCGGCGCGTCGGGTGCGCAAACGATCGGTGCATTGAACGGCGCGGCAAATACGAACGTGGATCTTGGCGCGAACGGACTGACGCTGAGCGGCACGGCCAGCGGTACGTTCGGCGGTACGATCGGCGGCACGGGCGGCGTGACGTACGCGGGCACCGGCACGCAGACGCTGACGGGTGCGAATACGTACACGGGCGGCACGACGATCAACGCCGGCAGCACGCTGGCGCTCGGCGCGAACGGCAGCCTGGCGTCGGGTGGTGCCGTGAACCTTGCCGGCGCAGGCGCGACGTTCAACCTGAGCGGCGCATCGGGCTCTCAAACGATCGGCGCGCTGAACGGCGCGGCAAATACGAACGTCGATCTTGGCGCGAACGGGCTGACGCTGAGCGGGACGGCCAGCGGTACGTTCGGCGGGACGATCGGCGGCACGGGCAGCGTGACGTATGCGGGCACCGGCACGCAGACGCTGACCGGCGCGAACACCTACACCGGCGGCACGACGATCAACGCCGGCAGCACGCTGGCGCTCGGCGCGAACGGCAGCCTGGCGTCGGGCGGTGCCGTGAACCTTGCCGGCGCAGGCGCGACGTTCAACCTGAGCGGCGCATCGGGTTCGCAAACGATCGGCGCGTTGAACGGCGCGGCGAATACGAACGTGGATCTTGGCGCGAACGGGCTGACGCTGAGCGGCACGGCCAGCGGCACGTTCGGCGGGACGATCGGCGGCACGGGCAGCGTGACGTACGCGGGCACCGGCACGCAAACGCTGACGGGTGCGAATACGTACACGGGTGGCACGACGATCAACGCCGGCAGCACACTCGCGCTCGGCGCGAACGGCAGCCTCGCGTCGGGCAGCGCGGTGAGTCTCGCCGGCACGGGCGCGACGCTCAACCTCGGTGGCGCATCGGGCGCGCAGACGCTCGGCGTGCTGACCGGCGGTACCGGCACGAACGTGAACCTCGGTGCGAATACGCTGACGCTGAACGGCGGCGGCAACAACACGTTCGGCGGCGCGATCGGCGGCACGGGCAGCGTGACGTTCGCGGGCGCCGGCACGCAAACGCTGACGGGTGCGAATACGTACACCGGCGGCACGACGATCAACGGCGGCAGCACACTCGCGCTCGGCGCGGGCGGCAGCCTGGCTTCGGGCAGCGCGGTGAATCTCGCCGGCACGGGTGCGACGTTCGACGTGAGCGGCGCGTCGGGCGCACAGACGTTTGGTGCGCTGAGCGGCGCGGTCGGCACGAACGTGAACCTCGGCGGCAACGCACTGACGTTGAACGGAAGCGGCGGGACATTCGGCGGGACGATCGGCGGCACGGGCAGCGTGACGTTCGCGGGTGCCGGCACGCAAACGCTGACGGGTGCGAATACGTACACCGGCGGCACGACGATCAACGGCGGCAGCACACTCGCGCTCGGCGCGGGCGGCAGCCTGGCTTCGGGCAGCGCGGTGAATCTCGCCGGCACGGGTGCGACGTTCGACGTGAGCGGCGCGTCGGGCGCACAGACGTTTGGTGCGCTGAGCGGCGCGGTCGGCACGAACGTGAACCTCGGCGGCAACGCACTGACGTTGAACGGAAGCGGCGGGACATTCGGCGGGACGATCGGCGGCACGGGCAGCGTGACGTTCGCGGGTGCCGGCACGCAAACGCTGACGGGCGCGAATACGTACACCGGCGGCACGACGGTCAACGGCGGCAGCACGCTGGCATTGGGTGCGGGCGGCAGCCTCGCGTCAGCGGGCGCGGTGAATCTCGCGGGCACGGGCGCGACGTTCGACGTAAGCGCCGCGACGGGCGCGCAGACGATCGGTGCGCTGACCGGCACGGGCGGCTCGAACGTGAACCTCGGCGCGAATGCGCTGACGCTGAACGGCAGCGGCAACAACACGTTCGGCGGGACGATCGGCGGCACGGGCGGCGTGACGGTTGCCGGTAGCGGCACGCAAACGCTGACGGGCGCGAACACCTACACGGGCGGCACGACGATCAACGGCGGCAGCACGCTCGCGCTGGGCGCGGGCGGCAGCCTGGCGTCGGCGGGCGCGGTGAATCTCGCGGGCACGGGTGCGACGCTCGACGTAAGCGCCGCGACGGGCGCGCAGACGATCGGCACGTTGAACGGTGCGACCGGCGCGACGATCAATCTCGGCGCGAACGCGCTGACGTTGAACGGCAGCGGCAACGGCACGTTCGGCGGGACGATCGGCGGTGCGGGCGGCGTGACGATCGCCGGCACCGGTGTTCAGACGCTGACGGGCGCGAACACGTACACGGGCGGCACCACGATCGCGGCCGGCGGTGCGCTGCAACTCGGCAACGGCGGCACGTCGGGCAGCATCGCCGGCAATGTCGTCGACAACGGCGCGCTGATCGTCAATCAATCCGGCAACGTGACGATTGCGAGCGTGCTGTCCGGCGCGGGCTCGCTGACGCAGGTCGGCAGCGGGCAACTGACGTTGACGGGCACCAGCACCCTGAGCGGGCCGACCACGGTCAGCGCGGGCACGCTCGCCGTCAACGGGTCGCTCGGCCAGTCGACCGTCACCGTGCAGAACGGCGCGACGGTCACGGGCACCGGCACGATCGGCGGCCTCGTGGTGCAGGGCGGCGCGACGGCAGCCGCGTCGCAGCCGGGCGCGGCGCTGAACGTGGGCGGCAACGTCACGTTCCAGCCGGGCTCGACGTTCCAGGTCGCGGCGTCGCCGCAGCAAAGCGGCAGCCTCGCGGCAGGCGGCACGGCGACGCTGAACGGCGGCACCGTGCAGGTGCTCGCGAACCAGAGCGGCTACCAGCCGAGCACGACCTACACGATCGTGACCGCGGCATCGGGCGTGCAGGGCGCGTTCAGCCAGGTGAATGCGAACTATGCGTTCCTGATGCCGACGCTCAGCTACGACCCGAATCACGTGTACCTGCGACTGGTCCAGAACGGCACGTCGCTGCCCGACGTCGCGACGACGCCCAACCAGCGCGCGGTCGCGGCCGCGCTCGGCGGGCTCGGCGCCGGCAATCCGCTGTACGACGCAGTCCTGACGACCGACGTGCCGACCGCACGCCGCGCATACGGGCTGCTCGACGGCGAACTGCAGGCGAGCCTGAAGAGCATGCTGCTGCTCGACAGCCGCTACGTGCGCGACGCGGTGACCGATCGCGTCCGCCAGGGCCTCGCGCCCGGATCGGGCCCGCTTGCCGCGCTGTCGTCGGGCGGTGCCGCGCTGTGCGGCGACAACACGGCCGGCGCGGTCGACCCGACGCTGCCGCCGGAACGCCGGATCGGTTCGCGCGAGGGCTGCTACGGCGGCACGCCTTATCAACCGGTGGTCTGGGGGCAGGCGTTCGGCGGCCGCAGCCGGCTCACCGGCGACGGCAACGCGTCGACGATCAACCGCAGCATGACGGGCTTCATCGCCGGTGCCGACATGGCGCTTAACGACAAGTGGCGTGCGGGCCTGGCCGCGGGCGTCACGCACAGCTCGCTCGACAACGCCCAGAGTTCGTCGGCGTCGGTGAACAGCTACTACCTGTCGCTGTACGGCGGCGCGCAGTACGGTGCGCTCGGCGTGCGCGGCGGCGCGTCGTACACGTGGTACCGGATCAACAGCGACCGCAATCCGGGCTTCGCGGGCTTCTCCGATCACGATTCGGCCGGTTACGACGCGAATTCGGCGCAGGTGTTCGGCGAAGTCGGCTACGCGCTGCCGGTCGGGCCCGTGGCGATCGAACCGTTCGCGGGCCTCGCGTATGTGAACCTGCATACCGACGGTTATACGGAAACGGGCGGCGCGGCCGCACTGCGTGCCGGCGGCGAGACGACCCACGTCGGCTTCTCGACGCTCGGCTTGCGCGCGGCGTCGCAACTCGGCTCGATCGGGAGCGGCACGTTCACCGCGCGCGGGACGGTCGGCTGGCGGCATGCGTTCGGCAACGTGCGGCCGTCGTCGGCGTTCACGTTCGCGAACGGCGGCACGTCGTTCCAGGTGTCGGGCGTGCCGATTGCTCGCGACAGCGCCGTGCTCGAGGCCGGCATCGACGCGAACATCACGAAGCGCCTGACGCTCGGCCTCACGTACAGCGGCCAGTACGGCAGCGGCGTGCGCGACAACGCGATCCTCGGCAACATCCTGTGGAAATTCTGATCCGCACTTGATGTGCCTGCAAGCGACGCCAGGCGGCGACGGCAACGTCGCATGGCGTCGCGCTCTTTTCGTCGCTGCGCACGTTCCCCGTTCTGTCCTATCCTGTGCGAACCACGCGGCGCGCGACGCGCGTCGCGCTCGACACAGGAGCATCGATGCCGAATCACGCCGAAGCCACGACGACCCAGGCGCCGCAGGTTGCGCCAACTGCCCCGACCCACGCGTCGGGCCCCGCCTTCATCGCGCCCGAAGCCGATCCGCAGGCACTGGCGCGCAACAACCAGTACGTGCTGAAATCCGGCAACGCGTTCGTGGTCAGCGACGCGCTCGGCGACATCGGCGGTCATGACGACGGCCTGTTCGTCGACGACATGCGCGTGCTGTCGAAGTGGCGCCTGACGTTCGGCGGCCGCGCGCCGTCGCTGCTGTCGGGCGCGACGAGCGCCGACAACGCGTCGTTCACCGCCCACCTGACGAACCGCCCGCTGCCGCCGCTCGGCGGCCACGAAACGCCCGAGGGCGTGATCCACATCGAACGGATGCGCGTGCTCGCGGGCGACGTGCTTTACGAAGCGCTGACGCTGACGAACTACGGCTCGAGCGAGGCCGAGGTGCCGCTGTCGCTGTCGTTCGCGGCCGATTTCAAGGACATGTTCGAGGTGCGCGGCACCCAGCGCCCGAAGCGCGGCACCGTGGTGGCGCCGCGCGTCGACGCGGGCGCGGTGCGGCTGCGCTACGACGGCCTCGACAGCGTCGAGCGCAACGTGACCGTGCATTTCTCGCCGGCGCCCGACGCGCTGTCGGTCGATCGTGCCGATTACACGCTGACGATCGCCGCGCAGGCATGCGTGTCGATCTACCTGACCGTCGACGCGACGCTCGGCCCGGTGCATGAGGAAGGGCCGGGATGCGGCCGCGTCGCGCTGCGCACCGCGCTCGTCGGCGTGCACCGCGAAATGCGCGCGCGGCGCGAATCGATGGCGCGCGTGAACACCGGCAATCCGCTGTTCGATGCGTGGCTCGACCGTTCGCTCGCGGATCTCGGGCTGCTCACGACGCAGCTCGACACGGGGCCGTACCCGTATGCGGGCATTCCGTGGTTCTCGACGCCGTTCGGCCGCGACGCGGTCATCACGTCGTTGCAGATGCTCTGGCTGCAGCCGTCGCTCGCGCGCGGCGTGCTGCGGTTCCTGGCCGAGCACCAGGCGCGCGAGACTTCCGCGTTCCGCGATGCCGAGCCCGGCAAGATCATGCACGAGTTCCGCCGCAGCGAGATGGCCGCGACGGGCGAGGTGCCGTTCGCGCTGTACTACGGCGGTGTCGATACGACGCCGCTGTTCATCGTGCTCGCGGGCGCGTACGTCGAACGCACCGGCGACGATGCGCTGATCGACGAACTGTGGCCCGCGCTCGAGCGCGCCGCGCAATGGGTGATCGACAAGTGCGACCGCAACCCTTACGGATTGCTCGATTACCAGCGCACGTCGGAGCGCGGCCTCGCGAACCAGGGCTGGAAGGACAGCCACGATTCGGTCTTCCATGCGGACGGCCGCTTTCCGGATGGGCCGATCGCGCTCGTCGAAGTGCAGGCGTATGCGTGCGCGGCGCTCGATGCGATGTCGATGTGCTCGTACCGGCGCGGCCACGCGGCCGACGCCACGCGTTATGCGCTGCGCGCGAAGGCGCTGCGCGAGCAGGTCGACGCGCTGTTCTGGATGCCGGAAGGCGATTTCTACGGCATCGCGCTCGACGGTCATGGCGACCTGTGCCGCGTGTTCGCATCGAACGCGGGCCACCTGCTCGCGTTCGGGCTGCCCGACGCCGAGCGCGGCGCGGCGGTTGCCGGCGTGCTCGGCTCGGCGCTGTTCCAGACCGGCTGGGGCATCCGCACGCTGGCCGCCGGCCAGCCGCGCTTCAACCCGATGGCGTATCACAACGGCTCGGTGTGGCCGCACGACAATGCGCTGATCGCGCGCGGCCTCGCGCGCTACGGCGACAAGACGGCCGCAGTGAACCTGCTGCGCGCGCTGTTCGAGGCGGCGGTGAGTTTCGAGATGCGCTTGCCCGAGCTGTTCTGCGGGTTTCCGCGCCGGCGCGGCGAACCGCCGACCGCGTATCCGGTGGCCTGCCTGCCGCAAGCATGGGCGGCGGGCGCGCCGTTCATGATGCTGCAGGCCTGCCTCGGCGTGAGCATCGACGCGTCGCGTCACGAGGTGCGCGTCGAGCGTCCGGCGCTGCCGGAAGGCGTCGACTGGCTGCGGATCGACGCGTTGCGCGTCGGTGAGGAAACCGTGTCGCTCACGTTCCGCCGCGTCGACGGCCAGGTCGTCGCGTCGGCGGAGCAGCCGGGCCGCGTGAAGGTGGTCGCGGTGCTGTAGCGGTGCCGCGCGAACGTTGCGCGATGTCGCGCCACGTTCGCACGACGCGGCATAGAATCGTGACATGACCCTTGAACGATGGCGGAGGTAAACGATGACGACCGACAACCGGCCCGACGACGGCGAGCACAAGCTCGAGAATCTGGAAGCGGCGGTCGACCACCTGCACAAGTCGATCGAATCGCAGAGCATCGCGGTCGGCGCGGCGAAAGGCATTCTGTTCAGCCTGATCGAAACGCTCGGCGCGCTGATCGGCGATCCCGACCTGCCCGAGCACGCGCGCTCGGGTTACGAGGCGCTGCGCGACAAGGCGAGCGAACTGCGCGGCGGGCTTGACCGGCATTGATGCGCGGCTGGCGCCGGCGTTGGCCGAAAGGGCTGCGCCGGCGCTGCCCGATTCCGCAGACGAAGCACAAAACCCCGTGCGCTCAATGAGTTAGGTGGCCGATGCGCAGGATATCCACAAGCTTGCCAACACAATCTGTGGAGAACCGTCCGGCCCCGGGCCGGAGGTGCGGCGCGTGCCGTGCGAAAGCGTGTGCGGTGCCACACGGTTGACCGCGCAAGGTCCTGGTATCGAATCCCCTTTTGTATCAGCGTGTTACGCGCCGCATCGGCGGGATATCCACAGGCTTGCCAACATATTCTGTGGATAACTCGCAATCGATTGCGTCGCGACAGTTGAGGATCGGGCCGCCGAGGGGCCCGCTCGAGAAGCCCGGTGCACACGGGCTGCCCGATGTCTGCGTCCGCACGCTAATTCGTGCGCGATCAACGGCTTACGCCCCGGGTACCCAGGATATCCACATCCTTGCCAACACTTTCTGTGGACAAGCGGAGCCGTGTCATTCGGCCTGCGCCGCGGCGGCTGCTTCGGCCACGATCCAGTCGCGAAAGAGCGTCATTGCCGGCGTGAGCGGCTTCGACTTCAGCGAGGTGAGCCAGTAGCCGCCGGCGCGCACGTCGATGTCGAACGGCCGTGCGAGCAGGCCGAGCTGAAGTTCGCGTACGAACATGCATGCCGGCGCGAGCGCGACGCCCGCGCCCTGCATCGCGGCCTCGACCATCAGCCGCGACGAATCGAACACGGGCCCGTTGACCGCCCATGGCGCGAGCTGCGCGGCGTCGAACCAGCCGAGCCATTCGTCGGTGCGGTACGAGCGCAGCAGCGTTTCGTTCGCGAGATCGGCCGGTTGCGCGAGGCGTCGCGCGATGTCCGGCGCGCACAGCGCGGTGAGCGGCGCGTCGAGCAGGTGCTCGTTGCGCGTCGCCGGCCAGCTGCCTTCCCCGAAGCGGATCGCGAAGTCGAGGCCCTCGGCGGCGAGATCGACGACGTTGTTGTTGGTCCGCAGCCGCAGCTCGACGAACGGGTGCGTATCGCCGAACTGCTTCAACCGTGGCATTAGCCAACCTATGGCAAAGGTGCCGACAACGCCGAGCGACAGCACCTCGTGGAAGCGCCCGCCGTCGAACTGCTTGAGCACCGTCTCGATGCGGCTGAACGCGTCGCTCAGCACGGGCAGCAGCGCGCGCCCCTCGTCGGTGAGCCCGAGGCCGCGCGGCAGCCGCGTGAACAGCGTGCAGCCGAGCCGCTCCTCGAGCGAGCGCACCTGCTGGCTGACCGCGGCCTGGGTCACGCTCAGCTCGAGGCCGGCGCGCGTGAAGTTCAGGTGGCGCGCCGACGATTCGAACGCGCGCAGGGCATTGAGCGGAAGATGAGGGCGGAGCTTGGTCATAAGATTTTCTTTTGTCAGCGCTCAATTATCGTTGCTTGTCAGGCAACCGTAAAGTCACGATAGTGCTGTCTCGGCGGCCGGCCGTTTTCACTATCGATTCGCCTCCATTCCATCACGAGACAACCGACATGACCTACTCATCGAAACGTCGAACCCTGTTGCTGGCCGCCGCGACGGCGCCGCTCGTTCTTACCGTCACCGCGTGCGCGTCGCGACAGGCCGCCGCGCCCGACGAGGCAAGCGCCGCCGCCGCGGCCGCTGCGGCGGCCGTGGCGCCTGCCGCCGCCGGGCAGATGCTGGCCGAGCTCGAAAGCAGCGTGGGCGGCCGCCTCGGCGTGTGCGCGATCGACGCGGCGAGCGGCCGCGTCATCGCGCATCGCGCGGACGAACGCTTCCCGTTCTGCAGCACGTTCAAGGCGATGCTGAGTGCGGCGGTGCTGGCGCAGAGCGTCGAGCGTCCGGCGTTGCTGCAACAGCGCGTGACGTATACCCGGGCCGATCTCGTCAACTATTCGCCGGTGTCGGAGAAGCATGTCGGCGAGGGCATGACGGTCGCCGCGCTGTGCGAGGCCGCGATCCAGTACAGCGACAACTCGGCCGCGAACCTGCTGATGGAGCTGCTCGGCGGCCCGTCGGCGGTGACGGCCTACGCGCGCTCGATCGGCGACGACACGTTCAGGCTCGATCGATGGGAGACCGAACTGAATACCGCGCTGCCGGGCGACCTGCGCGACACGACGACGCCGGCCGCGATGGCCGCGAGCATGCGCGTGCTGATGGTCGGCGATGCGCTGCCGGCCGCGCAGCGTGCGCAGCTCGTTGCGTGGATGCGTGGCAACAAGGTGGGCGACAAGCGGCTCCGCGCGGGCGTGCCGGCCGGGTGGACGGTCGGTGACAAGACGGGCACCGGCGACTACGGGACGACCAACGACGCGGGTGTCGTGTGGTCGCCGTCGCGTGAGCCGATCGCGGTGGCCGTGTACTACACGCAGGCGCGTGCCGATGCGCGCGCGAAGGACGACGTGATCGCGTCGGTCGCGCGCATCGTGGTTCAGGCCTTCGGTTGACGCGGGCGGTCGGTGCGCGTGTGTGATGCGATGCGCGGGCGGGCCGTGCCGCAGCCGTGACCCGCGCGATCAAACGTTGTGCGATCAACGACTTAGGTCACGCATGCTCAGGATATCCACATGCTTGCCAACAAAAATTGTGGACAAGCCCGCGCGCGGCCGCGCCCGGCGTGGCGCGGGCCGGCGTGCCACATTTGAGGCGGCGCGGACAAAGTCTTTCGGATCAAGCGCTTGGTCGCGGTATGCGCAGGCTATCCACACGCTTGCCAACACAATCTGTGGACAAGCCGGTTCGCCCGCGCGGAAGGCGGCCCGTCACGTGGCGCGACGACGTGCGAGCGGCACTTTGCCTGCCGCGTGCCGCATTTGAGGCGGCGCGGACAAAGTCTTTCGGATCAAGCGCTTGATCGCGGTATGCGCAGGCTATCCACATGCTTGCCAACAAAAATTGTGGACAAGCCCGGCGGCCGCGGCGGCGACGGTCAGGGCTGCCGATCGTCGACCGTGGGCCAGCGCACGAACGCGAACACCCACAACATGACGAAGTTCAGGATCGGGACGAACATCGTCAGGATCCACCAGCCCGAATGCCCGGTGCGCCGGACGATGCGGACGTACGGATAAACGACGACGGCGACGAGCACGAGTGAGACGACCAGCTGCCACGCGGTGAAGTGTTCCATGGCCTTCCTCGGAGTGATGTGTCGGGCGGAACGGCCGGCCCGTTGAGCCGTCGCGCGAAGCCGGCGATGCACGGCCGCGTGCGGCTCGCGTGATCTTGACGCGCGGCGGGCGCGAGCGTCAAGGCGAGAGCGGTGCACGGTGGCGGCGCGTCTGTCGCGCGGGATTGTCCGCATTCACGCATGTCCGGGCCGCACGCTGCCGCAACCGTGACGCGGCGCATGAACCCTAAGCCGATCAACGGGTTAGCGCACGCGTGCGCAGGATATCCACAAGCTTGCCAACAAAATCTGTGGGTAAGTCGCGCAGCGCATGGCCGGCACGTGTGCGCCGGCTGCGACGTGCATCGTCGTGGCGTCGTGATGCGAAGTGCGGCGAAGCGGTGGACGCGGCGGCCGTCACCGGGGCCGCGTCTGCATCACGCGTGCCAAAGTCCATCGGATCAAGGGTTTAGCGTTGCGGTGCGCAGGATATCCACAAGCTTGCCAACATTTTCTGTGGAGAAGTCGGGGTGCGTGCGCGACGCGCAGGACACCCGCGGATGCCACGTGTTGCCGCGATGCGTGCGGGCACTCACGCAGTGCAGATGCCGGCCACGCCGACTTTCTGGAACAGGTGCGGGCTCGCGACGGCGGACGACGGATAGGCCGACAGCTTGGCCACGAACCCGGGGTGCGTGAAGGCCGCGCGAAATGCTTCGGTCGATTCCCAGATCGCGTAGTTCAGGTAAGTCGGACTGTCGCCGAGCGCGCGATGAAGCTGGGTCGAGATGAATCCCGGTTGCTGCTTCATGAATTCGGCATCGTCCTTCCACACGGAGAGAAAGTCCGCTTCGTCGGCGGGGGCCAACGTGAACAGGTTGACGAGAACGACCGGCTCGGCGTCGATGCCGATCTGTTGCTGGATCGGAAAGGCCGGATCCATCGGCTTGAATTGAGGCATGGGAACTCCTTCGGGTGAGGGGGGCGGGCGCGATTGAGCACTCACGTCGGTGCATCGGCGCCATGTGCGCTGGACATCGCTGACAGCACGCGGATCGCCGCGTCCAGGTCAGCCGAACTGAAGTCGCCGGCGATGTCGCGGACATGCTGTTGCCACTCCCCGACCACGGCCTGATAGGCCGCATCGCCACGCGGCGTCAGCGCATACAGAGGCGAGCGCTTGTGCGCCGGATTGGGTAGCGACTGGACGAGCCCTTCGTCGGTCAGCACGTTGACCTGTTTCAGCACGGCCTGCCGCGTGATGCCCATTGCTTCGGCGATCTGCGGGATGTTCGGGGCAACCGGTGCCATCGCGATGGCACCCAGCACCTGCCAGCGCGCACTGGTCAGCCCGTGCGGGCCGGCAAAGGTGTTGCCCCATTCGATCAGCAGGCCGTTCAACCGGAATACGGACAGCGCGACGGTGGTCAACTTCGCGGATTTCGTCATGTTCGATACGCGTGATGAATTGACAACTACTTTACGCAATGGACAACTGGTTGTCAAATTGGCGAATGAGCGTCACTGAGCGTAGTCAGGCCGGTAAACTGGCAACGCGATCCGGCACCGGTAACATTTGCCGCGACGGATGGCGGGCCAACTACAAAGAACCTGGAGAGAATCAGTGAGAACCATCTGGAAAACGGTCGCCGTGCCGCTGCTGGCGATCGCATGCGGAACGCCTGCACACGCGTGCCTGCCGGCCCGATACGAGACCGCGTATTTCGGCACGGCCGAATACATGGGCGACGCACTACGCGACAAGGTAGTCGACGACATCCGCGCCAATCACTACACGATCATCGAGCCGAAAATCGGCTTGCTGTTCTACGCGATCGTCCGGAAGGGGGACGGGATCTATCTGGGCGCTGACCGGATCGCCACGGGGAGCGATTCGTTCTGGTACCTCGGGCACGGCTATTACCAACTGAACGGTCAGCTCTATTTCATGGGTGAACACGTCGGCGCGCATCCGTTCGACGGTACCGTGGTCGTCCACACCGAGGATCGCACCCGGCAACGGCCGGACGACTATCCCAAGGGCCGCCTGTTTTGCGTCGTGAAGAAATACGCCAGCATTCTCGAAACCTCGACCGGCCTGCGAGTCGAGCGGATCGTCTTCGACAACTGAGCGGGGAGCATGAGTGACCCGGGCGGCGCATTTCCGACGCAGCCCTGACAAACCCTTTCCGATCAATGGCTTGATGCCGTTAATGAAAGGTTGTCCACAAGCTTGCCAACACAATCTGTGGAAAAGCTGCGTGTCGTGTGTCGCGCGGCGTCAGGCCGGCAGCGGAAAGCGCACCGTGACGGTCAGCCCGCGCCCGCCGCGTGTCGTGCCGAGTGCGACCGTCGCGCGATGCTGTTCGGCGATCCGCTTGACGATCGACAGCCCGAGCCCGCTGCCCGACGACGTGACGGCCTGCGCGCCTTCGCCGCGATAGAAACGCTCCCACACGTCGGTGCGTTCGGCTTCCGGGATACCGGGGCCGTCGTCGGCAACTTCGAGCACGGGCGTCGTGCCGTCGAGCCGCGCGGACACGTCGACACGCGCGCCGTCGCCCGCATAACGGATCGCGTTGTCGACGAGGTTGTTCAGCAGCACGCGCAGCGTGTCGGCATTGCCCGACGTCATCACGGGCGTCGATACGATCGCGCCGAGATCGATCCGGTGCGCGTCGGCGACGCGCGTGCGATCCGATACCACCGACCGGCACAGCGCGGCGAGATCGACGGGCGCCGACGCGGAGGCGACCGCCTGCGCATCGGGTTCGAGGCGCGCGAGCGTCAGCAGCTGTTCGGCGAGGTGGCCGAGCCGCGTCGTGCCGGCATGGATCTGCGCGAGGATGTGCTCGCGTTCCTCGGCGGTCGACGCGCGCCGCAGCAGCTGCGACTGGATCGACAAGCCCATGATCGGCGTGCGCAATTCGTGCGCGGCATCGGCGATGAAGTGCCGTTGCAGCGTGAACGAACGGTCCAGGCGCGCGAGCAGGTCGTTGATCGCTTCGGCGAGCGGACGGACTTCGTTCGGCATCGCGCCGACGTCGACCGGCTCGAGATTGTTCGCATTCCTGCGTTTGAGGCCGGATGCGATCGTGCGCAGCGGCCGCAATCCCGCGCCGATGCCGAACCACAGGCCGATCGCGAGCAGCGGCAGCATCGAGAACACGGGCCACAGCAGGTGCACGGCGATACCCGCGATCGCTTCCCAGCGCGCATGGCGTGCCTGCGCGAGCCGGATCGTCGTGCCGCCGCGTTCGGTCACGTAGGTGCGCCACGGCTGGCCGCCGACGTCGACGCTCGCGATGCCTTTCTGCTCGGGCGGCGGCAGGGTCGAATCGCGGTCGGTCGAATACACGAGCTTGCCGTTGCGCCAGACCTGCAGCAGCACGGCGTCGGGATCGCTCGCCTCGAAACCGTGCTTGCCGCTGGCGCGGTTGCTGAACGACAGCTCGCCGTTCGGGCCGACGACGATCTGCTTCGACATGCTGCGCATCTGGTCGTCGAGCAGGTCGTCGAGCTCGCGCAGCGCGCCCCAGTAGGTGCCGGCACTCGCGACGAGGCCGATCACGCACGCGGCCGGGAGCAGCCACATCAGCAGGCGCCGCCGCAGCGACGCGTTGCGCCAGCGTGCGATCGCGTGTTGCATGCGCGTCATGCGCCGTCACCGATCCGGTAGCCGACGCCGCGCACCGTGCGGATCATGTCGTGGCCGAGCTTCTTGCGCAGGTTGTGGATGTGCACCTGCACGGCGTTGCTCTCGATTTCCTCGCCCCAGCTGTACAGCCGCTCCTCGAACTGCTCGCGCGAAATCACCGCGCCCGGGTCGCGCATCAATTCGTGCAGCAGCACGAACTCCTTCGGCGACAGCGTGACTTCGTCGTCGCCGAGCCAGACGAGGTGCTTGACGGGGTCGAGCCGCAGCGAGCCGATCGCGAGGGTCGTCTGCGCGCGGCCCGCGTGGCGGCGGTTGACCGCGCGGATGCGGGCGAGCAGTTCGTCGAGTTCGAACGGCTTGACGAGATAGTCGTCCGCGCCGCTGTCGAGGCCCGCGATGCGGTCGGGCACGCCGTCGCGCGCGGTGATGATGATCGCGGGGAGGTTTTCGTCGCGGCGGCGCAGCGCGGCGAGCACCGACAGGCCGTCGCGGTTCGGCAGCCCGAGATCGAGCAGCAGCAGGCCGTAGCCGGTCGCGCGCAACGCGAGCGACGCGGCGTCGCCGTCCTTCACCCAGTCGACCGCGAAGCCTTCCTGTTTGAGGCCCTGTTCGAGCCCGCTGCCGATCAGCGGATCGTCCTCGACGAGCAGTACGCGCATGGATTCGTGTCTCTTCAACGGGGCGCCATGGCGCCCGGGGTTCCCATGATAAGCGCGCGTGCCTTAGCGGGAGCTTAAACACGGGCGCGCGGCCGGCTTTCGCGCGGGCCCGGTGCGGCACCGTGCCGCTGCGGCGCGACCTTCAGGTTTGCTTAATCTTACGGTCCGTAATCTGGGGCCGTCGCGTTCAACGGAGCGCGGCGTCACATCGAAGAAGAGGACCGAGATCATGAAACACCTGACGAGAATCCTGGCGGTTGCGCTCGCCGTGCTGCCCGCCGCCGTTTACGCGGAATATACCGGGCCGTCCACGCTGACCACGACGACCGTGAAGGAGCTGCTCGCGAACGGCAAGGACGACCAGCACGTGCAGTTGCAGGGGCGCATCGTCAAGCATGTCGGCGGCGAGGATTACGAATTCGCCGATGCGACGGGCACGATCCGCGTCGAGATCGACCACAAGCTGTGGGCGGCCGGCCAGCCCGTCAGCGACCGGAACGAAGTGAAGGTGACCGGCGAATTCGAGCGCAAATGGTCGGGCAGCGTGAAGGTCGACGCCGATCACGTCGAAGTGCTGCGCTGACCGGTGCACCGGTGCATACGGGGCCGGTGATACCATGGTCGACCGGTTCCCGTTCACACCAAGATGGCCGCCAATTTCGACGAACTCGCGTCCCGGATCCGGGCGCAATTTTCCGAGCTGAGCCCGCAATTCCAGGCGGGCGCGGCCTTCCTGCTCGATCATCCCGACGAAGTCGCCACGTCGTCGATGCGCAAGGTCGCACAGCGCGCGCAGGTGCAGCCCGCGTCGCTCGTGCGGCTCGCGCAGCAATTCGGCTTCCCCGGCTGGAACGAGCTGCGCGACCTGTGTGTCGCGCGCGTGCGCACGCGCCCCGAGCCGCTCACGCAGCGGGCGCGCTCGCTCGTGCGGCCCGATGCGAAGGCGTCGCTCGCGCACGACCTGCTCGCCGCGCAACAACACAACCTGTCGGCCACCGCCGCGCAGAACGAGCACGCGCTCGCCGAAGCCGCGAAACTGATCCGCAAGGCGTCGCACGTGCATGTCGCGGGGTTTCGCTCGTGCTACCCGGTTGCATTCGGCTTCGTGTACGGCTACCGGCTGTTCCGCCCGACCGTGTCGCTGCTCAACGGCGTCGCCGGGTCGCTCGAAATGGAGCTGCGGACGATCGCGAAGCAGAGCGTGACCGTCATCGTCAGCTTCGCGCCGTATTCGGCGGAAGCGACGCGCGTCGCGCAGGCCGCGAAGGCGCAGGGGAGCCGGATCGTCGCGATCACCGACAGCGCGGTGTCGCCGATCGCGCTGCACGCGGACGCACAACTGATCTTCACGCACGACAGCCCGTCGTTTTTCCCGTCGCTGGTGGCCGCGCACGCGATGGCCGAAGCGCTGGTCGCGCAGTTGCTGGCGCTCGAAGGCAGCGATGCGATCGCCGCGCTCGAGCGCACGGAAGCGGAGCTGCATGCGAAGGGCGCTTACGTCGTCTGACGCGGTGCGTGCGGGTTCAACCTTCCTCATTTCCGATTCAACCAGGTTCGACCGATGACGTTCACATACGAGGTGACCGACGCGGGCGACGTGAACGTTCGCAAGCAGATCGTCGCGCCGCTCGTCCGATTCAACGAAAGCCAGGCGGGCCCGAACGACTTCCGTGCGCTGGCCGTGGTCGTGACCGACGCCGAAGGCACGGTAGTCGGCGGCTTGTGGGGCAGCACGGCGTACGGCTGGCTGCATGTCGACCTGCTCGTTGTGCCCGAGGCCGCGCGCGGCCAGGGTGCGGGCACGCGCATCATGGATCTGGCCGAGGCGGAAGCCGTCGCGCGCGGATGCCAGGGCGCGTGGCTCGACACGTTCGACTTCCAGGCGCGGCCGTTCTACGAGAAACGCGGTTATGTCCGATTCGGCGAACTGCCGGATTATCCGGCCGGGCACACGCGCATTTTCCTGACGAAGCGGCTTGCAGGCTGAGCATCGCCGCATGGAGCGGCCCGGTTGACGAGGTCGCCGGCGGTCGCCTAGGATAGCGACCAGCGATGCAGGTCGCTTCCGGGTCCGCGGAAAGGGTTCAACCCACCTGTCGCAGCAAATCCAGTCTTCCTCCTGTCCTTTGTGCTGGCGGTATTGCGGACCTTCGGCCATGACTGCACGAGGATTCGCATGAAAAAGCTGCCTCCCGGGGCCAATCCCGATCATCTGAAAAAGCAGGCCAAGGCATTGTTGCGCCTGTACCGGCAGGGTGACGCCGACGCCGTCGCGCGTTTTGTCCGCTTTCTCCCCGCCGCCGCCAACCGCACGCACGACGAAGCGCTCGCGCTCGGGCTCCGGCTGCACGATGCGCAGTCGTGCATTGCGCGCGAGTACGGTTTCGCGTCATGGGCCGATCTCGGCGCGTTCGTCGAAACGCACGCGCTTGCCGGGCAGCAGCGGTCGGCGTTGATCCGGCGCTGGCTCGACCTGGCGTACGGCGCCGACGTGACGGGCGGTTTCGACGCGGCCCGGCCGCGTGTCGCCGCGCAACTGCTGCTCGACCGGCCCGATCTCGTGGCAAGCGATCCGACCATCGCATGCGCGGCCGGCGACCTCGATGCCGTGAAGGCGGCGCTGGCCGCCGATCCCGGGTGGATCGCGCGCGCCGGCGGCGTGCTGAAGCTGCCGCCGCTGGTTGCCGTCACGCATTCGCGGCTCGGGCAGATTCCCGGGTTCGCCGTCCGGCTGCGCGCCTGCGCGCGTCATCTGCTCGATGCCGGCGCCGATCCGAACCAGCGGATCGGCAACCGGTTTCCGCCGGCGTCGCTCGCGGCGCCCGACGAAGCGGGGCCGCTGTCGGCGCTGTACGGTGCCGCGGGCGTCAATCGCGATCCGGTTCTGACCGCGATGCTGCTGGAAGCCGGCGCCGACCCGAACGACGGCGAATCGCTCTATCACTCGGTCGAAAATCCGGCCTGTACGCGCCTGCTGCTCGAACACGGCGCGCGGGTGAGCGGGACGAATGCGTTGCGTCGCGCATTCGACATGCGCGAGGCGGACGCGCTCGAACTGCTGCTCGCGCATGGCGGCGACCCGAACGAGCCGCCCGGCGAGGGGCTGGCGCAGACCTGGGGCGCACCGTTGTTGCGGGCGATCGGCGTGCGCTGCTCGGCGCGCCACGTCGCCGCGCTGCTGGCGGCCGGCGCCGATCCCCGCGCGCGGACCCCGGCGGGCGTCAGTGCGTACCGGCTGGCGATGCAGACCGGGCTGTCCGAGGTCGCCGCGTTGTTGCGCGCGGCGGGCGCGGAAGAGACGCTCGACGCCGAGGATGCGTTCGTGGCGGCCTGCGCGCGCGCCGACGCCGACGATGCGCGACGCATCCAGGCACGGCATCCCGAACTGCCTGGCGCGCTGCCCGGCGAGCGGCTGCGGCTGCTGCCGGATGCCGCCGCGTGGGGCTCGGGCGATGCGGTGAAGGTCATGGTCGAACTGGGCTGGCCCATCGCGGCGCGGGGCGGCGACTGGGACGCGAGCGCGCTGAATCACGCGGTGTTTCGCGGCGATGCGGGCTTGCTGGCGTTCCTCCTCGAGCACGGCGCGAACTGGCGTGACAGGCACGGGTTCGACAGCGATGCGCTCGGCACATTGTCCTGGGCATCCGTCAACGAACCGGAGCATGTCGGTGCCGCCGACTGGGAGGCTTGCGCGCGGGTGCTGCTCGCGCACGGTGTGCCGCAAGCCGCGCGGGACCCGTCGAATCCGGACGGCGTACTGATCGACGGTCGCGCGATGCGTTTCTCCGAAGCCGTCACCGACGTGTTGCTCGGCATCGACGGCGGGCCACCGGCGGCAAGGTAAGTGGCTATCGGTCGGCAGCGGGCGGGCGGCGGTATAGGCCCCGCTCGTTGCTGGTTGCTTGTTACCAGCTTACGGTTACCGGCAACCGGCAACCGGCAACCGGCAACCGGCAACCGGCAACCGGCAACCGGCTTACGGCGCGCAATCGGCGCATCGGTTTTTCCCTGTCGCGCGACGACATTTCGGTGAACGCTGAAACGTCGCGTGCACGATCGGCGTAAGCTCGGCCGTCGACATCCTCCTGGAGCCCGCGATGACCCGTTCCGATCTTCAAGTCCGCCAAGCCGAAGCCTTCCGCGCACTGCATGCACGCGCCGGCGCCTTCATCATCCCGAACCCGTGGGACGCCGGTACCGCGCGCCTGCTCGCGATGGCCGGCTTCGAGGCGCTCGCGACCACCAGCGCCGGCTATGCCTTTTCGAAAGGCCGGCCCGACTATGCGATCGACCGCGGCGAGATGCTCGATCACATCGCCGAGATCGCCGCCGCGGGCGGCCTGCCCGTGAGCGCCGACCTCGAGAACGGCTTCGGCGATGCGCCCGACACGGTGGCCGAGACGATCCGGCTCGCGGCCGAGGCCGGCGCGGTCGGCGGATCGATCGAGGATGCGACGGGCCGCGCCGACGCGCCGATCTATGCGCACGAAGCGGCGGTCGAGCGCATCGCGGCGGCCGTCGACGCGGCGCGTGCGCTGCCGTTTCCGTTCACGCTGACCGCGCGCTGCGAAAACTACCTGCACGGCCGCCACGACCTCGCCGACACGATCGCGCGGCTCGTCGCCTATCGCGACGCGGGCGCCGACGTGCTGTATGCGCCGGGCATCACCGATGCGGACGACATCGCGGCGGTGACGCGGGCGGTCGGCGCACCCGTGAACGTCGTGATGGGGCTGCAGGGCGGATTGCTGAGCGTCGACGCACTGGCGGCGCTCGGCGTGAAGCGCGTGAGTGTCGGCGGCGCACTGGCGCGGGCCGCGCTCGGCGCGTTCCTGCGTGCCGCGAAGGAGATGGCGCAGGACGGCACGTTTACGTTCACGCAAGCGGCCGTTCCCGGGCGCGATATCAACCGCTGGTTTGCGTCGCCGGATAATTCACCGGTTTTGTTCGATGAATGAGTGTAAATAAATCGTGGGATCGTTCCCAATCGAAAAGTTGATTGACAATAATCAATCGATTTCACGTCGGAATTAAACGTCGGTGACGACGTAAAATACATCGTCTATTCTCCGCATTTCGCCCGTTCGACCGGGTCCGGCGCGCAAGCCGCGCCGGATCGGGCGGCCGGACACCCGCCGGGCGCGTCGATGGCGCGCATTGTTGCATTTTCCCGATCATGACATTTTTGAAAAGGGGAGTTGCCGGCAGGTTTTTTGATTGATAATCTGCGGCACGTTCGAATGAACCGCTGGTGAGCTGCCGGGAATATCGATATATAAAAATGCTGAGAGAGCGATGACGATCCGAGAAAATCAACGCGTCAGGTTTCGCGTCGGCGATGTCGTGACGCTGAAGACGGGCGGGCCGCGCATGACCGTGACCTATGCCGGGCCGGTCGTATTCGACGACGGCGACTGGCTGATCTGCCAGTGGTTCGACGAACACGGCGAATTCCGGCAGGAAATGTTCCCTCACGACACCGTGGTGCCGGAGCCGCGCGCGATTTCGGCCGGCCGTGTCCGCATGCGCATGCAGGCGCATCGCTACCGGTCGGCGGCCTGACAATCACCTGACATCGCGATGCGGCGGCACGCGGCGCCCGCACCGCGACATTTCACGCCGGCCTGAAACATGCGGCGGTGCACGCCGCCGATACTGTCTGCATGAACCCGACCGATCCCATCGCAGCGGTTACGCACCGCGATCCCTATCCCTACTATGCGGCGCTCGTCGACGGGCCGCCGCTCGCGTTCGACGCCACGCTCGGCCTGTGGGTCGCGAGCCGCGCGGCCGCCGTGACGGCCGTGCTCGGCCATCCGGCCTGCCGCGTACGCCCGCTGGACGCGCCCGTGCCGCCCGCGTTGCGCGGCACGACGGCCGGCGCGCTGTTCGGCGAGCTCGTGCGCATGAACGACGGCGCTTTGCGGCACGACGTGCCGAAGCAGGCGCTGCGCGCGGCGTTCGCGCCGATCGACACGGCTGCGCTGCGCGACCGTGCGATGCAGCTCGCCGCGCGGCGCCTGCAGCCGCCGGGCGATGCCGGCGCGCTGGACACGTGGTGCATGACGATGCCCGTCTGCGCGGTCGCCGATCTGCTGGGCTTCGACGAGACGCAGCTCGACGCGATCGCGGCAGAGGTGGTCGACTTCGTCGCGGCGCTGTCGCCGCTGTCCGATGCCGACGCGCTGGCCCGCGCGAGCGACGCCGCGCGACAGTTGCTCGACCGGATGACGGTGCGCGTCGCGCAGACGCGTGCACACGACGGCACGCTCGTCGCCGCCGTGCAGCAGGCGGCCCGTGCGGCGGGCTGGCAGGCAAGCGGCGCGCTGGTCGCGAACCTCGTCGGGCTGCTGTCGCAGACATGCGAGGCGACTGCCGCCTGGCTCGGCAATGTGCTGGTGGCGTGGAATGGGGGCGCGGAAGCGAGCTTGGAAGCGGGCTTAAAAGCGGGCGCAAGCGCCGCGCGCGTCGTGCCGGACGATGCCGCGCTCGACGCGTTCGTTGCCGAAGTCGGGCGCTTCGATTCACCGGTGCAGAACACGCGCCGCTTCGTCGCGTCGCGCACGACGATCGAGGGCGTGACCGTCGAAGCCGGCGACGCGATCCTCGTCGTGCTCGCCGCGGCGAACCGCGACCCGGCCGAGCATCGCGATCCGCACCGGCTGATGCCGGGCCGCGCGGCCGGGCCGAATTTCGGTTTCGGCACGGGGCCGCATGGCTGCCCGGGCGAGCGGATCGCACGGGCGGTGACAGCGGGGGCGTTCGGGGCGTGGCTGCGTGCGGGCGGCGGGCCGCGGCACGACGGGCTGGCGTGGCATTACCGCGCGTCGACCAACGTCAGGATGCCGAAGTTCGACGCGGCAGGGTGATCGGGAAAGAGGGACTTAACGGCAGCCTTGCTTTTCCGCCCATTGCTCCTGGGCGGCGACACGGCGCTGCACGCGCTCGACGAGACCGGTTGAAAAGGTCCGCATGCTGATGCCGCGACGCTTGGCGAGGATCGTCTGCGCGACATCGGTGCGCGGGTTCGGCTGGCAGGCCCAGTACAGCGTCATCAGCCAGCCGATGCCGGTCCACCCGAACAGCGCGTTGAACATCGCGACCGTCAGCTTGTCGTGCCGGCCACGCCGGTCGGCAATGACCGCCGGCAGAAAATAGATCGCGATCGCGGCCACCGAACCGGCCACTTGAATCAGGACTGCGTTCTGCATGTTGCTGCTCCATCCGAACTGCAATGGAGCCGATTGTCGCGCTTTTTCCGTTCGCGTGCAGGCCGCGCGCAGACAATTGATTGTTGCGATTTTAATGATGATCAGCCAGCTTCGGTGTCCGCCGGCTGCATTTCGTTGCTCAGCGCGAAACCTTCGTCACGCCAGCCCGTCACGCCGCCGATCATCAGCTTGACCGGCCGGCTCAGGCGTGCGAGCTGGATCGCCGCGCGCGCGGCGCCGTTGCAGTGCGGGCCCGCGCAGTAGACGACGAACAGCGTGCCGGCCGGATAGCCGGCGAGCTTGCTCTCGATGATCTTGCGGCGCGGCAGGTTGCGCGCGCCGGGCACGTGGCCGGCGGCGAACTGGTCGGGGCCGCGCACGTCGAGCAGTACGAAATCGGGCGCACCCGATGCGAGCGCGTCGTGCACGTCCCAGCAATCGGTTTCGAAGCGCAAGGACGCCTCGAAATGCGCGAGGGCGGCGGGGCTGTCGGCAGCGGGGACGTCGGTGACGTAGGACATGGTCAAGTTCTCCTGAAGGTTGCGTGGAACGCAGTGGAATGATGGGCAGTATCGCGGTTCGGCGACCGTCGCGGCAGTGGCGCGATCGACAAGTTCCGGTAACATCGCGCCATGCACAATCATCTCGTCGTCGCGCTCGCCTACGATCGCCTCTGCACCTTCGAATTCGGCTGCGTGGTCGAACTGTTCGCGCTCGAACGCCCCGAGCTCGGGGTCGACTGGTATCGCTTCGCGGTCTGCGCGAGCGAGCCGGGGCCCGTGCGCGCGGCGGGCGGCATCACGGTCGCCGCGCCGTATCGGCTCGCGACGCTCGATCGCGCCGATACCATCGTGATTCCCGGCTGGCGCGATCCGGACGAACCGCCGCCGGAGCCGTTGCTGAAGAAACTGCGGGCCGCGCATCGCCGTGGCGCGCGGCTTTGCTCGATCTGCTCGGGCGTGTTCGTGCTGGCCGCGGCCGGCGTGCTCGACGGCCTCACGGTGACGACCCACTGGCGCTATGCGGAGAAACTGCAGGCGCGTTATCCCGCGCTGCGCGTGAATCCCGATGCGCTTTACGTCGACGAAGGGCAGGTCGTCACGTCGGCCGGATCGGCGGCGGGGCTCGACATGCTGCTGCATCTCGTGCGCCGCGATCACGGCGGCGCGATCGCGAACCGGGTCGCGCAGCGCCTCGTGCTGCCGCCGCATCGCGACGGCGGCCAGGCGCAGTTCGTGCCGCGCCCGGTCGCGCCGGGCGGCACCGACCGGCTCGCGAAGCTGATCGACTGGATGCGCGTGCACGCGGCCGAGCCGCACACGCTCGCGTCGCTCGCCGCGCAGGCCGCGATGAGCACGCGCACGCTGCAGCGGCAGTTCGCGGACGCGACGGGGATGTCGCCGCTCGCATGGCTGATCCGCGAACGCGTGAACGTGGCGAAGGACATGCTCGAAGCGCATCCCGCGCTGTCGCTCGCGCAGGTGGCGGCGCGCGCGGGGTTCGGGTCGGAGGAGTCGCTGCGGCGGCATTTCCGGCGCGTCGCGGCGACGAGCCCGGCCGCGTATCGGCGCGGGATGGATCGTGGCGTAAGATCGCAGGACGCTTGAGCGCCGCGCTGTTGCGCGGTGGCTTTCGTACCCGGCGGCGCACCGCCTGACCGGGGCATTCCGGACGAAAGCGCAACAAACCAACAACATGACACTCAGAGAGAACCTCGGATTCGGCTTCATGCGCGATGACGCGCACGTCTATTGCCACGATGGCCCGCTGCGGGACCGCGCCGGCAACCTCATCGAAGGCATCGCGATCGACAGCTTCCGGCCGTTGTCCCCGTATCTGGCGACGGACGGCGTGCGTGCCTATGCGTGCACTTTCACGTGGTTGCGCTTCACCGTGCTCGACGTCGACGCCGCGACGTTTCGCCTGCTGGACGAGTCGCATGCCGTCGACGCGAACCATGTCTATTTTCAGAACCGGAAACTTGCCGGCGCGTCGCCTGCGCGCTTTCGGCTGCTGAGCGAATCATGGGGGCATGACGACCGTTACCTGTATCACTACGGCAAGCGCATGCGCGGCGCGGATCCCGCGACGCTGCGTTGGGTCGGCGCGTATCTGGTCGACGCACAGCGCGTCTGGTACGGCGGGCGGGCAGTGGAAGGCGCCGATGCGGCGAGCTTTGTCAGCGCGGATGAAGTGGCGCAGGATCAGGCGACCGACCGCGCGCGTCCCTACCGTTACGGCCATGCGGATGATCCCGGCCCGCGCGAGCAATGGGAACGCAACTGGTCGCCGTTCTTCGCCGCGCGTCCCGAATTGCAGGGGTACTGGTGGCATGCGCTGATCGGGCAGGCCGCGGCGGACGTATCGACGCGGGAACTCGGCGGCGGATACCGGGTGATCGGCGATCAGGTGTACCTGCACGACCTGCCGCTGCTCGAACCGGACGCGGGGACGGTCCGATGGCTCGGCGATTCATTCATCGCGGACCGCTCGCGGCTCTATTCGTATTCGGAGTACCACAAGGGCTTTCTTCGCGGAGGGCCGCTTCCGGGCGATCCTGCGCAGTGGCGGCATCTTGGCGGGCCGTGGTATCAGGCTGGCGACCATTGCTATCGGCAGCAATGGCGCGGCCATGCGGAGGCCGCGAAGGTCGACGGCAAGACGTTCGAGATCCTGAACGATACCTATGCGAAGGATCGCAATGGCGTGCTGTGCATGCTGGTACGCAAGCGCGGCATCGATCCCGCACGAATCGAAGTCGTCGGCGACGACCATCTGCGGGAGGGGGGCCGGCTGTTCTATTTCGGCAAGGAAGTGAAGGCCAGGTTCGACGCCCCGACGGCCGAACCGGTCGGTCACGGCTTTCTGCGCGACGGGCAGGGGCGATTGCTGCACTACAACCAGCCGTATCGGCGCGGCGTCGACGGAGCGACGCTCACGTTCCTGTCCGAGTATTTCGCACGGGACCGCGCGCGTGCCTACGTCTATTGCAACGGCGCCGAACTCGTGCCGCTGCCCGGCGTCGATCCGGCCGCCTTTCATCTGGAGCAACCCGATATCGGCACGGACGGCAGTCGTCGCTACGTGTATCAGGCATGGCTGGCTGCGTGGCGCGCGCGTGACAGGTCACCGATGCCCGACTACGTACCGCCGGACTACGTGGCGCCCGAAGCGGAAGCACGGGCCGATGCCGGACCGGCGCCCGAATCGGTGTCGGCGAACGGGTTCCGGCAGGCGTCGCCCGCCGGGTCGGACGCCGCCCGCCGGGCGTGCGTGATCGAATGGACGCGCGACGAGACGGGCGAACCGCGACTCGTCGTGGCCGGCGACGGGTTCTGCGACATCTGGGATCTGGCGCAGCGGCAAGTGGTCGCGTCGTTTGCGCTGCCTCGTCCGTTCGTGCCCGACGAGACGGAGGCGACGGCCATGGACCGACTGCGCAACGTGCCGGTGAGCGCGTCGGCCGATGCGTCGTTGTCGACGCTGATTGTCGCGTACTGGGAGAACACGACACTTTACCGGGTCGATGCCGCGAGCGGTGCAGCGGACGCGTGCTGGCGGGCGGACAGCCGTTATGACGATCTGGAACGGGTTCATCTGTCGCCCGACGCGCGCGAAGCGTGGGTGCGCATCCGCAACCGGCTCTATCGCGTGCCGCTCGCCGGCGACGGCACGCTCGACGTGCTCGATTACGATCTGGCCGACCAGCGTTTCCAGGATGCTCCGTTCGCGGTGAGCGCCAGCCGGCATCGCCGCGCATTCGCGCGGGACGCGGCGCTGACGGTGCGCACGGATGGCGCGACCGATTGCGACATACCCGGCGCGGACAACGGCTCTCCATGCGCGTTTTCGGACGACGGCACGCGCGTGCTGGCGCGCGACGCGAAATTCGTGTTGCGCGAGTTCGACGTCGACAGCGGCAAGCGCCTCGCGTTGCATCGTGGCGGCTGGTGCGAGCGCAAGTGGTTCAAGAGCCAGGCCGGCTGGATCGGCGGGCGCCCCGTGTTCGTCGGCCTGCCGATGGGCGGGCAGGGCGAGGTCGACATCTGGGATGTGCTCGACAACCGGCTGCTGTTTCGCATCGAGGCCGCCGCACGCGTGCCCGAGCCGGACGCGGGCTGACACCGTCGCGACGCTGCGGCCGGTCGCGGGAAGAATGCCTGGAGATTCCGAAGCCGATGCGAGCAGCCGACGCGATCGCGCCGTGATACGGCGCATGCATCCTCCAACCCGACGGCGACGGTGAAGCGCAGGCGGCCGGTGACCGGAGCAACCGGCCGCGTGTACTGAACGGCCGCGTGCCACCGCGGCCGGTGCAGGCTCAGCGCGAAATGGTGTCGCGCGCCTTCTGCTTGATGCACGCGATCCGGTACACGCCATCCTCGACTTCGACACCGTGCGTGTCGTGCGTGAAGCCCGGGAAGCGCAGGTCGTACTGCTCGAGCGCCTTCAGGTAACCGAGCAGCGGGCCGTCGGCCGGCCCCGCGTTCTCGCCGGGCATCAGCAGCGGAATGCCGGGCGGATAGGGCACGACGCCCGTCGCGACGGTGCGGCCTTCCATCTCCGACAGCTCCAGCATCTCGATGTCGTTGTGCACGAGATGCTCGAACGCCTCGGCCGGGCTGTAATCGGGCTTCGGCAGCGTCGAGAAGCCGCGCGACATCATCTCGGTCGTCTTCAGGTCGCTCATCGCGCTGAACATCAGGTCGCACAGGTCGCGCAGGCCGAGCTTGCCGTAGCGTTCCGGATAGTGCGCGACGAGTTCCGGCAGCGCCTGTTCGAGCGGCGCGTTCGCGTCGTAGTCGCGCTTGAAATCGAGCAGCGTGTTGACGAGCGTGCCCCACTTGCCCTTCGTCACGCCGAGCGAGAACAGGAACAGGATCGTGAAGTCGGTCGTTTTCTCGACGACGATCCCGTGCCGGTCGAGATACGCGGTGACGACCGATGCCGGAATGCCGACCGGCATCAGCCCGCCGTGCGATGCGACGCCCGGCGTGACGATCGACACCTTGATCGGGTCGAGCATGCAGTAGTCGTCCTCGAGATCGCCGAAGCCGTGCCACGTGTCGCCCGGATGCAGTACCCAGCACGACGGGTCGGTGGCGAGCAGCGTCTCGTCCGCTTCGTGGAAGCGCACGCGGCGGCCCGTCTTGCGATCGACGACGTTGTCGGGCTGCCAGCCGTTGAAGAACCAGTCGTTGTTCTCCGCGCATTCCGCATGCAGGCGCGCAAGCATCTGGCGGAACGCGACGGCCTCGCGGATCGCGTCGGTCGTCAGCGCCTCGCCGCCGGGGCCGTCCATCATCGCGGCGCTTACGTCGTTCGACGCGATGATCGCGTAGTTCGGCGACGTCGACGCATGCATCATGTACGCCTCGTTGAAGCGCGCATGCTCGATCGGGTTGCGGCCGTCGCGGACGTGGATGAACGACGCCTGCGACAGCGCGGCGAGCAGCTTGTGCGTCGATTGCGTCGCGAACACCGTCGGCTTGCTCGCGTCGTGCTGCGACGGATCGCCGTGCATCGCGTGACGGTCGCGGTAGATCGGGTTGAAGCGCGCATAGCCGTACCACGCCTCGTCGAAATGCAATCGATCGACGCTCTGCCCGAGCAGTTCCTCGACGCGCGCGACGTTGTAGCAGAGGCCGTCGTATGTCGAGTTCGTGATCAGCGCATGCACGGGCGTCGGGTCGATGCCGTCGCGGCCGCGCACGAGCGGGTTCGCGTCGATCGCGAGCCGCACCGCGGCGGCCGTCAGCCGCTCGGGCATGATCGGCCCGATGATCCCGTAATGGTTGCGCGACGGAATCAGGTAGGTCGGAATCGCGCCGGACATCGTCATCGCGTGCTCGGCCGACTTGTGGCAGTTGCGGTCGCACAGCGCGACCTGGTTGCGCGTGACGCTCGCCATCAGGATCACGCGGTTCGACATCGACGAGCCGTTCGTCACGTGATACGTGCGGTGCGCGCCGAACACGCGCGCCGCGTAGCGTTCGCTTTCGCCGATCGGGCCGGAGTGATCGAGCAGCGAGCCGAGTTCGCCGACCGAGATCGACAGGTCCGAGCGGAACAGCGCCTCGCCGAAGAATTCGAAGTACGCGCGGCCGACCGGCGATTTCAGGAACGCGGTGCCGCCCGTGTGACCGGGTGTGTGCCACGAGTATTCGTACACGCGCGAGAATTTCGCGAGCGCGCGGAACATCGGCGGCAGCACGGTCTCGCGGTAGCGTTCGATCGCGGCGACGATCCGCCCGCCGATGAACGCGGTGGTGTCCTCCAGCATCCAGATGAAGTCGTCGGCCTTGCGCATCGCGTCGACGGGAATCGCGGATGCGCTCGCGCGGCTCGCGAGCAGGAACACGGGCACGGTCGCGTTGCGCGCGCGCATTGCGTCGAGCACGGCCTGCGCGGGTGCGTGGCCGGCGTCGTTGCCGAGTTCCCAGTTGAGCAGCAGGCACTGGATCGCCGGATCGGCGGCGACGACCGCACAGGCGTCGTCGGCGGACGTCGCGATCACGACGTCGACGAGCCGGGTGCGCAGCTCCTCGGCAAGCGCCGTCGCGGCGCGCCCGGTGGCCGTGCGTTCGTCGATGTCGTGCTGCACGAGCAGCGCCTTCATGCCGAGGCGGCGGAAGGCCGGTTGGGTCAAGGATGCGGTCATGTCATTCCCCCGTTTGCTGGGTTGCCTGGACGCTCGCGGCAACGGCCGGCGAGCGCGCGTGAAGGGTGTCGGCCTGATGACGGCCCACGGAAATCCAGAAGGTCGCGGCGAGCGCGGCGATGGTCACGCCGAGCGCGAGATAGCGCACCCAGCGCGGCGAGCGGCCGCCCGGATGGACATGGGTTTCCTCGATCTCGCGCTGGCGGTTGATCGACAGCTCGTAGAAGACGATCGTCGCGACGACGAAGATCAGCGACCAGCGCGTCTGCTGGCCGTCGGAGCCGACCATCGCCCACAGCGCGTAGACGGCGCCGATCAGGCCGACGATCGTGTAGAACGTGAACTGGTGCGACGGCATCTTGCCGTAGCCGAGCACCTTGATCGCGATGCACGAATAGATGTACGGCAGCAGCGTCATGATCACGGCGATCGACGCGATCTTGCCGAACTGCTCGCTGGCGCTCGGCGACATCGTCGCGAGCACCTGCACCGACATGATCAGCGCGACGATCGCGAGGCCGGCCGACGGCACGTTCTTCGAGTTGACGCGCGCGAACACGCTGGCGAACAGGCCGTCGTCGGCCGCCGCCTTCGCGGTCTGGCCGACCAGCAGCGTCCACCCCGCGAGCGAGCCGAGGCAGCCGAGCGCCGCGCACAGCGCGACCGCGTTCGCGGCCGTATTGCCGAGCGCGAGGCGCGCGGCATCCGCGAACGGCGCGCTCGACGCAAGCAGCGCCTTGTTCGGGATCATCCCCATGATCACGGTCGAGCTGAGCACGTAGCAGACGGCCGCGAGCACCACGCCGCCGACGGTCGCGATCGGCACGTTGCGCGACGGATTCTCGACGACGCCGGCCGATACCGATGCGCTTTCCACGCCGATGAATGCCCACAGCGTGAAGTTCAGCGTCGCGCCGATCGCGCTGAAGCTGTTGGTGCCCGACACGTTCCAGCCGGCGAAATACACGTCCTTGCTGAACCAGAACCAGCCGAACACGGCCATCCCGAGGATCGGCACGAGCGCGAAGACCGTCGTGACCGACTGCACGCGGCCGACGACGTTCGGCCCGAGGATGTTCGCGTACGTGAACAGCCAGATCACGAAGATCTGCGCGAGCGCGAACACGAGCGGGTCCTTCAGTACCGGGAAGAAATGCGTGAGGTAGCCGAGGCCGGCGACCGCGAGGCCGACGTTGCCGAGCACGTTCGCGAGCCAGTAGATCAGGTTGGTCTGGTAGCCCATGTACGGGCCGAACGACTTGCGTGCATACGCGTACGGGCCGCCGGCGGCCGGGTCGATCGCGGCGAGCTTCGCGAACACGAGCGCGAGCGACACGGCGCCGACGACGGTGATCAGCCAGCCGAAGATCGCGATGCCGCCGGTCGCGGCGAGGTTCGCGGGCAGCATGAAGACGCCGGAGCCCATCATGTTGCCCGCGACCATCAGCGTGGCGGGAATGACGCCGATTTTCGGCGCGGAAGCCGCGGCCGGCGTGGCGGCGGCGCGGGAGGAGGACGAGCTGGCATCGGACATGCGACGCTCCTTGAGAAGACGTGTTTCGGTTGAGGTGACGCGGTGTGGCGCCGGTCGACGATTCCGGTGCGGTTCGTCGTTTTAATTGACGCGTTCATGTTATCGCTCGGGGTGATTATTAATAATGGTAAACGCCGGCATTTAATAACTTGAATATTGATGAATGTCATTGAAGCCGGTGAAACGGTGTTTGAGTTTCGGGTTGGGCGGCCCGGGCCGCAAGGCTGGAGGGCATTTTTTCCGTCTCGATCCGGGCGGGCGAGATTGCGCTGCCGAAGCGTCGATGAATAATCGTTTTTTACGAACTGGTTAAATCATTTCTCGATCAAAATGGCACCGTAATCGGGGTTTGTCTTTGTCGGTTATTATCGGGCGCATTAAATGCGCGCCGCCTGCGCGCGCGACCACCGCTGCTTCCCCGAGGATGATTCCGATGACGACGCTGCCTTCCCGTTTGCCGCTGATCCAGGCCCCGATGGTCGGTTCACTGAGCCCGCTCGCGATCGCCGTGTGCGAAGCCGGCGGGCTCGGCTCGCTCGCCTGTGCGGCACTGGGCCCGCAGCAATTGCGCGACGAGATCGCGGCGATCCGGGCGCGCACGAGCGCACCGTTCAACGTGAACTTCTTCTGCCATACGCCGCCGGCGCCCGATGCCGCGGTCGACGCGCGCTGGCGCGCAGCGCTCGCGGGCTACTACGCGGAAGCCGGGCTCGATCCGGCCGACGTGAAGGGCGGCCCCGGACGCGCGCCGTTCGACGATGCGATGTGCGCGGTCGTCGAGGAGTTGCGGCCGGCCGTCGTGAGCTTTCACTTCGGGCTCCCGGACGATCCGCTGCTCGATCGCGTGCGGCGCACGGGCGCGCAGGTCGTCTCGTCCGCGACGACCGTCGAGGAAGCGCGCTGGCTGGATGCGCGCGGCGTCGACGCGATCGTCGCGCAGGGCGCGGAGGCCGGCGGCCATCGCGGCATGTTCCTGACCGACGACATCCACGCGCAGCCGGGCCTGTTCGCGTTGCTGCCGCAGATCGTCGACGCGGTGCGCGCGCCGGTGATCGCCGCCGGCGCGATCGCCGACGGGCGCGGCATCGCGGCCGCGTTCGCGCTCGGCGCGCGCGCGGTGCAGATCGGCACCGGTTACCTGCTGACGCCGCAGGCCGGCCGCTCGGCGCAGCATCGCGCCGCGCTGCGCGCCGCGCGCGACGACGGCACGCGCTTGACCAACCTGTACACGGGCCGCCCCGCGCGCGGGCTGCTGACGCGTTTCATGCGCGAACAGGGGCCGATGAGCGCGCTCGCGCCGGCGTTTCCGCTCGCGACGGCCATGGTCGATCCGCTGCGCGGCGCGTTCGAGCGGCAGGGTCGCGACGACTTCTCGGTGCTGTGGTCGGGCGAGGCCGCGGCGCTCGCGCGTGAAGAGGACGCGGGCGAGCTGACGCAGCGCCTGTGGCGCGAGGCGCTGGCATGTGCGGCGGGGCTGCGCGACGCGTTTCCGCAGGCGCGCTGAGCGACCGGGAAGTGGGCGCCGGCGCGGGAGCATCGGCGTATCATCTGGGTTTTCGTCAGCCCGATCCAGGCACCCCCACCATGACCTCCGTCGACACTACCCCCGTCCTCGACCATGACAAGCTCGTTACCTTCATCGAGCGCAAGTGGAACGATGAAATCCTCCACGCACTGACCGACTACATCGCGATTCCCGCGAAGAGCCCGGCGTTCGACCCCGACTGGGCGAAGCGCGGTTATCTCGAGCGCGTCGTCACCGATGCCGCGCAGTGGGCCGAGAAGCAGCCCGTGAAGGGCCTGAAGCTCGAGATCGTCCGCCTGCCGGGCCGCACGCCGGTGATCTTCTTCGAATCGCCCGCCACGCGCTCGGGCAGCACCGACACGATCCTGCTGTACGGCCACCTCGACAAGCAGCCCGAGTTCGACGGCTGGCGCGCGGACCTCGGCCCGTGGACGCCGAAGTACGAGAACGGCAAGCTGTACGGCCGAGGCGGCGCGGACGACGGTTATGCGATCTACGCGAGCCTCGCCGCGCTCGGCGCGCTCGACGAGCAGGGCATCGAGCGGCCGCGTTGCGTCGGCCTGATCGAGACCTGCGAGGAGTCGGGCAGCTACGACCTGCTGCCGTACGTCGACGCGCTGCGCGACCGGCTCGGCCAGGTGTCGCTCGTCGTGTGCCTCGATTCGGGCGCCGGCAACTATGACCAGATGTGGCTCACCACGTCGCTGCGCGGGCTGGTGTCCGGCGACCTGCAGGTCGAGGTACTCGAGGAAGGCGTGCATTCGGGCGTGTTCGGCGGCATCGCGCCGTCGAGTTTCCGCGTGATGCGCCAGCTGTTCGAGCGCCTCGAAGATGCGAAGAACGGCAACCTGCTGCCGGGCGTGTTCCATTGTGAGATTCCCGACAGCCGCGTGCGCGAAGCCGACGCAGCCGCCGCGATCCTCGGCGACGCCGTGTGGAAGGGGCTGCCGTGGGCCTGCGGCGCGGACGGCAAGCCGGTGCTGCCGACCACGACCGATCCGCGCGAGGCGCTGCTGAATTCGACGTGGCGCCCGTCGCTGTCGGTGACCGGCGCGGCCGGCATGCCGGCGCTTGCGGATGCGGGCAACGTGCTGCGTCCGCGCACCGCGTTCAAGCTGTCGCTGCGCTTGCCGCCGCTCGTCGACGCCGCGCAGGCCGTGCAGCAACTGAAAGAACTGCTCGAACTCGACCCGCCGTATAACGCGAAGGTCACGTTCAAGCCGGACGCGGGTGCCGCGACGGGCTGGAGCGCACCGGATCTCGCGCCGTGGCTCGCGTCGTCGCTCGATGCCGCGTCGCGCCGCCACTTCGGCGCCGATTGCGCGTACATGGGCCTCGGCGGCACGATCCCGCTGATGAACGTGCTGCAGGAAGGTTTCCCGTCCGCCCAGTTCATGGTGTGCGGCGTGCTCGGGCCGAAGTCGAACGCGCACGGCCCGAACGAGTTCCTGCACGTGCCGTATGCGAAGAAGCTGACGGCGGCGGTCGCGGACGTGATCGCGACCGCGCGCTGAGTGCCACGACTGCCCGACCCGACCTGACGGAACCTTGCCGATGACCGCGTTGCCGACACCCGATACCGAACCGCTGCGCATGCGCGCCGAACCGCTGCATGCATTCGTCGCGGCACTCTGGGAACGGGCCGGCAGCAACGAGCGGGAGGCACGGCTCGTCGCCGATCACCTGGTCGGCGCGAATCTCGCGGGCCACGATTCGCACGGGATCGGGATGATCCCGAACTACGTCGCGTCGTGGCGGGAAGGGCAGTTGCAGCTGAACGGGCACGCGTCGATCGTCCGCGACGGCGGCGCGGTGCTGACGATCGACGGCGGGCGCGGCTTCGGCCAGGTGATCGCGTTCGAGGCGATGGTCGAAGGGATCGAGCGTGCGCGGCGCATGGGCATCTGCGCGATCGGGCTGCGCGACGTGCATCATCTCGGCCGCATCGGGCACTGGGCCGAGCAGTGCGCGCGCGCGGGGCTCGTGTCGTTCCATTTCGTCAACGTGCCGGGCGACCTGCTGGTCGCGCCGCTGCACGGCGCCGATCCGCGCTTCGGCACGAACCCGTTCTGCGCCGCGTATCCGCGTGCGGGCAGGCCGCCGCTGCTGCTCGATTTCGCGACGAGTGCGATCGCGTACGGCAAGACGCGCGTCGCGTACAACCAGGGCAAGCGCGTGCCGGCCGGGTCGCTGATCGACCATCGCGGCCAGCCGACCGACGATCCGGCCGTGATGCACGAGCAGCCGTTCGGCGCGCTGCTGCCGTTCGGGCTGCACAAGGGGTACGCGCTGGCGGCGATGTGCGAGATTTTCGGCGGTGCGCTCGTCGGCGGGCATACGACCTACGGCGACACGCTGCAGAAGACGAGCGCGATCGTCAACGGGATGCTGTCGGTGCTGATCGACCCGAAGGCATTCGATGCGGCCGATGCGGAGCGTGAAGCCGATGCGTTCATCGCATGGGCCAAGGCGTCGCCGCAGGCCGGTGACGCACCGGTACAGGTGCCCGGCGAGCCGGAAGAAGCGAGCCGCGCGGCGCGCGGGGCCGGCGGCATTCCGGTCGACCGCGCGACGTGGCGGCAGATTCGCGAAAGCGCGGCGGCGGTCGGCTTCGGCGACGCGGCGCTCGACGCGTGGACGCAGCGTTGCATGGAGCGAGCATGAGCTGGCAGTCGGAGAAGGCACACGGCGAGGAGATCGCGTATCAGCTCGCGCCGCTCGGCAAGGTCGAGGTCGCGCGGTTCTTCAGCGGGGCGGCGATGCGGCTCGATGGCGTGATGTTCGGCTTCATGTCGCGCGGGTCGCTGTTCCTGCGTGTCGACGACGTGAACCGTCCGGCGTTCGTCGCGGCGGGGATGGGGCCGTTCTCGTATGCGAGGCCCACGCGTACCGTCTCGCTCGAGGGCTACTACGAAACACCGGCCGACGTGCTCGAAGATGCGGGTGCGCTGTTCGACTGGTGCCGCAGCGCATATCGCGCGGCGCTGCTGGCAGGGCCGCCGAAGCGGAAGACGAGGGCGGCGGCGAAGCCGGTGCCGGAGGCGGAACCGGTGGTGAAGCGGGTGGCGAAAGCGACGGCGAAGCCTGCGGAGAAGTCTGCGGCAAAGCCGGCAGTGAAGCGGGCAACGAAACCGGCGGCCAAGCCAGCGGCAAAGGCGGCAGCGAAACCGACGGCGAAACCGACAGCGAAACCGACAGCGAAACCGACAGCGAAACCGGCAGCGAAACCGACAGCGAAACCGACAGCGAAACCGACAGCGAAACCGGCAGCAAAACCAGCAACTAAACCACCGGCAAAGCGCAAGCAAACCTGATGCCGGTCGAGCGAAGCGACACTTTCGCGAATTTTCGCTTTCCTTTCTTTCGATCTCGAACGTGTCGGGTCGATTCGCGCGACGCGCGGCGCATGACAGGTGCCAGGCAATGCGCCCACGCAGGTGCGTAAAGTCATGCGGCTTGCCGCACCGCACATCCCCCGTGCTTCACAACGGCGGCCCCGGCGTTTATGATCGGCGCGGGTTGCACCCGTGACTGGCGCGACCCGCGCCGGCCTCGCCGCCGGCTCCAACGAACGGCGCATCGTATGCCGCGCGGGACGCTTCCCCACCCATCATTCCAGACGGAGACAACCGATGCTCGTCCTGATTCTCGGTTTAGCGATCTTCCTCGGTGTGCACTCGATCCGGATCGTCGCGGACGGCTGGCGATCGGCGACGATCGAGCGAATCGGCGAGAAAGGCTGGAAGGGCCCCTATGCGATCGCATCGATCATCGGCTTCGTGCTGATCGTCTGGGGTTACGGCATCGCGCGCCAGGGCGCGACGCTGCTGTGGGTGTCACCGGTCGGTGTGCGCCACCTCACCGGCATGCTGACCGCGATCGCATTCGTGCTCATCGCCGCCTCCTACGTGCCCGGCAACCGTATCAAGACGCTCGTCGGCCATCCGATGGTGGCCGGCGTGGCGGTCTGGGCGATCGCGCACCTGCTCGCGAACGGCACGCTGCACGCCGTCGTGCTGTTCGGCGCCTTCTTCGTCTGGTCGCTCGTCGATTTCGTCGTGTGGCGCGCGCGCGACCGCCGCGAAGGCGTTCGTTATCCGGCGGGCAGGCTGTCGGGCGACGTCGTGGCGATCGTGGCCGGGCTCGTCGTCTGGGCCGTCTTCGTGCTGTTTCTGCACGGCTGGCTGATCGGCGTGCGGCCGTTCGGCTAAGCCGCCAGGTACTTGATCGGCCGAGCGGCCGAGAAGCCAGGCGGTTGAGCAATTGACTGGCCGAGCGGCGCCGGCCAGCGCGCCGCCCGCCGAGGGCAACGGTCAGCGCAGTTTCGCGCCGGCCGTTTCGCCGAGTTGGGCCGGCTTGCGGCGCAGGAAATACGCCGCGACGATCGCAAGCGCCGTCGATACCGTGAACCAGAACTGGAAGCGCGAATCCGGGTTGAATGCCTGCGAGCCGAGCACGGCGACGAGCGCCAGCAGCGCGACCCAGTTCGATACCGGATAGAACCACGCGCGGAACGCCGCCGGGTCGCGTCGCTCGTGCTTCGTCTGCCGGCGCATCGCGAAGTGCGCGACGATGATGAAGATCCACACGATCATCACGAACGCGCCGCTGCTTTTCGCGAGCATCAGGAACAGGTCGCCGCCGCTCACGAAGTGAACGCCGAGGATCGACACGCAGATCGCGAGGCACAGCACGAGCGCGTTCATCGGCACGCCTTTCGCGTTGGTACGGCCGAACATCGCGGGCGCGTGACCGCGCTGGCTGAGCGAGAACAGCATGCGCGAGTTCGAGAACAGGAACGAGTTCATCACCGACATGAACGACACGAACAGCACGATCTTCATCGCGACGGCCGCGCCCGTGAAGCCCGCCATGCCGAACAGCGACACGTACGGCGACTTCAGGTTGGCCTTGTCCGTCCACGGCATGCACAGGATCAGGATCGACACCGAGCCGACGTAGAACACCATCACGCGCACGATCACGCTCTTGATCGCGCGGATCACGTTCTTGCCCGGGTTCTCCGATTCGCCCGCGGCCACGGCCGCGATTTCGCTGCCGCCGAGCGAGAAGATCACGACCATCACGCCGGCAAGCACGGGCGAAATGCCGTTCGGCATGAAGCCGCCGTGATCCGTGAGGTTCACGAGCCCGGGCGCCGGAATGCGCGGCTGGAAGCCGAGCAGGATCGATGCGCCGAGCGCCATGAACACGATGATCGTCGCGACCTTCGCGAACGACAGCCAGTATTCCGCTTCGCCGAACGAGCGCACCGAGTACGCG
The DNA here is from genome assembly GCF_041103175.1 of Burkholderia sp. Bmkn7. Classification (NCBI taxonomy): domain Bacteria; kingdom Pseudomonadati; phylum Pseudomonadota; class Betaproteobacteria; order Burkholderiales; family Burkholderiaceae; genus Burkholderia; species Burkholderia sp. Bmkn7. Next base: position 2,985,225 of record NZ_JBGCUH010000002.1, on the reverse strand, counting down.
TTGCTCGCGATCAGCGTCACGAGCATGAACAGCGCGCCGGCCCACACGGGCAACCACGGCAGGAAATCGTTGAGGATCGCGCCGAGCAGAATCGCCTCGACGGTGATCGTCATCATCGACTTGAACCAGTACAGCCAGCCGACCGCGAAGCCGGCCCATTCGCCGAGATAGCTGCTCGCGTAGGTGGAGAACGAGCCGCTGTCGGGATTGCGGGACGCCATTTCGCCGAGCATGAACATGACGAGCGTGACGATCACGCCGCCGATCAGGTACGACAGGATCGCCGCGGGGCCGGCGGTCGCGATGATGGCGCCGGAGCCGACGAACAGGCCTGCGCCGATCACGCCGCCAAGCGCGATCATCGTGATGTGCCGTTGCTTGAGGCTTTGCCTCAAAGAATTGTCCTGCATCTCCTACCTCTAGTTATTGTTGGCCGGGAACGCATCGGGCAGCGGCGGCAACGTTCTGCCGCCGGGGGACGCCGATGTCGGGGGAGCGTGTGTGACGCGATGTGCCGGGCCGCCGGCGGTGAGTCGGAATGGCGGCCGCGAAATGCCGGTCGGTGCCCGCGAGAGGGCGATGACGACGGCAACCCGGATTGTGGGCGGACACCGCCGTCACCGCAAACGAGATATGAGAAGGACGTCTTGCGGTTTGCTCATCAATTGCCGTGGCGGCGACAAGCGTGTGCGTGTGTCAGATTGGCTTGACGAACAACCCGATCGTCAGCAATGCGCCGATGCAGACGATCCCGATCCGCAGCACGCGTTCGTTCACGCGATGCAGCGCCCACGTGCCGAGCAGCCCGCCGACGATCGCACCGCCGCCGAGCGCGAGCGCCTTGCCCCAGTGCAGGTGCGGCGACGTCAGGAACAGCACGACAGCCGATGCGTTCATCACGCCCGCGAGCGCGTTCTTCGTCGACATCGCGTGACGCGGCGACAGGCCGGCCATCGTCAGCACGGCCATCATCAGGAAGCCGAGCCCGCCGCCGAAGTAGCCGCCGTAGATCGCGATCATGAATTGCGAGAACGCGGCGGGGACGGTGCCGAGGTGGGCCGTGCCTTCACCCGGCTTGCGGAAGAAGCTGCCCCACGCGAATACGATCGTCGCGAACAGCACGAGCCACGGCACGAGGCGCGAGAAGATCGACGAAGGCGTCTTCAGCAACAGCAGCCCGCCGAGCGCGCCGCCGACCACGCTGATCGCGAACATCGCCCGAAACGACAGCTTGCCGACGCCGCGCACCATGTTGCGGCTCGCCCAGCCGGTCGTGACCTGAGCGGGAAACAGCGCGACCGTCGACGTGATGTTCGCCGAGAGCGGCGACATGCCCGACACGATCAGCGCGGGCAGTGTGACGAACGAGCCGCCGCCGGCGAGAGTGTTCTGCAGGCCGGCCCACAGGCCGGCGAGGATGACGAGAGCGAGCATGAGTGAAGTGCGGGAACGGGGAGGTGGCTGGAGGCCCGCTTGCCGGAAGCGGGCAGGCGCGGCGGACGCTCGATGGTAATGCAGGATCGCGGACGCAGGAAGGCAGTCGGGGCGTGCTGCGCGATGCGGTGCGGGTCGTGGTGTGTCGACGCGATGTTGCGCGGCCCGTCGATGGCGGCCGCGCCGATTGCAATCCCGGCGGCGACACCCGGGCGACGCGTGTCCGCTCACATGGAGATCGCCGTGGAAAGCCGGATTTAACGCTTCATTACGATAGGTTTACCGGAAAGGTGCTAAATTCGCGCATCGATATCTCGAAAAGTGGCGAGGGCAGACAGATGCTGAAGAAATGGGCCGGAATGGCAGCGATGGTCGGCGCGATGGTGGCGGTCTCGGCGCCTGCCGTGGCAGGTGACACGAACAACGCACTGGGCGGCGCGCTCGGCGGTGTCGCGGGCGCGGCGGTCGGCAATGCGGTCGGCGGGAGCACGGGCGCGATCATCGGCGGGGCCGTGGGCGGCGGCGCAGGCGGCGCGGTGACGTCGAACAAGCGCGAACGCACGGGCGCCATCGTCGGCGGCGCACTGGGCGGCGGCGCGGGCACCGCGGCGGGCCACGCGATGGGCGGCACGACCGGCGGGCTTGTCGGCGCGGCCGTCGGCGGCGGTGCGGGGGCGGCGCTGGGCGGCCACGTGTCGCGCAACAACTCGCGCTCCGACGATTACTACCGCGGCAACAAGCACAAGAAAAAGAAGCACCACAAGCACGACGACTGACCGGCGCTTTCCGGCGGCCTTCGATGGCGCCGGGTTAGCGTGCGCGAACGGCAACGGCGGCGCTCAGGCCGCCGTTCCGTTTTCGGTGATCAGCGCCCTGAGCACCAGGTCCGAGATCGTGCGATAGGCCGCGTCGAAATCGTCGCTCCCCAGCGCGCGCTTGCCGAGCACCAGCAGCATCTGCGACGCGAAATCCGCGTACGACTGCGTCGCTGCCCAGATCAGGAAGAACAGGTGCTCGGCATCGACCTGCCGGACCTTGCCTTCGTCGATCCAGCGTTCGAGCACCCGGATGTCCTCCCGCAACACCGGGATCAGTTGCTTGCGGATCTCCTTTCCGTAGGTCTTCGCGCCGCCGATGATCTCCAGCGCGAACACCCGCGATCCATGCGGGCGGTTCCTGGAAAATTCGAGCTTGGCGCGGATATAGGCCGACATCGCTTCCGCCGGCTCGCGCTCGGGCGCCGCGAACTCCCGCATCCTGCCGAGCCAGTCCCGCAGGACGTCGTCCAGCACGCGTCTGTAGAGCGCCAGCTTCGTCGGGAAGTAGTACATCAGGTTCTGCTTCGACAGGCCGGCCGCCGCCGCGATCGCCGCAACGGAACTCCCTTCGAATCCATACGTGGAAAACGACTCCTCGGCGGCGGCGAGAATGGCCGCCTCGAGGGTATCGCGCAGCGCTTCCCGCCGGCCGGGTGGCCGGGCGGGCGGCTCTGCGGTCGGCGCGGACGGGTTCATCGCTTGGTCCTCCACCGGCATGTCGGGCCGGAGCCGCCGCGCGCTCAACGCGCGTTCGCTTCGGGATAGGTGATGTGTTCCGGCGCGCGCTGCATGATGACCTTCCCGCCGCGCAGCGACGTACGCACCCTGGCCTGCTTGCGAATCACCTCGTAGTCGCTATCGGCGTCGAGGATCAGCAGATTGGCCGGCCGCCCGACGGCGAGGCCGTACCGGTCGCCGAGGGACATCGCGTTCGCGCTGTGCTCGGTGACGAAATCGAGGCACCGCTGCAGGTCTTCGTATCCGAGCATGTGGCACACGTGCAGGCCCACGTCGAGAATGCGCAGGATGTTGCCGTTGCCGACCGGATACCACGGGTCCTTGATCGAATCCTGTCCGAAGCACACGTTGATGCCGGCGCGATCGAGCTCCGCCACACGCGTGATGCCGCGCCGTTTCGGGTAGGTGTCGAAGCGCCCCTGCAGGTGGATGCTTTCGGTCGGACACGAGATGAAATGAATCTCCGAGCGCTTCAGCAGCCGGAACAGCTTCGAGCAATAAGCGTTGTCGTAGGAGCCCATCGCGGTCGTGTGGCTCGCGGTGACGCGCTTGCCCATCCCGCGTACCCGCGCTTCCTCGGCGAGCACTTCCAGGAAGCGTGATTGCGGATCGTCGGTTTCGTCGCAATGGACGTCGACGAGGCAGCCCTTGCGCTCGGCGAGATCCATCAGGAACTTGATGGAGCTCACGCCCTGGTCGCGCGTGTTCTCGAAATGCGGAATGCCGCCGACGACGTCGGCGCCCATGTCGATCGCGCGCTCCATCAACGCGCGGCCGTTGTCGAACGATTCGATGCCTTCCTGCGGAAACGCGACGATCTGCAGGTCGATGAGATCGCGTGCCTCTTCCCTGACTTCGACCATCGCCTTCAACGCGGCGAGCGTGGGATCGGTGACGTCCACGTGCGTGCGCACGTGCTGGATGCCGTTGTCGCGCAGCATCCCGATCGTCGTGTGCGCGCGGGCTTTCGTATCGTCGTGCGTGATCGTGGCCTTGCGCTGGCCCCATCGCTCGATGCCTTCGAACAGCGTGCCGCTCATGTTCCATTCGGGTTCGCCGGCGGTCAGCGTCGCATCGAGATGGATATGCGGCTCGACCAGCGGCGGGATGACGAGATTGCTGCCGGCATCGACGACGTCGTTCCCTTGCGGCGTCAGCGGCGAAGGCTGGAGGTCGATCGCACGGATCGTGTCCGCATCGAGGTCGATCGTGAAGAGGCCGCTACGGCCGCGCAATCTGGCGTTGATGATCTTCATGTGGGTTCCTGTCGTTCGAGTGGGGCCGGAAGGGCGCGCAGCGGCATCATTCGCCCTGGACGGACGGCTCGCGCGAGAACGCGCGGGCAACCTGCAGCAGCACGATATACGCGGCGGCGGACGCCGCGATGCCGACGATCGGCGCGATCCACGGCGAGGTGTAGGCGAGTATCGCACCGATCGCATAGGCGGCCAGGCCGACCAGGTTGAAGCGCGGCAGGCGGGCGGTCGCAAGCGACGGGTAGGTGCCGCGATGGCGGTACCAGTAGTCCGCCATGATCACGCCGCCGACGGGCGGAATGATCGAGCCGAGCAGCACGAGGAACGGAATCAGCAGCTCGTACATCCCGCCGACCGCGAGCACGATGCCGATCGCCGCGCCCACGAGGACGAGCGTGCGGCGCCGTTCGGTGCGCAGCAGGTGGCAGCCGGCGGCCGCCACGTTGTACATCGTCGGCCCCTGGATGGTCCAGAGATTCAGGCACAGCATCACGACCGCCGCGATCGACAGGCCCTGCAGCATCATCACCTCGACGATGTCGGCCTGCTGATAGACGATCGCGCAGTACGCGCCCGCGACGATCATCAGGCCGTTGCCCGCGAAGAACCCGATCATGCTGGCCGACACGGCGCTGCGCGCGCTGCGGGCGAGGCGCGTCCAGTTGGTCGCCTGCGTGGCGCCGCTCGCGAAGGTGCCGATGACCATCGTCACCGCGGCCGAGAACTGCATCGGATGCGTCGGCATAACGTGCTTGAGGCCGGCCCACCCGCCGATATCGCGGGTGGCGATCCACATCGACGTCATCAGCAGCACGAACATCAACGGCACGGACACGCGCGACAGCACGTCCATGCCGCGATAGCCGATGATGGCCGTGATCGAGAAGCCGAAGCCGAACAGGATCATCAACGGCGTGGTCACCGACGCGGGCCAGCCGAGCAGCTTGACCAGCACGATGGCAACCGTCGCGGTGCCCCACGCGTACCAGCCGAGTTCCGCGAAGCCGAGCAGGAAATCGGACAGCTTGCTGCCGACTTCGCCGAAGCAGAAGCGCCCCATCAGCACCGCATTCAGGCCGCTGCGCGCGGCGATCAGCGCAAGCGACGCCGCATAGGCGGCGAGCAGCAGGTTACCGATCACGGCGATCTGGATCATGCTGACGACATCGAAGGCGACGCCGATCTTGCCGCCGGCGAACATCGTCCCGGTGAAGAACGTGAAGCTCAGCAGCACCATCGTGATGGACAGGAAGCCGGTGCGTTTCTCGAGCGGGACTTCGCTCAGCGCGAATTCCCCGTGGTTCGACCCGACAGTCGGGCGTGCATCCTGGTTCGTGGGCATCTCTTCTTCCGTGAGCGATCGGGTTGTGGGCCGAAGGAGGTTGCGGAAGCCCGTGCACGGGCAGCGGACGGGCTGTTGCTGTTTCTGTTTCAGCGCGTCATTCTCTCTGGCCAAAATTTTTACAAGCGTAAAAATTTGATGTGTGCGCGGCGGTCGGGAAGCGCGCTGCGGTTGATCGCCCGGGCGCGCTGGGGGCGTTGTGACTGCGGGAACCGGCTTATCCGGGATTGACGTGACCCGCGCATCGATCGGGGCGAGGCCCGATCCCGGCGAATCGCTGGATTCGACCGGGAAAGAACGTGGCCTCGATTCAGGCCGACGAACTAAAGTTGCCCTATTTTGGAATGCTGGGGAAGGCAGGCGTATCAAGCTTCGCCGGTGCCGCACACTTCCTGAGAGCGCAACTTTAGTTCCAAAATTTCGGAACTAAAGTTTGGACAAAGTTGATGCGTGAACTAAAGTTGCGCGATTTCTGCCATGCAGGCGAATGTGTTTGGCGGGAACTGGATTGTCTTGTGTGATGACATGTATCAGTTGAGGACACCGGCAACTGCGTTCACATTCGGTGAACGGTCCCTTGGTAGTTGGATTGGGAACATCCTATTTGTCTGATTAGTGGGTGCAACGTCTTGCGACGAAACGAGTCAGTCAGGGCCGTCTGACTACTGACATTGGTCTAGTTGACTGTTGCGGCGCGACTCGCGGAATCGACTTGGAGGTGGCGGCGGGCGATATCGATGCCGCTGAGGCTGTGGACTTTGCGGCCCAAAAGATCAATCTCTAAGCTAAGCCCTCCGGAATGCAGGCGGGATATTTCAATTTCCCATCGTCATAGCAGTGGTCTGGCCACCGTGTTTGCTCCACTAACGACATTTCGCTTTCCTCTAGTTGATGCACTTTCTGCATCACAAGGAGGTCCATAGAGGCGAATTGGTGGCAACTGCGGATCGCGTTGATTCGAATTATTCACGGAGCAGACTTTGCTCCGACTTTGTAGAACAAAGGAAAAATAAAGCCGTGGCGTCAACTAAAGTTGGATAGCGTGTGCATTGCAGACGCATCGGTTCCTGAACGGACACAATTAGCAGTATCTACGAACTTCAACAAATACATGGACTACGTCCAAAGTAGTCCAAGATTTTGTCCGCATCCCCTCCGGACGCAGGGCCGCAATCCTGGCCTTCAAACCGTCGTGCAAACGAAGGTTTGGCACCCCGGAGGCGTCCATGCGTGCTCGACGGAAGGCGAGCAGGACCTCAAGGCCGCACGGACGGCGCAAGCGCCAGGGCGGTTTCGAGCACGGCCCGTCCGAATGTGCGGGCGTATGCGGTCGCATCGGCGTCGTCACGCGGTCGGTCGGCGCTCTCCTTGAACGGCAATTCGATGGTCATCGCCAGCGCATCGAATTGCTCCGCGACCCACGGGATGCACTTCCTTGGGCTCGCGTGGTCAGGTCGGTCGACGGAATAGCCGCGCGCTGTCTGGAACACGGGGGAGCGTCGCAGCAGGTCCTCGTCGAACGTGCGGCGCAGGGCCTGCAAGCGTGGCGTCCAGGCGGGGCTGCCGTCGGCGCCCACCGAGAAGACGTGGGGCAGGACCTCGTCGCCATGGAAGTCGACGAGCAGGTCGAGTCCGAGCGCTTGCATTCGACGGCGCACGGCGGCCGTCTCGGGCGCATCAGGATACTCGCGGTCCCAGCAGCGGTTGAGGTTGGCGCCGCGCGCGTTCGTGCGCAGGTTGCCCAGGCGCACGCCGTCCGGATTGGCATTGATGACGACATGCACGGCTGAGCCACCGTTCTCCCAAACAGGACGCAGCTCGCCGCACAGCCCCTGCACGAGGCCCTCGAGGCAATAACCGCCCTGCGATTCGCCCGGATGCTGGCGAGCCATGAACCAGAGGCGAGTGCGTGGCGCATCGCCCTCGAACGAGAGCATGCGGATCGGCTCGCCGAGCGCGGAGGTTCCGAGGGTCTCCAGCGTTGCGCCTGCCTGCGTCGCCTGAGCGACGAGGTTGTCTTCGGCGACGCGGTCGAAGGTCGGAAAATAGGCAAAGCGCAGGCGCCGGGCCGGGCCGGGCGCGTGGAACGCGAGCGCATCGCCATCGAAGTCTGTTGGCAGGCGGCGCCAGGCCGCCGCCTCGCCGCCATCGGCGCGCATGCAGACGCGGTAGTCGACCCAGCCTTTCGGGTAGGACGAGCCGGCCAAACCCTCGATGCGCACGTCGACGCCGCCGGGCGGCAGATCGACCAGCTCGAACGCGAACCATTGGGCGAATTCGGCGGCGTTGTCGCTGCGCAGACGCAAACGCAGGGGGGAGCCGCTGGCGGGAGAGGCAACGTGATCGATGGCGGCGGCTTCGAAATCGGTGTCGATGTGCATAGGTCTGGTGTTAGGACAGTGTCAGGGCCAGCAGGCTTACAACGCGACATCGCACGCGCTGCCGTGACCGCCCGCTGCTCGAGCGCCGTCACGGCGGGAAGGCCATCAAGCATGAGGCCGCCCTTGACGAAATCGCGGCCCTGCTCGCCGCGCTCGTCGGCCTGGCCGAGGAGATATCGGTGTGAGAGCAGGCTGGCCTGTACCGCACAGGCGAGATCCGACATGCGGTTCTCGTTGGCGGTGAGGGGAATGTAGTCGTCGACGCGACGCTCCTCGTGTGAGAGGTTCTCTAGCAAGCCGCGCAATGCAGGCGGGGCCGCGGGTGCGAGTCTTAGTGTCAGCATGGCGTATTCAAACTCCAGGCGGCCGGATCAATGTCGGCGAGACCGGCATTCGCTCGGGAAGCTGTGGGGATTGGTGGTGAGATCGGCGATGCAACGCCGGATTTCAAAATGTGCACCGTGAGTTGTGTTCGAACGTCACGTATGTCCGATAGATAAATCAACACCACGTGGATATACCAACTCCACGACTCGGAAAGCACCCGCTGGCTTATTAATCGGTATCTCCTTACCCGCCCTGACATCGGCGGAACTCGAAACGACGGATATCGACCCTTCGGAATAGTACTGAGGGCAATTTGACCGGGTTCGGCAATAACTACCTCGACGGTTATTTGAACGGAACCGACTTATCAATTGCTTTGGTGCTGATTTACGGGAATCGAGTGGCAAAAGCATTTCGTGCCCGTGCCGCCTTCGACACATCTCTTCTTTCAAATCGTTTTCAATTTCCCGGAGAAGTGACGCCGATATCTCCTGACGAAATTGTGAGCAAAGTATATGTAAATTTTTAAGCGATACAACAGGGGATCAAGGGTTTTTTATTAAAACTTTCGACTAGAAAATTTCGTTGACCGGAAAATTTCAGCATGCTAAATCGCGATCGTGATTTTGGATTGGCTTCCCAGTATTTGGAAATCTCTTTTTGCTGTTTATTAACTTCGATAGATGCATCTGGTGAAACAAATGAGTTAATTTATTAACTCATGGTGATTGGATGGTTTCAGGGAATCGAACATTCCGAACTGCCGAGAAATTGAGATGGCTCCTGGCCACGCTTGCCAAGTCATTGGTGTTGATTCCTGGCCGCACAACTTGCTGGGTTGTGTCGAGCGTGTGTGAGGCTTGACCGGGATTCTCAAAAAAATCCGCCGCATCTCGGCATAAGCTACTGATTTTAATGAAAAATCAATGCTCGGATCGAGCGGCAGAACAGGCCGCAGGAGATCCAGCAGGTAGTCGCCGAGCCGGGGGTGTAAGCCGGCCCCAAGATTTGTTTGGAGTTCTTTCAATTTGGCAGACCAGCGGCTATTTGCGGGCGGCAACCCCCTGAAAAGAGCGCGACTTTAGTTCGTCGGACTCAAGTGTCGAGATTCACTTACTTTTGACGTCGAATCGATGATGTGGCGACGCTCTGCTGAAGGGTTGCTCGTGAGACGTTGAACTCATAGTGCATTTAACGTTGAACTAACACGAAAACGATTTGTTTAAGCTTGAATTTTTGCGAGTAGCGGGTATTTTTTGTGAAAGTGCCCAAGCAACGCTGAATTTACAAGAACCATAAGCTCGAAGAACTTCGTGCGTTGTTTCCACAGACAATTGAGGTCGGAGCTATGGTTGCGACCTGGGACAATGACCGTCGGCCTACCTTGCTTGGCAGGTGTTTGTGCATTGTCTTGGATGGTGAGGTGGCGGATCTAGGTGTCGAGGCTAGTCGACCCCAGCAGATCCGCCAATGAATTCGTCGGGGATACACCGCACGCGCGACACCAGTCAATATAGCCAAAGACGTCGAGGGACCGGGAGCCGCGCTCAATCTTAGACAAATTCGATTGATCAATGTGTAGGAGTTCGGCCAGTTCTGTCTGAGTCAAACCGGCTTGCTTACGCAAGGTGTAAAGTTGATCACGAAGGCGTGTTGGATTCATTCGGACTGAACTGGTTGATTTGATGGATACGGAGCGTCAGTGACGTGTTCCGATAACACGAAGTTCCCGATGGCGGCCGGCTTCTGGTTACTGATATTCGGAATATTCTCATGCCGGTAGTCCGTAGAATAGCTTCCATAGCAGTTCTTCGACACGGCGCGCCCCCAATTCCGTTAGACCCACGTTAAGAGGTTTTTGTCCTTCGAGCAGCGGGTGAGGCGTTCCGAGAAACAGACGCGCATCCTCCCGGTTTCCCCACACGTGAGAGGCGGTCGCGACGACACGCGCGAGCCGCTCGGTCTTTTCAGATTCGTCGTGTGTGAGCCGAGCACGACGTCGCTTGTAGGTCGCTGCGGGGACGATTTGCGTGAGCAATGCGTGTTGTGCTTCAGCGCCGCTGGTTGCGTACTCAACGCAAGTACGCAGTGCAGACTTGGGGAGCCCTTCTTGGACTCGTGCTTCCAGTTCAGCCAAAGTATGTGGGACAGGGATCAACGCCATTACTTCCGCGATCGCTTCAGGCGATACCAGCTGCATAGTGGCCGCTCCTAGTCAGACTAACGGCTCGAAAGAGGGGCAAGTACAAGCTTGTTCGAACCATCTCGATGGTAGCAACTTTGCATCGTATAGCGTTGCTTCGAACCACGAACCTCGCCGACGTAGTGCCTGACTGTTATCCATGCCAGAACGGCTGACGTAACGAAAAGTTTGGCAAGCTCTCGTGTTCGTTTCGCATGCGAAGCTTGTGATCGGTCTGAGGACGATCCGCGCAATCCAAACGGGCTGGGTTGCGAGCAGGGATCGACAACATATGGGGGTAGGTGCAGATTTTTGACCCACATCGTCTGTCAATGAACTCTACAACGAACCCTACAGGAAATTTCAATAATTCAAATATATCAACGACTTGCGACAATAAAAACCATACTTGGAACCCTACATTCACCATGGCGGTATGACCCGCTTACGGGGGACGGCTGGTGGCTCGGTCGGGGCTCTGCTTTGTCGCAAGGTGGATCCCCAGCGGCGACGCTTGTACATCGCGAGAATATTGGGAAGATCATCACCTATGTCCAGAAAAGACGCACGCGGGCGTTGGGCCCCGACCGTGGTGCCAAATTCAGGACGGTATTGGCGAACGTACCAAAGGAGATACCAGCGTAGAACACAGCGATTGACTGGGCCGTCGATCTCTTCCATGTCGATTAGTGATGCGGTGACGACATGTCGTTGAAGCGTTATGATTGTGTCGGTAGCCCGCGCATCGGCTGCTGATCGCCTGAGCGCTGCGAGCGAGTGCCGGCAGCGGTGACAGGTCCGGATGCCGCGTGCTTTGTCGTTCGATATCCGTCCCAGGGACATTCCCGACCTCGAACATCCACATTGCCCGCAGTGGTCAGAAAGTTCGATTCGATGGATAGGGCAGTACTTCCAATCGAGAAATCGCCATTGGATACGGAAATACGGGATCGGGTCTGTCCGCAAACATTCACGGCAAAATCGATACTTCACACTAGACGACTTGTCGGTTACCAAGAGCCTTGTGAGGAATCGATCCTGTCGAATTGCAGAAAACGTGTCACCAAGGGTACGTAAGCGATGCTCCGGGACGCCGGTTCCTCTCCCGATACGCAGCATGTCCTCGGGACGCAGCGATATATCGGGGTCGTTGGACATCTTTATACCGAAAGCTTGCAGAAGCGTCTCGCACGAAACATGATGCTTCTCTGAAATACGCAATAGCCAAGAGGCTGGAGATTCGTCGTCAATAGGAGGCGGTACTACGAGCAAACTGGGATGATCGTTAATCATCTACCTCTCCGAATATTGTCGGGTGAGATCGTGAGTGGTGGTACAGGTCGTGGCCGCCATTTTAAAAACTAATCGCGCACTGCCTTCATCGGCATGGACCTCATCCTGTCTGGACCGGTGCACAGCTGAGAAGGGGGTATCACGCAAATGGATTCGGTAAGCTCGAGTCGTCACCGTAGACTCGATTGAACGCGAGTTGCAGATGCTTTCTTGTGATCTGACCTTTGCCATCGTCGATCGCAATCATGGAGACCTCGATGATCAGCGCTTTCAGCATACGCATCATTCCGCGTGTAGCTCGGAACATCGTCGTTGCGTGGTCAGTGCACAGGGGCGATAAATTGACTTCCGAGACTGCTGACGAGAATGCAGTGAGTATTCCACGCCATTCTTCATCGTTCTCGAACGCCGGCAGCGCGAGAACAGTTGGGATCCGCGAAGAGAGCTGTGGGTCACCCTTCTCAATGCTTCGCAGCGTCTCTGTCCCAGCGAGCAGAACCGGGCACTTGGTCTTCGTCATCAGTCTTTTCGTCCAGTCAATCATGTCTGCGCGAGCATCAGTCTTTCTTGCAAGAAAGACATGTTGATACTCGTCAATCGCGATCAGTCGTATGCCGTGGTGATTAACTGACTCAACAAGCAGATCGAACGATGCGGTGTTGTTCCTCCGGAGTGATCGGGTCGGGATAGCATAGTTGAGCCCCGCGAGAAGTTCGTCCTGGACTTGACTCACGCTCGGAGATTCCTTCAGCGAAGCACAAAGTACCCCGTTTGGCGGCAGGAACGGCCATTTGCATACGTTTTGCTTTACCGAGTCGATAAGAAGAGTTTTACCGGAACCGGCGGGAGCGATGATGCTCACGCCGGTTATCGTCGAAACAGAGTTTCCTATCTGGATGACTCTAGCAATTGCGTCAAGTGCGCGTTTGAATTTCGTGTGGTGAACCCGGATGCCTTCGATGCGGATTCCAGCTTGTATGGCTTGGTCGCTATAGCTCATAGGATGTCACCGACGAAGGTATCAAACGATGGAATCGGTTTTGTCATCGCGACCTCATCTTCATCGGTGGCGAACTGCTCGAATGCCCGGATCGGAGTCGTCGGGGCAGCGGAGGGAGCGACGAAAACAGAGCTGACTTGCTGAAGCAGCGCTAAATCTCGAGGAGCTCGTCTGATACGTTTCCCCGTTGAAACTGCGGTTGCCCAGTGGTCGAGCAACGCGAGCCGTGCCTTTCTTAGTACCTCTCCGGCATTTGCAAGTGTCAATCGTTGTGCGGCCGCCGCGCGGATGATTCGATGTTGAGTCTCCGACAGACCAGTCGCATATTCCGCGTCCTTAGCAGACACACTCACCCATTCGGCAGTGCGTGGGTGCTGTACGAACACACTCCCAAGTTCGTACGGGTTATAGACGATATTGGCGCGGAAATTTGCTCCAACCTCTTTCCGCATATCGCCTAGCTCATCAGACGCGTAGGTGATCCATTTCCGAGTCAACCCATCATGACGAACGGTCGTGGTCGTGCGAATTCCGGCTAAGACATCAAGATTCCTTGTTGACTCGAGAAATGATGGGGCGGGGCAGTTATCCAGGCCATCGAGGAATAAATCGATTGGACGACTCATTTTCCTGGAGTGAATCTGGAATGGATGTACATCAACCACCCACTGCAGTACGCCGTGACAGAGATCGGAGAATGTGACGCAAGCCGTTATCCGTGGATCGATCGGATCGGGTTGGCGACCTGGCTTCTGGGGGCGACCTTGTGCAGGGAGGTCGCGGGTAAGTTCACCAAGATGACGTTCGACGACGGCCTTGAACCACGGCATGCGGACCGGGCAGTATTCCAGGTCTGAGCACAACTCGTTCACGATGAGCTTGAGGCGATTCGAGTGCACCGACAGGGCGTTGTCAACGACGAGAGTCTCCCATAGGCCCATCGCATGCCATGGATTAGACAGGTTTGCGGTTTTCGTGATCTCATCTTTCGGCTGTATCGCTAGCTTGATACATTGGAGGACGCGTGCGAGCGACTCGCCTTCGAACGATATGTAGAAGCCGAGAATGTAGCCGCTATAGCTGCACACCAGGAAGGTAATCGTTGGCCTCCCGAGTGGAATACCCCAGCGATCGTCAATTACCCAGATGTCGAGCAACGTGTGATCCATCTCGACTCGCTCGAGTGGCCGAGACGCGTAGCGGCCCGGTTTCGAAAATCGCCATTTGTGATTCGCTTCCGCTGTGCCCAGACGAAGTCTGTCACGGTCGTAAGGTGTGGTCTCGTACGCGATTCGGCGAACCGTCGACGAACTCACGACTGCTTTTGCGGCTGGTATTCGGCCGGCTGCAACCTCATCGGCAAGTGCTTCAACGATACGGTCATGTACTTCGACAAGGGTGGCTCCTCGTTTCTTGAAGTAATGCCGTTGCAAGACACCGTCGATAATTGCCCGGACCTGACGAGGGATGCGAGTCTGGCGTTTGCGGTGAGCATTTCCGGAGATGAGGGCGCTTGGGTTGCCGTCGCTTGTGTCGAAGAGTCGCATCCACCGCATGACGGTTGAGGCACTCGGAGGATGCTTGTCTCCCATGGATGCGGCGCACGACGATATGGCGTCCGATATTCTGCGACGTTGCCCTTTCGATATTCCTTGTCGTCGTAGGTATCTCACGTAGTCGTTCGCGCGGACATATGCTTGTTGGTAGCGCTCTGAAATGGAAGCGACAGATATCGCCGTGGGTGCTTCCGGACGCATCCCAGCTCCAGGGGTTGCATCTCGAACGACATGTACTCGGCCGGACGTGATATCAGCTGCGAGCTTTGAGAGCTTCTCGCGACGAATCCTGCCTGACTGTGCATGCTCAAGTTGAACGTACTTGTGATCAAGGATGCGGTGAACTTGCCATTGGGCATCACCACAGCGCACGATGAGACCGCGATCTAGCGTATAGATTGTCACCGGATCACCTCTACGGGGAAGACGAGCTGGTGTTCATCGATGTGCAGAGATTCACCGATGCGCAGTTGCCGGCGGCCGACGAGATGGAGAACAGTAGATTGGGGGACGCGGACTTTGTCTGCCAAATGCCGTATGGTGATGCCGTCCGGCCTTCGTGATGCGATTGCTAGTACTTTCGACGTAACGTTAAATTGCAGATGACTTCTGGCTTGCCGAAGGATAAGGGCCGCGCGGTCGTGGCGTTTGTCAGCTCGAATAAAATCTTCTGTAGCGACCAGGAATCGATGGTTCCTGCCAGCTAGCATCTTGGCGGCCGAAGCGAGGTGCGATTGGGTTTCTGCTTCGGACGCGCGGGCACTTGGTTTCACTTCGACGACGATCGGCCCCTGCTCGTGCATCAGAAGAAAATCAGGTGTGTAGAGGCCTGCGCCTCCAAGGTCCAACGTGAATGGTTGCTCGAAGATTGCAGAGACTTTCAGACTGAGAAGCGCAAGCCGGATGAAGTCACGCTCCAGTAGGCTTTCGTATTCGATAGGAGCGTGACGGAACCATGGGCACGCAACGGTGCCCACTCGCCTAAATGGGGAGCGAGTGACGACCTTTCTGACGCCGGGCATGAATTTTCTCCAAGCAATATCGATCCAGCTCCCGTTGGGGAAGTGCTTGAAGAGGACTTGACACGTCTGAACATGCCGCCGATACTGAACTTGCCCAAGTCGTGTATCGAGAGATGCACGCGACGCCGCCTAGTCCTCCGGGGTTAGGTGGCGTTTTTATTTCTACATGGGAACCTCCGCTTGGGATTCAGGCGTCGATTCCGATGTTCCGACCTTGCTCATTGCATCGTCGTCGCCGACTGAATCGAGGAAGGTGGATAGAACGTTGAAGTCGGCGGACGACAGTCTTGGGAGTGCGTCCGAGAGTTTCGCAAAATACCTGTAGGCGGCCGCGGGCGCGTCCGAGGGAGGGAAGTCGAACTTGCGAGACGCTTGGAATGCCTGCCACAGTGAGGCTTCTTCTTGGGGGTGAAGGTGTAGGGCCTGAACGATTTTTCTGACTAGGCCCTTGTCCTTGGGTAGTTTTGCCCCACGCTCTAGTTGGGAGATGTAGGATTGGCGCAGGCCGAGGCGATTGGCCAGCTCGCCCTGAGCAACGTCATACTCTGCGCGCAACTGCCGCAATGCAACAGAGAACGGACTCATTGCAACCTCGGGTAAATTTCCTTTGAGTAGGGTAGAAAATATTTTTCGAAGTTCAAGAAAAAATATTCAAAGAACCGAATTTGAGTCGACGTTTTGAAATTTAAATCAGTGATTTTAGGTGATTTAAATTTAATTCTTATCCGTTGCGTGGATGTGAGTGGGCGCGCGAGTCAACACCGCGCAACGCGGGCGCCAATTATTTCCGTCTACGCTAGCGGATGTGGTCTGGAATGTGCCTTCAAAGGAGGCGGTGTCTGGACATCGCCCCAATCCTTACGGCGAACTTAAATTCATCGCGGTTGATGGCGTTTGAGCCTGTACCGTATCAGTAGCCGTCGAAGGGGGAGAAATCTGAGGTTCTATAAGCCTCGGGCGGTTGCATCTCGAATTCCATGAGGCCTTGCCCGGCTGTTCCCGCTCTAGTTGTCTATGCGTAGCCCAGTCAGTCAACGCGGAAAGGGGCGAGCCGATCACGTCCACCAACGGGAGGTCGCCGCGGGTCTCCGCGCTCCATTGCTCGAGCGACTGCCTTGCTGATCGTGGAATTGCGCCAGCAGCGCTTGCTGCAGCGACAGATCGCCCGACAGGCAGGCGTATCGGCTCGACCGTCAGCCGTGTGCTGGCACGTGCCGGACTGTCCCGGTTGGGCGATCTGCAACCGAGTGAACCGGTGCAGCGCTGCGAACACGAGGCACCGTGCGACTTGCTGCACATCGACATCAAGAAGCTTGGCCGTATCGCGCGCCCTAGCCATCGTGTCACCGGCAATCGGCGCGATACGGTGGATGGCGTGGGCCTTGGAGGTAGCTTCACAGAAATGCTTTGGGACACGCGGCTTTTTTAATGGCTCGGGAAAATCCTGACCGCAGCTACGAGTAACGGGGCTAGGACACGCGCAGGTGTGCCTGGAACAGAACCAGTAGAAGAGTGGTCAGGCCGAGCACAGCCATTGCCAGCGTCCAGGCGCCGTTGTGGTGAAGCAGCACCGAGACCGTGGCGGCGATGCCGGCCAAACCTTGCTGCAGGAAGCCGCACAACGCCATCGCGTGCGCACCGTGGTTCTTGGCGTCGCTGACTGCGGCGGCCATGCTATTAGGGAACAGCACCGCTTGGCCGAAAATGGTGAGGCAATACAGACACACGAACAGCAATAGACCAGGTTTGGCCTCCAATGCGCCCAGATGCCAACACAGCAGCGTGGCGACGGTGGCTGCGGCCATCAGCAGCGCGCCAGCGCGCATCAGTTTCTTGCCGCCCAGTTTGGCGACGGTGCGATTGACCGTCCACGCGCCACAGAAATAAGCTAAGCCAATCAGCAGTCCGACATTGCCAAAGCTTGATACTGCCAACCCGAAGTGCTCCTGGAACACGAAGGGGCTGGCTTCCTGCAATGTGATGGTTGTGGCAAAGCCCAGCCCCCCGGCGCACGCCGGCAGCGTAAAGCCTAGCCGGCGCAAGATCTGCCAGTAGGGACTTCCGCTCTGGCGCGAGGCTGCCGGCTGGCCGCCCTGCAACGGCACAGTCATGCTCAGCAATGCGGCTAGGGTGCCGGTGACGGCCATCAACACAAAACCGACTTGCCAATGGCTGTACTCGCCGATCAGCCCCCCGATGAACTGGCCGGCACTCAGCGCGGTGATGAAGGCGATGGACAGTACCGATAGCCGGCGTGCCAGCTCGTCACCGCTCCAGTTATCGCGGACAATGATTCGAGCGATGATGGCAGCGCCGCCGGCCGCGCTGCCCTGCAGCGCTCGAAGAACCAGCAGTTCGACTGCGCTGCCTGCGGCGGCCAACAACGCGCTGCACAGGACGAACAACGCCAGCGAAACCAGCAACGGGCCGCGACGCCCCCAGCGGTCGGCGGCCGATCCCCAGAACAACACGGGCAACGCCGCGCCGACAACAAAGCCGGAGATAGACATTTCCACCAGGCTCTGACTCATAGCCAGTTCGCGCATCACTACCGGCAGCGATGGCAAATAGACGGTGGTGGCCATCTGCATCATGAACACGATCAAGCAACACAACACCATCACCCATGAGGGCCGAAGCGCGGCATCGCGCGGGATGTGGGTCGTTTGAATAGAATCCTTATTCATGACCGCCTCGCAGGCGCAGAAGCGCTCGATTTGAACTGAACCCCGAACGTTGGACTCCCACCTGAAGAGACTACGGGAAAATTGAAATGCTTGGGCACCTCTTCGCTTCGGCGAAAAAGTGTCAACCTATTTCCGGACGGGACAAACACATCAAAGAAGCGCCCGAAGGCGCTTTTCCTAACCAACTAACCAGTCACAGGCTTAGAAGCGGTGACGCAGGCCCACCGTTGCCGCGGTCTGGCTGACCTTCGAGCTCGGATATGCATTGACGTCGCCGTTGTAGATGGAAGCGCCCAAACCGGCACCCTTCGTGCCGCGTTGGTACACTGCCTGAGCGTAGACGTCCGTACGCTTCGACAGCGAGTAATCAGCCTGCACGCCGAACTGATTCCAGTGCGTGCTTTGGCCGTTTTGCTTTGCGCTCGTGTACGTATAAGCAGCACCCAGGCCGAGGGCCGGCGTCAGGTTGTACTTCCCGTTGATTTCATAGTTGTCAGCGCGCAGCGTACCGGCTCCGCTCGTTTGATTGTCGAGGCGCGATTGTGTCCACGCTGCGCCGACTTGCGCCGGGCCAAACGCGTACCCTGCTGCAATACCGTAGGTGCGCGTGCGGCCTTGGACTCCGAACGCCGTACCAGTCGTCGAATCAATGCTCGGGTTTACCGCGCCCGTCGTGGACAGACCAGCGTTGTTTGCTTGCGAGTATGCCGCACCCAGCTTCAGGCCTTCGAACTGATACGACAAGCCAGCGCTATATGC
This sequence comes from Burkholderia sp. Bmkn7, assembly GCF_041103175.1. Classification (NCBI taxonomy): domain Bacteria; kingdom Pseudomonadati; phylum Pseudomonadota; class Betaproteobacteria; order Burkholderiales; family Burkholderiaceae; genus Burkholderia; species Burkholderia sp. Bmkn7. Next base: position 2,966,430 of record NZ_JBGCUH010000002.1, on the reverse strand, counting down.
ACGATTGTTGGCAAAGTTCGTGCTGTTCGAGAACGAGTATGTACCGCCGAATTGCAGGCCGGCGTAGTTCACGCTCGTGTACTTGATGGTGTTATTCAGCGCGACGTCGCCGTTCGTGCTCAGGCGGTCGTTGTTCAGCGGGTGAGCGAAGTAGGTGCCGCCCCACGAGCCCGTTGCCGTCAGCGGCGCCAGGTAGTCTTGCGTCGCGTCATACTGCTTACCCAGCGTGACCGTGCCGTACTGGCTCGACAGGCCGACGAATGCCTGGCGGTTGAACATACCGCCGTTGCCATTCGCGAACTTGCCGTTACCGATGTTGAAACCACTTTCCAACGTGAAGATTGCCTTCAGGCCGCCACCGAGGTCTTCCGAACCACGCAGCCCGAAACGGCTCTGGTCAATGCCTGAACCCAGCGACCAACGCGACTTCCCTTGGCCGGATGCGGTCTGGACGTTGCTTTGGTAGGTGATGCCTGCGTCCAGCACGCCGTACAGCGTGACGCTGCTTTGCGCGTGAGCGGCGGTAGCGAACGATGCTGCAACTGCTGCAACGATCAGAGTCTTGTTCATTCGTGGAGCTCCTTCTAAAAAGAGGCAGGTCTTGCGACCTTGTTGATAAAGCGGGTCTGTAACCGCCAAAGCGGCCTTGTTTGTTGGTCAGCCCCGATAGATCGCTCCCGGGGCCGGGTGAATTAGGAATCGGCCGGACAGGCCGGGCGCCCGCTTTCCAAGCTGCGCACCGCGCTCGCGATCCGTGCGGCGAACTGCTCGACCATGCGTTGTTGCACTTGAACCATGTCGGCGTAGTTGTCTGGGGCGACCTCGTTGAGCCGCGTGCTGCATGAAATGCGCGTGCCAGGCGTGTCCTGTTGCACACCGACGGCCCAATCCGCTTCGAACCGGGCCATGCGCCCCGGCCACGCATCGAAGCGACGCACTTGCGTGCGGATGCTCATGACGGTCTGGTTCGACGGACGTGGAAGGCCGGTGACGTTGCGCGCGCCCAGTTGCACGACGAGTGACGACGACAGCGCCGCGCGCAGCTCGTCGCCGAGCGGCGCGACCCAGCGTTCGTTGTCCAGGATCACCGCGGTGCCTGTCCCGTTGCGAACGACCATCTGCTGCTGGTCGAGCTGGGCCGGGATGCCGACGGGGAACACGTTGATCGCCAGCGGCGTGGTGCCGCGTGCGGTCGTCGCCGTCGCCGACGTGGCCGGCGAAACGAGCGTGTAGTAATGCACCGGGTTCGACGCGCAGGCGGTCAGCGCGATGACGGCGCCGGTACTCAGGGCAATCGTTCTTGCGCGAATCGGGAGGCTCATGGCTGTCGTGGCTCCTGCGCGGCAGGCGGGGTTGAACTGTCGGCCGGCGCGATCGGTGCATGATCGGCCCCGGTTCCCCGGAGCAGCGATTCGGGCCGGCGGCCCAGCATGTCGGTCAGCGTGCGCAGCGATCGCGCGGTACGCTGGACTTCGGTCAACGTGTTAGTCAGGTTTTCCTGAAGTGGGCCATCCTCTGCGATGCCCTGGCGCAACGTGCCGAACGTTTGGTTCGCCTGGTCGAGCACGCGTGTCGTCGATGGCAGCAGTTGGCCGTTGACCTGCCTGAGCGTTGCGTCCAGAGTCGTCAGGCTCGAATCGACATGCTTGCCGATCGACTCCAGCGGCATCTTGTTGATCTTGTCGACGATGTCGGCGATCTGTTCGGGCAGTTTGTCAAACGTGCTCGTGACGGTAGGCAGGGTCAGCGGCGTGGCATTGGCGTCGAACGGTACCTTCGGCGCGTTTTTCACGAAATCGAACGAAATGTAGAGTTGCTCCGTCAGCAGGTTGCCGGTGCGCGTCTCCGCCCGGAGCCCGTGCTTGACCAGCCCCGCCAGGAACTGGGCCACGCGCGGATTGCCGTTGCCTTCAGTCTTCTGCAGTTTCTCGACGACGGGGCCGAGCCGATAGGGATAGACCTTGACCATGACGATCGACTGGAAGCGCCGTGCGGCGTTGTCGAAGTCGAGTTGGGTCGAGACGACCTTGCCGATGTCGACGCCGGAGAATTCCACTGGCGCCCCGACCGCAAGCCCGCGCAATGGCCGCTCGAACTTCAATCGAATGAGCTGCGAAGGCCCGTCCGGAACGGCCATCGCCGACGCTTCGTTGGCGGTGAGCCTGAACACGGTATCGGGGGGCGCGGCCGGTGCGCTGCTGTCGTCCGGCGTCGCGAACGCGATGCCGCCGCCCACGATCGTCGCGACCGACTGGGTCTTCAGCTTCAGGCCATTCGCGTCGAGCGAAAGGTCCATGCCGCTCGCGTTCCAGAAGCGCGTATCGGTCGTCACCAGGCGATCGTACGGCGCATCGATGAACACCTGCAGGTTCATGTCGCGAGTTTGCATGTTCAGCTTGTACGACGCGACGTGGCCTACCAACAGATGGTGGTAATAGACCGGCGAGCCGATATCAAGCGAGCCGAGATCTGTGGCCAGCAATGTGAAGCTTGTCCCCGGCATGCCGTTGATGACAGTAGGTGGCGTTTCTAGCCCGGTGTAGGCTTTCCGCGATTTGTCCGAGCGGCCCGTGTCCATGCCGATGTATGCGCCGGAAAACAGCGTATCGATGCCCGATACGCCGCTCATGCCGACGCGAGGCCGCACGACCCAGAACCGCGTATCGTCGCGAATGAGGTTACGTGCATTCTTCACGAACGAAACGGTCGCGACCACGTGTGAACTGTCGTCGCTCAGCGAAATGGCGGTCACGGTGCCGATCACGACGTCCTTGTACTTGACCGGTGTCTTGCCGGCTTCGAGGCCTTGCGCAGTGTTGAATGTGATCGTGATTTCCGGTCCGACGGACAACCATGCGTGTATCACCATCGACAGGCCAATCAACGCCGCGACGACCGGCACGAGCCAGACGAGCGAGAGCCGCATCCGGTTGCGTGTCACGGGCGGGTCGTGGGGTTCGAGGCCTTGCGGGCCGGATGCGGGATTCATGCTCTCTCGGCGTCCCAAATGAGGCGTGGGTCAAAACTCATTGCAGACAGCATCGTGAGAATGACGACCATGCCGAAAAACAAAATGCCGGCGCGCGGCTCGATCTCGGAAAGCGGACCGAACCTCACCAGCGCGCAGATGATCGCGACGACCAGCACGTCGAGCATCGACCAGTAGCCAATCAGTTCGACCGCGCGGTACAGCACGGTCCGCTCGCGCATGGCCGACACGCTGTGCCGACCCGTCGTGACGAGCAACATTCCGATAGCGAGGAACTTCGTGCACGGCACGACGACGCTCGCAATGAAGATGACCGACGCGATGCCGTACGAACCCGCATTCCAGAACATCACGACGCCGCTGAGAATCGTCGATTCGCTTTGGCTGCCGAGCAGCGTGGTGCGCATCACCGGCAACAGGTTGGCCGGGATGTAGAAAATCAGACTGGCGATCAGGAGCGCCCAGGCGCGCACCATGCTGTTCGGACGACGAGCGTGCAGCGCGGACTCGCAGCGCGGGCAGTGCTTCGTTTCGGCGGCTTGCGGACCCGCATCCTGCTCGGCGGGTGAAGATGGACGGCAGACAAGGCCGCACGCATGGCACCCGATCATGCCCAGTCGACTGGCGCGCACAGGCAGGCTCACGGGTGTCCTCCGGCGGGCTCCACCGGCACAACCCAGTCCCATAACTGGCGCAGATCGTGGCCGGCGATCACCGGAATCAGCACCATCAGCACCGCCGTGGCCCACAAGCCAGCGCCGGGAATGATCTGCATGATGCTGGACAGCTTGATGATGGCGATGAGGATGCCGAGCAATCCGACCTCGATCATGCTCCATGGGCGCAGCGCGACAAGTAACCGCATCAGCGGGCCGAACGCGGGCGCGCGATGTCCCGCGCGGGCAAAGGCCAGTAACCAGATCAACGTCGCAACCTGTAGAAACGGCGCCACCACGATGGCAAGGGCCGTTGGAATCGCGATCGGCGCGGCGAATCCCTGCGCAAGCGCAAGCGCGGATTGCCACAGCGTGGCTTCGCTATGCCGCCCCTGCACGCTGATTCGCATGATCGGGCAAAGGTTGGCGATGGCGAAGACGACGCCTGAAGCAATGGACAGCGCGAGCCACCGGTCGATATCGAGCCAGCTCGATCGAAACAACACGGCTGAACACCGTTCGCAACGCGCGATCTCGTGAGGCGCCAGTGCGCGGCGTCGGTAGACGCTGTCGCAATGCTCGCAGACGATCAGGGTCGGAAACGTGTCCATGTGTTCGTGTTGCCCGTGCACGTGTATTCGATGAGTTGCGTCGCAGTATGCTTCGACTCGATGGACGTTTTTGTGAGGTTTGATGGAGAAATGATTGAATCGATGTAAAAAATTGCAGGCCGCCTGACAGCCATGCTGGTTCGGCTCTGCAGGCCCACACAATCTGTTACGACAATGGCGAACTGGGGTTGTATGGGAGTGCTATCTTTCGCCACCCGTTCGTCGAAGAGAATGGGCAGCAACGCAAGAAACCTGGACTTGAGATTGAGCACAAGGAAGAGCATTCGCATGTTGAAGAAGATCGCCCCCGCATTCATCATTACCGCGGTCGCGCTGATTTCACTGCCGGCCGCGGCGGACAGTTGGGACAACGCGCTTGGCGGTGCACTCGGCGGTATTGCCGGTGCCACCGTCGGCGATGCACTGGGTGGCCGCACTGGCGCGGTAGTGGGCGGTGCGATTGGCGGCGGTGCCGGTGGCGCGATCGCGGCGGACCGCAACGAGCGCGACGGGGCAATCATTGGCGGTGCACTCGGCGGCGGTGCGGGCACTGCGGCCGGTCATGCGATGAGCGGCCGCAACGGCGGAATCCTCGGTGCGGCGCTCGGCGGTGGCGGAGGCGCGGCGCTGGGTGGCAATCTCGGACGTAACGCACGGGACCGCGACGATGCGCGAGACCGCGACAGTATGCGCAGGATGCGCCGCAACAAGCATCGCTACGACGAGGCTTACTACGATTATTGAGCGGATTGATGGCGTCCGGCGAACGCACATGCGATGAGGCGAGATGAGCGTTTTGCCCGTCGCACGGTGCAGCTTGGCCGACTGCGCGCGAAGATTGCGCAGTCGGCTGCGTCATTCATAACGTCGTGCTTCCGCCAGATTCACGCTTGCACCGCGCCAATTCGGCTGGTTCGTTCAAGGCCGAGCACAAGTGTCAACTGGAACTGTACTGACGTCGGCTTGCGAAGCACGAGCAAGAGCCGGATGAGAGCACTGCCGATTGGCATCATCCTGTGTGCGGAAAGGGCGAGAGCAGATCGAATTTCTTGAGCTCGGCGAGTGCGGTATGCCGAATACGGTTGGTATACTTCCGGCTTCCTTTCCTTGATGTCGTTCCGACATGCCGTGCTCTGATACTTCGACCCAGCATTTGCCAACGGTAAAACGTGCCAGGGGACGTCCGTCCGGCGATACGCATGTGGGATTTGATTCACTTCTGCGATGTGCGCGACAGATGTTTGCCAAACAGGGCTATGCCGCCACAAGTGTGCGGAAGATCGCTGGCCTTGCCGGGGTCGATCCGGCGTTGATGTCACATCATTTTGGGTCGAAAGAAGGGCTCTGGACGGCGGTAGTCGAACAACTGGCCGTACAGCTGGGGCCCGTGATCGAAACGACGAAGCAATTGCGCAATAGCCGCATGTCCCTGATCGAGCGTGTCCGGCAGGCCATGATACTTTTTATCGACAGCCTGTTCGAAACGCCTGACGTCGGAATGTTTTTTGCGACCGCGACGACAGAACATGGCGCGCGATTGGATCTGCTGGTCGACAGGTTGATCGGCCCTTATCGCGACGCAGTCGTCCCGCTTCTCCAGGACGCCATAGAGGCTCGCAAGGTAAAGCCATGCGACCCTGAGCTTATGCATGCGATGATCGTCAATGCAATAAGCAACACGGTCTCTTATGGTCACGTGCTGGCCAAATTCTCGGATCTTACCGAGCATCCCGAGCAGTTCAAGAGCGGCATGCTGAACATCGCCATGGGGTTGCTGCGTTAACGTGGCAGCTACGCCGGATGCATGCGGTCTAATTGGGTCGTCGAGCGGCTTTTCCCGAGGCATCGGTTCACCATGCCGATTGAGATAGACCGACGATACACATGCCATGAGCGTCGAGTTGACGACGGTTCTCGCAGAACGCCGTGGAAAAAAGCAGGGACTACCGAGGAACGTCTTTGCGCGACCACGGACGATATCCACTAAACTCTGCGGACTCTTGCGTTGACGGTCGCGGGGCGGGGCGGATGTCACGTGCGTCCGGCGCGCGGCTCCGCCGAATTCTCGTACCCATGACCACCGATACCCATTCCGCCGATCTGCTCGGCAATCTCCTCAAGAATGTTTCGCGCTCCTTTTACCTGTCGCTGTGCGTGCTGCCTGACGGCATGCGCGAACCGGTCGGGCTCGCATACCTGATTGCGCGTGCGGCCGATACCATCGCGGACACCGCACTTGTCGCGCCGGACCGCCGCGTGGCGCTGCTGACGCAATTGCGCGAGAACGTCGAGCAGCTTGACGACGGTGTCTCACTGTCCCATGCACTCGAGGACGTGACGCGGATGCAGACGGATTCCCACGAACACGTGCTACTCGGCTCGATACCGCCGATGCTTGCGCTGCTGCGCGCGCAGACGGATGCCGACAGCGCAGCGATCCGCAAGGTCGTCGCAACACTCACTTCCGGCATGGAATTCGACCTGCGCACGTTTCCGGACGAACAGTCGGGGCAGGTCGCTTCACTGCCGACGTACGACATGCTCGATCGCTACACCTACCTGGTCGCGGGTTGCGTCGGGGAGTTCTGGACGGATATGACGGGCGCGCACACATGTGCGGCACGCAGCTGGGACTTCCAGGACATGTTCGATAAAGGGATCCAGTTCGGCAAGGCGCTGCAGATGACCAATATTCTGCGCGACTGCGGGAAGGATCTCCCTATTGGCCGTTGCTACCTGCCGGACGACGTGCTGGCTGCGCACGGGCTTGGCGTGCCCGATCTGATGCAGCCGGGCGCGTCGACGCGTGCGCGCGGCGTGCTGATCGACCTGTTGCGCGTAGCGCTCGACCAGTATCGCGATGCGTGTCTGTATACACTCGCGATCCCGCGTCGCTTCGTGCGGTTGCGGCTCGCGTGCCTGTGGCCGATTCTTATCGGCCTCGAGACGCTCGAGCTATTGGCCGGCCACGACGCGTGGCTCGACCCGACGGCGCCGGCCAAGGTACCGAGAAAGCGCGTCTACCGGATCATGGCGTCGTCGCTGTTGACCATCGGTTCGAACGTGGCGATTGAGAAGCGGATTGCACGGCTCATTGCGTCCGTCGATACGTTGGCTCAGATCAAGGCACCGGCTGCCTGCTAACGGCGGCGTCACCGCATGCGGAGCAAATCGAATTACGAACCTGCTTTGTGCCTCAGTTTGATAAGTTCAATCACAGTCGAGACGAGGCCGACCAGAAGCAGAATAGCAAGGACCAGATAGTCCGGCGTTTCCCGGATCACGACCGCGATCGTGTTATCGATTACTGAAGGCGCGGTCAAGACGATCAAACCATAGACGACGAACCACCCGGTCAAGATTCCCAGTGCGATTGCAGCGATCAGTAGCGCGAATATACATGCAACGCAACCACGACCGGCGACACGCATTTATTGGACACCTAGCAGTCGATAGCCCACGCCGCGCATCACGTCCGGCATCCCGGGCGCACCAGCGCATTCGAGTTTCTTGCGCAGCCGACTGATATGGCTATCGACGGTACGCTCCAGTGCATCGCCGTCGGGCAGGCAGGCGCTGACCAGTTCGCTGCGTGTGAACACGCGATTCGGCGAACTTGCCAGATGGGCGAGCAGCCGAAACTCGGTCAACGTCAGCGAGACGCTGGTCCCTCCGGTGCCGGTGCGGATCGTGGTCAGATAGCTTTGTGTGTCGATCTCAAGCTTGCCGACCTTGATGACGCGTCCCGACTTGGCCGTTTCGAAACGGCGCAGGATCGCACGAATGCGCGCGACTACCTCGGCGGGATTGAATGGCTTGGTGATGTAGTCGTCCGCGCCGAAACGCAGTCCTTGCAATCGATCGATCTCGCGGTCCAGCGCCGTGAGGATGACGATAGGCGTGTCGCTGCGGCGTCGCACTTCGAGGAGGACTTCCCAGCCATCCTTCTGCGGCATCCTCACGTCGAGCAGGATCAGGTCGGGCTTCAGCATCGGCAGCACGTCGAGCACGGCCTGCCCGTGACTGACACGATAGGTACGGAAGCGGTCGTAAGCGAGGTAGGCGTCGAGTATTTCCGCGATCTCCGGATCGTCTTCAGCAATGAGTATCAGAGGGTTCATCGGGTTCACTGGAAGTGGGCGTGATCGGGAGGCGGCCGGCGACGCAGCACGTGCGCCGCCGGACTTCGCGATGCTTTCAGTCCTCGCGAACGGATCGCCGACCGCCCGTGGCTCAGGAGTTCGCCGTACTGTCGGCGGGAGGGACTTCGGTATCGATCAAACCGCCACCGAGCGCCTTGTAGAGCGCGACCGCGTTGTCCAGTTCGGCGTTGCGCAGATCCAGCAAGGCCTGACGCGCGGCATACAGCTGTCGCTGCGAGTCGAGCAGTTCCAGCCGATCCTCGATGCCCGCGCGATAGCGCAGATTGACGAGATCGGTACGGCGCTCGGCGCTCTTGACAACCCGCGCCTGCGCGTCGATCTGACGGCTGAAGGTCTCGCGTCCGGCGAGACCGTCGGCCACTTCCCGGAATGCAGTCTGGATCGCGCGTTCGTACTCGACGACCGCGCTGGACTTGCGCACTTCCGCTAGATTCAGCTCGGAACGCAGCCGGCCACCCTGGAAGATCGGCAGCGTGACCTGCGGCGCGAAGCTCCATACGCGCTGGCCGCCGTCGAACAGGCTGCCCAGCCCCGGGCTGAGGAACCCGATCGACGAGGTCAGCGACAGGCGCGGGAAGAACGCCGCGCGCGCCGCGCCGATGTCGGCGTTGGCGGCCACGAGATTCTGCTCGGCCTGTTGGATGTCCGGCCGGCGGTACAGCAATTCCGACGGCAGTCCGGCCGGCAGTTGCGTCATCACCGGCTGGCGTTCCAGCGACAGCGGGTCGGGCAGGTTCTTCGGCAGCTCGGTGCCGACCAGCAGCCGCAGCGCATTGTTGGCCTGCTCGACGGCGCGCGAACGCGCCTCGAGATCGGCGCTGGCGCTCGCGACCTGGCCTTCGGCCTGCGCGATGTCGACGCCGCTGGCCTGATCCGCGAGCTTGAGCCGGCGCGCGAGGTCAAGCGACTGGCGCCAGTCGTTCAGCGTGCGTTCGGACAGCGCGCGCTGCTCCTGCGCGAGGCGCTCGGCGAAATACGCGTTGGCCACGGAGCCGACGAGTGCAATCTGCACGGCGCGACGGCCGTGATCGGTCGCGAGGTAGCGCGCGAACGCCGCATCGGACAGCGACTTCACACGGCCGAACAGGTCGATCTCGAAGGCGCTGACGCCGACGTTCACGCCATACTGGTTCTGCGTGTTTTCGAGCAGCGGCGGGTTCGATTGCGAGTCGGCCGCCGTGCGCTGGCGCGTGAAGCTCGCGCCGGCACTGATCGACGGCAGGCGCGCGGAGCGCTGGATGCCATATTGCGCTTCGGCGGCCTGGACGTTCAGCGCGGCCAGGCGCAGGTCGCGGTTGTTCTCGAGCGCGAGCTCGATCAGGCGCTGCAGGCGACGATCGCCAAACATCGTGCGCCAGCCGAGATCGGCTGCGTTCGCATGCTGGTCAGCCGCGGCAGTGGTCGTATAGGCGGTCGGCACCGGCATCTCGGGCCTGACCAGCTTCGGCGCCATCGAGCACGCCGACAACGCGAGAGCGGCGGAAACCGCAGCGGAAAGAATGAGTAGTCGCATGGCATCAACCTTCTTGTTCGGGGGTCACGTTGGCGCGCTTCTTGCCGGACGCGAGCCATGCCGAGATGCGTTCCTGGATGCTCATCACGAACACAAAGAAAACCGGCACGAAGAAAATGGCCAGCACGGTGGCGGCGACCATGCCGCCGAACACACCGGTACCGATCGCGTGCTGCGTTTCGGCGCTGGCGCCGGTTGCGATCATCAAAGGCACGACGCCGAGGCCGAATGCGAGCGAGGTCATCAGGATCGGGCGCAGGCGCAGCTTCGACGACTGTACGGCCGCCTCGATCAGCCCCTTGCCTTCCTCGCGCAACTGCTTCGCGAACTCGACGATCAGGATTGCGTTCTTCGCGGACAAGCCGATCACCGTAATCATCCCGACCTTGAAGAACACGTCGTTCGGCAGCCCGCGGAGCAGGACCGCGGCGAGTGCGCCGATCAGGCCGAGCGGCACCACCAGCATCACCGACAGCGGAATCGCCCAGCTCTCGTAGAGCGCCGCGAGCACCAGAAACACGACGACCATCGACAGCGCCATCAGCATCGGCGCCTGAGAGGCCGACTCGCGCTCCTGCAGTGACTGGCCCGTCCACGCCACCGTGAAGCCCGGCGGCAACTGCGCGGCCAGACGCTCCATCTCGGCCATCGCCGCGCCGCTGGAGTAGCCGGGTGCCGCACCGCCGGAGATGCGTGCGGACGGATAACCCTGGAAGCGCACCAACTGGAGCGGGGTCTCTGACCAGACCGGACGCACCACTTCGGACAACGGCACCATGCCGCCGGCCGCGTTGCGCACGTAGAGCTTCATCACGTTGTCGATCTGCATGCGTGCCGGGGCATCGGCCTGGATGATCACCTGCTGCATGCGGCCCGCGTTCGGGAAGTCGTTCACATAGGTCGAGCCCATCGCGGCCGACAACGTATCGCTGATGGTCGTGAACGACACCCCTAGCGCTTCGGCCTTGTCGCGGTCGATATCCAGCTTCACGCTTGTGCCGGCCGGCAGGCTGTCCGGATAGACGCCAGTCACGATCTTGCTTTGGGCGGCCAGCTCGAGCAGTTTCATCTCTGCCGCCTTGAGCGCGGCATAGCCCTGGTTGGCACGATCCTGCAGGCGCATCGTGAATCCCGAGCTGGTTCCCAGCCCGTCAATGGCCGGCGGCAACAGGCTCATGACGGTACCTTCTGTCACGCCACCCATCGCAGCCTGCGCGTGCATCGCTTCTTCCATCGTGGACGAACCCTCGCGCTTGCCCCAGTCCTTGAGGACCGCGTAGTTCAGTGCCGCGTTGGAACCGAGACCGGAGAAGCCGTAGCCGATGATGGAGATGCTCGACTGGATCGCCGGACGTGAGGCGAGGTGCTTCTCGAGCGTCTTGACCACGTCGCCCGTGCGCTCGACGGTCGAATCCGCCGGGAGCAGGAAGCCGGTCATGAAGTAACCCTGGTCTTCTTCGGGCAGGAACGACGACGGAAGCATGCGGAAGCCGAATACCAGTGCCGCGGAAATCGCGACGAACAACAGCATGACGCGGCCCGTGCGGCCGACCAGGCGGCCGACGCGCGTCTCGTACCAGCCCGTTAGGCGATCGAAGCGTCGATTGAACCAGCCGAAGAAGCCGCGTTTCTCGTGGTGCCCATGCTCGATCGGCTTGAGCATCGTCGCGCACAGGGCCGGCGTGAGCGTCAGCGCGAGCAGCGCGGAGAACAGGATCGACACGGCCATCGACAACGTGAACTGCTGATAGATCACACCGACCGAGCCGCTCGACATCGCCATCGGCAGGAACACGGCCGTCAGCACCAGCGTGATGCCGATGATCGCGCCGGTAATTTCCTTCATGGCCTTGATCGTTGCATCCTTCGGCGACAGCCCTTCTTCGACCATCAGGCGCTCGACGTTCTCGACGACGACGATTGCATCGTCGACGATGATGCCGATCGCGAGCACCATGCCGAACATCGTCAGCACGTTGATCGAGAAACCGGTCATCAGCATCACCGCGAACGTGCCGAGCATCGCGACCGGCGCGACGATGGCCGGGATCAGCGTATAGCGCACGTTCTGCAGGAACAGGTACATCACCAGGAACACGAGCACCATCGCTTCGAGCAGCGTGTGAATCACCTTCTCGATCGAGATCTTCACGAACGGTGCGGTATCGAACGGGATCGAGTAGGTCATGCCGGCCGGCATGGTTTTGGCGATCATGTCCAGTTGCTCGCGCACGGCTTCCGCCGTCTTCACCGCATTGGCGCCTGGCGCCAGTTGCACGCCGGCGAAAGTGGCCGGCTTGCCGTTCTCGCTGTTCACGAAGGTGAACGCCTGCGGGCCGAGTTCGACCCGTGCGACATCGCCGAGCACGACCTTCGAGCCGTTCGCATTCGCGCGCAGCACGATCTTGGCGAACTGCTCCGGCGTCGTGAGCTGGCCTTGTGCCGTGAGCGGCACCGTTACGCGCTGGCCCCGCATCGCAGGCGCAGCCCCAAGGCTGCCCGGCGCGATCTGGACGTTCTGCTGGCTGACGGCAGTGGTCAGGTCGTTCATCGACAGACCGTAGGTAATCAGCTTCTGCGGATCGACCCAGATGCGCATGGCCTGTTCCGAACCGAACAGTTGCACCTTGCCGACGCCTTCGACACGTCGCAGATCCTCGACGACGTTGCGCGCCATGTAGTCGGCCAGCGCGTTTTCGTCATAGCGGCCGCTGTCCGACTTGAGGCCGACGAACAGCAGGAAGCCGGTGGCGGCAGACTGCACGATCACGCCGTTCTGCCGCACGACCGGCGGCAGGCGCGGTTCGACCGACTTGAGCTTGTTCTGTACGTCCACCTGGGCCATTGCTGAATCAGTACCGGGCTTGAAGGTCGCGGTGATCTGCGCCTGGCCCGAAGTATCGGCCGACGATTCGAAGTACAGAAGGTTCCGCACGCCAGACAGCTCGCGCTCGATGAGGCTCAGCACGCTGTCGCTCATCGTCTGCGGCGTCGCGCCCGGGTAGGTGGCGGTAATGGTGACGGTCGGCGGTGCGACCGACGGATAGCGCGCAACCGGCAGTTCGGGAATGGCGATCAGGCCCAGCAGGATGATGAAGAGGGCGATCACCCACGCGAAGACCGGGCGGCGGATGAAGAATTGGGACATGACTGGGTGCTCCCGTGACTCAGTGCGACGAAGCGGTCTCGACCGCTTCAGGCGCCTTCCATGCAGTCGCCGTTACCACCGCACCGTCGGTCAGGCGCTCCATGCCCTCGACGACGATCTTCTGGCCCGCCTGCAGCCCCGACTTGATGCGATAGCTGCGATGCGTCAGTTCGCCGATCTCGACGGCCTTCAGGTGAGCGGTGCCCTTCGCGTCGAGCACCCATACCTGCGGCTTGCCGCCCGCGCGCACGATGGCCTGCTGCGGCACGATCAACGCGTTGTCGTAATGCCCACGCGGGATGCGGGCACGTACGTACATGCCCGGCAGCAGCTGGCGCTTCGGGTTGTCGACCAGCACGCGCACCAGCACGTCGCCGGTGCCAGGATCGACGTTGACGCCCGAGAACAGCATGCGGCCGCGCGCGTCGTAGCGCGTGTCGTCGTCGCGCAGCACGTCGACCGGCACGCCGTTGCTGTCCGACGCTTGCGGCTGCGACGCGAGCGCGCCGCGCAGCGCTTCGAGCGAGGCGGCCGGCTGGCGCACGTCCACGTAGACCTGGTCGATCTGCTGGATGCGCGCCATCGGCTGGCTGTCGGTGCTTGCCACCAGTGCGCCTTCGGTCACGAGGGCCTGGTCGATGCGGCCGGCGATCGGAGCCTCGACGGTCGCGAACTTCAGGTCGAGTTGGCGACGTGCGAGTGTCGCGCGAGCCTGTGCGACGTCGGCGGCAGCCTGGTCGCGTTGGGACACCGAGTCGTCATAGACCTGACGGCTGATTGCGTCGGCTTCGACGAGCGGCTTGAGTCGTGTGGTCTGGACCTTGGCCCGTTCGAGCGCGGCTTGCGCGCGTTGCAGAGACGCCGCGGCCGTGTCCATGTCGGCCTTGAATGGTGCCGGATTGATCTGGAACAGCGGCTGGCCGGCGCGCACCTCCGTGCCCTGTTCGAACAACCGTCGTTGGACGATGCCGCTCACCTGCGGCCGGATCTCGGCGATCCGGACGGCTGCGACACGGCCGGGCAGGTCTTCGGTCAGGTCGAGACGCGAGGTCGCCAGGGTCATTGCCGCAACCGGAGTAGCGGGTGCAGCGGCTTGCTGTTCGGATTGCCCGCAACCCGCCAGTATCGCCGCCGTCACTAGCACGCCGACGGCGCTGTAGCAGCATCGTTTGTGATTTTTCATGTGGACTCCTTGAGACGCAGGACCCATGGCCCGCATTCTGTGTTCGAGGATGGCATAAACGGTTCCGGTGCCGCAGCCCCGTGCAACTACTAAGTTGCTGCAAATTTCCCAATATGGTCAAATGACCATGTCAATTGACCAAGGGCGCGTAGTCTATCCCAAAACAGGAGGTCGCGTTTTCAGGCATGGGCCTTCGCTTGCGGCGCGGTGTTCGACGGAGGCCGGGAAAGGCTGGACAGAAGGAAGTCGTTTTTGCATGTGACGACAGAACGATGCTTCGTCGACAAGGAAGCCGGGCGTGGTCGGGCAAGGCCGAGTATTGGGGGCGGATGTCGCTGCATGCAGGACAGATCGCCCATGCGGACCAGGAAGCGGGCGTCTAGCGCCATCAGGACTTCGGACTGTTAATCCATTCAATTTTCACCAAACTGAGCACGAAAGGATGAACCAATCGACTGTATCTTCGGCGCTGAGCGCCCGACTGCGAGATGCCTCCTTACTGGAGACGCGGGTCTGGCTTGCATCGGGATGGGAAAAAGGCGAGGAGGGTCGTTCGTTTCCGGTCACGAATCCGGCTACGGGTGAAGTCCTGGCGCGCGTGACGAGTCTCGGTGCTGCAGAGGTGGATAAGGCCATTGCGGCGTCGGCTGCGGCACAAGAAGCATGGCGCACACGAACCAGCCACGAGCGCGCAAGGATACTGCGCGCATGGTATGACCTGATCGTCGAGCATGCGGACGACCTTGCCTTCATCATGACGTCGGAGCAGGGCAAGCCGCTCGCCGAGGCGCGCGGCGAAATCATGTATGCCGCTTCTTTCGTGGAGTGGTTTGCCGAAGAAGCGAAGCGGGTATATGGCGACGTCATTCCCCACCCGCAATCCGACAAGCGCATCTGCGTCATTCGCCAGCCGATCGGTGTCTGCGCCGCGATCACGCCTTGGAATTTTCCCGCCGCGATGATTACACGCAAGGTGGCGCCGGCGCTGGCTGCAGGCTGTTCCATCATCGTGCGCCCGGCGGACCTCACGCCATTGACGGCGCTTGCGCTTGCCGTGCTCGCCGAGCGAGCGGGTATTCCCGCCGGTGTCCTTCAAGTGGTGTGTGGCCCGTCGCGCGAGATCGGCGCGGTCCTCACGGCCAGCCCCATTGTGCGCAAGCTTTCGTTTACCGGTTCGACCGAAGTGGGTCGCGTGCTCATGAGCCAGTCGTCGGCGACGATCAAGCGGCTTTCTCTCGAACTCGGCGGCAATGCACCTTTCATCGTGTTCGACGATGCGGACCTCGACGCAGCGATTGAAGGCGCGATGGCATCGAAGTACCGAAATAGCGGCCAGACTTGTGTGTGCGCCAATCGCTTTCTCGTGCAGGCTGGCATTCACGACCGTTTCGTCGATGCACTCGCTCGGCGAGTCCAGGCGCTCAAGGTAGGAAACGGAACGGAGCCAGGCGTGCAGCAGGGGCCGCTGATCCAGCAGTCCGCCTGCGATCACCTGAACGAACTGGTCGACGATGCGGTAAGCAAGGGCGCACGAATCGTCACTGGCGGGAAACGCCATCCGCTCGGTGGGACGTTTTTCGAGCCGACCGTCATCACGGATGCGACGCCGGCCATGCGTTTGGCGCGCGAGGAACTCTTCGGGCCCGTCGGTCCGGTGTTCCGCTTCGAGGATGAGGCGGAGGCGATTGCGATGGCCAACGACACCGAGTATGGCCTGGCAGCCTATCTCTATACACGCGACCACGGTCGCATCTGGCGGGTAGGCGAGGCGCTCGAGTACGGCATGGTTGGCCTGAATACCGGGGTGATTTCCAACGAGGTCGCGCCGTTCGGTGGGGTGAAGCAGTCCGGCCTCGGCCGTGAGGGCTCCCGTTACGGGATCGAGGAATATCTGGAAATCAAGTACATGTGTACCCAGATCTAACTGCAAATGTCGGCATGAAGGAAACGTCAATGGAAATGCCCCCGAAGTCGCTGCTCTTCGAAACCGTTCCGTCGATCCTCCAGGAATGGGGCTGCGTGCGCCGCCTGGGCGAAGTGATGGCGCGATGGACGGATCGTCGGAATGTGCTGATCGTTACTGACGCAGGGCTGCACAAGGCCGGCGTACTGGAGCCGGCGAAAGCATCGTTGGCAGCCTCGGGATTTCGTGCGGCGGTTTTCGACGAGGTCGTGGCCGATCCGCCAGAGAGCGTGGTATCGCGTTGCGTAGCGTTCGCCCGCAGTGCCGACGCAGACGTCGTCATCGGCCTGGGCGGCGGCTCGTCGATGGACATTGCGAAACTGGCCGCCATTCTGACCGTGTCGCAGCAGTCGCTCGCGGACATGTACGGCATTGGCAACGTTCAGGGCGAGCGCCTGCCATTGGTGCAGATCCCGACGACTGCCGGCACTGGATCGGAAGTCACGAATATTTCCATCGTTTCTGTGGGCGAAACGAACAAAATGGGAATCGTCTCCCGTCAGCTGTACGCCGACAAAGTGATCCTGGACGCCGAACTGACCGTCGGCCTGCCACGCAGTCATACGGCTGCAACCGGCATCGACGCGATGGTTCATGCCATCGAGGCTTATACCAGCAAGCACAAGAAGAATGCCATTTCCGATGCGCTTGCACGTGAAGCACTGCGTCTGCTGGCAAGCAACCTGATCCCGGCTTGCGAGAATGGGAAAGATCAGCGCGCGCGGGAGGCCATGCTCCTGGGCGCAACCCTGGCGGGCCAAGCGTTCGCCAATGCTCCGGTGGCCGCGGTCCATGCACTGGCTTATCCGTTGGGCGGCCATTTTCACATCCCGCACGGTTTGTCCAACGCATTGATGCTCGCCCCCGTACTGCGTTTCAACGCCGAAGCGGCTGCTCAGCAATATTCGGAATTGGCAGACCTCGTAGGAACGGGAGGAGAGGGCGACGTCCACGCGCGCACCGCCGCATTCATCGGATTCCTGGATGACCTGATGGAACGATCCGGCGCACCGCGACGCCTGCGCGACGTAGGCGTCACGCGTTCGAGTCTGGCGACACTGGCGGCAGATGCCATGAAGCAGCAGCGCCTGCTGCAGAACAATCCGGTCGTTGTCACGGATGCCGATGCCTTGCGCCTGTATGAACAGGCCTATTGAACCGACGCAGGCCAATCCGTTGTCGCCGTAACGTTAATAGAGAGAGTGCACCGTGAATACTGTAGAAAGGATTGAGCATCACGAGGTCGTCATTCTGGGTGCCGGCTTCGGCGGCCTCGGAATGGCGGCCCGCATGAAAATCGCGGGTATCGACGACTTCGTTGTGCTCGAGAAGCGTCCGGAGCTTGGCGGCGTCTGGCTCGACAATTCGTATCCCGGCGCGGCATGCGATACCGAGTCGCACCTGTATTGCTACAGCTTCCATCCGCACTTGCGCGTCAGCGCGATGTATGCAGGAAGAAATGAACTGCTCAATTACCTGAAATCGCTTGCCACGCGGTTCGGCCTGGCAGAACACCTTCGGTTCAATCGCGAGATTCGCAGCGCGGAATGGGATGCGGTTGCACGCCTCTGGCGGTTCGAGCTGAACGACGGTTCGCGGCTGACCGCCCGCTTCTTCGTGCCGGCGTGGGGACAATTGAACCGGCCGATGATTCCCGCGGTTCGCGGCCTGGAAAGCTTCAAGGGGGATTACTTCCACTCCGCGGAGTGGCGGCACGATGTCGATCTGAGCGCCAAGCGTGTGGCGAGCATCGGCAATGCCGCAAGCGCCGTGCAGTACGTGCCGGCCATCGCGCCCAAGGTCGCGCAGCTCACGGTGTTCCAGCGAAGCGCAAACTGGATCATGCCGCGCAACCAGATCATCTTTCCGAAGGAGCAGCTCGATCTGTACGAGGAAGAACCTCATCTCTTCGAGGAAAGCCGTAAATCGCTACACGCCTTCCGCGAGTCGGGGTTCGAGCGCACGCGGATCGGCTCCAATGCGCAAATGGAAGGCAAGAGCCTGGCGTTGGCCCACCTTCATCGGCAGGTGTCCGACCCGGTGCTGCGCGAGAAGCTGACGCCGGACTACGAATACGCGTGCAAGCGGATTCTGCGTTCGGACGACTACTATCCGGCGCTCACGCGTGACAACGTCTCGCTGGAAACGGCGGGCGTAGAGGCGTTCGTCGAAGACGGCATCGAGACCCGTGACGGCCGTATTCTGCCGTTCGACGTGGTCGTGTTCGGAACCGGATTCGAAAGCCAGGCATTCCAGGGCAGTCTGCAGGTCCGCGGGACGAACGGTACGCTGGCGCAAGCGTGGGAACACGGCCCGGAAGCCTATCTGGGCATCACGGTGCCGGGCTTTCCCAACATGTTCATGCTGTACGGGCCGAACACGAACCTGAACCACAACTCGATCGTGTCGATGCTCGAGATCCAGCAGAACTACATCATCGATGCGATCGGAAGCATGGCGGCCGCGGGTGTCGACGCAGTGGACGTTGACAGGGCGGTGTTCGACGAATACAACAGCAAGCTGCAGGCAGCGATGGCCGGCTCGGCGTTTTCCGCCGGCTGCTCGAGCTGGTACAAGAACGCGCAGGGGAAAGTGATTAACAACTGGCCGGGAACGGTCGATGAATATCGTGCCGTCACGCGATGGGATCAAAGCGTATTCGGTACGCGCTGAGCGGAGATGCGCATGACATCGGAGCTCTGGTTACCGCTGACGGAAGTGGCTGACGATGCCCGGGACGCCGTACGGGCGTTCCGCGAACTGGGCGGACTGCACTACGGCAGTCTTTCCGTGGATCAGTCCCGCGCGAACTTCGCGCGTGCGTGCGAACTGAACGGCATCGCTGCTGACGACGCTGTTGTCCACGACGACCTAGCGGTTCCCGTAACAGGCGGCAGCATTCGGGTACGGCTCTATCGCACACGCAATGTGGAAGCTGTCGTCGGCAATCCGCTGGTTGTCTTCATTCACGGGGGCGGCTGGGTGATCGGGAGTGTGGACACGCATGACGGCATTTGCCGTCATCTCGCACGTCATAGCGGGTGTCCGGTCGCTTCGGTGGAGTACCGGCGATCGCCGGAGCATCGGTGGCCGGTCCCGCTCGAGGACTGTGAGCGGGCATTGGACTATCTGGTTGCCCATGCATCAGCGCTCTCCATCGACGCATCTCGCGTGGTGCTGGCAGGCGACAGCGCTGGTGGCAACATGGCGACGATCATCGCGAATGCGGCATTGGCGTCAGCATCCTCGATCGTCGGACAAATCCTGTTTTATCCGGTGACGGACCTGACGGCGTCGCTGCCTTCGTATCGACGTATTGAAGGCGGATTTCCGCTTGTGGCCGAATCGATGCACTGGTTCCGCGATCACTACGTGCCGGCCGGCACGCCGCTCGACCTTCCGCGCCTGTCTCCGCTGCTGCATGCGGAGGGCCGGCGGCAGCCGCCGATGTTCATCTCAACGGTCGGACTTGACCCGCTATGTGACGAGGGCGTTGCCTACACGTCGTGCGCGGCACGCGCCGGCAGCGAAGTCGAGCATCACCATCTGCCCGGACATCATCACGGCATCGTTACCGCAGCCCGCAATATCGCGACAGCGAGATATCTGCTGGAGCGCGCCGCTTCCTTCGTTCGGCGGCTTGCCGAAAAACATGGCGTCAATATCTGACGCTTCGACCTTCGCGCGACCTGGCGCCTCGCCGTCCGTGCGACACCGTTTGCGGCGAGTAGGCGGGACAGCGTTCTCGCGTCGGGCGAGGTCATCGAGCTTGCCGCGATCGTGATGAGACGACGGGCGTTGCGCGATTATTCCAACAGGACAGAGGAGATTGGGTATGGAAAAGATCTGGCTTGCTTCCTATCCGCCAGAGGTGCCGGCAGAGATCGACTGGAGCGCGTATCGATCCGTCAGCGAGTTAATCGAGGCAAGCTTCGGCCAGTTTAAGGAACGTCCCGCGTTTGCGTGTAACGGCACGCTGATGACGTATGGTGAACTCGACGTGATGTCGCGCTCGCTGGCCGTGTGGCTGCAATCGCGGGGGCTCGAGCGCGGTGCGCGCGTCGCGATCACGATGCCGAATGTGTTGCCGTACCCGATCTCGATCTGTGCAGTCCTGCGCGCCGGCTACGTTGTCGTCAACGTCAACCCGCTTTATACCCCGCGTGAGCTGGAACATCAGTTGAAAGACAGCGGTGCCGAGGCGATCGTCATACTCGACAGTTGTGCTGCAACGCTGGACGCCATCATTGCGCACACGCAGGTGAAGCATGTTCTGATTGCCACGCAGGACGGCGCGTCCATCGCGGCGATCCCGAGCGCGCACACGGCGTTTGACGACGCGATTGCAGAGGGCGGCCGGAGCACATTCGCGCCGGTCTGCCCGTCACCGGATGACATTGCGTTTCTCCAATATACGGGGGGGACGACCGGCGTGTCCAAAGGGGCGACACTGTTGCATCGGAACATCGTCGCGAATGTATTGCAGACGGACGTCTGGCTCAAGCCCGCTCGAAGTTGGCGTCCCGACGTGAAGCAGTTCATCACGGTGGCAGCCCTTCCGATCTATCACATCTTTGCGCTCAACGTTTGCTGCCTGCTGACGATGCATACGGGCGGGATGTGCGTACTGGTTCCGAATCCGCGTGACATCGGCGGGATGATCGCGTCGCTCGCCGGATACAAGATCACGAGCTTCCCGGGCGTGAACACACTGTATAACGCGATGCTTCATCATCCCGATTTCCTGCGCCTCGACTTCTCCAATCTGCTGCTGGCCAACGGCGGCGGGATGGCTACTCAGGAAGCTGTCGCAAAGCGCTGGAAGGAGATGACCGGTGCACCGATCATCGAGGGATATGGACTGTCCGAGACATCGCCGTGCGTGACGGTCAACCCCGTTGACCGTCACGAGTTCAATGGCACGATCGGCCTGCCATTGCCTTCCACCGAAGTGTCGATCCGGGACGAAGATGGCAAGGAACTGCCGCCGGGACAAGCCGGCGAGCTGTGCATCCGCGGTCCCCAGGTGATGGCGGGTTACTGGCAGCGACCGGACGAGACCTCGAAAGTGATGACCGCGGACGGCTTCTTCCGATCGGGCGACATTGCATCGATCTCCGCGGATGGCTTCGTACGAATCGTCGACCGCAAGAAGGACATGATCCTGGTGTCCGGCTTCAACGTCTACCCGAACGAGATCGAAGAGGTCGTGGCCAAACACCCCGGTGTATACGAGGTCGCGGCGATCGGCGTACCCGATGAGCACTCTGGAGAGGCGGTCAAGCTGTTCGTGGTCAGGAAAGCGCCGGAGCTGACGGTCGAAGACCTGATGGCCTTCTGCAAAGATCAACTGACGGGCTACAAGCGTCCGAAAAGCATCGAGTTTCGCGACAGCCTGCCAAAGAGCAACGTAGGGAAGATCCTTCGGCGAGAGCTGCGGGCGGAAAGGGCTTGACATCGCCGGCGGAGGGCGCTTCGCGAAGACCCCTTCTCACCCGACCGTGTAATGGAAAGCCCTGATTCAAATTGTCCTTCGGCTGCATAAGACTGGGAGTCATTGGACTTGGTCATTTGATCATGTTCGGGATGACCACTTATGTAGGGGTCGTATTGCAATGACCTGCTTGCATGTCGGGCGGGATGTAGACGATCTTCCTCGAGTCTCACGGATTATCGCTACCAGCACGGTTGAGCGCCTCAAATCTAGATAGTCAAATGACTGAGTCGGGCGATATGGTTGTGCGGCCTGACAAAAATCTTCAATAACTGGTCATCGGAGGGATCTCATGACTGAGAAACAAACAGCTTCGCGCTCGCCGGAGCACGTAGAAGTACTAATTGTCGGAGCCGGGATCTCGGGGATTGACGCCGCGTGCCATCTCCGCATGAATCTGCCAGGTCGCTCGTTGGCCATTCTGGAGGCCATGGACGGATTCGGCGGTACCTGGTGGACCCACCGTTACCCCGGCGCACGTTCCGACAGCGATCTGTACACGTATGCGTTCGGATTCCGTCCGTGGCAGGGGCGCTCGATCGCCACGGCGGAGGAGATTCACAGCTATCTGGGCGAGGTCATCAAGGAATACGGGCTCGATTCGAAGATCCGCTACGGGCATCGTGTTCAAACGGTGAACTGGTCGAACGAACACAAGCGCTGGACGGTCGAGGTATCGCGCGGCGATACGGGCGAACGCTTTTTGATGACCACCGACTTCCTGTGGTTGGGGGCGGGGTACTACGACCATCGTCAGGGTTTCACCCCGAAGTGGAACGGGTTCGATCGCTACAAGGGAACGGTGGTTCATCCGCAGCACTGGCCGAAAGATCTGGACTATGCCGGAAAGCGGGTGATCGTGATCGGCTCGGGCGCGACGGCCGCGACGCTGATCCCGGCGCTCGCCGGAACCGCGGCGCATGTGACGATGCTTCAACGGTCGCCGACGTTCTTCACGTCGGTTCCGTGGACGCATCAACTGGACACCACCCTTCGCGAACTGAACCTTCCCGAAGAATGGCGCGCTGAGATTCTGCGGCGGGCACACCTGAAGCAGACGTTCGACCTGATCAATCTGTCCTCGGCGAATCCGGATGCGGTTCGCGACTGGCTGATCAACGAGATCCGGCAACAGCTGCCGGAAGGCTTCGACGTCGACAAGCACTTCAATCCCAGCTATCGCCCTTGGCAGCAGCGCGTGGCTGCGGTCCCGGAGGGCGATCTCTTCGCGGCTATCCGGGACGGGAAGGCGTCCGTCGTGACGGACACCATCGAATCGTTCGACGAAACCGGTATCACGCTGGCGTCGGGCGAGCACCTGCAGGCGGATATCGTCGTGACGGCGACCGGCTTCGACATGAGTGCGTTTGGCCAGATCGCCTTTCAGATCGATGGAGATCCGGTCGACATGACCAAGCGGGTCTCGTATCGAGGGCTGATGATCGAGGGTATCCCGAACATGGCGTTCATCTACGGCTACTACCGTTCGAGCTGGACGCTCCGCGCCGATCTCGTGTGCGAATTCACCTGTCGGGTCCTTGCGCATATGGAAAAGGTCGGTGCGAAGACGGTGGAACCGCGCCTGAGAGCCGAGGACGCCGACATGCAGCGGCTGCCCTGGACGGACCCGAACAATTTCAATGCGGGATACGTCATGCGGTCGCAACACCAGATGCACATGCGGGGCGATCGCATGCCGTGGCAGCACCACTTCGAGTACGAGGAGGAGCGCAAGACCATTCCGGAGTTGAGCCCCGATGCCGAAGTCCTGGTGTACCGCTGATCCCATGCAACGTTCGATTACAAGGTGATGTTATGGCACTCGATTTGCATCTCGCTGGTTTTCTCGAATCCTTGGCCGGGTCCGGCGCGAAACCGTTGCCGCAGTCAACGCCGGAAGAAGCGCGTGGACTGATGCTGCATCTGGCTCAGGCCGTTCGTGCGCCGGAGACCATTGTCGATCTCCACAGCGTGGAAGACCTGACCATCCCCGGCGCGTCTGTATCGCTGCGGGCGCGGAGCTATCGTCCGAGCGCGGACACGCGTCTGGCGACGGTCGTTTTTCTCCACGGCGGCGGGTTCGTCATTGGCGATCTGGACACTCACGACAACATTTGCCGGGAACTGGCGCGCGGCGCGAATGCGGTGGTGGTCTCGGTGGACTACCGATTGGCGCCCGAACACCGGTTTCCGGCCGCGGCGGACGACGCGGTCGCCGCGACCAAATGGGTGATCGCCAACGCAGGCGAATTGGGCGGAAACGACGTCGTGGCGGTGGCCGGGGATAGCGCGGGCGGCAATCTTGCGGCCGTCGTGACCCAGCAATTGCATGCCGAGGGAATTTCGCTTGCGGCGCAGCTCCTGATCTATCCCGCGGTGGCACAGGACCGTTCAGGCTTTCCGTCCTTCAAGGAAAACGGTGAAGGCTATCTGCTCGACCTCGAGTCGATTGCATGGTTTGAAGGGCATTACGTTCCCGACGGCACGAACCCGGAGGATGTGCGACTGGCGCCGATCCATGCGAAGGACTTCGCAGGGTTGCCGCCGGCCGTCATCGTGACCGCGGAATACGATCCCCTGCGCGACGAGGGCGAGGCATACGGTCGCCTGCTTCACGCAAGCGGAGTCAAGGTCGAGACGATCCGGTGCGATGGCATGCTGCACGGCTTCTACGACATGGGCGCGATCTCGCCTGGCGCTCGGGCATGGATCGAGAAGGGCGTCGCAAGCTTTCGCAGGATCCTCGAGAGCGCGCAGCACCATTGACACGTCGGCGATTGCGACTTGATCGTGCGTTGCGCCATTGAGTGGCTGCATGCGGCTCGATGGACGATCTCCAGCGTTGCCGATGCGGCCACAGTGCTGATGCATGACGGAATGAAGCCGGTTGCGCAGCGGCTCGGTGGCGCTACGTGAGCGGTGGAATCGATACATCAGGAAGTTGCTTGTGAAGCGCTCAAGCACTATCCAGGACACAGACCCGTGAACAATTCATTCGATTATCTTGTTGTAGGCGGTGGCTCGGCAGGCAGTGTGCTGGCTTCACGTTTGACCGAAGACCCCGACGCGACGCTGTGCCTGTTCGAGGCGGGCGGTACCGGCGACGGATGGCCAATCAACGTTCCGGCTGCCTTGGTGCTGATGATTCCGTCCCGGCTGAACAATTGGGCGTTCGAGACCGTGCCGCAGAAAGGGCTGCTGGGCCGGCGCGGCTATCAGCCGCGCGGCAAGGCATTGGGTGGATCGTCCGCGATCAATGCGATGGTGTATACGCGCGGCCATCATGCCGACTACGATGACTGGGCCGCGCTCGGCAACGAAGGCTGGGCCTGGAACGACGTCTTTCCCTATTTCAAGCGAAGCGAGCATAACGAGCGTCTGAGCAATGACTGGCACGGGCGCGATGGCCCCCTTTGGGTCAGCGATCTGAAGACGGACAATCCGTTTCAGGGGCGTTGGCTGGAGGCCGGACGGCAGTGCGGCCTGCCCGTCACGGACGATTTCAACGGTGCGGAGCAGGAAGGCGTCGGTATCTACCAGGTGACGCAGAAGGATGGCGAGCGCTGGAGTGCCGCACGTGCTTATCTTTTTCCGCATATGAAGACGCGCGGGAATCTGACCGTCGAAACCAGTGCGCAGGTCAGGCGCATTGTGTTCGACGGCAACAAGGCCGTTGGTGTCGAAGTCACGCGTGCGGGGAATGTCGAGACGGTTTGGGCGAAGAGAGAGGTGATCCTTTGCGCCGGCGCGTTTCAGTCGCCGCAGTTGCTCATGTTGTCCGGTATCGGTCCGAAGGACGAGCTTCAGCGTCACGGGATCGATGTCGTAGTCGATCTCCCGGGCGTCGGTCAGAACTTGCAGGACCACCCGGACTTCGTCGTCAGCTACAAGACGAATAGCCTTGATGCGCTCGGCGTATCGATACGCGGAGGGATCAAGACACTGGCCGACATCAGGCAATACCGGAAGTCGCGCAGCGGTACGCTGACAACCAATTTTGCCGAAGGCGGCGCCTTCCTGAAGACGCGTCCCGATCTGGATCGGCCGGACGTCCAGATGCACTTTGTCGTGGGACCGGTCAGCGATCATGGCCGGAAGGTGCAGCTCGGACATGGTATTTCGTGTCACGTATGCGTGTTGAGGCCGAAAAGCCGGGGATCGGTGAAACTGCGAAGCGCGGATCCGCTGGATGCGCCGCTGATCGACCCGGCCTTCCTCGAGCACGCGGACGATCTGGATGTCCTCGTCGAGGGATACAAGCTCACGCGACGGTTGATGGCGACGCCGGCGATGTCGGCGTTCGTGACGAAGGATCTGTACGCATCCCGATCGCGTACGGACGAAGACATACGTGCGCTGCTGCGCGAGCGGACCGACACTGTTTACCATCCGGTGGGAACGTGTCGGATGGGGAACGACGAACTCGCGGTCGTCGACGCTCAATTGCGCGTACGGGGAGCGGAAGGCCTGCGTGTCGTCGACGCGTCGATCATGCCGACGTTGGTGGGCGCAAATACCAACGCGCCGACGATCATGATTGGAGAAAAAGCCTCGGATCTGATTCGCGGGATCTCGAGATTCCCGGCTGGTGCCGATGTGAAAGCCGGGTTCGCGGCTTGACGTATGTCTTCTCGCGCCGGCGTTCGCCGGCGCGAATGCCGCGATCGTACACGGACGTTGAGGAAGCATCGTATGCGCTGCAACGTCCGCTGCAGGAAGGCCAATCAACGGGCCGCTTAGCTGATTGCCCCCGGGTTCCGTATCCGACCCCGCGTGCATACCGGAATGGGTCAGTCATCAGTCTCTCTCCCCGAAGACCGTCGGTACGCGCCGTGATGAGCATCGTCACCAATGGGTCACGTCATGTCCGTGAACCTGGAATGCGATCCGAACATGTTCATACGTCGGCAAGACGGCGACTCTGAACTTCGCTCATGCACTCCCTGATACTCATCGTAGATGACACGCCGGACATGTCGTCTACGCTCGACACTTGCCTGATCCGCAACGGGTTCCGAACATTTCAGACCACGACGGCTCAACCGGTGCTCGCCGCACGACTGAACCTGAAGCCCGACCTGGTCATTCTCGACGTTCGTCAACTACATGCGGATACCCTCGAAATACTCGCCAACCTTCGAAGACAGTGCGATACGCCGGTCGTGGTCGTGTCGGAGTGTGATCTGGACAAGGAGCGGGTGCGAGCACTGCATGCTGGGGCTGATGACTACATTGTCAGACCCTTCAACCCGGAAGTGGTCGTCGCGCGATTGCTCGCGATTCTTCGGCGATCATGCGCGTTCGCCCCGGCGCGCCGCCTGCGGGTTGGAATGCTCGAGATCGACATGGAACACCATGTCGCGTACGTTCGGACATCCTTCGGTGTTGAGCCCATATCGATGACACTCGCCGAATTCCGCCTGCTCGCTTACATGGCCAAGGTGCCGAACCATGCGTTTACGCGTATCGAATTACTCAACGCGTGCATGACGGACGCGAGCGCGTCTACGCGCACTGTGGACGGCCACATGAGCCGCCTGCGGAGAAAGCTGATGGACGCGGGGGTATCGGGCGTATTGGAGAGTGTGCACGGCGTCGGCTATCGCCTTCGAAAACCCGGCTGCCACGGGAGGTGACGGCCAATGGTATCGACTGCGGTATCGACTGCGACGCAGCGGGCCGTGTTTCTCGATCACGGCCTGCCGCGCCACACGAACATTGAATCGTTACCGCGAGACGACCCCGTCGCGGGAGAAAATCAGCCATTTGTCGCCAGACGAGGGTAGCGCGGCCGTATAAGTCGTCCCGGTCTCGGTATGCAGGCGCTTGAATGTCTTTCCGTCATCGGTGCTTTGAGCCTGCAACCCGTCGATACCTACCGCCAATACCGTGGAGCCTCGGGACGCAAGCGCGGTAATGGAGTTCCTGGTGTCGAGCGTTGCGCGTGTCCAGGTATGGCCGTTGTCCTCGCTTCGCATCAACGTGCCACGCAGCCCGCCGACCAGCAGCACACCGTTAGGCAGCGCCACGCCGCACCAGAACGAGCCCTTGTATCCGGTCTCCACGCTTTCCCACGTGTTGCCCTTGTCCCTGGAAATCAGGAGCTGCCCCTTCTCGGCCGTGGCAAAGATCTCGCCATTGCCGTTCGAGAAGAGGCCGAACAGATTCAGGTCCGACTTCTTGCCGTTCGGGAGAGTGGCTTCCCTTTTGGTCCAGGTCTTGCCGCCGTCATCGGTGACGAGGATGAGCGACCAGAGTCCGACGGCCACGCCGTGGTTGGCATCGATGAAGTGCACCCCGAACAGCGGGCGATCTTCGCCGGTCGCGAGGCGTTGAACCTCCCACGTCTCGCCGCCGTCGGTCGTCTTCAGGATCGCGCCCCAGTGGCCTACTGCCCACCCTGTCCTGGCGTCGATGAAACTGACGGACGTCAGCGTCGAGCTCACGGGCACGGACTTAGCCTGACGGTACGTCGCACCGCGGTTGTCGGACAGCAGGACGATGCCGTTCGCGCCGACACTCACGACCCGCTGGCCGGCCCAGGTGGCATCCAGCACGGCGGACTGGGTCGCGATGCTCGACTGGACGGCCGGAACGGGCCGGAGTTCCGATGCGGATACCGCGCTTGGCGTACTGCCCAGCAGCGCGCCAAAGACGACGGCACCGGCCGACAGGGAGAGAACCTTGCGATACAGGGTCATGGAATCCTCTTTTTCTTCAATGGGCGAGCAGGCCGGGGGCACGGGCGGGCTTGCGCCGCGGGAAGATGCGCTCGAGCCAGACGGCGAAGGCGGGCAGAACCGTCATGGCCATGACCATGTTGACGATGAACATGAACGCCAGCAGCTTGCCCATGTCGGCCTGGAACTTGAGCTCGGAGAACGACCAGGTGGCGACGCCGATCGCGAGCGTGATCGCCGTAAAGATGGTGGCCGTCCCGATCTCGAGGATCGATTGTTCGAGCGCCTTGACGATGTCGACGCCGTTGGCGAGATGCAGCTGCAGCCGGTTGTAGATATAGAACGCATAGTCCACGCCGATGCCCACCGCCAGCACCATCACGGGCAACGTGGCGACGGTCAGGCCGATCTGCAGTTCCTTCATGAACCAATACCCGATGAACGTGCCGATCGTCAGGGGCAAGCAGCAGGCGAGGACCGCGCGCAGGTCGCGGTACGTGACGAGGACGAGCAGGACGATGGTCGTATAGACGTAAAGCATCATCGGCAATTCGCTGCGCTCGATTTCGTCGTTGACCGCAGCCAGCACGCCGGCGTTGCCGGAGGCGAGCCGGATCTTCACGCCCGGCAGCTTGTTCGTATCGCGGAAATGCTTCGCGGCGTTGATCACCTGGGTGATCGTGGTCGCCTTGTGGTCGGCCAGATAGATGTTCACCGCGGTCATGCTGCAGTCCTTGCGCATGACGCCGGGCGTGCGGGCCACCTCGCCGGCCAGCGATGAATAGTTGTCGGGATCGATGGGGATCGCGGACATCTTCGGATTGCCTTCGTTGTATCCCTCGTTGTACTGCCGCAGCAACGACGAGAACGAAACGACCGACAGCACGCCGGGGACGGCACGCATCGACCAGACGAAACGATCCTGGTAGGCGCCGACCTCCACGTTGTTGCAGGACTGGGGCGGCGCTTCGAAGACGATGGAAATCCAGTCCAGGCCGACGTCGTAGCTCGACGCAATCGAAAACGAATCCTTGTTGAACCGGGCATCGGCACGAAGCTCGGGCGCGCCGGCCTGCAGGGTGCCCACCACGCGGTCCCGACTTTCCCAGGCCGCCACGCAGAACACCACGACGGCAGCCAGCAGGACGATCGCTGCATTGCGCGGAATGGCGACTTTTGCGAGCACGCGGAGCACGCGGCCACGACGAACGGCATGCCGTTCCGCATTCTTTGCGTAATTGCCGTCGACTTTGAGCAACGACGCTGCCAGCGGAAGCATCACCAGATTCGTGACGATCTTGTACGCCACGCCGAGCGAAGCGGTGATCGCAAGCTCGCGAACCATCGGGATCGGAATCAGTATCAGCGTGACGAAGGACACGAAAGCGGTCACCAGGGCGAGCGTGCCGGGAATCAGCAGCCCGCTGAAGCTGGATCGAGCGGCTTGTTCCACCGACTTCCCGTGGGAGATCTCGCGCACGATGAAATTGATCTGCTGGACGCCGTGCGAAACACCGATCGCGAACACCAGGAACGGAACCAGCACGCCCAACGGGTCGAGCCCGTAGCCGAGGAGATGCAGCGTGCCGAACTGCCAGACGAGCGAAACCAGCGAGCAGGTCAGCGGCAGGATCGTCAGGCGAACGGATCGACAGTACCAGTAGACGGCCAACGCGGTCAGGAGCAGGGCGATCGCGCAGAACTTCAGGACGGACGACGCGCCGTTTGCAATATCACCAATCTGCTTCGCGAAACCGATGATCTGGATTTCATAGTTCGAATCCTCGAACTTGGCGCGCAATTGCGATTCGAGAGCCTGATCGAATGCCACATAGTCGACCCGCTCGCCTTTGGCATCCAGCTCGTTGAGATCGGCGGTGACCATTGCGCTGCTCTGGTCGCGCGACACGAGGCTGCCGACGAAGCCGCCCTGGGCAGTCGAGCGCGAAATGGCGCCTACCGTGTTGCTGTCGAGCTGATCGGGCGTCACGGTGCCGGGAATGAGCGGGTCTGCGCGGAACCCGTCTTCGGTGATCTCGTTGACGAATGAATTCGGAGTCCAGAGGGATTGAACGCTGCTGCGAGACACGTTCGGCAGGAAGGTGACCGCCTGGGTGACTTCGTACAGGCGCTTCAACGCAGCCGGCGTCCAGATGCTGCCCTTGCGGGCTTTGACGACGACGATCAGGCGGTTGGCGCCGAGCAGGTCACCGCGATACTCGTTGAACGTCTGGGTATATTCGTGGCCCAGCGGAAGCTGCTTCTCGAACCCGGCATCCATGCGCAGCTTGACGGCGAAGCAGGCCATGACGACGGTGAAGAGAACCAGGAGCCCCAGCACGAGACGCCTGTGACCGAACAGCGCATTTTCCAGCGAATGAAGAATTCTTAGCAGCTTGCTGGGTCGGGCTGCGTCGGAAACAGGCGTTTGATTCATATTGACCTCAGAAATTTCGAGAAGCGACGATTGCCACGAAGTCCCTGTCACGTAGCGGGTTGGCCAGCGGGTTGGTCGGACCCATGAAACGGGTGTAGTTCAATCCGACCTGCCAGTTCGCCGGGTTCTGTATGAAGTTCACATACAGGTTCATGGCCGTCACGCCGCGCATGAACTGGGCATTCACGTTCGGCGTATTGCCGAAGAGGCCGTATCGGACGAATATCCCCGGATTGACCTGCCACCCGGGAATGACGGTGCCGTCGTAAACCCAGTTGAAATCGACGTCGATCCCGCCGGAGTATTTCGTTCCCTGGGCACTACCCGGCGTGTTGAGTGCGCCGGTCGCGAACAAGTCGTTGAATTCGTTCCCCCACAGAAGCGCGCCAGGCGAAATCGGCGACCCGCCGTAGCTCTTGTGAAGTCCCGGATACGCAATGATCACCGTCTCTGTCGTCAGCGTGGCGGTCTGGGCGCCGAGCAGCTTCAGGAACGCTGCGGAATTGCCGGGCTGGAGCGAGTAGAGGGTCGTCAGGTGCCACTGGAATCGCTTCTCGTCGACCCAGCAGTTTCCTCCTTGCGCGACGCATCCACTGGCCGGATTCAGCGGAACGGCGTCTCGCGGACGGTACGAGAGTTCGGTGCCGATCGCCCAGTCGCCCACCGGGAAGTTGGCACTGACACCGATCATGTGACGGTCTTCCGGAAACCGGAAAACCGTGCCGCCCGTCGAGCTCAGCGAGACTTGCGGGAACTTGTCGTGGTACGCGATCGTGTAGAAACCGAGATTCAGGTCCGTTCCCGCCGGCTGGTAGCGAAGGGAAAAACCATACTGCCCGCCGTTCTTCGGGTGGATGGTCGAGACGCCATACGTGTTGTTGCCGGGCCCGACGATCTGATTCGACCAATAGCTGCCAACCGGCGGAAGGTAATTCTGGTTCCAGTTGCTCTGGAAGTACCCTTCGACGTTCACGCCGTGACCCACGCCGGATGCGACACTCACGATCGGCGCGGGCAGGATGATCTCCTTGACCTGCGCCCCGGGCTGGGACGCGCGATTCACGTCGATCGCATTCGTCGCATTGACCCCGCCGATTTCCCAGATGCTTTCGCCCCAGCTGATGACCTGGTTACCCACACGGACGCGCGCAATCTGGTCGCCTACGTTGAACTGCTTGCTGACCCACAGGTCGAGCAGGCGCGGCTTGAAGCGGATGTTCTTCTCGGCATCGGACGGGAGCCCGCCGCTCAGGTTGGGCGAAGGGTTGTAGAACAGGTCCTGTCCGCTGGTTGCGCCTGTCGTGCGGGTACCGGAGTAGTCGTATTGCCAGGTGCCCCGTGCCATGAACGTGAGCCCTTGCGACGGCATCTTCAGGACCAGCTCGTGGTTGCCCTTGAGATAGCTCGTGAACGGATCTCCCTTGCCGTAGTTGATGTCGCCCTGATCGGAGAGGCCGCTCAACTGACCGAGTCGGCCGCCACCTGTCTGCGCACCGGTGGTCACGTTGTAGGTCGGCGAGACGAGATTGCTGCTCGGCGACGCGGTTCGGATGCCGACGCCCGCCGATATCGTCGAATCGAAACTACCTTCGACGTTTCCGATCGTGAACGTGAAGGCGTGCGCGCTGCCGCAACCGACGGCGACAAGCGCCGCGATCGCCGTGCGCACGAACACCACGCTGGAGCGGGGCTGTAATGAGGAGGTGGTAGCCATTTTGTTTCGGCCCTTGTCAACGCTCGCTCAACGCGCGGAGATTATCGGCGTTGTAGAAGCTCGGCTTGTAGTGTTGGTCCGCCGACGAGTCGACCGACCACTTCGCGTCCCGTCCGGCCGCAAGCATCGAACCGTCCACGAGGTACCGGCCGTCGACGAGGTTGTATTGAGCGAATGCGAGCGTGTCGCAGCTCCCCGTCTCGTACACCGGAATGATGTAACCCTCGCGAACCTTCGAGATGTTGCCCTGCGCGTCGTAGTCCACCGCGCCGAGGTAGCTCCAGCTGTCTTCGTCGACATAGAAGAGGCGCTTCGGAGCGGTATGGCGCATCCCCTGCTTGACCGTGGCTTCCACGACCCATACGCGGTGGAGTTCGTAGCGACGCTTCGCCGGGTTCACGAAGTCGGGGCCGTAGGCATCTTCAAATTTGTCCGAGAAGTCGTACATGCCCAGGTCGTTATAGGTAACGATCATTTCCTTCTTGCCGAGCAGCTTCCAGGAGAATCGGTCCGTCTGTCCGGAGAAGACCAGCGCTTCGTCCATGTTGTACTGGTTGTCGAAGCCGATCTGGGGCGCATCGTAGGCATACGACGGCATGCGACGGGTGCGGCGCTGCCCCGGGAAGTAGTAGAAGACTTCGGTAGGCTTGCCGGCATAGGTGGTAAAGATCGCGGCCTGGCCGGCAATGGCCGCCGGCGACTTGTACGCGTAGTAGGCGTTGCCTTCGACCTGATTGACCTTCGCGAACGTCGTGCCGGCCTTGTCACCCCAGGGCTGGTAGATCCACGCGTCGGACACGTTCTTGATCCAGTCGGACGCGCCCTTGCGCGGGGAGACGACGGTGATGATGTCGCGCATCTCGACGCCGGCGCCGCGGTAGTGCACCTTCGCGTTCCACATCACTTCCGCGCCGGTCTTGGGCGCAGGGAACGGGTAGCCGGGCAGGTGAGCATCGGCGAGCTCCGATCCGTCCGCGGTCATCTTGGCGAAACCCACGTTGTTCTTCGTGTTCTCTGCGACGAAATCGGGGACGCCGCACGTGCGCCGGGACGGATAGACCGGCATCGTGAAGCCCTTCAGGTTCTTCAACAGCGCAATCTGGCCAGGGTTGAGCTTGTCCGCGTACTTGTCGACATTACTCGCATCGATCGTGTACAGCGGCTTGTCGGACTTGTACTTGAAGAAATCCGCGCGGCGCTTGCCGTAAGTCCAGCCCGAACCTACGTTTCCAACAGGTGCCCATGCGGGAATCCCGTTTGCGGTGCCGGCGACCTCCGCCCCGGACGGTGTATGAGACGAGTCCAGGCCTTCGGCAAACGTGCTGGTCAAAGTCATCGCGACCGCGGAAGCGAGAAGTGACGATTTCGCTGCCGATCGAACGAGGGAAGGGTATTTCTTGAAAGAAGGCATCTTGACCACATCAATCTCCTTGACCTTGACCAGGTAACGTGAATCCGCCCAAAAGGGTTGGGTATAAGCGAACGCATGCGAACGAATGATCGTCACTGCAATTAATTCGTAATGCGAAGTTTATAAATCTGCGTTTTGCTGTAATTTGCGTGAATCAACTGCCCCATTCATCATTGTTGCGTTGATGATCGGGTCGTCCGGCACACCTGATGGTGTGCCGGACTGTGCGTACTACATGCAGCCGATCTTCACTCACCGAAGCCGGATGCGCTCTGTTCGGCAGAAGCGGCTCCTTACGCGTGCCGCCTCCGCATGGCTTGGCTTATGCCGGGATCGACGAGAAGTACTCGGCGGGCTGCGCGTGCCATCCTGCCCAACGCTTTTCCCAATACAGGTTGTGAATCTTCTCGGAGATCGGGCCGGGGCCGTTGCGATTGCCGAGCGGCTGATCGTCGACGGAGCTGATGGGCATGATCCCGCCTGCCGACGACGACGTGAATGCTTCATCGGCTTCGCGCAACTGGGTCGCGGTGTATTTGCCGATGTTCACCTTGAGGCCGAGCTCGGCGGCGATGTCGAACACACTTTGGCGCGTAATACCCAACAGGCAGCCTTCAGCGGGCGTGTAGAGCTCGCCGTTCTTGATGAAAAAGACGTTCGCGCCGGCTGCTTCGGTGAGGTTGTCTTCCTCGTCGACGAGAATCGCCCAGTCCTTTTTCCGCTCGGCGGCTTCGAACAGCGCGAGCTTCATGTCCATCCAGTGGAAGTTCTTGGCCGTGGGATCGACCGCTTTCGCGGAGATGCGGTTGTACCGCTTGCTGATCAGCAGGTTCGAGCCTCGCGTGCGAACCTCATCGTCGGCCTGGAAGAAGAACGGCACGGCAAATGCAAACATGGCGTTCTTCATCGCGCTGCGGTCGCGGCGGTCGACGCTCAGCGGGCCGCGGGTGACGCACCACCAGACATACGCGTCCTTCAAGCCTGCGTTTCGCACGAGGTTGTGGAGAATCTCCTTGACCTGGTCGCGATTGAACGGATTCTCGAGGAAGAACTTCGCCGACGACTCCTCCATGCGGGTGAGGTGATCATCGAGCCGGAAGAAATTGCCGCGCGAGACGGTGACGACATCGTAGGCCGCGTCGGCGTGCAGGAACCCCGCGTCGACGAGCGGGACGGTCGCTTCGGTGATGGGGACATAGTTGCCGTCGCAGAAAGCACTGCCATCTTCGTAGCGGGGTTCATGCGGAGCACGAGCATGCAACGGGTTCTCATGCATGATCTGCTGTACTTGGATGATTGCCATGGTAATTACCTTTCGCTCCCAGGGGAGAGTTGCCGTTTGGTGTTGATGTCAGAAAGCGACCGGATCGCGGTGCGCTACTTTGCGGATTGCTTACTTCCTGGCTATCCGGCAGAAAGTCTGCCACATGACTTGATCAATTGACCGTGTAGTAGAAAGTATTGCTCGAAAAAGTCTATGTCGATGAAGGTTAACCCTCTGTGAGGTTCGCCAGAGATTCGATCGCCGAGCAGATCTGAACTCACCGTTCGGCCAGCAAGCCGCGCCGGTCCGCCCGGAAAAGGTGACTTTGGTGCGTTGCCCATTTCGCCGGAACGCCCCGTGGCGTCTCGCAATCATTGCCGTCATGCCGCAGTTTCCGTAGACCTTGACGGGGCCGAACTGTGGTCCGTTGCTTCGAGCGTCGTACTTTGTCTCGCTCATGGCAATGCTGATTATTACGTAGTCGTGTGACTTGGACAAATGATCAAAAAAGACGCTAGTATGGATCGTCCAGGGCGATTTCGATGACTGATGACGTGCCCCGAGACCAACTGACATGGAGCGAGCTGATGCCGATTTTTGAAGCAGATCATCTCCGCCGGGTGTTCATCGGCGGGCGATGGGTGGAGCCGGTGAACGGTGGCATTGAACAGGAAATTGTCGATCCGGCGACGGGGGAGGGCTCCGGAGTCTTGCTGTTCTCCGACGAGGCGGATGTGGACCTGGCGGCGAAGGCGGCGAGCGATGCCTTCGCAACGTTCTCGAACACGCCGCTGGTCGAGCGGCTCAAAATACTCGAGGCCGTGATCGCCGTATACACCGAGCGGTTGCAGGATATGGCGGACGCCATCACGCTCGAGATGGGTGCTCCGATGGAAGCCATTTCCCGTCCGCTCCAGGCGGCGCTGGGACTCTGGCACCTTCACACGACGCTGGAAGTCGCCAAGCAATACTCGTTCGAGCGAATCCAGGGCACATCGCGGATCGTGAAGGAGCCGGTGGGGGTGTGCGGGTTGATTACCCCGTGGAACTGGCCGATGAACCAGGTCATGTGCAAGGTCGCACCGGCGTTGGTGACGGGTTGCACGATTGTGTTGAAGCCCAGTCAGAATGCACCCTATTCGGCCATCGTTCTCGCCGAGATCCTCGAACAGGCAGGCGTGCCGCCGGGTGTATTCAATCTCGTGCAAGGCTCGGGGCAACGCCTGGGACGGGCGATTGCTTCCAGTCCGCTCTTCGACATGGTGTCGCTGACGGGGTCTACGAGCGCTGGCGTGGAGGTTGCCCAGGCCGCGGCGACGACGATCAAGCGGGTGACGCTGGAGCTCGGGGGGAAATCGGCGAACATCATTCTGGACAGCGAAAACTTTCAACAGGCCGTGACGCACGGCGTGCTGCAGATGATGGTCAATTCCGGTCAGACGTGTACCGCGCCGTCGCGAATGCTGGTTCCGGCGCATCGCCTCGACGAGGCGGAAAAAATTGCCGCGGCTGCGTGCGCGCAGGTCGTCGTCGGCGATCCGCGTGATCCGAGCACGACGATGGGCCCGATGGCGAACAAGCGCCAGCATCGGAAGGTGCAGGAGATGATCCAGGCGGGAATCGACGAGGGCGCGCTGCTCCTGTCGGGCGGACTTGGCAGTCCTCCTGGGCTCGAAAGAGGTTACTACGTCAAGCCGACCGTCTTCAGCCGCGTGAACAATCAGATGACGATTGCGACAGAGGAGATTTTCGGTCCGGTACTGGTGATCATTCCCTATCGGGATGAATCCGACGCCGTTGCCATTGCCAACGACTCGCCGTACGGTTTGTCGGGATACGTCTATGGAGAATCGATCGAGCAGGCGGAGCGGGTTGCAAGAAAACTGCGGACCGGGATGGTGCATTTGAACGGTGCCGCAGCTGATATCGCAGCGCCGTTCGGCGGTTACAAGCAGTCAGGAAATGGGCGCGAATGGGGCTACGCCGGCATCGAGGAGTTCCTCGAGACGAAGTCCATGTTCGGTGCGACCCCGGGTGCGGTCAGCTGAGTGGAATCGACGACGGGCGCTCATCTCGGGTGGGCGCCCCGCTGTCAGCCGTCGTCCGTCGACGGAGCGGCGACGATATCGCGACGCGCGTTCAAGCGCGATGTGGCGCAGATCGGCATCGCATCGGCCCTGTCAGGTCGTTGGCCTTCGGCACAACGTAGCACTGCGTCGATTCTCAAGCGTGTGTGGTCGAGTTCGAGATCGAATCGGCAAACGCCTCCAACGCCGAGCTCGCACTATCCAGATTGGCCTCGAGCCCGTCGAGGTCGGTTTCGTTTTGCCAACTATTCAGCAAACCATCGATCAGGATAATGCTCATTCGTGCGACAGGCTCGAGCATGTCGTAGCTCACTTTGGGCACATGCTTGCCGAAGTAAGCGATCGTTCGCTCGACAGTCTGAATGTAGGTTTTCAACGCGAAATCCGGACGATGACGCTCCGCCCACTGGATCAGCTCGGACTGCGCGCGGGCGTACGACGGATTCCGTACGAGCCATTCGACGGTCTCGCGTAACTGCCATCCGGCGAGTTCGCCCAGCGAGTGAAATTCACCATGAGCTGGAATGTCCGTTGCGAGAAGATCGAACAGGGATTCGTAAACTGCGTCGAACAGATCGTCCTTGGTCCGAAATACATAATGGAGCGACGCGAGAGGGCAGCATGCGGCTTGCGCGATGCGTCTCGTCGTGGCGCCAGCGACGCCATGCGCGGCGATGACTTCCACGGCAGCGTCAACAAAATCCTGTCGCCGCATCGCAGCGCGAACTCGTGTCATTGATAAACTCCGGTACCCGAAAATCCTCGTTCGTTCACGTCTTGTGGGTGTGTAGTGTTCGTTCGCATTACATGGTCAATTGACCACAACGGTCGTGAATTATGTCGGCTTCTTGAAAGTTTGTCCATGGAAGCGCTGGCTAATGGTTTCCCGGATGCCTCGCTTGCCAGGTCGAGTCATGGACGAGAAAGGCGTTCGGTTGACTTGGTCATTTGACCTTTCTGAAAATTAAGCAGCCGAAGATTTGATGTCGATGGAGGTAAACCCGTGGGGACAAGGGGCGTGACGTCGGCCCAGAAGCCGTCTGGTGAGTCGTGTTTGCACGGGAATTGAACTGGAATGCCGGAA
This sequence comes from Burkholderia sp. Bmkn7, assembly GCF_041103175.1. Classification (NCBI taxonomy): domain Bacteria; kingdom Pseudomonadati; phylum Pseudomonadota; class Betaproteobacteria; order Burkholderiales; family Burkholderiaceae; genus Burkholderia; species Burkholderia sp. Bmkn7. Next base: position 2,928,033 of record NZ_JBGCUH010000002.1, on the reverse strand, counting down.
GTGGCGCCAGTGGATTCTCTGAGGTGCTGATTGCCGCGTCGCGCTTGTTGCGGTAGGGGCGAGCGTCACGTTTCCGTAACGGGCGTTCGAACAGGGTGTGCGCACCGAGTAGCGCCGCACACGACGAAGCCATCAACGTGATGCGTTACGAGCCGAGCAGGCATTCGCAAAGAGGTGATGCGAACCTCGCCGCGGCGAGGCCTATGCAACCGGTGTCTAGGGGGCAGAAACTGCTTACGGCTTCCGTGCTGACTTGCGAGCGGTCTTCGCGGGCGGACCAGCGTCCGAGAGCGTTGCCGCATAGGCGGCCAGCATCTTGCTCGCATGGTCGACGTCAGCCGCCAGGCGTTTCGAGTCTTCTTGAGCAAACCAGGAAAAAAGTAGCCCGTCCACCAGGACAACGGTCAGCCGCGCGACGGCATCCAGCGCTTTTGCACTGGGACGCGGCTCGGCGGCGGAAAGATAGCCACGCGCGCCTTCCAGCGAGATACGAAGGGCGCCCACAGCCACTTCGGGCTGATGTCGCAGTGCCCATGTATAGAGTTCCGACTGGGTTTTTGCGTATGCCGGGTTTGCTTCGAACCAGGCCATCACCGAGCGCAAATTGAATTCCGCGAGGTCAGACAGTGTGCCATGCTCGGGCGCTTCCGGGCTATCTGTGCGGATCAAGTCGATCAAGGACTCATAGACCGCGAACAACAGTTCGTCCTTCGAGTGAAAGACGTAGTGCAGCGAAGCAAGCGGGCAACCCGCAGCTTCGGCGATGCGACGGGTCGTGGCGCCCTTTACACCGTGCTCTGCAATAACCGCGACAGTTGCCGCTACGAGGTCCTGGCGGCGGACTTCAGCCCGTACTCTCTGCATAGGCCAGTGCTCCGTTTGATGTCTTCGTCCTAAGGTGCTACCCGCGCCGGGTAGTCGAATCGCTGGATATTAGCATGACGATGAACGCTATTTCCGCGAGCCTCGGAAGGCGTTGCTGCGCACGGATGTGATGTGCGGGGCGCTGCGTGGGAAACGTGACGCCCCGACGCATGCCTGGTGTGACCCTGGTGCCGCATGCCGAGGAGCGGGGCGGTGCGCCACGCTGTAATCGGTCGGCACGCGATTCCGGCCCGCAGATGCTCGGCTGCGAGCCGGCGTCGAGGCAGATGCAGGCCACGCGTTGGGGGGGGGCAAGCGTGATCGTGTGAGTTCGGGCGGCGCTTTCATATCCGGCTAGTGGAAACCCCGTATTCCAAATGTCAATTCGGCGCATAAGACTCGTGCCTGTAGATACATGGTCATTTGATCAAGTCAGTCACTCTGCACCGCTAGCGTGGCTTGAGTCGTTACGTGGTGCGGCGAGTTCCCTGTTCCGGGGCGTGTCTGCCGCTGCAGGTCGCGCAAACGCAACGCAGGGACCGCGGCCACGTGAATACTTGGTATGCGCCTCGCCGTACAGTCATATGACCAAGTCGTGTGACTTTATTGATCGATGTGAATGATGATTGTCTTGCTGCAACGTGGTAGACGACACGATAGGGTGTACGAATGAGCAACTTGATTGCTGTCTTGGGTCTGGGCGCGATGGGATCCGCGATCGCCATCTCTCTGATTGAGCATGGCGAGAAAGTCGTCGTCTGGAACAGGAACTCGGGAAAGGCTCAACGTGTGTCCGAGCTCGGCGCCCGAGCGGCCGACAGTGTGATGGATGCCTGTGCGCAGGCGGATGTCATCGTCGTCGTGACCGCAACACCGATCGACGTCGCGAGCGACTTCGAGGAACTGGGCGAGGGCTTGCAAGGAAAAACGATCGTCAATCTGGCAACGGGGCGTCCATCCGAGGTCCAGGCGCTGGATCGGCTCGTGAGCCGCGTCGGCGCGAAATTCATCAGCGGGACCATCCAGTGCTTTCCGCCCGATATCGGCAGAGAAAGCGCAACCATCCTTTTTGGCGCCGAGGTGAATGTCTGGAACGAAGTCGAGCCGTTCGTGAGAAAGATCGCGCCACGATCCGTCTACGTCGGTGCACGCCCCGATGTACCGAACGTGCTCGATGCCGGGTTGACTGGAACCTTCGTGTTTGGTGCTGGCGCAGCGTTCCTGGAAGGTCTTCGGTTCGTCGTGAATTCGGGCATGTCGATCGACGAGATTCGTGACTTGATTCCCACTTACATCGCCGGTCAGGCGCGCTTTATCGAGGGCCTGTTCGAATCCGTGGCGGCTTCCGACTATCAACCTCGGGGCGCGAACCTGGACGTGTACGCGCGAGCAGTCGCGCTGTTCCAGCAGGCGCAGGAGGACGCGGGGCTGCCGCCGCGAATCCTGAAGGCGTTACGCGAGCGAATCCTGTCATCCATTGCAGAAGGCGATGGTGACCGCGGATACGCTGCTCTTTTCAATCATTGACAACTTGTTGGAGGAAACACCATGTCGTTGCAACGCCTTTCAAGTGATAGCAGTCCTGATGACCTGGCGAATGCGGTTCGCCAGGATGGCGGTGCGATCGTCAAGAACTTTGTCGGTTCCGACCTGCTCGCACGTATCCAGCGGACGCTTTTCGACACGCTCGAATCTGCTCCGAACGGCGTAGACGAGTACTTCGCGGGTACACAGACGCGGCGAGTTTCGCGGCTCTTCGCACGCACCGACTGGATGGCCGAGGTCGCTTTGCATCCGCTCTACCTGGGCGCCGCGCGCAGCATTCTGCAGACGCCGATCAAGATCTGGAGCGGCGAAAACCAGGTCGATATTGCCCCGGATATTCAGGTGGGCGTGACGCAGGCCATTCAGATTCGACCGGGTCAAGGCCTGCAGCCCTTGCATCGCGATGATTCTGTCTGGCTCTGGCGACATCCGAACTACGGTCGCGAAGCTCGGTTCCAGGTCATGGTGGCGGTATCGGACTTCACCGAGGAAAACGGCGCCACACTCGTCATTCCCGGCAGTCACAAGTGGGACGACGAGCGCATGCCCAAGCAGGAGGAAGCGGTTTCCGCGGTGATGTCCGCCGGCGATGCCCTTTTCTTCATCGGCTCGACCTATCACGGCGGCGGGAAGAACGTCAGCGATGCGCCGAGAACCGGCCTGACGATGTCGTATGACCTGGCGATCCTTCGTCAAGAAGAAAACCAATACCTCACGTTGCCGATCGAACGTGTGAAGCGCTTTCCGGAGGAACTGCAGCGATTGCTCGGCTGGACCTATGGCACCACGTTTGCAGGCTTCGTCGAGCGTAACGGGCAAATGTCGGACCCGAACGATCTGCTGAAAATGAAGGATTTCCTCGAGGTCGGGCATTTCGATTGACGGACGTGATGAGCGTTGGAATTACCGCGCTTTTTCCCGTAGAAATTGGACGGTCCCCCATCGCAGAAGGCATCGTAGTCAGCCGACATCAAGTGCGAGGAGGCCGACGCGATGCGCGTATGTGGAGCGGAATCGGGGCTTCAGCGCAGGCGGGTCGTGGCTTAAAACCTGCTGAAGCTCCCGCCTATGCGCAGTCAAGATGCGGCATAGCGGCACGTCCTGCTACCTGTTGCCCCGTAGATATCGAGTTCGACCCGTTTCGAGAATCACCCCGGCCGTCGATATGAGGGCCGGCGAAGCGCGAACGAGCTCGATATCGCGATTTATCGGTCGGTTGAAGCCATCTTCGAAACAGTCCACGTGTGGGTGTGAGCAGCAGGGCGATCGAGATCCTTCGACGCGCTCTCGCATTCGTGCAAACGACAAGGAGCGCATCGTGAGTTACGAAATCAAGGGGATCCGTAAAATCGCCCTGCTTTACACGGGGGCCGTGGTATGGACCCCAACCTATCTGCTTCCGTTCAACATCGAGGAATCGATGGCCCGGTTCGGACTGTCCGAAAGCAGCGCTGGATGGCTCGCGTCCGCGGTGCTTCTCTGCCTTTCGCTTTCCATCGTAATTTTCGGACGGCGCATGGCGACGTTGAACAAGAGAGCGGGCGCACTGATTGCGGCGGCGCTTGCCGTTCTGTCGACTTGCGCGATGTTTACGAACAATTTTCATGTTTTTGTCGCCGCCAGGCTGATTCTCGGCGTCGCCTTGGGTGTGAGTTGCGTGTGTGCGTACGGTGTGATTGCGCACGTCAAGCACCCGGAGAAGGTCGCGGCTCAAGTCGCTGTGGCGATGGCCGTCATATTTTCCGTCGCGATGTATGTCGTGCCGGTCGTGAATGCGAAGGTGGGGAGCATCGGCGTGGATGCCGTCCAGCTAGCCATTGTCGTGGCAGCCCTGTTTTTCGGCGCATTCATGCACCCCGCCATCAACGCAAGCGAGGAAGGTGCCGCGAAGGATGCGATCAGATCCAGCGATGTCCGCGGGATTCTGATCAGTGCATTCTTCATCTACGTTTCGCAGACGGCCCTCATGGGGTTCGCCGCGGAGGTCGCGGCAACTCGTGGCGTCGAGGCGCAGCAACTGGGCATTCTGTTCATGATCAATGCTGCCGCTCAATTGCCGGTGGGCGTAGCGGTTTCCTGGTTGGGTGATCGTTGCGGACTGTTCAAGCCGATCGCCTTCGGGCTCATCGTGTTGATCGCATGCAGCCTGGGCATGTATTGCGTGGGCGGTAAATGGGCGTTTCTCGTGTCGACGGCCCTGATCAGCGCCGGTGCGACGCTGGTTGCGCCGTATATGGTGGCGGCGCTCTCAAAAATGGATTCCAGCGGCAGAAGCACTGCGACCTGTGCGTCGGCGATCAATTTGGGCTTGGCAATCGGCCCCGCGATTGCCGGAACGGTGTTCAGTGTGGCCGGTTTGCGCGCGGTTGGCTGGCTTTCCGTCGGGTTGCTGGTGGTGCCGATTCTGCTGACCAGCGTTGCGATCCGACAGTTCAAGTCGAGACATTCCGAAGCTGCTGTCGCGTGACGCGTGAGGCGGAGCCAACGACAGACGCTGCGACCGCACCACGCGGCGGGGCTGCTGCCTGACACGGCAGTGTGGAACCGGCCGGTATCGGTCGGACCATTTCGCGCCGGGAGGCGATGCAGGGAATGGCGCGAACGCGGTTGAGCTCGAGCACTAATGAAATTCTCGACTATCACTGGATCTCTTCATGGAAATCAAATTTTATCTTTATTGTCTTGCCGATCTCACCTTGATAGTGACTTCGCTGATATGTGGTGTGAAGTATCTCGTTAAGCGAAATGGTCTGCTCGGGTTCGAGTCGCTGGTCGTGACGTTCTCCGCAACGAATTTGATGATCAATGCTTTGACGGGAAATCCCGCCTTTTTTGAAGTTTCTATTTTTTGCGACGCGTTTTCCAGAGGATTCGGTGTGCCGGTCATCACCATTGCCGCGATGATGGCCGTCACGCACCGATACAAGCCGTCGATATTAGGTGACGTGATGTATGTGGTAGGCGCACTGGCGGGAACCGTTGTTTTGTGGGCAGCGGATTTCATGATCGGACCCAAGCCGTATTTCTATCTGGTGATGTGGTCCTTGTTCTCGCTCTACCTGGTCTACGTCATCAAGAAGTTGATAGACGCGGGAGAGAACCGGAACGCTGCGAGCGTGACACTGGCACTGGTATCCACGCAGATCATCGCGAGTATCTACGACTTCTACCACATACCCGGAGATAGCGACCACATGATTTTCTACACACTCGCCATGTTCTCCTGGTCGTACATGTCCGTCTCACTGTATTTCGCCTATTGTGCTTTGGAGCGCGCCCAGGAGGATGAAATAAAGATCAATCGACGCTATGCCGTTGGTACCATGCATCGACATCAAAACTAGTTGTCGTGCCCGACGAAACGCCTTGCTTCACTTATGCAATGGAAAGGGAGAGGCGAAGGTCCGTCGCGAGCCGAGTTCGATCTACGTGACGCCGGGCGACGTTGCCCGGCGTCACGGCGATGGTGGGACAGTGAGCGGGCCTCCGGCTGTTTGCCGGCCGGGGCGTCCCGGAGTCGAAGGGCTTCGGGTTCGAAACACACGAGGCGGAAGGAGTATGTCCGGCGGGCCAACCTTATTGGGTCGAGTCGTAATGCTCGATATGGTACAGAACCATGAATCCCGGGCTCAATACGAAAAATATCCCGGCGATAAGCGAGATTGCGATGAATAAGCGCTTCACCATGCCCAGCCTCCGTGTTTGATGAGCTGAATTTGAAAATCATTTCTTGCGAACATCCCGGGAACGCAACGCCATGTTCGAGTTCCCGGGATGAGACGCATTGATTCAAGCGACTTCGAACAAGCCGGCCGCGCCCATTCCGCCGCCTACACACATCGAAACAACGACGTAGCGTGCACCACGTCTTTTGCCTTCGATCAGGGCATGACCGACCATGCGCGCGCCGGTCATCCCGTACGGATGGCCGATAGAAATGCTGCCGCCGTTGACGTTGTATCGCGCGGGATCGATTCCCAGCTTCTCACGGCAGTACAGCGCCTGGCAGGCGAACGCCTCATTGAGCTCCCACAAACCGATGTCGTCGGTTTTGAGGCCATGAAGCTCCAGAAGCTTCGGGATCGCATAGATGGGACCGATGCCCATCTCCTCCGGTGCATTGCCGACGACGGTCATGCCCCGATAGATACCGAGAGGGGTGGCCCCGATCTGCTCGGCGGTTTTTCCGTTCATCAGGACGCAGGCGCTTGCACCGTCCGAAAGCTGGCTCGCGTTACCCGCCGTCACAACACCGCCGTCGATTACCGGTGCGAGCGTGGCCAGCGATTCGAGCGTCGTGCCGGGACGATTTCCCTCGTCCTGCGTGAGCGTGACCTCATGCCTCGACGTCGTGCCGGTCGCTTTGTCGACGACCAGCTTCTGTGTCGTGATCGGAACGATTTCGCTCGAGAAGCGGCCGGCGGCTTGTGCGGCGGCGGTGCGGAGCTGGGAATCGAGTGCGTACTGATCCTGGACGTCCCGCGAGATCCCGTACTTGCGGGAAACGAACTCGGCGGTCTCGAGCATCGGCATGTAGGCCGCGGGTTGCGCGGCCAGCACATTGGGGTCCTCGTCGGCGCGGGTCCACTCGAAGTAGCGCGTTTGTACCGCCGAGATGTTTTCCTGGCCGCCCGCAACGACGACCTGCATCCCGTCGCACATGATCTGCTTGGCGGCCGTCGCGATCGCCATCAGGCCGGACGCACATTGCCGGTCGAGTGTTTGCGCAGCGACGCTGGCAGGCAATCCGGCTGCCAGCACGCCGTGTCGGGCGATATTGCCGCCAGCGGTCCCGGCGTTGAGTACCGAACCGATCACGGCGTCTTCGATACGATCCGGCTCGATGCCGGCACGCAGTACCGCGTGCCGGATTGCGTGCCCGAGAAGGGTAGGCGAGTGCGTGAGGTTGAATGCACCGCGATATGCCTTTCCGATGGGCGTACGTGCGGTGGAAACGATGACGGCATCAATCATACGGTATCCTTATTGATGAGGCGATGGAGGTGAAATGGAGACATTGAGTCCAGGTTAGAACCAGTGTTCGGGCATGGTGAGCGGGGTCGTCTCCACCGGATCGAGAACGGCGAGCCACGCAGCCACCTTGGGCATTTCCCATCCGAAGAAGTAGTCGCACGCGGCGAGTTTGCCGCGATGAAAGTCGGTTCCCGTCGGGCTGTCCTGGAGCGTGGCGGCCACAATTGCTTGATCGAGCCAAAGCCAGCCGACGACTACATGCCCGAATGCTTCGAGATAGGCAGCCGCATTCGCCAACTGGACATCGGGGTCATCGTGCTTGTGCAACGTGTCGGTGACGACGCGGATGTGCTCCCACGCGCTTTCGAGCGTGCTGGCGTGACGCTGAAGCGACGGAGTCGACCGCGCCCTGGATACCGTTGCAGCGATTCTCCTGTCGAGAGCCGCCATGGCGACACCGCCGTTTGCACGTGTTTTTCGACCCAGCAGGTCGAGCGCCTGAATGCCGAACGTGCCTTCGTGTATCGGATTGAGTCGGTTGTCGCGATAGAACTGCTCGACGTTGTATTCGCGCGTGTACCCATACCCGCCGTGAACCTGAATGGCGAGATCGTTGGCGACGAGGCCCCATTGCGATGGCCAGCTCTTGACAACGGGCGTGAGCAGATCAAGCAGATGATGTGCTTCATCCCGGCCGTCGGCGTCTTCCAGAGAATGGATATCGTCGCTCAGACGGGCCGCGTACAGACACAACGCCAGCGCGCCGGACACATAGGCCTTCTGCGCCAGCAACATGCGCCGGACGTCAGCATGGCCGATGATGGGAATCTGCCCGGATGTTGGCGACCGGTCGCCGCGTGGCCGGCCCTGCGTGCGGGTCTTTGCGTAATCGAGCGCGTGCAGGTAGCCCGTGTATCCAATCGAGGCCGCGCTGAGGCCGACAGAGATACGCGCCTCGTTCATCATGTGGAACATGTAGGCCAGCCCTTTGCCGGGCTCACCGACAATCTCACCGATTGCGCCGGCCTCGCCCTCCGGGCGGTAGCGCCCCTCGCCGAAATTGAGCAGGCAGTTCACGGTGCCGCGATACCCCATCTTGTGATTGATGCCCGCCAGCGCGACATCGTTTCTCGGGCCTGGCAGGCCGTCGGGGCCGATCAACTTGCGCGGAACCGTGAAGAGCGAGATGCCCTGGATTCCCGGCGGAAGCTGGCCGTTCTCGTCGGGAATCTTCGCCAGCACCAGATGGACGATATTCTCGGCAATCTCGTGATCGCCGCCCGAAATCCACATCTTGTTGCCGAACAGGCGGTAGCGGCCGTCCTTGCTCGGGACCGCACGCGTGCGGATATCAGCCAGGCTCGACCCGGCTTGCGGCTCGGACAGGCACATCGTTCCGAAGCATCGGCCTTCCGACATCGCCTTGACATAATGCTCCACGCGCTCCCGTTCGCCGTGGGCCATGAGCAGATTGGCATTGGCGATCGTGAGAAACGCATAGCCCGCGGTGCCGGGATTGGCTGCAAGCAAATAAGCCATGCCGGCTCGCTCCACGGTGCTCGGCAGACACATGCCGTTCCATTCGGCGGGGAACGACGCGCTGATCAGGCCGGCGTCCGAAAATGCGCGCAAGGCGGTACCGACTTCCGGATTGATGGTGACGCGTTCTCCGTCGAATGCGGGTTCGTTGCTGTCGTTTTTCTTGTTATGCGGCTTGAAGAGATCCGTGGCGAGCGATTCGTAGACATCGAGCACGGATGTGTAGTCGATTCGGTCTTGCCCGGCATATCGTTGCCGGCGAGCGAGAGACTCGACCTGCAGCCAGTCGAAAAGAATGAACTCCACGTCGCGACGGGAGAGGGTGAGTTCGCTAGTCATGGAATAGAGTAAGTTGGCTTCTGCTGCTTTCGTAATCGTCCGGATCTCTTCAATAAACTGGGGGATCCGCTGCGGAGCGCTGTCCGGGATTTGTCATGCAGCCGAATGCTCCTGCGCATTCGCCGAGGTGACACGGGCCTTGGTGAGTTCGAGATCGCCCTGGGCCGCCCCGGATGAAGGAACGGTCTCGCCGTTCCGGCTCGTGACCTCGTCAAGGCGCTGGGCGAGCTGGTGAACGATCTGGTCGCCAGTTCCGAGATGGATGCCGGGTGTCAGCGTGATATGTGCGGCCTCGAAGCTGCCTGCGCCCGCGCACAAGATCATCCGACTCGGTGCGTCTTCGGCGGCAAGAACCGCTACCGCGGGGCTGACCGACGCAGGCGACAGCGTGTCGAGAGTGTCCGCCGACATCAGGCCTTCGAGCATGCGTGTCCCGGCCGTTGGCGCAAGGCAGTTCACGCGAATGTCGTATCGCTCGCCTTCGATGGCCAGTGTCTGCATCAGACCTACGAGCGCCATCTTTGCGGCGCCGTAGTTCGATTGCCCGAAATTGCCGTACAAGCCGGACGACGACGTCGTCATCACGATGCGGCCATACCGTTGCTGCCGCATGGTTTCCCACACGGCCTTTGAACAATTGACCGCTCCCATCAGGTGCACTTCGATCACCGCACGAAAGTCGTCGAGCGTCATCTTGCTGAAGCTCTTGTCGCGCAGGATGCCGGCATTGTTAACCAGGATGTCGACCCGGCCCCATTGCGAAAGTGCTTGGTCGACCATGCACTGGACCTGTTCGTAATCGGTTACCGATGCGCTGTTCGCGACGGCCTCGCCGCCGGCTGCGACGATTTCGTCGACGACCCGCTGTGCGGCTGTGGCAGAGCCGCCGTTGCCGTTCACGTCGCTGCCCAGGTCGTTGACCACGACCTTTGCCCCCAGTCGGGCAAGCAGCAGTGCATGCTCGCGGCCGAGGCCTGCACCGGCGCCGGTCACGATCGCAACACGGTTCGTCAGATCAATCTTCATGGGTTGTCTCGTTGGTAGTGTTTATGTAGCGGCCTTGGAGTGAATAGTGAAATCCGGAGGGGAATCGCCCGCTCCGGATCGGTTCAGGCCTCTGTTCGTGGCTCAAAGACCCAGGTGCGTTGCAATATCGTCGTAGTCGACTTGCCACAGGCCTGGCGTTCCAGCCGGATATTGAGAACGGAAGCCGATGATTCGCTGGACGCGTTTCGACAGGCTTCTCACGATGTCCATATCCACGATGAACGGATACGCTTCCTCCGGGGTCAGGTAGGACGGCTGCATCGGCAGCGTGAGCCCGCGTCGGCGCTCGTTTTTCGTCACGTTCGCACCGCCGCCATGGATCACCTTCCCGCTAAACAACAAAGCGTCGCCGGCATCCATCTCGGCGGCGATGGTCATTTCGGGGGTGCCCTTGCTGTTGAAGTAGTCCTCGTCCCAGTTTTGGCTCCCCGGAATAATTCGGGTGGCGCCGTTTTCCTCGGTGAAGCGCGTAAGGGCGATCATCAGGTTGGTAAACACGGTGGGACCGTTGATTCCGAGCGCGCACAGAGGCGGGAAGTTACCGACATCGCGATGCAGCATTTGCGCGGTGTTCCCGGGGCCGATGTCGATCACCTGGGCGGTCGACAACCACCAGTCGCCGGACTCTTCTCGGTATAGCACTTCACCGAGCGCATGAAAGAGATCGTCGTCGAGCACGCTGCCAAAAGTCTTGCTGTGCGTGATCATGTTCGTCAGGCGCTTTGTATGCGCGCCGTGGAATTCCTTGATCAACTCATTTTCGTGTGACGATCCTTCGCGAAGCCTCTCGAGCGGACCATCCACCTCGCGATTGACGTTCGCGACCTGTTCTTGCGACAGGTAAGCCTTGATTCGAACTCCGCCGTACTGATTCATCAGCGATACGATCTCTTGGGCGCTAGTCGTCTTTGAGACGATGGGGAGAGAGTTCAAATTGTTCAGAATATTTTTGGTCATTCGTTCCTCGAAGTGTACGCGGTAGGTAACGGAGTGCGTGCTCGTCACACCCATGTTTCGAGAACCCGAAGGCTACGGCTCGATGCCGGACATGACACACGTGGAATCTGGTCGGGGGAGTATCCGGTGATGCGGTGTGTTCCCGGAAATATGATCAAATGATCAAGTCACGTGACATGAAAATTATCACTGTGCGCATCCAGGGTCGATCATGGTTAACCCGTTCGCTTTCCGAATGATTTTCCAATGAGTGATATCGGGCAGCGCCAGCGTGTACGTGGGAAATGAGTTGTTCGCTGAACGTGAGGCGGCGTGCGGATCCGGTCGACGGATGTTCGGGCGTGTGGCGGTGTCGTTTCGAATGGAAAGACAAAATTTCTCATCCGGCCCCGGTCGAAGATCGACCGGAGCCGGATGGGAGGAGGCGATGGCAAACGGTGCTGGCCGGAATCGAGAAGCTAGTTGCTCGAGTGAGGGAGAGCGGTGGAGAGGTTGTTCAAGTGCGCGATTGCTCTTCTCAACAAATTGCAATCTGCATGACCGTCGTCACCGTCATGCGAACACGTCGGCAACATACCTGCCATGCTCGCGCTCCATCGTGTCGATCCACGCGTGAGCGCTTTCGTCATTCGCGCCGGTTGAGTCCTGGTAAATCCGACCGAGCGTGGCACGTACGGCTGGCGCCATGTTCTTGCCATCCCCGCATACATAAACAGTGGCGCCTTGCGCAAACAGCGCGGCGATTTTTTCCCGCTCGAGCCATACTTTGTCTTGGACGAAGCGAGCGCCTTCCTCCGGGCGGTTGGAATAGGCCGGCATCACTTCGACCACCCCCAAGTTAGCCCACTCTTCAAGCTCATCCCGATAGAGAAAGTCGACGTCGGGGTCATCGATTCCGAAGAAAAGCAACGACGGGCCGACGTTTTCTCCCCGCTGTTTCTGTATTGCACGCTCTTGCAGAAAGCCGCGGAACGGGGCAATACCGGAACCCGCGCAAATCAAGATCATCGGAAGGTTCGATTCGGCTGGCGGACGAAAGCGTGCATTCGACGGTCTGACCGAAACGGACACACTGTCACCCGCGTCGAGTCGCGCGAGATACGACGACGCCACCCCTTCGTGACGGCCGTTGCCGGAGAGTGCTGGTGCATCGACTACGGCAACCGTCAGCGTCACGTGATCTGCTTTCCAGAGGGGGGACGACGAAATCGAGTACTGGCGCGCTTTCAACGCGGGGAGCATGTCGAGGAACTTGTCGAACGACAAATCGACGGAGCCGAAGCGTTCGAGCAGATCCATGACGGTGGTTCGTTTTTCCAGAATCTCGCATTCGAAGTCGCCCGTGCTCAGGCGCTCGAGATCGACCTTCTCGGGCGGACAGCGAGTGGCCGTGGCAAGGATGGAGACTTGCGATCGAGTGGCCGGAACGGCAAGTTCAACGTAGCTCGAAAGCAGCTCGCCGCAACTGATTGCCTGGCCGAGCGGAAGGCGCGGATTGCTCGATGTCCCGTCGATGACCACCTGCGTGTCCCAGCTCAGGCGAAACCGGCGCAAGACGCGATCGACGTTCCGTTTGGAATTGCGAGGCAGAACGGCCAGGTAGTCGCCGGAGCGATAGGTCATCGTCTCCGGCAACTTCAGTTCCATGTGCTTCTTCGACCGGCTTCCCGGCGCACTAATATCGACGAGCTCTCTATTGTCGATCACCGTCGCGTGCGTCATATCGTCAACGCTGAGCAATTTCTCGCGAACGTTATTCAGGAAGCTGACGTTGAGTGCGGTGTTGTTGTTTTGCGCAACCGACGTATCTTTCCCGAAGCTGATCGCAAAACGATTCCAGAGCTCGGCATACCATCGATCGAACTCGCCAAAGAAGTCACCACCCGAATCCAGCTCGCCTCTGGCGTGAACGCGCGTGGCGCCGGCTTTTTCGAAGGCTGCGTCGACGCGCTTGGGGATCGCCTGATACGTTCTTGCCCACTGCTTGTTGCCGCATCCAAGAACAGAAAATTTGACTCCGCCCAGCGCCCCTTCGCTCATCGCCTCGATATAGGGAAGAAACGAGATTGCATTGTCGGGCGGCTGGCCTTCGTAGGAAGCAGTAACGACTACGATCGCAGGAAATCCATCGATCTTTCCTGCGAACGCGTCCAGAGGAGCGCAGGTGGCATGAAATCCATGGCGACCGGCGTCGCCTGCAATGCGACGAGCGAACGATTCCGACGAACCCGTGTTCCCGCCAAACAGGACCAGCATCTTCGACGCGTCCTTGTCGGAGACCGCCGGAGCCTGATCGACGTTCGGTGTTTCGATGCTCGCACGCACGCGAAGGTTGTCGTTCGATACCTTGCGCACACCTCGCGCCCGTGGCCGCACGTTGATACGCAGGCCGGTAGGCTTGAGCGTAAGGGTTTCGGCGACTTGCAGCTCGTAGTTCGGATCGGCGAAGGAAAAATCGAATCGCTGAAGCAGCATGATCAGGACGAGGTGCGCTTCCTGCATTGCGAACGGCCGGCCGATACATGCGCGTGCGCCATTGCCGAAGGGTTTCCACGAATTCGGCGGAAGTTTTTCCGCATTCTCCGGTTCGAATCGCTCGGGACGAAATGCCTCGACGTCCTCGCCCCAGACACTTACGTCGCGATGCAACATGGGCGTCAGGATCATGATGATGTCGTTGGGAGACACCGGATATTTCCCGCCGAACGTGGTGTCGGCGAGCGGGGTGACGGCGAAGGCCGGGGCCGTCGGCCAGATCCGCAACGTTTCCATCAGGATTTGTTCGATGTAGCGCAGTCGCGCCAGATGCTCGATCCGTGGCGTGTCGTTGCCGACGACCTCGTCGACCATGTCCCGTGCTCGTTGCAGAACGTCCGGGTTCTTGAGCAGGAAATAGGTGGCAAAGGACAGGAGCCCGCTCGTCGTTTCATGCCCGGCGATGAGAAACGTGATCATCTGGAAAACGATATTCTCGTCATCGAGCTTCTCGCCCGTCACCGGATCCACACCGTTCAGCATCCGGTCCAGCAGGTCCATCGCTTCTTCGTTGTCGTGCGGGTTCTTCCGCCGGTCTTCGATCATTTTGGTCGCGAGCGATCGCATGAGCTCGATATCCGCGTCGAACTTGCGACTCCGGTTGAGCATCAGCTTCGACACCAGTTTCGGCCGCAACTCGCGCTTTCCCGCCTCGCTGAGGGTATTGACCATCGCATCCACAAACGGATGCTGGTCTTCACGGTAGAAGCTATTGAAGCGACAATCGAACGCACATAAGGCGATCGTGTCGAGCGTCAGGCGAGTCATGTGGTCGGAGACATCGACAGCCGTCTCGGGGCCGAATCGTTCCCAATAGAGAAACATCTGGTCGGCGATGTCGACCATCTTGTCGAACATGGACCAGATGCTGAGTGGACCGAAAGACTGCATCAATACGCGATGCGCCTTCGCCCAGTTCGGCTCGTTGCTGAATGCGGTAAATAGCCCATCTCCGATAGCCGGCCGCAGTTCAAGCAGAGATTGGTGTACGGATTTCTGAAACCTGCTTTCGTCGCACACCTCGTCGACGAGTGCTTGTCCGCTGACAACGTAGTAACCTTGCCCGAACACCTCGAACCAGTAGACCGGCCCGTAGGTTCGTGCGAGATCCATCATCTTTGCGAGCGGCGATGGCCCGAGGACTTCCATCAGGTGACCGATGATGGGCTTCAGAGGCGGCTGCGGAACGAGGGCGGAGGATTTCATTTCAATAACCTTTCACAAGGACATGTCGAAGCGTCGCATCTCAATCTATTGAACGAATGTAAAATAGACAAAAAGACGTGTCCAGAGCTTTTTATGCCACCTGATGTAAGCCCTAATCCCGCCGATCCACGCTTTCAGAGAAGTTACGATTCCCTCGTCCGTGCCGTGACGGAACTGCTCGACGAGGCGCCCCTGAGCAAGCTCAGCATTGCTCAACTGGTGCAGCGTGCAGGTATCGCTCGTCCCACTTTCTATCAGCACTTTCCCGACCTTCAGGTTGCTGCTCAGCGGGCGGCGTTGGCTAGGCTCGAGAATGCATTCACGTTCGTCGAGGAGCAGGGCAAGCTGCTGAACCCGTCGAACGTCGCGTTTGTCAAGTCGATGGAAGTGGAAACGGCGCTGATCCTTCAGCATTTGCTGGCCCATGAGTCTTTCTATCTGACCGTATTCAACGACGCAGCGACATCGACTTTTTTCGATGACCTCATTACGTTCGTCGCAGGTCGCATCCTCCCGCCCTATGAAGGAATCCGAACGGAAGCGGAAGAGGATTGCCTGACCGTGTTGGGTGGTGGTTTGGTCTGGACGGCGGTGCACTGGCTTCGCCAAGGTCCCGCGCGGCAGAATCCAGAGGCGATGGCGAAGCGCATGGCTAAGACATCAGTGACAATCCTCGACGCTTTCGGTCTTACTACCGGGTTCGCTCAGGGCGACTCAAATTAGTCGAAGGTGGGGGTAGTGCGGACGTAATCGCACCCTTCGCTCGTGCGGCCGCAATCATCAAGCGAGCGTAGTCGATCTCAGGACACACCGGAATTTCCCAACCAATATCGCGACGGAAATTGGGCTGGCCTCAGTCGGATTGCAGGTTTCAACTTGGACGAAAAAGATTCCAAGTTGGATGCATCTCGACATCAAGTTGGACGCATCGCGACAGCCCGCTTGCCCCCGTGAAATTGTCATGCTACTTTTTCATGAAATTTCTCGGCAAGAATTTCACGGGAGTCCGCATGTTCGTGCAGTCCGACCGTCACGTCGCAAGCTACTACGCCGGTACGTATCCGGAGCCGATCCCGCATCGTCCGGAACTGGACGAGCGCATCGACGCCGACGTGCTCGTCGTCGGCGCGGGGTTCAGCGGGCTGCATACGGCGCTGCGCCTTGCGCTCGCCGGCAAGCGGGTCGTCATGCTCGAAGCGAGCCGCGTCGCGTGGGCCGCGTCGGGCCGCAACGGCGGGCAGGCGCTGCTCGGCTGGTCGTGCGACATGCAGCCGCTCGAGGATTCGCTCGGCCGTGACGGCGCGCGCCTGCTGTGGGACAGCATGCGCTGGGCCGCGACCGAGGTGCGGGAACTGCCCGGGCGGCATGGTTTCGACATCGACTATCGGCCCGGCAGCCTGTGGGCGGCGGTGCGGCCGCGCCGCGTCGCGATGCTTGCGCAGGCCCGCGACGAAGCGGCCGAGCGCTGGGGCTACGACCGGCTGCGCGTGATCGAGCGGGCCGACCTGCCCGAATGGATCGGCGGCACGCGCTATCTCGCGGCGCTCTACGATCCCGAGGCCGGCCACCTGAACCCGCTGAAGCTCGCGCTCGGCCTCGCCCGGACGATCGAGCGCGCGGGCGGCCGCATCTTCGAGCAGAGCCGCGTGCTCGACTGCCGCGAAACGGCCGGGGGCCACGTCGCCCGCACGGCGCGCGGCGAAGTGCGCGCGGACGTCCTCGTGCTGGCCTGCAACGCGTATGTCGACCGGCTCGATCGCGACCTCGCGCGCCGGCTGCTGCCGGTCGGCACGTACCAGGTCGCGACCGCGCCGCTCGCGCCCGACGTCGCGCGTTCGCTGCTGCCGCGGAACAGTTGCGTGATCGACAACCAGTTCGTGCCCGACTATTTCCGGCTGAGCCCCGACAACCGGCTGCTGTTCGGCGGCGGCTGCACGTATCTCGGCGGCATTCCGGCCGATATCGCGGCGGCCACGCGCCCGCACCTCGAGCGCGTGTTTCCGCAGCTGGCCGGCGTGCCGCTCGATTACGCGTGGGGCGGCCATATCGACATCAGCATGCGCCGCACGCCGGACATCGGCCGCCTCGGGCAGCGTTTCTGGCTGCAGGGTTTCTCGGGGCACGGCGTGCTGCCGACGCTCGCGGGCGCGCGCGCGGTGGCCGACGCCGTGCTCGGCGACGAACGCCTGCTTGCGCAGTACCAGCGCATCCGCAACCCGCGCTTCCCCGGCGGCGACCGGCTCGCCGCGCCGCTGGAAGCGGTCGGCAAGGCCTGGTACCGTCTGCGCGATACCGTTTGAGTACACCGGAACCCACCATGAACGAACAGGAAGAGATAGAAAGCCTGGCGATCCTGATCCGCGACCTGCGCAAGCATCGCAAGGTCACGCTCAACGATCTCGCGGAACGGATCGGCCGCTCGGTCGGCTTTCTGTCGCAGGTCGAGCGCGGGCTGTCGCGCCCGACGGTCGCGGATCTCACCGCGATCGGCGAGGCGCTCGGCGTGCCGACCACCTATTTCTACAGCCTGAGCAAGCCGCGCAGCGTGCCGTGGGTCACGCGGCCCGACGAGCGGCGCACCGTGTATTACGCGGCCGGCATTACCGACATCCTCGTGTCGCCGAACATGCGCTCGCGCTTCTCGATCCTCGAAAGCCATCTCGCGCCGGGCGCGAGCAGCGGCGAGCGGCCCGTCGACGACAGCGACGAGCAGGGCGGTTTCGTGCTCGAAGGAGAACTGACGATCTGGATCGACGGCGACGACACACCGGTCACGCTCGGCCCGAACGACGCATTCCAGCTCCCCGCGCACAAGCGTTTCCGTTATGCCAACCTGACCGACGCGCCGACGCGCGTGATCTGGGTATTCACCTGAGTGGTCGGCGGGGCGGGCGGCATGACGGGCCGCCCCGCCACGCAGCCTGTTTGCAGTACTGATCGACATGATGCATGCGACGTGATGCATGCGCGTGAATCCGGTTCGCCGCGCTGCGGCACCGCCATACAAGACATGGAAAGGATGAGACATGGCTGACGTCGTTCCCGCGCTGGTCGGTGAAGTCCGCGCATTCCGGCAGGCGCACCCCGAGATCCGTTATGTCGACCTGATCTGCCTCGACCTGCCCGGGCATTTCTACGGCAAGCGCTACCCGATCGACGCGCTTGAAAAGGTCGCGTCGGGCTCGTTGCTGAAGCTGCCGCAGAATTGCGTGCTGCTCGGCACGCAGGGCGGCCTCTACAAGATCGGCGACTACTGCTTCAACGACGGCGACCCGGACGCGCCGCGCCGGCTGATTCCCGGCACGTTGAAGCCCGTGCGCTGGGAGCGGCAGCCGCTCGCGCAGATGCTGATCAGCTCCGACGGCACCGATTCGCCGATCGAGTTCGAGCCGCGCGAGGTGCTCGCGCGCGTGCTGCGGCGTTTCGCGGCGCGCGGCATCCGGCCGGTCGTCGCGTTCGAGCTCGAGTTCTACCTGTTCGCCGCGCAGCTCGCGGAAGGGATGCCGCAGTATCCGCGCGACCGCCTGAGCGACGATCGCGACGATCAGCCGAACATGCATATCGAGCGCCTGTCGCGCTTCTCCGACGTGCTGCACGAGATGGTCGAGGCTGCGCGCGAGCAGGGCGTCGACGCGACGGTGATCACGGCCGAGCTCGGTCCCGGCCAGTTCGAGATCAATTTCGGCCACACCGACGATGCGTTGCGCGCGGCCGACTGGTCGGCGCTGTTCTGCCGCAGCACGCGCGGCGTCGCGTTGCAGCACGGCTATCGCGCGAGCTTCATGGGCAAGCCGTACCTGCATGCGCCCGGCAGCGGGATGCACGTGCACGTGAGCCTCTACGACGATGCGGGGCGCAACCTGCTCGCGGCGGACGGGCAGCAGCCGCTGCGGCACGCGGTGGCCGGATGCCTCGCGGTGCTGCCGCACTGCATGCCCGTGTTCGCGCCGAATCACAACGCGTTCCGGCGCTACGGATCGATGGTGAATGCGGCGAGCCGCGCAAGCTGGGGCTTCGAGGATCGCGATGCGTGCATCCGGATTCCCGAGTCGGATGCGCGCAACCTGCGGATCGAGCACCGGCTCGCGAGCGCGGACGCGAACCCTTATCTGGTGCTCGCCGCGATTCTTACCGGGATGGAGCATGGGCTCGATGCACGGATCGAGCCGATCGCGCCGCTCAACGAGGATCGCGGCAGCGGGATCGATTTCCCGAAGGAGATGCTGTCGGCCGTCGCGGCGATGCAGGATCATCCGGCCGTGCGCGAAGGGCTCGGCAGCGAGTTCGTGATGGTGTATTGCGAGAACAAGCGGCAGGAGGAGCTGGATTTTCGCAATGAAATCGGTGCGCGCGAGTATCGGTGGTTTCTGTAAGCGGATGCCGACACTCGTGCGTCTTGTCGTCAGCGCGCCTGCGCCATCGGCAGGTGCGCGCCCCACGCGTTTGTCAGGGCCTCGATTTCCGCGACCGGGTCGATCTGTTGTCGCGCGCTTTCGTTGACGTTTTCGCCGAACAGCAGCTGTGCAAAATCACGCGCACGCTCGGTGATTGCCGTGGTTTTCGAGCGGCGCCGCAGCGTGAAGGAGGCGAGCGTGGCATCGAGGTTGCTGTCGTTGCGTGCCGCGTGCTCGTCGAGGCAACGGGCAAGATGCCACGCGTCCTCGAGCGCCTGGCAAGCGCCTTGTCCGGAGGTCGGTAGCGGGGCGTGAGCGGCATCGCCGATCATCAGCACGTTGTCGCGGTGCCACACGTCGACCGGATCGAGATCGTGCACGTGGATCTTCGTGATCGTGTCCGACGGTGTCGCACGTATCACGTCCGCGACCGGGGCCGGCCACGCAGCGAAGCGCCGTTCCAGCATCGTCGCAGGATCGCTTTCCGTCACCTCGCCCGGGCCGGTTTCGGGCCATGCCGCCGCCCAGTACATCCGATGCCGGTCGATTGCGACGATGCCGAAGCGCTCGCGCACGCCCCAGTAGTCGAATACCGACACCTCGTCGACCAGCGGCACATCACTTTGTGCGATACCGATCCAGTTGACGAATCCCTGGTAGACGGGCGTGTTGTGACCGACCACGTAGTGTCGCGCGACGGAGTTCATGCGGCCGTCGGCGCCGATCACGAGATCGGGGGCGATCGTCGTTCCGTTGTCAAAGTGAACGATGGCGCGGCCGTCCGTTCCGGTTTCGATGGTCGTCGCCCCGTGGCCGAAGCGGACGTCGATGCCGCGCGCGGCGACGTGCCGTGCCAGTACGGCCTGCAGGTCGCGCCGCAGGATCGAATACGTCGGGAAACCCATGCGGCGGTCGAGTGCGCGGATATCGGTAGCCTTGAGCGCGGTGCCGTGCCGGTCGATGCGTCGCATCGCGTGCAGGTGGCCGCCAACCTCGACGATGTCCGGCAGCAGGCCGAGTTGCTCGAGCACGAAGCCGGCATTCGGCCACAGCACGACGCCCGCGCCCATCGTCGATTCCGATGGCCGGCGTTCGTACAACCCGATCCGGTGGCCGCGTTCGGCGAGTGCGAGTGCGGTGCTCATGCCGGCAATGCCGGCGCCCAGAATGGCGATTTCCATCGTGCTCCTTCCTTGTGTCATTCGCGTGCTCGCCGGGTCGCGGGTTCGCGCGTCGGCGTCGCATTGACGGGATGAGCATCGTAAATTATGGTCTCGGGCGGGATAAGCCGTGAAAATCGGCACGCTTTGATACCTGAAATGGGCTAATGATGCGGAGCAAGCTGGATCTGAACGCGGTGCGTGTGTTCGTGGCGGTCGTCGACGAAGGCAGCTTCGCCGGCGCCGCGCGCGTGCTCGAGATGCCGGCTTCCAACGTGAGCCGTCACGTGGCGCAACTGGAGTCGAGGCTCGGTGTGCGTCTGCTCGAGCGCAGTACGCGGCACTTGCGCATGACCGAGGCCGGGCGTTTGCTTCACGAGCGCGCGCGACCGATGCTCGATGCGCTGACGCAGGCCGAATCCGAACTGACGTCGCAGCAGACGGAACTGCGCGGCGTGCTGAAGCTCTGCGTGCCCGGCGAAATCGGGCCGCGCATGCTCGGGCCGATCGTCGCGGAATTCGCGAGCCGTCACCCGCGCGTCGAAATCGACTGCGATACGAGCCTCGCCGGCGTGTCGACGCTGCGCGACGATATCGACCTGTCGATCATCGTCAATCGCGGGAAGCTGGACGACAGCGCATTCGTCGTCAGGCCGCTCGTGAGTTTGCCGAGCGTCGTCGTGGCCGCGCCGTCGCTCGTCGCGCGAGTTGGCTTGCCGACCCGGACGGAACAGCTCACGCAACTGCCGTGCATCACGACGTTGAGCACGCTGAAAGGGCAGCCGTGGCAATTTGCCGACGGTGAAGGGCGGATTCACAAGATTCCGGTGGCGAGCCGGTATCGCGTCAATAGCGGCGAAATGGCTGGGCTGGCCGCGGTGAACGGGATCGGCTTCGCGATTCTCGTCGAGCGCGCGTGCGCGGTCGAACTGGCCGAGGGGCGGCTGGTGCGCGTGCCGCTGGAGATGGCGCCGGCGCCGCTGGAACTGCTTGCCGCTTATGCGAGCCGGAATTCGGTCAACGCGAAGATTCGCGAGTTGCTGCGGATGATGCAGGCGCGGCTGGCGGTGGAGGCGGCGAAACCGTCAACGCGATCGCTTCGGTAACGCGCGCCAATAGCGCACCTCTTCGATAGGAGTCCCGTCGATCTCGAACGTCTTGATGTCGTCTTCGGCGACGAAGCCTTCGCGTTCGTAGAACGCCCTGGCCCGACGGTTCTTGAGCAGGACCCACAGCGATACCCACGCATGGCCCAGGTCGTGCAACGACCGGCATGCATGGTCGACCAGCGCCGCGCCGATCCCCCGGCCGCCATACGACGGGTGCAGATAGATCGCTTCGATTTCTCCCCACGCACGATCCTTGTCGGTGTCGCGTGTCGGACCGTAGGCGATCCAGCCTGCCGGCGTGTTGTCCGCGACCGAGACCGCGAGTGCGACGTGCGGCCGCCCGGCGTCGAACGCACCGCGCCACGAGGCCGTGCGCTTGTCGACCGACAGGCCGGCGAGGAACGCCGCCGGCATGATGTCCGTGTAGGTCGCCCGCCACGATGCGACGTGGATGTCGGCGATGGCCGGCGCGTCGGCGGAGGTGGCCGTGCGGATGTCGATCGCCATCGTGTTCGGTGTCATGCGAGCCTCGTCAGATCGTGTGCCGTTTGCCGCGTTGCCGCGCGCGGGATTCATTCCGCCGGATCCAGGCTGCCGTCGATCGCGAAACGGTAGCCGAGATCCACTTGCGACGCGTCGCCCGGCGTATCGGTCCGCTTCAGCACGAACTCGAACGCGGGTTCGAACCAGCCGTTGCGCGGCACTTCGCCACCGAGGACTTCGACGTCGTACCAGCCGTTGTCGAGGTCGATCACGGGCCGGCCCGGTTCGCGATAACGCGCAAGCAGCGCGTTCACCGATTCGTCGTTGAAGCGTTCGAGAATGCGCCACGTGTAAAGCATCACCGAACGGTGTTCGACGCGCAGCACGTATCCGCCGCGCCGAT
Organism: Burkholderia sp. Bmkn7; assembly: GCF_041103175.1. Lineage (NCBI taxonomy): Bacteria > Pseudomonadati > Pseudomonadota > Betaproteobacteria > Burkholderiales > Burkholderiaceae > Burkholderia > Burkholderia sp. Bmkn7. Next base: position 2,905,478 of record NZ_JBGCUH010000002.1, on the reverse strand, counting down.
GCTGCAGGCGGCTTCCGGCCTTCAGCAGTTCGGGCGTGTCGTCGTCCAGCGTGAAGATGACCGTATACGGATGGTTCTCGATACCGGCCAGCGGAATGACGACGCCTTCGAGCACGGCGTTGTCGCCGCTGTCGCCGGTCGTGAACGCGGACGCGACGTTGTCCGGCAGCCGATGTGTTTCCTTGTAGCGCTTCAGCAGCAGAAGATCGCCGACGAGGAAACAGTCGATCAGGTCGTTGAGGACTTCGGAGAATTCATGCCGCATCGTCGTGTCTTTCGAAGGCGGCGTGCCGCGACCTGCACGGCGGCACACCGCGTCCGGCGAGCTTACTCGCCGAGCCTGGACGTCACGCAACCCGTGCTCGAGCACTCGCGCTCACGCTCGCGCAGGAACGACAGCCGCGACTGCGTCATGTCGTTCGCGCACTGGATGTCCACGAGGTAGCTGTTGTTGCGCGTTTCGCTGCACTGCGCATCGCGTTGCTTCAGCCATGCGAGCTGGCCGGCCTTCAGCGCGGCCTGCTGGTCGCCGCTCAGTTGCTTGCGCAGGCGGCCGTATTCGTCGTTCAGATCGCGATCGGACTGAGAGAACTGCGTGCTGGTGCAGTACACCTGGTCGAACGCGCTGCGCGGCTTCCCGCAGCCGGCCGCGTGCGCGGCGAACGGAACGGCAAGCGCGAGCAGTGCGCAGGATGCGAGCAGATTCTTCTTTTTCATGGTGATGCTCCTGACTGGGTGAAAACCGTTGGGCCCGATGGGCGATTGCATCGTTTATAGCGGCGCGGTGCACGCGTCGATCCCGCCCGCGATCGCGGCGGACAGCTTCTGGATCGTCTCGCGACGCGCAAGCCGTGCCTCCTCGTCCGGGTTGACGATCACGCCGGCCTCGACGAGCACCGCCGGAATCGGCGCGGTGCGCAGCACGACGAGATCGTCGAAGCGGTGAATGCCGAGAGGCGGATCGATCAGCGGGCGGTTCTCGCCGCGGATCGGCTGCGCGTGATACAGCGACGGCCGTTCGCCGGCCGCGACCAGCCGCTCGGCGATCGCCTTCGCGCAACGCAGGCTTTCCGCATAGTGCGGATTGCGTTCCGACACGAACACCGAGAAGCCGCGGAATTCGCGCTGCCGCCCGGCGTCGATGAACTGCTGCTGCATCGAGTCGTGATGGATCGACACGAACAGGTTCGCGTCGGGCGCCTGGGTCGAGCGCTGGTCGAGCGAGATCTCGCGGCCGTCGGCCGACGTGCGCAGCACGCGGTCGCCATGCGCGGCGAGTTTTTCGGCGACCGCCGCGGACAGATCGAGGTTGTACAGGTATTCGACGCGGCCGCTCGCGCCGGTGGAGCCCGGGTGAGCGGGCGTATGGCCGGTGTCGACGACGATGTAGCGCCCGGAGGCGGGTGCGGTGCCGGCGGTGGCCGCGGTGTCGGCCGCATGCAGCGCCGGCGGCACGCCGAGCAGCGCAGTGCAGGCGAGCACGCGCGCGGCGGCGCGCACGAACGGGCGAAGGCGTCGGATGGTTCGGTTCGTCATTGTTGTTGTCGAGGAGGGCATACGGCGCGTCGGACGGCGCGGCACCGTCGGCCTGCTCAATGCAGTCGGAATGTCGCGCGATTATAGCGGCTGGCGGCGGCGCCGCAATGACGGATGACGGCGGTCAGGCCAGCACGCGCCGGGCGGCGAGCATGCCCCAGTACGACGCTTCCTCGAACAGCGACAGCCCGGACAGGTCCGCATGCGCGAACACGACGCGGCCGTCGGCCTCGCGCAGCGCGAGCAGCCCCGGCCGGCTCAGGAAGTCGACGTCGGGTGTCGCCATCGCATGGCCGCGCACGGTGATCTCGAGCGCCGTCGCGTGCTTCCAGAGTTCGCGTCCGTAGACGGCCTGCAGGTCGATCGCCGCCTGTTCGCGCAACGCGTCGGGCCTGGCCTGGGCAAGCCAGCGGCGCGTGTCGTCCGGCGTTTGCGTACTCAATGCCTGATAGGCGGAAAACACCGAACGCGTCGGCGGCGACATCCGGATCAGCTGGTGCGTCGACACGACATAACCGAGCGCCGCGCCGTCGTACACGACGTTGTCCCACGCGAGCGGCACGCCCGCTTCCTCGGCCGGCATGCCGTCGAGCAGGAAGTTGGACACGAGCCACGGCGCGCGCGGCGGCAGGTCGCGCGCGGGGTCGAAGCCGTATGCGCCAAGCTGCGGAAACACGCGCGCCGCGACGAACAGCGGCATCGCGCTCACGACGCGCCGCGCCTTCAGCATGAACGTCGACAGCGCACCGTCGTTGCCGACGCGCGCGCACAGCACGTCGACGCCGCCCGCGCGTTCGGTCGCGCGCACCGCGAAGCCGTCGCGCGACCACGCGCCGGAGCCGGTGCGCGCGGTGATCGAATCGCTCAGCTTCGTCACCATCGTGTGCAGCCCGTCGGGCCAGGTCAGCACCGCGCCGTCGCTCGCATCGCCCGCGTGGCCGCCGCGCGACGAGAAGTAGTGCAGGCCGGCCCACGCGGACACGCGCTCGTACCCGGCGCCATAGTCGTCGCGGCAGCAGTAGTTCAGGTACCAGTGCAGCGCCTTTGCCGTGTAGCCCTCGTCGAGCAGCCACTGGCGGAACGAGCGCCGGTCCAGCGCGCGCCAGCGCGGGTCGCGCGACGATTCGGCAATCGGGATGCAGAACACCTTGCGGCCATCGGCGCCGCGCACGGTGCGCAGCCCGTCGGTGTAGGCAAAGAACTTCGCCTGTTGCGCGAGTTCGTCTGCGCCGAGGCCGGCGGTCGGCACGATGCCGTCCTGCCACTGGCCGGCGATGAAGAGCCGTTCGTCGGGCGCATGCACGAGCGCGCGTTCGTCGTACACGGGGCGGGCGGAGAACGGCGCGGATTCGATCACGCCGAGATCGGCGAGCATGTCGCGCAGGTGCGCGGATTCGAGCGACGGCAGCGGCAGGTAGTGCGCGCCCTTTGGATAACCGAGATCGCCGAAGCGGCCGCCGGCGGCATTGCCGCCGAATTCGGGGCCCGCGAGCACCGTGAAGTGCGTGTGCCCTGCACGCGCAAGCTGCCATGCGCACGACAGCCCGGCGGCACCCGCGCCGAGGATCGCGACGTCGGTTTCGATCGTGCCGGAAGGCGGCGGCAGCGTCGCATGGTCGCGCAGCGCATGGCCTTCGCGCATGCCGGGGTAGCCGACCTGCGGTGTCGTCTCGATCCAGCCGGTGCGCCCGCAGGCGGCGAGCGATGCGGCGGCCGACGCGACGAGGAACGTGCGGCGGTCCATCAGCGCAGCACGTGCTTCCAGTCGTCGTCGAAGCGGCGCACGAGCGGCTGGTCGTTGAGTTCGTTCGGCGACATCGGCAGCGCCGGCATGTCGGCCGGAAAGTGGAACATCTCGGCGGCCGTCTGCGCGTCGAGCCAGCGGGTGGGCACCGAATAATGCGTCGGGACCGTGAAATCGCGGCGCTTGCCGGCGATCACGAAGCCCCAGTCGCCGAACGACGGCACGTAGCAGTGGTACGGCCACGTGTTGAGCCCCGCTTCGTGCAGCGTCGCGATGATGGTCCAGTACGCGTGCGGCGCGAAATACGGCGACGTCGACTGGATCACCGCATAGCCGTTCTCCGACAGGTGGCGCGCGAGCAGCCGGAACACGGGCACCGAATACAGCCGGCCGAGCCCGAAGTTGGTCGGGTCGGGGAAGTCGACCACGATCGCGTCGTACACGTCGGCGTTCGATTCGAGCCAGCGTATCGCGTCATCGTTGATCACGTGCACGCGCGGGTCCTTCAGCGAGCCCTGGTTCAGCTTGACGAGCGGGGCGGACGTCGAGAACAGCTTCGTCATCGCGGGGTCGAGATCGACGAGCGTGATCTGTTCGAGGTTGCGGTGCTTCAGCAGTTCACGCACCGCGAGCCCGTCGCCGCCGCCGAGCACGAGCACGCGCTTCGCCCACGGCAGTGCGTCGATCGTCGGGTGGATCAGCGCTTCGTGATAACGATGCTCGTCGCGCGACGAGAACTGCAGGTTGCCGTTCAGGTACAGCCGCATGTCGTCGTGCCACTGGGTGAGCACGATGCGCTGGTACGGTGTCGTTTCCGAATAGATCGTCTCGTCGCCGTACACGCCGTGTTCGGCCCAGTGCGTGATGCGGTCGGACAGCACGAAGCCGGCGACGAGCAGCCCGATCACGAGCGACGCGCGCATCAGCTTGCCGCGCACGTTGCGGATCTCGTCGCGGAACAGGTGCGTCGTCCACAGCGCGACGAAGGCGTTCAGGAGCCCGAACAGGAAGCTGGTGCGCAGCAGGCCCAGGCGCGGCGCGAGCACGAGCGGAAAGATCAGCGACACGGCGAGCGAGCCGAGATAGTCGAACGTCAGCACTTCGCTGACGGTATGGCGGAATGCCTGGCGACGCTGCTGGAACGCGCGCATCACGAGCGGGATCTCCATCCCGATCAGCAGCCCGAGCGCGAGCACCAGTGCGTAAAGCGCCGCGCGGAACGGCTCGGCGAGCCAGGCGAATACCGCGAACAGCAGCGCGGCCGACACGCCGCCGAGCAGGCCGACCAGCAGCTCGATATCGACGAAGCGGTCGAGCACGTCGTCGTCCTCGACGAACTTCGCGAGCCAGGAGCCGATCCCCATCGCGAACAGGTAGCTGCCGATCACCGACGAGAACTGCAGGATCGAATCGCCGAGCAGGTAGCTCGACAGGGCGCTGCTGATCAGTTCGTAGCCGAGCCCGCACGACGCGAGCACGAGAATCGACAGGACGAGCGCACGCTTATGCAGCATGGCGCATCCGTTGTGCAGTGTTCGGCAATGTGGATATACTGGCGCGGAATTTTGTCCGCCGGCCCTGCGGGGGCCGGCCGGCGACGGGGCGGCGAACCGAGCACAAAATCCGAGGGAAAGAATGAATAGTGCCTATCTCTATGCGGTTCATTTACTGTCGGCGTTCGTGCTGCTTCTTGTGTTCGCGGCAGTGTACCTGAAGGTCACCCCGTTCGACGAACTGGCGCTGATCCGCGACGGCAACGCGGCCGCGACGCTGTCGTTCGGCGGTGCGCTGATCGGCTTCTGCCTGACGCTCGCGTCCAGCATCGCGCACAATTCCACACTCGGCGAAGTCGTGATCTGGGCCGTCGGCGCGATGGTCGTGCAACTGATCACCTATGCGGCGCTGACGCGCCTGATGCCCGGCATGAATCATGCGATCGAGGATCGCAACGTCGCAATGGGCGGCCTGATGGGCACCGCGTCGCTCGTCGTCGGCATCATCAATGCCGCCTGCCTGACCTGACGCGCCACGCGTTTCGAGGAGACCGACATGAGTCTGGGATCGTTTATCCGCAAGCAGTTCATCGACGTCCTGCAATGGACGGAAGACACCGACGGCGTGCTGGCCTGGCGCTACCCGATGGAAGACCAGGAAATCCAGTACGGCGGCAAGCTGACCGTGCGCGAAACGCAGGTCGCGATCTTCGTCAACGAAGGCAAGGTGGCCGACGTGTTCCAGCCGGGGCTGTACACGCTGGAAACGAATACGCTGCCGGTGCTCACGTACCTGAAGAACTGGGACAAATTCTTTCAGTCGCCTTTCAAGTCGGACGTCTATTTCTTCAGCACGCGGCTGCAGCTCGGCCGCCGCTGGGGTACCGCGCAGCCGGTGACGATCCGCGACCGCGAATTCGGTTTCGTGCAGGTGCGCGCGTTCGGCATCTACTCGTACCGGATCGTCGACGCGGCCGCGTTCTATCGCGAGGTCAGCGGCACGCGCGCGCAGTACACGGTCGACGAGGTCGAACAGCAACTGCGCAACCTCGTCGTGACCGCGATGAGCACGACGTTCGGCTCGGCCGACGTGCCGTTCGTCGACATGGCCGCGAACCAGTCGCTGTTGTCGCAGCGTGTCGCCGACGCGCTGGCGCCTGTGTTCACGCGCTACGGCCTCGCGCTCGACGCGTTCGCGGTCGAGAGCGTGTCGCTGCCGGCGGAACTGCAGAAGGCGCTCGACCTGCGGATCGGCGCGGGGATGGCCGGCGATCTCGCACGCGCCACGCAGTACCAGACCGCGCAGGCGATTCCGCTCGCCGCGCAGAACCCGGGCGGCATCGCGGGCGTCGGCGCGGGGCTCGCCGCGGGCGCGGCGATCGGTCAGGCGATGGCCGGCCAGATCGCGGGCGCCGCGCAACCGGCGCCGGCCGCGCCGCCCGCGCCCGCTGCAGCGCCGGTGGCGGCCGCGCCGGCGGAAGGCACCGACTACGTGCAGCGGCTCGAACAGCTGAAGACGCTGTTCGACAAGGACCTCGTGACCGAAGACGAATATTCGCGCGCGAAGGCCGAGATCCTCGCGAAGCTCACCCGGTAAGCGTCGCGCATGTTCAGTACCTCGTGCCCCCAGTGCGGCGCGCCGGTCGAGTTTCGCTCGGCGGCGGCCGTGATGGCCGTCTGCGCGTTCTGCCGCAGCACGCTGCTCAAGCGCGGGACCGACGTCGAGCGGATTGGCGAACTGGCCACGGTGCTCGACGACGCGTCGCCGATCCAGATCGGCACGGCCGGGCGCTACGGCAAGCGCACGTTCACGGTGCTCGGGCGCATCCAGATGACCTACGACGCCGGCGTGTGGAGCGAGTGGTATGTCGTGTTCGACGACGGCACGTTCGGCTGGCTGTCGGATGCGTCGGGCCAGTACGCGGTGACGGTGCGCGAGCCCGACGATGCGTCCGGCGGCGCGTGGCCCGCGTTCGGCACGCTGGAGCCGGGCATGCGGATCGACCACGGCGGCCGCGCGTTCCTCGTGTCCGACGTGCGCACCGCGCGCTGCACGGGCGGCGACGGCGAGCTGCCGTTCCGCGTCGATGCCGGCTGGGAGGCGCGCGTCGTCGACCTGCGAACCGGCAACGCATTCGCGACGTACGACTATTCCGACGCCGATTCGAACGGCGGGAGTCCGGCCGTCTACACGGGAGAAGCGCTGGAGTTCGATGCGCTCGCGTTCACCGGGCTGCGCGATACCGACAACGATACGCGCGAGAAGCGCGGTGCGGAGATGGTGCCGTTCGCGTGCCCGAGCTGCGGCGCGCCGCTGTCGTATGCGCCGAACGTGGCCGACTACGTGGTGTGCGGCAGTTGCCATGCGGGCGTGCAGTGCACGGCCGAGCAGCAGACCGTGTTCGCGGCACAGCGCAAGCTCGACGCGGTGAAGGGGGCGCTGGAACTCGGCGCGATCGGCACGTTCGACGGCGTGAAGTACACGGTGATCGGGATGATGCGCTGCCGCGTGCCGGGCGACGAGGAGACGTGGGACGAATACCTGCTGCTGAACCCGAAGCGCGGTTTCCTGTGGCTCGTGCAGAGCGAAGGGCGCTGGGAGCGTGTGCAGGTGCTCGACCAGTGGCCGACGATCGGCAGCGAGTCCGACGTGACCGACGGCGGCAAGACCTACCGCCTGCGCGAGGAATACGACTCCGAGGTCGTCTACGTGGTCGGCGCGTTCAACTGGCGCGTGCAGGTCGGCGATCGCACGTCGATCATCGACTATGGCTGGCAGAAGGACAAGCTGACGCGCGAGCGCAGCGACGCGGAGATCGTCTGGTCGCGCGCGCGGCCGCTGTCGGGCAGCACGCTCGCCGAACGCTTCGGCACGCCGGCGCTCGCGACGGCCGCGGCTGCGGCGGCAACGGGCGCTAGCGCGTCGACCGGCCTGTTCGGCCGGAAAGGCCCGCACAGTTTCGCGCCGCTGCCGCTCGTGTTCAGCGCGCTGCTCGTGATCCTGAACATGGGCGCGCTGTTCTCGTTCAGCGGCCGCTCCGTTTACGTGCTGGTCGGCCTGCTGGTGCTGTGGCTGCCTGAATGGCTGTGGAAGAGTTTTGCGTCGGACGGGGGCAACGCGTGATCCGGTACATCCTCTACGGTGTCTACGGCCTGATCGTCGTCACGCTGTTCAGCTGCGCGTCGATCGGCGGCAGCGGTTCGGGCGGCGGGGGCTGGGGCAGTTCGTCGGCGCGCAGCGGCTACTCGTCGTACGGGTCGCACAAATGATCGCGCGCGACGGGATCGCGCCGCCGCGCGCGACGTTCGGCTCGCACGTGCTGGCCGACCTGGCCGGCATCGACGCGGCGTTGCTGCGCGACGCCGCACGGCTCGAGACGCTGCTCACCGAAGCGGCGCGGCAGGCGGGCGCGCGCGTGATCGGCGCGCATTTCCATCATTTCGGCGGCGAGCACGGCGTGACGGGTGTCGTGCTGCTCGCCGAATCGCACATCACGATCCATACGTGGCCCGAGCATCGCTTCGCGGCCGTCGACGCGTTCATGTGCGGCGCGGCGCGCGCGGCCGAGGCGGTCGATGCGATTGCCGCTGCGCTCGGTACGCAGGCGCAAGTCCGGCAGCAGGTTGCGCGCGGCGGTGCAGCCACGTGTGCGGGCGTTTGACTCTCGTTGCCGATATGCAGAACCACATTCGATTCTCCGCGTTGCTCGGCTGGGCACTGCTTGCCGGCCACGCTGCCGCCGATGTGCAGCCGAAGGCGCCGAGTCCGGTCGTGATGGTGCACTTCGATTACGACGAGAAGGACACGGCGCGCCTTCATGCGCTCGAGCAACGGCTGGATCGCGCGGTGAAGCGGGCCGGGGCCGGCGAACTGGGCGAGACCGAACTGCATCGCGACGGCAACGACGGGTATCTGTACCTGTACGGCGCCAGCGCCGACCGGTTGTATGCGGTGGCGCGCCCGATCCTGAAATCGTCAGGATGGCTGACCGGCATGGAGGTGACGTTGCGCCGCGACGCCGGTGCGCAGACGTTCCCGTTGCGCCGCGACGGCGCCCGTTAGTGCGAAGGTGCGCCGGGCGGCACGGCGGGTGCCGCGGCCGTCGCGAATCGGGGCGGAAAAGGTGATTTCGTCATGGCCAACGTGGGCGACATGCCGCCGGGGCGTCATCGCGATGACGCATCGCTGCTCGGCGAGTCGTATCCGGGAGGCCGGACACCGTGACGCACCGGCCGCTAACGATCGAACCGGAACGTCGACACACTGTGCAGCGTCGCGTCGTCGGTGCCGACGAAGCCCTGCGTCCCCGCGACGGCCGAGCGCTGGCCGTTGCTCAGTACGGCCCAGTAGCATTCGCCGGCTGCCGAGTAAAAGCCGGTTTTCGGATCGCTGATGCGGCACATGATCGTCGCGCTCATGCCGTGCCAGCCGGGACCGGAGATGCGCTCGACTTCCTGCGGGATGCCGGGGCCGTACGATGTCACCCATTTGCCGTCATCCTGCTTCACGAATCCCGCTTCCTTTTCCGCGACCGGCTCCAGCGCGCCGTCGACGATCTCGAACGAGATGAACCTGCTGCTATAGGTCATGTTGCGGCCGACGATCGCGACGCAATGGTCGCTGCCGCCTTCCGGGCACGGCTTTTTCACCTGCCGGTTCGCGAGGTATTCGAACGAGATGCCGAGCGCAGGGTCGCGATAGGTTTTCCAGCCCGCGTGTTTCACCTGCTTCAGCGCCGCCGTGCGGTCGCGGTATGCGGCGGCGATGCAGGCGGCGTCGGCGCAGGCATCGCGCTGCTTGAGCCATGCGCGTTGCGACCGGATCACGGCCTGCTGGTCGGCGGCGATGCCGACTGCATCGTAGTACGCGTTCGACAATGCGCTGTCGGCCGACATGAGTGCCTCGTCGGCGCAGATCAGCTGCTCGGCGCGCGTCGTCGCACGTGCGCATTGGATGCCGTCGGCATGGGCCGACAACGAGAGGCCGATGGCGGCCAGCGCGAGACCAGGGCGGATGCCGAACACGGACGGCTCCTCAACGGGTTCGAACGGCGGCTGTCACGCCGCCGTCAGGTGACGCAATGGCGCACGCGGTTCGCGAAGCGTTGAACTCGTGCGCCATGCAGCGGGATACGACGGGGCGAAATCAGCGATTGATTTCGTCCGCCGAGATCAGCTCGGCCACCAGCACCGGCGCCGGCCCCTGCAGGTAGTACTCGTGCTCGAGCGGTTCACGCAGCTTCATGAACGTTTCCGCGCCGACCTGCATCGTTTCGCCCGCATGCATGCGCGCGCCGCTTTCGAGCAGGTAATGCATCACGCTGTTGAAGATGCCCGAATAGCGTTCGCCTTCGTGATGACCTTCCGCGAGCGCGGCGAAATCCGGCAGGCCGAACACGTCGGCGCCATAGGTGCGCATCCACACGCCCTGGACGCCTTCGACCTCGTATTTCACGAAGCCGCAGAAGAACAGGTTCAGCGGGATATTTCGCAGCACGTCGAGGCTTTCGTCGCCGAGTTCCTTCGCGTTGAAAACGCCCGCCGGCAGCGACGTGTGCGCATGCTCGTTCAGCACCGCGAGGCCGTTCTGTTCGGCCAGCGCGCCGGCGACGGCCGCCAGGGCGACGTACTGGTCGAGCGGATTCGCCTCGTGCCCCGCGTAGTAGAGGATCACGTGGCTGCGGCTCGCGCGCACCTGCTGTTTCAGGTCCTGCCCGTAGTGGGCGGGCGCGACGCACGCTTCCAGCGCGTCGGACGGATAGGGCGCATCGAAGCCGACGAGCCGGACGACGTGGTTGCCCCAGCCGGCGAGCCCGAACACCTGCGAGAGCGTCGGCTCGGTTTCGACGCGCGCCTGCTTCATGCTCGGGTGGTACGCGCGCAGTGCGGCCGTCAGCGCGGCGATATCGACCTGCAGCGGGCCGTCGAAGACGACCGTCACGCTCAGCGGATTCTCGACGTCGGGTGCCGCGGCCAGCGCGACGGGGTTTTCGGGTACTTCCTTGCGGCCAAAGAATCGGGATATCAGGCTCATCGGATTATGTTCGTGTCGAAGCCGTTTCAGGGAGGGGGCCCCGTTCTCTCGGTCGGGGCGCGCCGTCAGGGTGACGGCCGCCCGTAGTTTCCTCGGGTTCGGCGAATCTGGCAAATGTGAGGTGAATGCGTGGCGGTGAGGCGGCGGCGCGTTCGAATGCATCCGGCAGGCGGGGGCGCAGACACGCCGGACCGTGCGGCCCGCGCTCGCCGGTCAGTGCGGCAGCGCTTCCGCTTCGGCCCAGCGCTTGAACGAGTCGAGACGCCGGCGCGTCTGCACGAGATAGAACGCGCCGATCAGCGGTTCGAGCAGCCAGCGCAGCCAGGCCGGCTGGGCGCGGAAGTGGTACGTGAATTTCACCTCGGTCGTGCCGGGCGTGCGCTCGGTGAAGTTCCAGCTGCCGCTGAAGCGTTCGAGCACTTTCGGGCCGTCGACCATTTCGACCGCCGCGACCTGCGGCGGCCGGTACGAGATGTAGCGCGACACCATCGTCGCGCCCGACTGGCTGCGGCAGAACGCGTCGACGCCGACGTCGGCCGTCGTGCCGTCGAGCAGATAGGCATCGGTGAGGAAGCTGTCCCACACGAGCCGCCGCGCGTAATCCTGCGACCACGTGAAGAGGCGCCTGCGATCGACGCCGACGGTCCGGCTGACTGAGATCCTCATGATGGCGGGTGCAATGGCGCGGATTGGGATGGATTCGAGTGTAACCCGCCGATTCACGGCATTTCTTCATACTTCGTCAAGTCGAGCAAGGGCTCGATTGACGACCTCCGGGATTTCCCCTACGATTCACACCAACCCTTCGGGAAAGACCCGAAGCGTTTCAATCTCTTGAGGGAGCCTCATGAGTACGCAACAGAACCGGCGCTTCGACGCGCTCGTTTTCATTGGTCGTTTCCAGCCTCCGCATCGTGGTCACCTGAACGTGCTGAAGTCGGCACTGAGCCGGGCCGAGCGCGTGTGCGTGCTGATCGGGTCGACCGACAAGCCCCGCACCATCAAGGATCCATTCTCGTTCGACGAGCGCCGCCAGATGCTGGCTTCGCTGCTCGACGCGTCCGAGCGCGACCGCGTGACGATCGCGCCGTTGCAGGATTCGACCTACAACGACGGCGACTGGGTGCGCTGGGTGCAGGACGCCGTCGCGTCCGCGCTCGGCGACGTCGCGCAGCGCAAGGTCGGGCTGATCGGCCACGAGAAGGACGCCACGTCGTATTACCTGCGGATGTTCCCGCAATGGGAACTCGTCGACGTCGACGCGACGGAAGACATTTCCGCCACCGAGATCCGCGACCAGTATTTCGCCGAACGCCCCAACAGCTTCGTGCAATGGGCCGTGCCGGAACCCGTGTTCGGCTGGCTCGAGCGTTTCCGCACGCAGCCGGAATTCGCGCAACTGAAGTCGGAAGCCGAATTCATCGCCGCGTATCGCAAGGCGTGGGCGGCCGCCCCGTATCCGGTCACGTTCGTGACGGTCGACGCGGTGGTCGTGCACTCGGGCCATATCCTGCTGGTGCGCCGCCGCAGCGAACCGGGCCGCGGCCTGTGGGCGCTGCCGGGCGGGTTCGTGAACCAGGACGAGCGGCTCGACGCGGCCTGCATCCGCGAGCTGCGCGAGGAGACCGGCCTGAAGCTGCCGGAGCCCGTGCTGCGCGGCTCGATCAAGGATCGCCAGGTGTTCGATCACCCGACGCGCTCGTTGCGCGGCCGCACGATCACGCACGCGTGCCTGTTCAATTTCCCGACCGGCGAACTGCCGCGCGTGAAGGGCAGCGACGACGCCGACAAGGCGCGCTGGGTGCCGCTGAACGAATTCGCGCAGATGCGCAACGTGATGTTCGAGGATCACTTCGACATCGCGTATCACTTCCTGGGGAAGCTTTGATCCGCTGATTCCCCGCATTCCGGTCCGCCGCGACAGACGCGGCGGCACTTCAACGGCCTAGAGGAGCTCTAGCCATGCAAAACGTTCCCGGCGGCTTTGCCGCGGTTCTCGCCAATCCGATCCTCAACACGGATTCGTACAAGGCTTCCCACTTCCTGCAATATCCGCCCGACGCGCAGGCGATGTTCTCGTACGTCGAATCGCGTGGCGGCCGTTACGACCGCACGGTGTTCTTCGGACTGCAGATGTTGCTGAAGGAATATCTGTGCAAGCCGATCACGCGCGCGATGATCGACGACGCGCGCGATTTCTTCACGGTGCACGGCGAGCCGTTCAACGAAGCAGGCTGGCGTCATATCGTCGAACGCTACGACGGTTATCTGCCGGTGAAGATCCGTGCGGTGCCGGAGGGTTCGGTCGTGCCGGTGCACAACGTGCTGATGACGGTCGAATGCGACGACCCGCAGGTGTTCTGGCTCGCGTCGTATCTCGAGACGATGCTGCTGCGCGTCTGGTATCCGGTGACGGTCGCGACGCGCAGCTGGCACCTGCGGCAGACGATCCGCCGCTTCCTCGAAAAGACCGACGACGATCTCGCGCAACTGCCGTTCAAGCTGCACGACTTCGGCGCGCGCGGCGTGTCGAGCGCGGAGTCGGCCGCGATCGGCGGCGCGGCGCACCTCGTGAACTTCATGGGTTCGGACACGGTGCTCGGCGTGGTGGCCGCGAACCGCTTCTATCGCGAGCCGATGGCCGCGTACTCGGTGCCGGCGGCGGAGCACAGCACGATCACGTCGTGGGGGCGCGAAGGCGAGGCCGACGCGTACCGGAACATGATTGCGCGCTTCGGCTTGCCCGGCGCGATCGTGTCGGTCGTGTCGGACTCCTACGATCTGTTCGCCGCACTCGACCTGTGGGGCGGCGAGCTTCGGCAGGCCGTGCTCGAGTCGGGCGCGACGCTGGTCGTGCGTCCCGATTCGGGCGACCCCGTGAAGATCGTGCTGCAGACCGTGCGTGCGCTGGACGCGTCGTTCGGCTCGACCGTGAACGGCAAGGGGCGGCGCGTGCTGAACCGCGTGCGCGTGATCCAGGGCGATGGTGTCGACGAGCTGTCGATCGAAGCGATCCTTTCCGCGCTCGACGAAGCGGGTTACGCGGCCGGCAATGTGGTGTTCGGCATGGGTGGCGCGCTGCTGCAGCAGGTGAACCGCGATACGCAGCGCTTTGCGATGAAGTGCTCGGCGATCCGGCGCTGCGGCGAGTGGCACGACGTTCGCAAGGATCCGGTAACCGATCAGGGCAAGCGCTCGAAGAAAGGGCGGCTCACGCTGCTGCGCAATGTTCGAACCGGCGAGTATCGGACGACGACGCTGCCGGTTGCGTGGGACGACCGGATGCTGGAAGGCGAGTGGGAAGAAGCGCTCGAGACGGTGTTCGATACGGGGCGCCTGCTCGTCGATACGTCGTTTGCCGAGGTGCGGGCGAGGGCGCACGCAGGGGAGGTGTGACGCGGGCGGCGGGGTATCCCGCCGCGTCGTTAGCGTTCGGGCGGCGTGGGCGACGGGCGTGCACGGCACGGCGTCCGCGTCGACGTCTCCGGTCAGCACGTTCGCAGGCGCCGGCACGGAATTGATGTCGCCTTCATCGAAACCATCGAGCGCGCTCGCCTGCCGTCACGATTCGCGGGCGAGCGCGCGCCCCGCCGTGTCCTCCGCCCGCACCGCCTCCATCGCCCGCGCCAGCGCGTCGAACACCGCCGGCCCCTTGCAGCGCGACACGTTGAAGCGCATGAACGAGGTCGCGCCGTGCGACGCGCTGAACACGTTGCCCGGCGCGAGCACCACATCGTGATCGAGCGCATGGCGTGCGACACGCGCGGCGTCGAGCCCGTCGGGCAACTCCGCCCACACGAACAGGCCGCCGCGCGGCTCCGTCCAGATCCCGAGGCCCGCGCGTGCGAGGCGCCGGATCGTCTCGCCCATTGCATCCGCGAGACGCGCGCGCAGGCTGTCGAGATGGCGCCGGTACGTGCCGTCGACGAGCAGCCGGTGCACGACGTTCGCGCCGATCTGCGCATGGCCGAACGATGTCGCGAGCTTCAGGTCGACGAGCGCCTCGATCCATTCCGGGCGCGCGGCGACGTAGCCGCAGCGGACCGCGGCCGACAGCGTCTTCGAGAAGCTGCCGATCGACACGACGCGCGACAGCCCGTCGAAGGCCGCGAGGCGCGGCGCGGGCGTGCTCTCGAAATCCGCGAAGATGTCGTCCTCGACGATCAGCAGGCCGTGCTCGGCCGCGAGCGTCAGCAGGCGGTGTGCGACGGGCGGCGCGAGCGTCGCGCCGGTCGGGTTGTGCAGCGCCGCGTTGGTGATGTACAGGCGCGGCCGGTGCTCGGCCAGCACCTGCTCGAAGCGCGCGAGATCGGGGCCGTTCGGCGTGTACGGGACGCTGACGATCCGCGCGCGATGCGCGCGCAGCAGCGCCTGGAAGTTGAAGTAGCACGGATCGTCGAGCACGACCGTGTCGCCCGGCTCCAGCAGCAGGCGGCACACGAGGTCGAGCGCATGCGTGCCGCCGTCGGTCAGCATGATCTGCGCGGGTTCCGCGTGGACGCCGTGCTGCGCGAGCCGCCAGGCGAGCTGCTGGCGCAGCGCGGGCAGGCCGAGCGGCGTCGCGTAATCGGTCAGCGCGTCGGATTCGTCGCGCGACACGGCGCGCAGCGCGCGGCGCAGGCTCTCGTCCGGCAGCCACGACGGCGGCAGCCATCCGCAGCCGGGCTTCACGGTCGTCGGCGCGGCCTCGAGCGACTGGCGCGACAGCCACAGCGGATCGAGCTCGCGATCGAGACGCGGGCCGAGATCGGCGAGCGCGAGCGGCGGCGCGTGCCCCGACACGTAGAAGCCCGAGCCGCGCCGCGCGACGAGCACGCCTTCGCTCGCGAGCCGCTCGTATGCATCGACGACGGTCGATTTCGACACGCCCAGCCCGTCGGCCATCATCCGGATCGACGGGACGCGCGCACCGGGCATCAGCGCGCGGCTCGCGATCCGCGCGCGCAAGGTGTCCATCACGGTTTCCACGCGCGTGCGCGACGGCGCGGGCGGAACGGAAAGCGGCGCGGAATGGCTCATGGCGAAGAATGAACTGTACGGACGGTTGTCCAGTACAGTTTGTCGGAATTGTATTGGGCTGTAGCTTACGCGCTTTTCACGGGCGGCGGATCATCGGTGATCCACTTTCCCCGTTCAGGATTTCCCGTGCAAAAGACGACCGACGGATGGCTCAGCGGCCTGCTGGGCGTGATCATCTTCAGCGGCTCGCTGCCCGCGACGCGTATCGCGGTGCAGGGGCTCGACCCGCTGTTCCTCACGTTCGCGCGCGCGACGATCGCCGGCGCGCTCGGCCTGCTGCTGCTCGTCGTGCTGAAGCAGCGGCGGCCGACCCGCGCCGAGGCCGTGTCGCTGGCCATCGTCGCGCTCGGGGTCGTCGTCGGTTTTCCGTTGCTGACGGCGCTCGCGCTGAAACATGTGACGTCCGCGCACGCGATCGTGTTCGTCGGGCTGCTGCCGCTCGCGACCGCGCTGTTCGGCGTGTGGCGCGGCGGCGAGCGGCCGCGGCTGCCGTTCTGGATCTTCTCGATCGTCGGCAGCGGTGCGGTGGCTGCGTTTGCGTTGCGCAACGGCGGCCAGGCGTCGGTGATCGGCGATGCGCTGATGCTGGCCGCGATCGTCGCATGCGGGCTGGGCTACGCGGAAGGCGCGCGCCTGTCGCGCCAGCTCGGCGGGTGGCAGGTGATCTCGTGGGCGCTCGTGCTGTCGCTGCCGCTGATGTTGCCGCTCACGTGGCTCACCTCGCCCGCGTCGTTCGACGGCGTCGATGCCGCCGCACTGTGGGGGCTCGCGTACGTGTCGTTGTTCAGCATGCTGATCGGCTTCGTGTTCTGGTATCGCGGGCTCGCGCTCGGCGGGATCGCGAGCGTCGGCCAGTTGCAGCTGCTGCAGCCGTTCTTCGGCCTGCTGCTGGCGGCCGGGCTGCTGCACGAGACGGTGCCGCCGTCGATGGTCGTCGTGACGGTCGTCGTGGTCGGCTGCGTGGCGGGCGCGAAATACTTCTCGAAAGTGGCACCCGTGCAGCGCGCGGGCTGACGCGCGCGCCTGGTAGAGGGAACGGGCGCGACCCGCCGCGGGTCGCGCCCGTTCGCGCTCAATCGTCCGGGGTACACACGCGCAAGCGGTGGCCGTCCGGGTCGAGCGCGACGAACGTCAGGCCGAACACGGCCGTCATCGGCGCCTGCTCGAACGTCACGCCGAGCGCCTTCCACGCTTCGTACAGGCGCCGCACCTCGTGGTCGTCGTCGACCATGAATGCCAGCTCCGAGCGGTGGCCGGCGCCGCCCGACACGAAATCGCGCGCGCGGGTCGACCACAGGCCCAGGTGCAACCCGTTGTCGAACGTGAATGCCGCATAGGTGGGAAACGCGGCGACGGGCGGGCGCCCGAACAGGCGCGCGTAGAACTGCGCGCTGCGCGTCGGGTCGTCGACATACAGGAGAACGAGATTCGGAGAGGTCATGCGGGGCCGTCCCGGGATCGATTAAGATGCGTCCCATTCTATGAACGGATGCTGTCAGAAAATGGCAGCATGGAACGATGACGCGTGCCGAACGATTGCTCGCGCTGCTGCAGGTGCTGCGGCGCCACCGCCGCCCGGTGAGCGGCCGCGTGCTGGCCGGGGAACTCGGCGTCAGCCTCCGTACGGTCTATCGCGATATCGCGTCGCTGCAGGCGCAGGGCGCGGACATCGACGGCGAGCCCGGTGTCGGTTATGTGCTGCGTGCCGGGTTCATGCTGCCGCCGCTGATGTTCTCGCAAACGGAACTGGAAGCGCTGATGCTCGGTTTTCGGTGGGTCGGGAAGTTCGCCGATGCGCAGCTCACGACGGCTGCGTCCGATGCGCTCGCGAAGATCTCCGCGGTGTTGCCCGCCGAGCTGCGCCGCGAGATGGAATGCACGACGCTGCTCGTCGGCCCGCGCACGATCGTCGATCGGGAAACCGTCGACATGGGTGTCGTGCGCACGGCGATCCGTACCGAAAGCAAGGTCAGGATCCGCTACGCGGACGAGGGCCGGAAAACGGGCGGCGAACGGATCGTGTGGCCATTCGCGCTCGGCTATTTCAATGACGTGCGCATCCTGGCGGCGTGGTGCGAAGGCCGGAACGATTTCCGGCATTTCCGGACGGATCGCATCGTCGCGCTCGAACGGCTGGACGTGCGCTATCCGCGGCGACGCGCGGCGTTGCTGAAGGCGTGGCGTGCGGCGGGCGCCGACGTGCGCGTGACGGTGAGGTGAGGGGGCGAGGTGCGCAGGCCGCGCACCCCGTTCCATCGTGCCGGCCTTACTCGAACGTTTCGAGCGCGAGCAATTCGTCGATCGTCTGCCGGCGGCGGATCAGCCGCGGCGTGCCCCGATCGACGAGCACTTCCGGCGCGAGCGGCCGGCTGTTGTAGTTCGAGGACATCGACGCGCCGTACGCGCCCGCGTCGTGCAGGAACAGCAAGTCGCCGATCTGCGGCTGCGGCAGCTTGCGGTGCGTGACCACGCCGCCCGCGTCCTGCGTGAACACGTCGCCCGATTCGCACAGCGGCCCCGCGATCGCGAGCTCGACCAGCGGCCGTCCGGCCGGCAGCGCGCCATCGTGCGCGTGCACCGACACCGCGTGGTAGCTGCCGTACATCGACGGGCGCATCAGGTCGTTGAAACCCGCGTCGATCAGCACGAAATCGTGCTTCGGCCGGCGGTTGACGGCCTGCACTTCGGTGACGAGCGTGCCGGCTTCGGCGACGAGGAAGCGGCCCGGTTCGATCTCGATGCGCACCGGGTGGCCGAGATGCCGTTCGATCCGCTTGCGCGCGGCGTCCCACTGGCTGAAGTAGTGACCGACGTCGACGCGCGGCTCGCCGTCGCGATACGGGATCGACAGGCCGCCGCCGGCCGAGATCGCGTCGATGTCATGGCCGAGCGACGTGACGAGGTCGACCATCGCATCGCATACCTGCGACAGGTGGCCGTAATCGACGCCCGACCCGATATGCATGTGGATGCCGACCAGCTTCAGCCCGTACTGGCGCACGATCTCGATCGCGCGCGGCACGTCGTCGATCCAGATGCCGTGCTTGCTCTGCGGGCCGCCGGTGTTGGTCTTGTTGCTGTGGCCGTGGCCGAAACCGGGGTTGACGCGCAGCCACACGCGGTGGCCGGGCGCGTGCTCGCCGATGCGCGCGAGCATGTCGAGCGAACCGGCGTTCACGGTCACGCCGTGCTTCAGCACCGCCGCGAGCGTCGGACGGTCGATCAGGTCGGCCGTGAACACGACGCCTTCCGGCTCGCCGGCCGGGCTGAACCCGGCCGCGAGGCTGCGCTCGATCTCGCCGAGCGACACGGCGTCGACGCACGCGCCTTCGTCGCGCATCAGCTTCAGGATATGGACGTTCGAATTCGCCTTCTGCGCATAGCGGATCACGTCGAACTGACGCAGTTGGGCGATGCGGTCGCGGATGACGTCGGCGTCGTACACCCACAGCGGGGTGCCGTATTGCTGCGCGAGCGTCGCGAGCTGGCGGGAATCGAGGGACATGGCGGATGAATCGGGTCGAATGAACGGATGACGTGAATGATGCGCCTGTTTATCTATGCAGTAAAATGCCTATTTATCGAAATTCGATTCACATTTGATATAGACGATCATGCTCACGCACCGCCATATCGAGGTCTTTCGCGCGCTGATGGTCACCGGCAGCACGACGCGCGCGGCCGAGATGCTCTATACGTCGCAACCGACGATCAGCCGCGAGCTCGCGCGCATGGAGCAGGTCGTCGGCTTCGCGCTGTTCGAGCGCGCGCACGGCCGGTTGCGGCCGACGATGGCCGCGCTCACGCTGTTCGACGACGTGCGGCTCGCGTATGTGGGGCTTGAACGCGTCGCGGCCACGGCCGCGCGCCTGCGCGAGTTTCGCGACGGTCAACTGTCGGTGATCGCGCTGCCGGCGTTCTCGCACGCGATTCTCCCCGGCGCGGCGCGCCGGTTTCGCGACGCCCATGCGGGCGTCAGCCTGTCGGTCGAAACGCAGGAATCGCCGATGCTCGAAGAGTGGCTCACCGCGCAACGTTACGACCTCGGGCTGACCGAGCACGACGTCGCGCCGGCCGGCACCGTGCTCACGCCGTTGCTCGAAGTCGACGAAGTATGCGTGCTGCCCGACGGCCATCCGCTGCTCGCGCAGGATGCGATCGATCTGCCGGATCTCGCCGATCGCCCGTTCGTGAGCCTGTCGCTGAACGATCCGTACCGCATCCTGATCGACGAGGCGTTTGCGCAGCTCGGCGTGGCGCCACGCTCGGTCGTCGACACGCCGTCGGCCGTGTCGGTGTGCGCGTTCGTGCGGCAGGGGCTCGGCGTCGCGATCGTCAATCCGTTGACCGCGCTCGATTTCGTCGGGCGCGACCTGCACGTGCGGCCGCTCACCAGGTCGTTTCCGTACCGCGTCAGCGTGATCGTGCCCGAGCACCGGCCGAAAAGCCTGCTCGTCGATGCGTTCACCGATGCGCTGCGCGGCGAGGCGAAGGCGATCCGCCGCCGGCTGGCCGCGATCCTCGGCTGACGCGGCCGTATGATGGGCGTTTCGCCGCCATCGCCGTTTTTTCGTCTTTTCCGGAACCGCTCATGACCGATGCTTCCGCTTCCCTCGAACAACCGATTCTCACCAGCGAACGCGTTGAACTGCGGCCGCTCGAACGATCCGATCGGCAGGCGCTGCTGGACGCTGCCGCGGACGGCCGGTTGTGGAACCTGAAGGTCACGGTCGTACCGGGCCCGGACACGATCGACGCGTATATCGACACGGCATTGCAGGGGCGTTCGGCCGGCACCGTGATGCCGTTCACGATCGTCGATCGCGCGTCGGGCCGCGCGATCGGCAGCACGCGTTTCTGGAAGATCGATCGCAAGAACCGCAAGCTCGAGATCGGCCATACGTGGTTGAGCGAATCGGCGCAGCGCACGCGTGCGAACACCGAAGCGAAATGGCTGCTGCTGGGTTATGCGTTCGACGTGCTGCAATGCGTGCGCGTGCAGTTCACGACCGACGAGCTGAACGAGAAATCGCGCGCGGCGATCCTGCGGCTCGGTGCGAAGCAGGAAGGCATCGTGCGGCACGAACGGATCATGCCGGATGGCCGCAAGCGCAATTCGGTGCGCTTCAGCATCATCGACGACGAATGGCCGGAGGTGAGGGCGCGGTTGATGGCGAAGCTTGCGACGTAACGTGTCGCGTAAGACGCCTGGCGTGCGTCGCGTCGCGGGAGGGGGGCGGCGACGCGGCGGCAGGGGAAAAAGCCGTGCGCCGCGCACGATGCGCGGCGCGGCGGCGCGTTACTGCGCCGATGCGAGGTGGTGGCGCTCCGCGAGCTTCTGCGCGTCGGCGTAATGCTTCTGCAGGATCGGCAGCGACTGGCGTGCAACTTCCTTCAGCTTCGTGTCGCGGCCCGATGCGATTTCGGCCTGGAAGGCCGAGATGGTCTTCTGCTGGCCGGCGAGCGCGACCTGCTCGATGTACGCCTTGTCGAACTCGGCGCCGCGCAGGGTCTTGATGCTGTTCAGCACGGCCGTGTCGGGGTCGTTGGCGGGCACGTCGACGCCGCGCGGGCTGGCTGCGCGCATCGCCTGGATGATCTTTTCATCGTCGGCCGACACGCGTTGCGCGAACGCCTTGACCTGGCTGTCCGACGTGCGCGAATCGGCGATGCGCGCCGCATCGTGCTGCGTCGACACCGTTTTCGTGCCGTCCGTGATGAATGCCTGGTCGGCTTCGTGGATGCGCGTCGCGGTGGCGGCGGCCGGCGCGGCCGGTGCCGGTTGTGCAGTTTGCGCGGTCGCCGTCACGGCGACGAGAAGCAGGCCAGCGGCAGACAAGGCAAGGCGCGAGACGTTGGGAAAGCGGTTCATGGGACCTCCTTTCAATCGGGGCTCTGGTTGAAAAACGGATCGGGTGATCCGTCGCTGTGCGAGAGACCGGGCGCGCCCGGGCCGGATTCGACCGCCGCTCTGCCGCGGCGCCGGTCGAAGTGTTTCCCGGCCCGACTGATTCTAGGAGGGCGATCCGGTAGCAGGTGCTACCGCGCTGTGGTTTGTGTAACGGTTGGTAAGACGAATCGATGAGCACGCATGCCGGCAGGTATTGCGTACCTGTCGCGTGCGTGGCGGCGGCAATTTTTGCGCGCATGCGGCGTGCGGAATGCACGTGGGTGTCATCCGCCAGTCATCGACATGCCGCGGTGACGCGCGTCGAGCGTCGACGCTGGCCGGCATCGCGATGCGCGCGAACGTGTCACACGCGGTCGAGCAATGCGTCGAGACGCGGCAGCAACGGCGTCGCGCAATGTGCCTGCAACGCGTCGGGCGCGGTGTAGCCCCACGCGACCCCCTGGAATGCGATGCGCGCGCGTCGTGCCGCGTCGGCGTCGCGGATTTCATCGCCCACGTACAGCACTTCGTCGTTGCGCAGGCCGGCTTCATGAACGAGTGCGCGCAGGCGACGTGCCTTGCCGAACAGCGGAATGCCGCACGCGAAATGTTCGACCCGGCTGCTGGCGTGCGGGCCGAGCCGGTCGCGCACGATCTCCTCGGTATTCGACGTGGCGATCGCGATGCGGATGCCGCGCGCGGCGAGCGCGTCGAACGTTTCGCCGACGCCGGGGAACAACGCCACTTGCGCGACGCGCGGCC
The DNA here is from genome assembly GCF_041103175.1 of Burkholderia sp. Bmkn7. Classification (NCBI taxonomy): domain Bacteria; kingdom Pseudomonadati; phylum Pseudomonadota; class Betaproteobacteria; order Burkholderiales; family Burkholderiaceae; genus Burkholderia; species Burkholderia sp. Bmkn7. The sequence continues at coordinate 2,883,000 of NZ_JBGCUH010000002.1, read as the reverse complement.
GCATCAGGCGACGCATGTCGATCGTCACGCGCGGCACTTTCCACATCGGCACGTCGAGCGCGCGAATGATGTCGCGCGCCGACATCCCGCGCAGTGCCGGACGCAGCTCGGGCGTGGCGTCGCGAAAGCCGTGCATGCGCGACGCTTCCGACAGCGCCGCGAGAAAACTGTCGAGCGAATCGGCGAGCGTGCCGTCGAAGTCGAAGGCGATGAGGCGGTAGGGCATGAAGCGGCGTGGCAGGTTATCGGGCAGACGACATTGTCACCGAATCGCGGCCCGTCGCCCGTGCGGTCGGTTGCGCCCGCGGCGAAACGAGAGGGTCGAGCAGCGTCTTCGCGTCGTCCGGATGATCGGCACTGTACCTTGTCCCCCGCCGCGCCGCGCGGTATCGTCGACACTTCGCTTTCCACCACCCCGACCGGAGACCGACGTGCCTGCTGCCACCCCCGCCACGCTGAGATTTTCCACCGACAAGCGCGAACTCGACGTCGACGCGATCTTCGACTTCCTGCATCGCGACGCGTACTGGTCGCAGGGTATTCCACGCGACGTGGTGGAGAAGGCGATCGAGGGTTCCCTGTGCTTTGGCGCGTATATCGGCGACCGGCTCGTCGGCTTCGCGCGCCTCGTGACCGATCACGCGACGTTCGCGTACCTGTGCGACGTGTTCGTGCTGCCGGCCGAACGCGGCAACGGCTACGGCCGCGCGCTGATCGACCACGTGTTCGCGCAGGAGATGGTGCAGGGCCTGCGCCGCATCATGCTCGTGACGTCCGATGCGCACGAGCTGTACCGGCCGGTCGGCTTCGGGGCGTGCGCGAACCCCGAGCGGGTGATGGAGATCCGCCGCCCGGACATCTACGCGAAACGCTGACGCGCGGCGCAGCGCATACAATACGCGCTTTCCGTTTTTGCCGAAGAGAAACCGATCATGACCGAACAGGAAGCCGAACAGCTCGCGACGCATCGCCATTACAAGGGCGGGCTGTATCGCTACATCGGCGTTGCCCGCCATTCCGAAACCGAGGAATCGGTGGTCGTGTACGAACACCTGTGGCCGCATGCGCGCGGGCTGTGGGTGCGCCCGGAAGCGATGTTCAACGGGAACCTCGAAGACGGCACGCCGCGTTTCCGCAAGCTGCGCGACTGATCATCGGCCGGCCGCGTAAGCCGGCCTTGCGGGCCGGCTGCGCGAGCCGAATGTCGAGCCGAATGCGCGGGTATCAGTCGGCGGCCAGCGCCTTCACCAGTTCCGGCGGTGCGTGCCGGGTCGTGACTTCCGGCGTGCCGTGCCACGCCGCGAGTTTCTTCACCGCCTTCGCGACATCGGCGGCGAGCCCCGTGCCGAACCGCACGCCCGGCTCGACATGCACGGCCTTCAGTTCGAACGTGCGGAGCGTGCGATGCGCCTTCGCGTCGACGCGCCCGACCAGCCGGCCGCGATGCAGCACCGGCAGGCAGAAATAGCCATAACGCCGCTTGTGCTCGGGCGTATAGCATTCGATCGTGTAGTCGAAACCGAATAGCGTCGACGCACGCCGCCGGTCCCATACGACCGGGTCGAACGGCGACAGCAGCGTCGTGACCGTCGAGCGCAGCGTGTCGGCCTCGGCGGCCGGCAGCAACGCTTCAAGCGAGCGATGCACGTAGGCCGGCTCCTTCCAGTCGTCGATCGCCACCGGGATCAGGTCGCCCGCGTCGGCGAGCTGCTCGAGCTCCGCGCGGTACGAGCGGCGCGGCAGCCGATAGTAGTCGGCCACCCAGTCCGCGCGCACGACGCCGAGTGCACGGCACGTGTAGTCGAGCAGCGCGGGCAGCACGGCTTCGCGCGGCGGGAGGTCGCGCGTGTCGTCCCAGCCGGGCAGCACGCGCTCGCGCACGTCGTACACGCGCTGGAAATTGCGGCGTTCCGACACCATCAGGTCGCCCGTCGTGAACAGCACTTCCAGGTGGCGCTTCTCGGGCTTGCGATCCCACCAGCCGTTGCCCTTCACGCCATCCTCTCGCGCGAAATCGGCCGACCGCACCGGGCCTTCCTCGCGAATCCGCGCAAGCAGCCGTTCGATCTCCGGACGATTCTGCTCGTGCCAGTCGGCCGCATATTTCCAGCCCATCCCCGACGGATCGAGCATCTTGTAGCGCATCAGGCCGAACTGCTCGACCGGCAGGAAGCATGCTTCGTGCGACCAGTATTCGAACAGCCGCGCCTCGGCGAGATGTTCGTCGAGCCACTGCGGCGAGAAATCGCCGAGACGGCTGAACAGCACGAGATACGGGCTGCGCGCGACGACGTGGATGGTATCGATCTGCAGCTGCGCCATCCGGCGGATCGTGTCGAGCACGTCGGCTTTGGTCGCCTTGCGGCGGGGCGGTGTCAGCAGGCCCTGCGCGGCGAGATGCAGGGCGCGGGCGGCGGCGGGCGAGAGCGTAATCATCGGAGGGGCGGCCGGGAGTGATGGTCGGGAACCACTTTAGCGCGAAAGCGGCGCGCGCGTGCGACGTGCCGATGCAACGTGTCTGACAATGGTTGACAGATACGTTTCGCAAGTTTCCCTATAGTGCAGTCCATGGCGCGACGAAATGTGCGCGCAACGATTCCGCTTCCGACGCACATATGTCCATGGCACGCAGGAAGCGAATCCGGGATTCTCAACCCCCATCGGGAGACCCGGAGCCCTGAGCGGACATCCATGCGGCTGTGCACCGGCCCCGTGTGGATGTCCGCTGATTTTTTTGTTTTTTCCGGTTTGCTTCGCGGGCGGTTTTCCCTGCTGCCCGTTCTGCCCTGTCGCTATTCCCGATCGTCCGACTGATTGCTACTGGCGCTTGCCGCGCGCGACTTCGTCGCCGGCGCCGGGCGGCAGCCGCCGCGTGATCGGAATCGACGCGAACGAGCACAGCCCGACCACCAGGAACGCGGGCCAGAAATCCGACCACACCATCTTCTGATGACCCTGCAGCCAGTGCGAAACGTGCAGCACGAGGCCGGCCACCGTCACGCCAAGGCCGAGCGACATCTGCTGCACGACGCTGCCGAGGCTGGTCGCGCGGCCCGCGTCGCGCGGCGAGATGTCCGCATAGATCATCGAGTTCAGGCTCGTGAACTGCAGCGCGGGGAAGATGCCGCCGACGAGCACGATCAGCCAGATCGCCCAGGTCGCCATGCCGGGATGGAACACGCCGTACGCGGCGATCGCGAGCCCCGCGAATGCCGCGTTGTAGATCAGCACCGTGCGAAAACCGAAGCGGCGCAGCGTATGCGTGGCGGTCGAGCGGCTGACCGCGCCGCCGAGCGCGGACGCGCACGTGATGAGGCCCGAGTGGAACGCGCTCATGCCGAGCCCTTCCTGCAGCGCGAGCGGCAGCAGGAACGGCACCGCGCCGAGGCCGATGCGGAACAGCGACCCGCCGACGACGCTCGCGTGATACGTCGGGATCTTGAGGAAGCTGAGGTCGAGCACCGGGCGTTCCTTGCGGCGCGCGTACGGCACGTAGAGCGCGAGCAGGACGGTGCCGGTCACGCACATGGCGAGGGCGTTCGAGCGCGACGTGAGCGCACCGTCGATCAGCGTGAGGCCCATCAGCAGCAGTGCGGCGCCGCTGGCCGACAGCAGGAATCCGAACCAGTCGAGCGGGCCCGGGTCGGGCTCGTGCGTGTTCGCGATGTGCTTGCTCGCGAGGTAGATCCCGTAGATGCCGATCGGCACGTTGATGAAGAAGATCATCCGCCAGTGCAGGTAGGTCGTGATGAAGCCGCCGACGAGCGGCCCGACCGTGGGCCCGAACAGCGCGGGAATCGCGAGGTAGTTCATCGCGCGCACGAGATCCGAGCGCGGCACGGCGCGGAAAATGATGATGCGGCCGACGGGCACCATCATCGCGCCGCCGACGCCCTGGATGAAGCGTGCGAACGTGAGCACGCCGAGGGAATTGGATGCCGCGCACATCAGCGAGCCGACGACGAAGATGCCGATCGCGGTGCGGAACACGGAGCGCGCGCTGAAGCGGTCGGCCAGCCAGCCGCAGATCGGAATGAACACGCCGAGCCCGACCACGTAGGCCGTGATCGCAATGTTCAACGTGACGGGGCTGTGCCCGAAGTCCCTCGCCATCGCGGGCAGGGCGGTGACGATGATGTTCGCGTCGACGCTTTCCATGAACAACGCACAGGCAACGATGAGCGGTGCTAGAAAGACGGGCGACATGGGCTGGGCGCGCGGTAAAGACGCCATTATGCCCACAATGTGACCGTTGAGTCACGTACGACAACAGATGTTCCGCATAGTGCAACAGTCGTTCTTTTCGCGGGCGGCGCGGAAAGAACGACCGCGCAAACGCCGCGCATGCATCGCGTTTGTGCACCGCACGCGTCGGGATCGCGTCCATGCGACGCAGGTCGCCTGTGCGAGCCGCGCGAATCGAAACTTGCTTGATGTGCACGTTTCGTGCGACAGTCAGGCCCACTCGCAACACAAAACGACGCGCATCGATCGAGGGCCATCGAGACGAGCGCGCGCGCGAACGAGACCTCGTGCCGACCCACTCACCATCGAAAGGAGGGGACACGTCATGACGTCACGTCGTGCCGCATCGATTGCATCCCGCATCTCAACGCGCATCCCAACGCGCTTCTCAACCCGTTTCTCAACCCGCTTTCCGCTCCATCGCTCACCGCCGCTCGGGCGCGCCGCGCCGCGTCTTCGCTGGGCCGCCGCACTGGCCGTCGCGTATCTCGCCGTTGCCGGCTGCGCCGCGCAGGCCGACAACGCGAACCGGGCCGCCGCGCAGTCGGTCGATCAGTCGGCGGCGCCCGCGACGGCCGCGGTTGCCGGCCCCGCGTCGGGCACGCTGCTGCCGCCGCCGAGCCAGCTCTACGGCGACCTGTTCGTCGCCGTGCAGACCGCGCAGATCTATCCCGACCAGAAGACCTTCGTCGACGCGACGCCCGACAGCGATCCCGCGACGATCGTACAGTTGTATCAGCAACAGAAATCGCAGCCGGGCTTCTCGCTGAAGGCGTTCGTCGGCCAGCATTTCACGCCGCCCCCGGAAGGCGGCGTCACGCCGCCGCCGAACCAGACGCTGCGCCAGCACATCGACTGGCTGTGGCCGCAGCTCACGCGCACGAGCACGACGGTGCCGCCCTACAGTTCGCTGATTCCGCTGCCGAAGCCGTATGTCGTGCCGGGCGGCCGTTTCCGCGAAGGCTACTACTGGGATACCTATTTCACGATGCTCGGGCTGCAGGTGTCGGGCCGCGAGGATCTCGTCGACGACATGCTCGACAACTTCGCCCATCTGATCGACACGATCGGGCACATCCCGAACGGCAACCGTACGTACTATGCGAGCCGCTCGCAGCCGCCGTTCTTCGCCTATATGGTCACGCTTGCCGCACAGGCCGAAGGCGACAAGGTCTACCAGAAATATCTGCCGGAACTGCGCAAGGAGCACGCGTACTGGATGCAGGGCGAAACCACGACGCCACGCGGGCAGGCCACGCGCAATGTGGTCGCGATGCCCGACGGCGCGGTGCTGAACCGCTACTGGGATGCGAGCGATACGCCGCGCGACGAGTCGTATCTCGAGGACGTGACGACCGCGAAGTCGGTGCCGGGGCGCCCGGCGAATGAGGTGTACCGCGACCTGCGCGCGGGTGCCGAAAGCGGCTGGGACTACAGCTCGCGCTGGTTCGGCGACGGCAAGACGCTCGCGACGATCCGCACGACGTCGATCGTGCCGGTCGACCTGAACAGCCTGATGTTCCATCTCGAGACGACGATCGTGAAGGGCTGCGCGCTCACGCGCGACGTGGCCTGCGTGACCGATTTTTCCGGGCGCGCGGCGCGGCGTGCGGCCGCGATCAACCGCTATCTGTGGAACCGTCGCGGTTACTACGGCGACTACGACTGGCAGTTGCGCAAGCCGCGCGACGCCGTGACGGCCGCCGCGCTGTATCCGTTGTTCGCGGGCGTTGCGTGGCCCGAGCGCGCGAAGGCGACCGCGCGCGAGGTGCGCAAGACGCTGCTGCAGCCGGGCGGCCTCGCGACGACCACCGAGAACACGGGGCAGCAGTGGGACGCGCCGAACGGCTGGGCGCCGTTGCAGTGGATCGCGATCGACGGGCTGCGGCGCTATGGCGAACCGGCGCTCGCGAAAGACATCGGTACGCGTTTCCTGTCCGACGTGAAGCACGTGTATGCGACCGAAGGCAAGCTCGTCGAGAAGTACGTGGTCGAAGGCGCCGGCACGGGCGGTGGAGGCGGCGGCGAATATCCGCTGCAGGACGGCTTCGGCTGGACCAACGGCGTCACGCTGAAACTGCTCGGGCTGTACGGCGAGTGACGCGCGGCACGGGCCGCGCGCTTGCACCGCGAGAGCACGCACGGGCCGTCGGCCCGTGTCTGCATCCGGCGTGCGTCAGAACACGATCGTCGTGCGCACGCCGACCACCGTTTCGTCCCCGATGCGCGCACCGGCCGCGTTCGGGTTCGGGATGCCGCCGCCCGGACGGAAGAAGTGCTGCAGGTCGGCCTGCAACTGCCACCACGGCGTGACCTGGTACTGGTAGGTCGCCTCGACGACCGTTTCCGCGCGGCGTACCGGATAGCCGGGTGTCGTGTATGCGCCGGTGTCGCCGTCGAGGCCACGCGCATGCGAGCCGATCTTCGTGTAGCCGACCGCGAGACCCGCGACGTCGTTGTCGCGTCCCTTGAACGGCGCCTTCAGCGTCACGCCTGCATTGGCGGCGAAATCGACGGTATTGCGATCGCCCGGCGCGCCCATCACGCGCGCGAACACGCCCACCGAGCGCGGGCTGTCCGGCGACGGCCGCCACACCATCTGGTCCGCGACCGCATAGAAACTGTAGTTGCCGCGATGCGTGGCCGGCATGCCGTTGCTCGCCGGATTCGCGAGCGACAGGCCGTCGGTGCCGTAGCGCGGATCGTTCGAATGCTGCGACTGATACCAGAAGCCGAGCTTGTACGTGCCCGGCAGGCCGGCCGGCTGCGGCGCCTTCGGATCGGCAGGCGGCGCGTTCAGCGCGTATTGCACTTCGCCGATCACGAACGCGCCGCTGCGCAGGTTGAAGTTGGTGCCGTGCGCGTTCAGCACCTGCGCATCGCCGTCGGTGCGGCCGGCCGGATTGCCGTCGAACACGCCGACCATCGCGGTCCACGCATCGGCGGGCTTCACGCGCAGCCGCACGCCGAGCGACGACATCGGATACGCGGGGCCGCCGGCCGGCAGGTCGGTCGACGGCAGCACGGGCCAACCGAACGTGGCGTTCATGAAGGCCGACGCGTTCTGGCTCACCATGAATTCCTGGTCGACGCTCTGCTGGCCGACCTTCACGTCGACCTTGCCGTCGAGCAGCGACTGCTGGTACCAGAGCTCCCACAGGCGCGTGGTCGAATTCGCCTCGATACCGGTCGCGGTCTGCAGCGTCTGCAGATAGCGTTGCGTGAGGTTGGTGCCGTGAATCTGCAGCGCCGACACGTTGAACGTGCCGCCCGGCAGGCCGATCGCCTTGCCGGTGTCGACGTCGAAGCCGAATTGCGTGAGCCCCTGGTAGGCGCCGCCGCGACCCGTGCCGCCCGACGTGTTGTACAGGTACTCGCTGGTCTCCTGCAGGTTCAGCGTGATGCCGTGATCGCCGAGCACGTCGCGCAGGCCGCCCATGTTGCCGAGCAGGTTCGAGCGTTCCCAAAGGCCGACGGGAGCGGGCGCGGCAGCATCGGCGGCCTGTTGTGCGGGAGCGGCGGCGTCACTGGCGCCGGCCGCCGGTTCGGCCGCGGCCGGCGGCGACGATTGCGCGAACGCGGGCGCGGCGGCGAGCGACAGCAGCAGCGCGGCGAGCGCATTGAGGCGGAACGAGCGCGGGACGGGTTCGAGGTAGTTCTTCATGTGGGTTCCGTCGGTGGTTTGATTGGTTACGCTGAAGAAACGAAAACGTGGTGCGGCGAGCTTGACGCGGCGGTACATGGCACATGCCACCGCCGCGCGGGGCGGGGCTTACGGCAGCCAGCCGCCGATACGCCACACCTGCGCGAAGCCGAGGCGCGGCGCGGCCGAGCACAGCAGCGCGACGAGCGCGACCGCGGCCGCCATCACGGCGAACAGCAGGCAGTCGAGCGGGCGGGGCGCTGCCGGTACGTGGGCGAGCGCCGAGCTGCGCCAGTTGCCGAGTGCATGGGCGAGCGGCGAGAGGCCGGAAACGAACGAGCGGTCGCATGCGACATGCGCGATGCGCTTGAGCCTGACCGCGAGCGATTGAAGAAACATGACACTGCCTCCGTCCGGTCCGGCGGAGGCCGGACGACGTGATCGAGCGCGGGCGCGTGACGCGGCCTGCGATCGGAGGGTGGAACGTAACGGAGCGTGCAACGGACGAACCGGCGATGGCCGGCCCGGAAGGAAGCGCGCTAACCCGACGAATGCGAGCTAGCGGCGTAAGACATGCGTCTGGCTGCTATCTCGCGATGGCTTGGCCGGCCTGGACCGGCGTCGAACTGCAACTAGAGCATGTGTCCACGGAGGGACTCCTGTGATGAATTGCGGCGGATTGTATTCGCGTCGTTTGCTGCAGCGCAAGTAAAAAACGCATGAAACGCCCCGTGTGTGGCGGATGCGTCGCCGTGGAGCGCGAGGGTGCGAGGCCGGCACGACGAAGCGACGGCCGGGCGCCGCGCCGTTGTTCGCACACATCGGATCGTGACCGTGACATGACGCGCTGAAAGGTTTCGGCACGCCATTTCAAGGGCAATTCTTTCAGTGCCGCGAAGACGGAAATTTATTTCGGGAAATGGGGTTTGGCGGGGTTGACTTCACTTTCGGGCCGTCCATAGAATCCGGCATCTTCACTCTTGGGGCCGCCGCCTTGGACGCCTGCAGTAGTCGATCTTCGAACGAAATTTCCGCCTGAGCGACCGACGTCCGCGCCTCATCGAAGCCGCCGTTTGTCCCCCGGGCAAACGGTGCGCGCAGCAGTATTCCGCAGCAAATTCCTACGTGCACCCTGATTCGCGCCGGTTAGCGTGATGCGTTTTCGCATGCGCCGCCCGGTTTCACCGCCGCCTGGCAGGCGGCCGCGTTCGCGCACGCCTTTCCGTGGCGCGCGAATGCCGGCCCGCACGCCTGACGGCGGTCAACCGTGTTCTCCGGAACACCGCACAGGAGCCGCCATGAACGACAGTGACAGTTGTCCCTTATGCCCGTTGCACACACAGACCCTTTTGAACCCGGGTCGCAGGGACAATCCGGCCGACTAGCCTGACACGTCGTTCAGGCGCCGGACTGGCCCCGCGCCCACCACGCGGCCGGCACGCTCGCCGTCGCCGCACGGAGCCAGATCATGAACTTCGGCCTTCTGCTGTCGAATCTCCCGCACGTCACGGAATCGCGCAACGACTACGACGCGATGCTGATGCTCGACGCCCGTCCGCGGGTGTTCTCCCGCCTGTTGAACCGGCTGAAATCGCTGATTCGCTGAAAGACGCGCCGAGCGCGCCTCGGCATGCGCACGCGCGGCCGCCATCGGGCGGTCGCCCCGCGCGCATCCCAAGGTCGCACGCTCACCAGATAACCATTAGCCGTACGGAACACATCATGTCCACGCCATCCAACGTTTCTCCACCGATCGCCGTCGAACGCGCCGCCGTGCTCGACGAGGCCCACCTTGGCGACATCCGCGGTGCGCTCGGTACGATCGCGCATCACGACACCGGCACGCGCGGCTCGTGGTGGGCGCGCCTGCGCACGCTGCTCGCGATCATCGGCCCGGGCCTCATCGTGATGGTGGGCGACAACGACGCCGGCGCATTCGGCACCTACACGCAGGCCGGCCAGAACTACGGCACGACGCTGCTGTGGACGCTGCTGCTGCTCGTGCCCGTGCTGTACGTGAACCAGGAAATGGTGCTGCGCCTCGGCGCGGTGACGGGCGTCGGGCATGCACGGCTGATCTTCGAGCGCTTCGGCAAGTTCTGGGGCGCGTTCAGCGTGATCGACCTGTTCCTGCTCAATGCGCTCACCATCGTCACCGAGTTCATCGGCATCACGTTCGTGCTGGATTTCTTCGGGCTGCCGAAGGTCGCCGGCGTGTGCGTGGCCGCGGCGCTGACCATGGCCGCGGTGAGTACCGGGGATTTCAGGCGCTTCGAGCGGTTCGCGATCGGGCTGTGCGTGCTGAGCCTGCTGCTCGTGCCGGTGCTCGTGTCGATCCATCCGCCCGTCGCGCAGATGACGCGCGATTTCTTCGTGCCGAACTGGCCCGCGCACGCGAAGCTGTCGGACGTGATGCTGCTCGTGATCGGCATCGTCGGCACGACCGTCGCGCCATGGCAGCTGTTCTTCCAGCAGAGCTACGTGATCGACAAGCGCATCACGCCGCGCTTCATGAAGTATGAAAAGGCCGACCTGTGGATCGGCATCGTGTTCGTGCTGATCGGTGCGGTCGCCATGATCGGTTTCAGCGCCGCGCTGTTCAACGGGCATCCGGAAGCCGGCAACTTCACCGACGCGGGCGGCATCATCGCGGGCCTCGAGAAGTATGCCGGCCGCACGAGCGCAACGCTGTTCGCGGTGGCGCTGCTCGACGCGTGCATCATCGGCGCTGCGGCCGTGTCGCTGTCGACGGCCTATGCGATCGGCGACGTGTTCAAGATCCGCCACTCGCTGCACCGCGGCGTGTCCGACGCGAAGGGTTTCTATCTCGTGTATTTCGGCATCGTCGCGGCCGCGGCCACGCTCGTGCTGATTCCGGGCAGCCCGCTCGGACTGCTGACGGAAGCGGTGCAGACGCTCGCGGGCGTGCTGCTGCCGAGCGCGACGGTGTTCCTGCTGGTGCTGTGCAACGACCGCCAGGTGCTCGGCCCGTGGGTCAACTCGACGAAGCTCAACGTGTTCACCGGTGCGGTGATCTGGGTGCTCGTGCTGCTGTCGATCATCCTCACTGCGTCGGTGATGTATCCGGATATCAGCGGCGAAGCGATCATCGACGTGCTGGTCGGCGGCACCGTGCTCGCGATCACGGGTTATATCGCGACGGTATTGATCCGTCGCAACAAGCGCGTGATCGAACCGGCCATCGATCGCACGTTGCGCGACACGTGGCGCATGCCGCCGCTCGATACGCTCGAGCCGCAGAACATGACGCTGGCGACGCGAATCTGGATGGCCGTGCTGCGCGGCTATCTCGTGATCGCGGTCGGTCTCGTGATCGTCAAGGTGGTGCAGATGACGCTGCTGAAGTAACGCAGGCCGTCTGCCCGGAAGCGGCGCCGGGCCCGGCACCGCGCCGCAACCCGCACATGCCGGCCTCCGTGGCCGGCATGTGCGTTTACGCGCTTGCTTGCGGTACGTCGCACGCGCTGCGCGACGGTCAGATCAATTCGAGCTTCGACGTCAGGTACGTGAGCTGGATCCGGTTCGCGACGCCGAAGCGCTTGCGCAGCTTGCGCAGGTGATAGTCGACGTTGTGCGCGCTGGTGTCGAGGCGCCGGCCGATCTCCTTGTCGGATGCGCCTTCGGCAATGCCGAGCAGCAGTTCCTGCTCGAACGGCGTGAGCCCGTTCACCGCGCGCTCGCGCGAGGTCGAGATCAACTGCGGCGACGCGAACTTGTGTACCGACAGTCCGATCGACAGCGCCTGCTCGATCGTCGCCGGCGTGATCCATTCGCGCGTGCGGCGCGGCGCGGTGAAGCTCATGAACGCATGCAGCCGCGTGCCGGGCACGGCCATCGAATACATGATGCCGCTGCACATCCCGTCGTCCTGCATCGTCTGCAGGAAGCCTTCGAGCGCGGCCGGCGTCGCGCGCGGGCCGGCGTCGCGCTCGCGGTGTTCGCGGCGCAACTGCTGCAGGTCCCACACGATCGGCATGTTGCATACGCGTGCGCCGAGCGTGCGCGGATCGACGTCGTGATGGTGGTGGCGCACGTAGTCGCCGCGATAGGTGGACGGCGTGAATGCTTCGTGCAGGTAGAGACTTTCTACCCGCTCGTGCGCGAATTCGAGCGCGAAGTACGCGAACGTCGAGAAGCCCGTCAGGTGCAGCAGGCTTGCGACGATCCGGCTGCGCTCGGCCGTGCTCTGCGCGTGCGCGAGCGTATCGGCCACGCCGAGTTTCGGCGCGTGCGGCTGCGTGACGTCGCCGCGTTTCACGTCGTCGCACCAGACGACCTGCACGGGGCGCTCCCGCAGCACGTCGGGGCATGCGCCCGGCCCGTGCGACGGGTGGGGAAAGGTTGAGGCGACCGCTTCTTCATGCAATGCAATGTCGGACATGTGCCATCCCTCGGAATCGACGCATAACGCCTGGCGGCGGCCGTATCGTGTATGGCCGTCGCGGCGGTGCGATCGAGCATCGGTGTGATATGCGCGGATCGTCATCCATGACGCAGCGCGGGGCATTGTACAAAAACGCTTGTGTACGCGTAATATGCCGTAATACTAATGGCGGCGGAAGATTCCTATTCGCACGCAAATAACGAAGACCAGAAAATCCATCGAGACAAGACCAGATCGTGACGGGGCGCAGGTTCATATATTGGGAAAGGGCGGGCTCCTCATGACATACGCTGACGGCGCACCACGCGTCGAGTGGTTTTCGCAGGCCGATATCGCAACGGCCGCGGCTTATTCGAATGAATATCAGGCAATCGGGCACGACGTTTTTACCGGCGCGCAAATCGAATTCGGTAAAACCGACCCGGCTTTGGCCGATTTCGCGTTATGCCATGCGCGCTTGCGGCAAATCGGTTTCAGCACGCTCGGTTATGGCGCTTTCGAAATGATCGGGCGGCGCATCCTGTGCGCGCACCTGCTTCGCGACCTCGCTCCCGCGACGTTCATGCAGCCATTTTTCGAGGGCATGCTCTACGAGAGCGACCCGCGGTTCGCGCAGGTGCGGCAGAGCGGCTTTCCGGTTGCGTGGCAGCTCGACGAGATCGAGGCGGCCGCGCAGGGCAGCGGCGACCGCAAGATGCTGGCGCTCGCCGGCCATCTGCGTGCGCACGCGATGAACAGCGGCGTGCTGTTCGGCCTGTCGGCGCCGCGCCTCGACCTGCGTGTCGCGGTGAACGTGACGTCGGAGACCCACGGCACCGAATGGATCGACGATCGCGTGATCGGCGGCGCGCTGTCGGTCAGCCTCGCGGTGCATCGTGTCGCGCTGCCGTTCCTCGAGGCACGCATCGCGCGCATGCGCGGCTTCGCGCTCGGTGACGAGCAACTACAGGTGCTCGACCGTCTCGTGCATGGTCTGTCCGACCAGGAGATCGCGAGTGCGCTGCGCACGTCGCTGCACAAGGTCGGCCACCATATCCGCTCGCTCGAAAAACTCTTCAACGTGCAGAACCGCGCGCAGCTCGCATACCTGGCGGCCCGCCGGCTGCCGTCCTGACGCCGCGCGTCCGTCGCGTTCGTCCCCGTTTTTTCCGTGACCGATGACCGTCGGGCCGGCCCGCGCGTCGCCGGCCCGACGGGCCGCTGCGGCCGCGCGCGCCGACGCGCTCCGCACACGATGCTTGACAGCGTTTTTTTCGAGTGATTGGCGAGTTCACCTATGAATTATTGCTGATTTATTTCTTCGTAATATGGCCCGGTCGTCACGCCGGACGGCGGGCCGCGAGGTTGCGCCGTGCGTGACGGAACTGGTCAACAGGGGCGGACAAATCAATGTGCGGAATCGACGGCTTTTTGAATAGCGTCGCCTGCGATGAGGAGACAGCGCGCGGCACACTCGCGCGCATGACGGCGAGCCTTGCGCATCGCGGGCCGGACGGGCAGGGGATCTGGGTCGACCCGGAAGCCGGCATCGCGCTCGGCCACCGGCGGCTCGCGATCGTCGACCTGTCGGTACACGGCCGACAGCCGATGGCATCCGCGTGCGGTCGCTACGTCATGGTCTTCAACGGCGAAATCTACAACCATCGCGAACTGCGCGCGGAACTCGAGCGCGCGGGGCGCGCACCGGCGTGGCGCGGCCACTCCGACAGCGAGGTGCTGATCGCGGCGATCGTCGCGTGGGGTGTCGACGCGACGCTGCGGCGCGCGACCGGCATGTTCGCGTTCGCGCTGTGGAATCGTGCATCGCGGGTGCTGACGCTCGCGCGCGACCGGATCGGCGAAAAACCGCTCTACTACGGCCGGATCGGCGACGCGCTCGTGTTCGCGTCCGAACTGAAGGCGCTGCGCGGTTATCCGGGCTTCGACGGCGCGATCGATCGCGATGCGCTGTGCCTGTACCTGCGCCAGTCGAGCGTACCCGCGCCGCATACGATCTATCGCGGCATCCACAAGCTGCCGCCCGGCACGTATATCCAGTTCGAGCATGCGCGCGACACGCCGCGCCTGCGTGCGTACTGGACGCTCGAACAGGTGATCGAGGACGGTCGCGCGCAGCCGTTCGAGGGCAGTGCCGACGACGCGGTGGGCCAGCTCGACGCGGTCCTGCGCCAGGCCGTCGCGCGGCAGATGGAAGCCGACGTGCCGCTCGGCGCGTTCCTGTCCGGCGGCATCGATTCGTCGACGATCGTCGCGCTGATGCAGGCGCAATCGTCGACACCGGTCGATACGTTCACGATCGGCTTCCATGAGGCCGGCTACGACGAGGCCGGTTATGCAAAGGCCGTCGCGCGCCATCTCGGCACGCGCCATACCGAGCTCTACGTCACGGCCGACCACGCGCTCGGCGTCGTGCCGAAGCTGCCGTCGATCTACGACGAGCCGTTTTCCGATGCGTCGCAGATCCCGACCTTTCTCGTGTCGGAGCTGACGCGCCGGCACGTGAAGGTGAGCCTGTCCGGCGACGGCGGCGACGAGCTGTTCGGCGGCTATACGCGCTATTTCCTGACGCCGCGCCTGTGGCGCAAGCTGCATCGCGTGCCGGGCGCCGTGCGCGCGCGGATCGCCGCCGCGCTGCATGCGTTGCGGCCCGATCACGCGGATCAGCTTGCGGCCGTCGCGCAGGGGGCGTGGGGCGGCGTGGAGGCACGCGAATCGGCGGCGCGCATCGGCGATCGCCTGCACAAGCTCGGCCACGTGATGACCGCCGAGAGCCGCATCGGGCTGTACCGGCTGCTGATGTCGTCGGTGCATCATCCCGAGCGCCTCGCGCTGTCGGGGCAGGAGCCGGCGACGCCGCTCGACACCGTATCCGCGTGGCCCGCGCACCTGAGCTTCGCCGAGCAGGCGATGGCGATCGACACGCTCACGTACCTGCCGACCGACATCCTCGCGAAAGTCGATCGCGCGGCGATGGCGGTGAGCCTCGAAACGCGCATGCCGTTCCTCGATCATCACGTCGTCGAATTCGCGTGGCGCGTGCCGGCGCACGTGCGCTTGCCGGAAGGGCAATCGAAGGCGCTGCTGCGCCGGCTGCTCGACCGCTACGTGCCGTCCGCGCTGATCGACCGGCCGAAGCAGGGCTTCTGCGCGCCCGTCGATCACTGGCTGCGCGGCGCGCTGCGCGACTGGGCCGAGGCGCTGCTGCGGCCGTCGCGGTTGCGCGAGGAAGGCTATTTCGATGCGGACGCGGTCGAACGTCTGTGGCGGCAGCACGTGACCGGCCGGATGAACTGGCAGCACCAGCTGTGGACGGTGCTGATGTTCCAGGCGTGGCTGGAGGCGCAACGCGCCGCATGAGGCGGCGCGTTGCGCGTCGTTACTGATCGAGGCAGCGCATGCAGCGCCGCTTCGCGTCGTTCGAGTGGAGGCCGCGACACATCGTCATCACGGGCCGGGCATGGCACGAAGGCGGATCGGCGGAGGCCGCCGGCGAAGCTTGCCGGCGCACGCGATCGGGCGGCGTGGTTGCAGCGGCATCCATCCGGCGCCGGCGTGCGGGCGGCGTGTCGCGACCGGCGCTGCCGTCATCCGGATCGCCCGGCGTCATCGACGCGGCGTGAAGCGTGGTGTCGTTCGCCGCGTGCGCAACGGGCGGCGCGGTGCACACGAGTGCGACCAGCGCGGCCAACGCGCAAAGGCAGGCGACGGCGATTCGCGAATCGCGCATCTTCATGATCGTTCCGTTCGTTCCGTTCGTTCCGGGCCGGCGGCGCGGTGGGCGCGCGGCTACCGGGTCGATTGTAGGAACGGCGAGGGTCGTGTGTCACGCCGGATTCCGTAGTCGCGGGTATCGGCGGGGGCACGAGCGGACGCGACGACGCGTGACGAAGCGCGGTGTCGCGCGGCCGCCGGCGCCCAAAAGCGACCGCCGCCCGGAGGCGGCGGTCGGGTCGCGACTGGCTGGCGGGCCGGGCGGCGTGCGTGCCGCGCCCGACGGGCGTGCCGCGAAGCGCTGCGGATCGGCGCAGCGCGGTGGGGGGAGCTTGGCAGGCGAGCCGCACGCATGCGGCTCGCGGGTAAATCGTCAGGCGTAGTCGGCGGCCATCACGGCTTGCGGTGTCGCGCGCAGGATCGGCGCGGCTTCGTGGCGCTCGACGTGCGTCATCGCCGCACCGAACAGCACCAGGCGATAGCCGACCGCATAGATCGGAATGATCCGCAGGTTCTTGTCGTGATCGAGTTGCAGCTTCGAGCGGATACGCGAGATATGGGTGTCGAGCGTGCGCGACGACACGCCGAGTTCACGGCCCCACACGGCTTCCTGGATTGCCTGCCGCGGCACGATCTTGTTCATGTTGTCGAGCAGGAATTCGACGACGTCGAATTCACGCGGCGTGACGTCGACGATCTTGTTGTCGATTTCGATCGTGCGGCGCACGAAGTTGATTTTTATGTTGTCGATGTACAGGTATTTGCAATCCATGGTGGCCCTCGCATGTCCATAAAGGAGTGTTTGCGGGTCCTGTGCTGCAACTTCCGGGCCAGGGAAGGGATCGTCGTGTCACGACAGGGGGCGGCACCCGAGCGGACGGCACTGTGGCCTTGAATTTAAAAGAATTTTCAAGGAGCGGCGTGCCGCGGGTAGGGAAAGGGTCAGAGCAAAGGTGAAGGATTGTTACGTAGCATCGGCGGCCGACGTTACGGGCGTTACGTCTGACGTAACGCGGGGGGAGCCGGGGGCAACATGTGCGCGATCCGGATCGGCGGCAGGGGATGGGAACACGACATCGAACCCTACATCGAACCCTACACGGGTCGATGGAAAATCAATATGAATCAGTGACATAAGTGGCCAAAATTGCCGACATCGAACCCTACATGAAACCCTGCACGGAAGCATGACGACCGTCGCCACCTTCGAGCCGTTGTTTTCCGAAGATCGCGTACTCGATCCGCTGCTCGAGCAGGCCGCCGCACTCGTCGATTCGTCGCAGCGGTTGCTTGCCGTGCGCGATACCCCGGTGGCGACTGCGCTCTGCTGACTTCGCCTTCGCATCGAGGTGAACTTTCGTTCGGATTGCCGCTGAGCAGCCTCCGGTTTCTGTTTCCGAGGCTTTGGCCGGAAGTCGAGCAGGAGTAAGGGGGGCGGAAGGGCCGCGCGAGGTCGGGCGGCGTCGGCTCGAACAAGCACGACATTCCCGCGATGCATTGAAAACGCCGGCCGCAGGGCGTCTCCGCCCCGCGGCCGGCGTGTCGCCCCGCCGTCAAGCCTTCGCGCTATCCGCCGAATCGAACGGCAGCACGTAATGCCGCTTGCCCGTTGCCGCGAAGATCGCGTTCGCGACCGCAGGCCCGACCGGCGCGACGCCCGGCTCACCGACCCCGGTCGGCGCTTCGGCCGACGGCACGATATGCACCTCGACCTTCGGCATCTCCGCGATGCGCAGCACGTGGTAGCCGTCGAAGTTGCGCTGTTCGACCTGGCCGTCCTTCAGCGTGATCGCGCTGTGCATCACCGCGCCGAGCCCGAAGCCGATGCCGCCCTCCATCTGCGCGGCGACGATGTCGGGATTGATCGCGATCCCGCAATCGACCGCGCACACCACGCGCTCGACCTTCACCTTGCCGTCCGCATCGACCGACACCTCGGCCACCTGCGCGACATAGCTCTTGAACGCCTCGGCGACGGCGATCCCGCGCCCGCGGCCCTTCGGCAGCGGCTTGGCCGGATCCCAGCCGGCCTTCTGCGCGGCCAGGTCCAGCACCGCGCGCATGCGCGGCTCCTTCGCGAGCAGGTCGCGGCGGAATGCGTACGGATCCTTGCCCGCCGTGTGCGCGGCTTCGTCGATGAACGCCTCGACGGCATACGCGGTGTGCGAGCTGCCGACCACGCGCCACCACAGCACGGGCAGGCCCACCTTGGTGGTGGTGAGTTCGACCGACACGTTCGGCACAGCGTACGGCAGGTTTGCCGCGCCCTCGACCGAGGTGGCGTCGATGCCGTTCTTGACCATGAACGCTTCGAACGGCGTGCCGGCGAGAATCGACTGGCCGACGATCCGGTGGCGCCAGCCGACCAGCTTGCCGTCCTCAGTCAGCCCCGCGTCGAGCTTGTGGAAGTACATCGGCCGGTAGAAGCCGCCCTGGATGTCGTCCTCGCGCGTCCATTGCAGCTTGACGGGCTTGCCGTCAGCGCCGAGCGCCTTCGCGATCGACACGGCCTCGACCACGTAGTCGGACCACGCGTTCGCGCGCCGGCCGAAGCTGCCGCCCGCGTACAGCGTGTGGATCCGCACCTGTTCGGGCTTCAGGCCGGCCGTCCTGGCCGCGTTGGCCTGGTCGACCGTCTGGAACTGGTCGCCGGCCCAGATTTCGCAGCTGTCCGCCGTCAGCTTGACGACCGCGTCGAGCGGCTCCATCGGCGCGTGCGCGAGATACGGGAATTCGTACGTCGCGCCGACCTTGCGCGCGGCGCCCGCGATCGCCGCGTCGGCATCGCCGTCCTTGCGTGCCGACGTGCCCGGCTTGTCGGCGAGCTGCCGGTATTCGCGCATGATCTCGTCGGAGCCGCGCTTTTCGGCGTGCGCTTCGTCCCATTCGACCTTCAGCGCGTCGCGACCCTGTTTCGCGGCCCAGAAGCCGGTTCCGACGACCGCGATGCCGCCCGGCACCTGCACGACCGACACGACACCCGGCACGGCCTTGGCGGCTGTCGCGTCGAACGATTTCACCGTGGCGCCGAAGCGCGGCGGGCGCTGCAGCAGCGCGACCCGCATCCCGGGGAAGGTCGTGTCGAGCGTGAAATGCGCGGTGCCGTTCGATTTCGGCGACGCGTCGACGCGCGGAATCCGATGGCCGATCAGCTTGAAATCGGCCGGCTGCTTCAGCACGACATTGTCCGGCACCGGCAGCTTCGACGCGTCGGCGACGAGCGTGCCGTACGCGGCCTTCTTGCCGCTCTTCGCGTGCGTGACGACGCCGTTGGCGGTCGTCAGCTCGCCGGCCGGAACCTTCCAGCGGGCCGCCGCTGCCGACACCAGCATCGCGCGGGCCTTGCCGCCCGCTTCGCGCAGTTGCTGCCACGAGTTCGCCATCGCCGAGCTGCCGCCCGTGCCCTGCATCGTGCCGAACGCGAGGTTCGCGTAGCGTTTCGCATCGGCCGGCGCGCTTTCGACGCGCACGGTCGACCAGTCGGCATCGAGCTCCTCGGCGACGATCGTCGCGATGCCCGTATACGCACCCTGGCCCATTTCGACGTGCTTCGCGATGACCGTGACGGCGCCGTCGGGCGTGATGCGCAGGAACGCATTCGGCGCGAAGTCCGCGGCGGGCGCGGTCGCGGCCAGCGCGCGGCGGCCGAGGCCGGCCCATTCGAAGCCGATGGTCAGGCTGACGGCGGCCGCGGCACCCGCGGCCTTCAGGAACGTGCGGCGCGACGGACGCACCGACCCGGTGTTGTCGAGTTCGATCGTCATGGTCAGGCTCCCAGCGTCGCGGCCGCGTCGTGGATCGCCGCCCGGATGCGGGCGTAGGTCGCACAGCGGCACAGGTTGCCGTTCATCGCGGCGTCGATGTCCGCGTCGGTCGGCTTCGGGTTCTGTTCGAGCAGCGCGGTGGCCGACATGATCTGGCCGGACTGGCAGTAGCCGCACTGCGGCACCTGCAGCTTGACCCAGGCGGCCTGCACGGCCTGCGCGGGCTTGCTCTGCAGTCCTTCGATCGTGGTGATGTGCTTGCCCGCGATGCCGGCGAGCGGCAGCACGCACGAGCGGACGGCCTGGCCTTCGAGATGTACCGTGCACGCGCCGCACTGCGCCATGCCGCAGCCGAACTTCGTGCCGGTGAGTCCCGCGTGTTCGCGAATCGCCCAGAGGACGGGCATCGACGGATCGGCGTCGAGCGTGACGTTCTTGCCGTTCAGGACAAACGAGGTTGGCATTTTGATTGTCTCCGTGGGGAAAACCCGGCATGCGCCCGGTTAGCGGGCAGTGTGCGCGAGGCGCCGGTTTTTGCGTCTACCCAATCCTGCAAATTTATTGAACAATCCTGCAAATCCCCGGCAGGCTCCGGGCGGTTTCGCTATGCTCCCGCGACATGGGGAAATCTATCGAGGAAGTGTCATGGACATGACCGATATCGTGACGTCGCGCGAATCCGGGCGGCGCGAGCTGGCGACGCTGATCGGCCGTTTCGCGCCGGCGGACGGCTCGCATTCGACGGCCGTGCCGGGCCTGATGCTGCACCGGCATTCGCGGCCGGTCGATCTCGGCTGCGGCGTGTCGCGCGCCGCGCTCGTGATCGCCGCGCAGGGCGCGAAGCGCGTGATCGTCGCCGGCCAGGCTTACGAATACGACACGCAGAATTGCCTGATTACATCGATCGACTTGCCGATCCTGTCGCGCGTGACACACGCGTCGCCGGAAGCGCCTTACCTGTGCCTGTCGCTGACGCTCGATCCGCAGCGCATCGTCGAGCTCGCGGCCGAGATGCGGCTGCCCGAACCCGACGCCGGCCCCGAAGGCGAGGGGATCGCGCTCGCCGAGCTCACGCCGCCGCTGCTCGATGCCGCGCTGCGCCTGACGCGGCTGCTCGATACGCCGGCCGACATTCCGGTCGTCGCGCCGCTGATCGAAAAGGAACTGCTGTACCGGCTGATGACGAGCGGGCAGGGCACGCGGCTGCGGCACATGGCGATCGCGGGCAGCCAGACGCACCGGATCGCGCGCGCGATCGAATGGCTCCGCGATCACTTCGCGGAGCCGATGCGCGTCGAGTCGCTCGCGCAGGCAGTCAACATGAGCGTGTCGTCGCTGCACCACCATTTCAAGCACGTCACGACGCTGAGCCCGCTGCAGTACCAGAAGCAGCTGCGGCTGCACGAGGCGCGGCGGCTGTTGCTGCGGCAGGGCGGCGATGTCGGGTCGGTGGCGGCCGTCGTCGGCTACGAAAGCGCGTCGCAGTTCAGCCGCGAATACAGCCGGCTGTTCGGCGCGCCGCCGATGCGCGACGTCGTGCAGCTGCGGAAGAAGGAACTGCTCGGCTGACGGCCGGCAGCCGGCGCGCGGCCGGTCGCCGGTCACCGGTCATTTCATCGGGCGACCACCGTCGTCTGCAGGAACGTCGGCGCGATCCGCCAGTCCGGCACGTAATGCACCGGCCACGCGCCCGGCGTATCGACCGCGTTGAAATACACGACCGCCTTCAGCAGCGGATAGCGCCACAGCGACCGCTGGAGTTCGTCGAGTGCCTCGCGCTTGCGCGAACCGGACCCGTCGACGCCGAGCTCCGTGATCATCACCGGCAGCCCGTAATCGGTCACCCGCTCGTATTTTGTCCGCAGGATGCTCGCGGCGGACGCATGGCCGCCGGCCGGCCAGGTCGCGCAGCGCGGGCAGTCGAACACGGACAGGCCGACGGCGTCCACATAACCGCGGCCCGGAAAATAGTCGTCGAGGTTCCGGTTGCCGGCCGGCGACCACACGTAGCGGAGCTGGTCGGTCATCGTGCGGCACGTCGTCACGACGCGCCGGTACGCATCCACGTAGGCCGGCGCATCGCCGATGGCCCACGGATAGCGCCCGGTGTCGGCCTCCATCTCGTGGCCCCAGCGCATGAACACGGGGCCCTTCAACGCGGCGAGCGCCGAGCAGGTGGCCGTGATCTGCGCGTCGTAGCGCCCGTGCGCGATATCCGCGAGCAGCGCGCCCGGGCGCGTGTCGCTCGCCGCCCAGGGCTCGACGGTCAGCATCAGCGAGCGGTTCCGCGCCTGCGCGTTCCGGTAGGCTGCGTCGATTTCCGCGCGGATGTCGGGCGCGTTCCACGACACGAACACATGGTCGAACGCGAGATCCCGGTTGGCCGCGAGCGTGTTGTCGGGATCGTAAGCGCCGAGTTCGGGCTGCTTCACCGGCTCGCCCGGCGCGGGCGCGACCACGGCCGGCAGGCCCGAGCGCCACATCATCGCCTGCCAGCCTTTCGGCGCGCGCAGCCCGATGCCCGCGAGCAGCATCGCGAGCGCGAACACGAACAGCGCGTTGCGCACCGGCAGGCGGCTGAAGAACATCTGCCGGAACGCCGACCATTCGAGCCCTTGCTCCCTGCCGTGATTCACCGCGACGACGGCCGCGATCACGAGATACAGGATGCTCGTCAGTGTCGAGAACAGATAGAAGCCCGCGGCATTGCGCGGGTTCTCGACCGTGACGACGGGCAAGCTGCAGAACAGCGAGATCAGCAGGTACGGCGCGACCACGCGCAGCGGCGCGTCCTGTTCGATCGTGCCGCCCTTCGGCGTGACCTTGAACGGAAATTCCTTGCCGCGCACGAAGTCGAACACCGCCGACGCGCAGCCGAGCACGACCCACGGCCAGCGCGCGAACACGAACGACAGCCCTTCCCACGACAGCAGTTTCGTATTCAGCGGGCGGCACGACTGGGTCGAACGCGTGGCCCAGGTCACGACGCACAGGAGCAGCACGGCCAGCGGCAGCGCGTAGGTGAGGTACGTGAGGTAGTCGACGTGCGCCCACACGCGGCCGGTGAGCAGCGCGACGACCGGAATCACGACGCCGCCGGCCATCGCGAGCGCGCACAGCGGGTACCACAGCTGGCAGAACAGGAACTGCGCCTTCAGCTTCAGCGGCAGCCCCGTGAAATAGTGGCGCGTGTAGCGCAGCATGATGATCATCACGCTCTTGGACCACTGGAACTCCTGCGTGGCGAGGTCGCCGAACGTGCGCGGCCCTTCGCCGTTCGCGATCGCGTTCAGCGCGTGCATGCCGCGCCAGCCCTTCGAATTGAAGATCATCGTGGTCGAGTGATCCTCGGCGAGCTCGGGCCCGAGCCCGCCGATCTCGCGCAGCGCACGGCAGCGCACCGCATAGTGCGAGCCGATGCACAGCGGCGCGAGCCCGCCCGCATAACCTGCCTGCATCGTGCCGTGCAGCGGCCCCTCGACGTTCACGCGCCCGCGTGCGCTCCAGCTCTCGGCCGCGTTGCTGTCGCAGATGCTCGGTGCCGACACGTAGCCCACTTCCGGATCGACGAACGGCCGCAGCATCTCCTCGAGATAGGTGCGGGTCGGCACGTGGTCGGCGTCGAGCTGCGATACGAAATCGTAGTGGTCGTAGCCGACCATGTCGTAGAAGTACGCGAGATTGCCTTCCTTGCATCTGGTGCGGCGCGGCCAGCTCGCGCGGTGGTACGCGGCGATGCCGCGCCGCGTCGATACGAATACGCCGTGCTCGCGGCACCAGTCGAGCGTTTCGGGCGACGGGTCTTCATCCGCGAGCCACGTATCGTGCGGGTAGGTCTGGTCGAGCATCGCGAGCAGCGTCGTGCGGACGATGTCGAACGGCTCCGACGGCGCCTTGGTGACGACCATCGCGACGCGCCAGTCGCGCGGCACCGGCAGCGCGGGGTTCGGCACGACCGCCGAGCGGATGATGAAGATAAAGTAGCCGGGAATGAAGGTGGTCCAGAACAGCACGAAGCAGTTGACGCCGAAGCGGAATGCGTCGACGTAGTGCTCGTCGCGCAGCCACCAGCGCCAGAAGATGCCCAGCGCGACGAACCAGCACAGCGCGAGGATGTGGAAGACGATCCTGGTCCCGCCGTCCATCAACGGGACGACGAGCGGGACGTCTGCCTGCTGCGAGTCGGTGCGAACGGCCTCGGTGTCGGTTTCGTTGGTATCGGCGGTATCGGCGGTATCCGGCACGGAGCCGCCGGCAAGCGACGCGACCAGCTTCTTCATGGTGTTCTCCCGTCAAGGTCAGATCATCAGTCTTGAAGCAGGCCGCGTTGCGGCCGGGTGTCCTCGCTGGCGTGCTGTTGTTCCGGTTCCGGGGCCGCCGGCGTGCGTTCGCCGCACGAGCGGCCCACGCGTTCGTAGCGGCGAAAGCCGCTGTCGACGGCCAGCCGTTCGCTGAACAGGTTGCGCATGTCGAGCATCACGGGATCGGCCATGTGATCCGCGAGGTCGGCGAGATCGAGGGCCTCGAACGCCTTCCATTCGGTCATCACGACGACGGCGTCCGCGCTGCGCACCGCGTCGATCGCGGAACCCTCCATGAATACCTGCGGCAGCAGCCGCGACGCTTCGTGCGGACGCGCCGGGTCGTACGCGCGGATATGCGCGCCCGCGCCGACGAGCAGCTGGATCACGTCGATGCTCGGGCTTTCGCGCACGTCGTCGGTCTGGCCTTTGAACGTGAGGCCGAGCACCGCGATGCGCTTGTCCTTGATCGAGCCGCCGCAGGCCTTCTCGATGCGGCGCAGGATCTGCTCCTTGCGCAGCGCGTTCGATTCGATCGCCGCGCTGACGATGCGCAGCGGCACCGCGTGTTCGGACGCCGTCGCCTTCAGCGCGCGCGTGTCCTTCGGAAAGCACGAGCCGCCCCAGCCGGGGCCGGCCTTCAGGAACGATGCGCCGATGCGGCGGTCGAGTCCCATCCCGTTCGCGACCAGTTCGACATCGGCGCCGACCGCTTCGCACAGGTCCGAGATCTCGTTGATGTAGCTGATCTTCACCGCGAGGAACGCATTCGCCGCGTATTTCACGAGTTCGGCCGTTTCGATCTCGGTCGCGAGCACGAGGTGGCCCGTCGCTTCGAGCGGCGCATAGATGGCCTTCATGATCTCGATCGCGCGCGGATGCTCGGCGCCGAACACGACGCGGTCCGGATGCATGAAATCGTCGATCGCCGAGCCTTCGCGCAGGAACTCCGGATTCGATGCGATCGCCGCGTCGACACCTGCCGGCGCGTGGCGTTCGACGATCTGCTTGACGACCCGGTTGGTGCCGACCGGCACCGTCGACTTCGTGACGACGACTGCGAAACCGGTCAGGTTCGACGCGATCTCGCGCGCGGCTGCCTCGACGTACTGCAGGTCTGCCTGGTCGGTGCCCGGCAGCGTCGGCGTGCCGACCGCGATGAATACCGCGTCGCGGTCGCACACGCTCGCCGCGAGGTCGCTGCTGAAGCGCAGGGTGCCGCGTTCGACGTTGCGTGCGACGAGTGCGTCGAGGCCCGGTTCGTAGATCGGCATGAGGCCTTCGTTCAGCGCGTCGATCTTGCCGCGATTGTTGTCGATGCAGACGACGTCATGCCCGAGATCCGCAAAGCACGCGCCGCTCACCAGCCCGACGTAACCGGTGCCGACGATGGCGATCCGCACATTCATGGTGATTCCCCTGGGTGGCGTTCAAGGAAACTGGCTCACTTGCCGGATTCGACTTGCAGTGCTTTCTGAAACCAGGCCGCGGCGTGTTCGACCATCGGTTCGATCGCGGTGAAACGCGGCCGCCAGCCGAGCACGAGCGCGGCTTTCGTGGCGTCGGCGTACAGCTCGGGCGGGTCGCCCGGGCGGCGCGCGGCCGTCACCGTCGGCACGCGGCGGCCCGTCACGGCTTCGACGGCGCGCAGCGCGTCGAGCACCGACGTCCCTTTGCCGGTGCCGAGATTCAACGCGACGCTGTGGCCGCCGCCGCACAGATAGGCGGTCGCCTGCAGGTGCGCGTCGGCGAGGTCGCTCACGTGCACGTAGTCGCGAATCGCCGAGCCGTCGGGTGTCGGGTAGTCGGTGCCCATCACCTGGAACGCGTCGCCCGTGCCGAGTGCCGCGCGGATCGCGAGCGGCAGTGCGTGCGTTTCCGGTTCGTGGCATTCGCCGATCATGCCGTCAGGGTCCGCGCCTGCCGCGTTGAAGTAGCGCAGCGCGACCCACCTGATTCCGTGCGCGCGCTCGAAATCGGCGGCCATCCGTTCCATCGCGTACTTGGTGAAGCCGTACGGATTGATCGGCCGCTGCGGCGTGCGTTCCGAGATCGGTAGCGCATCCGGAATGCCGTAAGTCGCGCACGACGACGACATCACGATCCGCCCGACGCCGGCCGCGCGCATCGCGCTCAGCAGTGTGCAGGTGCCCGTGACGTTGACCGTGTAATAGCGCTCGGGCGCGAGCACCGATTCGCCGACGTAGGCGAGCGCGGCGAAATGGATCACGACGTCGGGCCGATGCACGGCGAATGCCTTCGACAGCGCGTCGCAATCGAGAATGTCGGCCGCGACGAGCGGCCCCCACCGAACGGCGTCGCGATGGCCGGTCGACAGATTGTCGTAGGCGACCGGCTCGTGTCCCGCTGCCGCGAGCGCCTTGCAGGTATGGCTGCCGATATAGCCCGCTCCGCCTGTCACGAGCACCTTCATGCCGTGGCCCCGGTCATGCGCAGCACCGGCTCGAGCCACAGTTCCCGGCTGAAATAGTCGACGGTCCGGCGCAGCCCTTCGTCGAGATCGACGGCCGGCCGCCAGCCGAGCTCGGCCGCCGCGATCGAGATGTCGGGCCTGCGCTGGTGCGGATCGTCGATCGGCAGCGGCCGGAACAGGATCTCCGATTTCGAGCCCGTCATCGCGAGCACTTTCTCCGCGAGTTCGAGCATCGTGAATTCGTCGGGGTTGCCGAGGTTGACCGGCGTGCCGATGTTGCGCTCGGCACTCATCAGGCAGAAGAAGCCGTCGACGAGATCGGTCGCGAAGCAGAACGAACGTGTCTGCATGCCGTCGCCGTAGATCTCGAGCGGCGCTCCGTTGAGCGCGCGGACGATGAAGTTCGATACGACGCGGCCGTCGCGCGGCGACATCCGCGGGCCGTAGGTGTTGAAGATGCGCGCGACGCGCACGTCGATGCCGTGCATGCGGTAGTAGTCGTAGCACAGCGCCTCGGCCGCGCGCTTGCCTTCGTCGTAGCACGCGCGCGGGCCGATCGTGTTGACGTTGCCGCGATAGGTTTCCGTCTGCGGATGCACGGCCGGGTCGCCGTAAATCTCGCTGGTCGACGCCTGGAACACGCGCGCGCCCGTCTTGCGCGCGAGCGCGAGGCAGTGGTGCGTGCCGAGCACGTTCGTCATCATCGTGTGGACGGGATCGATCTGGTAGGTGGGCGGCGATGCCGCGCACGCGAGATTCCAGATCTCGTCCACCTGCAGCTGCGGCAGGCCGAGCGAGACGTCGCCCTTCACGAACTCGAAGCGGCCGGACGCCTTCAGGTCGGCGACGTTGAGCTTGCGCCCCGTCAGCAGGCTGTCGATGCACGTGACGGATGCGCCTTCCATGACCAGGCGCTCGCAGACATAGCTGCCGAGAAAGCCGGCGCCGCCCGTGACGAGGACACGCTGCCCGGCGCGCGTCTCGAGCGTGACCCTGTCATTCATGGCTTTCACCTTCGTCGTTCAGTTCGGGGAACAACACGTCGATCAGCTCGACGGCGGCGCGCACGCGTTCCATCCCGCTGCACGGTTGTCGCTTCGGCAAGCGCCGGTTCGCATGTACGGAGGTTGACGAAGCGCCGCGACAGGCACTCCGGTTTCGCTGACTACCCCGTTGAAGCTTGAACGACGCAAGCGTCGATCGATCGGTGGTGATCTTCATCGCCTTTTCCCCGATACGCTGATTGACGAGCAGGCCGCCGTTCGTGATCTTGTGCCACGGCGTGCCGCTCGGTGAGAGCCGGATATCAGGCAATCGGCATGCCATGAACGATGTCGGCACGATGCGCACGGGCGCGGCGGTGAGATTGCAGCGTGATATGCGCGCTTCTGTTTCAGGCGTGAATCGTGGGGCCAGAAAAGCCGGTATGCCGATTGACGGATCGATGCGATTCGATACGACGAAAAACGCGATAAATCAGGCTTTTGCGGGATTCGCTTCGTCAATCAGATGTCGAGCGGGAATGTTTCATCAATGAGAAATGAGCGGATAAAGGATTGAAAACGCTTATCGAACGTGCGGCCAATCTGGAGATCGGGTGGGTGAAAGGATAAGGAATGAAAGTAAAAAAATGTTGTGTGGCGTCCGGGCGAGGTCGCGTTTTTTCATTTGTTTTAATTATTACGCCGGTGAGAAAGTTTTAATTTTTACGGTTATTTCGACGCTTGAGCGGCGTGTGATCCTGTCGGTATTTTCACGAATGAATCAAATTCGTTTCGGTCATCCGGAGAAACGCGTGCCGACGTC
This sequence comes from Burkholderia sp. Bmkn7, assembly GCF_041103175.1. Lineage (NCBI taxonomy): Bacteria > Pseudomonadati > Pseudomonadota > Betaproteobacteria > Burkholderiales > Burkholderiaceae > Burkholderia > Burkholderia sp. Bmkn7. The sequence continues at coordinate 2,854,691 of NZ_JBGCUH010000002.1, read as the reverse complement.
ATGCAGGAGGCTGATGTACCGGGCCCTCCGGGCATTGTGTCGGCCGAATCGATTCTCGTTTGTGATGGCACGCGAGGGGGCCATTTGCGTGTCGCCCCACGGTTCGCAAGCGGAAATGCCGGCGCCGCCGGCCTTGCGCGGCCATGTGCTTCTCAAGTTTGAAACACTCGTTCATCTGACCATCAGACGCACGGCCGCGAGCCGGATTCGTCCGTCAAATCCGGCAGTTGCGTCGTGGCGCTCGACAAGCGCCGAGGGCGTCAAACCGCCATTGCGATACATTCCTGAAACAAAAAATGTCGTTCCCGGCGATGCGGGCTGCCGTGGCGGCCGCTTGCCGTGCGCAATCTCCGGTGGAATAACGTGTGGCACGCTGCTTGCGGTACTGGACGCACCGGCGGGCGGTCGACACGAAGCAACGAACAGGTGGGGCGGCCAACTCGTCAATAAGCAGTCGGGGAAACGGCGATGAAGACCATAAGCTGTAGGTTGATCGGCGCGTACTTTGCGCATCAGTGGGGTAGTCGGAAAGGCCGGGGTGACGCTCGCGACGCTGTGCCAGCATCGCGGGTTGCGCTGTCCCGGTTTCTTGCCCGCCGCGCGCTTCGCGTGATGGCGCGGTTGTCGCGCCGCACGGCAGTCGGGCGACAGCGACACTCACTTTCATTCAGTTCATCGGGATGGATCAGGCTGTTCGTGCCGGACAGCGTGATGCCGATTCGTCTTCGGCCGTGCAGGGCCGCTTCGATCGCGCCTGGCCCATGCCGGCGCCGGCTGGATTAGATCGAACGCCCGTCGGCCGGATTATCCGGAAGACCTTTCGTCGACAGCTCAGGGAGACGACATGCCACCTGGCTGCAATGCAGGCCCGTTGTCGCCTGAATAAAAGGTGTGTTTTCAACGTCGCTGCATTTGCGGTGGTTAATGTATTCGCGAATTTTCGATTCCGGCATGGAGTGCCGCGTACCGGCACGCCGACCGGCGGGGTATCGAATATCGCGGGCCGGAAAGATATCTGCATCTTTCTGGTTTGCCAGGCAATGGTGTTTTTAATAAATCCAATGTTCATAAAAATAATAGAAAACACCTACCAAAAAAATTTGGATAACCAAAAAACACGAGACTAAGCTTCGTCTGGCCAAATTCGCAAAAAACAGAAATTGAAAAGGCAGCATGATTTCTTAATTCGATAGTGATCCTTAATTTCGAGGATTGCTCAAGTCAGGAAGGTTGATGGCGTGCGATCTTCCTGACTCACTCCGTCCACGCCGTTTTGGAGTCGACCATGAAGAAGCTTCTGATTGCAGCAGCAGTTCTGGCGGTTTCGGGTGCAGCGTTCGCAGGCAGCGGCACGGTGTCGAGCAGCAGCTCGTCGAGCGGCGGTTCGACGATGGCAGGCGTTGCCGGCTTCGGCCATTTCACCGCGACCGATTCCGGCTCTGCACTCGGTGCAGCCGGCGCACTTGCAGGTGGCCCTGGCAGCGGTTCGATCTCGTACACGAACCACACGCAATCGTCGTCGGTTAGCGGTTTCGGCTTCGGCGGCGCACAAGCAGGCGGCACCAGCGGCGCGAACGCCGGCTCGATCGGCTGGACGGTTCACCACTAAGCCGCGACGCGTAGCGTTCGTCATTGGCTGGCGGTACGGATGCCGGGTTCCGCTCGATGGGGGTAGACCCGGCTCCGCCACCGCCGAACTTACTCACAGCAAGGAATTGCTATGAAAGCCAAAGTCATTTTCGCGACAGCGCTCACCGTCATATCGTCGGCTGCATTGGCAGCGGGTTCCTCCACGACCAACCAGACACAGTCCGTTGCGGCGGGTGTTTCCGGTTCGGTTCTGGTCGGCTCCGGCAGCTATACCAGCAACTCGACTTCGACGGCGGGCGCGAACGCGGGCAGTACGGTGACACCCGCTGGTTCCGCCGGCACGGCGTCCGCTTTCCACAACACGACCTCGACGGCCAGCGGTTCGGGCACGAACGGGGGCGCGTTCGCGGCAGGCGGCGGTATCGGTGCCGCAGGCTCGTACGGTGGAAACAGCAAAACGAACGAGAACGCGAATGCGCTGTCGGGAGGGGTGAGTGCCACGATCGTGCTGGGCGCCAACCACTACACGGCCAGCAGCGCGAACGACCAGGGCAATGCCAACGCGGGTGCCGCTGGGCTGACCGGCAGTGCGGGGTCAGGCGCGATCGCGGGTTCGAATCACTACAACTCGTCGACCGTGTGGAGTACCGGTCCGGCCGGCTCGCCGTCCGCATCGGGCGGAAGCAACGCCAGTTCAAGTGCGACCGGAAGCAGTCATTAGTCAGGTGTGGGGGGGACCAGTTTCCCAGCGACGCTGGTCTCTTTTGCCCACATTGTTGTCACGTAAGGAGTTGGCATGAAGCAGAAACTGATTGCCGCCGCTCTGATGCTCGCGTCTCTGACGGCGTATGGCGCTGACCGTATTGCCAACGACGTGCAATCGAATTTGCAGACGTCAAACAACCCTGACCAGACAACCAAACCGTCAGAACAACAAACGCTTTCTTCGGGCAGTGCCATCGGCGGACCAGACGCCCAGCAGTGGCAGGGCATGTCGGCCGGCTCGTGGTCCCAGCTGGGCAACGGCTGGAAGCAGTTCGGGGAAGCAGGCAAAGCTGAAGGGAATCAGGGGAATTAGTACGGTTGCCTGGGTGGGAGGTAAAACCTCGTCCGGAGAGTGAAATGAACAGCAACAGGATCAAGGTGGCATGCGCTGCGATGTTCGCGATGACCACGATCGGCGCCCAAGCGCAAACCGCCGATTCGACTTCGAGCGCGCAGTCGTCGACGTCGTCGACGGCAGTCAGCCAGGGCGGCGGCTCGAGCATGAACACGAACACCACGAGCTCGCGCGGCGGCAACGCCACCAGCTCCAGCGGGGTTCGCAGCAGCGGCAATTCGAGCGTGAACGTGAACGTGACGATGCCGTCCAGCACGAGCGGCGGCACGAACGTGACGCCGCAGTCGCTGCAGTCGTCCGGCGCGCCCGGCACCAACCCGTACAACACCCAGTCGTCGGAAAACGTCAACTACTCCGGCACGCAGACGATCAAGACGAACCCCGCGATCCAGGCGCCGGGCCTCACGACCACGCTGTCCGATACCTGCATGGGATCGGTGAGCGTCGGTGTGTCGTTCCCGGGGTTCGGCGCGACGGGCGGCACGACGCTGGTCGACCAGGCCTGCGTGCGGCGTCTCGATGCGCGTGAATTCCGTGCGATGGGCCTGACCGACGTGGCGCTCGCGCTGCTCTGCCAGAGCGACGCGAACCGGCGTGCGGTGGAAGCGACCGGGCATCTGTGCCCGGGCACGACGACGCCGCTCGCACGTTCGAACGTGGCGCCGAGCGTGGAAGCGACGGTCGCCGACGACGTGAAGTACCGCGATCCGATCGTGCGTGACCGCATGGGCTTGCCGCCGCTGGGCGCTGCCGCGCCGGCACCGGCGCAGGCCCGCCCGGTGGCGACGACCTCGGTGCAGGCGGCGCCCGTGTCGGTGCCGGTACCCGTGCCCGTGCCGTCGATCGCGCCGGTTGCCGCCGCGCCGGCCGTTGCCGCACCGGCTGTTGCTGCTGCCGCAGCTCCTGCCGTTGCCAAACCCGCCGTTGCAGCCGCGGCACCGGCCGTCGCCGCAGCGCCGGCGGTGGCTGCAGCGCCTGCGGTGGCTGCCGCACCCGCTGTCGCTGCCGCGCCCGCAGCCTCGGTCGTACCGGCGGCCGCGATCGCCGCCGTGCCGGCTGCCGCCGTGCTCGCCGCGCCGGCCGTTGCGGACAAGGCATCGCCGGTGCCTGCCGCGCCGGTCGCCGACACGAAGGCCCCCGAACCCATGCAGCCCGTCGCCGACAAGGCACCGGAGCCCGCACCGGCGGTTGCCGACAAGGTACCGGAGCCCGCACCGGCGGTCGCCGACAAGGCGCCCGAACCCGCACCGGCAATCGCCGACAAGGCCCCCGAACCCGTGCAGCCCGTCGCCGACAAGGCGCCGGAGCCGATGCCGGCCGCGACCGACAACGCAGCGCAGGCCGCTGCCGCGCCGGCTGCGGACACGACGCCGGCCGCTGCCGTCGTCGCGGCGCCCGCAGCCGAGGCCGCGATGCCCGCACCGGCAGCCGATGCGAAGGCCGCCGAACCGGCGCCGGTCGCCGCGGAAGCGCCCGCACCGGAACCCGCGCAACCTGCCGCCGCCGCGGCCGCAGCGCCTGCCGACATGCCGGCAGCCGACGCGAAGGTGCCGGACCAGGCCGCCGCTCAGCCCGCCGAGATGCCGGCGTTGTCCGATCCGGCGCAAGGATTGCCGGCGGCTCCGGTCGACCAGCAGGCCGCCCCGGCCGCACCGGTCTTGCCGGCTCCGGCCGTCATCTCGACGAGCACGTCGTCGTAAGCACGCGGGTCCGGCTCCCGTGCGCCGGAGGCGGCGCAAGGGAGCCGTCCGGACCCGAGGCCCGACGGTCGTTTCCTGTTTGACGGGTGTTGATCCCATCCCCGAGGTCAACACCTCTTTTTGCCTGACGAGGATGCAAGGAGGCCTCAATCATGAGGATCTTTTTGGTCGCTCTGTTGTTGTACAGCGCACAAGCGGCAGCACAGGCGGTATTTCAGAACCCGGCGGTCTTCGTGATCCTGGGCGAGCAGACCGCGGCAAACGCCACGAGCGTCGCGCAGGCGCTGACGACGCTCGGTCGCGCCGACAACACGGCGTGCGCGCCGATGATGATGATCGGCGATCCGCAGATGATCTACATGATGCCGGAGGAGGGTCACGCGCCGTCGTGGCAATCGCCGGTGTACGGCCGAGGCGCGCCGTTCGAGGCGCAGAGGGGGCCGACGCCGACCGGCAAGACGGTCGGCGCGATGCAGCATGCCGAGGACATGCAGACGCAGCCATGGAGCGACGGCAGCGCGATCACGCAGAAGATCGCGGGCGATGCGAGCGTGACGGCGGCGGACCAGGTGAGCGGCTGGCAGCGCAACGGGCTCAACTCGATCGAGACGGCCCGTGCGACGGAAGTGACGGTGAACGGCAAGACCTACCGTGCCTATCGCGACGACCTCAACGGCTCCGCGAAGCCGGCCGTCGAGCCGCAGATCTACACGCAGCGCGTCGTTTTCTGCCGATAACGAACGTCAGTCCGAGGACGGCCCGGCGCCGCGTCGCGGGACCACGGTGCCCCGCTCCACGCGATCCGGCAACGGCCGTTTCGACAACCAACCCAATCCACGAGGCCATCGTGAACTATTGCTGCCAGATCAGGGTGTCGGGCCCGCAGGATCTCGAACGCGATGCGGGGACGGCGCCGTTCATTGCCGTGCGGCGCAACCATGTCGTGCCGTCGCGGCCGCTCGTCTACCTGTCGCAGCAGCACGACGCCGCGCTCGTCGACTGTCTCGCGTCGCGCGGCTGGGACGTGTGGCGCGCGAAAACCGTTGCGGACGCACTGAATCTCGTCAGGGCGAATCGTCTGCATGCGGGCATCGTCGATTTCGGCAGCTTCGCGTCGCCCGACGTCACGTCGTTCGAGGCGCTGCTGCGCGACCCGCGCGTCGGCTGGCTCGCGTTCGCCGACGACGAGCGGCTGCGGGATATTTCCATCGCGCGCCTGATTCGCCACTGCTGTTTCGATTACGTGCGCAACGCGACTGCATACACGACGATCGGCTATCTGGTCGGCCATGCGTACGGGATGCTGAGGCTCGCGGACGGCGGCCCGGACGCCGATGCGGCGCCCCCCGGCGGCACGATGATCGGCTCGTGCGACGCGATGCGCCGGCTGTTCGCGACGATCCGCAAGGTCGCGAATACGGAGGCGACCGTTTTCATCGCCGGTGAGTCCGGCACCGGCAAGGAGCTGACGGCGGCGGCGATTCACCAGCAGTCGTCGCGCGCCGACGCGCCGTTCGTCGCCGTGAACTGCGCGGCCATTCCGTCGACGCTGCTGCAGGCCGAACTGTTCGGCCACGAGCGCGGCGCGTTCACGGGCGCGCACCAGCGCAAGATCGGCCGTATCGAGGCCGCGCACGGCGGTACGCTGTTTCTCGATGAAATCGGCGACATGCCGTTCGAGAGCCAGGCGAGCCTGCTGCGCTTCCTGCAGGAAGGCACGATCGAGCGCCTCGGCGGGCACGCGTCGATTCCGGTGGACGTGCGGATCGTGTCGGCGACCCACGTCGATCTCGAGGCCGCGATGCAGGCGGGGCGGTTCCGTGCGGACCTGTACTACCGCCTGTGCGTGCTGCGCATCGACGAACCGCCGCTGCGCGTGCGCGGCCGCGACATCATGCTGCTCGCCGACCATGTGCTGCGGCGCTATCGCGGCGACAATGCGCAACGGATTCGCGGCTTCATGCCGAGCGCGGTCGAAGCGATCCACAACTATCCGTGGCCGGGCAACGTGCGCGAGCTGATCAACCGGATCCGGCTCGCGGTCGTGATGACGAACGGCCCGATGATCTCGGCCGCCGATCTCGAGCTGCACCAGTACACGTCGCGGCAGCCGCCGACGCTCGCCGAAACGCGCCGGCGGGCCGAGCGGCGTGCGATCGAGGAAACGCTGATGCGCCACCGCCACCAGCATGCCGACGTGGCGGCCGAGCTGGGCATCTCGCGCGCGACGCTGTATCGGCTGATGACCGCGCACGGGCTGCACGGCTGACACGCCGCGGCGCGCCGCCGCTCAAGACCGCGCGACGTCGGCCGTTAAGACATGAAACGGCCCGTCCGGACCGCCGGCGCGGCGATGCGCGCGCGGCCGGCATGCGGCGCATCACGCTTATCCGAGGTTACCGTGGCAGAGTGCAGTCACTGCGGCAGGACGTTCCTGGTCGGCGGGCGGTCGATCGACGGCCGCCGCTATTGCCGTCCGGCGTGCGCCCGCGCGCATCCGATCGTCGTCGAGGCGGAGCGGGTGCCCGACGCGAAGGTCTGGGAGTATGTGCACGACTGGCGTTACGGGCCGTGCCCGATCTGCCGTCGCGACGACCGGCCGGTCGATGTCCATGCGTCGCATCGCGTCGTGTCGCTGCTGTTCGTCACGCGCTGGGCGACACGGCACCACGTGTGCTGCCGGCGTTGCGGCCGCAGGAAGCAGGCGGTCGCGTTGCTGGCGTCGGCCGCGTTCGGCTGGTGGGGGCTGCCGTGGGGCCTCGTGCTGACGCCGATCCAGCTCGCGCGCAACGCGCTCGGGCTGGCCGCGCGCGATCCGCAGGTCGCGACGCGGCAGTTCGAGCAGCTCGTGCGGCGCAAGCTGGCGGCGCGCCGGCTGCAGCGAGCGCGGCAGGGCGCCGGCGCCTGAGCGCGCGGCGCGGCGTGCCGTGCGATCAGGCGGCCGGCCGCTCGAAGCCCGAGGCGACCCAGCGCTCGGCACTGGCCTTGTTGAGCTTGAAACCGGCCGACACCTTGGCTTCGGCCAGCAGCTCGCCATACGGATCGAATGCCTTGAGCTGCGCGTACGGCTCGAATTCGTCGGGCACGATGTCGAGCGTCACCGACACATCCTGGCCGTCCTCGCCCTGAACCGTCACTTCCTTGTGCAGCATCGCGCGCCGCTGCTGCTCGTGGCGCATCAGCACCTCGGTCGCGGTCTTCACGAGCGTGCGGAACGCGTTCGCGTCCATCGGCTTGGGGTTCTTCTTGTCGCGGCCCATGGTCCACGGCCCGACGAGCGCGGGCTCGGACTCGCCGTCCTTGATCATTTCGACGGCCCAGCCGTCGTCGTCTTCGTTCTTGATGATGCGGGCCGTCCAGCCGTTGTCACGCCAGAGGCCGTCTTCGTGGATGGAGGTGTCGTCGGATTGCAGGTCGGATTCGGTCATGAGGAAAGCGGGGCGGGGCCACCGGAGTACGGGCGCGGGCGCAGGGCGGTGGCGCGCGGCCGGCATCGGCGCGTCGCTCGCCGCCGGCGGCCCGGCGCGGCATGCAAAGGCGTCGATTTTACCTGCTGGCCGGCCGGATGGACCGTGTGGCCCGCCACGCCGGCCATCCGGCCGATGTTTCCAGGTGCCGGCCGCTCCGGGACGGCCGCTCGAACCGGCGCAAATTCAAACTCGTATTACGTCCCTGACGACCAATCCCGTTACCGTCCGATATCCCGTCCGCGTGCGGCTTCATAGAATCTGCGTTCAGGCTAAAAATAGCCTGAACGTCCGATCAACGCCAAACCGGCCGTGCGCGTTGCGCGTCGCGCGGCCGATGAACCACCGGGAACCACGCATGAGGAAATTCAACGTTCGCATCGTCTTCGCGTACGACTGGCCGTTGACGCTGGCCGGCATCGAGCAGGTGGCAGGCAGCGCCTGCGCGATCGAGCTCGTCGCGGTGTGCAGGAATGTGGCCGAGCTGGCCGCGTCGCTCGGCGGCGTCGATTGCGATGTCGTGCTGGTCGACTATGCGATCCGCGGGGACGTGCAGATGGACGGCCTCGGGCTGCTCGACTGGCTGCGGCGCACGCGTCCGAACGTCGGGGTCGTCGTGCTGGTCGCGAACGAGAATCCGCTGATCGTCGGGTCGATCCTCGCGATCGACGGCGTGAGCGTCGTCAGCAAGTTCGACGAGGTCGGCCATATCGTCACGGCCATTCATTCGGCCTACAGCGGCGGGCGCTACCTGTCGCCGCTCGTCAGGCGCGCGATCGAGGCGGCCGGCGAGCGCGGCAATGCGCCCGTGAAGCTGTCGGCGCGCGAGATCGAGGTCATTCGCCTGTATCTGTCGGGGGTGCCGATCAAGACGATCGCGCAGCGTCTGAGCAAGGGCAAGCAGACGGTCAGCGCGCAGAAGATCAGTGCGATGAAGAAGCTCGGCGCGAACAATGACGTCGAGCTGGTCCAGCGGGCGGCGGGGCTGGGGCTCGGCATCGGCCCCGCCGCGTCACGGCCCGGCGACGCCGCGTGAGCAAGCGTGCGCCGGGCGGCCGCCGTCAGGCCGGCAGCGCAAACCGCGTCACGGCGTCCCGCAGCGCCTCGGCCTGATCGCGCAGCGAATGCGCGGCGGCCGCCGCTTCTTCGACGAGCGCGGCGTTCTGCTGCGTGACCTGGTCCATCTCGCCCACCGCGCGATTGACCTGCTCGATCCCGGCGCTCTGTTCGCGCGACGCATGGCTGATCTCGTCGAGGATCTCGTTCACGCGCCGCACCGACTGCACGATCTCGGCCATCGTCTCGCCCGCGTGCGTGACGAGCGCCGCGCCTTGCTCGACGGTCTCGTTCGACGACACGATCAGCGACTTGATTTCCTTCGCCGCCGTCGCCGAGCGTTGCGCGAGCGAGCGGACTTCGGCCGCGACCACCGCGAAGCCGCGGCCCTGTTCGCCCGCGCGCGCGGCTTCGACCGCCGCATTCAGCGCGAGGATGTTGGTCTGGAACGCGATCCCGTCGATCACGCCGATGATGTCGCCGATCTTGTGCGAGCGGTCGGTGATCTCGTTCATCGTGCGCACGACGTCGTCAACCACCGCGCTGCCGCGCGTCGCGACCTGCGCGGCCTGGCCGGCGAGCGACGCGGCCTGGGCGGCGCTGTCCGCGTTCTGCTTCACGTTCGCGGTCATCTGGTCCATGCTCGACGCGGTCTGCACGAGCGCGGCCGCCTGTTCCTCGGTGCGCTGCGACAGGTCGGTGTTGCCCGACGCGATCTCGCTTGCGCCGACGTTGATGTTCTCGGTACCCATCCGCACGCGCGACACCATGTCGATCAGCCCGCCTTGCATCGTGTGCAGCGCGTGCAGCAGGCTGCCGCGATCGTCGTGCTTCACGGCGACGTGCGCGGTCAGGTCGCCCTGCGCAATGCGCTGCGCGGCGTCGAGTGCCACTTCCAGCTCGCCGCCGAGGTTCGCGCGCACGCTTTTCAGCACCAGCACCATCACGGCGGTCGCGATCCCGCCGAGCACGGTCGTCATCGCGAGCCAGCGGCCGACGCTTTCGAGCACGGCGGTGCGCACGTCGTTCATGTACATGCCGGTCACGATGTACCAGTCCCAGGGCGCGAAGCGCTGCACGGCGCTGGTTTTCTCCTGCGGCTTGTCGGCGCCCGGCTTCGGCCACAGATACTCGACGAAGCCCTTGCCGCCTTCGAGGTTGCCGGCCTTCACGATCTCGACGAACAGGTGCTTGCCGTTCGGGTCGGTGAAATTCGACACGTCCTTGCCGTTGAGGTCGGCCTTGATCGGATGCATCACGATCACGGGCTTCGAGTCGTTGACGGAAATGTAGCCGTCGGCGCCGGAACGCATCGCGGCGATCGCCTCGAGCGCCTTCTGTTTCGCGTCGGCTTCCGGCAGCGCGTTCTGCTGCGACAGCTTGTAGTAATGGTCGGTCACGCTCGCGGCCTGCGCGACCAGCGACGCGAGCTGGTCGCGGCGGTCCGCGATCATCGATGCGCGCGTCTGCCAGGCCCCGAGCCCCGCGATCACGAGCAGGCCGAGCCAGAGGATGACGATCATCGAGGCGAGTTTCTGATTCAGGGAAAGGTTGCGCATGGTGTGTGGTCGGTCAGTCGTGGAAGCTCGCCGGGGCGGCGTGACGGGATAAGTGTCTTGACGGCGCCCGACGTGCGTCGCCGTAGGCGGGTTATCCCTATGAACGGCGCCCTCGCCGATGCCTTCGACACCAGCAAGGGTATCTATGCATATGCATAACGGGCGTCGCTATACTGTCGGGGCGATTGAATAGGCGCCGCGCGCGGCGCGGCGGCGAATGAAACCGAAAGGAGGCAACGATGCGGATTCTGGTGGTGGGGGCCGGCGCGGTCGGGGGATATTTCGGCGGCCGGCTGGCCGCGGCGGGGCGCGACGTGACGTTCCTGGTGCGCGACGGCCGCGCGGCCGCGCTGGCGCGCGACGGGCTGCTGATCCGCAGCCCGCGCGGCGACCTGACGCTCGCGAACGTGCAGACCGTGCGCGCGGGCGACGCGGGTGCCGGCGTCGCGCCGTTCGACCTCGTGCTGCTGAGCTGCAAGGCGTACAGCCTCGACGACGCGATTCAGTCGTTCGCGCCGTTCGTCGGCCCGCAGACGCTGATCCTGCCCATGCTCAACGGGATGCGCCATCTCGACGTGCTGCGCGAGCGGTTCGGCGCCGCGCAGGTGCTCGGCGGGCTGTGCGTGATCGCGGCGACGCTCGATCGCGAGCAGCGCATCGTGCACCTCAACGACACGCACGGGGTCACGTTCGGCGAACTCGCGGGCGGCGAATCGCCGCGTGTGCGCGCGGTGGCCGAGGTGCTCGGCGGCGCGGGTTTCGATGCGACGCTCAGTGACGACGTGGCCGCGCGGATGTGGGAAAAATGGGTGTTCCTCGCGACGCTCGCCGCGAGCACGTCGCTGTTCCGCGCGTCGGTCGGCGACATTCTCGCCGCGCCGGACGGCCGCCGCCTGCTCGAGACGATGCTCGGCGAATGCAGTGCGATTGCCGAGCACAACGGCCACCGGCCCGATCCGGCCGCCATCGAGCGGATGCAGCGGATGGTGCTGACGCCGTCGCCGCTGACCGCGTCGATGCTGCGCGACGTCGAAAACCATGCGCGCGTCGAAGCCGATCACGTGATCGGCGACCTGCTCGCGCGCCGCGACCCGCAGGCGGCCGATGGGCTGTCGCTGCTGCGGATCGCGTACAACCACCTGAAGGCGTACGAAGCGCGTACCGCGCGCGAACACGCGGCCGCGTAAGCGCCGGGCGGGCGGCCGCCCGGCCGTTCCGCACTGCACAAATTTGCCATCCGGCGCCATTTGCGGCCGGAATGGGCAAAAAAGTATCGAAAATCAGGCGTAAAGTTGGTGGAGCCGCGCGCTCGATCGACCTACATTGCTTCCCATGCGACCGGTCGCGTCGCCGCGTGAAATACGCGGCGCACGCGCAAAACGAACCGGCCGGCGAGACACGGGAATGGAGACGCCCACATGATGCACCCCGATCTGGAAGTGGTCGAAGTGCGACGCGACGAGTCGTTCAAGGTCTGGTCGCACGGTTATCCGTATCGCACGATCCGCTGGCACTTCCATCCCGAATTCGAGCTGCACCTGATCGTCGCGACGCGCGGCAAGTATTTCGTCGGCGACCACATCGGCTCGTTCGGCCCCGGCCATCTCGTGCTGCTCGGCCCGAACCTGCCGCACAACTGGGTCAGCGACATGGCCGAAGGCGAAACCGTCGAACGCCGCAATCTCGTGATCCAGTTCGATCCGGTATTCGTGCGCCGCTGCATGGACGCGTTTCCCGAATGCCGCGACGCGCAGGCGTTGCTCGACGATGCGCGGCGCGGGGTCGGCTTCGACGCGGCGACCAGCGCCGCGATCGCGCCGCTGTTCGACGAACTGCTGGCCGCGCGCGGCATGCGCCGCATCGCGCTGTTCATGACGATCCTCGAACGGCTGTGCGGGGCGGCCGAACGCACGCTGCTCGCGAGCCCCGCGTACGACCAGGCCGATGTCACGCCGACGCGGCTCAGCCATGCGCTGTCGTACATCGGCAAGAACCTCGCGTCCGAGCTGCGCGAATCCGATCTCGCGCAACTGACCGGGCAGAGCGTCAGCGCGTTCTCGCGCGCGTTTCATCGCCAGACGGGCATGCCGTTCGTCCAGTACGTGAATCGCCTGCGGATCGAATCCGCGTGCCAGCTGCTGCTCGCCGACGACGCGAACATCACCGATATCTGCTTCCAGGCCGGCTTCAACAACGTGTCGAACTTCAACCGCCAGTTCCGCGCGGTGAAGGGGATGGCGCCGTCCGAATTCCGCGCACTGCAGCGCCTGAACGCGCGCAGCCGTGAACTGGCGCTGCACGCGGCACCCACCGGCAATCCGCTGCCGCCGCGCGTCGTGACGCCCGGCGCGCCCGAACTCGCCCCGCAGCCCGGATGATCGCCGGGCCGCCGCCCGCCCGAGTTTTCCACGCCGTTTCACCCAGCCGATCGCGCCGCCCGCGTCGCGAGGGGCTTGCTCACCCACGAAAAAGCCTCATACAACCGGAGACACCGTCATGACGCCTGCATCACCCGCCTCATCCCCCCGTCGCGCCGCCCGCCTGGCGGCGGTTGCCGCGCTCGCCGCCGCGGCCTGGCTGCCCGCCGCCGTGCAGGCCGCACCGCTGCGGATCGGCATGACGTTCCAGGAGCTCAACAACCCGTATTTCGTGACGATGCAGAAGGCGCTGAACGACGCGGCCGCGTCGATCGGTGCGCAGGTCGTCGTCACCGACGCGCATCACGACGTCAGCAAGCAGGTGAGCGACGTCGAGGACATGCTGCAGAAGAAGATCGACATCCTGCTCGTGAACCCGACCGATTCGACCGGCATCCAGTCGGCGATCACGCAGGCGAAGAAGGCCGGCGCGGTGGTCGTGGCCGTCGATGCGAACGCGAACGGCCCGGTCGATTCGTTCGTCGGCTCGAAGAACTACGACGCGGGCGTGATGTCGTGCGACTACCTCGCGAAAGCGATCGGCGGCAGCGGCGAGGTGGCGATCCTCGACGGCATTCCGGTCGTGCCGATTCTCGAGCGCGTGCGCGGCTGCAAGGCGGGGCTCGCGAAATACCCGAACGTGAAGCTGGTCGACACGCAGAACGGCAAGCAGGAGCGCGCGACCGCGCTGTCGGTGACCGAGAACCTGATCTCCGCGCACCCGAAGCTCAAGGGCGTCTTCAGCGTGAACGACGGCGGCGCGATGGGCGCGCTCGCCGCGATCGAGAGCTCGGGCAAGGACATCAAGCTGACGAGCGTCGACGGCGCGCCCGAGGCCATCGCCGCGATCCAGAAGCCGAATTCGAAGTTCATCGAGACGACCGCGCAGTTCCCGGCCGACCAGGTGCGTATCGCGCTCGGCATCGCGATTGCGCGCAAGTGGGGCGCGACGGTGCCGAAGGCGATCCCGGTCGACGTGAAGGTGGTCGACCGCGGCAACGCGAAGGGCTTCAGCTGGTGAACGACGTGCAATGCGACCCGAAGGGCGGCGGCACGGCCGGCGCCCTTCGTACGGAGAAACCGATGGACACGATACTCAGGCTCAGCCACATCACGAAAAGCTTTCCCGGCGTGAAGGCGCTGTCCGACATCGATCTGGAGATCGCGCGCGGCGAGATCCATGCGCTGCTCGGCGAGAACGGCGCGGGCAAGTCGACGCTGATGAAGATCCTGTGCGGCATTCATCGGCCGGATACCGGCACGATCGAGATCGACGGCGCGCTGCGTCGTTTCGCGGACTATCGCGACGCGGTCGCGGCGGGTGTCGGCATCGTGTTCCAGGAATTCAGCCTGATCCCGCATCTCGATGCCGTCGACAACCTGTTCCTCGGCCGCGAGCTGCGCAACCGCTGGGGTGCACGCGACCGCAAGCGGATGCGTCGCGCGGCGGCCGGCATCTTCGCGCGGCTCGGCGTCGCGATCGATCTCGATGCGCCGATCCGTGCACTGTCGGTCGCGCAGCAGCAGTTCGTCGAGATCGGCAAGGCGCTGTCGCTCGACGCGCGCATCCTGATCCTCGACGAACCGACCGCCACGCTCACGCCGGCCGAGGCCGCGCACCTGTTCGCGATCATGCGCGAGCTGAAGCGGCAGGGCGTCGCGATGATCTTCATCTCGCATCATCTCGAGGAAATCTTCGCGGTGTGCGACCGCATCACGGTGCTGCGCGACGGCCAGTATGTTGCGACGACCGACGTCGCGCGCACCGACGTCGAGCAGCTGGTGCGGATGATGGTCGGGCGGCGGATCGAGAGCAGTTTTCCGCCGAAGCCGGCGCGCGCGGCGGAGGCGCCGCGGGTACTGGAGGTCGATGCGCTGCAGATCGAGCGCGACGGCCCCGTGAACCGCTTTGCGCTGCATGCGGGCGAGATTCTCGGCTTCGCCGGGCTGGTCGGCTCGGGCCGCACCGAAACCGCGCTCGCGGTGATCGGCGCGACGCGTGCGCATCGCAAGGACGTGCGCGTGCGCGGCACGGCGGCGACGCTTGCCGATCCGGCCGACGCGTTGCGCGCGGGCATCGGCATCCTGCCGGAAAGCCGCAAGACGGAAGGGCTCGTCACGTCGTTCTCGATCCGCGACAACATCTCGCTGAACAACCTCGGCAAGTACCGGTCGATGCGCTGGCTGATCGACCGCCGCGGCGAGGCGCGCGCGACGCACGACGTGATGCGGCGCGTCGGCGTGAAGGCGCCGTCGATCCATACCGAGGTCGCGACGCTGTCGGGTGGCAACCAGCAGAAGGTCGTGATCGCGCGCTGGCTCAACCATCACACGTCGGTGCTGATCTTCGACGAGCCGACGCGCGGCATCGACGTCGGCGCGAAAGCCGAAATCTACGGGCTGATGCGCGAACTCACCGCGCGCGGCTACGCCATCATCATGATCTCGTCCGAGCTGCCGGAGATCGTCGGCATGTGCGATCGCGTCGCCGTGTTCCGGCAGGGGCGCATCGAGGCGACGCTCGAAGGCGACGAGATCGATCCCGACACGGTCATGACCTATGCCACGGCCGGCACGCGAGGAGCGACCCATGAACCTGCCTGATTCTTCTTCCCCGTCTTCCCCGACCCTCGCGGCTGCCGCCGGAAACGGCGACGCACCGCCGCCGCGCGCGATGTGGGCGCAGTTGCGACGCTCGACGCTGTTCTATCCGCTCGTCGGCCTGATCGTCGTGTGCATCGCGATGATGATCGCGAGCCCGAGCTTCCTGTCCGCCGCGAACCTGGAGAACGTGCTGCGCCAGGTGTCGATCAACGCGATCATCGCGGTGGGCATGACCTGCGTGATCCTGACCGGCGGGATCGACCTGTCGGTCGGCTCGGTGATGGCGCTGTCGGGCACGCTCGCGGCCGGGCTGATGGTGGCCGGCGTGAACGCGGTGGCCGCGCTCGCGATCGGCATCGCGGTCGGCCTCGGATTCGGCTTCCTGAACGGCCTGTTCGTCGCGTTCGCGGGGATGCCGCCGATCATCGTCACGCTCGCGACGATGGGCATCGCGCGCGGCCTGGCACTGATCTACACGGGCGGCTATCCGATCGACGGGTTGCCCGACTGGGTCGCGTTCTTCGGCAGCGGCAAGGTGTTCGGCATCCAGGCGCCCGTACTGATCATGCTGGTGGTCTATGCAATCGCGTGGCTGCTGCTCGACCGGATGCCGTTCGGCCGCTACGTGTATGCGATCGGCGGCAACGAGCAGGCGACGCGGCTCACCGGCGTGCGCGTGGCGCGCGTGAAGCTGATCGTCTACACGCTCGCCGGGCTCACGTCGGCGCTCGCCGCAATCGTGCTGACGGGCCGGCTGATGAGCGGGCAGCCGAACGCGGGCGTGGGCTTCGAGCTCGACGCGATCGCGGCCGTCGTGATGGGCGGCACGTCGATCTCGGGCGGGCGCGGCGCGATCCTCGGCACGCTGGTCGGCGCGCTGCTGCTCGGCGTGCTCAACAACGGGCTGAACATGATCGGCGTGAACCCGTATGTGCAGAACGTGATCAAGGGCGGAATCATCCTGCTCGCGATCTACATCAGCCGCGAACGGTCGCGGTAACGTGCGATCGATCAGATATCCGAATCATCAACGAAAGAGACAACTCATGACGACACCCGAAGCCCAGCCGCGGATGACCGCGGTCGTCTGCCACGGCCCCGAGGACTACCGCGTCGAACAGGTCGCGAAGCCGCGCCCCGGCACGAACGAACTCGTGATCCGCATCGCCGCGTGCGGGATTTGCGCGAGCGACTGCAAGTGCTATACGGGCGCGAAGATGTTCTGGGGCGGCCCGAGCCCGTGGGTGAAGGCGCCCGTGATTCCCGGCCATGAATTTTTCGGCTACGTCGAAGCGCTCGGCGACGGCGCAGCCGAGCATTTCGGCGTGGCGTTGGGCGACCGCGTGATCGCCGAGCAGATCGTGCCGTGCGGCAAGTGCCGTTATTGCCGGTCGGGCCAGTACTGGATGTGCGAAGTGCACAACATCTTCGGCTTCCAGCGCGAGGTGGCTGACGGCGGGATGGCCGAATACATGCGCATTCCGCCCACCGCGATCGTCCACAGGATCCCGCTCGGCGTGTCGCTCGAAGACGCCGCGATCATCGAGCCGCTGTCGTGCGCGATCCATACGGTGAACCGCGGCGACCTGCAGCTCGACGATGTGGTCGTGATCGCCGGAGCGGGCCCGCTCGGCCTGATGATGACGCAGGTCGCGCACCTGAAGACGCCGAAGAAGCTCGTCGTGATCGACCTGATCGACGAGCGGCTCGAACTCGCGCGGCAGTACGGCGCCGACGTGACGATCAACCCGAAGCGCGACGATGCGCGCGCGATCGTCAGGGCGCTCACCGACGGCTACGGCTGTGACGTCTACATCGAGACGACCGGCGCGCCGGTCGGCGTGAGCCAAGGGCTCGACCTGATCCGCAAGCTCGGCCGCTTCGTCGAATTCAGCGTGTTCGGCGAGGATGCGACCGTCGACTGGTCGATCATCGGCGACCGCAAGGAGCTCGACGTGCGCGGCGCGCACCTGGGGCCATACTGCTATCCGGTCGCGATCGACCTGCTTGCGCGCGGGCTCGTCACGTCGAAAGGCATCGTCACGCACGATTTCGCGCTCGAGGAGTGGGACGACGCGATCCGCGTCGCGAAATCGCCCGAATCGATCAAGGTGCTGCTGAAGCCGGCCCGCTGACGGCCGGCGTGCGCCTTACCGGAGACATCATGGAATACGTCAT
The DNA here is from genome assembly GCF_041103175.1 of Burkholderia sp. Bmkn7. Lineage (NCBI taxonomy): Bacteria > Pseudomonadati > Pseudomonadota > Betaproteobacteria > Burkholderiales > Burkholderiaceae > Burkholderia > Burkholderia sp. Bmkn7. The sequence continues at coordinate 2,837,000 of NZ_JBGCUH010000002.1, read as the reverse complement.
AGGCGTGGACATCGGCACGCAGAGCACCAAGGCGCTGCTCGTCGACCGGCACGGCACGATCGTCGCGCGGCGCTCGGCCGGCTACCAGCCCGATACGCCGCGCCCGCTGTGGGCCGAGCAATGGCCGCAGGTGTGGTTCGACGCCGTGCTCGAATGCATCGCCGGCTGCGTGAGCGATGCGCGCGCGCAGGGTGTGCCGGCCGACGCGATCCGCGCGGTGTGCGTGGGCAGCCTGTACGGCGGCTCGGGCGTTCCGGTCGACAGCGACATGCGGCCGGTCCATCCGTGCCTGATCTGGATGGACCGGCGCGCGACCGCAGAAGTCGACTGGATCAATGCGAACGTGAACGCCGAGCGGATGCGCGTGATCACGGGCAACGGCGTCGACAGCTATTACGGCTTCACGAAGATGCTGTGGCTGCGCGACCAGCGGCCGGACGTGTGGGCGAACGTGCGCTACTTCCTGCCGCCGAACGCCTACGTGATCTACCTGCTGACCGGCGAGGTCGCGGTCGATCACAGCTCGGCCGGCAACATCGGCGGCGTGTACGACGTCGCGCGCCGCGAATGGTCCGACGATGCGCTCGACATGCTCGGCATCCCGGCGACGATGATGCCCGAGCGGCTCGTCGAATCGACGGACGTCGTCGGCGGCCTGCTGTCGCAATGGACGGAGCCGCTCGGGCTGCCGGCCGGCACGCCCGTCGTCGCGGGCGGCGTCGATGCGGCCGTCGCGACCTTCGCGGCCGGCGCGACGCGCGCGGGGCAGCATGTCGCGATGATCGGCACCAGCATGTGCTGGGGTTACGTGAGCCGGCACGTCGATGCGCGGCACGGGCTCGTCAGCATGCCGCACGTGTTCGACGGGCAGCGCGACCTGTACGTGTTCGGCGGCGCGATCACGGCAGGCGCGTCGGTCGCGTGGTTTCGCGACCAGTTCTGTCACGCGGAGATCGATGCGGCACGCCTGCTGCCGCACGGCGATCCGCACGTGTTGCTCGAGGAGGCGGCCGAAAGCGTGCCGCCGGGCGCCGATGGCGTGCTGTTCCTGCCGTACCTGATGGGCGAACGCAGCCCGGTGTGGGACGCGAAGGCGAGCGGCGCATTCGTCGGGCTGAGTCTCGCGCACACGCGCGCGCACCTGTATCGCGCGGTGCTCGAAGGTGTCGCGTTCGCGTTGCGGCACAACATCGAGGCCGGCCGACGCGGCGCGGCCGCGCTCGACGACCGGCTGATCGTCGTGGGCGGGGCCGCGCATTCGGCGCTGTGGATGCAGATCATCGCGGACGTGACGGGCTTCCCGGTGTGGACGATCGAGCAGGACGTCGAAGCCGCGATGGGGGCGGCCCTGCTCGCGGGAGTCGGGGTGGGGCTCGTGTCGCACGAGGATGCGCAAGGCGGATGGGTCACGCTCGTCGAGCGCGCGCGGCCCGATGCCGAACGCGCGGCCGCCTATGCGGCGCGCTTTGCGCTCTATACGGCGCTGTATCCGGCGCTCGCACCGATCATGCACGGGTTGCACACGCCATCATGAAAAGTCGATTCGATTTCGGCGGTTCGCGGGTGCTCGTCACGGGTGCGTCGAGCGGGATCGGGCGCGCGTGCGCGGTCGCGCTGGCGCGGGCGGGCGCGCGGGTCGTCGCGGCGGGGCGCGACATGGCCGCGCTCGACGCACTGGCCGGTGAGGCTGCGTGCGAGACGTTGCGCGTCGATGTCGGTGGCGACGAGCACGCGATCGACGCGGCGCTCGCCGCGCACGACGCGTTCGACGGCCTCGTGAATTGCGCGGGGATCGCGTCGCTCGAATCGGCGCTCGACGTGAGCGCCGCGCATTTCGATCGCGTGATGGCGGTCAACGCGCGCGGCGCGGCGCTCGTCGCACGGGCCGTCGCGCGGAAGATGATCGCGCGCGACGGACGTGGCGCAGCGCAGGCGCGGGGCAGCATCGTCAACGTATCGAGCCAGGCCGCGCTCGTCGGCCTGCCCGCGCATCTGGGCTATTGCGCGTCGAAGGCGGCGATGGACGCGATCACGCGCGTGCTGTGCATCGAACTCGGGCCGCACGGTATTCGTGTGAACAGTGTGAACCCGACGGTCACCCTCACGCCGATGGCGCAGTTCGCGTGGAGCGATCCGGAAAAGCGTGCGCCGATGCTGGCCGCGATCCCGCTCGGGCGATTCGCGGAGCCGGACGAGGTCGTCGAGCCGATCCTGTTCCTGCTGAGCGATGCGGCATCGATGGTCAGCGGCGTATCGCTGCCGATCGACGGCGGGTATACCGCGCGTTAGGCAGCGTCATGCGCGGGCGCCGCATGACCGGAACCCGTGGCGAATGCACCGCGAATGCGCGGCGCGGCCGCCCGGCGGCTAGACCGGATCCTTGCTCGGTGGCCCGTCCGGTTGCTGCGGGTTGTCGTGATGGCCGGGCGGCGACGACAGCGGGTCGTCTTCCGGGTCGCGGTTCGGGTCGGCCGGTGGCTCGGGCGTCGGGGTCGTGTGATCGGTCATGGAGAACTCGCGCAGTGCGTGACGGCGGTGGCGCGGCGGGGGCGCCTCGTCTCCGTTATAGGCAATCGGGCGTGCATTTGCAGCGGGATTGTCGCGGTGGGGCGCCGGTCGTCGGGGCAATCCGCGCGGGCGTGGTTTTCGTGCCGACACCTGCTGCGCCGGAGCGGGCCATGCGCGGCTCCGCGTGCGGAGCTGGATCGGCGTCAGCGCAAATCCGCGGGCGTATCGACGTCGCGCACGATGCCCGGATCGTCGACGTCGAGCAGCCTGACCGGTGCACTGGCGAACAGCGCGCGGGCGCCGGTGTCGCCGTCGAGGGCGGCGAGCGCATCGAAGTGGTGCGCGGCGAACCCGACCGGATGGCCGCGCGCGCCGCGATGCGCGGGTGCGACGATCGACGCGTCGTCGGCGTCGAGTGCGCGTGTGACGCTTTCGTAGGTGGACGCCGCGATCCACGGCATGTCGCCGAGCGCGACGAGCCAGCCGTTCGCGTCGGGTGTCGCGCGCACGCCGGCCGCGAGGCTCGCGCCCATGCCGCGCACCGCGTCGGGCGCGTAGACGACGTGGCAGCCGGCCTCGTTCAGCAGCATCGCGAGTTTTTCGGCACCGGGACGCACGACGGCGATCACGTCGGCCGTGGCCGCCGCGAGACGGCGGGCGGCCGCGACCGCAACCGGCGTGCCGTCGGGAAGCAGCGCGAGCAGCTTGCTGTGCAGGCCGCTCGGGTCGAAGCGTTGACCGAGGCCGCCGGCGAGGAGGACGCCGGTGGCGAGTGACGCATAGGACATCGGCGCGGGGGAGAGTGATGCAGGTGCTGCGATTGTGCGGGAGCGGGCAGGGATCGACAAGTGAGGATGTTACCGGGGCGGGTTCGTTTCGTCGGAAAGAACGTCAGCGCGCGGCTTCGTCGAGCATGCTTTCCTCGACGGGACCGTAAATTGCATGCGACTGGTTGTGCATGACGGCCCAATAGCGGTCGCCGAATGACCAATACCACCATTCCGACGGGTAATTGGTGAAGCCGGCGCCCGTCAGCGCGGCGATCAGCACTTGGCGGTGGCGGGCGGCAGCCCGGCTGATGAACGGGTTGTGCGTATGACACGCGCTGGACGATTCCTGGTCGGTTGCATCGAGCACGCAGCCCATGTCGAGCTCGACGCCGTCCGTCGAGATCAGTGTCAGGTCGACGGCCGCGCCCGTCGGATGGGCGGCGACTTCCGGCGGCGCGACGTAGTGGCTCGTCAGCGCGACCAATGTGTCCTCGTCCGGCAGCGGGTTCAGCGTCCGGCGCAGGTGCGCGAGATGCCGGGTGAAGTAGCGGCGTTGCAGCGCCAGCGGACGATAGCCTTCCTTGACGTACAGGCGCAGGCCGTCGGGCAGCGCGTGCGCGGCGGCGATCAGCCGTTGCGCCACACCGTGACGCACTTTCAGGAAATGCCGGCTCGAGTGTGCGGCGTCGACGCGGCCGGGATCGACGGCGATGCGGTCATGAAAACCGGCGAGATCGACAAACCCTTCGTGCGACTCCAGCAGGGCGATCGAGCGGACAACCGGATCGGAGAGCGATATCACGATAGCGGACGAAATGGCGCGATGGCGCGATGACGGTTGCGGGCCATGAGCCGGCGCCGAGGCTGGCCGGCCGAGGTCGTTTTGGTCAGACGATTCGCCAATATGCCAGAGTCCGGCAAAGGATGCGCGGCGGTCTGGACCGCGGGCAGGCGACGCTCACCAGAGCGTCTTGACGTGCGCGTAAGCGCGGATTTTTTCGTCGCGCGTGACGAGCGGCACGCCGAGCCGTCGAGCGGTCGCAACGATCATGCGATCGGCCGGATCCTTGTGGAACGTGCCGGGGAGGTTGGTGGATTTCGCGGCGATGTCGGCGTCGACGGGCACGAAGCGCATCCCGTCGATCTGCGCGACGGTGGCGAGCCATGCTTCGACCTCCATCGTCAGTGCGAGGCGGTCGTTGCGCACCAGCATCGCGATCTCCCACGCGGAGATCGCGGACGCGGCGAGCGCGCCTTCGCTCCGGGCGCGATCGATCGCGCTTCTCGCCTTCCTGCTGAGCGACGGGTCGCCCGCCACCCACCATACCAATGCATGTGTATCCAGCACGATCACCGCGACGCCTCCCAATCATCTTCCGCAATCGGATCGAGAGGATTGTCATAGCGCATGACCGAACCGCGCAATATGTCCAACGGCTGAGCCTCGCGTGCGTGATACGGCCGGATCTCGAGCGTCGGCTTGCCGTGATCGGTGACGATCAGGCTTTCGCCCGACGCCTCGACGAGCCGGAAGTATTCGAGTGCGCGAGCCTTGAATTCGGATTTCGATACGGGAGCGTGCGGCATCATGATATGAGCATGGTCATTTGATGATGGTCATTTTAATCATGGAGTCCGACGCAGCGCAAGCGCCGGGGGGCGGCGTCAACCGTTCGCGTTACGCATCCGCCCACTTCCTCAACAGGTTGTGATAAATCCCCGTCAACGCAATGACCATCGGGTTCTTCGCGCCTTTTTCGGCGGACAGCGCCTGAATCTGCGTATCGAGCTGGAACAGCAGCGTGCGGTCGCCGTCGTCGCGCACCATGCTCTGGATCCAGAAGAACGACGCGACGCGCTCGCCGCGTGTGACGGGCGTCACCTGATGCAGGCTCGACGCCGGATACAGCACGAGATCGCCTGCCGGCAGCTTCGCGCGATGGGTGCCGTACGTATCCTCGACACACAGCTCGCCGCCGTCGTACGCATCGGGTTCCTCGAGAAACAGCGTCGCCGACAGGTCGCTGCGCACGCGGAAATCCGTGCCGCGCAGCAGCCGGATCGCGTTGTCGACGTGCGTGCCGAACGTCTCGCCGCCTTCGTAGCGATTGAACAGCGGCGGAAACACCTTGAGCGGCAGCGCCGCCGAAAAGAACAGCGGGTGGCGCGCGAGCGCGTCCTGGATCGCGTCGCCCACCGCACGCGCGGCGGGCGAGCCTTCCGGCAATTGCCGGTTGCGTTTCGCGAGCGCCGACTGCGTGCCGGACGTCGCGTTTCCGTCGACCCATTCGGCCGCATCGAGGTGGTCGCGGCATTGCGCGACCTGCGCCTTGGTCAACACGCCGGGGATATGAAGCATCATGTTGCGGATTCCATGCAGTGCGGCTGCGGCTGCGGCTGCAACTGCAGCGCCGCCGCACGAAACGCGTCGATCGGCGACGACGCGAGATACGCGCGCATCTTCGCGACGAACGCGGGAGTCGCGGTGGCCGGCACGCGCGCGAGCCAGCCGAGCGCCTCGTCGATGCGTCCGCGCTCGGCAAGCAGCCGCGCATAGTTGAACTGGCCGCGGAAGTCGCCGGCGACGGCGGCGCGGCGATAGTGGTCGAAAGCGGCATCGGGGTCGGCCGGTACGACCCAGCCGTCCTCGTAGAAACCGCCGATCAGGTTGATCGATTTCGCATGGCCGAGCGCGGCCGCGCGGCGGAACCAGTCGAGCGCGTCGGCGCGGTTCTCGTCGCAGCCGTTGCCGAGCGCGAGCGCCGTCGCGTAGTTGTACATGCCCCAGTCGAGCCCCGCCTGAGCGGCGAGCCGGTACCAGTACACGGCGACCGGCGCGCACGCGGCCGTGCCCCAGCCGAACTCGTAGCACCGGCCGAGCATGTTCATCGCCATCGCGTGGCCGGCCCGCGCCGCGTGCCGGAACCAGTTGAACGCGGCCGCCGGGTCGCGCGCGACGCCATGCCCGTCGAGCAGGTACTGCCCGTAGACAGCCTGCGCATCGACGATGCCGTTGTCGGCCGCCGCCGCGACCCACGCGGCGGCGCGCTCGGGCGGCCCGGCCAGGATATCGGCGAACTCGCGCGGCGACACCGACGCGAGCGCCTTCAGCGATACAGCCTCCATCGATCAGTAGCGCGCGTTCAGCGTGACGAACGCCGAGCGGCCCGGGGCGATCGACGCGTAGTGCGCCGGGTACGCCTGGTCGAAGTAGGTGCGGTTGAACAGGTTGTTCACGTTCAGTTGCAGGTCGAGCTTCTTGTTGATGCGGTACTGCGCCATCGCGTCGAAGCGCCAGTACGACGGCACTGCTCGCAGGTTCGCGGGATCGCCGAACACTTCCGACATGTAGAACGCGCCGCCGCCGACCGTGAACTTCGGCGTCACGTCGTAGTTCGACCACATCGTGAGGCTGTGCTTCGGCGTGTTCGGGAAGCGGTTGCCGTCGTTCGCCGCGTCCTTGCCGTTGTCGCGCAGCGCGCTCTTCATGTACGTGTAGCCGCCGAACACCTGCCACTGCTTCGTGATCTGCCCTGCGACGCCGAGTTCGAGACCCTGCACACGCTTGTTGCCGACCATCGCGTACTGGTTGTTCGGCAGCGTCACGCGCGCGTTGGTCGTGTCGATCTGGAACAGCGCGGCGGTGAGTGACAGCTTGTCGTTCAGCACGTTCCACTTGGTGCCGAGCTCGATGCTGCGGTTCTTCTCGGGCGCCATCTGATCGGCGTTCGGGCCGACGCCGCCGCGGCCCGGCGTGAGCGACTGCGTCTCGCTGCCTTCGCCGAGCAGCATGCCGGCCGGCGTCGACGACGTCGCATACGACGCGTAGATGCTGCCGTTCTGCGCGGGCTTGAACACGAGGCCCGCCTGCCAGTTCACGAGCGTGTCGTCGCGCGTATAGGTTTTGCCGCCGTTGGCCCTGGTGTCGGTGAAGCGGGTCGAGTAGTCGTCGACGCGCACGCCGGCGTTGACCTGCCAGCGCGGCGTGATCTCGATCGTGTCGAAGCCGTAGATCGACTTCGTCGTGGTGCGTGCATGCGCGTAGTCGTTGTTGCGCGTGATCGAACCGGCCCACGGGTCGTTCGGGTTCGGCGACCACAGGTTCGTGCAGTTGTAGCCCGATGCGGCGCCGATGCCTTTCTGGCAGATCTTGCCGGTGTCGGTCGCGACGTTGTAGCTGTCGCGCTTGCCCCATTCGCGCGTCAGCTCGATGCCGGTCGTGAAGCTGTGCTTGAACGGGCCGGTGCGGAACTCGCCGAACAGCTCGGTCAGGTTCGCCAGGCTGTTGATCGAGCTGTCGCGGTTGTTGTTGCGGCGCCAGACCTTGCCGTTCACCACGTTGCCCTGGCTGTCGTCCGGCTGGGTCCAGATGTAGTCCTGCGTCGATTCCGTGTAACGCGTGGTGTTGCGGATCGTCAGCGCCGACGTGATGTCGTGCTCGATCTTGATCGTGCTGATGTCCGACGTGGTCTTGCGGAAGTCGCGGTCGATCAGCCCGTAGAAGTTGTGGCGGTCGACGGGGGCCGGATAGATCGTGCCGACGTTCGCGGGTTTGTTCGACGCCGTATAGAAATACGGGATGCCGCCGTCGGGCATGTCGTCGGTCGACAGGTGGTAGTAGCTCGCGGTTACGCGCGTCGGCGTGCCGAGACCGAACGCGATCGACGGCGCGACGCCCCAGCGTTCGTTGTTGACGGCGTCGCGGCCGGCGACGTCGTTGTTGTGGCTCATCAGGTTCAGGCGGAATGCGGCGTGATCGGCGAATTGCCAGTTGCCGTCGGCCGTGAAGCGGCGATAGCGGTCGGTGCCGAGGCCCGCGCTCGCGGCGGCGGTGGTGCCGAGGTGCGGGGCTTTCGTGATCAGGTTGATGCTGCCGCCCGCGCCGCCGCGGCCGCCGTATGCGCCGTCGGAGCCCTTGGTGATCTCGATGCGTTCGGTATTGAAGATCTCGCGCGTCGTGGCGCCCGTGTCGCGCATGCCGTCGACGAACATGCTGCCCTGCGTGTCGTAGCCGCGGATGAACGGACGATCGCCGAGCGGGTTGCCGCCTTCGCCGGCGCCGAACGTGATGCCGGGCACGGTGCGCAGCGCTTCCGTCAGCGTCGACGCGCCGCTGTTCTGGATCAGCTCCTGCGGGATCACGGTGACGGATTTCGGCGTGTCGACGAGCGGCGCGGTGAATTTCACGGAAGCGGAGAAATCGGCCTTGTAGCTGTGCTCGGCCTTGCCCTGTACCTCGATCGGCGCGAGATGGCCTTCGGTGCCGGCCGGGGCGGGTGGCGGCGTACCGTCCGCCGCGAATGCCGGGCCGGCGGCTAGCACGCTGCACAAGGTGGTGAATTTACCGAGCTTCAGCTCGTCGGGACGTGACTTCATGGTGCGCTTCGACCTCGCGGTGTGGCCCCGGGGCGGTGCGCTGCGGAAATGTGCACGCCGTCGGGAATTATTACGATTTGTTTTCAGGCGGCATTCTATGTAATTTCATCGTGAATGAGAAGCGTTCTTGTTCTCGTTTGTTGAGGAATTGTTGACGAATGTGACGGGGTCATTGCGGAGGGAAGATTGGCCGAATGACCAGATAGGAAGGGCTTGTCGGGCCGGTTAGAGTCGCAGTGTCGCGATTCACTTGGTATGACAGCAAAATGCTAATATGACTGCATTGAAAGCAATCTTGATGAGGCGCACCATGCCGGTGATCACCGTCCGAAATCTGTCCGATGAAGTGCATCGAGCACTTCGCATTCGCGCGGCCCAACATGGGCGCAGCACCGAAGCCGAGGTGCGCGACATTCTCGAACAGGCCGTTCTTCCGGGCGGGCGGCTCAAGCTGGGAACGATGCTGGCGGCAATCGGGCAGGAGGCCGGCGGATTCGATTTCGACGCCCAGCGCGACAAGACGCCTGCCGATCCGATGAGCTTCGAATGATCCTTGTTGATACGAATGTCATTTCCGAACCGCTACGACGCGAGCCGAACGCGGCCGTGATCGAGTGGCTCGATGCCCAGAATGTCGAAACCTTGTTTCTGGCTGCGATCAGTCTCGCGGAAATACGATTGGGCGTGGCTGTATTGCCGGAAGGACGCCGGCGAGAGTGGCTGCATCAGAGCATCGAGCAGCGCGTGCTGCCATTGTTTCGCGGACGAATCCTGCCATTCGACGATGCTGCGAGCAAAGCGTATGCGAGCCTTCGCGCACGCGCTCGTGCCGCAGGTGTCGCAATTGCACCATCCGATGGTTTTATCGCCGGCACGGCCGAAGCGAACGGCCTGATCGTCGCCACGCGCGATGTCACGCCGTTCGAGGCAATGGGAATTCGCGTAATCGACCCGTGGGCGCGCTAACGAGCCCACGGCTGCCGGCCCCGCAGGCTGCCCCGCAATTGAAAAACGCGCCGTGCGATGCGGCGCGTTCTGCTTCAGGCAAGCGCGCCGCCGACCTGAAACGACGGCAGGCGGGCGCGAGACTCTGGATACGATTCAATCGACGCCGTGAAACACCGCGTCTTCCGGCCCGAGGTATGCCGGCGGGCGCCACGTCGCGTCGCGCATCGAATGCTGGACGAGGTTCTCGACGCCGAGCAGCACCGCGAAGATCGCCATCCGCACCGGAATGCCGTTGTCGGTCTGGCGGAAGATCGCGAGGCGCGGGTCGCGGTTCAGGTCGACCGACAGGTCGTTCGCGCCGGGCCGGCTGTCGCGCGGCAGCGGGTGCATGATCAGCGTGTCGGGCTTGCACACCGTGTCGACGAGCGCCTGGTTGATCTGGAAATCCGGCGTGTAGCCTTCGAACGACTCGTCGGTGAAGCGCTCCTTCTGGATCCGCGTCGCGTAGACGACGTCCGCGCCGCGCAGCCCGGCCGCGAGGTCGGTGGTCTGCTCGATCACGTGGCCGTTCGTCGCGATCTGGTCGACGATGTAGGCCGGCATCTCGAGCGTCGGCGGCGACACGAGCGTGAACTTCAGCCCGCGGTACAGCGCGAGCAGCTTGACGAGCGAGTGCACGGTGCGGCCGTACTTGAGGTCGCCGACCAGCGCGATGTGCGCACCGTCGACGATCTTGCCGAGCCGGGAGAACTCGCGCTGGATCGTATAAAGATCGAGCAGCGCCTGGCTCGGGTGCTCGCCGGGGCCGTCGCCGCCGTTGATCACGGGCAGGTTGGTCGCGCGCGCGAACTCGGCCACCGAGCCTTTCTCCGGGTGGCGGATCACGAGCGCATCGACGTAGCCGGCCATCACGCGGCTCGTGTCGTAGATCGATTCACCCTTGGCCATCGACGAGAACGTAAAGCCCGTCGTGTCGCACACCGAGCCACCGAGCCGGCAGAAGGCGGCGCCGAACGACACGCGCGTACGCGTGCTGGCTTCGAAGAACAGGTTGCCGAGCACGGCGCCTTCCAGGACGCGCGAAATCTTGTGGCGGCGTGCGATCGGCTGCATCACGTCGGCCACGCGAAACAGTGCCTCGACCGATTCCCGCGAAAACTGGTCGACCGACAGCAGCTGCGGCTTGCCTTCGAAAAAGAACTGCTTGGCGAGCCCTTGATTATCTACGCTTTGCGTATAGCCGCTGCCTTCCGGTGCCGAGCGCTCGACGATTTCCGACACGAAGCGCTCGACGATCTCGGGCATCCCGCGCGATTCCTGCGAATCATCGGGCAACAGCCAGGTATCCAGCGCGCGCCGGCTGACGCCGATGCGATTGGCGAATGCTTCGCGGGTCATGTTGAGGCGGCGCATCGCGTCGCGGAGGAAGGCTTGCTGGGGAACGGTCATCGGCGGCTCCTGGCGGAAAATATACGCGGTGCGTATATTAGTTCCTGGCGCGTTGAAGTCAAGGAAAATCTGCGCGGACCGGCTGTGTGGCCCGTGTGACATGCGGCGGGTTCGTAGTGGCGCGTCGCGGCCGTCTCCGTATAATCAGGTCAGGCCCCGTGCCCGGTGTCTTGCCGGGTACCGCGCCGCATACGATTCGCCCGTCGGGCTTGTTGATTCGAAGGAGAATGAGAATGACGCGTACGATTGCTGCAATGCTGCTGGTGGTGACCGCCGCGCTCGCCGGTTGCAACACGGTCGCCGGTGTGGGCCAGGATATTTCGAAGGGTGGCCAGGCGATCAGCGATACGGCTGAAAAGGCCAAGTAAGCCGACTGGTTTCGGAATGCAGAAAGCGCCGGCCGTCCCGCGATTGCGGGGCGGCCCGGCGCTTTTTTTCGGCCGGTGCCTACGCCGGCGGCGTCACGCGTGTTCGACGAACGCGTAGCGGCCTTCGACCTTGCGCGGCGTGAACCAGCCGTAGTCGGGGAACATCCGGTTGCGCACGTACCAGACGTAGCCCACCAGCAACGCGGTGATCACGAGACTCGGCAGCGCGGTCGACGGATCGCGTCCGAGTTCGGCGATGGTTTTCGGCAACTGCAGCAGCGACAGCAGGATGAACGCGTGATAGGCGCCGACGCGATGAGTCGCGAAGCCCCAGATGAACAGCAGCGACAGCGGCACGGTCAACGCCAGGAACACGGCCACGAGGCCGGTGCCGGCGCCGCTTGCGAAGAAGTAATACGCGAGCACGAGGCTGATCGCGAGCTGGGCGATACCGAGCGCGACCAGGATCCGGACGTGCACCTTGTTCTTGCGGCAGCGCTCGGGGTCGGGGTGCGATGCAATCAGGTGCGCGAGCACGCGATCCTTGAGCCCCTGCCCGGACAGTTCGGCCAGTGCGTCGGCCTTCCTCGTTCCCGCGGAGAGCAGCACCGCGATTCTTGTTTTGGCTTCCTTCCTGTTCATTGCGTGTCGGATTGTTGTTCAATGGTTGTCAAAGGGGCCGGCCACGCGAATATTGCATCTTGCGGGGTGGTGCGCAATCGATTTGCGGCACGCGGACACATTCCTACAGTGGCCGGGGCGCGCGGGCCACGACGATGTGACGGGAGGAAGTGGCCGCCGTTGCCGCAATCCCGCGATGACCGCAGTCATTCGGCGGCGGTTTGAGCGGGGGTGGGCGCGGGGCTGGCTGGCCGGGCATCGTGCGTGTCGGCGAGCCGCTCGCGCCGCCGCGTCGCGCCGACGAGCATGCCCGCGACGACGAGCGCGATGCCGGCGACCCGCGTGACGTTCAACGTTTCACCGAACAGCGCGACCGCGAACAGCACGGCCGAGACCGGCGCGACCGCCGTGAACAGCGCGGCCTCGGTTCCGCTGGTGCGCGCCGAACCCGCGTACCAGCACAGGTAGCCGAGCACGGTCGGCACCAGCGCGTAGTAGGCGATTGCCGACACCGCGCCGAGAGTCCAGCCATCTGCGACCGCGTGCCATTCGAATACAGCCGGCACGAGCGCGAGCACGAAGCCGAGCCCCGACATCGCAGTGGACAGCGCGAGCGGCGGCAGCGGCGCGGCAAGGCGCCGGTTGAGCAGGATGAACACGGCTTCGCATGCGACGGCGGCCAGCACCAGTGCATCGCCGGCAAGCGTCTGTAGCGACGGCAGCGCGTGGCCGGGGGCGAACGTGACGAACAGCACGCCGGCCGTGGCGAGCGCGGCGGCCGCCCAGTCGCGCGGCGTCTGCCGCTCGCGCAGCACGACGGCCGCGATCAGCGTCGACATCGCGGGCAGCGTGCCGAGCATCACGCCTGCGTCGAGCGGCGACGACAACTTCGTACCGCTGATCAGCAGCACCGTGTAACCGACGCCGCCCGCTGCAGCCTGGATGACGAGCAGCACGCCGTCGCGGGTGGAAATGCGTGGCCAACGCATTCGCTGCGCGCGCATCAGCGCGAACAGCAGCGGTGTCGCGATCAGGAAGCGCAGCGCGGTGGCCGTGAACGGCGGCAGGCCGCCTGCCGCGAGACGGCTCGCGATGACGGTGCTGCCGACGCCCGCCATCGCGGCGGCGAGATAGAGATAGCCGATCAGTCGTGTCTTCATGCGCCGCATCGTCGCGTATGGCGGCATCGCGCGTCTTGAACGAAATTGCAGCGGGCGCGGGCGCGTCGAGGGCCGTGCGTGGGGCGTTACGCACGTGCGTTTGCGCAGACTGCTGCCGAAGCCGAAGCCGAAGCCCAAGCCCAAGCCCAAGCCCAAGCCCAAGCCCAAGCCCAAGCCCAAGCCCAAGCCGCGCCAGCCGTCGTCGACGTCGGGGGCCGCCTTCGATCGCCTTGCGACCGATCGCGTTGCGCGGGGCCCGACGTCAACCAGCCTGCGCAAACCTCCCAGGCGTGATCCCGAACTGGCGCGCGAACGCGCGCGTCAGGTGGCTCTGATCGGCAAAGCCGGCTTTGGCCGCGGCATCGGCGATCGGCAGGCCGCTGGCGAGCAGCGCGCGTGCCAGCCGCGCACGCGACTGGATCAGGTAGGCATGCGGTGTGATGCCGAGTTCGCGGGCAAACCCGCGCAGCAGCTGGAAGCGGCTGACACCGCTCAGGCCGGCCAGCTCGGCGAGCGAAACGGGGGCTGCCGGTGCCGCGTCGAGCCGCTCCCGCGCGATGCGGATCGCCGGAGCAACGCCCGCCGTCGGCAGCGTGCGGTTCGCGTGCCGGGCGAGCAGCCCGGCGACGAGCATCACGAGTGCCTCGTCGCGGGCGAGCGGCGGGGATTCTCCCGCGACGATGCGCGCATGCAGCCGGCCGACGGCGGCCGTGAGCCGCGCGTCGCGTACCGCCGGATGCGCCAGTTCGATGCCGCCGAGGCCTTCTTCCGCCGCGACGCCCGCGACCAGCGCGGGCGCAAGGTACAGCATCCGCCAGCGCCGGCCCGTGCCGGCCTCGATCGGCGAGCCGTCGTGCATCTCGCCCGGGTTGACCATGATCGCGTCGCCGGCCAGAGCGTCGACCTGCCCGCGGCCGCTCCACGACCGGTGCGCGCCGCTGACGATCACGCCGACCCCGAATTCGTCGTGCGCGTGGCGCGGAAACGCGCGGTCGGAGTCGAGGCTGATTGCCTCGATGCCTTCGCCGGTCCGTCGGTAGTGGGTGACGCGGTGCATGTGCGCTCCTCGCGCCGGTCGCGGCGCGGATTTCGTGCACTTTAGCGCGTTCCGGCGCCGCGCGCCCTTCATCCTTTTGGCCGATACCGCGCATCGCGCGCAGCCCGCACCATGTGCACATGAGCAGCGTACACGGCCCGCCGGGCCTGAAGCTGCGCGGGAGACGGCAGGTGGAACAACAGGATCCGGTATTCATTCAGGTTGGCGCGCTCGCGGATGGCTTCGCGCCGGAAGCGAACATCCTCGCATCCGTCGATGCGCTCGCCGGGCATACGCTGACGCTCGGCGACGCGTCGGGGGCATGGCGGGTCTACATGTTCGAGCCGGGCGCGCTGCAGTGGCGCGACGCGGCGACCGACACGGGCGGCCGCGAGCCGTGCCGCGTGACGCGGTTGCGCAACGGGCTGTACTTCGTCGACTACATCGATTCGTCAGCCCGCGCGACGTCGGTCAGTCTCGTGATCGATCTCGACAACGGGGTATGGACGTCGGTTGTCGGCACGCTGCCGACCGAATCCGACACGCGTATCGACGCATTCACGCGGGTGGCGCGCGGGCTGCCGCTGACGGGCGTCGAGGCCGGCTTCCGGCACGGCACGCTCGGCGGCCATACGCAGCCGGGGCCGCTGCACGGGCCCACGCGCGAGCTGATCGGCAAGCGGACGATGTACCGCTACAGCCCGACCGAGTGCTACGAGCACATCTACCTGAACGAGAACTTCTACGCGTGGCAGTGCCTGCAGGGTGTCGAAGGCGGCCTGGCCGATGTCGACCGCTGCCATTACTTCAGGATTGCAGAGGAGCTGTATCTGTTCGTGTGGCGCGAAAAGGTGGTGCCGACGCTCGGCGTCGTGCTGATCGACCTCGCGCAGCGCAAGACCGACGGCAAGATCTTCGGCTACCAGGGCGGCGATTTCGGCACGCTGTCGAACTTCCCGATCGGCGCGCATGCTCAGGTGCTGAACGACACCGTGCATCCGCTCGACGGCGGGGCGCAGCGATGAATGCCGCGCCGGGCAGCGGCCGCCTGCGGGCGGATTTCAGCGGGCGTGTCGTGCTCGTCACGGGCGCCGCGCAGGGGATCGGTGCGGCGATCGCGCGCCGTTTCGCAGAATCCGGCGCGTTCGTCGCGCTCGCCGACCTGAACGGCGAGGCCGCCGCCGCGCAGGCCGACGCGCTCGCGAGCACGGGCGGCGAGCTGCGCGCCTATCGGGTGGATGCGGCCAGCCGCGACCAACTGGTCGCGCTGGTCGCGGCAGTCGAGCGCGATGGCGGCCGGCTCGATGTCGTCGTCCACAATGCCGCGTATTTTCCGCTGATGCCGTTTACGCAGATCGACGAGCCGACGCTCGACCGGACGCTGTCGGTCAACCTGTCGGCGCTGTTCTGGCTCGCGCAGGCCGCGTTGCCGGCCTTCGGGCGCGCGGGGGCGGGGCGGCTGCTCGTCACGTCGTCGGTGACGGGGCCGCGCGTCGTGTATCCGGGGCTCGCGCATTACGCGGCGTCGAAGGCCGGCGTGAACGGTTTCATTCGTGCGGCGGCGCTCGAACTCGCACGCCACAACGTGACGGTGAATGGTGTCGAACCGGGAATGATCCGCACGCCGGCGGCAGGCAATCTTGGCGATGCGTCGGTCGCCGCGCAGATCGCGCGCGACATTCCGCTTGCGCGGATGGGCGAGCCGGAAGATATCGCGAACGCGATGCTGTTTCTCGCGTCGGCCGATGCCGCTTACATCACGGGGCAGACGATCGTCGTCGACGGCGGTGCGACGTTGCCCGAGAGCGGGGCGTTGCTGGGCGGCGAGTGATGGCTGGCCGGGTAACGCGCCGTGGAACGGGGCGGCTCCGGCGGCCTGCCGCGCGTTCACGCAGCAGGCTCGGCAGGTTCCGTCGGGGGCATCTTCGCGAGCGTCAGTCCGGCATGCCGTCGTGGTCCCCGAGCGGCCTGGCGGGCCAGTCCACCCAGCGGTCCGCGCGGGTAAGCTCGTACGCCTCGTTCTTCGGGTAGCGGATGCGATTGTCGTCGCGCGGGCGTTCGCCGATCACCATCAGCCTGACCTCGTCCTTCGTGTTGTTGATGAAGGTGTGACAGATGCCGGTGCCCGCCGGAAACGCGACGGAATCACCTTCGGCAACGGGGTGCAGCACGCCGTCGATCCAGACATCGGGCTTGCCCTCGAGCACGTACACAAACTCCTGCTCGGTGCTTTCGGCATGCGGATATGAGGTTCGCCGACCCGGCAGGAGCCTCACGTGATGAATGCCGATACGGGTGATGCCGAGTTCGGCGGAAAGCGGTGCGTCCAGCGCCATCGGCTCGGTGTCGCCGCGGTAGCAATGCGCTTCCGGTTCTTCGAGCTCGGTCCAGTGCTTGATGAAATCGGGGCGGGTCATTGGGTGCTCTCCTTTCGGGGGATGTCGACTGTGGCGATTCGCGCGCCGGCGTCGGCAGCGGTTTGCGCCCCATCTCGGCGAATGAACCTCGGCCGATAACTTGCCGGCCGATACGAAACGACGTTTGCACGTCGCGGCTGCCGGGGGTGGGACGTTTGGCCCGGATGCCGCTGGCGAAGCGATCGGCGACATCCACGGCATTTTGCGACGAACTCTTTTCGTTGTGGAAACGACGTGCGAGACGCGCGCATGCCTCCCGCCGCGTACCGCCGCGACTACAGCCAGCCGTTGCGGATGAACTCGACGATCGAATAGCGGCGGTGCTCGAGATCGTGCTGCCGGACGGCATCGACGATGCGCGATACGCCATCCGCGTAGGGCGTATCGCCCACCACGCGCGATTCGAACTGCAGGCTGCACGCACCGTCGTCGATGCGTATCCGGTGAATCGCGTGGCGGCCGAGCTGATCGTCGGCGACGGCGAATTCGCTGCGCTGCACGTCCGGGTCGCGCACGGAGCGGATGTCTTCCGGCCGCACGCCGAGCGACTGGCCGATCCCGACGGCCGTGCCCGGGACGGACGTCTTGCCGGCCTGGTGCGACTCCGTCAGGCTGATCCGGCAGTCGTGAAACAGGTGGCCGCTGGTTTCCAGCATGCTCATGAACTTGAGCATCAGGATGTTCGTGTTCGGACACAGCACGATCGGGAAAGCGTACGAGCCGGTTTCGAGCACGGAGCCGGTGGACAGCTCGATGAGCGGCGACGCGGTGGCCTCGCAGAATGCGATGACGTCAGGGAGCTCGCGGCCGGAACCGGCATGCACGACGATCGAGCGGGCGTCGGTATGCCGGGCGTCACCATGCCGGGCGTCGCTATGCTGCGCATCGTGGTGCGTGCTGTCCGACCATGCCATCACGCGACAGGTTGCGGGGTCGAGCCGGTGCGCGCCGAGCAGTTCGCTGGCCAGCTTGCCGGTTCCTACGACGAGTACTTGCATGGCATTGACGGGTTGAGGTTCGGAATTCGTTCAGGACGGGAAATGGCGCCGGCCGTCGGGTGGCCCGGCACGGTCGCGGCGCGTGTCGCCGCGGCGGCCTCGCGCATTATGCCCGGCCGGCCGCCTGCGCGCCCGCCGGGCTGCGCAGGCGGCGTGCGGCGTGCGGCGTGCGGCGTGCGGCGTGCGGCGTGCGGCGTGCGGCGTGCGGCGTGCGGCGTGCGGCGTGCGGCGTGCGGCGTGCAGCGTGCAGCGTGCAGCGTGCGGTGCGCGGTGCGTCAGCTCGCCGACACCGTCGGCAGCCACGCGTTCGCCGCATTCTGCGTGGCGAGCTGCTTCGCGATCGAGCGCGCGAGTCGATCCGTATCGGACACCACCGTGTCGTGCTTGGCTTCCGACACGCCATGCAGGCCGGTGCCGACCGCTGCCGACGTCGCGAGGCGGCCGGCCGCCGCGCCGACCCCGGCGGTTTCCACCATGCCGGGCAGGTGGCCGCTGTTCGCGCTGGACGAGAACGTACCGAGCGGTTGCGGCGCGCCATACGCCGGCCGGAACAGCACGGTGACCGATGCCTTCACTTCGCTCTTGCCCGCTCCGAGCCCGATCAGGGTGCGGCGGCGGCGGTTGCCGGCGTCGATCGACTCGAACCGGCCTTCGATCACCAGCACGTCGCGGCCGTCGGGCACCGGGCCGCGCAGCGCGGGGATGCCTTGCGACCGGAGTTCGCGCACGAGCGCGTCGGCGAGCCGCTCGCGTGTCGTCAGCGCGCTCTGCTGGCGTTGCACGTCGGCGGACGAACCGCTCGCGAGGGTCGTGAGCTTGGCGATCATGCCGCCGTCGACCTTGACGTCGGTCGTGTCCACGTCGAACGCGGACACGTAGACGACGTCCGCACGAACCTGCGGCTGCGTGCGGGCCGCCGGCGCGGCGGTCATGGCGGTGGTTGAGGTCGATGCGCAGCCGGTCATCGCGAGTGCGCCGGCGATCAGCGCGACGCTCGTCAGACGTTTGGCGTGGGTGGCAAGGGTGTGAAGGGAAGTGAACATGTCGATCTCCGAGGCCTGGATGAAGTTGCCGATACTGTCGCGGCATTCAGGAACGCGAACGATCGGAAGCGGGGCGTGATCGCTGGCGAGGGAGAGGTTTCATGCCGTTGCGCAACACGCAGGCGCAAGTATGCGGAGGCCGGGCGTGATGCGCCACGCAGGAATTATGTCGGCGCATGTCACGTGCCGCCGCGCGCGGGTACGCTGGGCCGTCGGATCGTCAGGCAGTAAGGGAGAAAGGCGGTAACGCGGCAAGGCGGCAAGGCGGCAAGGCGGCAAGGCGGCAAGGCGGCAAGGCGGCAAGGCGGCAAGGCAGTAAGGCAGTAAGGCAGTAAGGCAGTAAGGCAGTAAGGCAGTAAGGCAGTAAGGCAGTAAGGCGGACAGAAGAACAGAAGAACCGAAGAACCGAAGAACCGAAGAACCGAAGAACCGAAGAACCATCGAGCCGCCACTCAACCCGAAAGCCCCCGCCGCGCCTGCCCGGACGAATCGAGCGGCAGCGCGACGACGGCCTCCAGGCCGCCGCCGTCGCGGTCGCGGAACGTCAGCGAGCCGCCGTGCAGGCGGGCGATCCGCTCGACGATCGCGAGGCCCAGGCCGGTGCCGCCCGCATGGCTGCGTGCGTTCGCTCCCCGGCTGAACGGTGCCTTGAGCCGTTCGAGTTCGGCCGCGCGGATGCCGTTGCCGCGATCGCCGACCACCGCATACGCGATCCCGCCTTCGGTCCACGTGCGCACGCCGAGGCCCGTGCGGCCATAGACGACCGCGTTCTGCATCAGGTTCATCAGCAGCCGCATCAGGCTGATCGGACGAAACGCGAACATGGGCACCTCGCCTTCGTCGAACTCGAATTCATGGCCGAGCCCCGCGAAATCCGCGACGAGCTGGCCGATCAGCGCGTTCAGGTCGCCGGTTTGCGGCGTTTCGCGCTCGCCGCTGCCCGCGTAGTCCATGAATTGCTGCAGGATCGTATCGATCTGGTCGAGATAGTGCTCGGCCGATGCGGTGAGCGCGTCGTGCGTGCCGCGCGGCAGCGCCATCGCGATCGCCAGGCGCAGCTTGGTGAGCGGCGTGCGGATGTCGTGCGACACGCCGGCCAGCATCAGCGAACGGGTCGCTTCCGCCTGCTGCAGTGCGTCGGCCATCTGGTTGAATGCGCGGCTCACGTCGGCGATTTCGGTCGGGCCGTCGGTGGGCAGCGGCGGCGGGCGCTCGCCCGCGCTGACGCGCTGCGCCGCCCGCGCCAGCGCGTCGAGCGGCCGGTTCAGGTGGAGCTGGATCAGGTAGCCGGTCAGCGCTGCGAGCAGCGCCAGCCCGACCGACAGCGCGAGGGCCGTCGTGATGCCGCTCGCCTGCGCGTCGGCGGCCATCGGCAGCGGCACCCAGACAGGCGAGCCGGCCGCGTGCAGTCGGATCCACAGGCGCTCGTCGTCGCCGGATTGCCAGCGCGCCGTGAGGTCCGGCGGCAGGTGGCGTTCCAGGGCCTGCATGAACACGTCGCGCTGCCAGGTGCGGAAGAAGGCCGCCAGGTTCGGCGCTTGCGGCGGTGCGGCCGGCGGCAGCGCGGCCTGGCCGCCGAACTGCGCGACGGCCGTGCGGCCGGCATCGGGCGGCAGGCTGGCGAGCGTGCGGTCGAGCAACTGCACGTAGTCGGCGAAAACGATCGAGGCCCGCTCGATGCGCGGGCGCTGCACGTAGTGCAGCAGCACGGTGAGCGAACAGGCGAGCGAACAGGCGAGCGACAGCGCGACGAGCGCCACCAGCAGCGCGATGTTGCGCGCGAGCAGCGAGCGCGGCAGCGGGATGCGCATCACGGCTCGATGCCGGCCACCAGCATGTAGCCGATGCCCCAGACGGTCTTGATGAAGCGTGGCTTGGCGGGATCGTCCTCGACGATCTGGCGCAGCCGCAGGATCTGGACGTCGACGCTGCGGTCGAGTGCGGCATGGTCGCGGCCGCGCGCGCGGGCGAGCAGGTTCTCGCGGCTCACCGCGCGATTCGGCGACGAGCCGAGCGCGTGCAACAGCAGCATCTGCGCCGAATGGATCTCGACGGGCGTGCCGTCGCGCATCAGCGTCTGCTGGCCGACGTCGAACGTGAACGCGCCGAAACGCAGGCGCTGCGACGTGACCGTCGGCTCGCCGGCCGCCATTTTCTGCCGCCGCAGCAGCGCGCGGACGCGGGCGACGAGTTCGTCGGGGAGAAACGGCTTCGCCAGGTAATCGTCGGCGCCCGTCTCGAGGCCGACGACCTTGTCCGCGGCATCGCCTTTCGCGGTGAGCATCAGGATCGGCAGCGTCTGGCCTTCGGCGCGCAGGCGCCGGCATACGCTCAGGCCGTCCTCGGGCTCCATCATCAGGTCGAGCACCAGCAGGTCGTACGGCTCGCGCTGTAGCAGGCGGTCGAGCCGCTTGCCGTCGGCGACCGCGCGGACCTGGAAGCCGTGGCCGGTCAGGAAGCGCTGCAGCATGTTGCGCAGCTCGGCTTCGTCGTCGAGCACGACGATCCTGCAGGACTGTTCCATCGCTTGCCTCCCGGTGCGTGCGCGGCTGGATCGTCGTGCGGGTTCAACGGGCCGCCATGCGCTGGCGCATGAAACCGCCCAACTGCTCGAGCGTGACGTAGCCGTTGTGCTGCGTATCGATTTCGTCGAAATGCTGCGCGACCATCGGCATGCCCGCGGCGGCCTGCTCGCGGGTGAGCCTGCCGTCGTGCGTCGTGTTCGCGTTGGCGAAGCGGGCCTGCAACTGCATCAGTGCGCGTTCGACGCGTGCACCGCCGTTCGCCGCGCCGGGCGGCACCTGCTGTGCCGACGCTGCTGCTGAGACGATACACAAAACGACGACGGCAATCATCTTCTTGATGGACTTCATGGGGTTTCTCCTTGCGTGGCCGACGGTCTGCGCCGGCCGGGTGGTTGATGAAACGGATGGAAAACGAAACAGACCGGAGCGGGGCCGGGTCATGCCCAGTGCGCGGGCACCCACACGCGGCCGGCCCAGTGGCCGGGCACCCAGACGACGGCGCGCGGCGGGTGGGCGACATACACGGCGCGCGGGGCGACGTACACGGCACGCGGCAGCGGCGGCGCGATGTACAGGACCTTCGGCGGCGGCGGCGCGACGTAGACGACGCGCGGCGCGGGTGCGACCACGACGGCCTTCGGCGGCGCAACATGCACGACCTTCGGCGGGGGCGTGACGACGACGGCGGCCGGCGCGGGCGGCGGGGGCGTGACCACGACGGCGGCAGGTGCCGGTGCCGCGACAGCGACCGTGGCAGCGGGCGGCGGGGGCGTCACGACCACCGCAGCGGGCGGAGGCGGTGCGACGGGCACAGGCACCGGCACCCCGACAGGAACCGGTACCGTCCCGCCGGCCACGACGACCGCGCCGCCTGCCGCCGTGCTGCCGTGGATCACCGTCGTGCCGCCGGTCGAGACGGTGCCGCCGTGTACGACCGTCGAGCCCCCCGACGTCGTCACGACGCCCGGCGCCACGCGCGTCGCGCTGCCGGAATGCGTGACGCTTGCGCCGTCGGTGCCCGTCAAGGTGCCCGAGCGCGAGCAGGTCGAGCCCGCGCAATTCGTCGACGCCGTATGGCTGGCCGTATTGCCGTTCGATCCCGTGATCGTGCCGCTCGACCCATACTGGTCCGGGCCGTTGCGCGTCACGCTGCCCGATGTCGTGGCGCTGCGGCCGTCCGAGCCCGTGAGCGAACCGGTATGCGAGCAGGTGCCGTCCGCGCAGCTCGTGTCGCCGCTGTGTTCCACCGAGCGCCCGTTCGGGCCGACGGCCGTGCCGCTGTTCGAGAACTGGCCGGGCGCGGTGCGCGTGACGGTGCCGGTATTGGTCGCGATCCCGCCGCCGGGGCCGATCACGCCGCCCGCATGCGAGCAGCTGCCGCCGCCGCACGAACCGGCGTGCGCGCCGTTGTAGGTGCCGCGCGGGGTGTACGCGGTGCCGTGGCCGGACCAGCCGGCGAAGGCCGGCGCGCAGGCGAGGGCGAGTGCGGCGGCGGTGACGAGGAAGCGGGTTTTCATCGGGTGTCCTTGCGGTTCGTTTCGGTGCACGCGGTGGCGTG
The DNA here is from genome assembly GCF_041103175.1 of Burkholderia sp. Bmkn7. Taxonomy (NCBI): domain Bacteria; kingdom Pseudomonadati; phylum Pseudomonadota; class Betaproteobacteria; order Burkholderiales; family Burkholderiaceae; genus Burkholderia; species Burkholderia sp. Bmkn7. The sequence continues at coordinate 2,814,223 of NZ_JBGCUH010000002.1, read as the reverse complement.
GCGACGGAACGAACTTTAGGGCGACGACACGCGCCCGTCGCGTCATAAAAGATGTCGCGGTGTTACACGTGTCGTGCTGTTTCGAGGTACGACGAATGCGTGCGTCGGCCGCGCCGATCGCGGGCATGCCGCGCCGGGCAAGGCTGCCGGCAGCGCGATCGCGTGAAGGCGGAGGGCGGCCGCGCGGGGCGGAACGTGTCGAGCGCGGCGCGAAGTCGTGTCGCGGCGACATGCGGCGACACATTTGCGGGTCGATCCGCGCGTGCTCCGTGTCGAGCCACGTCACGCGAATTGAACGCATGCAGTTGAACGCATGCGGTGGGCCACACGCGACCGGAACCGGCTTCTCCGAAACATGAAGGGAACCGTCCGCCGTCGTATACCGTCCGAAGAATCGGCTTCCGGCCGGTCACGACTGTGCTCGCCTGCCGCGCAGGCTTGTCCATCGGCCCATGTCATGTCGCACGCCATCGACCGCCTTCGTCACGACATGCGGCGACACATTTCCCGCCGGAGATGCCCACGCGCCGCCGCGAATCGGCCCGGCTCCAGTCGACAAGCGCGTGTGACCGCCGCGCATCACCTGAACGCCGCCGACCGCGACGTATCGCGACATACGGCGACATATTTCCCGCGTGGTCTTTCCGTTCCGCGCCCACTACAGTGCGTTCCATCCGACGCGATGGCGGCCCGTGCCGCCCATGACGCGTCCGGCTCAACCGAAGGAACGACCCATCATGCTCACGACCACCGGAAAGCTCGCGTACTACGTCACGCTCTTCATCGTCGCCGTCTCGCTCGTCGAGGCGGTGGTGCTCACCTGGCGCCGCGCCCGCGGGCCCGAACCGTTCGACTGGAACGAAGTATGGCTGTCGCTCGCCGACCTCGCGGGCCGCAAGCTGCTCGCGCTGGTGCCGCTGTCGCTCGCCACGCCGGTGTTCGATTTCGCTTGGGCGCACCGGCTCTTCACGATCCCGCTCCACAGCGTCGCGCTCGCGCTGCTCGTGTTTGTCGGCCAGGAGTTCTGCTACTACTGGTATCACCGCGCGTCACACCGCGTGCGCTTCTTCTGGTCGACCCATGCGGTGCATCACTCGCCGAACCAGTTGACGCTGTCGTCCGCATTTCGCCTCGGCTGGACCGGCAAGATCGCCGGCGCCGCGATGTTCTTCACGCCGCTTGTATGGCTCGGCGTGCGTCCGGAAGCCGTGCTCGCGATCCTGTCGTTCAACCTGATGTACCAGTTCTGGCTGCACAACACGTGGATGCCGAAGCTCGGCTGGCTCGAATACGTGTTCAACACGCCGTCCGCGCACCGCGTGCACCATGCGTCGAACCTCGACTACCTCGATGCGAACTACGGCGGCGTGCTGATCGTGTTCGACCGGCTGTTCGGCACCTATGTCGCCGAGCGCGCCGACGAGCCGTGCCGTTTCGGCCTCGTCACGCCGACCCGTTCGCGCAATCCGTTCGTCGTCGAACTCGAACACTGGGCGAGCCTCGCCCGCGACGTCGCGACGGCCCGCGACGCGTGGACGGCGATCCGCTTCGTGCTGCTGCCGCCGGGCTGGCGCCCGGACAACCAGGGCGAAACGACGGAGGAACTGCGCCGCCGCAGCCTCGTCGCCGTGCGCACGGATGCGTGAACGCGCTACGCTGTGTCGAATTGCCGGCCGCGCATGCGTGCCGCGGCCGGCATGACCCGTGCAATACGCATCATCAGGCAACCCTCGATCCAGGAGAAAACATCGATGGAACACGATTTCAAAGGCAAGGCAGTCGCGATCACCGGCGGGTTCGGCCATCTGGGCGTCGCGACGGCCGCGTGGCTCGGCGCGCGCGGCGCACGCGTCGCGCTGATCGGCCGCGGCGCGGCCCCGGCGGCAGAGGCACTGCCCGGCGTGCCGGCGGACGCGCTGCGCATCGGCGGCATCGATCTGGTCGATCCGCAGGCCGCCGCGCGGGCGCTCGATACCGTGCAGCGCGAATTCGGCCGGGTCGACGCGCTGCTGAACATCGCGGGCGCGTTCGTGTGGCAGACGATCGCCGACGGCGACGCCGCCACGTGGGACCGCATGTACGAACTGAACGTGAAGACCGCGCTGAACGCATCGAAGGCCGCGCTGCCGCACCTGCTGGCGAACCCGGCCGGGCGTATCGTCAACATCGGCGCGGGCGCGGCGTTCAAGGCCGGCGCGGGAATGGGCGCCTATGCGGCCGCGAAGGCCGGCGTCGCGCGGCTCACCGAGGCGCTGGCGGCCGAACTGCTCGACCGTGGCGTGACGGTGAACGCGATCCTGCCGAGCATCATCGATACGCCGCCGAACCGCGCGGACATGCCGGACGCGGATTTCTCGCGCTGGGTGCGGCCGGAACAGATCGCGGCGACGATCGGCTTCCTGCTGTCGGCCGACGCGCAGGCGATCACCGGCGCGTCGATTCCGGTGACCGGCCGCGTCGCGTAGTCCGGCGGGCACGGGCTCGCGCTCGCGCGGCCGCCGGCCGTGCGTACAATGGCGCACCGGACCCACGCGAGCCCAGCCCGAGACCATGCATCAGCCCCATATCCTGATCGTCGAAGATGAAGTGGCGATCGCGGACACGATCGTCTACGCCCTCGGCACCGACGGCATGCAGACCGTCCACTGCACCCTCGGGCAGGCGGCGCTCGACCGCCTGCGCGATGCGCGCTTCGACCTCGTCGTGCTCGACGTCGGCCTGCCGGACCTCAGCGGCTTCGAGGTATGCCGGCGGCTGCGCACGTTCTCCGACGTGCCGGTGATCTTCCTCACCGCGCGGCACGACGAAATCGACCGGATCGTCGGGCTCGAGATCGGTGCCGACGATTACGTGGTCAAGCCGTTTTCGCCACGCGAGCTGGCGGCCCGGGTGCGCGTGATCCTGCGGCGTTTCCACCGGGCGGCCGCCCCCGAATCGATACCCGCGCCCGCGCCGGCACCCGACGCGACAACCGCACCGGGCTTCACGGTCGATACCGATGGCGCGCGCGTGTCGTGGCTCGGCCACGCACTGGATCTCACGCGCTACGAATTCGGGCTGCTGGCGCTGCTGGTCCGGCATCCCGGGCGCATCTATTCGCGCGAGCAGCTGATGGATCTCGTGTGGCACGAGGCCTTCGATTCGGCCGACCGCACGGTCGACACGCACATCAAGACGCTGCGCGCCAAGCTGCGCGCGATCGACCCCGAGCGCGACCCGATCCGCACCCATCGCGGGATGGGTTATTCGCTGCAACCGTAACGACCGGCACCGCCCATGCATATCGGCCTGCGCATCTTCTTCGGCTTTTTCCTGATCGTCGGGCTGGCCGCGCTGATCACGCTGCGCGTGTTCGTGCAGGAGGTGAAGCCCGGCGTGCGCGAGGCGATGGAGGACACCCTCGTCGATACCGCGCAAGTGCTCGCGACGCTGGCCGCCGACGACATGGCCAGCGGCCATATCGCCGACGGCGCTTTCGCGCGGCAGCTCGCGCAACTTCACGAACGCCCGGTCAGCGCGAACGTGTGGGGCGTGCAGAAGAACATGATCGGCTACCGCCTCTACATCACCGACGCGCACGGCATCGTGCGCTACGACTCGACCGGCCGCGCGCTCGGGCAGGACTATTCGCGCTGGAACGACGTGTACCGGACGCTGCGCGGCGAATACGGCGCGCGCAGCACGCGCAGCGATCCGAACGACGACAGCAGCACCGTGATGCACGTGGCGGCACCGATCCGGCGCGGCAACGAGATCATCGGCGTACTGACGATCGCAAAGCCGAACCAGACGGTCGCGCCGTTCATCGCGCGCAGCCAGCGCAAGATCATGCTGTACGGCGCGCTGCTGATGGGCGGCGCGATCCTGATCGGCGTCGCGTGCACCTGGTGGCTGGTGGTCGGGCTGCGTCGCCTGCAGCGCTATGCGCGCGCGATTGCGGCGGGCGAGCGGGCCGACATGCCGCTGCAGGGCGCGAGCGAACTGGCCGAGCTCGGGCGCGCGGTGGAAAGCATGCATCAGCGGCTGGAGGACCGGCAGTACGTCGAGAACTACATCCACACGCTCACGCACGAGATGAAAAGCCCGCTGGCGGCGATCAGCGGTGCAGCCGAACTGCTGCAGGAAGACATGCCGGTTGCGAACCGCCGGCGCTTCACCGAGAACATCCGCCGCCAGGCCGGCCGCCTCGAACAGATGATCCGCAAGCTGCTCGCGCTCGCCGAAGTCGAACAGAAGCAGCGGCTGTCGGTGCGCGAACCGGTCGCGCTGCGGCCGGTGCTCGAACAGCTCGTCGACGATATCGAGCCGCGCGCACGGCAGCGCGGCGTGAACCTGGCGATCGACGCGAACGACGCGGCCGACCCGGCGGTCGTCGAAGGCGATCCGTTCCTGCTGCGCCAGGCGCTCGGCAACCTGCTCGACAACGCGCTGGATTTCGCGCCGCGGGGCAGCACGATCCGCATCGCGCTCGAACGGCAGCCGGCGGGCAGGGCGCACGTCGCGATCGTGCGCGTCGCCGATGACGGCCCCGGCGTGCCCGACTACGCACTGGCGCGCGTGTTCGAGCGCTTCTATTCGCTGCCGCGCCCCGACGGGCAGGATCGCAGCACGGGCCTCGGGCTGTGTTTCGTCCGCGAAGTCGCGATGCTGCACCGCGGCCAGGTCGCGCTCGCGAACCGCGACGAAGGCGGCGCGTGCGCGACGCTCACGCTGCCTTCGGCGGCCTGACCGCGCTTCACGTTCGCCCCACATTCGCTTCACACCGGCTTCAATCGCCCTTCACCGGGCCGGCGCATGCTGGCGGTACCTTTTACTCCGGTACCTGTCGGCCATGAATCGAGTCCTGTTGTTCAAATTCGTGATCACCGCGTTGCTTGCGCTGCTGATCCTGATCCCGCTGCAGATGGTGCAAAGCATCGTGCACGAACGCTCCGCGTATCGCATGGACGCGCTGCAGAGCATCTGGTCGAGCTATGCGGGGCCGCAGACGGTGTCGGGGCCGGTGCTCGTCGTGCCTTACACGGAAGTCACGCGCGTGCGCGACGAGACGCCCGCCGGCGGCGCGACGAAGACGAGCCTGAGAAGCGAGACGAAGCGCCTGCTCGTGTTTCCGAAGACGCTGAACGTCGACGGCACGTTGACGACCAGCGTCCGCTATCGCGGCATCCACAAGGCGCTGGTGTACGAACTGACGAGCCGGTTGACCGGCACGCTGGCGTTGCCGGACCTGAAGAAGCTGCCGCAGGCGGACGGCCACGTGAGCTTCAAGGTCGACAACGCCTATGTCGCGATCGGCATCGGCGACATTCGCGGGCTGACCGCGCAACCCGACGTGCGTATCGGCGGCGCGCGTTTCGACGTGGAGCAGGGCACGCGGCTGGACAGCCTGCGCCAGGGTGTGCACGCGAACGTCGATCTCGCGGCGCTGGCCGAAGCAGGCGCGGGAGCGGGAGCGGGCGCGGTCGTGCCGTTCAGCATCGACCTGCCGCTGCGGGGCGCGGAGTCCGTCGCGTTCGCGCCGGTGGGCGACCAGAACGATTTCTCGCTGAAGTCGACGTGGCCGCATCCGAGTTTCGACGGCGCGTTCCTGCCGAACAACCGCACGGTCGATGCGCGCGGGTTCACCGGCAACTGGCGCGTGACGTCGTTCAACACGAAGGCGCGCGAGCAGATCGCGACCGGCAACGGGGAAGGCGCGATCGAAACGGCGTCGGTGTCGATGATCGAACCCGTGAACGTCTATCTGCAGGCCGAACGCGCAACGAAGTACGGCGCGCTGTTCGTGATGCTCACGTTCGCGAGCTTCTTCATGTACGAGCTCGTGAAGCGGCTGCGCATTCACCCGATCCAGTACGCGCTGGTCGGCCTGTCGCTCGCGCTGTTCTTCCTGCTGCTGCTGAGCCTCTCCGAACACATCGCGTTTGCGTATGCGTATCTCGCGGCGAGCGGTGCATGCATCGGGCTGCTCGGTTTCTACCTGTCGTTCGTGCTGCACAGCGTGAAGCGCGGCGCGGTGTTCTCGGCGCTGCTCGCGGTGCTGTACGCGGCGCTCTACGGGCTGCTGCTGTCGGAAGACAACGCGCTGATGCTCGGTTCGCTGCTGCTGTTCGCGATCCTCGCGGGCATCATGACGCTCACGCGCCGTGTCGACTGGTATTCGCTCGGCGCCGCGTGGCAACCGTTGGCCGACAAGGCGGCCGCAGGCGCCGTGAAGCCGGGCGCGCAGGCGAAGTAGGCACGCGGGTGGCGAGGAAGCGCGCCGGTCGGCAATGCGACGGCCGGCGCGTCGTCCGGCGCGAGACAGCGCGTCACGCGCGCGATGCGGGCCGGCGAAAACGCGCGAGCGGAATTTCGGCGACGGCGGTGATCTCGATCAGCAGGTCGGGATGGTAGAGACGTTCGACCTGGACGGTCGTCGTCACCGGATAGGGCGCGGCGAAATACGTGCTGCGGATGTCGCCGGCCTGCATGAAGGCATCGATGTCGGTCGCATGGTGGACGAGCGAGATCACGTCCTGCATCTGCCCGCCCATCGCGGCGAGCACGGCGCGGATGTTGTCGAGCGTCTGCCGCACCTGCATGCGCATGTCGCCGTGGCCGACCACCCGGCCGTCGCGGTCGAGCGCCACTTGCCCCTTCAGATGCACGATCCGGCCGTCGCCCTGGATCACGGCCATCGAGAACGCGCCGAACGGCGCCCAGACTTCCGGCGGATTCACTGCTTCGGCCATCACGCGGCTCCTGTGGGGCGGCGGCTGCACGGCTTGCGGCGAGCGGCCGCGCAACGGAGGCGCGCCGTCGACAGCACCGCTCGCTTCGTCGACAATCGCGCCATTATGGATGAACGCGCGGCGACGCATGGGGCGTTGTTCCGCGATCACGACGACACACATGGACGATATCCGCGTCATCAAGGATCGTACGGCGCTCGACGGCACCGCGTACGTCGAACTCATGGGCGGGCCGTATGCGCGCACCTGCTGGAATGCCGGGTCGCTGTTCTTCGACGAGGAAGTGTTCGGGCTGCTCGAGACGGCAATCGCGCGGCAGATCCCCGACTACGACCATTACGCGTTCAACGCCGTCGGCATGGCCGACTGGCTTGCGATCGTCGCCGAACTGGCCGACACCGGCAGGAGGCTCGGCAACGCCGCGCAGCGCACCGACGCGCTCGACCGGCTCGGTTTCATTTTCAGCGGATCGCGGCAGGCTTTCGTCGCGCGTCTCGACGCAAGCTGCGCCGCGCTGGCCGGGGTGATCGCGGAAGTCGACGCGTGGACACGCGACGTTCGGCTTCGCCACGACCAGGTGACGATCCTGGGGATGTGATGCAGCGTTTGCCGGGTGTCACCGCCGACAGGCCGGGCGGCATCCACTTATACTGGATCTTTTCCGCCATTCGATTTTCGCCGTGCCCACGCCTGCCCCCACCGATCCGTCCATCGACGATCCGCGTCCGACCCCGCCCGTACAGCCCGAACTGGAAGACTGCTGCAACAGCGGTTGTTCGCCGTGCGTTTTCGACCTGTACGACGAAGCACTGGCGCGCTATCGCGTCGAACTGGCGGAGTGGGAAGCGCGGCACGCGCAGCGCAAGCCATGACGACACGCCCGATGCCGGCAAGCGGTGCGCATTTGCCGCGCGTCTCGAGCCGCGCCGGCAGTGCGCACCGGTTCCGCGTCACGCGCCCGCATGCAGCCGCCGATGCAGCGGCCCGAGCATGGCCGACAGCGCGATGCACGCGAGCAGCACGGCCGTCAGCGCGAACATCGACGTTCTGAAGCCCTGCACATAATCGAGCGCGGCCGGATGCGTGCCGAGCCGGGCGAAGAACACGCCGCCGAGCGTCGCCGCGCCGACGGCCGCGCCGATCTGCAGCATCGCGGTGACCATGCCGGACGCCACGCCCGCGCGCGCGGTATCGACTTCCGCAAGCACGATCCGCACGACCGACGGCAGCACGAGGCCCTGGCCGACACCGATCGCCGCGATCCCCACGTAGAAGCCGGGGCCCGGCGCGGCCGCACCGGCAAGCGCGGCGGCCGTCGCGACGCCGGCCGCGAGCATCGCGAAACCGAGCGTAAGCACGCGATAGCCGCCGAACCGGCCGACGAGTCGCGGCATCAGCAGCGGGCTCGACAGGAAGCCGAGCCCGAGCGGCAGGATCGCGAGCCCCGATGCGAGCGGCGACCAGTTCAGGCAGCCCTGCAGATAGATCCCGTAGCTCAGGAAGAACGCGCTCAGCGTATAGAACAGGAACGCCAGCACGAGCCCGAGTGCGACGACCGGGTTCCGGAACAGGCACACGTCGAGCAGCGGATCGTGGCCGCCCGCGAGACGGCGCGCCTCGACCGCCAGCAGCGCGCCGAGCATCGGCAGCGCGCCGACGAGGCACGCGACCATCCACAGCGGCCAGCCGGCCTCGCGCCCGTGCGTGAGCGGGTAGACGAGCATCAGCAGGAACAGCGACAGCAGTGCCATGCCGGGCACGTCGATGCGCTGGCCGCGCGGCGGCCGGCTTTCCGGGATGAAGCGCCAGCTGCCGACCAGCGCCAGGATGCCGATCGGCAGATTGACGAGGAAGATCGCGCGCCAGCCGAGCCCGAACGGATGCAGGCTGATCAGCGCACCGCCGCCGAGCTGGCCGATCACGGCCGCGAGGCCGAACACGAAACCGTAGAAGCCCATCACGCGCACCTGCTCCTGCGGGCTGAACACGCTGCGGATCGTCGCGAGCACCTGCGGCGCGAGGATCGCGGCGAACAGGCCCTGCAGCACGCGGCCGCCGACCAGCACCGCGCCGCTGCCGGCGAGCCCGCACAGCGTCGACGCGACGACGAAGCCGGCCATCCCGATCATGAACATGCGCTTGCGGCCGTACAGGTCGCCGAGCCGGCCGCCGGTGATCTGCACGACGGCGTTCGCGCACGCGTATGCCGACACGACGAGCTGCAGCTCGGCCGGGCGCGCGCCGATGCCGTCGCGGATGGCCGGTAGCGCCAGATTCACAATGAAGTAGTCGAGCGGCGGCAAAATCGCGCCAACCAGCAGGACCACCAGCGCCCAGCCGTGGTGGCTGCGCGGTGTCGCCGCGGCGGTCGTGCCGGCCGGGCCGCAGGGGGCAAGGGTGTCGTGGGTCATGGAAACCAGTCCGAAGAAACGAGGGCCGTATCCAGGCCGGACGCGGCGTCGTGAGCGCCGGTTCGGCCGGGGGCGGGCGATTGACCCCCATTCTGGGTGGTGGCAATGAATCGGAAAAGCGGGAATTGGTGGTAGCATCCATCGGGTTATTCGATGGATGGAGAAGGGCGATGCGCGGTTTCGACCTGGATCAGTTGCGTACTTTCGCGGCGGTCGCGGATGCCGGCAGCCTGACGGCCGCCGCGCCGCTGCTGCACCTGTCGCAGTCGACGGTCAGCGAGCAGGTGCGCAAGCTCGAATCGCGCGCCGGCGTGCCGCTGTTCGTGCGCAGCAAGCGGGGCGTCGAGCCGACCCCGGCCGGCTCGCGGCTGCTGCAGCACGCGCGGCGCATCGTCGCGCTGAACGAGGCCGCGTTCGACGAAGTGCGCGGGCAGGCGATCAAGGGCGAACTGCGCGTCGCGATCACCGATTACTACCGGACCAACGAAGTCGCGGGCCTGCTGGCCCGGCTGCGGGAGTGCTACCCGCAACTGAGCCTGCACGTCAGCGCGATGAAGAGCGCGGACATCGAGGCGGCGCATGCGCGGGGGCAGGTCGATCTCGGCGTGGTGATGAACCTGTCGAGCGGGCCGTTCCGGCCGGCGTCGGCCGATACGCGCTGGGTGCTGCGGCGTGAGCCGCTGTCGTGGGTCGCGTCGCCCGCGCTCGCCGAGCAACTGCCCGAGCCGTTGCCGCTCGTGCTGCTGCCGGACGACTGCATGATGCATCAGGTCGCGGTGCGCGCGCTCGACGAGCGGCATATGCCGTACCGGCTCGTGCACAGCGCGTCGGGGGTCGCGGGGCTGCAGTCGATGCTGGCGGCGGGGCTCGGTGTGGGCTGCCTGTGCGCGTCGGCGATCGGCGAGGGCATGATGCGGCTCGGCGCGAAATACCGTCTGCCGCCGCTGCCCGATGCGGTGTTTTCGCTGACGCCGCCGATGCCGGGCGAACGCGAAACCGTCACGCAGGCGCGCGAGGTGCTGTCGCGGCAATTGCTGATGTAGAACCGAGGAACCGTGGAACCGGGCCGCGCGATGCGCGGCGGCGCGTACCTGAGAGGCGCGCCAGGAGAAAAAAATGAACGACGAACTGCAACGCCAGATGGCCGCGAAGCTGCAGGATGCGCTGGAGCGCGTGGTCGACGAACGCTCGCTGATCCACTTCCTGCGCGTGCTCGGCCACGACTGGAACAAGGAGCGGCAGCTCGAGGCCGACCTGCCGCCGTCGCCGTATGCGCGCGCCGCGCTCGGCTGGGAAAACCACTCGATCGGCGAGTACCTGGACGCGATGGTCGACTGGGCCGAGGCATCGGAGGAAGGGCTGCGCTACTACGACCTGCCCGACAATCCGTGGCGGCGCATGGCGGACATCCTGTTCGCCGGGAAAAGCTACGAATAGCGCCGCTCGGGCGATTCGTTTGCTTTACCTTCGCCGCTGCGAATCGCCCAACGGCTCAACGGCTCAATGGCTGAACGGCTGAACGGCTGAACGGCCCACCCGCCCACCCGCCCAACCGCCCACCCGCCCAACCGCCCACCCGCCCAACCGCCCAACCGCCCAACCGCCCAACCGCCCAACCGCCTATTCGGCCGATTCGCCGTTCACATACGCACGCAGCCCGTCGGCCAGCGCATCGAACACCGCACGGCAGCGCGGGTTCGTGCGCAGGTCCTCGTGCATCACGACCCACGTTTCCAGCTGCATCGCGGGCCCGTCCGGCAGCACGCGCACGAGCCGCGCGTCCCGTTTCGCGAGCCCGGTCTGGCAGAAGCCGATTCCGTAGCCGGCGCGGATCATCGCGAGCTGCGCCAGGTTGCTGTCGGTGCGCAGCGAGAATGCGTCACGCTTCCACATCGGCATGGCGCGGCCCGCCGAGCGGATGAACGGCGTGACCGTGTCGAAGCCGATCAGCGCGTGATGCGCGAGTTCGTCGATCGTCGCGGGCGCCCCGTTGCGCGCCAGGTAGTCGTCGCGCGCATACAGCGCGACATCGATTTCGCCGATGCGCCGCGCCACGAGCGCCTCCTGCGCGGGCGGCGCCATCCGGACCGCGATGTCGGCCTCGCGCTTGAGCACGTCCTGGATGCGGTCGGTCGGCACCAGCTCGATGACGAGCCCCGGATGGTTGCGCCGCAATTGCGCGAGAACCGGCGGGAGCACTTCGACGGCGATCACGTCGCTGGCCGAGATCCGCACGATGCCGCGCACGCCGGCGCCGTGGCTCGCGGCCGCCCGCTCGAACGCGGCGGCCGCGCTGCGCAGCGCCTCCGCATGGCCGCGCAGCGCGAGCGCCGCCTCGGTCGGCAGCAGGCCGGACGGCGAGCGCGTGAACAGCGTCTGGCCGAACGCGGCCTCGAGTGCCGCGACGTGGCGGCCGGCCGTCGGCTGCGTGATGCCGAGCGCCCGTGCCGCGCCGGACAGCGAGCCTTCCGTCAGCACGGCAAGGAAGGTGCGGTAGCGTTCCCAGTTCAGATCGGTGGTCATGCATAAATGTATAGCCGATCCATTGTGTTCGGCAATTCCTTGATAGCCTCCGGCGCGCCAGAATGCGTGTCATGACGGTTCATTCGAGGAGAGCGGCAATGACGAACCACGCAGGCGGGACGCAACGGCTGGCACTCGTGCTCGGCGCAAGCGGCGGGATTGGCGGGGAAGTCGCGCGGCAGCTGCGCGATGCGGGCTGGCAGGTGCGCGCGCTGAAGCGCGGGCTCGACGCCGACACCGTGGAGCGCGACGGCATCGCATGGATGCGCGGCGACGCGATGGACCGCGACGCGGTCGTCCGGGCCGCGCGCGGGTGCAGCGTGATCGTGCACGCGGTGAATCCGCCCGGCTACCGGAACTGGGCCGGGCAGGTGCTGCCGATGATCGACAACACGATCGCGGCGGCGCAGGCGGAGCAGGCCACCGTCGTGCTGCCGGGCACGGTGTACAACTACGGCGCCGATGCGTTTCCGGTGCTGCACGAAGATGCGCCGCAGCATCCGTCGACGCGCAAGGGCGCGATCCGCGTCGAACTGGAGCGCCGGCTGCAGGATGCGGCCGCGCATGGCGTTCGCACGATCATCGTGCGCGCAGGCGATTTCTTCGGGCCGAGGCTCACCGGCAACAGCTGGTTTGCGGCGGGGCTCGTCAAGGCCGGGCAGCCGGTTGCGGCCATCAGCGTGCCGGGGCGGGACGGCGTCGGGCATCAGTGGTCGTATGTGCCGGACGCCGCGCGCACGATGGTCGAGCTGATCGAGCGGCGCGACACGCTCGAACCGTTCGCGCGTTTTCACCTCGGCGGGCACTGGGACGCGGACGGCACGCAGATGGCGGAGGCCGTGCGCCGCGTCGCGCAGCGGCACGGGCTGCGTCCGACGATGCGCAAGTTCCCGTGGTGGTTCGTGTGGGTCGCGGCGCCGTTCGTCACGACGCTGCGCGAATTGCTCGAGATGCGCTACCTGTGGCGCGAGCCGATCCGGCTGGACAACACGCGGGTGACCGCGGTGCTCGGCCGCGAGCCGGTCACGCCGCTCGATACCGCGATCGAGGCGACGCTGGCGGGGCTCGGGTGTCTCAAGTGAGCAACGGGGGCGCGCGAACGCAATCGCGTTCTGCTATGATCCGCGCTCCCTTCCTCGACGCTGCTGCAGGAAGGTACCCACGACCGCCGGAATGCCGGAGGTCGCGTCGTACCTTTTTCATTTTCAGCAGCGATGTCTACCTTTCCTCGTTTAAAAAAAGCCTTGCAACGGCAAGGCATCCGTGTCGACCATCACGCCGGCATCTATCACCTGCGCAATGAACTGGCGCAGGCGTCCGTCCTGTTGCCCGCTTCGCTCCCGCTCGAGGAGAAGGCCGTCCAGCAGTTGCTCGCGTTCGCGGCCGTCCGTTCGCCGGATGGCCATCAGCGCGTATGCAAGGCCTGCGCGACGCCGGACTTTCATCCGGGCGGGGTCGCGCCCGTCGGCTCGATCGTCGCGACCGACGACGCGTTCGTGATTCCCGCCGCGATCGGCACCGATATCAACTGCGGGATGCGTCTCGTCACCACGGGCCTCAAGCGTTCGGCGCTCGCGCCGTTCGAGACGGCGCTCGTCGAGCGGCTGACGCGCGCGATTCTCGCGGACCGGCGCGACGTGCCGGTCGGCAGCGATGCCTTCCGCGCGCTGTTCGACGCGGGCCCGGCGGCATTCGTCGATCGTGTCGCGCCGCAGGGGCTCTGGGCGCACGTCGACCGCGACCGGCTCATCGACGAACTGTCGTCGTGCATCGGCCTCGACCGGTTCGACGGCAGCGCGAAATACGCGCCCGACGCGCATGTCGGATCGCGCGAGGTATTCCGCGACCCTTGCCTCGGCACCCCGGGCTCGGGCAATCATTTCGTCGAACTGCAGGTGGTCGACGCCGTGCTCGATCGGCATGCGGCCTACCGGGCGGGACTCGCGAAGGACGACGTCGTCGTGATGATCCACAGCGGTTCGCGCGATGTCGGCTTCTACGTCGGGCGACGCTGGATGGACCGGGCGCGCGCGGCATGGCCGGCGGGCGTCAGGCATCCGGAAAGCGGCCTGTACGGCCTTTCCGGCGAGCTGGCGCGCGACTATCTCGTCGCGATGGACACCGCCGCGCGTTATGCGTGGCTCAACCGTGTCGTGCTTGCCGAGATGGTTCGCAAGGAACTGGCGGAGCTCACCGGCGAGACCCGTTCGGCACTCGTGGTCGACGTGCCGCACAACGTCGTGCTGCGCGAAAACGGGATGAATGTCCATCGCAAGGGGGCGACCCCCGCCCGCGACGGCGATCTCGCGCTGATTCCCGGATCGATGGGCGATGCGTCGTTTCTCGCGACGGGGCTCGGTCATCCCGACTGGCTGTGGTCGTGCAGCCACGGCGCCGGCCGCAGCGTGCGCCGGCAGGCGGTGCGGCGGATGCGCGCGGAGCAGGCGCCGGGCACGTGGCGCTGTGTGACGCTGCGCGACGAGCGCCGCATCGAGGAAGCGCCGGAAGCCTACAAGCCGATCGGGCCCGTGATCGACGCGCAGGAACAGGCCGGCCTCATTCGCAGCGCGGTCCGGTTGAAGCCGTGGGTCACGTTCAAGGCATGACGGGCGGCGGGGGCGGCGCGCACGCCGGCCGCCGCCGCGGCTTGCGCCGGGGCCGGCGATACGTCGTCCGCTTTCCCGGGCCGCGGTTTTGCCCGGGCATGGGTATGAGCACGGGAAAGCGTCCTGGTGAACCGACGAACCCGCGGGACAACAATTCTCCACATACCCGGGCGCGTCCGGTGAGCATCATGGCGGCAACGTCGAGAAAGCGAAACCGGGGGCGCAATGCTGCATGTCGGGTGGAAAGTGTCGGTTGCGGGGGCAATCATGTTCGCGTTGAGCGGGTGCACCAACCTGGTGGGTGTGCTGTATTGCGACAACTCGCAGGTCAACTTCCCGGACTATCACTGTTTTCAGCCGTACTAGCCGGGGCGGGCGCGGCGACGGAGCGCCGTCGTGCCCGTGTGTCCCGCGATGCCTCGTGGCCCGTCACGCGACGACCGGCAGCACCTCCACCGCATAGCGGTGCCGAAGGCTGCGCCCGAGCACCGGATCGTGCAGTTCCATCTCGAACGCATCGCCGTCGCCCATCGCCGCGATCGCGCCATGCACGGCGACCGTGCCGCCATACATCGCGCAGCGCGCGGGCATCGTGCGGCGATCGTCGAAGCGATGCCACAGCACGTCGGGCGCGAGCAGGCCGCTGACCGCGCCGTGCTGGTAGGCCGTGCGTTCGCCATCGCGCGGGATCAGCCACGCACGCATCTCGATTGCGTCCCAGTGATCCGCGACGTCCGCGTAAAGCCACGCGTCGCGACCGAGCGGCTTCGCGCACACCTGTTTCGACACCGCGACGCCGTAGGCCTCGACCTCGCGATCCGTATGGTCGGAGCCGACGGTCACGAGCGTGCCGGCCGGGCTGTCGACCAGCACGCATTCGATCTCGCCACCCGAGCGCGCGCCGAGCACGCCGATCGACGGCGCCTGCGTGAGCAGCGCGGCCGACACGCGATAGAAGCAGGGCGTGGTCGACGGCGGCGCAACGCCGAGCGCCGCGAGTTCGTCGATATGCGCGCGGATCGCCGCCGGATCGCGGCCGGCCCAGCCGGCGATCACGACGCGCTCGATCTCGACGTCGACGGTGGCCGGTGCGGGGTGACTGGAAATCACGTTGAACGACAGGGTTTGCATGCGGGTTTCCGTTTGAAGTCCGAAGGAAGGGAGCGACTCGCGGCGGTGCTCAATCCGCGAGCGGCCGGTGCGCGGTTTCGCGCGCGACGACGAGCGCGATCGACGTGACGACGAGCGCGGCGGCGACGTACAGCGACACGGCCGTCGTCGTGCCGGTCTGCCGGAACAGCGTGGCGATCACGAGCGGCGCGAAACCCCCGCCGACGATGCCGGCGAGCGTGTACGCGAGCGACGAGCCCGCATAGCGCACGCGGGTCGGGAACTGCTCGGTCACGAACGCGCCCTGCGGGCCGTACATCACCGCGTGGATCACGAGACCGATCGCGACGGCCGCGACGATCGCGCCCGGGCGCGCCGAATCGAGCATCGCGAAGAACACGAACGCCCACACGATCCCGGCGAGCGCGCCGGCGAGATAGACGGGCCGGCGGCCGAAGCGATCCGACAGCGCGCCAAAGAACGGCACCGCGAGCGCATTGCAGGCCGTGCCGATCATCACGGCCGTCAGGGCGACGGGGCGCGACAGGTGCAGCACGGTCGTCACGTAGGTCAGCGTGAACACGACGATCAGCGCATACAGCACGTCCGAACCGATTCGCGAACCGCCCGCGATCAGCAGGCGCTTCCAGTGGTACTTCAGCACGTCCGCGACCGGCACCTCGGCGGTCGCGTGCGATTCGGCGAGCTGTTCGAACTGCGGCGTTTCGTCGACACCGCGCCGCAGCCAGAAACCGAACACGACGAGCAGCGCGCTGGCCGCGAACGGCACGCGCCAGCCCCACGACAGGAAGTCCCCGGACGTGGTCGACAGCGTCACGAGCGCGATGCAGCCGGTGCCGAGCAGCGTGCCGAACGACGGGCCGATCTGCGTCCACGATGCGGACAGCCCGCGCCGCTTCTGGTCGCCGTGCTCGACCGACAGCAGCACCGCGCCGGCCCATTCGCCGCCGAGCGCGACGCCCTGCACGAAGCGCAGCGCGACGAGCAGGATCGGGCTCAGGATGCCGGCCTGCGCATAAGTCGGCAGCGCCCCCATCAGCGCGGTCGTCACGCCCATCAGCACGAGCGTGAGCATCAGCACCGCGCGGCGGCCGATGCGGTCGCCGAGATTGCCGAACACGAAACCGCCGAGCGGGCGCGACACGTAGCCAACCGCATAGGTCGAGAACGCGAGGATCGTGCCGGCGAGCGGATCGACCGAAGGGAAGAACAGGTGATTGAAGACGAGCGCGGCGAGCGTGTTGTAGATCGTGAAGTCGTACCACTCGAGTGACGTGCCGATCATGCTCGCGGTCGCGAGTCGGCTGTTGCGGACGCGGCGGGGCGCGTGGGCGGCGGGCTGGGCGAGAGTGCTCATGGTGTCGGGCATGTCGTGACGGGGAATGGGATGGAGCGCCGGGCCGATGCGCGGGCGTGCCGCGCGCATGCGGGGCGACCGGCGTGGGCGGCCGGCGTAGGCGGCCGGCGCAGGCGATCAGGCCGGCAGCGCGGCGGCGGCTGGCTCGGTGTCGACGGCGCCGCGTGCCGCATGCAGCGGCGCGGCGGCGCGCCACAGCAGCGCGAAGGTGCGCACGTCGTCGTGGCCGGCGAGCGTGGCGGCCACGCGTCGCGTCGCGGCCGCATCGCTGCCTTCGATCAGCACGAGCGCGTCGGCGGCCGGGCGGGCGGCCGCATCGGCGCCGATCGGTGCGGACAGGTCGGGCGCGGTGCGAAAAAGCCGTGCGGCGTGGATGCCCGGTTCGTGCAGCACGTCGTCGAAGCGTTCGCGCAGCTGCGGCACGTCGATGCGATCCGGCGGCAGTACGAACAGCGCGAGATGCGCGCCTTCACCGTCGCCGGCCTCGATCGTCAGTTCGCCGACGCGCCGCTGCGTGCCCGTCATGCGCTCGAAGTTCGCGAGCGACCATGCGGTCTGCTGCGTGAACGCGCGCCGGTACGCATCGCCGTGGAACACGTCGAGTGCGTCCGTCACGTACAGCGCGAGGTACTTGCGCGGGCCGCGATCGGTCGCGCGAAAGCGCCGTGCATGCGTGAAGCCCGGAATCGCGACACGTTCCTGCATGTGCTCGCGGTCGTACCATGCGTTGAAATCGGCTTCGTGCGCGGGGTCGATATCCGTCCAGACGCAAAGCTGGCCGTGCGGAAGGGAAAAGCGGGTCATCGCGGGTTCCTCGTGACGGGGGGCGTGTCAGGAACCGCAGTGTCCCGAAGACGGGCCGTGCCCGTCCAACAAGAAAACAAATTCGCGGTGAACAGGTTTTCTTATGAGCGGCGCGGGCGACGTTTGGCGGGGGACGTGGCGGGCGATGCGGATGGCGTCGTGCGTTTCGCTTTCGCCGGTGTTTTGGCTGTTGCCTTCGTCGCGGGGCGGGCGGGTGTGCTGTCCGTGCGATCGGCAGTGGTCGGTGTCGGTGTCACCTTCGCCGGCTTGGCGTGGCTTGCGGCGGCCGGCATCGCGCGTGCGACTTCGCTGGCCAGTTCCGCGATGCGCGCGGCCACCGGCAGGCCCTGGCTGCGGTACGTCGCGACGAGCGGCAGCGCGGGGAATTCGGGTTCGACGTCGAGCAGTTCCAGCGCACCTTCGTGCAGCTCGCGCCCGATGATCGCGGGCGGCAGCGCGGCCACGCCGAAGCCGTCGGCGACGAGGCGGATCATCGCGGCGACCGACGTGATGCAGTTGATGCTGGCCGGCCGCTCGACGGCCGCGAACAGCCGTTCGATCGTCGCGTGCGGCCCCGAGTGGCGCGAGAAGCTGATGATCGGGAATTCGGCCAGGCGCGCGACGTCGAGCGGCTGGCCGCCGAGCCCGAGGCGCGGGCTGGCCGCCCAGCGCACCGGGAATTCGCACAGCGGCAGGTTCGTGAAGTCGGGGCCAGGCACCGGGTCGGTCTGCAGGATCAGGTCGACGCCGTCGGTGCTGAGCAGGCGGATCAGGTGCAGTGTCGTGTCGCTCGTGATCTCGACGTCGAGGCGCGGATAGCGCTCGCGCAGTTGCGCCATCAGCGCGGGAAACCAGCTGTGCACGATCGATTCGATCACGCCGATCCGGATCAGGCCCGCGTCGCTCGCCGCGTCGATGTCGCGCCGCATTTCGCCGTCGAGCCGCACGATCCGCTCCGCATACGCGAGCATGCGGCGCCCGGCGGGCGTGAGCGTGGCCGAGCGCGTGTTGCGGTCGAACAGGCGCACGTCGAACGCTTCCTCCAGCGACGCGATGCGGCTCGACACGGCGGCCTGCGTCGTGTGCAGCTTTTCGGCCGTGAGCCGGAAATTTTCCAGCTTCGCGAGCCAGACGAAGGTTTCAAGAAACCGGATGTTCATCGAAGTCCGAAACGTGAGGCGGTGCCGGGCGGGGCGGCGGGATCGGTCGATGGTAGCGGATTTTCGGTGCAGGGAAACGCGCGGGCGGCGCGGTGCGCGTCGTGGGGAGCGGACGGGCGGCGGCGTGCCGGCGGGCACGCACGACGCGCCTGGTGCAACGAACGGTTACGCGGGCGGCGTGCCCGCGCGCATCATAGCGTGCCGAACGCGAGCGTCGGCACGTCGACGACCATCGCGCCGCCGTCCGCGACGAGCGTCGCACCGGTCACGAACGACGCGTCCGGCGATGCGAGGAACGCGCACACGGCCGCGATCTCGTCCGGGTCGGCCGCGCGGCGCAGCGGCACGTCGGCGCTGACGCGTGTATACGCGCCGTCGAGCGTGTCGCCGTGCGCCGACATCAGCGGTTCCATCTCCGCATCGGCCATCGGCGTGCGGACCCAGCCGGGGCATACCGCGTTCGCCCGCACGCCGTGCGGCCCGTAGTCGCGCGCGAGCGACCGCGCGAGCCCGAGCAGCGCATGCTTGCCGACCGTGTAGCCGCACACGCCGGGCCCGGCCGCGAGCGCGGCGATCGACGCGACCAGCACGATGCTGCCACGCTGCGCGATCAGGTCGGGCAGGCACGCGCGCGCGCTCACGAACGCGGTGTCGAGGTTCGCGTGCATCGCGTCGCGCCACTGCGCGTCGTCGGTTTCGTCCGCGCGGCCGAGCCCGTGGCCGCCCGCGCATGCGACGAGCGCGTCGACACGGCCGACGCGTTCGGCGATGCGCGGCAGGAAGCGGGCCCAGTCGGTGGCGCTCGCGGCATCGCCGGCAAGCGCGAGGCCGCCTGTTTCGGCGGCCAGCGCGTCGAGCGGCGCCTGGCGCCGCCCGATCAGCACGACGCGGTCGCCGCCGCGTGCGAAGCGGCGCGCGCACGCGGCGCCGATGCCGGTGCCGGCGCCTGTGATCGCGATCGTGCGGGGGGGCGGGTGTGTCATGTCGTGCTCCGGAAAGGGGTGGTTTCCGGTCACTTTAGGCGGGGCCCGCGAACGCCGGTATCAGCCGAAAGGATGAACGCGGGCGGCATCCGGGGCGGGCGCTGGCCATTTTGCAAAGGCTGACGATGTCCGGCGCCGAATCGCACTATCCTCCCCATTTTTGCGATAAGTCACGAAAGCCCGGCAGAATAGCGCGGGCGAGCCGCGTATCGACGCGCGGTGCGTCGGCCGGCCGATTCCGTCGTGCGAGCGGAGCGGCGGGCTGGCGATCCCGGCATGCAGGCGTGGCCTCTGCCGAACGATCGTGCCGCGACAACACAACATATCGCCCGGTTGCGCGCCTGCGCGCGGGCCATCGACA
The DNA here is from genome assembly GCF_041103175.1 of Burkholderia sp. Bmkn7. Lineage (NCBI taxonomy): Bacteria > Pseudomonadati > Pseudomonadota > Betaproteobacteria > Burkholderiales > Burkholderiaceae > Burkholderia > Burkholderia sp. Bmkn7. The sequence goes on along the minus strand of NZ_JBGCUH010000002.1, from coordinate 2,794,156 downwards.
GGAACAGGGAGGGCCGGTTATGAGGCTGGACGACGAAAGGGAAAGCACGAACGTCGAGGATCGCCGTGGTGCCGGCGGGTTCGGCGGCGGGCGGGGCGCGACGATCGGCATCGGCACGATCGTGATCGCGTTCGCCGCGTCGTATTTCTTCGGGATCGACCCGCGCGTGGTGCTCGAAGGCGCATCGGCGCTGCAGGGCCGCCAGCAGCAGGCGCAGCCCGCGCCCACGCAGCGGCAGGGCGTGCCGGCGAACGATCCGGGCGCGGTGTTCACGCGCAAGGTGCTCGGCAACATCGAGCGCACGTGGACGGGTGTGTTCAATACCCAGCTGCATGCGCAATACCAGCCGCCGACGCTCGTGATGTTCACGAACTCGACCCCGACCGCATGCGGCACGGGCCAGACGGCGATGGGGCCGTTTTATTGCCCGGCCGACCGCAAGGTGTATATCGATCTCGGTTTCTACGACGAGCTGCGCCAGCGTTTCGGCGCGGGCGGCGATTTCGCGCAGGCTTACGTGGTCGCGCACGAAGTCGGCCATCACGTGCAGAACCTGCTCGGCATCTCCGACAAGGTCGACGCCGCACGCCGGCGGGCGAGCCAGGCGCACTCGAACGCGCTGTCGGTACGGATGGAGCTGCAGGCCGACTGCTTTGCCGGCGTATGGGCGAACAACGCACAGCGCGCGAACCAGCGGCTGATGGAACCCGGCGATTTCGAGCAGGGGCTGAAGGCGGCCGCCGCGATCGGCGACGACCGGCTGCAGCAGCAAGGGCAGGGTTACGTGGTGCCGGAGAGCTTCACGCACGGCACCAGCGACCAGCGCGTGTACTGGCTGCGGCGCGGGATGGAATCGGGCGAGCTGAGCGCCTGCGACACGTTCGCGTCGAACGCGCGCTGACACGCGGCGCGCGCGTCGTCGCGCGCCTTTATCGTCCCGGTTGCGCGGGCTGCATCGGTCGCATCAGCCACATCGGCGATACCAGCGACACCAGCGACACCAGCCCCCCGCCGCCAAACCGCGACGATTTGCCGATTTGTGCTCACCGGCGCTTTTCGGCGCCGATAGGCTGGCCCGAACTTCGATTTTCGAGACGTTCGCGCCGCCAGCCGATTCCACCATGCCGCTCCCGACCGTTCCCGCCAATCCGGCCTCCGACGACTGGCCACGCGCGCTGCGCGCGTGCGTGGATGCGTTCGACGCGTTCGCGAGCCCGTCCGCGATCGTGTTCTACCGGCTCGACCAGAGCGGCGAACCGGCCGATTTCGAGCTGTTCGGGATGCCGGAATCGATGCATCGCACCTATGTCGCGCGCTACCGGATGCTCGATCCGCTGCATCCGTCGCGTTGCGCTGCGGGCGAACGCGCGGTCGTCACGCTCGCGTCCCAATTGCCTGACGAAAGACGCGACGCGTCCGCGTACTGGACCCGTTTCCTGCGACGGCACGACGTGGCCGACGTCGTCGAGATCTGGCTGCGCGACGCGGGCCGGACGGTCGGCGCGTTCTCGCTGCTGCGCTTCGGGGCGGGCGAAACGCGCGGCGGCGTGGCCGATGCCGCCACGGCCGGGCGGTTCGCACCCGGCGAGATCGATGCGCTCGCGCGGCTGCAGCCCGTTGCCGAAGCCGCGCTGAGCCCGCTGCTGCGTGCGCGAAGCGGGATCCACCGGATCGGCTGCGAGGAGCGGCTGACCTACCGCGAGGAGCAGATCGCGCGCCTCGTGCGCGACGGCTGCTCGAACAAGGAGATCGCGCGCGATCTCGCGCTCGGCCAGCCGACCGTCAAGACGCACCTGATGCGCATGTACCGCAAGCTCGGCGTGTCGAACCGCACCGAACTGGTGGGGGCGCTGTTCCTGTAATTCATCGGATAAATTCATCGGATAATTGCGGCCCGGACTTCGAACCTTCGCGATCGCCGATTCATGAATTCCCACACCAAAGCGCTGCTGGCCGTGCTGCTCGTCTCACTGGGTGCTTCCGCCTCAGCCTTCGCGCAAGAGGGCGAGCCCGACCCGTGCCTCGTGCTGCAACCGACCCGGATCGCACCGGACGATGTCGGCGAGGCCGGCGACCATTCAGGCGCCGGGTGGCTGGGGCTGGTACCCGACGGGAACCGCTGGAGGCTCGCGCCGGCACGCGTCCGGTTCGAACCGGAGCAGCCGGAAGGGGATATCGTCGACATCAAGTCCGACCTGAAGAAAGCCGTGGCGCTGTTTCGGTGCAAGTCGCTCAGGCCGGGCAAGGTCGATGCGGCGAACCTGGCGTTCCCGAAGGATGGAACGGCGATCGAGCCCGGCGCCGACCCGCTGCGCGTCGGTTTTCACGGCCGTCGGTACGAACTGCGCCACACGGTATCCGGTACGGTGATCGTCGAAAGTGGCGGCAAGCGCTCGGTTCTGCATGACTTCGGCGGCAGCAGTCCGCCGTTCAATGCGTCCCTGATCTGGGCCGGCGATGTCGACCGCGACGGCCGGCCGGATTTCCTGATGGAATTCGAAAGCGACCTGGGCGCGAGCTTTTGTCTGTTCACATCTGGCAGCGCGAAGGAAAACGAACTGGTTGGTGCCGCGGGTTGCATGGAAGTCAGCGGCTGATCCCACGTTGTTCCGGAGTCCGTTCCGCACGTCGGCCGTCGAGGTCGTGCAGTACCATGCACGCTCGTCGTTTCGATAACAATCAACGGGCCGGGAACATGGATGTCGCAATCATTGCCGCTTCGCTGGTGGTCATTGCCTTGAGCATTGCGCTACCGATTTTCATCATCAGAACCGCGCGAAGCGGGACTTACGACTCGCTGTATTTCCTGATCCCGCTTGCACTCGGCATTTACTGGCTGGATTACCAGGCATACGATTTCCTGGCGTCGATGGCGCACGGTTTCAGAAACTAGCCGTCCAGTTCGTTCCCGTACCGGCTTTTCGCCTCGCCCCGCCTGACCCCCCGCGCGGTTCGACCCCGCCGCCTTCTCCCCACGCGCTGCCAATTTGCGCTCACCTTGCGCGAACCCTCGTCGATACAGTGATCCGACGCCCGCGTGCCTTACACGCACGCGGTCCAGCCACGACAATCCTCGAGACGCCCATGAGCACCACGAACTTCGTCGCCGTCAGCGACACCGTGCGCACTTTCGTTGCGCGCGATTTCGGCCTCTTCATCGACGGCGAAATGCAGCCCGCCCACGCGGCCGCGCGACTCGACGTGTACGACCCCGCGACGGGCGAGCGGCTCGCGACGGTCGCGGACGCCGACGAACGCGACGTCGACCGCGCGGTCGCCAGCGCGAAGCACGCGTTCGACACCCGCGTGTGGAGCGGCCTGCGCCCGGCCGACCGCGAACGCATCCTGCTGAAACTCGCCGACCTGATCGAGGCCGACGCCGAAACGCTCGCGCAGCTCGAAACGCTGAACCAGGGCAAGTCGATTCAGGTGTCGCGCGCGATCGAGGTCGGCGCGAGCGTCGAATACGTACGCTACATGGCCGGCTGGGCGACCAAGATCACCGGCCAGACGCTCGACGTGTCGATCCCGTTCCCGCCCGGCGCGCGTTATACGGCCTATACGCGCAAGGAGCCGGTCGGCGTGGTCGCCGCGATCGTGCCGTGGAATTTCCCGCTGATGATCGCGGTGTGGAAGCTGATCCCCGCGCTCGCGGCCGGCTGCACGATCGTGCTGAAGCCGTCGCCGGAAACGCCGCTCACCGCGCTGCGCCTGGCCGAGCTCGCACGCGAGGCCGGCGTGCCGCCCGGCGTGTTCAACGTCGTCACCGGCGGCCGCGTCTGCGGCGCCGCGCTCGCGAGCCACCCGTCGATCGCGAAGATCTCGTTCACGGGCTCGACCGCGACCGGCAAGTTGGTCGGCGCGGCGGCCGTGCAGAACATGACGCGCTTCTCGCTCGAGCTCGGCGGCAAGAACCCGATCGTGATGCTCGACGACATCGACGTCGCGCAGGCGCTCGACGGCGTCGCCGCCGGCGCGTTCTTCAACCAGGGGCAGGTTTGCGCGGCCGCGTCGCGCATCTATGTGCACCGCAGCAAGTTCGCGCAGCTTGCCGACGGCCTCGCAGGCGTTGCGCAGTCGATGAAGCTCGGCGCGGGCCTCGACACGACCGCGCAGATCAACCCGCTGGTCTCCGCGCACCATCGCGACAAGGTCGTCCAGCACATCGAGGGCGCGCGCCGCGCGGGCCTGACGTTCCTCGCGGGCGGCACGCCGGCCGACGACCTGCCCGGCTACTACGTGAAGCCGGCCGTGATCGCCGATCCGCATCCCGACAGCGCGATCGTGCGCGACGAAGTGTTCGGCCCGGTGATCGTCGTCGTGCCGTTCGACGACGCGGCCGACGCGGTGCGTCTCGCGAACGCATCGCCGTACGGCCTCGCCGCGAGCATCTGGAGCAACGACCTGAAGCGCGTGATGAACCTCGTGCCGCAGATCGAGGCCGGCACCGTGTGGGTGAACTGCCATATCCCGCTCGATCCGTCGATGCCGTTCGGCGGCTACAAGCAATCGGGCATCGGCCGGGAGTTCGGCCAGTACGCGATCGAAGGCTTCACCGAAACCAAATCCGTCTGCATCGCGCACTGACGCGCGGCATCAACCTCGAACCCTGAACCCGGACGAACCAGGTTCAACCGATCCGACAGTGGAGACTGCAATGAGCTACAACGAAGCAAAATTCTGGCACCCGATGCTGCACCCGAACGAGATGAAGCAGCGCAAGCCGATCCGCATCGTGCGCGGCGACGGCTGTTACGTGTTCGACGAAGAGGGACGCAAGCTCGTCGACGGCGTCGCGGGCCTGTGGAACGTGAACGTCGGCCACAACCGCCAGGAAGTGAAGGACGCGATCGTGCGCCAGCTCGACGAGCTCGAATACTTCCAGCTGTTCGACGGGATCTCGCATCCGCGCGCGGAAGAGCTGTCGAAGAAGGTGATCGACCTGCTCGAACCGGAAGGGATGCGCCGCGTGCTGTACAGCTCGGGCGGCTCCGATTCGATCGAGACCGCGCTGAAGATCGCACGCCAGTACTGGAAGGTGCGCGGTCAGGCCGACCGCACGAAGTTCATCTCGCTGAAGCAGGGTTATCACGGCACGCACTTCGGCGGCGCGTCGGTGAACGGCAACACGGTGTTCCGCCGCAACTACGAGCCGAACCTGCCGGGCTGCTTCCACGTCGAGACGCCGTGGCTGTACCGCAACCCGTTCACGCAGGACCCCGAAGAACTCGGCCGGATCTGCGCGGAAATGCTGGAGCGCGAGATCCAGTTCCAGAGCCCGGACACGGTGGCCGCATTCATCGCGGAGCCGATCCAGGGCGCGGGCGGCGTGATCGTGCCGCCGGCCAATTACTGGCCGCTCGTGCGCGAGGTGTGCGACCGTTACGGCGTCCTGCTGATCGCCGATGAAGTCGTGACGGGCTTCGGCCGCAGCGGCAGCATGTTCGGCAGCCGCGGCTGGGGCGTGCGCCCGGACATCATGTGTCTCGCGAAGGGGATCTCGTCGGGCTACGTGCCGCTCGGCGCGACGGTCGTGAACGCGCGGATCGAGGATGCGTTCGCCGCGAACGCCGATTTCGGCGGCGCGATCATGCACGGCTACACGTATGCGGGCCACCCGGTCGCGTGCGCGGCCGCGATCGCGAGCCTCGACATCGTCGTGAAGGAAGACCTGCCGGCGAATGCGGCGAAGCAGGGCGCGTATCTGCTCGAAGCGCTGCAGCCGTTCGCGGAACGCTTCGCGGCAGTCGGCGAGGTGCGCGGCAAGGGGCTGATGCTCGCGCTCGACCTCGTCGCGAACAAGGACACGCGCGAGCCGATCGACCCGCTGTCCGGCTACGCGAACGCGGTCGCGGAAGTCGCACGCGAGAACGGCGTGCTGGTGCGTCCGGTCGGCACGAAGATCATCCTGTCGCCGCCGCTCGTGATCCAGCGCGAGCAGCTCGACCGGATCGTCGACGCGCTCGCGGCGGGCTTCGAGGCCGTGCCGTTCGCGTGACGGCGTGATTGCGTGACGGCACACCGGCGGCGGGCAGTGCGGCCGCCGCCGGTTTGCCGATTTGCGCTATGACCGGATTATTTTGCCTGCGTATTTTTTCGACATCGGATCAAGGTGTGATCGACAGGGGGCCCGGGACTCGAAGCGCTGAAGCGCCGCCCCGGGCCGACCGCAAAGCATGGGGCCCCGATAGCTGCCGGAGCGCAGGTTCGGGCCCGTTCAGGAAGGAGACGAAGATGTCGGGATGGTCAGGAATTACCGGCGCCGCGGGCGGCGCGCCCGCCGGCACGCCGGCCGAGGCAGGCGGCGGCACGGCGCTGAAGGCGGGTGCGGTCGGCTTCCCGACGGCGCTGGCGAGCGCCGTCGGCCTCATCATGGCAAGCCCGGTGATTCTCACCGCGACCTCGGGCTTCGGGATGGGCGGCTGGGCGTTCGCGGTCGCGATGATCATCGCGTTCGTGATGATGCAGGCGCAGGCGACCACGTTCTCGGAAGCCGCCGCGATGCTGCCGACGGCCGGCTCGGTTTACGATTACCTGTCGTGCGGGCTCGGCCGCTTCTGGGCGATCACCGGCACGATCTCCGCGTATTTCCTCGTGCACGTGTTCGCCGGCACGGCGGAAACGATCCTGAGCGGCATCATGGCGCTCGTCAATTTCGAATCGCTGAATGCGGCGTTCGAGAAGCACAACAGCTCGTGGCTCGTCGGCGTCGGTCTCGTGGTCACGTTCGCGATCACCAACATCATCGGCATCAAGGTGTTCAGCAAGCTCGAGATCGTGCTGACGGCCGGCATGTGGCTGTCGCTGATGATCTTCGGCATCCTCGGGCTCGCGGCCGCGCCGGCCGTGCATCTCGACGGCTGGTTCGGCGGCTCGGAAGTCGGCACGTCGGTGCCGGCGGTGCTGTCGCTCGTCGGGATGGCGATGTTCATGTTCGTCGGCTGCGAGTTCGTCACGCCGCTCGTGCCGGAAATGAAGGCGCCGGGCAAGACGATTCCGCGCGCGATGGCGCTCGGCCTCGTCGGCGTCGCGATCTGCATGTTCCTGTACGGCGCGGCGATCCGCCGCCAGGTCGCGAACGTGCCCGTGAGCCCCGACGGCCTCACGCACCTGCTCGACACGCCGGGCGCGATTCCCGCGTTCGCGCTGCAGGTGCTCGGGCCCTTCGGCCGCATCTGGTTCGGCATCGCGTTCCTGTGCGCGGGCGCCGCGACGATCAACACGCTGATGGCCGGGCTGCCGCGCATCCTGTACGGGATGGCGATCGACGGCGCGCTGCCGCGCTGTTTCGCGTACCTGCATCCGCGCTTCAAGACGCCGGTGGTCGGCATCGTCGCGGCGGCGATCGTGCCGATCTTCCACGCGTGGCTGATCAACGGCAATCTCGACAGCATCCTGCACCTCGTGCTCGCGGCGACCTGCGCGTGGGGCACCGCGTACCTGCTCGTCACCGCGTCGGTCGTGATGCTGCGGATTCGCCGCCCGGACCTGCCGCGCCCGTACCGTTCGCCGCTGTTCCCGCTGCCGCAGATCGTGTCGAGCGTCGGCATCGTGCTCGCGATCTGGTACATCACGCCGCCGGGCATGAACGCGCGCGACATCTACGTGCCGTTCGGCGCGATGCTCGGGCTCACCGCGCTGTACGCGCTGTTCTGGACGCTCGTCGTGCAGCGCCGTCATCCGTTCAAGCCGGTGCCGGTTGAAGAAGTGCTGCGCAACGAGCACGTCGCGTCGTGAAGGCTGCGCTCGCCCGCTGGCGCGCGGCGCCCGATGCGCCGCCGCCCGGCCATCGGCCCGGCGCGATCGCCGCGCGCGTGCTCGCCGATCTGGGTGCCGCGCGCGATGCCGACGGGGGCGGCAGTCTGACGGCCCGATTGCCGAACGGCGCGCGCGTGACCATCGACGAGCGTGTCGATCGCCAGTTCCTGATGCATACGGTCAGCGTGACGGTGGCGGCAACCGCGCGCGGCCCGGCCGTGCAGGGCCGCGCGCGGGTGACGCAGACCGGCTGGCTGCGCCGCACGGGCATCGACGCGGCGGCCGCACCGGGATGCGACCCCGGATTCGCCGACACGGTGGCCGCGCTGGTCGCCGAGCCGTCGCTGGCCGACGCGCTGCGGCCGCTGCACCTGACCGACTGCGCGATCGACGCGCGCGACGGCCGCTGGACGCTCGCGATCGTGCCGTTCGGCGGCAGCGAGGTCGTGAACCGGATGCCGTCGTTCCGCCGCTACGTCCGCCTGACGGGCGAGCAGGCCGCCGCGCTGTCGGCGGCCTGTCTTGCGTTCGAAACCGCACTACGCAGGATTTTGCACGGGTAAGCTGTGGCGTTGCGCGCCGGGGGAACCCGGCGGCCGCGTTTAGGGGTTTCACCGGAGATGCCGATGCTGTTCCAGTCACGCTCACACGAAGACGTGCACGATCACGGGCTCGCGATCGCGGGCTGGCATCAGGTCTACCGCCAGATGACGCCGGGCCGCTTCAAGGGCACCGTCACGCAGGTGCTGTACGACGATTTCCACTTCTTCCGCGAGACGACCAACCGGCGCGTCGCGCAAACCGGGCTCGCGCCGGCCGGGCGCACGTCGCTCGCGGTGCCGCTGTCGGTGCCGCTCGCGGGCACGTTCCAGGGCCAGCCCGTCGACGGTTATGCGCTGCTCGCGCTGCGCGCCGGCGAGGATTTCGAATTCCATACTCCGGAAGGGATGGGGCTCGTCGGGATCAGCGCGGCGTCCGACATGGTCGACGAGCTGTGCGAAGCCGAATTCGGCGCATCCGGCGCGCGCAAGCTGCGCCACGTGACCCGGTTGTCCGACGAGCAGGGCGTCGCGCTCGGCGTGCGGCTGTCGTCGTTGATCGACGATGCGCAGCGCAACCCGGGCCACCTCGAATACGCGGCCACCCGCAAGATGTTCCGCGACGCGATGCTCGGCATGTTCCTCGATGCGCTCGAGCAGGGCATCGGCGTCGAGCGCCGCGACATCACGCACGCCACCTACAGCGACATCGTGAGCCGTTGCGAGAAGCATCTGCGCGACCGCCCCGAGGAACCCGTCACCGTGCTCGAACTGTGCCGCGCGCTGCGGTGCAGCCGCCGCACGCTGCAGACGAGCTTCCAACGCGTGGCGGACGTCACGCCGGTGGGCTATCTGCGCACGATCCGGCTGAACGCGGTGCGCCGCATGCTGCGCACGACATCCGTGCAGCAGCTCGGCGTCGGCGAGGCCGCCGCGAGCTGGGGGTTCACGCATCTCGGATATTTCGCACGCGAGTATCGCGACCTGTTCGGCGAGCTGCCTTCCCAGACGACGCGTCCCGAATGACGCACGCGCACCGCGACGGCGCCGCCGGGCGACGTCGCGGGCCACGCGCGCCACGGTTTGCCGATTTGCGATAGAGGTCCTGAATTTTCGCTGGATAGAGTCCTGTCACCCATATCGACAACTCCATCGATCTGCACTGCGTATCGATGACAACAGAGGGGCGGGACATGAGAATCGGAAGACGACTGGCCGCGGCCGCGGCCACGCTCGGGTGCATGCACGCACACGCGCAGACCTCCGGCAGCGTGACGCTGTACGGCACCGTGGACACCGGCATCATCTACTCGACGAACCAGCAGTTCACGCGCGCCGACGGCAGCACGGGCGGCGGCCATGCGTGGCAGATGGGCGGCGGCAACCTCGTGCCGTCGCGCTTCGGTTTCCAGGGGGCCGAGCCGCTCGGCGGCGGGCTCGACGCGGTGTTCACGCTCGAGCAGCAGTTCCTGTCCGCGAACGGGCAGGCGCTGCAGGGCGGCACCGCGTTCAGCCGGCAGGCGTGGGTCGGGCTGCGCCAGGACGGGATCGGCACGCTCGGCCTCGGCCGCCAATACGACTCGTACACGGACATGCTCGGCGCGTATGTGTCGAGCAACAACTGGGCGACACCGTACGGCTCGCACCTCGGCGACGTCGACAACCTGAACGCCGCATTCAACTTCAACAACGCGGTGAAGTTCACCAGCGCCGATTTCAACGGCTTCACGTTCGGCGGCACGTTCAGCTTCGGCGGGCAGGCCGGCGATTTCTCCGCGAAGCGCGGCTACGCGGTGGCCGCGACGTACACGCGCGCGCCGGTGGCGTTCTCGGTCGGCTACCTCGACCTGCACCAGCCGCTCGACGCGGCGCTCGGCGGCGCGAGCGGCTATATCGGCGATTTCGCGTGCAGCAACCCGGGCGCGATGTACTGCCTGCTGCAGGATGCCGGCTCGATGCGCGCGTTCGGTGCGGGCGGGTCGGTCACGTTCGGCGCGGCGACGATCGCGCTCACCTACACGCATACGCGCCTCGGCGACAGCCGCTACTTCTCGACCGCCGCGCAGCCGCGCACGCAGGCGTTCACGTTCGACATCGGCGAACTGAACGCCACGTACCTGTTCACGCCCGCGCTGCAGGGCGGCGTTGCCTACATCTTCAACGCCGCGCATACCGACGGGCGCGGCACCACGCGGTTCCACCAGGTGAACGTCGGCACGAACTACAGCCTGTCGAAGCGCACGGCGCTGTACGCGGTCGCGATCGGCCAGATCGCGAGCGGGACGGGGCTCGGCACCGACGCGAGCGGCAACGCGGTGAACTACGCGCAGATTCCGGTGCTCGCGAACAGCAACTCGAGCCGGCAACTGGCGGTGATGGCCGGGATCCGCGTGAATTTCTGACCGGGTCGGAGGCACGGAGCGGCAGGCGGGGCGGGGCAGCCGGGCACGGCGACGGCCGTTCCCGCCGCGTGCCATAAATTCTTAACGATCGGCGTGAACAATGGCGTTCGCTTCAGGCGGCCAGAAGCGTCGCCCGCGTTGCACACGTGTGCAACGCCTGGCCGTCCCGCCACCACGCCGAACGAGAGAGACCTCATGACCTTGCTGAGCCGCCTGCGCGCGCTGTCCGCCGCCGTTGCGCTGTCCCTTGCCGCCTCGCACGCCTTCGCGGCGGATCTCGTCATCGCGGGCCGCGACGACATCTACGGAAAGGGGCTGGCCGACGCCGTCGCCGGCTTCAACAAGCTGCACCCGGGCACCGAGATCGAGCTGCTCAAGCTGCCGAACGCGAACCTGTACCAGAAGCTCAAGCTGTCGATGCGCGAAGGCACGGGCGCGTACGACCTCGTGATGATGGACGACACGTGGGCGCCCGAATTCATCGGCAACGGCTGGCTGAAGCCGCTGCCGGTATCGCTCGCCGACGCCGACCTCGTGCCGTCCGCGGTCGCGCTCGGCCGCAATGCGGCCGGCGCGCTGTATGCGCTGCCGATCGTCGGCAACGTCGAGATGTTCGCGTACCGCAAGGACCTGCTCGCGAAATACAAGTTGCAGCCGCCGCGCAACTGGGACGACGTGCTGAAGATCGCGCAGACCGTCGGCGGTGCGGACAAGAGCGTTTCGGGTGTCGTGTTCCGCGGCACGAAGGGCAACCCGGTCGTGACGGGCTTCCTGCCGATCCTGTGGGCCTACGGCGGCGACGTGTTCGACCGTGCCGGCAACGTGACGATCGATTCGCGCGAGGCGCAGGCCGCGCTGAAGACCTTCCTCGCGCTGAAGGCGTCCGCGCCGAAGGACGTCGACGTCTACGGCGCGGCGGAAGTGCGCGACGCGCTGCAGCGCGGCACGGCCGCGCAGTCGATCGAGGTGTGGCCGGCGTGGGTGCCGGCGCTCGACGATCCGAAGCAGTCGCGCGTGGTCGGGCAGATCGCGCTGCAGCCGCCGCCCGGGCAGACCGCCGGCCCGGCGCCGATGCTCGGCATCTGGCAGATGGGCATTCCGAAGGACGCGCCGCACGCGAAGCTCGCGCAGGACTTCCTCGCGTACCTGACCAACCGCGACACGCAGACGCGCCTCGCCGGCATCGGCATTCCGCCGACCCGCCGCAGCGTGTTCAACGATCCGGCGCTGGTGCGCCAGTATCGCTGGTATCCGGATCAGCTGAAGGCGCTCGAGGCCGGCCGTGCGCGGCCGCGCGTGAAGGACTGGCAGCAGGTCGAGAGCATTCTCGGCGACCAGCTGCAGCTCGCGCTGACGGGGCAGGCCGCGCCCGACGCCGCGCTGCGCCAGGCGCAGCAGAAGATCGCGCAGGCGACGGCCGCGGCCGGCAAGTGACGGCGCGCGTCAACTCGGCAGCCGGAGGTCGCGCATGAAGTCCTTCGGCCGCAGCCTGCCATTCGTCGCCCTGCTCGGGCCGGCGCTGCTGGTGCTCGCCGCGCTCGCGCTGTATCCGGTCGCGCAGGTGCTGATCGATTCGTTCTGCCACGTCGACTACTCGGCCGGCCGCCGCGCGTTCGCGGGGCTCGCGAACTATCGCGCGGTGCTCGGCGACGACGCGTTCACGGCCGGTTTCGGCAACACGCTGCGCTTCACGATCGTCGCGTCGCTCGCGGAAGTCGCGCTCGGTTTCGGCCTCGCGCTGCTGTTCGTGCGCGTGTTTCCGGGGCGGCGCATCGCGCTGCCGCTCGCGATCCTGCCGATGATGCTGTCCACGCTCGTGTGCTCGGCGATCTGGCGCAACTGGCTCAACTTCGACGGCTTCCTGAACGCGCTCCTCGCGGTGTTCGGCGTCGAAGGCGTGCGCTGGCTGTCCGATCCGCATCTCGCGTTGTGGTCGCTCGCGCTCGTCGACGTATGGCAGTGGACGCCGATGGCCTTCCTGATCGTGCTGGCCGGGTTGCAGTCGATCCCGCAGGAACTGTACGAAGCCGCGCGCACCGACGGCGCGAGCGAGTGGCAATGCCTGCGCGACATCACGCTGCCGCTCGCGGCGCCGCAGATCGGCCTCGCGCTGCTGCTGCGCTCGATCGACACGTTCAAGCTGTTCGACAAGGTCTATGCGCTGACGGGCGGCGGCCCCGGCAACGCGACGCAGACGCTGTCGACCTATATCTACGACACGGGCTTCCGCTTCTTCAACGTCGGGCCGGCGAGCGCCGCGTCGGTGCTGATGCTCGCGGCGTCCGCGTTGCTGGTCTCGGGGTACGTATGGCAGACGGTTCGCAAGCGGCGCGCATGACGGCGCAATCCGCAGGCATTTCGCGCGCGCGCACGGGCGCCGCATTCGGTCGCGCGCTGCCGTGGGCGCTGCGCATCGCCGCGCTCGCGCTGTTGCTGCTGCCGTGCCTGTGGATGGCCGGCGCGGCCTTCATGCCGACGCTCGAACGTCTCGATCATCCGCTGCGGATCTGGCCGGCCGCGCCGACCTTCACGCATTTCGCATCGGTATGGTCCAACGGCATCGGCGCGCCGCTCTTCAATTCATTGCTGGTCGGCTTCGGCACGACGCTGCTCGCGCTGGCGCTCGCGTTTCCGGCCGCATACGCGCTCGTGCGGCTGCGGTTTCCGGCGCGGCTCGACCTGCTGTTCCTGGTGCTCGTGCTCGCGTTGAAGCTGATGCCGCCGATCACGATCGCGGTGCCGCTGTTCGCGCTCGCGAAACGGCTGCACCTGCTCGATTCGATGCCCGGCCTGATGCTCGCGTATCAGATTTACGCGCTGCCGATGGCGATCTGGATGCTGCTCGCGTTCGTGCGCGACGTGCCGATCGAATACGAGGAAGCGGCCTGCATCGACGGCGCGGGGCTGGCTCGACGGCTCGTGCAGATCGTGCTGCCGCTGTGCGCGCCGGGCCTGATCGCGACCGCGATCTTCGTGTTCATCGCCGCTTGGAACGAGTTCCTGATCGCGCTGCTGTTCGTGTCGACGCCGAGCCGCTTCACGCTGCCGCTCGCGATCGCCGGCTACGTGACGGAGAACGGCATCGACTGGGGCGACCTGATGAGCGCGGGCCTGATGGCGTCGCTGCCCACGCTGGCCGTGGCCGGTTATGTGCAGCGTTACCTGTTGCGCGGGTTCGCGGGCGGGTTGAAGTGACGCGGATGCAGGGCGGCGGTGCGCCGCGCGGCAGGCTCGGCTGCGCGCTCGCGCCTGTCATGCATCACGTTGGCGCACGCGTGCGCATCGCACGTCGCTACGCCGGACGGCCGACGCAGCTGTGACGAACGACGCAGGTCACCGGCACGACCCGCGTGCGCGATGCGCCGGCGAACGCCTGCATCCGCTCGGCGAGCATGTCGACGGCCGCGTTCGCGAGGCCTTGCGTATCCTGACGGAGCGTCGTCAGCGCATAGCCGTCGAATGCGGCGGCGGGAATGTCGTCGAAGCCGATGACGCGCAAGTCTTCCGGCACGCGCAGCCCGAACTGCTGGCGCGCGGTGTCGATCATGCCCAACGCGAGCAGGTCGGACGAGCAGAACACGCCGTCCGGAACGGTGTCGCCGGACAGCAGATGCCGTGCCGCTTCGACACCGCATGCGTATGTGTCGGACGGCGTGTCCTGAATCCGAACGCTTGCAGCGCTATCGGTATCGCGGTGACGACGAAGCGCTTCGACGAACGCAGCGGCACGCGCGCTCGCACTGTAGCTCGTGTTGCGCGGCCCAACGAACGCGACCCGGCGCGCGCCCGCCTGCGCGAGCATTCGCGCGGCATGCGCGGCGCCGGCCGCGTTGTCGCTCACGACGACATCCGCGCCCGGCAGATTCGCGTCGCGGTTGATCATCACGACCGGGATCCGGTGTTCGAGATACTGCTGCGCGACCGACAGCGGCGGCGAGGCAGACGTCATCACGAGGCCCGCGATCCGGTAGCTGAGCAGTTGCTCGAGCGATTGCCGGATCTGGCGCGGGTCTTCCGCATTGGTCACGAGCGGCGTGAGCGCGCGCTGGCCGAGCGCGGCCATCAGGTCCGACAGCAGCCGCGCGCGAAACGGATTCTCGAACCCGGCCGTCACGACGCCGATCATGCTGCTGCGCTGCGTGATCATGTCGCGCGCGATCAGGTTGACCTGGTAGCCGAGCGCGCGCGCGGCGACCATCACGCGCTCACGGGTTTGCGGTGCGATGCTCGCCGTCGGCGAGAATGCACGCGACACCGCGGAACGCGATACGCCGGCGCGCGCCGCGACATCCGACGCCGTCACCCACGGTTTTCTTTCCTTGTCATTCATCGATTCATGATCCCTTCGAGCCACGATACGCGCACGCCGCCTGCCGACTGGATGTCGGCGCTCGACGACGCGCGGCCGCTGCATACGCTGACCCTACCGGGCAGCCATGACACCTGTGCGTATACCGTCGACGATGCGCTCGTGCGCACCCAGCATGCGCCGCTCGATGCGCAGCTCGCGCATGGCGTGCGGCTGCTCGACATCCGCTGCCGGCACGTACGCGACGCGTTCGACATCCATCACGGCGGCATCGCGCTCGGCATGACGTTCGACGACGTGCTGGCCGATTGTTTGCGTTTTCTCGACGAACATCCGCGCGAATGCATCGTGATGTCGGTGAAGGACGAATGGCCGGCGCACGCGTGCACACGCAGTTTCGATGCGACGTTCGATGCGCATCGCGCGCGGCATCCGCGGCTGCGCTGGCATGCCGGCGGCACGCTGCCCGCGCTCGGCGACGTGCGCGGCGCGATCGTGCTGCTGCGGCGCTTTCGCAGCAGCCGGCCGCTCGGCATCGACCTGACCGCGTGGCTCGACAACGCGACGTTCACGATCGATCATCCCGACGGCGCGTTTGTGATCCAGGACGAATATCGCGTGCCGGTGGCGGCGTCGATCGGCTGGAAGTGGCGTGCGATCGACGCGCTGCTGACGGACCTGCCGTCGCCGGACAGTGGCCGCTGGGCGATCAATTTCTGCAGCGGAACCGGCATGGGCGCGAATCCGTCGGTCGTTGCCCACGGCGACGGCCGGGTGCAGGGCATTCATGCGCGGCTGGCCGCGCGGCTGCGCGAGCAGCGCGGCCCGTGCGGTGCGATGCTGCTCGATTTCTGCGATGACGACGATTGGGCGCTGGTGCGCGCGCTGATCGCGTGCAACGATCATGCGCCGGTGCCGGGTGCGTGGCGCAAGGCGTTTCGCTGTTAGCGAAGATGGGCGGTGAAGAATGCGAGCGCCTTTGCATCGAGCATCGCGTGGAACGCCGCGCGGTCGAATCCCTTCGCATCGGTACAGACTTCGGGCGAGTCGTGTGCCAGTTGTTCGGGGCACGGCGCGAGAAACGCGAAGTGCGCGGAATTCGGCACGACGTGGAATTCAGGCCGTCGCGGCAGCAGGCCGGCCA
Source organism: Burkholderia sp. Bmkn7 (assembly GCF_041103175.1). NCBI lineage: Bacteria > Pseudomonadati > Pseudomonadota > Betaproteobacteria > Burkholderiales > Burkholderiaceae > Burkholderia > Burkholderia sp. Bmkn7. Next base: position 2,778,004 of record NZ_JBGCUH010000002.1, on the reverse strand, counting down.
GCGCGGGGGTCGTTTCCGGCTCCACGCCGTCGCCGCCCGCTTCGGACGCCCAGAGCTGGATCGGCGCGTGCACGTCCTTCAGCGTTTCGGCGGTCGGGAATTCGTCGAGCGGGTCGGCGAGCACGTAGGCCTTGATCCTCGGATCGTGCGTCAGCGGCTGGCGCGGCAGGTCATGGTCGCGGATCTGCTTGCAGATCAGCCAGGTCGGATCCGGGCAGGCCACCCGTGCGTGCACGAAATCCGGATTCGCGCCGGCCAGCACGAGGCCCGTATAGCCGCCGCGCGAGAAGCCGAAGAAGCCGATCCGCGCGGGATCGACATGCGCGGCATCGGCCGCGTTGGCCAGCATGTAGTCGACGAGGCGCTTGATGTCCGCTGGCCGCTCGGCCAGTTCCCGCAGGTCGGCCGCGTGGCTCATGTCGGCATGCGTGTCGCCGGGATGATTGATGGCCGCGACGACGAAGCCCGCGTCGGCGAGCGTTTCGGCGAGGTCGTGATGGCCGAAGTACGTGCCGCCATGCCCGTGCGAGATCACGACGAGCGGCAGCTTGTCGCCGACGGTCGGGCAGTCGCGTTGTCCTTTCAGTTCGAAAGGCCCGATCGTGAGCGTCTGGGCGGCGTCCGCGCAGGGCGTCCACACGACTGCCTTCAGTTCGGGGCCGCCGGCGTCGGCCGGAATCCGGACGAGCTTGATGCCGGCCGCGTGCGTGAGCGTGGCCGACAGGCAGAGGAGGGCAGCCAGTACGGTCGATAACCAGGTCTTCACGGTGAAACCCTCCGGAGCAGGAGCAACGATCGGACGGCCGTTGCGAGTTGCCGGTCGCGCGCCGGCATGCGATTGCACGGATACGACGATCAGCGTGCGTCGCCGATCGTGATGCAAAAATGCAGCCGGTCGGTCGTTGCGTGGTATTCGTCGTGCCACGCCTGCGCGTCGGACGTCATCGTGCTGCGGCAGAACGCGGCAGCATCCGCCAGCGGCCAGTCCGCAAGACACACGGTGCCCTGCGGTGCGCTGCCGTGTCCGACCCGCCCGTCGGCAGTCAGGACCCAGCCTTCCCATCCGTAGATCGGAATGCGATGACGCACGCAATAATCGATGCATTCGAGCGCGGCGTCGAGCGGAAGCACGATCTCGCGACTGGAAATCGATTGCGCGGCGAGAGCGGCAGGAATCTTTCCGAGTTGCGACATGGCGGGCGGCAGGGGCGGTGTGGCGCGGGACCGGCGGGCTACCGCGTCGCGATTGCCACTGCCGCGCCGGCCATTGCGGTCGCGCTCGTGCGGTTGGCGATCCGTTTCGCGCGCGCCGAAGTGAGAAAAGCTCGCGCGCGCGCCGCGAGCAGCGACCAGAAGCAGTCGGCGAGGATCAGCACCGCGAGCATCGTGGCGACGAGTTCGGCCCACGCGGTCACACCGACGTGCGTGAGATCGACGATGGTCGGCAGCAGCGCGAGATAGAACACCATGATCTTCGGGTTGCCGAGCGTGACGAGCATGCCTGCGACGAACATGCGCGACGGCGACTGGCCGCGCGGCAGGTCGTCGGCGCCGGCCTCGGTCGGCGCGGTCCACATCTTCCACGCGAGGAACAGCAGGTACGCGACGCCGAGCAGCTTCAGCACGATCAGGCCGGCCGCGAACGTGCGCGCGAACGCGGACAGCCCCGCGACCGCGAGCGTGAGCCACAACGCTTCGCCGAGCCACATGGCGGCGAGGAACGGCAGCACGTCGCGCACGCCGTTGGTCAGCACGCGCGCGACCAGCGCGGCGACGCTCGGCCCGGGGGTGCCGGCGGTGACGAGCAGGGTGACAGCGAAGACGGCGAGCGCGGACAACGTCATGACGAACCTCGTGGGTGGGGGCGTTCGAAACGTATGAGGTTTCGATTATAGTGACGGCCGTTCCAGACTGCCTGCCTGAATTGCCGCAATGACCGCATCGATCCTGATTCGCCCCGCCACGCGGGAAGACGCGGCCGCGATGGCCGCCGTCGAAGTCGCCGCCGCGCAGCGGTTTCGCGAAATCGGCATGACCGACATCGCCGATGGCGAGCCGACCGATGCGGCCGACGTGCTCGCGCGCATCGACGACGGCCGCGCGGTCGTCGCGGTCGATGCGCAGGGCGCGTGCGTCGGGTTCGCGTTCTACCGGCTGCTCGATGCACGGCGGTTGTATCTGGAGGAACTGGATGTCGCGCCTTCGCATGCCGGACAGCGGATCGGCGCGCGCCTGATCGAGCAGGTGACCGCGCGCGCCGCGCGGGAAGGCATCGCGGAGGTCGTGCTGTCGACGTTTCGCAATGCGCCATGGAATGCACCGTACTACGCGCGCCTGGGTTTCAGCATCGTCGACGACGCCACGCTCGACGACACGCTGCGTGCGATCCGCGCGCACCACGTCGCGCTCGGGCTCGACGAGACGCAGCGCGTGTTCATGCGGATGCGCGTACCGGGCTGACGCACTCCCGGCGAGTTGCGGTGCAGGCAGCGCGACCGGGTGTCAGCGCAATGCCGGGCTTCCGGCCGCCGGCAGCGACGCGAACGCGGCCTCCACGTGTGCCAGAAAATCGGACGCGGGCCGCGTCAGTTGCAGGCCCGGCGGCGTGAGCCGGTACAACTGAAGCGGTGGCGGCGACATCGGCAACGGCAGCGGCGTCAGCTTCTGGCCGAACACGGTTTCCGCGAGCGACAGCCGGGTCCACGAGAAAATCGCATCGTTGGTCACGAGCAGGCTGTAGAACAGCGCATACGACGTGCAGCGCGTGATGCAGCGCGGCGGGGGCAGGCCCGCGTGTTCATGCAGGTCGCGGATATAGGTGGGGAAGTTGTCGCTGGCGTCGGCGTGGATCCATTCCGCGTCGCGCAGCGCCTCGAGCGATGTCGCGCCCGCGAAGCGCCCGTTCTCGCGGGTGACGAACGCGGTGTCGAACGTGCGGATCGCCCTGATGTCGACCGACTCGGCAATGGGGCCCGTGACGGCGACGAAGGCGAGATCGAGCGTGCGATTGCGCAACTGTTCCGTGAGCAGGTTGAACGTCAGTTCCCGAAGTTCGCATTCGACGTTCGGCCAGTGGCGGCGGAAGGCGGCGTAGGCTTCCGCAAAGCCCGTCACCGCGACGATCGGCGTGAAGCCGATCACGAGCCGCCCGTCGCGCAGCCCCTTCATGTGCGCCATGTCCTCGCTCGCCCGTTCGAGCTCGCGCACGACGGCCTGGGCGCGCCCGAGCAGTGCGTCGCCTTCCGGCGTCGGCACCACGCCCCACGGTTTGCGCTCGAGGAGCGTCACGCCGAACTCGTTTTCCAGTTCCTGGATCGCCTTGCTGATGGCCGGCTGCGTGACGTGCAGGGTCCGGGCCGCGGCCTTGATGCTGCCGGCCGTCGTGACCGCGACGAGTGCGCGCAATTGATGGATTTTCATGATGCGGAAGATATTACCAAAAGTTATCTGCATCAAAATTCGTGAGTTTTTTGACCCGAAACGCGTCTCTATGCTTGGCCGGACGGTCGCGAGGCGGCCGATTCCACGGAGCCATCCATGACGCAGAACCTTGCTCACGTACTCGCGGCGATTCGCGAGTCGGAGTCCCGATTCGTTGCGATCCGCCGCGACATCCACGCCCATCCCGAACTCGGTTTCGCCGAGACCCGCACCGCGCAGCTCGTCGCCGAACAACTGGCCACATGGGGCTACGACGTGACGACGGGGGTGGGAGGCACCGGCGTCGTCGGCCAGTTGCGGCGCGGCGCGTCGGTGCGCACGCTCGGCCTGCGCGCCGACATGGATGCGCTGCCGATCGAGGAGGCGACGGGGCTGCCGTATGCGAGCACGGTTGCGCGCACGATGCACGCATGCGGTCACGACGGCCACACGGCGATCTTGCTGGCCGCCGCCCACTATCTTGCCGAACAGGGCCGTTTCGACGGCACGCTCAACGTGATCTTCCAGCCGGCCGAGGAAGGGCTCGGTGGCGCGAAGCGGATGATCGACGACGGCCTGTTCGAACGTTTCCCGTGCGAACGCGTGTATGCGCTGCACAACGCGCCGGGCGTGCCGGTCGGCCATTTCGCGTTGCGCTACGGGCCGATGATGGCGTCGTCCGATTCGGTGACGATCACCGTGACGGGCAAAGGCGGGCATGGTGCGATGCCGCAGCTCGCGAGCGACCCGATCGTCGCGGGCGCGCAAATCGTGACCGCGCTGCAATCGATCGTCTCCCGCAACGTCGATCCGCTGAAGCCGGCCGTCGTGACCGTCGGCACGTTCCATGCGGGCACTGCCCCGAACGTGATCCCGGAAACGGCGACGCTGCAGTTGTCCGTGCGCGCGCTCGACGCGACCACGCGCGACGAAATCGAGGCACGGATCCGCCGGATCGTCGACGCGCAGGCGCAGGCGTTCGGGATGACCGCGCAGATCGAATACCGGTCGATCTCGCGTGTCGTGGACAACGACCGTGCGGCGTCGGATCTCGCGGTGGAGACGATCGCGGCGCTGGCCGGCGAAGGCGCGCTCACGCTGTTGCCCGATGGCGTGATGGGCAGCGAGGATTTCTCGTGGATGACCGAATGCGCACCGAGTTGCTACGTGCTGGTCGGTAACGGCGTCGATTCCCGGGGCGGATGTTCGGTGCACAACCCGCATTACGACTTCAACGACTCCGCGCTGAGCTGGGGGGCGGCCTATTTCGCCGGGATTGCCGAACGCTTCCTGAAGATGGACTGACGAAGGCGCAAAGGAGACGCGCCGGCCGGACCCGGGTTGACTTGACGATAAGGATGACGAATGAAAAAGCGATTTGCATTAGGCGCGGCCTGTCTCGCGTTCGGCGCCGTCAACGCGCGCGCCGTGCCCTATCAGGACGTGTTGCTGGCGCCGGTGCCCGAGTACAACGGCAGGATGACGGAGGGCGTCGCGCTGTATGGTTCGCTCGACATGGGGATCAACTACCAGACGGTCGGCGGCCGTTCGCTGTGGCAGACGCAGAGCGGCGGCGAGTGGACCTCCAAGTTCGGCTTCTTCGGCCGCGAGAACCTCGGTGGCGGCTGGCGCGCCGAGTTCAACCTCGAAAGCGGTTTTCTCGCGAACAGCGGCGCGCAGCAGGATGCGCAATCGACGTACAACAGGCAATCGTGGGTCGGCCTGTCGTCGGACAGCTATGGCCGGTTGCGTCTCGGCAAGCAGATCGGCACGGCGCTGCCGCTGTTCATCGACGTGTTCGGCACGGTGGGCACGAACTCGGTCTATACGTGGCTGGGCGCGGCAGCCGTGCAGACGAGCCGCGGCGTCGGCTACAACTCGGACCTCGGGCCGGGGGCGACGCAATTGCCGGCGCGCGTCGACAACGCCATCACGTACCGGACGCCGATCGTCGCGGGCACCACGTCGCTGATGCTGATGCTTGCGCCGAGCAACGTGGCCGGGCGGGCACCCGCGGCGTCCGCGCAAGGCGCGCTGCTGCAGTGGTACAACGGCACGACCTATCTGGCCGCGAGCTACAACCAGGTGTGGGGCGTCAACGGGGCGAGCACCGTGCGCAACGACCTGTACGGGCTCGGTGCCGTCTATGACACCGGGCGGATCGTGCTGTCCGCATCGTTCAACCAATACGCGCCGAAGCTGGCCGGCGACGGCATCGCGCGCGTCTACACGCTCGGCGCGATCGTGCCGTTCGGCGTCAATGCGATTCGCGCGTCGGTCGTCTATCGCGATACGTCGGGTGTGCGCGACGCGGCCGGCCAGCCGGCCAGGGATTCGGCACTCGGTGCGATGCTGGGCTACGACTACCTGCTGTCGAAACGCACGGGCCTCTACGCGCGTGCGGGGTTCATCCGCAACTACGGCATCTCGACCGTGTTGCTGAACGGCAATCCGCTGCCGACCGAACCGGGCGGAACGGCACCGCGCACCGGGACGACACCCGTGACGCTGTCGCTCGGCATGTATCACAACTTCTGAACGGGAATTTTCGATGCATACCCTGAATCGCACGGCCGCTGCGCCGGTCGAGTCCGGGCCGCGCGTAACGCGCCGCACGGTCGTTGCGGCCGCACTCGGCAACGGGCTCGAATTCTTCGACTTCACCGTCTACAGTTTCTTCGCCGTATCGATCGGCAAGCTGTTCTTTCCCGCGTCGAGCGATCTAGGCGCGCTGATGCTGTCGCTCGCGACGTTCGGTGTCGGGTTCGTCGCACGGCCGCTCGGCAGCGTCGCAATCGGCGCCTATGCGGACCGTGCCGGCCGCAAGCCCGCGCTCGTGCTGACGGTCGCATTGATGGCGCTCGGCACCGGGATCATCGGCTTCGCGCCGACCTATGCGCAGATCGGCCTCGCCGCGCCGCTGCTGATCGTCGTCGGGCGTCTGCTGCAGGGCTTTTCGGCGGGTGGCGAAGTGGGGGCCGCGACGACCCTGCTGATGGAGTCGGGTGACACCGGCCGGCGCGGCGAGCGGGTGAGCTGGCAGATGGCGAGCCAGGGCGGTGCGACGCTCGTCGGCGCGTTCGTCGCGCTGACGCTGTCGCGCGCACTGTCGCCCGACGCGCTGCACGCGTGGGGGTGGCGCGTCCCGTTCGTGCTCGGTCTGCTGATCGGCCCGGTCGGCTTCTACCTGCGGCGCCATCTGGACGATACGCTGCCGCACGCAGCGGCCGGCGCGCCGCGCGAGCGTGCGCGCATTCCGTGGCGGCAGGTCGCGGCCGGCACGCTGCTCGTGATCGGCGGCACGTCGACCACCTATACGATCGTGTTTTTCCTGCCGTCGTTCCTGACGCTGACCGTCGGCATGCCGGCATCGGTGTCGCTGCTGTCGGGCTGCGCGGCCGGTGCTGTGCTGCTGATCGGTTCGCCGTTCGCGGGGCGGCTCGCGGATCGCGTGCGTCGTCGCAAGCGGCTGGTGGGCGTGACGTGCGTCGCGTCGGCCGTGCTCGTGCTGCCGGCGTTTTACGCGATGAAGATGTGGCCGTCGGCGGGCACCGCGGTTGCGGTCGTGATCGTGCTGATCGGCTTGATGACACTGTCGAGTCCGGCCGGCTTCGTGATGATCCTCGATGCGTTTCGGCCCGAGGTGCGGGCGATGTCGCTCGGGATGATCTATGCGCTCGGCGTGACGATTTTCGGCGGGTTCGCGCAACTGATCGTCGGCGCGATGTGGCGCGCGACCGGCAGCTTTTACGCGCCTACGTGGTATGTGCTGGGATGCAGCGTCGCGAGTCTGGTCGGTCTGGCGCTGTTCGCGGAAGCGTCGGACGTGGAAGGCAGGCGGTGAACGGGAAGGGCGGACACGTGACGTGCCCGCCTTGGGGATGGTGTGCGCGACGAACGGACGGGCGGGGCCGCTCCGTTCATCGCGCGTGCGCTGTCGCGCAATCAGGCCGCGTCGCTCAGCGCCGGGTAATCGGTATAACCCGTTTCGCCTTCCGCGTAGAACGTCTCCGGCACCGGCTGGTTGAGCGGTGCGCCGAGTTCGAGGCGGCGCGGCAGGTCGGGGTTCGCGATGAACAGCTTGCCCCATGCGATCGCGTCGGCGTTGCCACTGGCGAGCGCGGCTTGCGCGGTGTCGAGCGTGAACTGCTCGTTGGCGATCAGCGGGCCGCCGAACGCTTCCTTCAGGCGCGGGCTCAGGTGGTCGCCCGAATACGATTCGCGTGTGAAGATGAACGCGATCTTGCGGCGGCCGAGTTCGCGCGCGACGTAACCGAACGTGGCCGCCGGATCGGAATCGCCCATCGTGTGCGCGTCACCGCGCGGTGCGAGGTGCACGCCGACACGGCCGGCGCCCCACACGTCGATCGCGGCGTCGACCACTTCGAGCAGCAGGCGTGCGCGGTTCTCGATCGGGCCGCCGTACGCATCGGTGCGGTGGTTGGTGCTGTCCTGCAGGAACTGGTCGAGCAGGTAGCCGTTCGCGCCGTGGATCTCGACACCGTCGAAGCCGGCGGCCTTCGCGTTCTCGGCACCCTTGCGGTACGCGGCGACGATGCCCGGGATCTCGTCGAGTTCGAGCGCGCGCGGCGTCACGTACGGGCGCTGCGGACGAACGAGGCTCACGTGGCCGCCCGCGGCGATGGCGCTCGGCGCGACCGGCAGGTCGCCGTTCAGGAATACCGGGTCGGAGATCCGGCCGACGTGCCAGAGCTGCAGCACGATGCGCCCGCCGGCCGCGTGCACGGCCTGCGTCACCTGCTTCCAGCCTTCGACCTGTTCGTCGGACCAGATGCCGGGCGTATCGGCATAACCGACGCCCTGCGGCGTGACCGACGTCGCTTCGGTAATGATCAGGCCGGCCGATGCGCGCTCGCGGTAATAGCGCGCCATCAGTGCGTTCGGCACGCGCGTCGTACCCGCACGGGCGCGGGTGAGCGGCGCCATCACGATGCGGTTCGGCAGGGTCAGGTCGCCGAGGGTAACGGGGTCGAACAGTGTAGGCATGGCAGATAACCTCTTCACGAAAGGCGGGGAAGCCGGCGCGTCATGTGCGGCGGCGGCCCGCATGGCCGGTTCGGCCGTTGGCTAGAGTTCGCGGCGCAGTGCGTCGTGAAATGCGTCGATGACGGCCTCGTTGCGCTGGAAAAACGCCCACTGGCCGATCCGCGTCGACGTCACGAGCCCCGCGCGCTGCAGCGTCGCGAGGTGCGCGGAGACGGTCGATTGCGACAGCCCGCAGCGCGCGTCGATCTGGCCCGCGCAGACGCCGTGTTCATACGGCAGCGTCTGGTTCGGGAAATGCACGTCCGGCGTTTTCAGCCAGGCGAGGATTTCCCGGCGCACGGGGTTCGAGAGCGCTTTCAGGATCGCTTCGATGTCGAGTTCGGTCGGCATGGACAGGTTTGGCGTTTCGCTCGGGTAACGAGGTATCGTCGATGGGCGAATCTTATATCGGAACTTGACGATATGTTTGAAAGCATTGCCGGCAATAGGGTTGATAGCGAAGGGCGATTGCGGGGACAGAGCGAGGCGACCGCGAAGGACGCGGAGCGGAGCCGCCGTCCCGCCACGCGCCATCCGGCCCTCAGTCGGGCACGTCGACGATCTCGTTCCTTCCCTGCGTCGCATCGACGTGCGCGAGCGTATGGGCACGCGTATCGCGGGCGGGTAGCCGCGAGCTTCGGCAATTCGAGCAGCGCCTCGTCGCCGGATCTGCCCGGGCGACGCACCGCGTTGCGCATCCTGTGGGATGCTACGCGGCGAGGCGCGACCCGGACGGGTTCGACGCGGCCGATCGCGAGTAATCCGGCCAGGCGCGCCGATCGATCGACGCGCGGGTGCGCATCGCAACGTCATGCCGGTTCGTCCATCGCGCACGAACCGATTTTTTTGCGGAGTCCTTTCATGTCTGTTCGGGCCGTCATCTTCGATTTCGATCTGACGCTGGCGGATTCGTCCGCCGCGATCGTCGCGTGCACGGAGTACGCGTTGCATCAGCTGGATGCCGCCGGCGCGACGCCGGCGCAGATCGCGGCCGTGATCGGGCTGCCGCTGCACGAGATGTTCCGCTTGCTGACGGGCGAAACCGAGCCGGCGCGGGCCGACGCGTTCGCGCGGCACTTCGTGGTGCGGGCCGACGAGATCATGGTGCGCGGCACGCGCATCTATCCCGAGGTGCCGCCCCTGCTCGCGCGTCTGCGCGAGCAGGGGCTCGCGGTCGCGATCGTTTCGTCGAAGTTTCGCTACCGGATCGAGGCGATCCTTGCGCTGAACCAGTTGCAGTCGCTCGTCGACGTGCTGATCGGCGGGGAAGACGTGCAGCGTCACAAGCCCGATCCCGAAGGGCTCGTGCTGGCGTTGGCGCGGCTTGGTTTGCCCGCTCGTTCGGCGATCTACGTGGGCGACCACGCGGTGGACGCGCAGGCGGCCGAGCGCGCCGGCGTGGCGTTCGTCGGCGCGGTGAGCGGGATGACGTCGTTCGACGGATGGGCACGTGCGGGCAGGCAGGCGGTCGCCAACCATATCGGCGAACTGGACGCGATCGTGCAGCGGATGCAGTGCGACTCGTCCGCGGCATCGGGCTGACGCGCCCCCGGGCGGCGCCCGCGCCGACGCGCCGCGAGTCGCGTTGCGCCCATTGCCGAGGCGGGAATCGCGGTGTCGAGCACGCGTTCACTGCCGAGGGTGGCCGCAACCGCCGCGTCGGCGAGCGGGTCTTCGACGATTCGCTCTGCTACGATCCTCAACACCATGCGCCCGCAGCGGATATCGGCACGCTGCCCGATTCGCCGCGCGTGCCGGTGTTCGACTACCCGGCCATCGGCGACGGATTTTGCGACCCTCGCCGTTAAAGTCATATCCGCCACTCGATCCGTCGCCATGTCACTCATTTCCGTCGCCTTCGCCAACCTCCGGTTCTCGCGCGTGCTGCCGGCCGCCCGAAAACTGTCATGCGCCGTTTCGCTCGCGGCAGCCTGTGCCGCCATCGGCATGCCGGGCGGCGCGCGTCCGGCCGAAGCCGCCACGCTCACGCAACGCGAACGCCTCGAGGCGCCGGTCAAGGCCGTCGCCGGCCAGCGCGTGGCCGTCGATACGCCGCAGGGCAATGCGGTGCTGCCCGTCTACGCCGATCGTCCGCTCGACCAGGCAGCGCCCGATGTCACGCGGGTCTTCGTCGTGATTCACGGCACGCTTCGCAATGCCGACGCGTACTACGCATCGGGGCGCGAGGTCGTCGACAAGGCCGGTGCGGCCGGCAAGGGCACGATGGTCGTCGCACCGCAGTTCCTGACGCGTGCCGATACGCGCGCGTTTTCGTTGCCCGCGCAAACGCTCGCCTGGACGCAGGAAGGATGGAAGGGCGGCGACGCGGCCCGCCAGCCGGCGCCGATCAGTTCGTTCACCGCGCTCGACGCATTGCTCGCGCATTTCGCCGACCGCAGCCGGTATCCCGCGTTGTCGAGCGTGGTCGTGATCGGCCATTCCGCCGGCGCGCAGTTGCTGCAGCGCTATGCGGTGGCCGGGCACGAAGGCGACGCACTGGTACGGGCCGGCATCGCCGTGCGTTATGTGGTCGCGAACCCGTCGAGCTACCTGTATTTCGACGACGAACGGCCGGACGGCCAGGCGATCGCAGGCGGCACCTGCCCGCGCGCGAACGAGTGGAAATACGGGCTGGAGTCGGCGCCGCCCTATGTCGCGTCGCAGGACGTGCGCGCACTCGAAACGCGCTACGTGGCGCGTCATGTCGTGTACCTGCTCGGGCAGGCCGACACGAACCCTTACACGCACTTCATCGACCGTTCGTGCGCGGCGATGGCGCAAGGCCCGTATCGGCTCGCGCGCGGGCTCGCGTATTTCGACTACCTGAAGAAGCGGCATCCGGACGATCTCGCGCAGCAGGTCGTCGAAGTGCCGGGCATCGGGCACGACAATCGCGGCATGTTCACGTCCGCCTGCGGGCTCGCCGTGCTGTTCGGGCAGGCGCTGCCGCAATCGTGTCCGGTCGTCGCCGGTACCGCGCCGGCCGTGCGCGCGGAATTGCCGTAAGCCGTCGTGCCGTCGTGCGATAACCGCCGCGTCGACGATCGAACGGAGGCCGAGCGCGCGTGATTTCGCCATGCTGCCGGCGCGCGATGGCGGCGCCGCGCGTCAGGCCGGTGTTCCGGCGCCCGGCGCCGCGTCCGGGTCGAATACCGTCAGCCCTTCCGTCGGGTCCGTCGGCAGTTCCCACGGACGTGCGGCGATCGCCCGCCGCGCGGCGTCGTAACCGGCCTGCCGGCGGGCCGCGATGCCGGCCGGCGTGAAATCGATGTCCTTCAACTGATTGTCGCTGGCGAGGCGCGGCGCCGCGAGCTTGACCAGGTGCATCGTGGTTTCGCATCCCCACGCGGCGAGCCGGCGCACGGCCGGCGACGCGCGTTCGGCTTCCGGCACGTGGCGGGCCAGTTCGCGGATCACGTGGCGCAGCCGGTGGATCTGCTGCTGGCGTGCGATGTGGCTGTCGGTGCGGCTCGCGTACTGGATGTCCTTCTGTCGCTCCGACACCTGCCAGATGCTCTCGGGCTCGGGGCCGGCCGGATTCCACATCTGCACCGAGAAGATGACCGAGCTGCGGCGCGGATTGTCGTCGAGCACGACCTCGACCGGCGTATTCGAATACACGCCGCCGTCCCAGTAAGGCTCGCCGTCGATCCGTATCGCCGGAAACGCGGGCGGCAGCGCGCCCGAACTCATGATGTGCTCGATCCCGAGCCGCGTATCGCGCGAATCGAAATAGCGCATCGTGCCGGTGCACGCATTGACCGCGCTGACGGTCAGGCGCGGGCGGCCCGCGTTCAGCAGGTCAGGGTCGATCAGCGACGCGAGTGTGTCGCGCAGCGGTGCGATCCGGTAATACGACGCACGATCGACGCCGAGGCGCACCATCGGCCCGAGCCACGATGCCGGATTGGGCTGGAAGAATCCCGCGATGCCGCCGCCGATGATCATCAGCTCGGCCAGCATCCGGTCCCAGCCGGGCACCAGCGGCGGGACGTCGAAACGGGTTCGTTCGGTCACGCGCCGCCAGAACGCCGACAGCCTGTCGTAACGCTGCCCCGGCGGATTCCCGGCGATCAGCGCCGCGTTGATCGCGCCGATCGACGTGCCGACCACCCAGTCGGGCCGGATCCCGGCTTCGTCCATCGCCTGAAAGACGCCGAGCTGGAACGCGCCCAGTGCGCCGCCGCCCTGGAGCACGAGCACGACTTGTCCGGGGAGGTTCATGCGTGCCGGTTCGCTCGCGGTCATGGCTCGCCTCGCTGCGTGTGAAGGTGGGTCGGAACCGAATGGCTCGATTCAGTGTAGGCGATGGCCGGCGGGGATCGCGCGCCGCGCAACGGTGATTCGCGCCTGCTTCGCCGGTCGCTTCCGGCGCTTCCGGCGCTTCCGGCGCTTCCGGCGCTTCGGCGCTTCGGCCCTTAGGCCCTTAGGCGCGGTGGTCGGCGTCGCGAAGCCGGCGCCCGGCGCGCGCGCCGTGCTTCGCGTTGCATCCGCAAGCGACCGGCGTCACGCGTCCGGGTAAGGCGTGCCGTCCTTGTGCAGGAACCGGCCGTCGCGGCTCGGGCTCATCATGTCGATGTCGGCGCAGGTGATCACGTCGTCCGGCGAGCGCGAGCCGACCTCGAGATAGACGGCGAGCGCCTCCGACCGGTTGACCAGGTGATGGCCGTTGCCGGAGCCTTTCGGAAACGCCGCGCAGTCGCCCGCGCGCAGCACGGTTTCGCCGTCGTCCTCGATCATCACGAGTTCGCCTTCGAGCACGTAGACGAATTCGTCTTCGTTGGAATGCCAGTGGCGCTGCGCCGACCAGCCGCCCGGCGGCACGCGCATCAGGTTGACGCCGAAATCGCGCAACCCGCCGGCGTCGCCGACGCGCTGGCGGATGCGCTGCGCGCACGGCGCGTCGAACGGCGGCGGATAGCCGCTGCCGCGGCGTTCGGGCACGGCGCTGAGATCGATCCTGGGCATGGGCGGCTCCGTCGGCCACGCGGGCGAATGGGATGCGGGCATTGTAGGCGCCGCTGCCCGCCATTCGTCCGCGCGTGTCGTGGTGCGCCGCGTCATTCCACCGTGATGGTCTCCTTCATGTACGGGTGAATCCCGCAGAACACCTTGTAGACGCCCGGCTTGTCGAAGCGGAACGAGTACGTGTCGCCCTGGTCGAGCGCCGACGAGTGAAAGATGCCGGCGTCGTTGACGACCGTATGCGGTTCCCCGTCGAGGTTCTTCCATGTGACGGTCGTACCGGCCTTGATCGTGGTCGACATCGGCGAAAACATGAAATTGCGGATCGTCACGAGCGGGCCGTCCGGGCCCTGGGCGAATGCGGCGAGCGGGGCGGTGGCGCATAGGATCAGCGCCGCGACGAGGCTGGCGTGCTTGAAGCGGGTCATGTCGGTCTCCTTGCGGTTCGGTGCGTCAGGCCAGCGTTGCATCGTGCAGCGACGACGCAACCGGATGGCCCGCGAATTCGACGGTCGTCACGCCGAGCATCGCGGGCAGCCGGTCGCGCGGCACGGTGAGCGGCACGGGGCCCGGGCCGTTGCCGGCCGTCGGCTGCGGGAACGCGGTGGAGCGCGCGGTGTGGAACGTCACGTTGCCCTCGACCTTCGACACGATCTGGTGGATGTGTCCGTTCAGCACGGTGACCGAGCCGAAGCGCCGCAGCAGCGCCATCGTCTGCGGCGCGTCGCCGGTGCCCCAGCCCCACGGCTCGTAGATGGTCCACATCGGCATGTGCGAGAACACGACGATCGGCGTGCTCGACGAGCGGCCCTTGAGATCCTGCGCGAGCCACGCGAGCTGGTCGTCGCCGAAGCTGCCGAGCCCGTTCGGCTTGAAGTGCATCACGTTGACTAGGCCGATGAAGTGCACGCCCGCGTGATCGAAGCTGTAATAGCCGCGGTTGTCCGACGCCTTGCCGAACCGGCTGAAATATTCGGCGCCCGAACCGTCGGTGACGTCGTGCTCGCCGGGCACCGTATGCAGTTCCGGCACGCGCAGCGCGGACAGCAGCTGCGACGCGTGGTCGAACTCCTCGGCCTTGGACAGGTGCGTGATATCGCCCGTGTGGATGGCCAGCGCGGGCATCGCCGGCATCCCGTTGACGAGTTCGATCGTCTGCTTGAGCGTGGCCGATACATCGGGATTCGCATTCTTGTTGAAGCCGATGTGCGTGTCGCTGACCTGCACGAACAGCGGCTTGCCCGCGTTGGCCGGGAGCGCGTCGCCGGTCTGCGCGAGCGCCAGGTCGAACGGCGTCAGGATGCCGCCCGACAGCGTAAACAGCGTGCCGAGGCCGCCGAAGGCCATGCATTGCAGGGCCTTGCGGCGCGACGGGCGGGTGGGGGTCGATGAAGACATGGGAGCCTCGCAATCGTGTGACGAAACGGGACGGCCGGATCGTCCTGGAATAAACCGGCGCCTTCGCGTGCCATACCGGCGAAGCGGCGGATTTATTCCCGCGCGCGACACGGTCGATCACCCGTGTTCACGGATTGCGCGGCAATGCGCTGTTCCTGAAAGATGACCTGTCAATGTCCTGTAAGTGACACGTCACATTTGCGTCACGGCCGATCGATAGCCTGCCACTCCGAGTCACCTCTCCGGAGCCCCTTCATGCCGAATCTCGCGGCAACGGAAACCAGCGGTGCGGTCAGCAACCGCACGCGTGCCGTCAGCCTCGCGCTGTTTTTTCTGATCATTGCCTGCGGCATCGTCTACGTCGGTGTTCATCTCGGTGCCGATCTCAGCCCCGTCAAGGAAAGCTCGGTCCTCCCGTTCCTGCTGCTGATCGTCGCGCTGCTGATCGCGCTCGGCTTCGAATTCGTGAACGGCTTTCACGACACCGCGAACGCGGTCGCAACCGTCATCTATACGCATTCGCTCGATCCGCACCTCGCGGTCGTGCGGTCGAGCCTCCGGAACCTGTTCGGCGTGCGCGTATCGAGCGGCTCGGGCCTGCGCCGGGATGCAGTGCATAGCCTGTTGCTCGCATGGGTGCTGACGCTGCCCGCATCGATCGCGCTGTCGGCGGCGTTGTACTGGGCGCTGCACCGGCTGTTCTGATTCGCGCCGGGGGGCGCGACGCCCGGCCGCGCGGGACGCGGCCGGACCCATCGACTTTCAATTCGACACAAGACGCTACCGATGGATCTCCGTTTCTTCGACCCGAACCGTACCGCCAACGCGTCCGCGTGGCGCGTGCTCCCCAATCGCTGGGACGCCGTCGCGTTTCCGCTGATCATCGGCATACTCGCGATGGCGATCGTCGGTTTTCACCAGACGATGGCGCCGATCGGCGTACTGCAGACGCAGAAGATCTCGCTCGATCCGTCGAACCTGCCCGAATACGCGTTGCGCACCACGCTGCGGATGCTCGCCGCGATGGTCGCGTCGCTCGCGTTCACGCTCGTCTACGGCACGCTCGCGGCCAAGAGCCGCCGCGCCGGCATGGTGCTGATCCCGATCCTCGACATCCTGCAGTCGGTGCCGGTGCTCGGCTACATCTCGTTTACCGTCACGTTCTTCCTCGCACTGTTTCCGGGCCGCGTGCTCGGTGCCGAGCTGGCCGCGATCTTCGCGATCTTCACGAGCCAGGCGTGGAACATGACGTTCAGCTTCTACCAGTCGCTGCGCACGGTGCCGCGCGACCTGAGCGAAGTGTCGCGCGGCTTTCACCTGACGCCGTGGCAACGCTTCTGGAAGCTCGAAGTGCCGTTCTCGATGCCGGGCCTGATCTGGAACATGATGATGTCGATGTCGGGCGGCTGGTTCTTCGTCGTCGCATCCGAGGCGATCACCGTCGGCAACCAGACGATCACGCTGCCGGGCATCGGCGCGTATCTCGCGCAGGCGATCTCCGACAAGAACCTCGGTGCGGTCGGCTGGGTGATCGTCGCGATGTCGGTCGTGATCCTCGCCTATGACCAGTTCCTGTTCCGCCCGCTCGTCGCGTGGGCCGACAAGTTCCGGATGGAGAACACCGCGTCGGGCGATGCGCCGCAATCCTGGCTGCTCGACATGATGCGCCGCACGCACCTGATCCATCAGCTGCTCGTGCCGGCCGGCTGGCTGCTGTCGCAGGCCGCGCGGATTCCGCTGCGCGCGCCGTCGCTTCAGGGCACGCGTGCGCGCGGCGCATCGGCGCGCCGCTCGTCGCGCATCGGCGACATCGTGTGGGGCGCGTTCGTGATCCTGCTGACGCTGTACGTCGCGTGGCGCGTCGTCAGCTTCGTCGCGACCGGCGTGACGATGGGCGAGGTCGGCCACGTGCTCGGGCTAGGGCTCGTCACGCTGCTGCGCGTGCTGGTGCTGATCGCGATCGCGTCGCTGGTCTGGGTGCCGCTCGGCGTGCTGATCGGGCTGCGCCCGAAGCTGGCGGAGAAGATCCAGCCGCTCGCGCAGTTCCTCGCGGCGTTCCCGGCGAACCTGCTGTTCCCGGTGTTCGTGATCGTGATCGTCCACTTCCACCTGAATGCCGATATCTGGCTGTCGCCGCTGATCGTGCTCGGCACGCAGTGGTACATCCTGTTCAACGTGATCGCCGGCGCGATGTCCTACCCGAACGACTACAAGGAAGCGACGAAGAATTTCCGCATCCGTGGCTGGCAGTGGTGGCGGCAGGCGATCCTGCCCGGCATCTTCCCGTACTACGTGACCGGCGCGATCACCGCGTCGGGCGGCGCGTGGAACGCGAGCATCGTGTCCGAGTTCGTGCAGTGGGGCGACACGAAGGTCGTCGCGCACGGCCTGGGCTCGTACATCGCGCAGACCACCGCCGCCGGCGATTTTCCGAAGATCATCCTGGGCATCGCCGTGATGTCCCTGTTCGTCACCTTGTTCAACCGTCTGCTGTGGCGTCCGATGTACGCCTATGCGGAATCCCGGCTCCGTCTCGATTGAGAGTAAGCGCGATGCAAAATTCGAACGTTATCAACGCCCCCGTCAAGACGTCCCAGCCGCTGCAGCCGCCGCGCCTCGGCGAAGAAATCCTGCGCGTGGAGCACGTGAGCCGCGGCTTCAACAAGACGCAGGGCGAACTGCTCGTGCTCGACGACGCGAACCTGTCGCTGCGCGAAGGCGAGATCGTCGGCCTGCTCGGCCGTTCCGGCTCGGGCAAATCGACGCTGCTGCGCATCATCGCCGGGCTGATCGAGCCGACCGGCGGCGAGGTGACCTACCTCGGCAAGCCGCTGCGCGGCCCGGCCGAAGGCGTCGCGATGGTGTTCCAGACCTTCGCGCTGTTCCCGTGGCTCACCGTGCTGCAGAACGTGGAAGCCGGGCTGGAAGCGCTCGGCGTCGGCGCACGCGAGCGGCGCGAGCGTGCGCTCGCCGCGATCGACCTGATCGGTCTCGACGGTTTCGAGAACGCGTACCCGCGCGAGCTGTCGGGCGGCATGCGCCAGCGTGTGGGCTTCGCGCGCGCGCTGGTCGTCGATCCGACGATCCTGCTGATGGACGAGCCGTTCTCCGCGCTCGACGTGCTGACCGCCGAGACGCTGCGTACCGACCTGCTCGATCTTTGGACGCAGGGCCGCATGCCGATCAAGTCGGTGCTGATCGTTACGCACAACATCGAGGAAGCGGTGTTCATGTGCGACCGGATCCTGGTGCTGTCGTCGAACCCGGGCCGTGTGATCGCCGAGATCAAGGTGCCGTTCAAGCATCCGCGCAACCGGCTCGACACGGATTTCCGCAAGCTCGTCGACGACATCTACGCGAAGATGACCGCCCGCCAGACCGGCGAGGCGACGAAGAAGGGGCTGGAGCTCGGCAGCTGGATGCCGCGCGTGTCGACCAACCTGATGGCCGGCCTGATCGAAACGTTGGCGATGGCGCCGTACCATGGCCGCGCGGACATGCCGGAAATCGCGCGCACGCTGCACCTCGAGGTCGACGAACTGTTTCCGATCGCCGAAGTACTGCAATACCTCGGCTTCGCGGACGTGCGGGAAGGGGACGTGTTCCTCACGCCGCCGGCGCGTGTGTTCGCGGAGTTCGGTACGCAGGAGCGCAAGCTGATGTTCGCGGACCACTTGCTGAAGCACGTGCCGCTGGCTGCACGGATCAGGAAGGTGCTGAACGAGCGTCCGGGCCATCGCGCGCCGCGCGTGCGCTTCGAGCAGGAGCTGGAGGATTTCCTGTCCGATGAAGCCGCCGAGGAAACGCTCGACGCGGTGATCGACTGGGGGCGTTACGGCGAAGTCTTTTCGTACAACGACAAGACGGAAGTGTTCAGTCTCGAGGATGTCGAGAGCTGAAGTCCGTGCCCGAATGGCGAGCGATCGTCATTCGGGCAAATCGCGGCTGTTGGCGTGCTGCTCGATTCCGCCGGTATTGAGCGATTCGATCCTCTCCATCCGCTGCCTTGCCAGCTCGGGCAACCGGTTCGTCACGCCGATCACGAGCGCTTCGGCGAGCGCGAGCGCCGGCAGGTTGGTCTACAGCATCGCGAACGGCTGCCGCTGGATCCGCAGCACGATCTCCGCACATTCCCCGATCGGCGAATGCCATTCGTCGGTGACCAGCAGCACGCGCGTGCCGAGCTGGTGTGCAGCTTGCGCGAACCGGATGCTGTCGCGCTGGTCCTGACGCGGTATCCCGCGCCTTCAGGCCGCCTCGGCGGGGCGGGCCGCGTCGATGCACGCGGCCAGCACCATCGCGGCGGCGTTGCCCGGCGTCGAGCCGAGCAATTGCGGCGCATAGACGCTGTCGCCGATCTCGATCGGCTGGCCTGACAGCGCACACACGCCGCGCTTGCGCGTGGTGAACAGCCGCCACTTCTGATAACCGTAGTGCCCGGTGCATGCGTCGCGCCAGGAAATCATCACGGTGTCGGCCGTGGGCCGCTCGAGTACGCTGATGGCCGGCTTGCTCGTCGCGTCCCACGACGGCAGCCGGTCGCGCGTGACGCTGCGCCGCCGCGGCGTGCCCCACGAGACGGACGGCATGTCGAAGCTGCCGATCGCGGCGACGGTCATGAGCCAGGGGGCGATACGGTTGTTCATGTCAGTTTTCCTCGAAACGTTACGCGGCACCGCGACGCGCGGCATCACGACAGGCGGATGCGCGGCCGCGCGCAGCCGTTGATCCGTTCGGCGATCCACAGCAGGCTCGCCTTGGAGAAGCCGTGCAGCGCCTGCTGGTGCCGCCGGTAGAGCATCAGGTGGCTGAACTGCGCGAGACGCCCCTGGATGAAGCCGCCACGAAAGAACCCGAACTGCCCGAGCGTGCCGAACGCGTCGTACTCGCTGATCGACACGAGCGCGCCGAAATCGTGGAACGCGAACGGCGGCATCGGCTTGCCGTCGAGCCACGCGGGCAGGTGCTTCGCGAGATGCTCGGCCTGCTGCGTCGCGACCTGCGCGGTGGGCGGCAGCGGTCGTTCCTGGCCGTCGGGCAACAGGCTCGCGCAATCGCCGATCGCGAACACGTGTTCGTCGCCCGTTGCCTGCAGCGTCGGGCCGACGACGATCTGGTTCGCGCGATTCGTGTCGAGGCCGCCGAGCGCCTGCATGAAATCGGGCGCCTTCACGCCGGCCGCCCACACCATCAGGTCGGCTTCCGCAAACGAACCGTCGCCGTAGTGAAAGCCGTTCGCGTCGGCCGACGTGACGCGGGTCGACGTCAGCACGTGAAAGCCGATCTGTTCGAGCCGTTGCTGTGCCGATGCGGAGATCTTCGGCGGAAATGCGGCAAGGATGCGCGGGCCGCTTTCAAGCAGCGTGAGCTGCAGCCGGTCGCGTACCGTTTCGTCGCCATAGGCTTGCGCCACTTCCAGCAGGCGGCTCAGCTCCGCGGCAAGCTCGACGCCGGTCGCGCCGGCACCGACGATCGCGACGCGGAACGGCTCGTCGCGCGCGATGCTGCGAAATACGCGCATCCGCAACGCTTCGTTGAAGGTCTCGGCCTGCGACTGGCTGTCGATGAAATAGCAGTGCTCGCGTACGCCCGGCGTGCCGAAATCGTTGGCCTGGCTGCCGAGCGCGAGGATCAGCACGTCGTATTCGAGTTCACGGGCGTCGAGCACGAGTTCGCCGTCCTGCGAGCGGATCTCGCCGAGCTGCACGCGGCGTCGCGCGCGATCGAGCCCCTTCAGTTCGCCGGGCTGGTACGTGTAGCCGTGATCGCGGGCATGGGCGAGGAAGATCACCTGTTGCTGCTGCACGTCGCGCGTACCGGCCGCGATCGTGTGCAGCATCGGTTTCCAGATGTGGGTCGGGCTGCGGTCGACGACGGTGACCTGTGCGCGCCCGGACCGGCCGAGACGCTCGCCCAGACGCGTGGCGAGCTGCAGTCCGGCGATCCCGCCGCCGACGATGACGATACGTGTAGGGGTTGCCATGGATAAATCATCACGTGATGAATAAGGTATGATCCTAGCGCTTCCCGGCTTCGTGTGTCAACGGAGCGGGGCAAATCACGCGGTTTCGGCGGTGTTGAAGCGGGGCCGGAACAGGCGCATTCGAATCGTTCAAGGAGAGCAGGGAAACGTGGCTGAAGTCACTGAGCGCGCGCCGGGCAAGCGGCGTATGCGAGGGCGGCCGCTGGCCGGGGCGTCCGTCGGACCGGACGTGATATTGCGGGCCGCGCGCCGTACGTTCGCGAAGCGGGGCTACGACGCGACGAGCGTGCGCGAGGTCGCGCGCGAGCTGGGCATCGACGCGGCGCTGATCGCCCATCATTTCGGTACGAAGGAAACGTTGTGGCTGGCCGTCGTCGAGCAGATCGTCGAGATCGCCGAGCCGATGTTCGATGCGCTGCGTGCGTTGCGCACGTCGCCGCTGTCGCATCGCGAACGCGTGCGGCGCGCGCTCGAGCTGTGCGTCGACCATGAGTTCGACGAGCCCGACATGGGCATGTTCTTCTCGACGGCGGCGACCGAAGTGGGCGGGCGGCTCGACCGGCTGCAGGAGCGGCTCGTCCGTCCGTATTACGACGTGATGTTCCCGCTGCTGGCGGACGCCGTGCAGGCCGGCGCGATTCGCGCGGTCGATCCGAACGTGCTGTTCTTCATGATCGCGACTGCGATCGGCAACACGGTGTCGTACAGCCACATCATGCTGGAGTTCACGTCGCTGCCCACGCAGCCGGACGCGTTCCGGCGTGCCGTGACCGACGCCGCGTTCAACCTCGTCGGCGACTGAGCGCCGCGCGCCACGCGCACACTCACGTCGCGGCAACCAGCCCCAGTTCGCGCACCGCGTTCCGCGCGGTCTCGCGCAACGCATCGACGAGCGGCGATGGCGTCCGGTACGCGATCGCCAGCTCGTACGCGAGCGGGCTGCCCGCACCCTTCAGTTCGCAGAACGTAATGCCTTTCGGTTGCATCGGCACGAACAGGCGCGGCATTAGCGCGACGCCGATACCGCCCGCGACGAGCCCGGCCGTCGTCTGCATCTGGCGCGGCTGCTGGACGACGCGCGGCGCGAAGCCGGCCTGCGCGCACGCGGTCACGAGCAGCGCATGCATGCCGGGACCGTGGTGCGCGGCGAACATGACCCACGGGTCGTCCGCCAGGTCGGCGAGCGTGATGTGCCGGCGGCGTGCGAGCCGGTGACCGTCGGGCAGCGCCGCGACCATCCGGTCGCGCAGCAGCGGCTCGACGCGCACGTCGCCCGCGTCGGCCACCGGCAGCACGACGAGGCCGACGTCCGTGCGGTCGTGGCGCAGCGCGAGCACCTGCTCGGCGGTCGTGCCTTCCTCGAGCTGGAAATCGACGCCTGGATGGCGCTCCTGGAACGCCCGCAAGATCAGCGGCAATAGCGCGTTGACGGTGCTGTCCACGAAGCGCAGCCGCAGCGTGCCGCCGAGGCCCGCGCCCGCGCGGCGGGCCGCGGCCACCGCGCGCTCGGCCTGTTCGAGCGCGCGCCGCGCTTCGAGCAGGAACGCCTCGCCGGCCGGCGTGAGCGTCGAGCCGCGGTTGTCGCGCTCGAGCAGCGAGACGCCCAGCTCGTCCTCGAGCTTGCGGATCGCCGCGCTGAGCGGCGGCTGCGCCATGTGCAGCCGCTCGGCCGCACGCCGGAAGCTGAGCGTCTCGGCAACCGCGATGAATTGCCTGAACTGGCGCAGATCGATCATGCGATACCTCTCGTGTATCAGTGGATCATCGAATTGGTATTTTACCTATCACCTCACCACGCCCAGACTTGCACTGTCGCCAATCGTCAACATTCGGGAGGGCAGGACATGACGGACAGTGAACGGCAACGGACGGCGATCGTCACGGGCGGGTCGAGCGGGATCGGCTTCGCGATCGCACGGCGGCTGGTGGAGGACGGGTATCGCGTCGCGATCGTCGGGCGCGACATGGCGCGGCTGGACGCGGCCGTCGCGCGTCTCGGCGCCGCGGCGATCGGGCAGGCCGCCGATTTGAGCGTGCGGCGCGAGGCCGAGGCGGCGGTCGCCGCGATCGTCGCGCAGTGGCCTTGCGTGGACGTGCTGGTCAACAACGCGGGGCCGACCGGCCGCGTGAGCGCGGACACGGAGGCGGGCGAGGCCGAGACTGTGTGGGATGCCGTGCTCGACGCGAACCTGAAAAGCCTGTTCGTGACGACCCTCGCCGTGCTGCCGCACCTGGCCGGGCGCGACGCGCGGATCGTCAACCTCGGCTCGATCGCGGCGCGCGCCGGCAGCCTGCTGCCGGGCGGCCTCGCATACGCGGCGGCGAAGGCCGGCGTCGAAGGGTTCACCGTCGCGCTCGCGCGCGAACTCGGGCCGCGCGGCACGACGGTCAATACGGTCGCGCCAGGCTATATCGCCGACACACGCTTCTTCGGCGACGGCGGTGTCGCGCCGGCCATCGCGGCGACGATTCGCGAGCAGACGCCGGCCGGCCGCGCCGGGCATCCGGACGACATCGCGGACGCGGTCGCGTGGCTCGCCGGGCCGCGCGCGTCGTTCGTCACCGGCGCGACGATCGCGGTGAACGGCGGCTGGCGCGTCGGGTGACGCCATCCGTACCGCCGGCCGGGCACGGCGTCGCGCGCCTCGC
This sequence comes from Burkholderia sp. Bmkn7, assembly GCF_041103175.1. NCBI lineage: Bacteria > Pseudomonadati > Pseudomonadota > Betaproteobacteria > Burkholderiales > Burkholderiaceae > Burkholderia > Burkholderia sp. Bmkn7. The sequence goes on along the minus strand of NZ_JBGCUH010000002.1, from coordinate 2,754,543 downwards.
CCGGCCGCCGGTCATTCGAGGTCCGTGGGCGGCGCATCGCCGAGCCAGCGCCGCGCGCCGGGCCCGTTGCGGCCCGCGCGGTCTTCCGGGTTCGTCAGCTTGCAGCGCTTCAGCGACAGGCAGCCGCAGCCGATGCATTCGTCGAGGTTGATGTAGAGCCGCTGCAGCTCCTCGATCCGGCTCGCGACGCGTTGCTTCCAGCCGCGCGACAGCCGCTGCCAATCCTTGTTGCTCGGCGCGGTGTCCTCGGGCAGGCTGACGAGCTGCTCGGCGATCTCGTCGAGCGAATAGCCGATCTTCTGCGCGAACACGATGAACGCGATCAGCCGCAGCACCGCGCGCGAATAGTGGCGATGGCTCGAGCCGTTGCGGTGCGACTTGATGAGCCCGCGCGTCTCGTAGAACCGCAATGTCGACGCCGGCACGCCGCTGCGCGCGGCCACTTCGCGAATCGACATCAGCGGCCATTGCGGGATTTCCTGGATACCCATGACACCCCTCCGGGAAAGCTTGACTTGAAGTTAACTTCAACTTTTATGCTACGCGCCAGTTTAACCCGTCGCGAGGCATCATGCTCTCCTTATCCTTACGCAGGACGTCGCCTTTGGGCGCGGCCTGTGCACTGCTGCTGGCGTTGTCGGGCTGTCACGACGGCAAAGGCGCATCGTCGGCCCCGGCCCTTCCCGAAGTCGGCGTTGCCACCATCGCGCCGCGTACGATCCGCCTTGCGGACGAATTCAACGGACGCGTCGAAGCGGTCGACGCAGTCGAACTGCGGCCGCGCGTGAGCGGCTATCTGCAGCGCGTCGCCTACAAGGAGGGCGACCTGGTCGCGCAGGGCGCGCTGCTGTTCGAGATCGACCCGCGCCCGTACCGGATCGCACTCGATCGCGCGAACGCGCAGCTGCAGCGGGCTCGCGCGGCCGCGAGCCTCGCGAACGTCCAGCTCAAGCGCGTGCAGACGCTGATCGATGCGCATGCGACGTCGCAGGAAGAACTCGACAACGCGCGTGCCACGGCCGAGCAGGCACGGGCGGACCTGCAGGCGGCCGATGCGGCCGTCGCCGATGCGAAGCTCAATCTCGGTTTCACCGAGGTGCGTGCGCCGATCGCGGGCCGCGTCGGCCGCGCGGTCGCCACCGTCGGCAATCTGGCGCGCGCGGACGACACGCTGCTGACGACCGTCGTGTCGCAGAACCCCGTCTACGTGTATTTCGACTGCGACGAACAGAGCTACCTGCGCTACAACGCACGGCGTGCCGACCCGACGCATCGCGCGATCGGCGCCGATCCGGTTCGCGTGGGCCTCGCGAACGAGACGGGCTTCCCGCATGCGGGCACCGTCGATTTCCTCGACAACCGTCTCGACCCGCAGACGGGCACGATCCGCGCGCGCGTGCGGCTGCCGAATGCGGACCATGCGTTTACGCCCGGCCTGTATGCGCGCGTGCAGCTCGTCAGCGGCCGCGACCAGGATGCGCTGCTCGTCGACGACAAGGCCGTGCTCACCGACCAGGACCGTAAGTACGTCTATGTGATCGGCCCCGGCGACAAGGCGCTGCGCCGTGACGTGACGATCGGCCGCGGGCTGGACGGCGAGCGGATCATCGAGAAGGGGATCCAGGCGGGCGACCGCGTGGTCGTCGACGGCATGCAGCGGATCTACTATCCGGGCGCGCAGGTGAAGCCGAAGGCACTGCCCGCCCGTGCCGATGCCGGCGCGCCGGCCGCGCAGTGACGGGAGCGATACGATGGATTTCTCCCGATTCTTCATCGACCGGCCGATCTTCGCGGTCGTGCTGTCGATCGTCATCTTCGCGATCGGCCTGATCTCGATTCCGATGCTGCCCGCCGGCGAATACCCGGAAGTCGTGCCGCCGAGCGTCGTCGTGCGGGCGACGTACCCGGGCGCGAACCCGAAGGAAATCGCCGAATCGGTCGCCGAACCGCTGGAAGAGGCGATCAACGGTGTCGAAGGCATCATGTACATGAAGTCGGTCGCCGGGTCGGACGGCAGCCTGCAGGTCGTCGTCACGTTCCTGCAGGGCGTCGATCCCGACACGGCCGCCGTGCGCGTGCAGAACCGCGTGAGCCAGGCGCTGTCGCGCCTGCCCGACGAGGTGCGCCAGTACGGCGTGACCACGCAGAAGCAGTCGCCGACGCCGCTGATGTACGTGAGCCTCTATTCGCCGGACAACAGCCGCGATTCGCTGTACCTGCGCAACTACCTGACGCTGCACGTGAAGGACGAGCTGTCGAGGCTGACCGGTGTCGGCGACGTCGGCTTGTCCGGCTCCGGCGACTACGCGATGCGGCTGTGGCTCGACCCGAACCGGCTCGCGTCGCGCGGGCTGACCGCGAGCGACGTGATCGCCGCCGTGCGCGAGCAGAACGTGCAGGTGTCGGCCGGCCAGCTCGGTGCGGAGCCGACGCCGAAGAAAAACGACTTCCTCCTGTCGATCAACGTGCGCGGCCGGCTGCGCACGGCGCAGGAGTTCGGCGACATCGTGCTGCGCAGCGGCGACGACGGCCAGGTCGTGAAGCTGTCCGATGTCGCGCGCGTCGAGCTCGGCGCGGGCGACTACACGCTGCGCTCGTACTTCAACGACAAACAATCGGCCGTGGTCGGCATCTTCCTGTCGCCGGGGGCGAACGCGCTCGAAGTCGCGAAAGCCGTGTATGCGAAGTTCGACGAACTGTCGAAGCGCTTCCCGCCCGGCGTCGCGTACCGTCCCGTGTGGGATCCGACGGTATTCGTGCGCGATTCGATCCGCGCGGTGCAGCACACGCTGATCGAGGCCGTCGTGCTGGTCGTGCTCGTCGTGATCCTGTTCCTGCAGACGTGGCGCGCGTCGATCATTCCGCTCGTCGCGGTGCCCGTCTCGGTGGTCGGCACGTTCGCGTGGCTCTATCTGCTCGGCTATTCGATCAACACGCTGACGCTGTTCGGGCTCGTGCTCGCGATCGGGATCGTGGTCGACGATGCGATCGTGGTCGTCGAGAATGTCGAGCGCAACATCGCGCAGGGCTTGAGCCCGCGCGACGCCGCGCACCAGGCGATGCGCGAGGTGTCGGGGCCGATCGTCGCGATCGCGCTCGTGCTGTGCGCGGTGTTCGTGCCGATGGCGTTCATGTCGGGCGTCACGGGGCAGTTCTACCGGCAGTTCGCGGTGACGATCGCGATCTCGACGGTGATCTCCGCGATCAACTCGCTGACGCTGTCGCCCGCGCTCGCCGCGAAGCTGCTGCGTCCGCACGGCGCGCCGAAGGATGCGCTCACGCGCGGGCTCGACCGCGCGTTCGGCTGGCTGTTCCGTCCGTTCAACCGCTTCTTCGACCGCAGCTCGGATCGCTATCACGGCGTCGTCTCGCGCACGCTGAAGCGGCGCGGGATGGTGTTCGCGGTCTATGCGGCGTTGCTCGGGGCGACCGCGCTGCTGCTCAACGCGGTGCCGGGCGGCTTCATTCCGGTGCAGGACAAGCTGTACCTGTTCGCGGGCGCGAAGCTGCCGGAAGGCGCGTCGCTGGCGCGCACCAGCGAAGTGACCGAGCAGATGACGAAGATCGCGCTCGGCACCGACGGTGTCGAGATGGTGCCGGCGTTTGCCGGGCTGAATGCGCTGCAGGGCGTGAACACGCCGAACATCACGAACTCGTACGTGATCCTGAAACCGTTCGACCAGCGCCATCGCAGCGCCGCGCAGATCAACGCGGACCTGAACGCACGCTTCGCGACCATCGGCGGCGGCATCACCTATGCGCTGATGCCGCCGCCGATCCAGGGCCTCGGCAACGGCTCGGGGTATTCGCTGTACCTGGAGGATCGCGGCGGGCTCGGCTACGGCGCATTGCAGAACGCGCTCACCGCGTTCCAGGCCGCGGTCGCGAAGACGCCGGGGATGAGCTACCCGGTCAGCTCGTACCAGGCGAACATCCCGCAGCTCGAGGTGAAGGTGGACCGGCTGAAGGCGAAGGCGCAGGGCGTCGCGCTGACCGACCTGTTCAGCACGCTGCAGGTCTATCTCGGCTCGATGTACGTGAACGACTTCAACCTGTTCGGCCGCGTGTACCGCGTGATGGCGCAGGCGGATGCCGGCCACCGGCAGACGGCCGCCGACATCGCGAACCTGCGCACGCGCAACGCGAAGGGCGAGATGGTGCCGATCGGCTCGATGGTGACGGTGGCGCCCGCGTACGGGCCCGACCCGGTCGTCCGCTACAACGGCTATCCGGCCGCCAGCCTGATCGGCGACGCCGATCCGAAGGTGATGTCGTCGTCGCAGGCGATCGAGAAGCTGCAGCAGATCGCGAAGGACGTGCTGCCGCCGGGGATCGTGCTCGAGTGGACCGACCTCAGCTACCAGCAGGTCACGCAGAGCAACGCGGCGATCGTCGTGTTCCCGCTCGCGGTGATGCTCGTGTTCCTCGTGCTCGCGTCGCTGTACGAGAGCTGGACGCTGCCGCTCGCGGTGATCCTGATCGTGCCCGTGTGCATCTGTGCGGCACTGTTCGGTGTGTGGCTGTCGGGGGGCGACAACAACGTGTTCGTGCAGGTCGGGCTCGTCGTGCTGATGGGGCTGGCGTGCAAGAACGCGATCCTGATCGTCGAGTTCGCGCGCGAGCTGGAAATCCAGGGAAAGGGCGTGATCGAGTCCGCGCTGGAAGCGTGCAAGCTGCGGCTGCGTCCGATCGTGATGACGTCGGTCGCGTTCATCGCGGGTTCGGTGCCGCTCCTGATCGGCGGCGGCGCGGGCAGCGAAGTGCGGGCCGCCACCGGCATCACCGTGTTCGCGGGGATGCTCGGCGTCACGCTGTTCGGGCTGTTCCTGACGCCCGTGTTCTATGTGGCGATCCGCAAGCTCGCGGGCGGCACGCCGGCCGTGTGGAGCGAACACCACGGCACCCTCGAAGGAGAAAACCGATGAGCGCCGCTTTCCGTCTTTCCGCGCTCGCGATGTCGGTGACGCTCGCCGCATGCGCGGTCGGCCCCGATTTCAGGCGGCCCGATACGGCCACGTCCGAGCGGTTTGCCCGCGACGCGCATCCGGCGGCGCCGCGCGACGCGTTGCCGTCCGGCAAGACGCCGGATACGCCGCCGGACGCGTCGGCCGATGCCGATGCCGCATTCTGGCGCGGTTTCGGCGATCCGCAGCTGACGCAGCTGATCGACACGGCGCTCGCGGCGAACCAGGATATCCAGGTCGCCGTGTCGCGCTACGACGCATCGAACGCGCTGCTGTCACAGGCCACGTTCGACCGCTACCCGACGATCACCGCGAGCGGGAAGATCGGCCATCAGCTGATGAGCAAGGACCAGGCGTTCGGGGCGCCGCGCAGCCAGCGCGATACGCCGACGTCCAGCGTCGGGATCAATGCGGCGTGGGAACTCGACCTGTTCGGCCGCGTGCGTCGTTCGATCGAGTCGCAGCGCGCGGAGACGGCCGCCAGCGCGGCGGACGTGCGCGCGGTGCGCGTCGCGATCGCCGGCGAGGTGGCGAGCACGTACGTCGACCTGCGCGGCTCGCAGGAGCGGCTGCGGATCGCACGCGAGAACGCCGACAACCAGAAGCAGACGCTCGCGCTGATCAATGCGCGCGTCGGCGCGGGGCGCGGCTCCGAACTCGATGCGGCGCGGGCGCGCGCGCAGTACGAATCGACGACGTCGCGGATCGCCGTGTACGAGGCGGCGATCGGCGTCGACGAGCACCGGCTCGCGGTGCTGACCGGGCAGACGCCGGATGCGCTGATCGGCCGCTTCGATCTCCCGAAGGCCGCCGCGTCGGCGGGCACGCCCGTGCCGCTGCCGGTGCTGGCCGCCGACATCGATCCCGGCACGCCGGGCGACCTGCTGCGGCGCCGGCCCGACGTCGCGGCCGCCGAGGTGCGGCTGCACGCGGCGACCGCGCGCGTCGGCGTCGCGACGGCCGACCTGTTTCCGCGCTTCACGCTGTCGGGCCTGCTCGGCAGCGCGACGAGCAGCTACGGGTTCTTCCGCGCTGGCAGCGATACGAACCTGATCGCGCTCGGCATCGACTGGTCGTTCCTCGACGTCGGCCGCGTGCGCGCACGGATCGCCGCGAGCGATGCGGAAGCGGCCGGGCAGCTCGCGCAATACCGGCAGACCGTGCTCGGGGCGCTGGAGGAAACGGAGAACGCGCTGCTGCGTGCGGCACGCACGCGTGACGAGACGGACCATCTCGTGCGGGCCGCGACCGACAGCGCGCGTGCCGCGCAACTGGCGCAGGCGCGTTTTTCGGCAGGCGCGATCGACTACTACGAAGTGCTCGACGCGCAACGCACGCTGCTGCAGGCGCAGGATGCGGCGGCCGACGGGCAGATGCGCAGTGCGGCGTCGACGGTCGCGCTGTACAAGGCGCTTGCGGGCGGCTGGCCGTCGGGAACGGGGGAGGGGCCGCACGGCCCGCTCGCGCAGGCGGGGCAGTAGCGCGGGCAAGGCGGCGCGGCAGGCCGACGCAACCTGCCTGCCGCGCGGCGCGTGACTACACGCTGGCCGGATCGATCTTGTCGATGTCGATGCCGTAGCGCCGGATGGCTTCGCCGACGCGTGCACGCGGGATCGCGCCGTCGTCGGCGAGCGCCTTCAGCGCCGCGACCACGATGAAGTGCCGGTCGACCTCGAAGAACGTGCGCAGCGCGTCGCGCGTATCCGAGCGGCCGAAGCCGTCGGTGCCGAGCGACACGAAGCGCCGGCCGTCGACGAACGCACGGATCTGGTCGCCGACGATCTTCATGTAATCGGTCGCGACGACCACCGGCCCCGTGCGGCCGTCGAGGCATTGCTGCACGTACGGCACGCGCGGCGCTTCATCGGGGTGCAGCAGGTTCCAGCGTTCGGCGGCCAGCCCGTCGCGGCGCAGCTCGTTCAGGCTCGTCGCGCTCCATACGTCGCTCGACACGCCGAAGTCCCGCGCGAGCAGGTCGCTCGCGGCGATCGCTTCACGCAGGATCGCGCCGCTGCCCATCAACTGCACGCGCGGCACGTCGGCCGCGCGCGACGCGCCTTCGCGCAGCAGGTAGAGGCCCTTGAGAATGCCGGCCTCCGCGCCGTCGGGCAGCGCCGGATGCGGGTAGTTCTCGTTGAGCAGCGTGATGTAGTAGTAGACGTCCTCCTGTTCCGCGAACATCCGCCGCAGGCCGTCGCGCACGATCACCGCGAGTTCGTACGCATAGGTCGGGTCGTACGACACGCAGTTCGGAATCACCGACGACAGCACGTGGCTGTGCCCGTCGTCGTGCTGCAGCCCTTCGCCCATCAGCGTCGTGCGGCCCGACGTCGCGCCGAGCAGGAAGCCGCGCGTACGCGCGTCGCCGGCCGCCCACGCGAGATCGCCGACCCGCTGCAGCCCGAACATCGAATAGAAGATGTAGAACGGGATCGCCGGCAGGCCGTGGTTGCTGTAGGCGGTACCGGCCGCGATCCACGACGCGATCGCACCCGATTCGTTGATCCCTTCCTGCAGGATCTGCCCGTCCTTCGCTTCCCGGTAGTAGCTGAGCTGGCCCGCGTCCTGCGGCGTATAGAGCTGGCCGAGATGCGAGTGGATGCCGATCTGGCGGAACAGCCCCTCCATCCCGAACGTGCGGGATTCGTCCGGCACGATCGGGACGACCAGCTTGCCGAGTGCCGGGTCCTTCAGCAGCGTGCCGAGGATTCGCACGAACGCCATCGTCGTGGACAGCGCGCGTTCGCCGCTGTCCTTGAGCTGCGCGTCGAACGCGGCGAGCGGCGGCACCGGCAGTGGCGCCACGTCGCTGAAGCGGGCCGGTACGTGGCCGCCGAGCGCGGCGCGGCGTTCCGCGAAGTAGCGTGCCTCGGCGCTGCCGGGTTCGGGTTTCAGGTACGGCAGGTCGTCGAGTTGCGCGTCGCTGACCGGCAGCGCGAAGCGGTCGCGGAACGCGCGTACGGCGTCCGCGCTCATCTTCTTCAACTGGTGGTTCACGTTCTGGCCTTCGCCGGCTTCGCCCATTCCGAAGCCCTTGACCGTCTTCGCGAGGACGACGGTCGGCCGCCCGGCCGCGTGCATCGCCTGCGTATAGGCCGCATGCACCTTTTCCGGATCGTGGCCGCCGCGCGCGAGTTTCCAGATGTCGTCGTCGGACAGGTCGGCGACGAGCTCGAGCAGCTCGGGATACTTGCCGAAGAAATGCTCGCGCACGTATGCGCCGCTCTGCGACTTGAAGGTCTGGTAGTCGCCGTCGACGCATTCCATCATGCGCTGACGCAGCAGGCCCGTTGTGTCGCGTTCGAGCAGGCGATCCCAGCCGCCGCCCCAGATCACCTTCACGACGTTCCAGCCCGCCGCGCGGAACGTGCCTTCGAGTTCCTGGATGACCTTGCCGTTGCCGCGTACCGGGCCGTCGAGACGCTGCAGGTTGCAGTTGACGACGAAGATCAGGTTGTCGAGCCGTTCGCGCCCGGCGAGCGAGATCGCGGCGAGCGATTCGGGCTGGTCCATTTCGCCGTCGCCGAGAAATGCCCAGACCTTGCGGCCTTGGTGCGCTTTCAGCCCGCGATATTCGAGGTAGCGCATGAAGCGCGCCTGATACGCGGCCGTGAGCGGCCCGAGCCCCATCGACACGGTGGGGAATTGCCAGAAATCCGGCATCAGCCGCGGATGCGGATACGACGACAGCCCGTCGCGTCCCGCTTCGCGGCCGGTCTCGCGGCGGAAGTTGTCGAGTTGCGCGTCCGTGATGCGGCCTTCCAGGTACGCGCGGCCGTAGATGCCGGGCGCCGAATGGCCCTGGATGTAGACCATGTCGCCGTCGAAGGTATCGGTGCGGCCGCGGAAGAAGTGATCGAAACCGACGTCGTACAGCACCGCGGCCGACTGGTAGGTCGCGATGTGGCCGCCGACGTTCGAATGCCGGCCGGCACGCAGCACCATCACCATCGCGTTCCAGCGAATCATCGCGTTGAGGCGCCGTTCGAGCGCGAGATCCCCCGGATAGGCCGGCTGCCGTTCGCGCGGCACCGTGTTCACGTACGCGGTCGTCACGCGGCCGTGCAGGTCGCCGTGGCGCGCCGCGTCGAGGTCGGAAAGCCGGTCGATCAGGTAATGCGCGCGCGGGCGGCCTTCGAGCGCGATCACGGATTCGAGCGCATCGAGCCATTCGCGGGTTTCCTGCGGGTCGATGTCGGGTAGCGCGAGAGGTGCGGTCATGCAATGTCTCCAGAAGCATAAGGCTGCGCGGGGCGGCGGTCGTGGCGCCGCATCGCGCGACGGGACGCCCGTCGATCGGCGGGCAGATGATTGCAATTGCAATCGTATGGCGGCAATTGTTATCGAGGTAAAATTTAATTGCAACTGCAATTCAATGAGAGGAACGACCTGACATGAGCGCACCCGAACCCGATCTGTGGTTCTCGTTCGTCCGCGCGCACCGGACGATGATTCGCGAAATCGAGCGCCGCCTCGCGGCTGCCGGCCTGCCGGCGTATGCGTGGTACGACGCGTTGTGGGGGCTCGAGAGCGGGCCCGACGGCACGCGCCGGATGCACGAGCTGGCCGACGTGCTCGCGATCGAGCGTTACAACCTCACGCGGCTGGTCGACCGGCTCGAACAGGAAGGGCTCGTCACGCGCGCCCGTTCGGCGGACGACGGCCGCGCCGCGTACGCGAGCATCACCGACAAGGGGCGCACGCTGCGCAAGAAGATGTGGAAGGTGTACCAGTCGACGGTCGCGGAACTCTTCCTCGATCAGTTCGGCGGCAAGGAGCAGGCGGCGATGGCCGCCGCGCTCGATCGTGCGACCGCCGCGGCGCGCGAGGCGGCAGCCGACGCGAAGTAGCGGCGGGCCGCCGGCGCGTCAGCCGCTCGCGTGGCGGCGCATCGCCTGCACGGCCCAGTCGGCAGGCACGCGGCCGTCGTCGGCCAGCACGCGTAGCGCGACCGCGGCGATCCAGCGTGCATTCGGCGCGCGTGCGCCGGTGTCCGGGGCCGCCGAGTCCGCACCGAGCGCCGCGAAGCGGGCCGGGACGAACGCGCCGATCTGCGCGGCGACGTGCCGCGCATAGCCCGTCACGGCGAGCACCGGCGTGCGGCTGTCGCCGATGCATCGGCGCACATGCGGGACCTGCGGCTCGTCGTGCGGATGCAGCAGGTTCCACCGGTCGGCCGCGTGACCGTCGCGGGCGAGCTGCGTGTAGCTCGGGCAGCTCCAGATCGTCGAATCGACGCGCCATTCGTCGCGCAGCAGATCGGCCGCCTCCTGCACCTGTGCCAGCGTGCTGCCTGCGCCGCACAGCCGGATCCGGGCGGCAGCGCCGGCCGCCGCCCGACGGCCGGCCCGCACCATGCCGCTGAACGCATCGCGGGCCGCGGTGGCCGACAGCGGTTTCGCGTCGGGCACGGGGTCGTCGTGGCTCGCGAGGTAGCAGAACCCCGGCTGGCCGGCGACATAAAGCGTTCGCAGCGCGTGGCGCAGGATCGCGATCGCCTCATGTCCCGAGGCCGGATCGTATGGCGTGCACGCGGGGTTCGCGGCCAGCCAGTGCGGGACGTCGGGCGTCACCCCTTTCGGCCAGAACGATGCGAGCGTTTCGGCATCGTTCACGAAGATCCCGCGGTCGACGGTTTCGATCGACGCCAGCCGCAGCCGGTCGGTCGCGCGTGCATGCAGCAGGTACAGCAGCGGCCGCTCGAACCGCTTGCGCGCATCGAGAAACCGCAGCGGCCACGCGCTGATGCGGCGATGCGCCCCCGCGTCTGCAAACGGCGCACGCGTGTCCGCTCGCACGATCCAGACGTGTTCCGATGTCGCCGCATCGCGTTCGAGGCAATCGGCGGCCGCGCGCATCGCGCCGAGCGGCGACACCGCACGGCCACGCGGCGCGAGACGCTGCGTCAGCAGTCTTTCTAGGCAGGCCACCGCGGCGCGGCGGGTGTCGGGCGTCCGCACGGGCGGACCGGATCGCGCAGTCTGCATGTCCCTCCTTCCGGTATTGGCATGTCGCCGGGGCGTCGGTTCCGGCATATGATTGCAATTGCAATGATTGTAATTGCAACGACAACCGGAAGACAAGGACCGACATGACTTCGACGCATTCCCTCACGTTCTATACGGCCGACACGCCGAACGGGCACAAGATCGCGATCTACCTGGAGGAGGCCGGGCTCGCGCACGAGCGCGTGCACGTGAACCTGTCCGCCGGCGAGCAGCGCAGCCCGGCGTATCTCGCGATCAACCCGAACGGCAAGATCCCGGCCATCGTCGACCACGACACCGGGCTGACCGTGTTCGAATCCGGTGCGATCCTCAGCTATCTCGCTGCGAAGACGCGTTTTCTGCATCCGGAAACGCTGGCCGAGCGCACGGCGGTGCAGCAATGGCTGCACTTCCAGATCGGCGGGATCGGGCCGATGCTCGGCCAGCTCTGGTGGTTCCTGCATGCATCGAAGACGGTCAATGCGCAAGCGATCGAGCGCTACCGGAACGAAGCGCGGCGCCTCTATGGCGTCGTGAACGGCCGATTGGCGGAATCGGCGTATCTCGCTTCGTCGCGGTACTCGATCGCCGACATCGCCGCGTTCCCGTGGCTGCGCGCGGCGGCCGAGCTCGATCTCGACCTTGCCGGCTACCCGCACGTCGAGCGCTGGCTCGCCGATATCGAGGCGCGGCAAGCCGTTCAGCGGGGCCTGGTCGCATGCCGCGCACCGGCGGCAGCGCGCGCGAACTGACGTCGCATCGCCCGCGCTGAACGGATGGCGCGGGCGGCAGCCGCCGGTCTGCCGGGAAACATTGTTCTCCTTCGTCGTAAACGTCTCGAATGCGTGATATTTGCGCCGCGCGATCCGGTTTAGAGTGGCCGCGAATCGATGACGATGTGTCGTATCGCCGCAGTCCCGGGCCGTACAGATGCACAAGAGGAGCTGGAGACAAATGAGTGAAGGCAGGATTACGCAGGTCGAATCGTTCGGTTTCGAGCGCATTCCCGATGCATCGCGCTATGCACGGCCGATCGATCTGTTCAGGTTGCTGTTCGGCGGCTGCAATACGTTTTCCACATCGGTGCTCGGCAGCTTTCCCGTGCTGGTCGGGCTGTCGTTCAAGGCGGGTGTCTGCGCGATCGTGCTCGGCGTGCTCGCGGGCACCTGCATCCTCGCGCCGATGAGCCTGTTCGGCCCGCGCAACGGCACGAGCGACCCCGTGTCGTCCGGCGCGCATTTCGGCATCCACGGCCGGATCGTCGGTTCGTTCCTCGCGCTGCTCACGTCGATCGCGTTCTTCTCGCTCGCGGTGTGGAGCTCGGGCGACGCGCTCGTCGGCGGCGCGCACAACATGGTCGGCGTGCCGGTCAACGGCTTCACGCTCGGTGCGGCGTACATGGTGTTCGCGGTGCTCGTGCTGATCGTCTGCATCTACGGCTTCCGCTTCATGCTGTGGGTCAACAAGATCGCCGTGTGGGCCGCGAGCGTGCTGTTCGTCGCGGGCCTGTTCGCGTTCGCCGGCCTGTTCGACATGAACTACGCGGGCACGGTGCAGCAGGGCAGCGCGGGCTTCTGGGCCGCGTTCGTCGGCGCGGTGCTGGTTGCGCTGAGCAACCCGGTGTCGTTCGCGTCGACGCTCGGCGACTGGGCCCGCTACATCCCTCGGCACACGCCGAAGCATCGTGTGATGGGTGCCGTGTTCGCCGCGCAGATCGCGACCTTCGTGCCGTTCTTCTTCGGCCTCGCGACCGCGACGATCATCGCGGCGAAGGCACCCGCATTCATTGCGTCGAACGACTACGTCGGCGGCCTGCTCGCGATCTCGCCGCGCTGGTTCCTGCTGCCGATGTGCCTGATCGCGATCATCGGCGGGATGTCGACCGGCACGACCGCGCTGTACGGTACCGGCCTGGACGTGTCGAGCATGTTCCCGCGCCTCCTGAATCGCGTGCGTGCGACGCTGCTGATCGGCACGATCGCGATCGCGTTCATCTTCGTCGGCCGCTTCTGGTTCAACCTCGTCGAAAGCGTCGCGACGTTCTCGACGCTGATCGATACCTTCAGTTGCCCGTGGATGGCGATCATGGTGATCGGCTACGTGACGCGGCGCGGCCACTATCTCGCCGACGACCTGCAGGTGTTCAACCGCGGGCTGCGCGGCGGCCATTACTGGTTCACGCACGGCTGGAACGTGCGCGCGATGGGCGCGTGGCTGCCGGCCGCGTTCGTCGGGCTGTCGTTCGTGAACCTGCCGGGCCAGTTCGTCGGGCCGCTCGGCCACCTCGCGGGCGGGCTCGACCTGAGCGTGCCCGTGTCGCTGGTGATGGGCGGGGTGTTGTATTTCGCGCTGCTGACGTTGTACCCGGAACCGGACGGCGTGTACGGCCCGCACGGGCGCCGCTTCGTGCGCGGCGGCACGCAGGCGGCGCGCGGCAACGGCGCGCCGGCGATCCAGCCGAAGGGATATTGAGCGGCGCGTGGTGCGTCGCTGCGCAGATGACGATGCCGCCGCGCGGGAGAGCCGCCGGCGGTATCGTCGTTTCCGGGCGTGTGATCGCGACAGGAGGGGGCCGTAACTTCCACGTGCCGCCGCCGCAAACGAAAAACGCCTGCCGGGCTGGCAGGCGCGTGCCGGTTTCGATGCGTGTCAGTGGAACGTGCTGCCCGCGAGCATCCCGCCGTCGACGATGAATTCCGACCCCGTACAGTACGCGGATTCGTCGGACGCAAGGAACAGCACGAGGCTGGCGACTTCCTCGGGCTTGCCGATGCGCGCGATCGGCAGGCCGCTGTAGATCGACGACGGATCGAAATCCGCGAACTCGGGCGGGCGCGCCATCACGGTATCGATGCCTCCCGGGTGCACCGAGTTCACGCGAATGCCGTAGCGGCCGAATTCGAGCGCGGCGGCCTTCGTCATTCCGCGTACCGCGAACTTGCTGGACACGTACGCGCTGCCGCCCGCGACGCCCTCCATCCCGGCCGTCGACGACACGTTGACGATCGAGCCGCCGCCGGCTTCCTTCAGCGCGGCCACGGCCGATTTCATGCCGAGCCAGCAGCCGACCTGGTTCACGTCGATCACCTTGCGATAGTCGTTGAGCGAACACGCTTCGATCGGCACGAGCTTCAGGATGGCAGCGTTGTTCACGAGGATGTCGAGCCGGCCGAAATGCGCGAGCGTTGCATCGACGGCGGCCTGCCAGCCGGCCTCGCTCGTCACGTCGAGATGCTGGAATCGGGCGGCGTCGCCGAGTTCGGCCGCGACACGCCGGCCGGCGTCGTCCAGCACGTCGGCGATCACCACGCGTGCGCCTTCGGCGACGAACCGGCGCGCTTCCGCTTCGCCCTGGCCGCGCGCAGCGCCCGTGATCAGCGCCACCTTGCCTTCGAGTCGTTTCATGCTGCTTGCTCCTGTTGAGTGTGGTTGGCGCGCGGGTCCGCTCATGCGGAGGCGGCCGCCGCGTCGACGATGCGAACCGGATCCGTGTCGTCTCCGGTGTGTGATTCGGCGATGCCGCGCGCGATCATGTCGCGCATGCCGGCGCCTTCGATGACTTCGATGCGCACGCCGGGGTCGTCGGGGTCGTCGAGATACGCGACGCGCGTGGCCGGGTTGCCGGCTTCGAACACGACGCGCAAGCCGCGTGCGGTGAACCGTGCGATCGCCGCATCGAGATCGTCGACGACCCACGCGACGTGATGCAGCCCGACGAGCGCTTGCCCGTGCGCATCGCGGTACGGCGACGACGTGTCGTTCGTCACGTGAATCAGTTCGATCTGCAGATTGCCGCGATACGCGAGCCCGACGTTCATCGTGACCGACACCGGCTCGCCGAGATGATGGCCGTCGAGGCGCACGTTGCGGAAAACGGTCCACGGGCCGATGCCGTGGCGTTCGCGCCAGCGTGCGATGCTGCGGTCGAGATCGGCGACCACGTAGCCGATCTGGTCGATGGGGCCGAGGACTGGGTCGTTCATGGCGTCTCCGTGGCGGACGCACGTGTGCGTGCCGTGCGATGAATGACGGCCATGATCGCAACAAAGCACACGCGGCGTGCCGTCCGAATGGATGAGTGGGCGCGCTTCGTCCCGGCGTGACGGGTGCGCGCGGGTCGTCGCGACGATGCCGGTGCGTCGAGCGCCAGGTAGCGGCCGCTGCCTGCCGCTCCGGGCCAACGCTGGCGGCCCATCGGCGCGGGCGGCAGGCAGGGTGCCGGTTCCGCCGATGATCAGCATCGCGGGCGGCGGCCTACCGCTGCCGCCGCCCGGTCGTTACGCTTGGGCGATCATCCACTCTGTCCGGAAGGTCGCCATGTCCCGGCTCGATTACAAGTTGCTCGGCCCCTGTCTGCTCGCGATCGCGCTCGACGCGATGGGATTCGGGCTCGTTTATCCGATGATGTCCGCGATCTTCAGCGATCCGCACGCGGGCATCCTGCCGGCCGACGCCGGCGCGCACGCGCGCAATTTCTACCTCGGTCTCGGCTACGGGATCTATCCGTTGTGCATGTTCTTCGGCTCGTCGCTGATGGGCGAACTGTCCGATCGCTACGGCCGCCGCAAGATCCTGCTGCTGTGCGTGACCGGCCTCGCGGCCGGCTACGCGATGATGGCGGCCGGTGCGTGGCATGCGAGCGTCGCGCTGCTGCTGACCGGCCGCGGGCTCACCGGGCTGATGGCCGGCTGCCAGGGTATCGCGCAGGCAGCGATCACCGACCTGAGCACGCCGGAAAACAAGGCGTACAACATGAGCATCATGTCGCTCGCGTTCAGCGCGGGCGTGATCGTCGGCCCGGTGCTCGGCGGCGTCACGTCCGACCGCACGATTTCGCCACTGTTCGACTACGGCACGCCGTTCGTGCTCGTCGCCGGGTTGTCGCTGATCGGCGCGTTCTGGACCTGGGCGTCGTATCGCGACTCGGCCGTGCTGCGTGGCGACACGCGTATCGATCCGCTGCTGCCGCTGCGCATCATCGGGGAGGCCGCGCGCCAGCGCAACGTCGCGTTCCTGTCGGTGGTGTTCTTCCTGATGCAGGTAGGCTACGGGCTCTACCTGCAGACCATCATGCTGCTGCTGCAGGCGAAGTTCGGCTACACGAGCGCGCGGCTCGGGCTGTTCAGCGGCGTGATCGGCCTCTGCTTCGTGTTCGGCCTGCTGTTCGTCGTGCGGCTGATGCTGCGCGTATGGCGCGTGGTCGACATCGCGAAGACGGGCCTCCTCGTCGCGGGCGTCGGCCAGGTCCTGTCCGCGCTGTTCCCGCACGAGCCGGTGTTGTGGGCGCTCGCGATGGTCGTCGGCTGCTTCGACATGGTCGCTTATACGACGATGTACACGGCGTTCTCCGACGCGGTCAGCGAGGACCGGCAAGGCTGGGCACTCGGCGTCGCGGGCTCGGTGATGGCCGTCGCGTGGGTCGTCACGGGGGCGCTCACGAACCTGCTGCCGGTGTTCGGCGAGATCGGCCTGCTGCTGATCGGCGGCGCGGGCTTCCTGCTCAGCTTCTTGATGATGGTCGCGTACGGCCGCACGCAGCCGGGTGCGCGAACGGCCGCGCTGTCGTAGGCGGCAGGCACGTTGGCCCGATCCTGTCGGACGTTGTCCCGCGCGCGGCTGTCGCGCATGGCCGCTGGGCCCGACACTGGCACCTCGCGGCCGGGAAACGTCCGGGCCGCGTCCGGCGGCGCCGGCTGGCCCGGCGCGCCGTTCCTTCGATACGCCAACCGAGAGAGCGACCCATGCAACATCCGACCATCCGTACCCTGGCGGGCGCGACCGCGCCGACGTCGATCGCCGCCGCCCGCACCGCGCTGCTGGTGATCGATTTCCAGAACGAATACTTCAGCGGCCGGCTGCCGATTCCCGAGGGACCGCGCGCGCTGGGCAATGCGCAGCGCGTGATCGCGTTCGCCGATCGCGCGGGCATTCCGGTGTTTCACGTCCAGCATGTCGATTCGCCCGACAGCCCGATCTTCGCGGACGACAGCGACGGCTTCCGCTTTCACGCGAGCCTGCAGCCGGCGCCGCATCACGCGGTCGTGAAGAAAACCTCGGTGAGCGTGTTCCCGACGACGGACATCGATGCACGCCTGAAGGCGGCCGGTATCGACACGCTGATCGTCACGGGCCTGATGACACATGCCTGCGTGGCTGGCGCGGCACGCGATGCGGTGCCGCTCGGCTACGCGGTGATCGTCGTCGACGATGCCTGCGCGACGCGCGACCTCGACATCGCGGAGGGCGGCACGGTATCGCACCGCGACCTCCATCGCGCGACGCTGGCTGCGCTGTCGGACACGTTCGGCGACGTGCTGACGACCGAGCAGGTGCTGGCGCTCGGCGTCGCTTGACGGCCGCCGGGTTCGTGCTTCAGTCGGCCCAGCCCGGCGCGGCGTACACGACTTCGCCGCGGAAGCACGTCTCGATCACGCGGGTTTGCGCGAACGTCTCGACGGGATGGGCGAACGGATTGCGATCGAGGATCGCGAAGCTCGCGTCCTTGCCCGCCTCGAGCGAACCCGTGCAGTCGTCGAAGCGCAGCGCATACGCGGTGTTCACCGTATAGGCCTCGAGCATCGTGAGCAGGTCGAGGCGTTCGTGCGGATTCCACGGCGGGCTGTCGGGCTGGTCGATCAGCAGGTGCGTGACGCCCGTCTGGATGATCTGCATCGGGTCCATCGTGCTGACCGACCAGTCGGAGCCGGCCGCGAGCATCGCGCCGGCGTTGCGCAGGCTGCGGAACGGATAGTTGCGCGCGGTGCGTTCGGCGCCGAGCAGGTCGCGATAGAGTTGCTGCTGCTCTTCGCGCGCGGCCGTCCACAGCGTCTGCACGCTGGCGATCGCGCCGAGCCGGTTGAAGCGGCTCATGTCGGCCGGATCGACGAGCTGCAGGTGCGCGAGCTGCGCGCGGCGGTCGCGCATGCCGTTGCGGATCTGGACATATTCGAGCGCGTCGAGCGTCATGCGCACCGCGCGGTCGGCGAGCGTGTGGAAGTGCAGGTCGAAGCCGGCGGAATCGGCGAGCAGGCAGATCTCGTTCAGCGCGTCCTGGCTCCACAGCGCGAGGCCGCAGTCGTCGGTGCCGGCGTACGGCTCGAGCAGCGCGGCGGTTTTCGATTCGGGCACGCCGTCGACGAAGATCTTCACCGTATGCAGGCGCAGGTTGTCGCATTCGTACGCGCGACGCCATGCGGCGAAGCGCTCGACCTGCTCGCGCGGATCGCGGCGCGGGTTCGCATAGAGGCCCGCGCTCATGTACACCTTCAGCGTGCCCGCGCGCTGCGCGTCGGCATACGCCTTGAGTTCGGCCTCCTCGACGCGTGCGTCGAACCAGCCGGTGATGCCGTAGCCGTGCGCCATCGCGTGCGCTTTCGCGAGCGACTTCGGATAGCCGGCCGGGCTCAGTTGCGGAATGAGCGGGCAGACGCGATAGAACGCCGCTTCGTGCACGACACCGTTCGGCGCGCCGGACGCATCGCGTTCGTAAACGCCGCCGGCCGGGTCGGGCGTGTCGGCGTGGATGCCGGCCGCTTCGAGGCCCTTCGTGTTGAGGCAGCCGCTGTGCACGTCGAAGCCGACCACGAGCAGCGGCCGGTCGGGCACGACGCGGTCGAGCAGTTCGCGGGTCGGATATGCGCCGAATGCGGCCAGGTTGGCGCCGCCGAGATAGACCCACGGCTCGTTCGGCGTCGCATCGGCGCAGGCGCGGATGCGCTGCAGGATCGTGTCGGGATCGTTGATGCCGGACAGGTCGAAGTCGCCGAGGATCTGGTGGCCTTCGAGCGGATGCACGTGGCCGTCGATGAGGCCCGGCAGCATCAGCCTGCCGGCCAGGTCGACGGTGCGCGTCGCGGGGCCGATGAGCGGACGGATATCGTCGTCGCGGCCGACCGCGACGATCTTGCCGTCCCGGGTGGCGAGCGCCTGCGCGAAGCGGCGCTGCGCGTCGCCGGTGTAAAGCAGGCCGTTCAGGTAGGCGGTGTCGGCGTATTGCATGTGTCTTCTCCGGATGGGGCTGTTCGACGGGCGCACGTGTCCCGCGGGCGGGCCGCGGGGCTCGTCCGGTCGCGTGAACCCGGTCGGGTTGAATGGGACGGGGGCGGTTATGTGCCGGTGCCGCGCGGCAGGCGCCGCGATGCGTCACGGTGAAGGCCGGCCGCCGCCGGGGCGTCATGCCGATCCCGCTGCCGGGCCTGAAGCGGCAGCTCGATGGGCGACGCGCGCGCGGCCGTGCGGGCCGGCGTCCATCCGGTATTCGGCATTCGGTGTCTCCGTGGCATCCGACGCGTTCCCGTCGTCGGGTGAGTCAGATACTAGGAGCGGGGCGGCCGGCTGTCTGTCATCGTTTTTAGGACAACCAGCGACAAAGGCGGCGGGGGGCGGCAGGGGCGGCGGGTGTGGCCGGAATGCGGAGGCGTCGTCTAGCGCCCGTGGTCTGCCGGCGGTTCTTCCTCGGTCACGCACCACGCGAACAGCCCGGCCCGGTTCGCCACGCCGAGTTTCGCGAGCGCGCGCCCGAGATAGGTGCGCACGCTGCTCGGCTTGAGCGCGAGCGTGTCGGCGATCCGGGGGACGGGCCGGCCTTGCAGCACCGCGCGGCACACGAGCCGTTCGCGCTGCGACAGCGTTGCGCCGCTGGCCGACAGGCGCTGTTCGAACCGCTGCAGCAGCGCGCCGTCGTCCGAGCGGGGCGTCAGGCGGGCGAGCCGCGCGTGCTGGATCAGCAGCGGCAGCACGAAATCGCCGAGCTGCCGCAGCAGTGCCAGTTCGGCCAGCGTATAGGACGGCTGGCCGCGCCGGCGGAACAGCGAGAACGCATAGACATAGTCGCGCTCGCTGCCGAGCAGCGTGCAATCTTCGCCGAGTTCGCCGAGCGCGAACTGGCGGCCGTATTCGGTTGCCATGTCGACGTCCTCGTTGCACGAGAACACGAGCTGCGAATCGGTGGCGCGCTCGATGTGCGGAAGCAGCGTGTCGTTGCGCCAGTCGCCCTGTGTATACAGATCGAGTGCGTGGCGCGTGCCGTCGGGATCGTCGCCGCCGGCGAAGAACAGCACGTCGACGCTGTCGACCGAATGCGACGGCGCGTCACGCCGGTAGCGCGTCGCGACGCTGTAATGGGACTGCGGATCGACGGTTTCGCGCAGCCATGCCCAAAGCCGGGCGGGAAACTGCGGACTGCCGAGGCTGGCGATCAGGTCGCCTGCATTGCTGAGGGAAATATGGGCGGGGCTCATCGTTGACACCGTCTTCGCGAACGGCCGCCCGTACCGGCCGTGTTTCGCGTGCGACGGCGAGCCGGCGGCGAGGCGGCCGGCGGTGCGGTCATGCGGGACGGAGGCCGGCGCGGCGGCGAAGCTCGATTGTAGGGGACTTCGCCGCCGCGAGGCAGTCGCGCTAGCCCGGCGGGCGGCCGATCGTCCGCCGACGAGCGGCGTGCATCGTTGCGCGCCGCGTGACGGCCCGCGCGTCAGAACATCGTGTTCGCGTTCGCGGACGTTTCGGGTACCGGCTGGATCACGTCCCAGTGTTCGACGATCTTGCCGTCCTTCACGCGGAAAATGTCGACGACGGCCTCGCCGCGGTCGCCCGGGCGCTCGGTCGCATGCACGTGCAGGTAGACGAGATCGCCGTCGGTTGCGCTGCGCACGATGCGCGCACGCGACGCCGGGTTCTTCTGGAAGGCGCCGACGAAGTACGACACGAACGGCTTCTTGCCGTCCGGTACGTGCGGGTTGTGCTGTTTGTAGTCGTCCGCGACGACGGCGGCGGCCTCGACCGCTTCGTGCTTGTTGAAGAAGCGGTCATAGAACGTCAGCACGAGCTGGCGGTTGGCTTCCTCGGCGGCCAGGTTGCGCGTGGCCGGGCCGGCGGCCAGCGCGGCCGTCGACGCGGCCAGCAGGACGAGCGCGGCAACGGCGCGAACGGGAGAGCGGAGCGATGACATGTAGCGGGTTCCTTGTCTGACGAAGCGTGGGTTGGCGCGCGATGCGCGACGGCGGGTCGGGTCGGCCATGACGATCGTCGGGCGACGGTTGCGGATGCACGTGCGCTGTCGACGCGAGGGATTCACCGCCCGGTTCGTATCGTCGAGATACGGAGCGGCGAGGCGGCGCGTCGTCGTCATGCTTCGTTGAACTGGCGAATCCGCGCGGCTGCCGGGCCGCTCGAATGGTACAGTTGCCGCGAACCCGTCACAAGAAGTCAGCGCGGTGTGAACAGGTCACACCGCGCTGACCATGCGTTGCCCTTGAAAGAGAATCCCGTCATGCCGTTCCCGCCCGCCGACGAAACCGTCGAACTCGATCAGCCCTGCCCGATCCGCGATGTGCTCGACCGCATCGGCGACCAGTGGAGCCTGCTCGTGCTCGAAGCGCTGTCCGGCGGGACGATGCGTTTCAACGAACTCGCCCGCGCGATCGGCGACGTGTCGAAGCAGATGCTGTCACGCACGCTCAAGCGGCTCGAACAGGACGGCTTCGTCAGTCGCACGCTGTTCGCCGAAGTGCCGCCGCGCGTCGAATATGCGCTGACCGACCTCGGGCGGTCGTTCCTGACGCCGATGCAGGCGATGATCCGGTGGGCGGACGAACATCATCACGCGATCTGCGCCGCGCGGCGCCGTGCACGGGAGATGGACGGCGGCGAGCGCTGAGCAGGGCGTATGCGCTGTTTCGTCGATGGACGGTGGGCTGCGGCTTGAGTGCGATGCGACGAGGCATGCCGCGACTGCACGTGCGGTGCCGCACGTGATTTCGTTATCCGAATGATATCGATGGGGCGGGCAGGCATCGCCGATGTTTCAATGTGCTCCGTTCGGCTCGAATGCGGGAATGCACTGGCGGTGCATCGCTTGCGGGGTGCGCGCCGGGGCGACTGCAATGGCGGTCTTTCGCTGTATGGTGCATGAGAGCTGCGGCGGGGGGCTGGCCGAGCCGGGATGGTGCACCCCAGACCGGCGGGCATATCGGCGGTCGAGGGTGCCTGATCCGATCGACACCTGGGCGCATGCGTGGGGGGGCGAGGTCGGGCAGGGCGCGCGGGGGCGCCTGCCGGGCATCATGATGTCGAGGCTGAATGGCGCGGGTTCGTCGCGCCGCCTGGTTCCGGGGCTGCCAGCGGCCGAGTGCGGGGTGCCGCGCGCCTGCCTATCGCCACGTGCCGTCGACGTAGATCCATACCTGTCCCTGGCGGCGCCAGTAGCCGGGCACCCATCGACGCCCGGGGCGCCGTGCGACCCAGCGGCCCGGCACCCATATATAGCGGCCTCGCTGCCAGCGCCAGTAACCGTCCGTCCATATATAGCCGTGCGGCCGTGGCGGCGGCGGGCGGCGATCGTGTCTCGCGGCCGGCGGCGCGAAGCCCGGGCGGTCTGCATAGGGCGGCCTGCCGGGCACGCGGTTCGGGCCGGGCGGCCGATATCCGGGCGGCGGGGGCGGCACGGGCTGGGCCGAGGCGGCACGGAGCCAGCCGCCGGTGCCGACGAAGGCGGCGGTCAATCCGATGGCGCGCAACAAGGAGCGTCGATTCATGGCGTGTCCTGTTCAGTATTCGAGGCTGCCTTACATTAGCCGGCCGGTCCGCCGGGCGGGTTACGCGCGCGGTCAAGGCTGTTACCGTGTGTCACGGCAGGCGGGCGAACCGCCAGCGGGCGGAGGCCGGTCTCCCTGTTTTTCTGCGGCTGACGACGGATGTTGCCCGCGCTGCACGAATGTCGCGTCCTGTTTACCGGCTGACGGATGTGTTTTAGGCGCTCGGAGCCCGAAATTCGAGATCGGATCGAGTAAAATTTGCCGATTTCGGGGTGCCGCACCGAATCCGTTTGTTGTTTCTATGCAACCGTCAAGACGATGACATGAAAGAATGGTGCGATGAAAGCCTTCAAAAAGCCCCCGTCAAGAAGTCAAAAACAAACGTCAAAACAAATACTTATAACTCGTCCCCACTTTCATTATTTCTAGTTCTGGAAAAGCTTATTTCTTTATTTGCGGATCGCTCCCCTAGGGTACACCCCTAAACTCACGGTTCCCAAACGGGCAACTATCCGGGCGCGGCCAGCAGGATCGATGGCGCTCCCGGGCGGTTGCAGACCGTTTATGAACAAGGTCGCGAGACCTGCCTCTTTTTAGAAGGGAGCTCCACGAATGAACAAGACTCTGATCGTTGCAGCAGCTGCAGCATCGTTCGCAACCGTCGCTCACGCGCAAAGCAGCGTCACGCTGTACGGCGTGCTGGACGCAGGCATCACCTACACGAGCAACGTCGGCACGGCCGTCAACGCAGCGGGCCAGTCGGTGAACGGCAAGTCGCGTTGGGCGATGGGTTCGGGCATTGACCAGAGCCGTTTCGGCCTGCGTGGCTCGGAAGACCTGGGTGGCGGCCTGAAGGCAATCTTCACGTTGGAAAGCGGCTTCGGCATCGGTGACGGCAAGCTGGGCAACAACGGCGGCATGTTCAACCGCCAGGCTTTCGTCGGCCTGTCGAGCCAGTACGGCACGGTCACGCTGGGCAAGCAGTACGACGCAGCGCAAGACTACCTGGCGCCGCTGACGGCAACGGGCTCGTGGGGCGGCACGTACTTCGCGCACCCGCTGAACCTCGATCGTCTGAGCACGACCGGCGATGTCGCATCGAACAACACGATCAAGTTCACGAGCGCGAACTACGCTGGCCTGCAATTCGGCGGCACGTACTCGTTCTCGAACAACACGAACTTCGGCAACAACCGTGCGTACAGCGCGGGTGCCGCATACCAGTTCCAAGGTCTGAAGCTGGCTGCTGCATACTCGCAAGCGAACCTGGGTGACGGTACGAACGGTAGCGGCGCAACGTCGTCGGCGATCGGTGGCGTCGCTAGCCAAGGCCGCGTCCGCACGTACGGTGCTGCTGCTGGTTATGCATTCGGTCCGGCACAAGTCGGCGCCGCATGGACGCAAGCGCGCCTCGACAACAATGCAGTTGGTAACCTGGGCTCGGTGCGCACCGACAACTACGAAGTCAACGCGAAGTACAACCTGACGCCGGCTCTCGGCCTGGGCGCTGCTTACACGTACACGAACGCGAAGATCAACAATGGCAGCACGCACTGGAACCAGTTCGGTCTGCAAGCTGACTACGCACTGTCGAAGCGCACGGACGTCTACGCACAAGCTGTGTACCAGCGCGCAGCGAAGAACGGCATTGGCGCATCGATCTACAACGGCGATGCGATCAGCAGCAACAACCTGCCGAGCTCGTCGATCAACCAAACCGCAGCAACGGTTGGTCTGCGTCACCGCTTCTAAGCGTGACGGCGGGGTAACCCGCTTCGCAGCATCGAAAAAGGCGCCTTCGGGCGCCTTTTTTTTCGTCTGTGGAACGAGATGTCGACGATTGGCATCGTCCGGATGCAAAAAAGCGAGGCCCGTGCCTCGCTTTTCTCGTTGTGCGCCGTTGCGGGGCAATACCCGCTGCATACGGCTCAGCGCGTGTATTCGCCGTTGGCTTCCGGCTGGAACACGATCGCGGCGACCTTCATCAGCTTTTCGGCACCGCTCGGCTGCATCACCTTGACCATCTGGCCGCGTTGGGTGCCCAGCAGTGCCATACCGACGGGCGAGAAGACGTTCAGGCGGCCCAGTTCGAGATTGGCGGCATCCGGATAAACAATCGTCCAGGTGGCCTGTTCCTGGGACGCTTCGTCAAGCAGCGTGATTTGCGAATTCATCGTGACGACGTTCGCCTTGATGGCATCGGGCTGGACGATGTCGGCGCGCTCGAGCAGCGTGTCGAGCATCGTCTGGAAGCGCGGGTTGTGTTCGGCGTGCTTCTCGAGGCGGGCAACGTCGAGTTCGGTCAACTGGTAAAGGCGTTGTTTCATGGCTGTTCTCCAAATGATCGGCAGGGGCAGGCGTGGCGTGCCTGTGAGGATCGCCCGGAGCCTGTCTGACCTGGCTCCGGGAGGAGGCCGAGCCGTCAGATCAGGCGCCGGGCAGGGGCGAGCGGCGCCTGGGCCGTGCGTCGAGCGAGGGGATGCGCCGGATGGCCGGCGCGCGCGCGCACGCCGGCCGGGCCGGACGGCGAAACCGAAAGAGGCGTGAGCGCGTACATGGTGGATGGAATATCGACTGGCGAATAAAACCTTACGATTCTACAACACAACCTTCGGTATATGTGATCTGGTCGTCGGCAGTTCGTCAGCGATTGTTGTGCTGCTGAAGCAAGTTGCCGCGATATCGCCCGAAAACGATCGGCTATTTTTGTCGAAATCGCAACGCTGTTTGTTCAAACTAAGGGTTTCCCCTTGGGAATGCGAGAACTACACTGCATTCAATCGCTTCAGACAGTCCTGCCGAGGCGATGTCATAAGAGAACATATTCCGGAGGTAAATCATGAAGTCGATCATCTACGCAGCCATCGCCGCATCCGTCCTTGCCGCCCCGATCGCATCGTTTGCACAGTCCGAGCAGGGTTTGACCCGCGACCAGGTCAAGGCCGAGCTCGTGCAACTCGAACAGAACGGCTACAAGCCGCTGGCGAGCGATTCGCAGTATCCGGACAACATCCAGGCCGCCGAACAACGCATTCAACCGAACCAGCCGATGCTCGCGCAAGCCGATACGAGCGGCTACGGTGCCGTGGCAACGGGTGCCGGGCAAGCCGGCCGCCGCATGACGCGTGAAGCACCGAACCCCGTGAATTCGGTCTACTTCGGGAACTGAACACCGCCGGGTCTGCCCGAGCGCACCGCTTAATCGGCGAGACGCGCGCCAGTTGCGCGCGTCATTCGCCCGCAGGAGCAGAACCTCCGTCGCCGCATTCCGGCGGCTTTCCGCCCAGACGCTCACGCGTTTGGGCCTTTTTTGCTGGGGCGGGTCAGGCGGACGTAACCGCAGGCGTGCCGTGGATATAGTGTTCGAGCTGGCTGATCGTGAACTGCTGATCGGCAATCACGCTCTTGACGAGGTCGCCGATCGAGATGAGGCCGACCAGCTTGCCGCCGTCGAGGACGGGCAGGTGGCGCATCCGGTGTTCGGTCATCAGCGCCATGCACTCGTCGGTGGATTGCGACGGTTCGACGTAGCGCACCTTCGCCGTCATGATTTCCTCGACGCGGGTGGCTTTCGACGAGCGATCCTGCAGGACGACCTTGCGCGCGTAATCGCGCTCGGTGACGATGCCTGCTATGTCGTCGCCGTCCACGACCAGCAGCGCGCCGATGCCCTTTTCGGCCATCAGCTTGATGGCGTCGTAGACGAGATCGGTCTTCGTGACGGTATAGATGGTGCGGCCCGAATCCGGCTTGGCCTTGAGAATCTGCGCGACAGTCGTGCTCATTCGCTTTCTCCGTGTGCAGGTCGATGCTGGGCAGGCAGGGCGTGATGCGTGTCACCCGATGAGCCCAGTATAGCCGCGCAGGTGGCGGCAGTCGCGTGACGATTCCAGATTAGCGGTAAACTCCCGTCACGCACTATCCACACAACTCCTACATTCCTGAACGTTTCGATTGAATTCATGATGTCTTCGCGTCCACAATCGCCCACGCCGGGCAATGGCCAGGCCGACGAGTGCGTGACGCTCGTCGCCACCGCGTCGCTGCCCACACGCTACGGTACGTTCAAGTCGTACGCTTTCCGCGTATCGGGCAGCGATGCCGAACATCTCGCGCTCGTGATGGGCGACGTCGCCGGCGAGCAGTCCGTGCTGACGCGGCTGCATTCCGAATGCCTGACCGGCGACGTGTTCGGCTCGTACCGCTGCGACTGCGGCGAGCAACTCGATCTCGCATTGCGCTACATCGCGGCCGAAGACCGCGGCGTGCTGCTGTATCTGCGCGGACATGAAGGGCGCGGGATCGGCCTGAGCAACAAGATTCGCGCTTACGCGCTGCAGGAGCAGGGGCGCGACACCGTCGAGGCGAACCTCGACCTCGGCCTGCCCGACGATGCCCGTGAATACGACTCCGCCGCCGCGATCCTCCGGATCCTCGGCGTGACGTCGGTGCGGCTGATGAGCAACAACCCGGCGAAGTTCGACACGCTCGCGAAGCACGGTATTCCCGTCTGCGAACGCGTGGCGCTTGCGGTGCCCGTACGCGAGGAAAACGAGCGTTATATCCGCACGAAGCAGACGAAGTTCGGGCATTACTTCGAAGAAAACGAGTAACAAAAACAGGGGCTCTCCGGAGCCCCTTGCTCCAACTGGCTCTCACACCTCTGAGCCTTTCTGGTAAAGGGTTTGAGCCGAAAGTTGCGTTTATCGGGTGCCTTGTCTGCACTTGACGAAATAGGCGAAAACTTGGCACTCTGGCGTAGCATTTTCCTACGCCAGATCGAAAAGCTACGCTACGGTCTAGGCCTACAACAAAAACCTACGCCGACCGCTGATGAGATTCGACGCACGCACCGCGAGCAAGCTGCCTGCGGGCCAACACATGACCTTTGACGGATTCCCGGGCCTCCGCTTCCAGGCCAGCGAGAGCCGTCGTTCCTGGATCTACCGATACAAATCCCCCATTGACGACCGAATGCGCCAGGTGAAGCTCGGCGAGTGGCCGGCCATGGGTTTCCCTGCGGCGATTTCTGAATGGGAGCAAAAGCGAGCGGCGCGTGATGCTGGGGCCGATCCTGCTGCCGCAAAGCGCGAGAAGCGCGCTGCGGTTGCCAATTCGCGCGCCGTCGACGCATACACTGTCAAGCACGTATGTTTCGACTATATGGGCGGCTATCTGGAGCCGAACCGCAAGGACAAGGGCGTGATCGAGGTTAGGCGGATGTTTAAGGCGATGCTCGGCCCGATCGAGAGCGTTCCGGCCGCATCGATAACTCGTGCGCAGGCGTTCGAATTTTTGGATTCTTATCGTGCAACGCCGGCGCTCGCTGCGCGCCTCCGCATGGAGCTGGGCGGAGCGTGGGACTA
Organism: Burkholderia sp. Bmkn7; assembly: GCF_041103175.1. Lineage (NCBI taxonomy): Bacteria > Pseudomonadati > Pseudomonadota > Betaproteobacteria > Burkholderiales > Burkholderiaceae > Burkholderia > Burkholderia sp. Bmkn7. Next base: position 2,726,692 of record NZ_JBGCUH010000002.1, on the reverse strand, counting down.
TGCGATGGACGCTGGGAGGCTCCCTGATGGCACGCCGAACTGGTGGCGAATGATCCTGCGCGGCAAGCTTCGCAGCAAGGGGCGCACGATCGACGGTGTCGCCATGGGCACAAAAAAGCGGGTATTGAGCGAGGATGAGGTTGGCACGCTGCTTCGCTGGCTGCCGAATATGAGCCTAACGGTTTCAGACGCGATCACCTTGTATCTGTGGACGGGCGCCCGCGGCGGCGAAATCATTTCTATGGAGTCGCACGAAATCGCCGACGAGGCGGACGGCCTATGGTGGACCGTGCCGAAGGAAAAAACCAAGAACTCGTGGCGCGCGAAAGCAGGGGATTTGCGGGTGCCGCTCGTTGGTCGAGCCGAGGCCGTTGTCCGTCGACGCAAGGACCAGGCTGTGAACGGCTTTCTGTTCCCGACGTCGACCGGCGAGATGATGAAGCAGACCGTCATTTCGCACGGCATTTACTATCATCAGCCGTACTGTAAGCAGGCGCCGAATCATAATCGGCCGCGGCTACCCGTCACGCACTGGTCGCCTCACGATTTGCGGAGGACTGCCCGAACTATGCTTGCCGCACTTGGGTGCCCGCATGATGTCGCGGAGGCGGTACTTGGTCATGTTCAACCGGGTGTAGCCGGCGTGTATAACCGGCACCACTACGATCGGGAACGTCGAGAGTGGCTCACGCGCCTGTCGCAGTTCCTTGATGAACTCGCGCTGCGATATCCGACTAAGTAATCTGTTGTGTAAGGCGAGGTTAGACCAAACGGACAGCGTCAGATCGTCTGACTCTGTTCGGCCATGTCCGGACATTGGCATGCCGTTCCTCGTTGGCCGCCTTGCCGACAGCTTCGGACGTTGAGCGTCGCCGATCTTCGCCGGCATCGCAGCGTGAGAAAACGCGCGGCAAGTAGTGAGGCGTTTTGCAGTTGAGCCAGACGTTCGCGAGGAACTTATAACGTGCCCTTCCTCTGGTCTTCGGACAGCTTCAAGACAGGCGGCAATCTGAGCAGATTTTCAGGCTGAACCCTTTCCCAGAGGACTCCGTTGCCCAGTGCTCGTCCCAACTGGTCTTCCCGCCTGAGCCATTGTTCGACCGTCCTGATTCGCCCGGGATGAATTTCGTCGAGCAATGCGTAGTCTCTCTTGATGATCCCGTACTTCCACAGATTCCAGAAGCCGGTGAAGTTTTCGCGGAAGCTCATCGTACTTTTGTCGCGGAGATCGGCGTTATATCCGGAAGGCAAATCGGCTGCGGCCTTGAGCGGTCCGCTCCAGTATGCTTCGAGGTCGGTATCGATATATTGCGCGGGATGTCCGGTCACGGCTTCGAACGCCTCGGCAAGCTTCGCATACTCGACATGATCGATCGCGACCTCGAGATTCATGCCATTCGCACGCTCCGGATTGTCGAAAAGCCAACGTGCGTAGTACCCGCAGTCCTCAAGCGCTACATGCGGGACGGCGCCGTCACCGAGTGGCACCCGCCACGTAACGACGCCGCTTTCCACGGACGGGGTCATCGGTGTCATTGCCGAGACGGCCATCTCCATATACGGACCGGTCGTAAGCAGCGCGGCGCCCATCCGGTCCCGGTTTGTCAGGTTCTGGAACAGAATCCATTCCCCTACGCGGCCCTTGCCATCATAGTGGCCTGTCCGAAACCGGGAATCGTATCCGGACCTTTTGAGCGCGTAATCGAGGTTTCCATACACGAAGAACTTGACTCCTTCTTCGATGGCTATTTCATAGCATCGGATGGCCCAATAAATCTCAGTCTTCTCCCCGGTGTTGAATCCATCGAGATTGATTACGCTGCGCTGCAATTACGAAAACCATCACGCAGGACCGCTTCATCGGCAAACGTGCCCTTCACGATCGAGACGTTCCCCAGAGTGGATAGCTCGATGGCCCGTCGCGATTCAGGATCTCGGCTCAAGGCGCGCACGGCATATTTGCCGTCGGCGACGAGCGCCCGGATGACGGGCAATCCCTGTGCGCCCGTTCCACCGATGACGAATATGGTCGAGGGGACCCGTGAAGACATGTTTGTTTACGCTGGTATGAGTTGGATAGATTTGCCGACCGCTACGCGCCGATGGCACGGATGTCAGCTTCATATGGCATCGGGCACCGGTACGCCGACCACTCGCCCGTGAACTTCTGTCGAGATGCCGAATTGCGGTCTGCGCGATATTTCATCGAAGCATTCATACGACACTGCGGCTCTAACCGGCCGCCTTCGCCGGACCGCGCGCCGCGACTGCGCGTGGTTGCCGGCCACGTTGCAGCAGAAACACACCACCGAGGATTGCGCCCATCGCGAACAGTTCGACTGCGCCGATCGGTTCCTGCGCAAGCCACGAACCCATCAGCAACGCAACGACCGGTGGAATGTACGTCACGCTGGACGCGGCCACTGCTCCGAGCCGTCCGACGATGAAGTAATAAAGGATGTAAGCGATCCCGGTGCCCGTCAGACCGAGTCCCAGCACGAGGCCGAGCAGCGCTCGCGCATCGCTCGTCACACGCACGATGCCGTGGAAATCCGTGACGCAGCCGATCAGGACCAGTGCGAAGCCGATCTGCCACGTCGACAGCGCGAGCGGTGAGAGGTCCAGGCCGGAAAGAAAGCGGCGCGCGTACACGAACGAGCAGCCCACGCTGAGCGAGCCGGCGATCATATAGCCGACTCCGAGCAGGTTGACGCCAGCCGCGTGCGCATTCCACGGACGCGCGATCAGCAGTACGCCGACGAATCCGCAGACGATGCCCGCGATCATTCGCGCGTTCGGGCGCTCCTCGCGCAGCAGTGCCCATGCGCACAGGAAGGAAAAAAGCGGGATGGCGCCGCTTAGCATCCCGGCAATGCTCGAGAACAGCAGCCCGGCCCCTTTCGCGAACGCATAGTAGTAAATCACGGTCGCAAGCAGCGACATCACCACGAAGTGGTGAGCGTGCCGAAGATGGCGCCATTTGAGCGCCTTAGTGAATAGCGCGACCGTGAGCAGCGGAATGAAGCCGAAAAGCACGCGCAGGAAGACGATCTGACTGGCAGCCAGATCGACGCTCGCCCACTTCATGAACAGGAAATTGGTGCCCCAGATGAACCCGAGGGCGGCGAAGGCGAAATAGGCGGGATTCATGTCAGCGCACCAGGAAAGCGGATGAAGTCCCGATTGTGTTCCGCACCACCTTGCTCTACAAATGATTTAATGTCGACTATGAAATAGAAAAACTGAGCTATGCGATCGACTCCTCCGCTGAAAGCCCTGCCTGCCTTCGAAGCTGCCATGCGGCACGGCAGTTTTACTCTTGCATCCCGGGAACTGAACGTGACGCCTGGTGCGATAGGGCAGCAGATTCAGAAGCTTGAGGAATGGCTCGGCGTTGCCCTGTTCGTGCGCCAGATACGGCAGGTAACGCCCACAGAGGATGGTCGCGCCTACTTCGCGCAGATTCAACCTGCCCTGGCAGAGCTTATTCATGCGAGCCATCGCATTCGTGAGCGTCGCGGTAGCGGCGTGCGGTTGTCGATGCCGCCGAGCTTCGCTGCCAAGTGGTTCGCCCCACGCATGGCCGACTTCCTGCAGGCAAACCCCGGGATTGCGCTGAGCCTGAGCACATCGACAACGATGGTCGACTTCGAACTGGATGGCGTCGATCTCGCGGTTAGGCATTTCGACGGGATGGATGCACGACTATCCGTTCAACTGCTGTGCCATGACGAGGCACGCGCGTATTGCCATCCGGCATACGCGAAGCAGCGCCGATTGAAGCGCCCCGACGATTTGCGCACGGCGACACTGCTCCATAACACGCTACACCCGCACTGGGCCACGTGGCTTGCTCGATTCAGCGGTCTCGACGGTTCGCAGATCGAAACCATTACCGGTATCCGGTTCGACCAGTCGTTGATAGCGATCGACGCCGCAGTGCGCGCGCAAGGCGTTGTGCTTACCAGCCCCCTGCTGGTAGAAGCGGAACTGGCTCGTGGAGAACTGATTGAGCCATTCGATAATGCGCTTGCGTTGGACGCCGGATACTACCTCGTCCATCCCGCCAGTGCCGCAACCAAACAGGCGGTTCAATTGCTCAAGGCGTGGTTTACCGACAGCATCGCCAGGGGATGTGCGCAGCGTGGAGGCTACTTCTAGCCGTCGAATTATTGTCTCAATGACTGCTGTCGGCTCTAATGCCGACGCCGGATAATGCGATTCCGACCGGCAACAATGGGTCGATTTCCGTCGGTTGCTTTCGATTGTGAGGGCACGTATCGGGCCGTGCGAGCGTACCTGGACAACCAAGCGGCGTAAAAACAACGGGGCCGGTGGCCCTGCCTCTCAAACAATGCACCGGCCTGCGTATCGGTTTCTACGCAACAGCCAGTTTCGCGCGCTCCGCAACGAAACTCAGCCGATCGAAGTTCATGTTTGCGCCGGACGTGATCGCGATGAGCGTTTCGTTCTCGATCCCTTCGCACTCGGCGTACAGCTTTGCCCCTGCGACGGCCAGGGCACCGGCCGGTTCGAGCACGCTCCGCGTATCCTGGAACACATCCCTCATCGCCGCGCACAGGCCATCGGTATCGACCGTCACCACGTCGTCGAGGTGTTCGCGGCATAACCGGAAAGTCTCTTGTCCAACCAGTTTGACCGCCGTACCGTCCGAGAACAAACCGACCTCCACCAGTTCGACGCGTTCACCCGCACGGAGCGACTGCGCCATCGCGCATGAATCCTCCGTCTGCACGCCGATCACCTTGATGCCCGGTCGCACGGCTTTCACGTAGGTCGCCACGCCGGACGCCAGGCTGCCGCCGCCGATCGGCACGAAGATCGCATGGATCGGCTTTTGATGCTGGCGCAAGATTTCCATCGCCACCGTGCCTTGGCCGGCGATCACGTCGGGGTCGTCGAACGGATGCACGAACGTCAGGTTCCGCTCCTTCTGCAACGTGAGCGCGTGCGCGTAGGCGTCGCTGTACGACTCCCCGGCCTGAATGACCTCGACACGCGAACCACCATGCCTGCGCACAGCATCCACCTTGACCTGGGGCGTCGTGAGCGGCACCACGATCACGGCGTGCACGCCCATGCGAGCCGCGCAGAACGCAACGCCCTGTGCGTGGTTGCCGGCCGACGCGGTGATGACACCGCAAGCCAGCGCATCAGCCGGCATCTGCGCCATCTTGTTGTACGCACCACGCAACTTGAACGAGAACACCGGCTGCTTGTCCTCGCGCTTCAGATGGATCGCGTTGCGACACCGAACCGACAGGTTGTGCGCGAAATCCAGATCGGTTTCGATCGCGACGTCATAGACCCGCGCGGTCAGGATTTTTTTGAGGTAATCGAACGGCGCCGAAGGATGGGCGGGGCTCTGTACGTGCGCGTCGAATGGGTTTCGGTGCATGAACACGATGATTTCCTTTCCAGGTCAGGGTGGGCAAGCCTAGAAGCGGAAATGAAAAACCCGCCTCGGCGGCGGGTTTTCGTTATCGAGCAAGTACGCGCTAACCCACCATTCGGAGAATGGTGCGAATAATCAGCGCGATGGCGATGGCTCGATGTTCCATGGACACAAGGATTGACGATTATGGGAATGCTGTCAACCAGCGGCGCCTACGCTGAAAGCCAGTCGCATCACGTCGGGCGGCGGCGCGTCCGGCGGTGTGCGTTTTCTTCGGTGCCGCTTGCGCATCCTGTCGTGGGGCAGTTTCAACGTGTGAGGTCAAGCGCCCGGCGGCTTCGGGTGAAGCGAACGCCTTGGCCGGGCTGGCCGGTTTCAAGGCAGCAACCACGCGTGCCTGCACATCACGCTCACCCACCTGGCTGGACACGTGCTGGCGCGGGTGCTCAATCGCGGCGGGTGGCGGTCGGCCCGGAATGGCCATCGAGGCGATACCAGACCGCCCAGCTGAGTTGGGTCGGTATGCGCTGGTCACTAGAGGTAGTTGCCGGCCATGTACGGTCGCTCGTTCACGCTCTAGGACGGATTTCCGTATCAGCTGGCAATGAGCTTCGCGGTGTAGCCGTCGCCCTGAACGTCGCTGCGCATCCGTTGCGCCTCGGTGCCGGGGCGCTCGGCGAGCCGATTGATCTGGCTCGCTGCCTGCTCGTCGAAGACCGCTATCGGGTCCAGAATACTTGACGCTCGATGCAGGCAAATCCATTCCGTCCGGTCGGCCGCATCGGGGTCGGTTTCGCTTATCCAGTTCGTCCCGCAAGATTGACAACGGTACGCCTGAACTAGCATGGGTGTGCGGCCGAGCGGCCGCAGCTTTCGCGGCCTGCGCAGCGCCAGAAGCCCAACGTGCGGCGCCGAGGTATCGCTGAGCATCTGATTACAAGCTTCGCAGCACATTTCTGTCAGGTAGCGACGGAAGGGTTTTTAACTATAGCAGGCCAGTGCGGGAGGGGGCGGCGAAGAATACACCGCGAAGGAGGCCGGGACTGCAACGGGCGCTTACTGCTGCATCATTGGGGTGACGGCTGCAGGTGCTGCGGTGAGTTGCGTGCTCGTTTGAACGGGGAAAGTTGCTTTGGCCGCCCAAGTTTACCAGTGGGCGGGACGGGATCGATCGAAGTTTGCCACCCGGCCAAGTGCTGGGGAGGGCAAGCGGCGGCTGCCGGCCAATTTCTGCCGCTCGCCCGGCACTCGTGCGGTCACTCGATCGGCTGGTCCACTTCGGAACCTGCCGGATGCTCAAGGCGAGCATCTTGGCTGTAGCGGTCATCGATGCTGACACCGTGTACACGACAGCTCCGCAATGTCCGCATCCGTGTCAAGCCAGTGCCCGGACCCGCACAGTCGCCTGGTCGTTGACTGTAGTACTGGGCGCAGAGATAGAATGTGTTCGCCGGCCTTGGAATATCGTACGCCGTTGATTTTCTTCACCTGCTCACCGCTTAAGTACTAGATGTTGCCGCGAAGCGCACTTGGCACGTGTTCCAGAGTATGGCTGCCGAAACGCTGAAGGAGTTCGAAAACCTTCGTGAATTCGGGGCGGGTTTTAGCACGGATGAACCCTTTGACAAGCAGATCAAGGAGCCATATCACTCAATAGCCTAAACACCAAAATCCCTTACATCCGTGAATAGGACTACGCCTAGCGCCAGCTAGCTCGCAGCCAACCGAAAGACCAGTCTCTAAGGGGGGGATGTGAACAAAAGCAATATCAAGGTCTCTAACTTTCCCAACGGATCGCAGTGGCGGCGCTGGGATTTGCACGTCCACACTCCAGCAAGCAAGCTGGGAGCTTCCTTTGTTGGAGTCAGCTGGGACGACTACATCAATCAGTTGGAAGCACTGGCTCAACAAGCCGAGATTGCGGCAATTGGCGTTACGGATTACATGTCGATCGACGGCTATGAGCGCTTACATGCGGCGAGCCACGACGACAAGAAACCTCGACTTCGTTCCGTTTCCTTGCTGGTTCCCAACATTGAGCTGCGCGCGATGCCTGCCACGAAGGATGGCAAAGCACTCAACATCCACATACTTGTAGACCCATCTGATCCAGATCACATACAAAAAATCAAACGCGCGCTAAGAAACCTAAAAGTAGAATACACCTCGGCAGAGGGAAGGCACACATATGGTTGCATAAGAGAGGATTTGATTGAGTATGCGAAAGCGCAGAATCCAAATCTTACGGATAACGAGCAGGCGTACAAATTCGGGATCGAGCAGTTCAAGCCGTCCTACGAGCAAATTCTAGAATGGCTGCGCAGTGAGGGCTGGCTGAAGAATAACAGCCTTGTTGGGATTGCCAATGGTAAGGATGGGATAAGTGGGTTGCCGATCGACGGTTTTTCCGCTGTCCGGGACCAACTGCTGAAGAATTGCGAATTTGTTTTCTCTGGAAACCCGAATGACAGAGCATATTATCTCGGCCAGAAAGCGGGGGCATCAGCTGACGATATTAAGAGGATGTACGGAAGCCTGAAGCCATGTTTGCATGGCTCCGATGCCCACGAAATTGCCACGTTATTCAAGCCAGACGAAGACCGATACTGTTGGATAAAGTCGGATCCGACCTTCGAAGGGTTGAGGCAGATTCTATGGGAGCCTAATGATCGTGTTCACATAGGCCAAGCAAAGCCACAGCTATCCGATATGAGTCGCATTATTGACACGCTCTATATAAAAAACTCTAACGGATGGTTTGCGCAAGACTCCATTCAGCTCAACCCGGGGCTTGTGACGATTATTGGCGAAAAAGGTGCCGGAAAAACTGCTATCGCCGATTTAATCGCATTCGCATCTGGAGTTCCTCTCGAATCAAAATCTCAGTCATCCTTCATAGCCAAAGGTAGGCTCCATTTGGTCGGGGTTGACCTTGTACTAGCCTGGGGATCTGGTTCTACGAGCGGCGGGACGCTTACAGACAAGCCGTTTAGTTCGCCGAAGCCCCTGGTTCGGTATCTATCCCAAGACTTCGTCGAGCGTCTTTGTTCGGAAGACCATCAAGGTCATGAACTACGGGAAGCTATAGAGGAAGTTGTATTTTCGCACCTTGACGAAGTTCATCGCGAGGATTTCTCTTCTTTTGAAGAACTGAGAATGGCCCGCGAGTCGGCGTCCCAATCGCGACAGGACGATTTTCGGGGTCAAATAGTCTCGCTGCATCGCGAGATTGATCGCCTATACGCGAGCTTAGGCCAGCGTGCGTCCAAGGTTGCCAACAAGGATCAAGCACAACAACAGATCGAGGAATTGAAAAAGCAGCTACCCTCGGTCACCCAGGCTGCGGACGAAGAGACACTGAAAAAACTGAACACTGAACAAGATAGTCTTAAGGCGCTTGAAGCTTCGATTTCACAAAAAAATAGAAGCAAAAGAAATATTGATGAATTTCTGAAGTCTTATTCCGAATTGAAGGAGCGAACGACTCGACAAGTTCAAGAGCTTGTCGACGCCGCCCAATTCGGTGACCTTGTGTCGAAAGAGATAGTATTGCAGTTGAATCCGAAATGGGACGAAAAAGTCGAGGCCGTAGTCCGCGACGCTTCCTCACGCCTTGATACTGAAGTGTTTGCGATGCGAGGTGACGAGAGTACCGCCAAGGACGATGGCGGGACACTATACGATATTTCCAGGCGTATTCGCTTCCTGCAAGAATCTCTGAGCAAAGATGAAATAAACAAAAAACGCCTACTTGATTTGCAGAAGCAAATAAATGCGCAGGAGTCAACCGTCCAGAGATTGACGAAGGAAATTGAAGAGTTGGATGGAAAAACCACCAAACTTCTCGCCCAGCGAGAGCGAGACAGAGACAATCTATATTTGAAATTTTTCGAGGCGCTCGCGGAAGATGAAAAAGGCTTGCGTGAACTGTATGCTCCAATGAAGGAGCAGCTTGATAATCTCGGCTCGGAAATGAAGTTTGAGCTTTCGGCTGGATATCGAGTGGAGGCTCAAGATTGGCTTGAAAAATCCACGCGTTTTTTTGATGGTAGAAAACCACAAGCCTCGGCCAAAAAGGATGAGATAGAGAAATTTGTAATAGATGTTCTGACTCCGGCGTGGAATGGTGGTGACTCGGAGAGAATAAAAGATGCCATTAATCAATTCTTCGCGCTTGTTCGGCCTGTCGAATTTATGGGAAAGCATGCGTCTCCAAGCCTAAAGCTCATTGATCTGCTTGACTGGATGTATTCCACTGATCACATAGGAACCACCTATAAGATCAAGTATGGCGGCACATCTTTGGAGCACCTATCGCCTGGAACGCGAGGTATCGCCCTGCTAGTCCTATACCTTTTGATGGATGAGGATGATCGAAGGCCATTAATAATAGATCAGCCTGAAGGCAATCTGGATAACTCGTCAATATACCTTCAGCTAGTGCCGTACATTAGGAAAGCAAAAGAGAAGCGACAGATTATTCTTGTAACGCACAACCCAAATCTGGTCGTTGCGACGGATGCGGAGCAAATAATTGTCGCGCTAGCGGAAAGGTCGGTTGGCCATCCTTATCCACAGATAACCTATATTTCTGGCTCGTTGGAGCATGATGAATTTGACAAGGACACCGTTGGCATACGTCAAGCTGTTTGCACGTTGCTGGAAGGCGGTGACCGTGCTTTCAAGGAGCGGGAAGGCCGATATTCGATTCGGTAATCACTGTAAGTGTATTGTTAGATCCTTCGCATGTGGACGATATTAGCGCTCTCTACTCCGCGTCCACGTGACGAGCTTGTCGCAGTCGCGAATCATGACGTCAGCAGCGGGGCAGATCTCATAGTCGAACGAGCGCACCGGATGACCGTTGTAGTTTGGAAGCCGACGAGCAAACGCGCCCAGTCGACAGTCGCCTTTGGGTCGATGACGGCCCTTGAGGAGGTGACGGCGATGTCAACTCAGATTTGATCTGATGCTGACCGAGAGTTCAGGTCTTGGCTTGCGCAAGTGAACTTGCGGCGCCGGTTACTATGGCCGGTATTGGGAGGGGGCGCGAGATCCGATTCAGGGCATGCTTCTGCCCAGGCTTCGACCTCGCGTGTCAGCCACGCAACTCGCCGATCGGAGAGAAGCCGCGGCTTCGGGAATTTGTTCTCGCGCACCAGTTTTTGGACGGTCGCTTCCGATAGCGAGAGAGCGGTTGCCACTGCTGGCAGGTCGAGGTAGAGCGGCTTTATGGTGGTTGATGCGGGCATGCTACGATCCCTCAGTCTCAAAAAGATTATTGATGCGATGCAAAAGAAATTTGTGATGCGCGGGTACGAGATGAACTGCGAGCCGCGCGTGACGATGGACGGCAAATTTGCAGCCCAGGTCGAAGTGACGAAGTTGGGATACAGCAGGGAAGCAGCCTTCCGGAACCTTGGCGAATTCGGTACCGAGGCCGAGGCCGTTGCTTACGCAAAGAATTTTTCGGAAGAGTGGTTGAGCCGGTACGCGTGATGACCGATCTCCCATGCAGCGCCTGTATCTCACTGCACGGCGAATCTTCCGACATCGAGCCGCAGCACCTTGAACTGGTCGGGGTGGTTACTCGAAACGGAAGCCCGTTCGAAAAGCACTATCAATGCCCGGCGTGCGGTGCTTCGCTGTCACGCTCAGTTGCCGCCGTGCCTGAGGCACGCATTTGGTTTGTGGTTGATGGTTTGCGGCACTGAGCGCATGTCCCTTCCGCTTCCGTCTCAGTGGCAGATGCGGCGCGAGCCTTGTCTTCCATGAACGCTTCGGCGTCGTGCAATAGGTCCTGGCAGTGGACGTGCGCCGCACGCATCCGCTTGATGGCGTCAACCACGATTGCCTCTGCACGGTCGAGGAGTGCCGCCCGCTCGTGCGCCGTCTCGCCGACCTTGCCTTCCGCCGGGCTTGTCCTATCGTTCATTTCCTGTCCTTCCGACCGCTCGGGGGCCGCAATGAATTGGGTATGCATCAAGTGCCATCGGGAAGTGCCGCTGGAATCGGGTGAGTCGAATGTCGACTCGTTCGGCATCTACTTCATTTGTCCGTACTGCCGCCGCCGCAATCAGCTTGAGAGCCTAGGGCATCAGCGGGGCGCGCTTGTGCTTCGGCAGACGGGGAAGTAGCGGGCGAGCGGGAGAGGATGGCGCCGATTCGCTGCACCGCGTCCTCGATTCCTTCGCCCGGCGCGAGTTGCGCCGCCGACCAGACTTCGTGCGCGAGCCCGACCGCACCTTCCGCCCGCTCGTCCGCCGGCGCGGAGACGATCGGCGCTGCGGCCGGGTTGCCTTCGGCGTGCGTCTCTTGATAAAGGCTGACAACGATCTGCATCGCAGCAACCACAGGAAATTCTTCTTCGATTTCTTCCTGCGTCATGCCTTCGAGCATCGAGTCGGAGTCACCCAAGTGGGTATCGAGCAAATCCATCACGCGACGCAGTTGCTCCTTCAAGCGCACCGGCGCTGCTGCGGGCTGCTCGACAGGGGATGCAGCGAGCAGCCGATTCCGCAGGTTGTTCAGCCACTGCCACTCGTTCATGACCGGCATCGAATCGGTACGCTTCTTCAACGCCGTCAACGCCTGCAAACGCTCGGTTATTTCCGTCAGCGCATCAGCGCGGCTATTTTCAGTGGTCGCCATGATGTGGTCCTCAGGTGGTCAGGCGGCGGCCTTGATTGCGTTGAGCACGTCGCATGCGACAACTGGCGGAACAGCATTGCCAAGCATGTGCATAGCGAGCCGGTGTTGCTGCGGCAGGATGTAGTTGGTCGGAAAGGACATCGCGTCTCGGCCTTCTTCTTTCGTGAGCATCCGCATCCGGTCGCCGTCAATGACGGCCCAGCGATCGCGCGTCGTGATCGTGCCGATCGGGCGCCCGATGCTGCGGCCGGTTACGCCTGAACCACTGCCGTAGTACGGCGCGACGAAGCGGTCGCCGTGCGTGCGCCGCCCATTGGCGATGCGCTTGAGCGTCGCCGCGGAGCGACCCGGCTTCTCGATCGGCGACCACTTGCCGACATCGAAGTCGATGATCTGCGCCACTGGCATGTGCGGACGTGCCGGCAGTCGAAGCAACAGCGGGCGAGCGCTGCGCGTGAGGACGAGCATCAGGCGCTTGCGGTGCTGCGGGACTCCATGATTTGCAGCGTCAACGATGTGCGGCGCGATCTGGTAGCCAAGCGCCTGCACCGCGGCGAGCCATGCCGGGTAGAGCTGCCACTGGACGAACTCGACCACGTTCTCGACTACTCCGACCGGTGGCCGGTGGTATTCGAGCGCGGATACAACGGCCCATGCAGTCGAGCGGCTGGCATCGTGCTGCGGGTTGTTCGCCGCCTTACCGCGCGCGCGACTATGCCCCTGACAACATGGTGCCGCGAGCAGGATGTCGTGGGATGGAGCAGTAGCCCAGTTCGCCTGGTGCAAGTCTTGGCACACATGGGTGGCGCCAGGATGGTTCGCTGCATGGATCTCGACGGCCGCCGGCCAGTGGTTAGCGGCCCACACTACGTCGATGCCGGCCATCGTGGCTCCGGTAGAAAATCCACCAGCACCGGCAAACAGATCGATCGCTTTCATCGTCATCCTCTAAGTCAGTGGATCAAGCCTCAATGGCGGGTGCTCGGCTGCACTGGGTAGTCGAGCGTCTGCCGTTGAAGCCGGGGAAGAAAAAAGAAGGGCGCCAAACAGGCCGCCCGCAAGAAGAAACCGCGCATCCGAGGCAACGGTAAGTGCGCGGCTTGAGGTAAAGAGGTCGTGCTACGATTCGCACCAAAGCGAGCGGGGGCGCAATGCAAAACATGAAAATGATCGGCTGGCTCGGGATGGGAGCTGTTGCCGGTGTGCTTATGGCATGGGGCGGATCAACGACAGGGTGGACGAAACCCTATGACCCAGCAGTAATGGCGTACTGGGTTCAGGCGATCGGCTCGATTGGTGCCGTTTGTGCTGCGATAGCAGTGTCCGCGCTTCAACGAAAGAATGATCAGATTCGCGAGCGTGAGAGAGACTACGCAGCACGAATGCAAACGCTTGACGGAATTGTCGCGATTTTGGATGAGGCCTACCGTGTGGTCGATGAAGCTCCAAAGAAGGGATGGAGCGAACAAAAGATCGGTGACTATTTCCAGGATGGCAGATACTTCAGTGAATTCCTGCACGTCTATCAAGCCCTCGATCGGATGCCTCTCCATACCATCCCTTGGTGGCAGATAAGTTGTTCCGCGATGGAACTTCAGACGGCCGTTCGCGAATGTCAGAAGAGCGTTACTTCCTTGGCATCTGAGTTCGCTCAGCGGAACAACTTAAACGCAAATCACAATTGGCGCCGGTTGCTTGGGCTCATTGAGGAGTCTTGGAATCTCGCGTCTGCCGCAATCGAAGTTGTTCGATCCATGGAGCAAGCGATTCGATCAAAACGTTCGTTTCCCAGGATGCGTGACTAGGAAAATGCAGGCCGCTACACATACCATCCACAAGAAAAAGCCACGCATCCGAGGCACGGGAAGTTGCGCGGCTGTTGAGGGGAAGGGATGCGGTCAGTCGTAGCCACGGCCGGGGTAGGACGTATCAATATCGTCGACATCGGCGTCGATGATCAGTTTGGTTCCGGCTGCGTAGAGCTGGAACAGCTTGCGCTCGAATCCGTACATGGGCCCGATGAAGATCGCTTTCTTCGGGTCAATCTCGTTGATCTTTACGCTGTAGACGCGGCCGTCCATCGTGTCGATACGCCACGGGCACTTATACCGGTCGGAGCCGTCTTCCTTGTCGAGCGCGATATGGGTGAACGAGCCGTCGGTTTCAACCAACAGAGTGATGCGGTCGGGCAAGTCACACGAACACGAATATGACTGCCGGTCCGCCTGGAATTTGATGAAGTCGGCGACGAGTTCGGAGAGCGTGATTTCTTCCGGTGCCGGGGCGAGCAGTTCGTCGAGTTGGGACGTCACGTGCTTTTCGATCTGCTCGTTGAGGTTCGCGTCGACACGCTGCCGGATGATCTTGAGAATCAGGTCGTTGTAGCCGGGTAGGCCGAGATTCGAGAAATCGATCTGGACAGCTTTCTTGACGTGCTCGCTCAGTTGCTTGCCGAAATCCGAATAACTCTGCAGTTCGTCATTGATGATCGAGGTGATCGTTTTCGTCAGCTTCTCTTCGATCGCCTTTTCGATGGCACCCGCTGTGACGATGTTCGAAAATGCACTCGCGACGACTTGTTCAAGCTCTTTCATGGGCTTCCCCGTGTGTGATGTGCGATTGGTTGTGGCTGACAGTGCCCGCCAGGGGCGGATCACGTGCAGTAGGTCGACGCGCAGCGTGCCGATTCATCCCACCGCTGGGTGGCGGCGAGAACCAGCACGACGGCGATAAGGGCGGCGACGCTCTGCAACGCGAATATCAAGAAGGCTTTCACGAACATGCCCCCATCAGATATTCGATAGGCGGCGCGACGAAACCAGCCAGCAGCAAGAGCACACCGATTGCAGCAATCGGAAACCAGTCGCGCTGAGTGATCGATACAAACGATCGTCTGTTTTGCGGAAATACAGTCTGTAGGCTGCTCATTGGCCCCTCGGTATTGTTGTGATTGCCCGCAGGACGGGCGCGGTTGGTCAGATAGCGGCCCATCCGCGCACGCGGCGGATTGCAGCGCGGACTTGCTTGCGACGCTGCGCAGCATTGCCAGTCAGGTGCAGGTCATCGCACCCGAGCACGTATTCGCGCGTGTTGCAGCTCGGGCACGCTTCATCGCCGCCGTTGTGAAGCGGGCCGCCGGGCTCGTCGCAGCTATCCAGATCCCACAGATAGCCGTCGATGCAGCAGCCGTCTTGGTACCAGGCACCAAAGTGCGATCCTTGGTATCCGCAGCTCATCGTCTCTCCCATTCGTGTTGCATTGGTCTGATATCTAATTAGGAATGCGAAAATAAGACAGCGCTCAACGAACGGCACTGGCATTCAATGCCGTCCGATCAACGCTGTCGAAGCATTCAAGGGCGCGCACTCGGTCATAGGATGCGAACAATCCGCGGGCCGAACGCGCGTCGTTCAAAGTTCCGGCATTCCAACAACGTTCAGGGAGGGCGCCTCGATACCACTACGGGGTGTCGAGAGATACGGGCTGTTTAGAGCCGCCGCGCCGGCTTGAGGCGCCCTCACTGAAAGCTGTTGAGCGGTGTCGGGCGCTACCCCGTTTCTCGGCTACACCGTTGAGCCGGCCGGTTGCTCCCTGTACTGCGGTCCCGGCGCACTAGCACTCTTAAAGATCGACCGCTTGGGGCGGTGGCGCAGCGTTCCGGCCTGCGTTGACTAAACTTTAGCGAAACGCGAAACGTATGTCTATAGCGAAACGCGAAATTTTTTGATGGGAATTTGTATTGTCTCGGGTGCGCTCGAAGCGACGGCAGAGAAACGCGGGCGATAAAAAGGCCCGTCGATGGCGGGCTGGCAACTTCGGATGGAGTGTGGACTTAGGCGAGGGGGAATTGCGGAGAGGCTGGTATCGGCCGCAGGACTGGGGCGGCAAATCGAGAGACCGCTAATCCTCGCCCGAAGTGGAAAGGGCGCTATATCGACGGATCCCCATCTCGACTTCTGACGCAGGGACTCCGATGTCACCAATCTGATCTTCGATCCGCGCCCCGAACTGCTGCACTCTCCGAAGAGCTTCGACTAGATCCTCAGCGACCGGTTTTAGTTCTTCGCCGAAACCTTTCAGCTCGGCACGGCGTTTCCAGCGGCTATCGGGATTCGGATCGAAGATGTTTGACGCTATTGTTGTTTGCAACTGAAGCTCAATAGCGTTCTTTTTTGAAATTAGCTGGATGGCCTTAAGCCCATTTTCTGCGTATCCGAGAGACAGATCGTTCAACCGTTCACTTTCGAACATTGCTGCTAGACCTCTCGGTGGCATCCGAGGAGTGAACTTTTCCTCGGAGTTGTTGGACACGACCGCGATGTCCTGCTGACTGCGCGTTCTATCCATCTTCAGTACGGCCTCAACAGTGCGCGATGCATACAACAAGTCACGAGAAACTGACTGTTTTTGATCTTCCCTAACATGCGAGGCGTAGAGTGAAAGAGAGGCAGCAAGGAGCGCCGCCGCTGACGCGACAGAGACTACTGTGACTTGAATTTGTTTATTTTTCATCGATTAGTCCTCGGAATGGCGGGAATGCCTCGGCTGGGCGGGGGATGCGGCATTCTAGCTATGTCGTCAAAACGGGACCCTATCTGGCTCAGCTGAGCCTTGCATCTAGGCTAGGACAGCATGTACGACCGGCTGCCCATCGAGTTTTACAGAGGTGGCTCGTCTAGCCAGTTGAAAGCTTCCTGTCTCTAGGGCTAAACTACTGTACATTCATACAGTATTTCGGTTTCAATATGCGGGGAGCTAGGGTGGATCGAGGGACGAGCGCAAACCGGCTGCGGTGCAAGCCGGGAGATAAGGCAAAAGTGATTTTCTCGCCTAACGAGGCATTGGTGGGGCGCACCGTTGAGGTGGTGCAACTGCACTGCGACGGGCGGTGGGAGTGCGTTCTCGTTGGCGAAGCGGTGATTGGCCTGGCCGATGACGGGCTTGGCTTGTTGCTTACGCGCGACTGGCTATTCCAAGATTCTTTGCTTGAGCCGAAACGCATCAAGTATGAAATGCCGCTAGCCGCCCTTACCGAAGCGCTTGCTTCCTGACGGCGAATCCGGCTGCTGCGTGGAAGGCTGGGATAGCAGCCAGCCAATGAACGACTCGACCTGTGCGCGCTGACCTGCGTTCAGATGTTCCCATCCAGCCGGCGCAGCAGTTAGTTGGGCGGTTGATGCTGCTTCTGAATGATCGGCATCAAGCCATCCAAGCGGCTTCTTTGCGCTTTCTTCGATTTTTCGGGCCGTTGCAGCTCGCATGCCGCGAGCCCGCCCCGTTTTCGAATCTTTCGCGCCATCGCGCAAATTTGTGAACTGCGATTGCGACATACCAATCACTGCCGCAGCAGCGGCAGGGCCGCCATGCTCGGCTTCGATGATCTTGAGGTTGTCGCGACGGATTTGGTCGATGTCCTTCATGACGGGCATTCAATAGCAAAACGCTAAAGCCGTATATGCGCGAAACGCTATAGACAATCCTTTTGCGTTTCGCTAAAGTCTCGGCATGGATCTGAGAACCTACCTCGACGCTGAACGCGGAAGACTCGTGAAGCTGGCTTCAGCCATTAGCGCGCACGCCTCTGACATCAGTGCGTGGGCAAACAAGAAACGGCCCGTGCCGGTGCCATTTGGTTGGCCGATCGAGCGAGCAACCGCTGGTTCCGTCACCCGTATCGACTTGTTTCCTCACGATGTCATCCGCGACGTTTGGCCCGAGCTTGCTCAACAAAAGGAGATCGCATGAAGCGTCTGTACGCACGTCTAGTCCTCAGATTGATCCGGCCGGCGCTCGATCTCAGAGCCGAGCGCAGACAGCGAATCGCAGATCAGGTCAATCGAGAGTTTGCGCACGCTCGAGTTCCAGTGCTGGGACCGGCACAAAAGGATCACTGATATGCGGGTCAACCAGCATGGAATCCGATGGGTGGCGTATCTGATTCGTTCAGCCGGTAGATGGCTACGACAGCATGGTGCGGGACGTGAAGTGATTGATGTGACTCGCCTTTCTTCAGCGGGCGGGTCGCAAAGAGATAAATGGGGTGATCAATCGAAACCTCGGTGCAACACAGGGCTGGGTGTCGGAGAGATCCGTCGGTAACGACGCCGTCTGCCTTTTCTGAATAGAGGGCGCCGATGGGTGTTCGAGCGTCAAGAATCACAAGGTAGTTCAAGAGGGTTCCCCGTATCGGAATGGTTGTGTGAGAGCTGCCAATTCTACAGATAGGGCCGGAACCCTCGCCTTAGTCCGATCTGCGTCGAGATTCGATGCTTGAAGTTTAGAAAATTCGACCTTCAAGGTCATTCAATCAGTTTTGAACGGAGTTGAGTTGCTATGAGCACGATTGAAGTCATCCGGAGGCCAAGCATCGAACGGGCGTTCCGGGAAGCATTGAGCGATCCGCGTAGTCGCGGGCCGGTGGCCGATGCGCTCGGTTGGGACGATTCGCAGGTGAGCCGTTTCCTCTCGGGGAACCTTGGCGTTCCGATTAACAAGATCGACGCGGGACTGAATGCGCTTGAACTGCGCGTCGTCTCGCGGGAGTACCTGGACGGGCTGTCGACGATGAGCAAGGTGGGTGTGAACTGCCATTGTGCGCGGGAAGGGTTCGGGGAGTGCGGCGGCCGATTCTGATGTAAGCGACTGGCCCCGCCAAAAGCGTTTTCGACGGAGAGCGCTTCTGTCAGGGTTTAGCAATCCTAAAAATTTTAAATTTATGGAAGCGAAACAGACCAACCAAACGGCCGATGCGCGACAGCGCCATCCGGCTCTGTCCGACGAGCTGAAGCGCATCGTGCGCGACACCACCCAACACCCGACGTATCCGCGCAAGTGCCTGTCGTGCGGTGCAGTCGAATCCCTCGACGGTTCGGTGCCGTGCGGTCACTGAAATGGCCCGCTTCCATTGCCGCTGCCGGCACTGCGAGACGCGCCGGGTGCTGAAGAAGCGTCCCGACGAGTACGTACGGCAGCCGCAATGCAACGTCTGCGGCCGGCGCGATTTCCGAGTTGATGCGTGGATGCAGAAGCGCAATACGCGCCTGATGGCATGCACGTGCGCCGGTTACTGGTTCTGGCATCGGCGAGGTTCGCTGTACTGCTGGCACCGCGCGGACGGATCAACCCGATCACCAGGCGATCCCGATTTTTCGGATCGCAATCCGCCGCCCGACGCGTTGGCGGCCTGAATCTCTCCTGGAGGAAACGTGGCAAAAAGCTCCGTTGAAGCATATGGCGCGAAGAGCAAGGTAACCGCGCTCGCGATGGACCCGAATGACCTCGAGCTCGTTGTCGACCCTTCGCACCCGCTGTACGACCGTCGCGTGCATCAAGAGCCGAACCCGAAGACGGTACTGAACTACCGTGCGATCGGTGTGCGCGAGCCGGTGCTGTTCTACAAGGATCCGGAAACCGGCAAGAACCTGGTTATCGATGGCCGGACGCGCGTTATCAATGCCCGTGAGCTAAATCGACAGCTGATTTCCGCTGGCGAACCGCCGATCACAATTCCTGCGATTCCACAGAAGGTCATCAACGACGGTGGGAAGTCATTCACTGCCGTGATGGTCAGCGCGAATGAGATCCGCCATGAGGACTCGCCGATCAATCGTGCCGAGAAGATGGCGCGCATGCTCGACGTCGGACATACGGAAGAAACCGTCGCCATCCACTTCGGCGTCGAGGTGCCAACTGTCCGCCAGCAACTGAAGCTGCTCGATTGCACGGCTGCGGTGCGTGATGCGCTGGAAGCGGACCAGATCACCGTGTCGAATGCGCTCAAGCTCGCGAAGCTGAAGCCGGAGCAGCAGCGCGAGAAGGTGAAGGCGGTCATCGCTGCCGCCGAAGGCAAGGAAGGACACGAGCGCTCGCGCGCACAGAAGGCCGCGCTGACGGGCGATGCCGCCCCGCGTATGCGCTCCCGTAAGCAGATCGCCGCTGAGTTGGAGAAGGCCGAGGGTGAGCGTGCTGAAGCCCTTCGATGGGTTCTCAATCTCGATGGTAATGCGCCGGCCGTCGCTGCCGATGATCCGCGCCAGTTGTCGATCGACGAGGCTGCATGAGCATCAAGGTCCAAACAATGGTGTGGGACCGGTATCCGGGCGAGGACCACGAGCTGTTACTCGCCTTGAAGCTGGCCGACTTCTGCGACGACAACGGGGAACACATCTTCCCAAGCATCGAAAGGCTCGCGGAAAAGACGCGCCGTTCGGTGCGTGCCGTGCAGTACCAGCTCAAGAACATGGTGGAACGCGGCTGGTTGATTCTGGTTGCCAACGCGGGCGGCGGTCGTGGACGTGCCTGCGAATACCGCATCAATCCTGACTGGATAAACGGTGCAGAGATTGCACCCATTTCCGCTGGCTCAAAGGGTGCAACGGATGCACCCATCGGAAAGGGTGCAACGAACAGCAAAAAGGGTGCAACGGACGACGGAAAGGGTGCAATGGGTTTCGCAAAAGGGTGCAATGGGTTGCACCCGATTCACCATGAACCACCACAGGAACCGTCAGAGAACCACCAAGGCGCACGACGTGCGCCGCGAGTTGCGTTGCATGCCGAGCTGCGTTCGATCGAATTGCCCGATTGGCTCGCGTTCGAGGATTGGGACATGTGGTGCGAACACCGCGAGGCGAAGCACAAGGACGCCCCGTGGACGCGCCCGGCTGCAACCGTGTCGATCCGAAAGTTGACGAAGCTGCGCTCGCTGGGGCAAGACCCGAAGGCGTGCATCGAAGAGGCCGTGTTGCGGGGCTGGACGGGCCTGTTCCCGCTGAAAGGCGATGTGGCTGCGACCTCGTCCGGGTCCGATACCACGATCGCCCCGGACTGGTGGAAGACGGCGCCTGGCATTCGCAAGCTCGGTAAGCAGCTTGGCATCGAAGAGAAGCCGAACCAGGTCTTCGAGCAGTACAAGGCGAAGGTGTTCAAGGCGGCCGGGCCGGGCGAATGGATGGAAGACATGCTCAGTACGGTCAGCCGCGAAAGCGAAGAACGCTACGAGGCGCTGTACGCCTACTTCAACGACATTCCGCGTGATCAGGGCGCGCAGCAGGTGGGCGCATGACGAAACGAACATCTTGGCCAATGCGAATCGACGCAGATGCAACGACCGTGGGAACGGCTCGCGTGCGAGATAGCTGGGCCGCCGGCCGTAGCTCTGCTGCGCGACAAATCGCCGAGCATACGGGCGTTCGGCCGCCGTCGGATTTCGACGACATCGCGAGCGGGTTTAATCCCGGCGCTCCGGTGCCACAGTCGATGCAGAAGCCGAAGCATCCGCCGAAATACCGCAACAGGAAATGCGAGCACGAAGGCAACGAAGGTCGCTTCTCGAAGCGTTCGCGGCAAATTCAAGAGCGAATCGCGGCACAGATCGAGAGGGAACAGCGACTGGCCGAATCGGCTGCGTGGGCCGGGAAGGCAATTCGCGCGATGGTGGACGCCGGGCGAGCAGCAGCATGAAGCGATCAGGATTCAAGCCGCGCACGAAACCGATGTCGCGAGGGTCATGGTCCCGGAAAAGCTCGCCGCTGCCGGAACAAGCGCCGCGAAAGGCCGCAATGAAGCGCCGAGCTCAGCGGGCGACGGTTGCCGAAGGCTCGAAGTATCTCGCAGCTTGCCGCGGCGAGCCCTGCTATCTGCGCGTGCCTGGTCTCTGTCGACTGAATCCGATGGACGACACGGTGGTGCCATGCCATTCGAACCAAGGGCGACACGGCAAGGCGGGTGGTCTGAAGGCAAAAAACGAATTCACGGTTCCCGGATGTGGCGCTTGTCACGCGTGGATCGACCAGAACCGCGTAGGGACGCCGAAGCAGATCAAGTTCGATGTGTGGGATCGGGCATATGAGGAATGGGCGCCGGTACGGGCCCGAAAGATGGGAGAGGCGAATTGCCAGTGAGATTGTGGGTTGAGATCCCGGACGGGGTGTATAGCGCGTCGAGAAAGCGCGGTGGCGGTGGAATCGTGTTCTACGAGCGCACGCGCGAGATCGATGCGACCGTGTTCCGCATCGCCCGTATCGCAACTGTCAAGCGGCAACTGATTACGGCCGTCGAAGTGGACGCGTTCATTCCCGAAATGCATCGGGTGCACATGCCGAAGTCCGATCCGCGGTGGGTTGAGCCGGGTGTGTTCCGGACGAAGGCGTACGTCTACCGCAACCAGAAATGCCGTGCGCTCGGCCAGTTCTTGGAGAGCGGTGCGCGCCAAGTTGATTTGAGGGAAGAGGTATGAGTGCAGCCGCGTGCATCTTATACAGCGACGTGCCTGAGAGGCTGCTCATCTCGGCGATCCGCCATTTCGATGGGGTGACCGGCGCAGACCTCATCGCATTCGACGAATGCCCGTTCTCAGGGGAGATCGACGAGACGGAGCACGGTACGCAGATCTCGTTTCCGTGGCCTCGCAATCGGACGATGCGCTACGCGATAGGTGATTGGCTCACACATCACGGCATCAGTTTCACGGTCGTCATGTAATGGCGGCACGCGATTACCAAACAGACTCAGGCGGCGGCACTATGAACGAGATTGAATTCAAGTCGGCATTCGACGCAGTGCGGTTCGCACTGGCATTTTCGACGCAACAATACGGCGAAACGATGATGGCGAAGCGCTTGCGCGGCGAGTCGTCCGGGACGGGGATGGGCCTGGTTGGCGTGGATGGTGCGGGCCAGGCTGGGCAGATTCGTGCCTTGGCTTGGGAGCTGCCTGAGCTGCACCTGTCAGTCATCGTCGCGCGGGCGGCCCCCCGCGATCTTCCTTGTTCGTGCGGCTCGCCCTGCTGTTCGGGACGGGTGCCAAATCTCGAATGGCAGGCCGCTATCGGATGGCTCACCGACGCGTCGAAGGCGTACTGCTCGGGTTTCAGTCACTACCGCGTACGACGGGCAATCATTGAAAACGTGTTCGGTGCGAAACGCAGTTTGACCGACGTTGCAGAGGATTGCGACGCTCACGTGAATACCGTCAGCAAGCAGAATGCATCAGTGCGCAGATGGCTCGAAGGGAGCGGCAAGACCGACGTAGTTGGCGTGATCGATGTCGCGTGGTCGGCCATCGAGCGGAAGTTATCAAATATTGGACTACTAAAAAATTGTGAGACTGCTTGACAATGTGTGTTTGACCCACAATAATCACATACATTCGATACACGTGATCATTGCGTCCAAGGCCCGCTCAGTTTTCGAGTGGGCTTTTCTACATGATGGATATCCAGATGGATCCTCATTTTTTTAGCCTTGAGACGCCCCGGGATCTTTACAACAAGGCGGTGCGAGAGCGAGAACGCATGCGTTCGGATCCGCATATCGACAACGTCTATAACTTTTTCGTCACGATCCGGCACCTGCCAGATTACGTAAAGCGGAATTCTAAGGTTGCACAGCACCTGATTAACTCGCTTGAATCGGGCGACGTGATCAAAGCGTGTCGAGATGTCGGCGACAAGGCAAAACATCTTGTCCTAACGGGCTCGCCACAAAAACCAAGAGACGACGCCCGGGCGAGAGTTAAGGGGTATACGTTCTTTAACGCACCTTTTGGTACGGTGCCATTCAACAGCATTCTGACGGTATGGGAGTTGCGAGTAGACGGCAAGGTTTTTGATGTATTTCGCCTAGCCGACGAAGCTTTGGAAATATGGGGGCGCTTCCTCGACGAAAACGGGTTGTGATCGTCGAGCCAGCCTGAGAGCAATCTCTTTGATAGTAGCGTAGCAGTGCAACGAGCCCGCAAGGTGAAATCCTCGCGGGCTTTTTCGTTTACGCGTCCGGAGTTGATATGGCTGTCTTGGTGTTTCGCCGTCGCCCGCGCTGGGTGCGTGCAGTTGTGGCGATCGTCGCATTCATGCGTTTGCATTGCGCTGATCGACGGGACGAGCGTCAGAGCTAAGCGGTGCTCACCGCCTACTACGACCCGAAGCAGTTCCGTCGGCGGCGCTGACAGAAGGGAATTCCATGAAACGATTTTATGTGCGTCTCGCCCGCTGGCTGGCGCGGCCTGCGTTCGACCTGCGCAGCGATGAACCTACGCCGCCGGCCCGAAACTACGAGGCTCTATCGGCTCGCATCGATACCGTGCAAGCATCGGTGGACGACAATTCGGCTGCAATCTGGGCCGAAACTAATGCGAGGCAGGCGGCCGATACGTCGCTGCATAACCTTTTCTCGCTGAAGATGGAAACGGCAGTCGACGGCAGGCGATACGCTTCCGGAATCGGTTGGCGAATCGGCTCCAATGGTTCGTTGGAGATCGACGAAGAGGATCAGGAGCCGACGGCTTTTGTGACAATTCCGCGCCTCGGCGAGTCGACAGAAGGCGGTCAAGTACGAATCTCGGTGAGAGTCGAGATCGACGGCCTGCTGTACGGTGCAGACAAGGTTCTCATAGGCAAGGTGTCGGTGCCGTATTCGCATCGCCTCCAATTGATCCCGATGCTAGTGGCTTAGTGAAAACGTTGAACAGCCGGGCACGTTGCATCGCGTCACGGCTTGCCGGACTGGCTCGGTGGCAATTCGATCAGGTCGTCGACAGGAACATCAAGCACGCTAGCTAGCTTGGACATCGCGTCAGTAGTGCCCATACGCTGACGGGTTTCTATCTGGCTGAGATAGGGCTTGCTAATTCCCGCCCTCGCTGCGAGAGCGTCTTGGGTCATGCGACGATGATTGCGCCAGGCGCGAACGGGATGATCTCCAGCCAGTTCGGCATCGAGCACGGCGGCCGGGATGCGGCGGCCGTCGTCGTTTGCCTTGGCGTGCTCGAACAGCGCTTCATCTTCGAGATCTTCGAGCAGGCCCTTCACGCGGTCCCACAGTTCGATGGGGACAACTGCAAAGGCCCGGTGGCCGTCCTGCTCGATAAATTGAACTTCGGTCATTTGTAGGCACCTCCACGGGGTTTGACGGCCAGCACAACGATCACAACGCGGCCATCTTCGATTTCGTACAACACACGCCAATCGCCAACTCGGAGCCGGTAGCCGGGTTGGCCTGCCAGCTTTTTCGCGTTCGGATTCGGTGCGTAGGGATCGGTAGCCAGTGCATCGATCTTTGCCCGAATCGTCGCCGAAATGTTGCGCGGCATTGCCTTGAGGGCTTGGGCGGCTTGTTTGGTGAATTCGATTGAGTGCATGAACGTATGTTAGCAAATTGCTAACGTGCGTGCAAATAAAGTTAGCTGGGGTTGGATCATGGCACGGCGCCCGATGAAGCCATGCAAACACAGGGGATGCGGTGCGCTCGTCGCGGACGGCAAGTCTCACTGCGATCAGCACGTGCATGAGGCGGTGAAATGGAAGTCTGACGCAGTGCGCGGCAATCGCCATGCGCGGGGATACGGAACAGCCTGGGACAAGATCAGGCAGCGCATCCTGCGTCGCGACATCGGCCTGTGTCAGCCCTGTCTGCAAACCGGGCGCGTGACGCCTGCGTCTGCTGTCGACCACGTTGTTCCAAAGGCGCGAGGCGGAACGGACCAGGACGTGAATTTGCAGGCGATCTGCAAAGGCTGTCACGCGGCGAAGACGGCGCGCGAGCGTCTGCGGTGACCCGCGCGGCTGGCTCGGGGCGGCGGTGCCCGGGTCGAGGCCCGTGGGGAGGGGGGGCAAAAAAGTCTGAGAGGCGTCGCCTTCGGGACCGCCCGCTTCGTCGAATTTTTACGCCCGCGAAATTAAAAATTCAGGAGTTGGCCAGTGGGAGGAATCGCGTCAGTGCCGGGGCGGGGCAGAAAACCCAAGCCGACCGCACGGAAAATCGCTGCGGGAAATCCCGGCAAACGTGCGCTGAATAAGGATGAGCCTGATTTCGGCTTGGTCACGAACATCGAGCCACCGGAGTGGATTGCCGGTGAGGCGCGTGACATGTGGGAGCGGGTTGTTCCGCTGCTTTGCGGGCAAAAAATCTTGCAAGTGACCGACCTGCACATTGTCGAAATCTTCTGTGCAGCCTACGGCAACTGGCGCACTGCTCAGGACGAGTTGACTCGCAACGGCCCTGTCGTCGACAGCTCGCAAGGCAGTCCGATGAAGAATCCGGCCGCGACCGTTGTGAAGGAGGCGGCGGCGCAAATGGCGAGCTTCGGCGCAATGCTGGGGCTCGACCCGGCGAGCAGGCAGCGCCTGGTCGGCGCGAAGCCGAAAACACCCGACAACCCTTTCGCGAAGCTGCTCGGCAAATGATTGGAAGACATGGCGACGAATTTCCCGCGCGTAGAGCAGGGGCTCAAGTTCGCGCGAGAGGTCGTTCGTGGCAAGCGCATCGCTTGCCGGTATGTGCAACTTGCTTGCAAGCGCCACCTTGACGACCTTGCGGCGAGCCGAAAGAGGGATTTCCGGTGGAAGTTCGATCCGGAAGCCGCTGAGCGAAAGCTCGCGCTCGTTGAACTGCTGCCGCACACGAAGGGCGAGTGGGCGTTCAAGGGGCAACTGGTAACGCTTGAGCCCTGGCAGAAGTTCGGCCTGATGGCGACCTTCGGATGGGTCAACAAGCGCACCGGCAAGCGCCGGTTTCGCGAGAGCTACTGGGAGGTGCCGAGAAAGAACGGCAAATCGGTGATCGCGGCCGGCGTCGGTATCGGGATGTTCGTGCTCGATGACGAGTTTGGCGCGGAGGTTTATTCGGGCGCGACGTCGGAAAAGCAGGCGTGGGAAGTTTTTCGTCCAGCTCAGTTGATGGTCAAGCGCTCGCCGATGCTGGTCGATTCGGCTGGAATCGAGGTCAACGCCTCGAACATGAACAAGCCGGCCGACGGGAGTCGATTCGAGCCGATCATCGGCAACCCCGGCGATGGCGCTTCGCCTTCGTGCGCAATCGTGGACGAGTATCACGAGCACGATAGCGCCGCACTGTACGAAACGATGCTGACCGGTATGGGCGCGCGTCGTCAGCCGCTCATGTTCATCATCACGACGGCAGGCGCGAACATCGAAGGTCCGTGTTTCGACAAGCGCCGGCAGGTGATCGAAATGCTCGAGGGGACGGTTCCCGACGACGAGCTTTTCGGCTGGATCTGGACGATCGACGAAGGGGATGATTGGACTGATCCGCATGTGCTGGCGAAGGCCAATCCGAATATCGGAATCTCGGTCTATCAGGAGTATCTGGAGAGCCAGCAGCAGCGCGCGATCAAGTCGGCACGCTTCACAAACACGTTCAAGACGAAGCACTTGAACGTGTGGACCTCGGCCAAAGCAGGCTATTTCAACCTCGAAGACTGGAAGGCATGCGAGGACCGCTCGCTGACGCTTGAACAGTTCGAGGGGCAAGACAGCGTGCTCGCGCTCGATATGGCGCGCAAGCTCGACTTGAACAGCATGGCTCGCCTTTTTTGGCGCGACATCGACGGGAGACGGCATTACTTCTGCGTTGCGCCGAGATTCTGGGTTCCCGAAGACACGGTGCGCAATAGCGAGAACCGCCGTATGGCGGAGCGGTATCAGGCGTGGGTCAATCAGGGCTTTCTGCTTGAAACGGATGGCGCGGAGATTGACTATCGCGACATTCTCGAAGAGGCAAAGGATGCGAACCGAATATGCCCGGTGCAATGCACGCCACTGGACCCGCACGGTGCGACGAACCTCTCGCATCAGCTCGAAGACGAAGGGCTGACGCCAGTCACGATCGTTCAAAACTACACGAACATGTCGGACCCGATGAAGGAGCTCGAGGCGGCGATTACGTCGGGCCGGTTTCATCACGACGGCAACCCGATCATGACCTGGTGCGTTAGCAACGTGATCGGCAAGAATCTGCCGGGAAATGATGACGTGGTACGCCCGATCAAGCAGGGCAACGACAACAAAATCGACGGCGCGGTGGCGCTGATCATGGCGATAGGTCGAGCCATGCTGGCCGATCGAGTCAATTCTGAGTCGATCTACGATCAAGGAGTGGGTGTTTGAAATCAATTGCTATTGCGGCCTGGGTGGCCGGCCTGCTCGGTTTTGCGCTGCTGGTCACGGGGGTAGTGCTGATCAGCCTGCCGATCGGCCTGATTGTTGCGGGTGTCCTGCTTCTGTTGTGGGCGCTCTTGGCGGATATGGCCGCGGCTCGTGCGCAGCGAGTCGGGCAGCCGAAGGAGTAGCCCGATGTTCTTCAGTAGGCAATTGTTGTCCAATTCCAGTCAAACCCAAACGGGTTCTGGCGGTTGGTTGTCGGCGCTGTTGGGAAGCGCGCGATCGGAAGCAGGTCAGGTCGTTACGCCCGCGAGCGCGCTCTCGCTGACGGTCCTGCAAAACTGCGTCACGCTGCTGTCGGAGAGCATCGCTCAACTGCCGATCGAGCTGTATGAGCGCGCTGGCGACGACAGGAAGCCGGCGACTGACCATCCGCTGTATTCGATCCTGAAATACCAGCCGAATCCGTGGCAGACGCCGTTTGAGTATCAAGAGCAGTCGCAGGTTGCTGTCGGCCTTCGCGGCAACAGCTACAGCTTCATCGATCGCGATCAGGACGGCGTGATTCTCGGGCTGTATCCGCTGGATAACGAGGCAGTGACGGTGATGAAGGGTTCTGACCTCATGCCGGTCTATCGGGTCTACGGGGCCGAACCGATGCCGCAACGGTTGGTGCATCACGTTCGCTGGATGTCGATCAATGGCTATACCGGGCTTTCGCCGGTCATGCTTCACGCGAACGCAATCGGGCATGCGCAGGCGATCCAGCAGTACGCCGGGAAGTCATTCATGAATGGCACGGCCCTGTCGGGCGTGATCGAGCGGCCGAAGGATGCTCCGGCGCTGAAGGATCAGGCGAGCGTCGATCGAATCACGGACGGTTGGAATGCGAAATTCGGTGGGTCGGGTAACGCGAAGAAGGTCGCGTTGTTGCAGGAGGGTATGACGTTCAGGCCGTTGTCGATGACGAATGTCGACGCAGCGCTGATTGATGCGCTTCGTCTTTCCTCGCTCGACATCGCGCGAATCTACAAGATCCCGGCTCACATGGTGAACGAGCTGGAGCGGGCGACGTTCAGCAATATCGAGCATCAGTCGCTCCAGTTCGTCATCTACACGCTGTTGCCGTGGGTCAAGCGGCACGAGCAGGCGAAGACGCGCGATCTGCTGCTGCCGTCCGAACGGAAGCAGTATTTCATCGAATACAACCTTTCGGGGCTGCTGCGAGGCGATCAGTCGTCGCGCTACGCCGCTTATGCGGTCGGGCGCCAGTGGGGCTGGCTTTCGATCAACGATATTCGCCGGCTCGAAAACATGCCGCCGGTCAAGGGCGGCGACGTCTACCTGAGTCCGATGAACATGGTTGACGCGTCAAAGCCGCAGCAAGTAGCTGCCGGGAAGAACGAGCCGACGAAAGTCCAAATCGGCGAAATTGAGAGGATCCTATCTTGAAACCGCACCTCAGACTTGCAAGTCTGATTTTCGACCAGCCGCAGCTCGTCACGGACCCGATGATGTCGCTCGCGGTTCAGTGGGCGAACCAGGCGCTGAACCTCAACATCGTCAACCTGACCGTGAACGGCGTACAGCCGAAGATCATGGAGGACGACGAGTTCGACAGTGGTGCACAGATGGCTGCGGCGTCGGAACGTCGCCGTGTCCTGGTGGCCGATACCGGTATGGACATCATTCCGGTGTCGGGAATCCTGGTGTCCCGCTCGGCGCACATGAATGCATGCGAGCCGATGACCAGCTACGAGGGTTTGCGTACTGCCGTGAATCAGGCGGCTGCGGATCCGGCAGTCGAACATATTGTCCTCGACGTCGACAGCAACGGCGGCAGTGCAACCGGTGCGTTCGAGCTGGCGGACGATATTCGCGCCGCATCGTTGGTCAAGCCGATCACTGCGATCGTCAATTTCTCGGCATTTTCGGGGGGCTACTTGATCGCTGCGGCGGCGTCGAACGTAATCGTCAGCCGCACGTCAGGCGTTGGCTCGATCGGGGTGATCGCGAATCACCTGGACGTGTCGAAGCGCGACGAACAGCAGGGCGTGAAGGTGACGTCGGTATTCGCCGGCAATCACAAGAATGACCTCACGCCGCATGAACCGTTGAGCGACCAGTCGATGCAGTTTCTCAAAGACATGGTGCAAAACAGCTACAAGCAGTTTGTCGACGCGATCGCTAACTTCCGTGGCTTGAGCACGCAAGCGGTGAAGGACACGCAGGCGGGCATCTTCTTCGGGCAGCAAGGCGTCGACGCCGGGCTTGCGGACAGCATCGAGACGCCGCAGGCAGCGATCAACCGGATTGCTGCCGAAGTGCGCGCATCGCGAGCCGAGCGTCAGAGCGGGAGCGCTCGACGCAGCGTGTCGGCACGTGCTGCGGCAATGAACATGCAATCCATGATTTAACCAGTCGCAAAAAAACGAATTCCCACGATCAACATCAGAGCACGTTCGCGTCTCAGTTGAGCACTGCCACCTCCGGGTGGCTTTTTTTTTAGGAGAAGGGTAAGTGAACATCAATGAACTCCGCCGCGAACGCGCTGCCATCAACCAGCGCGTTCAGGCGCTGGCCCAGATCGAGTTGGGCGGTACCGCGTTGTCGGGCGAACAGCAAGCCGAGTTTGACCAGCTCAGCTCGAAATTCAACGATCTGACCGCGCAAATCGAGCGTGCGGAAGCCGCGGAGCGTATGGCTGCCGCCGCCGCAGTGCCGGTCGATCCGGCGCCGGCTGCGGTTACTGCGCCGGCTGCGGCGTCCGTGCCCGCACAGCCGAAGGTTCCGGAAGTGAAGGGCGCGAAGATGGCGCGTATGGTTCGCGCACTCGCGGCAGCGCGTGGTGACACGCAGCTCGCGTCGAAGATCGCGATCGAGCGGGGTTTCGGCGAAGACGTTGCTATGTCGCTCAATACGCTTTCGTCGAGCGCGGGCGGTGTTCTGGTGCCCGAGAACCTGTCGAGCGAGGTCATCGAGCTGCTGCGTCCGAAGTCCGTTGTTCGCAAGCTCGGCGCTCGTACGCTGCCGCTGTCGAACGGAAACATCACCATCCCGCGCCTGAAGGGCGGTGCCATCGTCGGTTACATCGGCGCAGACACCGATATTCCGACGACGCAACAACAGTTCGATGACCTGAAGCTCACGGCGAAGAAGATGGCCGCCCTGGTGCCGATCGCGAACGACCTCATCAAGTATTCCGGCGTGAATCCGAACGTCGATCAGATTGTGGTCGGCGATCTGACAGCCGCGATCGGTGCACGCGAAGACAAGGCGTTCATTCGCGACGATGGCACGGCGAACACCCCGAAGGGCCTGCGCTTCTGGGCGATTCTCGGCAACGTCATCTCCGCGAGCGATGGCTCGACGCTGCAGAAGATCGAAACGGATCTCGGCAAGGCCATTCTCGCGCTCGAAAACGCCGACGCGAATCTGACGCAGCCCGGCTGGATCATGGCCCCGCGTACGTTTCGCTTCCTCGAAGGTCTGCGCGACGGGAACGGCAACAAGGTCTATCCGGAACTCGCAAACGGCATGCTCAAGGGCTATCCGGTCGGCAAGACGACGCAGGTGCCGATCAATCTCGGTGACGCCGGCAAGGAGTCGGAAATCTACTTCACCGACTTCGGCGATGTGTTCATCGGCGAGGAAGAAACGCTCGAAATCGACTACAGCAAGGAGGCGACCTACAAGGACGCCGACGGCAACATGATCAGCGCATTCCAGCGAGATCAGACGCTGATTCGTGTGATCGCGAAGAACGACTTCGGTCCGCGTCACGTCGAGTCGATTTCGGTGCTGGTCGGCGTGACCTGGGGCGCGTAAGCGAACTCGTAACCGTGCGGCTCGATCCGTCGTGATCGGGCCGCCGTTCGGAGAAAAACATGAAGGTAGTCAAGTTCAAGCGGCATTACGCGCAATACACGCCTGGCGATATCGCGGGTTTCGAGGACGCGCACGCAGACCGGCTCGTCGACGCGGAAATCGCGGAGGCATCTGTGTCGGAGCCGAAGGAGGCGAAAGCCTCGCAGAAGGTCGACACGGGTAAGCCCGCGGCAAAGGGGTAATGCCAGATGGCCGCTGTTCTCATCGAATACCTGGACGACGCGGAGCCGCTTACCTTCGAGGATGTTGCAATTCAATGTCGAATCGATAGCGACGAAGAACGGGAGTTCATAGAGCACACGGTGATTCCCGGCGCGCGTCAGGCGGCCGAGCGCAAGTCTGGGGCCGCGATCCGAAAGGCGCGCTATTTCGAGCGGCTGGCGGGCTTCCCGAGGGGGGGCTTCCCGTTGTCGATCGGGCAAGTTCTGAGCGTCGACAGCATCGAGATTCGCGATGTAACAGGCGCTGCCTCGACACTCGACCCGAAAGGGTATGAGCTCGTCCAACTGGGGCGAGAAGCGTTGTGCGCGGTTCTTGGCTCCGCTGACTGGCCGCACGCTCGAGCAGTGACGATCACGTATCAGGCTGGCGTCGACATCGACAAGCATCCGTCGGTACGGTCGTGGATGTTGCTTGCGGCTGCATGGGCCTACGACCATCGCGAACTTTTCTCGGAGGGGCAAGGAGTCGCGCAGATGCCGGAAGGTTATTCGGACCTCCTGCTCGATTCGATCACCGTTCCGCCGAGGTTCTGATGAAGGCCGGAAAACTGAAAGAGCGAATCGTCATCGAGCGGCCCAGCGGGGAAGAAAACGAGAACGGCGAACCGCTGCCGGGGGCGTGGGTGGTGCATGCGCGGCCGTGGGCTGACGTGTTGTTCGTGAACGGAAAGGAGCACGTTGTCTCCGGAGCGATTCGCGGCGCCACTGTCGCCAGCATGCGCATTCGCTATCGGGCAGGGATCGATGAGCAGATGCGAGTGCGTTACGACGGTAGGCTGTACGACATCACGGCGGTGCTGCCCGCTCGGACGCGTGGGTATCTCGACCTGTCGGTAAAGGTGGGAGAGAAGTATGTCTAGTGTCCAGATTCTTGGGCTGGCGGATCTGCAGGCCGATTTCGCCAAGCTCGCGAAGGCACAGTCGACGAAGGCACTTCGACGCGCGACGTTGGTGGGCGCCAAGGTGATCCGAGACGAAGCTCGTGCGCGAGCGCCGAAGAAGACCGGGAAGCTAAAGCGGAACATTGTTTCGGCATCGCTGCGACAGAAGGAATCGCCTGGTGTGGCGACTGCGGGCGTTCGGGTTCGATCGAAGGGCAAGGAAGATTCGCCGACCAACGCGTTTTACTGGCGATTCGTCGAACTTGGCACGCAGAACATGAAGGCCGATCCATTCATGCGTCCGGCCTTCGACGCAGCGATTGCGCAGGCCGAGGGCGCGATTCGAACCGAGATCGCACGTGCGATTGATACGGTGATCGGAGGTGGATTATGAGCGCGCTGATCATTCGCGACGCGATCGGGGTTGTGGGTGCCGCGAAGGGCTATGTCACGGTAGCCGGGTCGAAGGCGCAATCGCCGTACTACGTCGTGTCGCGCGTCAGTGGCGGGCGCGATATGGCACTTGGCGGAGCGACCGGCGGCAAGTCGGGCATGTATCAGATCGACGTGTACGCGAGCACCTATACGGAGGCCGATGTGATCGCCGATCAGGTGATCGACAGGGCGTCGTCGAGCGGGAAGTTCGCGGTTGGTGGCATCAGTGAGTTGCCCGACGACTTTTCGAGCGATACCGGAGATTTCCGGGTGAGCCTTGAATTATCCGTGCAGTTCTGATCGATTCAATTTCTGTTTGGCCCGCGAGTGCGGGCTTTTTTCATTTTGAGGGGCTTATGGCCGAGAAGAGCAAGCGCATCAAGGCGCAAGGTACGAAGGTCGAGATCTCGAAAACGTCGTCGGCGAACCTCGACGACGACAAGCTCGTTTTCGTCGATCTCAACACGACGAGCAAGACGATCAACTGGCAAGGCGGGCAGTCGTCGGAGATCGACGCGACGACGCTCGCCAGCGATGAAAAGGAATCCGAGCTCGGCTTGCCGGACCCGGGCGAGTTTTCGGTGGATGGCAACTATTCGTCGGACGATGCGGGCCAGCTGATTCTTCGCGGCGCGCGCGGCACGGGCGACAAGTATGTGTTCCGTGTGACGTTCCGCGACAAGTCGCAATTCCTGTTTGTCGGCATGGTGCGCCAGTACACCTGGTCGGCTGGCGTCGACGGCATTGTGACGTCGACCTACAGCGTCCGTGTCAGCGGCTCGCCGAAGGAAGTGCCGCCGCCGGCCGCACCGGCGGGTTAAGCGATCTGAAAAACGTGAGAAAAGAGTGATGACGAAAACTCCGACGGTCGCCGGCGCGCTGCGTGCCGCGATTCTCAATCCGCTGGCCGGCTGGCGCCACGAGATGCTCCCGATGCCGGAATGGGGCGACGTCACGGTCGCCGTTCGCGAGCCATTGCTCGAGGACCGAGTGTTCTGGCTCGAACCGCTGCGCCTCGCTGCCGGCGTCGAGCCGGGCGACGACGAGGCGGCTGCCCGCGCGAAGTATGCGCGCGTCAGTGCGGGCGAACACAAGCTGGCTTCGGCGCGTCTGTTTGTTCGTGTCCTGTACGTGGAGTCGTCGGCCGGCTGGCGCCGCGAATTCGAGGACGCGGACGCGCAGGAGGTCGCTTCTGCATTCGGAGCCGCGCACGAACGCATCGTGAACGCCGCGCTCGAGCTCGGCAACATGAAAGCCGACGCGGAGGACGATGCAAAAAAAGCCTCCGCCGAAACCCCGATCTCCGACTTGAACTGACGCTGGCGCTCCGGCTCGGCAGGACGCTTGCCGAGCTGCGCGCGGACATGTCGACCGCAGAGTTCGCCTTGTGGCAGGCGTTCGATGCCGAGTCGCCGATCGCCGATGATCGTTACGACCTTCATGCCGCGATGGTCGCGTCGGCGGTGTTTCAGGCGCAGGGTGCGAAGGTGAAGGTGGCCGACATGATGCCGAACTGGTCGGGCGAATCGCCCGAGGTTCAGGAGGTCGCCGACGATCCTTTCTTCGCAGGCCTAATGAGGTTGGTAAAGTAGGCAGATAAGAAATATGGGAACGAGTCTCCGCGAGCTGATCGTCAGCGTTACCGCGAATACGACCCAGTACGATCGACGCATGCAGCAGCTTGGGTCGACGGCCAGCGGCTATTTCAATGCGGTTCGGGATGGGGGCCGGGCCGCAGATGCGGCGTTCGCGTCGAACGCATCGAGCGTGCAGGTGACGGTGCGCGCGATCGAGGCCGCGCGCGGATCGCTCACGGCATATGCTCAGGCTGCGGCCGCGGCGTTCGGCGTGCACCAGCTGGTCGAGTATGCCGACGAGTGGACGAACCTGAGCAACCGACTCAAGATCGTCACGCGGGATCAGATCGATTTCGCGGTCGCGCAAAGCGATGTGCTTCGCATCGCGCAGGCAACGCGGCAACCGCTCGACGCGACGGCCGAGCTGTATCAGCGGATCGCGAACAACACGTCGCACCTCGGCCTGTCGATTAAACAGGTCGGCCCGCTGGTCGAAACGATCAGTAAGGCGGTTGCGCTCTCGGGTGTGTCCGCCGATACGGCGCGGCTCGGTATCGTGCAGCTGGGTCAGGCGTTCGCGTCCGGCCAGCTGCGCGGGCAGGATCTGAAGAGCGTGCTGGAGGAACTGCCGGGCGTTGCTGACGCGATCGCCCGTGGCATGGGTAAGGGCACGTCCGAGCTGAAGTCGCTGGCCGAGGACGGCAAGCTGACCGTCGAGAACCTGATCGACGCGCTGAAGAACGCCGGGTCGAGCACGGACGCACTGTTCGGCAAGGTGGACATGACCGTCGGCCAGGCGATGACGCGCCTGCAAACGGAAATCGTTGCGTACGTCGGGCACGCGAACGAGGCGACCGGTGCGAGCGCGAAGCTGGCGCAGAGCGTGATCTACGTTGCCGACCACCTCGACGAGATCGTCACGATCAGCGCGTCGCTCGCGGCCGGCCGGCTTGGGGTCTATTTCGCGCAGACCACAGTGGCCGTCAGCAAGTCGGCCATCGCGTGGAACGCCGAGCGGCAGGCGCTAATCGCGAAGGCGCAGGCGGAAAACGCGGCTGCGCTGGTCACGATCGCGAAGGCGCAGAGCGACCGCGATGCGGCGGCGGCGAAGCTGCAGAACGCGCAGGCGGCAGAAGTCGCCGCGGCGGCCGAGCTGGCCGGCATGCGCGCAATGCGCGAAAGCCTGGCGATGCAGTCGGCGTTGACGGCCGGTTCGATCCAGTACACGCACGCGAAGCTCGCCGAGGCGCGTGCGATCGAGGCGAGCGCTGTGGCGCAGGTCGCGACCGCGCGGTCGAATCTGGCGAACAGCCAGGAGATCGGCACGCGGATCGCCGGCACGCCGTACGCGGCGGTGATCGCGCGCGAGACGGCGGCGGCGCAGGGCGAGCTGGAGCGGGCCGAGGCATCCCTCGCGCTGGCACAGCAGCGCCGTGTGGCGCTGGAGGCTGCGGCGGCCAAGGGTACGGTCGACCAGACACGATACGCGGCGGCGCTGGCCGAAACCGAGAAGGGGCTCGCGGTCGCCGAACGCGAGGTCGCGGCGGCGACCATTGCCCGCGAGCGGGCCGAGCGCGGGGCGACGGCCGCGACTGCGGGTCTGGCCGCCGCGACCGAGCGCGCGGCGGTGGCGCAGACTGCTGCCGCGCGGGCCGGCTCGTTGATGCGCACGGTAGGTTCCGGATTGCTGTCGGTGATGGGTGGCTTGCCCGGCATCATCGCGACGGTTGGCACGGTGGCGCTCGGCGCCGCGGTGAACTGGCTGGTATTCCGCGATCACGCGAGCAGCGCGACGTCGAGCCTGCTCGACATGCAGGCGCCGCTCGACCAGATCATCGAGAAGTATCGGCAGTTGTCGCCGTTGCTGCAGGAGGTCGAGCGCAATCGGGCGAAGCAGGCACAGACCGCGGCGCGCAGCGATGTGGCGGACGCATACGCGGGCCTTGCAGCGCGCGCATCGCAGAGCGTCATCGTGCCGGGCATTGGCGATAGCGCGCCGATCATCACGGACGAGAATCAGGTTGCGCTCGATCGGTTCATCGAAGGGCTGAACCGGATCAAGACCGAAAACCTCGGCGTCGACGAGAAGTCGCGCGAGCTTGCGTCGCTGGTCGGTGTTTTTATCGATGCGACGAAGGGCGGTGACGAGCTTCGCTCCGAGCTGGTGCAGGCCGCGTCGGCGATCGATACGGCCGGCGCTGCGGCCGACAAGGGCACGCGCACGCTCGCCGCAATGGATGCTGCCGCGCGCGGTGCGGCCGATGGCATTCGACTGCTTACGGAAGAAAACAATTTCTTCGCGGGCGGCATGGCGGCCGAGGCCTGGAACAAATACGTCGAAAAGCTGAAAGAGGCCTCCGACGTTATCGGCATGACCGCGCAGCAACGCGCCGAATACGAAGCAAAAACGAAGGGCGCGAACACGGCGGAGGCGCGGCAGGCGGGCTTGATCGCTGGGCGCGCGGACGCGTTCAAAGCGCTTGAAAAGGCGATTCAGGACAAGGATTCGAAGGCCGAGGCCGGTGCTCGCCGGAATATCGACAATCTGACGCGCGAACTTGCGCTGATGAATCAGCAGATGGAGGTTGCCCGCGTCCTCGGGGACTATCAGGCCGCCATCTCCAGCAAGCATTTCGAGAAGTTCGGCATCGTCGAGGGTACGCCGGACACAGTTGCACGAGAGGTCGCTGGCAACGTTGCTCGAGCCCGCGCAAAGGTGCTTGGTCAGAAAGCCTATGACGACACGGTAACGGAAAGCGCCGAACAGGCATCTCGGATTTCCGTCAACGCTCCAGGTCTGGCACACAAGAGTCGGTCAGGAGCATCGCGCGCCGAGCCGGAAAGCCAGCGCATGCTCGACAACATCGCGCAACGCATTGCACAGCTGCGCGTCGAGGCGGTCGCAACCGACAAGCTCACGCAGTCGGAGAAGGATCGGATCGGGTTCGACCAGAAGCTGACCGATCTGGCCGCGAAACGCACGAAGCTGACCGACGGCGACAGGAGCTTGATTCGTGATCAGGCTGCAATTCGCGCGGCATACGACCGCGCGGTGCAGCTGGAGAAGGAGGTGCGCTATCACGAAGCGATCAACAAGCTGAAGGAGCGCAGCGCGCAAATCGACGCGGAGCTGGCCGACTACGCGTCGGAGCGTCAACGCGAGGTCGAGCGGGAGCTCGCAGCGATGCCTATGGGCGACAACGCGCGCGAGCTGAACCAGGCGACGAGCCGCGTCGGCGATGAATTCCGGCGCCGGCGCGACGATTTCACGAAGGGCGCTCGGAAGGACGGCACGCTCGGGTCGCCGGAGTATCTGGCCGAGATTGATCGGATTAACCGGGCCGAAGCCGAACAGGTCGAGCGCGAACGTGGGTATGTCGAGCAGCGGCTCGCGGTGCAGCGCGACTGGCGCGTCGGTGCAAGCCGCGCCGTGGCGCTGTATCAGGAATCGGCGGAAAACGCGGCAGGGCGCGCGGAGGAAGCGTTTACGAGTTCGTTCCGCAGCATGGAGGACGCGCTCACCTCGTTCGTGTCGACCGGTAAGTTGGATTTCCGCGGCCTGGTCAACAGCATGATCGAGGACCTGGCGCGCTTCGCCGCGCGCGCTGCGATGGCGCCGGTGTTCGGCACGCTCGGCTCGGCGCTTGGTCTCGGCGCGGCAGGCGCGGGTGGCTTCAGTGCGTCGTCGTTGCTCGGCGGTGTGGCGGGCGGCATGTCCGACGTGTTCGAAGCGGGCGGCGGCAACGCGTACGGTTTCCACCTGGCTACCGGCGGGCGGGTCACTGGCCCGGGCACGTCGACGAGCGACAGCATTCCGGCGTGGCTCTCCAACGAGGAATTCGTGGTGAAGGCTGCGGCGGTGCGCAAACCCGGCGTGCTTCGGCTGCTGGAGGCGATCAACAGCGGACAGGATCTCGGTTTCGCGAAGTTTGCGAATGGCGGACTGGTCGGCGGCGGACCGGCCGGCGGGGGCGGCCTCGGCTCGCAGGGCGGAGGGATCGAGCTGAATATCCCAGTGACGATCGAGGGTGGCACGGGCAATGCGGCGCAGACGATGGCGAGCGCCGAGTTCGTGAAGAAGCTCACGCAGATGGTGCAGGGGCTGATCGCGGTCGAAAGTCGTCAGGGTGGCGCGCTCTGGAAACTGAAAAATGGGATGGGGTGATGACCGACACGTTTAACTGGTCGCCGACGGTTGAGGGTTTCGGCGGCGATACAACGCTGCGCGTGCGAAAGGCCAGTTTTGGCGATGGGTATACGCAGCGCGCGGCCGATGGCCTCAACAACCGCGTGCCGTCGTACAGCCTTCGATTCGTGGGGAAGGCCGAGAAGATCTCGGCAATCCTAGCGTTCCTCGATGCGCATGCCGGTGTGGTGTCGTTTTTCTGGACACCGCCGCTTCGGTCGCAGGCGCGGTTCGTGTGTGAGAAGTACACCGAGCCGGTGAGAAGCGGGCGCGTGTACACGATCACAGCGCAGTTTGAGCAGACGTTTGCACCGTAGGACATGACATGGCAGAACTTCAAAAGGCAAACCTGGGTGCGCCGCCTGGTGGTGATGGCGGCGATACCCAACGTGTCGCGAACACTAAATTCAACACGAACGTTGACATCCTGAGAACTCAGGTGGCGCTGGCGTCAGCGGGAGCCAGCATTACGGTGCCGCGCACGCTGACGGTTGACGAGCATGTCGGTCGTCGTGTTGGAATCAACCTAGCGA
The DNA here is from genome assembly GCF_041103175.1 of Burkholderia sp. Bmkn7. Lineage (NCBI taxonomy): Bacteria > Pseudomonadati > Pseudomonadota > Betaproteobacteria > Burkholderiales > Burkholderiaceae > Burkholderia > Burkholderia sp. Bmkn7. The sequence continues at coordinate 2,687,006 of NZ_JBGCUH010000002.1, read as the reverse complement.
ACGCAGGAACGATCAAAGTGCCGTCGGCGAAGAAGTGCGCTGCTGACCAGGTGATTTTCCTGCGCAACTTCGGAACCACCGTGGTGACGCTCGCGGTCGAGGACGGATCGGGCGACTACATCGGACTTGACCGACTTCAGCCATTCGAAACCGTCTTGATGGACACGAACGGCTCCACCGGCTGGTGGGTTTTGTATCGCGGGAGGGCGAGTTCGGGAAATGAGTCGGTCGTGGGTAATCTTGCGGTTGGCGGGACGATATCGGCCGCAGGGGGAATTGCAGGAAACGTCGCGGCGAGCGGGAAGGTGGGGGGCTTCAACGGAGCGAATATTCTCCTGAATGGCTCAGGGGAGTTGGGGAATATCGGCTGGGCGTCGAGCGGCTTGGGTGTGGTTCAAGAGGGCTACGCAGAGGGATCATTTTTTTCAAATCTTGCGCCAATCACGTCGGGAAACTATGTATTGGATTACGCCGATTTGATTCCGTGCGCCCCTCGATTGGCGTTAAATCTCTCTGCTGAGCTTAATGCGCAGGGCATGACCCAGGGCCAAGCGCGGATCAAGATTGAGGCGCTGGATGCATCGAAGTCGATGTTGTCGGAATTAGGATCGGTTGCGGTAGCGGCAGGTACGGGCGGATGGCAATACCGTAGCGTAACAGTTATAACTCCGGAAAATACCGCGTATATCCGCGTCTGCAGGATTGCAGACTTCGCCCCCCGTGCGCCTGCTTACGGTTGCAGCATTCGGAGGATCAAGGTTGAAAACGGATATGCACCATCGCTGTACTCTCAGGAGGCGAGCATTGCGTATCTGGGTGGCGCACCTGCATATGCGGGACGTCCAACCTTTGCTGGAAGGGTTCCTTGGGATTCCGGAAACCTCGCGAATCCGATGGATCTCGACGGAGTCCAGACCGTTACCGGCCTGAAGAGCTTCACGCAGCGTATCGTCGTCACGAAAGATCCCGTGAATGGTGCATATGCGAATGCTCCCGTCTGCGTAGTGGCGCCGACTGGTATGGCGTCGGTTTCCCTAGCGAGCAAGAACGGAGCGTCCGTGGTGCAGTTGCGTTGCACTTCCGACACTAGCACGCTTGAGGTGGTCAACGGATCCTCCGGTGCATACCAGCCGATCACCTGTTATTCGGTGACGCAAACCTCGGATGCGCGCCTGAAATCGGACGTTCAGACGATTACCGGCGCGCTGGAAAAGCTGCGCAAGCTTCGGGGCGTCTATTACGTGATGAATGAGGTTCGCGGCGTCGGCGTCATTGCCCAGGAGGTAGGCGAGGTCTTTCCGGAGGTAGTGGAGGAACTCGGGGTATCTGCCGAGGATGGCACGCCATATCTGGGGGTCAACTACGCGAACATGGTTGGGCCTCTCCTGCAAGGAATGCTTGAGATCGATGAAGCATTGCAGGAGGCGATGAAGCGTATCACGGCGTTGGAGCCGGAAAAATGAGCATCACTGCCGATATTCAGCAGCTGGAGCCGGGGCATCGCATCGAGCTGTTAGAAGTCGACTGCGCGGAAATTGGCGGAGACGCGCTGCTCTTTCACGGACACCTGCAGTCGACGTCGATCGTGTGGCAGGGTCGGGAATATAAGCCCTGGCCGATCCAGGCGGCTGGCTTCGAGCGGACATCGGACGCTCGGCAGCCGGCGCCGACACTGACGGTAGGCGACATCAATGGCACGATCACCGCACTGTGCGTCGCGCTCGGTGATCTTGTCGGCGCGAAGGTGTTCCGCCGACGCACGCTGGCGAAGTACCTCGACGCGGTGAATTTTGCCGACGGCAACCCGACTGCGGACCCGAATGAGCAATGGCCGGTCGAGCAGTGGCGTATCGAGCAGAAAAGCGACGAGCAACCGGGCGTGCAGGTCGAGTTCACGTTGTCGTCGCCGCTCGACTTCGGCGGGCATCAGGTGCCGGCGCGCCAGATTGTTGGCACGTGCCAGTGGCGCTATCGCGGTCCCGAATGTGGATATGTCGGCATGGTGTACTTCGACAAGTACGACAAGCCGGTGAGCGATCCAGCGCTCGATCGCTGTAGCCAGAAAGTTAGCGGATGCGAATGCCGGTACGGCGTGAACAACCCGCTGCCGTACGGCGGCTTCTTGTGCGACACCCTCGCCTAGACCGTCGATCAACCTCTCTTCTCGGACCCGCCACCCGGCGGGTTTTTTTATGGACGAACGAATCAAGCAGGCGATCGCAGAACACGCACTCGCCGAGTACCCGCGCGAGTGCTGCGGGCTCGTCGTCGGCACGGCGGCCGGCAACGTGTACGTGCCCGGCCGCAACATCGCGACGGGGCCCACTGAGCAATTCGGGCTCGCGGCCGAGGATTACGCGGATGCGGAGGACATGGGCGAAATCCTCGCGTTCGTGCACTCACATCCGAACGGACGGGCACAGCCGAGCATGGCGGACCGCACAGTATGCGAGCGTTCCGGCATCCCGCTGTGGGTGATCGTCTCGCTCGGCGTGCAGGCCGACGGCACGATCGGTGTCGACGACTGGTGCGAGTTCGGCCCGAGCGGATACGTTGCGCCGCTCTATGGCAGGGAGTTCCTGCACGGCGTGCTGGACTGCTATTCGCTGGTGCGCGATTGGTACCTCGCCGAGCGTGGCGTCGTACTGCCGGATTTCGAGCGTGAAGATGGCTGGTGGGACGACGGCCGGTCCAATCTGTATATCGCGCACTACCAGGATGCCGGCTTTCTCGACGTCGGGATCGACGTACAGCTCGAGCCGGGTGACGTGTTGCTGATGCAGATCCGAAGCAAGAACGGCGTGCCGAATCACGCGGGCGTGTATCTCGGCGACGGCATGTTCGGGCATCACGTGCACGGGCGACTGTCGTGCCGCGCGGTGTGGGGCTCGATGTGGCGCGACAGCTGCACGACGGTGTTGAGGCACATTGGGGGCGCGAAGTGATGGAAAAGCTGCGCGAGGTGAGGCTTTACGGGATCGCGGGCGCGCGATTTGGCCGGGTGCATCGCCTGGCCGTCTCGTCGACCGCGGAGGCCGTGCGCGCGCTTTCGGTGCTGATCCCGGGTTTCCAGAAGTTCCTGCTCGACGCGCGCGACAACGGGTTGACGTTTGCGGTGTTCAATGGCCGCCGAAACCTGAGCGAAGGCGATCTGGGTGCGCCGGTTGGCGGCGAAGCGATCCGGATTGCGCCGGTGATCATCGGCAGCAAGAGCGGTGGTCTGTTCCAGACGATTCTCGGTGCGGCGCTGGCCGTGGCTGGTTTCGTGTTCAGTCAGCCGACGCTGATCGGCCTGGGCGTGTCGATGGCACTCGGCGGCATCACGCAGATGCTGAGTCCGCAACAGGCTGGGCTCGCTGGCGTCGCGGACAACGGCACGTCGTACTACTTCAACGGACCGGTGAATGGCGCTGCTGAAGGCGAGCCGGTGTCGCTCGTATACGGAGAGATGGTCGTCGGATCGAAGGTGGCCAGTTCGGGCATCTACACAGAGGATCAGGTGTGAAAAAGATCTACGCGGAATCGGGGTTGAAGCGAATCAACGGTGCGAAAGGCGGCGGCGGTGGTGGGAGTGGCGGCGGCGAATCGCCGGACAATCTGCACTCGATCGCACGCGCGAAGGTGCTGGACATCATTTCCGAAGGCCCGATCGTCGGTCTGGTGAGGGGCATGCAGTCGGTGTTCCTTGACGGCACGCCGATCCAGAATTCCGACGGGTCGGTCAACTTCCAGAATTACAGCGTCGACGTTCGCACGGGCACGCTCGACCAGGAATTCATGCCGGGCTTTCCGGCGGTCGAGCGCGAATCGGCCGTAGCCGTGCCGCTGACTTCCGATGCACCGTGGGTGCGCCAGTTGCAAAATACGCAGCTGTCGGCAGTCCGTGTTCGCTTCGGCGTGCCGGCGCTCCAAAAGAGCGATCCGGCGACCGGCGTGTTCGGCTATCGCGTGGAATATGCGATCGATCTGTCGGTCGACGGAGGCTCGTACGCACAGGTGCTGTCGTCGGCATTCGATGGCAAAACGACGTCGCTTTACGAGCGCTCGCACCGGATCGAGTTGCCGCGTGCGACAACCGGCTGGTTGGTCCGCGTGCGCCGCATCACGCCGAACGCACACAGTTCGCTGATCGCGGACACGGTGAATATCGAAGCGATCACTGAGGTGATCGACCGCAAGCTGCGGTATCCGATGACGGCGCTCGTTGGCATGACGTTCGACGCGCGGTCGTTCTCACAGGTGCCAGTGCGGTCGTACCACATTCGCGGCCTGATCGTTCGGGTGCCGTCGAACTACGATCCCGAGACGCGAGCGTACTCGGGGGCATGGGACGGGACGTTCAAGCCGGCGTGGACGAACAACCCGGCGTGGATTTTCTACGACCTGCTGCTGAACGATCGCTACGGGTTTGGCAAGACGGTCGACGCGTCGATGATCGATAAGTGGGGGCTGTACGAGATCGCGCGCTATTGCGACGTCATGGTGTCGGATGGGCGGGGCGGAGTCGAGCCGCGCTTCACGTGCAATTGCGTGATCCAGTCGGCGGCCGACGCGTACAAGGTTCTGCAGGATATCGCCAGCGTGTTCCGTGGCATTTCGTACTGGGGGCCGGGCGCGGTGGTCGCGGCTGCGGACATGCCGTCCGATCCGGTCTACGTGTACACCGCGGCGAACGTGATCGACGGTGCGTTCCGGTACGTGGGTAGCGAGCGCAAGACGCGATACACGGTCGCGCTTGTGAGCTACAACGATCCGTCGAACCAGTACAAACAGGCGGTCGAGTACGTGCCGGACGACGACGGCATCGCGCGGTACGGCGTTATCAAGACGCAGGTAACGGCGTTCGGTTGCACGTCACAGGCGCAAGCGCATCGGCTCGGTAGGTGGCTTCTCCTGACGTCGCGCTACGAGTCGGGCACGGTGTCGTTCAAGGTCGGGATGGATGGCGTGCTGGTCGGCCCGGGGCAGGTGATCGCGATCGCCGATCCGCGAAAGGCAGGCCGACGCATCGGCGGGCGCATTCGAGCGGCGGCCGGCAACGTCGTCACGCTCGACAAGGCGCCTACCGTGGCGCCAGGCGATCGCTTCACGGCGATTCTGCCGTCAGGTGTCGCGCAGTACCGTGCCGTGAAGTCCGTCAACGGCGACGTGCTCACGCTGGCCGATCGCTTCGACGCGGATCCCGTGCCCGGTGCGGTGTGGATGCTGGAAAACGCGGAGGTCGCGGCGCAGCTCTATCGGATCGTGAGCGTTCAGGAAGGCGACGACGACGGACGCATCGAGTACACGATCACGGCGACGATGCACGAGCCGGGGAAGTACGCGGCAATCGACGACGGCGCACAGATTCAGCAGAGGCCGGTGACGGTCGTGCCGCCGTCTGTGCAGGCGCCGCCGGCCAACGTTCGGATTACCACGTATTCGGCGGTCGACCAGGGCATTTCGAAAACGACGATGGTCATCGCGTGGGATGCCGCGAATAACGCTGTGACATACCTGCCGGAGTGGCGGAAGGATAACGGCGAGTGGGTGAGCGTGCCGCATACGGGCGGGCTGCAAGTCGAGGTGCCCGGGATTTATCAGGGGCGGTACGTTGCGCGCGTGCGTGCGCAAAACGTGATGAACGTCACGTCGCTGCCGGCCACCAGTGTGGAAACGCAACTGAAGGGAAAAACGAGCCTTCCGCCGGCGGTCGTGTCGCTCAAAGCGGCGGGCGTGGTATACGGCATCAACCTCGACTGGGCGTTTCCCGGCGATGGTACTGCCGGCGACACGCAACGCACGGAACTCTGGTACAGCCGCACGCCGAACCGTGCCGATGCGATCAAGCTGTCGGATTACGCGTTCCCGCAAGCGTCGACGTCCATGCAGGGGCTCGCGGTCGGCCAGGTGTTCTATTTCTGGGCGCGGCTCGTCGACACGACTGGGAATATCGGCCCGTGGTTTCCGGCGAATGGTCCCGGGGTTCAGGGTCAGCCGTCGACGAACCAAAGCGAGTACGAGAAATATTTTGCTGGCCAGATCTCGCACTCGGCACTCGGCGAGGATCTGAAAAAGCCGATCGACGCGATTCCCGGGATTCAGCAGGGCGTTACGGATAACGCAGCAGCGATCGCGAAGGAGGTGAAGGATCGCACTGATGCGATCACGAAAGAGGCGAAGGATCGAGCCGACGCGGTGGCCGAAGAAGCGCGCCAGCGTGGTGCGGCTGTGGCGTCCGAGCAGCAGGCGCGGCAGTCGGCCGATAGTTCGCTCGGGCAGCGGATCGATACCGTGACGGCGAGCGTCGGAGACGCGGCGGCCGCAGTGAAGCGAGAGGAAGCTGCGCGTATCGATGCAGACGGTGCTCTTGGCAAGCGCGTCGACACAGTCGTCGTGAAGGTTGGCGAAGCAACGACGTCGATTCAATCGGAAGTACAAGCGCGTCAGGATGGCGACGGCGCGCTCGGGAAGCGAATCGACGCTGTAAGTGTCGCTGTTGGGGAGAACAAGGCGGACATCATCACCGAGCAGCAGGTTCGACAAAAGGCGGACTCCGCACTGGCCAGCCGTATTGACTCCGTGTCGGCACAGATCAATGTTCCGATGGCAGGTGACAGCGGCCAGGCGGCCGGATCGACGCAGGTAATGGCCGGCGTCTATTCGGAGCAATCGGCGCGTGCCGAGGCCGATATGGCGTTGGGCCAACGGCTCGACACTGTTTCCGCGCAGATGCAGGTAGGGCAGGCGTCGTTGCGTGCGGACATTCGTACGGAGTCGAAAGCGCGTGTGGATGCGATCAGCGCGCAGGCCGAGCAGATCACGACGATACGCGCGCAGGCCAACGAGAATGCCGCGGCAGTCCAGACGGTCGCGCAGTCGTACGCGGATCTGAATGGACGCGTTTCGGCGTCGTACCAGATCAAGACGCAGATCACGTCGGACGGTCGCACATACATCGCCGGTATCGGGATCGGCATCAACAACGACAGCGGCGTTGTCGAGTCACAGGTGTTGGTGTCGGCGCAGCGCTTCGCGGTCGTCGACCCGAACAACGGCGGTTCGTCGATCGTGCCGTTCGTGGTGCAGGGCGGGCAGGTGTTCTTGCGTCAGGCGCTCATCGGTGCCGGCTGGATCACGAACGCGATGATCGGCAGCTATATCCAGTCCGACAACTATGTTGCGGGAAAGCAGGGCTGGCGGCTCGATAAGAGCGGCTGGTTCGAGATCAACGCGTCCAACGGCAGCGGAAATCGACTGGTCCTCGACGGTAGCAGCGTGCGTGTTTATGACGGCAACGGCGTACTGCGCGTGCGCATGGGGATGTGGTGATGACGGCAGGGCTTCAGATTTTCGATGGCGCCGGTCGGCCGATTCTGGATGCGCACTCGCGCGCGGGGCGGGTTGTGGGGATCGTGCACACGGGCGGCAATGACGGGGGCGTTGCGGCCGATATGTCCGGCGGGGAACCGTTTTGGGCATTTATGCCTGATCAGATTTTTTACCGCGTGTCTGGCGCGGAGCCGTCCCCAGTTTTGTCTATCGACAGGTCGGGCGTGACCTGGCGCTATAGCGGTAATGCCAGTGGATCGAACGCGTACGTGAAGGTTCCGGGTTGGATTGTCTTTGGAGTGTATTGATGCCGGCGGGATTTCAAGCATTTACTGATACTGGCGTGTATCAGATAGACGGATCAACGCCGAACTATCAAATGGTGCGGGCGATGTCGGCGAATTCGGCGAACGGGGTGCTGCACCTGGCGCTAAACGATGCCGGTAAGCCGTTCTACACAACGTTGCCGAATGTGTCGTTCTCGTTCAACTCGACTGCTGGACCTATGTATGGCGTGTATGCGGCCGATGGCGTCGGGGTCACAGTATGGCGTACAGACCGAAGCGGCAACGCCTACACGCTGACGTTTATCACCGAGCGGCCATGCACTGTCTTCTTTTTTCTGTTTGATCGTGTGCCGCCGGCAGCCGGAAATTTTGGTCTGCAGGTATTCAACGAGAGGGGTGACCTGATCGCAGATTCGTCCAGGCCATTTCTGCGCGTGCTCGATGTGATTTACAACGAGTATCTGCCGGGAACAGGGTGGGACACACTTGGAGCGCCGGGTGCGCCTTGGGATTCGCGGGCATACGGCGTGCCCGTCATCGTGTCCGGAATTTACCCGGTTCGTCAGGCTTGGAGCTACGACCCTGCCGGCGTCGAACTAAGTTCGATTCGAGTGAGCGGAAATACGGTGTCGTGGGGCACAACAATGTATGGAGGTGGACGAAAGCCGAACTGGTCAGGATTTCGAGAGCAATGGCATTCGCGCTTCATGGTGCTGGATGCAACGGGGATTGTCTGATCGGCCGCCAAACTTTGGCGGCCTTTTTCGTTATGGGGAATAGATGCGAGCGAGTCCAACAGAGGTGGCGAGCTACGTGGGGAGCGTTACAGCTGTGGCGTCATCGCTGACGCTGACTGATATTGGGGTGATCGTCGGTATTTTGACGGCGTTCGCAACGTTCGGACTCAATTTCTTTTTTATGTGGCGGAAAGATCGCCGGGAACAGCGCGAGTCGGAGATGCGCATCATGGAGATGGAGAGGCACGATGGCTGATTTGCCGAAGAAGACGCTTGTAGGTGTTGTGGGGGCTGCTGCGGCAGCCCTTCTTTTTTCCGCGGTGCCGAAGTTTGAGGGCGAGGTGTTGGTCGCTGCGCCGGACCCGATCGGGATCATTACCGGATGCTTCGGCGATACGAAGGGCGTGAAGCTTGGCCAGCGCTTCACGCACGACGAATGCATCGCTCGGCTTGAGCAGCGTCTTATCGAGCATGCGGAGCCGACGCTGAAATGCACGCCCGGTCTGAAAGGGCATCCGTATCAGCTCGCAGCGGGCGTGAGCTTTGCCTATAACGTCGGGGCAGGCGCCTACTGCCGCAGCATGACGGCAAAGCGGTTCAACGCGGGAGACTGGAAGGGGGCATGCCGCGCGATGAATGAGTCGGACGGTGGCAAGCCGCAGTGGGTGTATGGCGGTGGCCGCGTGCTGTCGGGGCTGGTGAAACGGCGCGCGTTTGAGCGCTCGTTATGCGAACGGGGGCTGTGATGGTGAAAGCCTTATTGCCGTATCTGCTGACTTTTCTGGCGGGCTTCTCGGCCGGCGCCTATGTTGTTCACGCGACCAGTTCTCGCGAGATCGCGGGCATGCGCGCCGATGCCGCTAAGGATCGAGCGATGGCCGTCGAGGCTGCCCGCAATGAGGAACAACGCCGCACTGCGGCGCAATCGGAGATCGCAAAAGATGCGAACAAACAAAGAACGGATGCGCTTGCGGATGCTTTTGCCGCTCGTGCTGCCGCTGGCAGCTTGCAGCAGCGCGTCGATCAGCTCGTCGCAGCCGCCCGCCATTCCGCCGCTGCCACCGGAAGCCCGGCAGCCGGCGACGCCCTCGATCTGCTTGCCGACGTGCTCAGCCGCGCTGACCAGCGCGCGGGCGACCTGGCAGAGTACGCTGACCGCGCCCGCATCGCCGGCCAGCAGTGCGAGCGCGACTACGACGCCTTGACGGCTGCCGCGCGCTGAAACCTTCCACATTTGACGAGCTCGCAGCCATGGCTGCCGCACGTCACATCATCCCAGCGCGCCCCTTTTCCTTCCTGAGAAGGTGGCGCAGCTCCTGAAATTTTCCATTCCCACCGCCGAGCTCTCCGCGATCCGCGACGTTCTTGTCGACGTAATCGAACCACTCCTGAATCCTGTCCAGCGATTTTCGAAGAGCAAGAATCTCGAGGATCAGCCAGCGCACCTTCAGATCCGTGTACTCGCGCCATAGGGCTCGCAGCTCGGCATCGGACGGGGCATCAAATTCCGGCATCTTAGGCTTCAACTTGAAGCGTGGATCCGTGAGCGGCACGCGGTTGCGATCAATTCGGGTGGCTTCGACCGGCGTGCACGAGCTCAGGAACGTCGACCTCTCGTCCTGATCAATCCACAGTTCAAATTCCTGCTTCGTGAGCTCGACAGGCGTCCTTCGGCGCGTCTTGTCGCCTTGGAACCCGTACTCCCAGATGTAAGCCCACTCCGGCTTGATCACGCCATCACCACTGTATAAAAACACAGTATATTTCGCGATAACCTATCCTAGTCAAGGCCGGAAAAATGGGGGCGGGCGATGTGTACAAACTACCGAGCGCCACACGAGGACTACGAGATCCGCGAACTTCGGATCGAGCCGTTCAGCGACCTGTACCGCGACTTCCCGTGGAAGCCGGAGATCTACCAGGACTACCTCGCGCCGATCGTCGCGAATGTCGACGGAAAGCTCAGACCATTGGCGGCCGGCTTCGGCTTCTGGCCGCGAGCGCTGCAGAAGGCCAACATCGAAAAGGCGAAGGAGCAGGGCCGGAAACCGCCGATCATGCGCAGCACCATGAACGTGCGCGACGACAACCTCGGGAAGTCGCCGTTGTACGGGCCGGCCTGGCGAGCCGGGCGCCGTTGCTTGATCCCGGCCGACTGGATCTACGAGCCGTGCTACGAGACGGGGAAGAACGTGTGGCACCGGATTGGGTTGACCGATTGGCGAACGATGTGCGTCGCTGGCATCTGGCGGACGCTGACGAGCCCGGACGGGGCTGAGCATCACACGATGTCGATGATCACGGTGAACGGTGAGGGGCACCCGATTTTTTCTCGGATGCACAAGCCGGATGACGAAAAGCGCGCGGTCGTGATCCTGCGGCCCGACGACTGGGAGGAATGGCTGACGACGTCGAACGTCGAGGCGGCGCGCGCGATGCTGCAGCGCTATCCGGCCGACGACATGGTTGCAGAGCCCAAGTAATTTTGAACTTCGGGGAGTTTTACGCGTTCGGAGTGGTGCGGCGGCAGGGGCGCCATGCACGGAACAGCAACCTTGTATGAGATGATATGTGTCACCGTGATCGATCCGCCTGCCAGTTCGCAAGTGGTCGCTACTGTTCGATCAAGTTTGTGATAGTGAAGAGCTATGCCAAGAATTACAGACAGCGAACTCTTGCTTATTTCCAAAGCAAAGATAGAGAAGCTAAAAAACTTCGCAGACGGGGTATCCCTTGCTCTCCGAGCCCGATCCTCGATTGATCGCCTCCGCGCGCGCGTAGCCAAAGACCGATTGACGTTGGCAAAGTCGAAATTGCGAGATGCGGGGCAGGCGGCGGCTTGCACTCCGCCGCTCTGGCGGACGGGAGTAAGTCGAGCCTACTACTCCATGTATCACGCGGCTCGCGCCTCAACTTACTTGTCCTACGGGGGCGACGACCATGAGGAACACTCAGCGCTTCCTGGCAAATTGCCGACTGATTTTCCCGACTACGAACAATGGCGCAACAAACTGAAAATGGCGCGCCTGGAGCGAAATCGGGCGGACTACGATCCCTACCCTGTTAATGAGGCAGAGTTTGAAGAGATTTGTCTGTCGCTCATTCAGGATGCAAAGGATTTTATGCGAATCTCTCAGAAATATATTAATCGGAAGATAAGGGATCAAAATGGTTCTTGAATCAGATCTCAAAGGAATCATAGATGCGGCGATGCGAAAAGCCGGAGTCATTCCGTTTTCAATTCAAATTCGAACATTTCCAGGCGAAATAATTGCCATTGTGGAAGTGGAGCACAACTATCAACGGGCTATTGAGGTTGCGCAGGAGCTGGATTCGCAGATCGAAAATGGCTTTGTTACGGTCCGCCAGGTAAAAAGCGGAGGTAGCAAGAAAGACTACAAAGCCGTCACGGGCGTGCATGATCCGCGAGTTGGCGACCTACTTAGCTTGTTGAGTACCCGCTCTAGAACGTCGGAGAGCCAGCCAAGCCTCCGATATATTCAAGACGTTGAAGAGCGCCTGAGCGTCGCGATTACACCGCGGCACCACCTCATATTCGGTCGCCGCGGCGTGGGTAAGACTTCGATGCTGCTGGAGGCGCGACGGATTTTAGAGAATGAAGGTGCCTATGTTCTCTGGGTAAATGTACAGTCATTGCGCAGCCTCGGTGTAGGGCATGCGTTCTTAACGGTCGCCTTGAAACTATGTGACCTACTCTTAACTTCGCAGGAGGCGATTCGCTCGTCCCAGACGGGACTAGATGCATTGCGCGCACTGAGAGCGAATATTGAGCAGCGCTTTGTTGCCAACGGATCGTCATTGCAAGACGTTGCAATATTAGTGCCTCTGCTTCAGCAAGAGTGCTCACGATTTACACTACAAGCCCAACGGACGATCTATTTGTTCGTGGACGACATTCACTACCTCCCGAGCGCGGAGGTTCCATATTTTCTGGACCTTCTTCATGGTGTCACCCGAGACAATCTCGTCTGGCTGAAGATTGCTGGAATCCAACATCAAACGCGCTGGTTCATTCCGGTGCCTCCGATCGGATTGCAGACGGGGCATGATGCTGCAATCATCAATCTCGACGTTACCCTCGAGCATCCAGAGCGCGCGAAGCAATTCTTGGAGAGCGTGCTGCGCGGGTACATTGAAGAATGTAATGCATCGCCGCTCAGCAACGTTCTCAGTACAGCCGCCTTAGACCGGCTGGTCCTCGCGTCCGGAGGGGTGCCGCGCGACTTCTTAACGCTCTGTGCGGCTTCGATTCAAACCGCACGTCAGAGGCCGAACGCCAAGACAGTTGGGGTACAGGACGTCAACAATGCTGCTGGCATTGCTGGGCAAACGAAACTTCAAGAGCTCGAGGACGATGCAGCCGCTACGTCGGGCCGTTCCGGAGAGTTGGTCGCGTCGCTCAACATAGTCCGAGAATTCTTGCTGACGACTGAGCAAATCACATTCTTCCGAGTAGATTTCCGGGACAAAGAATTGCGTTCCGTGGAGTATCGCGCTCTTCAAGCACTTGCTGACCTCCGTATGCTGCACCTGATCAATCCCAGCCTTTCGGATCAACATCACGCAGGTCAACGGGCAGAGGTGTACCTCCTTGATCTGAGTCAATACTCCGGATCTCGATTAAAACAGGGCATCCATGTGCTCGATTTCGAGCGCGGCCATATGGTTCTCAAGCGAACGCGCAGTTCTGAGCCTGCGCGAGTGGGCGATACCGTACTGAAGTTGGTGTCTCTACTCAGGCGTGCGCCGACGTTCGAGCTAACCAAGCTCAATAACGATGTTGTCTTATCTCCCGAGGCTTGACGGCCCAGTTCCAGATCCCTAGGCTCTTAATGAGCTATAACGCCTCTCGCTTGGAGAAGTCGGCGTAAGATTTGGCGTAGCTTTTTTGATTTCGGCAGATACGGCAGGACATAATACTACTTCGAAGAAAACGAGTAATCCCCGCGGGCGCTGCCGGCGCCCGTTTCTCGTCATCAGTTCCCGTGATCGTCGCCGGCGGACGCGACGATCGCGATTCCCCCTTCGTCCGCCTTGCCTTCGGGTCGGTGACGACCCTCCTGTCACGCCGCCTGAACGATCCTGTTCCCCATGTCCACATCGTCGAAAATCGAAACCGCGCGTCTGACGCTGCGTCGCTGGCAGCCGGTGGATGCGGGCGCGCTGTCGGCGCTGCATGCGGATCCGGACGTGACCGCGTGGCTCGCGCGCGGCCCGATGTCCGTTGACGAGGCGAGCGACGTCATCGCGCGCTTCGACGCGCATTTCGATGCGTACGGTTTCGGCCCATGGGCGGTCGAGCGCCGGGCCGACGGGATGTTGATCGGGGTGTGCGGCCTGTCGCACGAGGTGCGCGCAACGCACCCGATGGCGCCGTGTGTCGAGATCATGTGGCGGCAGGCTCGCCACGCATGGGGGCATGGCTACGTCGCCGAAGCGGCTGCTGCCGCGTTGGCCGACGGGTTCGAGCGGATCGGGCTCGGCGAGATTCTCGCGTGGACCGCCGACACCAATCTACGATCGCAGCACGTGATGCAGCGGCTCGGCATGCAGCGTCAGCCCGCGCGCGATTTCGACCATCCCGCGTTGCCGGAAGGGCACGCGCTGCGTCGGCACGTCGTGTATGCCGCGCGCGCCGCCGGCCTGGCCGGTGCATAACGACTCACGCGGATTCGCCCGTCAACGCCACGTACCGTTCTGCAGCACGATCCGGTAGCCGTCGGCATCCTCGAAGGTCTGGCCGGATATTTCCCAGTACGGGTTGAACGACGTCACGGGCATGAAGCCGTGCGCCGTGGCGCGTGCGCAGGCGGCTTCCCATTCTGGCCGATCGGGCAGGTAGAACACGATCAGGTCTTCCGGCGTTGGCGACGGCGCGATCGGATGGTCGGGGCAGTGCGTGAATTCGAAGTGATAGTCGAGGCCGTCGCGTCCGAGCATCACGCCGGAAAAGCCGTCGTGATCCTCAAAGCGTGCGAGAACAGACAGGTCGAGAGCGTCGCGATACATGCGCTCGGTTCGGGCGAGGTTGCTGACCGGGCGGGCAATGCGCAGATGGGCGTGCAAGATGGCCTCGGGGGAGCGTGGCAGACCCGCCGATGATAATCGATCCGGTTCGTGGCGCGCCGGAATGCCCAGGCAGGCAATCGATGAAGGAGGGCGGTGGTATGGCCCCGCAATTCGAGCAGGCAAGAAAAAGCCCGCTACATTGAGCGGGCTGAATCCATGTTTGGAGACATGGAGGAGACAGACGTGAATTTAAGGGAAAACCCGAGTCATGGCAAGCCCTAGTTGTATCGATACAACTTTCTGTTGCGCCGCGTTCACATACCGCCGGCCCGCGCGTGCGCCGCAAACGCGCTGAATCGCTCCTGCGCGACCGGCAACGCGAACTTGTCGCGCATCTCCGTCTCGATCCATGCACAGGCCTCGCGTGCGCAGTCGGTCAGCGCGTGGCGTGTCGCATGCCCGTCGATGTCGTAGAGGAAGCGCACGCCGACCTCGTCGTCGGCGACTTGTCGCTCGAGCTGGTTGAGCTGCAGTTGCGGCCCGTGCTGTTGCGACAGCGCGCGCAATTCGTCGAAGTGATATTCGAGCCAGTCGGCAAAGAACAGCGCGTCGCTGTGGCACGGCAGCCGGAAGGCCGCGCTGCGCGACGGACGCGGCCCGGCTTCACCGGCCGGTGCGTGCGGTTCGCCGTCGGTGGCGATGGACGTGTCGACAGGGGCGAGCGGGTGCTGAAGCCGGCGGTAGGGCTCGCGATCGCGCAGCGCATGCCACAGCAATTCGTCACCGGCGGCGCCGGACGGCTGCATCGTCAGGTCATGCCGGCCTTCGCCGGCCGGGGCGATGTCGCGGATCACGAGGCGCAGCGAGCAGAGCGGCTCGTCCGCGACCAGCAACGTCGCCGCACGCGGCAGCCCGCAGACCAGCGGCGCCGCGCCGGCGGCACGGAACACGAGGCCGCGACGGTCGAGCCGAACGAGCGGCAGCGGCCGTGGAAACGACGGGTAGGCGACCGTAATGCGGGCGCCGCCGGCGCTCGTCAACCCGGGCATCATCGCGCGAAAGACCTGAGACTGGTCCACGTTGATTCTCCTTCGTTACGATGCCGCCCGGCAGGAACGCGCGTTCCGGGTCAGGCGGCGATGGCTTGCCGGGCGGCCTGCCCCGGCTCGATTCCTAGTGCGGCAAACGTTTGCGGATCGATGTCGATCCAGCACGCGACCACCAGACGCCCATCCACCTGCTTCGGCGGGCCTGCGCGGTGCGCGTGTATGCCGATCCGGCGGAACAGCCGCTCCATGCTCGCGAACGTCACGCCGATCAGCTGCCGCGCGCCGAGCTGCGCCGCGCACTCGACGACGGCCGCGAGCATCGGGCGCACGGCCCATTCGGCATTGCCCGGCCCGCCTTCGTCGTCGGTCGCCGCGAACCGGGACAGCTCCCAGACAGCGGCCGATTGCGGCAGCGGCATGTCTTCGGCGATCAGGTCGGCGAACAGCGACTTCAGCAGATACGGGCGCGTCGTCGGCAGCAGGCGCGCACATCCGCACATGTCGCCGCTCGCGTTTCGCGCAAACACGTAGACGGTATCGTCGCGATCGAACTGGTCGCGCTCGAAGCTTTCGTTCGCCGACGGGAGCGCCCAACCGAGCTGTTCGACGAACACACGGCGCCGATAGCGCCCTAGATCCGCTGCAAGTTCGTGTGGCAACCGCCCTTCCTCGTGAACGAAGGTCCGCATGGTGTCCTCGGATCTGTGCTTTTGTATGTGCGCATTACATCGCGCCGCACGAGGGGGCTGTAACTGGTAACTCTTACAGGGTGACGGTGGAATGATGCCGATCAGGACGTGGTAACGGTTTCTTGATCAACGGGATTGAAAACCGTGCCGCTTTTGCTTATAAAGAGCGCCAGCACTGCGTAAATTGTCAGAGGAATGCGGGGCCAGTTGTCACTGGAGCGTCGGACCGGCATGATAGGCGTCGTTGTGCCCGAGCAGGGCTGACGCGACCGCTGCGGGCCAGTCGATGCGCGCGAGCCGTGCGGCAAGCGCGGCGGCCGTGCGGAGCATGCCGATGTCGGCACCCGTGGCGTCGACGGCCATCACGTTGCTGCGGACGTCGCCGCCCGCGATCACGAACGTGCCCGTCGCGCGTTCGAGGTACCAGTCCCAGCCGACCGTCACGTAAGCGACGCCGGCGCTGGCCGGGCGATGCCATTCGGTATAACCGGCGAGGCGTGCGTCGATTGCGCTGTCGCGCAGTTCCGCACGCAGCGACGCGTCGAGGCCGCTTGCGACATGGTCGAGCGCAAGCACGGCCAGTGCGCTTTCTGACAGGCGTACGTAGCCGTCCGGGGACGGGCCGGGGACCGGGTGCAGCAAAGGTGAAGTCATGCGCGGAATGTATCAGCGTCCAACGGGTGCTGGAACCTGACAAGTATGACAGCGTGACGTTGTCGGAGAATGAATGGAACTGCGCTGGCAGGATGCCTATCAACAATTCAGTGCCGCGGAAGACGAGCAGCAGCTCTTCCAGCGGATCGCCGCCTATTCCAAACGGCTGGGATTCGAATACTGCTGTTATGGCATTCGCGTGCCGCTGCCGGTATCGAAGCCGTCGGTAGCCATCTTCGATACCTATCCCGACGGCTGGATGGCGCACTATCAGGCGCACAACTACATCGAGATCGATTCGACGGTTCGCGACGGCGCGCTCAGCACCAACATGATCGTCTGGCCGGACGTCGACCAGATCGCACCGTGCCCGCTGTGGCAGGACGCGCGTGATTTCGGGCTGTCGGTGGGCGTCGCGCAATCGAGCTGGGCAGCCCGCGGCGCGTTCGGCCTGCTGAGCATCGCACGCCATGCGGACCGCCTGACGCCGGCCGAAATCAACATGCTGACGCTCCAGACGAACTGGCTCGCGAACCTGTCGCATTCGCTGATGAGTCGCTTCATGGTGCCGAAGCTGTCGCCGGCGGCGGGCGTCACGCTGACCGCGCGCGAGCGCGAGGTGCTGTGCTGGACGGCCGAGGGCAAGACCGCGTGCGAAATCGGCCAGATCCTCAGCATCTCGGAGCGAACGGTCAACTTCCATGTCAACAACATCCTCGAGAAGCTGGGTGCGACGAACAAGGTCCAGGCGGTCGTCAAGGCAATCTCGGCCGGGCTGATCGAGGCGCCCTGACCTCGAACGAGGGCGGGCGGCAGCGCGAAATGCCATTGCCGCCAGGCCGCTCACTCCATCATCGGCTCCGCTTCCTTCGCGGTCCAGCTCACGCTGGAAATGCTTTTCTCCATGCTCATCCGGCTCGCGATCTGCTCGAGCTTCTGCTGATCCTTCGGATGCAGCTTCAGTGTCGCGGTCACCTTCAGCCGGTCCGGCTGGTCGGGCACGTCCTCGCTCGTGAGGCTCTGGAACGACAGCGGCTTCGCGTACATCGAGTTCGACAGCAGCGTGCGGATGTGCACTTCGTCGGCGGTCAGGCAGATCACGGTGATCTGGTATTCGCGCACGAGATCGGCGTTCGACACCGGGGTTGCGTTGATCGCCTGGCTGACGCCGCGCAGCACCGTGTTGGTGAGGAGTACGACGCCCGTGCCGGCAAGCGCGGGCACGTAATGACCGGAGCCGGCCAGTACGCCGACGGCGGCCGAGCACCACAGGGTCGCGGCCGTGTTGATGCCCTGGATCGAGCCCTTGTCGCGCATGATCACGCCGCCGCCGAGAAAGCCGACGCCCGACACGACGTATGCGGCGATCTGCGTGACGCCCGCGACGCCGTTGCCGGTCAGCACGCCGAGCGTGACGAACAGGCACGCGCCGCTCGCGACGAGCGTGATCGTGCGCAGGCCGGCCGTGCGCTGGCGCATCTGGCGCTCGAGGCCGATGGCGACGCCGCAGGCGAACGCGGTGAAAAGGCGGAGTGCGAAATCGAAAGTCATGGTTGTCCTGCCGTGCAAGGAGCGCGTGCCGTCCCGTGCCGCTGCGGCGCAAGGCCGAAGGCGACACGACGATAGCCGTCATCGCGCGGTACTGTACCGCGCGAATGCGTCATTCAGTGTGAAACGGTAGGCGTGCGGCTCGCGGAACGCGAGCCGGGCAGGAGAACTGCGTCGGACAGGCGTTCAGGCGGCAAGCGGCGCACGCAACGGAGTGCTGCAACTGTCCACGATGGTTCCTGAAGGAAGAATGGCCGGCATTCTAGTGGGCGGCGCGCGCGTGCGTCAACCGCCTCGCGGCGGTCGTGCTACTGCGCCGAGCCGATCGTCCCCGTTGCGAGCGCGAGCGCGGCGGCAGCGGACAGCGCACCGGCATAGCTGTCGACCTCCGCGTTGCGCGCGGCGAGCAACTGGCTTTGCGCGATCGTCGCATCGGTGACCGAACCGACGCCGTTCCGGTACGCGGTCAGCGCCGCGTCGTAGCTCGTCTGCGCGGCATCGACGAGCGCCTTCGCGGCGTCGTGCGACGCAAGGCTCGTCTGCACCGCGTTCTGCGCGGCGACGACCTGGCGGACGGCTTCCTCCTTGGTCCGCGTGAGTCGGGCGGACGCGCTTTCCGCGTCGTTGCGCGCCTGCATCAGCACGGCCGAGCGCATGCCGCCGTCGTACAGCGGGATCGTCACGCCGAGGAACACGCCGCCGCCGTAGCGGCTGCCGTTCAGGTTGACGGTCGGTGACTGGTCGCCGATCGCGGGCAGCGCGGAGATGGACGTGCCGCCGCTCGCATACGACGTCGACGCGGACAGGAAGATCTTCGGCATGAACGCGGCTTCCGCGGCCTTGATCTTCGCGCGATTGGCTTTTTCAAGCGCGAACGCGCCCTGCAGGTCGGGGCGGCGCGCAATTGCGTCCGACACGATCGCGTCGACCGACGAGCCGAGTGCGGGCGGCAGCGGCCGCTTCGGCAGCGCGGCGATGGTCGGCTTCGACAGCGGCGAGATGCCGAGCGCGGAGACGAGGGCGAGATAGCTGTCGCTCTCCGCGCCGTTCGCCTGCACGAGCGCGAGGTTGGCCTGCGCGCGGTTCTGCGTCGCCTGCGCGAGCTCGACGACCGTGCCGACGCCGTGCTTGAGCCGCGCGCGGGAGGCCGCGAGGATCGCGTCCGCGTTCGCGAGGCCCTGTTGCGCGCTGAGGGCGCGCGAGCGCGCGGCTTCGTAGCGGTAGTACGCGACGGTCACGTCGTGGATCACCTGCTGGTGCACGGCCGTGAATGCGACGTTCGACGCGATCGACGCCTGCTCGGCCGCCTCGACGCGCGCCGCGCGGCCGCCGAAATCGAACAGCAGCCATTGCAGCGACAGCGCCGAGATCGTGCCGTGAACGGTGGTGTCGCTCGACGAGTCGCCGAGGATCGTCGACGTCGAGCCGTGGTTTGCCTGGTATGCGCCCATGGCCGTCGCCGACAACCTCGGCAGGTAGGCGGCCTTGGCCAGGCCGACCGCGAGCGCCGCGTTGCGCGCGTCGTTCCACGCGATGCGGGTCAGCGGGTTCGCCGATTCGGCGAGATCGATCAGTTCGGGCAGCGTGTACGCGTGCGCGGCATCGAGCGCAGCCGGCGGCGAGACGGACGCGAGCGCGGGCGACGCGGGCAGCGTGTAGTCGTGCGAACCTTGCGCGGACGCGCGCGGCGGGCCCGGCACGATATCGCCGGCAGCCGACGTTTGCGGCTGCCATGGGCGGTCGGACGCCTCCGGCGCCAGATCGATCGACGACGTCGCGCAGCCGGCCAGCGCGACGGCGGTCGCGAGGGCGGCGGCGGCGATCGAGGCGGCCGGCGGTTCAGGTAGGCGCATGGGGGGCAGGCTCCTTCGGTGTGGCTTGACGGGCGGCGTCGGCGATGTGCGCGAGCCGCGTGTCGATCAGGTTCAGCAGCGCGTCGCGCGCAGGGTCGGCAGGGGCGAGGCCCGGCGCGGTGGCCGGCGGCGCGGGCGAATCCGCATGACGCGCGGCTTCGTCGTCGCGCGGGTCGGTCACGCGCGCGAGCTGCGCGGCGATCGCCGCGTCGCCGGGCTTGCGTTCGGCGAGCAGGAACAGCGGGCCTTCGAGCGCGCCGAGTTCCGCGAGCGCGCGCCGCCGCGTGGCGAGCCACGTGGCGGCCGGACGCACCCACGACGGTTCGTAGTGAACCAGCCCGAGCGCCTGCGCGATCGCGCCGTGGCGGGCGAACGCGTCGGCCGCGAGCGCGCGCCGCTCGGCCGGCTGCGCGACCTGTGCGACGCGCCGCCACTGGTCCGTCAGCGCGGCGAGCCCGGCGTCGATCTGCTTGCCGATGCTGACGGGCCAGATGCGCGTGAACACGAGATACACGACGACGTTGCCGAGCAGGATGCCGATCGTGCGGTCGCGCGCGATCGTCAGGTCGAAACCGGGGCCGGCGCCCTGGATCACGCACAGGAAAAACGCGAACGCGATCTGGAAGCCCGCGTATGCGATGCGCGGCGAGCCGAATGCGACCCACGCGGCGAGCCAGCCGCCGGCGAACACCAGCGCCATCAGATGGCCGACCGACGACAGCGACGGCACGACGAACACGAGCGCGGCGGTGCCGAGCAGCGCGCCGACGATGCAGCCGAGAATCCGCAGCGTGAGCTTCTCGACCGTCTCGGCCGTCGAGCCGAGCGAAACGATGTAGCAGGTGACGACGCACGTATGGATGCCTGACCAGTCGAGCTGTGAATACAGCAGGTAGCAGAAGATCGCCGCGGCGGTCGTCTTCAGTGCGTAGCGGATGTGGTCGGGATTGGTGCGCGCGTCGGGCAGGAAGAAGCCGCTGCGCGGTGCGGGCGGCGCGGCGGCAGGCGTTCCGGGCGCGGCCGCCGGCGCGTTGGCCGCGGCGGCCGGCGCATCCGTCGCCGCTTCGGCCGCTGCGACCGGTTCCGCGAAGCGCGTGATGGCCGCATGGATATCCGTGACGGCGACGCGCGCGAGCGGCGGCAATGTGTCGGCCGGCGGCAGCGTGAGCGTCACGTCGACGGGGTAGCCGCCCAGGTCGAGGATGTCGGCCATCTCGTCGAGCGTCGCGGCGATCGGGGTGGCGTATGAGTCGGGCAGGCGCGCGCCCGGTTCGCGATCGGCCAGCGCGACGCCGACGAGCAGCGCGGTGCTCGATGCCACGGCCTGGCGCAACGCCGCGAAGTCGGCGGCGGACGACGAACCTTCGAGCGTCGACAGCTTGAGCCATGTGAGCAGCTGCTTGTCGCCTTCATGAAGGCTGGCATCGAATGCGTCGCGTGCCGCATCGTCGCCGCGCAGCCGTTGCGCGGCGAGCCGCAGGCGCTTCGCGAGCTGCGCGTGCGCGAGCTTGCGCGGCGACGGCGCGATCAGCAGGTTGACGACGATCGCGACACCGGCCGGGATCGCGATCGTCAACCAGATGTACAGCAGCGCGCGCGTCGCGGCTTCGCCGAACGGCGCGAGGCCGAGCTGGTCGAGCCCGAAGCCGACGATCATCGCGAGGATCGCGCCCACCGGGCGCAGCTTGCTGGCGGAAGTCAGGTACAGGAGGGCGACCGACAGCACGGCCATGCACGCGACCCGCAGGATCGAATAGTCGATGCTGAAGATCGCGATGCCGAGCACGAGCCCGATCACGATCGTGACGATCAGCAGCAGCGCGGCCGCGAGCACGACGCTCGTCACGCGGTCGGCACGGATCATGAAGAACACGACGTACGCGGACAGCGCGGCTTCGGGCGTCCCGTATGCGGCCGTCACGAACGCGGTCAGCGCGCAGATCAGTGCGACCCGCGCGGCAATCGACGCGCGCCCCGGAAACGGTGCGAGCAGCCGCAGGACTTCGCGCGGGCCCGGCGAGCGAACCTCAGCGGCAGGCAGTGCCATGCCGGACCTCGACGATCGCGCTGGCGCCGACGCGCACGAGCGTGCCGTCGGGTTCGTCGAGCTTCACGCGCACCGGGAAGCGCTGCGCGACGTGCACCCAGTTCACCGAGTTCTGCACGATCGGCAGCGAGCGCGGCAGGTTGATGCGCGCGCTGTCGGCGATGCCCGCGCCGATGCCGACGACCTTGCCCGTCAGCGGGCGGCTGCGGTCGATCATCGAATAGACGGTCGCGCAGTCGCCGACCGCGATGCGGCTCAGCGCCGTCTCGCGGAAATTGCCGACCGCGAACCATTCGCGCGCGTCGATCAGCGTGAAGATCGACTGGTTCGGCGCGAGCGTTTCGCCGGCGAGAACGGTCAGGCCCGTCACGAGCCCGTCGTGCGGCGCGCGCACGACGGTGTCTTCGAGCGCATGCTGCGCGCGCGCCAGCGCGGCCTCGCGCGCATGCAGCGTCGCGATCGCGTCGGCTTCGTCGCCGATCGTCTGCGCGGACGCGCGCTGCTGTTCCTGTGCCTGCGTGAGCGACACGGCCGCGTCGCGCTGGCGAACCTTCGCCTGGTCGAACTGCTGCGCGCTGACGTAGCCCTGCGCGGCGAGCGGCGCGAGCCGGTTCACGTCGCGCGTCGCGAGATCGTGGTTCTGCGTCGCGCGCTTGACCTGCTCGGCGGCCACGGCCGCGTTCGAGCGCTCGCCGATCAGTGAACGGCGGCGCGTGTCGAGCGACGCGCGCGCGAGCTCGAGGTCGGCCTGCGCCTGTGCAACCGTCAGCCGGTACGGCACGGGATCGATCACGTACAGCAGGTCGCCCTTCGCGACGCGCTGGTTTTCATGCACCGCGAGCTGCACGATGCGGCCGCCGACCGGCGACGCGACGTGCACGACGTCCGCGTCGATCGACGCGTCGTCGGTGGACGGGTAGGCCGTCGTGCGGAGGTACGCGTAAGCGAGTGCGGCGATGCCGAGCGCGACGATCGCGAGGGCGATCACGCGGCCTTTGACGGAGGGGCGGGCGGTGCCGGCGGCCTTCATGCGAACGGCCCCGTGCCGGTGAGCCACACGATCACGGCGACCACGAGCCCGATCGCGGTGCAGACGGCAAGCTGGTAGGGCACCGTGGCGGCCCAGCCGGTCGCGACGAATACGCGGTGCGCGACGATCGCACCGATCACGCCGACGATCGCGCTGACGAGCCAAAGCGGGAAATATGCGCCGAACAGGACGTACGACGGTGCACCGCGCGATGCGCAGCCCGCGAGCGGCAGGGCTGGCGCAAGGATGGCGGCGACGCGCAAGGGCGCGCGCGGCGTTGTTTTTCTCATGATGTGACGAGCTCGACGGTGGGGGTGGATGCCGGGCGCGGCGCAATGCGGATCGTCGCCGCGACGACGGTTCCGGGATACGGAGCCGATAATAAATCAGCGCGGTGCGGATCGCCAGCCATCCGTCCCGCGCAACATGGCGGCGCGTTGGCGGTTCAGGGAGGCCGGTCCGCACGGCCGGCATCGCGTTTTCGCAACCGGGGGCAGCGCAGACCGGGCCGTCGCGATTCTGCCAGTGCCGGTACGCGTAGGGTTGCTAACGAACTGTAAAGGATCGTCAGACGAACGGAGCGGGCTGAATTTGCGATGTCGGGAGAGCGGAATCGGTGCGCAATCAGCGCGGAAGCGGTCGATTGTCGTTTGAACGCATGGTAATCGGGCGGCCCGGCGGGCCGATGAGGGCGCGGTCGCGCGCCGTGCCGGACGGCATCGACGCCAAACCCGGCGACCGGTCGTCGCTGCCGCGATCTGTGTACCATCGTACGCATGGCGCGGCGCGCGGAACGAAGCCTCACGGCCTCGTGCAACGCACGTCGCGGAAGCGTCAAGGCCGTATCGCAACGAAGGTGAACGTTCCATGCGAAGTTTTTTTGTCCGGTTCATTGCAATCGGCGTGTTGTTCCATCTGTACGTCGGGATGCGGATCATTCCCGATGCGTTCGCGTCGCCGGTCGTGCGCACGATCGCGGCGCTCGTGCTGGCGAGCTTCGTCGTGCTGATCCCGGTCGGCATGTTCTCGCGCCGCTTCGACGAAGGCTGGGCCGCGACACTGGCCGGCTGGGCCGGCTCGGTCGTGATGGGCTTCTTCTCGTCGCTGCTCCTGCTGACGTTACTCCGCGAATTCGTGCTGCTCGGCGTGTTTGCATGGCGGCATCTCGGGCACGAAGGCGCGTGGCCAGACGCGGCGACCGGCACGGCGCTCGGCGTGCTGGCCGGTGCGGTGTTCGTTACCGTGGTCGGGTTCGTCGGCGCGCGCCGCACGGCGGCAGTCAAGCGCGTGTCGATCCCGGTCGAGGGGCTGCCGGCGGGGCTCGACGGGCTGACGATCGTGCAACTGTCCGACATCCATGTCGGGCCGACGATCAAGCGGCCCTATGTCGAACGGATCGTGCGCGCGGTCAATGCGCTCGATGCCGACCTCGTCGTCGTGACGGGCGACGTGGTCGACGGCTCGGTCAAGCGCCTGCGCGAGCACACGGCGCCGCTCGGCCGCATGCAGTCGCGGCACGGCAGCTTCCTGGTGACGGGCAACCACGAGTATTACGCGGGCGCGCACGCGTGGATCGACGAATTCCGGCGCATCGGGCTGACGGTGCTGCTCAACGAGCACGTGCTGATCGACCACGACGGCGCGCACGCGGTGCTCGCGGGCGTCACCGACTTCACGGCGGGCGGCTTCGATCCCGCCCATCGCAGCGATCCCGAGCAGGCGCTGGCGGGTGCGCCGCGCGAGGTGGCCACGAAGATCCTGCTCGCGCACCAGCCGCGCAGCGCGGAAGCGGCGAACCGCGCGGGGTTTACCGTGCAGTTGTCGGGGCACACGCACGGCGGCCAGTTCCTGCCGTGGCCGCCGTTCGTGAGGCTGCAGCAGCCGGTGATCGGCGGGCTGAGCCGCTTCGGCGATCTGTGGCTGTATACGAGCCGCGGCACCGGATACTGGGGGCCGCCGAACCGCTTCGGCGTGCCGTCCGAGATCACGCTGATCCGGCTGACGCGCGGCGGGTAGCGCACGGTTACCATCCGCGGGGCTGCCGCCCGCCCGTCGTCAGCGGGAGCCGGGCGGGCGGCAGCCTGCCTCGTCTGCGAATGACAGCGCATGGCGGCGTGCGATGCCGTTGGCTAGTATGCAGGCATGCACCGTTCGCTCCGCTCATCGCCCGTTCCTCCCGACATGTCGACGCCCGATCTTTTTGCCGACACGCCCGCTCCCGACGTGGACTGGTACCCGGACTGGCTGGCGCCGCCCGATGCCGATCGCGCGCTGGCCGCGCTGATCGACGAGGTCGCGTGGCGTCAGGACACGATCCGCACGCCGCGCGGACGCATTCCGTTGCCGCGGCTCACCGCGTGGCAGGGCGAGCCGGATGCCGTCTACGTGTATTCGGGGATCCGCAACGTGCCGGAGCCGTGGACG
The DNA here is from genome assembly GCF_041103175.1 of Burkholderia sp. Bmkn7. Classification (NCBI taxonomy): domain Bacteria; kingdom Pseudomonadati; phylum Pseudomonadota; class Betaproteobacteria; order Burkholderiales; family Burkholderiaceae; genus Burkholderia; species Burkholderia sp. Bmkn7. The sequence continues at coordinate 2,661,347 of NZ_JBGCUH010000002.1, read as the reverse complement.
CCGGCCGTGCTCGACCTGAAGCGCGCGGTCGAGGCGGCGTGCGGCGCGCGTTTCAACAGCGTGCTGCTCAATCGCTACCGCAACGGGCTCGACAGCCTCGGCTGGCACGCGGACAACGAGCCCGAGCTTGGCGATGCGCCGGTGATCGCGTCGGTGAGCCTCGGTGCGATGCGCGTGTTCGACCTGCGCCATCGCGCGACCGGTGTCACGCATGCGTATCGCCTCGTGCACGGCAGCCTGCTCGTGATGCGCGGACGCACGCGGGCCGAATGGCAGCATCGCGTGCCGAAGGCGCCGGGCGTGCAGGGCGAACGCGTGAACCTCACGTTCCGGCGCGTGATGCCGGCGGGTACGGGCCGGTAACGATCCTCGTCGCCGAGGTGCCCGGATCGCCGGGCGATTCGCGCCCCGATTTTGCGAGCCACGGGCGACCGATGCAGGCAAGCGGTCGAGCATGCGGCACGTTGCCGCATGAGTACCGAACCGTGTGCGATCGATCGGCGCTGAGACCCGTCCCATATGGATTTCAGGCAAATTCGATCGACCGCCCGGTACCGATAGATGAGTGAAACCTCTGATGGTGCGTCGCAACAATCCTTGACTAGACTGTCGAATGGCAGAAGCGCGTCGTATCCCGGCGCGACCCTTTCGACATGCCCCGAGCGTCGCCGATGCGGCGCGCAAGGGGGCAGGAGTAAAACGCGTGACCGTAATCGACCCTTCCTTCGAACCCTCGCTGCACGTCTTTGAACAAGACGGCGGATGGCAATGGGCGCTGACGGTGAAGCGGGCGACCGGCGTTGGCGTGAAAGTCGTTGCGTTCAGCCGGGAAGGCTTTCGCGGCGAGGCCGAGGCTTATGCCGCCGGCCAGCTTGCCCGCGCCGCGTATGACGCCGCCGTGACCGCCTGACGCCGTCGCGTCGATCCCGCCCGAGGATCGCCTTCACCGCTCACCACCCGCTGCCGGGTGTTTCTTTCGATCGCTTCCCGTTTTCCATCCGTTTGCCCGCCCGCCGGGCCGCGTTGTGCCGTGCCCGTCGCGCGATAGCGGAGGCGGCGCGCCCGGGTGCCTGTCCGTCCGGGCCGCCCGCGCCAAATGGTCCGTACCATTCGACACGCGTGTGCCATACGCGGCGCTTAACGTCCGTGCACGGCGTCCGTCGCGCCGGCGATGCGGCTGCGTGCCGCGATCGGCACGCCGGACGCCGGACGACGACCCATCGACAAGAATGCAGGTCATGTGCGACGACAGAACCGACTACAACCGCCATGCGCGCGGCGGATCGCGCACGGCGCGGGCGCCGCAACGGGGATTCACGCTGATCGAGGTGCTGATCGCGCTGGCGATCGTCGCGGTGGCGCTGGGTGCCGTGATGCGCGCGATCGGCGCGCTCGCGTCGGATACCGACATGGCGCGCATGCGCCTGCTCGCGTTATGGAGCGCCGACAACGCGCTCGGCGAGATCCGCATCGCCTCGACCTGGCCGTCCGTCGGCACGAACACGTTTGCATGCCCGCAGGGCCGCTACCGGTTCGTGTGCCGCCAGTCGGTGGCCGCGATGCCGAGCCCGCTCGTGCGGCGCGTGACCGTGAGCGTGTATCCGTCCGCGTCGAGCCGCAACGTGCTCGCCGAGGTCGTCACGGTGATCCAGAATGAAGCGCGCCGCTAACCCGCGCGCGACGGCGCGTGCCCGAGGCTTCACGCTGATCGAGATGCTGGTCGCGATCACGCTGCTCGCCGTGATCGCGCTGCTGTCGTGGCGCGGCCTCGATGCGACGATCCGCGGCCGCGACGATATCGCGTCGAATCTGGCGCAAACGCGTCTGCTCGGCCGCTACTTCTCTCAACTGCAGTTCGACCTGACGAACCTCGTCACGCCCGACGAAGTGTTCGGGCCGCCGCTGCGCATTCGTCCGGGCGAACTCGTGATGGTGCGTCATCTCGGCGTCGGCGGCGGACCGACGCAGATGCAGGTCGTGCGCTACCAGCTCAACGGGCGCGAACTCGTGCGCAGCGCGTCGCAGCCGCTTGCGTCGCTTGCCGAAGTCGACGACGCGCTGCATCACATGGATGCGCTCGTGCGCGTCGTGGTCAGCAACGATGCGCGCTCGATGCAGGTGTCCGTATGGATCCCGCCCGGCGGCTGGACGACGAGCCAGGCTGACATCGAACAGTCCTATGCGCAGTTTCTCGCGCAGCACGGCATCAGCAACTCGACGTCGATCGGCGTGCCGGTGCCGCGCGGGGTGCGCTTCTCGGTCACGATGGGCGCGCCGACGGTCGAATACGTGCGGACGATCCCGATCGGACAGTAAGCGCGATGCCGTCCGGCGTACGCGGCGAGGCCCCGAAAGCCGTTCCGTCCCCCGGACAAAATGGTCCGTAACTTTCGTCATACGTCTGTTATTGGCCGTCCGTTAGTCTCGTGACGAGCATGACCGCCGCGACCGGTTCCATCGGCCGGTTCAGCGGCGGCGTCGGCAAACGGGAAGGGGGCGAACGTGACGGTCGAGCACCGGCATGATGCACACGCGGGCGCGTCGGGACACGACGCGCGCGGACAATGGCAAGCGGCGGCGATTCTGGGCCGCGCACAGCAGTGGCATGGCGCGGGTCGCTTCGACGACGCGGCACGGGAATACCTCGCGGTGCTCGCGAAGGAGCCCGATCATCCGCAGGCGCTGCATCTGTACGGCGTGCTGCAATTCCAGCGCGGTGCGGCCGATCAGGCCGAAGTGCTGCTGCGCCAGTCGGTTGCGATCGCCCCCGACGTGCGCGCATTGTCGGATCTCGGGGCGATCGTCGGCGAGCGCGGCCGCGTCGACGAAGCGCTCGGCCATTTCGCGAACGCGCTGCGCGCGGCGCCCGACGACGTGCAGACGCTCGTGCGCCACGGCAATACGTTGATCGGCCTGTGCCGCTACGACGACGCACTGGCGTCGTTCGACCGTGCGCTCGCGGTGTCGCCGCTCGTGCTCGACGCGCTCTGCAATCGTGGCGGCGCGCTGCGCGCGCTCGGCCGCCTCGACGACGCGCTCGACACCTACGACCGCGCGCTGATGGTCGATCCGCAATCGTTCGAATCGTGGTTCAACCGCGGCCTCGTGCTGCGCGCGTTGCGGCGCGCGGCCGATGCGCTGCATTGCTTCGATCGCGCGAACGCAATCCGCCCGGGCATCGTCGCGATCATGGCCGAGCGCGGCCGTACGCTTGCCGAGCTCGACCGCCTCAACGAAGCGCTTGCCGCCTTCAACGACGCACTCGCGGCCGATCCCGCGCGGCTCGACGCGCTCTGCGACAGCGCGGCCGTGCTCGAACGGCTCGGCCGTGCGGACGAGGCGCTCGCGCGTTGCGAACGTGTGCTGGCGCTCGATCCGGATCACGCTCGCGCGCTCGCGAGCCGGGGCAATGCGCTGCTGCAACTCGGGCGCCACGACGATGCGCTCGACAGCCATGACCGGTCGCTCGTCATCGATCCGCGCTCGCCCGACACGCTGTGCAATCGCGGCACCGTGCTGCGTGACCTGCAGCGCTTCGATGCGGCGCTCGCGAGCTATGACGCCGCGCTGGCACTCGACGAGCGGTTTGCTGAAGCGTGGGCGAACCGCGGCACGGTGCTGCGTGACCTGCGTCGTTATGAAGAAGCGATCGCGTCGCTCGATCGGGCGCTCGAGCTGCGCCCCGATCTTGCGACGAACTGGCTGGCCCGCGGCAACGTGCTTGGCGAAACGGGGAAGGTCGAGGAAGCATTCACCGCCTACGATCGCGCGCTCGCGCTGCAACCCGACTTCGCCGCCGCATATTGCGCGCGGGCAGCGCTGCACCTGGCGGAAGGCGATTTCACGCGCGGCTGGCGCGGCTACGAATGGCGGGTACGCGATCCGCGGCTCGCGCGCCATGCACGGCCGTTCACGCAGCCCGTATGGCGGGGCGACGAACCGCTCGATGGCAAGACGATCCTGATTCATGCGGAACCGGGCATCGACGACACGCTGCAGTTCTGCCGTTATGTCCCGCTCGTCGCGGCGCGCGGCGCGCAAGTGGTGCTCGAGGTGCAGCCGTCGTTGCGCGTGCTGATGGCGTCGCTCACCGGTGCGGCCCGCGTGATTGCGCGTGGCGAGCCGCTGCCCGCCTTCGATTGCCATGTGCCGCTGCCGAGCCTGCCGCACGTGTTCCGCACAGAAGCGGACACCATTCCCAATACTGCCGCGTACCTGCACGCGGACCCGCAGCGAACGCGCCAGTGGGACACGCTGCTCGGCGAACGGCGCAGGCTGCGCGTCGGACTCGCGTGGGCGAGCGAGTCGACACGACCCGATGACGCCGGCCGGTCGATCGATTTCGCGCAACTCGCGCCGCTGTTCGATCTGAACGTCGACTGGATCAGCCTGCAGCAACCGCTGCATGAGCGCGACGCCGCGCGGCTGGCGGATGCGCCGGTATCTCACGTCGACGACGAACTTGGCGATTTCGCGGACAGGGCCGCGTTGATCGGCGCGCTGGATCTCGTGATCGCGGCCGATTCCGCGGTCGCGCATCTGGCGGGGGCGCTGGGCGCGCGCGTGTGGGTGCTGCTGCCCGACCCGCCGGCGTGGTGCTGGATGCGCCGGCGCGACGATAGCCCGTGGTATCCGTCCGCGCGGCTGTTTCGCCAGCCGGCACCCGGCAACTGGGCCGATGCGATCGACGCGGTGCGTGCCGCGCTCGAACCGATGACACGTTAGACACGACACGCGATACGAACAGCGACCAGTGGGGGCCACACGATGACACCGAACGGGGAAGGGACGACACTTGCGAGCGCGCCGGTCGCGCCGGATCGCCGCCCGCCCGACACCATGCAGCTCGAACGGCTGCTCTTGCGCGCGCGCAAGGCGCATCATGAGGGCGCGCTGCAGCATGCGGAGCATGCCTATGCCGAGTTGCTGGCGCTCGATCCCGAGCATCCGGAGGCGCTGCATCTGCTCGGCGCGGTACGGTTCCAGCAGGGGCGCCTCGACGATGCCGAGCCGCTGATGCGGCGCTCGGTCGAGCGCCAGCCGGTGCCGCTCGCGCTCGCGAACTACTCGGCGGTGCTGGCCGGGCTCGGGCGCGAGCACGATGCGCTCGCGCGGCTCGACGAGGCGCTCGCGATCAATCCCCTGCATCAGCGCGTGCTGTTTCAGCGGGCCGGGCTGCTTGCGCAACTCGCGCGATACGACGAAGCATGCGCGGTCTACGATCGCCTCCTCGAACTGACGCCCGGGTTCGCCGACGGTTACGTGAAGCGCAGCGACATGCTGCGCGCACTCGGCCGCGCCGGCGATGCGCTCGCTGATTGCGATCGTGCGATCGCACTCGCGGGCCGCACGTTCGACGCGATGCGCGCGCGCGGGCTTGCGCTGCGTGATCTCGGCCGCTTCCGCGATGCAGCGGACAGCTATGGTCACGCGCTCGCGCTGCGGCCGGGTAGCGCCGACGCGCTGTTTCTGCGCGGCGTCGCGTATCTCGACCTGCACGACCCCGAACATGCGCTGGCGGATTTCAATGCGGCGATCGCGGCGAGCCCGACGTTCGTCGATGCGATTTTCAACAGCTCGGTCGCGCTCGAACAGCTCGGCCGACACGAAGAGGCGTTGATGCGTTGCGACCGCGCGCTTGCGATCGATCCGCGCCATGCGCGCTCGCTCGCCAATCGCGGCAATGCGGCGAGCCATCTGGGCCGCTTCGCGGATGCGGTCGACAGCTATGCGCGCGCGCTCGAAGTCGAGCCGGGCAGCACGGGCGTGCTGTGCAACTATGCAAGCGCGCTGATGCGGGTAGCGCGTCACGACGACGCACACGAGATGTGCGACCGCGCGCTGGCGCTCGACCCGCACTATGCGCCCGCATCGTTCACGCGTGCGCGTGTCCGACTCGAAACGCACCGCTACGACGACGCGCTCGACGATCTCGCCCGCGTGATCGCCGCGACGCCGCGCGACAAGCTCGCCCACTTCCATCGCGGCAGCGCGTTGCGCGCGCTGCGGCGGCACGAGGACGCACTGCACGCGTATGCGGAAGCGATCGACATCGACCCCGACTATGCGCTGGCGCACTGCATGCGCGCGTTCCTGTGCCTGTCGATCGGCGACTTCGAGGCCGGGTGGGCCGAATACGAATGGCGCTGGCGCGACAGCCAGCTCGACGGCAGCCGGCGCGATTTCGCGCAGCCGCGCTGGACGCACGGCATGCCGCTCGACGGGCAGACGATCCTGCTGTATCCGGAGCAGGGGCTCGGCGACACGTTGCAGTTCTGCCGCTACGTGCCGCTCGTGAAGGCGCTCGGCGCACGCGTCGTGGTCGAGGCGCCGGTCGAGCTGAAGGCGCTGTTCGCGACGCTCTCCGGCGTCGACGTGCTCGTCGCGCGCGGCGACCCGCTGCCGCCGTTCGACCTGCATTGCCCGTTGTTGAGCCTGCCGCTCGAATTCCGCACCGACCTGTCGTCGATTCCGGCGGGCGGGCCGTACCTGCGCGCCGATCCCGCACGAGTCGAGCACTGGCGCGCTCGGCTGGCGGAGAGCGACCGGCCGCGCATCGGCCTCGTGTGGTCCGGCAATCCGCTGCACCTGAACGACCGCAATCGCTCGATCACGCTCGCCGACCTGTTGCCGCTGCTCGACGACCGCTACGAATGGATCAGTTTGCAGAAGGTGATCCGCGACGAGGATCGTCCGGTGCTCGATGCGAGCCCGATCCGCTTCGTCGGCGACGAACTGACGGATTTCGCGGAAACGGCCGCGCTGACCGAGGCAATGGATGCGGTGATCAGCGTCGATACGTCGGTCGCGCACCTGGCGGGCGCGCTCGGCCGGCCGCTCGCGGTGATGCTGCCGCACACGCCCGACTTCCGCTGGCTGCTCGATCGCGACGACAGCCCGTGGTATCCGGGTGCGCGACTGTTTCGCCAGCCGGAAGGCGGACAGTGGGCGCCCGTCGTCGAGCGGCTGCGCGACGCGCTGCCGGCGCTGGTGGCGGGAGCGGCGCGATGAGCACGGCGCAGGCACCGGCGTTCGGCGCGGGTGCCGCGCCGCTGCGGGCCGCCGTCGACGATGCGCTGCGCAATGCGCGCGCACGACTCGAGCAACGCGACTACGCGAGCGCGAGACGGCTCTACGAGGGTGTGCTGGCGATGATGCCCGATCACGTCGAGGCGCTGCATCTGCTCGGGTTCGTGCATCTTCAGCTTGGCGACGCCGTGCGCGCGGAGCCGCTGATCGCGCGATCGATGCAGTCCGGGCTGAATCACCCGTGGAATTTCGTGAATCATGCGCAGGCGTTGGGCGGCACGGGCCGTCATCGTGAAGCGCTGAACGCGGCTGCGCAGGCGCTCGAGCGCGATCCCGGCCATGCGCAGGCCTACGCGGCGCGTGGCGACGCGCTGCATGCGCTCGGCCGGCACGGCGAAGCGGTCGGCGCCTACGATCTTGCGCTGACGCGCGAGCCGGGCCGCGCGGTGTCGTGGGTGCGGCGCGGCGAGGCATTGCGCGCGCTCGGCCGGCCCGCCGACGCGCTGATCAGCATCGAGCGCGCGCTGCGGATCGCGCCGGACGACCCGGCGGCGCTCGCCGAGCGCGGCCATGCGTTGCGTGCGCTCGGCCGCGGCAACGAGGCGCTGCATTGCTTTCAGCTTGCGATGGTGGTGCGCGGCAAGACGCCCGATCTCGTCTACGCGTGCGGCTATACGCTGATCGAACTGGGGCGTCCGGCCGAAGCGCTGGCGTGTCTCGACGAAGCGCTCGCGCGGATGCCGGACGACATGCAACTGCTGTTCGTGAGTTGTGTCGCGCTCGACTTGCTGCATCTGCGTGACGAATTGCTGAAGCGTAGCGACCGGCTGCTGGCGCGCGACCGCGACAACGTCGGCGCGTGGGTCGGCCGCGGCAACGCGCTGCTCGGGCTGCGGCGGCACGAGGAAGCCGCACACGCATATGGCGAAGCCCTCGCGCGCGCACCGGCCGATTTCGACGCGCTGCGCAACCGGGCCGGCGCGCTGCGGGCGCTCGGTGCGTTCGACGAAGCGCTCGCGCATTACGACCGTGCGCTCGAAGCACGCGGCCCGCACGCGGAAGTGCTGTGCAATCGCGCGATCGCGCTGCAACTGCTCGGCCGCTACGACGATGCGCTCGCGAGTTACGCGGCGGCCGTCAGCGCGCCGGGCCGGACGGCGCAGGAGATCTACACGCGCGCGGTGGCGCGGCAGCAACTCGGCGACCATGAAGCCGCGCTTGCCGATTTCGCGCTGGCGAGCCGGCGCGACCCGAATCACGGCGTCGCGCGCCGGTCGGAGGCGTTCTGCCGTCTGGTGACGGGCGACTTCGACGCCGGCTGGCGGCAGCATGAAGCGCGCTGGGATGCCGCCGACGTGACGCTGCATCGGCGTCACGCGGACCGCCCGCAATGGACTGGCGACGAACCGCTCGCCGGCCGCACGCTGCTGCTGCATGCGGAGCAGGGATTCGGCGACACGCTGCAGTTCTGCCGCTACGCGAGCCTCGCGCACGAGCGCGGCGCGACCGTGGTGGTCGACGCGCCGGCCGCGCTGGCCGACCTGCTCGGGACGCTGCGCGGCGTGAGCCGCGTCGTCGCCGACGGACAGCCTGCGCCGGCGTTCGATTTGCATTGCCCGCTGATGAGCCTGCCGTTCGCGTTCCGCACGACGCTCGACACGGTGCCGGCCGACGTGCCGTACCTGCATGCCGACCCGCAACGGCGCGCCGCATGGGTCGAACGGCTCGATGCGGCTGCTCCGCCGCGACGAATGCGCGTGGGGCTCGCGTGGTCGGGCAATCCGGTTCATGCGAACGACGAAAACCGGTCGATGACGTTCGCCGCGCTCGCGCCGCTCGTCGCGCTCGATGCGACGTTCGTGAGCCTGCAGGTCGGCGTGCGCCCGCGTGACGCCGAAGCTTTCGAGGCAAGCGGCGTGCTGTCGTTCGAGGCCGAGCTGAAGGATTTCGCGGAAACGGCCGCGCTCGTCGACACGCTCGATCTGGTGATCGCCGTCGATACGTCGGTCGTGCACCTGGCCGGTGCGCTCGGACGCCCCGTGTGGGTGATGCTGCCGCGCGTGCCGGACTGGCGCTGGCTGCTCGAACGCGACGACAGCCCGTGGTATCCGTCCGCGACGCTGTTCCGGCAGGGGCTGCCCGGCGACTGGCCGGCACTGGTCGAACGCGTGGCGCAGGCGCTCGCGGCCCGCATCCTTGCGCATCGCGACACCGCGTGACCGGCCCGGCCGACTGTGACAAAAGCTACGGACCTTTGGCAAGCGGCCCGAATGGTCCGTAACACCCGCCACGCGGCTGCCATCGGGCCTTCGTATGTTCTTGGGATTCCAGTGGCCGGGGTCGATCCCGGTTGCAACGACCGAGCGCGAAAACGGATTGGCGCCGCTTTCCGCGCGACCGTCGTCCAGCGCAATTTCATAGGATTCGGGGTGAAGAATGGCAGCACGCGCACGCACGGCACGACAACCTGACGCGACGGGCTCGCGCCCGGTCCTGAAATCGGAACTGCGGCCGCTGGTCCGGGCCGTGGCCTTGATGCTGCTGGCGGGCGCGTCCGCGCACGTGCACGCGGCGGGCATCATGAACCTCGGGGCGGCGGCCGCGCGTGCGTCCGGCGGCGGTGCGGGCGGTGCCGGCGGCGCGCCGGGCATGCCGAATCTGGGTGTGTCGGCGCAGCAGGCGCTGCAGGCGAGCCAGCCATCGATCCGCAACCTCGGGTATGCAGCGCATGCGATCGCCGCGCAGATTGCCGCGCAGCAGAATGCGGCAGCGGCGGCGGCGAAGCTGCCTTCGACCGTGCCGAACGGGTTGACGCCGGGCGGGCTGCAGGTGGCGGCTGGCGCGTCGAGCGATACGAACAATCCCGTGCTGTGGTTCAACGCGAATGCGCCGACGCAGAATGTCGACAGTAGCGGGCACGTGAACGTCGATGTCAAGCAGACCGGGCAGAACGCGGTGCTGACGTGGGAGACGATGAACGTCGGCCGGCAGACGACGCTGAATTTCGATCAATCGGGCGGCACGCAGACGAACGGCGCGAACAACTGGGCCGTGCTGAACCGGATCAACGATCCGAGCGGCAGGCCGAGCCAGATTCTCGGCAACATCACCGCGCAGGGCGCCGTGTACGTAATCAACCGCAACGGCGTGCTGTTCGGCGCCGGATCGCAGGTCAACGTGCATTCGCTGGTTGCTTCGTCGCTGAACCTGCTCGACATGAAGAACCAGCTCGTGCCAACGCCCGCGGGCATCGTCGCGAGCAACCAGCAGTTCCTGAGCCTGCCGGCGGGGACGACGGGCGGGCTGGCTTATCCGCAGTCGGGGAGTTCGAGCGGAACGGCCGGGGACGGGGGCAAGCCGAACGAGGTGCTCGGGCTCGGTAGTCAGGCGCTGCTGAGCGGTGCGTATCAGCCGCCGGGCGACGTGACCATCGAGCAGGGCGCGTCGATCACGACGCACACCAACGGCACGGCCAGCGACGGCGGTTTCGTGCTGGTCGCCGCGCCGAACGTGACGAACGCGGGCAGCATCGCGGCGACGTCGGGACAGGTCGTGCTGGCGGCGGGCGTGGGGGTGAGCCTGCGGCCGAACGGAGCCGGAACGTTGGGCAATCCGCAAGTGCTGCTGCCGGAGCTGAGCGGGCAGATCGTGACCGTCGACCCGGCCACCGGCGCGTCGATCGACGTCACGCCGGCCGGCACGCTGACGAACACCGGTATCGTGCAGGCTGCGCGAGGCAACGTGAACCTGCTCGGCAGCCGCGTCGCGCAGAACGGCGTGGTGGGCGTGACGACGAGCGTGAACACGCCGGGCACAATCACGATCTCGACGGCGGACGAATATGCGTCGAACAATCCGCTGGGCAATCCCTATACCGGCTCGACGCCGGTCACGGGCGGCCCCGGCGGCGGCGACAACGTCAATCGCGCCGGTCTGCTGAGCTTCGGGCCGGGATCGGTGACGACCGTGCTGCCCGACAACAACGGCCAGACCGCGACGTCGACGCCCGGCACGACCTTCATGCCGGGCGGCATCGCGATGACGGCCGGCTCCGTCTGGTTCCAGGGCGGCTCGCTGATCGAGGCGCCGGGTTCGAACGTGTCGGTGACGGCCTACGCGCCGTCGGTCGTGACGAACCCGGTGCCGGGTCAGACCGCGGTGCCGGGGCGGATCTACGTGGACGACGGCGCGACGATCGACGTGTCGGGGCTGGCGAACGTGCAGGCGCCGATTTCGCAAACGCTCGTGACAGTCGACCGGATCGGCCAGAACGAGCTGGCCGATTCGCCGCTGCTGCGCAACAGCTTCCTGTTCGGGTTGAAAGGAGCCGTCGTCGACAGCACGCTGACGGGCACGCGCAGCGACGGCGTGCAATGGGTCGGCAGCCCGATCCTGAACCTGTCGGGTTATGTGAACCTGATTCCGCGTACCGTCGACCAGTTGCTGACCAACGGCGGGACGATCACGCTGTCCGGCAACGAGGTAATGACCGCGGCGGGTTCGTCGATGAACCTGAACGGCGGGTATGTGCATTACAGCGGCGGGATCGTCAACACGACGCGGCTCGTCGATGCGAACGGCGCGATCGTACCGATCGGGCAGGCGAGCCCTTACGACAACTATGTCGGCATCGCCGGGCAATTCGTCGAAAATCATCCGCGCTGGGGCGTGACGAAATCCTGGTACAACCCGCTGCTGACGAGCGGCACTTACCAGTCCGATTACATCGTCGGCGGCAATGCGGGCACGCTCGATTTGTTTGCATCGCAGGCGCTGGTACTCGACGGCGACATCAGCGCGCAGGCGTTCGGCGGCGCGAAGCAGATGCAGGGCAACAGCCTGCCGTCCGGCGGCACGTTCAACCTGGGGGCCGATCCGAAGCTGGCCGGCAATGCGCTGGCCGGGATGACGTGGAACGTTGTCGCCAACACGACGCTCACGATCAACGGCACCTCGGGCTCCGTGGTCCTGCAGGACAATGCACCGCAACTCGGCGCGTTGTTGCCGGGCTTCTCGATCGACACGCCGCTCGACAAGACCGCGCTCCAATCGCTGGTGGCCAACGATCCGAACAACCTGCTGACGACGCAGGTCGTACCCGTTGCGAAGCTGAACAACGGCGGGTTCGCGAACCTGAACGTGACCGAGGACAAGAACGCGGGCAAGGGCATCGTGGTGGGGCAGGGCGCACAGCTGAACCTGCAACCGGGCGGTTCGATCTCGCTCAACAGCCCGGCGGTCGGCGCCGACGTGACCGTCGCGGGGCGCCTGTCCGCGCCGTCCGGTTCGATTTCGATCACGAGCGGCGGCAATGTGGTCGTCGGGCCGCAGGGCGCGCTCAGTGCGGCCGGCCAGTGGGTGAACAACGACGTGCAGGCCGCACCGGGCACGACGCCCGGCAACAGCCAGTTCATCAACGGCGGCAGCATTTCGCTGTCGGCGAGGGAGAATGCGACGTTCGTGAACGGCACCGCCGTGGATGCGACAGGATCGATCCTGCTGCAACCGGGCAGCGTGCTCGATGTGTCGGGCGGCGGCGAAATGCTCGCGAACGGCCAGTTGCTGATGCAGAACGGCGTGCCGGCCGGGCGCGGCGGCAACGTTGCGTTGCAGACCTATGCGGTGCCGGCGGGCGGCGCGCAGTTCGGTCATACGAACGACGGCGGCGCGAACCTGCCGGACACCCAGCCGACTGCCGGCACGATTGCGATGGGCGGCACGATCCTGAGCGACGGTTTCTCGGGGGGCGGGACGATGACCCTGGGCGCGCTCGGCTTCCGGATCGGTGGAGACAAGGCGGCAGCGGCGCCGTGGGACGTGTATCTACCCGAGAATTTCTTTGCGCAACAGGGCTTCGGCAAGTACGTGCTGAACGCGTACTACGACTCGACCATCGCGCCGGGCGCGACGGTTGCGCTCACGCAGAGAAACCTGCTTCCCGACGCGCTGGCGCTGCAGCAGACAGGTTCGGGCGCGCGCTTGTCCGCGGGCGGCCTGACGACGGTCGGCCAGCTCGATGCGTATCACCGGCAGCCGACAGGGCTCGTGCTGACCGGCGGTAACGTCGTGTCGTGGCTGACGGCGGCAAACAACGGCGCGGTGCCGTCGTATCCGGGCGTGACCGGTGCGGTGACGCTGTCGTCGGGGGCATCGATCCACGCGGACGCCGGTGCAGGCATCGTGCTCGCATCGCCGAAGCAGGTGACCGTGCTCGGCTCGGTGGTCGCGCCGGGCGGGTCGATCGTACTGAGCGCCGATACCGGCACCACGGCCCCTCAACCGGGCCAATTCAATGTCTTCACGCCAAGCAACAGCCGATCCGCGTGGCTCGGTTCGGACGCAACGCTCGACGTATCCGGTGTCGCTCTCGCCAATCCGCTTGCCGCGCCGGTCAAGATCGGTGGAACGACCGTCGTGCCGAATACCGGCAAGGTTCTGCCTGGCGGTTCGGTGACGCTGTCGAGCGATGCGGGCTATGTGGTGACGCAAGCCGGGTCGAAGATCGACGTGTCGGGCGCGTCCGCGAACTTCGACCGATTGCAGGCGAACGGCACCTATGCGTCGCAGCCCGTGTGGAGCGATGCGGGCTCGATCACGCTGGCGCCCGCGTACGGCCTCTTTGCGGACGGGACAATGGCCGGCCATGCCGGCGCGTCGCAGGCGCGCGGCGGTACGCTGACGATCCTGCCGCGGGCGAACAGCAGTGCGCCCGGTGCGACGGCGCTCGTCGTGCAGCAAAGCGGGATGCTGTTGCCCGCGGGGCTTGCGCCGGGCAAGGATTTTCCGACGCCGATCGATCCGACCACCGGGTTGCCGACCGGATTGCCCACCGGCGTGATCCAGTTCGCCGTCGATCGCCTGAACGATTCGGGAATCGCGAATCTCGTGCTGGGCGATGGCACGCCATCCCCGTTCGCGGCGCCGCCGATCGCGTTTGCCGGCAACGTGAACCTGACGCTGCCCGAATCCGTCACGCTGAATACCGGCCGGATCGCGGCGATCGGGATGGATCAGCTTTCGACGCTGCTGTCGACCCCTGCGAAGCCGGCGGGTGGCAACTCGGCGCTCGCGGACCTGCTCGCCCAGCCGCCGGCCGTTCCGCTCGGCACGACGGTGACGATCAGCGCGCCGTACGTCGCATTTGCCGGCCCGATGGCCCCTTCGGGGACACCCGCCTTCACGCCGGTCGCCACGCGTTCCGACGCGACGCTGAACGTGAATGCGTCGTTCGTCGATCTGCGCAACCAGTTCCAGCTCAACAATATCGGGCAGGCGAATTTCACCAGCAGCGGCGACATCCGTCTGAGCGCTTCCAATCCATCGGGCAAGGGGCTGTCGCCGGGCGTGCTGTACACGCCAGGCAACGTGACGTTCAACGCGGCGAGCCTGTATCCGGCGACCGGCAGCACGTTCATCGTCGATGCGGTCGGCCCGGTCGATTCGACCACCGGCAAACCCGCGCCGACCACCGTCACGTTCGGCACGACCGGTGTGTCCGGCACGCCGCTGTCGGCCGGCGGCACGCTGCTCGTCGATGCAACGAACATCGTGCAGGGCGGCACCGTGCGTGCGCCGTCCGGCACGATCGTGTTCGGCGTCGGTGACCCGACGAACAGCGCCACGCAGAGTCAGTTCGGCAACCTGCTGCTCGTGGCGACGGATTCGGTGACCTTCGCGAACGGCAGCGTGACGTCGGTTTCGAACGGCGGTTCGATCATTCCTTACGGTACGACGGTCGATGGCGTCGAATGGCAATTCAATCCGATCGCTGGCACGACGGCGTCGGACCTGACCGCGCCGCCAGCGAAGTACATCGGGGTCAACGGCACCAGCGTCGCACTCAACAAGGGCGCGACGATCGACCTGTCCGGCGGCGGCGACCTGCAGGCCGCCGAATGGGTGCCCGGCACGGGCGGCACGCGCGACGTGCTGTCGCAATACAACGTGAGCTATGCGAGCGGCAAGGGCGCGACGGCGGTGCCGGTCAATGCGGGCGGCGGGAACGTCTATGCGATCGTGCCGGGCACGCAATCGCCGGTCGCAGCCTACGATCCGCTGTTCGCGCAGACCGTGCAGCCGGATGTCGCCAGCAACGGCACGCCGACGACCAAGACCGTGACGCTGGGCGTCGGCCAGGCCGGGTTGAACGACGCGATCGGCAAGGCCGTGTACCTGTCCGGCGTGCCGGGACTCGCGCCCGGCTATTACACGCTGCTGCCGGGCAAGTATGCGACGCTGCCGGGCGCGTACCGCGTGACCGTGTCGGCGACGACGGGCAACGTCGTGCCGGGCGCGTCGCAGGTGCTGCCGGACGGCACCGTCATGACGGCCGGGTATTTCGCCGATGCGGTGACGGGCGGCCGCAGCGCGACGCCGACGCTTTTCAACGTGCAGTCGGGCGCGACGTGGCAGCAGTATTCGCAGTACACGCTGAAGGGTGCGAACGACTTCTTCACCGCGCAGGCCGCGAAGCAGGGCAACGTGACCCCGCCGCTGCCGGTGGATGGCGGCCAGCTCGTGCTCGCCGCGACGAAGGCGCTGACGCTTGGCGCGACGCTCAACGCGGCGGCCGGCCCGGGCGGCGCGCCGGCGGAGGTCGACATCGCGTCGCAGGACATCCAGATCACCGGCAGCGGCAGCGCCGCATTGCCCGGCTATCTGCAGATCGGCGGCGAGGCGCTCGATTCGCTGGGTGCCGGCAGCCTGCTGATCGGCGGCACGCGCGCGGCGACGACCAAGGGCGTGACGATCACGCCGATCGCGAACAGCGTCGTGGTGTCGAACGACGGGAATTCGTCGCTGAAGGGGCCCGAGATCCTGTTCGTGACTAAAACCGACGCGAGCGGCACGGATCCGAGCGCGGCGAACGGTTTGCGCGTGGACGCGGGTGCATCGATCACGGCGGCGGGCGACTACCCGGCGGCGAAGGATCAGCCGATCACGATCGCCGGCGACGGCGCACTGCTGCGCGTGTCGAATGGCGCGATGGCGCCGCTCACGCGCACGGGTGGCACCGGCACGGGGCTGCTGACGGTCGGTGCAGGCGCGACGCTGTCGGGCGGCCAGGCGCTGATGCTCGATTCCTCGGGCAACCTGAAGGTCGATCCGAGCGCGGTGCTGTCCGCGAAAGCGATCACTGTGGATGGTTCGGCGATCACGTTCACGAACGCGAGCGGCGCGGCCGCGGCGGCGCTGCCGGGTTTCGTGATCGATCCGGCGGGCCTGGCGCAACTCGCCAACGCCGATCTCGTGTCGCTGCGCAGCTACGGTGCAATGGGCTTCGTCGGCGACGTGAGCGCGACGTTCGGCAAGCGCGTCGACCTGAGCGCGGGTACGTTCACGAGCGACGGCGGCCGCGTGACGCTGAACGGACAGCAGATCGCGTTCACGAACGAGACGGGCGCGGCGAACGGCACCGTCACGCCGGGCAGCGGCGTGCTGACGGTCAACGCAAAAGAGATCGACTTCGGCGCGGGCACGAAGACGCTGAGCGGATTCTCGTCGGCGAACCTGACGGCGACCGGCGGCATCGTCGGGCAAGGCACGGGGACGTTCGATTTCGGGGCGCTGCCGGTGACGCTCAACGCGCCCGTGTATCTGGCCGATACGAGCTCCGCGTCGACCGTGAAGACGACCGGGGCGCTGACGTTGAACGGCGCGGCCGGCACCGCGTTGACGAATACGCCGGTCGGCGGCGCATGGAAATTCGTTGGCGGCACGCTTGCCGACAACGGTGCGACGATCGCGGCGCCCGCCGGCAACGTGAGCCTTGAGGCGACCACCGGCAACCTGACGATCGGCGGCGGTTCGACGGTCAGTTCGGCGGGCGTGTCGAAGCAGTTCTTCGACGTGACGCAGTACGCGCCGGCCGGTTCGATCATCCTGAGCGCCGATGCGGGGACGGTCGACGTGCAGCCGGGTGCGACGCTCGACTTCTCGGGCGCGAAGGGGGGCGGCGCGGCTGGCAGCCTGACGCTGTCGGCGCCGAAGCAGGTCGCGAGCCTGAACGGCACGATCAAGGGCGGCGCGACGAACGGCTACGCGGGCGGCTCGCTGTCGCTCGATACGGCCGGCGCGGCCGATCTCGATGCGCTCGCGAAGACGCTCGCATCGAGCGGTGTGAACCAGTCGATCGACATTCATACGCGGTCGGGCAACCTGACGCTGTCGGCCGGCAATGCGCTGACCGCGCGGGCGGTGTCGCTGACGGCCGACGGCGGCGCGGGCAACGCGTCGGATGCGGCGAACGGCAACGTGAACGTGCTGGGGACGATCGATGCGTCGGGCAAGGCGGGCGGTCAGATCAGCCTGTACGGCAAGAGCGGCGTCGATATCGAAGGTTCGCTGCTCGCGAAAGCGACCGATGCGAGCCAGCGCGGCGGCAAGGTCGCGATCGGCACGAGCGCGACGTTCGATCCGGCCGTAGCCGATCCGTACAACGCGACTTACGGCTACGAGAATGTATCCGCCGCGCAGTCCGGGTTGATCCGGCTCGGCTCGAATGCGTCGATCGACGTGTCCGGCGGTACGCCGGGCGGCACGCTCGACGGCACGGTCAATTTCCGCGCGCCGCTGCTGCGCGACGGCACGGTCAACATCGCGCTCGATGGTGGCGGCGTGCATGGTTCGCGCAAGACGACCGTCGAGGCGTATGCGGTGTGGAGCGCAGCGGATGCGACGACCGGCTCGCAGCATTTCGACGGCCTCATCGATCCGGCCGGCTGGTACGACGGCAGTGGCCATCTGCTTGCCGGAACGTTCACGGTGCCGGGCAGCACGCCGGCGACGTACAGCTATACGCCTGGCGGCGCAGGCGGCGGAACGCTCGTCAACAACGCGACCGGAGAGTCGACGGCGGTGACGGAGGATCAATTGCGCAACGGGATTTCCGGCAGCGGCTTTACCGGGCTGACAGGTGCGTATTTCGTCGCAGGGGCCGCGAATGCCGATCATGTCGCGTTCTATGGATATCGCGCCGACGGTTCCGGTACGTCGCCGGGCACGTTGATGGCGTTCGTTCAGCATGGCCCGGATGGCGTCGCCGGCCAGTTCGCCCGTGCATCGCTGCAGAATTTCAGCGTCGTGCCGGGCATCGAGCTCGACAATCCCGGCAATGCGGTCAACGGCGGCAATATTTCGGTGCTGTCGAACTGGAACCTCGGCGCGGGCGCACCGAACAATAGCGGCAGCATCACACCCGATTTCCGCTATCGGTCGACGATCGCGCCGACGCTGACGTTCCGCGCGGCGAACGATTTCGATGCGTACGCAAGCATTTCGGACGGGTTTTATCAGAGCCAGGTCGCGTCGATTCTGGGCGGGGTGGGGCCGGTTACGGCAACCGGTACCTACACGGACGCGAAGCAGAAGTTCGATCAGCTTGTGTCGATCGATGATCCGACGCAGGTGACGGTGTCTTTTAACGATGGAGCCACGGCGAACCTGACGGCGCTCGATCCGAATGCGACGCTCGCCTCACCGCTAATGGGTCAGACGGCCGGCTATTACTCTGCGTATTTGTCATATACCGGAGCCTGGCAACAGGATATCGAGGCGTGGACGTCGCCGGACACGGCATCGAATTACGTTGGGCACATCCTGCCGGTCAGGCCGTCGACGACGCCGGCGCCGGTGCTGGCTGATTTCGCCACATACTCGGATTATCTGACTGCCTATTGGGGGCCGGACCTGACAGGCGCCAAGAGCTCGACATCGTATCTGTATGGGTACTCTCGCGCGTCGGTAATCCGATTCGGGACGCCCGCTGCGCCTACGCCTCCGGTCGGGTTACAACCCAATTCGGGCAATTCTGCCCAAGCGGCGTACTTGGCAGACTATTCAAACTACATGCTGGCGTACTCGGACTACTTCAATAATCGATGGCCTAGTCTTTTCGCACCTAGAAACTCCTACAACATGTTCTATGCACCGATCGCACCCGCATCGGTGCCAGACACAGGCATCGTCAACATCGGTGCATTGCCCGGTAACGCGGTAGCCAACGTGCCGACGCCAAACAACCCGATGCCGGTAGCTTTCGCGACCTTGCTTGGCGGTGGTAGCTCGTCATACCGGATCGTGTCGGGTGCCGATGTGCAGAGTGCGAATCCGCTCGCATTGCAACCGGTTTCGACGCTCACGAATGCAGGGGCGACCTCAGCCGGTACCGGCAATGTGATGCTGAGCGGGCATACCGGCTACGTCGACAGCAACGGTCTGACACTCGTCGAGCCCGTAACGATCCGCACCGGCACGGGATCAATCGATGTGGCGGCCGGCAACGGAGTGTCGCTGTTCGATACGAACAAGACAGCCGATTCGTCAACCTTGATCGTTCCTGGCGTGATCTACACGGCCGGTGCGCCTGCTGCAGGGGCGCCATCGGTGGGTACTGCCGTTGCGATTGCCCATGCTCCGAGTGGCGGCCTGCAAGACGTCCTGATTACACCTGCCGTGAATCCCGATTCGGCCGGTGATATCACGATTCACGCGCAGGGTGATATCGATGGCATGCAAAGCGTGATCGATACGAAAGGAGCCGTGACAGGGAGCACGGGTAACGACATTGGCCAATACTGGTGGCAGTGGATGCAGATTACCGCGGGGAAAACAACCGACGGTCAAGTTGTTGTCGCGCCGCTGACCCGAACCTCGATCGACTTCGGCGCATTCGACCAAGGCGTAATGAGTGTCGGCGGTAATGTATCGATCAGCGCCGGTGGCAATATCTCGGATCTCGCCGTATCGTTGCCGACCACGTGGTACCTGAACGGCAGCGGCAAGCCTGTCACCGTCGGTGGAGGAAATCTGACCGTACGCGCAGGTGGAGACATTCTGAGCGGTGACTATTTCGTTGCGAAGGGAGCCGGCACGATATCGGCTGGCGGTCGCATCGGGTCCGATATTTCCATCGCACCTCGTGTGCTCGGCGCTGGTCCGATCGACGTGTCGACGGTGCTTGCGACTCAGGACGGCATATTCGACGTTACCGCACGTCAGGGTGTGGGGATTGGCGCGGTATTGAATCCGTCTTATTCAAGCAGCTTTTTTCAGAGCGGTGGACAGCCGACCGGTGTCATCAATCTTTCGAGCTATGGCCAGTATCCCGACAATCAGGTCTATTCCCCGACTTCGGCGGTCAATGTGCTGTCCACGACCGGCGACGTTCAACTCGGCGCGCTCGGAGGAGCGTTGACCGGTGCAAATGGCGTGTTGCCTGCGAGCCTCGGCATGACCGCATTCGACGGTGCAATCGACATCCAATCCGGAGGCGTTCTCTATCCTTCGGCAGTCGGTCAGTTGAACTTGATCGCGGGTCAATCGGTGTACCTGTCCAATGTATCGGCCACGCGGATCGACGCAGCATTGCCGAAAACGTTCGGTCTATCGGACGCCGATCCATCGCAGATGCCGTCGCCGACGAATCCGAGCTTGACACCGAATATCCCGGCGTTGACGAATACGACGCTTGCAGCTCATGCGCTGAATCCGCTTCACGGTGCAGATTTGCAGCCTGTGCGCGTTTACAGCTTGAACGGAAGCATCGTCAATGGCGGGATAAATACTTCAGTTACCGGCGACGGCTTTTACCAGAATCTCGTCACGTTTTCGGTCGACAAACCCGCGCTTTTGCAGGCCGGGCAGGACATCGTCAATCTGGCGTTCTGGGGGCAGAATCTGCGCAGCTCCGATGTGACGCGCGTCGTGGCGGGGCGGGACATTTACGATACGCCGATTTCGACGACCACCGGTGCGGTGCCGGTACTGTCGCTTGGCGGACCGGGATGGTTCGATGTTCAGGCTGGACGTAATATCGGCCCGCTGACGAGTCAAGCCGAGTTGTATAACCGGAAGGTCAACGTGGGCGGACTCGTGCACCTTTTCACCGGCATCGATGCAGTCGGAAACGCGAACAACCCGAATCTGCCGCACGAGAGTGCGAGCATCAATGTGCTGTTCGGCGTAGGCCCAGGCATCGATCTTCCCGGCTTCGTCTCGACCTACGTCGCGCCGGGCAGTTCGGTTGCCGGCGTACCGAGCGCAACGCCCGCACTGATTGCATTCATGGAGCAGTACGACGCGGGAATTGGCGTCGACACGGGCCTGCAGGCCGACAAGGATGCGGCGCTGGCGAAGGTTGGCCGGCTGACGGCCGACGAAGCGTGGAAGCAATTCCAGGCGTTGCCGTCGTACGTTCAGCAACTCTTCGCGGAGAAGGTGCTGTTCGGCGTGCTCGCGCAAGTCGGTGCCGACTTCAACGATCCTGCGAGCCGATACAGCGGTCAGTACGCAAGAGGCTATCAGGCGATCAACACGCTGTTTCCGGCTTCGTTCGGCTATCCCGCGAACAATCTGGGCGGTGGCTCGAATGGTGCGAACAAGCAGGTCGCTACCGGCGATCTCGACATTCGCAGCACGACGATCCAGACGCAGCAAGGCGGTGACGTGACGATCCTCGGTCCCGGCGGGCAGGCGCTCGTCGGCAGCACGACGGCGCCGCCGCAGATCGTCGACAGCACCGGAAACGTAGTGGCCGGCCCCGGCACGATGGGGATCCTGACGCTCGAGAAGGGGAACGTCGACATCTTCACGGATCAGAGCGTGCTGCTCGCGCAGAGCCGGATTTTCACCGAGCAGGGCGGCGACATGACGATCTGGAGTTCGAACGGAGACATCAACGCGGGTAAGGGCGCGAAAACGTCGGCCGACACGCCGGCGCCGCAGTATGTCTGCGATGCGAACCATTACTGCACGGTCGATTCGCGCGGGCAGGTGACGGGTGCGGGCATCGCGACGCTGCAGAGCATACCGGGCGCGCCGAAAGGCACGGTGAACCTGATCGCGCCGCGCGGTACCGTTGATGCGGGTGACGCCGGCATTCGCGCGGGCAACCTGAACGTCGCGGCTTTGCGTGTCGTGAATGCCGACAACATCCAGGTGACGGGCAAGGCGACCGGCATTCCGCTCGTGCAGGCGGTGAACACGGGTGCGCTGACGGCGGCGAGTTCGGCCGCGTCGGCGGCGAGCCAGGTCGCGCAGGACATCGCGAGGAACAACGCATCGGGCGTCGCGCCGCGTCGCTGGACGATCAGCGTGCAGGTCGAGGGCTTCGGTGATAACGGCGCGGATGGCGTATCGAAGCGGCGCAGGTCGGAGCAGGTTGGCTACGATTCGTCGAATTCGGTTTCGCTGCTGGGATTTGGGGCGGCGGCGGGGGCGACGCAGAAAGCGTTGCTGAGCAAGGAGGAGTTGGCGAAACTCAACCGGCTCTGATTGGCGTGTAAGCGGCAACATAGCCGAGACGAAAGCTGTGTTTTCGCCAACCGGAAGTGGGATGCCCGGCTTGATTTGGCCAGACTAACCGGTTGATACATCAGCCGCCTTGATTATCGAGGCGGCTGCCGTGCGTTGTTGCGTTAGTCTCGATTCTGGTTCCGGTTAATGTCCCTCGTCGCCTCCAAGGCCGCAGACGCGTGAATTGTCGGTGCCGAGAAAAAATGCGTTCGTGTCGCTCAGGAGGTTCGCCGATTCAAGAGTATCCGGTCCGTGCCCGAGACCGGATAACCGGATGCGGGTTGGCCAGTGACAGGCATCGGAGCCGGAAAACGAAGCCCGCTTGGTGGGATCGGTCATATCACCACCGGACGCAGAAACAATCGTCCCGTGCGCCCTTGTCGTATTCGGGTGAGTGCTGCTGGAGTCGCATGCATCGAGACATGACGTAAGCCAGCTTCGGCATAAAAAAACCGCCTCGATCACTCGAGGCGGTTCATCAGGACGTTGATTCAGAAGTGATCCTGCGTGTTACCGGCCGGCGAAGCCGCCCGCGCCGCACACACCCGAATCGTTGATATCGAGGCCGTTGCCGCTGGAGTTGCTCAGGAAGTTCGACGAAATCGCGGTCTGGAATCCCGACGGAACGGTGTCGAAACCGTTGCCATGGACGACCGACGCGTAGCTGGCGTTCGTGTAGTGGTTGTTCAGGAAGTCATGAACAGCCGTACCCGCTGCGGCGTTGGAGTAGCACTGGCTCAGGATGATCTGGCTCGTGCCCGAGACCGGATAACCGGAAGCGGGGTTGGCCAGGGCGGCATACGCCGAACCGGAAACCGGAACCCACTGGGTCGGATCGCCGGCAGCGGTGCCCGACGGGGCGGTAATCGTACCGATCGCCTTCGTCGCGTTCGCGTACGTCGGTGCGTAGTACTTCGTGTCCTTCGTGTTGTACAGGCTGGCGATCGGGAGTTGCAGCGCGCCCGACGACGTCACGACCGAGCTTTGCGAAGCAAGGAACGTGTTCGTGTAGTCCGGGCTCAGGTAGGCGACGGCGGCCGTACCGGCCGACGACAGCGACGCGAGCGAACCACGGACGCCGCCGCTGCCCGAAGCTGCGACGAAGTTCGCCGGCACACCCGACGGGAACGCCGACGTGTTCGCGAACGTCAGCGAATCGATGAACTTGACGCCCGAAGCCGTATTGGCGGTCGTGCAGACGGCAGCCAGGTGGCGGGTCAGCAGTTCGGTCGTACCGCTGCCGTCCGAACGGTAGACGACCTTGATCGGCTTGCTGGTCGTCGTGTAGACAGCGCCCGTTTCCGGGTTGATCACTTTGTTCCAGTCGGTAATCTTGCCCGAGAAGATGCCGCACAGGTCGTCGTCGTTCAGCGCGATGCTGTGCGCCTGACCCGGCGTCGTTTGCGGCGTCGTCGAGCTCGTCACGGCCGGCGCGTTGACGACCGGCACCGTGATGGCCGTCACGATGTACGGGATCTGGATCAGCGGGCCGTTCGTGGTGCCGAGGCCCGTGTTGTTGTACGCGGTGACCTGAGCGGTGGTCAGTGCGGCATCGCTGTTGGCGAAGTGAACCGTGCCGGTGACACCCGAGCCGAAGAACGTCGGCTGGTTGTTCAGGAACGCGTTCTGGCCGGCGCCCGAGCCGACCGAGTAGTACGTGAACGTGCCTTCGGACGTGCCGAACAGGCCGATTTCGCTGGCGGGGTTGCTGACCGAGCCGATCGTCGGCGCGACGAGCGACGAACCGCCACCTTGAATCACAGGGCCTGCGGCCATCGCGAGGGATGCGCCCATGCCCGAAACGACGAGAGCGAGGACTTGACAGATCTTGCGCTTGCTGGATTTCATGAGAAATTTCCTTGGACGAAGATAAACGGAACCCCTGCTACTGCGGTTTGAATACTTGTGGACCGCCGGGTAAATGTAGGGGGAATTCCTTATGACGCGTGTGAATTTTTAATAACGAATGGTACGGAACATTCTTGTCGATATTGCCAATGCGTTATCCGGATTGGCTGGCGAAAAATCGTGATCGATTCGCGTGGCGAGCGATTCCCAGATGTTGGGAAGGCGGCGGCCCGATGCGGCGCGATGTTGCTCTGCTGGCGTGCTTGTGCGCACAGCGGCGCTATCTCAACATCAAGTCGGTTTCGTGGCAGATGCTACGGAACATTTCTTCCAGAGGTGAATCGATCATCCGGTTGCGATATTCCTGAAATTCATTTAATTGAATCATTGGGAAATCATTGGATCGTGATTGCTGGATGATTAATGATTGAATAATTGATGTCACTGCCCAGAATGAAATCGTTTATCCAATATAAGAACAACGGCCGGAAGTAATAAAGCCCGCCAAACCTCAAAAAGGTAGCCCAACATCCGTCACAAATCTGCGCCGGTTCACTCCTTAGTCTTCTCCGACGACTCCGTCCGACTCGTTGCACGACGTCGCCGGGGAAGTCGCACACGTGACCCGAGGGCAGTGACATGTCGGCATTCCGCTACGAAGCGATCGATCCCACCGGCCGCACGCTGAAAGGCGTGCTCGAAGCCGACAGCGCGCGCGCCGGGCGCAGCCATCTGCGCACGCAGGGGCTCACGCCGCTCGTCGTCGAACTCGCCGCGCAGCGCCTGCACGGTGAACGTCATCAGCGCCTGTCGCTCGGCCGCAAGCTGTCGCAGCGCGAGCAGGCGATCCTCACGCGCCAGCTCGCGAGCCTGCTGGTCGCTGGGTTGCCGCTCGACGAATCGCTGTCGGTGCTGAGCGAGCAGGCCGAGCGCGAATACCTGCGTGAGCTGATGGCGTCGATCCGCGCGGAAGTCGTCGGCGGCCATTCGTTCGCGAACGCGCTCGGCCAGCATCCGCGCGATTTCCCCGACATCTACCGCGCGCTCGTCGCGGCCGGCGAGCACACGGGCAAGCTCGGTATCGTGCTGTCGCGTCTGGCCGACTACATCGAACAGAGCAATGCGCTGAAGCAGAAGATCCTGCTGGCATTCACGTACCCAGGCATCGTCACGCTGATCGCGTTCGGCATCGTCACGTTCCTGCTGAGCTACGTGGTGCCGCAGGTGGCGAACGTGTTCACCAGCACGAAACAGCAGTTGCCGACGCTGACGGTCGTGATGATGGCGCTGTCCGATTTCGTGCGGCACTGGTGGTGGGCGTCGCTCGCGGGAATGGTTGCGGTTGTGTTCGCGATCCGCAAGGTGTTGTCGCAGGAAGGGCCGCGACTGAAGTTCGATCACTGGCTGCTCACCGCGCCGCTCGCCGGCAAGCTCGTGCGCGGCTACAACACGGTACGTTTCGCGAGCACGCTCGGCATCCTCACCGCGGCGGGCGTGCCGATCCTGCGCGCGTTGCAGGCGGCCGGCGAAACGCTGTCGAACCGCGCGATGCGCGCGAACGTCGACGATGCGATCGTGCGCGTGCGCGAAGGCTCGCCGCTGTCGCGTGCGCTCGCCCACACGAAGACGTTCCCGCCGGTGTTGGTGCACCTGATCCGCTCGGGCGAGGCGACCGGCGACGTGACGACGATGCTCGACCGCGCATCGGAAGGCGAATCGCGCGAGCTGGAGCGCCGCACGATGTTCCTGACGAGCCTGCTCGAACCGCTGCTGATTCTCGCGATGGGCGGTGTGGTGCTCGTGATCGTGCTCGCGGTGATGATGCCGATCATCGAGCTGAACAACATGGTGCAGTGATGCGCGGTTCGGCTCAGCGCACGAACGCGTTCGCCTTCTCCGTGGCGGGCAGCGCGATCTCGCGTTGCAGGCCGTGGCGATCGACGACGATCGAGCGCGCGCGAACCTCGGCGAGCTGCGCGGCTTCACCGATCGCCGCTCCGAGCGACACGACGCGCGCCGCTTCGCCGCCGACGCTGACGATCGCGGCCGCACGGCGCGCGTCGAACGCGAGCACGCCGAGCAACTGGATCGTGTCTCGGTTGTCGTCGGGTTTCGCGCCGAAGAGTTGCGCGCTCGCGGTGACGTCGATCGGCGCGGGCACTGCGACGGGCGCGGGCGCCGATGCGTCGGGCACGGTCAGCAGCCGCACGGCCCACAGCGAGACGGCGATGAGCGCGGCGCCGGAAGCGAGCGTCGCGACGAGCGGCAGCAGATCGGCGCGGGACGGAACGATACGGTGCAGGGCGAACGGTTTCATGGCGAAGAGTCGATGCGATGGACGAAAGACGATTGCCATTCTTTGATGGAAGGGTGAATGCATGATGACGGGCCCGAACGAAACCCGCATGTTGCGCGCAGGCAAGCCGCAGGAACCTGTATGTCGACGCGCGCAACGCGGCTTCACGCTGATCGAGATCATGGTGGTCGTCGCGATTCTCGGGATTCTCGCGGCGCTGATCGTGCCGAAGATCATGAGTCGTCCCGACGAAGCGCGCCGCATTGCGGCGAAGCAGGACATCGGCACGATGATGCAGTCGCTGAACCTGTATCGACTCGACAACGGCCGCTATCCGCCGCAGGAGCAGGGGCTCACCGCGCTGATCCAGAAGCCGACGACTGACCCGGTGCCGAACAACTGGAAAGACGGCGGCTATCTGGAGCGGTTGCCGAAGGATCCCTGGGGCAACGCGTATCAATACCTGAACCCGGGCGCGCACGGCGCGATCGACGTGTTCAGCTACGGTGCGGACGGCAAGCCGGGCGGCGAGGGAAACGATGCGGACATCGGTTCGTGGCAGTAACGGCAAAGGCTTGGTACACATGAAGCGCACGAACGCGCGGCAGCGATCGCGTCGATATCGTCAATCCGGCTTCACGCTGCTGGAGATGCTCGTCGTGCTCGTGATCGTCGGGCTGCTGGTCGCGGTCGTGACGCTCGCGCCGTCGCGCAATCGCCGCACGGATCTGGCCGAGGAAGCGCAGCGGCTCGCGAACCTGCTCGAATCGGCCGGCGACGAAGCGCAGGTGCGGTCGATGCCGATCGCGTGGCAGCCGGTAGGCGGTGGCTACCGGTTCGTGCAGCGCACCGAGAGCGGCGCGTGGGCGCCGATGCCCGACGACCTCTATCGTGCGCGCCGCTGGGGCGCCGAGGTGACGGGCGTGTCGGTGCGTTACACCGGCGGCGGCGAAACACCTTCGCAGATCGTGCTCGGCAGCGAAAGCATCGACGTGCCGGTGACGATCACGCTGTGGTCCGGCGACGTGCGAATGGCCGTCGTCGGCACGGGCATCGGCACCTTCGTCGTGCGCCGGCCTTGAGCGACGCGTGGCGCCGGGTGCGGATACGACGCGCGAACGCGTCGCGATTGAATCATGCCCCTGCACGCTTCACCTGACTGTCACAGTGCCCGCTCACAATCTGTCGTTCGCTTGCGACGGAACCGCTCACGGGGGAGCGCGTTTCGCCGGCAGCGTGCAACTCCACTTCCGTCCAGGAATTCATGACTCGTTCACGGGCGCCGACCGGTGTCCTGTCGCTCGTCGCGGGGCTCGCGTTCGTCGTGCTGTGCATGCGCGGCGTACAGGCACAGGAGACCGGCTCCATCGGCCGCCAGCCGGGCAGCGCGGTGCATTTCGATCTGCCCGCGCAGCCGCTCGCGAAGACCTTGCAGGACTTCGCGCGGCTCACCGAGCTGATCGTGCTGGCGCCGGCGCCGCTGCTCGACGGGCGCACGAGTGCGCCGGTGCAGGGCGACTTCGCGCCGCGCGATGCGCTCGCGCGGATGCTGGCGGGAACGGGGTTGCGTGCGGAGTTCTCGCGTCCGGACGAAGCGATCATCGTCGCGCAGCCGGCCGCCGAGACGCCGCCCGCGACGGCCGACACGCCGGCGGATGCGGCGCTGCCGATCGACGGGATCGGCGATTCCGGCGAGCGGCGCACGTTCGCGGGCCTGCTGCAGGCGCATCTGATCGATGCACTGTGTGCGCAGCCGGCGGCCGTGCCGGGCAGCTATCGACTCGTCGCGCAGGTGCGCATCGACAACAGGGGGGCGGTGGTGGCGGTCAACATGGTGGCATCGAGCGGCTCGGCCGCCCGCGACGCGGCGGTGATGCGCGCGCTGCGCGCACTGAAGCTGGACGACGCGCCGCCTGCGGACCTGCCGCAGCCGGTCACGATCCTGTTGCGGCCGGCCGGCAACGGCGTGCATTTCCGTTGCCCGGCGCCGCAGCCGGCCGTTCGGGGCTAGGCCGCCATGTCCG
Source organism: Burkholderia sp. Bmkn7 (assembly GCF_041103175.1). Lineage (NCBI taxonomy): Bacteria > Pseudomonadati > Pseudomonadota > Betaproteobacteria > Burkholderiales > Burkholderiaceae > Burkholderia > Burkholderia sp. Bmkn7. Next base: position 2,632,856 of record NZ_JBGCUH010000002.1, on the reverse strand, counting down.
ACAGCAACCGCTCCGGGCTCCGGAATCTGCTGGCGACGCGCTACGCGTACCTGGTCAGGCGGCTCGAACGCGTGACGGGGTCGAAGGACGGCGCCGCCGATGCGCTGCACGAAACCTGGCTGCGCCTCGAGAACGCGAACGTCTCCACGCAGGTGACGAACGCGGACGCCTATATACTCGGGATGGCGAACAATGTCGCGATCGACCAGCATCGCCGCGAACGGCGGCATCTGCACGACGACGATGTCGAGACGCTGCTCGAGATGCCCGACGAGCTGGCCGATCCCGAGCGGATCGTGGCGGCGCGCCGCAAGGTCGAGACCCTGAAGGACGTGCTGCGCGGCCTGCCGCCGCGGCGCCGCGCGATCCTGCTGGCCGCCCGCGTGGACGGCCTGCTGAACCGCGAGATCGCCGAGCATTTCGGCATTTCGCTGCGGCTCGTCGAAAGCGAGCTGAGCGCGGCGATGAAGTACTGCTTGCAGCGCATGCAGGAAGATGGTGATCCGTACACGGGCACGCGAGGCGGCCCGCGTAAATTTTGAGCATCAGGACGATGACGAAAGCCCAGGCCCAACCTGCCCACGACGAACTCGACGAAGCGAGTGCGTGGCTGCTGCGTCTGCGCTCGGGAGAAGCGAGCCAGGCCGAAGCCGATGCGTTCGAGCGCTGGTGTGCCGATCGTCCGCAGGCCGCCGATCTGCTGCGCGACACCTGGAGTTCGCTGCGCACGGCGGCGACCGAGCTTGCGCACGAGGAGCGGGCGGCCGCTGCCTGGGCAAACGTTGCAAGGCGCGAGCGCACGATGCGCACCGGGCGGCGCGCATTCATCGGTTTCGCGGTCGCGGCCGGCGCGTCGTGGCTCGCGGTACGGCCGCCGATGCAGCTGTGGCCGTCGCTCGGCGATATCGCCGCCGATTACCACACGGGCACCGGCGAACAGCGCAGCGTCGCGCTGTCGTCGCGCGTGACGGTCGAGCTGAATACGCAGACGCGTCTCGACGTGCTGGCCGCGAGCGATGCCGCGCACGGCGTCGAAGTCGTCGCCGGCGAAGCGGAGATCGACGCGGTCGCGCCGCCGGCCGGCCGCGCGACGCCGATTCAGCCCGTCACGGTGGTGGCGGGTGGCGGCCGCATGCAGGCGACCGTCGCCCGCTTCAACGTGCGGCGCACGGGCACGCAGGTGTGCGTGACCTGCCTGTCCGGCACGGTCGCGCTCCAGCATCCGCGCGGCGCGCGCATGTTGAACGCCGACGATCAGGTCGTCTACGACGATCGCGGCGTGCAGCCCGTGTCGCGGATCGATCCGGGCGCCGTCAGCGCATGGCGGCGCGGCATGCTGGTGTTCAACGGCGTGCCGCTGTCGGACGTCGTCGACGAGATCAACCGCTACCGGCGCGGCAAGGTCATCCTGCGCCGCGCGTCGCTCGGCGCGAACCGGATGCAGGCGCAGTTCCCGATCACGCGGCTCGACGACGTGATCGACATGGTCGGCCGCCTGTACGGCGCGCACATCACGCGCCTGCCCGGCAACATCGTGCTGTTGAGCTGACCGGCTTCCCGCGCTTCATTCCCCCGTTTTCCTTCCGCGCGCGATGCGTTCGCGTCGCTTGCGGCCGTCCGCGCACTGCGGGTTACGGCCGTCCGATACGACTTGATCAATGAGGGCCGGCAAACGCCGGGCTGTCCTTGATGGCGGCCCGGTGTGACGTCGTCGGACCCGAGGCGTGGGTGGCAAGCGCCCCGGCCGCGCAGCGATGCGCGGTGCGGGGGATGTGTGTCGATGGAGCTTCGGGCGGTGGCGTGATCATGAACGAATCGCAACGGGACACGGATCCCGGCGACGCGAATACGCGCGCCGATGCGATCCGCGAGGGCGCGGTGCGCTGGCTGCTGTGGCTGCGCGCCGGCGATACGACGGAGCAGGAACACGACGCTTTCGCGCGCTGGCGCGCGCAGAGCGACGAGCATGCGGCCACGGTCCGCGAGCTGATCTGGATGTGGGCGCTGCTGGAGGCGGTCGGCCGTCATGAGGCCGGCGGATCGACACGCACGCATTGACATGGCGGCGATCCGCGCACGCACCGGTGTGGTGCGCGATCGCGTTCGCGCGATCACCCAATGGCGCCGGAAGAAAGTCTGCGGGTTATGCAGGCCCGCTTCGACCTTGTATACGAGAGAGCGAGGGGGCCGTGTAGCAGGACCGTGAAGAGGGGCGGTAAAGCGGAGACCGGGGAACGGGGGCCGGAGACGGCTCCCGGATCGCCGTTCACGCATGGCGGCGGCGCGCGTGGCGAGTACGTGCCGGCCGCGTCACGACAACACGGATTCCCGATTCAGGATGGCGACCCGGGCTGCAGGCCCGCGCGTGCGCCGTTCCATGCGGCATCGAGCGGATCGCCGGCATCGCGCAGCGGCTCGCGCAGAAAGGGAAAGCGTTCGACGAACGATGCGGATTCTTGCAGGGCCACGATATGGTTGACCATCCATTGCAGCAGTTCGCCGCCGTGCCGGACCTGTTCCGGGCGCCAGTCCGGCATCGTCGAGAAGAGGGCCGAGAAGCCGCTCCAGCGCGACGGCCGGTCGTTGTCGCCGGGCCGGAAATACGTGTTCATCGCGACGTCGTCCGCGTCGGTCAGCGCGCCGACGAACAACCCGTGCGGCGTCGGCACGCCGATCTGCCGCCAGCCTTCCGCGAGCGCGAGCGAGCGCATCACGCGCGCCGCGACGAATGCGATGCGCGTTTCATGTTCGACTTCCGCCAGCGACATCACGCCGTTGCGCTGCATGCAGCGCGCGACCGCGTGCGGACGGATCACGTTCGACGCGAAACTGCGCAGCACGAGGTCGGGCACCGTCAGCTGAAGCTGGAATTCGCGCAGCCCGTGCTCGGCGCTCATCGTCGAGAAATTGACGAACAGCCCTTCGGCCCGTCCGAGCGCACCGACGTACGGTTCGAGCCCGAGGCGCGCGAGTTTCGGCGCGATCTGGCGTTCGAGCAGCCGCAGCAGGTTGCGGCGGTTGCGCACGCCGTTGAAATCGTCGATGCCGCGCGTGACGACGTCGCTGATTTCCCAGCGGCGCTCGTCGGCGACGAGCCGTGGCGAGCCGCTCAGGTCGAACCGGGCGCGGCCGTGCGCCACGCGGGGATCTACGTACATGCCGGTGCCTCGTGCATCGATTGCGGGCGGACCGTCGCGACGGCGTGTCGTCGCGCGGATCGGGTCGCCCACGATGCTGCGGTGTCGACCGCGCGCCGTCAAGTGCGAACGCATCGCGCCGCACGCGTGCGCGTCCCGTTGCGGCGGCCCGCGCGGTCAACCGGACAATGTGGGGTACCCCGATGATGCGCACGATCGTGGAACGCTTTGTCGAGCAGAGCCCGATGACGATCATGGCGCGGCTCGTGCTGCAATGCGCGCTGCACGACGACTGGGTCGGCGCCGCGGCGGACGCCGGCGACGAACCCGACGGCGAGTCGATCCGCGAGGCGCTGTTTGCCCTGGCCGTCGACGCGCTCGCGTCGATTGCGAGGCGACGGCGGATGTCCGACGGCGAGGCGGCCGCTGCGCCGGGGGTGGGTACGGCCGTGACGGCGCTGCACGATTGCATGAGCCGGTGGCGGGCCGGCTGGGGGCGCGCGCTGGTAAGGGACAGCGTCGACCTGCTGCTGCCGGTCGCGTCGGTGCGCGGCGTCGACGGTGCGCGTGCAGTCGACGGGATGCGGCTGCGCGTGCTGGACGGGGCCGGCGAGGCTTGTGCGCCGCGGGCCGGCGGTTGCGACTGCGGGCGCGCGTGCGACGACCCCGCGCGCGATGCGGCGGCGGGCGGCGTGCGCGTCCTGCCGGTCTACGATCCGGATCTCGGGATGATCGTCGACCTGCTGCCGTGCGAGCGGGGTCGGTCGCACGAGCGTGCACTCGTCGGCGCGCTGCTGGAAACGGTTCGGCCCGGCGAGCTGTGGATCGTCGACGGGCGCTTCGATACGGACGCGATCCTGTCCGGCTGGCCGCGTCGCGGCGGTGCGTTCGTGCTGCGCGAATACGCCTGCCCGGCGGCGTGCCGGCCGCTCGGCGACTGGCGGGAAGCCGGCATGTTCGGCGCCGGGCGCGTGCGCGAACAATCCGTCGGGATGGCCGGCGAAGGCGGCGTGTCGGGCGCGTTTCGACGGATCGAATGGCGCGGCGCGGAGGCCCCCGGCGACATCGTCACGCTGTTGACCGATCTGCCGGCCGGGCGGTTCGACGCGCCGCAGGTCGTTGCACTGTCGTGCCGGCGCTGGCGTGACGCGTTGCCGCTGGCGCTCGAGCCCGTCGTGGACGGCGCGCCGTTCGGCGCCGTACCCGCGCGCGCGGCGCTGCTGGCGAGCGGGATCGCCGCGTTTGCCTACAACGCGTTCAGCGTGATGACGCGTGTCGTCGGCGGCACGCTCGATCTCGACGCGCGCGATGTCGAGCGCCTGCCGGCGCTGATCGCCGACGGCGTGGCGGCCACCTACGCGGGCATGATGATCGCGCTGCCGCCGGACTGGTGGCAGCGTTACGACCAGTTGCCCGCGACGGCGCTCGGCCAGATCGTGCGGATGCTCGCCGCGCACGTCGACCCGCGCAGCGAGCGGCGGCGGCGCCGTGACAACCGGCTGTCCGCGAAGTCGCAGGCGATGCTGCGCGCGGCGACGCTCGAGCGCCTGATGCACGACGACGGCGACGATCCGGCCGCGAACGTGTTCAGCCTGCGCACGATCGCGATGGCGACGCGCGACTTCAGCAGCAATCCGTCGAAGGCGCTGCGGCACGCGGGCGAGGCGCTCGTGATGGTCACCAAGTACAACCGGCCGATCGCGCTGCTCGTGTCGATCGACGACTGGAACCGGCTGCTCGGCGAAGTGCGCGAGACGAGCTTCACGCGGCTGTCGTTCGATGCGGCCGCGTCGCAGGGCCTGCGTCCGGTGACGCTGAGCGAATCGTCGTTGAATTAGCGGGCGCCGGCCGCACGTTGCCGGCCCGGCTTGCCGTTCATCGCGCCGGCACGTGCCGCCCTCGGCTTCAACTCGTCAGCCGCCGCACCCAGATGACCGACGTCCACGCGAAATTGCCGCTGCCGTAGCGCGCGATCAACGTGTCGATGCGCGTGTTGATCCGCGCCGAATGCACGCGGCAGTGCACGATGAAATAGCCGCTGTTCACGCCCACGGCCGAGCCGTCCGGCAGCGTCGGGTTGCCGCCCTGCGCGGGCAACAGGTATTCGGCGATGTCGCCGGTGCTGACGAAGTAGGCGGTGGCGCGCCGGTCGACGAGCCGCCTCGCCTGGCTCGCCGACAGCGTCGGAATCGCGGCGACGAGCACGGGTTCGGGCGCGGTGTTCGCGTTGACGACGGTCAGGTCGGGCAGGATCGTGACGAACGGCGCGAGCGCTGCGATCGCATGCGCGTCGTAGCCGGGAATGCGAGCGAGATCGTCGACGGACACGAGCTGCAGCGGCCAGCCGCCCGGGCCGTTCGTGTCGCGCAGCGAGCGCAGCATGTAGTCGGCCGTCGGTTGCGCGAGCGCCGGGTCCAGCGACAGCTGCCCGAGCAGGCGCCGGTACGCCAGCACGCCTTCGCCGTTGGACTGCCACGGCTTGCCGGGCGCGGCGCGCGACACGAGGTTCGTCAGGTTGAAGCGCGCCTGCGCGTCCTCGACGCTGCCCGAGATCCACGCGCGCGACAGCTCGGCGTTGACCGCCAGCGCGTCGGACGGCAGCAGGTCCGAGAGCGGCACGTCGGCAACCGGTGCCGACCACGTCTGGCCGGCGAACGTGACGTTCGACGTCGCGCTTTGTGCGCGCAGCGTCGCGCGTGCCCATTCGACCGCGGCGCGCTCGATCCACATCGTCTGCGTCGCGAGCCGCTGGTTCTCGACGTCGCGCGTCGCGACCTGCTGGCGCCACAGCACGCTGGCCGCGAGTGTGGCCGCCAGCGCGACGACGAGCAGCACCGTCACGATCGCGATGCCGCGTTCGCGTCGTGCGTGCGTCGTCCTGTCTTTTCCGAATCGATGCATCCGCGTGCCCCCGCAGTGTCGGCGCGGCGCGCTCACACCTCGAACGCCAGCCACGCATGCGCGATGCTCGCATGCGCGGATGACGCGACGCCGAACAGCGCGGCCAGCCCCGCGACCCAGCACGCGAGCGTCGCGGGACGCATGCCGTCGTCGGCAAGCGGGCCGACGAGGCCGGCGATCGCGTGCGACCGCCACAGCAGCAGCACGAACAGCGCGCAGCCGACGGCCATCGCGATCGCGAACATGTGCGCCGCGACCGCCGGGCGCCGCGTGAACGGCGCGCGGTGATGGCGCTGGTTCGTCGTGACGATCGCGACCCCGTTCGCGACGGGCACGATCGCCATCGCGAGCGCCCAGAACAGCGGCTGGTCGCTCGACGGATTGATCAGCAGCAGCGTGCCGATCGTCCAGATCGGCGGCGCGAGCAGCGTGAGCGCGGACCACGACAGCAGCTGCCACGCGAGCCACGGCGTGCGCCAGCGCAGCGGCGGATGCGGCGCGACATGAGCGGCGGGCGGCAGCGGCCGGCCGGGCATTCCGGCGGCGCCGGACAACCGCCCGGCGAGCCACCGGACGAGCATCGTGGCGAATGACATGGAGTGTCCTGTCGTTGACGTGTTCCGTTCTCAATAGCTAGGACGAAGCGGGCGCGCGCAAGCCGCAGGATTTCGTGCGTGCCGTTGCGTGCGTCGCGATACGGCGATGCGCCGTAAACGGTCCCGGCGATCCCGCGCCGTGTTTCGCGAGCGTTTCGTGAATATCTTCAGCGGAATGTCACAAAAACTTCCCGGTTGAAACCCGAGGATTGTCGGGCCGCACGCCGGCACGTCGCGTTTTCGCGAGGGCTGGCCAGACGGCGACACGTTTTCCGGTCGTCCGCGCGCAATGGCAGCACGCTGACGCGCCGCAGGTCGGCCGGACGACGCACGTACACGAAACGGGGGCCACGCAAGGTCATGCACCGCGTCTCGCGCGTCCTGCGCGAGGGAGCGGCTGCGCGCGCATTGCAGGCCGCTTGCGTCGACCGCCTGCCCGTGCCGGCGGACCGGTCGACGTCACGCAAAAAAACATTGCGGCAATGCGCGCTTCGTTCCGTCTAGGTAGGTGGGAGCTGCGACTCGGTATGCCGTATGCGGCCCCGTCCGCGACCGGCGCGCATGCGTCGTGCCGGCGGGCGGGAACACGCGGACGCGCGCATTTTTTCTCATCAGGTGGCGTGAAGCCGACAGGTGCATGACAGTGGAACAGTTCGAGGAAACCCGGCCGGCCGGCGAGCGCGGCACGCCGACGGACGACGTATCGGCGCGGCAGGCGCAAGCGCTGTCGCCGGTCGTCAACCTGCGCGACACGGGGCGTTTCCTGCAGGTGCTCGAGGCGCTCGGGTGCTCGCTGGCCGTGAGCCGCCGCCCGTCCGGCGTGGCCGTGATCGGCGTCGATGACGGTGTGCCCACGTTGTCCGCGTGCCTGTTGCCGCGCTCGATGGGGATGGCCGTGTCGGGTAACCGGCTCGCGGTCGCGACGATGCACGAGCTGATGGTGTTCGCCAACTTGTCGACGCTCGCGCCGCGCTCTCCGCTCCGCCCGGATCATTACGACGCGATGTTCGTGCCGCGGATGTCGTACTACACCGTCGATCTCGACCTGCACGACATGGCGTTCGACAAGCACGTGCTGCTCGCGGTCAACACGCGCTACTCATGCATCAGCGTGATCGACGGTTATTTCAATTTCACGCCGATCTGGCAGCCGCGTCCGCGCGAGGACGATGAACCCGCGAACGCGGTGGAGCAGGCGTGATGACGATCGATCGTTGCGGGTTTCCCGGCGTCGTTTCGTCCTTATCGGTAGACGGAGCGTGCGCTGGGTGGAGAGCGTCGCCGCGGGCCGGCGGGGTGTTGTGGCTCACGGGGCTGTCGGGCGCGGGCAAGACGACGCTGGCCGATGCGGTGGCGGCGCAACTGCGCGACCGATCCGTGCATCCGGTGGTGCTCGACGGCGACCGGCTGCGGACGGGGCTGAATCGGGATCTCGGCTTTACGGTGCAGGACCGTTTCGAGAACGTGCGGCGCATCGCCGAAGTCGCGGCACTGACGAGCGAATCGGGAGCGCTTGCGATCGTTGCGGTCATTTCGCCGCTCGCGGCGATGCGCGATGCCGCGAGAGCGATCGTCGGGCCGGCATTCCGTGAAGTGTATGTGAGCACGCCGCTCGCCTGCTGCGAGGCGCGGGATCCGAAAGGGCTGTATGCGAAGGCGCGGAGCGGTGTGCTGCCGGCATTCACCGGTGTTTCGGCGCCGTACGAGCCACCGGTCGAAGCCGATCTCACGATCGACACCGGCCGCGCGTCGCTCGCGATGTGCGTCGACGCGCTGATGCGGTTCGCCGTCGCGCAGTTCGGTGGTGCGGCCGATCCGCGGGCGGCACCGCTGCGGCACGGCTGAGTCCGGATCGATAGCAGGAAATAGTGTTTCGTAGTTCATGCTAAGGATGACGAACAAAGCGTCATCAAAGTGAAACAGGCAACTGATAGCGGAGCGGCGGCAGTTCGCGACAGCTTCGCTTCGATCCGGAACAACAAAGGGGAATGGCGCATGCCGCCGAGAGTAGACCGCAAGTCACGCGAACGATGGCGGCTGAAATGCCGATGCCTGGCGGGCGTCGTGCTGGCCGGAGGGATGGGCCTCGCACCGGGCGTTCATGCGCAGGAAGCCGCGCCGGCCGCGAAGGCGGCACCGGCCGCACCGCAGTCGTTCGACGTGAATGCCTTCGTGGTGCGCGGCAACACGACGTTGCCGACGCTCGAGATCGAGAAGGCCGTGTATCCGTTCGAAGGGCCGGGCCGCACGCTCGCCGACGTGAACGCGGCACGTGACGCGTTGCAGAAGGCGTACCAGGATCGCGGCTACCAGTCGGTCGTCGTCGAGCTGCCGCAGCAGCAGGTGAAGAACGGCGTGATCCTGCTGCAGGTGACCGAGGCAAAGGTCGGGCGCCTGCGCGTGGACGGCGCGAAATACAACTCGCCGCAGAACATCCGCGATGCGGTGCCGGCGCTCGCCGAAGGCCAGGTGCCCGATTTCAACCAGGCCCAGCAGCAGCTCACCGACCTGAACCGCTCGGCGGACCGCCAGGTGATTCCGGTGCTGAAGCCGGGCGCGTTGCCGCAGACGGTCGACGTCGACCTGAAGGTCGACGATCACAGTCCGCTGCACGGCTCGCTCGAACTGAACAACGACAACAGCCCGGGCACGTCGACGCTGCGCACGACCGCGAGCCTCAGCTATTCGAATCTGTGGCAGCTCGGCCACGTGATTTCCGGCACCTACGTGATCGCGCCGCAGCATCCGAACGATGCGCGCGTCTACGCGTTCTCGTATCTCGCGCCGATCAGGGATTCGCGCTGGAGTTTCCTCGCGACGGTCGTGCATTCGGACAGCAACGTCGCGTCGGTCGGCAACACCAACGTGCTGGGCAAGGGCACCACGTACGGCTTCACCGCGATCTATTCGCTGCCGGCGACGGAGACCTACGCGCATTCGGTCAGCATCGAGATCGATCGCAAGCATTACGACGAGGACGTGTCGCTGCCGGGGCAGGGCGGCTCGACGGCGCCGCTCACGTACGTGCCGGTGACGCTGTCGTACAACGGCCAGTTGAGCCTGAAGAACTCGCAGACGTCGTTCTCCGCGTCGCTGACGACGAACATCCGCGGCCTCGGCAGTGACTGGGGCGCATGGGACAACAAGCGCTACAACGCAACGCCCGATTTCGTGTACGGCAAGTTCGACGTGAATCACACGCAGCGCTTCGCGAACGACATGCAGGCCAACGCGCACGTGAACGCCCAGATCTCGAACTCGCCGCTCGTGTCGAGCGAGCAGTTCGCCGCGGGCGGGATGAACAGCGTGCGCGGCTACATGCAGGCAGAGGACACGGCCGACAGCGGCGTGATCGCGTCGCTCGAGCTGCGCAGTCCGTCGCTCGCGAAATGGCTCGGCGGCGCGGTCGGCAGCCGCGTGAACGAGTGGCGCTTCCACGCGTTCTTCGACGCGGCGCACCTGTGGCTGCTGAGCCCGCTGCCGGAGCAGACGGCGCGCTTCAACCTGATGAGTGTCGGCGTCGGCACACGGGTGCAGATCATGAAGTATGCGAGCGCGGATTTCGAGGCCGGCTGGCCGTTGAAGGCGGGCGTCTATACGCGGCAGTACAGCCCGCGCTTCGATTTCTTCGTAAGGCTGGGGTTCTGACGGATTTTTTTGATCGTGCCGGGGCGATGCGACGAGCGCGGCGCCCGCACATTCGGGGAGTGGATCGTGAAGCGAGTCTTGTTTTTCCTGTTGGCGGTGATGCTCGGCGTGCTGCCCGGCATCGCGAACGCATGGTGGCAGAACGACTGGTCGTACCGGAAGGCGATCACGATCGACGCGAGCGCGAAAGGCGCGAACCTCGCGGAGTCGGCCGGCCGCGTGCCGCTGCTGATCCGCCTTCACTCGGGCAATTTCCAGTTCGACGGGCTGGCCGACAACGGTGCCGACATCCGCTTCGTCGCCGGTGACGACAAGACGCCGCTGAACTACCACGTCGAGCAATACGACCCGGTACTCGGCGTCGCGCTGATCTGGGTCGACGTGCCGAAGATGCCGGCCGGTGCCGCGGAGTCGATCTGGATGTACTACGGCAACAAGAAGGCGCCCGACGGCAGCAAGCCGGCCGAGACGTTCGATGCCGACTACACGCTCGTCTACCACTTCAACGGTGCGGCCGGCGCGCCGCCGAAGGATGCGACCGCGTATGGCAACAATGCGCAGAACGCGGCGTTCCGCACGGTCGAGGACGGCATCGTCGGCAAGGGTGCGCGCTTCGACGGTACGGGGTCGCTGACGTTGCCGGCAAGCGCATCGCTGAATGTGGCGGCCGGCGGCAGCTTCACGTTCAGCGCATGGGTGAAGCCGTCGGCGCTGGCGCCGAACACGCTGCTCTACAGCCGCCGCGATGGCGCGAACGCGCTGCTGGTCGGCCTCGACAACGGCGTGCCGTTCGCGGAAGTCCAGGGCGCAGCCGGCAATCCGGCACCGGTGCGCACGCCGGCCGCCTCGCCGGTCGCCGCGAACCAGTGGACCTATCTCGCGGTCACGGCCGACGGCAAGAACCTCACCGTGTACGTGAACGGCAAGCAGGCCGCGCAAGTCGCGGCGACGCTGCCCGCGTTGACCGGCGCGGCGACGGTCGCGGCGGACACGACGGGCGCGCCGGCCGGGTTCGCCGCGTATGCGGGCGCGCTCGACGAGCTGCGCCTGTCGAAGATCGCGCGCTCGCCGGCCGCGATCGCGGTCGATGCGCTCGCGCAGGGCTCGGAATCGAAGCTCGTCGCGTATGGCGCCGACGAGAAGCAGTCGGGCTTCGGCTTTGGCTATTTCGGCGTGATCGTGCAGTCGGTGACCGTCGACGCGTGGGTCGTCATCACGATCCTGCTCGGCATGGCGCTCGTGTCGTGGATCGTGATGTGGACCAAGGCGCGCTACGTCGGCACCGTCGACAAGGCGAATCAGTATTTCGTGCAGCGTTTCCGCGAAGTGGCGGGCCGCCACCTGGTCGGTCTCGCGCATGTCGACGAAGCGAGCGCCGACGGCCGCCGGCTGTACCAGTCGTCGCTGTACCGGCTGTACAAGGCCGGCGTGCATGAAATCCACAGCCGCGTGGACGGCAACGGCCGCACGGTGATCACGTCCGAATCGATCGAGGCGATCCGCGCGTCGATGGACGCGACGCTCGTGCGCGAAAACCAGCGGCTGTCGAAGTCGATGGTACTGCTGACGATCGCGATCTCGGGCGGCCCGTTCCTCGGGCTGCTGGGCACGGTGGTCGGCGTGATGATCACGTTCGCGGCGATCGCGGCGGCCGGCGACGTCAACGTGAACGCGATCGCGCCGGGTATCGCGGCCGCGCTGCTCGCCACCGTCACCGGGCTGTTCGTCGCGATCCCGGCGCTGTTCGGCTACAACTACCTGCTGATCCGCAACAAGAACGTGACCGCGAACATGCAGGTGTTCGTCGACGAATTCGTCACGCGCCTCGCCGAAGCGCACCGCGCGCCCGATCACGCGGTGCTGGCCGACTGACCGCATCGCACGCAGGAGACCACCATGCAGGTTCAGGACGACGACAAGCCGTACGACGACATCAACATCCCGCCGATGCTCGACCTCGCGTACGTGCTGCTGATCATCTTCATCATCATGACGACCGCGTCGGTGCAGGGCATCAAGGTCGATCTGCCGAAGGCGAGCTCGTCCGCGAGTCTCGCGAAGCCGAAGACGAAGGCGATCACGGTCGCCGATTCGGGGCAGGTGTTCCTTGACGCGTACCCGGTGACGATGGACGAGCTCGAAAGCCGGCTGCGCACCGAGAAGGCGACCAATCCGGAATTCCCGATCGTGCTGAAGGGCGACGCGGCCGTGCAGTACCAGAAGGTGATGGACGTGCTCGACCTGCTGCGCCGCCTCGACCTGTCGCAGGTCGGCCTGGTGACCGGCAAGGCGAAGCAGGGCGGCTGACGCGATGGAAATGACCTACAACGGCGGCCCGCCGGACAAGGGCCCCGGCCGCTACGTGAAGCCCGTCGCGATCGCGCTGGTGCTTGCCGGCGTGGCCGCGCTGATCTGGCGTTTCGCGGGCGATACCGCGGGCGTGAAGCGCGTGAGCGCGCCGCAGGTGACGACGGTGATCCCGCTGCCGCCGCCCCCGCCGCCGCCGAAACAGAAGCCGCCGCCCGAGAAGGTGAAGGAAGAGGTCAAGACGCCGGTCGAGCGGCCGACGATCGCGCCGAAGCCGTCCGAGGCGCCGAAGCCGTCGGACAACCAGCCGAAGCAGATGACGATGAATGCCGACGCGCAGGCGGGCAGCGACAACTTCGGCATCGGCGCGGGCGATGGGTCGGGCATGCTGGGCAGCGGCGGGGGCGGCAAGTTCGGCAACGCGAGCTATGCGCAATACATGGTGTACGTGCTGCAGCGTGCAATCGAGCAGGACAAGGGCGTGCAGGACGCCGGCGGCGCCCGTTTCGCGGGCAGCCTGAACCTGTGGATGGACACGTCGGGGCGGATCACGAAGGTGACGATCGCGCAGTCCACCGGCGACGCGAAGATCGACGCGGCCGTCGTCGCGGCGGTCGAGGCGCTCGGCAGGGTCGATGAGGTGCCGCCGCCCGCGACCGCGTATCCGGTGCTCGTCAAGCTCCAGGGCCGCAAGCCGGCATGACGATGCGCGACAGAGACCACGCAAGAATCATGGGGCAGCGCCGTCGCACGGATGCTGCCGGAAAAGAAACGAAAATTGTTCGGAGTGCTTCGATGATTCGGAAGATGAACGGACGGGGTGGGGTGCCCCGCAACGGCGCGCTGCCCGCGCGCCTGTCGCGCGTCGGTGCGGCGGTGCTGACGCTCGGGCTGACGTGCGCGTCCGCCGCGCACGGGCAATCGCTCGAGGCGCAGGCGGCGTCGGGGAAGGCCGCGCCGACGGAGAGCGTGGTGATCAACCTGATCAACCTGCTCGTCAAGCGCGGCGTGCTCACGCAGCAGAACGCGAACGAGCTGATTGCCGAAGCGCGCACGGAAGCCGTGCAGGCGAGGTCGGCGCGCGCATCGGGCGCACCGGTCGTGGCGGGCGGCGTGGTCAACCCGCCGACGCAGCCGGGCGACGTCGCGGTGCCGTACGTGCCGCAGCTCGTGCGCGACCAGATCCGCGACCAGGTGAAGCAGGAAGTGATCGCGCAGGCGAAGGCCGAGAACTGGGCGCAGCCGAACACGTTTCCCGACTGGGTGTCGCGCATCAAGCTCGACGGCGACATGCGCGTGCGTGACGAATACCACTTCTACGGCAGCCGCAACGCGAACAACGTGACGAACTTCGCGGCGATCAACCAGGGCAACGGGTTCGACATCAATTCGAACACCAACACGACGCAGCTGCCGACCCAGAACACCACGCAGAACCGCAACAACCTGCTGCGCTACCGCGCGCGGCTCGGCGTGACGGCGACGCTGTCCGACGAGATGATCGCGGGCCTCCAGCTCGCGAGCGGCAACGACAATGGCCCCGTGTCGACGACGGGAACGGCCGGCGGCGGCTGGGGGAAGAAGAACATCTGGCTGAACAAGGCATTCTTTGCGTACCGGCCGACGTCGTGGCTGAACCTGACGGCCGGCCGTTTCGACAACCCGTTCTTCAAGTCGGATCTGGTGTTCTCCGACGACCTGATGATGGACGGGCTCGCCGCGAACCTGCGCCATGCGCTGCCGTGGAATCCGGACGTCACGCTGTTCGGCACGCTCGGCGTGTTCCCGATCCAGTACACGAGCGAGAACTTCCCGTCGAACAGCACCGACAAGGCCGGCAGCGACACGAAGTGGATGTTCGGCGCGCAGTTCGGCGCGGACTGGAAGATCGATGCGAAGAACCGGCTGCGCGGCGCCGTCGCGTATTACGACTTCCAGAACATGCGCGGCACGCTGTCGTCGCCGTGCGCACTGTATCTCGGCGCGACGAGCTGCAGCACCGACAACGAGGCGCCGGCATTCATGCAGGGCGGCAACACGCTGATCGCACTGCGCAACATCGTGCAGAACCCGAACCTCGCGCCGGGGATGACGCCGCAGCCGCAGCTGTTCGGTCTCGCGTACAACTACCGGCTGCTCGACCTGAAGGCGCAGTGGGATACGGTCGTCGCCGACCGCTTCAAGCTGCGTCTCGACGGCGAATACGTGCGGAACCTCGCGTACAACGACAACAAGGCGTTCGCGGCGGCGTCGCTGCCGGTCAACAACTACGAATCGACGTCGGTGAACGCGACGCGCGCCGACTACCGCAGCGGCCCGAACGGCTTCCTCGCGAAGGCGACGTTCGGCGAGCCGGAACCGCGCGAGAAGGGCCAGTGGAACTTCTCGATCGCATACAAGTACCTGCAGCCGGACGCCGTGCTCGACGCGTTCAACGATCCCGACTTCCACCTGGGCGGCACCAACGCGCGCGGTTACGTGCTCGGCGCCGCCTACGCGGTTGCACGGGACACGTGGGTGTCGGCCCGCTACCTGAGCTCGAAGGAAGTGTACGGGCCGCCGGTATCGATCGACGTGCTGCAGATCGAGCTCAATGCTCGCTTCTGACCGGAGCCGGGAATGAACACGATCACTCGCACGATGCTCGCGGCCGCCCTGGCCGGCACGCTGCTGTCCGCGGCCGGCGGCGCGCATGCGCAGAGCATCGAGGACAAGCTGCGCAGCCAGTTGCGCGCGACCGTGCAGGAGCTGCGCCAGTTGCAGGACAGCCAGGCGCAGTTGCAGAGCGACAAGGCGGCGGCCGAGAAGCAGCGCGACGACGCACTTGCGCAGCTGAAGGCGATGCAGGGGCAACTGGCGGCCGCGCGCGGCGACTCGGGCGCCGAGGCCGCGGCGAAGCGCGCGCTGGCGCAGGAACGGGCGGGCCGCGAGCAGGACGCGAAGTCGCTGGCGAAATACAAGTCGTCCTACGAGGACCTGCTGACCGTGTCGCGTGCCCGCGATGCGCAGCACACGCAACTGCAGAAGGACGTCGCCGCGCGTGACACGCAGCTGAAAACCTGCCAGGCACACAATGCCGAGCTGTATCGCGTGGGGCACGAGATTCTCGACGCGTACGAGCACGTCGGCATCGGCACGCTGTTCTCGTCGCGGCAGCCGTTCGCGCAGTCGGCGCGCGTGAAGTACGACGACCTCGCGCAACGCTACGGCGATGCACTGTACGCGGGCAAGTACGATCCGGCCGCGCGGCCGGTTGCCGCCGCGCCGGCAACGGCTCCCGCGTCGGCCGCTTCGGCCACTTCGGCGAACGCGCAGTGAGCGCGCAGTGAGCGCGCGGCCCGCAACCGGGATTGAACCGATCGATTCGTTGAACATGGGGAAGACAGACATGCAAGACAAGCAACCGAACGCCGGCGACGAACGCGCGGCACACGACGCGCCGATCGAAGCGATCAGCGCCGACCGTCTCGCCGACGTGCTGCGCCGCGCGGGCTATCGCGTGACGGCGGCCGAGCAGAACGGCGCGGTGCAGCTGATGAGCGCGAGCCAGGGCATCGGCTTCGCGGTGCGCTTCGGCAACCCGGCTGTCGCGCTCGCGCCGCAGGGCGCCGATGCAACGCCCGCCGCGCTGCCGTACATCGATTACACGCTGTCGTGCGTGCTGCAGGTGCAGGGTGAGTTGCCGGCCGAGCTCGTCGCGGACTGGAACCGGACCAAGCGCTTCGCGCGTCTCGCGAGCCACGGGCAGTTTCTTGCGCTGGAAATGGACGTGATCGTCGCGGGCGGCGTGTCCGAGCGCTACCTGCGCTCGACGATCGAGCTGTGGGACCGGCTGATCCAGGAATTCCTGCTGCACCTGCGCAACCGTCCCGCGATGGCCGGGCAGGAAGCGGCGGCGCGTGCGGCGGCCGGCGACCAGGCACGCGCATCGACCGCCGAAGCGGCCACGGCAGCAGTCGAGGCTGCCGCGCAGTGATGCGCGGCGGCAGCCGGATCGGCGCCATGCTGCGTGCATGGTTGCCGGGCCGCGCGCGGCACGACGCGAAAGCCGCGGCCGCGAGCGATGTACCCGCCGCGTGGGGCGCGTATGCACAGCGCATCGCGCGGTGGCTGCAGGCGACGCTGGACGGCGACAACGAAAGCGACGACGCGGCGGTTTGCCGCCTGCGCGCCGGCATCGAACGCTGGGCCGGCGAACGGGCCGATGCGGGCGACGACCGTCCCGTGCTGCCGGTGCGCGCGTGGCTCGACCGGTACGGGCACGTGACGCGCATCGACAGCGGTGCGGCCGGGCAAGCGGCGCTCGACGCGGCGCTGCACGCCGCACTCGTCGGCCGGACGGTCGGCGCGGCGCCGCCACGCGGGATGGCGCAGCCGCTTGTCCTGCGCATGACGCTGACGGACGCGCGCCGATGCGGCGTCCGCAATTCAGGAACGATCGAGAGGGCAATCGAACGATGATGACGAAGATGAAGATGCTGGCGACGGTGGCAGGCAGTCTCGTGCTGGGTGCGCCGTTCATTGTGCACGCACAGGACGACGTGATCGCGAATGCCGCGCAGGCATCGGTCACGCAGGCCGATATCGCGGGGCTGCTGAAGTCGGTGAGCCCGGAAGGGCGCGAGCGTCTCGCGGCCGATCCCGCGGCGCTCGACCAGGTCGTGCGTTCGACGCTCGCGCAGAAGGCCGTGCTGGCCGAGGCGAAATCGAAGGGCTGGGACAAGCAGGCGCAGGTGCAGGCGGCCGTCGAACAGGCGCAGCGCGACATCGTCGTGCGCAGCTACCTGGCGTCGGCGAATGCGCCGCCGGCCGACTATCCGTCGGACGCGGAGCTGCAGTCCGCGTATGACAGGAATCGCGCCGCGTTCACCGCGCCGCGCGCGCTGCACGTCGCGCAGATCTATATCGCGGTGCCGCCGAACGCGGATGCCGCGACGCTCGACAAGGCGCGCAAGCAGGCGGCCGATCTCGCGAGCCGCGCGCGCGGCGGCGATTTCGCGGCGCTCGCGAAGGCGAATTCGCAGGACAAGGCGAGCGCCGCGAACGGCGGCGATCTCGGGTTCGTGCCCGATCAGCTGATGGTGCCGGCAGTCCGTCAGGCGGCCGACGCGTTGAAGCCGGGCCAGGTCTCCGCGCCGATCCAGACGCCGGCCGGCTTTCATGTCGTGAAGCTGATCGACGTTCGCGCGGCCGCACCGCGCCCGCTGGCCGACGTGAAGGAGCAACTGCGCGCGATGCTGCGCGCGCAGCGCACGCAGCAGAATGCGCAGGCGTATCTCGCGAAGCTCGCCGCTAACGTGCCGATCAACGAAGACGCGCTGAAGAAAGCGCTCGCATCCGCCCGGTAGGCGCGCGCATGGGAACCGTCCGTTCGACGCCGCGCGTCGTCGTACCCGATGCGCGCACGCCGGGGCGCCGCCGCCCGGCCGGGGCTGCCGACCGCCCGCGCATGCCGAAAGCGAACCCGTGGCCGGGCCGGCCCGGCGAGTGGCCCACGCATTGCCCGCTGTGCTTCGGGGCGCTGGAGCCGTTGCCCGGTGCGGGCGGTTACGCGCGGCACCGGAGCGCGCGATGCTCCGCGCAGTGCGTGCTCACCACGCGCCAGTACCAGCCGGAGGACCTGACGATTCGCGGCTCGCGCGACGCGCAGGTGGCCGCCCGGCATCGCGAGCGCTTCGTGGCGCACTGGGCGCGTCATTACGCACTGATGCGGCGCGCGTGGCCCGCGCTCACGATCGGGCGTTTCATCGCGGTGATCGCCTGCGTCGACGTCGCGGATCTCTGGTCGTACCGGATGTTGCGCGACGACGATCTGGCGGCCGTGCTGCTCGTGCTGGCCGGTTTCCTGCGCGTGCCGGACGCGTCGGGTGCCGATGTTTCGGGCACCGATGCGTCGGGCGCCGATGCGTCAGGCGTCGACGCGCGCGCGCCTGGCGTGCGGTGGGTCCGATTCTGGTTCGACGCGAGCGTGCGCGACGTCGGCGATCTGTGGGCGGCCGGTAACGGCGCGCCGTCGCTGTTTCGCGTCGACTATCGCGAGCCGCTCGTCACGCCGTACCCGACCGGCGCGCAGGTGCAGGCGTGGCAGCCGGTCGACGGCATGCGCGACGCCTGGGCGCAGCGGGTCGATACGCAAGAGCCGGCCGTCGACGACGCCGATCGCGCGGCGTTCGCGCGTTTCCTGGCGCGCGCGTCGGTGCCGGGCGCGAACGTGTGACCGCGGCAGCGCGGGTGCCATGGCGTCATTTCTGAAGGATCGCGCATGAAGATGCGACGAAGCGCAATCGCGACGATCGTCTGCCTGCTGGTGGCAACCGGTACGCACGCGCAGGGCGGTCGCGCGGCGGCGAGCGCGGGGGCGGCCACGAAGCTGGTGTGCGTCGATGCGGAAGTCGACGGCAAGCGTGCGCTGTCGTACGACTGCCTGAGCCGGCAACTGACGCCGAAGGCCGATCCGCAGGCGGGCGCATCGCAGACGGATGCGGAGCGACTGTCGAAGCAGCCGTCGAACCGTCTTGGCACGTTCAACCTGTCGACCGAGCGGAACCGGTTCGGCTCGAACTGGGGCCGGTCGGTGACGCCGCAGCGGCCGGATGCGCCGGTCGCGGTGCCGCCGAAGTAATGCGTGCGGCCGGGCGTGCCGCGCGCGTACCGATGAGCCGGCGGCGCTCCGGCGCGAACCGACGAGGAGCAGCGACATGAAGGCGGGCAGGTACACGAACCGGGCGGTTGTGCTGCGAGCGATGGCGGGCGGGCTGGCGCTGGCCTGCGCGTGCGCCGGTGCAACGACACCGGCACCGGCATCGGCATCGGCCGCCGAACGGCCGACGCAGCCGGTTGCCGCGTCGCC
The DNA here is from genome assembly GCF_041103175.1 of Burkholderia sp. Bmkn7. Lineage (NCBI taxonomy): Bacteria > Pseudomonadati > Pseudomonadota > Betaproteobacteria > Burkholderiales > Burkholderiaceae > Burkholderia > Burkholderia sp. Bmkn7. The sequence continues at coordinate 2,613,417 of NZ_JBGCUH010000002.1, read as the reverse complement.
TGCGCCGGCCGTTGCGTTGCCGAACTTCGCCGCGCTGGTGCGGCGCGTCGGCCCGGCCGTCGTCAACATCAGCGTCACGCGCGAAGTCACGCAGATGGGCATCCAGCTGCCGCCGGGCATCGCGCCCGATCATCCGCTCGCGCCGTTTCTCGCGCGGCGCGTGATCGGCAACCGCGAGGAAGTGAGCCTCGGCTCCGGCTTCATCGTCAGTGCGGACGGCGTGATCCTGACCAACCGGCACGTGGTCGGCGACGCCGTCGCGATCGACGTGAAGCTGACCGACAAGCGGCAGTTCAAAGGGCGCGTGATCGGCAGCGACCCCGTCTCCGACGTTGCCGTGATCCGCATCGACGCGCACGACCTGCCGGTCGTCGCGACCGGCGACCCGGCCCGCACCGAGGTGGGCGACTGGGTGATGGCGATCGGTTCGCCGTATGGATTCGCGAACACGGTCACGCAGGGCATCGTCAGCGCGAAATCGCGCTCGTTGCCCGGTGAGCGCGCGATTCCGTTCATCCAGACCGACGTGCCGATCAACCCCGGCAATTCGGGCGGCCCGCTGTTCGATCTCGGCGGCCGCGTGATCGCGATCAACTCGATGATTTTCTCGAAGACGGGCGGCTACCAGGGGCTCGCGTTCGCGATCCCGATCGACATCGCGCTCGACGTGAAGGACCAGCTGCTGCGCACCGGCAAGGTCACGCGCGGCCGGCTCGGCGTGGCCGTGCAGGAGGTAAGCCAGGCACTCGCACGTTCGTTCGGCCTCGCGAGCCCGGACGGCGCGCTGATCACCATGGTCGAACCGGACGGCCCGGCCGCGCACGCGGGCCTGCAACCGGGTGACGTCGTGCTCGCCGTCGACGGCAAGCCGGTCGCCGAATCGGCGGATCTGCTCGGCACGGTCGCGCTCATGCGGGCCGGGCGGCAAGCCGACCTGCTGGTGTGGCGCGCGGGCAAGGCGAGGCACGTGATCGCGACCGTCGCCACATTCGACAGCGGGTCGGCACCGGGAAGCGGCGAGCAAGGGCCCGCGCGGTTCGGGCTCGCGTTGCGCGCGGCGACCGAGCAGGAGCGCCAGCGGCTCGGCGTCGGCCAGGCGCTCGTCGTCGAGCAGGCGAGCGGCCAGGCCGCGCGCGCGGGGTTGCAGGCCGGCGATATCGTGCTGTCGGTCAACGGCACGCCGGTCGCGAACATCGGCGCGCTGATGACCGAGATCGATGCCGCGCGCGGCAACGTCGCGCTGCTCGTCCAGCGCGGCGGCACGCGTCTGTATGTGCCGATCGAGATCGGTTGAGCGGTTGAGCGGTTGATCGGGTGGGCGGGTGGGCGGCTGCGCGGGCGATGTCACGCGGCACGACGGCTCATCGTCGAAACGGGAGGCGGAATGAAGCGAAGGCAGGAATGGCGCGTGTCCGGCGGGTGGCGGGCGATCGTCGTCGCGTGGGCGCTTGTTTTGGGTATCGCGCCGGCCGTCGCGCAGACGACCGACGTGCCGCAGGCATGGATGCGCTACGGACAGCTTGCCGGGCAGCAGTTCCAGACGTGGCTCGAAGCCGACGGCGACGCGGCCGATCGGCTGCACCGCTATCTCGAGGCGCGCGTGCTGAACGCGAGCGCCGCCGCGCCGCCGCCCGCGATCGTCGTGCGCGCGTGGATCGGCCCGAACGGCGCCGTCACGCGTGTCGAATTCGCGTCGCTCGGCGATCCCGATGCAGACGCGACACTGCGGCAACTGCTCACGGTCGGCCCGCTGGCGGAACCGCCGCCGCCCGACATGCTGCAGCCGTTGCGCGTGCGCCTGCGGCTCGCGCCGAATCCCGATGCGGCCGCTGCCGCGCCGGCATCGGCCGCCCGCACGCCGTGACGCCCGGGCAGGAATGCCGGCGTGGCCGGATATCGTAATAACATATGACGTTATTGCGTCGGCAGGACGATGACGTCCTGCTTCTTCACGAGGAGCCACCCATGCAACTGAGCCAGTTAGGCGGGCATGTCGCCCAATCCGGTTTCGCCGAACGGCAGAAGCACGCGCAGGCGCTGATGTTCGGCATGGCCGACATCAACGAGTACGTGTCCGGCGGCGTCTGTTACGACGCCGCGGCCTATGTCCGGTATCTGCTGCGCAGCGACGCGATGATCGCGCCCGGTGCGCTGCTCGACACCATCGGCCAGCACTGGCGGGCCCGCTTCAACTTCGAGACCGGCGGCGAATGGGACGGGCGCGCGAGCATTCCGGCCGGAACCGCGGTCGGCTTCTCGCGGGGCGGCACCGTTTTTCATGCCGCGATCGCCGTCGGCGGCAGCCGGATCCGGGCGATCAACGGGGGCCGTCTCGGCAGCGGCTGGATGTACGCGGTCGACCTTGCGCGGGTGCTCGAGCCGGACGCGGCCGGCGGATTCACGTATGACCGCGCGAACATCCGGGTACACCTGTCGCGCCTGTAGGCGGCGCGGCTTCGGCAGCCACGCCGGCCGCCGCGCGCCGCGCCCACGGCCGGCATCGCGTCGTTCGGCGATTTCCGCATGGCGCCGCGCTGTCCATCGCTGCTATCCTCTCGACCGTGAATGACTATTCGTGGGGCCGTGGAAGCGCATGCTGCGCCGCGGCGATTCACGCGGGTGCGAGCCCGCGTGCGCGCCGGGTTCGCATGGCCGCCTGCCCACGACGATCCATGACCCGTTTCGTGATTGATTTCCTTCCGTCCATGTCCACATGGCCAAGACAACGATGAGCGACGCGCCTGAATCCGCGGCGCCCGGCGACGACGAATCGTCCGGCGGCGCATCGTCCTACCTGGTGCCGGGGCTCGAACGCGGGCTGCGGATCCTCGCCGAATTCTCCGCGCGCGAGCCCGTGCTCGGCGCGCCCGAGTTGTCGAAGCGCATCGGCATTCCGCGCACGACCACGTTCCGCCTGCTGCAGACGCTCGAAGCGCTCGGTTTCCTCGAGCGCGTGAACGGCGACCGTTATTTCCGGCTGGGCGTCGGCGTACTGCGGCTCGGTTTCGAATACCTGAATTCGCTTGAACTGACCGATCTCGGCACGCCCGTGCTCGAGCGGCTGCGCGATACGACGGGCCTGTCGACGCATCTGCTGATCCGCGACCAGCGCGACGTCGTGTTCGTCGCGAAGGCGCAGAGCAACGCGTCGATGTTCGGTTCGGTGAAGGTGCACGTCGGCACGCGCCTGCCCGCGCATGCGACCGTGCACGGCCACGTGTTGATGGGCGACCTGACGCGCGACGCACTGCGCCAGCTCTATCCGGAGAAGAAACTCGAACAGTTCACCGAGCGCACGCCGGGCACCGTCGACGAACTGTACGAGCGCGTGCGCCATTACGCGCGGCTCGGTTATGCGGTCAGCGAGGCGGCATTCGAGAGCGGCATTTCGGCGGTCACGGCGCCCGTGCGCGATCATTCGGGCTCGATCGTCGCGGCGATCACCGCGACGGTGCCGCGCTCGGAGATCGGCGAGGCCGGCGAGAAGGAACGGCTCGTCGAAGCCGTGTGCGGCGCGGCGGTCGATCTGTCCCAGCGCCTGAACTATCGTCCGCTCGAAAGCGACCCGACGTTCGCGCACGCGCGCCACAAGGTCGCGATGTTCTGACGCCGACTTGTCGGGCGGGCCGCCGCACGCGGCACCGCAATCAAAAAAACGAGGGGCCCGCGGGCCCCTCGTTTCGTTTCAGGCACCGGCTGCCTGGCGCCGTTCAGAACGAGTGGTGGATCCCGGTGAGCACGACCACCTGGTTCGCGGTGCTCGACACGCCGGCCGTGAAGAACGCGGCCTTTGCGCCGCCCGAACCGTGCTCGTACAGCACGTTCGCATAAAGCTGCGTGCGCTTCGACAGCGAATAGATGTCGCCGAGTTCGACCTGCGTCCAGCGGCGGCCGGCCAGCGTCGTGGTTGCCGCGCCGCCCGCGATCGTGTTGAACGCGCTGCTGCGATAGTTCACACCCGCGTCGTAGCTCTGGAAGGTGTCCGAATAGCCGTTCGACTGCATTTTCGTGCGCGTGTACAGGCCATGTACGAGGAAGTCGCCGAACTGATAGGACGCGCCCGCGCCGATGTTCTCGACCTTGTTCGCGATATAGCCGTTCGCGGTGTTCTGCCCCTGGAAGGACGTGATGCCGGTGGTGCTGATCAGGATCGAGCGGTCGTGCTCGTTCGAGTACACGGCCGACGCCTTGAACGGCCCGTTCGCATAGTTCAGCGCGACGCCGACCGACTTGCCGGTCGAGAAGTTCGTCGTGTTGCCGAGCGCCATCGTCGCCGCGGCCGAGAAGCCCGCGAAGGTCGGCGAACGATACTTGACCGCGTTGTTGTACGGCACGTTGCCGGTCGCGGCGAGCCCGTCGATGTTGCCGGGGTGGAACGCATACCAGCTCATCGCGAGGTAGGCCGTGCTGAGCGGATCGAGATAGTCGAACGACAGCGGCGTCTGGCGACCGAGCGTCAGCGTGCCGTAGCGTTCCGAGCTGAGGCCGACGAAGGCCGCGCGGTTCCAGATCGTATTCGCGGTCGCGAACTGGCCGTTGTTCGTATAGAAGCCGTTTTCGAGCTGGAAGATCGCCGACAGGCCGTCGCCGAGGTCTTCCTTGCCCTTCAGGCCCCACCGGTCGGGCTGCGTATTGCCCTGGATCATCGCCCATTTCGCATGGCCGCCGACGTTGTTCACGTACGCGACCCCCGCATCCATGCTGCCGTACAGCACCACGCTGCTCTGCGCCCACGCGCCCGACACGGCGCCCAATCCGATCACTGTTGCTGCTACCGCATGCTTGACCATTTGATCTCCTGAATCTCCAACCTGATGAAAACGTGCCGTGGCGGCCTGCGCGGGAACGGCCTGCCGTTGCGCGTCTTCGCCATCGAGCGGGCATTTTTTATGTTCCATACAAGGAACAATGTGCCTCTGATGGAATGGAGTATAGGGGCGTCGAGCGCCGTATCAAAAATAATTTTTTCGGGACGGATGGAATTCGTGCCGGTGCCCGGTTGCGGTGCACGACGTCCGAAAAAAGGCCGTAAATGCCCGATACACAACAAAAAATTACATTTGGCAAGGCAGGCGGAAGTGACTGCCGACGCGATGGTCGGTGTTTTCCCTAGGGCGTGCAGCTTTTTGTTTTACTCGTGAAAAGTCGCTCCTATAATCACCATCCATAAACTGCTGTTCCGGGTATGGAACAAATCGGAACAAACCGAGAGTCGATCAGAAGGAAGGGTGTGAGATGTCTGAACAATGGGTTTGCGCCGGGCACGCCGGCGCGCTGTCGGAAGACACGCCGATCGAGTTCAAGCGGACCGACGGCGTCGAAATCGGGATCTACCGCGTCGGCGACGACGTGTATGCGCTCGAGAACGTGTGCCCGCATGCGTACGCGCTGCTGACGCAGGGGTTCGTCGACGAAGGCACGGTCGAGTGCCCGCTGCACGAGGCCGTGTTCGACATCAGGACGGGCGAATGCCTGAAGGGTCCGGGCGGGCGCGCGCTGAAGCAGTACGCGGTGCGCCTTGCCGGCGAGGAAATCCAGATCAAGGTGGAGTAACCGATGAAAGAAGCGACCGTCAACTTCAATCCCTTCCTCAAGCCGTGGGTGGCGCCGCAGCCGAACAACGTCGCGGGCAAGGGGCAGATCGAGATCCCCGGCCAGGCCGAGAACCAGGTCTGGCAGAACCGCAAGGCCGCCCCGACCCAGTACGAAAACGACCTCGGCGATGCGCTCGAGCGCGTGTTCGAAGCCGGCGCGACCGAGCTGGACGATGTCGTCGCGGGCCTGAACCGCATCGGCTTTCGCGCGCCGGACGGCACGGTTTGGACACCTGAGCGTTTCCGCGCCGAAATGGCCGCGCTGGCGGAATGAGCGCAGCGACCGCGCCGCGCGCGTGAGCGCCTGAGCGCCGACCCGACAACCGCATCCGGAGCACACTGATGACGTCCCCTGTACAACACGCAGTCCAACACGACCCGGTCCGTGACTATCTCGACCGCGGCATCAAGAACTACTGGTATCCCGTCGCGCCGAGCTGGCAGGTGTCGAACGCACCCGTCGGCCTCACGCGCCTGTCCGAGCAGATCGTGCTGTGGCGCGATCACGAGGGCAAGGTTCACGCACTCGAAGATCGCTGCCCGCACCGCGGCGCACGCCTGTCGCTCGGCTGGAACCTCGGCGGCAACATCGCGTGCTGGTATCACGGCATCGAAGTCGACGGCGGCGGCACGGTCAACCGCGTGCCGGCCGTGTCGAACTGTCCGCTCGAAGGCACGAAGTGCGTGAAGTCGTATCCGGTCGAGGAGAAGGCCGGCGCGATCTTCCTGTGGTTCGGCGATGAAGCGCACGGCGAGCCGGCGCCGCTGAACCTGCCCGAGGAACTGGTCGCCGACGAGTACGGCCACTTCCTGTGCGTGTCGAACTGGAAGTGCAATTACCAGTACGCGATCGACAACGTGATGGACCCGATGCACGGCGCGTACCTGCACGCGACGTCGCACTCGATGGCCGAAGGCGACAAGCAGGCCGACATGCGCGTGCGCAAGACGGAAACGGGCCTGATGTTCGAGAAGATCGGCCAGCGCGACGTGAATTTCGACTGGGTCGAGCTCGGCGAAACCGGCTGCCTGTGGATGCGCCTCGCGATTCCGTACAAGCAGAAGTTCGGCCCCGGCGGCAACTTCGGGATCATCGGCTTCGCGACGCCGGTCGACGGCGACAACTGCCAGGTCTATTTCTGGCGCACGCGCAAGGTCAGCGGCTGGCAGCGCGACGTGTGGCGATTCATGTACCGCAACCGCCTCGAGGGCCTGCACTGGGACGTGCTCGAGCAGGACCGCTACGTCCTCGAAAGCCTCGCGCCGCACGCGCGCGATCACGAATACCTGTACCAGCACGACGTCGGCATCACGCGCGTGCGCCGGATGCTGCGCCAGCGTGCGCAGGAGCATCTTTCCGCGCTCGACGCGCATCGTGCGGCGCAGGCCGCGGCGGAGCCCTCGCATGGCTGAGCGCGCTCCGGTCGTGTCGCTGCCGGGGCGCCGCGTGCTCGTCACGGGCGGCGCGCGCGGGCTGGGCGCGGCGTTCGTGAAGGCGCTGGTTGCGGCGGGTGCGCAGGTCGCGTTCGGCGACGTGCTCGCCGAAGAAGGCCGCGCGCTGGCCGCGCAGCTCACGCAAGCCGGCCACACCGCGTTTTTCTTCACGCTCGACCTGGCCGATCCGGCGAGTGTCGATGCATTCGTCGCGCAGGGCGCGGCGGCGCTCGGCGGCATCGACGCGCTGATCAACAACGCGGCGATCACGAACTCGGGCGGCAAATTGTCGACGGAGCTCGACGTGTCGACCTGGGACGCCGTGATGAACGTGAACGTGCGCGGCGTGTGGCTCGTCAGCAATGCGGCGTTGCCGCACCTCGCGCAGTCGGGGCGCGGCGCGATCGTGAACCTCGCATCGGACACCGCGCTGTGGGGTGCGCCGAAGCTGCTCGCGTACGTCGCGAGCAAGGGCGCGGTGATCGCGATGACGCATGCGCAGGCACGCGAATTCGGCGTGCACGGCGTGACGGTCAATGCGATCGCGCCGGGGCTGACGGAAGTCGAGGCGACCGCCTACGTGCCGGCCGAGCGCCACGCGTTCTACATGCAGGGCCGTGCGCTGACGCGCGCGCAGGTGCCCGACGACGTGACGGGCCCCGTGCTGTTCCTGCTGTCGGACGGCGCGCGCTTCGTGACGGGTCAATTGCTGCCGGTGAACGGCGGCTTCGTAATGAATTGAATTGAAGTTTTCACTCTGATGAAGGAGAGGACGATGGCGGACGCCGATCTCGAACGCAAGTCGTGGGACCAGCCGGAAGGCGCAAGCTTCAACGACTGGATGGAAGGGCGCGTTGCTCGCTACGCGACGCGGCGCTACGACTGGGACGCACTGAAGTTCCAGGCCGACTACGACCCGAAGTACCGCCGCGCGCAGATGCGCTACGTCGGCACGGGCGGCACGGGCGTCGCGAAGGACGTCAACACGGTGCCGGCCGGCAACTTCACGTTCTCGACGATGGTCATCCCGGCCGGCAACATCGGCCCGAGCCACATCCATATCGACGTCGAGGAAATCTTCTTCGTGCTGCGCGGCAAGATGAAGGTGATCTGCGAGCGCGATGGCGAGACGTGGGAAGCGATCCTCGGCGAGCGCGACCTGATCTCGGTGCCGCCGGGCGTGTATCGCACGGAAATCAACATCGGCGAGGAAGATGCGCTGATGTGCGTGATGCTCGGTTCGCCGAAGCCGGTCACGCCGACGTATCCGCCCGATTCGCCGCTCGCGAAGATCAAGCGCTGAGACGGGACGGGTGAAGCAATGAGTGTCATCGACAAACGCGAGCGCGACCGCACCGCGGCGTTCGCCGCGCTGCTCGGGCAGTTTCCCGAGCAGCGTTGCGCGGCCGGCGCGGCGGGCACGATCGGTTACCGTGAGGCGGGCGCGCAGCATGCGGGCCGCGCGCTGCCCGTCGTGCTGCTGCACGGCATCGGCTCGGGCGCCGCATCGTGGGTCAGCCAGCTCGACACGCTCGGCGCATCGCGGCGCGTGCTCGCGTGGGACGCGCCCGGTTACGGCGTGTCGACGCCCGTGCACGGCGCGTCGCCGGGCGCCGCCGATTACGCGGCATCGCTGAACGCGTGGCTCGAGGCACTCGGCATCGAACGCTGTGTGCTGGTCGGCCATTCGCTCGGCGCGATCGTCGCGGGCGGTCTCGCCCGCGTGATGCCCGCGCGGATCGCCGGCCTGCTGCTGGTGTCGCCCGCGGGCGGCTACGGCAGCGCACCGGCCGAAACGCGCGAATCGCGCCGCGACGCGCGGCTCGCGATGCTCGCCGAACTCGGCCCGGCCGGGCTCGCCGAACAGCGCAGCGGCAACATGCTGTCCGGTTTCGCGAACGAGGACGCACGTGCGTGGGTGCGCTGGAACATGGCGCGCATCGTGCCGGCCGGCTATGCGCAGGCCACGCATCTGCTTGCGAACGCCGATCTTGCGGCCGATCTCGCCGGCTTTCGCGGCCGCACGGCCGTGGCCGTCGGCGCGAACGACGCGATCACGCCGCCCGCCGCGTGCGAGCGGATCGCCGCGGCCGCGCACGTCGGGCTGCAGGTGATTCCGCAAGCCGGTCATGCCGGTTATGTCGAGGCGCCGGCCGTCTATTCCGCGCTGATCGACTCGTTCTGCCGTCAGTGCGACCAACAGCGGGGGCCGGCATGAACGAACCGCTGCAACGACCCGAACCCGAAAACGACAAGGCCGAAGCCAGCTACGTGGTGCCCGGCCTCGAACGCGGGCTGCGAATCCTCGCCGAATTCTCGCCGCGCGAGCCCGTGCTCGGTGCGCCGGAGCTGTCGAAGCGGCTCGGCATTCCGCGCACGACGGTGTTCCGCCTGCTGCAGACACTCGAATCGCTCGGCTTTCTCGAGCGCGCGGACAAGGATCGCAACTACAAGCTCGGCATCGCCGTGCTGCGGCTCGGCTTCGAATACCTGAGCTCGCTGGAGCTGACCGATCTCGGCCTGCCCGTGATCGAGAGCCTGCGCGACGCCACCGGCTTCACGACGCACATCGTGATCCGTGATGGCCGAGACGTGGTGTTCGTCGCGAAGGCGCAGAGCCAGTCGCCGGTGTTCAGCTCGATCCGCGTGAACGTCGGCACGCGCTTGCCCGCGCATGCGACGACGCACGGCCACGTGCTGATGGGCGACCTGTCGCTGAAGGAGCTGCGCTCGCTGTATCCGGAAGGCACGCTGAACCGGATGACGAACGCGACACCGGAAACGGTCGACGCGCTGTACGAAGTGATCCGCGAGGATGCGCTGCGCGGCTACGGCGTCAGCAATTCGTCGTTCGAGCGCGGCATCTCGGTGGTCACGGCGCCGGTGCGCAACGAGACGCAGAAGATCGTCGCGTGCATCACGGTGACGGTGCCGCGTCCGGAAATCGACGCGGCGCTGATCGCGGACGGGCTGATCGACAAGGTGCAGCGCGCGGCGGCGGAACTGTCGCGGCGGCTCAATTACCGCTCGGATGACGAGCACACGTTTATGAAAGCATTAGGACTCCGATGATCCAGATCGATCTGACCGGGCAGGTGGCGGTGGTGACGGGCGGTTCGTCCGGCATCGGCCTCGCGACCGCCGAACGGTTCCTGCAGGCAGGCGCATCGGTCGCGATTTGCGGCCGCGACGGCGAGCGCCTGGCGCGCGCCGAGGCGATGCTCGACGAAAAATACCCGGGCGCTCAACTGCTCGCCGCGCGCTGCAACGTGCTCGACGAGCATGACGTCGCCGCGTTCGCGCAAGCGGTGTCCGCACGCTTCGGCCGCGCCGACATGCTGGTCAACAACGCCGGCCAGGGTCGCGTGTCGACCTTCGCGGACACGACCGACGACGCGTGGCGCGACGAGCTCGAACTGAAGTATTTCAGCATCATCCGCCCGACGCGCGCGTTCCTGCCGCTGCTGCGCGATGCGCAGGCGCCGACGATCACCTGCGTGAACTCGCTGCTCGCGCTGCAGCCGGAGCCGCACATGGTCGCGACGTCGTCGGCGCGCGCGGGCGTGCTGAGCCTCGTGAAGTCGCTCGCGAACGAACTCGCGCCGCAGCGCATCCGCGTGAACTCGATCCTGATCGGCATCGTCGAGTCGGGCCAGTGGCGCCGCCGTTACGAAGCGCAGGCGCAGGCCGGCGAAAGCTGGGAGGACTGGACGGGCGCGATCGCCCGCACGAAGCACATTCCGCTGAACCGCTTCGGCAAGCCCGACGAGGCAGCCTGGGCACTTTTTTATCTCGCAACGCATCTGTCGTCCTACACGACGGGCAGCCATATCGACGTTTCTGGAGGCTTTGCACGCCATGTCTGAAAAAACCACGGTTGGCGAGCTGATTGCCGCCTTTCTCGAGCAGTGCGGCGTGAAGACCGCATTCGGTGTCATCTCGATCCACAACATGCCGATCCTCGACGCGATCAACTCGCGCGGCAACATCCGGTACGTCGGCGCACGCGGCGAAGCCGGCGCATTGAACATGGCCGACGGCCTGGCCCGCGTGTCGGGCGGCCTCGGCGTCGCGTTCACGAGCACGGGGACGGCGGCAGGCAACGCGGCGGGCGCGATGGTCGAGGCGCTGACGGCAGGCACCGCGCTGCTGCACGTCACGGGGCAGATCGAGACGCCGTATCTCGACCAGGATCTCGCGTATATCCACGAAGCGCCGGATCAACTGTCGATGCTGGACTCGATCTCGAAGGCCGCCTTCCGCGTGCGCACCGTCGAAACCGTGCTGCCGACGATCCGCGAAGCCGTGCGCATCGCGCAGACGGCGCCGACGGGCCCGGTGTCGGTCGAGATTCCGATCGACATCCAGGCAGCTGAAATCGAATGGCCGGAAGACCTCGCACCGGCGCACGTCGCGGTGCGCGAGCACGATTCCGCACGCGTCGCGAAGCTCGCCGATGCCCTCGCGGCGAAGCGCCGTCCGCTGCTGTGGCTCGGCGGCGGCGCGCGCCATGCACGTGCGGAAGTCGAGCGCCTCGTGAAGCTCGGCTTCGGCGTCGTGACGAGCGTGCAGGGCCGTGGCGTGCTGCCGGAGGATCACCCGGCGACGCTCGGCGCGTTCAACGTGCACGCGTCCGTCGAAGCGTTCTACAAGACCTGCGATGCGCTCGTCGTCGTCGGTTCGCGCCTGCGCGGCAACGAAACGCTGAAGTACAAGCTTGCGCTGCCGCAGCCGCTGTTCCGCATCGATGCCGACGCACTCGCCGACAACCGCGGCTATCGCAACGAGCTGTTCGTACATGGCGATTCGAAGCGCGTGCTGGCCGAGCTGGCCGACCGGCTCGAAGGCCGCCTGTCGGTCGATCCGCAGTTCGCGGCCGATCTCGCGGCAGCCCGCGAGCAGGCGGTGGCCGACGTGTCGAAGGGCCTCGGGCCGTACAAGAAGCTGGTCGACACGCTGCAGGGTGCGGTCGGCCGCGACTACAACTGGGTGCGCGACGTGACGATCTCGAACAGCACGTGGGGCAACCGCCTGCTGAAGATCTTCGAGCCGCGCTCGGGCGTGCATGCGCTCGGCGGCGGCATCGGCCAGGGCATCCAGATGGGCATCGGCGCGGCGCTCGCGGGCGCGGCGGCGAAGACGGTCTGCCTGGTCGGCGACGGCGGCCTGATGGTCAACGTCGGGGAGCTCGTGACGGCCGTCCAGGAAAACGCGAACGTGATGATCGTGCTGATGAACGACCAATGCTACGGCGTGATCCGCAACATCCAGGACGCGCACTACGGCGGCCGCCGCTGCTTCGTGCAGCTGCACCAGCCCGATTTCGCGCAGTTCTGCGCGAGCTTCGGCCTCACGCATTACCGGATCACGTCACTCGACGACGCCGAGGCGATCGTGCGCGAAGGGATGGCCAAGGAAGGGCCGGTGATGGTCGAGGTCGACATGCTGTCGGTCGGCTCGTTCGCATCGCAGTTCGCGGGCCCGCCGGTGAAGAAAGAAGCGCCGACGGAGCGCCAGTATGCTTAACGGGCAAAAGCGGGCCCACGCCCCCGTCGATGTCGCGATGATCGGCTTCGGTGCGATCGGCGCGGCCGTGTACCACGCGGTCGAGCACGATGCGTCGCTGCGCGTCGCGCACGTGATCGTGCCGGAACACCAGCGCGCGGCGGTGCAGGGCGTGCTGGGCGGCGCGGTGGAGGTCGTGTCGTCGGTCGACGCACTGGCCCGCCGCCCCGAGTTCGCGCTCGAATGCGCGGGCCACAGCGCGCTCGTCGATCACGTCGTGCCGCTGCTGAAGGCCGGCACCGACTGCGCGGTCGCGTCGATCGGCGCGCTGTCCGACCTCGCGCTGCTCGACGTGCTCGCGCAGGCGGCCGACGAAGGCGACGCGACGGTCACGCTGCTGTCCGGCGCGATCGGCGGCATCGACGCGCTGGCCTCCGCGAAGCAGGGCGGCCTCGACGAAGTGCTGTACGTGGGCCGCAAGCCGCCGCTCGGCTGGCTCGGCACGCCCGCCGAGGAGATGTGCGACCTGCGCGCGATGAGCGAGGCGAAGGTGATCTTCGAAGGCACCGCGCGCGACGCCGCGCGCCTGTATCCGAAGAACGCGAACGTCGCGGCCACCGTGGCGCTCGCGGGCCTCGGCCTCGACGCGACGCACGTGCGCCTGATCGCCGATCCGGCGGTCGAGCGCAACGTGCACCGCATCACCGCGCGCGGCGCATTCGGCGAGATGTCGCTGGAAATGAGCGGCAAGCCGTTGCCCGACAACCCGAAGACGTCCGCGCTGACGGCGTACAGCGCGATCCGCGCGCTGCGCAACCGCGCGGCCCGCTGCGTGATCTGACCGGGCCATTGAATGTCCGCCCGCGCCACCGCGAGGGCGGACGTGCAGAGACAGATTTGTGGGACTTGTGACATGACTCCTTTCGATACGAGCCTCGTGCCCGACGGCAACATCCTGATCGGCGGCGAGTGGCGGCGCGGCCGTGGCGCGCCTTACGCGAGCATCTATCCGGCCGACCAGTCGCTGAACATGGAGGTGTCGACGGCGAACGCGGAAGACGCGGCCGAAGCCGTCGTGGCCGCCGACGCCGCCTGGCGCCGCGCCGACTGGGCCGGGCTGAAGCCGCACCTGCGCGCGCAGGTGCTGTACCGCATCGCCGACCTGATCATGCAGCGCCACGAGGCGCTTGCGAACCTGCAGCGTCGCGACAACGGCAAGCCGATCGGCGAGACGCGCGTGCTGGTGGCGAGCGCGGCGAACACGTTCCGCTATTTCGCGGCGTGCCTCGAAACGCTCGACGAGGAACTGACGCCGTCGCGCGGCGACTACCTGACGATGAGCGTGCACGAGCCGATCGGCGTGATCGCGGCGATCACGCCGTGGAATTCGCCGATCGCGTCCGATGCGCAGAAGCTCGCGCCGGCGCTCGCCGGCGGCAACGCGGTGGTGCTCAAGCCGGCCGAGGTCACGCCGCTCGTGTCGCTCGCGCTGGCCCGCATCTGCGAGGAAGCCGGCGTGCCGAAGGGCGTGCTGAGCGTGCTGCCGGGCAAGGGCTCGGTGATCGGCGACGTGCTCGTGCGCCATCCGCTCGTGAAGAAGGTGTCGTTCACGGGCGGCACGGAAGTGGGCCGCGGCATCGCGCGCATCGCGGCGGAAAAGCTGATGCCCGTGTCGCTCGAACTCGGTGGCAAGTCGCCGACGATCGTATGCGACGACGCCGATCTCGATCATGCAGTGAACGGCGTGCTGTACGGCATCTTCAGCTCGTCGGGCGAAGCGTGCATCGCGGGTTCGCGGCTGTTCGTGCAGCGCGCGGTGTACGACGAATTCATGCAGCGCCTGGTCGCGGGCGCACGCAAGCTGCGCGTGGGCGACCCGACGCGCGCCGACACGCAGATGGGGCCGCTGATCACCGCGAAGCATCGCGAGTCGGTGGAGCGCTACGTGGCGCTCGGCCTCGAGGAAGGCGGCCGCCTGCTGTGCGGCGGCGAGCGGCCGTCGGGCGACGGTCGCGAGAACGGCTTCTTCTATCAGCCGACGATTCTCGAAGGCCTGCCGAACAGCGCGCGCATCTGCCAGGAGGAAATCTTCGGCCCCGTGCTCGTCGCGATGCCGTTCGACGACGAGGCGTCGCTGATCGCGCAGGCGAACGACAGCGTGTTCGGCCTGGCCGCCGGCATCTGGACGCGTGACTACAAGCGCGCGTGGCGCATCGCGCGCGCGCTGGAGACGGGCACCGTCTGGATCAACACGTACAAGCTGTTCTCGATCTCCACGCCGTTCTCGGGCTGGAAGGAGAGCGGGATGGGCCGCGAGAAGGGGCGTCTCGGCATCCGCGAGTACATGCAGCAGAAGAGCCTCTACTGGGGCTTGAACGACGCGCCGTTGCCGTGGGCGAACTGAGCGAAGGGGAAAAACGCAATGAGCATTCTGGGAATCGAGCAGATCACGTACGGGGTCGACGATCTCGCCACCTGCCGGCGCTTTTTCGCCGACTGGGGGCTGAAGGAAGTCGAGCACGACGACACGCAGGCGCGCTTCGAGACGCTGAACGGCTGCACCGTGCTGGTCGTCAAGGCCGACGACCCGGCGCTGCCGCCCGCGTTCGAAGCAGGCCCGACGCTGCGTCAAGTCACGTGGGGCGTCGCGACGCAGCAGGAACTCGACGCGCTGCGCGGGAAGTTTGCAGGCCAGCCCGGCTTTTATGCGCGGAAGGATGCGTTCGGTTGCACCGACCCGAACGGGATGGCGATCCGCATCGAAGTCACGCGCAAGCGCCCACTCGACATCACGGGTTCGCCGTCGAACGTGTGGGGCCGGACGCTGCGCGTCGACCAGCCGAGCCCGATCTACGCGCGTGCGGAGCCGGTCGAGGTCGGGCATGTCGTGTTCTTCACGAACTGCCTCGACGCGCAGGAAAAGTTCTATCACGAGCTGCTGGGCTTCGAGACGTCGGACCGCTACCCGGGCCGCGGCGCGTTCATGCGCTGCGCGCCGCACGGCGGCCACCACGACCTGTTCCTGCTCGCGCTGCCGAACGGCAAACGCGGCCTGAACCACGTCGCGTTCACCGTGCGCGACATCCACGAAGTATTCGGCGGCGGCCTGCACATCGACCGCTGCGGCTGGGAAACGCAACTCGGCCCGGGTCGTCATCCGGTGTCGTCCGCGTACTTCTGGTACTTCCAGAACCCGGCGGGCGGCCTGATCGAGTATTACGCGGACGAAGACATGCTGACGCCCGAATGGCAGCCGCGCGAATTCGAACCGGGCCCGACCGTATTCGCCGAATGGGCCGTCGACGGCGGCCTCGACGGCAACACGCGCCGGCAGAAGCACGCGAAGGCGCCGGAAGGCAAGTTCATGACGGAGCGCAAATCGTGAGCGAAGAGAACGCACAGGCGCACGCCGCGCCGGGCACGGTCGTCGTGATCGGCGGCGGCCAGGCCGCCGGCTGGGTGCTGAAGACGCTGCGCGCGGAAGGTTTTGCGGGCCGTCTCGTGATGATCGCCGACGAGCCGCATCTGCCGTACGAGCGGCCGCCGCTGTCGAAGGCCGTGCTGGCCGGCGACGCCGACATCGAAACCGTGCGCGTCGTGCGTCCCGACGAGTTCGATGCGCTGAACGTCGAGGCGTGGCAGCCGGAACGCGCCGCGTCGATCGACCGTGCGCGCCGCGTGGTGCGTACCGAAAGCGGCAGCGAGATCGAATACGACCGCCTCGTGATCGCGACCGGCGGCACGTCGCGCCGCCTGCCGGACGCGATCGTGAAGACGCCGAACCTGCATTACCTGCGCACGCTCGACGAAGCGGCCGCACTCGGCGAGAAGCTGCGCGCGAGCCGGCGCGTGCTCGTGATCGGCGGCGGCTGGATCGGCCTCGAAGTCGCGGCGACCGCGCGCAAGCTCGGCGTCGAGGCGGTCGTGGTCGAAGGCGCGCCGCGGCTGTGCGGCCGCTCGGTGCCGCAGATCGTGTCGGATTTCCTGCTCGACCTGCATCGCGCGAACGGCGTCGACGTACGGCTCGGCGCGGCGCTCGCGTCGCTCGACGCACAGCCGGACGATGCGTCGAAGGTACGCGCGACGCTCGCCGACGGCACGACGATCGACGCCGATTTCGCGGTGGCCGGCATCGGCCTCGCGCTGAACGCATCGCTCGCGAGCGACGCGGGGCTGGCGATCGACGACGGCATCGTCGTCGACGAATTCGGTGCGACGAGCGACCCGGCGATCTTCGCGTGCGGCGACGTCGCGAACCATCACAACGGCTGGCTGAAACGGCGCGTGCGGCTCGAATCGTGGGCCAATGCGCAGAACCAGGCGATCTCGGCCGCGAAGGCCGTGCTGGGCGTGCGCGCACCGTACGCGGAGATTCCGTGGTTCTGGTCGGATCAGTACGACGTGAACCTGCAGATCCTCGGCGATCTGCCGGCCGATGCGCAGCTCGTCGTGCGCGGCGAGCTTGCCGCGCGACGCGCGACGCTGTTTTTCGTGGGCGAAGGGCATGTGAGAGGTGTCATCGCCGTGAACAACGCGCGTGAGCTGAAGCTCGCGCGCAAGTGGATGAACCAGGGCCGGGCAGTGGATACGGAAGCGCTGGCAGACACGAGCAAGACACTGGCCTGACCGGGCGACGAAACCCAGGAGATCCCCCGCATGAGCACTTTCGACAATGTCGTGGCCGGTCGCGCCACGATGGAAGCTGCCGCCTCCACGCCCGGCGCGATCATCGCGCGGCTCGAGCGGCTTCCGGCCAACGCAATGCAGATCCGCGCCCGCGTGCTGATCGGCACCGCGACGTTCTTCGACGGCTTCGACGTGATCACGATCGCGGCCACGCTGCCGCTGCTGATCCACAAATGGGGGCTGTCGCCGACGCAGATCGGCCTGCTGATCGCGTCCGGCGCGATCGGCCAGCTGATCGGCGCGTTCCTGTTTCCTGCGCTGGCGGAGAAGCACGGCCGCGTGAAGGCGATCGCGTGGAGCTCGGCCGTGATCGGCATCACGAGCATCGCGTGCGGCTTCGCGCCGACGTTCGAGATCTTCGTGCTGCTGCGGATCCTGCAGGGCCTGGGGCTGGGCGGCGAGCTGCCGGTCGCCGCGACGTACATCAACGAGATCACGCGCGCACATGGCCGCGGCCGCTTCGTGCTGCTGTACGAGATCGTGTTCCCGATCGGCCTGCTCGTGTCGATGGCACTCGGTGCGTGGCTCGTGCCGCGCTTCGGCTGGGAGATCATGTACTTCGTCGGCGGGCTGCCGCTGATCCTGTCGCTCGTGCTGACGCGCCTCGTGCCGGAATCGCCGCGCTGGCTCGCGTCGCGCGGGCGGCTCGCGGAAGCCGGGCGGGCGACGAGCGCGTTCGAAGCGTCGGTGCGTGGCGAGCTGCCGCCCGTCACGCAGGTGGCCGCGTTCGACGAGATGGTGCGCCAGCACCCGAAGCGCCGGATGAGCGACCTGTTCAGCGCCGCGTATCGCAAGCGCACGCTCGCGGTGGCGACGTTGTGGGCGACCTGCGGGTTCATCCAGTACGGGCTGTCGACGTGGCTGCCGACGATCTACAAGAACTTCTATCACGCGCCGCTGCAGCTCGCGCTGAACCTCGCGGTGATCGGCTCGGTGATGGGTGTGCTCGGGTCGCTGGCGTCGGCGCTGCTCGTCGACAAGCTCGGCCGCAAGCCGGTGATCGTGTGGTCGTTCGTGCTGTGCGCGCTGTCGCTGGCGTTCGCGGGTGTCTATCACGCGTCGTCGGTGTATGTCGTCTCGATCTTCTGCTCGCTGTCGCTCGGGTTGATGGCGTCGGGGTTCATCACCGCGTACGTCTATACGCCGGAGCAGTATCCGACGAGCATTCGCGCGTCGGGCTGCGGGCTCGGCAGCGCGTGGCTGAAGATCGCGTCGTTCGTCGCGCCGATGGTGGTGCCGCACGCGATCATCGGCGGGAATCTCGCGCCCGCGTTCTACCTGATCGGCATCGTGCCGCTGATCGCGGCGGTGACCGTGCACTTCGTCGGGATCGAGACGAAGGGGAAGGTGCTCGAAGCGCTCGAAGCGTAAGCGCGGCCGGCGGTAACAGATGACGTGCGCAGGCCCGGGCGATGCCCGGGCTTTTTGTTTTTCGCGGTGACGTTGGCATGGCCGACTCGAGGCTTGCGTGTTCTAATTCACGCTCCCGTTTTTCGATCGAGTGTCGTCATGCCCCTGTTCGAACCCGTCACGCTGGAAACATCCCGCCTCGTCCTGCGGCCGCTGCGCGAAGCCGACGCGCACGCCTTCTTCGAGATCTGGTCGGATGCGGAAGCGATGCGCTATTTCTCGTTCTCGCCGATGACGCACATCGAACAGGCCGTCGAGCGCGTCACGCGCAACCTGAACACGTCCGCGAGCGGGCAGGACCTGATCTGCGTGCTCGAACTGCGGGAAACCGGCGAAGCACTCGGCGAATGCGTGCTGTTCCATGCGAACGAGCAATGCCGGCGTGCCGAGATCGGCTTCAGCCTGCGGCGCCGGTACTGGCGCGGCGGCTACATGCGCGAGGCGGCGTCGGCCGTGATCGATCACGCGTTTGGCACGCTGCGGCTGAACCGGATCGAAGCCGATATCGATCCGCGCAACGTCGCGTCGGCGCGGCTGCTCGAACGGCTCGGCTTCGCGCGGGAAGGGTTGCTGCGCGAACGCTGGATCGTCGGTGACGAAGTGTCGGACAGCGCGCTGTACGGGTTGCTGGCGAGCGATCGCGGCTGATGCTGCGGCGGCGGTGTATTTCGCGGCGGAGACGATCGCGCATGCGTTGATGCAATTGCATGGCGCAATCGGGCTCGGCCTGCCAGGCTCGATTCGATGGCCGGCCGATGAGGTTGTATTCACAACTGTGCGAGCCAGCCCTCGACCTTGTCTTTCCCGCGCAGCGTCGCGACCCATCGGTCGGGCAACGCCCGTTCGCCGTACAGCACGCCGGCGAGGCCGCCGGCGATGGCTGCCGTCGTATCCGTGTCGTTGCCGAGCGCGATCGCGCGCTTCACGCAGTCCTCGTAGCTGCCCGTCGACAGCAGGCAATGGATCGCCGACCAGAAACTGTCTACCACGTAACCCGATCCTTGCGGCGCGTCGAAGCGGCCGTCGAGCACGATCTTCAGTTCGATTTCGTCGGCCGTGCCTTCGTAGCGCGCGAGCAGTTCGTCCTCGGCTGCGCGCACCGCATCGGGCGCGGGCTGGCCATCGACGATCCCCAGCGCCGTCAGGCAATAGAGCGCGCAGCAAAGCTGCGAACGCACGTGCCCATGCGTGACGACGCTCTGCTCGTGCGCGAGCCGGATCGCGTCGTCATAGGACGCGGCGACCATCACGACGGGGAAGCAGCGCATCAGCGAGCCGTTGCCGTTGTCGCGCTCGTCGCTGGGCCCGGCCGCTGCGGGCGCGGCGCCGGTCGCCAGCGCATGGAATGCGCGTTGCGTCTGCAGGCCGACGTCGAATACGCGGCCGTCCGGCGTGAATGCGCCGCGATGAAACCAGTCCAGCAGGTTGCCGGCGAACGTATCGAGATTCAGGTCGCGCTCGCGCAGCAGTGCGTCGAGCAGCGCGAGCGCCTGTGCACCGTCGTCGCTCCAGGTGCCGGGCGGTACGCCGTCGTGCGCGCGAGCGAAGCCCGGCGGCGGGGTCATGTCGATCGCGGCAGGGGGCGGAATCGAAGCGGCGTCGTGGAATTCGTACGGCACGCCGAGCGCGTCGCCGATCAGCAGGCCAAGCAGGCCGCCGCGCAGGCGGGATCGTCGGTTCGGAATCGCTGTCATCGAAAGGAATTCGGGTTGGGGCGGCTCGCGTCGCGGAAGACCATGCACAAGACCTTGAGTCGAACCCCCGTCATTATGCCGTCGCCGCCAATTGACGTACTTTTCGGACTGTTCGCCGGGCGCCTGCGCGCGGTGGCGGCCGCAGTCGTCGTTGAAACGACCCGCGACGATTACGTCAACGCTTGCCCGGCCGGCACGTCGACAGGCACTTCGCGCTCCAGTGCCTTGGCGGCGAGTTCCCCGACCCAGTCTGCATCGGCGGGGTCGACGACGCCATATTGGTCCGGCGGAAAAAAAGCATGGTGGTGAGCCGCCGCAGACAGACGCTCACATTCGGCGTGAGCCAGCAGATAGGATGTCACGGCCAATGGCGCCGCCGGTCCACTCCATCTCAATCCGATGCGGATATGGGTGCGTGGCGCAAATGCGATTGCCAATTCTCGCCGCGGGATCAATCGTTTCGTCTCCGACGGGAACGTTGGCGGCGCGTACCAATTGTCTGCCGCAATTCGATGATCCAGCACCAGCCAATGACCGACGGACGTTCGGGCCAGGATCCACTGCCTGAGTCGGGTCCTGCTGGATTTGAGCTTGCCGTCGATCCATTCGTCGACGTAGAGGGGTTCCGGATCGTAGTCGTCCGACCACACGACGATTGCTGAACATAGCGTATGGCGCTCCAATTCGACATGTCCGTTGGACGGCATTTCGCGCCAGTACCGCTGTCGGGTGCCGTACGTCGCGACGCACCAGTTCAGGCCGATCCACGCTGCGATGAAGAGCGCCGTGACCCATATGATGGTGACGGCTGTTCCGTCCACCGCACGATCCATGTCGAAGGTCGGATCGATCGTTCCGTGGTAAGCCAGCATACCCAGCAAATACGCGAGCACCGGGATCACAGGCCCGACTACGACCGGCAGCATCAGAATGGCGAGCCAGCTTCGGACATGCACGGTCCCCGCCGACCTGGCGCGCGCACGCTCCTCATCGCTCATCGCCGCGACTTCCCGCGCGGCAATGTCGTCGCTCGGGGTGTGGAACCGCTCATACGTATTCGGGCATTCGGGCATTCGTCGGGACGTTCGGTGAAGGGGGGCGATAAAGCAGGGATTTCCTCGAGGAACTGATTCTTGCATACGTCAGGGGCGGTTCTCAGACGGACGCGTGTGTGTTTCATACGGAAAACAAGACCGATGCGCTGCGGCCGGTGCGAAACCATGCGGCAGGGGCCCGTATGCGCGGGTGGCCCGGGGTCGAACGACATCGGATGAAACGACACCGGGAAGACACCGACGCGCGGGATTATCGAGCGCGGATGACTTGCCGGATTCACGGGACGAACGTACGCTGGGTCGATACCGCGATCGACCCACAGGTTCTCGACCATGCAAGCCCATCCTTTGCGTCTTTCCCCCGGCGACGATCTGCGCGGCGCCATCGAGGCAGCGCTACACCAGCATGAAGCGCATGCGGCCTTCGTGATCCAGGGCATCGGCAGCCTGAGCGTCGCGCAGTTGCGCTTCGCCGGCGTCGATCAGCCGACCGAGCTGCGCGGCGACCTCGAAATCCTGACGCTGGCCGGCTCGGTGTCGCCGGACGGCGCGCACCTGCATATGTCGATTTCCGATGCGGCCGGCCGCGTGACCGGCGGCCATGTTGCGAGCGGCTGTGTGGTGCGCACGACGGCCGAGATCCTGCTCGCGCTGCTGCCCGCGCATCGCTTCTCGCGCGAGCCCGACGCGGGCACCGGCTTCAACGAACTGGTGATCCGTCGCGAGCCGGGCGGCGACACCCTATGAATGCGACCATGCATCGATCGCTGCGTCCGTTTCTCGCCGCATAAAAAAAGCGCCGCGGCCTTTCGGCCCGCGGCGCCTTCCAGTGCGCTGCGACGTCGACCACCCGCCGCAGCCCGACTGCGTGCTTACACCTGCACGGTGTCGGCCACTTCCTTGAAGTCCTCGATCTGGTCGAAGTTCATGTACTGGTAGATCTTGTCGCCATTGGCGGTGAGCAC
Source organism: Burkholderia sp. Bmkn7 (assembly GCF_041103175.1). NCBI lineage: Bacteria > Pseudomonadati > Pseudomonadota > Betaproteobacteria > Burkholderiales > Burkholderiaceae > Burkholderia > Burkholderia sp. Bmkn7. Next base: position 2,591,074 of record NZ_JBGCUH010000002.1, on the reverse strand, counting down.
GCCCATGTCGGCCATGTACTCTTCCTTGGTCGGGATCTTGCCCAGGCGCGAGCAGATGGCCGCCAGTTCAGCGGAGCCGAGATACACGTTCGTGTTCTTGCCGAGACGGTTCGGGAAGTTGCGGGTCGACGTCGACATGACCGTCGCGCCTTCGCGCACCTGAGCCTGGTTACCCATGCACAGCGAGCAGCCCGGCATTTCGGTCCGTGCGCCGGCCGTGCCGAACACGCCGTAGTGGCCTTCTTCCGTCAGTTGCTTCTGGTCCATCTTGGTCGGCGGCGCGACCCACAGCTTGACCGGGATGTCGCGCTTGCCTTCGAGCAGCTTCGACGCGGCGCGGAAGTGACCGATGTTGGTCATGCACGAGCCGATGAACACTTCGTCGATCTTGGCGCCGGCGACGTCCGACAGCGTCTTCACGTCGTCCGGGTCGTTCGGGCAGGCGACGATCGGCTCGTGGATGTCGGCGAGGTCGATCTCGATGACGGCCGCGTACTCGGCGTCGGCATCCGGCGACAGCAGTTGCGGGTCGGCCAGCCACTGCTCCATCGCCGCGATACGGCGCTGCAGGCTGCGCGGATCCTGGTAGCCCTGCGCGATCATCCACTTCAGCAGCGTGATGTTGCTGTTCAGGTACTCGATGATCGGTTCCTTGTTCAGGCGCACCGAGCAACCGGCGGCCGAACGCTCGGCCGACGCATCCGACAGCTCGAACGCTTGCTCGACCTTCAGGTCGGGCAGGCCTTCGATTTCGAGGATGCGGCCCGAGAAGATGTTCTTCTTGCCTTGCTTGGCGACCGTCAGCATGCCTTGCTTGATCGCGTACAGCGGGATTGCGTTGACGAGGTCACGCAGCGTGACGCCCGGCTGCATCTTGCCCTTGAAGCGGACCAGCACCGATTCCGGCATGTCCAGCGGCATCGTGCCGGTGGCGGCCGCGAACGCGACCAGGCCCGAACCTGCCGGGAAGCTGATGCCGATCGGGAAACGCGTGTGCGAATCGCCGCCGGTGCCGACGGTGTCGGGCAGCAGCATGCGGTTCAGCCACGAGTGGATCACGCCGTCGCCCGGGCGCAGCGCGATGCCGCCGCGCGTGCTGATGAAGTTCGGCAGCGTCTGGTGCGTCTTCACGTCGACCGGCTTCGGATATGCGGCGGTGTGGCAGAACGACTGCATCACGAGGTCGGCCGAGAAGCCGAGGCAGGCGAGATCCTTCAGTTCGTCGCGGGTCATCGGGCCCGTGGTGTCCTGCGAGCCGACCGAGGTCATCTTCGGTTCGCAGTACGTGCCCGGGCGCACGCCCTGGCCTTCCGGCAGACCGCATGCGCGGCCGACCATCTTCTGCGCGAGCGAGAAGCCCTTGCCGCTGTCGGCCGGCTGGTGCGGCAGGCGGAACAGCGTCGACGGCGCGAGGCCCAGCGCTTCACGTGCCTTCGCGGTCAGGCCGCGGCCGATGATCAGAGGAATGCGGCCGCCGGCGCGCACTTCGTCGAACAGCACGTCCGACTTCACCTGGAATTCGGCGATGACCTTGCCGTCCTTCAGCGCCTTGCCTTCGTACGGGCGCAGTTCGACCACGTCGCCCATTTCCATCTGCGACACGTCGAGCTCGATCGGCAGTGCGCCGGCGTCTTCCATCGTGTTGTAGAAGATCGGGGCGATCTTGCCGCCGAGGCACACGCCGCCAAAGCGCTTGTTCGGCACGAACGGGATGTCTTCGCCGGTGAACCACAGCACCGAGTTGGTGGCCGACTTGCGCGAGGAGCCGGTGCCGACCACGTCGCCGACGTAGGCGACCAGGTGACCCTTTTCCTTCAGCGATTCGATGAACTTGACCGGGCCGCGCTTGCCGTCTTCTTCCGGCGTGATGCCCGGGCGTGCGTTCTTCAGCATCGCCAGCGCGTGCATCGGGATGTCCGGGCGGGTGGTGGCGTCCGGGGCCGGCGACAGGTCGTCGGTGTTGGTTTCGCCCGTGACCTTGAACACGGTGATGGTCAGGCTTTCCGGCACTTCCGGACGGCTCGTGAACCATTCGGCGTCGGCCCAGCTTTGCAGCACGGCCTTCGCGTGCGCGTTGCCCTTGTCGGCGAGTTCCTTGACGTCATGGAACTGGTCGAACATCAGCAGGGTTTTCTTCAGTGCGTCAGCGGCGACGGCAGCGACGGCCTCGTCGGACAGCAGCTCGATCAGCGGCTGGATGTTGTAGCCGCCCAGCATCGTGCCGAGCAGTTCGGTCGCGCGTTCGCGCGAGATCAGCGGGCAGGCGGTCTCGCCCTTGGCCACGGCGGCCAGGAAGCCGGCCTTCACGCGGGCGGCTTCGTCGACGCCGGCCGGCACGCGATGGGTGATCAGGTCGACGAGCGTCTGCTCTTCGCCGGCGGGCGGGTTGGTCAGCAGTTCCACCAGTTCGGCGGTCTGCTGAGCCGTCAGCGGCAGGGGAGGAATACCGAGCGCGGCGCGGGCGGCCACGTGAGCACGAAAGTTTTCAAGCATGGGGAGACCTGCTGATATTGCGTTTGAGGGGAAGGCCTTGCCGGCACTCCGGGGCTGTTCCAGGCACTGCTTTGAGCGGGATTCTAATCTCAATGATCCGTAACGTCAAATGTCTTATGTCTTATATAAGAGTTGAGACTTGGGGGCGGGAAAGTGTGGGGGGCGCGGGGGAGCCGGTGATTGCGGATGTGCTTCGGCGGCGCGCCGGGGCATGCCTGCGGGCGAGGTGTCTCGGGTGTCCCGACTGTTGATGGGAGAAGCGGGGGCGGCGGTGTGCGTGAGCGGGATCCGGGGGGGCGTCCGTCTGCGCCGGGTCGCCCGCGTTGCGGCGCCGGCCGCTGTCGTGTGAACAGGCAAGGGGCGCCAGAGGCTGCGGCCCGCGCGGGGGCGTTACTGGTTACGAAACCCGGAAGCACGGAAGCACGGAAGCCGGCGGTGCACATTTCTGTACAAGCACACAGGAAACGGTACACACATACCGCTTTCGGGCGCCTACGCTGTATTTCACGTGCCTTTCAGCGAGATTTCAAAACACGGCGGCATTGGCGCGTGCCGGTCGCTTCGTCGTGAACGGCCGGCCGCGAACCCTCGAGTCCCGTCAATCCGGAACATGCGATCCAGAGAATCGATTTTCGTTGTCCTGTCGCTCGTCGCGTCGTCGCTCGTTCATGCGGCGGCGGCCGACGACGAAACGCGCGGCTTCGACAGCCACCCCGTCGCACTGGTCTATCGCGGCCCGGCCGCATGCGACGGTTGCCCCGAGACGATTGCGAGGCGCCTGCGGGAATCGGAGCACAAGTTCCGGGTGCTTTACGTCGGGCCGGCGGAAAAACGCCGGATCACGCCTGCCGTCCTGTCCGGCGCCGCGCTGTATGTCCAGCCCGGCGGCGGGCAGGACATCCCCGGCGCGGCGGCCAGCATCGGGAAAGCCTCGATCGAGGCCGTGCGTCAATACGTGTCGAACGGCGGGCGCTATCTGGGCATCTGCATGGGCGCCTACCTGGCGGGCGACCCGGGTTTCGGGCTGGTCGCGGGCCAGATCGACTCGGAGGTCGACCGGCCGCGCTCGACGCTTCACGGTATCGCGGACACGGTGACGCCGGTGGTATGGCGCGGGAAAAAACGCTGGATCTACTTCCAGGACGGCGCGATGCTCCCGGCCGCCCCCGGCGCGGCCGTGCTGGCGATCTATCCGAACCGCGACATCGCAGCCGCGACCTATCGCTACGGCAAAGGGCGTGTCGGGCTCGTCGGCCCGCATCCCGAAGCCGACGAAAGCTGGTATCGCGAGCACGGTCTCCGGAATCCGGACGGCGTTCTGCCGGACATGACGTACGACCTGATCAACGCGACGATGAAGCCATGACGGTGCGCGAGCTAATTCCGCCGCGCGCGATACGCGTCGAGGTTCTTCCGCGCCTGTGCGCGGATCGCGCGTTGCACGAAAGGCGTCCAGCCGAGCAGTGCGCCTTTCAGTCCAAGCGCCTGACGCGCCCAGCGCCACAGGTCGAAGCTGTCGCGATGTTCGACGATGCGCCCGTCGCGAAACCGGAACCGCGCGTTAATCCGGTTGACCACCATCCGGCCGGTCGTGGTGAACCGGTAATGGGCGATCCATTCGGCGCGCCCGGCCTGCTGATCCGCGGCGACGTCGCTGAACGTCAAGGAAAAGTCCTGCGCACGCGCGACCAGCATGCGCCACATGTCGCGTGCGAGGTCGCCGCGCAGCTCGCCGAACGCGGGATCGCTGAAGACGACGTCATCGGCATAGCAGGCGAGCATCGCGTCGATGTCGCGCTGCTGGAACGCCGTGTAGAAGCGCTGGATCAACTCGGTGTGCGGATGGCTCATCGTTGGGTGGGGTGTCGTTGCAGATGAAACGGAGTCTCGACGCGGCGGCCGGACATTCGACCGGTTGATCGACGGGGGCATGCCATACGGCAGGAACGCCCCGATCGAGCGGATGTCGACGTGTCTTCCACGCGACGATGCAGGCCACGTGCGGGCGTTCGGCATGACCGCCGTCCTGAACGTGACCTGCGTCGCGGCAAGTCGCGATATCGATCGAAACAAGCGGGAAGGGATGAGGGCGTGCGCGGCTCCTCCGGTTCAGCCGTCGCGACCCGAGCCCGGCCGGAGCGTCGGCGAATGCACGTCAGCGGTTCGCCAGCGCGACGTCCTGGTTGCCGCGCCCCGTCACCAGACAGCCCGACATGAATGCCTCGCCCTGGCTGCTGGCCGCTGCTTCGCCGAAGCCGCGGCCGAGCGCGTCGACCTTCACTTGCGCGGCGCCCTGTTCGCATGCGAGCGGGCTGGTGTCGCGGCCCTGCGCATGCAGGATCGCGCGATCGCCGATGAGGTATGCCAGCAGCGCGAAAACAGCGATATGTACGGCTCGTCTCATGGTTCGTCTCCTCGTCGCACAAGCGTAACGCGGACACGTTCGACGAAGCACTTGGGGGTTCCCCCGGTAAACGTCTGCTGAATCGGGGGCGGGCGGGGTGATCGTGTCCCGTTTTTCGCGCGTTGCGGGCGGAGCGAAGGCACGGTTTCCATGCGGCCGGCGGCCGAAACCGGACGGGCGGCGAGACATTCGCGCGACGGTTTTCAGCGCGACAGGCCCGCGATTCGCGCGAGTTTGACGAATGTCAGGAGACGGGCGGGAGGGGGCGGCCGGACGGCCGTTCACAGCGATAGCATGAACGCATGATTTGACGGAACGCGATCGCGGAGGAATGCATCGGTTCCGGCAAGCGGGTGCGAATTGAACATCGCTGTCGAAATAGTGAGGAATCCAAATGCTTAACGTCTCTTCCGTCCTGATCAGCCTCGCTCCGATGTGGGCCATCCTGCTCGTGGCGTCTTCGGCAGCCGCCTATTTCGTGTTCTGGCGCAAGGTCATCAAGTAAGCGCGGCGGGAACGCCGGTGCGGGCGTGGGCGGTAACGCGGAACGCGGTAACGCACACCGGTGTCGCACGGCTCGCTGCAAACCCGTGGTCCGTCAGCGAACGGCCGCCGTCGCGTTGCCGCGCGTCATCGCCGTCATTGCACGGCCGTGACCGGCACGTTCGTAATCCGCACCAGCCGGCTCATCACGCTGCGGCGGAACACCGACATCAACGCATGCAACGGATCGTGCCGCGGCGCGGCGACCACGATCTCGTCGCACCCCGTCTCGGCCGCCACGGCCGCGATCGTATCGGCCACCGGGCCGACTTTCATCACGACGCTGTACTTGACGCCGGCTTCCTGCAGGATTCGCTCTGCCATCGCCAGGTCGGCGGACGCGAACTTCTCCTCGATCGAACGCAGCCGCGACAGCGGATGGTAGGCCTCGAGCCGCGTCGATTCGAGCGGCGCCTGAACGTTGATCAGTACGATTTCCGACGCGCACCGTTCGCGATACAGGAATGTCGCGTGGCGAACCGCCTGAAGCGAGCGGGGCGAGTGGCCGACCGGAACCAGCAGCTTGAGCATGAACGTTGTCCAGGAAACGAGATGATTCCAGCGTAGCGTGCGGCCGGGACGAACGATCTAAAGAGAACGGGCGGCCGCGTAAAAATGTCGTTAACGCGCACCGTCTCGTCCCGCACCTGATAGAAATATAAGAAATTTAAGTTTATGCGCATAAACGATTTCATCCGCGCGGGCGGCGCGTGCGAAGCGCGGCCTGTCCCCCCGATTCAGTCGGAACCGCAATGAATCGCGGCGGAAAATATCGGAGGTTGCCGATCCGGCGTCGCGTAGAGTAGTGCATCGGCCGCGGCGCGGCCCCCGCCCGGCCGTTTCGGGGGGCGTCCGCCGCCATGCGGCCCGCCATTCCATTCCGATTCCAGGAGACTCCGCATGCCGCACGGCGCCCCGCAGCTTCTCGCTCCCGCTTCCATCCCCGTCGACCCGATCGTGCGCCTGTCGGCCGGCGAACTCGCGTCGGCGATCCGCGGCAAGGCCGTGTCGTGCGTCGAGACGATGCGCGCGTATCTCGATCACGTCGAGCGCGTGAACGGCGCGGTCAACGCGATCGTCGCGCTGCGCGATCGCGACGCGCTGCTCGCCGAAGCCGCGGAAAAGGATGCGGCACTGGCGCGTGGCGATTACCACGGCTGGATGCACGGGATGCCGCAGGCGCCGAAGGACCTGGCGATGACGAAGGGGCTGCGGACGACCTACGGCTCGCCGATCTTCCGCGAAAACGTGCCGCAGGCCGATTCCGTGTGCGTCGCGCGGATGCGCACGGCCGGCGCGATCTTCATCGGCAAGACCAACACGCCCGAATTCGGGCTCGGCTCGCACACGTTCAACGAAGTCTACGGCGCGACGCGCAACCCGTACGACCTGACGAAAAGCGCGGGCGGCAGCAGCGGCGGCACGGCGGCGGCGCTCGCGTCGCGGATGCTGCCGGTCGCGGACGGCAGCGACTTCGGCGGTTCGCTGCGCAATCCGGCCGCGTTCTGCAACATCTACGGCTTCCGCCCGTCGCAGGGGCGCGTGCCGCGCTGGCCGGGTGTCGACGTGTTCGTGCAGCAGCTCGGCATCGAAGGGCCGATGGGCCGCACGGTCGGCGACGTCGCGCAGCTGCTCGCGATCCAGGCCGGCTACGACCGCAACGATCCGCTGTCGCTCGCGGAGGATCCGGCCGTGTTCGCGCAGCCGCTCGACACCGATCTGCGCGGCAAGCGCATCGCGTGGGTCGGCGACTGGAACGGCTATCTCGCGACCGAGGCCGGTGTGCTCGCGCTGTGTGAACAGGGGCTGGCGACGCTGCGCGAGATCGGCTGCGACGTCGATGCCGCACTGCCGGCGTTCGCGCCCGACCGGATCTGGCGCCTGTGGCTCGCGCACCGGCACTTGTTGTCCGGCGGCGGGCTGCTGGCGCACTATCGCGACCCGGCGCGGCGCGCGTTGCTGAAGCCCGAGGCGATCTACGAGGTCGAAGGGCTGCTCGCGGTGCAGGGCGCGGCCGTGTTCGAGGCGAGCGTCGAGCGCACCGCGTGGCATCAGGCCGTGCTGAGCTTCTTCGACCGCTACGACTTCATCGCGGCGCCGACTGCGCAGGTGTTCCCGTTCGACGTCGACCAGCGCTGGCCGACGGAGATCGCGGGCCGCGCGATGGATACCTACCACCGCTGGATGGAAACGGTCGTGCCGTGGACGCTGGCCGGCTGCCCGGTGATCAGCGTGCCGGTCGGCTTCAACGACGCAGGGCTGCCGATGGGGATGCAACTGATCGGGCGTCCGCGTGCCGATCTCGCCGTGTTGCAGCTCGCGCGCGGCTACGAGCAGGCGGCCGGATGGGTGGACGGGCGGCTGCCGGCGTGGATGGCGGGGTGATACGGCGGCCGGGCGATAGCCGGTTGCGGAGGGGGGATGACCAAGCGGGCGGCGGCAAGCCGCTCGTTTTGCTTTTGTTTCCGAACGTGTTGCCGGGGCATGTCACGCCGAGCCCGTGCTGTTCGTCGGCGCGCATCACACTGATCTCGGCACGGGCGCATTTGCGCGACGGTGTGGCGTCATGTGATTGATGCGGCACGGCACGTTCCGCGTCACGCCGCGCCGTGCTGTTCGTCGGCGCGCATCACGCTGATCCCGGCACGGGTGCATTTGCGCGACGGTGTGGCGTCATGTGATTAATGTGGCCCGGTACGTTCCGCGTCACATGCCGCCGGTCGATGTTGAATCCGACGCGCGGTTCAAGACGTGAGACGGCTGGCAGGCCACCGGCCGCGTCACCGTGCAGACGCCGACATTCGCCGCTATTGATGCGCCTCGAGAACGAATGTCGGCACACGGCCGATATCGCGCGGCAAACCCGGATAAATCCGCTCGAGCGCGTACGCCGGCCGCGGAATTGCAAGCCGCCGCACCGCATGATTTCGTTTCGATGTGTTTCAGTCGTTGCGGCGGCGCGCGGCGCGCTTCGACAATATTGGCCTCGATCATTCCGGCACGAGGAACACACATGAAACACATTCGCGCGACGGGCCGGTACCTGGCCTCGGCAGGCATCGCGTTCGGCATCCTGGCAAGCGGCGCCGCGCACGCGCAGCTCAACCTGCAGTCGCTCGGCGCGTCGCTGCTTGGCGGCGGGCAGCAGCAGGCGGCGCCCGCGCAGGGCGGCGTTTCCCAATTGCTGCAGGCTTACGTCGGCGCGAACCAGCAGGTGCTGACCGGCCAGTCTTCGCTCGCGTCGGCGATGGGCCTGACCGGCGCGGCCGGGCAGGCGCAGCAGGCCGCGAGCCAGCTGGCCGGCGGCGACGCGCTGACGCCGGCCGCGCTGTCGCAGATGGGCGGCGCGCAGCAATCGGTGTCGCAGGCGCTCGGCCAGGCGTTCGCGAGCGGCGGCGCGACGCACGGGCCGATCGACAAGCAGGCGTTCAGCAACGGCCTCGCGTCGCTCGGGCAGGGGCTCACGCAGTATTCGCAGCTGCAGTCGGGGCTCGGCAATCTCGGCTCGACGAGCGCGGCGTCGCTGTTGCAGTCGGGCCTGAACCCGCAGAACATGCAGGCTGCGTCATATATCGCGCAAAGTGCGCCGGGCCAGCTGCAGTCGCTCGCGGCGACGCTCAGCCAGGCCGTGCAGTTCGCGACGAGCCAGGGCATTTCGGTGCCGTCGGTCGCGTCGTCGGCGCTGAAGCTGCTGCCGTAACGTTGCGCGGGGCCGCGCGATGCAGTGCCGGCATCGCGCGCGACGGCGAAGATCGCCCCGCACAACATGGGGATTTCGCGCGATGTTATCGTGGCGTGTCCCTTTTTTCGGTGCAGGTTCATGACTGACTCGTTCGACCTCTCGCGCTATTTCTCCCGCATCGGCTACGACGGCCCGGTCGAGCCGACGCTCGACGTGTTGCGCCGGCTGCACCTGCTGCACCCGCAGGCGATTCCGTTCGAAAACCTCAATCCGCTGACCGGCGCGCGCGTCGCGCTCGACCTGCCCGCGATCGTCGACAAGGTGATCGAACGCCGCCGCGGCGGCTACTGCTTCGAACTCAACAAGCTGTTCTACACCGCGCTCACGACGATCGGCTTTCGCGTGACGCCGATGATCGCGCGTGTGCGCTGGATGCAGCCGCCGGAAGTCGCCACCGCGCATACGCATATGCTGCTGCGCATCGATCTCGACGGCGCGGCCTGGCTCGCCGACATCGGTTTCGGCAGCGCCACGCTGACCGCGCCGCTACGGTTCGTGCCGGACGAGCGGCAACTGACGCCGCACGGCGCGTTTCGCGTCGTCGCCGCGCCGGTCGATGGTGAATTCGACATGCAGTTCGAGACGCCGGACGGCTGGCAGACCACCTACCGCTTCCAGTCGAAGCGGGTCGAATGGATCGATTACGACGCCGCGAACTGGTTTACGTCGACGTATCCCGAATCGATCTTCCTGCACAACCTGATCGCATGTCGCGTGCTGCCGGACGGCCGCGCTGCGCTGCGCAACACCACGCTGACGATCCGCGATGCGGCGGGTGCCGGGCAGTCCGTCACGTTCGACGATGCGGCCGCATGGGCCGCATGCCTGCGCGACACGATCGGCATCGATACGACGGGATTCGATCTCGACGCGCTGTTCGCGCGGCTGGCGGCGCGCGTCGCGACGTAACGCGGGCTCACGGTACCCGATCGCGGCCCGCGCAGATGGGCTGCATCCGCACTTGATTTTTGCTAGATTGCTAGCATACTAGCCATCATGACCGACGAAGAAGTGAAGCAATTCAACGTGTATCTGCCGCTGAGCCTGATCCGGCAGGTCAAGCATCGCGCCATCGAAACGGAGCAGTCGCTGTCCGCGCTGGTGGCCGATGCATTGCGCGCGTACCTGGCCGCGCCGCCGCCGGGCGCGGAACCGCCCACCAAGGAGGAGTGACATGTCATCCGAGCGAATCGAAGCCGTGTACCTGACGACGCACAACTGGGGCAAGTCGGCGAAGTTTTTCCAGGCGCTGGGCTTTACGCTGGAGTTCGAAACCGATCACAACTCGGGCCAGCTGCGTCATGGCGACGGCCCCTTCCTGTTCATCGCCGAAGTGCCGCCGGGCGAAACGCCGGATATGCAGGTCGTGCTCAAGGTGCCGAATGAACAGGCGGTGCAGCCGCAGCCGATCGTCGACGTCGTCACGCCGTTCGAGGATACGCACTGGGGCACGCGCGACATGACCGTACGCGATCCGGACGGTCGCGTGTGGCGCCTGCAGGCGCCAGGGCAGCAGGGCGCATGAGGCCGACATGACCGAACCCCGTGAAAGCGCGCCCGACAGCACCGCCGCGCGCGTCGCGCTGTGGCGTGCGCTGCACGTCGAACTCGATGCGCCGCCGCATGTGCTCGCCGACGAAGTCGGGCGGCAATTGCTCGCACCGGAACCCGGCTGGCAGCAGCGCGGTGACATGGATCCGCAGTTCACGCGGCCGTTTCGCGCGTCGATCGTCGCGCGGGCGCGCTTCATCGAGGATCTCGTGGTGGAGCAGGCCGCGCGCGGCGTGAGCCAGTACGTGATCCTCGGCGCAGGGCTCGACAGCTTCGTGCAGCGCCGGCCCGACATGGCGTCGCGTGTGACCGTCTACGAAGTCGACCAGCCGGCGCCGCAGCGCTGGAAGCAACGGCGCCTCGTCGAGCTGGGCTTCGGCGTGCCCGACTGGCTGCGTTTCGTGCCGGTCGATTTCGAGGCGAAACAGTCGTGGCGCGCGGCGCTCGTCGGTGCGGGCTTCGATGCCGGCAAGCCGGCGGTCGTCGTGTCCACCGGCGTCAGCATGTACCTGACGCGCGAGGCGAACGCGGCGGCGTTGCGCGAAGTCGCCTCGCTCGCGCCGGGCTCGACGCTCGCGATGACGTTCCTGCTGCCGCTGGAAAATGCGGATCCGGACGTGCGTCCGGGGCTGGAAATGGCCGCGAAGGGCGCGCGCGCAAGCGGCACGCCGTTCATCAGCTTTTTCATGCCGGCACAGATGCAGGCACTCGCGCGGGAGGCCGGCTTCACGAAGACCGAGCACGTTTCGGCTGCCGAACTGACGCGTCGCTATTTCGCGGATCGTGCGGACGGACTCAGGCCGCCGAACAACGCGGAGGAACTGCTGGTCGCGACGGTCTAGCCTCGCGCGTACGCAAGCATGCCGGCAGCGCGCCGGTTCCGGTCACGCGGAACCGGCGACGCTCGTCCACCGGGCGCCCGCCCGCCTGGTCACGCGCGTTCGAGCACGGCCATTTCCCGCACGACCACGAGCAGCACCGCGAGGCTCGCGCCGCCGGACGCGCGCAAGTCGGCGAGCAGGTGTTCGTAGCGTGCGAGCGCGGCTTCGCGGCGCGCGCGCCACGCGCCGACGATCGTCTCCGGCGTGGTCGAATCCGGCGATTCCGCAAGCGCGCTCGCCGCGAGCGTGCGCTTGAGGCGCGCGACTTCCGCGAGCGCGGCCGCGCGCGCCAGCATGTCCCAGTGCGTCGGGGTCGGCAGCGTCGCCGCGCGCTCGCCGATCCAGCTGTAATTGAGCAGCGTGCCGAGCGAGAAATACACACCCGCGACGAGTTCGAGGCTGCGGTTGCTGGTCGCGGCCACTTCGGCGATGTCGAGCAGCGCGGCCGAGATGTCGCCGCTCGCGACGCGCACCGCGAGCGCGCTGTCGACGCCGGCTTCCACCAGCACGCGCTGCCGCCCGGACAGCGCTTCGAGATCGTCGGCCGGCAACAGCGACGGCAGTTGCGGCGCAAGCCGCTCGGCCGCGTCGCGGCAGCGCGCGATCAGCTCGGCGACGCCGCCGTCGGCCACCGCGCCGGATTGCAGATGCCGCAGGAACCACAGCGCCGCGCGCTCCAGCAGCCGCGCGACGTCGACGAACATGCGCGCCTGCACGTCGTCGGCGACGCGGTTGTCGAGCGCATCGATGTCGCGCCACACCGCATCGAGGTCGAACACGTCGCGCGCCATGATGCACGCCCGCACGATGTCGCCGGGCTTCGCGTCGGTTTCCTCCATCAGCCGGTGCACGAATGCGCAGCCGACGCGGTTCACGAGCGCGTTGGTCAGATGCGTCGCGAGAATCTCGCGGCGCAGCGGGTGGCGGCGCATCGGTTCGCTGAAGCGCTGCTGCAGCGGCTTCGGGAAGTAGTCGACGAGCATCGCGGCAACCAGCGGATCCTCGGGCACGTCGGATTCGAGCAGCGCGTCGTACAGCCACATCTTGCTGTACGCGAGCAGCACCGCGCGTTCCGGCGACGTGAGGCCGAGCTTCGCGGCTTGCCGTTCGGCGACTTCGTCGTCGGTCGGCAGGAATTCGATCACGCGGTTCAGGCGGCCCGCGCGTTCGAGCCAGCGCATCAGGCGCGCCTCGGCATCGAGCAGCTCGACCGCATAACGACCGGCGATCGACAGCGCCTGCGTCTGGTAGTAGTTGTCGCGCAGCACGAGCAGCCCGACTTCGTCGGTCATCTCCGCGAGCAGCGCGTTGCGCTGCTTCTCGGTCATCTCGCCGTCGGACACGACGAGCCCGAGCAGGATCTTGATGTTGACTTCGTGGTCCGAACAATCGACGCCGGCCGAGTTGTCGATCGCGTCGGTGTTGATGCGGCCGCCGCGCTGCGCGAACTCGATCCGGCCAAATTGCGTGCAGCCGAGGTTGCCGCCTTCGCCGACGACCTTGCAGCGCAGGTCCGCGCCGTTCACGCGCACCGCGTCGTTCGCGCGGTCGCCCACTTGCAGGTGGGTTTCGCGCGCCGCCTTCACGTAGGTGCCGATGCCGCCGTTGTACAGCAGGTCGACCGGCGCCTGCAGGATCGCGCGGATCAGCTCGGCCGGCGGCAGCGCGTGCGCGTCGATGCCGAGCGCGGCCTGCACGGCGGGCGACAGCGGGATCGTCTTCGCGGTGCGCGGATAGACACCGCCGCCCGCCGAGATCGCGGCCGGATCGTAGTCGGCCCAGCTCGAGCGTTCGAGCGCGAACATGCGCGCGCGCTCCGCGAAGCTCGTCGCGGGATCGGGGTTCGGGTCGAGGAACACGTGCCGGTGATCGAACGCGGCGACGAGCCGGATATGCGGCGACAGCAGCATCCCGTTGCCGAACACGTCGCCCGACATGTCGCCGACGCCGACCACGGTGAAGTCGGTCGTCTGCGTATCGATGCCCATCTCGCGGAAGTGGCGCTTGACCGATTCCCACGCGCCGCGCGCGGTGATCGCCATCTTCTTGTGGTCGTAGCCGACCGAGCCGCCGGACGCGAACGCGTCGTCGAGCCAGAAGCCGTATTCGTGCGAGATCGCGTTCGCGTAGTCGGAGAAGGTGGCCGTGCCCTTGTCGGCGGCCACCACCAGGTACGGGTCATCCGGATCGTGACGCACGACGTCGGGCGGCGGCACGATCGCGTTGCCGGCCAGGTTGTCGGTCAGGTCGAGCAGGCCGCGCAGGAAGGTCTGGTAACACGCGATGCCTTCGCGCATCCACGCTTCGCGATCGCTCGGCGGCGGCGGGTTCTTCACGACGAAGCCGCCTTTCGAGCCGACCGGCACGATCACGACGTTCTTCACCATCTGCGCCTTCATCAGCCCGAGCACCTCGGTGCGGAAATCCTCGCGGCGATCCGACCAGCGCAGGCCGCCGCGCGCGACGCGCCCGCCGCGCAGGTGCACGCCCTCGACACGCGGCGAGTACACCCAGATCTCGAACATCGGCTTCGGTTCGGGCAGCCCGGGCACCTTCGCCGGATTGAACTTGAACGACAGGTACGGTTTAGATTCGCCGTTCGCGTCGACGAGGAAGTAGTTCGTGCGCTCGGTCGCGTTGATCACGCCGAGGAACTGCCGCAGGATGCGGTCTTCGTCGAGGTTCGGCACCTGGTCGAGTGCGCCTTCGATCGCCTTCAGCAGCCGCTCCGCCTGCACGTCGCGCGTGTCGCCGGTGGCCGGGTCGAAGCGCAGCAGGAACAGCTCGACGAGCTGCCGTGCGATCGCCGGGTTGCCGGTCAGCGCGCGCTCGATATACGCGTCGCTGAAGGTCGAGCCGACTTGCCGCAGATACTTCGCATACGCGCGCAGGATCGTCACTTCGCGCGCACTCAGATGGGCGCGCAGCACGAGGCGGTTGAAGTCGTCGTTCTCGATCCGGCCGCTCCAGATCTGGTCGAACGCATCCTCGAACAGGCCTTTCACGCGCTCGATGTCGAATTCGGTGTCGTCCGCGAGCTCGAGGCCGAAGTCGTGCACCCACGCATGCGCGGCGTCCTGCGTCTGGATCCGGTACGGCCGCTCCTCGTCCACGCGCACGCCGAGATGCTCGAGCATCGGCAGGCTGCGCGACAGCGCGATCGGGTCGCCCGCGCGATAGACCTTGAAGCGGAACGCGCGCGCTTCCGCCTCGATCGGCCGGTACAGGTTCATCGCGAGCTGCCCCGAATCCTTCACCCGCTCGATCAGCTCGATGTCGCGCGCGGCCGTGCGCGCCGGATAGTCGTCGCGGTAGCCGGCCGGGAACGAATCGGCATAACGCTGCAGCAGCCGGTTGCCTTGCTCTTCGCCGAAGGCGTCGAGCAGCGCGTCGGCGAGATCGTCCTGCCAGCGGCGCGTGACCTGCACGAGCCGCGTTTCGAGCTCGCGCGTGTCGACGTCGGGCATCGTGCCCGGTTCCGCATGCACGACGAAATGAATGCGCGCGATCGCCGATTCCGACAGCAGCGGCGTGAATTCGACGTTCACGCCGTTGTACGCATCGACGAGCAGCTTCGCGATGCGCCGGCGCAGGTCGGTGTTGTACTTGTCGCGCGGCACGAACACGAGGCACGACACGAAGCGGTCGAAGCGGTCGCGCCGCACGAACAGGCGCGTGCGCTGGTGTTCCTGCAGCCGCAGGACGCCGAGCGCGATGTCGTAGAGCTGGTCTTCGTCGGCCTGGAACAGTTCGTCGCGCGGATAGGTTTCGAGCACCGTCACGAGCGACTTGCCGAGATGGCCCTTCGGCAGGAAGCCCGCGCGCCGCACGATGTTCGCGCACTTGCGGCGCACGATCGGGATCTCGGTATACGAACCGAAATAGGCGGTCGACGTATAGAGCCCGATGAAGCGGCGCTCGCCGGCGACCTTGCCGTCGGCGCCGACGAGTTTCACGCCGACGTAGTCGAGATAGCCGGGCCGGTGCACGGTCGCGCGCGAATTCGCCTTGGTCAGGAAGATCGGCCAGGGGCCGGTGATGATGTCGGCGGCGGCCTGCGGCAGCGGCGTGACGTCGGGGGCGCCGGACGTGCGCAGCGATTCGCGCAGGATGCCGAAGCCGGTGCCCTCGATGCCGCGCAGCCCGAAGCCCGTGCCGTCGGACACGAGCGCGTAGTCGCGCTGGCCGAGGAACGTGAAGTGATCGGCGGCCATCCATTCGAGGAACGCGCGCGCCTCGGTGTCTTCCGCGGTCGATTCGCGCGCCTTCATCTCCTTGATCGTCGCGCGGGCGATGTCGACGATCTTCGGCCAGTCTTCCACCGATGCGCGCACGTCGCCGAGCACGTGCGCGATGTCGTTGCGCAACGTGTTGAGCAGCGCGGCATCGCCGCAGCGATCGACTTCGAAATGGATGAACGACGCGAGCTGCGACTGGCCGTCGCCGGGCGTCGCGCCGCCCGCATCGACGCGCTCGATGCCGCCATCGGCGCCGCGCCAGATGCGGAACACCGGGTGCAGTGCCGAATGCAGCGCGAGCCCGAGGCGGTTGACGGCCATCGTCACCGAATCGACGAGGAACGGCATGTCGTCGTTGACGATCTCGATGACCGTGTGGTCGGAATGCCAGCCGTGCTGTTCGAGGATCGGGTTGTACACGCGCAGCCGTTCGCTGCCGGGCACGAATTTCTGGGCGGTCTGCCAGTGCGCCATCGCGGCGCCGTAGAGATCGGCGATGCTGCGGCTCTGCAGATCGTCGGCATCGGCGAAATCGTAGTAATGACGCAGGAAGGGTTCGACGATCCGGAACGTGGCTTCGGGCAGGCGCCCGCGCGCGAATTCGACGACGTCCGAGAGCAGGTGTGCGACGACTTCCTCGTTCTTCGCTTCCATGGCGGTCTCCTCGTCGGGTGGCCATCGGCTGCTGCGTCTGAGCCGCATTATATGCACCGATCGCGTGACATTGCGATGTGCGCGCGCACAACGGGAGGCGGAGAGGGAAGCCGCCTGCAGCGCCGCCGGGCGGGCGCCGCAGGGGATGAATCAGTGCGATGCAGGCGGGTGCTCAAGCATCGCCGGGTGTGACGTTCAGCGCTCGTCGCTCCACAGCTTCCCGGCCGTCGCCCAGTTCTCCTTCTTCACGTCGGTGAGGATGATGTCGACCGCGCCCGGCTCGCAGCCGAGCGTCTCGCACGTGACGCGCGTGATTGCTTCGACGAATTCGCGCTTCTGTTCGACAGTGCGGCCTTCGAAGAGCTGGATATTGAAAGTCGGCATGACAAGTGCTCCGGTTGAGTGTGTCGGGTTCGGCCGCGATCGCGGCCAGGGATGCGGCGTCAGTCGCGATACGACGGATCGATCCGGTCGAGCCGGCGCAGCAGCGCCGGCCATTCCAGTTCGCCCTCGATCGCGCCGCCGTCGCGCAGTTGTTCGGCGGTGCGGTCGGCCACTGCCGGGTCGGGCAGCACGAGGGGCCCGCCGCCGGCCTGTGCGCGCACCTGGATATCGCAGGCCTTGATCAGCGTGTCCATCAGCACATAGGCTTCGGCGACGGTGCGGCCGACCGTCAGTGTGCCGTGGTTGCGCAGCAGCATCGCGGATTTCGCGCCGAGGCTCGCGGTCAGCCGCGCGCCTTCGGCCGGCGAGAACGCGAGCGCCTCGTAGTCGTGGTACGCGAGGTCGCCGTGGAAGCGCAGCGCGTGCTGCGACGCGGGCAGCAGCCCGTCGCGCTGGATCGATACGGCGATGCCGGCCGTATTGTGCAGATGCATCACGCAGACGGCGTCGGCGCGGGCGGCATGCACGGCCGCGTGCAGCGCGAAGCCCGTCACGTTGACCGCGTGCTCGCCGGCGCCGATCCGGTTGCCGGCCAGGTCGATCTTCATGAGGTTCGATGCGCGGACCTCGTCGAACGTCAGGCCGAACGGATTGATCAGGAAGTGGCCGGGCTCGCCGGGCACGGTCGCGGAAAGATGCGTGTAGATCAGGTCGTCCCAGCCGTTCAGCGCGACGAGCCGATAGGCGGCGGCGAGGTCGACGCGCAGCCGGCGTTCGGCGTCCGAGATCGGGCCGCCGGGTTTCACGGCATCAGGACGGTGTGCGAATGACGACATCGGGTTCTCCGAAGGTGAGGCGGCGCGCGACGGCTACGGTCACCCACGATGCAAGGGCGAACGGCGCCGTGAACACGGGGATGCCGGCGCGCATCGCGAGCCACTGGATCAGCGCGGCGAGTGCTGCGCCTGCAAGTGCCGCGCGCGGGCCGCGCGACATCAGCGCCAGTGCGGCGAGCGCGCCGTTGAAGCCGAGCAGGCCGTCGGCGAACAGCGCGCCGTTCGCGCCGAGCGTGAGCAGCAGCACGGTCGACACGATCGCGCCGCCTAGCGCGAACGCGGCCGCGCGGCGCGACGCGACGGCGAGGCCGGCGACGATCAGCGCGCCGGCCCATGCGCCTTGCGCGAAGGTGGTCTGAGCAACTCCCGACAGCAATGCGTCGGTGACGGACGACGGCGTCAGTGCCATGCCGGCCGTCGCGTCGGTCGCGTGTTGCGGTGCGACAAACGGCAGCCACAGCGCGGTGACGGCGAGGCACGGGCTTGAATACGGGCACTGGCGCCAGCGGGCGAGCGGCATGCGCATCGCGCGCTGCACGAGCGCCGCGCCGATCGCGGCCAGCGGCGCCAGCGCGACGGCTGCAAGGGAAGCGGGCGCGAACAGCGCCGCGATCAGCGCGGCGAGCGCGCCGTTGAAGCCATGCAGCCCCTGTTCGACGTCGTGGCGCGCGGCGCCCGTCAGCACGGCGGTCATGCTGGCGGCGGCCGAGCCGAGCAGCGCCGCGCATGCCAGCCGCAGATCGGTCAGCGCCAGCGCGGCGAGCAGCAGCGTGCCGGTGAGCGCGTTCGCCTGCAGTACGATCTGACCGATGCCGCGCAGCAGAATGCGCAGGTCGATCGACGGCGAGGCGGAGCGGGCGGTAGGCATGATGGCGGCGGAACAGGACGAGCCGCGAGCATAGGACACAATCCGATGCACCGGAATAGGGAATTCTGGATAGTCAGGATTTGTCGGCGCTGCCCCGAAATGGGGAATGCGGGTGGTTGGCCGTGTCCTGGCGGGTGCCGCATGGCGTTTTTCGGGGCGAACGTTCCGTGGTGAGGGAATTCAGGCATCCGCCGGCGCTTTCATCGGTGGATTCGTGCGACAGTGTCCCGCAGCGGAGAAACCGGGAGGGGGAACGATGCGTGAAGTGCGATGGGCGTCGCTCGAAGGCGACGGGGTCGAACATCTGACGTTCGACCGGAGCGGCGGCGGGATCGTCGTCGAAAGCGCGGTGGTCGGCCAGCGGTACGGCCGTGCGTACGGGCTCGCGTATCGCGTCGAGTGCGACGCGCACTGGCGCGTGACGTATGCGGTGTTGAAGGTGATGGGCGGCGGCACGCTCGAACTGCGCGGCGACGGCGAAGGCCACTGGCGCGACGGCGCGGGCCGTGCGCTGCCCGAACTCGACGGCTGCATCGACATCGACATCGCGGCGACGCCGTTGACGAATGCGCTGCCGATCGGCCGCCTGGGGCTCGCGCGCGGCGAGCGGCGGCCGATCGACGTCGCGTACATCTCGACGCCGGACCTGAAGGTCACGCCGGTCAAGCAGGCTTACGCGTGCATCGAGCCGGGCCGGCGCTACCGCTACGAAGGCATCTTCCGGAATTTCACCGCCGAGATGGACATCGACGAAGACGGGCTCGTGATCGACTACGAGATGCTGTTCAGACGCCTGCCGGCGCCGACGGGCCGTTGAACCGCGGCGTTCGCGACGGCCGGCCGCTCCTGCGCGGACGCGAAGCGGTCAATCCGCGACGCGATGATGTCGGGGTGGCGCAGCACGACCCAGTGGCTGCCGTCGATTTCCTCGCGCACGTGGTCGCCGAGCCAGCGGTCGAGGTCGACCGACATTTCGGGCGTCACGTAGCGGTCGCGCACCGGCACGAGGATCTGCACCGGCGCCTGCGCATACCGTTCACGCGGTTTGCGCGCCCGCGCAAGGAAATTCGCGCGGTAAAGCTGCATGCCGTTCAGCGCATTCTTCAGTTGCACGGGATCGCGCTCGGCACGCACGCGTTCGGTGATCTGCAGCCAGCGCGGCCACAGCGCCGCGCCGCCGAGCCGCCACACCAGCGACGGCACGACCGGCAGGTGGAAGAACGCGATGTACCACGACTTCAGGCTCTGCTTGAGCCGCATCTTCGCGCGGAACACGTGATCGAGGCAGGGGCCCGAGATCGACGTGTACGACGCGATCCGGCCGCGGAACGCGGGGTCGGTCACGGCCTCCCAGCACTGGATCGAGCCCCAGTCGTGGCCGACGAGATGGAACGGCCGGCCGCCGCAGGTCGCGTCGGCCACGGCCTTCAGGTCGCCGGCGAGCCGTTCGAGCGTGTAGTCGGCGCGGCGGCGCGGTGCATCGGACGCGCCGGCGCCGCGCACGTCGTACGCGATCACGCGGTAGCGCTTCGCGAGCCGCGCGCGGATCGGCGCCCACACGGCCGCCGAATCGGGGTAGCCGTGCACGAGGATCAGCGGCGGGGCGCGACGCGACCCGCTCACGTAGACGGCGAGTTTCACGTCGCCGGACTGGACGGTCAGCATCTCGTGGGCGCGCGCCATGGCGTCATGCCTGCGCAACCGGGTGCAGCGGCACGCGGCGCGGGGCGGCTTGCGCGGCGTAGCGCGCGTTGGTCGCGTCGATGTTCTCGAGCAGCGTGTCGAGCCCCTGCAGGTACTGGTGGTTGTCGTGGTCCCACGGGTGGAAGCCGGGGCGGAAGTAGTCGAGCCACTCGCGCGCGATGCTCGGGAACACGCCGTGTTTCGGGCCGTACAGGTACTTCACGAGCCGCCACATGCCGCCGAACTTGCCGTGTTCGCGACGGTGTGCGCGCATCAGGCGCACGTGGAAGTCGAACACGATCGTCCAGAAGAACACGGTCGTCGTCAGCATCGTGCCCGTGCGCAGCAGGTAGCTGCCGAGGCCCGGCTTCATCACGGTGGTCCATACGTCATACGACACGGCCTTGTGCTCGGTTTCCTCCATCGCATGCCACATCCACATCTGCTGGTAGCCTTCGACCGAGCCGTCGATCCGGTGCTCGTGGCCCGACAGCAACTGGTTCGCGAGGATCGCCGTGTAGTGCTCGAGCGCGATCGTGATCGCGAGCTGCATCGAATGCGGCAGCACCTTCTTGAACCAGCCGAGGATCGTCCACAGGCGCTTGTCGAGCTTGTGCGCGGGCAGGCCGGACGACTGCAGCAGGTCGTTGTATTCGATGTGCTCGCGTGTGTGCATCGCTTCCTGGCCGATGAAGCCGAGTACCTGCTTCTTCAGTTCGGGGTCCTCGATCCGGTCGCGATAGTTGCGCACCGAGTCCATGAAGAAGCGTTCGCCGGCCGGGAACAGCAGCGACAGCGCGTTCATGAAGTGCGTGACCGGTACGCCCTGTACATGCCAGTCCTTCGCGCGTTCCGGCGGCAGCGCGAAACGGATGTCGCGCCGCACCGGCATCATGTTCGGGGTCGTCATGATTGTTCTCCTCCCTGATTGCCTGCATTGTTGTAGGTGGCGTGCAGCGGCGCGGGTGCCGGCGTGCCGCGCGCGGCGTCACGGCGCGCGCGGGCGGCCTCGCGGCGCGTCGCGAACACGACGAGCGCCTGGTACGCGGACGGCAGCACGCGCGCCATCCAGTCGCCGGCCTTCGCGTCGCGGCCGATCAGCACGCGGCGCTTGTTCTTGCGCACGCCCGCGAGGATCGTGCGCGCGGCATCGTCGGCGGTCGTGATGAAGAATTTCTCGAACGTGTCGCGGCCTTGCTGCTCGCTCGCGACCATGAAGCCGACCATGTTCTTCGACACGCGGCTCGCCTGCGCGATGTTCGTGCGGATGCCGCCCGGATGCACGCAGGTCGCCGAGACGCCGCACTTCATCATGTCGAGTTCCTGGCGCAGCGATTCGGTGAAGCCGCGCACCGCGAACTTGGTCGCGTTGTAGCCGCTCATGCCCGGTTGCGCGAAGATCCCGAACAGGCTCGACGTGTTGATCACGTGGCCGTCGCCCGATGCCTTCAGGTACGGCAGGAATGCCTTCGTGCCGTGCACGACACCCCAGAAATTGATGTTCACGATCCACTCGAGATCGTTGTAGTCCATCCCTTCGATCGTGCTCGACAGCGCGACACCCGCGTTGTTGAAGATCAGGTTGACCTTGCCGTGTTCTTTCGCGGTGTCGTCGGCCCACGCGAACATCGCATCGCGCTCGCCGACGTCGAGCACGCGCGTCGAGACCCGCACGTTCGGCGCGATCGTGCGGACGATCCGTTCGGTTTCGGCGAGCCCCACGCCGTTCTTGTCGGCGAGCGACACGTGGCAGCCTGCCTGTGCGAGCTGGATCGCGAGCGAGCGGCCCATGCCCGAGCCGGCACCCGTGATCGCGGCGACCTTGTTGGCGAAATCTCTCATGTCGGTTGCTCCTTGTCTGGCTCAGGCCGCTTCGGCGGAAGTCGAAGTCGAAGCAGCAGCGGCCGGCGCGGCGGCGGGCTGCGCCGTGGTGTCGAGTTGCGGCGCGCGATACGCGTGGTAATCGGCGATCGAGAAATGCGCGGTCGCCTGGCGGAAGCGCCACGTGAAGCCCGGCCACAGCGTGGTGTTCTTGCCGGTGCGCGGATCGAGGTACCAGCTCTTGCAGCCGCCCGTCGACCAGATCGCTTTCTTCAGCTTGCCCTGCAGGTCGCTGTTGAATTGCGCCTCGACGAGCGGGCGCACCTCGATCGCATCCGCGCGTTCGCGACGCATCGCCTGCAACGCGCCGAGGATGTACTCGATCTGCGACTCGATCATGAACACCATCGAGTTGTGGCCGAGGCCCGTGTTCGGGCCGACGATCATGAAGAAGTTCGGGTAGCCGGGCAGCGTCGAGCCGAGATACGCGTGCGCGCCGTCGCGCCATGCGTCGACGATGTCGAGCCCGCCGCGGCCGATGATCGCGCCGCGCGGAAACGGATCGGCCACCTGGAAGCCGGTGCCGTAGATCAGGCAGTCGACTTCATGGCGGCGGCCGTCGGTCGTCACGACCGCGTCGGCTTCGATGTGGTCGATGCCGGTCGTGATCACGTCGACGTTCTTGCGCGACAGCGCCGGGTAGTAGTCGTTCGAGATCAGCACGCGCTTGCAGCCGAGCGTGTAGTTCGGCGTGACGGTCTTGCGCAGTTCCGGATCGGGAATCTGCTTGCGGATGTGGCGCAGCGCGAGCTTCTGCACGTTCTTCATCAGCGACGGATGGATCGCGAAGCCGAGCACGCGCGATTCGAGCATCCAGTAGATGCCGCTGCGCACGGCCTTCTGCGTGAACGGCAGCGTACGGAACAGCCACTTCTCGAACCCGGTCAGGTTGCGGTCGGGCTTCGGCATGATCCACGGCGGCGTGCGCTGGAACAGCGCGAGTGCCTTCACGCGTGGCGCGATCTGCGGCACGAACTGGATGGCGCTCGCGCCGGTGCCGATCACCGCGACGCGCTTGCCTTCGAGCGCATAGTCGTGATCCCAGTGCTGCGAGTGGAACGCGCGGCCCTTGAAGTTCTCGACGCCGGGAATCGACGGCAGCGCGGCGCGCGACAGGCCGCCCATCCCGGACACCAGCACGCGTGCCGACAGCCGCTTGCCGTTCGCGAACGTGAGGCGCCAGCGTTGCGCGGCGTCGTCGTACTCGGCGCGTTGCAGTTCGTGGTTCAGCCGCAGGTGCGCGCCGATCCCGAAGCGCTGCACGCAGTCTTCCAGGTAGGCGCGGATCTCCGGCTGCGGCGCGAACATGCGCGTCCAGCGCGGGTTCGGCGCGAACGAGAACGAATAGACGTGCGATTGCACGTCGCATGCACACCCGGGGTAATGATTGTCGCGCCACGTGCCGCCGACCGACGCGGCCTTCTCGAGGACGACGAAGTCGGTCACGCCTGTTTGCCGCAGGCGGATCGCCATCCCGAGGCCGGCGAAGCCGGTGCCGATGATGGCGATGTCGATGGTTTCGTCCAGGCCGTCGTGGCCGGGCGGACCGAAAGGCAACGTGCGAGCATTCATCCGGGTGTCTCCGATTTGGCTCATTTTCGAATGTTACATTGTTTGATGTAACGATAGTGGGTGAACCTGGAAACCGCAAGAGGCTAGAAGCGGCGCTCTAAGGGCCGGAAGCCAGGCTGGAAAAGGCTGAGCGGGGTTTGGAACGGGCCGGTTCCCGCATCGCGGAATGCGCGGAAAGGGCCGTCGGCAGGGCAAGAGAGGGAGCGGACGAGACCGCCGGCATGCGGCGGTCTGTTTGAAACGGTATCAGGGACGGATCGGTTGGGCGGCCGTCTCATGGAAAACCCCGGCCACGATCGTGACCTGCGCGAGCGCGTAGAGGCCCCAGATCAGGTACTCGATACCCGGAAAGCCGCCGAGGAAACGGCCGACGCCGATCAGCGTATCGGAGCCGACGAAGATCAGGCTGCCGACGGCCACCAGCGGGCTGCGCGTGCGGGCCGCGAGCGCGAAGCTCGCCATCACGCAGAGCACAAGCATGTAGACGGCGACGGGTGTGAGCAGCTCGCCGAGGCGCGGGAAAAACGCCACGTAGAACGCCGGGGCGGCGATCCACAGCCCGACGAGCGCGACGACGCGCCAGCCGTGCGGCCGTGCGCGCCAGCGCATGAAGATCGCGCAATAGCACAGGTGCGTAAGCAGGAACGCGCCGAGGCCGAGGACGAACGACAGCGGCCAGTCGGGCAGCGCGAGCAGCACGTCGCCGAGCACGGCGGTCACGAGCGCCGCGCACAGCCACGCGCGTTCGCGCGCCGCGCCGCAGGTGCTGCCCGCCGCGAGCAGCAGGATGCCCATCGCGGCTTTCGCGGCGGCCTGGCAGGGATAGGGGGCGGCAGCGAGCGACAGCCCGTACAGCAGCGCGGCGACGACGGCGAGCGGCCAGAGCCGGCGGTAGGTGGCGGGAAGCGTGGCGATCAAGGCGGGTGTCTCCGGTTTGTTGTTGTCTGCGGTGGACGGCGCACGGTCGAGGGCGCGGTTGTCGGCCATTATCCGGAAGAACGGGCGCGGGAAAACCGGCGAACCCTTCTAGGACGCGGCAGGCAGGGTACGCAAAGGCGCCTGGCCGCAGCCGTGGCGATCCGGCGTTGACACGCGCACGACGGGCGAACGCCTTCACCCGGTTTCTTCGACGTGTTGCCCCGGTCGAGCAGGGGCAACGACATCGATTCGGCTTGTTATGATCGCCGCGGTATTGCCGTTGTCGTTGTTCCGCCCGGCCGCGTGACAGGATGCGCAAGCCGGTGCGTGCCCGATGAATCCATGCCGTGCCCGCTCCGCGCGCCGATGCAACGCGGCGCGGGCCGGCCCCCACGAAAAATGGTCCGACCATGACCGAACTTCTCCATGGCGACGGCGCGATCCGTCGCACGACGCCGTACGGCTCGTCGATCGAAAACACCTATGCGGGCGTGCTGTCGTTCATGCGCCGCAACTATTCGCGCGCGCTCGACGGGGTCGACGTCGCGATCTCCGGCGTGCCGCTCGACCTCGCGACGACCTATCGCTCCGGCGCGCGGCTCGGCCCGGCCGCGATTCGCGCGGCGAGCGTGCAGCTCGCGGAGCTTCACCCGTATCCGTGGGGTTTCAACCCGTTCGACGATCTCGCGGCCGTCGACTACGGCGACTGCTGGTTCGACGCGCACAACCCGCTGTCGATCAAGCCCGCGATCGTCGAGCATGCGCGCACGATCCTGCGCTCGGGCGCGAAGATGCTGACGCTCGGCGGCGACCACTACATCACGTATCCGCTGCTGGTCGCGCACGCGGAGCGCTACGGCAAGCCGCTGTCGCTGATCCATTTCGACGCGCACTGCGATACGTGGGCCGACGACGATCCGGACAGCCTCAATCACGGGACGATGTTCTACAAGGCCGTGAAGGAAGGGCTGATCGATCCCGCGACGTCGGTGCAGGTCGGCATCCGCACGTGGAACGACGATTTCCTCGGGATCGAGCGGCTCGATGCCGCGTGGGTGCACGACCACGGTGCGCGCGCGGCGGTCGAGCGGATCGTCGACATCGTCGGCGCGCGGCCCGCGTACCTGACGTTCGACATCGATTGCCTCGATCCGGCGTTCGCGCCCGGCACCGGCACGCCGGTCGCGGGCGGGCTGTCGTCGGCACAGGCCCTCGCGATCGTGCGCGCGCTCGGCGCGATCGACCTGGTCGGTGCGGATGTGGTCGAGGTGGCACCTGCGTACGACCACGCGGACATCACGGCGATCGCGGCCGCGCATGTTGCGTGTGACCTGCTGTGTCTGTGGCGGCAGAAGAAGGTGGCGGGGCGCTGAAGTAAGCAGGCATGCCGGGTGCGCGCGTGCCGGCGGCGCGGCGCGCGCACGTTGTCGGCTCGGCTCGATGCGCGGTGTGCCGATTGCCGTTTGCATCCGGTGGATCCGGCAAAGGGCCATCTGGGAATTCCGTGGAAGGTCCTTGCCGATCCGTTGGCGACATCCGCGAAACGTCAGTGGGTGGCTGCCTCTGTCCGCCGGCGAGGCATTCGCGTATCACCGATGTTGCGTGCCCGGGGCATCGAGCGAAAAGCTATTGATTCCTGAAGAAAGCGGAAAGCATGTCGTCGACCGGAGCAGCGTGGTGCTGCGTCGCTCGCTGCTTTCCCGATCGTCCGCGGGATCGCGCGCGATCCGGCTCGACACCGGTGCCAACCGGCCATGTTCCTGTATAAACCGCACGCGGCCGGATGAGATCGGATTGCGCGCGCTGCTCCAGCCCGTGCGCGATCCAGCCGATCGAGCGGCCCAGTGCGAACAGGCCGAATGCGGCACCGACGGGAAGCCGCAAATGTCTGCGCAGTGCCACCAGCGCGAGATCCACGGAGGGCTTCTGGCCGGTGAGCGCGCTCCCTGCATCGAGCATCCTGTTCCATTGAGGATGGCGCGGCAGGATCCGCGATAACAGGTACGTCGCGCGCACGTCGCCGTCGGGATAGAGCGAATGCCCGAAGCCCGGCAAGCCGTCACCTCGGGCGAGACGCTCGCTCATTTTCCGTTCGACATCCTTATTGCCTATTTCGTCCCACAGTGCTTCGCCGCGCGCCGTGGTGGCGCCGTGACGTTCGCCCGACAGCCCGGCCAGGCCGCCGACCACGACGGCCCGCAGGCTCGCGTTCGTCGACGCAATGCACCGGCCCGTGAAGCTCGACGCGTTCAGTTCATGATCCGCGCACAGCACGAGCGCCGCCCTGATCAGCTCGGCGCCCGCGGGCCCGACGCCCCATGCCCGCGCGCATTGCACGTGGACGGGGGCCGTATCGATCCGGGTGCGCAGCAGGCATGCCGCCAGAATCCGCACGAGATCGCCGCAGCCCTGTGCGTGACGATCGGACGATTGCTGCCAGATCGCCGTCGGCGCATCCTCGCTCGCGACGGTGAAGAGCGGCAGCAGTGCCTGCTCGGCACGTTGGTCGCCGTAGTGCCTGAAGAGCGTTCGCAGTACCGCGGGCGTGGCCGGGGCCTGGCGGCCGAAAGCGGTCTGCTCGTCGTTTCGCCACAGCAGCGCCGCGACTTCCTCGAGGCTCGCCCGGCTCGCGAGATCGAGCGCATCCATACCGCGATAGAAAAGCCGGCCGCCGTCGATCAACGTGATGCTCGATTCGAGCACCGGGGCGCCCCAGTTCAGCGCGGCCTTTGCCACTTCCTTCGGCTTGCGGCCTCGTGCGCGTTGATCCGCGAGCCGGTCGACGTCGGCCGCGAGGTAGCGGCTTTCACGGTGGCTGCCGCCGGGTTCCGCGCGAAGCAGGCCGCGGCTGACGTACGCATAGAGCGTTTGCCGCGAGACGCCGAGCCTTGCCGCGGCGTCGGTCGAATTCAGGTAGTTCGACATCGTGCACAGAGTGAATCGTTCGACAGGTTGATCAGGATAATCAACGTTGACAGCAAATGCGAGCGAGACGATCTTTGCGTCACCTAATTCATGCGAGGCGAACATGCGTGTCGATCGAATATCGCGGGAACGGGCCACGGACGACGAGGATCGGGTGTCGCGCCATCTGCGGACGTTCTGGCTGGCGGCCGGCGGCTCTCCGGCGTTTCTCGAATCGTGCAGCTTCAGCGGCGCCGGAGAACTGGTCTCTGCGTTTCGCGTAACCGACATGGCCGCGGCGGCAATCGGCGCGGCGGGGACGTCCGTCGCCGAATTGCTGCATGCGTCGGCAGGAACGTTGCCGGCGGTACAGGTCGACCGGCGCATGGCGTCGCTGTGGTTCGGCACGTCGCTGCGTCCGCAGGGCTGGACGATGCCGCCTCAATGGGATCCGGTGGCCGGCAACTATCGGGCGCGCGATCGCTGGATCAGGTTGCACACCAACGCGCCGCATCATCGACTGGCCGCATTGTCGGTACTCGGCTGTGCCGCCGATGCGGAGTCGGTCGCGCAGGCGGTGAGTCGCTGGGATGCCGGTGCGCTGGAGGCGGCGATCGTCGAGCGCGGCGGGTGTGCCGCGGCGATGTACTCGGCGCAGGAGTGGGCCGGGCATCCGCAGGGGCAGGCGGTCGCAACCGAACCGTTGCTGCACGTTCATCCCGCGACGGATGCCGTCGCGCATGCGTGGCGGCCTTCGAGCGACCGGCCGCTGCGCGGCATTCGCGTGCTCGACCTGACGCGCATTCTCGCCGGCCCCGTGGCGACACGATTTCTCGCGGGCCTGGGTGCCGAGGTGCTGCGCATCGATCCGTACGGCTGGGAAGAGCCGGGTACGGTGCCCGAAGTCGTCCTCGGCAAGCGCTGTGCGCGGCTGAACCTGAAGGATGCCGCGGATCTCGATACGCTCAGGCAGTTGCTGCGCCGCGCGGATATCGTCGTGCACGGTTACCGGCCGGACGCGCTCGCGCGCCTCGGGCTCGATGCCGCGCAACGGCGCGAACTGAATCCCGCGCTCATCGACGTGTCGCTCGACGCCTATGGCTGGACCGGCGCGTGGCGTTGCCGGCGCGGCTTCGACAGCCTCATTCAGATGAGCACGGGAATCGCCGAGGCGGGCATGCGCGTGACGGGCAGCGATGAACCGGTGAACCTGCCGGTCCAGGCGATCGACCATGCGACGGGCTACCTGATGGCGACGGCCGCCATCCGCGGGCTGACGACGCGAATGATGCAGGGTGTCGGTACCGAGGTCCGCGCCTCGCTGGCGCGCACGGCGGCCGTCTTGCAGTTGCGCCCGGAGCCGATGAGCGAGGTGGTCGAACTGGTCGCCGACGGTCAGCGAGATCGGGCGGACCACGTCGAGCTCACATCGTGGGGGCCGGCATCGCGGCTTCGCCCGCCATTGCAGATCGACGATGCGCCGCTGCGATGGTTTTATCCGGCACGTGCACTGGGTGCATATGAACCCGGGTGGTTGTCGTCGAACGACGATCTTTGAGGAAGCGCGTTTCCCGGTCTTCGGCGCCGCCCGCCCGAAAGGTCAACGTGACGCGGAGATGGCGCAGGCGATGAACGGCCGGACGGCTGCCGACACCATCGGCCGGCACGTGACCACGTAGAGCAACCGGGTCAATGGTGGCGCCGAGCGGGGACGTTGGCGAAGCGGGCAGTTGCTCGCCGCCCGGATTCCGCAACGTCGGGCAGTGCAGAAAAGGCCGGCGGGCAGCATGCCCGTCGGCCTTTTTCGCATGGACGTGTGCGAGCGTGGGTTCGCGCTACTTCGCGGCGAGCGCGGATGCGATGCTCTTGTCGCTCCACGCGTTGTCGGCCACGCTCAGCTTCTGCGGAATCAGCTTCGCCGCGTAGAACGCATCGGCGACGCCTTGCTGGGCCGCGACGATCCGGTCGTCGATCGGCACCGCGCCGAACGGGACACGCTTGATCCACGTCTCGACGAGCGGTTGCGGCAGGCCGACCTTCGGCGCGATCAGCGCGGCGGTGTCGGCCGGATGTGCGTTGACCCACAGGCCCGTCTCGCGCGCCTGCTTCAGGATCGCGCCGACCACGTCGGGATGCTGCTGCGCGAAGTCCCGCGTCGCTTCGTAGAAGTTGTTGGTCGCCGCAAGGCCCGTGTAGTCGGACAGCGTGCGTACCTTCAGCGTGTTTTGCGCGGCCGCGTAGTACGGATCCCAGACGACCCACGCATCGACGTTGCCGCTTTCGAACGCGGCGCGCGCGTCGGCCGGCGCAAGGTACACGGGGTGGATTTCGTCATAGCGCACGCCGGCCTTCTGCAACGCTTCGAGCAGCAGGTAGTTCGCGCTCGAGCCCTTCTGCAGCGCGATTTTCTTGCCGCGCAGGCCCGTAACCGAACGGATCGGCGAATCGGCCTTCACGAGCACGGCTTCGTTGTGCGGCGCCGGCGGTTCCGCGCCGACGTAGACGAAGTGCACGCCGGCCGCCTGCGCGAACACGGGCGGTGGCGCGCCCGTGTAGCCGAAGTCGATGCTGTTCGCGTTCAGTGCTTCGAGCAGCTGCGGCCCGGCCGGGAATTCGAACCACTGGACGCCATAACCGAGCGGCTTGAGCCGCGCTTCGAGCGAACCTTGGGCCTTGACGACCGACAGCAGGCCGGCCTTCTGGTAGCCGATGCGCACGACCTTGTCGGCGCTACCTTGTGCGAAGGCCGATGCCGCAGACAGCGTGACGAGCGTGACGGCGGCGGTGCGGGCGATCCAGCGGGTGAAACGAATCATCGAACGGACTCCATGCAAAACGTCTTCGGGCGAGCGGCGGTGCCGCTCGGTTGGAAGAATCGTCGCATGGGCGATCGCGCCCGCAAACGAAGCATTGCCGATATGAATATGACGGCGGCGCGCCTATGCTTCGTCGTCGTGTTCCGATGCCGGCGTGCCGGACTGCCGTGCGGCCTCGTCGCTGAGCTTTTTGTCGAGGATCGTCGCGACGCGGCCGCCGAGATACGCGCTCGCGGCGGTTTCCAGCGCGCGGTTCGTCTCGCCTTCGACGAACACGGCCGCGAGCGGGCGCAGGCGCCAGATCGCGTCGACCAGCTCGGGCACGTCGGTGGCGGGCGGCAGCGTGCCGGCGTCGTAGCGGTCGAGCCGCTTCACGACGAGATCGACGAGCAGCCGCGCGATCGCGTCGAAATGCGGCCGCGCGAGGCTGATCACGTCGAGCAGTTCGCGCGGCGGGATGCCTTCCTTCGTCATCGCGGCCGCCGCTTCGAGCAGCGCGGGGCTCTTCGCGACGAACGACAGGCCGCGCCGTTCGAGCAGGCCGAGTTCGGTGACGCGTGACAGCTGCGTGGTCGCCTGCGGGCCGAACATCTGCGCGAGCGCGGCGAGCGAATAGGTTTTCGGCAGTTCGTGCGACCAGCGGCCGCCGATCGCGTTTTCGAGGCCGAGTATCGAGCGCAGGTCGTGGCCTTCGTCGATCGCCTTGATCAGGTCCTGGATGTTCGACAGCGTGTAGCCGCGCGCGAGCAGGTGGTTGATCAGCTTCAGGCGCGCGACGTGCGTGTCGTCGTAAATGCCGACGCGTCCGCGCTTTTCCGGCGGCGCGAGCAAGCCGCGATCCTGGTACGCGCGGACATTGCGCACGGTCGTGTCGGACACGCGCGCAAGCTCGTCGACCGTGTACTCGTTGCGGGAGTCCGGCGCGGCCTCGTCGGGTGTGGAATGAGTCTGTTTTGACATGCGGCCATTCTAGCGCGACGTGGCGCGCCAGGGTCCGTTCACGCGCATGAAGGGCCGGCGCGAGCCGGTCGTTCGCATGACCGGACCTTATGGCGAGACGGGGAGCGTGCGCGCGCCGTCGCCGAGCGGGCGCTGCAGCAGCGCCGTATCGATCCAGCGGCCGTGCTTGAAACCGGCCGCCTTCAGCATGCCGGCCGGCTCGAAGCCGAACGCGCGATGCAGCGACGTCGAGCCGCCGGTGCCGCCATCGGCGATTACCGCGATCATCTGTCGCCACGGGCCGGCCTCGCAGCGTTCGATCAGCGCCGCGAGCAGTGCGCGGCCGATCCCGCGCCCGCGCTGCGCATCGTCGATGTAGATCGAATCCTCGATCGTGAAGCGGTACGCGCTGCGCGCACGGTACGGCGTCGCGTATGCGTAGCCGGCCACGCGGCCGTCACATTCGGCGACGAGGTACGGCAGCCCGAGGCCCAGTACCGCGTCGCGGCGCGCGCGCAGTTCGGCGACGTCGGGCGGCGTTTCCTCGAAGGAGGCGACGCTGTGGTGCACGTGGTGCGCATAGATCGAGTGGATCGCGTCGAGATCGGCGTCGATCGCGTCGCGGACGACGCAGGCGGCTGGCGAGATGGACATGGCGACGGAGCGACAGGGTGGGGTGCGGGAAAACCACTACTATGCGGGCGAATGCCCGGCGCGTAAAGCGGTGGCTGCGGCTGCGGCTGCGGCTGCGGCTGCGGCTGCGGCGATGGCGATGGCGAGCGGCGGCGACTGCGGCGGTAACCGCGCGTTCGGCGCCGCGGGGTTCAGTTCGGCGCCCGCTTCTTCTGCGTGTCGCGCGGCAATTCGTCGAAGCGTGCGAAGTAGTAGGCGGAAAAACGGCCGAGGTGCCCGAAGCCGAACGTCAGCGCCGTATCGGTGATGCTGGCGGCCGGGTCGGTCAGCAATTGCACGCGCGCGGCGTCCAGCCGGATGTTGCGCAGCAGCTCCATCGGGGTCGCGCCGTGATAGCGGCGACACAGCACGTTCAGCGTCCGCAGGCTGACACCGGCCGCGCGGGCGAGATCCTCGAGCGAGATCGGCGCGCAGAGCCGCGCGTGGATGAATTCGTGCAGCGCATCCATCTGCCGGATGTCGCCGCGCGATCCGGCTTGCGCGGGGGCGCCGCGCGCTTGCAGCGCCGGGCCGGCTTGCACGGCGGCGGGCGACGGCGGGCAATGCACGAGCAGGAACAGCGCGAGGCTTTGTTCGAAGTGGTCGCGCCATTCGGCCCGTATGCCGCCGTCGTCGGCAACGGCGAGCACGTTGAGCAGCGACTGCGCGATCAGATCCCACTGCGACGCGAGCGCCGTCGGCAACAGGAAGCCGGGCGCGAGGCCGGGCGCCGCGTCGTCGGGCCGGCGGCCGCAGACTGCGCGCATCAGCGAATCGGGCACCTTGACGATCAGCTGCCGGGTGCCGGTTCGCCAGCGGAGGCGCACGCGCGACGTCGGTGCCAGTACGGCGGTGCGCCCTTCGGACACGCCCATCACGTGCCCGTCGCACTCGATTTCGGCGCCGCCCGCGAGGGACGTGTGAACGAGCGAAAAGCCGTCGAACGGGCGCGGGGCGACTTCGACCTCGGCGCCGTACTGCAGCGCGTAGACGCTCAGGTGATTCAGTTGCCCCTTGAACAGCGCTGCGTCGGGTACGCCCTGCTTCCAGCGCAGCGCATGCTCGGCCAGTTCCAGCGAGACCTGCTCGTGCGCATCCGTGCGCAGGCCGGATCGGAACACGCAATTCCGATACAGCGCGGACAATGCGTCCGCATTCGGGGTGAGGGGCATGGGGCGTCTCCTGCGTGGCGTTTTTCGCGCAGCACATCAGCTGGCCGCGGATGCGCGTCGTGCCACATCGGTTTCTCTTTGTGAGCGAGATATCCTGAAAGGATGATATTGATCTTTGTCAGGCTTGTCGAAAGTTTCGCAAGAATCGGATAGTCCCGTCCCCGCCGGGGAAAGATCCGGATAGCGCGCGGCGTGCCGCACGAGAAAAACGAACCGGATTCGCGAGCGGCCTGCAAATTCCGGATAGTGGAAATCATTGTGGCTTCCTACACTGCGCCGGCAGCCGGACGAACAGCGGCGCATTTCACGGCAATGATTCGTACAACTACTAAATTGATGGGTCGATCGATCGTATTGGTTCGAACTCGCGTCATGCGACGGCTACCGCCGGGCCCGGATCCCCTCTGGAAAAGGAAGGAAGCTCCATGCGTCAAATCAACCTGCAGGCGCTCTCGGACGATGCGCGGCTGGGCAAGCTGCACGGCGTCGTGCTGTTCTGGTGCGCGCTGATCATCGTGTTCGACGGATACGACCTGGCGGTGGCCGGCATCGCGCTGCCGGCGATCATGAAGGAGATGGGCGTCAACCCCGCGCAGGCCGGCTTCATGGTCAGCTCGGCGCTGTTCGGCATGATGTTCGGCAACATCGTGTTCGGGACCGTCGCCGAGCGGATCGGGCGCCGCCGGGCCATCGCGGCCTGCCTGACGTTGTTCAGCGTCTTTACCGCGGCGGCCGGGCTGGCGCCGACGCCCGTGCTGTTCGGCGTCGCGCGCTTTCTCGCCGGCATCGGCATCGGCGGCGTCATGCCGAACGTGATCGCCCACATGACCGAATACGCGCCGCGCCGCGTGCGCAATACGCTGGTGACGCTGATGTTCAGCGGCTATTCCGTCGGCGGCATGTTGGCGGCGGTCATGGGCAAGGGGATGATCGACGCCCATGGCTGGCAATCCGTGTTCGTCGCCGCGGGCGCGCCGGTGTTGCTCGTCCCGCTGCTCATGAAATGGATGCCGGAATCGCTGCCGTTCCTGATCCGGCACGGCAGGACGGACGAACTCGCGCGCATCGCGCAGCGGCTCGATCCCGCCTATCGGCGGCAACCGGGCGACTGTTATGTCGTTCCGCGCGTCGACCACACGGGCAACGCGCCGGTCCGGCAGCTGTTCGACGACGGCCGCGGGTTCAGCACGGTCATGTTCTGGATCGCGTGCTTCATGTGCCTGTTCATGGTGTACGCGCTCAGTTCGTGGTTGACGCGGCTGATGGCGGGCGCCGGCTACAGCCTCGGCTCGGCGTTGACGTTCGTGCTGGTGCTGAACGCCGGCGCGATGGCCGGCGCGATCGGCGGCGGCTGGCTGGCCGATCGCCTGCCGATCAAGACGGTGCTGGTGTCGATGTACCTCCTTGCCGCCGTGTCGATCACGCTGCTCGGCTACCCGATGCCGACCGCGCTGCTGTTCGTGCTGGTCGGCCTCGCGGGTGCGTCGACGATCGGCACGCAGATCGTCAACTGCGCGTACGCGGGGCAGTTCTATCCGATGTCGATCCGGTCGACCGGCATCGGCTGGACGCTGGGTGTGGGCCGCAGCGGCGCGATCCTGGCGCCGATCGTCATCGGCGTGCTGGTAGGCATCGATCTGCCGCTGGCACAGAACTTCATGGCGATCGGGCTGCCCGCGCTGGTGGCGGCCGTCGCGGTCGGCTTGATCGATCAGCGGCGCTCGGCGTCGCGCCACGGCCTGGCGGCTTCTGCCGCCGAACGGCACGTGTCGTCCGCCCGGCAGTCCTGAACGGCTTATCTGCGGCGCCGGCGCGCGGCCGTCGGCCGATCGCGCACGGCGACGCCGCGGCCCGCATCCTGTGAAAGGGGACAGTCAGTCATGCATCTCGATTCAAGGGCGTCGAAGGCGATGCTGGGGTGGAGTGTGTTCGCATCGTCGCTGACCGCGACGACGGGCACCGTACAGGCGCAGGGCAGTGTGACGCTGTACGGCATCGTCGACACCGGCATTTCGTACTACAACCATGCGGCGAAGGGCGGATCGGCGGTGGGCATGCCGCATCTGACCGGCGAATTGCCTTCGCGGTGGGGCGTGAAGGGTACCGAAGACCTCGGGGGCGGCAACCGGGCGTTTTTCGTGCTGGAGAACGGCTTTCAGCCCGGCACCGGTCGGCTCAACTACGGCGGGAGACTGTTCGGCCGGCAGGCGAACGTGGGACTGAGCAGCGCATACGGAACGCTCACGCTCGGCAGGCAAATGAACATGACGGCCCATGCGCTGGCCAACGCCGACGTGATCGGGCCGTCCATTCATTCGCCGAGCAACTTCGACGCCTATCTGCCGAATGCGCGCAGCGACAACGCGATCGGTTACCTGGGCAAGTTCCGCGGGCTCACGATCGGCGGCACCTACAGCTTCGGCCGCGATGCCGCCGGGCCGGCCGGGCCTTCCGCGACCGGCTGCGCGGGGCAGGTGCCGGGCAATCCGCTCGCCTGCCGGCAATATACGGCGCTGGTCGCTTACGACGCGGCGCGCTTTGGCGTTGCAGTGTCATACGACGTGAAGCGCGGCGGGGCCGGCGCATCGGCGCCGCTCGACAGCAGCGCCCATACGAGCACGCACGGCGTCGTCGGCGGCTATGCGGTGATGGGGCGAGCGAAGCTCGGTGCGGGATGGATCAGGAACAACGTCGCGGCGGCCGGCCATTTGCAGACCGATATCGTCTTCGCGGGCGTGGCCTATGCGCTGACGCCCGCGGTCACGTTCGATGCACAAGGCACGCGTTATCTGCAACGCGGGCCCGCGAGCAATGCGAACGCGACGTTGCTGGCCGGGCGCGCCAACCATCAGCTGTCCAGGCGGACGCGCGTCTATACGTCGGTCGGCTACATGCTGAACGGCGCGACCGCAGGCAAGGCGGTCGCCGCCGGTGGCACGGTCGAAACGGGGCGGAGCCAGCTGGGGATCATGGCCGGGCTGCAGCAGCGGTTCTGACGAGGCCGGGGCGTCAGAGCCGCCCATCCGCCGCGCGCACCGCCTCGGCGATCGCATCCGCGACATGCTGTACGCGCGGCGAGCGGCGCACGTCCGGGTGGACGACGAGCCAGATTTCGCGCTCGATATCGCAACGCGGCGCGGCGGTGAGTTCAACGAGCGGCGCACCGGCTTGCGCGGCCGGATCGTCGACGAGAAAGCGCGGCAGCAGCGCGACACCGGCGCCCGCCGCGCATGCGCGATGCTGCGCGGCGAGGTCGTTCGCGATGAACGCGAAACGGCGCCCGGCCGCGAAACGCTCGAGCCACTGCTGCTGCGGCGTTTGCGCGAGCGCGTCGTCGTAGCCGACGAACGGCCAGGTGTCGGGCGGCGCGCTCGCCCATTCCGGCGACGCGCACAGCGCGAAGCGCATCGTGCCGAGCCGGCGCGCCGCGAGCCCCGGCTCGGTCGGCCGCGACAGCCGCACCGCGAGATCGGCTTCGCGCGCGTACAGGTTCGCCGCGTGCATCTCGCCCATCAGGTCGATCCGCAGCGCCGGCCACGCGCGCTGCGCGCGGGCCAGGCGCGGCGCGAGGAAATGGCTGGCGAATACCGGCGACGCCGATACGCGTACCACGCCGTCGAGTGCCGCCGCACCCTGGGCGGCGCGCGCGAACGCATGCGCGTCCGCTTCGAGGCGTGCGGCGTGCTCGGCAAGGTGCAGCCCTTCGTCGGTGGGCGGCCAGCCGCGCGGCAGCCGGTCGAACAGCCGGATGCCGAGCGCGGATTCCAGCGCGTCGATGCGGCGCGCGACCGTCGAATGCTGAACCTGCAGCGTCCGCGCGGCCGCCGACAGGCTGCCGCCGCGCATCACCGCGAGGAAGTAGCGGATGTCGTCCCAGCTCATCGGCGGCGCGGCCGCGGCCGGGGATGGTCGATCGGTCGAATTTTGCACAGTAGATGGGCGATCAGAGGGAATTCCGGTCGATTATGCACGATGGGATGATCGTGTCACTTCATTCGATTGCGAGGAACGTCATGACCCAAACCACGACCGCCATCCGGATCGGGATCGACCGCTACGGCGACGCCGGCGTGCTGCGCCGCGTCGATGCACCCGTCGCGCCGCCCGATGCCGGCGAGGTACGAATTCGCCAGACCGCGATCGGCGTGAATTTCGTCGACATCTATTTCAGGACGGGCGCGCATCCGTTGCCCGCGCTGCCGGACGCGCTCGGCGTCGAGGCGGCCGGCGTGATCGATGCGGTCGGGCCGGGCGTGACGGATCTCGTCCCCGGTCAGCGCGTCGCGTATGCGGGCATGCCGACCGGCAGCTATGCGAACCTGCGCACGATGCCGGCCGAGCGCGTGGTGCCGATCCCCGACGGCTTGAGCGATGACGCAGCGGCCGCCGGGCTGCTGAAAGGGATCACCGTCTACATGCTGATGCATCGCGTCCGGCAGGTCGGCGCGGGCGACACGGTGCTCGTGCATGCCGCCGCCGGCGGTGTAGGACTGCTGGCGACGCAATGGGCGCGTGCGCTCGGCGCGCGGGTGATCGGCACGGTCGGGTCGGCCGCGAAAGCCGCGCTCGTGCGCACGCATGGCGCCGAGGCGGTCGTCGATTATCGCGAGGAGGATTTCGTCGCGGCGGCGCGCGTGTTCGGCGGCGGCACCGGGGTCGATTACGCGATCGACGGAATCGGCGGCGACGTGCTGACGCGCACGCTCGGTGCAGTCCGTCCGTTCGGGATGGTCGCGAGCATCGGGCAGGTGGCCGCGATCGGCGCACGGCACACGTTCGATCTCGACGAACTGGGGCCGGCGCGCTCGATCGCGCTGGCGCGGCCGAGCGTGCTCGGCTTCATCGCGCGCGACGTCGACGGTTATCGGGAGGCTGCGCGCGCGACACTCGAACGGCTGGCGAGCGGGATGCACGTGGAGATCGGCGCGCGGCTGCCGCTCGAACAGGCGGCCGATGCGCACCGGCTGCTGGAGTCGCGCGCGACGACGGGCGGGGTCGTGCTGGTGCCGTAACGGCGGGTGGCCGCGAATCGCGAGGCGGCCCGGCGGCTGCATCGCGGTTCATCGGCCAGTCAGTTGTGCTTGCGCAGCGGCGCATCCTCGACGAACCACGCGAGCACGAACGCGATCGCGATGACCGTCGCCGCCGCGAGATAGACGACGTGCAGCGAGCCGGCGAACGCATGCAGGTACGCGTCGCGCACGGCATCCGGCAACTGGTGCACGGCGGCCGGGCCGAGCGCGGGCGGCAGCTCCGTGCCGGCCGGCAGCGCAGCCATCACCCGCGACTGCAGCCCGTGCGAGAACAGCGCGCCGAACGCTGCGACGCCGAGTGAGCCGCCGATCGAGCGGAACAGCGTCGCACCCGACGTCGCGACGCCTATGTGGCGGAATTCGACTGTGTTCTGCACGGCGAGCGTGAGCACGGGCATCACCATGCCGAGCCCGATCCCGAGCAGCGCCATGTACGCATACATCGTGTGCAGCGGCGTATCGAGCGTCAGTGTGGACAGCAGCGCCATCGCGACGCCGCCGGTCAGCGTGCCCAGGATCGGAAACATCCGGTACGAGCCGAGCCGCGAGATCAGCCGGCCGCTGACGACCGACGTCACGAGCATCCCGCCCATCATCGGCAACAGCTGCATCCCGGCCTGCGACGGCGTCGAACCCTTCACGACCTGCAGGTAAAGCGGAATGAACGTGACCGAGCCGAACAGCGCGATGCCGACGACGAAGCCGATCAGGCTGACCAGCACGAAGGTGCGATGGCGGAACAGTTCGAGCGGCATGATCGGCTCGGCCGCGAGCCGTTCTTCGTAAATGAAGCCGCCGATCGCGACGACGCCGAGCACGAGCGTCATCCACAGCTGCGGCGACGTCCACGGCAGCAGCGAGCCGCCTTCGCTCGTGAACAGGATCACGCAGGTGAGG
This sequence comes from Burkholderia sp. Bmkn7, assembly GCF_041103175.1. Classification (NCBI taxonomy): domain Bacteria; kingdom Pseudomonadati; phylum Pseudomonadota; class Betaproteobacteria; order Burkholderiales; family Burkholderiaceae; genus Burkholderia; species Burkholderia sp. Bmkn7. The sequence continues at coordinate 2,551,993 of NZ_JBGCUH010000002.1, read as the reverse complement.
GCGGTGGCGAGGAACGCGGCGCCCATGTAGTCGATCCGGTGCTTCACGTGCGCGGTGTGCGGCCGGAACGCCATGCCGATCACCGCGAGCGCGAGAAAGCCGAGCGGCAGGTTGATCGTGAAGATCCAGCGCCACGACAGGTGCTCGACGAGGAAGCCGCCGAGCAGCGGGCCGACGATCGTCGCGAGGCCGTACACGCCGCCGAACATCCCCTGATAACGCGCGCGGCGATCGGGCGGCACCAGATCGCCGATCGCGGCCATCGTCACGACCATCAGGCCGCCGCCGCCGAGCCCCTGCAGCGCGCGCAGCACGATCAGCTGCGTCATGTCCTGCGCGACGCCGCACAGCGCGGAGCCGGCGAGGAACAGCACGATCGCGGCCTGCAGCACGATCTTGCGGCCGTACAGGTCGCCGAGCTTGCCGTACAGCGGCAGCACGACGGTGGACGACAGCAGGTACGCGGTGACCACCCACGACAACTGGTCGAGCCCGCCGAGCTCGCCGACGATCGTCGGCAGCGCGGTCGACACGATCGTCTGGTCGAGCGCGGACAGCAGCATGACGAGCAGCAGCGCGGCGACGATCAGCCCGGTCGGCGCGTCGCGGCGGGCCGTTTCGGCGGCCGGCGGAGTGAGGAGGGTGTCGGTGGTCATCGATATATCTGCCATGGCAGGGAATTGGTTCGAACTATAACGACGGATAGTTGACCAGTCAATTTCTGCCCAGCCTCGATCTGTTGCAACCGTAACAGTAGATTGCCGACGCGAAAAATTGACCGGGATCAGCCGGAAAGCGGGGCCGGGCTCAAGTTTTTTGCAGGCAAACCGTAATACAGCGTGCTGCGGACCGATTGCCGCGGCACTTTTCACCGCTCACGTCCCGTCATGAACCTGAACGCCCTGTTTTCCCGTTTCTCGATCCGCACGCGGATCTTCTCCACGCTCGGCCTTGTCGCCGCGCTGCTCGTCGTGTCGGGGCTGATCGGCCTCGCCGGCATGCAGAGCTCGAACCGCGCGCTCGACGAGGCCTATACGCAACAGCTGGCGGCGAAGACCGCGCTGTCGGCGGCCAGTCTCAACCTGACGATCGTGCGCACGACGCTCGACCGCGCGCTGCTGCACCCGGAAGCGCCGGACGTGCCCGATCTCGTCAAGAAGGCCGAGAGTTATCTCGCGAAGGCCGACACCGCGTGGCGCGGCTACGCGTCGATGCCGCACGACGGCGACGAAGGCCCGCTCGCGAGCCGCCTCGATGCCGCGCGCCAGGCGCTGATCGGGCAGGCGCTGAAGCCGATGATCGACGCGGTCCGCGACGGCCGCCGCGACGAGGCCGACCGGCTGCTGATGTCGGTCGCGCCGCCGCTGTCGGTTGCGCTCACGCAGGCGACCGATGCGCTCGATGCGTACCAGGGCGCACGCGGCAAGGAGGTGTACGACACCGCGCAGACCTACTACGGCTGGATGCGTGCGGGCGCGATCGCGGGTATTGCGTTCGGCCTGGCCGCGTGCCTCGGTTGCGCGATCGGCCTGCATTACGCGATCACGCAGCCGGTGAACCGCCTGCTGTCGCATTTCCGTCGCCTGTCGGAAGGCGACCTGACGTCGGAAGTGCGCTGGTCGTCGCGCGACGAGATGGCCGAACTGGTCAACGGCGTGACCGGCATGCAGCGCAGCCTCGCGGACACCGTGCGCCAGGTCAGCCAGGGTTCCGAGGCGATCTCGACGGCGACGCACCAGATCGCGGCCGGCAACACCGACCTGTCGCAGCGTACCGAGGAACAGGCGTCCGCATTGCAGGAGACGGCCGCGAGCATGGAGCAGCTCACCGCGACCGTGAAGCAGAACGCGGACAACGCAGTGGAGGCGCAGGCCTGCGCGGACACCGCGAGCGAGATCGCCACACGCGGCGCGACCGTGGTCGGCGAGGTGATCGGCACGATGAACGAGATCGACCAGAGCTCGCAGAAGGTCGCCGACATCATCGGCACGATCGAGGGGATCGCATTCCAGACCAACATCCTCGCGCTGAATGCGGCGGTCGAAGCCGCGCGTGCCGGCGAGCAGGGCCGCGGCTTCGCGGTGGTCGCGGGCGAGGTGCGCACGCTTGCGCAACGCTCGGCGTCGGCGGCGAAGGAAATCCGCACGCTGATCGGCGAATCGGTCGAGCGCGTCGCGAACGGCTCGCGGCTCGTCGGCGTGGCCGGTACGACGATGCAGGACATCCAGCAGGCGATCGGCCGCGTGACGGGCATCATGACGGAGATCGCGGCCGCGTCGAACGAGCAGCGCGACGGGATCGAACAGGTGAACCGCGCGGTGTCGCAGATGGACCAGGTGTCGCAGCAGAACGCGGCGCTCGTCGAGCAGGCTGCGGCCGCGGCGGCTTCGCTGGAGGAACAGGCGGACGGGTTGCGTCGCGCGGTGGGGGCGTTCCGGGTGGCGTGAGCGACCGAGGGCGGCGACACGACGGGCGCTTGCCCGCCGGTCGCCCGCCGATTACGTCAGACGGCCGCGAGCTGCGCGGCCGCGCGCGACGACGCGACGATCAGCAGCTTCATCGTCGCGCGCGTCGCACCGACGAACAGCTTGCGCGCGGCACGCGCGTCGAGCCTGTCGAAGTCGACCTCGGTGAGGATCACGCACGGCGCCGACTGGCCCTTGAAGCGGTAGATCGAATCGAGCAGCACGTCGCCTTCGCGATATTCCGGGTTGCCGAACAGGTCGTACTTGCCGGTGAAACTCTTGAGTCGGTGCGGGCCGAGCTGGTCGAGCGGCGCGAGCACCGAGCCTTCGCGGCCGCGATACGACAGCACCGCGATGTCCTGCTTGCGAAAGCCAAGCGACAGCGCGTGCGTGATCGCCCGCTTGGTCGCGTCGACGCAGGCTTCGGCCAACGCGTCTTGCGACGCGCCTTCTTCCCCGTACGCCGACACCGACGGATCCGAACCGTCGAACGGGCTGCCCGAGCGCAGCTCGGCCGCGAGCGGCTCGACCCTGCCGACGATGTCGCGCACGAATTCGAGCAGATCGCGCGGGCTCCGGTAGTTCGTGAGCGCCTTCAGCGTGACCCAGCCCGGCAGCGCGACGGGCTCGCGCATGTACAGGTTCTGCAGCGGATCTTCCAGCCACCACCATGCGCCGTCCGGCACCAGCAGGCGTTCCAGCGCGGCCGCCCACGGCGCATGGAAATCCTGTCCTTCATCGACGACCAGCACGTCGAAGCGCCAGCGTTCGGAAATGGGCGTTTGCGCGAAGCGCGCCTCGAGCCGTTCGAATTCGCCGGGTACCTGGAAGTCCGGCGCATATCCGCCGTCGCGCGCGACCCAGTCGCACAGCTGGTGGTAATTCGCGATCTTCGCACCGGGCGGCGCGATGCGCGTGATGTAGTCGGCGAGCGGCCGGTTGAAGCACACGTAGAGCACGCGCTTGCCGGCCGCGACGGCATCGCGCATCGCCTGCACCGCGAGCTGCGTCTTGCCCGAGCCGGCCGTGCCGGTGACGCGCAGCCGGAACGGCGCGAATTCGAGCTGGCGCGCCCATGCGGCGAGCCCGCCCGACAGCCGCGTGACAAGCGTGCCGGCCTGCCCGACGAGTGCGCTCGTATCGGGCGTGAGCGCGAGCTCGTCCGCGAGGAAATGGTGGAGTTTCGGCGCGTTCGGAAAGTGCTCGTCGTCCTCGGGCAGGATTCGCAGGATCACCTGCGCGAGCTGCGCCTTGCGCGACGCATCGACGATGCGGTCGGCGGCGACGCCGGCGATCGACGCGTCGCGGATCGAGTAGTCGGGGCAGTACAGCAGCGCCTCGACGCCGTAGACACCCGCGCCGAGCGCGGCCGTCAGGCGCCGGTGCAGCGTTTCCTGCGTGCGCGCGAGCTGGATCGGGACGTTGCGTTCCTTCTGCAGATAGACCTTCACGAGCCCCTTCGGCGTTTCGCGCAGGAAGCCGGCTTTCTGCTCGATCAGCAGCACGCGGCCGGCCGGGCTCACGACGACGAACGCGGCCTCGCCGAACACCGAGAACGCCTGGTCGGCGCGCGTCCAGTGCACGCCGTGATACACGGTGTAGCCGTCGGGCAGCGCGTGTTCGAGGGCCGCGAGCGTTTCGCGCTCGCGTTCGGCCGCGCCGGTCGCGGCGAGGCTTTTCCAGTCGTCGGGGATGAGGCGGGCCATGGCGTCGGGCGGCGGATGCCGGCGTGGGCGTGAACGGGTGCGGCTATTGTACTGATCCACGACCCTGTTCACGACCGCCGTGCCGCGCGGACGATGGCCGTCCGCACAGGGAACGGCCCGGGGACGTTACCCGCGTGCGAGCCGTTTCGCGAGATCGGCGCTGAGGATCGCCATGCGCGCGGGTTTTTCGTAGCAGACGACGTCGAACGCGCGGATCACTTCACTGATGTCGGCCTCGCTCGCGCGGCCGGTGAGCAGGTCGCCCGTCAGCACGAAGATCGGCGCGCCCGGGTTGTCGGACGTGCGCACGGCCTTGATCGCGGTGGCGGCCGTGCTGTCGTCGAACAGCCATTCGGTCAGGACCGCGTCGAAGGCCTGGCCCTGCAGCGCGTCGACGAACGGCGCGAGGCCATCGAATGCGGCCGTCGCGAAACCCTGGCGTTCGAGATAGCGGCACAGCTCGGTCGCGCTGACGCGATCGGGGTCGATCACCGCGACGACGAGCTTGTCGCTCTCCGCGCGGCGCGGATAGATCTCGATCTTGTGCACGTCGTACGCGTTCTGGTACAGCACGCCGGTGTGGCGCAGCACGCGCCAGCGGCCGTTCTGCTCATATGCGACGAATTCGGGGCGCGCGCCGGCTTCGAGCGGCGCACCGATCCATGCGGTGCACGGAATCTCGGCGACGCCCGCATAAAGTACGGCCTCCTGCGAATACGCGCCGACCATGCCGGGGTCGAGCGTTTGCGCGCCGAACAGCTGCGCGGCGGGTTCGCCGTACGCTTCGGCGACTTTCTTGATCTGCGCGAGCGTCCAGGGGCTGCTGCCGCGCAGCTTACGATGGCCTTGCGAAAAGCTCAGGTCGAGGATGCGGCACAGCTCGGTGGTCTGCTGGCGCTTGCCGATGCCGTTGCGGGTCATCAGCTCGCGCACGCGCTCGGCAACCGCGAGGGAATCCGTGGTGATTGCTTCAGTGGTCATGCTACGGGAACGGATCGTGACGTTCAGAACGACGCCTTGCGGCAGTCTCGACGGACAGTCTTCGTGACGTCCAGGGGCGAGCCGACCGGCCACGCGCGGAAAAGATAACTTTACCGCAAAATGGTCGTTATTCAGCGTGGTGAAAGGTGCGTTTGTGTGAAAGGTGTGTCACGACGTTACCACCGCCGCCCGTATCCGGATGCATTAACCCCTGACAGGAAACAATGACGACCACCTATCCGCTGCACGATACCCTGACCCTTGGCGATTCGCCATTCCCGGCCGACGCCGACGTCGTGATCGCCGGCGCCGGCATCATGGGCTGCGCAGCCGCGTATTACCTGGGTCTGCGCGGCCTGAAGGCCGTCGTGCTCGACAAGTCGCGTATCGCCGGGCAGCAGTCGACACGGGCGTGGGGCTTCGTGCGGCAGCAGGGCCGCGAAGCTGCCGAGGTGCCGCTGATGATGGCCGGCATGCGGATCTGGGAAGCGTTAGAGGAAACCCTCGGTTTCGATCTCGAATGGCGGCAGGGCGGCTGTCTTTATATTGCGGACAACGAAACGGACTGGGCGTCGTTCAACGCTTGGCTCGCGGTCGCGCGCGAACACGGACTCGACACGCGCACGCTGACGCGCGCGCAGATCGACGAGCGCGTCAGCGGCCTTTCGCCGCAGGCACGCACGCTCGGCGGGCTGTATACCGCGACCGACGGGCAGGCCGAGCCGCGCCGGGTGGCTGCCGCGTTCGCCGCGCGTGCCGTCGAGGCCGGCGCGCGCTTCTTCGAAGGCTGCGGCGTGACCGCGATCGAGACGGCCGGCGGCGCGGTGGTCGGCGTCGTGACCGAGCGCGGCACGATCCGCACGCGGCGCGTGATCTGCGCGGCGGGCGCGACCAGCTTCCGGCTGCTCGACGGCGTCGGCATCCGGCTGCCGCAGCAGGCCGTCCGCGGTACCTGCATGCGCACCAATGTGGTGCCGCCGGTGTCGGCATCGACGGTGTGGGGGCACGGCCTCGGCATCCGGCAGCGCAAGAACGGCGCGATCAATCTCGCCGACGACATGCAGGTCGACGTCGACCTGACGCTCGGCCACCTGCGCGGGTTGAGCCTGTTCTGGCCGGAGTTCTGGTCGCAGCGCGACAAATTCCGGCTGCACGTGAACGGGGCTGCCTGGCGCGATGCGCTTGCGCGCATCAACGGTGCGACCGGGCCGATCGAGCCGCGCGATCCGCAGCCGCAGCCGAATCGCGCGCATGCGCCGCGTGCACTCGCGAAACTCAAGACGATCTTTCCCGCGCTGAAGGACGCGCAGATCGTCGAGGCCTGGGCCGGCCTGATCGACGTGCTGCCCGACGGCATTCCGGTGATCGACGCGCCGGGCACGCCGTCCGGGCTTGCGATTGCGACGGGGTTCTGTGGCCACGGTTTCGCGATGGGGCCGATCGTCGGGCGGCTGCTAGCCGAATGGATCGACACCGGTGCGCCGTCGCTCGACCTGTCGGCGTTTCGCGCGCAGCGCTTCGTCGACGGCACGATGGTGCGGCCGCGCAGCATGCTGTAACGGACGAATCGATGCGATGACGTCGGCCGGTCGTGGCCGACCCATCGTAGAATCGAGCCCGCATCCTTCAGGAGATTCCCCGTTGGCATCGCCCTCCGCCCAGCGCCGCTCGTTGCGCTCACGCCTGCGTCGCGCGCGCAATCCGTGGCAGGCGCCGCGCGCACGCACGTTGTTCACGCGTCCCGCGACGTCGCCGCGCCGCACGCTGCTGTTCCGTCTCGGCGCGGTCGTGCTGCTGTGCACGCTCGCGTTCCTCGTGTTGTATCTCGATCGCGACGGGTTGCGCGATTCGACCAAGAGCACGCCGATGACCGTCGCCGATCTCGTGTACTTCACGATGGTCACGGTCGCGACGGTCGGCTACGGCGACATCGTGCCCGTCACCGCACGGGCGCGACTCATCGATGCGTTCTTCATCGTGCCGATCCGCATCGTCATCTGGTTCATTTTCCTGGGCACGGCCTATCAGTTCGTGATCCAGCGCGTCGTCGAGGAATTCCGCATGAAACGCCTGCAAAAGCAATTGTCCGATCACATCGTCGTATGCGGTTATGGCCTGTCGGGCTCGATCGCGGTGCGCGAATTGCTCGAGAGCGGTGTCGATCCGGCGACGGTCATCGTGATCGATTCGCAGCAGCAGGCGCTCGAGGCCGCGACGTCGCTCGGCGTGACGGGGCTGCTCGGCGATCCTGCGCACGAGGATCTGCTGCAGCAGGCGCAGGTGCGTTCGGCGAAGGCGGTGATCATTTCGGTGACCGACGATCCGACCGCGATCCTGCTGACGCTGTCGGTGCGCAGCATCGCGCCCGATACGAAGATCGTCGTCCGGATCCAGGAGAACCTGTACCAGCGGCAACTGCGGCAGGCGGGCGCCGACGTGATCGTGTCGTCGACGAAGATCGGCGCGCTGCTGCTCGCGGACGCCGTGCATAGCCGCTATATCGTGCCGTTCGTGAACGACATGCTGTCGACGCGCGGGCGCGCGACGCTGCTGGAGCGCGAGGCGATGCCGCAAGAGGTCGGCTGCATGACGAACGTCGTGCCGGGTGCGATCGTCGTCGGGCTCGATCGGTGCGGGAAGATTTTTTCGTTCTACGAGGATCCGCCTTGCAGGATCGAGGCAGGGGATACGCTGGTTGTGATTCAGTCGGCGCGGATTCCGGATCCGGATGTTTGATGCTTGATGCTTGAACCAATGCATTTTCATCAGGATTCCCTGGGTGGCGACTGCTGGCGACGGCGCATCAACGCGCAAACGCGGCGCCAGACCCGGGCCGACTTCAATTGAACAAGGCCGGGTATGCGTCGGGTCATGCCAAAACGCACGAATCGCGGGCACGCCCGATTCACGGCCATCAAGACAGGCTTTGCCCGTCCTTGCGCAAAGATCCCGTCAGGTGACGCAATTCGTCCAGCAGCTTGACGGCGGGCGCGGGTAGCGTGCCACGCCGGCGCCGGAATGCCGTCAGAGTGCGTTGCGCATCCAGGCCTTCGATGTCCAGCGCGTCAATGACGCCAGCCTTGCTTTCGGTGTCGTACATCGGCTCGGCCATCCATGAGACGAAGCCGCATCGTGCTACCAGGCTTTTGAGCACGGTCACCGAACGGGTCTCGACTGCAATGGCCGGCATCGGCAGACCGCGGGCCCTGAAGGTCTCCTGCATGTGGGCATAAGGTCCGGTTCCCTTGGGCGTGAGCGCCCACCGTTGTGTCAGTGTGTCTTCGAGCCGCAGACCGCGCGTCGAGCGCAACGGATGATCGGTCGCCGCGACCACGAAACTCCGGTCGGTCCATGAACAATCGGAGAGCGCAGCGACCTCGTCGGTTTCGATTCCCGAGGTGCAGAGCGCCAGGTCGATCTCGTAAGCGAGCAAACCCTCGACGAGACGATCCCACACGCCTTCGATCACCTCGACGCGCAGGTTGGGCCATTTCTCGAGCACGCACGCGATGGCCATCGGCAGCACGAGGCTCGCGATGCTGCCCACCGCGCCCACCTTGATGACGCCTTTCGCGAGGCCGCGCATCGCGTCCAGTTCCTCGCGCGCCTGTTCGGCTTCCCGTTGCAGCAACATGGCATGCGGCATCAATGCCTCGCCCAGCGCGGTCAGCTGCATCCCTTTCGTGTGGCGCTCGAACAGCGGCGCCCCGACCGATTCCTCGAGCCGCTTGATCGATCTGCTCAGCGCGGGCTGGGTCATGTCGAGCAGCGTCGCGGCTCGTCCCAGGCTACCGGCGGACACGATCGTCGTGAACATCGTCAACTGCTGCAGATTGAAACTCATCGCGGCGAACCTGATTGAAAGGGAATAAAGGGGGGAACAGGGTCCCGGGTTGGACGGCGCTAGGTGTCTTCCCTGAAAGGCACCGCCGCGTACGCTCGCGGCGGCTGCCGGAAAACCGGTGCTGGCGGCGCTCAGCCCCGCCCGGTAAGGCTTCCGGCCTGAATGGGCCGTCAGGCCACTCGGTGATGCCATGCTTAAATGTAATGACTTTGAGCATTATTGGCAATTTTCAAACAAGGTATCGAATCCCATACTGCGGCTCATCCAATCACCGCCAGCCCGAATGGCGAACCGCAGAGGATTCGAGATGCAACGAAACACAAGTGGGCAGCCGACCGTTCGCGATGCCGTCGTGGACTTGATGCGGCGCCTCGGCATGACGTCCGTGTTTGCCAATCCCGGCTCGACCGAACTGCCCATGTTCCGCGACTTCCCGGAGGATTTCCGGTACGTGCTGGGTTTGCAGGAAGCGGTCGTTGTCGGCATGGCGGACGGGTATGCCCAGGCGACCGGCAACGCCGCGCTGGTCAACCTGCATTCGGCGGCCGGCGTCGGCAACGCGATGGGCAACATCTTCACGGCGTTCAAGAACCGCACGCCGCTGATCGTGACCGCCGGCCAGCAGGCCCGCTCGATCCTGCCGTTCGACCCGTTTCTGTCGGCATCGCAGGCAACAGAGTTGCCGCGCCCCTACGTGAAATGGAGCATCGAACCGGCTCGTGCCGCGGATGTGCCGCTGGCGCTCGCCCGTGCGTACCACGTGGCGATGCAGGAGCCGCGTGGCCCGGTGTTCGTTTCCATTCCGGTCGACGACTGGGATCAACCGGCCGGCTTCGTCGAGGCGACACGGGTCAGCACCCGCTCCCGCCCCGATCCGGAACGGATCGCGGAGATCGGCGATGCGCTGGATCACTGCCAGCGGCCGGCCATCGTCGTCGGCGCGGAGCTCGATCGCGCCGATGCCTGGAGCGAGGTTATCCAGATTGCCGAGCGCCACAACGCGCGGGTTTATGTTGCGCCAATGTCGTCGCGCTGCAGCTTCCCTGAAGATCATCGGCTCTTCGCCGGATTCCTTCCGGCGATGCGCGAAAAAATCGTCCGGATTCTGCACGGGCATGACCTGATCTTCGTCGTCGGGGCGCCGGCGTTTGCGTATCACGTCGAAGGCAGTGGGCCGCATGTGCCTGACGGTGCGGCGTTGTACCAGCTCATCGACGATCCGGCCACCGCCGCGTGGACGCCGGTCGGCACGTCGGTGGTGGCGAACATTCGCCTGGGGCTTGCGGACCTGCTCGCCCGTCCGGCGCCGCGAGGCCGGCCGCTGCCGGCGCCTCGCGAGGCCGCCGAGCGCGCCGAGCCCACCGCGGTCATGTCGGTCGCCTACGCGTTGCAGACGCTGTCCGAGGTCCGCCGCGCTACCGATATCGTGGTCGAGGAGGCGCCCAGTTCGCGCCCCGTCATGCAACGTTATCTGCCGTTCACGCGCAGTCAGACGTTCTACACGATGGCAAGCGGCGGTCTGGGCTACGGCATGCCCGCCGCGGTAGGCGTCGCGTTGGCCAGACCCGGCAGCCGCGTGATCGGCCTCATCGGCGACGGCTCGGCGATGTATTCGCCGCAAGCGATCTATAGCGCGGTCCAGCTCGATCTTCCGATCACATTCGTAATCCTGAATAACTCGCGCTACGCCGCCTTGCAGGAATTCGCGCCCGTGTTCGGCTTCGCCGCATCGGATCCGGTACAGGGCACCGACCTGCCAGGGCTGGATTTCGTTTCCCTGGCCAACAGCATGGGGTGCGAAGGCGTTCGAGTGAGCGACGCGCTGTCGCTGAAGCCCGCGCTGGAAGACGCGTTGTCTTCGGGAAAAACACGCGTCGTCGAAATTGTCGTGGCCTGACCGCGAGCCGGTGATTCGGCAGGCCGGTTTTTCAAGAATATTCCAGGAGACGGTAATGAATCAGGTAACGATGTTGATCAACGGCGAGCGTGCGATGGCTCGCGACGGCGCGACATTCGAGCGCCGCAACCCGCTCGACGACACGGTTGCCTCGACGGCGCCGGCCGCGACTGTCGCCGATGCACAAGCGGCGGTGCATGCGGCGGCCGCCGCGTTTCCCGCATGGTCGGCGATGGGCCCCGGCGAGCGACGCGCTCTACTGAATCGGGCCGCGGATGCGCTCGAAGAAAAAGGCGACGCGTTCGCGCTGGCAATGGCAACCGAAACGGGCGCGTCCCGCCTGTGGGCGGATTTCAACGTCAAGCTTGCGGCCGACGGGCTGCGCGAAGCGGCTGCGATGATCACGCAGATTTCGGGCGAAGTGATTCCGTCCGATGTGCCCGGCAGTCTCGCACTGGGCGTTCGGCAGGCCGCCGGCGTCGTGCTCGGGATCGCGCCGTGGAACGCGCCCGTCATCCTGGGCGTGCGTGCGGTTGCGTTGCCGCTGGCGTGCGGCAATACCGTCGTGCTCAAGGGTTCCGAAATTTGCCCCGCGACCCACGGCCTCATCATCGAGGCATTGCAGGACGCGGGACTGCCGCGTGGCGTCGTGAACTTCGTCACGAACGCGCCGGCGAATGCCGGCGACATTGTCGAAGCGCTGATTGCCGAGCCTGCGGTCAGACGGGTGAACTTCACGGGTTCGACGCGCGTCGGCCGCATCATCGCGACCCAGTGCGCGAAGTATCTGAAGCCTTCGGTACTTGAACTCGGCGGAAAGGCGCCGTTTCTGGTGCTTCACGATGCCGATCTCGACGCCGCCGTGCAAGGCGCGGCATTCGGCGCGTTCGCCAATTCCGGCCAGATCTGCATGTCCACCGAACGCATCGTCGTCGACACGGCGATCGCCGATGAATTCGTCGCGCGTCTGGCCGAGAAGGCGAAGAGCCTGCCGCTTGGCGATCCGAGAAAGGGCCCGGCCGTCCTCGGCTCCGTCGTGGACATGGCGACCGTCAGGCGATGCAACGACCTGATCGACGACGCGCTGGCGAAAGGCGCGACCCTGGTGTGCGGCGGGAAATCCGAGACCACGCTGATGCCGGCCACGTTGCTCGATCACGTGACGGCGGACATGCATATCTACCGGGAGGAGTCGTTCGGGCCAGTCAAGGCGATCGTCCGCGTCGATGGAGACGACGAGGCCATCGCATGCGCAAACGACAATGAATATGGTCTGTCGGCGGCGGTCTTCAGCCGTGATGTCGCGCGTGCGTTGACGGTAGCGAAGCGGATCGAGTCCGGGCTTTGCCACGTCAATGGGCCGACGGTTCACGACGAGGCGCAGATGCCGTTTGGCGGGATGAAGTCCAGTGGTTTCGGGCATTTCGGCGGCAAAGCCGGAGTCGCGGAATTTACCGATTTGCGCTGGATCACCGTGCAAACGACGCCTCGTCACTATCCGTTCTGATCGTTGCCGCGGTCAGCGCGCGTGATGCTCGCCATGGATGCGATGGGCTTCCGGATGGTGGGCACGAACACAATAACAACCCGATACCGTTGAGATGCCTTCGCTCCTGGAACGACGAGCGATCGGCTTAAGGAGACTGCAATGCCTGTCATCAATTTCGAGTCGTCGCTCGATCGCACCTGGTTCGAGTCCGAACGTCACGCCGGAAAACGAATTGCTCAGGACTGCGATTCGGACTTCGCCGGCCGGGCCGGGAGCGCGAAATGAACGATCGTAATCCGCGTCTGCCGACCGTAGATATCGGCCGCACCCTCGACGATGGGCCGTTCTCGGCGTTCCAGCGAACGGTCGTCCTGCTCGCCGCGCTTGCGATCGTGATGGATGGATTCGATGGGCAACTCATCGGGTTCGCCATTCCCAGCCTGATCAAGGAATGGGGCATCACGCGCAACGCATTTGCGCCCGCCGTTGCCGCCGGCCTCGTCGGCATGGGCATCGGCAGCGCGTTCGCCGGGCTGTTCGCGGACAGGTTCGGTCGGCGCTGGGCGATCATCGGGAGCGTGCTGGTATTTGGCCTGGCGACGAGCTCGATCGCGCTGTCGCCGGACGTCACGACCATTGCGATCCTGCGCTTTTTCGCGGGATTGGGTATCGGCGGCGCACTGCCGAGCGCGACGACCATGACGGCGGAATTTACGCCTGCTCGCCGGCGGACGCTCGCCGTGACCGCAACCATCGTGTGCGTACCGCTGGGTGGCATGCTTGCGGGGCTGTTCGCGAGTGTCGTGCTTCCGCATTACGGCTGGCGCGGGCTCTTTCTGATTGGCGGCACGCTTCCCGTCGCACTGGCGCTCCTGCTGTATTTCGTCATGCCGGAATCGCCACGTTATCTTGCGCGTCATCAGGAACGCTGGAACGAACTGCGTCACCTGTTGACCCGCATGTCCCGCTCGGTTCAGCCGGACGCCGTGTTCGCCGATCAGAAGGAACAGAAAGCGGTACAGCGTCCAGGCTTTCGTGCGCTGTTCGCGGACGGTCAAGGCCGCGACACGATTGCAATCTGGGTCGCTTTCTTCATGAACCTGATCGCGGTCTACAGCGCATTCAGCTGGCTGCCGACGATGCTTGCAGGGGAGGGGCTCAGCCCTTCGGTGGCGGGTTCGGGTCTTACCGCCTACAACCTGGGCGGCGTATTCGGCGCAATAAGCTGCGCGGTGGCAATCGGTCGGTTCGGATCACGCTGGCCTTTGCTCGTCTGTTGCCTGATGGCGTGCGCGAGCGCACTTTTCCTGCGCGGTCTCGACGTCTCTGCCCACACGACGTTGCTCGTGTTCGGAATCGGGTTGCACGGTCTGTTCGTGAACGCGGTTCAGTCGACGATGTATGCCCTTTGCGCGTATGTCTATCCCACCGAGATTCGCGCGACCGGGACCGCATCCGCGCTCGCGTTTGGGCGGCTCGGCGCGATTCTCAGCGCGTTTGCGGGGGCCTTCGTGATCACGCAGGGTGGAGCGTCTGCGTACCTGGGCATGCTGGGCGCCGCGATGGCGATGGTGTTCATCTGCCTGATGATCGTGCGTCGCCATATTCCGCCCATCAAGGGCGCTTGAGATCAGTGTCGAGGGCGACGTAGGTTACGCGCTCCGCGCAGAGCACGTAACGGCGTCGCTCATGTTCAACCGAATGACGGAAAGCGTCTGACAGTACCTTCAGTTGGAGATAGCATGCGCACTCAAGTAGGCATTATTGGCGCCGGTCCTGCCGGCCTCCTTCTTTCTCATCTTTTGCATCTGAAGGGTATCGAGTCCGTCGTGCTCGAAACCCGCGGACGCGAGCAGATCGAATCGACGATCAGGGCGGGTGTACTCGAGCAGGGGACGATGGACCTGCTTGAAGCGTCCGGTGTCGGTGAACGAATGAAGGCGGAAGGGGCGTTGCATCACGGCTTTGAACTCGCGTTCGACGGAAAGCGGCGGCGCATCGACCTCAAGGCGTTGACCGGGCGGGCCATCACCGTCTATGCGCAGCACGAAGTCATCAAGGATCTGGTGGCGGCTCGCGTTGCTGCGGGCGGCTCTATCCTGTTTGGTGTCGCGGATGTCTCGCTTCACGACATCGACACGTCGGCCCCGTCGATACGGTTCGTGCATCAAGGGCAATCGCATACGCTGGACTGTGATTTCGTGATCGGATGCGACGGTTCGCAAGGGGTGTCCCGTTCGGCGATTCCCGAGAGCGTTCGGCGTGATTTCGAGCGCGTCTATCCGTTCGGTTGGTTCGGCATTCTGGTCGAAGGTGCGCCGTCCGCGGACGAACTGATCTATGCACGTCATGATCGTGGTTTTGCATTGGTCAGCACTCGTTCGCCGACAGTTCAGCGCATGTATTTCCAGTGCGACCCGAAAGATTCAGTCGACAACTGGTCCGACGACCGGATCTGGGCCGAAATGCATGCACGTGTCGACTCCGCCGATGGTCAATGCGTTGTCGACGGGAAGATTTTTCAGAAGAATATCGTCGGCATGAGGAGCTTCGTCTCGACGACGATGCAGCACGGCCGACTGTTTCTTGCCGGCGACGCCGCTCATATCGTTCCTCCTACCGGAGCAAAAGGTCTCAACCTGGCAGTCTCCGACGTACGGATCCTGAGCAGCGGACTCGACGCGTATTACCGGACCGGCGATGAAGCGCAACTCGCTTCGTACAGTGAGCTTGCGCTGAAGCGGATCTGGCGCGCCGAGCATTTCTCCTACTGGATGACCCGCATGATGCATCGCCTCGACGATGCCTCGCCGTTCGAGCAGCAGTTGCAGGTCGCCGAGCTCGAGCACGTGACCACGTCCGAGACTGCGGCGAGGTCCATGGCGGAAAACTATGTCGGTAGCGTGGTCGTCTAGCTTTCGACTTTGCGTCGTTACTCGGCTGTCGTCGGCATCGAACGGTCGAGAGAGACGCGCGAAACCGGCATGCAGCGCGCCTCGAACTTTTCGCATCACGATTCAATCTGACAGTACCTCAATCATGACAACAGGATTTCCCGGCATTTTCTCCGTCAGCGACTATCGTGACGCAGCCAGACGGCGGCTGCCACGCATGGTGTTCGACTATCTGGAAGGCGCGGCGGACGATGAGTCGGGATTGACGCATAACCGTTCGGCGTTCGACGGATTGCAGTTGTTGCCGCGCCGGCTGTCGGATGTCAGCACGCGAGCGCAGTCGGTGACGCTCTTGGGCCGGCGGATTCCATTACCGCTGGTGATCGCGCCGACGGGCCTCAACAGCGCGTTCTGGCCCAAGGGCGACCTCGCGCTTGCGCGCGCGGCGGGCAAGGCCGGTATTCCGTTTGCGCTATCGACGGCTTCCAACATGTCCATCGAAGAGGTGGCGAAAGGGGCCGACGGAGAACTGTGGTTTCAGCTGTACGTCGTTCATCGCAACCTCGCGAAGAGCCTGGTCAATCGTGCCCGCTCGGCGCGTTATTCGACCCTGATCCTTACCACCGATGTCGCGGTCAACGGCTTTCGCCGACGCGATCTTCGCAACGGCTTTGCGATGCCGTTCAAGGCCAGTGCACGTGCGATCGTCGACGGACTGTCGCACCCGCGCTGGCTTTGGTCTTACCTGATGAACGGCATGCCGGAGCTGAGGAATTTCGCGACGGACGATGCATCGGACACGGCCTCGCAGGCCGCGATCCTGCGCCGGCAGATGGATGCGAGTTTCGGTTGGGACGACCTGCGCCGTCTGCGGGACGAATGGCCGGGCAAACTCCTCGTCAAGGGCATCGTGACGGCCGACGATGCCGCGCGGTGTGTCGCGCTCGGCGCGGACGGCGTCATCGTTTCGAACCACGGCGGCAGGCAACTCGCCGACCTGCCGGCGACAGCCGACGTGCTGCCGGACATCGTCGAGCGCATCGCGGGCGCGACGGTCATGCTCGACAGCGGCATACGGACGGGGGCCGACGTCGTCAAGGCGATCGCGCTGGGGGCCCAAGCCGTGATGCTGGGGCGCGCTACGTTATACGGGTTGGCGGCCAGAGGGGAAGCCGGCGTGAGCGACGTCATCGAGATGATCAAACGGGAAACTGACCGGACGCTTGCCCTCATCGGTTGTCGCTCGGTGGAGGCGCTCGATCGCAGCTACGTTTCGAAGCGGCCGTCCTGGGGTATTGCGCATTGACGCCGGATTTTGGATGCGCAATGGTCCGCGATAACGCTCTCGCGTATCTGCCACCGGAACCTCGTGCCATGAATCAAGTGACGACCACGGATCATTACCATCGTGACGACAGGCTTCTCGCATGGTCGGATCAGGTTCGGGCCAGTTGCGTCCCGATGGTTTTCAGGACCGAATCCGGGCAGGGATTTCATGGCGAGATTTCCAGCGTGGACACCGACGGCGTGTGTGTGTCGCGGATCTCGGCGGTCGATCACGTCGCGGCACATGACTGGGACGAAGTGCGGCGCACGGCGGACGACTACCTGCTCGTGTCGATCCAGACCGAAGGGCGAGGCGCGATCGAGCAGGATGCCCGCACCGCGTTCGTCGGCCCCGACGACATGGTGCTGTTCGATTCGTCGCGCAGTTTCGTCTGGCATTTCTCCGGACAGCATTACACGATCCGCTTTCCCCGCAAGGCACTGGAGAAATGGGTGCCGTGCGGCCGGCAGCACACCGCGGTGAGGATTCCCGCGGCCACCGGGGTACGCCGGATCGCGGCGGACCATATCGCGTCCCTGCACCGGGCGCTTTCGGCGGACGAAGGCGCCATGACCGGTTGCGAGCGGCTTGGCGATGTGTCCGCGAACCTGGTCGCGCTGGCGTTGGCGGATTATTTCAACACGGTTTCGCTGCCCAAATCCAACGTGAAAGAGATGCATCTGCTTCGCGCACGTGCATTGATCCATGACCGTATTCGCGAACCGGAACTCGGACCCGAACAGATCGCCGACGAACTGGGGGTATCGAGCCGTTATCTTTACCGGCTGTTTGCCGAGGTCGGAGAGTCGATCGGCGAGATCATCTCTACGGCCCGACTCGACGGGTGCGGCGAGTGGCTTCGGCAACGCGCGTACGCTAACCGCTCGATTACCGATATTGCGATGGCTTGGGGTTTCAATAATGCATCGCATTTCAGTCGCACGTTTCGACGTCGCTTCGGCATGTCCGCGCGCGACTACCGTGCGACGCATCGCGACGTTGGTTGAATCGCCCCTGAGCGGGCCGCGCGATAATCCCGCCGGCTGGCAGCATAAGTAAAAATCCTGTTCTGTCAGAGTCAAGCGTCCGCCATATTGGCCCCGGACACTTCCTCTACAACGTTGCGGGCGTCCCGTCCCGCGAGTCGTGGAGGAGTATCTTGGCTCTCAACCATCCCCAATATAAGGCGGCTGTCGTGCAGGCCGCCCCGGCGTTCCTCGATCTTCAGGCCGGAATCGAAAAGTCCATCCGCCTGATTGAAGAGGCGGCGCAGGCCGGCGCCGCCCTGATCGCCTTTCCCGAAGTGTGGCTGCCCGGCTACCCGTTCTACATCTGGCTCGGCACCCCGGCCTGGTATATGAGCAAGGGCTATGTTCAGCGCTACTTCGACAATTCGCTGAGCTACGACAGTCCGGAAGCCGATGCGCTGAGGGACGCAGCGAGGAAAAACCGCATCACGGTCGTGATGGGCCTCTCGGAGCGCAAGGGCCATTCGTTATATATCTCCCAATGGATCATCGGCCCCGACGGCGAAACCCTGCTGCAACGACAGAAACTCAAGCCCACCCACCTCGAACGGACGGTCTTCGGTGACGGGGAGGGCAGCGGCCTGACCGTGATCGACAGTCCGTTGGGCAAGCTCGGCGCGCTGTGTTGTGCCGAACACGTGCAGCCTTTGACCAAAGCCGCCATGTACGCGCAAGGCGAACAGGTCCACGTTGCCGCGTGGCCGAGCTTTTCCCTCTATGAATTCGCCAGCGCATTGAGCTACCAGGTGAACAACGCGGTTTCGCGGACCTATGCCGTCGAAGGCGGATGCTTCGTCCTCGCGCCGTCGACAGTCGTCACCGAGGAGATGGTCGAGCATCTTTGCGACACCGAGGACAAACGTCAGCTGTTGCGGGCGGGCGGTGGCCATAGCGTTGGCTACGGGCCCGACGGGGCGGAGCTGTTCGACAAGATCGACGAAACCGCGGAAGGCTTGCTCTACGCCAATATCGATCTCGGCACGCAATCGCTGTCGAAGTGCGTTTTCGATCCTGTGGGGCATTACTCGCGGCCCGACGTGCTGCGATTGCTGATCGACCGGCGACCGCGCCCCCCTGTCGCCGAGATACTCGACAGAACGCCGGTGGAGACGGCCGCCGATGATCCCGCTTCATCGGACGGCGGCTGCCCGTCCGGGTTGGCGGGAAGCGGCGGAGATCGGTAGCGGGACCATCGGGCTCGCCATGTCGTTCCGTGGCGGGCTGGTCGGAGGGTTTCGTTTCGCGGCCGGGTAGGCCTGGCGGTTTTTCTTCGAAACAACGGTCATTCAGTCACGACGATATAGTTAGGATGGCGATATGAAATACAAGGAAGGCGGAAACTACGAATGGAAGATGGTCATCTTTCTTGCGGTGCTGTTCGGCATCGTGGGTCTCGACCGTCTGGTCATCGTGTACCTGTTCCCGGTTCTGCTGCCGGAACTGAAACTGAACAACACGCAGGCAGGCGCCATCGCCTCGGTGCTTGCGTTGACCTGGGCCATTTCGACATGGGTGCTCGGAAGCCTGTCCGACCGCCACGGGCGTCGCAAGATTCTGCTCGGGTCTTCGATTTTCTTCTCGGTGATGACATCCTTCACCGGGGTCGCCAAGTCGTTCCACAGCATGCTGCTCGTGCGCGGCCTCCTTGGCGTCGGAGAGGGGGGCGTCTTCAGTGCCAGCGTCGCGACCATCGATGAAATATCGACACCGCGTCGGCGCGGCTTGAATCTGGGCATCCATCAGTCGTTCTTTCCCCTTCTGGGTATCGGCCTGGGACCGATTATCGCTACCCAGCTCGTGATGCATATGCGCTGGGAGTGGGTGTTTTTCGTTCTCGGTATCCCGGGGCTTCTGCTGACGTTCCTGATCGGCAAGACCATGCGAAAGCCGGAGGCAAGTCGAGATAAACAGGCGCGATCGGCATCGGCCAGCCCCTTGACCGTGCTGAGATACAAGAACATCTGGTTGACCACGGTCATCGGCTCCCTTTTCCAGACGGGCCTGTTCGTTTTCTCGACGTTTGTCGCGCTCTATCTGACCAAGGTAGTGGGCCTCAGCCTCGGCACGGTCGGCCTGATCATCTCCGGATGGGGTTTCGGCGGATTTATCGGGATGATCGCCGTTCCGGCGATGTCCGATCGGCTTGGTCGGCGTATCGTGCTCGTCGTTTCCGCGGCTTGCTACGGAATCCTGATGTTGGCGTTCGTTCTTTGTCACGCGTCTCCGATCGTCATGTTCTGCAACCTCTTTGCCGCCGGAATTTGCGGCTTCGGCATCGCACCGCTCTTTCTTGCCGTGATTCCCTGCGAATCCGTGCCGTCCACGCTGACCGGCTCCGCCGTAGGCGTTCCCACCGCTGTCAGCGAACTCATCGGTGGGGTCCTGATGCCGGTGGTGGCAGGCGGGCTTGCCGACACATTCGGTCTTGGTTATCCGATGCTGATCGTCGGGGGCGTGTCGTTGGTTAGTGCGCTCGTGGGGATGTTTCTCGAGGAAACGGTGCCCACCGCGACCTCGAAGCGTTCAGTCTCGAACATGGACGCGGTCTGAACGTCTGGAGAAGTGTCGGTGGATTTCAGGCCTTTGCGGGGAATCGCGCGATCCAGGCCGCTGACGGCGGCCTGGAGGCGGATTCGGGGGCGGTAAGGCGACGTTGCGAGGGTTGACAGCGTCGTCAATTCTAACGATGCGATACAAAAAAGCGGGCGCGCATTCTACGAAGACCAAAACGTAAGAGAGACGTAGATGCCAACCCTTCCGCAGCTTTCAGTCGTCGACGCAAAAGATGCGATTGATCGGCGCGAGATCTCCTGCCTGGAATACGTTCAGGCTCTGGTGGATCAACAGGCATCAAGATGTCGGAAGACGTCAAGGCCGTCTACTCGGGAGGAAGAAAATGAGCGAGCGGCGGGGAGAAGCAATGCTGATGTTTTCGTCGATCGTCGCGGGCTACGGCGACACGATGGTACTCAAGGGGATCAGCGGCGAGGTGGCCGCGGGTAGCGTCCGGGGCGTATTCGGCCGCAACGGCGTGGGCAAGTCGACGCTCATGCGCGCTTTGGCCGGCGTCATCCAGCCAGCGTCCGGTACGGTCACTGTCAACGGCGGCGAAGTGGGCAACGTGCCGTCGCATCAACGGCGACGTCTGGGGGTGAGCTATGTGCCGCAGGAGCGGGTCGTCTTCGACAATTTGAGCGTCGCGGACAACCTGACACTCGGATTCAAGACCCGAAGCCTGGACGCATACGACGATCTGTTCCGGGTTTTTCCGCGGCTGAAGGAACGCTTGTTCCAACCGGCCGGGAAGTTGAGCGGTGGTGAAAAGAAGCTGCTTTCCTTCGCCAGGATCATCGCGGAGCGTTCGCCGCTCACGCTGATCGACGAGCCGTCGGAAGGTGTTCAGCAGGAGAACCTGGAGCGGATGGCATCCGTGATCCGGTCTCGAATCGAGGAAGGCGCGGCGTTCGTGGTCGTCGAACAGAACCTGACGTTTCTCACGTCGATCGCCGACCATTTCATCGGTCTGGATCATGGAGAGGTCGTGCTGTCGGGCGACTCGATCGATGTGTCGCGCGACCGGCTCGAAGCGGTACTGGCGGTTTAGTCTCTTGTATCGGACGATTCGCCGCGTCGCGCGTACGTGGCCGTCGATCGCGCCGTTCAATCGTCATGACGGCAGGGGCGTTCCGGCCGCGGCGACGGAGGCAGCAAGCTCCGCGCGGTTGGAGAATCCCTTCTTGTCCATGATCCGCCGCAAATGGGTGCGCACGGTCGACAGGCTGACGCAGAGAAGGCGGCCGATATCCTGATCGGTACAACCCTTTGCGACCAGCTGGGCGATCTCGCTCTCACGGTCCGTGAGCCCTGTCGCGCTGCCTGCCCGGCGTTTGATCGCGCGGCAAAGGAACGGCTCGATCGCATCGAGCACGAGTTTGTCGCGCATCTCGAACTCAGGCCGATTCCTCGTTCGCCAGATTCTCAGGTCGCTGAGCTGGCGTTCGCCGTCGAAGACAAACACGTTGATCCCGTGATGCAAACCGTCGTGCGCGAGAAACTCGTTGTAGAACTCGCTATTCTCCAGGGCAGGCCGGTCCATCACTTCTTCCACCAACGTGGCCCTGCGCCGCTTGCAGAGTTGCGCCGTCATCGGGTCATTGTGCTGGTACCAGCTCGTGTAGCGACGCACGTGATCCGAGTCGACATTGACTGCAATCGGGTCGGCGTACATCCCTTTTTCGGCATCCCAGTTGTAGGAGACGCAGAAATCGGATCGCAGCAGCCGGGTCAAGTCTGACAAAACGACACGCCTGACATCCACGATCGGCCCGAGCTCCTCGAGCCGCCCGATGATGTCACCGAAAAGTCGGAGTTCGTCGAGCGTGAGATCGTGAACTTGTGGCTTCAAGGGTGCCTCATCGGTAGGTGGAATCGGGAGACAGCATGCGCAACAGCCTCGAAAGACTGGTTCGCATTACACATCAAGCATAGCAGGGCAAAAAATCCCGATCAGCAACGAACTGCACTGCCATTGCCTGTCCGTTGTATTCATGCCGCAGTCAGGTCCACTGCCTATTGCAGATCGGAAGGGGTGTTCGCGAGGGCGCCTGAATTTCTTGAGCGCGGGCTCAGGTCAAGTTTTCCCTGTCGATATTTCTAACGATGGGGCTCAAAAAACGGTGCTCATAGAGTAGACGCGCAGTGGGAAGCGGACGTGCTGAGGCCGTTCGTTGTAGCGAGGCAAGCTGGAGGATTACCCGGACACGCCTGCCCATTGACCAAACGATTCCGATGCATTTCCAGCGGGACGTTTTCCTCAGTCATTTTCGTCAACGAAAGCTACGCATAAAATTAGGAAAGCGATATGAATACGGTCATCAAGCGAAGCATGGTGGTGTGCGCCGCGGTCGGATGCGGCGTGGCACATGCACAGTCCTCAGTGACGCTGTACGGGCTGGTGGATGCGGGTATTACGTACACGAACAATGCGACATCGAGCACCGGACATGGCGCGCTCGTGCAGTTTGCGTCCGGGTCTTCGCAGGGAGATCGCTGGGGGCTGACGGGTAAAGAGGACCTGGGTGGCGGGCTCAAGGCGATCTTCACGCTCGAAAGCGGCTTTCAACTTTCCAACGGGGCCCTGGCGCAAAGCGGGCTCCTGTTCAATCGTGCAGCCTTCGTCGGCGTTGACGGGCGGTTCGGGACGCTGACGCTCGGGCGGCAATACGACTTCATCGGCGATATCTTTCCGGCGTACTCGATTGCGGGAAATACGGCAGCGGGGATCCTCGCGTGGGGCATTCCGGCGTATGCGGCTGGCGGCTATACGCTGGACAACCGGCTGTGGGGCGACAATGTCAATAACTCGGTGAAGTATCTTTCGCCGACGATTTCGGGCTTCAGTGTCGGGGCGATGTACGGTTTCGGCAACGTCGCCGGCTCGTTGGGCACCAACAGCTCGATGAACTTTCTGCTGAACTACAGCCAAGGCGGGCTCGCCGCATCGCTGTCGTATTTCAAGCAGCATAACGCGACGACTTCAGCGAATTTGACCGAATACGCCGGCGGTGCAACCTACAGCCTGGGGAAAGCGCAGATTTTTGCTGTCGTGACCGATGTTCAGTTGAGCAGCGGCACCCAGGCTCGGGCGCTGACCTACGACGGTGGCATGACTTACTTCGTCAAGCCCGATATTTCGCTTGGAGCAGGGTTCCAGTTCCAACAGCGCAACAACGGCGTCGGCAGCGCGAACCAGGTGACCATCGGGGCGGATTACTTCATTTCCAAGCGAACGGACGTGTATTTCGTCGGGGCGCTCGCGCACGATCATGCACACGGCGCGCAAATCGAAGCAGCGCTCGGATCACCGTCCAGCACGAGTTTTCAGACTGCGGCACGGATCGGCATTCGGCACAAGTTCTAACTCTATCGAGTGAAAACTGCATGTATATCGTGTATTGGGTTGGGCAACGCAGGTGATTCCCTGCGGCCGTCGACGCCGGCCGCAGGGATCGACATCCCTTTGTCGGAGTCAACGCTGAGGCTTGCCTCGTTGCGGGCATCACGCGTTCAGCATATTTACAAGTTACCGCTGCGTTGGCCGATCTATCTGAGATTCGCTTGTCTCGACTCGATTCCCATCTTCAATTGCGGCGAAATCCATATTCTCGCAACCCAAACAAGGCAAAGATCGCCTGAACTTTACTAGACTCCGGTTGGCCCTGTTTGCAGGGGGCAGGTCAGCATCACCAAATGATCCAGTTAGGTCCTAACTGGGGAAACGCATCAAGGTCGTGCGCAGCCGTTTCAGCAGCTCTGGGTCGCGGATGCAATCGACCGCCGTGAGATCGTCCATCGCAGGCACCTTCTCGTGGATCCACTTGCCGTAGCCCGGGCCGACGACTTCATAGATGACTGTCGCGAGGTCGATGTCACCATTGAGTGATTGCGCGAGATCCCTGACTTCTTGCCTGGATTTTGAATTGCCGAATACGGCAACGAACCGTTGCCAACTCGCGTCACCGGGATAGTACTTTTCCAGCTGATGCATATCACCATCCTGCAAACGAAATTAAGTTGACTCCGTCCGGGTTCCGAGCAGATGGCGCCTGGACCGGCCAGCCTTTCGTAGACATCTTCGAGCCATAATTTATGGCCTCCTGTCCTCCCCATCCGGCGAGTCGGCGCCGAGGTGCGAGACGGGCATCTGCTTCAGGTAGCGATGCGGCCCGCGCTGAAAAGCCTGGATATCAGATCGACCTGATCCAGTTGTTCGATCCACCATCTCGACGCACGCCCTGTCTTATCCTCGCGCCAGCCGAGGTAGCAGTTCGTGTGCGACCGCACGCCTGTTACCTGGCACTCCACGAGCTTGCCCTGGCGTATCAACTCCTCGGCGACGGGCGCGGGCAGCATGCCGACGGCCATGCCTTCGCAAAGGAGGTCGATTTTGGCGGCCAGGTTCGGTACGACGATGACCGGTTGTCCGTCACGAATGGCCACCGATCTCGGCTCGAGGTCACGCGACGTATCGCTGATGATGACGCCGCGGTGACTTGAAATTGTGCCGCTGTCGAGTGGCTTTTCGTTCACGGCAAGCGGATGATCAGGCGCCACGACGAAAGCGTGACGTAACAGGCCGATGGGCCTTGCTGCAATGTTGGGCGCGTGTGGCGGCTCTCCCGCGGCGCCGATCGCGATATCCGCACGCCCCGTCACGAGCGCGTCCCATACGCCGCCGAGCACTTCGGTCGATAAACGGAGCCGTGTCGTCATATTCAGTTCGTAGAAAGCACGCACGTACGGCCATAACGAAGGCAACGGAAGTATTTCGTCGACGCACAGCCTGAGCTCAGCCTCCCAACCCGCATGGACACTTCGAACCTTGCTCTCCAGATTCTGCCCGGCTCGCAGCAAACGACGACCGTCCTCGACGAGCAGTTGCCCAGCCTCCGTCAGCTGCGCACGCCGGCCGTTGCGATCAAACAGGGCGACGCCAAGATCAGCCTCTGTCTTTTTCACCAGGTAAGTCAGTGCAGACGGTACGCGATGAAGCAGCGAGGCCGCTTCCGCGAACGTGCCGGTCCGGTCTATGGCATCGAGCACTTCGAGAACTTCAAATGACAATTTCAAAGCGATGACCTGTTAGATACGCCTCTGATGATCGACGCAGGGCTTGGGGTGCCGCTTGGTCGAGACTTCCCGCGCGGCTGCGGCTACTTGGCACGCTCGCCGTCGTGGCGCAGGCGGCTGCGGGGGGCGCCATTTTGGCAGCCGCCAAGACGCTTTGCCACTGGTTCCTCAAATCACGCACGTCAGCCTGGCTGGACTTTGGGGGCATCGATACGAGGTGTTCAGGGGCGAAAGCGTCGGGCACAAGTCTATCAATGCCGGAGTTCAATCCGTTCGGATTCGAAGGGCGGTAGCAGGGTGGCGAATGTCTGGCGCTATTCAGCCAGTTACGGACATCCGCCATTACGCCCTACATCGCCGACAATTCGACCTGCAACGAACACCATTCGTGACAGTTTTTGGCAGTCTCGCCCGCGATTGCGACTAATCATTTCTGGGGCCGAGTTAGAGTCATACCATTTCATGGCAAAAGACACAGTCACTTCACCAAGAGAGTTCCGAGATGGCTTTGTATGACAATTTTTCCGAATGGCAGCATGCATCGCCTTCTCAACGAGAGCGCGCATCGTACGAACTTGCACAAGGTTTGCCCACCGGGTTTGCTTTCGACGCGGTTCGCTCATTCGAGCTCGCGGGCCGACAATGTGAAATAGCTCAGTTCACTCTAGGGACAGCACGTTTCTCGCTAATTCCGGGCAACACCGTCCAATTAGGCTTTGATGTAGCCAATTGGACACCGACACCCGACATGATCGAAAGCTGGCGGGATACCGCTCAGGAATACGGCATCGAAGAATCGTTGCACGATTATGTCGACGCCCGTACCAGCGAGATCAGGACCGCAACAGTGGCTCCGCTACTGGTCGAAAATCAATACGCGGAGGTGGGCTGGCGGCAGATCGATTCCTCAGATGCAGAAGTGCAGGCGCTGTTGCAGCAGCATCCGCGCGGCGTGACCAGCTTCGGTGACGTCACCACCCGTGTGACAGTCACCGATAGCGGTCACATCATCGCTGAACGGGCCGATGAGAACGACCTGTCACATGCGGCAATTGCGACGAACTTCATCGAAGCGGGATTTCGTCTGCCGACTCCGGACGAATGGGAATATCTCTGCGGTACTGGCGCGACCACGCTGTTTCGGTGGGGCGATCATGTGCCCTGCGATCGCTATCCAACCGACATCAGCCCCGAGGAAGCCACGTGGCGACGCCAGTGGGCTCTCTCCTCCGGCCAGCTTGAACGGCCAGAGGCTGGCTTTCGTCGTGACTGGGAATTCCATCGCGTCGCGAACGCATTCGGTCTGCACATTGCCTCCGATCCGTACAAGATGGAGTTGACGACCCAGCCGGGACTGACGTTCGGCGGCGACGGTGGGGGCGCCATCTGCGGCGGAACAGGCTTTCTGTCAGGCTGGCTACCGCTGGCAAGTGCATGGAACGATCCCGATGTCTGTCAACATGCACCTGATGTGGAAATTTCGCTTGGTTATACCGTTGCCCGGCGCGTTTTGCCTTTGACATGAATCCCGCTTGGGCAGTTGGCAATGCAGCATGCGTCTGGATAAAGCGTACGTGCGTTGAGTGGGCAAATAGAAAGTTGAAGCTTTAAGCCGCGATTCGAATGGCTGCTTTGTGGCGGCAGGGCAATACGGAGCATGATGTCGAGCTGGCGATCGCAAACGGCTCGTCGCACCGGCGTCCGCCGGTTTGCAGCGTGGCGGCGAGCAGCGACCCGCGCATGCGGGTCACGCTTCTGGAAGTGTGGGCATCGTCGTTTCGTTTCAGCGACTGCAGTCGTCACGCTTCGATTTCACGCGGCAACCCACTGAACCGCGGGCGATCCGGAACGACCGTCACATTTCTGTTTGTCGATGTCGAGGCCGACCGTACGCCCGCGGTTTCGCGAACCTGCGTCAGCGCATGCCGCCACTGGCGACGATGTGCTCGCCCGTCAGCCACTTTGCGTCGTCGGAGGCGAGGAAAACCGCAATCGATGCGACGTCGTCCGGTCTGCCCACGCGCCCGAGCGGCGTCTGGCTGACCGCCGAATGCTCGAACTCCGACCCGATCACCCCGGCGCTTTGCGCGCCTTCGGTCACGATCACGCCCGGATTGATCGTGTTCACGCGAATACCGCGCGGCCCGAGTTCACGTGCGAGCGCGCCCGTGATGGAATCCACTGCGCCTTTCGTGCCGCTGTAGACGGCGGTCGTCGCCGGTGTGAGCGTCGAGACGACCGAGCTGACATTGATGATGCTGGCGCCTTCGCTGAGGTGCTGGACGGCGGCCTGTGTCGTGAGCAAGACCCCGAGCACGTTGATGTCGAACTGCCTGCGGTATTGCGCTTCCGTGAACGCTTCGATCGGTGCGAACTCGTAGACGCCCGAGTTGTTGACGAGGATGTCGAGGCGGCCATACGTTTCGATCGCCGCATCGACGATGCCTTTCGCGTCGGCCGCCTTCGACACGTCGCCGCCCACGGCAACGGCTTTCCCACCGGCCGTGGTGATGGCGGACACGACGTCGTCCGCGCCGGCCTTGCTGCTTGCGTAGTTCACGACGACCGACGCGCCGTCTGCCGCGAGCGCCTTGGCGATGGCGGCACCGATACCCTTCGATGCACCGGTTACAACAGCCACTTTCCCTGCAAGCTTGCCCATGATGTTCACCTCAGTGTGAATGATTCCGTTGATGGACACCGGCCTGCCGTCTCGCACGATGCGATCGCCGGTGTTTTCTGCCTGTGCGGACCAGCATGCGGTCGCGATCGGTTGGCGCGGCGCGACTGGCCGGGCATCGATGCGCGGGACACCGCATCGTCAACCCGGCCATGCCGAGTTGCGGATGACGGAACAGAAATTCCCCCGATGAAAATGAGGCTCCTTGTCGGCGATCACGTCGGCTTTCACGTTGCCGAACGTGGTCTCCGGTTTGTGCTTGATGCCGTTGTAGAACGCCTGAATGATTTCTTCCTTGAAGTGCGGCGGACGCGGATGCGCACGCGTCACGGCTTCGCGTTCCTCGTGCGAGAACGCGTGGTATGAAAGTCCGAGCACATCCATCTCGACCCCGGCGGTCACCAGTGCAACGACCGGGTGCATATGGCGCGGAATGCCCGGCGTGGTATGCAGCGCAATGGCCGTCCAGACGAGATCGATGTCGGCCGCGGTGATGCCCCGGCCCGAGAGAAACTCGCGGGCCGCATTGGCTCCGTCGACTTCGAAGCGTTCGGTGGCGCTGCTGTATGCGCCGGTGAGGCCGATGTCATGGAACATGGCGCCCGCGTACAACAGTTCCGGATCGAATTTCAGGCCGCGGCGCGCGCCCTCCAGGGCGCCGAACAAATAGACGCGGCTCGAATGATGAAAGAGCAGCGGGGTGGACGTGTCGCGCACGAACTCGGTAATTTCCCGCGCAAGCTGACTGTCGGGCACGGCGACATCCTGAATGACCTGCGACATGACGGTTCTCCATCGAAATGTGAGCGGATGCCGGCGTCGTGGCGGACGCCGCACGCGAATGGCCGGCTACTTCGTCGCAGTCGTTGCCCCGATTCTTGCCAGCGCCTCGCGAACGCCCGCGCCGTACTCGGGGTCGGCCTTCGCGCAATTGACGATGTGGCGCTCCTGGATATGCGCGTGGACGGAGGCCATCTGGCGAGCGGTGTTATCGAACAGCAATTGTTGTTGCGCCTGGCTCATCAGGCGAAACAGATTTCCGGGCTGCGCGAAGTGATCGACGTCCACGCGGTGGTCCCAATGTGCGGCGTCGCCTTCGATCCGCAGCGGCGGCTCGTGAAGACCGGGCCGCACTTCCCACTCGCCGGAACTGTTCGGGTAGTAGGACGGTGTGCCGCCGAGGTTGTCGTCGGTGCGCATGGCGCCGTCGCGGTGGTAGCTGTGGAAGGGGCACTTCGGCGCATTGACGGGAATGTGATTGAAGTTCACGCCCAGCCGATAACGTTGCGTGTCGCCATAAGAGAACAGCCGCGCCTGCAGCATCTTGTCCGGCGAGAAGCCGATGCCGGGCACGACGTTCGCGGGCGAGAACGCCGCCTGCTCGACCTCGGCGAAATAATTGCCCGGGTTGCGGTTCAATTCGAGCACGCCTGCCTCGATCAACGGGAAATCGCTTTTCGGCCAGACCTTGGTCAGGTCGAACGGGTTGAACGGCAGCGCCCTGGCTTCATCGTCGTTCATCACCTGAATGAAGAGGGTCCAGCGCGGGAAGTCGCCGCGTTCGATGCTTTCGTAAAGGTCGCGGCCATGCGTTTCGCGATCCTTGCCCACGAGCTGTTCGGCTTCGCCGTCGGTCAGATTCGCGATGCCTTGCTGCGTACGGAAGTGGAATTTCACCCACGTTCGCCGATTGTCGGCATCGACGAGGCTGAACGTATGACTGCCGAATCCATGCATGTGGCGATAGCTGCGCGGGATACCCCTGTCGCTCATGACGATCGTGACCTGGTGAAGCGCTTCCGGCAGGAGCGTCCAGAAGTCCCAGTTGCTGTTTGCGCTGCGCAGTCCCGTGCGCGGGTCGCGCTTGATCGCGTGGTTGAGATCGGGAAAACGCAGCGGGTCACGGAAAAAGAACACGGGCGTGTTGTTGCCCACGATGTCCCAGTTTCCTTCTTCCGTATAGAACTTCACCGCGAAGCCGCGGATGTCGCGCTCGGCATCCGCGGCGCCGCGCTCGCCGGCGACGGTCGAAAAGCGCATGAATACCGGCGTTGCCTTGCCGACTTCCGAAAAGAGTTTTGCCTTGGTGTAGCGCGAGATGTCGTGCGTCACCGTGAATACGCCGTGCGCGCCCGATCCTTTGGCGTGCATGCGTCGTTCGGGAATGACCTCGCGGTCGAAGTGCGCGAGTTTCTCGATCAGCCAGATATCCTGCAGCAGCGCGGGACCGCGCGGGCCGGCCGTTTCGATGTTCAGATTGTCGGTGACGGGCGCACCCGTTGCGTGATCAAGACGCGTAGACGTATCGCGATTCTTCATGCGTCGACTCCAGGAGGGTTGGGCGGACTGGCGCAGCGCCATGCCGTTTCGGGGCGGGCGGCCGCGCGGGGCTTTACGGGAAAACCTACGTGCTGTCTTGGCAGGTGCGCCGAAATGAAACGGCCGGACCGCGATGGCCACCCGATCAACGAGTGACGAGCCACGGAGGCATCGGCGATTCGATGTGAGAGAAGCGTACCTGCGGGGTGCCCGCGCGATCTTGTATAAAACAACGATTCGTTGGACGATTCGCGGACGACCGTCGAATACCGGGGGCAATGGCTGAATTCGGATCGGGAGGCGGGGGGGCGTGGTGAGTCGACGCGTCTCGAGCGGGCGCACGCGCGCCGCTTACGACGTTTGCATTTGTCCGGTGCTATCGGTTCCGCTGCGCCCAGTCTTTCGGCCCGCATCCCTCGAGACGCGAGAACACGCGTGAAAAATGACTCTGGTCGAAAAATCCGCAGTCCGATGCGATGCTGGCCAGGCTCGCATCGGTTTCCCGCAACAGCGATTTCGCGCGCTCGATACGGCGCTTGAGCAGCCACTGATGGGGCGTGCTGCCGGTGGTCTGCTTGAAGGCTTCGCCGAAGTAGCTGGTGGAGAGATTGCACTCGCGCGCGAGATCGGCGATCGACGGATTGTCGTGCAGGTGGGACGCGAAATAATCCTCGATGCGCCGCATCTGCCACGGAGCGAGTCCGGAGCGGCGTGGCCGGAGCGCCGGATCGGCTCGGCCATAGCGCGTGACGACGTGTTCGCAAAACGCCAGCGCGAGGTAATCGATGAACAGCGCACTCGTCAGGTCGGGCTGCTGCAGGACCGCCTGCAGCGTATGCGACAGACTGAACAGCACCGGGTCGCTGGCGCCGAGATGCGGCTGCACGAGCCCGCCTATGCGCCGGCGCCGTTTTTGATCGGTGAACTCCTCGATCGCGCCCTGGGCCAGATAGAGCCGCATCGTGTCGAACGGCATGTCGAGACGGCGCGTCGGGCTCGCGCGCAGGTCGAGCAGATAACAACTGCCCGGACTGCACGATGCGGAAGCATCGAGGTTGCCGCTCGAATAACGGAGGCCGGGATCGGGGCCGAGTATCAGCGGCATCTGGAAGACAAAGGCTTCTTCCGGTTGCGGCGTGAGCGAGCGCCCCGGTTGGGGCCGCGGGTTGATCAACCGGGTGAACGAGATCGGTTGCCCGTGGGAGAAAACGCCGGCCCGTACGGTGGGCGCATCTCGCAGGAGAAACCGTCTGGCGAGCGTGTCGTCTGCAACGGGTTGCCCGAAATCGACAGGATCCTTGTCGTTCATTCTTCGCGCCCTGGAGTGCGCCCGTACGGGCATTGCGTGCCTTTACCCGACGGCGGGTTCAAACGAAATCAGGCCCAATTTAGCGCAATTCGATGACGGCCGCGCGATGGGTGCCGTGACGCGCGAGACGCTGCTCGATTGCGGGCGCGACGCGCACGGCAATGGTGCGCGTCGCACTCGCGCGAACCCGGAAAGTGCGCGGGTTTCGTCGCGCGCGCCAATGCTGGGCGGCTTCGTCAGCGTGAAGTCAGCGATGTCTGCCCGACGTGCGCTGCCGGATCCCAGCCGCCGCCGAGCGCCTTGAACGTCGAGATCGCCGCACGTGCGGATTCCGTTTGCGCTTGCGCACGCGCGTCGGCGGCCTGGAGCAGCGTCTCGTTGGCGTGCAATACGTCGATGAAACTCGCCGCACCGCTGCGGTACGCGGTCATCGACGCATCCTTGGCGCGGGAAAACGACGACTCGGCATGCGACAGCGTGGCCGCCTGCGCCTGTCGGTTCACCAATGACGAGAGCGAGTTTTCGACGTCCTCGGACGCGCGGAGCACAGCCTGCCGATAGGCCGCGAGCGCTTGCGCGTCGGCGCCTTTCGCCGCTTCGACATCGGCGCCGATGCGTGCGAAATCGAACAGGCGCCAGCGTAGCCCGACGAGGCCGGCCGCCTGGTTGGCGCCGCCCGAGAACAACGTGCCGGTGGCGGCGGCGGTCGCGCTGCCGAGGAAGGCGTTCAGCGAGACCGTCGGGTAGTACTCGCCGATCGCGGCGCCAATGCGCGCATTGGCCGCGGCGAGGTGACGTTCGGCGGCGATCAGGTCGGGACGTCTTTGCAGCAGATCGGCCGGCGTGCCCATTTCCGCGAGCGACGGCGCAACGGGGATCACGGACGGCGGGCTCAGCTCCGCGCGGTGCGTGCCGGGAGGGGAGCCGAGCATCACGTCGAGGGCGTTCGACGCTGCATCGAGCGCCGCGAGCAGGACGGGCACGCCGGCCTGAACCTGGTCGAGCGCGCCTTGCGCCTGCTGAACCTGATAGTCGGCCGCCGCACCCTTCGAATACAGGAGTTTCACGTCCGCGAGCAGCGCCTGCTGCGTCTGCACCTGTCGGGTCGCGATGTCCAGGCGAGTCTGAAGCCCCCGGATCGTGACGTAGATATCAGCGGTCTGGGCCGCGACGGCAAGGCGGGTGGCGACCGCCGCCGCCTGCGTCGCAGAGTAATCGGCGAGCGCGGCTTCACGCTGACGGCGCAGACCGCCAAAGATGTCGATCTCCCAACCGGCCTCCAGGTTGGTTTCGTACTCGGTGCCCCAGCGCGTGTAACCCGGCGTGGCATTGAGCAACTGCCCCAACGGCGTGTCGACGGACTGATAGGCGCGGGCCGCCGACGCGGAAACCGAAGCCGACGGGAGGAGCGCCGCGTTGGCCGTGCCGAGGCGCGCACGCGCCTGAGTGATTTGCGCAACGGCCTGGGCCAGGTCCAGGTTCTGCGCCAGCGCCAGCGAAACGTAACGCGTGAGCAGCGGGTCGTTGAAGCTTTCCCACCACGCGGACAGATCGGCAACCGGAGCCTTTGCCGTGCCGGCGGGCGGCTGGGTCATGTAGTGCTGCGCCAGCGGCGCATCCGGGCGGTGGTAGTCGGGACCCACGGCGCACGCCGAAAGGGCGGCGACGCTGGTCAGGAGAACAAGTGAACGGTGCAGGGGCATGATCGTTTCGGGAGCGCAACGGAGGGCGGATGGTGTGACCAATATACAATATGGTCACAAGTTGTCAACTCGCGAGTGAGGGGCTAAGCTTGAGACATGAACAAACCGACTCCCTCCGCCTCCCCGTCCCGCGGCCCCTCGGACCACGAAGTTCGCGCCCAGATCGTCGACGCCGCAACGGAATACTTCAGCCGCTACGGCTACGAAAAGACCACCGTTTCCGACCTCGCGAAGGAAATCGGGTTTTCAAAAGCCTATATCTACAAATTCTTCGATTCCAAACAGGCGATCGGTCAAGTCATCTGCGCGAATCGCCTCGCGGCGATGATCACCGCCGTCAGGGAAAACATCGACGGCGTACACAGTGCGACGGAAAAATTTCGCTGTATGTTCAAGACCTTGCTTTCATCCGGAAGCGAGCTCTTCTTCCAGGATCGCAAGCTTTACGACATCGCCGCCGTGTCGGCCGCATCACCGTGGCCATCGGTCCAGGGTTATGAGGACCAGATCCGGCAACTCGTCGCCGAGATCCTGCGGCTCGGGCGCGAAACCGGCGAATTCGAACGCAAGACCCCGCAGGACGAGGCGGTGAACGCGATCTTCCTGGTGATGAAGCCCTATTTCAATCCGCTGCTGCTCCAGTACAACCTCGAGGGTGCGGAAGAGGCGACGACCCAGCTTGCGAACCTGGTCCTCAGAAGTCTCGCTCCATGAATCGTGTTGTGACTGTTGACTGAATTGGTCACTGGTATCAGAATGAGGGCTCCTGTTCTTTGCGAGAGGGGGCCTCATGTTCCGGCGCCATCATTTTGTCTACACATTGGGCGTGGCTTCGCTTGCGCTCGCGGCATGCGGCGAGCATCCGGCCGCCGATCCGCGTACCGAGGCGCCACTTGTACGTATGAGCGCCGTTCACGGCGCGGCAGGGGCGAGCCGGTCGTTTTCGGGTGTCGTGGGCGCCCGCGTTCAGAGCGATCTCGGTTTCCGGGTTCAGGGCAAGGTCATCGAGCGGCTGGTCGACGCGGGCCAGACGGTCAAGCGCGGCCAGCCGCTGATGCGCATCGATCCGATCGACCTGGGGCTGCAGGCCCGTGCGCAGCAGAAGCTCGTGGATGCCGCGCAGGCGCGCGCGACGCAGACCGCCGCCGATGAGGCGCGCTATCGGGATCTCGTCGCGGCAGGCGCGGTCTCGGCGTCGACCTATGACCAGCTGAAGGCAGCGGCGGACTCCGCCAAGGCCCAGCTCGTCGCGGCGCAGGCGCAGGCCGTGCTCGCCAACAATGCGTCCGGCTACGCCGTCGTCATGGCGGACGCCGACGGCGTGGTGGTCGAGACGCTGGCGGAGCCCGGCCAGGTCGTCGCGCCGGGACAAATCGTCGTGCGGCTCGCGCATGCCGGCCCCCGCGAGGCCGTCGTCCAGCTTCCCGAGACGCTGCGTCCCGCATCCGGCTCGATCGCCGAGGCGACGCTGTACGGCGCGGCGCAGAAGCCTGTTCCCGCCGTGCTGCGTCAGCTCTCCGACTCCGCCGATCGGCTGACACGGACCTACGAGGCGCGGTACGTCCTCCAGGGCGCGCTGTCGAATGCGCCGCTCGGCGCGACCGTGACGCTCGATCTTGCCGGCGATGCCGGCCACGCACCCGCCGGCATGGTGGTCCCGGTCGGCGCCGTGTTCGATCCGGGCACGGGCACCGGGGTCTGGACGGTCGACCGGGCCCAGTCGCGCGTGACCTGGCGCAAGGTGCGTGTCATCGCGTTGAGCGACGACAGTGCGACGGTGACGGGCGACCTTCGCGACGGCGACCAGGTCGTCGCGCTCGGAGCCCAGTTGTTGCACGACGGCGAGCATGTACGTCTCGCCAACGACAAGATGATCGCGGCATCCGTCTCCGCGCAAGGAGCGGCGCAATGAGCAGCTTCAACTTGTCGGCGCTCGCGGTGCGGGAGCGCTCGGTCACGCTGTTTCTGATCATCCTGATCTCGATCGCCGGCGTGGTTGCGTTCCTGAAACTGGGGCGGGCCGAAGATCCGCCCTTTACCGTCAAGTCGATGACGGTCATCACGGCATGGCCCGGCGCGACCGCGCAGGAAATGCAGGACCAGGTGGCCGAGCCGCTCGAAAAGCGCATGCAGGAACTGCGCTGGTACGACCGGACCGAGACCTATACGCGTCCGGGGCTGGCCTTCACCACGGTGACCTTGCTCGACAGTACGCCGCCCGCGGACGTGCCCGAGGAGTTCTATCAGGCACGCAAGAAGCTGCATGACGAAGCGGGCAACCTGCCGCCCGGCGTGATCGGCCCGCTCGTCAACGATGAGTACTCCGACGTAACGTTCGCGCTGTTCGCGCTCAAGGCAAAAGGCGAGCCGCAACGAGTGCTGGTGCGCGATGCCGAAGGCTTGCGCCAGCGGCTTCTGCATGTGCCGGGCGTCAAGAAGGTGAACATCATCGGCGAGCAGGCGGAACGGATCTATGTCTCGTTTTCGCATGACCGCCTCGCGACGCTCGGCGTGACGCCCCAGGAGATCTTTGCCGCGTTGAACAACCAGAACGTTCTGACGCCGGCCGGTTCGATCGATACGGCGGGCGCGCAGGTATTCATTCGTGTCGAAGGCGCGTTCGACAAGCTGCAGACCATTCGTGACACGCCGATCGTCGTTCAGGGCCGCACGTTGAAGCTCTCCGACGTGGCGACCGTCGAACGCGGTTACGAAGACCCGGCCACGTTCCAGATTCGCAACAACGGCGAACCGGCGTTGCTGCTCGGCGTCGTGATGCGGGACGGCTGGAACGGGCTCAACCTCGGCAAGGCGCTCGACGCGGAGGTCGCAACGATCAATGCCGGGATGCCGCTGGGCATGAGCCTCACGAAGGTGACCGACCAGGCCGTCAATATCCATTCGGCCGTCGACGAATTCATGGTCAAGTTCTTCGTCGCGCTGCTCGTGGTGATGGTCGTGAGCTTCGCGAGCATGGGATGGCGCGTCGGCATCGTCGTGTCGGCGGCGGTCCCGCTGACGCTCGCGGGGGTCTTCGTCGTGATGGCCGCCACGGGCAAGAGCTTCGACCGCATCACGCTCGGTTCGCTGATTCTCGCGCTGGGCCTGCTCGTCGACGACGCGATCATCGCCATCGAGATGATGGTCGTGAAAATGGAGGAGGGCTACAACCGCGTCCAGGCGTCGGCTTACGCGTGGAGCCATACGGCCGCGCCGATGCTGTCGGGCACGCTGGTCACGGCGGTCGGTTTCATGCCGAACGGCTTCGCGCGGTCGACGGCCGGCGAATACACGAGCAACATGTTCTGGATCGTCGGCATCGCGCTGATCACGTCGTGGGTCGTGGCCGTCGTCTTTACACCGTACCTCGGCGTCAAGCTGTTACCCGACATTGCCGTGATCGAAGGCGGCCACGCAGCGATCTACAACACGCGGAACTACCAGCGCTTTCGCCGTTTCCTCGGGCGCGTGATCGGACGCAAGTGGATGGTCGCCGGGATCGTGGTGGCATCGTTCGTGATCGCCGTGATGGGCATGGGGCTGGTGAAGAAGCAGTTCTTCCCGACGTCCGATCGCCCGGAGGTGCTCGTCGAAGTGCAGATGCCCTACGGGACTTCGATCGAGCAGACCGCGTCGGCAACGGAAAAGGTCGAGGCGTGGCTTGCGAAGCAGCCGGAAGCGCAGATCGTGACCTCGTACATCGGGCAGGGCGCGCCGCGCTTCTATCTGGCCATGTCTCCGGAATTGCCGGATTCGTCCTTCTCGAAGATCGTGATCCGCACGAACGACGAGCACCAGCGGGAAGCGCTCAAGTTCCGTCTGCGCAAGGTCATCGCCGAAGGACTGGTGCCCGGCGCGCAGGTTCGCGTCACGCAGCTGGTGTTCGGCCCTTACTCGCCTTACCCCGTCGCGTTCAGGGTCATGGGCCCGGACGCGGGGACGTTGCGCACCATCGCTGCGCAGGTCGAGCGGACCATGAACGCCAGCCCGATGATGCGAACGGTGAACGCCGACTGGGGGCCGCGCGTTCCCACCGTGCATTTCACGCTCGATCAAACTCGTCTCGGGTCGTTCGGGCTGACGTCCAGCTCGGTCGCGCAGCAACTGCAATTCCTGCTGACCGGCATTCCCGTCACGCACGTGCGCGAGGACATTCGTTCGGTGGAACTGGTCGCGCGTTCGGCGGGAGACACCCGGCTCGACCCGCAACGGATCGAGGGATTCACGCTGATCGGTAACGCAGGGCAGCGGGTGCCGCTCTCGCAGGTCGGCAAGGTCGACATCCGCATGGAGGATCCGATCCTGCGCCGTCGCGATCGAACGCCGACGATCACCGTGCGCGGCGATATCGCTGAAGGATTGCAACCGCCCGACGTATCGACCGCGATGCTCGCGCAATTGCAGCCGATCATCGCGAAGCTGCCGGGCGGCTACCGGATCGAGGAGGCCGGCTCCATCGAGGAGGCCAACAAGGCGACCAATGCGCTCGCGCCGCTGTTCCCGATCATGATTGCGCTGACGCTGCTCATCATCATTTTCCAGACGCGCTCGATTGCCGCGACCATGATGGTGTTCGCGACCAGTCCGCTGGGTTTGATCGGCGTGGTGCCGACACTCCTGCTGTTCAATCAGCCCTTCGGCATCAACGCATTGGTGGGGCTCATTGCGCTCTCCGGCATCCTGATGCGAAACACGCTGATCCTGATCGGCCAGATCGAAGAGAACACGCGTGCGGGCATGGCGCCGTTCGATGCGGTAGTGGAGGCCACCCTGCAGCGCTCGAGGCCCGTGATCCTGACGGCGGTTGCCGCGATGCTGGCGTTCATTCCACTGACCCATTCCGTGTTCTGGGGCACGCTGGCTTATACGCTGATCGGAGGAACGTTCGCCGGAACGATTCTTACGTTGGTGTTTTTGCCGGCCATGTACTCGATCTGGTTCAAGATCCGGCCTGGGGCAGGGGAAAGTCACTCTGCGCTCGAACCCAGCGTCAGCGTGACTACGTAGACATGTGCGCCCCGGGCGATGATGGTCTCGCCCGGGGCCGTCGATGTGAATCAGCACCACGACGCGTCCGGCCGGAAAGCAACTTCGCGCAATGGCCACGATTCATTTTTCCTGGCAGTGGCGCACGCTTCGCGCGCCGCTTGGCGCGAAATGCCGTGCACGAACAATGTGAGCTGCGGCGGAATTCCGTGACCAATCACGCAGTGAGTTTCGCGTCGATATTGCCGGAATCCAGCCAGGCTCGACGGACCGTGGCCGGAGGTCGGTAGCGATGAGCGCTGTGGGGCCGGCGTTCGATGAGCATCTTGGCCTCGGCGCGACTGCGGAACCGTTCGCGGTTTGGCAATGCGGCTCGCAGTTTGCCGTTGAAGCTTTCGACGAATCCGTTTCGAAGAATCGGTCCGGATCCGGATGTTTGAAGGCGGGTGACTTTTGAAGAAGTCAGACTATTCCGTGGGATCAGGGTCACCATGCGTCGCGCGACGCATTCGTCGCGCGGCGGCCCCTAGAAATCCGAACGCACGGTCAACATCACGTTGCGCGCATCGCCGAATACGCTGTAGTAGGTGCTGGGCGGACGAATGTAGTACCTGCGATTGAACACGTTATTCAATTGCAAGGACGCCGTCACGTGCTTGTTGAAACGATATCCTGCTTGTGCGTCGAAAACCGCATAGGCACCCTGTTCGACGCCGCGCGAAATCCGCGTTTGAGCGAGCATGCCGCCCCCGATCGAGAATCCGCGCAACGGGCCTTGCGACAGCGTATATCGGGTCCACAGCTTGAACAAATGCTTCGGATCCGTGCCGTCGGTGAGATCGGGCGAGTCGTTCTCGTAGTGTGCGTTCAGATACGTGTAGCCAGCATAAAGATTCCAGTCCGGCGTCGGCTGGCCAGTGAGTTCGAGTTCGATACCCTGATTGCGTGCCTTGCCTGCGGCCACGTAATAGAACTGATGGGCAGGATCGGCAACGGCGCGGTTGTCGTCGTTGATGCGGAACAGCGCGGCGTTCGCATTCAGGCGGCCATCGAGCAGGCTGCTTTTTACGCCTACTTCGTACTGCTCACCCGAGCGCGGCGGCAGGCCCGGCCCCGAGTACGTGCCTTGCGTTTGCGCATCGAGGAAACGCGCATAGTTGGCATAGGCCGTCAGCGACGGCACGATGTCCCACAGCAAGCCGGCGGACGGCAGGAAGCGATGATTGACCTGTGCGTTGGTCGTCCAGTCCGCGACGCTCGGCAACGTCGACTGCGTGCGGTCCTGCAGGAACGCCTCGCGGCCGCCGAGCACGAGCGTCAGCGGCGTGGCGAGCTTGATACGCGCCTGCGCATAGACGCCGTATTGAACGGTGCGGTGATTGGTGCCGAACGTGTACGGTACGTCCACGGCGGGGACCGCATTGGGATCGTAGAGACTGTAGGCGCCACCGTACGGGCCGCTCAACGCGCGGTAACCCGACTGCGCGCCCGATGTCATCACGGCGTAGTTCGCGCCGATGGTCAGCGTATGCGTCTGCCCCCAGAGGCGCACCGGGCCGGATACGTTGGTGTCCGCGCCGAACCAGTCATAGCTCGTGCGCTGCCGCTGGTCTCCGAAGCGCGCGAGGCCGTTTGCGGTCGCACCGGGGCCGGAGTACGCGTAGTAGGCCTTGGAGAGTTCGTGGCGGTAGAACAGCGTGGTCGAAGATTGCCACGCGTTTTCGAACCGATGCACGAGGTTGGCGTTGACCTCCTGCAACGAGGTGTACGCGTAGTTCCAGCTCGGACTGAAGTTCCGCGTATATTCGCTCGGCACGCGCCCGGTGAGCGCGGTACGCGTGCTGTTCAGCACGCCGCCCGCACCGTAATCGATGCCGGAAATCGGCGAGACCTGATAGCCGCCCGAGAACGACAGCGTCGTGCGCGGCGTGAGGTCCCAATCGAGCGCACCATAGACCATCACCTCCTTGCTGCGCGTGCGCTCTATGGATTGCGTACCGGTGCCGCCCACGAGAACGGCGCGCCCGCGCAGCGTGCCGTCCTTGTTCAGCGGCCCGGTGACGTCGATCATCTGGCGCACGCTGCCGAACGAATCGACCTGCGTTTCCGTGCCGAGGTGGAACTGATCCTGGGGGCGCTTGCGCACGAGATTGACGACGCCGCCCGGCTCGCCCATGCCATCGATCGAGCCTGCCGGGCCGCGCAGGATTTCGACGCGGTCGTACATCGCCAGATCGAATTGCAACTGGTACTGCAGGCCGCTCAGTGTCGGGACGCCATCGAATTCAATGCCGAGCTGCGAGCCGCGCGCGCGGAAGTACGCGGTACCGTCGCCGTAGTCGATCGAACTGACGCCGGTCACGGAGCGCAACGCCTGCTGGATGGTCGTGACGTTCTGGTCGTCCATCCGCTCGCGCGTGAGCACCGAGACCGAGTTCGGCGTCTCCTTGATCGATTGCGCGACTTTTCCGCCGATGGTGGCCCACTTTGCAGCGTAGTTGCCGCTGCCTTCGGTTGTCGCGTCGGCGTCCTTTGTGCCCACCACCGTCAAGACGGGCAGCGTGTCGCCGACCGGGGCGGGCGAGCCTTGCGCGTTCGCCCACGAGGAGGCGAGGCACAGCGCCGAAAAGGCGAGCGGGGCACCGCTGCATCGTCCCGTCGTCACGCGCCGCGCGCGCGGGTGGTCCATTCTCGTTGTCATGGTTGATCATCCCGATGTTGAAAAACGTCGAACTGCTTCCTCCCGCCAGCGGCGGGTTGAAAAATGGGGGGACGATCTTTATCGACGGGCTTCTGACGGCCTCGTCTGTCTTGAATCCATGCACTACAGAACAATCGCCGGACCGACATCGTGGCCGATCACGCGACCCGTGACGCAATTACCGCCGCAACCCGCGCAGCATCACGAGCGCGACGAGCCACGGTCCGCCGAGCAGCGTGGCGACGAGGCCGGTCGCGATTTCCTGCGGAAAAGCGATCTGCCGCCCGAGCCAGTCCGCCGTCACCATCAGCAGCGCGCCGAGGGTCGCGGCCAAATAGAGCTGCGGCACGGGGCGGCGCGCACCGGAGAACCGTGCGATATGCGGCGCGATCAGCCCGACGAACGACAACGGCCCGACAATCACGGTCGCCGCCGCCGTCGACATGGCCGCCAGCAGCAGCAATGCGAAGCGCGCGCGACCCACGGGCACGCCGACGCTCGCCGCGACGTCCGTGCCGAGCGCCAGAGCGGCGAGCCAGCGTCCGGTCAGCGGTGCAACGGCGAGCGTGAGGAGCGCCAGTGCCGCGACGCTCCATGCGATGCCAGGCGCGACGTAGTACGTGGATCCGATCAGCAGATCGACGAGCACGCCCGCGCGCGGATCGCCGCTCGACATCAGCGCGCCGACTACCGTGTTGAACAGCGCACTGATCGACAGCCCGACGAGCAGCAGGCGCTCGGGCGCGAATCGCGCGCGCCGTCCGAACCAGACGAGCAGCACCAACGTCGCGAACGTGCCGGCCACGCAGCCTGCCACCAGCGCGGCGGGAACGAGGCGGTGACCGAGAAACAGCACGGCGACCATGCCGAACATGCCGCCGGAACCCACACCGAGCACGTCGGGACTCGCCATCGGATTCGCGCTCATGCGTTGCAGCAATGTTCCCGCGACTGCCAGCAGGGCGCCCGCCGCCAGCGCCGCGACGAGGTGGGGGCCGCGCCAGAACAGCAGGCTTTCGATTTGCGCGAGCGTTGCGACGCTCGTGCCGGTGGGGCCGCGAGAGACCGCCAGCGACAGCAGGCAGGCGAGCGGCAGCAGTATGGCCCACACCAGCGCGATCGCACGAGGCGCGCGGCGATCCTGCCGGGGGCCCGCGGCCGCATGCGCATCGGGCCGCGTGCGCAAACGCGGCAGCAACCCGACGAGCAGCGGCACGCCCACGATCGCGGTCGCGCTTCCGGTTGCGATCACGTGCGCGGAAAACAGGTCGGCCCGCGCGGCCGTGCGCACGATTTCATCGGTGAGCCACAGCAGCGCCGCGCCGGTGAGCGGTGACCACACGAGCCGCGCGCGCAATTGCCGCGCGCCGGCCAGGCGGGCCAGCAACGGTGCGGCCAGACCGATGAAGCCGATGACGCCGACTTCGGCGACCACGAACGCCGTGAGCGCGACCGCGACGAACAACGCGGCGCCGCGCACCCATCCGACCGCGACACCGAGATGGCGCGCCGTCGTGTCGCCTGCGTCGAACAGATTCAGCGGACGATAGAGCAGTGCGGCGCCGCCCGCGCAGGCGGCGAGCTGCATGCCCAGATGCAGCGTCGGTTGCCAGCCGTTCTGGTCGAGCGCGCCGCCGCCCCAGATCTGCAAGCCCGCAAGCCTGTCGAAATGCACCACCGAGATCGCGAGACTGATTGCGCCGCAGTACAGGTTCACCACCATGCCGCCGAGGATCACGCCGAGCGGCGACATACGTTGCGCCCATGCCAGCGCGAACACGACGAGCATCGCGGCCGCGCCGCCCGCCAGCGCCAGCGTGCTTCGACCCATGGCCAACCAGCCGGGCATCCAGATCGTCGCGACGGACAGCGTGAGATACGCGCCCGGGAATACCCCGAGCGTCATGGGTTCGGCGAGCGGATTACGCAGCACCTGTTGCATCAGCGTGCCCGCGAGACCGAGTGCGGCGCCGCACA
Source organism: Burkholderia sp. Bmkn7 (assembly GCF_041103175.1). NCBI lineage: Bacteria > Pseudomonadati > Pseudomonadota > Betaproteobacteria > Burkholderiales > Burkholderiaceae > Burkholderia > Burkholderia sp. Bmkn7. The sequence continues at coordinate 2,509,058 of NZ_JBGCUH010000002.1, read as the reverse complement.
GCAGCGTCATCGCGACGCGCGGCAGCAGGCTGTAGTGGACGAGCAAGGCCCCCACGTCCTGCGTGTCGGCGGTGGCCGCGAGCGCGTGCCAAAAGGATGCGCCCGCGAGTGCGCGATGCACGTCCGTGGCGGTGAGGCAGGCGGCGAGTACGGCCATGGCGCCGACCAGCGCCAGGCGCCGATCGCTTGTCCGCGCGACGCGTCCGGCCAGCACGAGGTTACGCAAGGCCGCCTCCGCCGTGCTCGAGTGTGGCGAGGGCGATCGAGACGGCCGCGGCGAAGCGCTGCATCGACACGAGTCCGCCGAAGGCCGCGATCACCGGCAGTACTGCGACGCGTTTCTCGCGCACGGCAGGCAACGCACGCCACAACGGGCTCCGGTTCAGCGCCGCACGAACGTCGGCGCGCAGCGGCCCGATCAGCAGCATGTCCGCATGCGGGACATCGAACAGGCGTTCCAGCGCGACGGTGGCCGAACCGGTTACGGAGGTGCGCCATGGCGTGGAGGACGCGCGGCTCGCCGCGTCGCGAGGATGGGCGGCATTGTCGACACCGATGCGCGCGAGCACGTCGTCGAACAGGCTCCCCGTGCCGTAGACGCGAAAATGTCGCTCGTCGAGTGCTTCGGCGACGATCACGGCGCGCGCCGGGTGAACCCCGGTGCCCGCGATCCGGGTGGCCGCCGACGCGAATTCCCGTTGCGCGGCGGCGATCAGCTCGGCGGCGCATAGCGGCGCATCGATCGCGCGCCCCATCGCGGATGTTTCGTCGCAGAGCACCTCGAGCGGCCGTGCAGCGCTCATGTATGTGCCCAGCGTGAGCGTCGGCGCGATGCGTCGGAGCGGCGTCATCAGCGCCGCATGGGCCGGCGTGACGATGATGAGATCCGGCGCGAGCGCGAGCAGCACCTCGAAATTCGGCTGATAGAGCAGGCCGATATCGGCGACGCCGGGCGGCAACGGCGGCGTCACGATGCCGCTCGCATACCAGTCGGGCAACGGAATGCCGACGGGCGCGCGCCCGAGCGCGAGCAGCGTTTCCGTCAGTTCCCAGTTGAGCACCACGATGCGGTGCGGGAACCGTGTGACCGCCGCAGCGGCGCATCGCGCGGAGAACCATGGGCCTGAGCCGGCGAGCGCGGTGAGCGCGACGAGCAGTTGCCGGCGGCGCGGATTCGCGACTAGCAGGTTCATGCCGGAAACCCCAGACGCCGCCCGCTGACCGGATCGGCGCTCACGCGCATCGGCACGCCGTAGATCGATTCGAGGTGTACAGGGTCCATGATGTCGGCGGCGCGCTCGCGCATCAGCAGACGGCCCTCGCGCAGCGCAACGATACGGTCGCAGAACCGCGCGGCCATGTTCACGTCGTGCAGGACGACGACGGCGCTCATCGCCCTCGTCGCGCAGAGCGTGCGCACGAGTTCGAGCACGGAGAGCTGATGGTTGAGGTCGAGCGCCGACGTCGGTTCGTCGAGCAGCATGCAGCGGCAGTCCTGTGCGACCAGCATCGCCAGCCATGCACGTTGACGCTCGCCGCCCGACAGTACGTCGACGGGGCGATCGGCGTGACGGAGCACATCCGCTGCACGCATCGCGCGCTCGACGTGCGCGGCGTCTTCGTCCCCGAAGCGTCCGAGCGCGCCATGCCACGGATAACGCCCGAGGGCGACCAGTTCGTGCACGGTCATGCCGTCGGTGGGCGGCGTCTGCTGCGGTAGATACGCGACCTCGCGCGCGAACTGGCGTGCGCCCCAGTCGGCGAGCGGCTTGCCCGCATAGCGAATCGTGCCGGCAGTGGGGGCGAGCTGACGAGCGAGCAATTTGACGAGCGTGGATTTGCCCGAACCGTTGTGCCCGACCAGCCCGGTCACGCATGCGGGGTCGATCGCGAGATTGATCGATTGCAGCAGGGGACGGCCGCTGGCGACGTACGACACGCGTTCGAGCGAGAACGTCGCGGCATTGCCGGTGCCGCCGCATGCGGAGCGGGGTGCTTCGTCCCGCACGATATCGCTCATGCCGCGCTCGCCATGTCGTTGCCGCCCGTACGCCGCGCGTTGTCCGCGCCGGCCGTGTCCGCGGTCATCGCGGCGATGCGTCCGTTCTCGAGTTTGACGAGACGGTCGGCGAGATCGAAGTAGCGATCGTCGTGCGTGATGACCAGCACGGTCTTGCCGTTCGCCTTCAGCGCGGGCAACAGCGTGCGATAGAACACGTCCTTGAAGGCCGGGTCCTGATCGGCCGCCCATTCGTCGAAGACATAGAACGGTCGATCCTCCAGGAATGCGACCAGCAGCGCGAGGCGCTTGCGCTGACCTTGCGAAAGGGCGAGCGTGGAGAACGTGCCGCGTTCGATGCGCACCTTGTGGTCGAGTTGCAGCGCGACGAGCAACGTACGCGCCATCCCTTCGCGTTCGCCGGTCAGGCCGAGCAGCGAATCGAACAGATGAAAATCGCTGAAGACCACCGAGAATCGCTGTCGATACGCGGCACGCGTCGTGTCGTCCACGGCGACGCCGTCGACGAGCAGACGGCCGCGCTCGGGCGCGTAAAGGCCGACGAGCAGCTTCGCGAGCGTGGTCTTGCCGCTGCCGTTGCCACCGACGAGATACACGAGCTCTCCGGCGTCGAACGTCAGATCGATGGGCCCGAGCGTGAACAGGCCGTCGTCGCTTTCGCGCACATAGCGATGTTCGACACCTTCGAACGCGATGCGCGAGAATCCTTCGGCCGGGGCGGGGGCGGAACCGGCGTGATTGCCTGGCTCGGCAGGCAGCGCCGCTTCGAGCGCGCCGATGCGCTCGAACGCAACGCGTGCCGAGTTGAGCGACGGTAGCGCCGCGAGCAACCCTTCGACGGGCATGATCAGATAGAGGAACACGAGCGCGTAGCCCGACATGACGTGTGCGTCGGCGCCGAACAGATGCGCGAGCACGAAAGTCGTGAGGCCGACGAAGCCGAACAGCAGCAAATTGCCCCAGCTTGCCGCGAGCGCGTGCAGCACATAGCCGCGTGTGCGCTGCACGCGCACCGCTTCCACGTGCGGTGCGAGCTCGCTGCCGACGAACGCGTTCGCGCGTGCGCGATGCAGCTTGAGTTCCTTGGCGCCGTCGAACAACGCACGAAACTGGTTCAGCAGCGTGTCCTCGCGGTCGCGCGAGGCGCGCAGATGACGCAGCGCACGGGCGCTCACCAGCTGCGTGCCGAGCGTGCCGGCCCCGAGCACGCCCAGCGCGACCGCGAGGATCGGCAGCGAGAGCATGCCAAGGTACGCGAGACAGCCGACGATCACGGCGCCCTGCATCGCAATGGAGGGCAGGCTCACGAAGAACACGACGATGCTGTCGAGATCCTGGGTCAGCGCGCCCACCGCGCGGGCCGCGCCGCACCGCTCCAGGTCGCGGAACGACGCGGCGGTAATGCGTCCGATCGTCTGCATGCGCAGTTGAGCCTTGACGCGTTGACCGAGATACATGAACAGCGCCTGCGAGCCGATGCGCGTCACGAGCACCAGCGCGGCGAGCAGCACGAAGCGCATGCCCAGGTGCATCAGCTGTGCGCCCGATGCTTGCAACGCCTGGTTGATGAGTGCCACGAGCGCCGCGTTCGCGAAGCCGCTCGCGAGACTCGCGAGCAGCGCGACCGGCAGCAACCAGCGTGAGTAGCGGAGCAATGAGGCAATCGGAGGCATAAGTCGTCGGAGGTCGTGCGGACGTGCTGGCTGCACGTGTTGCGTCTCATAGATAAGAATGAGACGTATTAAATATGGAGAACGGGGTTTGGCCGTAACCGTTGATGGATAAGGAGATTAATGCCTCGCGCAGCCGAAAGGTAGACACGCGATATCGAATTTTTGACAGAATTTGGTGAATTTGAAATATCATGGCGCACTTCCTTTCGACCATCTCCGATGAAGGCCTTCCTGCTCAAGCGCTATCCGCTGGCGCGGGTGCCGCTGCCGCGCCAAGTGGCGGCGACCCTCGTGAACTACCGTCAAGGCGAACGCGTGGCTTGGCATCAGCATCGCCATGGCCAGCTCGTCTTTGCAGCCAAGGGCGTCGTCCGCGTGCTCACGCCGGCCCGAACGTGGACGCTCCCGCCGTCGCGGGCGGTGTGGCTGCCGTCGGACGTCGATCACGAACTGCACGCGGTGGGCGACACCGCGCTATGCAGCGTCTATGTGGAACCCGAAGTGTTTCCGTGGCCTTGGGAAGAGCCGGCGGTCATCGCCGTGTCGGTGTTGCTGCGGGAACTCGCGCTCACGGTGGTCGACGGGGCGGACACTTATACGGCCACGAGCCGTGCCGGGCTCGCCGCGTCGTTGCTGATGAAAGTGCTGGCGGAAACGCCGAGCCTCGCGGAGCCGGGTGTGCCCTTGCCGCGCGACGAGCGCCTGCTCAAGCTGTGCGAGCACATGATGAACGACCCCGCGAGCGATCTCACGCTGGACTTCTGGGGCGAGCAATTCGGCGCGAGCGGCCGTACGCTCGCGCGCCGGCTGCATGCCGAGACGGGGCTGACGTTCGTGGCCTGGCGGCAGCAGATGCGCGTCGCGGAAGCGATCACGCGCCTCGCGCTCGGCCAGTCGGTTGCGCAGGTGGCAAAAGATCTCGGGTATCGCAGCGCGAGCGCGTTCATCGTCATGTTCCGACGGATCACGGGCGAATCGCCGCAGCGATATCTCGCGGCGACCTGAGCAGGGCTGATTCGGGCCGGCCCGGCGATGCGGCGCCGCGGACGCAGGCGGCCCGAACGGGATTCGATGTCGCCGCGCGCTTACCCTCGCCCGACGAACGGCATGGCCGTTGCCATGATCGTCATGTTCAGGATGTTCGTGTCGAGCGGCAGGTTCGCCATCTGGACGATCGCGTTCGCGACGTGCGTGACGTCCATCCGCGCTTCGGGCGCGAGGCTGCCGTCGGCTTGCGGGACGCCTTGCGTCATCCGTTCCGTCAGCGACGTCGCGGCGTTGCCGATGTCGATCTGGCCGCACGCGATGTTGTACCGGCGGCCGTCGAGCGCCAGCGCCTTGGTGATGCCGGTCACCGCATGCTTGGTGGCCGTGTACGCGATCGTATCGGGGCGCGGCGCATGCGCCGAGATCGAGCCGTTGTTGATGATGCGGCCGCCCTGCGGCGTTTGCGTTTTCATCAGGCGCCATGCGGCCCGTGCGCACAGAAAGACGCCGGTCAGGTTCGTCGCGACGACGCCGTTCCACACGTCGAATTCGTATTCGTCGAGCGGAACCGGCGGCGCGTTGCGGCCGGCGTTGTTGAACAGCACGTCGAGCCGGCCGAACTGCTGCGCGATCCGCGCAAACGCGCGGTCGACCGATGCTTCGTCGGTGACGTCCGCAGGAAACGCGTGCGCGTCGCCGCCGGCGGCGCGGATCGCGTCCTGCGTTTCGCGCAACGAGGCCTCCGTGCGACCGAGCAGCGCGACGGTGAATCCCGCCTGGGCGAGCGCGACGGCCGCTGCGCGACCGATGCCGGAGCCGGCGCCGGTGACGGCTGCGAATTTCTTCGAGACAGACATGGCTTGATTTCCTGCTGGTTGAAAGAGGACGAGGCGGCCGGTGACCGGGATCATCGCCGCATTCGGCAATGTAGTCGAAATGCGCGGCGCGCATGTCCGGGCGACATCGCAACGCACGCTCGGCTGACTACTTCGTCCTGCCGGGCACGGCCCTGCGTGCCCGCGTGCCGGTCTGCGCAAACAGATCGACCACGACGTCGCGCAGCCACCGGTTCCCCTCGTCCTGGTTGACCCGTGCATGCCAGAGCATGTGAATCGGCGTACCTGGCAGCGCGACGGGCAGTGCGCGCCAGCTCAGCGAAAACGGTGCGGCGAGCTGTTGCGCGAGATGCTCGGGCACCGTCGCGATCAGGTCGGTGCGCTGCAGGATGTAGCCGACGCTCATGAAATGCGGCACCGTCAGCCGCACCTGTCGCGTCACGCGACGGCGCTTCAGCCATTCGTCCACCTGCCCGTGACCGGTGCCGGCCGACACCACGACCAGATGTTCGGCATTGCGCCATGCGTCGACCGTCAGCGGCGCGTCCTCGAGCGGATGCCCCCGCCGGAACAGGCACACATAACGCTGATCGAACAGCCGGCGCTGATAGAAGCCGCCCTTGAGCTGCGGCAGCAGGCCGATCGCGAGATCGACGCGGCCGTCGGCCATTTCGTCGCCGAGGTTGATGCTCGTGTTGCGCACGGTATTGAGCGCGATGCCCGGCGCCGCGTGCGACAGGTGTTCGAGCAGCGCGGGCAGGAACACGACTTCGCCGATGTCGGTCATGCCGATCGTCAGCGTGCGCGTGGCGCGCAGCGGATCGAAACCGGTCTCGGGATTGAGCGCGGCGTGCAGTGTCGCAAGCGCGTGCGACACGGGTTCCGCCAGGCGCAGCGCGAACGGCGTCGGCACCACGCCGCCCGGCCCGCGCACGAACAGCGGATCGCCGAGCCGGCGGCGCAGCTTCGCGAGGGCGTTGCTCACGCCCGGCTGGCTCATGTTCATCTGCTCGGCGACGCTCGACACGCGCCGTTCCTGCATCAGCCGCTGGAAAAGCAGCAGCAGGTTGAGGTCGATATCGCTCAGTTCCATGGGTTTTGCCTCGCCCGGTTCATTGCATCCGGTGATGATGCAGATTCATTTCATTTTATTGTGGAATGAAAGTCGGCTCCCGAGAATACCGATACGGCCCATGCAATCGGCATGGCCGCTGCGCACGTCGCACACCCCACATCGGAATATCGGAGACACCTTCATCATGCAGACGAACCTGAAGATTGCGATCGTCGGCGCCGGGATCGGCGGCCTGACGCTCGCGCTCGCGCTGCGCGAGCACGGCATCGACGCGCAGATCTACGAACAGACGGAGGTGCTGCGCGAAGTCGGCGCGGCCGTCGCGCTGTCGGCCAATGCGACGCGCTTCTACGAACGCATGGGCCTGCGTGCGGCCTTCGACGCGGTGTGCGCGGACATCCCGGGGCTCGTCTATCGCGACGGCCGCAGCGGCGCGGTGATCGGCCATCATCGCGGCGAGCCCGACTATCGCCGGCAATTCGGCGGCGCGTACTGGGGCGTGCATCGCGCGGATCTGCAGGCCGTGCTGTCGAAGGCGGTCGGCCTCGACCGCATCCATCTCGGCCACCGGCTGACCGATCTCGTGCAGCACGCCGATCGCGTCACGCTGGCGTTCGACAACGGCGTGCGCATCGATGCCGATCTCGTGATCGGCGCCGACGGCGCGCGCTCGATCACGCGGCGCTGGATGCTCGGCTACGACGATGCGCTGTATTCGGGCTGTTCGGGGTTTCGCGGCGTGGTGCCGGCCGCGCGGCTGAGCCTGCTGCCCGATCCCGAAACGCTGCAGTACTGGATCGGGCCGCACGGGCACCTGCTGCACTATCCGATCGGCGACGACGGCGACCAGAATTTCCTGCTGGTCGAGCGTCATCCGTCACCGTGGCCGTCGCGCGACTGGGTGATGCCGTCGGAAGAGGGCGAGCAACTGCGTGTATTCAGGGACTGGCATCCGGCGGTGGTGCAGATGATCACCGCGGTGCCGATCAGCCAGCGCTGGGGCTTGTTCCATCGGCCGCCGCTCGGCCGCTGGAGCCGCGGGCGCGTGACGCTGATCGGCGACGCCGCGCATGCGCTGGTGCCGCACCACGGGCAGGGGGCGAACCAGTCGATCGAGGATGCGGTGGTGCTGGCGGCGCAACTGGCGCAGGCCGGGCCGGGCAACTGGCGCGAAGCGCAGGAAGCGTACGAGCGGCTGCGTCGCGGCCGCACGCGCAAGGTGCAGTACGCGTCGATTTCCGTGGCTGACGTGCTTCACCTGCCCGACGGGCCGGCCGCGCAGGCACGCAACGCGCGTCTGGCCGAGCGCGACAGCGTGCTGCATCACCTGGACTGGATTCACGATTTCGATGCGCTCGCCGGGGAGCCGGACGAGCGGCAGGGCGGCACGTGGCTTTGAACCCGCCGTCGGGCCCGGGCGCGCCGGGACGGCGTGCGCAGCGCATGGGACGGGGCGACGGCCTGCGGCCGGCCGGTCACCGTCGGGCCGGGTGAAAACGGGCGGGGTCGCGCCCGCGCGCAATCACTTCACGCACTCGAGCGCGTACTTCAGTCCCGTCCCGAGCAGCCCGCGCCAGACGTCCCACGTATGCCCGCCGTCGACGATGCGCAGTTCGGCCGGGTTCTGCGCGCGGCGCAGGTGCGTGTACAGCACGCTCGATTCGGCCTGGATGGTCAGGTCGTCGTCGCCGGCCGCGATGAACATCGGGATTCGCCAGCTGCGCGCGAAATAGCCGCGCATCAGCGCCGGGTAGTTGAGTTCGTGCCACACGCGCGGGTCGAACTGCCGGTCGCCGAACACGCCGACGTAGCGCGCGGCGGAATTGAGCGGCGGCTCGTTCGCGTAGATCGCGGGGCTCAGCAGCATCGCGCCGCAGAACAGCCCCGGTTCGAGCAGCGAGAAGCGCAGCGCGCCGAACCCGCCCATCGACACGCCGCCGATCGCACGGCCCGCGCGCTGGTTCGACACCGCGAAGTGCGCTTCGACTTCGGGCAGCAGGTCGTTGAGGAACGCGCTCTGCATCTTCTCCTTGCGGTCGACGTACCAGTCGGTGCCGCCTTGCGGCATCACGATCACGACGGGCGGAATCTCGCGGCGCTCGATCAGCGTGTCGGCGGTGGCCTGCAGCCGGCCCTGCGTGACCCAGTCGTTCGCGTTGCCGGCATTGCCGTGCAGCAGGTACATCACCGGGTAGCGCGCGCCTTCCGGGTTGTAGCCGGGCGGCAGGTAGACCGTGTACGACCAGTCGCGCTTCAGCGACGCCGACCGGAACGTGCGCAGCACGACGCTGCTGCCCGGATTGAGCGCGGGCTCCTGGGCGGCCGACGGGGTCGTCGCGGTCTGGACGGCCGGCGGCGGCGCGGGCGGTGCCGCCGGCGCGGGCGGCGTGGCGCGGGCGGTGGCGATGGAGCCGGCGATCAGGGCGAGGGCGAACGGAAGGGCGAGTCGGCGCATGTCGAATCGTTTCAGGAGAGGCGCCGGCTATCGTAGCAGCGGCGCATGACGGCGCGGCGCGTCATCGCCGCGATCGGAACGGCAGCCGCGCGACGAGCGGCCCGTAGAGTTTGGCGACGAGATACAGCAGGCCCATCGCGACGACGTCGGCGGTCAGCCCGAGTTTCACGTCGAGATAACCCTCGGTCGCCTGGTAAAGCAGCGAATCGACCGCGAGCGAGATGCCGGTGCCCGCGACGAAGCACAGCAGCCCCTGCCGGCCGATCGTGCCGATCCACGGCATCGCGTGCGCGACCTTCTTCATCCAGCCGAGGTGGACGAGCTTGGCCGCGAGCCACGCGATCGCGAGGAAGTTCGCGAGCCGCAGCGCGCCGAGGTTCTGCTTGATCGACGGATCGGTCGGGAACGGTTCGATGCGCAGCCGGTAGTACGCGCCGGCCGCGACGATCGCGAGCGACACGGCCGTCAGCAGCCAGCCCTGCGGCTTGGGCGCGAGCGTCTGGTAGACGGGCTGGCAGCGCGCGATCACGCCGAGCACGAACAGGAACTGCCACGCGAACGGGTTGAAGTCCCACGGCGCGCCTTCGACGGTCGGCAGGAAGCGCGCGACGTGCGGCGCCGCGAACCACAGCGAGCCGCTGAACGCGAGCAGCAGCCACGGCTGCGTGCGTGCGAGCGGCAGCGTGAGCGGGACGAGCAGCGCGAAGAACGCGTACATCGGCAGCACCGACGCGAGGTACGGCTGGCGGCGGAACAGCAGGATGTCGCGCAGCGCGGCGAGCGGCTTGTGGAGCAGGCCGTCGAGATCGTTGGTCGGCATGTTCGGGCCGTCGATCGCGAATGCGTTCAGCACGGCGGTGATCAGCAGCATCAGGCCGGCCGTCACGAGGAATGCACGGTAGATCTCGAACGCGCGCCGGATGAAGCGCTGGCGCGCGGCGGCTTCGTCGTGCCGCTCGGCGAGCGAGTTGTACGCGATCGCGGTCGCGAAGCCGCCGAGGAACACGAACACCTCGGCCGCGTCGCACAGCGCGTACGCGTGCAGCGTCACGCGCGACAGGATGCTGCCGCCGATGTGGTCGACGACGATGACGAGCAGCACGAGGCCGCGAAAGAAATCGAGCTCGGCGTAGCGGCCGGCCCGGGCCGGCGCGGTCATCGGGCCGCCTTCCGGCGCGGGCCGCGTGCACGGCCGGCACACGCCGCGCATGAATCGGGGTGAAGCATGACTTCGTGAAGAAATGACGAACGGATGCGCATTGTGCCACCGATGCGCCAGGCCCCGGGTTTACGCGGATGGCGGCGCGTCCCGCCGCTGCCGATAAGCCGGGTCAGGCCGTCCGCGCGGCGGGGCAGTTGGACGAGCGCAACGTTTTGCGCAGGGTTCACATGCCCCGATGGACGGACGGTTTGCGACGTGACACCATTTTGTCCTCACGCGGCCGCACACCGCGTCGTCCGCCCTGCGGGCCACCCATACAACAGATCAAACATTCGCCGGGCGCGCGACTCGCCCGGCCCCGGCTCCGGAGATCCGTCATGAAGAAGCACGTCATTTTTGCCGCCGCGCTGGCCGCTTTCGCCGCGCCGGTCTTCGCCCAGAACAGCGTGACGCTGTACGGTGTGATCGACGAAGGCTTCAACTACACGAACAACGTGAATGTGAATGGGGTCGGAAAGTCGAACTACCAGCTCGCGAGCGGTTATGCGCAGGGCAGCCGCTGGGGCCTGAAGGGCAGCGAGGATCTCGGCGGCGGGCTGAAGGCGATCTTCACGCTGGAAAACGGTTTTGACGTCAACAACGGCCGGCTCGGGCAAGGCGGCCGCATGTTCGGCCGCCAGGCGTTCGTCGGGCTCTCCGAGTCGCGCTTCGGCACGCTGACCTTCGGCCGCCAGTACGACTCGGTCGTCGACTACCTGGCGCCGCTCACGGCCAACGGCAACTGGGGCGGCACGCTGTTCTCGCACCCGTTCGACAACGACAACACGGACAACTCGTTCCGCGTCAACAACACGGTCAAGTATGCGAGCGCCGACTGGAACGGCCTGACGTTCGGCGGCACGTACAGCTTCAGCAACAGCACCGGCTTCTCGAACAATCGGCAGTACAGCCTCGGTGCGCAGTATTCGCTGGCCGGGCTGCAGGTCGCGGCCGCGTACCTGCAGGCGAACAACCCGGGGGTCGGCAACGCGGGCGCGATCGCCGCGGATGACGCGAACTTCGTCGCCGACCGCCTGCGGATCTTCGGCGGCGGCGTCAACTACACGTTCGGCCAGGCCACGGTCGGTTTCGTCTACACGAAGACTGACGTGAAGAATCCGGTATCGACGGTCTACCTGCCGGCTTCGACGTTCGCCGGCCTCGGGCTGACCGCGACGAAGTTCCAGAACTTCGAGATCAACGGCAAGTACCAGCTCACGCCCGATTTCTATCTCGGCGCGCAGTACGTGTACACGGACGGCAAGTTCGATGCCGCGGCCGGATCGTTCAAGCCGAAATATCACACGGTCGGCCTGATGGCCGACTACAGCCTGTCGAAGCGCACCGACGTTTACCTGCAGGGCGCATGGCAGAAGGTTGCCGGCGACAAGACCGGCACCGCGGCCGACGGCGGCTACGTGGTCGGGACGGACGGGCCGTCGGCGTCGTCGAACCAGTTCGCGGTGCGCGCCGCGATCCGCCACAAGTTCTGAGCGGTTCGACCGGCGGGGGCCGGCGCCCCGGCCCCAGCCCGCGTCAGCCCGCCCGGTACGGGCCGCCGAGCGTCTCCGCGAGCCAGTCGACGAAGATCCGCACGCGTGGCGCGAGATGCCGCCCGGTCGGAAACACCACCGACACGGGCAGCGGCTCGGCATTCCATTCCGGCAGCACCTCGACCAGCGAGCCGTCCGCCAGCAGCGGCCCGAGCCCTTCGCGCGGCGCCTGGATCAGCCCGAGGCCCGCGAGACAGCACGCGAGATACGCCTGCGAGCTGTTGACCGACACGATGCTGCGCATCTTGACCGCGTGCAGCTCGCCCGTATCCATGTCCGCATATTCCCAGTCCAGCTCACGGCCCGTTCGGCTCGAGAAATAGCCGACCGCGACGTGGTCCGGCAGCTCGTCCGGCGAGCGCGGCGTGCCGTGGCGCGCCAGATACGCGGGCGCCGCGCAGTTGATCTGCGCCAGCTCGCCGATGCGCCGCGCGACGAGCGACGTGTCGGACATCGTGCCGACCCGCACCGCGCAGTCGATGCCGTCGGCGACGAGATCGACGAAGCGGTCGGTCGTGCCGATCACGACGCGCAGGTCGGGGTAGCGTGCGTGGAAATCCGGTAGCGCCGGAATCATCTGGTTCACCGCGAAGCGCTCGGGCAGGTCGACGCGGATCGCGCCGCGCGGCGTCGCGCCGGCGTCCTCGAACAGCGTTTCCGCATCGTCGAGATCGGCCAGCAACCGCATGCAGCGCTCGTAGTAGGTCGCACCCTCGGCCGTCAGCGCGACGCGCCGTGTCGTGCGCTGCAGCAGGCGGACCTTCAGGTGCTTTTCCAGATACTGGACGGCGTTGCTGACTGTCGGGCGCGGCAGTTGCAACTGCTCGGCCGCCTTCGTGAAGCTGCCGAGATGGGCGACGCGCGCAAAGATGCGCATTGCATGCAGATGATCCATGCGGGGCGGGGGTGTGGGCGGATGGACAGGCTCCATTGTTAATCAGCGTCGAATGGTTTGGTGGAGTGTTTCGCATTTATCGCGCGTCGCGATGCGCCCAGAATCCTGCCTGTTGATTCATCACTCGAGGAAACGGACATGGATAGGCGTGAACTGGGCCGGTCGGGCCCGCGGGTATCGGCGCTCGCGCTGGGCTGCATGGGAATGTCGGACTTCTACGGGCCGGCCGATCGCGCCGAGAGCATCGCGACGCTGCACGCGGCGCTCGACCACGGCATCACGATGCTCGACACCGGCGATTTCTACGGAATGGGCGACAACGAGATGCTGATCCGCGATGCGCTGCGCGGCCGGGCGCGCGACCAGGTGCTGATCAGCGTGAAATTCGGCGCGCTGCGCGATCCGGCCGGCGGGTTTGCGGGCTACGACGCGCGGCCGGCGGCGATCCGCAACTTCGTCGCGTACTCGCTGAAACGGCTCGGCACCGACTACATCGACATCTACCGGCCGGCGCGCGTCGATCCGGCGGTGCCGATCGAGGAGACGATCGGCGCGATCGCCGATCTCGTGAAGGCCGGGTACGTGCGCCATATCGGCCTGTCGGAAGCCGGCGTCGACACGATCCGCCGCGCGGCGGCCGTCGCGCCGATCTCCGACCTGCAGATCGAATATTCGCTGCTGTCGCGCGGTATCGAGGCCGGGATCCTGCCCGCGTGCCGCGAACTCGGGATCGGCGTGACGGCCTACGGCGTGTTGTCGCGCGGGCTGCTCGGCGGGCGCTGGAGCACGGCGCGGCAGGGCGAGCGCGATTTCCGCGCGGCGAGCCCGCGCTTCCAGGGCGAGAACCTCGCGCACAACCTCGCGCTCGTCGATGCGCTGCGCGCCATCGCCGACGAGAAGGGCCGCAATCCCGCGCAGGTCGCGATCGCGTGGGTGCTGTCGCGCGGCGGCGATATCGTGCCGCTGATCGGCGCGCGCAAGCGCACGCAACTCCAGGACGCGCTGCAGGCGGCAGAGATGCAACTAACGGTCAATGACATCATGCGCATCGAAGCGGCGGTTCCCGCCGGGGCGGCTGCCGGTGAGCGCTATCCGGCCGCACAGATGGCTCACCTCGACAGCGAGCAGTGACGGGGGGCATTTCATGGGGACGGATCGACCGGGCCGGTAGCCGGCGCACGCGACCTGCGTTGAACGAAGGCCGGCGTGCGCCGAACGGCGGCGGCGCGGTATGCGAATGCGCGCGTGCGCCGGCCGCGCCGGCTCCGCGCGGCAGGCCCGAGCCAGCCTCAGGCAAAGCCAGATGGCGGGCGGCGCGATCGGGGTTCACCATCGGCGCCGTACTCAACCGGACGGAATGCCTTTCATGCACATTCACACGCTGACGATCGTCGCGGTGGTTTTCCTGCTGGCCGGCGCGGTCAAGGGAATGATCGGGCTCGGCCTGCCGACCATCGCGATGGGCTTGCTGACGCTCGCGATGCCGCCGTCGGCCGCCGCGAGCCTGCTGCTCGTGCCGTCGTTCATCACCAACGTGTGGCAGTTGTGGCTCGGCCCGTCGTTCGGGCCGTTGCTGCGCAGGCTGTGGCCGCTGCTCGCCGGCCTGACGATCGGCACGCTGACGGGCGGGTTGCCCGCGCTCGCGGCCGGCAGCACCTGGACGCATGCGGCGCTCGGCGTGGTGCTGATCCTCTACGGACTGTGGGGGCTTGCCGCCGCGCGGCTGCCCGCGCCGGGGCGCCACGAAAAATGGCTGTCGGCCGTGGTCGGCTACCTGACGGGTGTCGTGACGGCCGCGACCGGCGTGTTCGTCGTGCCGGCCGTGCCGTACCTGCAGGCGCTGCGGCTGCCGAAGGACGACCTGATCCAGGCGCTCGGGCTGTCGTTCACCGCCTCGACGATCGTGCTCGGCCTGCAGTTGCGCGTGACGGGCGCGCTGGAGACGGTCGATCTCGGCGTGTCGGCGCTCGCGCTCGTGCCGGCGCTGGCGGCTATGGCCGGCGGGCAATATGCACGGCGCGTGATGAGCGAGAAGGCCTTCAAGCGCTGCTTCTTCGTCGGGCTGATCACACTCGGCGCGTACATGGCGGCTTCGGGGTGGCGGTGAGCGGGCATCGCCGGCGAGCGTGATGCCCGCTGTCCGTGACGATCCCGAAGCCGGCTGACGAAACCGGCTTCGGGCGCATTCACCGGGCGCGGGTCACCCCGCTCAGGCCGGGTCGGCGTACTTCAGGGTCCATCCGAACGTACGGGTCGCGCCCGCGCCGAGCGCGAACGGCTTCGTCGTGCACGCGAAGTTCGAATGCAACTGCCCGATCGGCGTCGTCGACAGCGGATTCGTCGTGCCGTTCACCGTATCGAAGGCGGACAGCGCGCAGTTGTCGAACCCGGTCGTCGCATAACCGGTCGCGGGGCTGTTCGCGTACGCGACCGACACGCCGTCGCCGTTGGCCTGCGTCGACGCGAAATCCGCGAACGACGTGAAGTCCGTTTCGACCGACAGGTTGCCGGTGAGCGTGCCGGTGCTCAGCGTGTCGCTGCGCGCCACCGAGCCGTGCGCGAACGTCAGCACCGTGTGCACCTGGAGGTCGAGATCCGTCGTGTACGCCGCGTTCTTCGATGCGAGCCGGAACTTCGCGGTATCGAACGACACGATCACCTGCCCGTTGACTTGCTGGACATTCAGGTTCTTGTAGTACGTGACGGGAATGTAGGTCTTGCCGTTGTACGACACCTGCGGAATCAGCAACGCGTAGCCGAGATCGGTCGTGCCGTAGGTGAGCTTGTCGGAGGACGGCACCGGGTAGTACGGCGTGAACGAGTTGTAGTCGGGCGCCTGGCTGAGATTCAGGTTGATCACGCGCCGGCCGTCGCGCACGGTCACCAGGGCCGCGCTGTACGGATGCGCGGGGTCGTTCGGCTGGTTGTACCAGGTGAGCGTGTAGTGCGGGCGCGCGTCGAGCCATGCGTTGTAGTCGGCGTCGGCCATCGGTGCCTTGCCGCCGAAGCCGAGCTTGTTCCACCATGCGTTCACGTACAGGTACTGGTGCAGCAGGCTGAAGTTCTCGCCCATCACGCGCGGCTTGCCGCGATACGCGTCCGTGCCGCGACCCTTGACCCACATGTTCACCGAGGGCGTCGGCAGCGACGGGTCGTACCAGAACGTGTCGAAGCGATGCGCCGCCTTCGTGATGAACGTGTAGGCGACCTGCTTCTCCTGGTCGGACAGCACGCCGGCGTTGGCCGCGGCCGTCAGCACTTCCATGAACGCGGAATCGCCGTACGGGCCGATCGAGCGGCCGTAGTTGAAGCCTTCGCCGTCGCCGTTCAGCTGCGGCAGGATCAGGTCGACGGACTTGCGCAGATACCCCTTCAGTTCCGGCGTGAAATTCGCTTCGTTGCCCATCTCGAACGTGCGCTCGGTCACTTCGCCGATCAGCAGCGTGCTGTAGCGGTCGAAGCGCGCCTGGTCGTAGTAGGTCGTGTGCGTGTTCGACGCTTCGTCCGAGAAGCCGCCCGACGAGTCGTTGCGGATATGGTTCGTGAGCGTGTACAGCAACGCGTCGCGCGCGCCCATCGTCGCGACCGATGGATCGGCCTTCGATGCGAACGACGGGCTGCTCCAGCCGAGCTTCTGGCGCAGCCCGGCGATTCCGTAGGACACCGCATAGTAGTTCTGTGCGGTGTTGAGCGACGCGATGTCGATCGGCGTGCCGGCGGCCGGGCACGTGTCGACCTTGCCGCTCGCGTCGGGGCCGAACATGTCGCAGAACCGCAGCCGCTGCTGCAGCGTCGCGAGCATCGCGTCGCTGAAGACTTCGTTGAGCATCCCGTGCGCCTGCAGGTTGTTCAGCGCGACGAGATAGTAGTACTCGCCCCACGACGTATTCGCATACGTATAGTTGCCGCCCGACTGCGCCATCATCGCGGTCGTGATCTTCTGGTAGGTCGCGAGGTAGCTCGCGTATTGCGGATCGTTCTTCGACTTCATGTCGATCAGGATGTACGACAGGCCGAGCGCGAGCTTGCCGGGCAGGAATTTGTCGCCGGTGTTCGTGTCGAGCACGTGGACGGGCGTGCCGTCGCCGAGATCCATCACGACCTGCGTGAAGTCGGGCGACTTCCGAATCAGGTCGAACAGCGCGCGCATCTGGCCCATCATCGTGATCGGCGTATCCGTGCCGGCCGGCACGCTCGTGTCGGCCGCGCCGTAGACGAGCGCCTGCAGCGAGTTCGCCGCGAGCGCGGAGGCGGGCGGCGACGTCGGCGTCGAGTTCGATGGCGGGGACGACGACGACGGCGGATCGGTGATGTCGTTGCCGCCGCAGGCACTGACGAACAGGACGGAAAGGGCGCTGAGCGCGGCGCCGAGCGCGAATCTGCTGCGCGGATGCATTGTGTCTCCAGTTTTGAATAGTGATGACGGACGGGCGGGTGTGGCCGTTGCCGCGCTCGATGCCCGTGCGTGGCCGCCGCCTTGCAACCCTGATCCCTGAAGACGGACGGCCTGAATTACCACTCGAGCGGGCAAGCGTTCTCCCTGCACGGGCCGTGACCGGCGTCGTGCGGATGCATTGGAAAACGTTTTCCAAATTTAGGCATTGGACGGTGCGATGTCAATGAACTTTCACATCGGATGCGCCGGTAGAAACCCGGATGGCGGGAGCAGAGGGCGTGGGAGGGGAATCGGAATGACGCGTGAATCGCCGGAATTTTCCTGATGGTCGAGCGGTCATCGCGCGAGAGCGATCGCGCGTTGGCGTGGCGGGCGGAGCATGACACGGAAACGGGTTCTCGACACGTAATGAGAGAAAACGTTATCCATAAGAATCGAAGTGCATGGAGTCACCCCTGACCACCGGCCACCGCACGCCACGACCCGTCGTTTCGACGACGTTCAAAGCTGCTTTTCGATCGCCGCCTTGTCGATCACCGACCACACCTGGCGGATCTTGCCTGCGTGAAACTCGTAGAACACGTTCTCGGCGAACGTGACCTTGCGGCCGTCGACGGCGAGCCCCATGAACGTCCCTTTCGGCGAACACGCGAAGCGAAGGCGGCACGCGACGCGCGGCGGCTCGCACACGAGCAGCCGGATCTCGAAACGCAGATCGGGAATGTCGCGGAAATCCTGTTCCAGCATCGCGCGGTAACCGGCGAGGCCGAGCGGCCGGTCGTTGTGGATCACGTCGTCGGACACGTACTCGCCGAGCGACGTCCAGTCCTGCCGGTTCAGGCAGTCGATATACGCGCGATAGCGGGTGGCGAGATCGGTATCGGTCATGGCCAAGTCTCCGTCTGTCGATGGGGCGAGTCGGGCGCGGCGCGCGTTACGGCGGCGGTGCGTCGCCCGACAGGAACGCGACGAACTCGCGTGTGTACTTCGGCAGCGCATCGAACGACCGCGCGCACAGCTTCAGGCGGCGGTGGCTCCACGGATCGGACAGCTCGACGAGCCGCACGTCCATCGTCTGCATCGCGCGCTCGGCCGCATGGCGCGACACGATGCCGATGCCCACGCCGCTGGCGATCACGCGGCAGATCGCGTCGAAGCTCTTCAGCTGCACGCGGTAGCGGATCCGCTTGCCGAGCGCGCGCGCCTGGTCGGCGAGATGCACCTGCAGCGCGCTGCCGTCGGTGAGGCCGATGAAGTCGGCGTCGGCGATCGTGTCGAACGCAACCTTGTCGTGTGACGCGAGCGGATGCGCGGCCGGCACGACGACGATCAGCCAGTCCTCGCGGAACGGCTTCTGTTCGAGCCCGCCGAGCCCGACCGAATCGGCGACGATGCCGACCTCGGCCGTCTTGTTGCGGATCGCATGCACGATCTCCTGGCTCGAGCGCTCCTCGACGCTGATCGACAGCTTCGGATGATGCGGCAGGTAGTCGGCCAGCGCGTCGGGCAGGTATTCGCTCAGCGACGCCGTGTTGCACAGCAGCCGGATATGCCCGCGCAACCCCTGGCCGAATTGCTGCAGTTCGCCGCGCATGTGGTCGATCTGCTGCAGCACGGTGCGCGCGTGGTGTTCGAGCGCGCGGCCTGCGTCGGTGGCCTGCGCGCCCGCCTTGGTCCGGTGCAGCAGCGGTACGCCGAGCTCGTCCTCCATGCCGCGGATGCGTTCGCTCGCGGCCTGCAGCGTGATGTGGGTCCGCTCGGCCCCGCTCGTGATCGTGCCGGCGTCGCAGATGTTCAGGAAGAGCCGCAGGTCGGTCAGGTCGAAGCGCATGAGGGTGGGGGCGATCGTGTTGGAATGGCCGATAAGTTAGCAGGGAACCGCGGCCGGGGTCTCAGGCTTGGCCTGAGGCCTGATTCGCCGGTTCCGAATTTTCGGGGCGCGATCGATGACGGATCATGGCCGCACTTCAACCAGGGGAGCCTGTCATGCGGATCGATCCATCGTGGGGCGTGTCGTTCAAGATCGCGCTGCACGTGCTGTTCCTGTGCATCGGCATCGCGTGGGCCTGTTCCGAACTGGCCGCGTGGCTGCGTTGAGCGTCGCGGCGCGCCGCAGTGGTACGCTGCGACGCCTATCAAAATGAGTTCGCCATAGTTTTACAGAACGAAAATTCTTCCGCTTCCGCGCGAAAAGACCATCAAGTTTTTCCGAATCGGACCGTATTACCGGTAGCGAATGCCGGCCGGCATCCGGTTCGTGATCGTTTGTCATCATTGTTTTCATCCGGTTACACGTCGGCCGTTCCGTTTTTGAGATGCTTGAAAGATTGTCAAACCGGAGTCGGATCGTCCATGAAATCGCGCGAGATTCACCGTCACGCGGCGTGGCTGCCGGGCCTGGCCGCCGTGCTCGTCATGGCCGGTTGTGCAAGCACGCAGTCCGTTCCGCCGAGCGACACGCTGGCGGCACAGTCATTACCGTCGAGCCCGCCGGCCGTTGCGCCGGCGGCCGTCACCCCGCCTCCCGCGCCGATTCTCGTTGCGCAGAAGTACATCGTGAAGCGCGGCGACACGCTGACGGGCATCGCGTCCGCGAACGGCTGCAGCATTGCCGACCTGCGCACCTGGAACAAGCTGGGCGCGAACGGCAGGCTGCGCATGGGGCAGGTGCTGCGCATCGTCAGGCAGCAGCCGCTGCCGCCGCCGGGCGCAGCCGGCATGCAGGCCGCGTCGTCGGCTGCGAGCAATGGCGCGGGGAGCAGCCCGGCATCGGCGCAGGCCACCGCGTCGACCGCGAGCGACCGTCAGGTCGTCAAGGAAACGAAGCGGCATGCGGGCGGTGTCGCGCTCAAGTGGCCCGCCAACGGCAAGATCGTCGACGGGTTCCGGCCGGGGCAGAACCGCGGCATCCAGATCGCCGGCCGGCCGGGCGACCCGGTCCGCGCCGCGGCCGACGGCCGCGTGATGTACGCCGGCACCGGCCTGAACGATTACGGCAGCCTGATCATCGTCCAGCACAACGCGGATTTCCTGACCGCCTATGCGCACAACCGCAGGCTGCTCGTGAAGACAGGCGACATCGTGCGCCAGGGCGACGAGATCGCCGAGATGGGCGACCTCGACAACTCGCGTGTCGCGTTGCTGTTCGAAGTGCGGCGCGACGGCAAGCCGGTCAATCCGATGCCGTACCTGCCTTCGTCGCAAGGGTGAGGCAGGGTCGTTTCGCTGGAACGTGGCGGCGGTCGCTGCTACGCTAGGGCCTGTTCATGCGAATCCCGTGCTTCACGCGGGGCCGACGGCCATCTTCAGGGGATGCGCGGTGAATACCGTCGCGGGCCGGCCGCCGGCGCGAACGCGGGCGCTTCGTTGAAGCGCGCCCGCGTTGCTTCGTGCCACCGTTTCCGACAGAAGACAGAACACACCTCATCCATGGAACACTCTCCGACACGCCGCTCGCTGTTGCTTGCCGCCGTGGCCGCGCCGTTCGTCGCCGCGTGCACGTCCGCGCCGGTCGCCGACCAGGGGCGCGCCCATACCGCCCAGGCCGAATTGACCGCGCTCGAGAAGGCGTCGAACGGCCGGCTCGGTGTCGCCGCGCTCGATACGTCGAACGGCGTGCGCATCGCTCACCATGCGCGCGAACGCTTCCCGCTGTGCGGCACGTATGCGGTCGTCGCGGCTGCCGCGATGCTCGCGCGCGGCTCGCTCGACGCTTCGCTGCTGCCGCGCCGAATTCTTTACCGCCGCTATGAAATCGTGTCGGGCTCGCCGGTCACGGAAAGCCACGTCGACACGGGCATGACGATCGAGCAGCTGTGCGTGGCGATGCTGCAGTCGGGCGACAAGGGGGCCGGCAACCTGCTGATGGGTGTGCTGGGCGGCCCGCAAGCCGTCACGTCGTTCGCGCGCGCGAGCGGCGACACGTCGTTCCGCCTCGATCACTGGGAACCCGAACTGAATCACGCGGCGCCCGGCGACGAGCGGGACACGTCGACACCGGTCGAGATGATCGACACGCTGCAGCGGCTGCTGCTCGGCAACACGCTGCCCGACGCGCAGCGCGCGCAGCTGACGGAATGGATGGTCGGCGGCGCGCGCGGCGCGACCGGCATCGCGGCGGGCGTGCCGCCCGGCTGGCGCATCGCGGACAAGGCCGGCACGGGCGGTTACGGCACGACGACCGACGTCGCGGTGCTGTGGCCACCGTCGCGTGCGCCGATCGTGATGGCCGTGTCGTTCACGCAGCCGCAAGCCGCGGCGGCGGCCCGCGCGGACGTCGTCGCGTCGGCGGCGCGCATCGTGGCGGGTGCACTCACCGCGACGGCCTGAGCGCGTCGCTCCTCGCGCAAAACCGGCGTTTGGCTTATCGTGTCGGACAGCGCGCGCCGGAGCCGGCGCGCGGCCCTTCCGCGCCGTTTTTGCGTTTGCCTTCTTCATGCGCCGACTTCCGCCCCTGCACGCACTGCAGATCTTCTCGACGGTGGCCCGCCACCGCAGCTTCACGCGCGCGGCCGAGCAGCTGTGCATCACGCAGGGCGCGGTGAGCCGGCAGATCCAGACGCTCGAGGCGCATTACGGCTTTCCGCTGTTCAAGCGGCATGCGAAGGGGCTCACGCTGACGGCGGAGGGCGAGCAGTTGCTGCCGGTCGTCAACGAGAGCTTCGCGCGGATCGAGGACATCTCGATGAAGCTCACGCGCCAGCGCACCGATCTCGCGCTGAAGGTGCCCACCTGCGTGATGCGCTGGATGCTGCCGCGCATCATGCGCTTCCAGGGCGAGCATCCCGATCTCCATGTGCAGATCACGACCGCGTGGCAGCACGTCGTCGATTTCTCGACCGAGCCGTTCGATGCGGCCGTCGTCTACGGCACGGCGCCGGGCCCCGGCGTGTTCGCACTGCCGCTGTTCGACGAGCGGCTGACACCCGTGTGCGCGCCCGAGCTGCGGCAGGCGTCGCCGCTCGATGCGGTCGGCGATCTCGCGCGCCATACGCTGCTGCATCCGACGCGAGACCATCGCGACTGGCGTGCGTGGCTCGATCATGCGGGCGAGCGCAGTGTCGATCCCGCGCGCGGGCCGACGTTCGACACGCTCGATCTCGCGACGAACGCGGCGATGCAGGGCTTCGGCGTCGCGATCGGCGACGTGACGCTCGTCGACGACGACGTCAGTGCACACCGGCTCGAACGGCCGTTCGACATCGTGCTCGAAACCGGCGCGCGTTACTTCTTCGTGTATCCCGAGACCATCGGCAGCCAGCAGAAGATCCGCGCGTTCAGCGACTGGATCGCGCGCCATCGCGACTGAGCGGCGACGCGCGCACGTTCACCGAACCGGCGTGCGGAACCCGCCGTGCGTCGCGCCGGCGAACGGCTTTACTGGTATGTCACGACCGCGATCATCGGTGCGTGATTGTTGCCGGGACGGTTCGGTAAAACGATTGCGCGCGAGGCCTGAGTAAAGGTCGTGGTCTTGATCGCCTGCTGGCTCGCCGCGTCGACGAACGCGATCTGGCCGGTTGCCGGGCGCGGACAGTCGGCGCGTACGCGCCCGTTGGCGACATCGGCCGTATCGAGCGCGAACGAGCAGGGCGGCTCGACGATCATGCCGGAGAAGTGGATGATGCCGGACGCGCCGGCAGCGAAGGACGAGGAAGTGGCCAGAAGCGAGGCAGCCAGGGCGAACGAGGCGGCGATATGGCGATGCTTCATGACAGGCTCCAGAGAGGAAGCGCGTCGCAGCGGGGCCGCTCGGGTGGCAGTCCGTCAACGCCGCGATGCTGTATGCGTAAACGGCAGAACCATCGGACCTCTTGAATGAAAAAATCGAAATAATGGCTATGGGCAAACGATTGCGAATTGCTTGAACCAATGTAGGCCGAATCTGCGCAATCGCAAGTCAGGGAAAAGCCGGGGGAGATAAGATCGAACGGCGAACGGTCTCCGCGACCGTTGTGCGGGCAACGGCCTCGCGCCGCCCGGAAAGCAAAAACGCCGCTCGTCTCGAGCGGCGTTTTGCGTTGGGGCGCAGGTGCGCGGTTCAGTTCATGCGCTTGCGTACCGCGCCGACGATCACGAGCAGCACGATTGCGCCGACGATCGACGCGATCCAGCCCGCGCCCTGGCCCGGCGCATACCAGCCTGCCGCACGGCCGACGTAGCCGGCGACCAGCGAGCCGACGACGCCGAGCACGACGGTCATCAGGATACCCATCTTGTCGTCGCCGGGCTTGAGCGCGCGGGCGAGGAGGCCGACGATGAGCCCGACGACCAGGGTTTCGATGAATTGCAGCATGAACGCCTCCCTATTGCTGTTGAGCTGTTGACGAAAGTAAATTGACCCGTGCAGTGCACAAGGGTTCCATGCGGCGGCAAGCCGGTGCGTGGCCCGCCGAGTATCGCATGGCGGCGCGACGTGCGGATGTCACGCGGCCGGCGCGTCAGGCGCCGGCTCGAGACGGCGGTAGCCTTCGGTCGCATTCAGCAGCGTGCGCGTGTAGTCGCGCGCCACTTGTCCGGCCCGCACGTCCTCGATCCGCAACTGCTCGACGATCTCGCCCTGCTGCATCACGGCGACGCGCTGGCACAGGAAGCCGATCACCGCGAGGTTGTGGCTGACGAGGATCATCGTCAGGTTGCGTTCGCGATGCAGCCGGCGCAGCAGGTTCAGGATCTCGGCCTGCACCGACACGTCGAGCGCGGACGTCGGCTCGTCGAGCAGCAGCACGCGCGGCTCGACGATCAGCGCGCGTGCGATCGCGACGCGCTGCCGCTGGCCGCCCGACAACTGGTGCGGATAACGAAACCGGAACGTGGGGCCGAGCCCGACCTCGGACAGCGCGCGTGCGATGCGCGCATCGGTGTCGCGCATGCCGTGGATCGACCGCGGCTCGCGCAGCGTCTGGTCGACCGTGAAGCGGGGATGCAGCGACGCATACGGGTCCTGGAACACCATCTGCACGTGGCGGCGAAATGCACGATCGGGCGTGCCGCCGACCGGCCGTCCGTCGATCGACAGGCTGCCGGACGCGAGCGGCACGAGGCCCGTCAGCGCGCGCAGCAGCGTCGACTTGCCGGAACCCGATTCGCCGACGAGCCCGAACACCTCGCCGTCGCGCACCGCGAAGCTCGCGTCGCGCACGGCGTCGACGTGACCCGTGCGGGTCGGGAAACGGATCGATGCGTGATCGACGTCGATCATCGTGCGGCCTCCTGTCGATCGGCGGGCGTGCCGGCATGCGGCGCGGGTTCGAGCCACGCCGGATCGCGCCGCAGCACGGGCAGTTCGTCCGGCGGATTCGCGAGCGGCGGGTTCGCCGCGAGCAGCCCGCGCGTATAGGGATGGGAAGCGTTGCGCAGGTCGCGCGCGGCGCAGGTTTCGACCACGCGGCCCGCGTACATCACCGCGACGCGATCGCAGAACGACATCACGAGCGGCAGGTCGTGGCTGATGAACATCAGGCCCGTGCCATGGCGCGCGATCATCGCGTCGAGCACCGCGAGTACCTGCATCGACACGGCGACGTCGAGCGCGGAGGTCGGTTCGTCGGCGATCAGCAGGCGCGGGCCGGTCGACACCATCATCGCGATCATCACGCGCTGGCCCATGCCGCCCGACAGCTCGTGCGGATACGCATCGGCCACGCGCGCCGGGTCGTGGATCTGCACGGCCTCGAGCGCCTCGACGATCCGCTCGCGCAGCGCGCGGCCGCGCAGCCCGGGCTCGTGCAGCCGGAACGCTTCGCCCATCTGCTTCGCGACCGTCATCACCGGGTTCAGCGAATATTTCGGGTCCTGCAGGATCATGCCCATCTGGCTGCCGCACAGCCGCCGGCGTTCGCGCGGCGATATCGCGAGCAGGTCGTGGCCCGCGAAGCGCATCGTGCGTGCCGTCCAGCGCGCGGCGTCGGGCAGCAGGCCGAGCAGCGCGCGGCCCGTCAGCGATTTGCCGGAGCCCGATTCGCCGACGATACCGAGGCGTTCGCCGGGCGCGAGCGTCAGCGACAGGTCGCGCACGGCATCGGTGACGGTGCCGTCGTGCCCGCGAAAGCCGATCTTCAGCCCGTCGATCTCGCAGAGCGGCGCGGGCGCGGTGGCGGTATTCATCGGCATGTCACGCTCCATGGCGGGGATCGAAGACGTCGCGCAGCCCGTCGCCGAGCAGGTTGAACGCGAGGCTCACGAGCAGGATCGCGATGCCGGGCAGCGTCGCGACCCACCACGCGTCGAGCAGCACGTTGCGGCCCGACGCGACCATGAAGCCCCACTCGGGGCTCGGCGGCTGTGCGCCGAGGCCGAGGAAGCCGAGGCCCGCGACGGTCAGGATGATGCCGGCCATGTCGAGCGTCGCGCGCACGATCACCGACGACATGCACAGCGGCACGATGTAGCGCAGCAGGATGCGCGGGCCCGACGCACCCTGCAGGCGGGCGGCGTGGATGAAGTCGGCCTGCGCGATGCGGATCGTCTCCGCGCGCGCGAGCCGCGCATACGCGGGCCATGCGGTGATCGAGATCGCGACGACCGCGTTGATCACGCCGGGCCCGAGCGCGGCCGCGAATGCGAGTGCGAGCACGATCTTCGGGAACGCGAGCGCGATGTCGGTGATGCGCATCAGCACGCTGTCGACGAAGCCGCCGCAATAGCCGGCCGTCGTGCCGATCGCGAGGCCGATCGGCACGACGATCACGACGACGAGCAGCGCAATGCCGAGCGTGAGGCGCGAACCGGCGATCAGCCGCGAAAGGATGTCGCGGCCGAGCTGGTCGGTGCCGAGCCAGTGCGACGGCGAGCCGGGCGGCAGCAGCCGGTCGGACAGCACCTGGCGCAGCGGATCGTGCGGCATGATCAGCGGGCCGACGATCGCGACGACGATCAGCGCGACGAGGATCGCGAGCCCGAACAGGTTGAGCGGGTTGGCGGCGAAACGGCGCCAGCGGCGATACGCGAGGCCGAGTGCGGCCTGCGAGCGCGACGCGGGCGCGTCGGACAGCAGCCACGCGCGCAGCGTGAGACGCTCGGCGTTCATGGTTGGACGACCTTCGGCATGGGCGATGAAAGCAGCAGGGTGGAAGCGGTCATGTCGTGTCGGCGCCTCAGCGCGCGCGCGGATCGAACACGCGGTACAGCGCGTCGGTCAGCAGGTTGACGGTGATGAACATCGCGCCGATCACGAGCGTCGCGCCGAGCACCGCGTTCATGTCGGCGTTCAGCAGCGCGCCGGTCAGGTACGAGCCGAGCCCGGGCCACGCGAACACGATCTCGGTCAGCACCGAGCCTTCGAGCAGGTTGCTGTACGTGAGCGCGATCACGGTGAGCAGCGGCACCGCGATGTTGCCGAACGCATGCCGCCAGATCACGCGGCGCTCCGGCAAGCCTTTCGCGCGCGCGGTGACGATGTATTCCTGGCTCAGCTGGTCGAGCATGAACGAGCGCGTCATCCGGCTGAGATACGCGACCGAGTAGTAGCCGAGGATCGCGGCCGGCAGCGCGATGTGCGACACCGCGTTGCGGAACACGTCCCACTCGCCGGCGAGCGCCGCGTCGATCAGCAGGCTGCCGGTGCGCGGGTCGACCATCCCGTCGTACACGGGATCGAGCCGGCCCGGGCCGCCGACCCAGTGCAGCCGCGCATAGAACAGCAGCAGCCCCATCAGCCCGAGCCAGAACACCGGCACCGAATTGCCGATCAGGCCGACGAAGCGTGCGATGTGATCGATCGGGCGGTTGTGCTTCACCGCGGCCGCGACGCCGAGCGGCACGCCGATCGCGATGCCGATCAACGTCGCGATCGTCGCCAGTTCGAGCGTGGCCGGGAACACGCGCTTGATGTCGTCGAGCACCGGGTTCGCGGTCAGCAGCGACATGCCGAGATGACCGTGCAGCACGTCGCGCGCATAGATCAGGAACTGCGTGACGAGCGGCTTGTCGAGCCCGAGCGCGATGCGTTCGGCCGCATACGCGTCGGCCGACGCGCGATCACCGAGGATCGCGAGCACGGGATCGATCGGCACCTTGCGGCCGATCACGAACGTCAGCGCGAGCAGCCCCGCGAACGTGACGGCGAGCGTGAGCGCCCAGCGCAGCACGCGCAGTGCCCAGCGCACGGCCGGGCGCCGCGCGGGCAGCGTGCGCAGGGCTTCGAGGGAGGAGGCGGGAGTCGACATGCGGTGAATCTCATTGCTTCTTCAGGTTGCGGTACGACACGAGATCGTTGATCGGCCCGACTTCGAGCCCGCTCACGCCGGGCCGCGTCGCGACCTGCGCGACTTTCTCGAACATGATCACGAACGGCGAGTGCGCGAGCATCTCCTTCTGCATCGCCTGATACCGTTGCGCACGTTTCGCGGCGGTCGGCTCGGCGAGCGCGGCGTCGGTTTCCTTCGTCAGTTGCGGAATGTCCCAGCTGTTGCGCCAGGCCAGCATTTTATAGCTCGACTTGTCGGAATTGTCGGGGTTCCACGCAAAACCCTGCGCGTTGCTGTGCGGATCGATGTAGTCGGCCGACCATTCGCCGATGTAGATGTCGTGCTGGCGCGCGCGGTATTTCGCGAGCGTCTGCTTGTTGTCGCCGGGGATCAGCTGCACCTTGATGCCCGCCTGCGCGAAGTTCGCCTGCACGGCCTGCGCGATTTCGGTGTACGGATAATCGTTGCGCACGTCCATCGTCACCGAGAACCCGTTCGGCACGCCGGCCTTCGCGAGCAGCGCCTTCGCCTTCGCGACGTCGAGCCGGTACGGGTTCGCGTTCAGCGTGCCGAGGAAACCTTCGGGCAGGAACGTCTGGTGAACCTTGTAGGTCGTCTTCACCACGTTGCCCTGGATGCCCGCATAGTCGACGAGCCACTTCAGCGCTTCCTGCACGTCGGGTTTCGCGAGCGTCGGATTCTTCGTGTTCAGGCCGAGATACAGCAGCGTCGCCTGCGGCGATGCCGACACCTTCGCCTTGCCGGATTTCACGACCGACGCCAGATCGTCGGGGCTCAGGTCGCGTGCCGCATCGACATCGCCGTTCTCCAGCAGCAGGCGCTGGCTCGCGGCTTCGGGCACGTGGCGCAGCACGATGCGCTTCATCGCGAGCGGCAGCCGGTAGCCGTCGAAGCGCTGCAGCACGACGCTGTCGCCGGCGGTCCACTTGACCAGCTTGTACGCGCCGGAGCCGGCCTCGTTGGTCTTCAGCCACGCGTTGCCGAAGTCGCTGCCCTGCTGGTGCGACAGCAGCAGCTTCCTGTCGAGCACGGAGGCGGGCCAGGAGCCCAGCACATTCAGGACGAAGGTCGGCGCGTACTTCTGGTCGGTCGTGACCGACACCGTCAGGTCGTCGAGCTTCTTCACGTTGGCGACGACGTTCGCCTTCGTGAGCCCGATGCCGGTCAGCACGGCCGCGGGCCCCTTGTCGAGCAGCACCGCGCGCTGGATCGACCACGCGACGTCGTCGGCCGTCAGCGGGTTGCCCGAGTGGAACTTGAGGCCGGGGCGCAGCTTGAACGTGTAGGTCAGCCCGTCGGTGCTCACCGTCCACGACTGCGCGACGTCGCCGTTGAATTTCGACGGGTCGCGCAGGTCGACGCGCACGAGCCGGTCGTACGTGTTCGCGACGTATTCCTCCGGCACCAGCTCGTAGACCTCGCCCGGGTCCAGCGTCGTGAATTCGTCGAGCAGCGTGGCCATCACGAACATGTCCTTCGGCGTCTCCGCATGCGCGGCGGACAGCGGAACGGCGGCGAGGACGGATGCGGCGGCCAGCGCCGCGACGAGCCGGGATGTCAGGGGTTTCATCTGCGCTCCATGTGTCGTTGAAGTCGTTGAACGTGAACGTCGGGGGGCATGCGCCGGGCCATCACATCAGGCGCCACGGGCCGCTTGCCGCATTGTCGATCTGCGGCAACGCGTGCGAGCCGGGCAGTTCGTAGTGCCACCATTCGCTGTCGATATGCGCGAAGCCGGCCGCGTGCATCACGCCGAGCAGCAGCAGGC
Organism: Burkholderia sp. Bmkn7; assembly: GCF_041103175.1. NCBI lineage: Bacteria > Pseudomonadati > Pseudomonadota > Betaproteobacteria > Burkholderiales > Burkholderiaceae > Burkholderia > Burkholderia sp. Bmkn7. The sequence goes on along the minus strand of NZ_JBGCUH010000002.1, from coordinate 2,479,991 downwards.
GGTTGCGCTGCACGGCTTCGGGCAGCCCCGCGTGGAAGTGGCCGGATGCGGCGACCATCTCGTCGAAGCCGGTGCCCATGTCGAGCGGCTCGCCATCCGCGCCGACGAGCGTCAGGTCGAGCGCGGTGCCGCGGCTGTGATTCGAGCCGCGGCCGAGATCGGCGACGAAGTTCGGGTCGGGCAGGAAATCCCACAGCACCTGCTGCGCCTGCGGCGGCCGGTACGCATCGTAGATGCGCAGCGTGAAGCCGGCCTGCGCGGCGACGTTCACCGCGCGGCGCAACGCGGCCTCGGCCGGCGCCAGCAGCAGGCAGTGCGCGCGGCGGTAGATTGGCTTGCCGGTCAGGTTGCGGTCGGTCGCGTAGACGAGGTCGATGTCGACGCGATGGGTGGCGGGCGTGATTTCGACGAGGCGGTGGTCGTTCATTGGCGGTTCGGGTTCGGTCGGGCTCGCTCAGGATTCGAATTGGTCGAACGTGTGCTGCAGTTCGCGGTTGCGCGCGACGCGCCGGTCGATCGCGGGGCCGAGGCGGTCGACCACGGCCGTGATCAGCAGGTTGAACAGGCAGGTGAGCGGTGCGAGCGAATCCCAGAACTGGCCGACGTCGGTCTTCACCTGCAGCAGGTCGGCCGGCCAGTCGCGCGCCCACGGGCACGAGAGATCGGTGACCAGCGCGAACGGCTGCCCGCGCTCGGCGGCCGCCTGGCAATAGCGGCGCGCGCTGCGCGAATACGCGCGGGTGTCGGTGACGATGCAGTACGGCCGCTCGAATTCGGAGTTCAGCGAATCGACGTACGAGCCCGACTGGCCGTCGGAATAGAACACGCGCGGGCGCAGGTACTCGAGGTAGCTGCTGAACGCGTTGCTGATCCCGCGCGTCGACTGGATGCCGAGGATGAATACCGCGTCCGCATGCGCGATCCGGTCGGCCACCTGCGCGAACACCGGGCCTTCGGCGAGGCGGTACACGTGACGGATCGCATCGAGCTCGCGCTCGAGCGACGATGCGAGCGGGCTGTTGCCGGCATTGGCATTGCCGTTGCCGCGGGCCGGTTGCGTACCTGCGACGCGGCGGTATTCGTCGAGCCGGTCGGTGATCATCCACGGGCGATCGCCTCCGCCGCGCAGCTCGCGTTTCAGGTCGTCGAGATTGCGGTAGCCGACGCTGCGCAGGAAGCGCCCGACCGAGATGCCGCTCGTGCCGGCCTGCCGGGCGATCTGGTCGGCCGTTTCGAGCCCGAGCCGGTCGAGGTTCGCGAGCATGTAGCTCGCGATGCGCTTCGCGGTCGGCGTGAGCTCGGCATAGCGGGATTCGACGGTACGGGCGAACGCGCAGGTCATCGGCTGTTAGATCGTTGTCGTCTGATGATCGAATGTCATCCATCTAACGAAGCCAAAATCATTCGCGCCAGCGGATAAAAACTATGGTGTGAGGATAGGTGATAGGGTCGGAAGTGCGTTCGACGGCGGGGCGGTCCGCGCCGGAAGGGTATGGTTTTATCTCTGTCAGGCATATTTTGCGTTTATTTCTGACAGAGATAATTTGCGTTTATGTCTGTCAGGCATATACTGCATTTATTGTCTTCGGGGATCCATTCCGTGAACTTCATCGTCAATACGTCCGCGCAACTGGGCGAAATCCTGTCTTCCGCGCGTCAGGCAAAGGGCCTGACGCAAGCGGAAGCGGCCGGGAGAATCGGCGTGGGCCAGTCGCGCTTGTCGTCGCTCGAAACCACGCGTACCGAAAGCCTGTCGCTCAGCCAGTTGCTCGAGCTGACCGCGCTGTACGGTCTCGAACTCAGCATCCGCACGAAGGACGGACACGACGCAGCCGACGTCGAGTGGTAAGCGATGGGACGCAGAACGCACACGCGCGCATTGTCGATCTGGACGAACGGCCAGCGGGTCGGCACGTGGCGGATTCCCGCACGCGGCGACATGGAACTCCTGTACGACGCCGACTGGAAACAATCGGCCGTCGGCCGCCCGTTGTCGCTGTCGCTGCCGTTCGGTGTCGGCGAAGCACCGCTGCGCGGCGAACGCGTGAATCACTTCTTCGACAACCTGCTGCCGGACAGCGATGCCATTCGGCGCCGCCTGGCCGCCCGGTTCGGCACGGCGACGACCGAGCCGTTCGATCTGCTCGCCGCGCTCGGCCGCGACTGCATCGGCGCGGTGCAATTGCTCGGCGAGGACGATGCGCCGACCGGCCTGAATCGCATCGACGGTACGCCGCTGTCGGACGACGACGTGGCGCGCGTGCTCGATCAGGCGAGCGGGGTGGCGACGGCAGGCGGGGACGACGACGATTTCCGGCTGTCGCTGGCCGGCGCGCAGGAAAAGACCGCACTGCTGTTTCATGACGGGCGCTGGATGCGCCCGCACGGCGCGACGCCGACGACGCATATTCTGAAATTGCCGCTCGGGCTGGTCGGCAACAAGCGGGCCGATCTGACGGCCTCCGTCGAGAACGAGTGGCTGTGCCTCGCGATCCTGCGCGCGTACGGCCTGTCGGTCGCGCAAGCGGAAATCGTGCGTTTCGGCGCGCACAAGGTTCTGTCCGTCGCACGCTTCGATCGTGCGTTGCATCGCGATGGCGGGTGGCTGTTGCGCTTGCCGCAGGAGGACTTCTGCCAGGCGCTCGGCGTGCCGCCTCATCTGAAGTACGAGTCGCACGGCGGCCCCGGTGTGCCCGATCTCGCAGGCCTCCTGCGCCGCTCCGAAACGTCGCGGGAAGATCTCGACACGTTGTTCGCCGCCCTGATCGTGTTCTGGATGCTTGCCGCACCGGACGGGCATGCGAAGAACTTCAGCCTGCGCCTGCTGGCGGGCGGCCGTTTCCGGCTGACGCCGCTTTACGACGTGATGTCGATCTGGCCGGTCGAAGGCGACGGCGCGAACCAGTGGTCGTGGCACAAGGCGAAGCTCGCGATGGCCGTGCACGGCAAGCGCAAGCACTATGCGATGCGCGACATCACGCGACGGCACTTCAGCGCGATGGCCGAGCACTGCCTGCTCGGCGATATCGCGACGCCGATCGTCGAACGGCTCGTCGCGATGACGCCGCATGTGATCGAATCGGTCGCCGCGGCGTTGCCGCCCGGTTTTCCGGCGCGGGTCGCGGAACGGATTCTGGGCGGCTTGAGGTTTGCCGCGCAACGGCTCGACGCGATGCCGCGAGAGTGAACCGCTTCCGGTCGCGGCCCAGGTCGCCGGGATCCGGCGTATCCGCATCTGCACGGGCCCGCTCGAAACGATCGGTGATTCGAGTCGCCCGCGTCGTATCCCGATCGCGTGTTGTCGCCATGCAGGGTCGTCACGACCGGGCGCAATCGTCTCCCCTCATTCACCGAAATCCGTTCCCTTCCCGCCATTCCGCTGCACCGCAATAATTACAAAATTAAAGTCGATCAGCTTAAATCATTAATTCAGGTTAATAATTCATTTAATTTATTCGTCGAATTGTATTTAACTTGCGTGACGGGATGTTCGATTTTCGATAATCCGAAAAACGGCATGTGTTCCGTAATGGGAATTCACTTGATCGCAAGAATGAAGGAGAAGTCATGACGAATCTTTCTCGACGCAGGATGCTGGCGAATACGGCCGGCGCCATTGCCGCCGCCGGTATTGCGGTCTCGGCGAAGGCCGCCTCGTTCGGCAATCCGGACAGTCCGCCGGAAGGCGCGGTCAATGCGCGCAACCGCCAGAGCCTGACCGATCCGGGGCCCAAAAATCCGGCTATTGCCAACCAGTTTCCGTCCTTTCAGGATCCGCCGGCCACCGATATCAACGGCATGCCGTTATTCTGGGCCTCGTTCAATAATGCGCATAAAAGAATTCAAAATGGCGGATGGGCGCGTGAAGTTACCCAGGACGATTTTGCGATTTCCGAAACCATTTCCGGCGTCAACATGCGCCTGACGCGCGGCGGCATTCGCGAGATGCACTGGCACCAGCAGGCCGAGTGGGCCATCATGCTCGACGGCCGGTGCCGGATCACGGTGCTCGACGAACTCGGGCGGCCATCGGTGCAGGACGTGAAAACCGGCGATCTCTGGTATTTCCCGCCCGGCCTGCCGCATTCGCTGCAGGGCCTCGGCACCGACGGCGCCGAATTCCTGCTCGCGTTCGATAACGGCCGCGCGTCCGAATTCAACACGCTGCTGCTGACCGACTGGGTCGCGCACACGCCGCCCGACGTGCTCGCACTCAACTTCGGCGTGCCGGCCGACGCATTCCGGAACATCCCGCTCGACAACCTGTGGATCTTCCAGGGCGACGAACCGGGCCCGCTCGCGGAAGCCCAGCGCGCGTCGGCGTCGGCGGCAGGGGCGCCGCCGCATCCGTTCATCTTCCCGCTCGGCGACATGAAGCCGGTCAGGAAGACCCGCGGCGGTGAAGTGCGGATCGCGGACAGCACGAACTTCAACGTGTCGACGACCGTCGCGGCGGCGCTCGTCACCGTGCATCCGGGCGGCATGCGGGAACTCCACTGGCACCCGAACGCGGATGAATGGCAGTACTACCTGCAGGGCGAGGCAAGGATGACCGTGTTCGACACGGGGCCGAAGGCGCAGACGGCCGATTTCCGCGCGGGCGACGTCGGCTACGTGAAGAAAAGCCTCGGGCACTACGTGCAGAACACCGGCAACACCGATCTGGTGTTCCTCGAGATCTTCAAGACCGACCGCTATGCGGAAGTGTCGCTGTCCGACTGGCTCGCGCATACGCCGCCGAAGCTCGTCGAAGCGCACCTGAACGTCGCGCCGGACGTGATCGCGCAGTTTCCGCGCAACCGTCCCGACGTCGTGCCGCTGTAACGCCGCCGCGGGCGCCGCGGCCGGCAGCAGACATGCCGGCCGTGGCGCCCGACCTTCAGGAATCCTTCCTCATTCGAACGGAACACCACCATGATTCCCGTCACGAACAAACCTGCCGGCGGCTTCGCGCTGCCGGGCCTGCGTACCGGGCACAACGACCAGACCGGCCACACCGACGGCGCGGCGCGTGCCGCGCTGGAAGGGCGCCGCACCGGCGTCGCCGCGCTGCTGCCGTTCGTCGGCCCGGCCGTGATCGCGTCGATCGGTTATATGGACCCCGGCAACTTCGCGACCAACATCCAGGCCGGTGCCGCGTTCGGCTACCGGCTGCTGTGGGTCGTACTGGCCGCGAACGCGATCGCGATGCTGTTCCAGGCGATGTCGGCGAAGCTCGGCATCGTGACCGGCCGCAATCTTGCGGAGCTGTGCCGCGACCGGTTTCCCGCGCCGGTCGTATGGGGTATGTGGGTCGCGTCCGAGATCGCCGCGATGGCGACCGATCTCGCCGAATTCCTCGGCGGCGCGCTTGCATTCGGGCTGTTGTGCCACCTGTCGCTGTTCGCGGGGATGATCGCGACGGCGCTCGCGACCTGCACGATCCTCGCGCTCGAAAAGCGCGGCTTCCGGCCGCTGGAAGCCGCGATCGCGGCGCTGGTCGGCGTGATCGGTGCGTGCTATCTCGGCGAACTGCTGATCGCGCCGCAGGACTGGCATGCGGCCGCGTTCCACCTGGTCGTCCCGCAGATTCCGGATCGCGCGGCGCTGACGATCGCGGTCGGGATCATCGGCGCGACGATCATGCCGCACACGCTGTATCTGCATTCGGGGCTCACGCAGGATCGCACCGCGCCGCGCGACGATACGGAGCGGCGGCGGCTCGTGCGCTTCTCGAATCGCGAGGTGGTCGTCGCGCTCGGGCTGGCCGGGTTCGTGAATCTCGCGATGGTGATGATGGCGTCGTCGGCGTTTCACGCGAGCGCGCCGGGCATGACCGACATCGGCGACGCGTATCACACGCTGATCCCGGTGCTCGGGCCGGCGGCCGGCGCGCTGTTTCTCGTCGCGCTGCTGACCTCGGGCGTGTCGAGTTCGGTGGTCGGCACGATGGCCGGGCAGGTCGTGATGCAGGGTTTCATCCACCGCCGCGTGCCGGTCTGGGTGCGGCGCGCGGTGACGGTCGTGCCCGCGTTCGCGGTGGTCGCGCTCGGCTGCGATGTCACGCGCGCGATGGTCGCGAGCCAGGTGGTGCTGAGTTTCGTGCTGCCGATGCCGATGATCGCGCTGCTGATGCTGTCGGCGCGGGCGGACGTGATGGGCGCTTACGCGATGCGGATGCCGCTGCGGATCGTCGCCGGCGCGGCGACGGTCGTGATCGTCGGGTTGAATGCGTACCTGGTGTGGGCGGCATTCCATTGACCGGCGGCGGGCCGCCGCCTGCCGCTCGCTGCCTACTGCTGCATGTCCGGCGCCTCGCGCAACCGCCAGATCGCATTGCACTGCTGGCCGCCGAGGCTCGTCGAGCGCAGCGTGATGACGGTGCCGGGCGCGATCCGGTACGTGAAATGCGCCGTCAGTTCGGTGCCTTTCCGCTGCGGCTGCCCGTCGACCAGCACTTCGCACAGCAGCGGCGACGGCGACCCGGACGGGTGCGTGACATAGACGTTCAGCCGCGCGATGTCGCGTGTCGCGGTGAACACGACCTCGTGGTTCCCGCTGCCGATCAGCATCGTGCCGCCGGGTTCGTCGATCGCCTGCAGGTAGGCGCCCGCGCTTGTCTCGATCGTTGCGGCCGCAACGGTCAGCCCGGCCGAGCGCACGTAGTCGGTCGCCGCGATGCGCGCGGCGACCGCGTCGGACTGTGCCCGCGTGCCGTCCGACAGTGCGAACGGCACGCCGTCGCGCAGCGCGGCGTCGACGTGGTTCGCGTAGTAGCGCCAGCGGTCGAGGAAGCGGATGTCTCCGGTCATGTGCAGCGCGCGGATCGGCTCGCCGTGATACCGGAGCGTCGTCGTGCCGGTGCCTGCATCGAACGCTTCGTGAATGCCGTACTTGCTGACGAAGTTCTGGACCGGATCGAGCAGCGCCGTTTCGCCCTGGGCGCTCCACAGGTGCAGGAACGTCGTATCGATTCCGAAGCATTCCTGGAAATCGGTGCCGATGCGGGCGGTGCAGTCGCGCAGGTGGCCGGCGTAGCGTGCCCACGCGTCGGCGGTCCCGGCGACGAGCCCGGCCTGCAACGCGCTGCCGTGGCGGGCGGAGACTTCGTCGACGACGAGGCGCCAGTGATGGTCGCGCCGCTCGCCGATCAGCGGCGTGACGACGAACGTGCAGAACAGCGGGTCGGGGCACGCGTGGAGCCGGTCGTCGCCGATCTGCGAGAACAGGTCGAACGGCGGCGCACAGAACCAGATGTCGGCGTCGTACAGCGCGAGCTTGCGGATCTGCGGGTTACGTGCGCAATACTCGGCGGCCTCGATGAAGCGGCCGACCGGCAGCGCATACGCGCTCGACGCGTCGATCACGTCGACCGACTGGCTCGCGAGGATCTGCCGCTTGCGTTCGGACAGCCCGTAGCCGATCACCGCGATCCGCCCGTCGTAGCCGGTGTGCCGCAGCGACAGCAGGAACGGCACGAGCATCTCGTACCACGCGCGGTTGTTGTCGTTCATCGCCACGCAGACCGCGTGTTCGCTCGATTGCATGTTCGCCCCCCGTTGCGCGCGCCCGGCTCAGTAGCCGACGTGGCGCTCGCAGACGACCGCGCCGCAACCGCGGCTGTCGTGATACGTAATATGAAACTGCTTGTTGTCCCACAGCCACTGGAACACCGCCTGGTACACGCCGGCCACGGTCATGTCGTGCAGCACGATCTTCTTGCGCGCCAGCGGGCCGAAACGGTTCAGTTCGGCGAGCGTCTGCTCGTACGTATGCGTGGTGTCGATGAACAGCAGGTCGGCGGCGAGCGGCTCCATCGCGAGATCGTCGGCGATCCGGAATTCGAAGTCGATCGACAGGTCTTTCGCCGCCTGCTCCAGTTCGGGCCGGATCTGGAAATACTCGTCGGAGATGTCGACCGACACGAGGCGCTTCGGCTGCGCGAGCAGGAAGGCCGTCGTGGTCAGCCCGGTGAACACGCCGAGTTCCAGGATGGTGTCGCATCCGGCGGCCGTTTGCGTATAGAAGTCGAAGCGGGAAGGGCTGTCGCCGAGCCAGCCGATCGGCTCGATCTTGTACTGAAGGAACTCCATTCGCAGTTGTTGTAGCGTGCGCATCCTGTTTTCCTTGGCGAAGCGGATTAGCGGATTCGGTGGTCCCCATCGTCGCCGGTCGCGGCCGGCGTCCGTGGCGTCGCGCATTGTAGATCGCCCGCGCCGCACGGCATAGCACCGCCACGGCGGCCCGCGGCGATTACCCGCGCGCCGGCAGGGCCGGGTGCGCGGGCGGGCGCCATTATTTCGCGAGCGTGCGGTATGACACGAGGTCGTTGATCGGCCCGATTTCCGGCCCGGTCACGCCGGGGCGCGTCGCGACCTGCACGACCTTCTCGAACATGATGATGAACGGCGAGTTCGCGAGCACGGCCTTCTGCAGCGCTTCGTAACGCTGCGCGCGTTTCGCGGGCGACGGCTCGACGAGCGCGGCCTCGGTGTCCTTCGTCAGTTGCGGAATGTCCCAGCTGTTGCGCCACGCGAGCATCTTCGTCGGCGACTGGTCGGAGTTGTCCGGATTCCACGCGAAGCCGCGCGCGTTGCTGTTCGGGTCCATGTAGTCGGGCGACCATTCGCCGACGAAGATGTCGTGCTGGCGCGCGCGATACTTGCCGATCGCCTGCTTCGCATCGCCCGGAATCAGCTTCACGCGGATGCCGCCCAGCGCGAAGTTCGCCTGCAGCGCCTGCGCGATCTCGAGGTACGGATAGTCGTTCGGCATGTCCATCGTCACGTCGAAGCCGTTCGGCAGGCCGGCCTTGGCGAGCAGCGCCTTCGCCTTCGCGACGTCCTGCTTGTACGGCCGCGCGTTCGACGCGCCGAGGAAGCCTTCGGGCAGGAAGGTTTCATGCACCTTGTACGTCGTGCTGACGATGTTGCGCTGGATGCCGTCATAGTCGACCAGCCATTTCATCGCCTGCTGCACCTCGGGTTTCGCGAGGTTCGGGTTCTTCGTGTTCAGGCTCAGGTACAGCAGCGCGGACACCGGCCACGACGCGACCTTGATCTTGCCGGCCTTCGTCAGCGCGGCGAGGCTGTCGGGGCTCAGGTTGCGCGCGGCGTCGGCGTCGCCGTTCTCCAGCAGCAACCGTTGCGCGGACGCTTCGGGCACGTGGCGCAGCACGACGCGCTTCATCGGGTACGGCGTGCGGTATTTCTCGAAACGCTGCAGCACGATGTTTTCGTTGGGCGTCCACTTGACGAGCTGGTACGGGCCCGAGCCCGCGTCGTTGGTCCGGAGCCAGCCGCTGCCGAAATCGTTGCCCTGCTGGTGCGACAGCAGCAGCTTCTTGTCGAAGACCGATGCCGGGCATGCGCTCAGCACGTTGAGCACGAAGCTCGGTGCGTACTTGCGGTCGGTTTCGAGCACGACGGTCTGCGGGTCGACCACGCGCACCTTCTGCGCCACGTTCGCTTTCGTGAGGCCGAGGTCGGCAAGCACGCCGGCCGGCCCCTTGTCGAGCAGGATGGTGCGCTGCAGCGACCACGCGACGTCGTCGGCGGTGACCGGGTTGCCGGAATGGAACGTGAGGCCGGGGCGCAGCTTGAACGTGTAGGTCACGCCGTCGGCGCCGACCGTCCACGATTGCGCGATCTGCCCGTCGAAGCGCGTCGGGTCCTTCAGGTCGACGCGCACCAGCCGTTCGTAGGTATTCGCGACGTACTCCGACGGCACCAGTTCGTAAATCCCGCTCGGGTCGAGGGTCGTGAATTCGCCGAGCTGCGTGGCGACGACGAAGATGCCGGGCGGCGTGGCCGCCTGCGCCGGCAGCGCCGGGACAAGCGCGACGAGCGCGGCGCTGACGAACAGCCGGGACAGCAGGTGCTTCATGCGGGCTCCGTTGAAAGGGAATCGTGGGTGCGATTCTCTCATCGACGGCCACCCGGATGAAAATATTCGGCGTGCGCGCCGGCGGGCCGGCGCGCAGGAGCGAGCCGGGCGGGCGCCCGGCATCGGCGGGGGTCGGATCAGATCAGGCAGCGTGCGAGCGCGAAGCGCATCGTTTCCTCGGGCGGCTCGCTGCCCGAGCCGCGCACGACCTTGACGACCGAACCGTTGCCCGACGGCGTCAGCGTGACGAAGTAGGAGTTCGAGCCGACGGCGATATCGGTCACGCCGTTGTGCTGCGATTGCTCGGTGCCCGGCAGGCGGCTGTCGAGGCAGTTGGCGATCGCGTAGGCCGGACGTTGCGACGACACGTACATCATCGGCGCCGCGCCGGACGAGGCGGCCGAGTCGGACGACGGCGCGGAACCGCAGGCGGCGAGCAGGGCGGCGGGAAGGAGCAGCAGGAATCGTTTCATGGTGGGTCGTCGTGGGTCTCGTATCGAGGCTGGGGCGCGGGGTAGGCGAAACGCGAAGCTTCGCGACGAAACCGCCCGGAATCGGGCCATGTTTGACGGACGACGATGCGGCAGGCGGCTGACGACGGAGTATACCCGCAGCATTTGAAGCCGTTGGCGCGTTGAAACGATTCGATACACAACAAGCACCCGCTGCCGCACGGCGGCAGCGGGCGTTTCAGGTGGTGGCGAATGGGCACCTGCCGGTGTTGTCGATCTTATTGGCCGATCTGGTGGCTGACCGCATTTTCCTGCTGGTTCAGCACGTGCTGTTCGCTCTTCGTGATGTGGCTGCGATCCTGCGCAGCCATGTCCCGCTCTTCCCGGCGGATCTTGCGGTCGTCACGGTGCAGGCGCGCGGCCTGTGCGTGCGACATCTCGCCTTCCTTCACTTCGTGATGGATCCGGCGATTCTGGTTTGCGAGGCGCTGGTTGACCTCTTCGCGGCGCGGATGCACCTGTTGCCACGGCGTGTCGGCGAACGCGGTGCCGGTCAGTACAGACATCAGGGTGGCGGCAATCGCGAGATGGCGCGTCAAGGCTCGCATGGTGTTTTCTCCTGTCGTTGCGCGCCCGGATCGTGAGCGCTTGTCCAGAAAACGCGGCGCGGGCACCGGCTGTTGACGTTTCCGCCTGTATCGATTGCAAGTCTTTATTACGCCTGCGGGTGACGACGCGAGGCCCGGCGAGCGCGACGCAGGGCCCGGCCGGCGCGCATCCGGATCAATGCGCGCCGGCCGCCGCCGCGTCGGCATCGCCGCCGCCCGAGCGCGACGGTTTCGTGATCCAGATCAGCGGAATGATCGCGACGAAGATGATCGCCGATACATAGAAGATGTCGTTCAGCCCCATCACGGCCGCTTGCGAATCGACCGACGTGTTGAAGAGCGCGAGCGCCGAATCGGGGCTCAGGTGCAGCAGCGAGCGCGTCGTGTCGACGTGTTGCGCGAAGGTCGGGTTGTCGATGCTCGCCTGTTCGGTGAGCCGCGCGTGGTGCAGGATCGTGCGGTCGTTCCAGGCGTTGCTGATCAGCGACGTGCCGACCGCGCCGCAGAACGTGCGGCCGAAATTCGACAGGCCGGCGGCGGCCGGGATCTTTTCCGGCGGCAGCCCGGACAGGATGATCGACGTTAGCGGCACGAAGAACATCGCCATCGGGATGCCTTGCAGCAGCGTCGGCAGCACGAGGTCCCAGCGCGACACGTCGGTGTAGAAGGTCGTGCGCATCATGAACACGACCGCGAAGCCGACGAACGCGAGCGTCGCGATGTAGCGCGGGTCGGTGCGCGGCAGCAGGCGCCCCATGACCGGCGTGAGCAGGATCGCGAACACCCCGAGCGGCGCGGTGGCGAGCCCCGAATCGACCGCGCGGTAGCCGAGATAGCCCTGCATCCATTGCGGCAGCAGCACGAGCGTGCCGAAGAACATCCCGTACGCGACCGAGATCGCGATCGTGCCGCCCGCGAAATTGCGCTGCGTGAAAAGCCGCAGGTCGACGATCGGGTTGGCCTCGTGCAGTTCCCACACGAGGAAGAACGCGAAGCCGATCAGCGCGACGATGCCGAGCGCGACGACGACGGGCGAGTTGAACCAGTCGAGATCCTTGCCTTTGTCGAGCATGATCTGCAGCGACGCGACCCACAGCACGAGCAGCAGCAGGCCGACCGTATCGATCGGCAGGCGGCGCGTGGCCGATTCGCGATCGCGGAACACGATCCACGTGACGGCGGCCGCGAAGAAACCCACCGGGATGTTGATGTAGAAGATCCACGACCAGTTGTAGTCGTACGTGATCCAGCCGCCGAGCGACGGCCCCGCGATCGGGCCGACGAGCGCCGTCATCGACCACAGCGCCAGCGCGCTCGACGATTTCTGCCGCGGCCACGCGCCGAGCAGCAGCGCCTGCGACAGCGGCGCGAGCGGCCCGGCGACCGCGCCCTGCAGGATCCGCGCGGCGAGCAGTGTCGGCAGGTTCGGCGCGATCCCGCACAGCCACGACGCGAACACGAACAGCAGGATCGACGTGACGAACAGGCGTACCTGGCCGAAGCGCTGCGTGAGCCAGCCCGTCAACGGAATCGACACCGCGTTCGCGGCCGCAAAGATCGTGATGACCCACGTGCCTTCGTCGACCGACACGCCGAGGTCGCCCGAGATGGTCGGAATGGCGACGTTCGCGATCGACGAGTCGAGCACGTTCATGAACATCGCGAGCGATACCGCGATCGTGCCGATCGCGAGCTTGCCGCCCGACAGCGGGGCGGGAGATGACGGAGTGGACATGGGTTTCCTGCGTAAGAAGCGTAAGATGCTTGACGGCTGCGGCCCGTCGCGGCGGGCACGCGCCACCGCGCACGCACGCGTGCGAACGCGACGCAGGCGCGGCGCGGCTGCTGAACGGAAAGCGCACGGCGCGCGACGCGGCCCGGTAGCCGGGGCCGACGTGTGCGATGTGCGGCTCGATCGGATGCACGAAGCCGTGGCGGGCTTCGGAAGGCGGGATGCTGCCGGTCAGGAAGGCGGGACGCGCGTGACGCGTCTGCGGGCAGCGGTCAGGCGGCTGGCGTCGCCGGTGGAGTCGTTGTGCATCGCGACAGGCTAACGATGTGGCGTGCCGCCATCAACACGGGCCGGCTCATTAATCGATTTCGCGCCGCGCAATAATCGGCGTGCGAACCGGGCCGAACGGTACCGGTTACGGGGCCGGTCGCCATGCGGTGAACAGTTCCGCGAGGAAATCGACGAACGCGCGCACCTTGCTGTCGAGCGTCGCGCGCCGCGGGTACAGCACGTGCAGCTCGACGTCGTCGGCCCGGTGCCAGTCGGGCAGCACGATTTCGAGTTCGTTCCGTTCGAGCCGGCGGGCCGTGTAGTGCGTCGAGGCCAGCGCGATGCCGCCGCCGCTCGCGGCCTGGCGCAGCACCGTCACCGATTCGTTGGTGATCAGCACCGGTCGCACCGGCACGTCGGCGACTTCGCCGGCCGCATTGGTGAGCCGCAGCGTCTGGCCGGGCGCGTCGCGGCCGACGAGCAGCAGGTCGTGCTGCGCGAGGTCCTGCGGCGTGGCGGGCCGGCCGACGCGGTCGAGATAGGCGGGGCTCGCGGCGAGCTTCGCCTGCGACCAGCCGAGCGAGCGTGCGATGTAGCTGGAGTCGGTCAGCACGCCCGCGCGCAGCGCGACGTCGAAGCCGTGTTCGACGAGATCGAGCGGGTTGTTGTCGTAGATCAGCACGAGCTGGACGAGCGGGTAGCGCCGGCGAAATTCGGCGAGCGCCGGCTCCAGTTCGAACAGGCCGATCGAGTAGGGCACCAGCACGCGCAGCGTGCCCTCCGGCGCCATGCGCAGCGCGCGGGCCTGGCGGTCCGCGTCGAGCAGGATGTCCTCGGCGCGCAGGCAGCGCTCGTAGTAGTCGCGTCCGGCCTCGGTGACGGACACGCGGCGTGTGGTCCGGTACAGCAGCTGGACGCCGAGATCGTCCTCGAGCTGCTTGACCTTGCGGCTCACGCGGCTGAGCGGCATGTCGAGTTGCGTGGCGGCGGCGGTGAAGTTGCCGCGCTCGACCACGCGCAGGAATATGCGGATGCTTTCGAAGTTCATACGGGGTGCTTCCGTGTTCGACCTGCGCGCATCTTACCTTCGCCGGCCGGATCGCTCCGTGCGGCGGCGATTATCCTGCCCGGTGCAATAACGCATCCCGTCCACGCGTCTTAGTGGCGGCGGCGCGCGCCCGTATGCTCGCCGCATGAAATTCGCCTTGCCCGATCTGCCGCCGCTTGCGGCCTTTCGCACCGTGCTGCGCGACGCACGGCCCACGCTGCCGCCCGGTGCGGTCGCCTTCGCGTTGCGCAACACGGCCGCGTCGCTGCTCGCGCTCTACATTGCCTTCCGGATGAATCTCGACGACCCGAAATGGGCCGCATCGACGGTGTGGATCGTCGCGCAGGGCAGCCGCGGGATGGGCTTGTCGAAGAGCCAGTACCGGATTCTCGGCACCGCGATCGGCGCGGCCGTCGCGCTCGTGCTGACCGGTGCATTCGCGCAGACCCCCGAGCTGTTCCTGCCGGCGCTCGCTGCCTGGATCGGCCTGTGCGCGGGCGTCGCGACGTTCCAGCGGAATTTCCGCGCCTACGCGGCGGTGCTCGCCGGCTACACGGCCGCGATCGTCGCGATGGATGCGGTATCCGCGCCGCTGCACGCGTTCGACATCGCGGTCGCGCGGTTCCTTTACGTGGTGGTCGGCATCCTGTGCGGCGCGCTGTTCGATACGGTCTTCGCGCCGGGCACGCCGCTGGACGATGTCCGTACGCGTCTCAGGCGCTATCTCGACCGCGCGGCGGCGGTCGGCGCGGGTGCGCTGCGCCGCGAGCCGAACGTCGCGGCCGTGCACCGGCTGTTCGCGGATGCGCTCGAACTCGACACGGCGGCCGAATATGCGGCCACCGGCGCGCCGCCGGTGCGCAACGCGATCGGCCATCTGCGCACGGCGGTGCTGGGCGTGCTGTCCGCTCAGGCCGCGGGGCAGGCGCTGCACGATCACGCGGCGCGCAGCGGCGGCACGCCGGACCCGCTGGTCGCCGAGGCCGCGCAGGTGCTCGACGGCGTGGCGGCGTCGGGCGAAGCGGGCGCCGCGCTCACCGCATTGCGGGCGCGCGTGGACGACGCGGTGCGCGCCGAGGCCGCGGAGCCGTCCGGCCCGGACCCGTCGCGCCTGCTCACGCTCGACCGGCTGGCGGCGCTGCTTGCCGGGTTCGACGCCGCCTTTGCGGGCAACGCGCAGCTGGACCTGCCGAATCCGCCGGCGTCGCGGGTGCGTTATGCGTTCCACCACGATCCGGTGCTCGCGTGGCACAACGGGATGCGCGCGTTCATCGCGGTGCTGGTCGCCGCGGTGTTCTGGATCGTGACGGCGTGGCCGTCGGGCGCCGGGTTCGTCGCGATCACGGGGGTGGTCTGCGCGCTGTTCTCGACGCGCCCGAACTCGGTGGGCGCCACCGTCGGCTTCCTGAAAGGCGCCGCCTGCGCGGCGGTCGCGGGTGCCCTTTGCAACTTCGTGCTGCTGCCGGCGGTGTCGGGCTTCGAGATGCTCGCGTACATCCTCGGCGTGTTCACGATCGGCGCGGGCATCGCGATGCGCCATCCGCGTGCGGTCGGCATCGGCAGCGGCTTCTCGATCTTCTTCTGGAATTTCACGTCGCCGGACAACACGGCGCGCGTCGGCGACGCCGCCTTTCTCAATTCGGCGCTCGCCACGCTGCTCGGCATCGCGTTCGGCGCGATGGTGTTCGCGCTCCTGTTTCCCGGCGATCCCGGCGCGAGCCGGCGGCGCCTGCATAGCGCGGTGCGCGGCGACCTCGCCCGCATCGCACGCAATCCGCGGGCGTGGCCGGCGAGCGCGTGGCTGAGCCGCACGGCCGACCGTCTCGGGCGCGAGCTCGGCTTCGCGGGCCGTCTGCCGGCCACCCTCATCGAGCGCGACCTGCGCGATTTGCTCGCGGCCTGGACGATCGGCGACAGCCTGTTGGCGCTGGCCGAACTGGCCGCGCGCGAGCCGGCGGCACGCCGTGCGGTCGCGTTGGTACGGGGGCGGGTCGGGCGCGCGGATTTCGCCGGGCTCGAGCGGGCTTGCGGCGCGGCGGCCCGCGTGCTGCTGCGGCGCGTGACCGAGGTCGACAGCGACGACGGGCGCGCGCTGCTGCGCGGTGTCGTGCTGCTGCGGACGATCGCGGAGACGGCGGCCGCGCATGACCGCTTCCTGCGCGGCCGCCGGGATTGACGGGCGGAGGGACTGAGAGGCGGAGGGACGGAGAGGCGGAGGGCGGACGGGCGGACGGGCCGACGGGCGCGCGAGCGGCGGCCCGTGCGCGTCAACTGAGGCGATAGGCCTTGCCGGGCGTCACTTCCGCCGGTAGCGGCTCGCGGTTCAGTTCGAGCAGCGTGCGCTCGATCGTCCGCGTCATTGCGTCGAGCGCGAGATGGTTGGGACCGTCGCCGAACGGTTCGGCGATCGCATGCGCGATCGCGTCGAGCGCGATCAGCGTATAGGCGACGAACACGGTGACGAACGGCGTTGCCGCGCCGATCGAATCGACGAGGCCGAACGGCAGCAGCACGCAGTACGCATAGATCGTCCGGTGCAGCAGCACGTCGTACGAGAACGGGATCGGCGTCGACGCGATGCGCTCGCAGCCGCTCACCATCGCGACGAGATCGTCGAGGCGTGCGTCGAGCATCCACAGTCGCGTATCGGCGAGATGCCCGGCGTAGGCGCGCGCGGCGAATGCTTCGCGCAGTTCGTGAACGATCGCGACCGGCGCATACCGGGCGGCGGCGATGCGCGTACAGGTGGCGCCGTCGAGCAGCGTGCGCAGGTCGGCCGACGGATCGGTGCCGCGCAGCTGATGCTTCAGCGCATAGACGAACGCGACGACCTTGCGCACGAACGCCTGCCGTGACGCGTCGTCATCGTCGATCGCGCCGTAGCAGAGCGCCTGCGACACCAGCGTGCGCGTGGCGGTCAGCACGCCGCCCCACAGCTGACGGCCCTCGCGGTAGCGTTCGTAGCTCGCATTGTTGCGAAACCCTGCGAAGATCGCGAGCGTGAGGCCGATCAGCGTGAACGGCGTCGGGTTCAGCGGCACCTTCTCGCCGAGCACGCGGCCGCCGCCCCACACCGCGACGACGCTGATCGCGAGCGTCAGCACGAGTTGCGGCAGGATGGTCGGCAGCACCGACCCGTTCCAGACGAGCAGCATCCGCAGCCAGTGCTCGCGCGGACGAACGATCATCGCCGTGCTCCGTCAGGCGGCGATCGCTGCCGGCGCGGCCGCTCGATGCAGCAGCACGGGTACCGACTTCGACGTCGGCGTGTTGCACACGTCGCCGACGCTGTCGAGCGGCACCAGCGGGTTGGTTTCCGGGTAGTACGCGCCGATGCAGCCGCGCGGGATGTCGTATTCGACGAGCAGGAAACCGTCCGCGCGCCGCTCGATGCCGTCGTGCCACACGGTTTCCATGTCGACCCATTCGCCGGCCTTCAGGCCGAGCATCGCGAGATCGTCGCGGTTGGCGAACACCACGCGGCGCTGGCCGAACACGCCGCGATAACGATCGTCGAGCCCGTAGACGGTCGTGTTGTACTGGTCGTGCGAGCGCGTCGTCATCAGCGTCATCAGGCGTTCGCCGTGCAGCGCGCGGGCGCGCTGGATCGGCGTGTCGGCGGGCAGCGGGTGCGCGATGAAGTTCGCCTTGCCCGTCGGCGTGAGCCATTCGCGGTCGCGCGACGCGACGCGCAGGTGGAAGCCGCCCGGCCGCGCGATGCGCGTGTTGTAGTCGTAGAAGCCGTCGAGCGTGGCCTCGATCGCGTCGCGAATCTTCGCGTAATCGTCCTTGTAGGCGAGCCAGTCGACCTTGCCGCTGCCGAACAGCGCATGGCCGATGTGCGCGACGATCGCGGGCTCCGACATCAGGTTCGGCGAGGCCGGCTTGTTCATCCCGTACGACACGTGGACCATGCTCATCGAATCCTCGACCGTCACGCCTTGCGCGACGTTGTCCTGCAGGTCGATCTCGGTGCGGCCGAGCGTCGGCAGGATCAGCGCGTCGCGGCCGTGGATCAGGTGGCTGCGGTTCAGCTTCGTCGTGATGTGCACGGAAAGATCGCAGCGGCGCATGCCTTCCCACGTGCGCGGCGTGTCGGGCGTCGCCATCGCGAAGTTGCCGCCGAGGCCGATCAGCACCTTCACGTGGCCTTCGAGCATGCCTTCGATCGTCTCGACGACGTCGTAGCCGTGGTGGCGCGGCGGTTCGAAATCGAACACGTGGCCGAGCCGGTCGAGGAACGCCTGCGACGGCTTTTCCTCGATCCCGACCGTGCGGTTGCCCTGCACGTTCGAGTGGCCGCGCACCGGGCACAGGCCGGCGCCGGGGCGGCCGATGTTGCCGCGCATCAGCATCAGGTTCGTCAGCATCTGCACGGTCGCGACCGAGTGCTTGTGCTGCGTGATGCCCATCCCCCACGTCGCGATCACGCGTTCGCTGCGCGCGTAGAGCTGCGCGAGGCTGTCGATCTGTTCGTACGGCACGCCGCTTTCGGCGGTCAGCGCGGACCAGCTTTCGTTGCGAAGATCGTCGGCAAACGCGTCGAAGCCGGCCGTGTGCTCGCCGATGAACGCGGTGTCGAGCACGCGCGGCGCACCGGCGGCGCGCGCGGCGTCGTCGAGTTCGAGCACGCGCTTCGCCATCCCCTTGATCAGCGCGAAATCGCCGCCGATCGTCGGCTGGATGAACGTCGATGCGATCTTCGTGCCCGACATCGTCAGCATCTCGATCGGGCTTTGCGGATCGGCGAAACGTTCGAGGCCGCGCTCCTTCAGCGGGTTGATCGACACGATCGTCGCGCCGCGCTTCGCGCATTCGCGCAGCTCGCCCATCATCCGCGGGTGGTTGGTGGCCGGGTTCTGGCCGAAGATCAGCAGCGTGTCGGCGTGCTCGAAATCGTCGAGCGTGACGGTGCCCTTGCCGACGCCGACCGACGGCGGCAGCCCGCGGCTCGTCGCCTCGTGGCACATGTTCGAGCAGTCGGGAAAGTTGTTCGTGCCGTACAGCCGCACGAGCAGCTGGTACAGGAACGCCGCTTCGTTGCTCGCGCGCCCGGACGTGTAGAACGCGGCCTGGTTCGGATCGGGCAGCGCGCGCAGGTGGCGCGCGATCAGTTCGAACGCATCGTCCCACGCGATCGGCACGTAGCGGTCGGTCTGCGCGTCGTACACCATCGGGTCGGTGAGCCGGCCGTGCTGCTCGAGTTCGAAGTCCGTCTGTTCGAGCAGCTCGGTGACCGTGTGCGCGGCGAAGAATTCAGGCGTCACGCGCTTGCTGGTCGCTTCGGCGGCCACGGCCTTCACGCCGTTTTCGCAGAATTCGAACGTCGACGCGTGCTGGCGGTCGGGCCATGCGCAGCCCGGGCAGTCGAAGCCGTCCGGCTGGTTCTGGCGCAGCAGCGTGCGGTAGTTGCCGCCGGCGACCTTTTCCTTGATCAGGTTGATCGTGACGGCCTTCAGCGCACCCCAGCCGGCGGCCGGGTGAGTGTACGGTTCGATGCGCGCGGTAGCGGATTTCTTTTTCATGATGCAACGGGTGTCGGGGTCGATGGCCGCAGAGTACGCGCGGGCCCCGTCCGGCTGTGTGTACACCTGTTCGCTTCAAAAAAGAGTACAGTTGCGGCCATTCAGGCAGTGCGGATCGCAACTGTGTTGTTGAAGGGAAGTTGAAAGGGAGGCGCGTGAAGCGTTACGAACAACTGGCCGACGATCTCCAGGCGCAGATCGAGCGTGGCGTATACCGGCCCGGCGAGCGGATTCCGTCGGTGCGGCAGGCGAGCCGGCAGCAGCAGCTCAGCGTCACGACCGTGCTGCGCGCGTACCTCGTGCTGGAAAGCCGCGGCCTGATCGAGAGCCGGCCGCAATCGGGCTACTTCGTCCGTGCGCGCGCGTCGGTGCCCGCCGAGGCGGAGCTGCACATGTCGGCGCCGGCCGCGGAACCGTCGGCCGTGGACGTGAGCCGGCTCGTGCTGTCGACGCTGCGTTCGATCGCGCGCGACGACGCGGTGCCGCTCGGCTCGCCGTATCCCGATGCGTCGCAGTTTCCGGTGCAGCGTCTCGCGCGTTATGCGCAGACGATCGGCCGCCGCCGCACCCGCTGGGGCGTGATCGACGATCTGCCGCCCGGCAACCAGGAGCTGATCCGCCAGATCGCGCGGCGTTACGCGGAGCGCGGGATCGCGGTCGAACCCGGCGAGATCGTGGTGACGATCGGCGCGACCGAGGCGATCAACCTGTGCCTGCAGGCCGTCGCGCGGCCGGGCGACACGATCGCGGTGGAGTCGCCGACGTTCTACGCGATGCTGCACGCGATCGAGCGGATGGGTATGCGTGCGCTGGAAGTCGCGACGCACCCGGGTGACGGCATCGATCTCGACGCGCTCGAACGCATCCTCGAACGCGAGCGCATCGCCGCGTGCATGGTGATGCCGAATTTCCAGAATCCGCTCGGCTTCCAGATGCCCGACGCGCGCAAGCGCGCGCTCGTCGAGCTGCTGGCGAAGCACGACGTGCCGGCGATCGAGAGCGACGTCTATCACGAGCTGCACTTCGGCGACACGACACCGAGCGCACTGAAGTCGTTCGACCGCGACGGGCTCGTGCTGCATTGCGCGTCGTTCACGAAGAGCCTGTCACCGCGCTACCGGATCGGCTGGGCGATGCCGGGCCGCTACCGCGACAAGGTCGAGAAGCTGAAATTCCTGAACACGCTCGCGACGCCCGCGATCGAGCAGCTCGCGATCGCCGAGTACCTGAAACACGACGGCTACGACTTTCACCTGCGGCGCATGCGCAAGCTGTATGCGCAGCAGGCGAGCCTGATGAGCGCGATGGTGCGGCGCTTCTTCCCGGAGGGTACGCGGCTGTCGCAGCCGCAGGGCGGGTATGTGCTGTGGGTCGAGCTGCCGAAGCAGGTCGACGCGATGAAGCTGTATGCGCTGGCCCTCGCGGAGCGGATCACGGTCGGGCCCGGGCACATGTTCTCGGCCGGCACCGATTACCGGCATTTCATCCGGCTCAACTACAGCTATCCGTGGTCGCGGCAGATCGAGGATGCGCTGAAGGTGCTCGGGCGGCTCGCGTCGGAGTGCGCGGCACGGTGAGCGCCGCCATGGCGGCGGCGGGCGGCCGATGACCGGCCGCCGTGTCGCGCGTCATCCCGCGTGCGGCGCCTGCAGCCCGGCTTGCACGGCTTGCCCGGCGCCGGCCATCTGCCGCATGTCGAAACCCGACGGGTGCTGGTACACGCGCAGCCCGAATTCCGGCAGCACCGCGATCAGGTGATCGAACAGGTCGGACTGGATGGCTTCATAGTCGACCCAGGTCGTCGTGTCGGTGAAGCAGTACAGTTCGAGCGGAATGCCTTCGGCCGTGAGCGGCAGTTGCCGCGCCATGCAGGTCATGTCGCGGCGGATGCGCGGATGGCCCTTCAGGTAGTTCGCGACATACGCGCGAAACGTGCCGAGATTCGTCAGCTGGCGGCGGTTCGCCGGGCAGTCGCCGGCCGCGCCGAGCGTGCCGTTCCATTGCTCGATCGCGTCGACCTTGTCCTCGAGATAGTCCTTCAGCAGCGTCAGGCGTTCGAGCCGTTCGATCTCGTCGTTCGACAGAAAACGCACGCTCGTCGCGTCGACGAACAGCGCGCGCTTGATGCGGCGCCCGCCTGCCTCGGTCATCCCGCGCCAGTTCTGGTAGCTCTCGGTGATCAGTTTCCACGTGGGCACCGTGATGATCGTGTGATCGAAGTTCGCGACCTTGACGGTATTCAGCGTGATGTCGATGACCGTGCCGTCCGCACCGGCCGACGGCATCGTGATCCAGTCGCCGATCCGCAGCATGTCGTTCGACGACAGCTGCACGCCCGCGACGAGGCCGAGCAGCGTGTCCTTGAAGATCAGCATCAGCACCGCCGACATCGCGCCGATGCCGGACAGCAGCAGGCCGATCTGCTTGCCGGTTGCGTCGCCGATCACGACGAGCGCGGCCGTGATGAACATCACGAGCTTGACGAGCTGCATCGCGCCTTTCAGCGACAGGCGCGGCTGGTCGCGCTGGTACGTGCGATGCGCGTGTTCGAGCGCCGAAAGCGTCGCGCTCACGGTCATCGTCACGAGGAACACGATCAGCGCGAACAGCACCTTGTCGGCGACCTGCGCGGCCGTATCGGGAATGCCGGGCACCGCGCCGAGCCCGAGCTTGATCACGACGAACGGGACGATGCGGTTCAGCCACTTGAATGCGCCGAACTCGAACAGCGCGTCGTCGACGCGCGTGGCGGAAAGCCGCGCGAGCCGCGCGACCACGCGGAACAGCAGGAAATGGACGACGGCGGTGATCGCGCCGGCGGCGGCGAGCAGGATGAGGATGCCGACGAGCGGCTCAAACCAGGATTCGTTCAGGGTCATAGGGGCAAACAGGGGCCTTCTCGTGCGTTGAATCGGCGCCGCGACGCGACGCGCGCCCGGTGAAGGGCACATGAAAGGGACCGTGATTGTGCCATCGGGTTCCAGGCACGTCGCCGTGAATGCACGGCGCGCGGCTCCCGGATCGGCTCACCATTGCGCAGGTCTCCTCTGCAATCGGGTGACGGCGGATGACGAAAGCGCGTCACCGCAAGCCGGTGCGCGTGCGGGTCCCCGGATGCGCCTCTGGTTCGTCCGGAATCGGCGCGATGCCGCTGCGGCGGGCCTGTGCGCTTCAGTGCGCGTGCACGGCGATCCATGCAATCATGCGGGCGTCGCAGGGTTGTCGACGTGCCGTCCGCCTTGGCGCGCGGGCCCTCCGTCGACGGTGAGCGACACGTGCCGTTTTCGCGCACTTGCCATGCGATGCCTGCCAGGGGCACGATGCGCGAACGACTTCGCGAACCACGTCACCCCGTATTCACGCACTTCACGCATGCAAGATTCCAACGAAAGCCGCCCGTCAGGCGTGCGGCTGCTGAAAGGCATCCTCCCGATCCGCCGCGGCGGGGTCGTCCGCGACATTCTCGCGGGCATTTCGCTCGCGTCGATGGACATCCCGCAGGTGCTCGGCTATGCGCGCATCGCCGGCATGCCGGCCGTCACGGGCCTCTACACGGTGTTCCTGCCGCTCGTCGCGTTCGCGATCTTCGGCGCGTCGCGGCATCTGGTGGTGGCCGCCGATTCCGCGACCGCGACGATCTTCGCGAGCCGGCTGTCGTCGATGGCGCCGGCCGGCAGCGCCGAATACGTGGCGCTGGCCGGCATGGTCGCGCTGCTGACCGCCGCGATGTTGCTGCTCGCGCGCATCTTCAAGCTCGGTTTTCTCGCCGATTTCCTGTCGCGCACGGTGCTGGTCGGTTTTCTCGCCGGCGTCGGCGTGCAGGTGTCGATCGCGATGCTCGGCGACATGCTCGGGCTGGCCGTACCGTACCCGGCGTCGCGCAGCCTCGCGCAGCTCGACTACGTCGTCACGCATCTCGTCCACACGAACCGGCCGACGTTCGCGCTCGCGGCGCTCGTCGTCGTCGCGATTCTCGCCGGCAAGCGGTTCCTGCCGCGCGTGCCGATGCCGATGATCGCGGTCGCGGGCAGCATCGCGGCGAGCGGCATGTTCGGATTCGCCGCGCACGGCATCGCGGTGCTCGGGCCGGTCGCGGGCGGGCTGCCGCCGTTGCGCTGGCCGTCCGTCACGTGGCAGCAGTTCCTCGATCTCGTGCCGGTCGCCGCGTCGTGTTTCGTGATGATCATTGCGCAGAGCGCGGCCGCCGCGCGCGTGTTCGCGCAGCAGTATCGCGAGGACATCGATACCAATGCCGACATCCTCGGCCTCGCGGCCGCGAACGCCGCGGCGGCGGTGGGCGGCGCGTTCGTCGTCAACGGCAGCCCGACGCAGACGGCGATGGCCGACGGCGCGGGCGTGCGCAGTCAGATCGGGCATCTCGCGTTTGCGGCGGTCGTCGCCGTCGTGCTGCTGTTCTTCAGCACCTACCTGCAGTATCTGCCGCATGCGGTGCTGGCCGGCATCGTGTTCACGATCGCGCTCGGGTTGATCAACGTGCGCAGCCTCGCCGCGATACGCAAGGAAAGCCCCGGCGAGTTCACGCTTGCGCTGGTCACGGCCGTGGCCGTCGTGACGGTCGGCGTCGAGCACGGCATCCTGCTGGCCGTCGCGCTGTCGCTGATGCGGCACGTGCGCCACAGCTACCAGCCGCACACGATGGTGCTCGAACCGGTCGAAGGGAACGGAAGGTGGCAGCCGGTGCCCACGCGGCGGGGGGCGATGACGGCGCCGGGGCTGATCGTCTACCGGTTCGGCTCCGACCTGTTTTTCGCGAACGATCACCTGTTCGCCGCCGAAGTGACCGAGCTCGTCGATGCGGCGCCGGTGCCGGCGCGCTGGTTCGTCGTCGATGCGGGGGCCGTCACCGATATCGATTATTCGGCCGCGCGCACGCTGACCGATCTCGTCAGGATGCTGCACGCGCGCGGGATCGGCGTGCTGTTCGGGCGTGTCAACCGCTACCTGCGCGCGGACATGGATCGCCACCGGATCACGGAGATCGTCGGCGCGTCGTGCATCTTCCCGACGCTGCACCAGGCGCTCGAGGCCGCCGGCACGACGCAGGCGCCGCAGGAGCCGGGCACCGTGTAGCGTCGGCCCTATGCGGCCGCACGCAAGCGCGCGAAGCCGTTGCGCAGGTGGCGCGCGAGTTCCGTCGCGGCCGGCGTGTGCTGGCCGCGCGGCAGATGAAGGTTGATCGCGAAGTTCGGCAGCGCGGGCAGGCCGCTGCCGGCCGGCAGGATATCGAGATCGGCCGGCACGGTCGACGCGAGCCATGCGGTCACGGCGAGGTCGGAGCGCACGGTCGCGGTGGTGGCGTCGATGCTGCCGTTCTCGAACACGGTACGCCACGCGCGATCGCAGCTGCGCAGCGCGTCGAGCACCGTCGGGCGGAACGCGCAGGTCGGCGCGACCATCGATACGGGCAGCGGCGTGTTCCGGTACGCGGTGCCGCCTTTCGCACCGACCCAGACCAGGCGGTCGACGGCGATGCACTCGCCGCGTGACGGCCCGACCGGCGCCTCGATCAGCGCGACGTCGAGTTCGCCCTGCGCGAGCCCCCGGTGCAGCTCCGGCGACGCCTCGCACACGAGCGTGAGCGCGACCTGCGGATGCGCCTGCGCATAGCCCTTCAGGATCGGCGCGAGACAGGTGCCGACGAGATCCTGCGGCGCGCCGAGGCGCACGGTGCCGTCGACCGCGCCGGCCGTCATGTCGGCCAGCAGCGCATCGTGCACGGCGAGCAGCCGGCGCGCCTGCTCTAGCAGCCGCTCGCCGTCCGCCGTGAGCAGCAGGTTGCGGTGCTCGCGGACGAACAGCGGGCCGGCCAGCGTTTCAAGCCGTGCAACTTGCTGGCTGATCGCGCCTTGCGTCAGGTGCAGCGCGCGGCTGGCCGCCGTCATGCTGCGATGATCGGCGACCGTGACGAAGGCGCGCAGCAGCGCGAGGTCGAGATGACGTGCCATGCGACGCATTATGAGCGCTAATGACAGGCATAAAAAGCTTTCGCTGTCGTAATGGCGGGATCGCGCGTAAAACAGGGCTTCGACGACGCCAACCGGGAGCTGCCGTGCCGTTCCGAGACTACCTGCCGCTGATGCTGTTCGTGATCGTGTCCACCGTGACGCCGGGCGGCGCGACGACGCTCGCCACTGCGTCGGGCGCCCATTTCGGCTACCGGCGTTCGCTGCCGATGATGGCGGGCATCGCGGCCGGCCTGGCGTCGATGGCCGCTGCGGCGGCGGCCGGGCTCGGCGGCGTGCTGCTCGCGCTGCCTGCGTTGCAACTCGTGATGAAGGCGGTCGGTTCGGTGTACCTCGTGTGGTTGGCCGTGCGCATCGGGCGCGGCGGCAAGCCGCGACTCGATGCGGAGGTGCACCGGCCGCAGGGATTTCTCAGCGGCGTCTGGATGCTCTGGCACAACCCGAAAGGCTGGGCGATGACGCTCGGTGCGGCCGCGTCGTTTGCCGCGCTCGCGTCCGGCCCGGCCCGCCTCGGCATATTGCTCGGGCTGGCGTTCGGCGTGGCCGCGATGGCGTCGCTGTCGCTCTGGTGTTTCGCCGGGCTGCTGTTCGCGCGGGTGCTGCGCACGGAGCGGCAGTGGCACTGCCTGAATGCGGCGCTCGGCGTGCTGCTCGTGATCTCGATCGTGCCGATGTGGCTGCCGTAGCGGGGCGGCCGCACGTGTCGTGCGGCCGCCCGAAGGTCAGCGCGAACCGGCGCGCGCGGTGCCGGCCGGCTGCCCGCCCGCACCGGCCGACCACAACGGCAGGCGCAGCGTCGTGACGACGCTTGCCGCGTGCAGCACGCAAAGCAGGCCGAAGGCCCACGCATACGCGTTCGCCGGCGTGCCGCCGCCCGCCGCCGATTCGACCTGCAGCCGCCATGCGAGGAACAGCGTGCACACGGTGGTGAACGTCGGGCCGCCGAGACGCTGCACGATATTGAGCGAGGTCGTCGCCATCGGCAGGTTGCGGCGCTCGACCGACGCATACGCGGCGGCGATCGACGGCGCGCCGATCGCGCTCTGGCCCATGCCGCGCAGGAACAGCGCCGGCACGAGCAGGTAAGGATCGTAGCCGGTCAGCGCGAGGAACACGAACGGCAGCGTCGCGGCGAGTGCGAGCAACGCGCCGGCCGAGGCCAGCCGGCGCACGCCGAACCGGCTCGTCAGCGCGCCCATCGACGGATACGTGACGAGCATGCCGAGGCCCATCGGCGCGAGCAGCCAGCCCATTTCGCCGGGCGTGCGCCCGCAGGCCTGGATCAGGAACACCGGAATCAGCATCTGGCCCGCGAACAGCGCGCCGTTCGACAGGAACTGCGTCGACGCGGCCGCGCCGAACACCTTGCCGCGAAACAGCGCAAGGTCGATCAGCGCATCGTCGCCGTTGCGCGTCTCGACCCGCAGAAAGGCGGCGAGCAACAGTGCCGACACGACGATCGCCGCGATGCCGGGCGCTTCGTTGATCCGCTCGATGCCGTACAGGAACAGCACGAGCCCCGGCGACAGCAACGCGAGGCCGACCCAGTCGAGCGTGCGCCGTGGCGCGTCGTTACGGTCGGCGGGCAGGAACCGCGCGGCCAGCGCGAGCGCCAGCACGCCGACGGGCAGGTTCACGAGAAACAGCCAGCGCCACGACGCATGTTGCAGGATCGCGCCGGCCACGACCGGGCCGAGGATCGGCGCGAGCAGCACGGGCACGGCCGCATAGCCGATCACGCGCGCCATCTGCTGGCCGGCGACACGCGCGATCATCATCTGCGCCATCGGCGCGAGCAGCCCGCCGCTGACCCCTTGCAGCACGCGGAAGGCGATCAGCGACGGCGCGGACCACGCGAGCCCGCACAGGGCCGACGTGAGCGTGAACGCCGAGAAGCACCACAGATACAGCGCCTTCGCGCCGATGCGGTCGACGAGCCAGCCGCTCAGCGGCAACACCAGCGTCAGCGCGAGCAGGTAGCCGCTCGTCACCCACTGGATCGTCGACAGGCTCGCATGCAGGTCGGTCGCGAGGCTCGACAGCGACACGTTGACGATCGTCGCATCGAGCTGAGACAGCAGCGAGCCGAGCGTCGCGACCGTGCTGACTTTCCAGATCGACGGATCGAGCCGGCCGGCCGCGTGGCCCGGCGCCGGCTGGATGCGTGGGTCGCTCACGCGCCGCGCCGGTCGAGCAGCGCGACGATGTCCTGCGTCGTGCCCGTTTCGCCGAGGCGCGGGAACAGCCGCTCGACGCTGTTGACGTGAGCGTCCGCCTTGAGGTCGGTCATCGCGTCGATGGCGAGCGTCACGTTGTAGCCGAGCTCGTGCGCCTGTCGCGCGGTCGATTCGACCCCGATGCTCGTCGCGACGCCCGCCAGCACGATCTGCGTGACGCCGGCTGCCTTCAGGTGCGCGTCGAGACCGGTGCCGGTGAAGGCGCCCCAGGTCCGCTTCGTCACGACGTGGTCGCTCGGCTGGCGGTTCAGTTCGGGCACGAGTTCGGTCCAGTCGGCGGGGAGCTGCGCCACGGGCGGCGATTGCTCGGTGCGGCCCGGTGCGCCGCCCGCGACGTTGACCAGCACGACCGGCAGGCCGCGGCTGCGGAATGCGTCGAGCAGTTCGCGGGCGTGGGCGATCACCGGCGCGACCGGGTGCGCGGTGGGGAGGGCGACGATGCCTTTCTGCAGGTCGATGACGACGAGTGCCGTGTTCGTGTCGAGACGGGTTGCGCTCATGATGGGGGCTCCGTGGAGGGGACGAGGAAAGCCGTGCGCGCGAATGCCGCGGGGCGCGCGGGCCGGGTTCACTGCTCGCCGATGCGGCGGATCAGCGGGATTGCGGCGGCGAGCGTGTCGATGTCTGCGGGGTCGAGCTGCTCGATCGCGGCGCCGAGCCACTTGTGCTTGGCGGCGTTGCGCTTGAGCCGCGCGTCGAGGCCGGCCGCGGTCAGCCGGAACAGGATCTGGCGGCCGTCGGTCGGATGCGGTTCGCGCTCGACGAGACCGTCTTCCTCGAGGCTCGCGAGAATCGCCTTCATCGATTGAGGCTTCATCGCTTCGGCGCGCGCGAGATCGGCGGTCGTCATCGGCCCGTGCCGCTGGAGTCGCGCGAGCGCGCTTGTCTGGGACATGCCGAGCCCGTCGGATTCGATCGCGGAGCGGAGCCGGCGGATCAGCTGGCCGACCGCGAGGGTCAGGTCGGCAGCGACGATATCGGCGGGAACGCCGGATTTGCGTGGAGGGTTCATGCGGCGGATCATAGAACACGACAGTTAAACTTGCAAGTTTAACTGTCGAATTGGCCGCCGGGTCGAGCTAGGGCCGGGTGTTCGGTTACGCGCCGCGGAGCGGGACCGGTACGACCTCGTTGTATCTCGGGGTCGCGTTTTCGTGCAGCAGGTCGCCGAGGTATTGCGCGAGTTCGTCGGCGGCGAGCGCGGACGGAATGTGCAGGTTGGCCGCGCGTCGCTTGCCTTCGGTGCCGAGATCGAACACGGCCCAGCGGCCGTCCTTGCGCACGACGGCGAGTAGACGGCCGAAGGCGTTGAAGCGGTATTCGTCCTGCATGGCTGCGCTCCCGTAGGTGAATGCGCCGGCCGCCCGCGCGCTCACTGGATCGAGCAGGACAGCCAGCGATGGATCTTGATGGCATCGCTCGAGACGCCCGCACGCGTCGGTGCGCCGAGCAGCACGACCGTTTCGCGGCGGCCCTTCACACGCATGCGCATCACGACGCCGTGCCCGGACTCGTTGATGAAGCCGGTTTTCTGCAGCCGGATCGGCAGGCGGCGGTAGCGGACGAGCGGGTCGGAATTCACGTACACCAGCTCGCCGTCGCCCGGGCGCACGGTGGTCGACGTATCCGTCGAGAAATAGCGGATCAGCGGGTCCTGCGCCGCCGCGCCGACGAGCTTCGCGAGATCCTCGGCCGTCGACACGTTGTGCGGCGACAGGCCGGTCGGCTCGCGGAAGTGCGTATGGTGCATGCCGAGCCGGCGCGCTTCGCGATTCATCGCGTTGACGAACGCGGCGCGCCCGCCCGGATAGTCGCGGCTCAGCGCAGCGGCCGCGCGGTTTTCCGACGACATCAGCGCGATATGGAACATCTCGCGGCGCGACAGTTCCGAGCCCACCTGCAGGCGCGAGCCGGTGAACTTGATCGTGTCGCGGTCGCGCGCGGTCACGCGCAGCACGCCATTCAGCGGACGGTCGGCGTCACGCGCGACGACGGCCGTCATCAGCTTCGAGATCGACGCGATCGGCCGCACGCTGCGTGCGTTGCGCGCCAGCAGCGGGGTGCCGGTGTCGACGTCGAGCACGTAGGCCGCACGTGAATGCAGGGTATTGAGCGCGCGCGGGGAGTAGCCGCAGCTTGCCATCAGGCGCGGTTTCGCAGCGGCCGGGCGCTGGCGGACGGCGTTCGTGCGCTTCGCGCGGCGATGCGGGGCCGGGGCGGCGTGACGCTTGATCGTCTGATGCTTCGCACTCGGGCGACGATGCTTGACCGCCTTGTGCTTGCGGTGAGGTTTCTTCTTGACGGCTTTCTTGTGCGGATGCGCGTGGGCCTGCGCGGTGCGATGCGGCTGCACGCGCTGCGCGGACGCGTTCGCGGCGAACGCGAGCAGCAGGAACGAGAGGGCGAGGATCAGCGTGGTCCGGGCGCGAGGCACGCGCGCGATGAGGCCGGTCAAGCGAAAGTCTCCTTTCCACGCGCGAAGTGGCGGCGCGGAATGCATGGGCGGTCAGCGGGTGCGGGAAATTATAAGGTCGTTCGCGGGAGGATGACGATAGCAGCCGGCCGTCGGCGCGCTGTATTGCCGGCTGCCGCCGCGGTGCGCCGCGTTTTGCGTCGATATGTCGCGCCGGCGTGACAAACGATGGTACGCCCGGCAAGATGGCGAGCTCATCGTCAGGAGAACCCATGTCACGCCAACCGCACGCGCTGCCCGTGCTGCCGCTTGCATCGATCGACAGCCTGTCCGCGACAGGTGAACTCGTTGCCTTCAACGTCGGCGCGGACGATGCGTTGTACATGGCATTTGCACTGGAACCGCTCGATGACCGCGCACGCTCCGACGGCGCTTCGTTCGCGATCACGACCCCCTCGGCTGCGCAGCGCCATCGCTTGATTGCGTGGCGGGACGGCGACACGCTGCTCGATCTCGTCGTCGACAACGAACCGTTCGATATTCACGAGATCCAGCCGGTGGGAGACGATCTGCTGCTGGTCTGCTGTCGATCCTCTTATCGCGGGCCGGACGATTTCGACCTGAACGGCCGCCTCTATCGCCGCGACGGCACGCGTTGCGGAGAAATACTGCTGGGCGACGGCATCCAGTCCGTGCAGGTCACGGGCACGGGAGAGATCTGGACGTCCTATTTCGACGAAGGTGTCTTCGGCAATTTCGGCTGGGAGGCGCCGGTCGGGGCGCCCGGACTGGTCGCCTGGAGCCGGCGCGGCGAGCTGCTGCATGCGTTCTCGCCGCCCGAGGGACTGGGCCCGATCGACGATTGTTATGCGCTCAACGTTCAAGGGGACCACGACGTCTGGCTGTATTACTACAGCGAATTCGCGCTCGTCCACTTGCGCGACCGGCAGCCTGTTGCGTCATGGCGTATTCCGGTCAAGGGCAGTCACGCGTTCGCGGTGATGGAAGACCAGACGCAGCACAGTGAATGCGTGGCGCTGTTGTGCGGGGCATACGGCGATCGCGACGTGTTGCAGCTCGTGCGTCTGGGCACCGATGGCCAGGTACGGGCGGTACGCGCGTATCGCATGCTGAATGGTGGCTCGGCGCCGGTGGGCGTGGCACGCGCGGTCGGCCGTGGTCGTGCGCTGTACGTTGTCGGCACGGACGACAACGTGTATCGGATCGACATGGCGGGGCTTTGCGCGGCCGATACCGCTTAACGCGGCCAGTTCCGCCGCGACACGACCGCGAAACTGATCGCGATCGACCCCGTTACCACGCGCGGCGGCGGGTCGTCGAGCGCATCGCCGAAGCGAAAACGGCGGCTGCGTCCGTCGCTGCGTTCGGCACGACGTTTCGGCGCACGCGTATCGGCCGCGGCGGTGCGTTCGTTCGCGACGGCCGTATCGCACGGCTGGTCGGCCACGCAGTCGGCGGCATGATCGAGGGGCATGACAGTCGGTTCCGGGAAGGGCATGCCCGTATTGAACGTCATTGCATTCGATCGGTAAAATGAATGTTTCAATCGTTACGATTCCTTTTAAGAATGGAATTGAAACTGCTGCGTACGTTCCTGACCGTCACCGAGCTGTGCCATTTCAGCCGCGCGGCCGACGCGCTGCACATGAGCCAGCCGGCACTGAGCAAGCAGATCGGCGCGCTGGAGGCGAGCCTCGGCGGCAAGCTGTTCGAGCGCGGGCGGCATGGCGCGGAGCTGACGCCGTTCGGTGAGCGTTTCCTTCCCGATGCGCAGGCGCTCGTGCGCGATGCCGACGAGATCCTCGCGCGCGCACGGGAGGCGACCAGCGGGCAGCGCGGGCATCTGCGGCTCGGCATTTGCCTGTCGGTGCTGACGATCGTGCCGAAGCGGGTCGCGGAGTTTCGTCGCCGCAATCCGGGCATTGCGGTCACGTTGAGCGACCTGTCGTCGTCCGAGCAGACACGCCGGCTGCGCGCGGGCAAGCTCGATGCCGGGTTTCTGCGCCTGCCGTCCGACGAAGGTTTGTCGTCATTCAAGGTGATCGACGAGGGGCTCGCGCTGGCGGTGCCGCCGCATCTCGGCTTCAAGCGCGTGCCGGCCGATCTCGACGTGCTCAACGAGATCGGCTTCATCGCGCTTCAGCGTGCGCGGGGCCCGGGGCTCGCCGCGCAGATCGATCGATGGTGCGTCGAGCGCCGCTTCGTGCCGCACGTGACGCAGCAGGCCGAGGACGTGCAGTCGGTGCTGACGTCGGTCGCGGCCGGTGTCGGCGTCGCATTCATTCCGTCGCGCGCGCAGTACCTGCTGCGCGATGCGACAGTGCTGCCGCTCGATGGCCGGGATGCAAAGTGGCGCGTCGGGCTTGCGTGGCGGTCGGATCGCGACGATCCCGTGACCACGCGCTTCGTGTCGTTCATGCGTGCCGCGATCAAGGACGCCTGACGGACGAAGCGATATAGTCTCCGCAATCGGCGCTGAATGCGCGAATGAATACCTGTCTGCTACGGACCGAATCGATGACCTCAGAATCCGACGAATCCCCGCTCGATCCCGCACTCGTCGCGACGCTCGCAACGCTGAACGACGCCGCGAGCGATCCGGCCGGCAAGACCTGGTCGCTGCCGAAGATCGCGAAACGCGCGCAACTGCCGATGAGCACGCTGCGCCGCGTGCTGACGCAGCTCGACGCCGCCGGCCTGAGTGCGACGACGCTGAACGAAGACGGCACCGGCAGCGCCGCACTGACCGACGAAGGGCGCGCCGTTTGCGCGCAACTGTTCGGCGCGAACGACACGCAATGAAAAACGGGCCGCTGGAAGCGGCCCGTCGTCTGGCGGTTCGGTATGCGGTTCGATGCCGCATACCTGCGTGTCACCAGCGCGCCGTCACGCCGCCCATCACCGAATGACGATAGGTCTGGTCGTTCAGCCCGCGCCGGTAGCCGATGTCGAGATCGAGCCACGGCTTCGGCGAATAGATCGCGCCCGCGATCGCGAATGCGGGATTCGCGCCGGCGCCGCGCTCCGTGTTGCGCGACGTGCCGATGTCGGCCACGATCTGCAGCTTGTCGGTCGCCTTGTAGATCGCCGCGCCCGACACGGCCCAGATCGACGTCAGGTCGCCCTGGCGATTCGGCTGGTAAGTGAGGCCCGCATTCGCAAGCAGCGAGAAGCGAGCGATGTCGGCCTGCGCGAGCAGCGTCGCGCCGGTGCCGACGCGGCCGGTGCCGAGCCCGCGGCCGTCGTTGCCGGTCGGCATCGTCACCTTCGGTTTCAGCGCGAGCGACAGCGGCCCGCGTTCGACGAAGCGCCATTTCATGCCGATCTCGACATCGCCGATTCCCGCGCCGTTCTCGTCGGTCCGTGTTTGCAGATGCGTATAAGGCGCGTTGACGTAGAGGTCGACGTGTTCGCCGAACCCGCGCGTGAGCGTCGCGTTCCATAGCTGGTGGCGGCCGTTTTCTTCCTGCTTCGAGGTTTCCTCGCCGTTGAACTCGAACTGCCAGTTCGCATTGCCCTGCGTGCCCGTATCGTCGCTGACGAGCGGGTGAGCCGGATAGGCGTCGAATGGTGCGAGGAGTGCGCTCGCGGCGGCGAGCGGAAGGATTCTTTTCATCAGATTACCGATAGAGCGTCGTGAAAGGCCGGCCCGCGCGCGTTGCGCGGGCCGGTACATCGTCATCCGAACGGAATCAGAACCACTGCTTGTAGCGGCGCACGTAGATCGTCTTGACGATCTGCGCGAGCAGGATATAGCCGACCATCGTCGCGGCGAGCCACAGCCAGAAGGTGCCCGGCAGGTGCATGAAGCCGAGCGACTCCGCGAACGGCGAGAACGGCAGCCAGCAGCCGATCGCGATCGCGGTGAACGTCGACAGCAGCACCGGCAGCGCGGCCGTGCTCTGCAGGAACGGGATCTTCTGCGTGCGCAGCAGGTGCACGACGAGCGTCTGCGACACGAGGCTCTCGATGAACCAGCCGGAGTTCATCACGATCTGGCCGCCCGAACCGCCGTTCAGGTGATACATCGCACCCGCGCCGAATACCGTCCACATCAGGATGTACGTCGTGATGTCGAACACCGACGACGTCGGCCCGACCCACAGCATGAAGCGGCTGATGTTGCCGGCTTCCCACTTGCGCGGCTTCTTCAGGAACTCGGGGTCCATCTTGTCCCACGGCAGCAGCATCTGCGACGTGTCGTAGATCAGGTTCAGCACGAGCAGCTGCGTCGCGAGCATCGGCTCCCACGGCAGGAACGCGCTGGCGACGAGCACCGAGAACACGTTGCCGAAGTTCGAGCTCGCGGTCATGTTCAGGTACTTCAGGATGTTGCCGAACGTCTCGCGGCCCTTGATCACGCCTTCCTCGAGCACCATCAGGCTCTTTTCGAGCAGGATGATGTCGGCGGTTTCCTTCGCGATGTCGGCGCCGCTGTCGACCGAGATGCCGACGTCGGCGTCGCGCAGCGCGGGGGCGTCGTTGATGCCGTCGCCGAGGAAGCCGACCGTGTGGCCGTTCGCCTGCAGCGCCTTGACGATGCGAGCCTTCTGCAGCGGCGTCAGTTTCGCGAACACCGTCGTGCGTTCGACGACCTGCGCGAGCGTCGCGTCGTCGAGCGCTTCGATCTCCGTGCCGAGGATCGGCTTGCCGGGTTCGAGGCCGACCTGGCGGCATACCTTCATCGTGACGATCGGGTTGTCGCCCGTCAGCACCTTCACCGCGACACCGTTTTCGCGCAGCGCGGCGAGTGCCGGCGCAGCCGATTCCTTCGGCGGGTCGAGGAAGGTCAGGAAGCCGCGCACGACGAGGTCGTGTTCGTCGGCGGTGCGGTACTGCTCGCGCTCGTCGCCGCGCGGGATCGTGCGCGTCGCGAGCACGAGCACGCGGAAACCGTCCTCGTTGTACGCGCTGGCCTGTTCGAGCAGCCGCTTGCGCGCGACGAAGTCGAGCGGACGCACGCCGTCTTCATCCTGCACGTGCGTGGAGACGGCCAGCATCTCCTCGACCGCGCCCTTGCAGATCAGCAGGTGCGTGCCGCGCGTATCCTCGACGACGACCGACAGGCGACGCCGGACGAAGTCGAACGGCAGTTCGTCGATCTTCTTGTAGCCCTGCGGCTTCACGCGCTCGCCGATCTCGTCGGCACGTGCGACGACCGCGATGTCGATCAGGTTCTTCTGGCCGCTCTGGTGGAAGCTGTTCAGCCAGCCGAGCCGCAGGATGTCCTCGTTCTTGTGGCCCGACAGGTCGAGGTGATGCTCGAGGATGATCTTGTCCTGCGTGAGCGTGCCGGTCTTGTCGGTGCACAGCACGTCCATCGCGCCGAAGTTCTGCACCGAGTTCAGGCGTTTCACGACGACCTTGCGGCGCGCCATCGCGACCGCGCCGCGCGCGAGGTTCGCGCTGACGATCATCGGCAGCATCTCGGGCGTGAGGCCCACGGCCACCGCGAGCGCGAACGTGAGCGCGCTCAGCCAGTCGCCCTTGGTCAGCCCGTTGATCATGAACACGATCGGCACCATCACGAACATGAACTTGATCAGCAGCCAGCTCACGCTTGCGACGCCGCGGTCGAAGCTCGTCTCGATGCGCTTGTGGCTCACGACGTTGCGCGCGAGCGAGCCGAAGTACGTATCTTCGCCGGTCGCGACGACGACGGCCGTCGCCGTGCCGCTGACGACGTTGGTGCCCATGAAGCAGACGTTCTCGAGGTCGAGCAGCGATGCCGATGCGTCGTTCGCCGCACCGTCCGCGGGCGAGCTCGCGGATTTGCCGGCCACCGCGCCGAGCGTGTCGTATTTCTCGACGGGCAGCGCTTCGCCGGTCAGCACGGCCTGGCTGATGAACAGGTCGCGCGATGCGAGCAGGCGCACGTCCGCCGGGATCATGTCGCCGGCCGACAGGTGCACGATGTCGCCGGTCACGACTTCGCGCATCGGCACTTCACGGCGCGCCGGCTCGGACGTATCGGTCACGGAACGCTGCACGGTGGCCGTCGTGCGGACCATCGCCTTCAGCTTCTCGGCCGCGCGCAGCGAGCGGAATTCCTGCACGAAGCGCAGCAGCGCGCTGATCGTGACCATCGTCAGCAGGATCGTCATGCCGACGTAGTCGCGATCGTCGGGTGCGGCGAACCAGACGTCGGTGAAGAAGCTGATGGCGGCCAGCACCAGCAGCACGTAGACGAACGGGTTGTGGAAGGAAAGCAGCAGCTGGCGCGTCCAGTGCGGCGGCTTGTCGTGCGCGATTTCGTTCGGGCCGTAGTGCTGCAGGCGATCGGCGGCCTGGTCGTAGGTGAGGCCGCGCGTGCTGGTATGCAGCGCCTTCAGCGTGTCTTCGAGCGGACGGGCCGCTTCCTGCGCGACGCGCATGATGCGCGGTTCGTTCTGCTGGCCGGCGCCGGTCTTGATGAAGCCGCGCTGTTTCTTCTGCGAGGTGTTGTGTCGTGTCGTCATGAGTCGCTCCTTGCGCACGAGGCGGCGGGCGGGGAGCGACCGTGACGTTATCGACGCACGAGCGCTCCCCGCCGCGTCGCGTCAGGCGCGATCGGCTGTGGATCGGTGATGGATGGAACGCTCGCCGGCGCGTGCGGCGCAGCCGGAGGGGCGATGCGCAGCGTCGCACCGGCGAGCGGTAATCGACTACTGTCGTCTGAGTTCATCTGCACTCCTGTCGGTTGCGGATAGGCGGCACGGGCGATCGGCAGCCGCGCACGCACGAGGGCGCGCGGCCGGACGGCACGCGAACGGAGGGCGCACGCGGCTGGCGCCGCGCGCAACACGAACGCACACGCGCGACGGCGCGTCGCGTGCATTCGACAACATCGAAAATTCGGCGGGAGATCCGGCCCGTGGTCAGGCTGGAAAGACGCCGCATCCTGCTTCCCGGGATGCGGCAGAAGACGAGGCTCTGCGCGTTTTCCTCAGGCAGCAGTCAAGTTGGTCAAGCACCAACTACAACTCGCATCGGTGTTCACAGAACACTCCATGTAATTTGACGGGAGCGATGGTAATGGCTCGCTGTGCGAAGCGTCAACCCTTTTGTCAGGTGTTATTTCGAGATGCGTAATCGGGGTGACGTGTGCGCGGCGCGGCCCCGGATTGCCGCGAATGAAACGGCCGCGCGCATGCGTGATCGGCATGCGCGCGGCCGCGTGGAAGCAGGGGCGGGTTACTGGCCCGCTGCCGCGATGGCGGCCCCTGCGTCGACAATGCCCGAGCCAGCCGGCATCGCGGTGCACGACGTGCCGGCCGCGAGCTTGGTCGTGCGCGCGCCGCCTTGCAGCTTCTGCTGGATCTGCGCGGGCGTGAGGTTGCCGTTCACCGACAGCATCAGCGCGGCGACGCCCGACACCTGCGGCGTCGCGAGGCTGGTGCCGTTCGCGAGGCCGTAGGTGTCCGAGCCCGGCGTCGTGGTGCCGGTGTTCGACGTCGACAGGATGTTGACGCCCGGCGCGCTCAGCGAGACATCGGCGCCGAAGTTGCTGAACGACGCACGGCGGCCCGTCGCGTCGGTGGCGCCGACGCTGATTACGCCACGGCAGTTCGCGGGCTGGTCGAGCCCGGTCGACAGGCCGTCGTTGCCGGCCGCGACGACGACGGTCACGCCCTTCGCGGTCACGTCGTCGATCGCCTGCTGGAACGTCGTGCTGCATGCGCCGACGCCGCCGAGGCTCAGGTTGATGACCTTCGCGGGGCGCGGGTTCGTCGGCACGCCGTTCACCGCAATGCCGGCTGCCCAGCGCATCCCGTCGGCGATGTCGCTCGTCACGCCGCCGCACTTGCCGAGCACGCGCACCGGCAGGATCTGGCCGAGCCACGACACGCCGGCGATGCCGGTGCCGTTGTTGGCGGTCGCGCCAATCACGCCCATCACGCGCGTGCCGTGCCAGCTGCTGTCGCTCGGCTGGCTCGCGCAGTGATAGTACGGGCCGTTTGCGTTGTCGAGTTCCTGTTGCGTGACCCAGTCGCCCGGATCGGTCGCGTCAGGGTTGCGCGTCAGGCCGTTGTTGCTGGTGTTGACGTTGCTGATGAAGCTGTAGCCGGACAGCAGGTTGCCCATGAGGTCGGCATGCGGCCGGTAGCCGGTGTCGAGCACGGCCGTGACGACGGTCGGCGAACCCTTGGTCACGTTCCAGGCGGGCGGCAGGTCGATGCCGGCGGTCGGGTCGGACAGGTACCACTGCTGGTTGTAGAGCGGATCGCTCGGCGTGTCGCGGATCTGCATCGGGTGATCCGGTTCCGCGTAGTCGACGTCCGAATCGGCCGCGAATGCCTGCGCGAGCGCGGCTGCGTCGGTGGCGGCCATGCGCTGGCCGAGCGACAGCACGGCCGCGCCGTTCGAGATCGTCCGTTCGACCTGCACGTTCACCGGGGCTTGCCCGACCGTGCTCGCATAGGCACGTGCACTGCCGGCGACCGGTGCCGTCCAGCGCGTCATCGAGCGCTGGATGACCGCGTCGAGCCGCGTCCCGTTGTCGATGGCCGCCATCGCGCGCGTGGCCGTCAGCGTCTTCAGCTTGACGATCAGGTGATCGATCGGCGCTTCTGCCGGTGCGGCCTGCGCCGCCATCTGCACGGCGGCCTGCTGCGTCGCGCATGCATTGCTACCGGCCGAGGCGGGCGGGGTCGTCGGTGTGCCGGGAGCGGGCGTCGGGGCGGGGGCAGGTGCCGGTGCCGGTGCCGCGTTGGAAGAAGACGGGTTGCTGCCGTCGCCGCCGCCTCCGCCGCCGCAACCGGCGAGGGGCAGGAGGGCGGCGGCAGACAGCATGCCGGCGAGCATGCGCGCATGTGCGGAGCGCGCCAGCGCAAGATTGAAACGCTTGGTTCTCATGTTGAAACTCGATCCTCGTAGATAACCGTCGTGCCGGCGGTGGCGCTGGTCCGGCTGACCCGGACCTTGTCGTTTTTGTCTGGCGGCCGCGGCAAGCTTGCTGCGACGCGCCATGCACTGGGTAACGGCTGGCGCGGCGGCTTCTTGAGTGCGTTTCACGAGAAAAACCGGGGCTGGCGCAAACGATTACGTTGCCGCGTCGCAGCATGAACACGTGTTTGGAACGTGTGGCACAGAAGGCGGGGCGAGCCCGCGTGCGGCCGGTCGGGCGAAATGTGCGGCACGGGCCGGTTTGCGCGGCACGGCAAACGTCTTTCAATGCGCGGCCACGGTGGAAGGTTGCTTACGCTTTCCCTGATGCGACGCGAATTTTGTCGGGCGTAGGATCGCGATTCGATCAACGTTTCGTCAGGAGAAAAGCATGGATCGCCGCTTAGGCTGGCTGGCCGTCGCGCTGTCCTGTGCGCTGGCGGGTACCGCGCACGCGCAGGCCCTCACCGGCACGCTGAAGAAGATCAAGGACACGGGCGTCGTGTCGCTCGGCATTCGTGAGTCGTCGGTGCCGTTCTCGTATTCGGACAACCAGCAGAAGAACATCGGCTATTCGCGCGACATCGCATCGCGCATCGTCGACCAGCTGAAGACGGAATTGAACCTGCCGAATCTCTCGGTGAAGGAGATCCCGATCACGTCGCAGAACCGGATTCCGCTGCTGCAGAACGGGACGATCGATTTCGAATGCGGATCGACGACGAACACGCTCGAACGGCAGAAGCAGGCCGCGTTCTCGAACAGCATCTTTCTTTATGGGATCCGCTTCAGCACGCGCAAGGATTCGGGCGTGAAGGATTTCGCGGACCTGGCCGGCAAGACGGTCGCGACGACGGCCGGCACGTCGGACGAGCGCCTGCTGCGCAAGCTCAACGAAGAGAAGGCGATGAACATGACGATCATCAGCGCCAAGGATCACGCCGAAGCGTTCATGAACGTCACGACCGGGCGCGCGGTGGCGTTCGTGATGGACGAGCCGTTGCTGTACGGCGAGATCGCGAAGGACCGCAACCCGGGCGCGTACACGGTGACGGGCACGCCGCTGGTTCACGAGAATTACGCGTGCATGATGCGCAGGGACGATCCGGCGTTCAAGCGCGTGGTCGACGGCGTGATCGCGAAGATGCAGACGTCGGGCGCGGCCGAGAAGCTCTACGACCAATGGTTCATGCAGCCGATCCCGCCGAAGGGCGTGAGCCTCAACTATCCGCTGTCGGCGGAGATGAAGCAGCTGTTCAGGAATCCGACGGATCAGGCGCAGTATTGATCGCCGCGTCGTGACGGTATCGCACCACAAATGAAAAACCGCCGGCACATGCCGGCGGTTTCGCTTTGCAGCCCGGTCGCTCGTGCGCCGGAAGTGCTCGTCAGGCCTTGATTTCAGGCCCGCGCGCGGCCGGCCGTGCCGGCGCTGCCGGGGCAGGTGCGATCGAACGCGCCGAAGGTTGCGCCGGCACGATCACGACGACCGGTTCCGGCATCGCCCACGCCGGTATCGCGAACCCGACGGGCTGCGGCATCGGCATCGCGAACGCGTTGGCGAGCGCGATGTGCTGCAGCGCCATCATCTGCTGCTGCATCGCGACCATCTGCGCCTGCGCCGCCTGCATCCGGTACTGCGCGGCCTGTATTTGCCGCAACGCCGCCGCGGGCGGCATGCCGCCCGACGACGACGTCTGCATCTCGAAGCCCGCGCCGCCTTGCGGGCTGTGCCAGCTCCACGTGCTGACCTTCATCGGGCCGACCGCGGTCTGGACGACGCGCGTTTCGGCTTTCACGGGCACGGCCTGCCCGTCGACATTGACGAACATCGGTTGGGCAGCGGCCGCCGCGCCGTCCTGCCCGGCCAGGGCGAACAGAGGCACCAGCGCCAGCGCGCCCGCCGCCATATACGAACGGAATCGCATCTTCGTATCTCCATCAAACGAGACTGATCGAGTCAACAATGACGTGCGGCTCACGGAGTGAGCCATCCGAGACAATGCGGCCCTCGGCTTAAATCAATATTAAAACCGCGTCCGGCTGGGCCGGCTAACGCATTTCAGGGCGAGCCGCAATCGGCATTCAACCTCGTCCACGCCAGGGGAATCCGGCGGCACGACGCGACAACGGGCACAATACGGCATTCGCCACGACCGCACGCATGTTCGACTTTCGAACATTGACGGTGCGGCACTGCCGCCCCGATCTCTTTCCCAGTCGTCATGACCGCCACGCCCATTCCCGCGCGCGAGTCGAACTCGCCGCGTTTCCTGTTGTTCCTGATCTGCCTGTTCGCGTCCGCCGGCCAGCTCGCGATCGACATCTACGTGCCCGCGCTGCCCGACATGGCACGTTCGTTCGCGACCACGCCGCAGGCGATCCAGTCGAGCGTGTCCGGCTACATGGCCGCCTACGCGCTCGGCCAGCTCATCTTCGGGCCGGTCGCCGACGCATACGGGCGCAAGCGCGTGCTGGCGTTCGGGCTCGTGATCTACACGATCGGGTGCCTGCTGTCGCTCGGCGCGCAGAACCTGGAGACGTTCGTGCTGGCGCGCTGCCTGCAGGGTTTCGGGATCGCGACCACCAACCTGCTCGCGAAGGCGATCATCACCGATTCGTTCTCCGGCCAGGCGCTGATGCACGCGTTCACGTACATGTCGATCGCGTGGGGGCTCGCGCCGATCATCGCGCCGGTGATCGGCGCGCACCTGCAGGAATGGTTCGGCTGGCGCGCGTGCCTCGTGTTCCTGCTGGTGTACTCGCTGGTGATGTGGGCGCTGCTGTGGCGATACCGCGAAACCTTGCCGAAGCCGGTGCATCTCGAGCCGCGCACGCTGATGACGAACGCGGGCAAGGTGCTGGCGAGCCCGGTGTTCCAGAGCTGCTTCCTCGCCCAGGGGCTGTGCTACAGCATCCTGCTGGTGTTCAACATCGTCGGGCCGTTCATGGTGCAGACCACGCTGCACAAGCCGCCGACCTTCTTCGGTTATCTCGCGCTCGGCATCGGGCTCATGTATTTCCTCGGCGGGCTGTCGAACCGCATTCACGGGCGCGGGCTGCCGAGTGCCGAGCAACGGCTGCGTATCGGCGCGCGCGTGATGGCGGGGGCGTCGGTCGCGATGCTGGTGCTGGCGCTGACCGTCGGGCTGCGCGTATGGACGCTCGCGACGCCGGTGCTCGTGATGGGTTTCTGCGCGGGCGCGATGTACCCGACGCTGATGGCCAAGGGCAATTCGCTGTTTCCGCATATCGCCGGCCTGACGAGCGCGATCCTCGGATGCGCGCTGCTGCTCGTGTCGTCCGCGATGATGGGGCTGGCCGGTTTCGTGTCGATCCATGTCCTGACGCCGCTCGCGGTCTTCTTCGTCGCGCTGTCCTGCATCGTCGTGTGGATGGTCACCAAGCTGCTGCGGTACCTGTCGCAGCAGCAGGCCCAGGCCGCGCCCGTCGCGTGCGGGCGTGGGGAGGCCGCGTAAATGCCGCCTGTCGACTGCCCCATGAACCCGATCCTGCTGAACCGCGTCGCCCGAACCGATGCCGCCGACCTGATCGCCGCCAATCGCGCGAGCCGGAACCATCATCTGCCGTGGGTCGACTCGTTCACCGACCAGGCGGGATTCGACCAGTGGTTCGGGCGCTGCCTGACGGGGCCGAACGTCGGCTTCGTCGCGCGCGAGCGCACGTCCGGGGCGGTGGTCGGCGTGGTGAACCTCAACGAGATCGTCGGCGGCGTGTTCCAGAGCGCGTATCTCGGGTACTACGGGATGGTGGCGTTCAGCCGCAAGGGGCTGATGACCGACGCCATGCGCGCGGCGATCGGCGTCGCGTTCGGCGAACTCGGGCTGCATCGGCTCGAAGCGAACATCCAGCCGGGCAACCATGCGTCGATTGCGCTGGTTCGGCGGCTCGGCTTCACGAAAGAGGGGTTTTCTCCGCGTTATCTGCGCATCGACGGCGCATGGCGCGACCACGAACGGTGGGCGCTGCTGGCCGACGACGCGCCCGAAGCGTGCGCCTGACGCGCGATACCGGGCAGTAGCGGGCGACCTTCTTCCCGCCGCCGGCCGCCTGTCAAAGCGGATGCGCCGCGCCGGCCTGCGTGAGCAGCGTAACCGCGGCCGGATCCGGCATCCCGTTCGTGTCGATCGCGCCGGCTTTCGCGAGCGCGACGAGATCGCTGTCGACACCCGGTTGCCCGACCGTGAACGACGTGGTCAGGAACGCCGGCGCCGTGAGCGTGACCGAATAGCGCTGCTGCAGGCTCGTCACCACGGCCGATTGCGCGGCCTGTACGGTGTTCGGGCTGTTCATCGCCTGCTGGTAGCGCGGATTGCCCTGGAAATTGCCGATCAATGCGGCGGTGTTCGTGCCGAGCTGGGCGGCGAGATAGGCCAGCATCAGCTCTGTCTCGGGCGTC
This sequence comes from Burkholderia sp. Bmkn7, assembly GCF_041103175.1. Classification (NCBI taxonomy): domain Bacteria; kingdom Pseudomonadati; phylum Pseudomonadota; class Betaproteobacteria; order Burkholderiales; family Burkholderiaceae; genus Burkholderia; species Burkholderia sp. Bmkn7. Next base: position 2,436,552 of record NZ_JBGCUH010000002.1, on the reverse strand, counting down.
GTATTGAACGTACCGCCCGCGTACGCGAGCGAATGCAGGCTCGTGCCGCCCGACGTCACGGTGACGACGCACGGCAGCGCGGCATTGACCGTCACGCGGTAGTTGCCACCGCCGTCCGTCAGCGTCGTCGCCGAGCCCGTCACGCAGCTGACCGTCACCTGCGCGCTCGCGAGCGCGTCGCCCGTCGCGGCCGTGCCCGACAGCGCGACGGTTTGCGTGTTGTTGTTGAAGCAGACATCCACGCCGAAGCAGGCATCGCCGTTGCACGCCTGAAGCGCTGCGAGGGTGGCGACGCAGAGCGTGCCCAGCGCGGGGCGGATGAAACGCCTGGGGTGCAGGTTCATGGTCGCTGGCCTTGAGGAGAGTGGGGCAACCGGTAGGCGCCGACGGTGCGGTGCCGTTCACATTCTATGTCCCGAAGCGGGGCGCTGCTTGCCCGTTTCGTTCGCCTGGCCGGCCTGCGGCCGGACGCGGCCTGGCGACGAGCGCGTCGTGCAGCGGCACGCTGAAATGACGAGATCCGGAAGTCGGCCGGAAACCTTTCAGTTCCTTTCACAATTGGTTATGCTGCGGGACGATTAAAAACGACGAGAGAACGTGCCGTTCCCGATGGAGCCGGCGCGCCGTTTCCGACATGAATTCGAAACGACAGACGGGCCGGCCGTGCGCGCCGGGCGGCAAGGGCGATCCGGTATCGCGGGCAGGCACGGCCCGAACCGGCATTCGGCACACACGCGGCACCAAGGGCGTGACCGGCAGGTCCGGCTTCCGGAAGGCCACTGCGTTGCTCGCGGGCGCGATCCTGCTGTTCGGCGGCACGGCCATCGCGGCGCCGGCGGAAGAAGGCGGCGTTGCCGTCGCGGCGTCCATGGCCGCCACGTTTTCCACCCCGGCCCGGTCGGCCTGCACACACGTGGCCGCCGCGGCAGCCTATCCGGTCGCCCCGAAGCCGGAAGCCGCGCCGCCGTTGCAAGGCCGCGTGACGGACACGACGGGCGTGCTGAGCGCGGCCTGCGCCTCCGAGCTGACCGACCGCCTCGCCGCGCTCGAACAACGGCTCGGCGTACAGGTCGCGATCCTGCTGGTCGGGTCGACCGGGCAATCGACGATCGAACAGTTTGCGACCACCGTGTTCGACCAATGGAAACTCGGCAAGGCCGAGGTCAACAACGGCCTGCTGCTCGTCGCCGCGCTCAACGACCATACCGTGCGGATCGAAGTCGGCTACGGGCTCGAAGGCACGATTCCGGACATCGTCGCGGGCCGGATCGTTCGTGAGCGGATCGTGCCGGCATTCCGCGAGAACCGCATTGAAGCCGGCATCAGCGATGCGCTGGACGCGCTGACGCACGAAATGATGCCGGCCGACGTCGCCGCGCCGGAGCAGCCCGCACCCGCCACGGCGCTCGACGGGCGCGACGAAGCATACGAAACGGCCGCGGCGACCGCGGCGAGCGCGACGAATTCCGCGAACCCGCCGCCCCGCGACGCGCGAGCCGGCGGCGAAAAAAAACAGTCGAATGGCCTGCCCGAGCGGAAACGCCCGAACGCGGGCGGCGTGCGGTTCTGGTTCCTGCTCGGGGTTGCCAATGTCGTGCTCGGCGTGGTCGCGCAATGGCGCAAGCTGCGCCGCAGGGTGGCGCTCCTGGCCGCCTGGCTCGTGGCGGCCGTCGTGCCGGTCGTGATGCTGCCGGTCGGCGCGATCTTCAACGGCAATCTCGAAGCCATGCTGGGCGCCGCGGCGTTCGTTCCGGCGGCCGCCGGTGTCGGGCCGTGCCTGCTCGGCATCAACCTGTTCCTGTCGGCGCGCGTGCGCAAAATCACCGCGATCGTGGGCGGGACGCTGTTCATGATCGTCGCGATCGGGCGCGAAATGGACTATTCGGTCGGGGAAGTGCTGTCCGGCATCTTCGGCGTGCTGTGCGTACTCGCCGTGATCTGGGCGAAGCTGACGGGCGGCGGCTCGTCTTCGTCGTCATCCTCGTCCGGCTCCCGGTCGCCATCGAGTTCCGATTCGTTCCGCGGCGGCGGCGGGTCGAGCGGCGGTGGCGGCGCATCGGGCCGCTGGTAGCGTCCGCGCGCAGCCTGCCTGCGCACCTGATTCCTTTCACCTGCCGCTCCACCCGGAGCGTTCAACCGGAAACAACCCATGATGAAATGGTTTCGAATCCTGCTCGTGTGTTGCGTGCTGGCTCCGCTCGCGGGGTGCGGCTACAACGCGATCCAGTCGTCCGACGAGGACATCAATGCCGCATGGTCCGAAGTGCTGAACCAGTATCAGCGCCGCGCGGACCTCGTGCCGAATCTCGCCGCGTCGGTGAAGGGCTACGCGTCGCACGAGGCGCGCGTGTTGACCGAGGTGGCATCGGCCCGTGCGCGCGTGGGCAGCGTGCAGATGACGCCGGAGATGGCGAAGGACCCGGCCGCGCTTGCGGCGTTCGACCAGCGGCAGGGCGAGCTGTCCGGGGCGCTGAGCCGGCTGATGGTGGTGTCCGAGCGTTATCCGGAGCTGAAGGCGAACGAAGCGTTCCGCGACCTGCAGACTCAGCTCGAAGGCACGGAAAACCGCATCGCGGTCGCGCGCGGCCGTTACATCAAGACGGTGCAGCACTACAACGTGCAGATTCGCCAGTTCCCGGGCGTCGTGATCGCGAAGATCTTCGGCTACCAGCCGCGCCCGAATTTCAGCGTCGCGAACGAAGCGGCGGTTTCGACCGCGCCGGCACTCGATTTCTCCGCGCAGCCGCAGCCGGCGAAGGCAAACGCGGCCGGCGAGTAAGGTCTGAGCGTCAGGTCGGAGCGTCAGATCTGAACGTCAGGTCGAAAAGCCCGGCCGAAGCGCGCGTTCACGGCTTGCGCGCAGCCGCCTTCGCGAACGCGCCGCGCACCTCGAAGCCGATCGCGTCGGCAACATTGCCGCGCGCATCGACGAGTTCGAGCCGGTGCCGGCCCGGCCACGGCATCCACGCGATGCGGTCGGCATGCCCGATCACCTTGTCGTCGAGCCGCCACGCGAACTTCGCGGCGTGCCCGGCCGAGCGCTCGAACCAGATCCGCTGATTCTTCGGCGGAATGTCCGGGTCGATCGCGAAGATCGTGCCGTCGGTCGGCGTGCCGATCGTCAGCGGCGCGCGCGCGCCGTCCTTGCCCGGCGTGACGGGGGCGGCGAGCCGGATCGTGTCGACCGCCGTACCCGCGACGAACCATTCGTTGCGTGACGGTTCGATGTCGCGCTCGAAGGTGATGCGGCGCGTCTCGACGCCGGCCGGCGGGCGCGGCGCGCGGCTCGGCACGTCGCGGTGCAGGTACCCGACGACGGCCGACCACACCGGCGACGCGCCCGTGACACCCGACACGTCCCACATCGGCGAGCCGTCCGCGTTGCCGACCCACACGCCGACCGTATAGCGCGACGTGAATCCGACGGTCCAGTTGTCGCGCATGTCCTTGCTCGTGCCGGTCTTGACTGCCGAGAAGAAGCGCGTCGCGAGCGGGTTGTCGAAGCCGAACGTGCGCACGCGCGCGTTGTTGTCGGACAGGATGTCGGTCACGACGAAGCTGGCTGCCTCGCTGAACACGCGCGTGCCGTCGGCCGCGCGGGCGGGCGACGCGGCCGATGCGCCGGATGCAGGTGCCGGCGTTGGCAGGTCGACGACCTGGCGGGCGACGCCGCCGTTCGCGAGCGCGCGGTACGCGTTGGTCAGCGACAGCAGCGTGACGTCCGCACTGCCGAGCGCGAGGCTGAAGCCGTAGTAGTCGCCTTCCTGCGCGAGCGGCAGGCCGAGCGCGGTCAGCGTGCGCGCGAAGCGGTGCGGCGTGACGAGCACGAGCGTGCGCACGGCCGGCACGTTCAACGAGCCGCCGAGCGCGCTGCGCACGCTCACCCAGCCCTTGAAATCCTTGTCGTAGTTCTGCGGGATGTACAGGCCGCCGCCGGCGGCGAGGTTGATCGGCGCGTCGTCGAGCAGCGACGCGGCCGTCAGCCGTTTCTCGTCGATCGCCTGCGCGTACAGGAACGGCTTGAGTGTCGAGCCGGCCTGGCGCGGCGCGAGCACGGCGTCGACGTCGCGCGCGCTCGACAGCGCGCCGGACGAGCCGACCCAAGCACGAATCTCGCCGGTCGCGTTGTCGATCACGACGACCGCACCGTCCTGCACGTTGCGCCGGTGCGCGGGCGCGTTGAGTTCGGTCAGCGCGCGCATCAGCGTGTCGCGCGCGAAGCGCTGCAGCGGCGCATCGAGCGTCGTGCGCACCTGCGCGCCGGCCGCCGGCCGGACCTCGGCCGCGATGCGTCGCGCGAAGTGCGGGGCGAGGGCGGCGCCGTCGTCGCGCGCGGCGCTGGCCGGCCGCGCGGTGACCAGCTGCACGTAGCCGTCGAGCGAAGCACAGGCCTGCTCCGCATGCATGTCGCGCAGGATCCGGCACGCACGCTCGGCGATTTTCGCGGGCGTGGCGTTGGGCGCACGCACGAGTGCGGCCGCGATCGCGGCTTCGCGTGCGTCGAGGCCCGACGGCGCCTTGCCGAACAGCACCTGCGACAGCGCGGCGAGGCCGATCGTCTCGCCGCGGAACGGCACGAGGTTCAGGTATGCCTCGAGCACCTGGTCCTTGCGCCAGCCGCGTTCGAGCAGCAGCGCGTTGACCGCTTGCGAGGCCTTCTGCGGCAGCGAGCGCTGGCCCGACCGGCGCGGCGAATCGCTGAGCAGCCCGGCGAGCTGCATCGTGACGGTCGACGCGCCGCGCGTGCGTTCGTTCCACAGGTTGCCCCACGCGGCGCCTGCGATGCCGCGCCAGTCGACGCCGCTGTGTTCGTAAAAGCGCTTGTCTTCCGACACGACGATCGCCTCGCGAAACGCGGGCGACACGTCCGCAAGCGACACCCAGTCGCCGCGCCGTTCGGTGAGGTCGACGCGCGTGCGCTGCAGCGGCGTGCCGTCGCGCGCGAGCAGCACCCAGTCGGAGCTGCGCCAGTTGCGGCGCACTTCGTCGTAGCCCGGCAGCGCATGCGCGACGAGCGGTGCGGCCAGCACGACGGCGACGAATACGCGGCCGGCGAAACGCGCCGGCCGCGGCAATACCTGATCGATCATCGCGTACTCGTTACTTGCCCGCTTCGGCCGGCTTCACGGTCATCGGCGGGTTCGGCCACAGGCCGTACACGGACGGCGCGTACAGCGCCTCGACACGCGTCGGCGGCAGCCCGAACGTGCCGACGTTGTTCAGCCGCACCGTGTACTCGACCGAGAATTTGCCCTTCGGCAGATAGTCGTAGTACGCACGGTAGCCGTCGAAGTCGCGCTCGATGAACGCCGGCCAGGCGCCGTCCGGCGTCTTCTCGCCCTGCGTCGCCGCTTCGGAGTCGCGGCCGAGGCCCGAACCGAGGATCGTCGAACCGGCCGGAACCGGATCGTTGACGACGACCCACGTCATGTCGCTCTGCGCATCGATGTCGAGATGCACGCGCACGACGTCGCCGCGCGTCAGCACGCCCTTGACGGCGGGCGACACGGGCGTGACGGTCTTCGTGATCCGGTAGCCGGCCGCGAACGGCGAACGCAGCGGCACGGCCGCGAGGCTTTCGATGGTGGCCCACGGGCGGCCGGTGCCGTCTTGCGTGACGGACAGCGTGGCCGGTGCCTGCGACGCGCGCGGCCACGGCAGCATCACGCTGCGGGCCGCGGCGGCGCGGGTGGCCGGGGTGGCGGGGGCGGCCGAGGCAGCCGGGTCGGCGGGCGCGGGTGCCGGCGCCTGCGACCACGAGATCGTGCGTTCGTCGCCGCCGAGCGCGACCTTCGTCGCGCCGGCAACCGGCGTGCTCTCGTAGGTGCGCGAGAAGCGCTCGACCGCGAGCAGGCCGAGCGCGTTCGACGTGGTCGTCTGCCATGCGCCCTGGCGCTGCAGGGCGAGCAGGCCGGCCGTCACGCGCGGCATCTCGTCCTTCCACGCCGGATCGCCGGCGAATTCCAGCGCGAGGCGGGCCGCGTTGGTCTCGTTGCTGGTCATCAGCCACCACAGGTCGTCGTCGCGCGCGGTCGAGAACACGAGCTGCGTGCCCTGGTACGTGAGGCGTGCCCGCAGGATCTGCTCGACCTGCGCGCGTTTCTCGTCGCGTTGCGGGATGTCCTTCACGCGCGTGAGGATCGCGTGATAGTCGATCACCGCCGACGTCGGCCACTGGTTCGGCGCGATCTCGATCGAGCCGAGCATGCGTCCTTGCGCGGCACCGTAGCGCGACAGCGCCTCGATCGCGGCGAGCTTGCGGAGGTCGCGATCCTGGCGCGGCGCCCACGTGTTGCGCTCGAGGCGGCCGTCGACGAAGCGCGCGAGCCCGGCTTCGAGCTGCGTGCGGAGGTCTTCCGGCAGCGCGAAGCGCGGGTCGAGACGGCTCGCCTCGTCGGACACCACGAGCAGGTACGACGACAGCGTCGCGCTGCCGGCGTGCGAATCGTCGGACGACGGCGGGAAGTAGCTCGCGAGCCCGTCGCTGTCGAGATAGACGGGCATGCGGGCGATCAGCGCCTGCCATTGCGCGGGATCGCGCAGGCCGATCGCGCGCGACGTCTGCTGTTCGAGGCAGCGGTACGGATAGCGCTCGAACCAGCGCTTCACGCCGGGCAGCCCGTCGGCGAGCTTCGACTGCAGCGACACGGCGATGCCGCCGCGCGGCAAGCCTTGCGCGTTGTTCGCGGCGCCGGCCGGGGAGGCGACCGGCACCGTCAGCGTGCCGTCGACCTGCGCGAGCGTCGCCTGCTGAACCGTGACCGGCAGTGCGGGCACGACCTTCTGCGCGACCGCCAGCGCGTCGGACGCGCGCTTGCCGCCTTGCTCGGCCGCTTCGATGCGCCAGTTCAGCGCACCGGCCGCGTCGAGCGCCTGCTCGGGCACGGTGATCGTCCAGGCGACTTCGGTTGCCGTATTGGCCGCGAGGGATACGGTTTGCGGTGCGACATCGAGGCCCGTCACGCGCGGCGTCACGACGACCTGCATCGCGCGGTCGGTCGTGTTGCGCAGCGTGACTTGCGCGCGGAACGCGTCGCCTTCGCGCACGAGCGGCGGCAGGCCGGAGATCAGCTGCAGATCCTGCGTGCTGCGGATCGACGTGCTGCCGGTGCCGAAGCGGTCGGGGCCGACCGCCGCGATCGCGACGATCCGGAAGCGCGTGAGCGCGTCGTTCAGCGGCACCTCGACGGTCGCGCTGCCGTTGGCGTCCAGCGTCACGCGCGGATTCCACAGCAGCAGCGTGTCGAACAGCTCGCGCGTCGGCGCGCTGCCGCCGCCGCCGCCGGCCGGCACGGCCTTGCGGCCGAAGTGGCGGCGACCGACGATTTCCATCTGCGCGGTGGCCGTCTCGACGCCGTACGCGCGTCGCCGCAGCATCGCGTCGAGCAGGTCCCAGCTGTTGTTCGGCATCAGTTCGAGCAGCGCCTCGTCGACGGCCGCGACCGCGATCTGCGTGCCGGCCGGCGCGGGCTGGCCGTTCGGCAGCGTGACCTTCACGTGTGCCTGAGCCTTGCTGCGCACGGTGTAGCGCGTCGCGTCGGTCGTCACGGTCACGCCGAGACGATGCACGCCGGTGCCGACCTTGATCTCGCCGAGGCCGTAGCGGAACGCGGGTTTCGACAGGTCGACGAACGCGGTCGGCGCTTCATAGTGACGGCCCTCGCGCCAGAATGCGCGTGCCCATTCGACCGGTGCCTTCCAGCCCCACGTGAAGAACGAGTACCACGGCACCTCGCGAATCCGGCCGCGCAGCGCGAGCACCGACACATAGACGTTCGGCCCCCACGTGTCGCCGACCTTCAGGTCGACCGTCGGGTTCTTGCCGTTCAGTTCGACGATGTGCGTTTCCATCACGCCGCCGCGCTCGACCGCCACCAGCGCGGTCGCGTAGCGGAACGGCATGCGCACCTGGAAGCGGGCGGTTTCGCCCGGTTCGTACGAGGTTTTCTCGGGGATCACGTCGATCCGGTCGGTGTTGTCGCCGCCGAACCAGAGTTCGTCTTCGCGCGTGACCCATACCGAGGTCGACGCGTTCGACGTGCGGCCGTCGCCGTCCTTGGCCACTGCGATCAGCTGCACGTTGCCGGCCTGTTCGAGCGTCGCGTCGCAGGCCATGCGGCCCTTGTCGTCGGTCTTGCCCGAGCACAGCACGCCGAGGTCGCGGGTGTCGCTCTTGTTGTCGTACGCATAGAAGCCGCCGACCATCCGCTTGCGCGACGACGTCGTGATGCGCGCGACGCCCTTGATCTCGATCGGCACCGACGCGCGCGGCTTGCCTTGCAGGTCGACCGCCAGCGCCTGCACGGGCACGCGCTGGCCGACCGAGACCCAGCGGCCCGCCTTGATGCCGGCCACCACCGCGGCCGGCCACAGGATCGTGTCGCCGCGAATCGTCTGCACTTCGCCGTTCGGGTCCGCGAACGTCGCTTCGAGCGCGATGCGCTTCGGTGCGTCGACGTCGGGCAGGCCCTTCAGCGTGACCGAGCCCGCACCGTTGCGGTCGAGCGTCAGCGGCAGCTTGTCGGCGATCAGCTTCGTCGCGTCGGGATCGTTGCTCGACGACGATGCGTTGTCGCCGTCCTGCGCATCGTCGTCGGCGTTGCCGTCGCTCGTGTCGGGGCGATACGGCGTGAAGCTGAAATCCTCGAAGCGATCGGCGAACGGCGGCGATGCCCACTTCATCAGCGCCGACACCTGCACGGGCAGGTTCGATGCGCCACCGCCCGACACGTAGTCGATCTGCACCGCGAGCGGCGCTTCCTTCACGGCGACGAGCGGGCTTTTCTGCGCGTCGCGCGCGCCGATCGATCCTTTCAGCACCGGCAGGCGGAACGCCTCGACGCGGAAGCTGCCGCTGTAGTAGGTGGACGTGGGCGAGTCTTCCGGGCCGCCTTCGAGCTCGACGCTGTATTCACCGAGCTTCGCGGCGGCCGGCAGCGTGAACTGCGAGTCCGCGCTGTGGTCGGCCGCCCACGTGAGCGGCAGCTTGTAGGTCTGGCCCGTGCCGAGATGGCGGATCGTCACGCGCGTCGGGTATTGCGACGGGAACGCGAGGCTCTGCAGCGTCTCGGACCGGATGAAGTGCTTCATCGACACGGTTTCGCCCGCGCGCAGCAGCGTGCGGTCGAACACCGTATGCGCGCGCACGGTCCGTGCGCTGTCGGTATCGGTCGGCACGTTGAAGCGCCACGATTCGATCCCGCGGTTCCAGCCCGAGCTGACGAACGCCATGTCGGGGCCCGTCTTCGGATCGTTCACGCGGGCCGACACGAAGTAGTCGTCGAAGCGTTGCTCCGAGTCGGATGAACTGCATGCTCGCTTCGATTCGAACGCGCCGTCGATCTTCAGCAGCCCCTGCGCATCGGTCGTGCCCGATGCGATTTCGTCGCCGTTGCAGTCCGACACGCGGATCTGCGCGTTCGGCACGGGCTTGCCCTTGTCGAGCGTCGTGACCCACACGAGGTTGTTTTCGCGGCCCTGTTTCAGGTGCACGCCGAGGTTGGTGACGAGCACCGTGGTGCGCACGTACATGCTCGACGGCTTCGCGAGCAACGAGCGGCCGAGCGCGGGCGACGCGAGTTCGAGCACGTAGAAGCCGGGCTTGTCGATCGGCACGCCGACAACTTCGAACGGGCGCAGTGCCTTCGGGTCCGCCTTCGGCAGCGTCAGCGCCTGCACGCCAGGCTGGCCCTTGAGCAGGGTCAGCGAGCGCACGTCGATGCGGCGATCCTTCGGTGCGGGCGCCTTCTCGCCGGCCTCGCGCGGCACGTAGACGGGGTGCTGGCCCTTGCGTTCGAGCAGGCCGGGAATCTGGCTGTCGATCGAACCGGCCGTCATCGACCAGTTGTCGAAGCGGTCGACGGTGCGCATCCACTGACGAATCGCGGTGTCGTCGTCGACCTTCAGGTTCGAGAATTGCGCGCCCTGGGTGTTGAGGCCGTCGATATGCAGGTCGGCCTCGACGTTGCGCAGCGTGACGGGCACGAGCGCGGGCGTATCGGGTTCGGCGAAGCGCTCGACGATCCCGAAGGTGCCCGACGAGAACTTCGCGAGCGGCGGCATCGGCGCGGTGCGCGTCGCGAGCGGGAACAGGTCGGCGTTCGACAGCGGTCGGTCGGTCACGTCGCGCAGGCCCGACGGCAATTCGATCGTCAGGCCGGCCTGCTCGGGCAGCGGCGGGTTGAACGTGACGGTGGTGACTTCCTCGCTCTTGTCGTCGGCCGCGAAGGTCGGCGACAGCGAACCGTCAGGGCCGCGCAGCTTGATCGCCTCGGCGTTCTTGCGCGAGATCGGCGCGTTGAACGACAGCGTGAGCGGGCGCAGCGGCGTGCAGGGCGCTTTCGCGTTCTCGCGCTCGCACGAGAAGCTCGCGGCGAACGGTGCGCGCACGGTGAAATCGAAGCGCCGTTCCGTTTCGTTCGGAATCCCGCTCGGGCTCGTGACGCCCTTGCCGTACACGAGCTGCATCTTCGCGCTCGCGGGCAGCGCCTGCGCGCACGACAGCGTCAGCACGCGCGCGGCATCCTTCTTCAGCCCGAAGTGATCGAGCAGCGCGTTGCGCGCATCGTCGTCGGCGGCCGTGACGGGAATGCGGTTGCCGATGCCGGCCGCTTCGCACCAGATGTTCGCGAGCGCCGAGCGAGGTTCGGCCGGGCCGTTCAGCTTGAGCACGAATACCTGGTGTTCCTCGATCTCGCGCGAGCCGGGGCGGACGTTCACCGGGAACGGGCCGCCCGTCTGGAACGTGAAGCGGCGCGGGCCGCTGGCCGCATTGCCGGCGACCGAACGCAACGTGTCGTTGAGCGCGACCGAGCAGCGCACGCCGGGCGGCAGGTCGTTTTCGAAATCGTAAACCCAGGTCTTGTCGTCGAGCCAGTGACCCTGGCCGCGCGCGGCCGCGGAATCGTTGCAGGTGACGCGTGCGGGATTCGGCGCGGACGCCGAGCCGAACGCGACCATCGGTTCGTCGAACTTGACGACGCTCTGCCGGACTTCGGTGACGGTGCCTTGCGGCGAGACGCTCACCGTGCGGGCCGCGCCCGCATGCAGCGACAGTGCCGTGGCGCCGCCGAGCGCCGCGACGGCGCCAAGGCGCCAGAGCAGCCGGGTGGTGTGGTGGATGCGTTCCGTCTTGTTCTGTTTGTCGTGCTGCTTCATCGCTCGATTGTCCTCGGAGGGAAGCTTTCTGTTTGATTGCACGCGATTCTAACCGACCGACATGCGCATGCATCGTCGCGTGCAGTCAGTGTGTCGCCGGTGTACGACATGGGTGCGTCGGCCGCAACTTTGTCGCGCCGACGATACAAAAAAGCATCGAAATGTCGATTGTCTCGGATTGCGGAACATTTAATGGACTATAAAAAGATTGTTCGATCCGATTTGTGCGCGTACATTTCAGGTCCGCGCCAATGTTTGAGAAATATCAAGCGTGGTTTTCCCGAATCCGGTGTTCGAGAGAAAAGGAAACATGCACAACGACAACACTCCCCACTCGCGTCGCACTGGCGACGCAGCCGTAACAGGCATCACTCGGCGTCAATGGCTGCAGGGCGCACTGGCGCTGACGGCGGCGGGCCTCACGGGCTCGCTGGCGTTGCGGGCCCTGGCCGACGATCCCGGCACCGCGCCGCTCGATACGTTCATGACGCTCTCCGAAGCATTGACAGGCAAGAAGGGGCTGAGCCGCGTGCTCGGCCAGCGCTTCCTGCAGGCCTTGCAGAAGGGTTCGTTCAAGACGGCCGACAGCCTGCCGCAACTCGCCGGCGCACTCGCGTCCGGTTCGCTGAATCCCGATCAGGAAACACTCGCGCTGAAGATTCTTGAGGCGTGGTATCTCGGCGTCGTCGACAACGTCGTGATTACCTACGAAGAAGCATTAATGTTCAGCGTCGTGTCCGATACGCTCGTGATCCCGTCGTATTGCCCCAACAAACCCGGCTTCTGGGCCGACAAACCGATCGAGAGGCAAGCCTGATGGCCGATACCGATACGCAAAAGGCCGACGTCGTCGTCGTCGGCTCGGGTGTCGCAGGCGCGATCGTCGCACACCAGCTCGCGATGGCGGGCAAGTCCGTGATCCTGCTGGAAGCCGGCCCGCGCATGCCGCGCTGGGAAATCGTCGAGCGCTTCCGCAACCAGGTCGACAAGACCGATTTCATGGCGCCGTATCCGTCGAGCGCATGGGCGCCGCATCCGGAATACGGCCCGCCGAACGACTACCTGATCCTGAAGGGCGAGCACAAGTTCAACTCGCAGTACATCCGCGCGGTGGGCGGCACGACGTGGCACTGGGCCGCGTCGGCGTGGCGCTTCATCCCGAACGACTTCAAGATGAAGACCGTGTACGGTGTCGGCCGCGACTGGCCGATCCAGTACGACGACATCGAGCATTACTACCAGCGCGCCGAGGAAGAGCTCGGCGTGTGGGGCCCGGGCCCCGAGGAAGACCTGTACTCGCCGCGCAAGGAGCCGTACCCGATGCCGCCGCTGCCGTTGTCGTTCAACGAGCAGACGATCAAGAGCGCGCTCAACGGCTACGACCCGAAGTTCCACGTGGTGACCGAGCCGGTCGCGCGCAACAGCCGCCCGTACGACGGCCGGCCCACTTGTTGCGGGAACAACAACTGCATGCCGATCTGCCCGATCGGCGCGATGTACAACGGCATCGTCCACGTCGAGAAGGCCGAGCAGGCCGGCGCGAAGCTGATCGACAGCGCGGTCGTCTACAAGCTCGAGACCGGGCCGGACAAGCGCATCACCGCCGCGGTCTACAAGGACAAGACGGGTGCCGACCATCGCGTCGAAGGCAAGTACTTCGTGATTGCCGCGAACGGTATCGAGACGCCGAAGATCCTGCTGATGTCCGCGAACCGCGATTTCCCGAACGGTGTCGCGAACAGCTCGGACATGGTCGGCCGCAACCTGATGGACCATCCGGGCACCGGCGTGTCGTTCTACGCGAACGAGAAGCTGTGGCCGGGCCGCGGCCCGCAGGAGATGACGTCGCTGATCGGCTTCCGCGACGGCCCGTTCCGCGCGACCGAAGCCGCGAAGAAGATCCATCTGTCGAACATGTCGCGCATCAACCAGGAGACGCAGAAGATCTTCAAGGCCGGCAAGCTGATGAAGCCCGAGGAGCTCGACGCGCAGATCCGCGATCGTTCCGCGCGCTACGTGCAGTTCGACTGTTTCCACGAAATCCTGCCGCAGCCCGAGAACCGCATCGTGCCGAGCAAGACGGCCACCGACGCGATCGGCATCCCGCGCCCGGAGATCACCTATGCGATCGACGACTACGTGAAGCGCGGCGCCGTGCACACGCGCGAGGTCTACGCGACGGCCGCGAAGGTGCTGGGCGGCACCGAAGTCGTCTTCAACGACGAGTTCGCGCCGAACAACCACATCACGGGCGCGACGATCATGGGCGCGGATGCACGCGACTCGGTCGTCGACAAGGACTGCCGCACGTTCGACCATCCGAACCTGTTCATCTCGAGCAGCTCGACGATGCCGACCGTCGGTACGGTGAACGTGACGCTGACGATCGCGGCGCTCGCGCTGCGGATGTCGGACACGCTGAAGAAGGAAGTCTGACCGTGCGGAAATCTACTCTCACCTTCCTCCTCGCCGGCTGCCTCGCGCTGCCGGGCCTCGCACGCGCGGCCGATGCGGCCGATCCGGCGCTGGTCAAGCGCGGCGAATACCTCGCGGTCGCGGGCGACTGCATGGCCTGCCACACCGCGAAGGGCGGCAAGCCGTTCGCGGGCGGTCTCGGCATGCCGATCCCGATGCTCGGCAAGATCTATACGAGCAACATCACGCCCGATCCCGAGACGGGCATCGGCAACTGGTCGGCCGAGGACTTCGAGCGCGCGGTGCGCCACGGGGTGTCGAAGAACGGCGACAACCTGTATCCGGCGATGCCGTACGTGTCGTACGCGAAGATCAACGACGACGACGTGCAGGCGCTGTATGCGTACTTCATGCACGGCGTCGAGCCGGTCAAGCAGGCGCCGCCGAAGAACGAGATTCCCGCGCTGCTGAGCATGCGCTGGCCGCTGAAGATCTGGAACTGGCTGTTCCTGAAGGACGGCGTCTACCAGCCGAAGCCGGCGCAGAGCGCCGAGTGGAACCGCGGCGCGTATCTCGTGCAGGGCCTCGCGCACTGCAGCACGTGCCACACGCCGCGCGGCATCGCGATGCAGGAGAAGTCGCTCGACGAAACCGGCGGCAGCTTCCTGTCGGGTTCGGTGCTCGCGGGCTGGGACGGCTACAACATCACGTCCGACCCGAACGCCGGGATCGGCGGCTGGACGCAGCAGCAGCTCGTCCAGTACCTGCGCACCGGCACCGTGCCGGGCCTCGCGCAGGCGGCCGGGCCGATGGCCGAGGCGATCGAGCACAGCTTCTCGAAGATGACCGAAGCCGACATCGGCGCGATCTCGACGTACATTCGCACGGTGCCGGCAGTTGCCAGCGGCGACGCGAAGCAGTCGCGCTCGTCGTGGGGCAAGCCGGCCGAGGACGGCCTGACGCTGCGCGGTGCCCCGCTCGCGTCGTCGGGCATCGATCCGGCGCGGCTGTATCTCGGCAACTGCGCGACCTGCCACCAGATGCAGGGCAAGGGCACGCCGGACGGTTATTACCCGCCGCTGTTCCACAACTCGACGGTGGGCGCACCGAATCCGACCAACCTCGTGCAGGTGATCCTGAACGGCGTGCAGCGCAAGGCCGGCAGCGAGGACGTCGGGATGCCGGCGTTCCGCCACGAGCTGTCGGATGCGCAGATCGCCGCGCTGACGAACTACCTGACCGGGCAGTTCGGCAATCCGGCCGCGAAGGTGACCGAGCAGGACGTCGCGAAGCTGCGCTGATGCGGCGCGCGACGAAGCAGGGCGATAACTGACAAGAGGAGGAGCACAGCACATCGGGTTGTTGCCCGATGCCGGTTGTTGCAGAGCGGGACGGGCGGCGCAGGCGGCCGCCCGTCCCGGTTCATTCGCAATCCGGTGCGCCGCGCGTATTTGCGCCATGCGCATCGCTTTCGTTGATCGACACCATGACACCGAATCAACCGTTTCTCGCGTCCCAGCGCGATGTGCTGCTGCTGCTTGCCCGGATCCTGCTCGTGATCCTGTTCGTGATGTTCGGCTGGAAGAAGATCGTCGACTTCCCCGGTACCATCGCGTTCATGGGTTCGGAAGGCGCGCCCGCGCCGATCATTTCCGCCGCGATCTCCGTCGTGATGGAACTGTTCGTCGGGGTCGCGATCCTGGTCGGCTTCCAGACGCGCGCGCTCGCGCTGCTGCTGGCGCTCTATACGATCGGCACCGGCATCATCGGCCACCATTACTGGACGATGACGGGCGGCGAGCAGATCAACAACATGATTCATTTCTACAAGAACATCGCGATCTCCGGCGGCCTGCTCGCGCTTTGCGCGGCGGGCCCCGGGCGTTTCTCGATCGATCGCGGATAAGCAGACCCGGGGCGCGCGCATGGGGCGCGCGCGGGAAGGTCGAGACTCCGAGGGGGCATCATTTTGCGACTCAAACATTTCGCATGGCTGATCGCGGCCGCCACACCGGCGGCTGCCTTTGCACAGACGAGCGTGACGCTGTACGGCCGGATCGACGGCGGCATCGAATACCTGAACCACATCGCGCAGCCGAACGGCGGCAGCGCGACCCGCTGGAGTGCCGAAGGCGGCGACTGGGGCACCAGCATGTTCGGCTTGAAGGGCTTCGAGGATCTCGGCGGCGGGCTGTCGACTGTCTTCAACCTGGAGACCGCGTTCCAGGTGATGAACGGCACGACGGGCGGCGGGCGCATGTGGTCGCGGCGCGCGTATGTCGGGCTCAAGAGCGACACGTGGGGCCAGCTGCAGGCCGGCCGAAACCTGTTCATCGACAGCGACGGGGTGTGGGAATTCGACCCGTTCGTCCAGCAGGCGTTTTCGTCGGCATCGCTCGTGCGCGGCCGCAACTGGCAGCAGACCAGCAACAACATCGAATATCACAGCCCCGTGATCGGCGGCTTCGACGTGCAGGCGCAATATGCGTTCGGCAACCAGTCGCGCGGCTTCAACTACGGCGCGGCCGACGATTTCGGCCGCTCGGACGGGATCATGATCTCGTACCACTCGCCGTTGCTCGACGTACGCGGCATCTATGATGAGCTGCGCGACAACAACGGCAAGTTCAGCAACATCTTCACTGCGTCGCGTGAGTACTTCGTCGGTGCGAACGTCAAGGTGTCGAAGTTCAAGATCCAGGGCGCGTATACGCACTACCAGGCGCCGGACAGCCCGGCCGGGGTGGCCGATCGCGCCGATCACTACTGGCTCGGTGCGACCTACACCGCGACGCCGCAATGGGCCGTGACGGGCGGCGGTTACTACGTGAAGGTGGGCGACGGTGGCGGCGACGCGTCGCACGATCCGTCGGGGCACGCGATGATGTACGTGCTCGGCACCACGTACAACCTGTCGAAGCGCACGTTCCTGTACGGCACGGTCGCGTATGTGCGCAACGGCGGGAATTCGAACTTCTCGCTGCTCGCGACGCCGCGTGATGCGACGTCGGGGACGAGCCCGATGACCGGCGAGTCGCAGACGGGGGCGTATGTGGGGATGATGCATACGTTTTGAGCGGCGAAGGTATACGCCTTGCACGCAACAACGCACGAACGGTTGCCGCCCGTGCGTTGTTGCTTCGACGGCGCGTGCCCGTTGCCGGTCAGAACACGCATGCGTCGGTCGTGGTGAGCGTCGCGAACGGCCCCCCAAGCGTCGCATTGTGATGCGCGACAATCCGCTCGGCCGGCAGTTCGGGCGTATCCATGCAGGTATGCCCGTCGGTCACGAGCACCGCACGAAAACCATGATCGGCGGCCGCACGGCACGCCGTGTCGACGCAGTACTGCGTCTTCATCCCCGCAATCACGATCTCGCCGATGCCGGCCGCCTGCAGCCATGCGGCGAGCGGCGTGCCGGTGAAGCAGCTCGACTGCGTTTTGGCGAACACGGTATCGCGTGCGGCATCGATTGCGAGTTCGGGCAACAGTGCGGTCAGCGGCGAGTCGGGCGCGATCGGCGAACCGGCGGGGCCGGTGTGCCGTACCGCGAACACCGGTGCACCGGCTTCATGCGCGCAGCCGATCAACCGGTTGATGTTCGCGAGCACGCGTTCGCCGTCGTACGGCCGATCGGGGCCGTGATACAGGCCGACCTGCATGTCGACGACGAGCAGTGCGCGTTTCGGGGAAGAGACTTCGGGCATGGCGTTTCTCCTGAGTGACCGATACGGACGGAGAAACGACAAGACCCCGTCCGGAACCGGCGGGGCCTGTGAGGAATCGTGGCGCTACGACCTTGCGCGCACTCGCCGCACGAGCCCGCCGAAGGCGGTCGTGCGTGTCGTGGTCGCGAAGGTGGTCGTGGTGTGGCGCATGGAGCGATCATGCCCGATGCGCACGTACTGCGTCAATCTCGCATCCGGCATCGCCCACCGGTCAGTCGAGTGCCTTCCCGGCTTTTTCGTCCATGCAGCGAATCGCGAGCAGCGTGAACGCGCCGCAACCAATCGCATACCACGCCGGCGCATTCGGGTTGCCGGTTGCCGCGATCAGCCACGTGACGAAAAACTGCGCGAAGCCGCCGAAGATCGCAACGCCCACGCTGTACACGAGTGCGCCGCCCGTCGCGCGCACCGCACGCGGGAACAGCTCGCCGAGCATCGCACCCGTCGCACCGACGTTGATCGCATGCACGATCGACAGCGCGGCGATGATCGACAGCAGCGACACCGCGCCCGGCCAGCGGTTCAGCGCGATGAATGCCGGATAGATCGCGACCATCAGCACGATGCGCGTCCACCAGACGATCCGGTTGCGACCGTACACGTCGGACAGGTGGCCGCCGATTGGCGTCACGAGCATCAGGATCGCGCCCGCGACGCAGCCGGCCGTCATCGACAGCCAGGTCGGCAGATGCAACACCTGCACGCCGTAGATCGCCATGTAGAACACGATGATGTAGTGGATCGACGTGCCGCCGATCGTCACGCCGAGGCCCGCGAACACGGCCTTGCCGTGATGGCGCAGCACGTCGGCGAGCGGCAGCGATGCGACCGGCTCGTCGTGCGTGGCGGCGGGCGCGGCGGCCGGCACTTCCTCGACGGTGCGGCGCAGCCAGTAGCCGAGCGGCACGAACAGCGTGCCGATGATGAACGGGACGCGCCAGCCCCAGCTTTCGAGCTGCGCGGCATTCAGCGTCGACGTCAGCGCGACGCCGGTCAGCGCACCGGCGAGCGCGGCGAGTCCCTGGCTCGAGAACTGGAACGATGCGTAGAAGCCGCGACGATGCTGCGGCGCCTGCTCGAGCAGCAGCGTGGTCGACGCGCCGACTTCGCCGCCCGACGCGAACCCTTGCAGCAGGCGTGCGAGCACGAGCAGCAGCGGGGCGGCGAGGCCGATCTGCGCGTAGGTCGGCGCGACGGCGATCGTCGCGGTGCCGAGCGCCATCAGCAACAGCGTGAGGATCATCGCCTTCTTGCGGCCGGCGCGGTCGGCATACATGCCGATCACGAGCCCGCCGAGCGGGCGCGTGACGAAGCCGACACCGAAGCTCGCGACCGCGAGCATCAATTGCCCGAACGACGAATGCACGGGAAAGAACAGCTTGCCGATCAGGATCGCGAAGAAGCTGTAGACCGTGAAGTCGTAGAACTCGAGCGCGTTGCCGACGGCGGCGGCCGCGATCAGCCGGCGTTTCTTCGCGGCGGCGCGAGCATCGACCGGCGTGCCGGCGAGCGAAAGGGCGGACGTTTCCATGTGGGGTTCCCCCGGTTGGCGCGAAACGATGGGATGAAGGGCCGTCAGGCCGCGAGCCAGGCTTCGGCGATGCGAACCCAGTAGCTCGCGCCGATCGCGAGGATGTCGTCGTTGAAGTCGTAGCCGGGGTTGTGCACCATGCAGCCGCCCTTGCTGCCGATCCCGTTGCCGATGAATGCGTAGCAGCCGGGGCGCGCTTCGAGCATGAACGCGAAATCCTCGCTGCCCATCAGCGGCGCGGCGTCGGTTTCGACACGCTCGGCGCCGAGCATCCGGCGCGCGATGTCGGCCGCGAATGCAGTCGGCTCCGCGTGATTGACGAGCACCGGGTAGCCGTAGTCGTAGTCGACTTCTGCCGTGACGCCGAAGCTCTCCGCCTGGCCTTTCGCGAGCGCTTCGATGCGGCGCGCGAGCAGCGCGCGCACGTCGGCGTTCAGCGCGCGCACCGACAGTTTCATCACGACGGTTTCGGGAATGATGTTGAAGGTCTCGCCTGCCTGCACGCTGCCGACCGTGATCACGGCCGCATGCTGCGCATCGACCTCGCGCGCGACGATCGTCTGCAGCGCGACCATGATGCTGCCCGCGGCCGACATCGGATCGCGCGCGAAATGCGGCATCGCGCCGTGGCCGCCGACACCGCGCAGCGTGATCGTCACGCGGTCGGCCGATGCCATCGCGGCGCCGGTGCGGAAGGCCATGTCGCCGGCCGCGCGGCCCGGCATGTTGTGGATCGCGAAGATCGCGTCGCACGGGAAACGGTCGAACAGGCCGTCGTCCATCATCGCTTTCGCGCCGCCGAAGTTTTCTTCGGCCGGCTGGAAGATCAGGTTCAGCGTGCCGGAGAACTGGCGCGTTGCCGCGAGGTGGCGCGCCGCGCACAGCAGCATCGCGGTGTGGCCGTCGTGGCCGCACGCATGCATCTTGTTCGCATGGCGGCTCGCGTACGGCAGGCCGGTGGCTTCCGCGAGCGGCAGTGCATCCATGTCGGCACGCAGCCCGACCGTGCGTGTGCCTTGCCCTTCGCGCAGCACGCCGACCACGCCCGTCTTGCCGATGCCGCGATGCACGTCGTAACCCCAGCCGGCGAGCAGCTCGGCGACGAGGTCGCTCGTGAGCGTTTCCTCGAATGCGAGTTCGGGGTGAGCGTGGATGCGGTGGCGCACCTCGACCAGCTCGGGCGCGATCGCGGCGATACCGGGGATGACGGGGTTCACGGCTTGCAGCATGGTCTCTCCTGTGGGGCGGCGGGGGCGTTTGACGCACATATGACGAGCAAGCATATAAATTTCTTTTGCGTACCAGAAGCTGATAAATTGCTTTGGTGCTCACCACCGGTTGCCGCTCGGGAATACCCTGAGCCGGTGTGTGCCGTGCAGCACAGGGTTTCCACGGATCACGCGTCACCGCCATGAAATACCATCAGCTGAAAGCGTTCGTCACCGTCGCGGAAGAGGGGAGCATTCGCGCGGCCGCGCGGCGCCTGAACGTGTCGCCGGCGGCATTGACGAAGGCGGTCAAGGAACTGGAGATCGCGCTCGGCGTGTCGCTCGTCGTGCGCACCGCGCGCGGCGTCCAGCTCACCGCGTTCGGCCAGCAGTTGCAGGTGCGCGCGCGGCTGATCGTCGCCGAAATGCAGCGCGCCCGCGACGACATCGAGCAGGCGCAGGGGGCGATGACGGGCTCCGTCGCGGCGGCGGTCACGCCGGCCGCCGCGGTGACGATCCTGCCCGATGCGTTTCGCGCGTTCCGGCGGCGTTTTCCGGTGGCGCGCGTCAGTATCGTCGAAGGGTTTCCGGGCGTCGCGCTGCCGCGGCTGCACGACGGCTCGCTCGATTTCGCGGTGGCCGTCGTCGTGCCCGAACTGCTGGCCGCCGAGTTCGATCACGCCGAACTGTATTCGAGCCGTTCGCTGATCGTTGCGCGCAAGGGGCATCCGCTCGCATCGGCCACGTCGCTCGCCGATCTCGTCGAAGCCGACTGGCTGATGAATCCGTCGCCCGAAAGCTCGACGCAGGTGCTGTTCAATTCGTTCGTCGCCTACGGGTTGCCGGTGCCGGCGCGCGTCGTCGAATGCCCGAGCTTCGGGCTCGCGCGCAGCCTGATGATGGGCTGCGACCTGATTGCCTCGATGCCCGAGCAACTGCTGCAGGGCGAGTGGGCGCGCGACCAGTTCGCGGTCCTGCCGATCCGCGAGCGGTTGCCGGCCGTATCGGTGCAGGTCATCACACGTCGCGACAGCCCGCTGACGCCGGCAGCGGCCATGCTGCTCGATTGCCTGCGCGATTCCGCGAGGCGCAAGGGGCTGATGTGAACCTGCACCGGCGGCCAGCGACCATCATGTGTCGTTATCCTGACGATCTGGCGTGCGGCGTTGCGGTCGCCCGGCGGGCACGTGGCTTGCGCAGCGGGCACGTCATCGCGGCGCCCGCCGCGCGAGCCGGTATCATAGCGGCCGGCCCGCCGCTCCGGCCGGCCTCCAACAACATCGCCATCCGGCATCCAGCAAGCAGAGGCATTTCATGACCAGTGCAACCCAATTCGACAACGTATCGATCGTCAAGCGCGCGAACGTCTATTTCGACGGCAAGTGCGTGTCGCATACCGTGCTCTTCCCGGACGGCACGCGCAAGACGCTCGGCGTGATCCTGCCGTGCGCGCTCAACTTCGGCACCGATGCGCCCGAATTGATGGAAGTGCAGGCCGGCAAGTGCCGCGTGAAGCTCGACGGCAGCAGCGAATGGCAGACCTACGGCGCCGGCGAATCGTTCTCGGTGCCGGGCAAGAGCCGCTTCGACATCGAAGTGCTCGAGACGCTCGATTACGTCTGCAGCTACCTGTAAGACGCGCGCAGCAAAAGAAAAGCCCCGCCGAAGCGGGGCTCGTCACAAGCGGATGGCGCAAGGCCATCCGGAGCGCCTGTTCTCTTACAGGCAGGCGTTGATGTCGCCGGCCGACGATGCGTCGCCGCCGCGGAAACCGACCCACGTCTTTGCATTCGCGGCGTTGGCCGGGCGCACGACGGCCGCGGCGCCGTTCGGCGGCTGCTGGCCCGGCGCATACACGGCCATGGCGAGGCCGTTCGCGAGTTCATACTGAGACGTCACTTGTTGCTGCGACTTGTCGGCCCAGGTCTTGGCGATGCATTGCGCGACCTGGTCGGCGGGCTTCTGGCTTTGTCCCACGTTTTGGAGGGCAGAATCGGCTGCATGAGCAGAAAATGCCACGGTCAATGCGATGAGCGGTAAGTATTTCGCGTTCACGTTATCTCCCTCGAGTCGTGATTGATTGAGTGGGATGCGCAGCAGGACTGCGTGCAAGTGAGATCGCATCGAACAAGCACGGTTCCGGCTATTCCGAAACAAGTTGTTAACGCGCTTGCCAAATGGCGACTCCGATGCTGTGCACTTTGCTGCGGCACGGCATGCATCGTGTGCGGCTCGACGTCATGCGCGGCGTGGTCGGCGCGCTGCCCGGTCGTGTGGTGAAGTGATGGTCGCGGCGAGCGGCATGCGTGTGCATGCCGTGCCGCAACTCTTTATTTGATTGTGCGCAGTGGAATGGCTGATTGTTGGCCCCGTCGCATGAGTACCATGATGACAAACTTTCGGCCGTCGAATTGTTAACCAACTTTAAACAGGGGAAGCGACGGAATGCGACGCGGCACGCGACGGGCGTGCCGCGTCGTGCGCAGAGGTGACGCGAGCGGCGCGTGCGCGGCGAGGGTGCCGCGCGGTGCAGTGGGTCAGCCGGCCTTGCGCGTGCCGATGTCGCGCAGGTTGGGCGGGACGATCGGGCGGAAGCGCTCGCGCTTCTGTTCGTCGTCGAAGTGCTGCAACGCGGGCTTGATGAGGTCGCTGCGCGACACGATGCCCGTGATGCGCATCGAGTGCTCGTCGGCGACGACGGGCAGGCGCTCGAGCCCGAGCATCGCGAGTCGCGACGCGACGACGCGGCACGTTTCGTGCGCTTGGGCAATCGCAGGCGCACGATTGGCGAACGCGCGCGAGATCGGCGTGTCGGCTGCAGCCTGCGCGCGCTGCGCATCGAGCGTCGCGCGATCGACGAGACCGAGCAGGCGCCCGTTCTGCACGACCGGGTACGCACGGTGCGTCTGCTTCGCGCCGAAGTACCGCGACTCGACGGCATCGAGCGTCGCCGCGCCGTCGATCGTGACGAGCAGGTCGGCGGACGTCATCACTTCGCCGATGTCGTGCCGTTCGAGCGGATCGACGCCGTATTCGCGATAGATGTGATAGCCGCGGCGTGCGATCTTTTCCGTCATGATCGAGCGTTTCATCACGATGGTTGCGAAGCCGTGCGCGACGAGCGTCGCCGCGAGCAGCGGCAGCAGCGCGTTCGCGTCATGCGTGAGGCCGAACGCGAACACGATCGCGGTGAGCGGGGCGCCGAGCGTCGCGCCGAGGGTCGCGGCCATGCACACGAGCGGCCACAGTGTCGGGTCGCCGCCGGGCAGCATCGGCGACAGCACGGTGCCGAGGCCGGCGCCGAGCATCAGCAGCGGAGCGAGCACGCCGCCCGACGTGCCCGAGCCGAGCGCGATCACCCACATCACGGCTTTCACGATCAGCAGCGCGAGCGCGATCTTCAAGGCGATGTGCTGGTGCAGCAGGTCGCCGATCACGTCGTAGCCGACGCCGAGCGCGCGCGGCTCGAGCCAGCCGCCGATGCCGATCACGATCGCGCCGAGCGCGGGCCACCACATCCAGTGCACCGGCAGCTTCGCGAAGGTGTCCTCGACGCGGTACAGCGCGGCCGACAGCCCGCATGCGAGCAGGCCCGACAGCAGGCCCGCGACGATGCACGACAGCAGCGCGACGGGTGTCGGCGCGGCCGTCGTCAGCGGAAACAGCGGATCGACGCCGAAGAACACGGCGCGGGCGAAACCCGCCACCGCGCATGCCAGGGCGACCGGCAGGAAACTGCGCGGACGCCATTCGAACAGCAGCAGTTCGACCGCGAGCAGCACGGCGGCGACCGGCGTGCCGAACACGGCCGTCATGCCGGCGGCCGCGCCGGCGACGAGCAGCGTCTTGCGCTCGGCGGCGGTCACGTGCACGCACTGCGCGATCAGCGAGCCGAGTGCGCCGCCCGTCATGATGATCGGGCCTTCGGCGCCGAACGGGCCGCCGCTGCCGATCACGACGCCGGACGACAGCGGCTTGAGGATCGCGACCTTCGGCGACATGCGGCTCTTGCCGAACAGGATCGCCTCGATCGCTTCCGGAATGCCGTGGCCGCGGATCTTTTCCGAACCGAAGCGCGCCATCAACCCCACGATCAGCCCGCCGATCACCGGCACCACGATCACCCACGCGCCCAGCGAGTTGGTCGCGGGCGAGCGGTCGACGAACGAGAACTGCTGGAAGAAGAACAGGTTCGTGAACAGATGGATCAGGCTCAACAGCACGAACGCGGCAAGCGTGCTGAGCAGGCCGATCCCGGCGGCGAGCAACGCGATCCTGGGCAGGCGTTCGTTGGTCGAGAAATCGCGTTTGTGTGGGGCGTTCATCGGCGTGGAAAAGGAAAGGGTCAGAAATCGATCTGCGGAACCTGGAACGCGCCCTTGAGCGACTTCAGCTCGGCGCGATGCATGGCCGCGAGGCGGGCGAGCAGCGTCTCGCCGGCCGGCTCGAGGTGAACCTCGACCTGCCGGCGATCCGCTTCGCTGGTCTTGCGCTTCACGAGGCCGAGCGCTTCGCAGCGCGTGACCAGCGCGACGACTCCGTGATGCTGCGCCTGCAGGCGTTCCGCGAGTTCGCCGATGGTCGCCCATTCGCGATGCGGGTAGCCCTTGATGTGCAGCAACAGCAGGTATTGCAGCGGCGTCACGCCCTCGCTTTGCGCGGCGCGCTCGGAGAAGCGCTCGAAGCGGCGCATCTGGTAGCGGAACTCGGACAGTTGCTGGAAATCGCTTTTCGTCAGCGCGCGTCGGGTATCGTTCATCGAGGTCGGTCGGGCAGTCGGTTACGGTGACGTTGAATATATCACAACATGATATAAATGGCCGGATTCGTGCGGACAGGATGCGCTCCGCGTTGCACCGGCCGCTACATGGCGTTACGTGCGCGGCATACGTCAGGCGGCATCGAGCATTTGCGTCTGCCGATAGAGGCCCGTGACGAGATCCGTCTGGGTAATGATCCCGACGAGCCGGTGCGATTCATCGACGACCGGAATGTGGTGGTGGCCCGAATGCGTCAACAGCGGGACGAGCGCGGTGATCGGCATCGTTTCCGGCACGCACGCGACGTCGCGGGTCATCACGGAGGAGACGCTCGCCGGCTGGCCGCCGAACGATTGCGGCAGCCGCGCGGACAGGCGTTGCCACAGCGGGGTCGGGCGGCGCGGCTGGCGCGTCAGGTCGGCGCGCGTGACGATGCCGGTCAGGCGGCCTTCGCCGTCGACCACGGGCAGCGCCTTCACGCGATGGCGGTCGAGCAGCGTGAGCGCGGCCATTACCGATGTCGACGGCGCGACTTCGATCGCGTTCTTCGTCATCAGGTCGGCGCACGAGAGCTGGCCGAACGTGCGTGAGTAGGCCTGCATCTCGGTTTCGCGCAGCAGTGCTTCCAGGTCGTCCGGATCGACGTCGAGCCATTCGCCGCGGCGCTCGAGCACCGCGTCGAGGTCGCCGCGTGTGAAGCGGCCGCGCGCCGGAGTGGCGCCGCCCGCCTGCGGTTTCGCTTCGGGGCGCATGCCGCCGTGCGGGTAGCGGTGCCCGGTCAGCGTGTGATAGGCGAGTGCGGCGGACAGCAGGATGGCCGATTGCAGCGCGATCGGCTCCAGCACGAAGCGGAACCCGAGTGAATGGATCGCAGGGCCGCCGACCACGGCCGTGAGCGCGACGGCGCCCGACGGCGGGTGCACGCAGCGCAGCGCGAACATGCCGCCGATCGCGCACGCGATCGCGACCGCGGCGGCCGTGATCGGATCGGCGATCCATTGCGCGCAGGCGACACCGACCGTCGCCGCGACGAGATTGCCGCCGATGATCGACCACGGCTGCGCGAGCGGACTCGCCGGCACCGCGAACAGCAGCACGGCCGACGCGCCCATCGGCGCGACGAGCAGCGGCACGAGGCCCGGTACGCCAGGCAGCACGCGCATGGTCACGCCGACTGTCGCGATGCCGACGAGCGCGCCCATGCACGAACGCAGGCGCTCGCGCCAGCCCAGCGACATCGGATGGGGAATGAAGCTGTGCAGCCATTGCCGCAACGTGCGGCGCGACGGAGGTGAGCCTGACGACATGGACGGTAAGCGGTAAAGATGACAGCGCGGGCGCGCGCAGCGACGAGCCGCGAATTATATCTCGTTGTGATATAAATTGTCGCGCCGCATCAAGGCGTTGCATGTGCGTGACATGCGGGTCTTGCAAAAACCTTTCATCCGATGAAAGGTTGCGGCCCTGGCAATAGCGCAAATTTGTCTGTAGCGGCGTACAATTCGGGCCACTGAATCCCCCCTTCATGCCAGAACCACGTACGCGATGCCCGCTCTCCCGCCTTTCTCCCGGCACGGTGATCGATTCGACGTGGTTCGCGGCTGCGTTCCGTTCCTCACCTGACGCGAGCGCTGCCGACGCCTCCCCACTGACTCTCCCCAAGCCAATTCAATGGACATGCTCGAAAACATGCGCCTGTTCGTGCGCGTTGTCGAAGCCGGCAGTTTTACTGCGGTCGCGAAGGAAATCGACGCGACCACCGCGCAGGTGTCGCGCGCGGTTTCGAACCTCGAAGCGCACGTACAGACGCGCCTGCTGCATCGCACGACGCGCCACCTCGGCCTTACCGAAAGCGGCGAACGCTATTTCGAGCGCGCGAAATCGATCCTCGCGGAAATCGACTACGCGAACGCGGAGGCGCGCAACGCACTGCTGCGGCCGAGCGGCAAGATGCGCATCCATGCGATGACGGGGCTCGGGCAGAGTCATGTCGTGTCGTCGATCGTCCGCTACCAGGAGGACAACCCCGATGTGTCGGTCGAGCTGACGCTCGCGCAGCGGATGCCGAATCTCGTCGAGGAGGGTTATGACGTCTCGATCGTGACGGCGTCGCAACTGCCCGATTCGGGCTACGTCGCGCAGACCTGCGGCACGAGCTGCAGCGTGCTCGTCGCGTCGCGCGAATACCTGGCGCGCCACGGCACGCCGCAGTCGCCCGACGAATTGCCGAACCACGTGTGCCTGCGCCTCGACACGCCCGCGTCGCCGGCCGGCGAATGGCGGCTCGAGCGCAACGATGGCGAGGAGGCCGTCTACGAGCTGCAGCCCGCGCCGTTCCAGGTCAACGTGCCGGACGCGCTGTGTGTCGCGGTGCGCGCCGGGCGCGGGATCGCGTGCGTCGCGCTGTATACGGTGCTCGACGACATCCGTGAAGGGCGGCTGATCCGCGTGTTGCCCGATTATCGGCTGCAGACGGTGAGCGTGTATGCCGTCTACGCGACGCGCCGTTATCTCGACGCGAAGATCCGCACGTTCCTCGACCACCTGCGCACGACGCTCACGCCCGCGCTGGAGGACGACCTGCGCGAACTCGACCGGCTGACCACCGAACAGTCGCCGGGCGGCCGCAAGCGCGCCTGACGTCCTGCGCGGCCCTGGCCGCGCATCGGGTGCAATCGAGTATGGAAATCGTATCGATATCGGTCTAACGTCCAGAGACGATCGATCGATTCAAGAATTGCATGATTGAACTGCACCAGCTTCGCTGCTTCGTCGCGGTCGCCGAGGAACTGCATTTCGGTCGCGCGGCCCGGCGGCTCTTCATGACCCAGCCGCCGCTCAGCCGGCAGATCCAGCTGCTCGAGCATGCGCTCGGCATCGCGCTGCTCGAACGCAGCAGCCGGCAGGTCAGCCTGACCGCGGCCGGCGAGCGGTTCCTGCGCGACGCGCGGCACATTCTCGAATTCTCCGCACGGGCCGAGCAGGCCGCGCAGCGCGTCGCGCATGGCGGCGCCGGCCGCATCACGCTCGGCTTCACGGCGGTCAGCGCGTACCGGATGATCCCGATGCTGCTGGCGCATGCCGCGCACGCGCTGCCGGACGTCGACGTCGAATTGCGCGAGATGGTGTCGACCGTGCAGATCGATGCGCTGGCGTCGCGGATGCTCGACGCGGGCTTCGTGCGCCAGCGGGCTGCCCGCCAGCCGCTCGAATACCGGCTCGTGCAGCGCGAACCGATGCTGGTCGCGGTCGCGGAGGGGGCGCCGCTCGCCGCGTGCGAGCGCATCGGCCCCGACGATCTCGACCGGCAGCCGTTCATCGCGTATTCGCCGAACGAGGGGAAATACTTCCACGACCTGATCTCGGGCCTGTTCGCGAACGCGGGGCGGCTGCCGAACTACCTGCATTACGTCGGGCAGACGCATACGATCCTGGGCCTCGTACGCGCGGGCCTGGGCGCCGCACTCGTGCCGGCGTCGGCGCGCGAACTGCATGTCGACGGCGTGGTGTTCCGGCCGCTGGCGGGCACCGACGTGGCGGCCGAGCTGTATCTCGCATGGCGCACGGACAACGACAATCCTGCGTTGCCGGTGTTCAATGCGATGGTCGAGCGGTTTCTCGCGCAGGAGCGGGGCGGCGCGGCGACGTGATGCGCCGGGGCATCCGCCCGGCGATGTGACAAGCTTTCAGTCCGGAAGGGGGGCGCATGCGATGACAAGCAATCCTGACCGAGCACGACGGGTCGCAGTCCTGCGAATCCTTACCGTACTGAAAGCCGTTTCGCTGCCGGTGTTCCAGCGGAGGAACGCAGCGCTTCGCTGCACTGCGACAACTGCTTGACGCTGCATGCCGGTCGGCGCAGGATACGCTCGTGCATGTGGAGCGGGACGCGCCGGCCGCGCGGTTCCTGCACCCGCGATACGCAGAAGAACAACGATGAGCCTTTACGCACTCGTACCGGAATACCGGCCCCGCGTCTGTCGGCCCGCCGGAACCACGCTTCTCCCGACGCCCGTCGCGTCACGTATCCGTCATCCCGTTTCGTACCGTGCCTCGGTAGGCTTTCCCGTTCGCGCGCGAGCCGCGACGACGAACGGCGCCCGTCCGGCGCGCCGCATCGCGGCACCGTCCGCCATCCTTCATGACCGCATCCTGAACGGCGCCTACACCGGCGTCTCGTGACGCCCGTCGCGCCCGTCCTTGTATTGCGCCGCCGGTTTTGCCTGGCTGCCCGGCGGCACCGAAGTCCGAAGCATTTCGATTGAGCTTGAAAGAGCACACGCAAGCAGTTCGGTTCGAGGTTCAAGGAGAAAAACTCATGTCGCAGCTTTCGAATGAAGAAGCAAACGGCAGTTCGGGGAGTAGCAAGGTCAAGCTGGTCAAGTGGGCGATCATCATCGCCGGCGTCGCGATCGCGGCACCGGCCGCGCTGTTCATCCTGAAGGGGGTGATCGCGCTGGTCACGGCGGGCGTGATCGGTCTCGGCGCGATCTACTTGGCGCCGGTCATCGCGATGAAGTTCGCGAACCAGAAGGTGAAGATGATCGTCGAGGAGGCGCAGGCGAATCCGATCGAGACGCTGATCAACCAGCTCGCGGAAAAGCGCCAGGCGGCACAGAAATTCGCGGACAGCATCACCGCGTTCCGTACCGAGGTGAAGAACTTCGAGAACAAGACGGAACTGTTCGAGAAGCAGTATCCGGACGACGCGCCGCGCTTCAGGCAGCAGCTCGACACGATGAAGCAACTGCTCTCGTTCCGCGAGGGGCGCTACAAGCAGGTTCAGGCCGAGCTGAAGAACTTCGCGTCGGCGATCGACCGCGCGAAGGCGATGTGGGACATGTCGCAGGCCGCGCAGCAGATGAACAAGCTCGCGGGCCGGCAGGCGTCCGACACGTTCGAGCAGATCAAGACCGACGTGGCCGTCGATTCGGTGATGCGCTCGGTCAACAAGGCGTTCTCCGAAATGGAGACGTCGCTGATGGATAACCCCGAGGTCAAGCAGGCGCAGCAGCAGGCGGTGGCGAACGCACCGCACGCGCCCGGGCTCGATGCGGCGAACCCCGCGCAGCTGCCGTCGAAACAACAATAACTTCCTGCAGGCACGCAATCATGAAAAAACTGCTTGGCGCCATCGCGTTTCTGGTAGTGCTCGTCGGCGTATGGATCGTTCATCAGGGCGGCCTGTCGACGCTGATTCCCGCGCATGACGCGGCCCCGGCCTCGACATCCGCGCAAAACGGCGACAGCGGCCAGTCGGCGCAGACGCCGCCGTCGGCCAGCGTGCTGCCGGCCGGCTTCACGCCACAGGCCAGCACGCTGAAATCGATCGCCGAAAACGGCATCGTGCGGATCTCGGTGCAGAACCCGAGCGAACCGTTCTTCGGCGAGGACAAGGGTTCGCCGCACGGCTTCAACGTCGAGTTCGCGCGGCTGCTGTTCGCGGACCCGTCGTTCTCGCACGGCGGCAAGCCGGTCGTCGTCGATACGCGCCACGAGGTCGACACGTACCCCGGCGTGCCGAAGCAACTGCTCGATACCGACGCGAAGGGGAACCACGTGGTCGACGTGGCGATGGACGGGCTGACGTTCCCGGACAACACCCCGGCGGGCGTCGTTTATTCGGTGCCGTACGTCGACGATTTCGGCTATTCGCTGATCGTGCGGCAAGGCTCCGCGATCCGCTCGACTGACGATCTCACGGGCAAGACGGTCGGCATCCTGAAGGGCGACCCGGACGTGCGTGCGTTCGTCACGCGCCAGTACCCGAACGTGAAGTTCGTCGAAGTCGACGATTCCGATCCGGCGTTCATCGCGAAGAGCATCGACGGCCATGCGGTCGATGCGTTCATCTACGACTATCCGTTCGCGGTCAGCTCGATCAAGGGCACCGACCTGAAATTCGCGGTGACCAAGCTCGACGGCTCGAACATCGCGTACAAGATCGGCGTGCGTGCGGATGACCAGGATCTGCTGATCTACCTGAACGCCGCGATCGCGAAGCTCAAGCAGTCGCCGCAGTATCTCGAGCTGCTGCGCAAGTACTTCGTCAGCGACCAGGCGGTGACGACCGCGGCCGCGTCAGGCGAACACACGTACGTGGTGAAGGCGGGCGACACGCTGAACATGATCGCGGCGAGCAAGCTCGGCAGCGGCCAGCGCTATCGCGAGATTCAACGCCGCAACAACCTCGCCAACCCGAACCTGATCCTGGCGGGCCAGCATCTGGTGATTCCGGTGCGCTGACGGCGGCGTGAAGTGAGCGAAATGGAAGGGACGTGAAGGACTGCGTGCGGCCCGGCGGAGGTGATTCGCCGGGCCGCGCGCAGGCGGGCGTCAGTGGGTGATCGACAGGAACAGGTACGCGGCGAACAGCGACAGGTGCACGACGCCGTGCAGCACCGTCGTGCGGCCCTGGCTGAGCGTCAGCGTGCTGACGAGCAGCGTCAGTGCCAGCAGCACGGTTTCCATCGGGCCGATGCCGAGCGTGAGCGGCTGGCCGACCCAGATGAACACGGCCGCGACGGTCGGGATCGTGAGCCCGATACTCGCGAGCGCCGACCCGAGCGCAAGGTTCATGCTGGTCTGCAGGCGATTCGCGCGTGCGGCGGTGACGGCCGCGAGCCCTTCCGGCAGCAGCACGAGCGCGGCGATCACGATACCGACCGCGGCTTCGGGCGCACCGAGCCGCAATACGGCATGCTCGACGGCCGGCGACAGCAGCTTCGCGAGCAGCACGACCGCGACGAGGCTCGCGAACAGCAGCAGCAGGCTGATCAGCGCGGTGCGGCTGCTCGGCGGCGCCGCGTGCACCGATTCGTTCGCGCTGTCGTGCGCGGTGAGGAAGTAGTCGCGGTGACGCACGGTCTGCACGAACACGAATGCGCCGTACAGCACGAGCGACGACACGCCGGCGAACGCGAGCTGCGATTTCGAAAAGAACGGGCCCGGTGCGGCGTTCAGGTAGTTCGGCATCACGAGCGACAGCACGGACAGGGAAGCCAGCACCGCGAGCGCCTTGCTCGCGCCGCGCCCCTGGAAGTCCTGCTCGCCGTGCTTCCACGCGCCGACCAGCAGGCAGATGCCGACGATACCGTTGCAGATGATCATCACGGCGGCGAACACGGTGTCGCGTGCGAGGCCCGATTTCTCGGGGCCGGCGCCGAGCATCACCGACACGATCAGCGCGACTTCGATAACGGTCACGGCGACCGCGAGCACGAGCGTGCCGAACGGTTCGCCGACCCGATGGGCGACGACTTCGGCATGGTGGACGGCGGCGAACACGGCGCCGGCGAGTGCGGCGGCGAACACCGCGATGACGAGGCCTTCGGCCGGCACGACGCGCGATAGCGCGAGGACCAGCCATGCGGCAAGCGGGGCCACGAGGGTCCAGCGCGGGAGCTGGTTGGACGAGAGCGGCATGGAGGGTTTCCTTATGCGAGTGGCGGCGCGCGACACGCCGTCACGGGTTGACGAAGCCCGGCCGTACTATCCGCCGAACGAGGGTGATGAAACCGAAGGGCGGCAGCACGCAACGGTGCTGCCCTGGGTTCGCTGCCGCGCGGCAGCGAGGGGCGCGGGCGGGCCGGAGCCCGTCGCGGGATGAAACGATTCGATGCGGCCGCCGCAAACGGCGAGGCGGGCGCGTGAGACGACGCGCGTGCCGGAGGCTCGGTTCCGACCCCGGAAGGGCGGCCGGCAATGGACGGCGGTGGCGGCGTGACACGCGGTTTCCCCCTGAAATCCGGCGGTTTGCCGAATTTTATCAGGCGTTCGGGGGTCACTATCTCATATTCGAGTGCTTTCATTGACCTTTCGGTTGACAAAAAGTGCCCCGATCGTTCGAATTTTTTGTCTTTGCAGTTTCCGTAACGGTCTCTTGCACGACAAATTCGGGCACGCCCTGACATAAATCTACCGACCGGTCGGTTTATAATCGCTCGCACTTCCACTTCATGACGGATCGCAAGCGATGGCTGTTTCTTCTGCACATTCGGTGAAATCGGGCGCGCTGGCGCCGTCGGCCGTCGTCGGCGTGATCGGTGCCGGCGCGATGGGCGCGGGCATTGCGCAGGTCGCGGCGGCGGCCGGCCATACGGTGCTGCTATACGACCTGAACGAAGCCGCTTGCGACAAGGCACTGGCCGGCATCCGCGCGCAGTTCGCGCGGCTCGCGGAGAAGGGGCGGCTCGAACCGGCCCAGGCCGATGCGGCCGGCAGCCGGCTCCGCGCGGTGCGTGCGCTGGCCGATTTCGCAGGGGCCGCGCTGATCGTCGAAGCGGCCGCCGAGCGGCTCGACGTGAAGCGCGAGATCTTCGCGACGCTCGAGCGCCATGTCGACGACGCGTGCCTGCTGGCGACCAACACGTCGTCGATCTCGATCACGTCGATCGCGGCCGGGCTGCGCGCGCCGCAGCGCGTCGCCGGCCTGCATTTCTTCAACCCGGCCCCGCTGATGGCGCTCGTCGAGGTGGTCAGCGGGCTCGCGACCGCACCCGAAGTCGCACAGGTGCTGGTTGCGACCGCCGCCGCGTGGGGCAAGCAGCCCGTGATGGCCAAATCGACGCCGGGCTTCATCGTGAACCGCGTCGCACGGCCGTATTACGCGGAGGCGCTGCGCGTGCTGAACGAACAGGGTGGTGCGCCGGCGTCGATCGACGCGGTGATGCGCGAGGCCGGCGGCTTCCGGATGGGGCCGTTCGAGCTGATGGACCTGATCGGCCACGACGTGAACTTCGCGGTGACCGAATCGGTGTTCCGCGCGTACTTCAACGACCCGCGCTACACGCCGTCGCTGATCCAGCAGGAACTCGTGAACGCGGGTTTCCTCGGGCGCAAGTCGGGGCGCGGTTTCTACTCGTATGCGGACGGCGCGACGCCGCCCGCGCCCGATCTCGAAGCCCCGCGCGACGCGCCGGCCGACGTCGCGCTGTTTGCGCAGGACGGCCCGGCCGCCGCGCTGCATATGCGCTTCACCGCACGCATCGCGGGCGCCCGGCAGGCCGGCACGCATGCCGACGACCTGCTCGCGACGGCCGGCCGTGCATCGATCGCGCTGACCGACGGCCGCACCGCGACCGCGCGCGCCGCGCAGACGGGCGTGGCCGATCTCGTGCTGGTCGACCTCGCGCGCGATTACACGCAGGCCGGGCTCGTCGCGTTGACGCGTGCACTCCAGTGCAGCGACGGGGCCTATGCGGATGCGGTCGGCCTGTTCCAGCAGGCGGGTTTTCGCGTCGTCGGCGTCGCGGACGTGCCGGGCATGGTCGCGATGCGCACCGTCGCGATGCTCGCGAACGAGGCGGCCGACACGGTGAACCAGGGCGTGTGCTCGGCCGCCGATCTCGATCTCGCGATGGAGAAGGGCGTGAACTACCCGTGCGGCCCGCTCGCGTGGGCCGATGCGATCGGCATCGGCCGCGTGTTTCGCGTGCTGTCGAACCTCGCGGCGAGCTACGGCGAGGACCGCTATCGCGTGTCGCCGCGCATCGCCGCACTGCATGCGGCCGGCCGCACGTTCCGGTCGTAACGCCGGCTTCGTCACCTCGAACACGATAACGACATCACTCCATTGGAGGAGCACCCCGATGACCCACCCGACGCATCCCGCCGCCGCCCTCGAGCCGATCGAGACCGCCAGCCGCGACGAACTGCAGGCACTGCAGCTCGAGCGCATGAAGTGGTCGCTGCGCCACGCGTACGACAACGTCCCGCACTATCGCCGCACGTTCGACGCGGCGGGCGTGCATCCGGACGACCTGAAGTCGCTCGCCGATCTCGCGAAATTCCCGTTCTCGACCAAGAACGATTTGCGCGACAACTATCCGTTCGGGCTGTTCGCGGTGCCGCGCGAGCAGGTCGTGCGCGTGCACGCGTCGAGCGGCACGACGGGCAAGCCGACGGTGGTCGGCTACACCGCGCGCGACATCGATACCTGGGCGAACGTGACCGCGCGCTCGATCCGCGCGGCCGGCGGCCGCCCGGGCGACACGCTGCACAACGCGTTCGGCTATGGCCTCTTCACGGGCGGCCTCGGGATTCACTACGGCGCGGAGCGGCTCGGCTGCATGGTCGTGCCGATGTCGGGCGGGCAGACCGAGAAGCAGGTGCAGCTGATTCGCGATTTCGAGCCGAAGATCATCCTCGTCACGCCGTCGTACATGCTGAACCTGATCGACGAGATGGTGCGGCAGGGGATGGACCCGGCCGAGTCGTCGCTGAAGATCGGCATCTTCGGCGCCGAGCCGTGGACGCAGGCGCTGCGCGAGGAAGTGGAGACACGCGTGGGCATCGACGCGCTGGACATCTACGGGCTGTCGGAAGTGATGGGGCCGGGCGTCGCGTGCGAATGCGTCGAGACGAAGGACGGCCCGGTGATCTGGGAAGACCATTTCTATCCGGAGATCATCGATCCCGTCACGGGCGAAGTGCTGCCCGACGGCAGCCAGGGCGAGCTCGTGTTCACGTCGCTGACGAAGGAAGCGATGCCGGTGATCCGCTACCGCACGCGCGACCTCACCGCGCTGCTGCCGCCCACCGCGCGCGCGATGCGCCGGCTCGCGAAGATCACCGGCCGCTCCGACGACATGCTGATCGTGCGCGGCGTGAACGTGTTTCCGAGCCAGATCGAGGAGATCGTCGTCGCGCTGCCGCAACTGTCGGGCCAGTTCCAGATCACGCTGTCGCGCGACGGTCACATGGACCGGCTCGACCTCGCGGTCGAACTGCGCTCCGAAGCGGCCGCGTCCGTCACCGACGGCGATCGCGCGGCGCTCGCGCGCGAGCTGCAGCACCGGATCAAGACGATGGTCGGCGTGTCGACCGGCGTGACGGTGCTGGCGGCGGGCGGCATTCCCGCGACCGCGACCGGCAAGGCCCGGCGCGTGATCGACCGCCGCCAGGCCGCGTAATTCCGATGTTTGCCGTTCTACCCGAGGAAACCTGTTCGATGGATGGATTGAAGACCCTGGCCGTCACGGTCGATGCGCGCGGCATCGCAACCGTCGCATTGCAGCGCGGCGACGTGCTCAACGCGTTCGACGAAACGATGATCGCCGAACTGACCGCCGCGTTCACCACGCTCGGCTCGCGCGACGACGTGCGCGCGATCGTGCTGCGTTCGGACGGCCGCGCGTTCTGCGCCGGCGCCGACCTGCAGTGGATGCAGCGCGCGAGCGCGAACGACGCGGCCGCGAACCTGCGCGATGCGGAGCGGTTCGCCGCGATGATGCGCGCGATCCGGCAATGCCCGAAGCCGACGGTGGCGCGCGTGCAAGGTCACGCGTTCGGCGGCGGCGTCGGCCTGTGCGCGGCGTGCGACATCGTGATTGCGAGCGATCACGCGCGCTTCTCGGTCAGCGAGGCACGCTTCGGGATCCTGCCGGCCGTGATCGGGCCGTATCTGGTCGAGGCGGTCGGCCAGCGCCAGGCGCGGCGGCTCGCGCTCACCGCGACGCAGCTCGCCGCCGGCGAGGCGGTCGCGATCGGCCTGATCCACCAGGCCGTGCCGCTCGATTCGCTCGACGAAGCACTCGACCGGACGCTCGCCGAACTCGGCCGGAACGGCCCGAACGCGCTGATGGAGATCAAGCGCTTCTTCGACACGATCGGCGAGTATCCGTCGTCCGACGAGCGCGCGGCGTTCACCGCGCAGACGATCTCCCGCGTGCGGGCGACGCCGGAAGCGAAGGAAGGCTTCGCCGCGTTTTTCGCGAAGCGGCCGCCGGCATGGGAGGCGGGCGCCGAATAAGCGCAAGCGGAGACGATCGGCGGCGCAACGGGCGAGCCCGCATTTTGCGCCGCGGGCGCTTGCTCTACAATGCGTGACCCCCGGCGCCCCGCCGGCCCAGCCCCGACCGATTCTTCATCCGATGATCGTCAACCGCCTTATCTCCGAGATCCTGTTCGGCTTCACCGGCCTGATCGGCATCATCAACCCGATCGGCATCGCGTTCCTGTTTCTCGAACGGACCGAGGCGCTCACCGAACACGAGCGGGACCTGCTCGCCCGGAAGGTCGCGTTCAACTCGTTCATCGTGCTGCTGGTCGCGTTTTTCGCCGGCACGCCGGTGCTGCATTTCTTCGGGATTTCGATGGAAGCGCTGCGGATCGGCGGCGGCTTCGCGGTTGCCGTGGCCGGCTGGCAGATGCTGAACGAACCCGACGGGCCGGGCGGCGGCGACACGCCGGTCAAGCCGATCGACGCGAACGCGATCATGACGCGCGCGTTCTTCCCGCTGACCGTGCCGCTGACGGTCGGCCCCGGCTCGATCGCGACCGCGATCGCGCTGAACGCGAACCGCACGCACAAGCTGTCGGAGTTCATGCTGTCGAGCATCGTGTCGATCGCCGTGTCCGTGCTCGTCGCGGTCGTGATCTGGCAGGTCTACAGCCGCTCCGCGCTGCTGTCGCGCTACCTCGGCAGCGAAGGCACGAAGGTCGCGAAGCGCGTGTCGGCGTTCCTGCTGCTGTGCATCGGCGTGCAGATCATGCTGACCGGCTTTTCCGCGTTCCTGCAGCCGATCGCCGACCAGGCCAAGTAAGCGGCCCGCGCCGCAGCGTACGTCCCGCGAAGCCGGCGCCTCGCTCGGTCTCGCACGACCAAGCACGACCAAGCACGACCAAGCACGACCTCGCGCCGGCGAACGCCGGCGAACGCCCCTTCGTCCGACGCGGCGACGCCGTACGTCTTTTTGCCGCCCGGGATACCATGCGACGGTCCGGCGGATGCGCGGCGCGCATCCGGCCGTCAGCTCAACTTCAATCGCGAGGCGTGCAATGGAATACGTGAAATTCGGATCGACAGGGCTGGAAGTGTCCAGACTGGTGCTGGGTTGCATGACGTTCGGCGAACCGTCACGCGGCTCGCACCCGTGGACGCTGCCGGAAGCGGAGAGCCGCCCGATCATCCAGCGGGCGATCGAAGCCGGCATCAACTTTTTCGATACCGCGAACATCTATTCGGACGGCACGTCGGAGGAGATCGTCGGCCGCGCGCTGCGCGATTTCGCGAAACGCGACGAGATCGTGATCGCGACCAAGGTGTTCTACCGGATGCGGCCGGGGCCGAACGGCGCGGGGTTGTCGCGCAAGGCGATCATGACCGACATCGACCAGAGCCTGAAGCGGCTCGGCACCGATTACGTCGATCTCTACCAGATTCACCGCTGGGATTACGGCACGCCGATCGAGGAGACGCTCGAGGCGCTGCACGATGTCGTGAAGGCCGGCAAGGCGCGTTATATCGGTGCGTCGTCGATGTTCGCGTGGCAGTTCGCGAAGGCGCTGCATACGTCGAAGCAGCACGGCTGGACCCGCTTCGTCAGCATGCAGAACCACCTGAACCTGCTGTATCGGGAAGAAGAGCGGGAAATGCTGCCGCTGTGCGCAGACGAGGGGATCGCGGTGATTCCATGGAGCCCGCTCGCGCGCGGCCGCCTGACGCGCAACTGGGACGAGTCGACCGAGCGGCAGCAGAGCGACGAGGTCGGCCAGCGGCTTTACGACGCGACGGCGGAGTCGGACAGGGCGGTCGTCGACGCCGTTGCGACGATCGCGGCCGCACGGAACGTGCCGCGTGCGCAGGTGGCACTCGCGTGGGTCGCGCAGAAGGCCGGGGTCACCGCGCCGATCGTCGGTATTTCGAAACCGCGGCAACTGGACGACGCACTGGCCGCGCTCGAACTGAAACTGACCGACGACGAGATCGCCACGCTCGAACGCCCGTACGTGCCGCACGCGATCGCCGGGTTCAACTGAGCGGCGGTGCCGCGCGGTCGTCAGCGCGCGGCGGCGAGCATCGGGTAGGTGAACAGTCCGAAGTGGATGACGTTGAGCCCCGCATGCGCGAGCGCGGACGCGAGCAGTCCGCCGCGCCGCCATGCGAGGCCGTAGCCGACGCCGGCCACCGTGCCGAGCACGATCCATGACCAGCCGCCGGCCGCATGCGCGGCGCCGAACAGCACCGCGCCGATCGCCAGCGCGGCCCACGGCCCCCACGCGAACGCACCGAACGCGCGCGTCAGCCCGCCCTGCACGTAACCGCGGAATAGCGCCTCCTCGGCGAGCGTCACGAGCAGCAGGTTATTGACCAGCCACAGCCAGCCCGACGCCGGCCACTTGGGCGCCCAGCTGACCATGCCGAACGCGAGCGCGCCGGCCAGGCACGCGGCCGCCGTGGCGACGGCCGCCACCGCGCCGGTGCGCAGCGCGCGCGACAGCGCGACGTCGGGGGCGACCCACGGCAGCACCCACACCAGCCACAGGCCGACGAGCGGCTTGTCGAGGTTCAGGTACATCGTGAACGGGACGGCATCCGGCGTGAAGCGCGTCGGGGCGATCACGAGGGGATTGTGGAAGCCGGGAAGCAGGTGCAGGCTGAGCGCGATCGCGAGTGCTGCGAAGACGGCGTGCGCGGCGATGCGCACCGCACGCGGGCGCCCGGGCATCACGCCCCAGGCGGCCGCGGCCAGCAACGCGAGCGGCGCCAGCGCGAGCGGCGCGAGCTTGCCGAACGCCAGCGCGCACGCATAACCGAGCGCGGCAAGGCCGACGCTCAGCCCGTGCTGCGGGCGATGCCACGCAAACGCGGCGGCCGCGAACAGGGCGAGCCAGATCGTGGCGGATGGAAGGAGCGAGAGGGACATGACAGGAGCGGCATTCGTCGGACGAGACGCCGCGCATCATACAGCAGCCTTCCGGTCATGCCGGACGGGAGCCGTCAGCGGCCGGCGGTTTCGGTGACGCCGTCGCGGCCCGGGATGTGGACGCTGTTGCGCACGCGCATCCGCCGCCGGTACCAGAACGTCCACGTCAACAGACAGCCGAACACGGTATAGCCGATGATCGGCGACACGACCAGCACGCGTTCGACCGGCCAGGTCATGACCATCCAGCAGCGCAGCAGCATTTCCAGCGTCATGAACCCGCCCCAGACGAAGGTCATGCGCCGGAGCATCTGCCGCAGACCCGGCTGCGCGTTCCAGACCGCTTCGAAATGCGCGGCACCGCCATCCATTTCGCGGGCGATGGTGGCGCGCGCGAGATAGAAGATCAGCGGGCGTTCGCGGAACAGCGACAGCAGGAACACGACGCCGATCGTGCCCGACGCGAGCGATTCGCGCATCAGCAGCGTGCGCGCGCTGCCGCCGAACGCCATCCCGATGATCGACAGCGCGATGCCGAGCAGCACGATGGCCGCCACCGCATCGACGCGGCGCGAGCGGATGAATTCGACGATCGACCAGATGACCGGCGGGACCGCCGACGCGTACAGCGCGCCGGTTTCGCCGAAATACGGCTGCGCGGCCCGGTAGGCAACCCAGGGCAGCACCAGGTTGACGAAGAGTTCGAGAATCAGTCCGGCTCGCGGTTTCACGGTGAGCAATTCCACGCAGGTTGGGGCGAACGCGCAATGGGTGTGGTGGCCACCGGTTGCCCCGAAAAGGGTTCGGTCCAGTATATCGAAGAATCGCGCGCGGCTGCGGCACGGCTTCGGCCGCTTTCCGCCGGCTGCGGCGGCACCGTCGTCATGGCGCCGCCGCGGCCGGCAGCGTGATCGTGATGGTGGTGCCCTGCAGCACGACGCTGTGCACGTGGATGTGGCCTCCGTGCCGTTCGACGACCGCCTTGACGAACGCCATGCCGAGCCCGACGCCGCTGGTTTCCGGCTGGCCGGCGGTGCGGAAGCGCCGGTAGCGCTCGAACAGCCGCGTCTGGTCCCCGCTGCTGATTCCGCACCCGCTGTCGCGGATCGTGCAGCGCACGGTCTTGCCGTCGGCACCCGGCTCGACCTTGCATTCGACGCTCGTCAGCGGCGCGCTGTACTTGATGGCGTTGTCCAGCAGGTTGATCAGCGCGCGCGACAGCAGCGCCGGGTCGCCCCGCACGATCGTGTCGTCGCGCCGCGGCACGTCGTCGATCGACATGGATTTCCGGTGCGCGAGCGGCCACACCGCGTCGCGTGCCTCGTTCATCAGGTCGGCGAGGTTGACCGGCACGCGTTCGTATTCGCTCGCCTCCGCACGCGACAGCTGCGCGAAGCCGTCGGCCATCGCCAGCGTGTGCCGCGCCAGCCTGGCGATTCTCGCGAACTGCTGCTTCATCTGCGCGTCGGCCGCCCGCTGCGCCTGCGTGTCGATCAGGATGATCAGCGATGTCAGCGGGGCGCGCATGTCGTGCGAAAACAGCGTCAGCATGTCGTTGCGCTGGCGCTCGAGCATGTCGCGGCGGACGGTCGCGTTGCGCAACGTTTCCAGCGACGCGTGGATCCGCGCGATCTCGGGCCCGACGCCGCGCGGCATCGCGACGTGCGACGTATCGCCTTCGCTGAGCGCGACGATCCGGCGGCCGAGCACATCGAGCGGCTTCGACAGCAGCCGCTGCATGCCGCGCGCGAGCGAGGCCAGGATCGCGATGCACAGCGTCGTGGCGAACGCCGACACCCCGACCCTGATCCGCGCGGCGTTCCGGTCGCCGATCGCGCGATGCCGGGCAAGGTCGATCACGCGGTCGCGCAGCAGCTCGCTCGGCCGGAAATGCGGCACGATCGCGCGGGAGAAATCGGCGGCGCTCATGGCATACGCGCCGTCCCGGCCGCCGGCGACGGTCGCGTCGACGAGCGGCAGGATGCGCGCGTCGAAGGCCGCGTTGAGCTGTGCATATTCGCGTGCGACGTCGGGGTCGTCGAGCTGCGTGCCGATCGCGCCGTCGATCAGCGCACGCAACTGCTCGATGCGTCCGCGCATCCGCATGATGTCCGCGAACTGCGCGCGATCGAGCGCCTGCCGCGCGAACATCGGCGCGATCAGCAGCGAACCCGTGCGCCCCGCGTGTTCCCGGAGATCGCCGAGGAGCCGCGCGAGCAGGATCGCACCGGACGTGCGCGGGTCGCGCATCGCCGTGTCGCTCATCGCGCCGTCGATCAGCAGCGACAGCGTGTCGACGATCCGGAACAGGCGCGCCTGCGCGTGCTGGATGTCGTGAACTGTGCGTGACGCGAGCGGCCGCGCGTCGAGCGCGTCGACTTCGGCACGCGCATCGGCAAGCATCATCCGGACGGAGTCGAGTGCATGCAGCAGGTTGCCGCGTTCGCGGTCGTCGAGCACGGCCGCCTGCGCGATGCCGGCGCGAAACCGTTCGAGCGCGTTGTCGGAACGCGCGCGCGCGGCGAGCAGGTTGCGGATCTCGGCGGCGCCGTCGTCCTGCAGGCGTACCAGCAGGTCGTTCGTCGGGCCGCGCTCGGCCGAGATCACGTTGGCGGCGCTCATCGCGCCGCGGACGAATTCGAAGCTCTGCAGGTCGGCGTTTTCCTGCCGGTATTGCCGGAAACTCCCCCAGATGATCGTGCCGCAGAGCAAGGCCAGCAGCGTGGTGACGAGCGCGAAGCCGATATGCGTCTTCTGCAGGATCGTCAGCGATCGAATGTTATATGCGTGTTCCCGGCTAAACGAGAATGAACGATTCATGACACACCATGTTTGCAAGCTATCCCGGGTGGGCCCGTATTCTCGGCCTGTCGGCGCCGTGACGCCGTAAGGTTTTGTGGGGGGCGCGGCCGCCTTCGCGGGGCCGCCACGATCCCGGCCGGGAGGCCGGATCTCGCGTTGCACAGGATCGCCTTGCGTCAATGCCCTGTCGACATCGGGCGAACCGCGCTTGATCCGGAGAAACCCTGATCGCGTATCGAACCCTTGGCGCGTTACGGCAGATGGTTTGGATAACGAATATTTTTGATCCGCGCGTCTGTCGTGAGGTGCGGCATCAGGTCCGCTCAGGACGACGGGGCAAGGAGGGAGCTGGACGGGAACGGAAGGCAGGTGCGCCGCCCGTGTACGGGCGACGCTTCAGGACGATGCGGCAGCAGGCGTGCCGCGGCGCGAATCGGTGCCGCGGCCGCGCGAGCGGTCAGGCGGCGGCGGGCCGAACGATGATCTTCACGTTACGGTCCTTGTGATTGACCAGTTCCTCGAAGCCGTGCGAGACGATGTCGCCGAGCGCGATGCGCCCGGTGATGAGCGGCTGTACGTCGATGCGGCCGTCCGCGATGAAGCGGATCACGTCCGCGAACTCGCCGTTGTACGCGAGCGAGCCGATCACTTCCTTTTCGGTCGACACGATGTCGAAGAAGTTGAACGGTGCCGGCTCCTCGAAGATGCCGACCATCACCGA
The DNA here is from genome assembly GCF_041103175.1 of Burkholderia sp. Bmkn7. Lineage (NCBI taxonomy): Bacteria > Pseudomonadati > Pseudomonadota > Betaproteobacteria > Burkholderiales > Burkholderiaceae > Burkholderia > Burkholderia sp. Bmkn7. The sequence goes on along the minus strand of NZ_JBGCUH010000002.1, from coordinate 2,393,582 downwards.
CTTGCCGGCCTTGCGGATCACGTCGATCGCGAGTTTCGCCGTGGCCGTGTGCCCGATGCACTCGAACGACACGTCGGCGCCGTAGCCGTCGGTCAGCGCCTTGACTTCGGCGATCGCGTCGGACGTCTTCGGATCGATGACGACGCTCGCGCCGACCTCGAGCGCCTTCTGCTTGCGCGCGGCCGACATCTCCAGCGCGATCACGCGCCCGGCGCCCGCGGCCTTCGCGCACATGATCGTGCTCAGGCCGATCGTGCCCGCGCCGACCACGACGACGGTCTGCCCGACGATGTTGCCGGCCTTCTTGACCGCATGCAGCCCGACCGCGAGCGGCTCGATCAGCGCGCCGGCCTCGGTCGGGAAACCGTCGGGCAGCTTGTACAGCAACTCGGCCGGCACGTTCACGTATTCGGCGAATGCGCCGTTGTTCATCAGCCCGGTGAACGCGAGGTTCTCGCAGATGTTGTACAGCCCGTGCCGGCAATACCAGCAGGTGCCGCAATGCTGGCATGCGTCGGCCGTCACGCGGTCGCCGACCGCGAAGCCCGTCACGCCCGCGCCGAGCTCGGCGATCTCGCCGCTGAACTCGTGGCCGAGGATGCACTGGCCCTTCAGGCCCGTCAGCGGATGCGGCGCGTCGACCGGGATGAAGACGGGGCCGGCGACGTATTCGTGCAGGTCGGAACCGCAGATCCCGCACCAGTGCACGCGAATCGTGACCCAGCCGGCCGGCGGGCGCGCCGGAACGGGAACCTGTTCGACGCGGATGTCGTGGCGGCCGTGCCAGACGGCGGCTTTCATGCTGGGGGCGGTGGTCGATGCCGGTGTACTCACGTTGCTGTCTCCGTCAGGTTGTCGTCGGGCACGCGGCATGGCTGCCGGTGCGCCCGTTGCGCGATTGCGCGATCGACCGGTATGCAGGAACGGGGCCAGCTCGAGCGGGTACGCCGGGTGGCGATTCAACGGAACGTGCGTGATGCGATGCACCATTCGCCTGTTCCGTTGACAGGAAACGATTCGACGGGGGAAATGCACGAATTTTGCTGCAATCGCTGCGCGGCACGCCGGTGAGACGCTGGGACGTTCGTCTCAGTGCAATGAGACGAATCGCGAGACGCGTGGCGATGGACGGCGCCGCTCGACGCGCGGTCAGGCGGCGATTTCGTCGACCGCGACCGATGCGAGCCGCGTGAATCCGGCGGCGCGGTACAGCGGCAGGCCGGCCTCGGTCGACACGAGCCACACGCGCTGCGCGCCGCGTTGCCGCGCGTGCGCGACGATCGCGGCGAGCAACTGCATCGCGAGACCCCGGCGGCGGTACGCATCTGCCGTCGCGACGCGGTCGACGACGATATCGTGCGCCGACGCAAAACCGTAGCGCGCGGTGGCGGCGATCTGCCCGTTCAGACGGTGCGCGAACAGGAACGCGGCCGGATTCGGCTGGAATGGCGGGAACGGGGCGTCCGCATTGAACGTTTCGACGTCGCGCGGCGTGTGGCAACCGAGCGCCTGCGCGAGTGCATCGTCGCCGGACAGCGTGTCGATATCGGCGGCCATGAAATGCTCGTCCGACAACCGGCGTGTCCTGCCTTCCAGCGCGGGCGGCAGCGGCGCGGCGCCGAAGCGCGTGATCCATGCGCCGACGGTGAACGGGCCGTCGCCATACGCGGGCGCGCCCTCGATCACGAAGTGCTCGAAAGGCCGCCCCATGCCGGCGTCGAACCGCACGACCTGGCCGTCCGGGCTGTCGTGCAGCGGCGCATCGCGCCGGTCGCGTGCGGCGCAGTAGCCGGCGACGAAGATGCGCACGGCGGCCTTGCGGCGGGGGAAGGTCGACCAGGCTGCGTCGAGCGGAAGCGGGGCGGCGGGAGCGGGAGAGGCGGTTGGCATGCGGGCGCAACGTGGTCGGGGCGAAGCCGACAGCTTAAATCAGGCGGCCGCTCGCCGCCGCGCGGGCCCATTGCCGCGATCGGCGAAACGCATCGTTGCGCGCGATACCCCTTTACTTGAAGTTAACTTCAATTTGTATCATGTGCGCCAGTCCGATCGCGGACGCGTGACGCACCCCGTTGCACGCGGCCGCTCCAACGGAGGTGGAGATGACCGAATCGCCTGTCGCGGCCGAGGCCACGACGCTGCCGTCGCGCAGCTACCGGGCCGCCGTCGCGAACGTCGTGCTGGCGAGCATCGTGTCCGCGTTGCACGTCGGCAAGGCGACGATCGCGTTGCCGTCGCTGCAGCACGAGTTCGGCGGCTCGCTCGCTTCGCTGAGCGGGATCATGTCGGTGTTTCCGTTCGTCGGCGTGTTCGGCGGCATCGCGGCCGGGCTGCTGGTACGGCGCTGGGGCGACCGGCGGATGCTGATCGCGGGCCTGGTGATCCTCGGCCTGTCGAGTGTCGCCGGCGCGTCGGTCGGCAGTTTCGCGCTGCTGCTCGTCACGCGCTTCGCGGAGGGGCTCGGTTTCGTGATCGTGGTGGTCGCCGCGCCGGCGGTGCTGAATCGCGTGACGCCGCCCGAGCGGCGCAATCTCGCGTTCGGGCTGTGGAGCACGTTCATGCCGGCCGGCATGGCGCTGTCGATGCTGGTCGAGCCGCTGCTCGGCGGCTGGCGCAACGGCTGGCTCGCGGCCTCGGCGCTGACGCTCGCCGCGGCCGCCGCGGTGCCCGTCACGACGTCCGCCGAAACGCCGGCCCGGCAGGCCGCGGCGCCGCGCATCGGGCCCGCGCTGCGCGACGTGCTCGCGTCGCGGTCGACCACGCTGCTCGCGCTGGGTTTCGCCACCTACAACGTGCAGTTCTTCGCGGCGATGACGTTCCTGCCGGTTTTCCTGATGCAGCGCCTCGGCGTCGCGGTCGGCGCGGCGGGGCTGATCAGCGCGGCGATCGTCGCCGCGTGCGTGATCGGCAACCTGACGGCCGGCTGGTTGCTGTCGCGCGGCGCACGGCCGGGGATCGTCATGGCTGCGACGTCGGTCGCGATCGGCGCGGCGGGCGCGGGACTCTTCAGCGCGGCCACACCGGCACCGCTCGCGGTCGCGCTGGGTTTCGCGTTCTCGGCGATCGCGGGGATGCTGCCGGCGACGATCCTCGCGTGCGCACCGGGCTCCGCGCCGACGCCGTCGCTGGCGCCGCTGAGCATCGGCTGGGTCGTGCAGGGCAACTATCTCGGGCAGGTGATCGGGCCGCTGTCGATCGGCGCGATCGTCGGTGCATTCGGCTGGTCGGGCGGCATCGGACTGATGCTCGCGGCCGCCGTCACCGGCGCGGCGATCGGCCTGTCGCTGCTGCGCGAACCGATGGGCCGGCGCTGAGCGCGGCACCGTTCAACCTGCACGGAAATCCGTCAAGCATGCTTAACACCATGGAAAGCCTGATTTGCGAAGAAGACGTGCCGTGCGATGCGCCGGCACGGATCGAACACGATGCGATGCCGCCACGCGGCGGCGCCGCGCATCCGCTCGTGACGCCCGGCGGAGCGCCTGCTCCCGAGCATGCCGCGGCGGCCGTCTCGCCGTTGCGCCCGCAACTGTTCGTCACGGTGCTGGAGGCCGGCGACGACGCGTTGCTGGTTCGCTGGGTCGAGAGCGGCCGTTGCCATTACGGCGAACAGCGCTGGCGCTTGCGCGTCGCGCTGCAGCCGGGCCGTTGCGCGATCTCGGGGCAGCCGATCGAGCCGGGCGAGCCGGTGTTCCGGCCGGTGCGGCGGCCCGTGCCGGCCAATGGCGACGAGATGATCTGCCCGGCGTCGGTGCCCGGTGCAACCGGCGCGGCGTGTGGCGTCACGGCGGAGGGTGACGACGCATACGCGCCGGCCGACGTTCGCGGCTGAACGCCGGCCGGCCGCGGCATCCCGTCATTTCTTCACGTCGTGCCGGTACTGGATGAACCCGGCGTTGTTCGCGAGCTTGTCGTACAGCGCGCGCGCGGTCGTGTTGGTTTCGTGCGTGAGCCAGTACACGCGGCTCGCGCCGGCTTCGCGGGCATGGTCGTACACGGCCTCGATCAGCGCACCGCCTGCGCCTTGCCCGCGTGCGTCGGGCGCGGTGTACAGGTCCTGCAGGTAGCAGTACGGCCCTTCGGTCCAGCACGAGCGGTGGTAGATCGAATGCACGATCCCGACCAGCGCCCCCGATGCGTCGAATGCGCCGAGCACGAACATCGGCTCGGCAGGATCCATCAGGCGGGCCCACGTCGTCGCGAACACCGCGTCGCTCAGCGCGGTGTCGTAAAACTTCTGATAACCCTGCCACAGCGGGCGCCACGCGGCTTCGTCGGCGGCGACGAGCGGGCGCACCGTGACGCGCGTCGCGTCGTGCGCGCGGCCGGCCGCATCGCGCGCGCGCGCCTGCGCGTGGCGGATCGCGGTGAGCGACTGGCGCTGCTTGCCCTGCGCGTCGAAGTTTTCCGGTGCGAGCCACGCGTCGAACGCGGCGCGGACATCCGGCCATTCGCCGTCGATGATCGAGAACCACGCGGTGTCGCGATTGCGGCCGCGGTAGATGATCGCCTGCCGGAACGTGCCTTCGTAGCGGAAGCCGAGCCGTGCGGCGGCCTTGCGCGACGGGACGTTCAGGTCGTCGCATTTCCATTCGTAGCGCCGGTAGCCGAGCGTGTCGAACGCGTATTTCATCAGCAGGAACTGCGCTTCGGTCGACACGGGCGTGCGCTTGAGCAGCGGCGAGAACGTGACGGAGCCGACCTCGATCACGCCGTTGGCCGGATCGATGCGCATCAGCGCGAGCGTGCCGACCGCGCGGCCCGTGGCACGGTCGATCACCGTGTAGTGCAGCGGATCCGCGCTCGCCTGCGCGCCGCGCGCGTAGTCGCGGTAGCTCGACTCGTCGGTGTACGGGCCGTGTGCGAGATAGGTCCAGTCGCTGCCGTCCGGCGCCTGGGCATAGGCGGCATACAGGTCGGCCGCGTGGCGCTCGGCGTCGAGCGGTTCGAGCCGGCAGTAGCGGCCTTCGAGCACGATGCGTTCCGGGCGCGGGCGCGCGGACCAGTCGGGGACGGGGTGACCGATGGATTGCTGGAAAGCGTTGGTGAGCGTGGACAAGGTCGATCTCGCTTCGGTTGGCGGCCGGCGACATGCCGGCATGCAGACGATCGTAGTCGCGGCGAGGTACCATGAGAAGCGCCAGGGATTGGAAAATTTATGGTGCCACGAGCCACGAGCCACGAGCCACGAGCCACGAGCCACGAGCCAAGAGCCAAGAGCCGAGAGCCAAGAGCCGAGAGCCATGAGCCATGAGCCGTGCGCCTTGCGCCGCTGGCCGTCCGCAACCGGCCGTCCGCAACTAGCCGTCCGCAACTGGCCGTCCACCACGTTCCGACATTTTCACGCTGAGATGTTCCGATGACGACAATCCTGCCTTCCAGCGACGCGCCGTTGCTGCCGCTCGACGCGCCGCTGGCGCGCACGCCCGGCGCGCCTTCGCTGCAGCGCCAGTTGCTGCGCCGCGTGCGCGATGCGATTCTCGGCGGTGCGATGCCGGCCGGCACGCGGCTGCCCGGCACGCGTGCGCTGGCCGAGACGCTCGGCGTGTCGCGCAACACGACGGCTGCCGTCTACGAGCAACTCGTCGCCGAAGGCTTCCTGCAGTCCGACCGGCGCGGCACGCGTGTCGTCGGGTTGTCACGGCCGGCGCCGCCGCGCCGGCGTGCCGCGCCGCCGGCCGTCGCGCAGCGGCTCGGCCGCATTCGCCCGAGCCGCATCGGCACCGGCGAAACGGAGGGTTTCCGGCCGGGCGTGCCCGCGCTGACGCATTTCCCGGTGGACGCGTGGCGCCACGCGATCGACCGTGCGCTGCGCCGCAGCGGCCGCGACCTGCTCGGTTATGGCGATCCGCTCGGCGAGCGCGCGCTGCGCGAATCGATCGCGCGCCACCTGGCCGTGACGCGCGGCGTGCGCTGCGATCCCGAGCAGATCGTGATCACGGAGGGCGCACAGGGTGCGATCTCGTTGTGCGCGCAGTTGCTGACGAACCCGGGCGATACGGTGTGGGTCGAGGAGCCCGGCTATCGCGGCGCGCGCACCGCGATGCAGGCGGCCGATCTCGACGTCGTGCCGATGCCGGTCGACGCGGAAGGGCTGCGCGTCGAAGCGGACGACTGGCGCGAGCGGACGCCGCGCCTCGTCTATACGACGCCGTCGAACCAGTTCCCGACCGGCGCCGTGCTGTCGATCTCGCGCCGGCTCGCGCTGATCGATGCCGCGCGCCGGCATCGCGCGTGGATCATCGAGGACGACTACGACAGCGAATTCCGTCACACCGGCGAGCCGATCGGCGCGATGCACGGGCTCGCGGACGATTCGCCCGTCGTCTATCTCGGCTCGTTCAGCAAGACGATGTTTCCGGCGCTGCGCATCGGTTTTCTCGTGCTGCCCGACGCGCTGCTGGCCGCGGTGCGGCCGGTGCTGCCGGAGATGCTGCGCGGCGGCACGCGTCACGTGCAGCTCGCGCTGGCGGATTTCATCGAGACGGGCGAGTACGGCCGCCATCTCGGCCGCATGCGCCGGCTGTACCGCGACCGGCGGCGGTTGCTGCTCGCCGCGCTCGACGGCAGCCTGAGCGTGCCGCACCAGATCGAGGGCGGCCCGTGCGGGCTGCATCTTGCGCTGCGGCTGCCTGCGCGCTACCGCGATCGCGCGATCGTCGACGCGGCGCGCGCCCACGGCATCGGGCCGTTCCCGCTGTCGGGATTTTCGATCGATGCGGCATCGGCAGGCAACGGGCTGGTGCTCGGGTTCGGCAATACGTCGGCCGACGCGTTCGAGCCGATGTTGCGAATGCTGTCGGCGATCGCGGAGCGGGTGGGCGGGGCGTGACGTGCGTACGCGTTGCCTGAGCCGGCGGCGCGGCGATCCGGTGAAGGAAGCCGCCAACCTTTGACTCGATACCGCTTCTCGGCAGTCGGCAGCAGCAAGTTCACCGCTGTCAGCGGGCCGATTTTTGTACATCGACCGCATGCAGCCGCCGGGTTCGGCTCCGCATACCAGCACACACCGCTTACCGCCGCGCACGACAATCGGACTTGTACCGCATGCAGCCGCCGGGTTCGGCTCCGCATACCAGCACACACCGCTCACTGCCGCGCGCGACAATCGGACTTGTGCGGATTGACGAACCGCACACTTTGTTCGAAACGAACGCCGTCGCGGCTCCGCGCCTGCCGTGCCGCCCGGCATACGGGTTTCGATTCGTATGTTCGAACAGGCCGCGTGGACTATAAATGGATGCGTGTACCGGTGCTTGTCAGGCGCCTGCGCGTCTCGCGCATGTCGGCGCCGCGACGCCCGGGGGAGGTGCACCGTGGTTCGCCAGACGCTTGCTCGCGCCGTGCTTCGCACCGCGTTGATCGGGGGCGTGTTTGCCGGCTGTTTGCTGCCTTCGCCGGCCGCCGTTTCCGGAACCCCGTCGCCATCCGCCACGCCACCCGCGATGAAGCAAAGGCCGGGTGCGACGCCTTATGCGATGCCGGTCGATTTTCCGGCGATCGTCGACCGCTACGGCCCGGCGGTCGTGACCGTCACGACCGCCGCACCCGACCAGCAGGCCGGTGTCCAGTCGTTCACGATCCTCGATCCCGACGATCCGCTCGCCGCATTCTTCCGGCGCGGCGCGCCGCCTCCCGCGCAGGGCCCGCAGACGCCGGCGCCCGACACGGCGCCGCGTGCGGTATCGGGCAGCGGCTCGGGTTTCATCGTCAGCGCCGACGGCCTGATCCTCACCTCCGCGCACGTGGTCGACGATGCGACCGACGTGACCGTGCGGCTCACGGACCGCCGCGAATTCAAGGCGACCGTGCTGGCCGTCGATCCGCAAAGCGACGTCGCCGTGCTGCGCGTTACCGCGACGAAACTGCCGTTCGTGCGCATCGGCGATTCGGCGAAGGTACGCGCGGGCGAACCGGTGATGACGATCGGCGCGCCGGACGGATCGGGCAACACGGTCACGGCCGGCATCGTCAGCGCGACGTCGCACCGGCTGCCGGACGGCAGCGCGTTTCCGTTCTTCGAAACCGACATCGCCCCGAACCCCGACAACTCGGGCGGCCCCGTATTCAATCGCGCGGGCGACGTGATCGGCATCGCGGTGCAGGTGTATACGGGCACCGACCGCTACGCGAGCATGACGTTCGCGATTCCGATCGCGTTTGCCGCAAAGGTGCGTGCGCAACTGCAGAAGCAGATGCAGGCGCAGGCGCAGCAGTCCCAGGAGCCGGGCGAGCCGTCGTCCGGCAACGCGCTTGGCGTCGACGTGCAGGATGTCGGCATCGGGCTGGCCGCGGCGTTCGGGCTGCCGCGTCCGGCGGGCGCGCTCGTCAACGGCGTGGCGCCCGGCTCGCCGGCGGCCGCGGCCGGCGTGAGGCCCGGCGACGTGATCGTCAAGCTGGGCGACAAGTCAATCGGCCGTTCGGCCGAGCTGAACGACCTGGCCGCCGCGCTGCCGCCCGGCCAGAAGACGCCGCTGCGCGTGATCCGCAATCGCGCGCCGGTGAGGCTGACGATCACGGGCGCCGACGAGGCCGCCGGCAACGCGGGCACGACTGTCGGCATGGCCGCGCCGAAGGCGGCCGCACGACCGGGGCCGGGGGCGGGAGCGAGTGCGGGCGCGGGCGCGGGCGACGGCGGCGACCGCCTCGGGCTGACGATGCACGCGCTGAGCGACGACGAGCGCCGCTCGACCGGGCTCGCGGTCGGGATGATGGTGGACGCGGTGCACGGCCCGGCAGCCCACGCGGGCATCCAGCCGGGCGACGTCGTGCTGGAGCTCAACGACACGCTGCTCGAGACGCCGGACGACGTGCAGTCGCTCGAAGCGAACGGCGGCAGCGTGATCGCGGTGCTGATCCAGCGCAACAACGCGCGGAAGTTCGTGTCGGTGCGGGCGCGTTAGGGCGTTGACGCGGCCGGTATCGTCCGCCTACCATCGTCCGGTATCGTCCGACACCGCACCAGGCCAGCCCGGCAACCAGGAGCCATCCGGCATGAAAGCAGCAACCTTCATCGTAGTCGTACACAGGCGCAGGGTCCGGTAGCGGCACCGCGCCGGCATCCCTGCGCCCCCGACTCGTTCGGGGGCTTTTTTTTTGCATTGCGCACGGCCGTGCGGCACGTGCGCGGAGGACATCCGCTTGCAACCGAACCTGCCGATCGCTTCCGAACGGGCGTCGCCGCGACACGCGACGCTGATCCTGCTGTGCGCGTGCTCGGTGCTGCCGCTGAGCCTGTTCCTGCCGTCGCTGCCGGCAATCGCGCGCGACCTGCGCGCCGACTACGCGCTCGTCGCGCTGTCGCTCGGCGGTTACGCGGCGGTGGCCGCGTCGCTGGAGTTCGTGATGGGGCCGCTGTCCGACCGGTTCGGGCGGCGGCCGGTCGTGCTGGCGGGCGTCGGCATCTTCGCGCTCGGCTCGCTCGGCTGTGCGATGGCGACCGATATCCGGGTGTTTCTGGCATGCCGGCTGATGCAGGCGGCGATCACGTCGGTTTATCCGGTGTCGATGGCGACGATCAGGGATACCGGCGGCGGTGCGCACGCGGCGAGCCGGATCGGCTACGCGGCGATGGCGGCCGCGTTCGCGCCGATGCTCGGCCCGACGCTCGGCGGCGCGCTCGACCAGACGGCGGGCTGGCGCGCGAGCTTCTGGCTGCTCGGCGCGGCGGGCATTGCGCTGTTCGTCTGGTGCGGGTTCGATTTCGTCGAAACCCACGCGAACCGGTCGTCGAGCCTCGGGCAGCAGCTGCGCGCGTATCCGGCGCTGCTGCGCGCGCGCCGTTTCTGGGCCTACGCGCTGTGCATGGCGTTTTCGACCGGCTCGTTCTACGCGTTCCTGGCCGGCGCGCCGCTGGCCGCGCAAACGGTGTTCGGCATCCCGCCCGCGGAAATCGGCTTCTACATGGGGACCATCACGGCCGGCTTCGTGTGCGGCAGCTTCCTGGCCGCGCGTTACGCGCGCCGCTTCGCGCTGGCCACGACGATCCTGTGCGGGCGGATCGTTGCATGCGCGGGACCGTTGATCGGCCTCGCGTCGATGTTCGGCGGCGCGACGCATGCGATCGCGTGGTTCGGGCCGTGCGTGCTGGTCGGCATCGGCAACGGGCTGACGAATCCCGGTGCCCATGCCGGCGCGGTGTCGGTGCGCCCGGCGCTGGCCGGGAGCGCGTCGGGGCTGGCCGGTGCGATGACAATCGCCGGCGGCGCCGCGCTTTCGTCGTTGACGGGGGCGGTACTGACGCCCGGCAACGCGGGCTATGCGCCGCTGGCGATGATGCTGCTGTCGGCCGCGATCGCGCTGGCGGCGGCCGTCTGCGTGCGGGTGTTCGACGCACGGGACGCCGGGCGGTGAACGCGAGTACGCGGTATCGCCGCGCCGAATCGGGCATCGGCGCGGGCATGGGTGCGGGTACCGCTACCGTCCCGCGGGCGATGGGCGGACAATCGATCGCATATCGGGAGACGACGAACCCGCCGCGCGCCGAGCATGCTCCGGCGCGCGAAGGTCGATTGGACGAGGGAACGATGAGCGACTTTTCTGATTTCCAGCGAGACATCGCCGACGCCGCGAGAGCGACATTCAGGGCGCTGCGGGCGCTGCACCCGGACGAGCATTTCTACGCGTTCGCGCTGTATACCGACAGCGGCGCGATGACGGTGGTGCCGGCAGCCAATTCGGTCGAGGGGCTGCGCCGGGTCCGCGAGCAGCAGGCTGTCGCGGACGACGACCCGTGGTATGTGTGGGGCTTTTCGGAATGGGCGTATGCGGCGGCGGAAGCGTCGCCGTTCAATGCGATCTGCGGCAAGCTCGCCGACCACGTGCTGAGCCCGCAGTTTGTCCGGTCGAGATTCCCGGAATTTTCGCGGCAACTGCACGCCGACATGATCGGTGCGTTGCGCCTGCTCGACCGCGAGGGCCTGTTCGGCACCGGCGAAGAACGGGCGGCGATCACGCTGTTCGTGTCGATCAGCGACGACGACGCGGCCGAAGCGCTGGAAAACGAATCGGCGAAAGCGCTGAATCCGCCGGCCGTCGCCGACGCATTCCTGCGCCGCTACGACTGACCCAAATCGGGATATCGCACGGCGGCCCCGTGGGGAGGCCGCCGTGCTTGCTGCGGTACGGCTTATGGCTTACGGCTTACGGCTTCGCGCCCACCACGAACTCGAACGTCGCGACGCCGTCGACGCCGCCCGTCACGCGGTCACCGGGTTGCAGCGCGCCGACGCCGGCCGGCGTGCCCGTGAAGATCAAATCGCCGGCCTTCAACTCGACCGAGCGCGACACGTACGCGATGACGTCGGGCACGGCCCAGATCATGTCGGCCAGGTCGCCTTGCTGGCGCGTGTCGCCGTTGACCGCGAGCCAGATGCGGCCCTTGGCCGGATGACCGGTGGCCGACGCCGCGCGCAACGCGGTCACGGGGCCCGACGCGTCGAAGCCTTTCGCCCAGTCCCACGGACGGCTCAGTTTCTTCGCTTCGGCCTGCAGGTCGCGGCGCGTGAGGTCGACGCCGACGCCGTAGCCCCATACATGCGACAGCGCGTCGGCCGGGTCGATCGACCGCCCGTCCTTGCCGATCGCGACGACCAGCTCGATTTCGTGATGGAGGTCGTTCGTCAGCGGCGGATACGGGACGGTGCCGCTGGCCGGGACGATCGCGTCGCCCGGCTTCGTGAAGAAGAACGGCGGTTCGCGGTCGGGATCGGCGCCCATTTCGCGCGCGTGGTCGGCGTAGTTGCGGCCGACGCAGAAGACGCGGCGCACCGGAAAGCGCGCGGACGACTGGTCGACTTCGACGGAAGGACGCTCGGCAGCGTCGATGACATAGGCGGACATCGGATGGCCTCGTTCGGTGGGAAGACGGATGCCGCGCCCGTGCGGCGCACGGGCCGGCATGCGTGCAACGATACCCGACGCCCGTGCGGCCGGATGCGACGCAACTGCGTTTTACCGGGACAAAACTACGCGTCTGGCGCGGCCGGCGTGTCGTCGCCGTCCGGCAGCGCGGCGTTCGCGTCGCGGTACGCCTTCGGCGACACGCCGACCCGCGCGCGGAAACGCCGCGCGAAATACCCTTCGTCGCGGAAGCCGACCGAGCGGGCGATGTCCGCGATGCGCCGGCTCGTGTGAGCCAGCAGCGACTGCGCGAGCGCGATCCGGCGCTCCGTCACGAGATCGGTGAAGGTGCTGCCGGTTTCCTTGCGGACCAGGTGCGCGAGGTAGTTGGGCGACAGGAACGCGGCTTCGGCGGTCGCGGCGAGCGTCAGGTCCTCGCGGGTGAGGTTGGCGCGGACGTGCCGCAGCACGCGCGCGAGCGCATCGCGCCGGCCGGCGCGCTGGGCGCCGCGCTGCGCGAGCTTGTCGAGCGCGCCCGCGTACTGCGTGCAGACGAGCCCGATCAGCTGCAGCAGGTAGCCGCGCAGCAACGTGGTCGAGCCGAACGTGCGCACGCGATCGGTGTCGAGCATGCATAGCGCGAGGCGGCGCGCTTCGTCGTAGGTGTCGCCGGTCAGGATGAAGTCGAGGTGCTCCTGGAAGCGGAACGGCGTCAGCTCGGGAAAACGGTGGGCGGGCACGTCCTCCAGGTCGAGCGGGTCGACGTCGAGATCGGCGCGCAGGAACGCCTGGCTGAAGTTGATCACGATGAAGTGCGCGCCTTCCGGATGCGGGATCAGGTGCTCGCGGTGCGGCAGCACGAACGCGAGCGCGCCGCGCGGAAACGGCCGCGTGACGCCGCCGATCCGCTGCTCGGTGTCGCCGCCGAGATTGAACTGGATCTGGAAATACGCGTGCCGGTGCGGCTCGGTGATGGCCTGGCGCGACGCCTGGTCGCGGATGTAGAAGTCGAGCCGGTCGCTGCGTTCGGGCATCCCGTACAGGCGCGGCGGGGCGGTGGAGGGCATGAAGGATTCTGCTGGTCGTGACGCGGTTGAGCCGCGATGGTACAGCGAACCGGGCGCGGCGGCGATCCGCGCGGCCGTGCGGCGTTGCCCGGTGTCGCTCGCGGCGTGCCGCGAGGCGGTCATTCGTCCGGGTGGAAACCGAGGTAGCGGGCGTGCGGGCTGTCGCCGCCGGCGCGCCGGCTTGCCCCGCCGACCGATGCGAGCGCGTCCACCGTCGTCGCGCGGTTCGAGATCAGCGTCCACGCGACGGCGTCGTCGGCGCCGGCCGGTGCCGACGCGCGCAAATCCGTCAGCGCGGCGAGCAGCGTGGCGGCCGGCGGCGCGTGGATCGCGAACCCTTCGTTGGCCACGGCCGCCGTCTCGATCCCCAGCACCTTGCACAACCGTGCCCGCAGCGGCGTTTCGGCTTCGCTCGCCGCACGCGAGCGCGCGATGTTCTCGCGGGTGGCCGCGTCGACGATCGTGCCGCCGCGGACGAACGGCGCCTGCTGCCACGCGTCGGGCGTGCATTGCTTGCCGGCCGGTACCAGCGGTACGAACGGATTCACTTCGGCCGGGTAGATCCGGCACACGAGCGGGCGCTCGTCGTAGATCGCGCACCGCAGGTCGTCGCGCAGGTTCGGGCACGGCCCCGCATGGGACGCCGTGAGCATGACCGTCACGCGGACGGGCAGCGAACCGCTGAGCGCGGCGCTCGAGCGTGCGCGTTTGTACGCGGCGAACGCGTTGTCGGGCTCGGGCTCGACGAGCCACGGCATCGCGTCGCACAGCAGCTCCACGTGGCCGCCGCGCTGCAGCCATGCGGTGGCCTCGTCGATCGTCAGCGGAATGCGCAGGTCGCGGCAGCATCCGCCGCAGCCGTTGCAGGCAAAGTCGAGGTCGGTAGGGGTGTCGTTCATGCTTGATTCGATACGGATGACGGGGTGTCGCGAAGCGTCGCGACACGGCGGTGATTTCGTTTACCGGGCGACCAGCGGCGCGATCCGGCGTCGCAGCTCGGGCACGACGTCGGCGTCGAACCACGGATGGTGCTTGAACCACGCCTGGTTGCGCGGCGACGGATGCGGCAGCGGCAGCACGCCGGGGCCGTAGTCGCGCCACGCATGTACGGTGTCCGTCAGCGTGGCCTTGCGCGCGTCGCGCAGGAAGTGCCGCTGCGCATACTGGCCGATCAGCAGCGTGAGCCGGATCGACGGCAACCCGGCGAGCAGCCGGTCTATCCACAGCGGCGCGCATTCGGGGCGCGGCGGGTTGTCGCCGCTCGAGCCGCGGCCCGGGTAGCAGAAGCCCATCGGCACGATCGCGAAGCGGGTTTCGTCGTAGAACGTGTCGGCGTCGACGTCGAGCCAGCCGCGCAGCCGCTTGCCGCTCGCATCGTCCCAAGGGATGCCGCTCGCATGGACGCGTGCGCCCGGCGCCTGCCCGACGATCAGGATGCGCGCGTCGCGATGGGCAAGCACGACCGGGCGCGGGCCGAGCGGCAGGTCGGCTTCGCAGGCACGGCACGCGCGGATTTCAGTGAGCAGCACGTCGAGCGGCGCGCGCGTGGGTTTCGGCATCGAATCGGATCGGGGACGGAGTGGTCATGCGGCGCCCCGGGAGCCGCGTGCCCGGCGCCGACAGGCGGCCCGGGCAGGCGTGGCGCGGGAGCGCGCGCCGCCTGCATCACGCGGCGCGCCTCACGTCCGCGACGGGCCCGGTGCGCCGCTTTCGGCGACGGCAGCATCATACAACGCGGTTTGCGCGATCGCGCGGGCGATCGCCGCGTCGTCGTGCGAACCGTCGAGCATGCCCCAGCGCCGGTATTGCGACAGGAACCACTCGCCTTCGCGCGGATCGGGGCGGTTCACGGCGCCGCCGTCGTGGAAGCGGATCGGCAGCGGCGGCACGGCGAACGGCCCCGATCCGTAGTCGCCGAGCAGGCGCGGCGCGATCAGCCGGGCCGGCACGCCGAGCGCGTCGGGCGACGCGAGCCAGCCGGCCGCCTCCCGACGGTGCGCGGCACTGTCGAGCCACGCGCACGCATCGACGAGCGTGCGGATCAGCGCGCGCGCGGTGGCCGGATACAGCGCGACGAAATCGCGCCGGGCCGCGAGCACCTTCTCCGGATGATCGGGCCAGATCTCGCTCGTGACGGCGACGGTCCGCCCCGCGTTGCAGGCCTCGGCCACGGCATGCCACGGTTCGCCGGCGCAGAAGCCGTCGAGTTCGCCGCCCGCGAGCGCGGCCACCATCTCGGGCGGCGGGATCACGACACTGCGCACGTCGCGCAGCGGATCGACGCCGTGCGACGCGAGCCAGTGGTTCAGCCACATCGCGTGCGTGCCGGTCGGGAACGTCTGCGCGAGGAGCGGCTTGCGGCCGAGCGTCGCGAACGCGTCGCGCACGCTGCCGCTTTCGCGATAGGCGTCGGCGAGGCCGCGCGACAACGAGATCGCCTGGCCGTTGCGGTTCAGCACCATCAGCGCGGCCATGTCGGCCTGCGGGCCGCCGATCCCGAGCTGCAGCCCGCAGACCAGCCCGTACAACGCATGCGCGGCGTCGAGCTCGCCGCTCAGCAGCTTGTCGCGGACGGCGGCCCACGACGGCTGGCGGCTGAGCTCGAGCGTGAGGCCGTGCCGCGCACCGAGATCCAGGCGCTGTGCGACGATCAGCGGGGCCGCGTCGCTCAGCGCGACGAACCCGAGACGAAGATGCGCGCGTTCCGGCGCGACGGGAGAGGTGGTGTCCATGGCGGTCATGACTGGGGTGACGCGTCGAGCAATTGCCGCGCGACGTCGACGATGCGCAGGCCCTGATCCATCGCGCGCTTGCGCAGCGCCGCATACGCGTCGTGTTCGGACAGCCTGCGCTGGTCCATCAGCATCCGCTTCGCGCGGTCGATCAGCTTGCGTTCGGCGAGTTCGCGCTCGACATCGGCGAGCCGGCGGCGCAGCGCATCGTCGTGCGAGAAGCGCGCGAGCGCGACTTCGAGAATCGGTGCAAGGCGTTCGGCCGACAGCCCTTCGACGAGATACGCGCTGACGCCCGCGCCGACCGCCGCGCGGATCAGCGACTGGTTGGCGTCGTGGCTGAACATCAGCACGGGGCGCGGCGCGGTCGCATGCATGACCGCGAGCTGCTCGAGCGTGTCGCGCGACGGCGAGTCGGTATCGATGATCACGACGTCGGGATGCTGCTCCTCGACGGCGGCCGGCAGGCGCGCGGGCGTCGCGACGTCGTTCAGCATGTCGTAGCCGAGCTGCGCGAGCGCGTCGCCGAGCTCGCCGATCGGTTTGTCGGTATCGGTGACGAGCAGCACGCGCAGGCGGGGGGAGGAAGCGGGCGCACTCATGATGCGAACGGCGGCGAAATCGTGGCGCGATGCGCGGATCGGAGGCGGCCCCGCGCGCACGTCGTGCCGGTGCCGCGCGCGGCGACCCGGCAGCCGGTGCGAACGGCGCCGCGGTTTTCATGACAGGTGGGCGGCCGGTGCCGCGTGGTGTCGCGCATGCTACGCGGCCCGGGAGAAGGCCGTGTCGATCGCGGCCCCCGCTGAGCCAGCGCCCGGCACCTCACGCACGGCCGTTTCGCCGATCGCGCCGCCGACGAGGATCACGGCCGGACTGCCGAGCCGTGCTGCGTCGATGCCGCGCGCGAGATCGCCGAGCGTGCCGGTCCAGCGGCGTTCGTCGGGCGTGCCGGCCCATTGCACGGCCGCGGCCGGCGTCGATGCCGGCAGCACGGCGAGCAGGCCGGCGGCGATGCTGTCGACGCGGCTCATGCCCATGTAGATCGCGAGCGTGGTGCCGGTCGCGGCGAGACGCGCCCAGTCGGGTTCGCCGTGGTCCTGACGATGGGCGGTGACGAACGTGACGCCGTGGCAATGCGCGCGGTGCGTGAGCGAGATGCCGAGGCTCGCGGCGGCGGCGAACCCCGACGAGATGCCGTTGACGATCTCGACCGGAATCGCGGCGGCGCGCAGCGTCGCGAGTTCTTCGCCGGCGCGCCCGAACAGCAGCGCCTCGCCGCCTTTCACGCGCACCACGTGCGCGCCGCGCAGTGCGTAACGGCGCATCAGCTTCTCGATGAATGCCTGCGGCGTGGAGCGGCAACCGCCGCGCTTGCCGACGCGGATGACGCGCGCCTGCGGCGCGAGTTCGACGATGCCGGGCGCGACGAGATCGTCGAGCAGCAGCACGTCGGCAGCGGCCAGCGCTTTCACGGCCTTGAGCGTGAGGAGATCGGGATCGCCGGGGCCGGCGCCCAGCAGGGTGACTTTGCCTGTCGTCATGTCGTGTTCCAGTGCCGCCTGCATGCGGCGGCCGATAGCGCGTTGTTGCGCGGCGGCGGCGGGCGGTCGACGTATCGGCATCCGGCCGTGCCGCGCACGGGAGGACGCCGTTGTCCTGAGCGGCCCGCGTGCACGACGGGCCCGGTTTTGCGGGGACTGCCCACCGGCGCCGTTGCCGGTGTCATGCAGCGGGTTCAGCAATATCCGGGCCAACCGGCATCGCCCGTCGCGCCCGCGCGGCGGGAATGGCGCGCACCGTGCCGCGCGATGGTCATGTGAGGGCGAAATGCGGGCCGAATATGGGCCAATCGCGGGCCAAGTACGACCCCCGTGCCGGCGCGCGGCCGCCGCGCGCCGGCACCCGCAATGCCGCATCGGCGTGCATCGTGCCCCGCCCGTACGCACCGCGATGTCGCACGGCGACAGTGCTGCATCGCACCACATCTGTGCCTCGCTGCATCACCGCGCATCGTGTGCCGGCTGTCGCCGCGCGCCGCGCGACGCCGGACGAGCCTTGCGCGGCGGGACTGCGGGCCCGATTCGCGGCGACATGGCACGGCGTTTGCGTAAGCCGGTTCGGGCGAATCAATGGCGATTCGTCCGGCAGTACCGATTACAGACGCGCCCGGCAACGGGCTTCATGGGCAACGGCGTCCTACGCATCGGGTCTCGACGAGACCGGGTGCGCAGGACGCCGTTTTTCGTTTGGCGGATGACATGACCGACAAAGCTACCCGTATCGATCTCTTCAGCCTCCGCACCGCGCCGATGCGCGCGTTCCACCTGACGTGGATGGCGTTTTTCGTGTGCTTCTTCGCATGGTTCGCGTGCGCGCCGCTGATGCCGCTGATTGCACGCGAATTCCACCTGAGCGCGGCGCAGGTCGCCAACATCAACATCGCGGCCGTGGCCGCGACGATCGCCGTGCGGCTGCTGGTCGGCCCGCTGTGCGACCGCTTCGGCCCGCGCCGCGTGTACGTCGGCCTGCTGCTGCTCGGCGCGATCCCCGTGTTCGCGGTGTCGTTCACGTACGACTACCTGTCGTTCCTGATCTGCCGGCTCGGCATCGGCGCGATCGGCGCGGGTTTCGTGATCACGCAGTACCACACGTCGGTGATGTTCGCGCCGAACGTGGTCGGCACCGCGAACGCGACGACGGCCGGCTGGGGCAACGCCGGCGCGGGCGCGACGCAGGCGCTGATGCCGCTGCTCGTCGCCGCCGGCCTGATGCTCGGCTTCGGCGAGGATTCGTCGTGGCGTATTGCGCTGGTCGTGCCGGGCGTCGCGATGCTCGCGATGGCCTGGGCGTACTGGCGCTTCACGCAGGATTGCCCGCAAGGCGACTTCGCCGCGCTGCGCAAGGAAGGCGTGACGGTCGACAGCGGCAAGAAGGGCGGCTGGGCGAGCTTCTTCGCGGCCTGCGGCAACTATCGCGTGTGGATGCTGTTCATCACGTACGGCGCGTGCTTCGGCGTCGAGGTGTTCATCCACAACATCGCCGCGCTGTACTACGTCGATCACTTCAGCCTGTCGCTGAAGGACGCCGGTTTCGCGGTCGGCATGTTCGGGCTGCTCGCCCTGTTCGCCCGCGCGCTCGGCGGCTGGCTGTCCGACAAGATCGCCGCGCGCCGCAGCCTCGACGTGCGCGCGATGCTGTTGTGCGCGCTGATCGTCGGCGAAGGGCTCGGGCTGATCTGGTTCTCGCATGCGCAAAGCGTCGGCATCGCACTCGTCGCGATGCTCGCGTTCGGCCTCTTCACGCACATGGCGTGCGGCGCGACCTACGCGCTGGTGCCCTTCATCGACCGCAAGGCACTCGGCGGCGTCGCGGGGATCGTCGGCGCGGGCGGCAACGTCGGCGCGGTCGCCGCGAGCTTCCTGCTCAAAGGCGTCGGCGACGTGCAGCACACGCTCGGCCTGCTCGGCCTTGCCGTCACCGCGACCGCGCTGTGCGCGATGGCCGTGCGCTTCAGCGAGGAACACAAGGCACGCGAAGCCGAGCTGCGCGACCGCGCGCTGGCTGCCGGCAGCGTCGCGAACTGATCGACCGAGGGAAACGTCATCATGAAACTCATCGTCATCGGCCACGGCATGGTCGGCCACAAGCTGCTCGAATGCGTCGCGGCGCAAGCGAGCGCGGCGGGCGCGCTGCAGGTCACCGTGCTCGGAGAGGAGCCGCGCCCGGCCTACGACCGCGTGCACCTGTCCGAGTTCTTCGCGGGCAAGTCGGCGGACGACCTGTCGCTCGTCGAACCCGGCTTCTTCGAGCGTCATCCGCAGTTCGACCTGTGCCTGAACGCGCGCGTCGCGTCGATCGACCGCGCCGCGCATACGGTCACGCTCGCGTCCGGGGAAACGCTCGCGTACGACAAGCTGGTGCTGGCGACGGGTTCGCGCCCGTTCGTGCCGCCGATGCCGGGGCACGATCGTGAGGGCTGCTTCGTGTACCGGACGATCGAGGATCTCGAGGCGATGCAGGCGTGCGGCACGCACGCGAAGCGCGGCGTCGTGATCGGCGGCGGGCTGCTGGGCCTCGAATGCGCGAAGGCGCTGCGCGACATGGGGCTCGACACGCACGTCGTCGAATTCGCGCCGCGGCTGATGGCCGTGCAGGTCGACGACGGCGGCGGCCGGATGCTGCGCGCGAAGATCGAGGCGCTCGGCGTGACCGTGCATACGGGCAAGAACACGCTCGAGATCGTCGATGGCGAAGAGGGCACGCACCGGATGGCGTTCGCCGACGGCTCTCATCTCGACGCCGACATGATCGTGTTTTCGGCCGGCATTCGCGCACGCGACGAACTGGCGCGCGCGTGCGGCCTGGAAATCGGCCCGCGCGGCGGCGTCGCGATCGACGACGCGTGCCGCACGAGCGACGCCGACATCTACGCGATCGGCGAATGCGCGGCCTGGAACGGCATGGTGTACGGCCTCGTCGCCCCCGGCTACGACATGGCGCGCGTGGTGGCGAAGCAACTGGGCGGCGATGCGGACGGCGAGGCCGGGGCTACGTTCGCGGGCGCCGACATGAGCACGAAGCTGAAGCTGATGGGCGTCGACGTCGCGAGCATCGGCGACGCGCACGGCACGACGGCCGGCAGCCGCACCTACCAGTACGCGGACGAGCGCCGCCAGGTCTACAAGAAGCTCGTCGTGTCCGACTGCGGCAAGTTCCTGCACGGCGCGGTGATGGTCGGCGACGCGGCCGAATACGGCACGCTGCTGCAGATGATGCTGAACCGCATCGAGCTGCCCGAGTCGCCGGAATTCCTGATCCTGCCATCGTCGGACGGCGCCGCGAAGCCGGCGCTCGGTGTCGACGCGCTGCCTGACGGCGCCCAGATCTGCTCGTGCAACAACGTGTCGAAGTCGCAGATCTGCACGGCGGTCGCCGACGGCGCGACGAGCCTCGGCGCGCTGAAGTCGTGCACGGGCGCCGGCACGTCGTGCGGCGGCTGCGTGCCGCTCGTCACGCAGATCATGAAGGCCGAGATGAAGAAGCAGGGCCTCGCGGTCGACAACCATATCTGCGAGCACTTCCCGTATTCGCGCCAGGAGCTGTTCCACCTGATCCGCGTCGAGCGCCTCACGACCTTCGACGCGCTGCTCGCGAAGCACGGCCATGGCCTCGGCTGCGACGTGTGCAAGCCGGCGGTGGCGGGCATCCTCGCGTCGTGCTTCAACGAATTCGTGCTGAAGAAGGAGCACGCGGGGCTGCAGGATTCGAACGACTACTACCTCGCGAACATCCAGCGCGACGGCACGTATTCGGTCGTGCCGCGCATGCCGGGCGGCGAGGTCACGCCGGAAGGGTTGATCGCGGTCGGTCAGGTCGCGAAGAAGTACGGGCTCTACACGAAGATCACCGGCGGCCAGCGCGTCGACCTGTTCGGTGCGCGCGTCGAGCAACTGCCGTCGATCTGGGAGGAACTGATCGCGGCCGGTTTCGAATCGGGCCACGCATACGGCAAGGCGCTGCGCACCGTGAAGTCGTGTGTCGGCTCAACGTGGTGCCGTTACGGCGTCGACGATTCGGTCGGCCTCGCGATCGACCTCGAGAATCGCTACAAGGGGTTGCGCGCGCCGCACAAGATCAAGTTCGGCGTGTCTGGCTGCACGCGCGAGTGTGCGGAAGCGCAGGGCAAGGACGTCGGCATCATCGCGACCGAGAAGGGCTGGAACCTGTACGTGTGCGGCAACGGCGGGATGAAGCCGCGCCACGCGGAACTGCTCGCGTCCGACCTCGACCGCGCGACGCTGGTTCGCTACATCGACCGTTTGCTGATGTTCTACGTGCGCACGGCCGACCGGCTGCAGCGCACGAGCGTTTGGCGCGACAACCTCGAGGGCGGCCTCGACTACCTGATCGACGTCGTCGTGCACGACCGGCTCGGGATCGGCGCCGAACTCGAAACCGACATGCAGCACGTGGTCGACACCTACGAGTGCGAGTGGAAGCGGGCCGTCACCGATCCCGACACGCGCAAGCGCTTCCGTCACTTCGTGAACAGCGATGCGCCGGACACGACCATCGAATTCGTCGAGACGCGCGGCCAGATCCGGCCCGCGATGCCCGGCGAACGGGCGGGCGGCAAGCCCGTGTCGATTCCCGTCGTCGCCGAAAGCGCGGCGCAAGCCGTGATCGAACCCGCAACCGCCTGACCGATATCCGCACCACTTCAAGGAGCCCATCATGAACGATCGTCTTCCGCCGTCCTGGACCCGCGTGTGCGCGCTCGACGACATCGTGCCGAACACCGGCGTGTGTGCACTCGTCAACGGCGAGCAGGTCGCGGTCTTTCACGTCGCGCATGCCGAGGAAGGCGGCGTGTTCGCGATCGACAACGTCGATCCCGTGTCGCGGGCGGCCGTGATGTCGCGCGGGCTGATCGGCAGCCTCGGCGAGCGTGTCGTCGTCGCGTCGCCGCTGTACAAGCAACATTTCGACCTGCGCACCGGCGAATGCCTGGAGGCACCCGGGCAGTCGGTGAGCACGTATCCGTCGCGGGTCGAGGACGGCTTCGTGTGGATCGCGGCCTGACCGCCCCGGAGCGCGCATGACCGCCACCCCCGTCAAGAGCGTGTGCCCGTACTGCGGCGTCGGCTGCGGGATGGTGCTGCACGTCGAGGAAGGCGAAGTCGTCAAGGTGTCCGGCGACGCCGACCATCCGGCCAACTTCGGGCGGCTGTGCACGAAGGGTTCATCGGCGCACGTCGCGCTGCGCCGCTCGGGGCGGCTCGACCGCGCGTTCGTGCGCCGCGCGCGCGAGGACGACCTCGTGCCGCTGCCGGCGCGCGACGCGATCGCCGACACCGCGCGCCGCCTGCGCGCGGTGCTCGATGCGCACGGGCCGGACGCGCTGTCGTTCTACGTGTCGGGGCAGATGTCGATCGAGGCGCAATACCTCGTCAACAAGCTCGCGAAGGGTTTCGTCGGCACCAACAACATCGAGTCGAACTCGCGCCTCTGCATGGCGAGCGCGAGCACCGGCTACAAGCAGTCGCTCGGCGCGGACGGCCCGCCCGGGTCGTACCAGGACTTCGATCGCGCGAACCTGTTCTTCGTGATCGGCGCGAACATGGCCGACTGCCATCCGATCCTGTTCCTGCGGATGATGGATCGCGTGAAGGCCGGCGCGAAGCTGATCGTCGTCGATCCGCGCCGCACCGGCACCGCCGACAAGGCCGACCTGTTCCTGCAGATCCGGCCGGGCACCGATCTCGCGCTGACCAACGGGCTGCTGCACCTGCTGCATGCGAACGGCCGCACCGACGGCGCGTTCATCGACGCGTACACCGAAGGCTGGGACGCGATGCCCGCGTTCCTCGCCGACTACACGCCCGGGCGCGTGGCTGAAATCACGGGGCTCGCGGAAGCCGACCTGCGCACGGCCGCGCAATGGATCGGCGACGCGCAGGAATGGATGAGCTGCTGGACGATGGGGCTCAACCAGAGCACGCACGGCGTGTGGAACACCAACGCGATCTGCAACCTGCATCTCGCGACGGGCAGGATCTGCCGTGCCGGCAGCGGGCCGTTCTCGCTGACCGGCCAGCCGAACGCGATGGGCGGGCGCGAGATGGGCTACATGGGCCCCGGGCTGCCGGGCCAGCGCTCGGTGGCGTCCGACGACGATCGCCGTTTCGTCGAGCACCTGTGGCGCGTGCCGGCCGGCACGCTGCGCAAGGAAACCGGCAACGGCACCGTCGACCTGTTCGAGCGGATGGCGGCCGGCGACATCAAGGCATGCTGGATCATCTGCACGAACCCGGTCGCCACGGTGCCGAACCGGCAGAACGTGATCGCCGGATTGCAGGCCGCGGAACTCGTGATCGCGCAGGACGCGTTCCTCGATACCGAAACCAACCGCTACGCGGACATCCTGCTGCCCGGCGCGCTGTGGGCCGAGGGCGACGGCGTGATGATCAACTCCGAGCGCAACATGACGCTGATGCGCGCGGCGGTCGCGCCGCCGGGCGACGCGCTGCCCGACTGGCGCATCGTCGCGGAAGTCGCGCGCGCGATGGGGTTCGGCGATGCGTTCGACTATGCGTCGGCGGCCGACGTGTTCGACGAGATCGTCCGCTTCTCGAATCCGGCGACGGGCTACGACCTGCGCGGCGCGAGCCATGCGGCGCTGCGCGACGGGCCCGTGCAGTGGCCGGTCGCGCCGGGCACCGCGCGCGAGCGGCACCCGATCCGCTACCTGAACGACGGCGTGAGCCAGCCGCTGCGCCCGGCCGCCGACGGCGACGACGCGCCGCGCATCGCGTTCCCGACGCCGTCGGGCAAGGCGCGCTTCTTCGCCCGGCCGCATGTCGATCCGGCCGAATTGCCCGACGACACGTTCCCGATCGTGCTGAACACGGGGCGGCTGCAGCATCAGTGGCACACGATGACGAAGACGGGCAAGGTCGCGATGCTGAACAAGCTGAACCCGCGCCCGTTCGTCGAGCTGCATCCGGACGACGCGAGCGCGCTCGGCATCGCCGCGAAGGACAGCGTCGAGATCCGCTCGGTGCGCGGCCGTGCGGTGCTGCCGGCCGTCGTGACCGAGCGCGTGCGGCGCGGCGACTGCTTCGCGCCGATGCACTGGAACGACGTGTACGGCGACGACCTGTGCATCAACGCGGTGACGAACGACGCGATCGATCCGGAATCTCAGCAGCCCGAACTGAAATACTGCGCGGTCGCACTGCGGCGCGTCGAGACCGATGCGTTCGCGTCCGCCGACGACGAGACGGCGCAACCCGATGCCCGCGCCGACGACGCACGGCCCGCGCCGGCGACGGTGCAGGCGACTGCTTCACAGGAATCCGACATGGCAGACATCGACACTTTCGCGGCCGCGCTCGGCGTCGCCGACTTCGCGCCGCCGCCGCTGACGGACACCGAACGGCTGTATGTGGCCGGGTTCGTCAGCGGGCTGAAGGCAAGCGCCGGCCGGCGCGAGGGCGGCGTGCCGGTACTGCCGGCCGGCGCGCCGCTCACGCCGCCGGTGCGGTTCTGGCTCGACGGGATGCTCGCGGGGTTGTTCAGCCGCTCGCTGCCGGCGAGCTTGCCGGGCGCCGCGGCGCCCGCGCTGCAGGCCGATGCCGCCGCGTCCGGCGGCGTGCGGATCGTGCGCACGCGGCCGAAGGTCGTGCTGCTGTGGGCGTCGCAGACCGGCAACATCGAATCGTTGACCGAGGATTACGCGACGCAGCTGATGAACGCGGGCTTCGAGATCCGCACCGCGTGCATGTCCGACTATCCGGTGGCGTCGCTCGCCGGCGCGCAATACGTGCTGCTGATGACGAGCACGTTCGGCGACGGCGATGCCCCCGACAACGGCAGCGAATTCTGGGAAGCGCTGCAGGCCGGCAGCGCCGCGCGCCTCGACGGCGTGCATTTCGCGGTGCTCGCGTTCGGCGACCGCAACTACGACCAGTTCTGCGGCCATGGCCGCCGGCTCGACGCGCGGCTTGCGGAACTCGGCGCGGCGCGCCTGTGCGCGCGCGTCGATTGCGACGTCGAATTCCAGCGCGATGCCGACCAGTGGCTCGAACGCGTCGTCGCGCGGATCAAGGAGGCCGATGCCGCGCTGCACGCGGTGCCGACCGGCGGCCTGGGCCCGTCCGGGCTGCTGCCGACGAAGGCGCATCCGGCGCCGTCGAAGCTCGTCGCGAACCTGCGGCTCAACCGTCCGGGCGCGGCGAAGGACACACGCTACGTGTCGCTGTCGACCGAAGGCGCGAACCTCGAATACGAAGCCGGCGACGCGCTCGGCGTATGGCCGACCAACTGCCCGGAACTGGTCGACGAACTGCTGTCCGTTACCGCGCTGAAGGCCGATGCACCCGTGTCGGTGGCGGGTGTCGGCGACGTGCGCCTCGGAGACGCACTCGCGCGTCATTTCGACATCACGCGCCCGCATCCGGACACGCTCGCGTTCATCGCGTCGCGCAGCGCGAACGGCGCGCTGAAGGCGCTGCTCGGCGACGACCGCAAGGGCGACCTGAAGCAATGGTTGTGGGGGCAACAACTCGCGGACGTGCTGCACGAGTTTCCGGTCGAGCTGTCGGGCAACGAACTCGTCGGGATGCTCAAGCGCATGCAGCCGCGTCTTTATTCGATTGCGTCGAGCCCGAGCGCGCACCACGGCGAGATCCACCTGACCGTGTCGGCAGTGCGCTATCACAACGGCCGGCGCGCGCGCAAAGGTGTCGCATCGACGTTCCTCGCCGATCGCGCGGACGACGGCCGCGTGCCCGTATTCGTGCAGAAATCCGCGCATTTCCGGCCGCCGGTGAACGGCGACGTGCCGATCGTGATGGTCGGCCCCGGCACCGGCGTCGCGCCGTTCCGCGGCTTCCTGCACGAACGGCAGGCGCGCGGCGCGCGCGGGCGCAACTGGCTGTTCTTCGGCGAACAGCATGCGCAGACGGACTTCTACTACGGCGACGAGCTGGGCGCGATGCGCGACAGCGGTTTCCTGACGCGGCTCGATCTCGCGTTCTCGCGCGACCAGGCCGACAAGATCTACGTGCAGGACCGGATGCGCGAGCAGGGCGCCGAGCTGTTCGCGTGGCTGGAGGAAGGCGCGCACTTCTACGTGTGCGGCGACGCCGCGCGGATGGCGAAGGACGTCGATGCCGCGCTGAAGGCCGTCGTCGCCGAGCACGGCGGCATGTCGGACGAAGCCGCGAACGACTATGTCGCGCGGCTCGCGAAGGCGCGCCGCTACATGCGGGACGTGTACTGACCGCGAGCGGTGCGGCGTGACGCGGCCCGCCGGTTTGCGGGCCCGGCTTCGGGCGACGCGTTGGCCTGCGACGAGCCGCGCCGGGCCGTCGGGAAGGCCGTCGACGGCGAACGTCGCACGCGACAGGCCGGGCAGCGGGCACGGTGTTCCTGCATGACATGAACCGCCGGCCGCCGCCGGTTTGCGTTACTGCTGACGCTCCCACGCGCGCGCCTGTTCGGCACGGACGAACGTTTCCGACGACCGCGGCAGCAGGGTGCGGAACGCGCCGCCGTCGCTGTCGATCACGTCGACCATCTTCGCGATCATCTCTTCCGGATCGTGCTGCTCGAGCGGGAACGTCAGCCGCTCGGGCGTCACCGTGTGAACGGCCGGATCGTGCCAGCGCCGCGTCGTTTCCATCATCCGGTCGTTGAAACCCGTGCTGTACGGGCCGGGGTTCACGACCGCGACACGGATTCCGTGCGGCGCCAGCTCCGCGTGCATCGCTTCGGCGATCGATTCGACCGCGTGCTTCGACGCGCAATAGGCGCCCGTGAACGGCCCGGTGATCAGGCCCGCGATCGACGTCACGAACACGATCTTGCCGTGCCGGCGCGCGAGCATCCCGCGCGCGATGTGCTGCGTGAGTTCGAGCGGCCCGAACACGTTGACGTCGAACAGGTCGCGGACGATCCCGACCGGCAGGTCGACGAGCGCGCCGGCTTCGCCGACGCCCGCGTTGTTCACGAGCACGTCGACGTCCAGCTCGGCCGCGCGGGCGCGATCGTCGGCCGACGTGACATCGAGCTTGATGGCGCGCAGCGTGGTGCCGCGTTGCGCGGCGGCGTCCGTCAGTGCGTCGATTTCGACGGTGACGCGCACGCCGGCCGTCACGTCGTGGCCGCGTTCGGCGAGCCGCAGCGCCACTTCGCGGCCGAAGCCGGTGCCTGCGCCGGTAATGAGGATGTGTTTCCGTGCCATGTGCTTACCTTGTGGTGGGAAGGGTTGCCTGAAAGCGGTCGCGGCCGTGCCGGGCGATCGCTGTGTCTTCGTCGACGCTGCCGCCCGAAACGCCGATGGCGCCGACGCAGCGTCCGCTGTCGTCGACGAGCGGTTCGCCGCCGCCGAACGTGACGAGCCCGCCGTGGCTGTGCTCGATCCCGCGCAGCGGCCCGTCGCCCGACATCGCACCGAGCGCGCCGGTCGATATGCGGAAGCGGACCGCCGTCAGCGCCTTGCGCTGCGCGAGATCGATCGCGCCGAGGAAACAGTCGTCGGTGCGCGCGAACGCGAGCAGGTTCGCGCCGGCATCGACGATTGCGATGGCGACGCCGGCGACCTGCAGCGACGCCGCATGCGCGAGTGCTGCGTCGATCGTACGGCGGGCGGCTGCGAGCGGCAGCGCGGCGGTGAGCGGGTTCATGCGAGGCTCCGGAGGGACGACAGGCCCAGTGTAGGCAGTTGCGGTATATGGGAGAATCCTCATTCCGCTCGAAAGAGTTTCAAGTTTTTCTAATGATGAGCCGACGCGATCCGATGGCCGGGCTGCACGTGTTCATGACGGTCGCGACGGCCGGCAACTTCACGCGGGCGGCTGCCGCGCTCGGCCTGACGCCGGCTGCCGTCAGCCTCGCGATCGGGCAGCTCGAGGGCGAGCTGAACGTGAAGCTGTTCAATCGCAGCACGCGCGGCGTGAGCCTGACGGAAGCCGGGCAGCACTACTGGCGGCAGACGGAGCCCGCGTACCGGCAGGTCGTGCACGCGCGCGACGCGCTGAAGGATGCGCGCAGCGAGCCGAGCGGCGTGTTGCGCGTCACCGCGCTGCCGCTGGCGCGCACGCTCGTGATCGCGCCGGTGCTGGCCGTATTCCGCGAGCGTTATCCGAAAGTGCGGCTCGAGATCCGCTACGAGAACGAACTCGTCGACATCGCGAAGGACGGGTTCGATGCGGGGATTCGCCTCGCCGACCGGCTGCAGCCGGGGACGATCGGCGTGCGGATCGCGCCGGCGCTCTCGTGCGCGCTGGTCGCGTCGCCCGGTTATCTGGCGCGGTACGGCACGCCGGCGTCGATCGCGGCGCTCGAAACTCATGCCTGTATCCGCTTCCGGTTTTCGGAGAGCGGGCGGCTGCACAAATGGCTGCTGCACGACGGGCGCCGCGATGTCGATCTCGATCCGGAAGGCGTATTCGTGACGAACGATGCGGATGCGGTGATCGACGCGGCGCGTGCCGGTGTCGGGATCGCGTTTGCGTTCATGCGCGAACGGATCGAGCAGGACTTGCGCGACGGCACGCTCGTCGAGGTGTTGCCGGGCGCGTGCCGGACGCTGCCGCCGATGTGGCTGTATTACGTGAATCGCAAGCACGTGCCGGCGAAGCTGCGCGCGTTCATCGACGTGCTGCGGGAGCGCGACGGCGCGGGCGCGGCGTAAGCGTTGCATCGGCCGGTCGACTGCAGCGCTGGCCGAGGCGGCGCATGATGGCGGCTCCAGCCACGAAACGAAGGAGTCGCGTCATGACGGTATCGCTTCATTTTCCGGTTCGTACTTTGGCCATTGCCGCGGCGCTGGTCGCGGCCGTGACCTGCAGCGCGCCGGCCATCGGCCAGACATCGACCGTACCCGCCGGTTCGGCTGCGGCAACGCCCGACAATGCGGTGCTGCTCACCGTCTTCCTGAAACACGACCAGTCGCGCCCGCTCGCCGAGCTGAACGCGCAACTGGCGAAGCAGGGGTTCTACAAGGCGTTTCCGCCGCCGGGCGTCGAAGTGGTGAGCTGGACCGTGACGATGGGGATCGGGCAAATCGTCGTGTTGCGGTTGCCGGCATCGCGGGTGCGCGAGGTCAATCGGGTGCTCGAGGATACGGCGTGGGGGGCGTATCGGACGGAGTTCTACCCGACTTACGACTACAAGGCGATCGGGTTGGGGGAGCATGAGCGGGCGAAGTGAGGTTGCGCGTGCGTGCTGCATGGTCCCGTAAGAATGCAAGCAGAGGCCGAATATCCCGATGCGGCGATTTGCGGGTCAACATATTTTGACTGACTCTCGATTATCGATACGCAGTGCGATATCGGCAGGATTTTTATCTGTGGAGAGGTGGATTGCGAACCAATGCTGGAGAAGTTGGGTTGGTCGCAATCAAAATGGGGTGACTTATATGTGATGGCAAGGGGATGAGAAATATCCTAAAAATGCATTGCTCCACATCGTTGAAATTCTTGGCAATTTTTGACATTCGCCCTATGGATTGCTGACGATTGCTTTGCTACTGTTCGTCGGTCTGAAAGAAATCAAATAAAGAACGATGAATCAGAGAGCCTACCGTCTGGCGTATTCCAGACTCCGGGGAATGGCGGTGGCCGTCGACGGGACGGCTACTGCTTCGGCGAAAACAGCTTCCGGCGAGCGCCGCGCCGGCCGGCATCCGCTCGACGGTTCGGGCTGGCTGATCGCGGCTGCATCGCTGGCCGGTGCGCTTTCGCATGCACAGCGCAGATCGTGACGAAGCGGACGTGCCCACCGACGTGATCCAGACACGGAACGGCTTATCGCCGGTGAATATCGCCAGGCTGATTCAGGGACAACTTGAGCAGAGCTTTCTCACGGTGTCGTCGAACTCTGCTTGGGAACTGAAGAGATTGATTGTTGCTGGGGGGGTAACTTCTGATGTTGCAACCAATGACGTGTGGATTTCTTTGAATACTATATTTCAGAGTGTGAGAGAGATGTTGGTGATGGATTGCGATCTTTTTCGGAGCGCGTCATGCTGGAATTGGTCGGGAATGAATGTTGGATGCGATTTTTGGGATTTTTTACTGATTTGGATTTTTGATATCTCGGGGGCTGGCGATGGTCTGAGTAAATGCCGAAAGGAAGGTCAGGAATTGTCGTGAGCGAATTGTCGGAAATTGATTGCCAGAAGCAACTTATCGTATCTGGAATTGATGACTTTTCTCCGAATGCGGCGCTTCCCCATGTGTTTGGTGGTCAGTTCGGATCGAGTCCTGAAAAATGGAGGGCGGCTGTTGTTGAATTCCTGTGTATTAACGTTCGGGTGGGTTTGCTGCGGTGTGTGAATCGAAAGGAGATATGGGTGAAGATGGTGAGGTTTTATTACGAGGGTTGCTGAATTTCGGTGATAAAGAAAAGCGCGTGGATGCTGAAATGGTATGGAGTATTTTATATTTCAGTTCGACGCCAAAGATGGATGGAATATTGCAATCGTTGGGTTTGAATTCTTGGGATGCACTCAATCAAGGCGTGAGTCAGCAGTTTGTTGAAATTTTGAGAGGGTTGTATTCCAGGTTTGAGTGGTGATGTGTAGTGTCTATTGTGACGTTCGGCTTCCAGTTGACGACGCAGTTTTGACGGCGACGGCTATGCGACGGAAAGCTGGCTTAGCTCCGCCAAGAGGGTAATGGCCTGCATAGATCAAGTAGGTCATCTGGTATAAGTAATTAAAGATATTTAACAAATAAGAGAGAAGAAAATGAAAATAAATCGACTGTGTCTCGCTACCGCGATCGGAGCGGCGGTACTGCTGGCGGGATGTGGCGGTGGCGATGGTGACGGTAGCAGCCCCACCACAACCGCAACCGGTAACACCAGCACCAGCAACAACGGCTCTACCGGTACAGCGACCGATACCACGTCGACCGATCAAACCACCACATTCAAGTGTCCGAGCGGCTACAAGTCGATACAGCTGACGAAGAGCACGATCCCGAATGCAACGATGACGCTCGTGACCGACGACGGCGTGGCGACGTATACGTTCAAGACGCCGCAGGACGGCGTGGTCCGTGACGGGACGGTGTGTCTGGGCAAGCCCGATCCGGTTCCCGCAGGCGTGCAGGCCGATGTGATCTACGAGATCAAGACGTATGGCGGTTTCTACGAAATGTCCGACCGGAAACTGACCCTGAACTTCACGTCGAACCTCATTCCCGATCCGTCTCCGCCGGTTATTGAGCTGGCCGACGTATCGAGCGGGACGGTCACGTACAAGCCGGCGATCCAGGGCAACCTCATTTCGACTCCGCCGAATTTCAGCCTGAGCGTCTATCCGAACGCTCCCGGTTTGTATGTGGTGCGCCTGAAACGATAAGTGCCGTGCCGGCCACGGCGAGCGTCCCGTGCCGTCAAACCGACGACTTGGCGCGTTGAGCCGTGGCCATCATGGCGAGCACGGCTTCTTTGATATCGGGTCGCCCAGGTGTCCTTGCACACTTGGCCGGCGAAGGGGCAGCAAGATCTGACAAGCTGGCCGAAAGCATTTGACCCCATTCAAAGAAGCCCGCCCGGCCTTGCGCATTCGTGCTCGTCGGGGCGCTCCATCCGGCAGATTTCTCCCAAATGCATCACAAGTCATTCATCCGATGAAAAATCCCCGTCGGATACCGGTATGATGCGCACCTTGCGCGTGATCGGTCGTCGAACTTTGATACGACATTGATACACGCGGCGCTACAAATCCGCACAACGAGCGCGTGAAAGATTCTGTAATATAAATTCCGTATACTCGTAAGTTCTGATCCAGGCGCCGCCTGCCAATTCCTTCGGCCGACCGCCCACGCAGAACAACCAGATACGTCGCCGCCTGGCCGTCTTGCGCCGCGACACGCTATGCACCACCACTGAACATCTATGTCTTCCCGCCACTCTGGTTCGCCCGGCCTCGCCGCGGCGGTGATCGCCCGTGTCCGGGCGCTGATCCGCAACGAGCGTGTGCTGTCGCCGCTGCTCGCGCTCGGCATCGGCCTGCTGCTGATCGTGGTTTTCCAGCACCTGTCGGAATCCGTCGACTACCGGTCGGTGATCCGCGAGTTGCGTCACATGTCCGTCGGCGAGTGGGGCGCATCGCTGGCCGCGACGGCCCTCAGTTATCTCGCGCTCGTCGCCCGCGATGCGGTCGGCCTGCGTTATGTCGCCGCGAAGGTGCCGCGCGTCGCGTTGTGGATCGGCGCGATCGCCGGATCCGCGCTCGGTAACGCGACCGGCTTCGGCGCCCTGACGGGCGGCGCGGTCCGCGCACGCGTGTACGGCGTGTCGGGCGTTACGCCCGCGCAGATCGGCCGGATGACGGTGTTCACGAGCGGCACGCTGGCGCTCGCGATGGTGTTGATGACGGCGGTCGGCATGGTCTGCGTGCCGGAGGCGCTCGCCGCGATGCTGCACGTCACGCCCGGCGTGCTGACGTGGGGCGGCGCCGCGCTGCTCGTGATACTGGCCGCGATCGTCGCGATGTGCGGCAACACGGCGCGCCCGGTCGTCACGCGCTTCAAGTGGCTGTCGTTCGACGTGCCGGCGCGGCGCGATCTCGTCGCGCAGGTCGTCTACGCGGTGCTCGACGTCGTTGCCGCGGGCCTGACGCTGTGGGTGCTGCTGCCGGCCGCGCCGGTCGGCTTCCCGACCTTCATCACGGTGTATGCGGCCGCGCTGCTGCTCGGGATGATCGGCCATACGCCGGGCGGGATCGGCGTGTTCGAAGCCGCGATGGTCTTCACGCTCGGTCGCGAAGTGCCCCCGCACGCGATGGTCGCCGCGCTCATCGCGTATCGCGCAATCTATTTCGGCGTGCCGCTCGTGCTGTCGGCCGGCCTGCTGGCCGGTTTCGAGGGCCGCGCGCTGCGCCGCCGGCTCGTCACGCGGCAGGCCGTGCGCGTGTCGCAGCTCGCGCCGGTGTTCCTGAGCCTCGTGACGTTCGCGGTCGGTAGCATGCTGGTGATCTCGAGCGCGACGCCCGCGTTCTGGCACCGGATCGCGATCCTGCGCCACCTCGTGCCGCTGTGGGTGCTCGAAGGCTCGCAGGTGATCTGCAGCGTGCTCGGCGTCGCGCTGCTGTTCGTCGCGCGCGGGCTGCTGCGCCGCCTCGACGGTGCGTGGTGGATGACCTTCGCGCTGACGCTCGCAAGCCTCGCGCTGTCGCTCGCGAAAGGCCTCGCGTTCGTCGAGGCCGGCGTGCTCGGCACGCTGCTCGTGCTGCTGCTCGTCAGCCGCCGCCGTTTCAACCGCCATTCGTCGCTGCTCGCCGAGCGCTTCACGGTGAGCTGGTTCGTGTCGGTGACCATGGTGCTGATGCTGGCCGTGTGGGTGCTGTTCTTCGCGTTCCGCGACGTGCCGTACACGCGCGAGCTGTGGTCGCATTTCTCGTTCGACGCGCGCGCGCCGCGGGCGCTGCGTGCGACGCTTGCGTCCGGCGTGTTCGTCGCGCTGTTCGCGCTCTGGCAACTGCTGCGCCCGGCGCCCGGCCGTTTCGTGAAGCCCGCGGCGCAGGACCTGTCGGACGCCGAACGGATCATCCGCGCGCAGGAGTGCAGCGATGCGGGCCTCGCGTTGATGGGCGACAAGTCGTTCCTGTTCTCGGAATCCCGCCGGGCCTTCCTGATGTATGCCAAGAACGGCCGCACGTGGGCCGCGCTCCACGACCCGGTCGGGCCGCGCGAGGAGTGGCCGGGGCTGATCAGCAAGTTCATCGCGCTCGCACACGCGCACAGCGGCCGTGCGGCGTTCTACCAGGTGCGCGCCAACGCGCTGCCGCTGTATCTCGACGCGGGGCTCACGCTGATGAAGCTCGGCGAGGAAGCGCATATCGCGCTCGACCAGTTCGACCTGAAGGGTTCGAACCGGTCGCACCTGCGCTACGCGCTGCGCCGTGGCGACAAGGATGCACTGACGGTCGAGGTGATCGCACCGCCCGACGTGCCGGCCACGTTGCCGGCTTTGCGCGACATCTCCGACGGCTGGCTCGACAGCCGCGACGCGCGCGAGAAGAGCTTCTCGGTGGCCGCGTTCCACGACGGTTATCTCGCGACGCAGTCGGTGATGCTCGTGCGGCAGGCCGACAAGCCGATCGCGTTCGTCACGTTCATGACGACCGACCTCAACACCGAGGCGACGGTCGGCGTGATGCGCCATCTTCCGGACGCGTCGCCGTACGCGATGGAATATCTATTTACGCAGCTCGCGCTGCATCTGAAGGAAGCGGGCTTCCGCAAGCTGAGCCTGGGTATCGCGCCGTTCTCGGGGATGGGGGCGGCGAAGATGCCGTCGCCGTTGCACCGGATCGGCCTGATGGTCTGGCGCTTCGGCGGCCGTTTCTACAACTTCCGCGGCTTGCGCGCTTTCAAGAGCAAGTTTGAACCGCACTGGGAACCGCGTTACCTCGCGGCCTCGGGCACGGTCGGCGTGTTCGTCACGCTCGCGGATCTGTCATTGCTGGCTGGAGGTCGGCGTTCATGAGTTTGAAGAAGGGAATCGCGCGGGCGGCAGCCGCCTGCGCGGGAATGATGCTGGCCGGCGCCGCGTGCGCCACGCAGCCTGCCGCCGTAAAAGCAGAAACCGTGTCGGGCGGTCGGTATGGGCCCGTCACCGTGACCAAACCCAGCGGGCCGCTGCGCGGATTCGTCGTACTGTTCTCGCGTGAGGCGGGCTGGAATGCCGCCGATCAGCAGGCGGCCGACGCGCTCGCGAAAGCCGGTGCGATGACGGTCGGCGTCGATTCGGAGCGTTACGCGACGAATCTCGCCGCGAAGCAGGAGACCTGCCACCACCTCGACGGCGACGCCGAAGCGGTCAGCCACCAGCTCGAACGCCTTGCGCAGTCGTCGCGTTATTTCACGCCGATCGTCGCGGGCGTGGGCCAGGGCGGCGCGATCGCGAAGCAGATCCTGTCGATGGCGCCGGAGAACACGATTGCCGGCGTCGTATCGGTCGATCCGGCGGCGAAGCTCGATCCGCGCTTCAAGCCGTGTCCGCCCGATCCGACGATCGTGCGCCGCGCGATGCCGGGTTTCGTCGAAACGGCGGCCGCGGGCGATTCCGCGAAGCTCGTGTCGCTCGTCACGTCGCACCTGCGGGACACCACCAGCAGCGACGAACTCGACGTGTCGGATCTGCCGCTCGTCGAGCTGCCGGCCAAGGGCGGCAACGGCCAGCTCGCGATCGTGATCTCGGGCGACGGCGGCTGGCGCGATCTCGACAAGACGATCGCCGAGGCGCTGCAGCGCGACGGCGTATCGGTGGTCGGTATCGACAGCCTGCGCTATTTCTGGAGCGAGAAGCCGCCGGCGCAGGTGAGCCGCGATCTCGCGCGCGTGATGCGCACCTACATGGCGCGCTGGCATGCGAATCGCGTGGCGCTGGTCGGCTACTCG
Organism: Burkholderia sp. Bmkn7; assembly: GCF_041103175.1. Classification (NCBI taxonomy): domain Bacteria; kingdom Pseudomonadati; phylum Pseudomonadota; class Betaproteobacteria; order Burkholderiales; family Burkholderiaceae; genus Burkholderia; species Burkholderia sp. Bmkn7. Next base: position 2,358,020 of record NZ_JBGCUH010000002.1, on the reverse strand, counting down.
TTCGGTGCCGACGTGATGCCGTTCGCGTACAACCGGCTGCCGGCCGACCTGCGCGACAAGGTCGCCGTGATGTCGCTGCTCGGCTTCGCGCCGGCCGCCGATTTCCAGATCCGCGTGACGGGCTGGCTCGGCATGCCCGCGAGCGACAAGGCGCTGAAGGTCGCGCCGGAAATCGCGAAGGTGCCGCCGCAGCTCGTGCAGTGCTTCTATGGCGCGGAGGAGAAGGACACGATGTGTCCGGCGCTCGTGAACACGGGCGCCGACGTGATCAAGACGCAGGGCGATCACCACTTCGGCCGCGACTACATCGCGCTCGAGAAGAAGATTCTCGGCGCGTTCGGCAAGCCGGTGGCGGCGCGCTGAACGCCGGCGCCCGCTTCGCGGCGGGCGCCGGCCGGACCTTTCCGGTTCTTCGTACGGGCGGCCAGCGTGCCGCCCGTTTCATTTTGCGGCGGGCGTTGCCGCGTTCTGCTGCGGCGCGACCGTTCTCGCATCGCGCTGATAGAAGCCCGGGAACCGGTCGAGCTGCCGCCGCGCGGCCGTGATGTCCGTGCCGTCGCCGAGCACCGCGCTCGAGAACCCCGTGCGTTCCATCAGCAGCAACTGGTCGACCAGCACCTCGCCGGTCGCGCGCAGGTCGCCGATGAAGCCGTAGCGCTTGCGCAGCAGGTACGCCTGGCTGTATGCGCGGCCGTCGGTGAACGACGGGAACTGCAGGTCGATGCGCGTGACTTGCGCGATCCGCCCGGCAAGCGGCGGCAGTTCCTCGTCGTTGCCGATCGTCAGCATCGTGTCGTCGTGCGGCTGCGTGTTGCCGACGTGTTCGGCCGGCGTCAGCAGGCGGATGCGCGCGTGTGCGTTCGAAGCTTGCTGGTTCATGCGGGCTCCACCTGATGGCGCGCGTCGTTCGCGGCGGCCTTGAAGGGTTCCGTACCGATGCGGCGCACGGTGTCGATGAACCGTTCGCTGCGGCCGTCGTCGTCTATCCGTGCGTCGAGGTACGCGTTGACGATCGCGTCGACGACATCGACGATCTCGTCCGCCGAAAACGACGGGCCGATCACCTTGCCCGGCCGCGCCGGGCCGCTCGCGGTCGAGCCGTCCGAGCCGCCGAGCGTGACCTGGTACCACTCGGCGCCGTCCTTGTCGACGCCGAGGATGCCGAGGTGGCCGCTGTGATGATGGCCGCACGAGTTGATGCAGCCGCTGATGTGCAGGTCGATGTCGCCGACGTCGTGCAGCATGTCGAGATCCTGGAAGCGCTCGGCGATCGCATCGGCGATCGGGATCGAGCGTGCGTTCGCCAGCGCGCAGAAGTCACCGCCTGGGCACGCGATCATGTCCGTCAGGAGTCCGACGTTCGCGCTGGCGAGCCCGATCGCACGGGCGTTTTCCCACAGCGGGAACAGGTCGTCGACATGCACCCACGGCAGCACGACGTTCTGCGTATGCGTGACGCGCGCCTCGCCGGCCGAGAAGCGGTCGGCGAGATCGGCGAGCGCGTCGAGCTGGTCCGGCGATGCGTCTCCCGGTGCCTGCAGGCGGCGCTTGAACGACAGCGTGACGATGCGCAGCGCCGGGTCGCGGTGATCGGCGACATTGCGTGCGAGCCAGCGCGCGAAGGCCGGGTGGTGTGCCGCCTGGGCCGACACGCGCAGGTTCGCGTCGCGCAGGCTGACCGTGCGCGGCTTGAGGCGCGGCGCGACGAACGACGCGGCGACGCGGTCGAACTCGACCTGGGCGATCGTGTGCAGCCCGCCGTCGTGTTCGACGATCTGGCGGAACTCTTCCTCGACGTCGTCGATGTAGCGTTGCCCCTCGGTCTTCACGAGGATCTTGATGCGCGCCTTGTACTTGTTGTCGCGCCGTCCGTAGCGGTTGTACACGCGGACGATCGCCTCGATGTAGTTCATCACGTGCTGCCAGGGCAGGAACGCGCGCAGCAGCGTCGCGATAGTCGGCGTGCGACCCATTCCGCCGCCGACGCTCACGCGAAAGCCGAGTGCGCCCGTGTCGTCGCGCACGAGCTTGAGGCCGACGTCGTGCCAGTCGGTCGCGGCGCGATCCTCGGCCGCCCCGGTGATCGCGATCTTGAACTTGCGCGGCAGGAACGCGAATTCGGGGTGCAGCGTCGTCCACTGGCGCATCACTTCGGCGAACGGGCGCGGATCGGCGATCTCGTCCGGCGCGACGCCGGCGCGCTCGTCGCACGAGATATTGCGGATGCAGTTGCCGCTCGTCTGGATGCCGTGCATGTCGACGGTCGCGAGCAGGTCCATCACGTCGGCGGCCTTCGTGAGCGGAATCCAGTTGAACTGCACGTTGGTGCGCGTCGTGAAGTGCGCGCTGCGGGTCGGCAGGCGCATCGTGCCGAGCAGGGCCTGCGCGTCGCATGCGGCGCGGTAGGTGGCATCGTCGGGCACGTCGTAGTCGCGCGCGATCCGCGCGAGCACGCGCAGCTGCGCGCTGGACAGTTCGCCGTACGGCACGGCCACGCGCAGCATCGGCGCGTGGCGCTGCACGTACCAGCCGTTCTGCAGGCGCAGCGGCCGGAACGCGTCTTCGCTCAGCGTGCCGAGCTGCCAGCGCTCGAGCTGGTCGCGAAACTGGGCGGCGCGGCTGTGCACGAGCGCCCGGTCGAAAACGGTATATCGATACATGACGTGGTACGCGAGAGGAGCCACGGCACGATGCGCGCGGCTCGGGAAGGCGTTGCGACGGGTGTCAGGCAACCGGAGACAGCGTAGGGAACGCGGCGCGGCGGGACAAGCAGCAGATCGGGACGAAAAGGGCGCAGCAGATGGCCGGCGAGAGGCCGGTGGTGGCCGGTGCAGGCCGGCGCGGGCCGGGCATGCGTGCATGCCCGCGACGGGTGCTTACGCGTCGGCGTCGACGACGAGCGCCGGATCGAGCGCGCGGATGCGCTGGTCGATGAAGTAGCCGCCGCCTTCCTGGTAGCGCAGGAACAAGCGACCGCACGCGCGGCAGCGGCTCACGGTGCAGCGGTTGTACGGGAAATGGCGCAGTGCGATCGGCGCGTCGTCCGACGCGTAGCGCGTGCCGGCCGGATGATATTCGGCGTAGGTCGGCTCAGCCTCGCCGGGCGGCGTGAGCGTGGCGACTTCGGTCAATTGCGTGTCCTGCAGCGACAGCGGCAAGGTCGTCCATCCGGCGAGCGGCGTTTTCGTGCAGGCGCACGGCTGCGTGACGTGCGCTGCTTCGGTGGCCAGTTTCAACAGCGCGTCGTGATCGAGGTAGGGCAGTTGACTCATGGGAAATCATGAAGAGGCGGCGGGATCAGCACTGTAACCCGCGCACCGGTTGCGTGCATGGTCGTGACGCAGGCGGCGCACCGTGTGCGCTTCAATCGCCCTTGCGGACCGACGGCTGCGCGACCAGCTCGCCGAGCATGCGGATCGCGCGTTCGATGTCGCGGCTCCACGGATGGCCGAAGTTCACGCGCACGCAACGTTCGAAGCCGTGCGCGGCCGAAAACAGCGGCCCCGGCGCGAAACTGATCCCGCGTGCGATCGCCTGGCGATGCAACTCCATCGCGTCGATCGCGTCGGGAAACGCGAGCCACAGAAAATAGCCGCCTTCGGGCCGCACCCACTCGACGCCGGCCGGCAGCCAGCGCCGCAGCGCGTCGTCCATCCGGTCGAGCTGCGTGTGCAGCGCGCCGCGCAGCTTGCGCAAGTGCCGGTCGTAGCCGCCGTGCTCGAGATAATTCGCGATGCCGGCCTGCGCGGGAATGCTGGCCGACAGCGTCGTCATCAGCTTGAGCCGCTGCACCTTCTCCGCGAACCGGCCGGCGGCGGCCCAGCCGATCCGGTAGCCGGGCGCGAGCGTCTTCGAGAACGAGCTGCAGTGCATCACGAGGCCGTGCCGATCGAACGCGCGCGCGGGCAGCGGGTAGTCGGGGCCGAAATGCAGCTCGCCGTATACGTCGTCCTCGATCAGCGGCACGTCGCGCGCGGCGAGCATTTCGACGAGCGCACGCTTTTTTTCGGTGGACAGCGTGACGCCGGTCGGATTCTGGAAATTGGTCATGAACCAGCACGCGCGAATGTCGTGCCGGTCGAGCGCGTTCGCGAGCGCATCGAGATCGAGGCCCGTGCGCGGATCGACGGGAATCTCGACCGCGCGCAGGTCGAGCCGTTCGATCGCCTGCAGCGCCGCATAGAAGCCGGGCGCTTCGACGGCCACGACGTCGCCGGGCCGCGTGACGGCCATCAGGCACAGGTTCAGCGCCTCGAGCGCGCCGTTCGTGACGACGATCTCGTCGATGGGCTGCGAGATGCCCGTCGCGAGATAGCGCCGGGCGATCTGCTGGCGCAGCGCCTCGTTGCCGGGCGGCAGGTCGACGACCGTGCTCCACGGGCTGACGAGCCGCGTGGCCTGCGCGAGCGATTTCGCTAGACGAGGCAACGGAAACAGTTGCGGCGACGGGAATGCGGAGCCGAGCGGCACGATGCCGGGCTGCGTGGCCGCGTCGAGGACGGAGAACACGAGGCTGCTGATGTCGACCTTGCGCGTGGCGCCGGCCCGTTTCGCGCGGCGCGTGGGCGCCGGGCCTGCCTCCGGCGTTGCGCCCGGCGCGACGTAGTAGCCCGAGCGTTCGCGTGCGCGGATCAGCCCCCACTGTTCGAGCAGGTAGTACGCGCGAAACACCGTCGACTGGCTCACGCCGTGCTGCGCGATGATCTGCCGCAGCGACGGCAGGCGCGTGCCGACGGCGAGGTTGCCGTTGCGGATGTCGTCGGCGATCGTGTGGGCGAGGGTTTCGTAGCGTTTCATCGGCGAGGGTGGTGCGCGCCGTCGCCACGCGCGGGCCGGACTGGCGCCGCGCCGGCGGGCGCGGCTCATTGTCCGATGCGCGGCCCGAAAAGGAAAGTGCACGCGTGTCGACCGCGCGTTCCTGCCGCGTCAGGCCGCGTTCGGCTCCACGTTCCGACGGTTCGCACCGCCGCGCAGCGGCGGCAGCGGCTCGACCTTGCCGACGATGAACAGGTACGACAGCGCGCCGACCACGCACAACGCACCGGCCACCGCGAGCGGCACGACGAACGAGCCCTTCGTGATCGACAGCATCACGCCCGTGAACGTCGTGATGAAGATCCCCGCGAGATTGCCGGCGAAATTCTGGATGCCGCCGAGCGACGCGACATGCGCCGGCGTCGGTGCGACTTCACCGACGAGCGTCCACACGTTGGCGCCCGCGAACGACAGGCTGGCATACGCGAGCGCGAACAGCGCAAGGCACGCCCAGACGTTCTCGACGAAGGCCGACAGCGCGATCGACGAAGACAGCAGCATCCCGAGCACGAGGCAGGTCTTGCGCGCGGCAGTCGCGCTCCAGCCGCGGCGGAACAGGCTGTCCGACACGTAGCCGCCGAGCCAGCCGCCGGGAATCGCGAGCAGCGCGGGCAGCATGCCCCACGTGCCGAGCGACGCGAGCGAGAAGCCGCGCGACTGCAGCAGGTAGCTCGGGAACCACGTGATGAAGAAGTAGATCGCGAAGTTCAGGCAGAACAGGCCGATCATCATGCCCCACACGGTGCGATAGCGGAACAGGTCGAGCCACGACACCTTCGGGCCGTTGGTTGCGGCCGCAACGGCCGGCGCGCCGCGTTGCGCGAGCAGGGCATCGACGGCGTCAGGCGCGATCGCGCGATAGCGTTCCGGGTCGCGATAGACGAACCACCACGCCAGCGCCCACACGATGCCGATGCCGCCCGTGATCACGAACGACCCGCGCCAGCCGACGATCGAGATCAGCCATGCGACGAGCGGCAGCGACAGCGCGGAGCCGACGCGCGAGCCGCTGTCGAAGATGCTGCTCGCGAGCCCGCGTTCGCTGCGCGGGAACCAGTTGAACGCGACCTTCGCGAACGACGGGATCGCAGCCGCTTCGCCGACGCCGAGCATCAGCCGCACGCCGACGAGCTGCGCGAGGCCGCGCGCGGCGCCCGTCGCGACGGTGAACACCGACCACCAGCCGACCGCGAGCGCGAGGCTCACGCGCACGCCGACCTTGTCGATGAACCAGCCGGCCGGCAACTGCAGGAACGCGTAGGTCCAGAAGAACGCGCTCAGCACGAGCCCCATGCCGACCGCGTCGAGGCCGAGGTCGGCGCGGATGCTGGGCGCCGCGATCGCGAGGTTCGCGCGATCGATGAAGTTGATGACGTTGGCCAGGAAGCACATCAGGATCATGGCCCATCGGATGCGTGGCATGCGGTGTCTCCGCGCGGAATGTCGTGACGGACGGCCGGCGATCCGCTGCGCCGGCCGCCTCGATGGGCGGCTTATCGGGTAACTTGCGACGGCGTGCGGTCGAACTTCGCGAGCGCTTCCCACAGGCCGTTCAGGTAGACCGCGCCGAGCGCGCGGTCATAGAGGCCGTAACCGGGCTTGCCCGTCTCGCCCCAGATCATGCGGCCGTGGTCGGGGCGCACGTAGCCGGTGAAGCCGGTGTCGTGGTACGCCTTCACGATCGCGGCGATGTCGAGCGAGCCGCAGCTCGACAGATGCGCCGTTTCCTCGAAATCGCCGTTCGCGTCGACCTTCACGTTGCGGATGTGCGCGAAGTGGATGCGGCCCATCGCGCCGAATTCGCGCACGAGCGCCTCGACGTCGTTCTGCGGGCCCGCGCCGAGCGAGCCCGAGCACAGCGTCAGCCCGTTCGCGGGCGTGTCGACGATGCGCACGATCCGCGCGAGATCGTCGCGGTTCTTCACGATGCGCGGCAGCCCGAAGATCGGGCGCGGCGGATCGTCGGGGTGGATCGCCATCTTCACGCCGGCTTCCTCGGCGACCGGGACGATCGCCTTCAGGAAGTATTCGAGGTTCGCCCACAGCGCCGCTTCGTCGACGTCGCGATACTCGGCGAGCAGCGCCTGCAACTGTTCGGGCTGGTAGCTCGAATCCCAGCCCGGCAGCGCGATGCCGTCGTCCGGATCGATCCGGTCGACCGCGTCGGTGCTGAACGCGAGGCAGGTCGAGCCGTCGTCGAGCGTCTTCGACAGCTCGGTGCGCGTCCAGTCGAAGACAGGCATGAAGTTGTAGCAGATGACGCGCACGCCGGCCGCGCCGAGGTGGCGAATCGTCTGACGGTAGTTGTCGATCAGGCGGTCGCGGCCCGGCTTGCCGAGCTTGATGTCCTCGTGCACCGGCACCGATTCGACGACTTCGAACTGCAGGCCGGCGCGTTCGATCGTCGCCTTCAGCGCGTCGATCTTGTGCGCGGGCCAGACTTCGCCCACCGGTTCGTCGTAGATCGCCGACACGATATGCGTGACGCCCGGGATCTGGCGGATGTATTGCAGCGAGACCGGATCGGACTCGCCGTACCAACGGAAAGACATCTTCACTGGAGCGGCTCCTGGCTGGCGGTTGATGCATCGGGCGGACGGGCGGCGGCGTGCCGGCCCGTCTCCGGTGTGCGGATTATGATTGGTATGCCAGTTACGCGGGATAGTGGTTTACCAGTTGTCGGGATCGCAACCGGCGGCATGACGCTTCGGCACGCACCCTCGCGCGCCGGCCAATACGTCGAACCGGACGCTGGCCGAAATTGGTGTACCATTTTGCCGATCCGGCGCCGCGACGGCGCCGGCCAGCCTGTTGCGAGCCTTTCGATGACCGATCTTTCCAGCCAGCCAGCCAGCCGCGATACCGATGCCGCGGACCGCTCCTATATCGGCCTCGCGCGGCAGATTCACGCGATGGTGGCTGCCGGTGCGTTCGAGGCCGGCGCGCGGCTGCCGTCCGAGCGCAGCCTGGCCGACCAGTTCGGCGTGAGCCGCACGCAGGTGCGCGAGGCGATCATCGCGCTCGAGGTGCAGGGGATCGTCGAGGTGCGGATCGGTTCGGGCATCTACGTATCGGCGGCCGATGCCGCGCGGCCGGTGACGTTCGAGGTGCCGCGCGGCCCCGGGCCGATCGAGACGCTGCGCGCACGCGGGTTGATCGAGGCGGAAGTCGCCGCGCTCGCGGCGACCGAGCGCAAGGATGCGGATCTCGACCGGCTGTTCTTCTCGCTGACGACGATGCGCGAACAGATGGACGACAAGGCCGCGTACGACGCGGCCGATCGCCAGTTCCACCTGCGCATCGCGGAGTCGACCGGCAACACGGTGCTGCTGCACATGGTCACCGCGATGTGGGACTGCGCGCGCAGCGATCCGCTGTGGGACAAGATCGAGGAGCACTTTCACTCGAGCGCGCTGCGCGAGGCATCGCAGGAGGATCACCAGCGGATCTTCGCGGCGATCATGGCGCGCGACGCGGCGGCTGCACGCGAGGCGATGGGCGCACACCTGTCGCGCGTGATCGCGGAATTCACGCAGGCGTGGCGCTGACGTTCGTTCCGGTCGACGGAAACGGGCCGCCGTAACGGCACCGGCATGCGGCGTCGCTGATGGCGCGCGGGCGCCGTATACGGCTTCTTCCAATTGCGCGACCGTAGGTTTTATGGTCTTGTTGCGTGATATCGCATCGACTCGAAAAAGGACAGTCGAATGCAGCGGGGCGATTCACGCGGGGTCCGATTGATCAGGGGAATCGGCGCACGTACACGCGTACGTATCGCCGTGCGCAGGCTGCTCATCATTTTGACGGCAGGCTTACTTGCCGCTGCGCTGCCGGTGCTCGCCGCCTCTCCCGAAACCGTCAACGACAACGTGCTGCGCGTGCTCGCATGGCCCGGTTATGCGGACAGCGATGTCGTCAGCGCGTTCGAGGCGCAATTTCACGTACGCGTCGAAGTGACGTTCGTCGACTCCGACGAAGCGTTGTGGACGCGGATGCACAGCGCGGCGCCGCCGCCGTACGACGTGCTGGCCGCAAACACGGCCGAGATCCAGCGCTACGCGCACGAACGCCTGCTCGCGCCGATCGACCTGTCGCGCATCCCGAACCGGCGGCGGCAGTTGCCGAACTTCCAGCAGCTCGCGACGATCGACGGGCTCGTGGAAGAGGGGGCTGCCTATGCGATCCCGTTTACGTATTCGTCGATGGGGCTGATCTACGACCGCAAGCAGGTTTCCGCCGTGCCGCGCTCGATGCGGGAGCTGTGGAATCCGCGCTACCGCGGCAAGGTGCTCGACTTCAACAGCGCGCAGCACAATTTTTCGTTCGCGGCGCTGGCGCTCGGCTATCCCGATCCGTTCCGCCTGTCGCCCGCGCAGACGCTCGCCGTCGCGCACAAGCTGATCGATCTGCGCCGCAACCTGCTGACGTACTACACGCTTCCTGAAGAGGCGACCGCGCTGTTCGTCCAGCATCGCGCGGCGCTGATGTTCGGCAATTACGGCACGCAACAGGTGGAACTGCTGCGGCGCGCCGGCGCGGATGTCGGCTACGTGATCCCGGACGAAGGTGCGCTCGCGTGGCTCGACTGCTGGGCCGTCACGCGCGGCGCGCAGCATCCCGAGCTCGCGTTCGCATGGATCAACTACATGCTCGAACCGGCGATCGGTGCGCTGCTGACTGAACGCCAGGGCCTCGCGAACACGTTCGCGCCGCCGCCGGGCCTCGACACCGGGCACCAGCATCTCGTCTGGCTCCAGCCCGTCGAGGACATCGCGCGGCGCGAATCGCTGTGGAGCCGCATCGTGTCGGGCGACCGTCCGGAGCGGTTCGGAAAATGATCCGGCTCGGGCTCACATCGAAACTGTCGGTGCTGTTCGCGTGCATCGGCGTGATCGCGTCCGGCACGACTGGCTATTACGCGTATCGCGCGAACCGCGCGATGCTCGTGCAGGAGGCACAGCACAGCCTGCTGATGTCGACGCAACTGCTCGGGCAACGCTTCACCACCGCGCTGTCCGACGTTGCGGACGATGCGCTCGTGCTCGCGCAGATGCCGTCGTGCGCACTGGTCTCGGGCGGCGACAACCGGGATGGCGCGGCACGCGCGCGGCTCGAGCAGGTGTTCTACAGCTTCATGAGAAATCACCCGGAATACCTGCAGGTTCGCCTGATCGCGCGCGGGGATTTCGGGCTCGAACGCATTCGCGTCGATCGCGATGCGCACGGCATCGTCGTGCTGCCGGACAGCGCGTTCCAGGAGAAAGGACAGTTTTCCTACGTATTCGATACGCTCGCGACGGCACCGGGTCATATCTACCTGTCGCCGATCGTGATCAACCACGAGACGGGAACGCACGCGGCCGAGGGGCTGCCGATCCTGCGCGTGGGCACGCCGGTCGTCGACGGGTCGGGCCAGACGGTCGGCGCACTCGTCGTCGATGTCGAACTGTCGCGCGTGTTCGACCGGCTCGAGCGCGATCTGCCGGAAGACTACGCGGTGTATCTCGCGAACGAGTGGGGCGATTTCCTCGTGCACCCCGATCCGTCGCAGACGTTCGGCTTCGATCGCGGGCGGCGCGTGCTGATGCAGGACCGCTTCGCCGTCACGCGCGCGCTGTTCGACAGCGCCCGCACGAACGTTACCCTCAACGGCCTGACCGATCCCGCCGATGCGCCGGGGCAGATGTTCGCGTTCGCGCGCACGCCGTTCGGGCACGACGAGGGCAACCGCTTCGTCGTGCTCGGGATGGGGCGTCCGCTGGCCGACGTGCTGGTGCCGGCCGGCGTGCTCGGCGAGCGGATCATCCGGATGGTGCTCGTGTCGAGCCTAATGGCGGTCATTCTCGCGATCCTGTTCGCGCGTGCGATCACGCGGCCGCTGCAGACGCTCGCGCGCGCGGCGACGCACGTGTTCGACGATCCGGCCACCGAGCAGCTGCCGGTCGGGCGCGCCGACGAGATTGGCGTGCTCGCGCGTTGTTTCGACAGCATGCGTGTCGAGATCCGCACGCAGGTCGCGATGCTGCGCGCGAAGCAGCGGGAGCTCACGCACCTCGCCGGCCACGATGCGCTGACCGCGCTGCCGAACCGGCTGCTGTTCATGGAGCAGCTCGATGCCGCGATCCGGCGGGCGGCCGCGATGCACGAGGGGCTGGCCGTGATGTTCGTCGATCTCGACCGCTTCAAGCAGATCAACGACCAGCACGGGCACTCGGCCGGCGACCGCGCGCTCGTCGCGGTCGCCAAGCGGTTGAGCCTCGTGCTGCGCGGCGGCGACATGGTTGCGCGGCTCGGCGGCGACGAATTCATCGTGCTGATTGCGGACGTGCGCTCACCGGCGGTGATCGGCGACGTCGCGTCGCGCATCCAGCTCGTGATGGCTGAAGAACTGGAGTTCGGCGACCGGCGCATGGCCGTCGGTGCGAGCATCGGCGTCAGCGAGTTTCCGGCCGACGGCGCGTCCGCCGAGGAACTGCTCGTCAAGGCGGATGCGGCGATGTACGCGGCGAAGGCGTCTGCGCAATGCGCATACGTGCGCTACCAGGAGCTGGTCGGCAGCGGGCGTGCCGGCGGCGGGGCGGACGAAGCGGCCGGCCGCGTCGCGTCGGGCGGAAGCCGGTGACGGCCGGCCGCACGATCCGTGCGATGCAAACGCAACGAGCCCGTCGCGGGACGGGCTCGTCGATGGTGCGGGCTGCGCGCGAAGGCGCGCGGCGGCAGGCTTAGTGGCCGAAGTAGACCGAGTCGCGCGGGTTCTGCACCTTGACGGCCGGTGCGCCGCCCTGGACGGTCGCGGCCGGTTGCGCACCGTAGCCGCTGTTGTCGGCGCCGCGCACGCGGGCTTGCGCGGCTTCGATGTCGGCCGGGTAGTGCGGGCTTGCCTGGCTCGGCTTGTAGCCGGCTTGTTCGAGCTGAACCAGTTCGTTCTTCACTTGCGCGCGGGTGACGGTGCTTTGGGCGAATGCGCCGAACGAAGCGGACAGGGCGACAGCGGCAACGACTGCGGAAACGAGCGATTTCATGATGACCTCCGATGTTTATTGGCTTTCCGCGTTCGACACCATGTCGTAAGCGGTTGATTACATCGTAGGCGCCGGTCGACCTAGGGTAAACGTGAGTTTTGGTGAAAGATCGTTGTCGCTGGAGTAATAATTCCGGGATATACGCGTTCCGTCCCTATTCGATGTTGCCGGATTTGCAAGGGAGCGGAGCGAATGCGCGCCACGCGGACGGCGTACGCGGACAGGTGCCGGGCGGCGAAAGCGCGGGTGGAGAGGCGGCGGAAGGGTTGCGTTGCCGACGGGTCAGACGTCGTCGTCGATTTCCTTGCGTTCCCGGCGTTCCTCGTTGCCGCGGCGCGCGCGCAGGCGCTGGCGCGACAGCACGGCGATCACCTGCTGGGTCGGCGCGCCGGACGGCAGTTCGTTGCGGATGCGATCGGGCACCATGGGCAGGCCCGCGCGCTGCCGGCGCAGCGCCTTGGCGATTGCCCGGCGGCATTCGTCACCGTGGCAATCCCATTCATCGCGGATTCTCTGGCAATAACGGCATTGTTCCATCCGGACAGTCTAACGCGTCTTCGGGAACGGGGCTGGACGCTGGCCTGAACGCGTCACGCGCCGGGCGCGGCAGCGGCGAGCGCTTTCGCATGCGACTGGAAGCGGCGATGTTCTTCCGGCGGCACGAGCGAGCCGCCCGTCGCCCAGATGACGTGCGTCGCCCGGCGCAGGTCGATCGCATGGCGATGGACGTAGTCCTTTCCGGCCGGAGAGTGCGCCAGCCAGCCGGGGCCGCCGACGGCAGCGGCGGCCGACGGCTCGAGTTCCACGCCCGTCGCGCGCCGGACCGCGAGCAACTGCGCGTAAAGCTGCGCGTCGCTGACGGTGAAGACGCCCGACAGCTGGGACGCCATCAGCGGGCTGACGAGGTGCGACGCCTGCGCGACTGCCAGACCATCGGCCTCGGTCCGGTTGTCGAGCCCCGCGTCGTAGACGGAAACGGGCTTCCCGGGGCCGGCGGCCAACTGGACCAGCATGCACGGCGAAGCGACGGGTTCCGCGAAAAAGCAATGCACGTGCTCGCCGAACAGCGCCTTGAGACCATAGGCGATCCCGCCCGGCGCGCCGCCGACGCCGCACGGGATATGGACGAAGAGCGGATGCGCCGCATCCACGACGCGGCCCGTCCCGGCGAGCTGCGCGGCGAGATGCCGGGCACTGGCCGCGTAGCCGAGGAACAGCATCAGCGAGCCTTCGTCGTCGACGAAGTGGCTGCGCGGCTGATGGCGTGCCTGCGCGCGTCCCGCCGCGACGGCTTGCGCGTAGTCGCCGTCATGTTCGATCACGCGAACGCCGCGTGCTCTCAGGCGCGCCTTCTTCCACGGCTTCGCGTCGGTCGACATGTGGACGACCGACTCGAACCCCAGCGCGGCGGCCATCACGCCGATGCTCAGGCCGAGATTGCCGGTGCTGCCCACGATGACGGTGTGCGCGGCAAACAGTTCGCGTGCGGCGGTCGATGCGAGGAGCCGTCGGTCGCCCGCGGGTTCGAGCAGGCCGTGTCCGATCGCGATCGACTCCGCGAGCGCGAGCACTTCATGAAAGCCGCCGCGCGCCTTGATCGAGCCGGCGACCGGCAGTGCGTCGTCGCGCTTGATGAACCACGCGCCGTGTTCGTCCGCCGGGAGCGACAGGCTGCGCTGCAGGCTGTCTGCCGGCATCAGCGGCGATTCGATTTTTCCCGCGCTCGCCGCGAGTTCGGGAAACAGCTCGGCCATCAGCGGTTCGCAGCGCGCCAGCCGCGCTTCGGCCATCGCAATGGCGTCGATCGCCGGTGCGTCGTGCGGCAGCGGGCTGCCGGCGTGGGGGTTCAGCCACAGCAGCGGGTGGCACGATTGCAGCTTGGCTAATAGATCGGAAGGCTGGAGCGTGAAGGTCATGGATCGGTCTTGCGTCGGATGAACGGCGAATCAGGCTTGAATGCTACGATTCGAACCGGTTGCGCAAAAGCGCCGATTTCTAATGAATGCATTAGCCTGACTTATAACGATGCGACTCGATGGTTCGATCCTTGGTGCGTTGCTGTGCTTTGAAACAGCCGGCCGGTTGCTGAGCTTCACGAAAACGGCTCAGGCGTTCAACCTGACGCAAAGCGCCGTGAGCCAGCAAATCCGGAACCTGGAGGAGCGGCTGGGTTACCCGCTGTTCGTACGTCAGGCGCGCGGGCTGAAGTTGACCGAGAAGGGCGCGACCCTGCTCGGAACGATGTCGAGCGCGTTCGGCGACATCCATCGCACGCTTCAGGCGCTCGGCATCCCGGACGCGCCGCTGCAGGTGAGCTGTCTGCCGTCGCTCGCGCTGCAATGGCTGATGCCGCGCCTGTCCGAATTTCATCGGCTGCAACCGGACGTGCCGGTTCGCGTGAAGGCCGAGTTTCAGGTGCTGGATCGTCAGGCCATGGAGACCGACGACATCGACGTGGCGGTGCGCTACGACCCGGTGCAATACGGGCGGCTGCATGCCGAGGCCATCCTCGACGAAGTCCTGTTTCCGGTCGCCACGCCCACGTATCTGGCGCAGCATCCGTCCTTTGCCGGCGGGGAGTCGCTGGACGGCGTCGTTCTGCTGCACGACGCGGCTCCGTGGGGCGGCGCACCCGAGTTCGTGGAGTGGCGCACGTGGCTGGAGGCGGTTCGTCCTGCGTGGATGGCGCATCTTGACGGCCCGCAGTTCAATTTCTCCAGCCTGGCAATCACGGCTGCGCTGAACCATCAGGGCGTCGCGATGGGGCGCGCCGCGCTGGTACACGACGAGATCGCGAGCGGACGGCTCGTGGATGTATTCCGCAGGCAAGTGCGTGCGCCGGCGCGCTACATGCTGTTGTCACGCAATCCCGACGATCCGCGCACCACGGTTTTTTCGGACTGGCTCAAGGCCGAGTGCGCACGCTTCGAGGCGGCTCGGTCACGCCTGCTTTCGAACGGAAGCCGGCACGGGTAGCCGAAACTGCCGGATGGCTGCGTCGGAGTGCGAAGTAGTTGAGAAACGGGTGGCGCCGCACACTACGATTTCCCGTCCGTCTCCATACGGAATGCTTGCGCACGGACGCGGCTGGCGAGCGTTACTTGAGTTGCCAGATACCCCAGATGGCGATCAACAGGCCAAGGCCGAATCCGCAGCCGAGCAACACGTAGGTTTCCATTGCAGGTCTCTGAAAGCGTGGCAGCGCCGATGCGGACATCGGCGTGCGAGCAGGGCAGTCGGTGACGTATCGTTCGCATCGTCGGGCGCGGCGATACGCCGGGTCCGCGAATACTACGCTCGGCAGCTTTCAGAACGCATGCGGGATCGATGGCAATCCGCCGCCTGTCATTGCTTGACCGCGTGCGTGTTGTCCAGCTGGGTAACGTGCGATCCGCCGTGCCGGAACACGCCCGATTTCCAGATCATCTGTGAGGCCGCGACGAGCACGAAGAGCAGCACGACTATCCTGAAGCTGCGGGGCGACATCTTGTCCCGCAGCGGGCGGACGAGCCACATGCCGGCAATGGCCGGCAGGCTGGCCGCCGCCGAGATCGCGAGGTCGGCGGCGCTCGCGTGCGCGGCGCCGCTGAACGTCGTGAGCAGCGTGACGATCGACACCACGAGGATGATCGCGATCTGCTTCGTGAAGGCGCGCCCGGTCGCGCCGGACGAGATCAGGTAGGTGGCGAGCAGCGGGCCGGGAACCGACGCGATGCTTTCCATCAGCGCGGCGCCGAAGCCGAGTACGAAGCCGACGGGCTTCTGCCACGCAGGAGGCAGGTTGAGCTTCGGCGCCGCGAGCATCAGCGTCGCGGCGACGATCAGCAGTGCGCCGGACGCCGCCTGCGCATGACCCGGATTGAGCGAGAGCAGGATCGCGACACCGACGATATTGCCGATCACGGTGCCCGCGATCGGCGCGGCGATCTTGCGTGCCGTCGCCAGCACCTGGCCGCCTTCCAGCGCCTGCGGAATGTTGCCGAGGATGATCGGCATCGACAGCAGCAGCACCGCATGCCGGATTGGCAGGAACTGGCTGAGTATCGGCATCGCGATCAACGGCACACCGATGCCCGTGATCCCCTTGGCCATGCCGCCCAGCAGCAGCGCGACGGCGATGCCGGCCAGATCGAACGCGCCGAGCCCCTGCAGGCTGGAAACCAGCACACCTTCAGTCAGATTGAAATGCATCATGGATCGGCTTGTCGCGGCATATCCGGCAGCGAGCGCTGTCGAAGGTGCCCGTTGCGGCGCGTGCGTGTTGCACGCATGTGTTCTGGATCGGCTTGACCGGGCGTCGATTGCACGGCGCCGCACCGTTGCGCGGCCGCGTCCGCAGGCAATCGACGCGCGGTTCGAGGATGCATTTTACCCGAGCGTTGCGGAGGGCATTCGGCGCGGGGCGCGGCGTGCCGCCGGTATCGTCGGCGCGATCAGGTACGCGGTTCAATATAATTCATGACCGTGTGTCGCCTCATGCGCGATATGCATTCACTGGAACAAGGAGACCCGATGACGCTTGCGCAGTTGCAGGCCCTGGCAGCCGTGGTCGAACTCGGCTCGCTCACGGCCGCGGCCGACCGCCTGAGCCGCAGTCAATCCGCGATCAGTCATGCGCTGACCGAGCTGGAAGACATCACGGAGGTCAAGCTGCTCTGGCGCGACCGGCAGCCGGTCGTCCTGACGGCGGCGGGTGAACGCCTGTGGCCGTACATCCAGAACGTGGTGCGCGAAGCGCAGTTGCTGCGCCAGCAGTTCAGCGTGTCGCGCGGCAAGCTCGAAGGGAAGCTGGTGGTCGCGTCGCTGCCGAGCGTGTCGCTGGCATTCGTCGTGCCTGCGCTCGAGGCGTTGAAGGAGATGCACCAGGGCGTGTCGGCGGTGCTGCTCGAAGGCACGGACAGCGAAGTCGAAGGGTGGATCGAGGACGGTACCGCCGACGTCGGCGTGGTGGCCGGCACGAAGACCTTCGCGCACACGCTGCCGCTGCTCGACGAGGACTTCGTCGCGGTGGCGGCGGATGGCATGTTCACGGGCCGCAAGAGCGTGTCGGCGAAGCAGTTGTCCGCGGCCCCGTTCATTTTCTCGAAGGCCGGATGCGGGCCGGTGATCGCGGATTACTTCGCGCGCAGCGGCACGCCGCTTCGCGCCGCGTTCAACGTGGTCGAGATGCGCACCATCCTGTCGATGGCGGAGGCCGGCATGGGTGTGTCGATCGTTCCGCGCATCACGCTCACGTACACGCCGTTCGGTGGCCGCGTGCTGGCGCTTTCGCCGCGGCTGCATCGTTCCGTCCGGCTGTCGTGGAACACGTCCGGCAATGCGATCGCCGATGCGTTCGTGCGGCTCGTCGACGCGCAACGCTCGAAGGCGGCGAAGGCGATTCACGCGCGCGCGAAAAGGAGCCGGTGACGAACGGCCGATGCGATGAAAAGCGCTCATGGGTGGCTTGCAGTTTATTCATGCCGATGGTGGTCGAGATGCAATATATTGATCTAACTCGCCCTTGACCGCTTAGTCCCGAAGGAGATTGCCGTGCCGGCCTTGCCCACCTTGCTTGCATTCGGACTCGTGTCGCTCGGCATGGTGCTGACACCCGGGCCGAACATGATCTACCTGGTGTCGCGCTCGATCTGCCAGGGCCGCCGTGCCGGGCTGGTGTCGCTCGGCGGCGTCGCGCTGGGGTTCGTCTTCTACATGGTGTGCGCGGCGCTGGGCATCACCGCGCTGGTGTTGGCCGTGCCGTATGCGTACGACGTGTTGCGCTTTGCCGGTGCGCTTTATCTGGCGTACCTGGCGTGGCAGGCGCTGAAGCCGGGCGGCCGCTCGGCGTTCCAGGTCAGGCAACTGCCGCACGATAGCCGCGCCAGGCTTTTCACGATGGGCTTCGTCACGAACCTCGCGAATCCGAAGATCGCGGTGATGTATCTGTCGCTGCTGCCGCAGTTCATTTTGCCGGGGCACGGCAGCGTGCTCGCGCAATCGCTGGCGCTCGGCAGCGTGCAGATCGCGGTGAGCGTCAGCGTGAACGCGCTGATTGCCTGCATGGCCGGCGCCATCGCGGGTTTTCTGGCGGGGCGGCCGGTCTGGGCGTCGGTTCAGCGCTGGTTGATGGGCACCGTGCTGGCGGGACTCGCCGTGCGTATCGCACTGGAGTCGCGCAGCTGACGCGAGTGGCCGACGGGTTGCGGGATAGCAGGGGGCTCCCGAGTTGCATCGTGACGAACGCACCCGGTATCGTCAGCGCTGGCAGTTGCCCTGCGCTTCATTGCCGGCCCGCACGGGCGCGGCTTTTGCGTTGCGCCGGCCGCGCGTCGCGAGCCAGCACAGGATCGACCCGCCGCATACCATCGACGCGCCTTCCCAGAATTCGATCGACAGCGGCGCATGCAGCAACGTCGCGGCGAGCATGGCGGCGAGTACCGGGGTGAAATACGATGCGCCGACGATGATCGTCACGTTGCCGTGCATGATGCCGGTGTTCCAGGCCGCATAGCCGAACCCCAGCGCCGATGCCGCCAGCACGATGTAGATGGCCGCCTGCAGGCTGAACGTCATGCCGCCGCCGCCTTCGATCGCGAACTTGATCCAGAGCGCCAGCGCAACCAGCATGAAGAACGGCGTGACGCCGTTCTTGCCGTCGGCGATGCGCGCCGTCACCGTGCAATAGCCGGCCCAGATCAGCGCGCCGAAGAACGCGAGGCCGTAGCTCAGCGGATTGTCCGTGACGTTGTGCAGCATGCCGGCCGGATCGAGCCCCTGGTCGCCGCCGAGCACCCGGCAGATCCCGAGCATCGACAGCAGGACGCCGGGCACGACCAGCAGGTTGGCGCGCTGCTTGTTGAACACGATTGCCGCGACCAGCGTGAAGCTCGGCCACAGATAGTTGACCATCGCGACTTCGATCGCCTGCCGGCCGTTGCTGGCATAGCCGATCGACAGCGACAGGCACACCTCGTACGAGACGAACAGCAGCCCGCCCCAGAGCAGATAGTTTTTCGGGAACCGGCTCAGGTCGGGGAACCCGATCGAGAACAGCAGAAGCACGGATGCCACGGTATAGATCATCGCGGCGCCACCGGTCGCGCCGAGGCTTTCGCTGACTCCACGAACGAGAGCGACCACGGAGGCCCACAACAACACCGCGCCGAGCCCGGCGAGCGTTGCCTTATTCTTGCGCTTCATGCGTCCTGCCTGTTTCAACATTCAAATTCGCTATCGGATGATTCGGTTCCGCCTGCGCAGGGCCCACGGGTACGTCGATCCGGACGGTCTCGATCCCGGTGTGCCGGCCGCGCACCGGGATCGACATGTCACGGCCGCCGACCCCGGACGCCTCGTCGCTGTCGAACGGCGTCGTCCCGTCGTCTTCGCCGAAGCAGCTGACGGTCGCGAACGTCTCGCTCATGGCGGAGTACGAGGCGCGCAGTCTACCGCGTGTCGTCGCGCAATGGCTTGAGATGGGCGTACAACACGTCACCGTGCGCCATCGCGGTATAGTCGCGCAGCAGATTCGCATCGAGCAGTTGGTCAGGTTTTCGTTGCAGCCAGTCGCCCGTATCGCGCTTTCAGGGAGGGAAGCCATGAAGGAAGTGCCGTATTTCTCGCAGTGGGAATCGATGCACCTGGTTTCGCGGTTCGTGTCCCGCGAATTGCGCGCGGAGGACGACCCGTTGTGGCATCGCTCCGGCGCCAGCACGCCGGAGGAATACGCGCAGTGGAGCCCGAACATCTGCGGTATCGCGTGCCTGAAGATGTTGCTCGCATACCGTTTGAACACGATCGTGCCGCTGCTCGAACTGGTACGCGAGGCCGTCGGGTTCGGCGTCTACCGGCCCGAACTCGGCGACACCGGCAAGCGCCTGCATTACCGGCCCTTCGTGCACTGGGTGCGCGAGCGCTACGGGATCGATGGCGATGTGGTGGAAGGAGTCGATTCGGCCGCGCTCGAACCGAAGCTGCATGACGGGCACATGCTGATGGCGTCGGTGCATCCCGGTATCCGGCACGACGGCTTCGAGCCGCCGTCGCGGGGCGGGCACCTGGTGCTCGTGTTCGGCACGAATCGCGACACCGGTGACTGGCTGTTCCACAACCCGTCCGGGTTCGACGTGCGCACGCAGCGGAACGTGGCGATGCCGCGCGCCGCGTTCGACCGCTATTTCGCGAACCGCGGCATCCTGATTGCCCCATGACGTTGCGCATGCAACGAATCCTGCGCGCGCAGCGTCAGGCGCCCGTCGCAACGGGCGCCTGACCGATCACCGGTCGTTGCGCTTCTTGCTCAGCTCGATCGTCTCGAACAGCGCGTAGTCGGCGGTCGGGTGCTGGTCGGCGCCCGGCGCGTGGTAGTAGCGCATCGTGATCGTCGTATGCCCGCCCGGCTTGCCCGGGTCGTGGTCGAACACGGCAATCCCGTAGCCGGTGCCCGTATCGCGACGCGCGGACCAGATCGCATCCTCGAGTGCATCGGCCGGCTGGCGCACGAACGTATTCGGCGCCGTGCCCGGCACCGGCCGGTTCGGCTTCGTGAACACCTTCGCCCGCGCAAAGCCGGTTGCCGGGTTCTCGCCGTATACGTCGAGCGGCGCGCTGGTGCCGCCGCCGCCCAGGATCAGGTGGATCGTGCCGTGGCTCGTGTCGAACGTCGTGCGGTCCGGGTCGTTCGATCCGACCGGGCGCGGCTGCAGCGTCTCGACCACTTCGCCGGTCGTCGCATCGACGCCAGCGTGGTGATTGCAGCCGCGTACCGGGTAGCTGCGCTCGTAGTCGTGATCGTGG
The DNA here is from genome assembly GCF_041103175.1 of Burkholderia sp. Bmkn7. Lineage (NCBI taxonomy): Bacteria > Pseudomonadati > Pseudomonadota > Betaproteobacteria > Burkholderiales > Burkholderiaceae > Burkholderia > Burkholderia sp. Bmkn7. The sequence goes on along the minus strand of NZ_JBGCUH010000002.1, from coordinate 2,337,405 downwards.
CCGCACAGCACGAGGTCGACGCCGTAACGGTCGAACAGCGGCAGCCATGCTTCGCGAATGCCCTTGTCGGAACCGTTGCCCGTCTTCGACGAACTGAGCGCGTCCTGGTGCATCTGCACGACGATCCAGTCGATGTCGTCGTCGTGCGCGGCATGACGCAGCGTGTGTTCGAGCCAGCGCGTCTGCTCGCCGTTGCTGTAGCCGCGCACGTAGAACGACGTACCGGGCTCGATCGGCGGGCGGCCCGTGCTCGCGGCCGGCACGAGCGGCGCGGGGCCGCCGACGAACGCGGCGGCATCCTGGTACACGACGTCGTCGGCGTCGAGCGACACGAACAGCACCGAGCTCACGCGGAAGCTGTACCAGCGGCCCGGGAAGCGCGTGCCGTTCTCCGGCAGCGTATAGCGCGCGAGATACGAGTCGAGCCCCTGCGGACCATTGTTGAACTCGATCTCATGGTTGCCGGGGCACGGCATCCACGGACGATTCGCCGCCGACGTCTGGTTGTTGTTGCCGAAATCGCGCCACACCTCGGGCTGGTGCGCGGGGTTCAGGTTCGCGTAGCAGAGGTCGCCGTTCAGCAGGTGGAACAGCGGCTGGAACTGCTCGACGGCCTGCACCGCGAAGCGGCTCTGCGGCGACGACAGCACCCACGCACCGTTCGGCGTCGCAAGGTCGCCGTAGCTCGTGAAGCGGAACGGCGCGCGGCCGCGCGGTGCGGTCGAGAAATTCGCGGAGAACGGCTGCGCGGCATTGCTGTCGTTGTCGGCCGTGATCTCGTAGCGGTAGCGCGTATTCGGCTTCAGGCCGTGCACGCGCGCGTGGTACGCGAACACGGTCTCGCCGTTCAGGCCGTCGGTGTACAGGCGCTGGACGCCATGCACGGTGCGCGGCGGCTCGCCGTCGGCGACGATGCGCGCGCGCGGATTGACGGCCGACGCGAGCGATGCCCACGAGATCACGACTTCCGACGTCGGGTCGTTGCCCCACGTCAGGTGGACCTGTTCGGGTGTGCCGTCCGGGGTCGACGCGGCGGCCCGGGCTGCCGCGAGGCCACCGGCGGCGGTGGCGAGGCCGGATACGCCGGCGAGTTTCAGGAAGCCGCGGCGCGAGACGGACGCGGCGGGCTCGTTCGGCTGGATCGGGGAGTTGTCCTGGTTCGACATGGTCGGTGTTTTCGTGGGTGGAGACGCGAGATGCGGAACCATCCGGCCGCGCGTGAGCGTGGCCGGGGCGTGGGCCGGAAACGAGCGGGATCCCGGTGCCGGACATTGTCGGAGCGCAGTTTTGCCGGGTTGTGACAGCACGGCAGCCCCGCGGGAACCCCGGCACCTGCCGAGCTTGCGGATCGGGGCATCCCATCCGCGCCGACGCGCGTCCGCTTCGCGCCGATATTTATTTGCCGACATCGCGACGGATTCTGATCACTCGCGCCGTTTAACGCATGAACGGCCGCTTCCGGTCGATACCTGCCACATCGGAGTCTTTCATGAAGCTTTCCATCCCGTTGCGGTTTGCCACGGCATGCGTGGCCGCGCTGGCTGCGTCCGCTGCGTTCGCGCAGGCCGTCATCGTCGCGCCTTACGCGCCGCCGCCGCCTCGCGTCGAAGTGATGCCGGCGCCGCGCGCGGGCTATGTGTGGGACCAGGGCCACTGGCACTGGCGCCAGGGTCGTTATGTCTGGATTCCAGGCCACTGGCAAGTGGTTCGCGTCGGTTATCACTGGGTGCCGGGCCACTGGGCCGCGCGCGGTCCGGCGTGGCGCTGGGTTCCGGGTCATTGGGCCTGATGCGCACGCCGTCGCACGGCACGCGGTGCCGGCGCGGCGGCGCCTTCCCGCAACGTCATGAGTCGCAGCCATGCCCTTTCGAACCGTGGTGATACTGGCAGCCGCAGCCATCGTGCTGGCCGGCTGTGTCGTCGTGCCGGCGCGTCCGGTCTATTACCGGCCCGCGCCGGTCGTCGTATATTGAGCGCGCCGGCCGCCGCTCGCGCGACCGGGCGGCCGGCATCCGATCGAACCGATCGACACGATCGCCATGCGGCCTGAAACGGATGCCGATGAAACGGACCTTGCCGATGCCGTGCGCGATGCGTGCGGCGATCCCGAACCGCCAGCGTGGCGGGGCCGGGTAATGGCGCGGCGCATGCAAGGAGAGCACGACGATGAGCTTCGGTCTGACGGCGGGCGCATTGACGAACGCGCCGCGGCACAGACGCGCGATGCGCTGGAGCGCCCCGCGTTGAGCGACGGCGATCCGGACGCCGCGCTGGTGGCACGGGTCGGCGCGCGCGACGCGTCGGCCGTGCGCGTGCTCGTCGCGCGCAAGCTGCCGCGGCTGCTCGCACTCGCGACGCGCATGCTCGGCGACCGCACGGAAGCCGAGGACGTCGCACAGGAGACGTTCTTGCGGATCTGGAAACAGGCGCCGGGCTGGCGCGAGGGCGAGGCACGGTTCGACACGTGGCTGCATCGTGTCGTGCTGAACCTGTGCTACGACCGCTTGCGCGGCCGCCGCGAGGAACCGGTCGACGTGTTGCCCGACGTGCCCGATCCGCAACCGGAACCGGCCGCCCGCGCGGAGACCCGCTCGCGCGACGCGCGCGTGCGGCAGGCGCTCGCGGCGTTGCCGGCGCGGCAGCGCGAAGCGCTCGTGCTCCAGTACTATCAGGACATGTCGAACATCGAGGCGGCCGACCTGATGGGCATTACCGTCGACGCGCTGGAAAGTCTGCTTGCGCGCGCGCGGCGAAACTTGCGCGCGCAACTGGCCGGCGATTCACCTAGCGAGGACATCCGATGACACCCGAACGATTTCGTACCATCGTCGCCGCGTACGGCTCGGATGCGCGGCGCTGGCCGGACGGCGAGCGCGCGGCTGCCGAGGCATGGGCGCGCGCGCATCCGGGCGACGCGCTGGCGGCGCTGGACGAGGCCGCCGAACTCGACGCGTGGCTCGCCAACGATACGGTCGCACCGCCCGCGCCGGCGCTCGTCGAGCGCATCGTCGCGACGGCGCCGGCCCCGGCGCCGCGGCGCACGCGGCGGCGGGGCACCGTGTGGTGGTCGGGCGCGGCATTCGCGGGCGTGGGCCTTGCCGGCGCGCTCGCGGGCGCGGTGGCCGTGTCGATGCTGATGCTCGGGAGCGTGCCGCCCGCGCACGAGCAGGGCTACCTGACAACGACGTTCGGCGGACCGAGCGTGGACTGGAGTGATGAATGAGTGAGCGTGGCTGGAAATTCGTTCTCGTCGGCTCGGTCTTGCTGAACGTATTCATGCTCGGCGCGATCGGCGGCGGCGCGTATCAGTGGTTCTCGACGCATCGCGACCTGCGGGCCGCGGGCGCACCTGCTTCGCGCACCGCATTGCGTTTCGCCGCGGACGAGTTGCCGGACACGCGCCAGCAGGAATTCGCCGCCGCGCTGAAGGCGGCACGCAAGGACGGTCGCGATTTCGCGCGGGAAGGGCGCGACGACCGGATCACCGTGCTGGATCTGCTCGCCGCGCCGCAACTCGATCGCACGGCGATCGACGCCGCGCTCGACCGCACGCGTGCGGCCGATACCGCGCTGCGTGCGCAGGTGGAGCGCAGCGTCGTCGATTTCGCGGCGACGCTGACGCCGGACGAGCGCGCGAAGTTCGTCGACGGGTTGCGGCGTAGCGGCAATTGGCGGTTGCCGCCGAAGTTGCAGAAAAAGCAGGGCGAGGCGGGGAGTCAGTAAGGAAACGCGGCGCGGGGGACGTGCGGCGGCGCGCCTTTCCTGCGCTGTGCAACGCCTACGCGGAACACCGGTCGGCAATGCTTTCAGGTACGCGTTCGTGAACGATCGCAACGCGACCACGGCCACGTGACGCGACGGAGACGTTCAACGTGCCAGCATCCAGGCGGAGATCGCGTCGACCACGCTGCTCTCCAGGCCGTTGAAGCCGTGATAGGCGAACGCTTCGCATGGATCGCCCCGGGACGTGCCGCCCGACACGATCATCCGTTCGGCCTTCGGCGATGCATCCAGTTTCTTCAACAGCGTATCCGTGTCGGACACGGGGCAATGCTTGCAGCCGTCATCCTGGTGATGAACGACGAGCACCGGAATCCTGAGGCTGGCGAGGTTCATGTCGGTGACCGCGGTACCGCCTCGATCTTCACGGAGGATCGTGGACGTCAGCACGATACCGTCCGGCCCGCCGCCGCCGGCCAGCGCGATCGCAACGGCAGCCGCGGACTGGGTGCCGCGGCTTGTCCCGACCAGCCAGACCGGCACGTGCAGTTGCTCCCTCAACCACGCGATCACGGCACGCGCGTCGTCGGCGTGTTCCTTCGAGAGTCGAAAGCCGTTGAGGTAGGGCGCGGATTGCCGGTCGCTCGGTGCATCGATGACCGCGACAGCGATACCGTCATTCACGAACAGCTGCCTGGTGCGGACGAGAAAGTTGCCTGCACCCCATCCGAAACGGCCGGACGGGTCCAGTTGCAGCCCGCCGTGTCCGCCGGCGTAAAGGATGGCCGCGGCTTTCGGCGCATCCGGCGCGATGAAGAGAAACCGCTGGGTGACCCCGGGGCGGGTCGGGACGTCGACGACCTTGGGCTGACCCTGCGCGTGAGCGGGATAGCCGTGCAGCGCCAGCACCATGGCGAGCAGCCACGCGCGTGCGAACCGATCTGCAAAGGCGACAACGGGAGCCGGCAGCAGGATGGCGAGCAGCTTGGTCATGGCCGATCTCCGGTGGCGTCGAATTCTTGTTCGGGGCGGGACGACGTTACCTCCGTGACCCGGAGCGATACATTCCATTGAGTCTAGGCCGCTTTCCGGGAACGGCAAGCGCCGGGCGGATATGGGCGACAAGGCGGCATTCGACCCGTCCAGGGTTTCGGCCGACGCACGATCCGGCCGGTCCACGCCGGTCAGGCGGGTGAAAGCCTGTCGGCCGAATGTCGAAGCGTGTCCGTCCCTCGGCGGGGCACGGTGCCGCGTTGCGGCGGCTGAGCGATCTGTCGATGCGTTGCCACCGTCGGTCGAATCCGCGCAGGAAACTCGAACGGCGACACACACGCATTGAAGTCCACGCCGGAAACTCGCACGCCGACACACACGTTTTCAACCCCGCGCGCCAAACCCGAAATATTCGTCTTCCCGGCGACGGATTTCCCGCCGGCCGACGTTTAACACGGGTACGCATCGCACGAGCCCCGCCATGGACCACCCGAACGACATCACCCCGGCCGCCATCGCGCTGAACCGCTTCGGTCTCGGCGCGCGGGCCGACGAAGCGCCGCCTGCCGACCCGAAGGCGGCGCTCGTCGCGCAATTCGACCGTTACGAAGTACGGCCGGCCGCGTGGGCCGGCGAGCCCGACGCGGTGGCGCTCGCCACGCGCTTCGCGAACGCGCGCAATGCGATGACCAGCGAGGATCCCGCAACGAAGCGCGCGACCGAGCAGTCGATCCGGCGTGACGGCAACGACACGTATCGCAGTGCCGTCGTCGCGCGGGTCAACAGTGCGTTGAACACGCCCGCGCCGTTCGTCGAGCGTCTCGTGCACTTCTGGGCGAACCATTTCGCGGTATCGGTCGACAAGGGGCCGGTGGCGGCCTACGCGGGCGCGTTCGAACGCGACGCGATCCGCCCGCACGTGCTCGGCCGTTTCGAGGACATGCTGGTCGCCGTCGAGCAGCATCCCGCGATGCAGCTGTTCCTCGACCAGGCGCGCTCGGTCGGCCCCGACAGCCCGGCCGCGCTGCGTGCCGAAGCGCGCAATCCGTCGGGCCGACGCGGGCTCAACGAGAATCTCGCGCGCGAAATCATGGAGCTGCACACGCTTGGCGTACGCACGGGTTATACGCAAGCCGACGTGACGGAATTCGCGCGCGCGCTGACCGGCTGGAGCATCGTCGGCGGGCGCGGCCCGCAGCCCGGCGATGCGGCGCCCGGCGCGTTCGTGTTTCGCCCGAAACTGCACGAGCCCGGCGTGCGGACCGTGATGGGGCGCAGCTACGACCAGCCCGGCGAATCGCAGGCCCGCGCGATCCTGCACGACCTCGCGCATTCGGAGGCGACCGGTCGGCATATCGCGTTCCAGCTCGCGCGTCATTTCGTCGCCGACAATCCGCCGCCCGCGCTGACCGACCGGCTCGCCCGCGCATTCGACGCGAGCGGCGGCGATTTGCCGACCGTCTATCGCGCGCTCGTCGACGCGCCCGATGCGTGGTCGCCGGTCAACCGCAAGTTCAAGACGCCGTGGGAGTGGGCCGTTTCTTCGCTGCGCGGGCTCGGCTGGCACGACACGGGCGACCTGAAGGCCGCGCCGCTGCTCGCGCAGCTCGGCCAGCCGGTGTGGCGGCCGGGCTCGCCGGCCGGCTACGACGACGTGGCCGCGAGCTGGGCCGCGCCCGATGCGCTCGTGCGCCGCGTCGAGCTGGCGCAGCGGCTGGCCGCCCGCACGGGCGACCGGCTCGATCCGCGCACGCTCGGCAACACGTTGCTCGCGGGTTCGTTGAGCGCGCCGACGGCGACCGCGCTGTCGCGTGCCGAAAGCGCGACCACATCGCTCGCGTTGCTGCTCGTATCGCCCGATTTCCAACGGAGATGACCATGGCACTGTCCCGCCGACAATTCCTGCGCGTGGCGGCCGCCGGCGCCGGCGCGATGCTCGTCGCGCCGCGAATCGTGTTCGCGAACGTCGAGACCGACCGGCGCTTCGTGTTCGTGATCCAGCGCGGCGCCGCCGACGGCCTGAACACCCTGGTGCCGTATGCCGAACCCGCATATGCGTCGCTGCGCGGCCCGCTGGCGATCGACACGGCGGCCGCGACGCGGCTCGACGGCACGTTCGCATTGCATCCGTCGCTCGTGCAGACCGCGCAGTTGTACCGCGACGGGCAGGCGCTGTTCGTTCATGCGATCGCGTCGCCGTATCGCGACCGCTCGCATTTCGACGGCCAGAACGTGCTCGAGACGGGCGGCCGTGCGCCGTACCAGGTGAAGGACGGATGGCTGAACCGGCTCGCCGCGCTGCTGCCGGCGACACGCGAAAGCGCGATCGCGTTCGCACCGACCGTGCCGCTCGCGCTGCGCGGCACCGTGCAGGCGGCGTCGTACGCGCCGTCCGGTTTGCCGGCCGCACCGGACGACCTGCTCGCGCGCGTGTCGGCGCTCTACGAGGCCGACGCGCAGCTCGGCCCGTTGTGGCAATCGGCGATGGATGCGCGCGGCCTCGCCGGCGATGCGCATGCGCGGCAGGATCCGGCGGGTGTCGGCAAGCTCGCCGCGACGTTTCTCGCTCGCGACGACGGTCCGCGCATCGCGATGATCGAAACGGGCGGCTGGGACACGCATAGTGCGCAGAACGCACGGCTCGCGAATCAGCTGAAAGCGCTCGACACGATGCTCGCCGCGCTGCGCGACGGCCTCGGGCCCGCATGGCAGCAGACCACGGTGCTGGTGGCGACCGAGTTCGGCCGCACGGCCGCCGCGAACGGCACGGGCGGCACCGATCACGGGCAGGCGTCGGTCGCGATGCTCGCGGGCGGCGCGGTCGCGGGCGGCCGCGTGATCGCCGACTGGCCGGGTTTGCGGCCCGGCGACCTGTACGAAGGGCGTGACCTGAAGCCGACCGCGTCGCTCGACGCGCTGATCTCGGGCGCCGCCGCCGAAAGCCTGCGGCTCGATCCGCACCGCACCGCGTCCGCGCTGTTCGCCGAAAGCGGCGCGATGCGGCCGATGAGCGGGCTGATTCGCGGCACGGCGTGATGCACCGGGTTGCCGCTTCCGCGCCGATTCATTCACGACACAAAGGGAGAATGCAAGATGATGAAGATCCGCTCCGTTTCGCTCACCGTGCTGGTAGCGGCCAGTGCGACGTTGATGTCCGCCTGCGTGGTCGAGCCCGTGCGGCCGCCGCAGCCGGCGCCGGTCGTCGAGGTGCCGCCGCCGATGCCCGCGCCGGGCTATCGCTGGGCGAAGGGGCATTACCGGTGGGCCGGCAATCACTGGGCGTGGGTGCCCGGGCACTGGGTGGGCGTGTACTGATCGGGCGTGACGTGCCGCGCGGCGTGCGGCGAGGGTGCGGGGAAGCGGCGCTGCGTATTGAACTGCGATGCGCGTTGCCCTAAGCTGCCGGATCGTGGCGACGGGCATCCGGCGACGCGCATTCCCGTTCGTCCGCCACGGCGAGCCGATCCGCGGCCGCCGGTTTCTTCGTTACGGCACCCACATGAAAGCATGGCTCGTTGCGCTGGCCGTCGTCGCCGGCATGACCGGCGCGCACGCCGCGTCGTTCAACTGCACGAAGGCGTCCACGTTCGTGGAGCGTGAAATCTGCACCAATCCGACGTTGTCGCGTCTCGACGATGCGCTCAACGCGGATTTCCAGCACATGCTCTACGACTTCAGCAACTATCCGGTCGAGGATCCGCCCGAGTACGAGCAGTTCATGGCGACGCAGAGGGCGTGGCTGAAGACGCGTAACCGCTGCACGACGACGCAGTGCCTGATCGACAGCTACCGCAAGCGCATCGACGTGCTGTGCGGCCAGATCGACGTGCCGGCGAAAAGCGACCGCGCGAAATGCCGCAGCAACGGCGGCCTGGGCGGGCTCGAACTCGATCACTGAGCGCCGGCGTGGCGTGCGAGCCGGGAGCCGCCAGGCCGGTGCGCGCCTACCATCCGATCCGGTGCTTCTCCTCCGTCTCGCGATGCCGCCAGTCGTCGTCCGCATGCAGGTACTGGCTCGTCGTCGTGAGCGACGCGTGGCCGAGGTTGTCGCGCACGAGCCGCAGGTCGACGCGGCCGTCGGCCATGTGCGAGCCCGCGCTGTGGCGCAGCCAGTGCGCGGATGCCTGTTCGAGCACGCGTGCCTGCTGCTCGCCGGCTTCGCCGTTCGCGCGCAGCCGGTCGGCCGCATGCCGGAACACCTGCTTCACGATCCGGTGCAGCGCCGCGCGCGTGAGCGGCTTGTACGCCTTGCCGACCGGCAGCACGAGCGGCGTGGACTCGCCGTCGGACGGCAACGCGGGCAGGCCGTGCGCGCGCCGGTAGCGCGACAGCTCGGCCATCATTTCGTCGGTGGCCGGCACGAGCCGCTGCCGGCCGCCTTTGCCCGTCACGTCGAGCCACCAGCGGTCGCGCCCGTCCGCGTCGCGCCGGCAGAAGAACTGGCCCATCGTCGTGTCGGCCGCTTCGGTGATGCGCAGCCCGCCGAGATACAGCAGCGTGAACAGCCACCGCGCGCGGTCCGCATGGAAGCCTGCCCGCGCGTCGTCGCGCGGCATCGCGGCGATCGCTTCCTTGACCGACTGCCACAGCGGTGGCCCGAGATGGCGCGTGACGCGCGGTGCGGGCCGGCGTTGCCGCTGGCGCGACAACGCGAGCGGATTGCCGGCCAGGTAACCGGCCTGCACGAGCCACGAGAACATCACGTTCAGGATCACCAGCGCCTGCCGCTGGCTGGCCGCCGACAGCGGCCCGTAGAACGGCCGCCAGCGCGGATCGTCGCGCGGATGCTTGCGTCCGCCGTTCGCGCACCACAGCTCGGCCGGCGCGGGCGCGAGCAGGAACTGCCGGTAGACGATCAGATCTTCGTGCGTGAGCGACGACAGCGGCTTGCCGCACGCGATCACGGCCCACAGCAGCAGGCGCTCGGCTTCCTTGCGGTAGTTCTGGAACGTGGTCGGTGTATCGACGAAGCGCGCGAGCCAGGCGCGCACCGCGTCGAGGTCGTTGGTCGCGGCAATCTGCGGATGCGTGCCGGTCGAGCGGTTGGTGCCCGTGCGTCCATCGAGCGCGGCCGGCACGGTCAGCGCATCGATCGGCAGCGGGCGCAGCGCGGTGTCGGACGGAACGGGTGAGGTCATGCGAAGCGGGGTGCGCTGAGCGGATCGTACGCGTGGAGACGGGCGGACGAACGCGGCGCGATCAGGCCAATCGGGAAGCGTCGATGGTACACGATCATCACACGGTGAACCCGCCGTCGACGGCGATTGCCAGACGGGTAATGAAGCGCGCGGCGGGCGAGCACAGCCGCGTCATCGTTTTCGCGATGTGGCGGTGACTCGCCGCGCCGCGCCATCGGCGTGGCTGGTGTGCGTTGCGCGTTGTCGTCGCGGTTTTCCGGGCGGCCGGTGCTCGTCGAACGGGCATTGCCGCCGTGGCACACGCGGAAACCGCACTCGATTCCGTCGGGCGTGCGCAGGCCCGTGCTGGGCGAGATACGACGGCGGGGCCGCGGGCGCCGTGGACATTCGGGTTGTCTCCTGTTGCGGGCACCGGGCCGGCAGGGCTGAACAGGCCGCGTCGCCCGGCGCGCGTGTGCGAGCAGCTGGCGGTGATGCGCGCGGCTGAACCGGATCGCGGTAATGTACCGGCGCGCGCGGCGTCCCACGAATGAAGGTGGCGGCCCGATTTCTGTAAGGTGTTTGTGAACTTTCTTGCGGCGAGGGTTTCTAATCGGCCCGCCAACGCTTCCTGAGGAACATCAGATGATTCGCCAATCCAGAACGCTGCTCGGCGCGGCCGTCATTGCCGGCAGCACGCTCGTCGCCGGATGCCAGACCGACGCGGTCGCCACGGCGCCGAACGCGGTGCGCCCGGCCGACGACGGCAAGCCGGTGGCCAGGACCGTCCAGGTCGCGCCGCAATCCGCGCGATGCACGGGCGTCGCGCCGATGGAGTGCCTGCAGGTGCGAAACCGCCCGAACGAGCCGTGGAGCCTGTGGTACGCGGGCATCGAAGGCTTCGCTTACCAGCCCGGATACCTGTACACGCTCGAAATCGACGAATACCGCGTGGCTCAGCCGCCGGCCGACGGCTCGTCGATTCGCTGGGTGCTCAAGCGCGTCGTCGAGCGCCGTCAGGTGAACTGACGGCCGCGCTCACGCGGACGGGCGCGCTGCGGCACCGGCCGCCGGCGCGACCGTGTCGATCCGCCGGAACACGACGGACGACAGCAGCGTCACCCCACCCATGCACGCGAACGACAGCATGAATCCGTGCGCCATCGAGCCCCGGTAGGCGCCAAACAGGTTGACGAGGCCGCCGCCGATCGACACGCCGAGCCCCATCGCCAGCATCTGCATCATCGTGAACAGGCTGTTGCCGCTGCCGGCGTCGGCATGCGACAACCCCTTGAGCGTCACGCCGTTCATCGCCGCGAACTGCATCGAGTTCGCGGTGCCGAACACGATCAGCAGCGCGCTTTCCAGTAGCGGCGCGGGCCGCACCGACACCAGCGCGAACCCCGCGATCGCGCACCCGACGATCCCCGTATTCACGACCAGGAACGCCGCATAGCCGAAGCGCTTCACGAGCGGCGCGATCCAGCGTTTCGCGATGACCCCCGCGATCGCGGCCGGCAGCATCATCAGCCCCGATTGCAGCGGCGTATAGCCGAGCTGCACCTGCATCAGCAGCGGCAGCATGAACGGCACCGAGCTCGTGCCGATCCGGCACAGCAGGTTGCCGAGCAGCCCCGAACCGAAATTCGGCTCGCGGAACAGCCCGAGCCGGAACAGCGGCTGCGCGCGGCGCCGCGCATACGGCAGGTACGCGAGCGCGCTCGCCAGCCCGAGCGCCGCGAGCCCGGCCGCCCAGGCGGCGCGATGCGCGGGCATCGGCGGGTCGATCGCGAGCGACAGCGCGATCATCGCGACCGACAGCAGTGCACAGCCGACGAAATCGAAGGGCGGCGGTTGTGTCGCCTGGTCGTGCGGCAGGTAGCGCTGCACGGTGAGGAAGCCGACCACACCGACCGGCACGTTGACGATGAACACCCAGTGCCACGAAATCGCCTGCGTGAGCCAGCCGCCGAGCGTCGGCCCGACGATCGGGCCGAGCTGGCCTGCGGTCGACACGAACGCGATCGCCGCGACGTACTGTTCGCCCGGCACGCGGCGCAGCACGGCGAGCCGCCCGATCGGCAGCAGCATCGAGCCGCCGATGCCCTGCAGCGCGCGCGCGGCGACGAGCTGGCCGAGCGTATGCGACGCCGCGCAGGCGATCGATGCGAGCACGAACACGAGAATCGCAATCGAGAACACGCGGCGCGTGCCGAACCGGTCGGCCAGCCAGCCGGACGCCGGCGTGAGCATCGCCATCGTCAGCGTATAGACGACCACGACGGGCTGCATCGCGAGCGGCGACGCGTGCAGGCTTTGCGCGATCGAAGGCAGGGCGGTGTTGACGATCGTCGTGTCGAGCGACTGCATGAAGAACGCAGCGGCGACGATCCAGAGCAGCGCGGAGTGTGTGGGTTCCCGGGACATGGCGAATTCGATGGTGCAAAGGCCGGCGCGGGCGGCGCGTCGGCACGGCGCCAGCCGGTCTTCAAGCGCACGATGGTACCGATTCCGGCGGTCATCGGGAAGCTGCCTGATGACATTGACTGTCATCGGAAACAACGATGACAATGCGGGATGCTCAATCCCGTCTGGCTCAAGACGTTCGCGACCGTCACGAACTGCCGCAGCTTCACCGAAGCGGGCCGGCAGCTCGGGCTCAACCAGTCGAGCGTCAGCGAACACATCCGTCGTCTCGAGGAAAGCGTCGGGCGGCGTCTGTTCGTGCGCGACACCCATTCGATCGCGATGACGGCCGATGGCGAGGCGCTGCTCGTGCATGCGAACGTGATCCTGCAGGCGCTGAACCGCGCGGAATCGCAATTCCGCAAGCCGAGGCTGCAGGGCCTGGTGCGGCTCGGCGCGCCGGACGATCTCGCGCTCGTCGCGTTGCCGGACGTGCTGGCCGGATTTCGCGCCGCGCACCCGGACGTCGCGCTGGAGATCACCACCGGCATGACGAGCCGGCTCTACGAAGGGCTGGACGCGGGGGCGCTCGACCTGATGATCGGCAAGCGGCGGCTCGGCGAGCGGCGCGGCACGCCGCTCCTGCGCACGCGGCTCGAGTGGGTCGCGCGGCCCGGCACCGTCGTCGATCCGGAGCGGCCGCTGCCGCTCGTGTTGGTCGCCGAGCCGAGCGTGACGCGCGCGATCGTCCTGAACGCGCTCGCCGAGAAGGGCATCGGCTGGGAAGTCGTGTGCTCGAGCAGCAGCCAGCCGGGCTGCATCGCGGCCGCGCGCGCGGGGCTCGGCTTGACCGCGACGTCGCACTATTTGTCGACGGGCGGGCTGGCGCCGCTGGTCAACGGCGGCGCGCTGCCCGTGCTGCCCGACATCGAATTCATCGCACTGGCTGCGAAGCGGCTCAGCCAGCCGGCGCGCACGCTGCTCGAATTGCTGGAAGCGAGCGACCTGAGCACGCCGGGCGCGAACGCGTAACGGGCTCGCCACGCGCGACGCGCCCGGCTCCGGCGCCCGCGCAACGCGATGTGATGTGCTCCGTCACGCGGCCATCATGCGACCGTCATGCGGCCCGCTTCTGCGAAATCACCAGCAGCGCGCCGTTCTTGTCCTCCAGCACCGCACGGTATTCGTGCGGCCCGGCCTGCACGGGCACGCGCACCGACGCGCCGGCCTTCACGACCCGCGCCATCGCCGCATACAGGTCGTCGTCCTCGTCGACGCGCAGCGTGAGCGCCGCGCGCTCGACGATCTGCTCGTCGCCCGCGACCAGCGCGATCGTCAGCGGGCCGCCGTCGAGCGCGCAATAACGATCGCCGTCGCGGAACTTCACGTTCAGGCCCAGCCCGTCGACGAACAGCGGCAGCGCCGTATCGATGTCGTCGACGGGATACAGCAGCATCGAAACCTTCATCCCGGATCTCCCTTGTCTTGATGTGGGCGGCGTGCAACGTGCCGCCGTTCGATGCTAGCGCGCCGTTCGCGCGCTCACGCAGTCCGATCGGATGACCGTGAAACCCCTCTGTCCCCGCACGCGTGCCGATACTCCGAACAGACGATGCCCGCGCCCGGCCGCGCGCCGACACTCCCATCCGTGGACCGTCGCTATTCGTCCGTATCGTGCGGGCGGGCTGCGCGACCCCGACTCGTCCAACATACATGGAGACGCACGCAATGAAGTTTTCCCTCATCTACGAAGCCCAGACCACCGACGCATCGCGCGAGGGCGACCACCGGGTGTTCAAGGAGACGGTCGAACAGGCGCTGCTTGCCGAGCAGGTCGGCTTCGACACGATCTGGTGCGTCGAGCACACGTCGCTGACCAACTATGCGCACATGAGCGCGCCGGAAACCTTCCTTGCGTACCTGGCCGGCCGCACGACGCGCATCGGCCTCGGCCACGGCGTCGTGTGCCTGCCGCCCGCGATGAACCACCCGATCAAGGTCGCCGAGCGCGTCGCGCTGCTCGACATCCTGTCGGGCGGCCGCGTGCATTTCGGCGTCGGCAAGGGCGGGAGCCAGCAGGAAGCCGGCGCGTTCGGCTACGACCTCAACGAGCTGCAGCCGATGATCGACGAATCGATGTACCTCGTGCCGAAGATGTTCGTGCAGGACGAGATCGAGCACGACGGCAAGTACATCAAGATCCCGAAGCGTCCGATCCACCCGAAGCCGTTCCAGGATCCGCACCCGCCGATGTACCTCGCGTGCACCAACACCGACGCGCTGCTGCGCGCCGGCCAGCGCGGGATGGGCGCGCTGGTGCTCGGTTTCGGCGGCCCCGATGAAGTCGCGAAGAAGAACGCCGTGTATCGCGAAGCGTGGGCGAACCGCAAGCCCGAAGACCAGGTCGGCTTCCGCCCGACCCAGCACCTCGCGGCGCTGTGCCCGACGGTCGTGATGGCCGACGGCCAGGCCGCCCGCAAGATCGGCATCCGCGGCCAGCGCTACTTCATGGAATCGCTCGCGTACTGGTACACGGGCGGCGAGCGTCCGGACCCGGCGAAGTGGGGCGACGACCTCGTGCAGGCCGACACCGGCGAGATGGTGATCCGCTCGCGCTTCGCGTCGGAGGAAGTCGTCGTGAACTTCGCCGATCCGGCGCTCGCGATGATGAACCCGAACCACGCGTACGGCACGGTGGACGACTGCATCGGCTATGTCGGCCGCCTGCAGGAAGCCGGCGTCGACGAAGTGCTGTTCCTGTGCCAGATGGGCACGGTGCCGCACGAAGCGCAGATGGAGACGATCCGCAATATCGGCGAGCACGTGATCCCGTTCTTCAACAAGGAGAAGGAGCGGGCCTGCGCGTAAGGCGGGGCGGGCCGCGCCCGTCGTCCCGTCCGGTCGGACGATGCGGCGCGGTCGCGCGAAGCCGACCATCGGTGGTGGCGAGCATCGCCCGCGGCCAGGCCGCGCAGAACAACTTTGAACGAGAGCGGGGCGGGCGCCGCGGCGCATGCCCCGTTCCACAGGAGACATTCGTGCATCGCGACAACGATTCGAACGCATTGGCCGCCACGCTGGTCGCCCGGGCCGAGGCGCTGGCGCCGACGCTGGCCGGCCGCGCCGCGCAGGCGGAAGCGCAGGGCCGCATCCCGGCCGAGACGATCGCCGACATGCAGGCCGCCGGCTTCTTCAAGGTGCTGCAGCCGAAGCGCTACGGCGGCTACGAGCTCGATCCGCAGGCCTTCTTCGACATCCAGATGGCACTCGCGCGCGGCTGCATGTCGACCGCGTGGGTGTATGGCGTCGTCGGCGTGCACAACTGGCAGCTCGCGCTGTTCGACGAGCGCGCGCAGCAGGACGTGTGGGGCAACGACCCGGCGACGCTGATCGCGTCGACCTACATGCCGGTCGGCCGCGTCACGCCGGTCGACGGCGGCTTTCGCCTGTCGGGCCACTGGAAGTTCTCGAGCGGCAGCGAACTGTGCGAATGGGTGTTCCTCGGCGCGCTGGTGCCGCCGGCCGAGTCCGGCCAGCCGCCCGAATACCGCACCTTCCTGCTGCCGAAATCCGATTACCGGATCGAGCAGGACTGGGACGTGCTCGGCCTGCGCGCGACGGGCAGCCACGACATCGTCGTCGACGACGTGTTCGTGCCCGCGTACCGCACGCACAAGGCCATCGACGGGATGATGGGCACGAGCCCGGGCCTGGCGGTCAACGACGCGCCGCTGTTCAGGCTGCCGTTCGCGCAGATCTTCGTGCGCGCCGTGTGCACGTCGTGCATCGGCGCGCTGCAGGGCGCGCTCGACGATTTCACCGGTTATGCGGCCACGCGCGTATCGGCCAACAGCGGCGCGAAGACGACCGACGATCCGGGCGCGCAGAACGCGTGCGCGAACGCGGCCGTCGCGATCGACGAGATGAAGGTGCTGCTCAGGCGCAATTTCGCGGAACTGATGGCGTCGGTGACCGGCGGCCCGGCCGTGTCGATCGAGCGCCGCGTGCATTTCCGCTACCAGTCCGCGCAGGTCGCCGAGCGCTGCGCGCAGGCGGCGAACGCGCTGCTGCGCTACGCGGGCGGCAACGGCATCTATCACCGCAATCCGCTGGTGCGCCGCTTCCTCGACCTGCATGCGGCCCGCGCGCATTACGCGAACAACGTGGACCGTTTCGGCCAGAACCTCGGCGCCGTGATGCTCGGCCGCGAGAACACCGACTTCTTCATCTGACGGAGACGCGATGAACGACCCGCAAGCACAGCAATACGTGTACGACGTGGTGGTCGTCGGTTCGGGCGCGGGCGCGCTGCTCGCCGCGTGCCGCGCGGCCGACCGCGGCCTGTCCGTCGTCGTGATCGAGAAGACGGCGCTGTACGGCGGCACGTCGGCCGTGTCGGGCGGCGGGATCTGGGTGCCGTGCAACCACCATATCGCCGAGCTGGGCGCGACCGATTCGCGCGAGGCCGCGCGCGGCTACATCGAAGCCTGCGTGGCCGGCGCGTCGACACCCGAGAAGCTCGACACGTATCTCGACCGCGCGCCGGAGATGCTGCGCTACCTCGAATCGAAGACCCCGGTGCGCTACCAGTCGCTGCCGAAGTACGCGGACTATTTCCAGAAGGTGCCGGGCGCGATGCCGGGTTATCGCGCGCTCGATCCGCTGCCGTTCGACGGCGCGCTGCTCGGCGACGAGCTCGACCGGCTGCGGCCGCCGTCGCCCGGCACGCTGATCGGCGGGCGCGTGGCGGTGACGTCGAAGGAAGCGCACACGCTCTTCTCGCGCGGGCCCGGCTTCATGAAGCTCGCGATCGCACAGTTCGGCCGTTACTGGCTCGATATCGGGATGCGCCGCCGCACGCGGCGCGACCGGCGCCTGACGCTCGGCAACGCGCTGATCGGCGGGCTGCGCCGCGCGCTGCTCGAGCGCAACGTGCCGGTGTGGCTCGACACGCCGATGCGCGACCTGCTCGACGTGGACGGCCGCGTGACGGGCGTGCGCGCGCAGCGCTTCGGGCAGCCCGTGACGATCGCCGCGCGATGCGGCGTGATCCTCGGCGCGGGCGGTTTCGAGCGTAACCAGCCGATGCGCGAACGCTACCTGCCGCAGCCGACGCAGGCGCAGTGGAGCGCGACGCCGCCTGCCAACACCGGCGATGCGATCGCCGAAGGCCATCGGCTCGGCGCCGCGCTGGCGCTGATGGAACACGTGTGGGGCGCACCGACGGTCGGGATCGCCGGCGAGGAGAAACAGCGCGCGCTGTTCGTCGAGCGCAACCTGCCGGGCTGCGTGATCGTCAACAGCCTCGGCAAGCGCTTCGTCAACGAAGCCGCGCCGTATTCCGAATTCGTGCCGGCGATGTATCGCGACCATGCGCGCACCGGTGCGAGCGTGCCTGCATGGATGGTGTTCGACGCGCGGTTTCGGCGCAAGTATCCGTGCGGGCCGATCATGCCGGCGTCGATGATGCCCGATGCGCGGATTCCGGCGGCGTTTCGCGACGTGCTCGTGAAGGCCGACACGATCGACGCGCTGGCCGCGCGCATCGGCGTCGACGCGGCCGGGCTGCACGACACGCTGCGCGACATGGCGCGCTACGCGGCGACCGGAATCGACGAGGCGTTCGGCAAGGGCGACAACGCGTTCGACACGTACTACGGCGATCCGCGGAACGAGCCGAACCCGTGCCTCGGGCCGGTCGACCAGGCGCCGTTCTACGCGGTGCGGATCGACGCGGGCGACATCGGCACGAAAGGCGGGCTCGTCACCGACGCGCTGGCCCGCGTGCTGCGCGCCGACGGCGAGCCGATCGCCGGCCTTTACGCGATCGGCAACACCAGCGCGTCGATGATGGGCGCGAGCTACCCCGGCGCGGGCTCGACGCTCGGCCCGGCGATGACCTTCGGTTTCATCGCCGCCGATCACCTGGCCGCGCACGCGGCCGACGCCGGCGGCCGGCCGGCCCGGCCATCCACGACTGAACTTGACGGAGTCCAAAGATGAGCGATCTCACCCCCCATCCGCTGCGCACCGACATGCTGCTCGCGATGCGCCGCCTCGCGCGCTCCGTCACGGTCATCAGCAGCGCGCACGACGGCCGGCGCTACTCGATGTCCGCGACGGCGGTCGACTCGCTGTCGACCGATCCGCCTTCGCTGCTGATCTGCATCAACCGCACCGCGTCGCTGTATCCGCCGCTCGATGCGGGCGCCCCGTTCTGCGTGAACGTGCTGTCGGCCCGCCACGAAGGCATCGCGATCGACTGCAGCGGCCGGCTGAAGGGCGAGGCGCGCTTCACGACCGGCGACTGGCACACGTCGCCGCACGGCGTGCCCTATCTGCGCGATTCGCAGGCGAGCCTCGTATGCGAGCAGGACGGCCGCTTCGAATACGGCACGCATACGGTGTTCATCGGGCGCATTCGCGAGGTGCTGATGTGCGGCGACGTCGATCCGCTCGTCTATCTCGACGGCGCCTACACGACGCCCGGCGCGCCGGTGGCCCGTGCGGCCGCGTGACGTGAGGAGCCGGCGATGAGCGATTCGCGCTTCCATCGGCTGACCGTCGCCGAAGTGATTGCCGAAAGCGACGACGCGTGCTCGTTCGTGTTCGACGTGCCGGTCGCGTTGCGCGACGCATTCGCGTACCGGCCCGGGCAGTTCCTGACGCTGAACGTGCCGTGCGCGGCCGCGGCCGTTGCGCGCTGCTATTCGCTGTCGAGTGCGCCCGGCATCGACGCCGCGCCGAAGATCACCGTCAAGCGCGTGCGCGACGGCCGGGCGTCGAACTGGCTGTGCGACCGCGTGCAGGCGGGCGACACGCTCGAGGTGCTGCCGCCGGCCGGCGTGTTCACGCCGCGCGCACTCGACGGCGACCTGCTGCTGTTCGCGGGCGGCAGCGGCATCACGCCCGTGCTGTCGATCCTGAAATCGGCGCTTGTGCACGGGCGCGGGATGCTGACGTTGATCTACGCGAACCGCGACGAACGCTCGGTGATTTTCCGCGACGAACTGCAGCAGCTCGCGCAGCGCCATCCGGGGCGCGTGCGCGTGATTCACTGGCTCGACAGCGTGCAGGGTATTCCGCAGCAGCGCCATCTCGAGGAACTCGCGCGGCCGTTCAGCCGGCAGGAGACGTTCATCTGCGGGCCCGCGCTGTTCATGGAGAACGCGCTGGCCGCGATGCTCGGCCTCGGGCTGCCGCGTGCGCGCGTGCATGTCGAGCGGTTCGCGTCGTTGCCCGATGCACCGGCGCAGGCCGCGGCGACGGCGGCAACGGCGGCAGCGTCGTCGGCCGGCGACGGTGCGGCGATCGAGACGGTGCTCGACGGCGACGCGTTCGCATTCGACAGCGCGCCCGGCGAAACGCTGCTCGACGCGATGCTGCGCGCGGGTGTGCCGGCGCCGAATTCCTGCCGGATGGGGCAATGCGGCGCGTGCATGTGCCGGATCGAGCGCGGCGAGGTCGCGCTCGACAGCAACCACGTGCTCGACGACGACGAGATCGCGGCCGGCTGGACGCTCGCCTGTTGCGCACGGCCCGCGAGCGATGCACTGCGCGTGGTGTTTCCCGACTGAGCCGACGCGCGCCGGCGGCGCGCACGGCCACCCTGATCTATGACGATGGACAACGAAATCCTGACCACGCCCGCGCTGATCGCGCGGGCAGCCGCGCGCCACGGCGCGCATCCGGCGATCGAGTCGGAGCACGGCCGGCTGACCTACGCGGAACTCGACACGGCCCGCCTCGACGCAGCTCGCGCGCTGCTCGCGAGCGGCATCGAGGCCGGCGACCGCATCGCGGTATGGGCGCCGAACCTGCCGCAATGGATCGTCGCGGCGCTGGCGATCCACACCGTCGGCGCGATCCTCGTGCCGGTCAACACGCGGATGAAGGGGATGGAGGTGGGCGGCATCCTGCACGACGGCGGCGCGCGGCTGCTGTTCTGTTGCGGCACGTTCCTCGGCGAATCCTATCCGGCGATGCTCGCGCCGCACCGCCCCGCGACGCTCGAACGTGTCGTCGTGTTCGATGGCGAACCGCCGTGCGGCGCGCATGACGAGACCTGGAACGCGTTCCTCGCGCGCGGCGCCGAGGTGCCGCTGGACGCGGTGCGTGAACGCGAGGCACGGGTGACGCCCGACACCGTGATGGACCTGATGTTCACGTCCGGCACGACGGGCCGCCCGAAGGGCGTGATGACCGCGCACGGCCAGAACCTGCGCGCCGCGCAGGCATGGGCGGCGATCGCCGGCGTGCGTGCCGACGACCGCTACCTGATCGTCAATCCGTTTTTCCACACGTTCGGCTACAAGGCGGGCTGGCTCGCCGCGCTGTCGAGCGGTGCGACCGTGCTGCCGCATCTCGTGTTCCAGCCGGCCGACGTGCTGCGGCGCGTTGCCGTCGACCGCATATCGGTGCTGCCCGGCCCGCCGACGCTGTACTACGCGCTGCTCGACGCGCCCGATCGGGCGACGCACGACCTGTCGTCGCTGCGGATCGCGGTCACGGGCGCGGCGGCGATCGCCCCGAGCCTGATCGAACGGATGCGCGCCGAGCTCGGCTTCGAGACGGTGCTGACCGGCTACGGGCTGACCGAATCGTGCGGCTTCGCGACGCTGTGCCGTCAAGGCGACGATGCGCAGACGGTCGCCTGTACGTCGGGCCGGCCGATGCCGGATGTCGAATTACGTATCGCGGGGCCGGGCGGCACGCCGCTCGGGCCGGACGAGACCGGCGAGATCTGGGTGCGCGGCTACAACGTGATGCGCGGCTATTTCAACCAGCCGGACGCGACGCGCGAAACCGTCGATCCCGATGGCTGGCTGCATACGGGCGATCTCGGCTGCGTCGACGCGAACGGCAACCTGAAGATCACCGACCGCATCAAGGACATGTTCATCGTCGGCGGCTTCAACTGCTATCCGGCCGAGATCGAGCGGCTGCTTGCTGCGCATCCGGCGATTGCGCAGGTCGCGCTGGTCGGCGTGCCCGATACGCGGCTCGGCGAGGTCGGGCACGCGTATGTCGTGCTGCGGCCGGGCGCGCATGCCGACGCCGACGAACTGAACGACTGGGCGCGCCGCAACATGGCGAACTACAAGGTGCCGCGCTATTTCACGTTCGTCGGGCAACTACCGACGAGTGCGGCCGGGAAGGTGCTGAAGTACCGCCTGCGGGCGGGGACCGAGGCGGCGGCCTGAGCGCCGCCGCCGTACACGATCGGGATGAACGCATGAACGACAACGGGTTTCCGCAGGGTGCGGTGCTGGTGTTCGGCGGCAGCGGCGGGATCGGGCAGGGTGTCGCGCTCGAGTTCGCGCGGGCCGGCGTGCCGGTCGCGGTGGGCTACCGCAGCAAGGCCGACGTGGCCGAGCGGGTCGCGCGCGACATTCGCGGCGAGGGTGTCGCGGCCACCACGCACTGCGTGGACGTGACCGATCCCGCACAGGTCGACGCCGCGCTCGCGGCCGCGATCGGCGCGCATGGCCGCGTGCACACGGTGGTCTGGGCGGCCGGGCCGTTCGTGAACCAGCGCCATATCGGCGACATGACACACGACGACTGGCGCCGCGCGATCGACGTCGAGACGATCGGCTTCTTCGTGGCGGCGAAGGCCGCGCTGCCGCACTTCCGCGCGTCGGGCGGCGGATCGTTCGTGACGCTCGGGTCGGCCGGGCATCTGCGCTGGCCCGACCGCGACGGGCTGTCGGTCGCACCGAAGGCGGCGAACGAGGCGCTGGTGAAAGGGCTGGCGCGCGAGGAAGGGCGCTACGACATTCGCGCGAATTCGATCCTGGTCGGCGTGATCGAGGCCGGGATGTTTCCGGTGCTGCTCGAACAGGGGCAGTTCGACCAGGCGTGGATCGACGAGACACAGAAGATGCTCGCGCTCAAGCGATGGGGGAAGGCGCACGATGTCGGGCGGGCGGCGGTGTTCCTGGCGTCTGATCGGGCTGGTTACATTACCGGGCAGCAGTTGAATGTTTCCGGTGGGTATGGGTTGTAGCGGCATGCCGAAGCGGCAAATTCATTC
Source organism: Burkholderia sp. Bmkn7 (assembly GCF_041103175.1). Taxonomy (NCBI): domain Bacteria; kingdom Pseudomonadati; phylum Pseudomonadota; class Betaproteobacteria; order Burkholderiales; family Burkholderiaceae; genus Burkholderia; species Burkholderia sp. Bmkn7. The sequence continues at coordinate 2,315,133 of NZ_JBGCUH010000002.1, read as the reverse complement.
GGACAACCGTATCTGAACGGTCGGTGGTTTTGCGCGCGGATATCGCGCGCACCATCCCTTCCGAAAATCATCGACGACGCGGGCCGATATACCGATCGGCTCGCGTATTGCATCTGTCCCGGACACGGACAGATGGATGCGCACGCATCGGTATTCACCCTGCCTCGTCACGCACGATCGCGCATCGGCATCGCGTGCGCCCGCCCAAAGGTCACACTTTTGCAACGCTTTTCCGACGTATTCCTCTGCCCACGATTGATCGTCGTGGCGACGCGCGTGCGCTGACGGCCGTCCGGCCTCGTTCCGCAGGCGTTGCGCGATCGACGCGCAAATCCGCCAATCGCGCCTTTCGGCGCGGCGCGCCGGATACGGATACGTTCCTGAAACATTTCCCCACCATTGCGCCCCGCGTTGCCGCCCGTGCGACGCGGACACGCTTTTCCCGCTTCGATTTGCGCCGCATGGCACGTGCCTTGCGGTTGACCCGGTGCCGCTGGCGCAAACGAATTTCGCGAGAACGACGAACGCGTCGGCGGCATGCAAGGACATCGAAACAAACGGGGAATCGGATCGGGCCGCGGTTGCCGCCTGTCGCGGCGTACCTGCCGCGCATGTCGTATCGGTCATGCGAATCGGCAACGTGTTCCCGATCCGTCGAACAGCAAGCGTGCTTGCAAGGTGTCGTGCCGGGGTTCGCATCACGCATGGCGACGCAGGTCGCATGCGTTGGCGAGGCGCGCCCGGCACATGTCGGGGGAGGCGCCCGTGAAAACGACAGTGAACCAATGGGCATTCGTCGCGGTGGTGTTCGCCGCGAGTGCGCATGCGCAGGAAATCTACCTGCAGGGCGGCACGCAGGGCGTCGGCATCGGCGCGGCCGTGAGCTTCAATTCGATGCTCGGTGCGCATGCGGATTTCAATGCGATCGATCTTTCGCATGACTTCACGGTGGCCGGCAATCGCTATCAGGACGACCTGAAGCTGCGCCAGGGCGGCTTGTACGCGGACATCTTTCCGTGGCGAGGCAGCGGCTTCCGCGCGACGCTCGGGCTACGCTTCAACGACGACGAGCTTCGCGGCGTATCGGTGCCGACCAATGGCACTTATGTGTTCGGCGGCAAGCGCTATCCGGCGATGCCGGGGATGTACGCGGTCGCGGAAGCGCGCTATCCGACCGTGATGCCGTACTTCGGGATCGGCTACGGGCACCGGCCGGCGTCGAAAGGGCTGGGATTCGTCGCCGATCTCGGCGTTGCGTACGGGATACCGAAATGCTCGTACACGCTGTCGCCGGAACTGGCGGCCGCGGCCGGCCCCGCGAAGAGCCAGATCCTGGCCGCGAGCGGGCTGGATTCGCTGCGGCAGGTAATGTCGCGCTACCGGTGGTATCCGGTGTTGCAGATCGGGATTTCGTATCGGTTCTGAGCGGCGGGGCGTCGTTGCGTGCGCCGGGCGGGGAATGGCCGGCATCGCCGATCAGGCCGGGCCAACGGATGTCGGCACGCGAGGGCCGACGACCCTCGCGAGCACCGCGCGCGGAGTCGGTGAATGCAGCCGTCCCGCATCGACCGGCGCGCGCCCGCGCAGGCCGTTCAGCCGTGAATAGCCGATCGGCCGTCTTTCCTGCCGTTCCGATCCGGCTTACCTTTCAAACAGCAGTTCGACGTGTCGGGCGAGCGGCGCATGCCGAAAGGGGGCATGCGGTTCGTTGCCGTTCGCTGACGCCGACCACCGTCCTCCTTCCGTTGGCGGCGATGATAGCAATGATTGCAATTCCCGGTCATGGCGCTATCATTGATATCAATCTGGATGGAGGGAACCATGGCAAATCTACTGGTACGTAACGTGGATGACAATATCGTTCAGAGCCTGCGTGAGCGGGCTGCGGCAAATGGCCGGAGTGCCGAGGCCGAACATCGGGCCATTCTGGCCGATGCGCTCGGCAGGCCGAAGCGAAAGACGTTTGCGCAAGTGCTGATGAGCATGCCCGATGTCGGCGAAGACGCGGATTTTCAACGTATTCAGGATTCCGGCGAGGCCAGGCGTGTATTTGATTGATACCAACGTCATCAGTGAAATCAGGAAGGGCAAGCGAACCAACCGTGGCGTGCGGGCGTTCTTCAGGCAGGCCGCGGCGGACGCCAGCCCGCTTTACCTGTCCGTCGTGACAGTTGCTGAACTTCGGCGCGGCGTCGACCTGATCCGTCATCGCGGCGATCACCCCCAGGCGTCGGCGCTCGAGGCCTGGGTGGCAACCATCCTGGCCGGCTATGCACCGAACATCCTGCCGGTCGACATCGAGATCAGCCAGACGTGGGGGCATTTGCGCGTGCCCGATCCGACGCACGAACTCGACAAGCTGATCGCGGCCACCGCGCTGATCAACGATCTCACCGTGGTTACGCGCAACGTCGCGGATTTCGCCCGCACCGGCGTCAGGTTGCTGAACCCGTTCGACTGATCCGGGTTGCCGCGTCGCGGCAACCTGTTACGGCTTCCCGTCTCCTTCCGCAGGCATGGCCCGTTCCGCCGGGCTGCCGCGCGCGTCCGCGCCGCTCCGATTCGCCGCCGCCTCTCGTCCCAACAGACGATGTAACACCACCCCCGACCGGCCAGAATCCTTTCACGAACAACGGATTCTGAACCAGGAGGAGGCCGACATGATCGATGTCCGTGCGCTTGGCTATATCGTCGTCGAGGCGACGCGCGTCGATGCGTGGCGCCGCTACGCGGAAGACGTGCTGGGCATGCAGGCGCTCGACGCGCCCGACGGTGCGTTGTACCTGAAGATGGACGAGCGCGATTTCCGCTACGTGATCGTCCCCGCCTCGACCGACCGCTATTTCGCGTCGGGCTGGGAACTGCCCGACGGCGCCGCGTTCGACGCCGCGCTTGCGGTGCTGCAGCGGGCAGGCATCGAGCCGATCCGCGCGACGCCCGCCGAAGCCGCGCTGCGCCGCGTGCAGGCGATGGCGTGGTGCACCGACCCGTCCGGCAACCGCCACGAGCTGTACTGGGGCGCGCGCTGCGATTTCCGCCGTTTCGTGTCGCCGCTGGGTGTTGCGCACTTCGTCACCGGCGACATGGGGCTCGGCCATGCGGTGCTGCCCGCGCCGCAGTTCGACGCGACCGACGCGTTCGTGCGCGGCGTGCTCGGCTTCGAGCTGTCCGACATCTATCGCGTGAAATTCACGCCCGATCCCGCCGAACCCGAAAAGCGCATCCACTTCATGCACTGCCGCAACGCGCGCCATCACAGCCTCGCGCTGTTCGAGATGGCCGTGCCGTCGGGCTGCGTGCACGTGATGGCCGAAGTCGACTCGATGGACGAAGTCGGCCGCGCGCTCGACCGCGTCGCCGCGCACGACGTGAAGATGTCCGCGACGCTCGGCCGTCACTGCAACGACCAGATGATCTCTTTCTACATGAAGACCCCCGGCGGCTTCGATCTCGAATACGGCTTCGGCGGCCTCACGGTCGACTGGTCGAAGCACGCGGTGTTCGAGGCCACCAAGGTGAGCCAGTGGGGCCACGATTTCAGCATCGGATACCGGTAAGCCAGCACGATGACGATGAAACCTCTCGACAAGACGATGTCCGCGCGCGATGTGGTCGCGCAACTCGCCGACGGCATGACGATCGGCATCGGCGGATGGGGGCCGCGGCGCAAGCCGATGGCGCTGGTGCGCGAAATCGCGCGCTCGAACCTGAAGGACCTGACGATCGTCGCGTACGGCGGCGCCGATGTCGGGCTGCTGTGCGCGGCCGGCAAGGTACGCAAGGTGGTGTTCGGCTTCGTGTCGCTCGACGTGATCCCGCTCGAACCGCAATTCCGCCGTGCGCGTGAACAGGGCCGCATCGACGTGCTGGAACTCGACGAAGGGATGCTGCAGCTCGGCCTGCGCGCGGCCGCCGCCCGGCTGCCGTTCCTGCCGACGCGTGCCGGGCTCGGCACCGCGCTGCTCGATCACGCGCCGCCACTGCGCACGGTGCAGTCGCCGTACGACGACGGCGAAACGCTGCTCGCGATGCCGGCGATCGGCCTCGACGTCGCGCTGCTGCACGTGAACGCGGCCGACCGGATGGGCAACACGCGTATCGACGGCCCCGATCCGTTCTTCGACGCGTGGATGGCACGTGCCGCGCAGCGTTGTTACGTGTCGGCGGAAACGGTCGACGCGTCGCTCGCGAGCGAAGACCTCGACGCAGCGAAACGCAATCCGTTCGAGCGCTCGCTCGTCACCGGCGTCGTGCACGCGCCGGGCGGCGCACACCCGACGTCGTGCGGGCCGGCCTACGGCTGGGACCTGCCGCACCTGCGCGCGTACTGCGCCAGTGCGGAAGATGATGCGAAGACGGCGGCGTACCTGCGCGACGTGGTCGGCCAGGACGAACGCCAGTACCTCGAAGGCGTCGGCGGGCTGTCGCACGTGACGACGCTGCCGTTGCCGATTCTGTAAAGGAGCGCCTGTGAGCGAATCTCTCGACCATTCCCTCGCGGAACTGATGATCGTCGCGTCCGCGCGACTCTGGCGCGACGACGGCGAAGTGCTGGCGACCGGCATCGGTACGGGCCCGCGGCTCGCGGCCGGCCTCGCGCGGCTTGCGTACAACAACGGGCTGATGCTGACCGACGGCGAAGCGTATCTCGTCGAGGAGCCGGTGCCGCTCGGCCCGCGCCCCGACGGCTACCGCGTGAAGGCGAGCGGCTGGATGACCTACGAACGCGTGTTCGACTGCCTGTGGCACGGCCGCCGCCACGCGCTCGTGATGCCGACGCAGATCGACCGTTTCGGCCAGGCCAACATCTCGTGGCTCGGCGACGACTACGCGCGCCCGAAAACCCAGCTGCTCGGCGCGCGCGGCTTCCCCGGCAACACGACGAACCACGCGAACTCGTTCTTCGTCAGCGGCCACGGCAAGCGCACGTTCGTCGAAGGCGAAGTCGACATGGTGTGCACCGTCGGCCACAACCCGGCGCGCCGGCTGCCCGGGATGAAAACCTTCGTCGACCTGCGCAGCATCGTCACCGACCTGTGCGTGATGGATTTCGGCGGCCCCGACCACGCGATCCGCGTGCGCTCGCTGCACCCGGGCGTGAGCTTCGACGAGGTGCAGGACGCGACGGGCTTCCCGTTGATCGCGCATCCGGAGCTCGGCACGACGGCAGCGCCGAACGCGGAAGACCTGCGCATCGTGCGCGCGCTCGATCCGCACAACCTGCGCGCGACGATCGTGCGCAACAATCCGGCGCCGCGCCGGGGATGAGGTCCCACATGGAAGCGACCCAGATGACGTTCGGCGACGGTGTCGTCGACTACGCGGTCGACGGCGGCATCGCGACGATCACGATGAACCGCCCCGAGTATCACAACGCGCAGAACTCGAAGATGACGTATGCGCTCGACGCGGCGTTCCGGCGCGCGGCGCACGACGACGCGGTGAAGGCGATCGTGCTCGCGGGCGCCGGCAAGCATTTCTCGGCGGGCCACGATATCGGCACGCCGGGCCGCGACATCCACGAGTCGTTCGATCGCGCATCGCTGTGGTACGACCACGTCGACAAGGACGGCGGCGAATTCCTCTATGCACGCGAGCAGGAGGTCTACCTCGGGATGTGCCGGCGCTGGCGCGACCTGCCGAAGCCGACGATCGCGATGGTGCAGGGCGCATGCATCGCGGGCGGCCTGATGCTCGCGTGGGTGTGCGACCTGATCGTCGCGTCCGAGGATGCGTTTTTTGCCGATCCGGTCGTGCGGATGGGGATTCCGGGCGTCGAGTATTTCGCGCACGCGTACGAACTGAACCCGCGCATCGCGAAGGAATTCCTGTTCCTCGGCGAACGGATGCCGGCCGAGCGTGCGTACCAGATGGGGATGGTCAACCGCGTCGTGCCGCGCGAACGGCTGCACGACGCGACCTATGCGATCGCCGCGAAGGTCGCGACGATGCCGCGCCTCGGGCTCGCGCTGACCAAGCAGGCACTGAATCACGTCGAGGAACTGCAGGGCAAGCGCGCGGCGATGGATGCGGCGTTCGCGTGGCATCACTTCGCGCATGCGCACAACGAGCTCGTGAGCGGCGACCGTCTCGGCGGCTACGACGCGCGCAGCATGGCCAGTTCGCAGCGTCAGCCGAACGGCGTTGATCGCGGCGACGCGTCCGCACCGGTCGCCGCCAACGGAGCAGCCGCATGAGCACGACGCTTCAAAGCCCGCTGCATACGCCTTTGTGCGAGCTGCTCGGCTGCCGTTATCCGATCGTGCAGACCGCGATGGGCTGGGTGGCCGACGCGCGGCTCGTTGCGGCGACCGCCAACGCCGGGGGCTTCGGCTTCCTGGCCGGCGCGACGCTCGAACCCGAGCAGGTCGAGGCCGAGATCCTGAAAGTGAAGTCGCTCACGGACAAGCCGTTCGGCATCAATTTCCACATGTTCCAGAAGAACGCGCAGCAGGTCGTCGAGCTGGCCATTCGGCACCGGCTGCGCGCGGTGAGCTACGGCCGCGGGCCGGATGCAAAGACGATCCGCCGCTTCAAGGACGCCGGCATCGTCTGCATGCCGACCGTCGGCGCACCGAAGCATGCGGTGAAGGCGGTCGAGCTCGGCGCGGACATCGTGACGGTGCAGGGCGCGGAAGGCGGCGGCCACACGGGCTCGGTGCCGACCACGCTGCTGCTGCCGAAGGTGCTCGATGCGGTGCGGGTGCCGGTGGTCGCGGCCGGCGGGTTCTTCGACGGGCGCGGGCTGGCTGCCGCGCTCGCATACGGAGCGGCCGGCATCGCGATGGGCACGCGCTTCCTGATGAGCGCCGAATCGCCGGTGCCGCGCGAGACGCTCGAACGCTACGTCGCGGTCGGCGACCCGGCGCGCATCCGCGTGTCGGATGCGCTCGACGGGCTGCCGCAACGGATGATCGACAACCCGTACCTGCTGAAGCTCGAGCGCTTCGGCCCGCTGCGCCGCACGCTGTTCGCGCTGAAGACGGCCGACGCATGGCGCCGCCAGAACGGCCTGAGCACGGGCGACATGCTCGGTCTCGCGATCAAGGCGCTGCGCTCGCACGACTACACGGCGAGCCAGACGCTGATGGCGGCGAACGCGCCGTTCCTGATCCAGCGCGCGATCGTCGAGGGCCGCCCCGATGAAGGCGTGCTGCCGAGCGGCCAGGCGGCCGCGATGATCGGCGCGATCGAACCGTGCGACGCGCTGATCGCCCGGATCGTCGCGGAAGCCGGCGAGCGACTCGACGCACTGGCCGCGCTGCGCGGCGCGGCGGCAGCGCAGGCCGCATGAACAACATCACAGGGAGGCAATGGAGATGACAGGATCCAACCAACCGGCCGGCGCGATGCCGTTCCGGATCGATCGCGCCGACGGCATCGCCGAGCTGGTGATCGCCCATCCGCCCGTGAACGCGCTCGACGCGCAGGGCTGGCATGCGCTCTCCCGCGCGCTCGATGCGCTCGGCGAGGACGACGAGGTCCGCGTGATCGTCGTGCGCGGCGAGGGGCGCGGCTTCTGCGCGGGCGTCGACATCAAGGAGCTGGCCGCGCATCCGGAGCGGATCGTGGCGGTCAACGCGGGCAATTACGAGACGTTCCGCGCAGTGCACCGCAACCCGAAGCCGGTGATCGCGGCCGTGCACGGTTTCGTGCTCGGCGGCGGGATCGGCATCTGCGGCGCGGCGGACATCGTCGTCGCGGCCGACTGCGCGCGCTTCGGCGTGCCCGAGATCGACCGTGGCGCGATGGGCGGCGGCGCGCACCTGCAGCGGCTGTTCGGCGTGCAGAAGGTACGCGCGATGTATTTCACCGGCGAGATGATCGATGCGGCCGAAGCGTACCGGCTCGGTGCGGTCGAGCAGGTCGTGACGCGCGACACGCTGCGCGACGCGGCGCTCGCGCTCGCCCGCAAGATCGCGGAGAAGAGCCCGGCGATGGTGCGGCTCGCGAAGGAGGCGCTGAACGGCGTCGAGGACGGCGATCTCGAGGACAAGTACCGCTGGGAGCAGGGCTTCACGCTGCAGGCGTACATGACGAACGATTCGACCGAAGCGCGCGCCGCGTTCGTCGAGAAGCGCGACGCGCGTTTCGATGCGCATGCCGCCGCCGAGGAGGCACGCGCATGAACCTGACCTACACGCCGCAGCAACAGGCGTTTCGCACGGAGATCCGCGAATGGCTCGCCGCGCACGTGCCGCGCGAGCGGCTGCCGAGCTTCGACACCGAGGAAGGCTTCGCCGCGCACCGCGAATGGGAGCGCACGCTGCACTCGGGCCGCTGGAGCATGGTCACGTGGCCGCGCGAGCTGGGCGGACGCGGCTGCGACCTGATCGAGTGGCTGATCTTCGAGGAAGAGTACTGGCGTGCCGACGCGCCGATGCGCGTGAACCAGAACGGCATCTTCCTGCTCGGCCCGACGCTGATGGATTTCGGCACCGCGGAGCAGAAGGCGCGTTTCCTGCCCGCGATGGCGGCCGGCGAGCACGTATGGGCACAGGGCTGGTCGGAGCCGAATGCAGGTTCCGACATGGCCGCGATCCGCACGACGGCCGCCCGGATCGGCGACGAATACGTGTTGAACGGCCAGAAGATCTGGTCGACGCGCGCGGTGTGGGCCGACTGGCTGTTCGGGCTGTTCCGCAGCGACCCGGAATCGTCACGCCACCACGGGCTCACGTTCCTGATGGTGCCGCTGTCCGCGCCGGGCATCACGGTGCGGCCGATCCGCCAGCTGAACGGGCAGACGGGCTTCGCGGAAATCTTCTTCGACGACGTGCGCGTGCCGGTCGAGAACCGGCTCGCGGCCGAAGGCGCGGGCTGGCAGGTCGCGATGGCGACGGCCGGCTTCGAGCGCGGGCTGATGCTGCGTTCGCCCGCGCGCTTCCAGCGCACCGCGCAGGCGCTGCGCGACCTGTATCTCGCCCATCGCGACAGCGCGGATCGCGATCCGACGCTGCGCGAGCGCGTGGTGCAGGCGTGGATGGATGCGCAGGCGTATGCGCTGTCGACCTACGCGACCGCGAGCCGGCTGCTGAAGGGCGGCCATATCGGCGCGGAGTCGAGCACCAACAAGGTGTTCTGGTCTGAGCTCGACCTGCGCATGCACCAGACCGCGCTCGACATTCTCGGCGCGCACGGCGAGGTCGTCCCGCAGACGGCCGCGCAGCACGCGACGCTCGGCCACTGGCTCGACGGCTTCCTGTTCGCGCAGGCCGGCACGATCTACGCGGGCACCAACGAGATCCAGCGGAACATCGTCGCCGAACGGATGCTCGGCATGCCGCGCGCATGACGGCGCCGGCGCCACCCTCACTGAACGGACATCGTATGGATTTCGTATTCGATGAAGACCAGGAAGCGCTCGCGGACAGCGTGAAGCGCCTGCTGATGACCGAGATGACGCCCGAGCTGATCCGCGAGCTCTGGGCCACGCCGACCGGGCGTTCGGACGACCTGTGGGCGCTGTTCGCGTCACAGGGGCTGACCGCCGTGTCGGTGCCCGAGGCGTACGGCGGCCTCGGCCTGAGCGAAGCGGAATGGGCGCTGCTCGCGCAGACCTACGGTTACTTCGGCAGCCCCGAGCCGCTGCTCGACACGGCGCTCGTCTCGGCCGGCGTGCTCGCGCGGCTGCCGGCGAGCGACTGGCGCGACGCGCTGCTGCGCGACATCGCCGAAGGGCGCGCGCGCGTCGCGCTCGTGCATCCGGCGAACCCGTATGCGGCCGACGTGCACGTCGCGCAGACGCTCCTGTGCGAGCACCGTGGCGAGCTGCACCGCGTCGATCCTGCGCAGTGCGCGTGGCGCGCGGTGGACAGCGTCGACCCGTCGCGGCGGCTGTTCACGCTCGACTGGGAGCCGTCGGCGGCCACGCGCATCGCAGGCGCCGACGAAGCCTCGCCGTTGCTGGATCGTGCGCTCGACCACGGCGCGTTCGCGGTCGCTGCGCAACTGCTCGGCCTCACGCAGCGCGTGCTCGACGTCGCGATCGACTACAGCGCGCAGCGCAAGCAGTTCGGCAAGGCGATCGGGTCGTACCAGGCGCTCAAGCATCTGCTTGCCGACGTCGCGATCCGCTACGAGTTCGCGCGGCCGGTGGTCGCGCGCGCCGCGCAGGCGATCGCCGACGATCACCCGCAGCGCGCGGTGTTCGTGTCCCACGCGAAGCTCGCGGCGACGTCGGCCGCGCAGCTCGCCGCGCGGCACTCGATGCAGGTGCACGGGGCGATCGGCTACACGTGGGAACTCGACCTGCAGATCTTCATGAAGCGCATCTGGGCGCTCTCCGGCAACTGGGGCGACAACGCGTTCCACAAGGCCCGCGTGGCCGACGCGATCCTCGGCGACGCGTTGCCGATCGGCCCCGCGCAGACCTTCGACCTCGAGGAATCCAACTGATGAGACAAGCCTATATCGTCGACGCGCTGCGCACGCCGACCGGCCGCCGCAAGGGCGGGCTCGCGCACGTGCATGCGGCCGACCTCGGCGGCTTCGTGCTGAAGACGCTCGTCGAGCGCAACGCGATTCCCGCCGACGAATACGACGACGTGGTGTTCGGCTGCGTCGACACGATCGGCCCGCTCGCGGGCAACATCGCGCGCACCTGCTGGCTCGCGGCCGGGTTGCCGCTGCAGGTGCCGGGCGTGACGGTCGATCGCCAGTGCGGCTCGTCGCAGCAGGCCGTGCATTTCGCCGCACAGGCCGTGATGAGCGGCGTGCAGGACGTGGTGGTCGCGGGCGGCGTGCAGACGATGACGCAGATCCCGATCTCGTCCGCGATGACCTGCGCGGCGCCGCTCGGCTTCGACGACCCGTTCTCGGGCAGCACCGGCTGGCGCGCGCGCTTCGGCGATGCGCCGGTGTCGCAGTTCGTCGCCGCGCAGCGGATCGCCGATCACTGGAACCTGTCGCGCGACGCAATGGAGCGTTATGCGCTCGAAAGCCACCGCCGTGCGGTCGCCGCGATCGAGGCCGGGCATTTCAAGCGGGAAATCGTGCCGCTCGAAGGCGTGCTGCACGACGAGACGCCGCGCCCCGACACGTCGCTGGAAAAGATGGCGACGCTCGAGCCGCTGACGCCGGGCGGCTCGCTGACGGCCGCCGTCGCGAGCCAGACCTGCGACGCGGCTGCGGCGTTGCTGATCGTGTCGGAGGACGCGTTGAAGCGCTACGGCCTCACGCCGCGCGCGCGCATCCATCACCTGAGCGTGCTGGGCGACGATCCGCTGTGGATGCTGACCGCGCCGATCCCGGCGACGAAGGCCGCGTTGAAGAAGAGCGGGCTCGACTGGTCGCAGATCGACGTCGTCGAGATGAACGAGGCGTTCGCGTCGGTCGCGCAGGCGTGGCTGGCCGATACGCGTTTCCCGCATGAGAAGACCAACCCGAACGGCGGCGGCATCGCGCTCGGCCATCCGCTCGGCGCGACCGGTGCGCGGCTGATGACGACGCTGCTGCACGAACTGGAACGCACCGGCGGCCGTTACGGATTGCAGACGATGTGCGAAGGCGGCGGCCTCGCGAACGTCACGATCATCGAGCGCCTGTGAGCGCGTCACTTTCACGATCTCACGATCCAAGAGGCACCAGCATGGGAATCTGTAACGGACGCACCGTCATCATCACCGGCGCGGGCGGCGGGCTCGGGCGCGAATATGCGCTCGCGTTTGCGGCCGAAGGCGCGGCGGTCGTCGTCAACGACATCCGGCACGAGGCCGCGCAGGCCGTGTGCGACGAGATCGCACGACGCGGCGGCAACGCGCTTGCGAATGCGGACGACATCACGCGCGTCGAAACGGCGCAGCGGATCGTCGACGCGGCCCGCGGAGCGTTCGGCGATGTGCACGTGCTCGTCAACAACGCGGGCATCTGCCGCGACAAGATGTTCACGAGCATGACCGAAACCGACTGGGACGACGTGATGCGCGTGCATCTGCGTGGCCACTTCTGCCTGTCGAGCGTGCTGGCGCGTGTGTGGCGCGATGCCGCGAAGGCCGGCCACGCGGTCGACGCGCGGATCGTCAACACGAGTTCCGGCGCCGGGCTGCAAGGCTCGATCGGCCAGTCGAACTACGGCGCGGCGAAGGCCGGCATTGCCGCGCTCACGCTGATGCAGGCGGCCGAGCTGCAGCGCTACGGCGTGCGCGTGAACGCGCTCGCGCCGGCCGCGCGCACGTCGATGACCGAAGGCGTGTTCGCCGACATGATGAAGAAGCCCGAGGACGGCGGCTTCGACTATTTCGACCCGGCCAACGTCGCGCCGCTCGTCGTGTGGCTCGGCAGCGCGCTGTCGGCCGACGTGACGGGCCGGGTGTTCGAGGTCGCGGGCGGGATGATCGCGGTCGCGGAAGGCTGGCGCACGGGCCCGAGCGTCGACCGCGGCGCGCGCTGGGCGGCGGCCGAGGTCGGCCCGGCGGTCGCGCGGCTGCTCGCCGACGCGCGGCCCGCGCAGCGCGTGTACGGGAGCTGAGCATGGATCTGGCGCTCACCGACGAACAGGCGATGATCCGCGACGCGGCCGCCGACGTGCTCGCCGAACGCAGCGCGTCCGCCGACGTGCGCCGCGCACTCGAGCAATCGGCCGGCCGCGACGATGCGCTGTGGGCTGCACTAGCAGGCGAACTCGGCTGGAACGCGCTTGCGCTGCCGGAGGCGGCGGGCGGGCTCGGGCTCGGTGCGGTCGAGCAGGCGGTGCTGATGGAACAGCTGGGCCGGCGCATCGCATGCGTGCCGTATTTTTCGACCGCGTGCCTCGCGGCGACCGCGCTGGGCGGCTGCGACACGTCGCTGGCGACCGGCTGGCTCGCGAAGATCGCCGAAGGCGCGTGCAGCGCGACGCTGGCGCTGCCGTTCGACTGGCTATTCGGCGAGCCGGGTGGCGCGCGGGTCGGCCGGCCATATGGCCGGCCGGGTGCCAATGCGTTCGGCGCATCTTTCGGCGACTCGTTCGACGAACCGGCCAGTGCGCGATCGCTTCCGTTCATCGCGGAAGAAACCGCGGCCGGCTTCGCATTGTCCGGCGTCGCAGCACAAGTGCTCGACGGTGCGCGCGCCGACCTGCTGCTGGTTCCGGCGCGGATCGCGAACGAAGGGCAGTCGGTCGGCCTGTTCGCGATCGACATGACCGCCGGCGCGGCCGGCGTTGCGGTGACGCCGCTCGACACGCTCGACGCGACGAGGCCGCTCGCACGAATTGCGCTCGACGACGTGCGCGTGAGCCGCGACGCGCTGATTGCAGGCCGCGACGCGGCGCAGGTGCTCGAACGCGCCGCATGGTTCGCGGCGCTCGCGCTGGCCGCCGAACAACTCGGCGGCGCACAGCAATGCCTCGACCTGACGCTCGACTACACGAGCCAGCGCGTGCAGTTCGGCCGCGCGATCGCGTCGTTCCAGGCCGTCAAGCACCGTTGCGCGCAGATGATGGTGCTGATCGAATCGGCGCGCTCGGCCGTGCTCGGCGCCGCGCACGCATGGGACGCGGAAGCCGGCAGCGTGGGGCCGGGCGCCGCATTGCGTGCCGACATCGCCGCGGCGAAATCCGCCGCGAACGACGCGTACGCGTTCTGCGCCCAGGAAGCGATCCAGTTGCACGGCGGCGTCGGCTTTACGTGGGAATACGACCCGCATCTCTACTTCAAGCGCGCGCAGGCGTCGGGCGCGCAGTTCGGCAGCACGCCGCAACTGCTCGAATGGATCGCATGCCATGCGATCGAAGGCGGCGCATCGCAGCGTGGCGAAGCGTTCGAGCCACCGGCTGCAGCCGCATCCCGCCCGTCCGCCGCACGCGCAGGAGCCCTTCAATGAACAGCGAAACGCGCGAACAGCAATTGCGGCACGAAGTGGCCGACTGGGTGCAATCGCACCTGACCGGCGAATTCGCGTGCCTGAAATACCGCGGCGGCCCCGGCGACGAGGAAGCGTTTCCCGACCTGCGCAAGGCATGGGAGCGGGAACTCGCGCAGGGCGGCTGGACCGGCCTCGGCTGGCCGACCGCCGCCGGCGGGCGTGGCTTCTCGGTGGCCGAACAGGTGATCTTCCACGAGGAATACGCGCGCGCCGGAGGCCCGGGAAGGATGGGCCACATCGGCGAAGGGCTGCTCGGGCCGACGCTCGTCGCCTGCGGCACCGACGACCAGCGCGCGCGCTTCCTGCCCGGCATTCTTGCCGGCACGCAGTTCTGGTGCCAGGGCTATTCGGAGCCGGGCGCGGGTTCCGACCTGGCCAACGTGCGCACGCGTGCCGAACAGGATGCGGACGGTACGTGGCGCGTCCACGGCCAGAAGGTCTGGACGTCGCTCGCACACGATTCCGACTGGATCTTCGTGCTCGCGCGCACCGATCCCGCGTCGAAGGGCAACAAGGGGCTGTCGTTCCTGCTGATGCCGCTCGACCAGCCGGGCATCGAGATCCGGCCGATCAGGCAGCTCAACGGCGGTGCGGAATTCAACGAGGTGTTCTTCGACGGCGCGCGCGCGGAAGCACGCGACCTCGTCGGCGCCCCCGGCGACGGCTGGCGGATCGCGATGACGCTGCTCGGTTTCGAACGCGGGATGTCGACGCTCGGCCAGCAGATGCAGTTCGTCCGCGAACTCGAATGGGTGATCGACGCCGCGCGCGAATCGGGCGCGGACCGCGACCCGGTGCTGCGGCAGCGGATCGGCCGCGCGTGGGCTGGGCTGCGCGTGATGCGCTACAACGCGCTGCGCATGCTGTCCGGCGCCGACGACGCCGATGGCGGTGGCACCGCGCCGCTGCGCCGCGAGGCACTGATCTACAAGTATTTCTGGTCGAACTGGCACCGCGACCTCGGCCAGCTTGCGATGGATGCGCTCGGGCCTCGCGCGAACGTGATCGATCCGGCCGACGAAAAGCTCACCCATCTGCAGCGCGTATTCCTGTTCTCCCGTGCGGACACGATCTACGCGGGTACCAACGAAATCCAGCTCAACATCATGGCCGAGCGCGGGCTCGGCATGCCCAGGGAACCACGAGGCACCGCATGACCGAACCCCAGATCCAGAAAGCGCCGGCCTACGTGCCGGGCCACCAGCTGCTCGCCGGCAAATCGGTGCTGATCACGGCCGCCGCCGGCGCCGGCATCGGCTTCGCGGCCGCGCGCCGCTGCGCGGAGGAAGGCTGCCGCGCGCTGTTCATCTCCGACATCCACGAAAAGCGCCTCGAACAGGCGGTTCAGACACTGCGCGCCGAAACGGGGCTGCAACAGGTCTATGGCCGCCTGTGCAACGTCGCGGTCGAAGCCGACGTGCAGGCACTCGTTGCCGACGCGCAGGACAAGCTCGACGGCGTCGACGTGCTGATCAACAACGCGGGGCTCGGCGGGGCGACCCGCATCGTCGATATGGACGATGCCGAATGGTCGCGGGTGATCGACATTAGCCTCACCGGGACGTTCCGGATGACGCGCGCGATGCTGCCGCACATGCAGGCCCGCGGCCGCGGCGCGATCGTCAACAACGCATCGGTGCTCGGCTGGCGCGCGCAGGCGGAACAGGCGCACTACGCGGCGGCGAAAGCGGGCGTGATGGCGCTCACGCGCTGCGCGGCGCTCGAGGCGTCGCCGTACGGCGTGCGCATCAACGCGGTCGCGCCGAGCATCGCGATGCACGATTTTCTGAAGAAGTCGGCCCCGGCCGACCTGCTGAATCAACTGGCGTCGCGCGAAGCCTTCGGGCGCGCCGCCGAAGTCTGGGAGGTCGCGAACGTGATGGTGTTCCTTGCAAGCGATTACGCGTCGTACATGACGGGCGAAGTGCTGTCGGTCAGCAGCCAGCACGCATGATGAGCACGACCCTCGACCCCGTGCGCGCGACGCCCCGCGTGTTCGCGCATCCCGGCGAACTCGCGGCTGCCGTCGGCGACACGCTCGGCGCGAGCGCGTGGCTCGCGATCGACCAGATCCGCATCGACGGCTTCGCCGACGCGACCGGCGATCACCAGTGGGTGCACGTCGACCCGGTGCGCGCGAAGGACGGCCCGTTCGGCGCGTGCATCGCGCACGGCTACCTGACGCTGTCGCTCGTCAATCATTTCCTGCCGCAGATCGTGCGTATCGACGGCGCGCGGCTCGGCGTCAACTACGGCTGCGACAGGATCCGTTTCCCCGCGCCGGTGAAGGTCGGCGCGCGCGTGCGCGGCGTCGGCGAGCTGCTGCGCGTCGAGCCGCTCGACGGCGGCGTGCAGGCATGGATTCGCGTGACCGTCGAGATCGAAGGCGAAGCGAAACCCGGCTGCGTGGCCGACACGATCAGCCGTTACTACTTCTAGATTCAGAGAACCAGCTCATGGAAGACGCAGTCATCGTTTCCGTCGCGCGCACGCCGATCGGCAAGGCGTTTCGCGGCATGTTCAACGACACCGAGGCGCCCGCGCTGGGCGGCCACGTGGTGCGTACCGCGCTCGAGCGCGCGGGCGTCGCGCCGGCCGACGTCGACGACGTGCTGATCGGCTGCGCCGCGCAGCAGGGCACGCAGGGCTACAACATCGGCCGCCTGTCGGCGGCGGCGGCCGGGCTGCCGGCATCGGTGCCCGGCATGGCGATCGACCGCATGTGCTCGTCGGGCCTGATGTCGATCGCGAGCGCCGCGCGCAGCATCGGCGCGGGCGATGCGCGGATCGTCGTCGCGGGCGGCGTCGAGTCGATCTCGCTTACGCAGAACAAGCACAAGAACGCGTATCGCGCGCGTTCGCAGGCCGTTCTCGACCACCAGCCGGCCGCGTACATGGCGATGATGGAGACGGCCGAGATCGTGTCGCGCCGCTACGGGATCTCGCGTGCGGCGCAGGATGAATTCGCGCTGCAGAGCCACCAGCGCACGGCCGACGCCCAGGCGGCCGGCCGCTTCGATGCGGAAATCGGGCCGCTCGACGTGCGACGCGCGCTGTTCGACAAGGAAGGCAACCCGGCCGGCCACGAGGATCTGCGTGCGGCGCGCGACGAAGGCGTCCGCGCCGATACGACAGCCGAGCGGCTCGCGGGGCTGAAGCCGTCGTGGAGCGGCGGCAAGGTCGTGGAGCAGGGCGAGTTCGTGACGGCCGGCAATGCGTCGCAGCTGTCGGACGGCGCGGCGGCCGTGGTCGTGATGTCGCGCAGCGAGGCGCTACGCCGCGGGCTGACGCCGCTCGGCGTGTTCCGCGGCCTCGCGGTGGCCGGCTGCGAGCCGGACGAGATGGGCATCGGCCCGGTGTTCGCGATTCCGAAGCTGCTGGCGCGCTTCGGCATGACCGTCGGCGACATCGGGCTGTGGGAGCTGAACGAGGCGTTCGCGTGCCAGGCGCTGTACTGCCGCGACACGCTCGGCATTCCCGACGACCGGCTGAACGTCGACGGCGGTGCGATCGCGCTCGGCCATCCGTTCGGGATGTCGGGTACGCGGATGACGATGCACGCACTGCTCGAAGGCGCGCGGCGCGGCGTACGGCACGCGGTCGTGACGATGTGCATCGGCGGCGGGATGGGTGCCGCCGCGCTGTTCGAGGTCGGCGCATAGCGCACGTAGCGCACGTCTCGGACGTAGCGGCACGCGGATGGGCCGCGCCGCGCACGCGGCGAACCATTCACGAACGACGATTCGAGGCCGCGGCCATGACCGGCGGCCCGGAGACTTGCAGGCGACGGTCGTCGGCGCGTACGCGCCAACGGCCGTCGAACGCAGAAACAGGAGACAAGCCATGAAACGAACCTTGCCCGGACTCGCGATGTCGGCGCTCGTGCTCGGCGCCGCGCTGTTCGCGTTTTCGCCGCGCCCGCTGCCGGCGTTCCCGGTTACCGCGATCCATGCGGACCGGCTGCAGATCAACGGGCTCGCCCGGGCCGGCGCGCGCATCGTCGCGGTCGGCGAACGCGGCGTGATCCTGCTGAGCGACGATTCGGGCGCCCGCTGGCGGCCGGCGTCGGTCACGCCCGACCAGGCATCGACGCTCACGCAGGTGCGTTTCGTCACGCCGACGCTCGGGATCGCGGTCGGCCACGACGGCCGGATCGTCCGCAGCGACGACGCCGGCATGCACTGGCGTGAAGTGCATATCGACCACGAGCATTCCGATCCGCTGCTGTCCGTGTGGGGCGCGGCGGGCGGCCCGCTGTTCGCGGCCGGCAGCTTCGGCCAGCTGCTGCGCTCGGACGACGCGGGCCTCACGTGGCAGCCGCTGAAGACGCCGGCCGGCGACCGTCACCTCAACGCGATCGTCGGCGACGGCCACGGCAACCTGCTGGTCGCGGGCGAGAGCGGCACGCTGCTGCGCTCGACCGACAACGGCGCCACGTGGGACAAGCTGCCGTCGCCGTACGCCGGTTCGCTGTTCGGCGCGCTGATGCTCGCGAACGGCGACTGGGTCGCATACGGGATGCGCGGCAACGTGGTGCGCAGCACCGATCGCGGCGCGACCTGGACGCATGTGGACAGCCATGTGCCGGTGTCGTATTTCGGCGCGACCCAGCTCGCCGACGGCGAACTCGTGCTGGTAGGCCAGGGCGGCGCGATCGTCGCGTCGCGCGACGGCGGGCTGACCTTCGACGTGCGCAAGCTCGGCGGCGTGCAGAGCCTCGCGGCCGTGCTCGACATGGGCCACGGCGCGCTGCTGCTCGGCGGCGAGGCCGGCGTCGCGCCGCTGGCCGGCGCGCCTGCGTCGACGCCGTCGCCGTCCTGACGCCGGCCGCCCGCACCGCCAGCTTCCGTTCGTTTCGCATCGTCCGTCCCGACCCGAGAATTCCATGAACGACCTGTCACGTCCTCCTGAAGCCGTTTCCGCGTCGCGTCTCGCCGCGTTCGTCGAGCGCTGCGCCGACACGATCATCCGCCGGCGCAAGCTGCTGATGCTGCTGTGCGTCGCGGTGACGCTCGCGCTCGGCTTGTCGGCCACGCGCCTGAAGCTCGATCCGGGCTTCAACAAGATGATCCCGATGCAGCACCCGTACATGCAGGTGTTCGAGCGCTATGCGGGTGCGTTCCCCGGCGCGAACACGATCCTCGTGAGCCTGCGCTGGAAGGGCGACGGCGACATCTACAACCAGACGTTCATGGACGCGCTGCGCCACGCGACCGACGACGTCTTCTTCATCCCCGGCGTGAACCGCTCGCGCGTGTTCTCGCTGTTCACGCCGAACGTCCACTACACGGAAGTGACCGAAGCCGGCTTTCGCGGCGACGTGGTCGTGCCCGGCCAGTTCTCGAGCGCGAACCCGGACGATCTCGCGAAGGTGCGCCGCAACGTCGCGCGTTCCGGGCAGATCGGCCGCCTCGTCGGCAACGACCTGAAATCGGCGCTGATCCGCGCGGAACTGCGCGAGACCGACCCGGCCACCGGCAAGCGGCTCGACTACAGCGCGGTCGCGCGCCAGCTCGAGGAAATCCGCGCGCGTTATGCGAAGCAGGGCATCGACGTGAACATCATCGGCTTCGCGAAGCTGGTGGGCGACGTCGAGAACGGCATCGCGGGCGTGATGGCGTTCTTCGCGCTCGCGTTCCTCGTGACGGCCGCGCTGCTGTTTGCCTACACGCGCTCGCTGAAGACCACCGTGCTGGCGCTCGTCGTCGCGCTGCTGCCGGTCGTGTGGCTGCTCGGCGCGCTGCCGCTGCTCGGGCTCGGCATCGACCCGATGTCGATCCTCGTGCCGTTCCTGATCTTCTCGATCGGCGTGTCGCACGCGGTGCAGATGACCAACGCGTGGAAGCAGGCGCTGGTGCGCGGCGCGTCGCCGGCCGACGCCGCGCGCGACGCGTTCCGCAAGCTGTTCGTGCCGGGCACGGTCGCGCTGCTGACCAACGCGCTCGGCTTCATGGTGATCATGCGGATCAGGATCGACATCGTGCGCGAGCTCGGCATTACCGCGTGCCTCGGCGTGCTGCTGATGATCGTGACGAACAAGGTGTTCCTGCCGATCCTGCTGTCGTACACGCGCCTCGAACGCGGCACGCTCGCGCGCGCGCAGCGCACGGCGGCGGCCGGCGGGAGCGGGAGGTGGTCGCGCTTCGCGGTATTCGCGCGGCCGGCGCCCGCGCTCGGCGTGTTCGCGGTGGCGCTGGCGCTGCTCGCGTACGGCACGCTCGAGTCGCGCAAGCTGGAGATCGGCGACATCGGCACCGGCGCGCCGGAGCTGCGCGCGAACTCGCGCTACAACATCGACAACGCGGCGATCACGCACCAGTACAACATCGGCGTGGACGTGCTGTCGGTGATCGTCGAGACGACCGGCTTCGACGACGCGTGCCTGCATTACCCGGTGATGAGCGCGATCGAGCAGTTCGAGATGAACATGCGCGGCGTGGCCGGCGTGCAGTCGGTGACGAGCGTGTCGTCGCAGGGCAAGGTGTTCATCGCCGCGTTCAACGAAGGCAACCCGCGCTGGGCCGCGTTGCCGCGCTCGAGCGACGGGCTCACGCAAGGCTCCAACGCGTTCGACCCCGACAACGGGATGAACACCGCGAACTGCAAGGCGATCCAGGTCCTGATCTACACGAAGAACCACGAAGGCACGACCATCGCGCACATCGTCGACGAGATCAAGCGTTTCGCGGCCGAGAACCCGACACCGAACGTCGCGTTCCGGCTCGCGGGCGGCAACGTCGGCGTGATGGCGGCGACCAACGAGGCGGTCGGCGACGCGGAGATCGCGATGCTGCTGTCGATCTTCGGCGCGATCGCGCTGCTCTGCGCGGTCACGTTCCGCTCGTGGCGCGCGGTGCTGTGCATCATCGTGCCGCTCACGCTCGTGTCGATCCTGTGCAATGCGGTGATGGCGCTTCTCGGCATCGGGCTGAAGGTCGCGACGCTGCCGGTGATCACGCTCGGCGTGGGCGTGGGCGTCGACTACGGGATCTACCTGTACGAACGCCTGCAGCACGACCTCCGCCACGGCGCGACGCTGCCGGACGCATTCGCCGACGCGATGCGCCAGCGCGGCACGGCCGCGCTGTTCACGGCCGTCACGATGTTCATCGGCGTCGGCACGTGGGCGTTTTCCGCGCTGAAGTTCCAGGTCGACATGGGCGTGCTGCTCGCGTTCATGTTCCTCGTGAACCTGTTCGGCGCCGTGTTCCTGCTGCCCGCGCTCGCCGCGTGGCTCGGCGTCGAGCGTGCCGAGCGCCGCGTGCAGCACGCGCACGCGCAGCCGTCGCCGGCGGCTCCGGCAACGCTGAAACCGTCGCCCGCGCTCGAACCCGGCAGCCCGATGCGCTGACCGGCGCCCCCATTTCCCCCTGCGCGCGGCCGGCCGCCGCGCGTTGTCCACAAGAGGAGTCAACCCACATGTCCGCACGCCCTTACAAGATCGAAGCCCAGCCGCTCGCGCAGCGCTATGCGCGCGGCTGGCACTGCCTCGGGCTCGCCCGCGACTACAAGGACGGCAAGCCGCACACGCTGAACGCCTTCGGCCGCAAGCTCGCCGTGTTCGCCGATTCGACCGGCAAGGTCAACGTCGTCGACGCGTACTGCCCGCACATGGGCGCCGACCTGAGCCTCGGCACGGTGCAGGGCGACAACCTCGTGTGCCCGTTCCACGGCTGGGCGTGGAGCGGCGAAGGCCAGTGCGCATCGATTCCATACTGCAAGCGGATCCCGCCGAAGGCGCGCATCGGCGCATGGCCGACCTGCGAGGAAAACAACCTGCTGTTCGTCTGGAACGACCCGGAAGGCAACGCACCGCCGCCCGAAGTCGCGATTCCGCGCCTCGACGTGTGCTTCTCCGACGAATGGTCGGGCTGGGTCGTCGACAAGATGGTGATCCAGGCCAACTGTCGCGAGCTGGTCGACAACATCTCGGACGTCGCGCACTTCGCGACCGTGCACCGCGCGCCGATCGACTATTTCGCGAACCTGTTCGAGGGCCACAAGGCGACGCAGCTGATGGTCGGCCGCAGCGAGAAGCTCGGCGGCGACGCCCTGACCGCGCTGTCGACGTATTTCGGGCCGGCCGTGCACATCACGCAGATGACGGGGCAGAGCGGCGGGCAGCCGATCCACTCGGTGCTGCTGAACTGCCACGTGCCGATCGACATGAACAGCTTCGAGCTGCGTTACGGCGTGATCGTGAAAAAGGTGGCCGGGCTGTCCGACGAGCAGAACACGGAGATCGCGAACGCGTACGTGAAGGAAGCGCAGCGCGCGTTCTACGAGGACGTCGACATCTGGCACAGCAAGACGCGGATCGACAACCCGCTGCTGTGCGAGGGCGACGGGCCGCTGTACCAGATGCGCGACTGGTATTCGCAGTTCTACCTGGACGTGGCGGACGTGCGGCCGACGAGCGTCGCGCGCAAGGCGTTCGAGATGCGGATTCGCGAAGGCGATGCACCGCCGGCGCTGCATCACGTGTTCGAGCCGCGGTAAGAACCGGCGGCCCGTCCGCCGGCCGGAAAGCGGGGGCGCATCGAAATGCGTCCCGTCGGCCGGCAACACCCGTCGCGCAAGGCGCACGCGGCGGGTGTGCTTGTGCGCCGCATCAAAATGACTTGACGAAACGGCCGCTACCGCGTAGTGTCCATGGCCGAAGTGTTCAAGAAGTTCGATTGCTCATCATTGGCCGCACTCCGTGCGGCGGTCGTTGGTCTCTCCCTCTTTTGAGTCTTTCTGTGCCCATTGCGGGCGCATGTTCAATTATTCGTATTAAGGAAGTATTTGTGGATACCGGTACCGTCAAGTGGTTCAACGAAACCAAGGGCTTTGGTTTCATCTCCCCGGACAACGGCGGCGACGATCTGTTCGCCCATTTCTCTGAAATTCGCGGCACGGGCTTCAAGACCCTGGCCGAAGGCCAGAAGGTCAGCTTCGAAGTGAAGCGCGGCCCGAAGGGTCTGCAAGCGTCGAACATCACGCCGCAGTAAGCCGCATCGGCAGCGGCCGCCAAACGGTGGCCGTCGCCGGACGGATTGGCGCGCACGGCGCCGCTTTGGCGGCAGCCGGCGCGTTTCCGATGCGCACGACCGATGCATCGCGACATTCACGATGCATCGGTCGTGTCGCCTCCCTCATCGCATGCCTGTACGGCGTGCGACGCAACGCCCTCGCGAAGCGCCCGCCGCTTCGCCAGCGCATCACCGCTTCAACGCATCAACCCGAGCAGACCGCCGCCATGCCTTGCCGGCGCGGTCCCGACTTGCGCGGCGCCGTATGCGCCGCCGCCACCGACCGCCTGAACGCCGCAACGCGCCGGGCTCCGATCGCAAGACAGGCCCATGGCCCGTCTGAACGAACCGATCCCCGGCAGCCTGCCGGCCGCCGTCCCGTTGCGGGACACGGCGCCGGGCAGATCGCCGCGGCTGCGGTCAATTACCTTGTCTGGAGGAATTGGTTTGGCAAAAGAAGAACTGCTGGAACTGGACGGAATCGTCGACGAAGTGCTGCCGGACAGCAAATACCGTGTCACGCTGGAAAACGGCGTCGTGGTGGGCGCATACGCGTCCGGCCGCATGCGCAAGAACCACATCCGCATTCTCGCGGGCGACCGCGTGACGCTGGAACTGTCGGTCTATGACCTCACCAAGGGCCGCATCAACTTCCGGCACAAGGACGCGAATTCGCCGCGTCCGCAGCGCACCGGCGGGCCGCGTCGTTAAGCGGCAACGATCGGCGCGCAACCGCGTGCCGATCGAATCCCGTCCGGCCTCCACGGCCGGACGATCCGGATGAACGGCCCGTTGCTTGCCGTTTACCGGCCGCCGGCAGCGTCGTCATGCCGCAGCGGCCCACATCGCCTTCACCGGCCGCCGCGCGTGCGCCAACGCTCAGGCAGCCGCGTCCCGCAGGAAATCCTCGATGACCATCGCGAAATACGGCGGGCACTCCTGCATCGGGTAATGCCCGCTATTCGGTATCGTCGCGACCCGCGCGTTCGGGTGCCACGCGAGGAACGTCGCCTGCATCGCCGCTTCGTCGAGCCCCGGATCCTTGTCGCCGACGATCACCAGGAAGCGCGTGTCGAGCCCGCGGATATCGTCGACGAAATCCGTTCCGGTCAGCATGTCGAGATACGCGAGCCGGCAGGCCGGCGCCACGCGCTCGCGGTTCTGCCGCAGCTTCAGGTCGGCCCAGCGCGCCGACAATCCACCCGTCACGAATCGCATGAGCCGGCGAAACGCATCGTCATCGACGGCCGTGCTCGCGAAGAACGCGCGTGCGTCGTCGTTCAGGCGGTTGCCGGCGGCCGACACCGGGCACACGGCGATCGCGCTCTTGATGCGGGAGGGCGCATCGGCGGCGAGCCGTTGTGTCGCCATGCCCGTCATCGAATGGCCGATCACGTGAAAGCGCGGCCAGCCGAGACGGTCCGCGAGCGCGAGGCAGTCGGCCGAGATCTCGTCGACGGTACAGGTGCCGCGCAGGTGGATGGATTCGCCGTAGCCGCGCAGGTCGACGAACACGTACGTGAATGTCGATTCGTCGAGATACGGGAGCAGCGCCGCGTAGTTCGTATGGTCGCCGAGCCAGTCGTGCAGGACCATCACGCATTCGGGGCCGGTACCGTGCCGCAGGTAGCCGAGGCCGTCGTGGTCGGCGTTCGGCGCGGAGGATAGGGTGTCGATACGGTTCATTTCAAGGCGTTTCCTTTTGGTGGGTGAACCAAAACGAAACGCCCTCCCGGCGGACCGGGAGGGCGTCTTGAAAGTGCGTCGATCGTATCGGGCCGATCGGCGAAAGTCAACGTTCGACGCGCTATCCCGCCCGATACGTCGATGCGGCGCGCATTGGCCGTTGTCGTCCGACAGCCGCAACGCGATCGTCAGCCCGATGTCGTGACGCGGAAAACCGCGCCGGCCGGCGGCTGACCGCACGCGCGGCGACGCGGTTCGCGTGCGGCTCGCGTATGGCTTTACGTGCGGGCCGGCGCGGTCGTACACTCGTCGGCAATTCGCGGCCCGCGCCGCGCGTGCGGCTTTCAATCCCTTCAGCGTCTTTCAGCGGGCCAACGGCCGTGCCAGCCGGACTTTCGTCGCGCGACGCCAGGAGGCGCCATGAGTGCAGACGCAGCCCCCGCATCTCCGTCGGTTCAGGACCGCATCCGGCACGTGTTCGTGCTGATGCTCGAGAACCGCTCCTTCGATCACCTGTTCGCGCTGTCGGGCTACCCCGGCATCGTCGCCGCGTCGCCGGGCAACAGCAACGCGTATGGCGGCGCGGTCTATCCGTTCGGCGGCGGCGCGCCCGACCGGATGCCGACCGATCCGTGCCACGAATTCACCGACGTGCTCGAGCAGCTCTGCGGCGCGGGCGTGCCGTTCGTGAAAGGGCAGGCCTATCCGCCGGTCCGCAATACCGGATTCGTGTCGAACTACGCGACGTCGCGTTCCGAAGGCAAGCCGCCGCAGCCGGCCGACGCGGGCAAGATCATGCAGGGCGTCGACATCGCGACGCAGGCCCCGTCGCTGCACGCACTCGCGAACGCGTTCGTGCTGTGCGACGCGTGGCACGCGTCGATGCCCGGGCCGACCTGGCCGAATCGCTTTTTCCTGCACGGTGCGTCGTCGGCCGGGCTCGACCATTCGCCCACCAAGGAGGAAATGGCCGGGTGGGACGCGTTCGACGGTTTCCCGTATCCGAAGGGTTCGATCTTCGCCGCGCTCGGCGACGACAACTGGCGCATCTACCAGGACCAGACGGGCAATCCGCTCGGCCACGTGCCGCAGGTGGCGTCGCTGAAGGGCATCAGCTTCTTCGACATCGACGACCTCGCGCATTTCGAGGCCGATCTAGCGGCGGGCTATACGGCGCGCTATACGTTCATCGAGCCCGGTTACGGCGACATCGTGCACGGCACCTACCAGAACGGCAGCTCGCAGCATCCGATGGACGGCCTCGCCGGCGGCGACCAGCTCGTCGCGCGCGTGTACAACGCGATCCGCAATTCGCCGGTGTGGAACAGCAGCCTGCTCGTGATCTGCTACGACGAGCACGGCGGCTTCTACGATTCGGTCGGGCCGGGCGCTGCGCCGCCGCCGAACGATGGCGCGGCGGCGACGCTGAACGCGAGCGGCTTCGGGTTCGACGTGTACGGCGTGCGGGTGCCGGCGATCGTGATTTCGCCGTGGGTCGCGGCCGGGCGGGTCGACCATACGGTGTACGACCATGCGTCGGTCGCCGCGACGCTCGAGCGGTTGTTCGGCCTGGCGCCGCTGACCGACCGCGACCGTCTCGCGAACGACCTGCTGGCGCTCGTGACGACTACGTGCCGGACGGATTGTCCGCAAAGGATCGGAACATGAGTACGACACCGGACCCGCGCGATGCGCTGCCCGTGCGCGACGGCACGAGCCTGATCGCGTACCTACACATCCTGAAGAAAGCGCATGCGGCGCTGGTCGGCCATGACAAGGCCCATCAGCGCTTCAGCGAGATCGTGACGCGAGGGCAGGCGCGGCAATACATCGAGGAGCTGATGCCGTCGCTGCTGCAGGCGCGCGAAGCGCATCGGCGGCGCAGGCACGGCGGGAAGCATCGGTGATGCGGCGAGCGGCACCGATATCGAAGGCGCGAGCGCGCACAGCAGCGACGCGACGGTGAAGGGGGCCGTGCCTGCGATGACGATGCGGCGCCGGCCGTGCAAATCGGCGAGCAGCCGGCCCGTCGGCAGCAGTGCCGCGCAAGCGAGGTTGTCGATGCCGACAACCCGTTGCACTGCACCGACGCCGGCGCTCGCTTACGCCGCCACCTCCCGCGCCCGCACCATCGTCAGCGCTGCGTCCTCGATCATGTCCTCCTGCCCGCCGACGAGCCGCTGCCGGCCCAGCTCGACGAGGATGTCGCGTGCGGGAATCCCGTACTTCGCTTCCGCGCGCTTCGCGAACAGCAGGAACGACGAGTAGACGCCCGCATAGCCGAGCGTCAGCGCATCGCGGTCGAGGCGGATCGGCGCATCCATGATCGGCACGACGAGATCCTCGGCGACGTCCGAGATCGCGAACACGTCGACGCCCGTCTCGATCCCCATCCGGTCGCATACCGCGACGAACACTTCCATCGGCGTGTTGCCCGCGCCGGCGCCGAGGCCGGCCGCGGCCGCATCGATCCGGTTCGCACCGGCCGCCACGGCCGCGACCGAGTTCGCGACACCCATCGCGAGGTTGTGATGGCCGTGGAAACCCAGCTCCGTCTCCGGCTTCAGCGCGTCGCGCACCTGGCCGATCCGCGCGGTCACGTCGTCGGGCAGCATGTGGCCGGCCGAATCGGTGATGTAGATGCAGTTCGCGCCGTACGATTCCATCAGCTTCGCCTGCACGACGAGCTGCGCCGGCGACGACATGTGCGCCATCATCAGGAAGCCGACCGTATCGAGGTCGAGCGTGCGCGCGAGGCCGATGTGCTGTTCCGATACGTCCGCTTCGGTGCAGTGCGTCGCGACGCGAATCGTGCCGACGCCGAGTTCGTGCGCCATGCGCAGATGCTCGACGGTGCCGATGCCGGGCAGCAGCAGTGCCGACACCTTTGCCTGCTTCAGCTCCGGGATCACGGCGCCCAGGTACGCCTCGTCGGTGTGCGCGGGGAAACCGTAGTTGACCGAGGCGCCGCCGAGCCCGTCGCCGTGCGTGACCTCGATCAGCGGCACGCCGGCCGCGTCGAGCCCGCGCGCGATGCTGCGCATCTGGTCGAGCGTGATCTGGTGGCGCTTCGGGTGCATCCCGTCGCGCAGCGACATGTCGTGGACGGTGATCTTCTTGCCTGCAAGTGACATCGTGTGACTCCTCGACTCAAGCTGTGGCGGCCGTCGCGGCCAGCATCTGTTCGGCGAAACGCTCGGCCGTGGCGGCCGCGGCGGCGGTCATGATGTCGAGGTTGCCCGCGTACTTCGGCAGGTAATCACCGAGCCCTTCGACTTCCATGAACACCGACACGCGATTGCCGTCGAACACCGGGCCGTTCTTCAGCGTATAGCCGGGCACGTAGCTTTGCACTTCCTTGACCATCGCATGCACGGACGCGGTGATCGCGTCGACGTCGGGCGGGCCGTCGGTCAGGCAGTGGATCGTGTCGCGCATGATCAGCGGCGGCTCGGCCGGGTTGATCACGATGATCGCCTTGCCCTTGCGGGCGCCGCCGACCTGTTCGATCGCGCCGGATGTCGTGCGCGTGAATTCGTCGATGTTCTTGCGCGTGCCGGGGCCGACCGAGCGCGACGATACCGTCGCGACGATCTCGCCGTACGCGACCGGCTGCACGCGCGACACCGCGTACACCATCGGGATCGTCGCCTGGCCGCCGCACGTGACCATGTTCACGTTCATCTGCGCGCTGTCGAGATGCGCGTCGAGGTTCACCGGCGGCACGCAGTACGGCCCGATCGCGGCGGGCGTCAGGTCGATCATCTTCACGCCGAGCGCGGTGAGCTTGTCGGAGTTGTCGCGGTGCACGTAGGCCGACGTCGCGTCGAACGCGATGCGGATATCGTCGGCGGCGACGTGCGGCAGCAGCCCGTCGACGCCCTTGTCGGTGGTCTTCAGGCCGAATTCGCGGGCGCGCGCGAGGCCGTCGGAGGCCGGATCGACACCGACCATCCACACGGGTTCGAGCACCGGCGAGCGGCGCAGCTTGACCAACAGATCGGTGCCGATGTTGCCGGGCCCGATCAGTGCGCATTTGATTTTCTTCATCAGGATGGTTCCTTTAGATAAAGCGGACGTCGCAACTGCCGATGCCGGAGATATGCATCGACAGTGCGTCGCCGGCCGTGACCGGAATCAGTTTCGCGAGCGAGCCGGACAGCACGATCTCGCCGGCAAGCAGCGGCACGTCGTACGCGGCGAGCGTGTTCGCGAGCCACGCGACCGCGTCGGCGGGATGGCCGAGCGCCGCGTCGCCGCGGCCTTGCGCGACGGGCTCGCCGTTCTTCTCGATCGTCATCTCGCACGCGGCGAGATCGAGCGTGCGCGGGTCGACGCGCGTTTCGCCGAGCACGTACACGCCGCACGACGCGTTGTCGGCGACGGTGTCCTCGATGCGGATCGCCCAGTCGCGGATGCGCGAGTCGACGATCTCGAAGCAGGGCGCGACGGCGGCCGTCGCGGCGATCACGTCGGTGCGGTCGATGCCGGGCCCGCGCAGGTCGCGCGCGAGGATGAACGCGATCTCGCCCTCGGCGCGCGGCGCGATCAGCGAATCGGCGGCGATCGCCTCGCCGGCCGCGTAGTGCATGCCCGACAGCAGGATGCCGAAATCGGGCTGGCGCACGTTCAGCATGTCCTGCACGGCCTGGCTCGTCACGCCGATCTTCTTGCCGACGACCGCCTCGCCGTGTTCGACGCGGCGTTCGATGAAGCGCTGCTGGATGCGGTACGCGTCGTCGAGCGACAGGCGGCGCGCCCGGCCCGACAGCGGCGCGACCGGTGCGCGCGCGTGCCATGCGGCGTACAGCTCGTCGCCGAGCGTCGTATGCAGGCGGGAAGACATGAAAGGGCCCTCGAATGGAAATGGCCGCCGTCACGGGCGGCGTGGTGCGCCGGAGCGGGGCTCCGGCGCGTGGGTCACGGGCATGCCGCGTCGGTCGATCAGTTGCCCGAACTGCGGATCGCGTCAGGCGAGAAATACGCCTCGTTGAACTGCGGGCTGTTGTCGAGCTTCGGCATCGGGCCTTCGTTCGTCAGACGGTCGGCCATGTACGCGCCGGAGATCAGGTCGTGGAAGAACACCGCGCTCGGGTAGAACACCTTCGCGTCGTAGGCGTACAGCGACGTCGCGACGTTGGTGCGCCACAGCTGGCCGCGCGCGTCGTAGTTGTCCGCGAGCAGCGATTGCCACGAATCCTCGTCGATGTACAGCACGCGCTTCGCGTACTGGTGACGGTAGCCGCTCTTCAGCGTGGCCTGCAGCACCCACACGCGATGCAGTTCGTAGCGGATGTAGCTCGGGTTCTCGTGGCCCTTGGTCAGCAGTTCGCCGTACTTCACCGCGCTGTCCATCACCTTGTAGTTGTTGTACGGCACGTAGATCTCGCGCTTGCCGACGATCTTCCAGTCGTAGCGATCGCCGGGGCCGTTGTACAGGCGGTCGTCGTCGACCGTGCGGAAGCCGCCCGGGCCCTGCGGCTGGTCGTAGCCGTATTCGGGCGCCTGGCGCACGCGCCGCGTGCCGGGGTTGTACATCCACGTGCGCGACGAGTTGTCCGCGCCGGCCTTGTCCCAGTTCGTGAAGCCGACGATCAGCGAGCCGCGGTCGGACAGCGGCAGCTCCGTCGCGTTGCGGTAGTACGTGCGGTTGTTCAGGTCGCTCTTCACGTCGTACTTGCCGACGTTGCGCGGCGAGTAGATGTCGTAGCGCACCTTGCCCCACGCGATGTTGCCGTCGGAGTAGACGACCGCCTGGTCGTAGGTGGCCTGCTCGGTGCCGATCGACGACGAGAAGCGCTGGTTCCACAGCAATTCGGCGGCGGTCTTCGGGATCGGATAGGGCACCGTCGGCGGCGCGTTCGTGAGGCCGTTTGCGTCGGACGTCATCGTCGAGTCCGGCGCATACGTGCGAATGTCCTTGTAGACGGAATCCGGGTAGCGGAAGTCGCGGTGGGTCGGGTAGACGACGATCTTGAACGTGGCCGGATAGCGCTTGAACATCGCCTTCTGGCCGTCGGTCAAGTGCTCGGCGTACTGCGCCATGTTCTCCGCGGTGATCGTCGCGGCCGGCTTCTCGCTCGCGTACGGATCGGGGTAACGGCTGCCGCGCTTGTACTGCACGTCCGGCGGCGTGCCGAGCCACTTGCCCGACCACTCGGGCACGCCGCTGTCCTTGCTTGCGGCGCGCACGGCGCCCATCGGGGTCAACTGGCCGTCGAGCGCCTTCAGGTCGTCCGGCGTGACCTTCGGGTACGACGCCGTCGCGGCGAGTGCGCACGCGGCGATCGCCGACGCGCGCAGGAGGGGGAGACGAATTCGCTTCATGACAAATCCTCTTGCTGAGTGACGAGCGGCCGGGCCGCTCAGAAGTGATAGGTCGCCGTGGCCAGCACGTAGTCGCGATCCGCGAGCGGGCGCGTGACCGGGTTCGGCGAGCCGAGGAACTTCGCGTAGACGAGCGACAGCTGCAGGTTGCTCAGGCGCGTGAACGTCACGCCGGCCGTCACGCGGTGGTCGCCCTGGCCCGTCAGCGAGCCGAGCGCGCCGGCGAGCGGCGACGTGCCCGTCAGGTCGTGCGTGTAGGTCAGCGGCACGTCGAGATCCCAGCCGTTGAACACGTTCTTGTAGCTGAGCGTCCACGCGATCTCCATCGCGAGCGCGTTGCGCGAATTCGCGAGCGTGGTCGACCCGCCTTGCTCCGAGATGCTGCCCGCGTGCACGTACGTGAGTTCGCCGATCAGCGACTGCGAATTCGCGAGGAAACTCGGCCCGATCGAGTAGATGCCGGACAGGTTGGTCTGCAGCACGTTCGCGCGCGTCGACTGCGGGCCCATCGCGGTATTGACGAGCACGGCCGCGCCCTGGCGGTACGACACTTCGCCCGCGACGTTCACGGGGCCGACCTGCGTCGAGAAGCTCGCACCGGTCAGCTTGATGTTGTTGAAGTAGGTCTGCTGGTACTGGAGCGTCGGGAAGTACGTCGTGACGACACTGGGGTTCATGTCGTTGTAGTGCAGGTGATACACGCCCAGCTCGGTGTCGCCGAACACGCGGAAGCGCGCGCCGATCCCCCACTGGTTGCGTGCGCTCGGCTTGTCGTCGGCGCCGCGCGGAATGATCATCCCACCCGGGCCGATGATGAACTGCGCGCCCGGGCCAACCACGTCCGAATAGCTCCAGTAGGTGCCCGGCGCGGTGAGGCGGTTCTCCTTGAACGCGAACTGGTAGTACGCGAGCAGGCTGAAGTTCGGCGTGATCTGCCACTGCGTCGAGATCTGCGGCACCGGCAGCAGGATGTCCTTCACCTCGGCGCCGGCCATGTACGACTTGGTCGCGTCGGCGGGGCCCTGCGCGCCCGCGATGTTCGGGAAGAACAGGCTTTCGCCCCACGCGACCACTTGATCGCCGACCTTCACGTTCAGGCTCGTCGAGCCGATGTGGAACGTGTTGTACGCGTACGCGGCGAGCAGCGTCGTGTGGCCGCCCGACCAGTAGCGAGCGTCGCTCGTGAAATTGTTGTACTGGCCCGACTGGTTCACGGTGCCCGGCGCGTCGTTGTAGTTCGGGCGGTGGTACGCCTGGTCGTAGAACGTGTCGGCCCGCACGAACACACCCCAGTCGTCGTGCTTCAGGTTCACTTCGCCGAGCAGGCTGACCTGGTTCTCGATCAGCTTGTTCTTCGCGAAGTTGCGATCGCCGTCGTCGCCGTTGATGTTCGCCGGCGTGAGGAGATTGCCGCTCGGTGCGCGGGTGCGCATGCCGAGGCCGTAACTGAGCGTGAACGTGTAGTCCAGCGTCGTGTCGGCGCCCAGCTCGATCGTGCTGCCGGCGTGCGCGTCGGGAACGGCGCACGTCAGCAGCGCGGCGGCCAGCGTCGACAGCGTGGCGGTTGCCCGCTTGCCGGTACGGCGCGAAATCCGTTGATGCATGGTGTCTCCTCTTGGGGGTATCGACGACGGTCGACTATGTGTTGTCGTGAGAGGCAGAGTAGGGAGATCGCGGTAGCAGGGAATCGTCAAAATGAACTAGATGACTTCCCTAGGACTGGCAACGATCGCGCGAGGCCGCGTGCGCGGCGCGTGTCATCGCGCGTTCGCCTGTGCCGCCGACAGGAACGCGGGCCGTTCGCCGCCGCCGTCGAGCCGGAGGTTCGCGCCCGACGTGTACGACGCGTCGGGCGACGCGAGAAAGAGGCACGCGGAGGCAACGTCGTCGGGTGTCGCGAGGCGGCCGGCGGGAATCGTCGCGCGGATCGCGTCGAGCGCATCGTCGTCGCCATAGTGGCCTTCGGTGGCCGATTCCGTCTGGACGAGGCTCGGGCTGATTGCGCACACGCGCACCCGCGGCGCCCACTCGACCGCGAGCGACGTGACCGCATTGACGAGGCCCGCTTTCGCGGCGCCGTACGCGGCCGTGCCGGGCGACGGCCGCGACGCGCTGACGCTCGCGATGAACAGCATCACGCCGCCCTCGGGCTGCGGCTGCATGATCGCGTTCACGCGCTGCGCGAGCTGCAGCGGTGCGATCAGGTTCAGCCGCACGATCGATTCGGTGAAGCGCGGCGACGCATCGGCTGCAAGCGCGAACGGCGAGCCGCCCGCGTTGTTGACGAGCACGTCGAGGCCGCCGGCCTCCGCGCGGATGGTTGCGAGCATCGTGTCGACCTGCTCGATGTCGCGCAGGTCGGCCGCGACGAATGCCGCCGTGCGGCCGCCGGCCGCGGGCGGCGTGTCGGGCGCGCTGCGTCCGCAGACGAACACGCGCGCGCCCGCCGCGAGAAACCGTTCGGCGATGCGCCGCCCGATGCCCTTGGTGCCGCCCGTCACGAGCACCGTCTTGCCGCTGTAGTCGAATCCGTTCATCGTCTGCCTCCGTTTCGGTGGGCCGATGATAGGAAGAAGCGCGCGCGGCTTCGTAGTCTGAAAGGACGATGCCGGCCGGCTCCGGCGACGCAATCATCGTGGTCAGGCATCCATCGAACGACGAAGGAGACAACCCGCGATGACGATCCCCACGACGCCGCCGGCCGGCATCTTCACCGACGTGCCGGGCGGCCTGCGCCTGCACCATTACGAGGCGGGCGAGGGCCGGCCCGTGGTGTTCATCCACGGCAGCGGCCCGGGCGCCAGCGGTTTCAGCAATTTCAAGCACAACGTGCCCGCGTTCGCGGCGGCCGGCCATCGCGCGATCGTCGTCGACCTGCCGGGCTACGGGCAGTCGTCGAAGCCGTCCGACGTCGCCTATACGCTCGATTTCTTCGTCGGCGCGCTGCATGCGCAACTGGACGCGCTCGGGATCGGGCCGGCCGTGCTGCTCGGCAACTCGCTCGGCGGCGCGATCGCACTCAAGTACGCGCTCGATTACCCGGACGAAGTCGACGGGCTGATCATGATGGCGCCGGGCGGCGTCGAGGATCGCGACACCTATTTCCGGATGGAGGGCATCCAGCGGATGGTGAAGCTGTTCACCAATCGCCAGATGAATGACGACACGATGCGCGAGCTGCTGACGCTGCTCGTGCACGATCCGGCGATCGTCACCGACGCGCTCGTGGCCGAGCGGATGAAGGTGTGCGTCGAGCAGCCGACCGAAGTGTTGTCGACGATGAGCGTGCCGAACCTGACCGGTGCGCTCGGCGACCTGCGCTGCCCGGTGCTGGGTTTCTGGGGAACGGACGACCGATTCAATCCGGTCGGCGGCGCGCTGAAGTTCCTCGAACACTGTCGCGACGCGCGTTTCGTGCTGATGAACCGGTGCGGCCACTGGGTGATGGTGGAACACGCCGACTATTTCAATCGGGAATGCCTCGATTTTCTTGCGGCGCGGAATACGCGATAACGCCGGATGCCCGCGAGGGCCTGCCCCGATGCGGGCGGGCCGTCTGAACACATACATGGAGACGACATGAAGCTCATCGAAGACCTGTTCGACCTGCGCGGCAAGGTGGCCGCGATCACCGGCGGCGCGCGCGGCATCGGCGCGGAGACCGCGCGCACGCTGGCCGCGGCCGGGGCGAGCGTCGCGATTCTCGACGTGCTGTCGCAACCGGCGGAAGCGCTCGTCGAGGAGATTCGCGCGCAGGGCGGCCAGGCCGCGTTCTGGGCGCTCGACGTGACGCAGGAGGCCGACGTGGCGCGCGTGTTCGGCGAGATCGTCGCGCGCTTCGGGCGCCTCGACGTGCTCGTCAACAACGCGGGCATCGAAGGCCACAACGTGCCGACGCACGAGCTCACGCTTGCGCAGTGGCAGCGCGTGCAGGACGTGAACGTGAACGGCGTGTTCCTGTGCACGCGTGCCGCGATTCCGCACATCGACGCGGCCGGCGGCGGGTCGATCGTGAACCTGTCGTCGATGTACGGGATCGTCGGCGGCCCCGATGTGCCCGCGTATCACGCGTCGAAGGCCGCGGTGCGGATGATGGCGAAGGTCGATGCGATGCTGTACGCGGCGAAGAACATCCGCGCGAACTCGGTGCACCCCGGCTATATCCGCACGCCGATGCTCGAGGACGCGTTCCGCCAGATGGGGCAGGACCCGGACAACGTGTTCGGCTACCTGCAGACGCACGTCCCGATGGCGAAGATCGGCAGCCCGCGCGACATCGCGGCCGGCATCCTGTATCTCGTGTCGCCGGCCGGCCGTTACGTGACGGGCGCGGAGCTCGTGATCGACGGCGGTTATACCGCGCGCTGACGCGGCTATCGCACCACAAGGGAGACGCGCAGTTGAAAGTGCTCGTGGCAGTGAAACGCGTGGTCGACGCGAACGTGAAGGTCGGCGTGAAATCCGACCGGACGGGCGTCGACATCGCGAACGTGAAGATGTCGATGAACCCGTTCGACGAGATTGCGGTGGAGGAGGCCGTGCGGTTGAAGGAGGCCGGTGTCGTGACCGAAGTGGTCGCGGTGTCGGTCGGCGTCGCGCAGGCGCAGGAAACGCTGCGCACGGCGCTGGCGATCGGCGCGGATCGCGCGATCCTCGTCGAGTCGAACGACAGCGTAGAACCGCTGGGCGTCGCGAAGGTGTTGAAGGCGCTGGTCGACAAGGAGCAGCCGTCGCTCGTGATTCTCGGCAAGCAGGCGATCGACGACGATTCGAACCAGACCGGGCAGATGCTGGCCGCGCTGGCCGGTTTGCCGCAGGCGACGTTTGCATCGAAGGTGGTGGTAGCCGACGGGCGTGCGACGGTTGCGCGCGAAGTCGACGGCGGCGCGGAAACGCTGTCGCTGACGCTGCCGGCCGTGGTGACCACCGACCTGCGTTTGAACGAGCCGCGCTACGTGACCTTGCCAAACATCATGAAGGCGAAGAAGAAGCCGCTCGAGATTGTGCAGCCCGGCGACCTTGGCGTGGATGTGACGCCGCGTTTGAAAGTGCTCAACGTGAACGAGCCGCCGAAGCGCGCAGCCGGCGTGAAGGTGTCGGACGTGCAGACGCTGGTCGCGAAGCTGAAGACCGAAGCCAGGGTGCTGTAACAGGGAACGCAACGAAATGACGATTCTGGTAATTGCGGAACACGACAACGCATCGATCAGGGCCGCGACACTCAATGCGGTCGCGGCTGCGCAGGCGCTCGGCGCGGCAGGCGGCGGTGACGTGCATGTTCTGGTCGCGGGCCACGACGCGCAAGGCGCGGCCGATGCGGCAGCGAAGATCGCGGGGGTATCGAAGGTGCTGCTGGCCGATGCGCCGCAGCTCGAAGCGGGCCTCGCGGAAAACGTCGAGGCGACCGTGCTGAACATCGCGAAGAACTATTCGCACATCCTCGCGCCTGCGACTGCGTACGGCAAGAACATCGCGCCGCGTATCGCCGCGAAGCTGGACGTCGCGCAGGTCTCCGAGATCACGGCGGTCGTGTCGGCCGATACCTTCGAGCGCCCGATCTACGCGGGCAACGCGATCGCGACGGTGCAGTCGAGCGACCCGATCAAGGTCATCACGGTGCGCGCGACGGGTTTCGATCCGGTTGCAGCGGAAGGCGGCAGCGCGGTGGTCGAGAAGATCGAGGCGGCGGCAGACGCCGGCAAGTCGCAGTTCGTGAGCCGTGAAGTGACGAAGCTGGACCGTCCGGAGCTGACGAGCGCGAAGATCATCGTGTCGGGCGGCCGTGGTCTGGGCAGCGGCGAGAACTACACGAAGGTGCTGGAGCCGCTGGCCGACAAGCTGTCGGCGGCGCTCGGCGCATCGCGCGCGGCAGTCGACGCCGGCTACGTGCCGAACGACTACCAGGTCGGCCAGACCGGCAAGATCGTCGCACCGCAGTTGTACATCGCGGTGGGCATCTCGGGTGCGATCCAGCATCTGGCCGGCATGAAGGATTCGAAGGTGATCGTCGCGATCAACAAGGACCCGGAAGCGCCGATCTTCAGCGTGGCCGACTACGGCGTGGTCGGCGACCTGTTCGCGCTCGTGCCGGAAGCGGTCGCGGCGCTCTGACGATGCCGCTGTTCGAATTCAACGGGATGCGGCCGCGCGTCGATCCGTCCGCGTACATCGACCCGAGCGCGGTCGTGATCGGCGACGTGACGATCGGCGCGCGCTGCTACATCGGCCCGCATGCGAGCCTGCGCGGCGACTTCGGTGCGATCGTCGTCGAGGACGGCAGCAACGTGCAGGATGGCTGCGTGCTGCACGTCGGGATCGGCGAGACGTGCCGCCTCGGCGTCAACAGCCACATCGGTCACGGCGCGATCGTGCATGGCGCGACGCTCGAACCCGACACGATGATTGGAATGAATGCGGTCGTGATGGACGGCGCGACCATCGGCGCCACGACGATCGTTGCCGCGTGCGCATTCGTGAAGGCCGGCTACGACGTGCCGCGCGGCGTGCTGCTCGCGGGCATGCCGGGGCGGGTCGTGCGTCGGCTGAGCGACGCGGAGATCGACGCGAAGGCGAACGGCACGCGGATTTATCAGCAGCTGGCAGCGGATTGCCTGAGGACGATCAGGCGGATCGACGCGTGAGCGAAAGGCATCCGGGGGCAGGATGCGACGGATTGCCGGGCAGGTTGCCGTTGCCGTAAGATCGGCACTGGCTTTCCACCGGCATTCGCGTCACATGAAAAAGAACGTCCGTTTGCGGCTCACGGTCATCGCGTCGGCTTTTGCTGTCTACAGCGTTTATATGCACATCCAGCAGCTCATCAGCGGCTGCGTGTGGGTCAGGGGCCATCAGCGCTGCAGCTTCGAAAACAGCGCGAATTTCGAAGGCTGGATGGATCTCGACCTGATGATCGCCTGTTGCTGGGTCGCCGCGGCGGTGGTGGGCTGGATTTCCGTCGTGCAGGCCACGAAGAAGCCGGGTTGAAGGCGGGCACTTCCATCGCGCGAATCCGGTTTCTGTCAATCCGTGACAACGATCATCGGCGCCGCGCCGTCCGCGATCGACACGCATCTGCGGCTGCTCGAGGAAGCGATCGGCGTATCGTTGCTCGAGCGCGCGCCGCGCGGGTTGCGGCCGGCCGGCGTTGTGCTTTTCCCCTCCGCGCCGGGATAATGATCCGGCGTCGCGCATGCTGCGCGAGGAGAGGCTCCCATGCAATTTCCGACGGGATCGGTGGTCGCGCTCAGTTCGGCCGCCGCGACGATGTTTTCGATGGGCATGCTGTTTCTCGGCTACTGGGGATTGCACGAACCGTTGCCCTGGCGGTTCGGCGATTACGTCGTGATCGTGCTCGCGCTCGCGGGTTTCGCGTGCCTCGCCAGCGTTCCGTTTCTCGCGACTTCGCCGATGAAGACTGCCGGCGACGAGTCGCGGATGCTCGTCGCGCGGCGCGTGTTTCTGTGCGGCGCAAGTGCCGTGTGGTGTGCGATCGTCGCGTCGCTGGTCGTGTGACGTGCGGGCGTGACGTCTGGATCTGAGCGGCCGTCCGCGAGCCGGTCGACGCGACATGCGCGACACCGGAATTCGCGGGTTTCTCCTGCCGTATCGGTCATCCGTTCCCGCTTTGATTTCCCCGATGCCGTGCACTAGATTCGAAGCGTTCATGTGTTACAGCGCGCGAGGTGAAGCCATGACGCCGTGGGAGATTCAGGGCACCGAAATGATGAGCTGCAATTGCTCATACGGATGCCCTTGCCAGTTCAATGCACCGCCGACGCACGGCGGATGCGAAGCAATGGGTGCGATTTCGATCGACAGCGGCCACCATGGCGACGTGGTGCTCGACGGCGTCAGGATCGCGGTCGTGTTTCAGTGGCCGGGGGCGGTCCACGAAGGCCGGGGCAAGTGTCAGCCGATCGTCGACGAGCGCGCGAGTCCGGCGCAGCGCGAAGCGGTGCTGAAGATCATGACCGGTCAGGATACCGATCCGTTTGCGACGATGTTCGCGGTATTCGCGTCGACGCTCGAGCACGCGTTCGAGCCGATCTTCACGAAGATCGATTTCGACGTCGATGTCGATGCGCGGCACGGCCGGATTCATGTCGACGGCGTGTTCGACGTCGCGGGCGATCCGATCCGCAACCCGGTGACGGGTGCCGAGCATCGCGCGCGGATCGACCTGCCGAACGGTTTCGAGTACGAACTCGCCGAGATCGGTTCGGGCACCGGGCGCTCGCAAGGCAACATCGTGCTGAACCTCGACGGAACCTATGCGCAGTTCGCGCGGCTGCACCTGAACAACCACGGGCTGATCCGGCATCGCGCGGCGGCATGACCCCGTTCGACACCTGGCTCGGGCGCGAGCGCGTCGTCACGCTGCTCGGCATGGCCGCGCTCGTCGGCGTGTGCTGGTTCTACCTGTGGACCGGCGCAGGCACCGGCATGTCGGCGCTGCAGATGACGGCGATCGCGCTCTTTCCGCATCGGCTGACGGGCGACATGGGCAGCATGGATCCGTCGCTGCCGACCGTGATCGTGATGTGGTGGGTGATGATGATCGCGATGATGACGCCCAGCGCGGCGCCGCTCGTGATGCTCTACCGGCGTGTGCTAACGCATCGCGGCGCGGACGGTGCGGCGGCTGCGTTGACGTCGCTGTCGCTGCTGGCCGGCTATCTGGCCGCGTGGTTCGCGTTCTCGGTCGGCGCGGCGTTGCTCCAGGAACTGCTGCAGCCGGCCGGGCTGATCTCCGCGATGATGCTGTGGTCGAAGAGTGCGGTGCTTTCCGCGGCCGTGCTCGCGCTGGCCGGGCTCTATCAATTCTCGCCGCTGAAACGTGCATGCCTTCGGCAATGCCGCGCGCCGGCCGCCTTTCTGGTTGCGCACTGGCGTCCGGGCATCGCCGGCAGTTTCCTGCTCGGTGCGCGACACGGGATGTATTGCGTCGGGTGCTGCGGGTTGCTGATGGCGCTGCTGTTCGTCGGCGGCGTGATGAACGTCGTGTGGATCGCCGCGCTGTCGGTGTTCGTGTTCGCGGAAAAAATCCTGCCCGGCGGCGAGCGCGCCGGGCGCGTGCTGGGCGTCGTGCTGATCGCATGGGCCGGTGCGACGTTGTTCGTTTGAGCCGGGCATCCACGTCGCGGCTTCGATGAACAACGGGAATGTCGTCGGGGCTGCGGGGGGCGATCGATGAAGACCTGCTTTCACGCTTTCGCCGCGTGGTGCGCGGCGGCAGTCGTCGCGATGCCGGCGTTCGCGGGCAGCGACATGCCTGCGATGAGCATGGGGAGCTCGAAGATGTCGGCGCCGGATGCGGCGCTGACCGATGCCGAGGTCAAGGAGATCGATGCCGGGCGCGGGCTGGTCATGTTGAAGCATGGCCCGCTCGACAACGTCGGGATGCCGCCGATGACGATGGCGTTCAAGGTCGAGGATGCTGCGATGCTGACGTCGCTTCATGTCGACGACAAGGTCAGGGTGCGGGTCGAAAGCGTGAACGGCACGCTTACGATCGTGAAGATCGTGAAGCGTCCGTGACGACGCGTGGCATGTGCAATGTGCCGGGACCGGCGGTGTGCGGTCCCGGCCGTTTTTTTTGGAGTCGTGCTACGTAACGCCGGATCGGTGTTACGTCGGTGCTGCCGGAACGCACGGCCGGATTGAACGCCGCGGGTGGAGGCGCGGGCGATGTGCTGCGCGGGAGTATGGCGTCGGCAGGGGCGCTGCGGTGCGGCGGCGGGATCGTTCCCGGAACCGACGGGCATGGCACGGTAGATGCTTGCAGGAAGGATCGCGCTGAATTGCAGACGGGGGCTTCCATGCAAAATCATTTCATCAAGGCGAACGTTGCGCTCGCCGCGATTGCCGCGGCGTGTGCGCTGGCGGCGTGCGGTGGCAGCGATGTCACGGCGCCGAAGCCGGGTGGCAACAACATCGGAACGAGTACGAGCGGGACGGGTGGGACGAGCGGGACGAGTGGGACTAGTGGGACGAGTGGGACGAGTGGGACGAGTGGGACTAGTGGGACTAGTGGGACGAGTGGTACGAGTGGAACCAGCGGCACGAGGGGGACCAGTGGCACGAGCGGAAC
Source organism: Burkholderia sp. Bmkn7 (assembly GCF_041103175.1). Classification (NCBI taxonomy): domain Bacteria; kingdom Pseudomonadati; phylum Pseudomonadota; class Betaproteobacteria; order Burkholderiales; family Burkholderiaceae; genus Burkholderia; species Burkholderia sp. Bmkn7. The sequence goes on along the minus strand of NZ_JBGCUH010000002.1, from coordinate 2,274,171 downwards.
CAGCGGCACGAGTGGGACCAGCGGCACGAGCGGAACCAGCGGCACGAGCGGAACCAGTGGCACGAGCGGAACGAGCGGAACGAGCGGAACGAGCGGAACGAGCGGAACGAGCGGAACGAGCGGAACGAGCGGAACGAGCGGAACGAGCGGAACGAGCGGAACCGGCGGCACAAGCGGCACCAGCGGAACCCCCGGCACGAACGGCATCATCAGTTCCGTCGGGGCGGTCGTCATGGCCGCCGGCGCCACGATCAGTGAAGCGAATCCGCCGGGAGTGGGCAACGGCGTGACCACCGGCCTCGGCAACACGGTCACGGGCGTGGGCACGATCATCCGCGACACGTCGAACGCCGTGAGCAACGGCATCGGCCAGACCGGTTTCACGGCGAACCCCGTCGGCACGACGGTCGCCGGGCTCGGCTCCATCGTCGGCTCGGTCAGCAATCCGGTCGCCGGCCTCGGCGACACGGTGAAGGCGCTCGGCACCGGCCCGCTGTCGCCATTGGCGCCGCTCACGACCCCGGTCGGCGGCCTGCTCGACACCGTGTCCGGCGGCATCAAGACGGGCGGCACCATGCTCGGCTCGGCCCTGTCGTCGGCCCCGGTCCAGCAGACGACGCAGGCGATCAGCACCGCGATCACGCCGCTCGTCACGACCGTCGGCCAGGTCACGCAGCAGGTCGGCACGGCGACCGGCCTCGGACAGCCGGTCGCGGGCCTGCTCGGACAGATCGGCGGCGCGATCACGTCGGCGGGATGGAAGGTGACGTCCACGTCGCCCCAGCCGCTGGTCGGCGGCGTCGGCGGGCTCGTTCGCGCGGTCGGCAACACCGTGACCAATGTGGGCGGCCTCGTGAACCCGAGCGGCGCGAACGGCGCGGTGCCGGTGGCGGGCCTGGTGACGAGCGTGGTCGGCGGCATGCCGGCGACGGTTCACAACGGTTCCGCGACCGGCGCGGATGGCGGCTCGCCGCTGGGGGCGCTCGCTAATCCGCTCGCGCCCATCACGGGGCTGGTGGGCGGCCTGCTTGGCGGCGTGGCCGGCAAGTAGCCGATCGGTCCGGATCGTCACGGCGGTAACCGGCCAGATGAAGTTTGGCCTCCGGTTACCGCCGGCGGGTTTCCTGATGGTCTTCTGCGGAAAGCGGACCGGGCGGGGCCGCTCGATGCGTCAATCGCGAACGATGTCGCGCGGCGACGGCGGCCGCGCCAATCCGCGTGCGGGCAGCGGCGTCGACATCACGATCGACGTGCGTGTTTCGCCGTACAGGTTGATGCGTTCGATCAGTTGTTCGAGATGGGTCATGCTGATCGCGACGAGTCGCATCACATACGAGTCCGCGCCCGTCACGTGATGGCATTCGACGACTTCGGGAATCGTCTCCAGCAACCGGAGGAATTTCGCTTTCGCCGGTTGCGGCACCGTGATGCCGATCAGCGCGCTGACCGGATAGCCGGCGGCGGCAGGATTGATCCGCGCGGTGTAGCCCTCGACGACGCCGGCCGCTTCGAGGCGCTTCACGCGCTCCGTCACCGCCGGCACCGACAGGTGCACCTGGCGCGCCAGCTCCGTGTAGCTGATGCGGCCGTTGGCCTGCAACAGCGCCAGTACCTTCCAGTCCAGATCGTCCATCGCGGTGGAATTTTTTAAGGTGGAGCCGTCATTTTTCCTTAAAAACCGCATTCAGCGATGACCGGACTTTCCCTACGATGCCTGTTCAACGCGTCACATGTCGCAAGGAGCAGGCGATGCTGTTCATCAAGTCCGTCGTAATGGGGCTGTCGATCGCGGTGCCGGTCGGCCCGATCGGCATGCTGTGCATCCAGCGCAGCCTGAGCCGCGGTTTTCAGGCGGGATTCGCGACGGGCGTCGGCGCCGCGTGCGCCGATGCGATCTATGGCCTGCTCGGTGCGCTCGGCATCGCGGGTATCGTCACGGCGTTCCCGATGCTGACCGTCGGGTTGAAAATCGCCGGTGGCGCATTTCTCGTGTGGCTGGCGTGGACCATCGCGCGCCAGGCGCCGGCCGCGTCGACGGCGCAACGCGACCTGCCGCGCACGACCGTCCTGCGCGACTTCCTGACGACGTTCGGCCTGACGCTGTCGAACCCGATGACGATCCTGTCGTTCGTCGGGATCTTCGCGGCGCTCGGCCCGCTGACGGGAGCGCGGGAAGGCGCGATGTGGCCGGCCGTGGCGCTGATGGTCGCCGGTGTGTTCATCGGCTCCGCGATGTGGTGGCTGTGCCTGAGCGGTACGACCGCCGCGCTGCGCACGCGGATGTCGTTCGCGTTCATGCACGGGCTGTCGCGTGTGTCGGCCGCGGTCGTCGCGGCGTTCGGCGTGATTCAGGTGGTCGCGGGCGTGCGCGCCGTCATTTAGGCCGATGCGTCGCGCGCATCGCGCTGCGACCGGATCGCGTCGATAGTCGTCCGGATATGCGCGAGCAACTCGACTAACACCGCCTTCCTGAAAAACTGGTTCATCCGCGTGCTGACGACGAGATCGGCCGGCAACGCGTCGATCGCACGCTGAACCGACAGCAGATCGTCGGCGAGCCGTGCCAGCGCGGCGCTATCGAGCGTGCTCACGGCAACCGCGATCTCGTCCGGCCAGAAACCGAATGCGTCGATGCCGCAGCACTCGGCGACACAGTCCGTCTCCAGTGCATCGATCAACGACATGACCCCGGCCAGACAGGGATCGATCGCGACCGCCTGCGCCTGCCCGCCCGACAGATCGCCGAATGCGATCCAGCGATCCGGGCCGATGCCGATGTCGTCCTTGTGGGGTTTGCCGTTCATCGTCCGACGCTCGATGTAGTCAATTCAAGGCAGGCAAATGCGCACGCACGAAGCGCGCGATTTCCTGGCCCAGTTCCATGTCTTCGGGCGCGCCCATGAACCCGCCATGCGGCATGCCTTCGAACAGGTGAAGCTCGGTCGGCACCTGTGCGCGCCGCAATGCGCGATGCAGGCGGACCGCGTTCGACAGGAACAGGTCGCGTGTGCCGCTCTGGATGAAGGTCGGCGGGAAACCGGCAGCGAAATCGCCGAACAGCGGCGACAGATACGGATGCGCGAGATCGGCGCCGTTCGCGTAGAGCAGGTTGTTCGGCATCAGCGACGTCGGCAACACCACGTCGACGAGGCGGTTGGTTTCGAAGCTGTCGCCGGATTCGGTCAGGTCGACTTCCGGCGACAACAGCACCAGCGCGGCCGGCAGCGGCAGCCCTTCGTCGCGGGCGCGCAGCACCATCGCGGCGGCGAGGTTGCCGCCCGCCGAGCGCCCGCCGATGACGATGTTTTTCGGTGCGTAGCGCTCCAGCACGTACGCATACGCGGCGATGCAATCGTCGAGTGCGGCCGGATACGGATGTTCGGGCGGCAGGCGATAGTCGACGCCGTAGCATCGAATGCCGAGCCGGTCGGCTTGCATCTGCGCGCCGGCGCGGCATGCGGCGCCGCCGCCGAGAACCAGCGCACCGCCATGCAGGTCGATGTACGCGCATTCGCCGGAAGCCACTGCCTCGGGCGTGGCGACGTGCACGTCCGCGGCGCCGGCCCGGATCGTCTCCACGCTTGAACGCAGATGACCGCCGAGCTGCTCGATGGCCGCCGCGTAGTGTGCGTCGGCGGCCGCCTTCACGCGCATCCATGCGTCGAAATCGTCCGGGGCAGGCATCACGTGCAGCGCGTTCAGCGGCACGCCGTCGCTGCCGACCAGCCGTTGCAACGCGGCTCGCGCCTCTTCGCTGATCGAGGCCGGGAAGGGGACGACACGGGTCGGCAGGACCACGCCGTCGGGTTGGTCTTTCATCGATTCGGCTCCGTTGGGCGAGTCATGCGGCGCAAGGCCAGTGGCGCAGCATCACGTCCAGCGCATCGAGACTGCGCAACCACGACGCGTCGGAAGCCGGTGCACTGTGCGAGAACCCGCCGGCGCTTTCGAGTGTGACGTAGCCCATGAAAAAGCCGCCGAGCAGGCGGATCGCATGCGGCTGCTCGGCTTCCGGCATGTCGTAGCTGCGCAGCACGGCCGAGGTCATCCTGACGAGCCGGCCGCCGGCGCTTTCAGTGGCGCGCTCGACGCTCAGCGGGTGGCGCGCGGCTGCAAAACGGCCGGGGTGCTCGCGCGCGTAGTCGCGATAGACGTTGGCGAGCGCTGTCAGTGCATCCTTGCCGGTACGGCCGGCCAGTGCTTCGGTTGCGCGGTCGGCGAGTTCCCGCAGCGCGAAGAGTGCGATCCGGTTCTTGAGATCGTCGAAACTCGGGACATGGGAGTACAGGCTGGCGAGCTTGACGTCGAAGTGACGCGCGAGCGCTGCGCCGGTCAGGTGCTCGAAGCCGGTCTCATCGGCGAGCTGTGCGCCGGCTTCGACGAGTTTGTCCAGGGTGATGCCGGCGCGTGCCATGACAGATGCTATTCGAGTTAGTCAAAAGGCTAATTGTATTAGGTTCGGTGGGGATGTCAATTTTCCGGGCGTGCCGGTTCTGCCTGTGCGTCATTGGGATGACGTGTTCCGCTGCGTCGAAGCGCTATGGCTTCATGTGATCGGGGATGGCCGCTTTGGTCGGGTGCCGTGCGTCAGGAAGCGGAGACAAACATGCATCGAGCATGTAAGCCATTTCCACCCGGCTGTCGCGGCGATCGGGATCTGCGTCGTCTGCGCATCACCCGTTCCGACGGGCGGCCCGTTGATGCCCGCACGATGCCCGTACCTGCCGTACAAGGGCCGTAGAGGGCGGAATTACCCAGCCACGCTTGCTGACGTTGCATCGCGTAGCGCCTTGGGCGTCCGCGCCGTTCGGGACGATTACCCCAGCTCGAACGACGTCACCCCGAACACGCGATCGATTGCAATCGGCGGCGCGTCTCGCGTGTACATCCGCGCGGTTTCGAACACGCTCGTCATGCCGTGCCGTTCCGCCAGCGCGACGGCTGCGGGGTTCGTTTCCGGCACGTCGAGCACGATGACCTCGCCGGGCATGCGCGCGGCCAGCGCGCGAAACAGCCCGGTGGCAACGCCTGCGTCGTCGGCGAACAGCGGGCCGACCTTGCAGCCCGCCTTGCAGCGTCGCACGACACCGTATCCGGCGATACGGCCGGCGTCGACGGCCACGAGCGCCACGGCATCCGGCTGCGCGATCCACGCGGAGACGAAACGCGCGCGTGCCGCTGGAAAGCACTGGCGGTCGTAGGCGAGCAACTGCTCGAACGGCACGTCGGCCGCGGCGGTCACCTGCGCGCACCCGATGCCGTCCACGCGCCCCTGATAGCGGATGTTGCGGTACGCGAGCGCGAATCCGGACTTCCGGTAGTTCGCCTGCTGGGCCACGACACCATCGAGCCCGATGTTGCGATCGGCGAGGTAACGCATGCCGTGCTGCCAGATTCGGATGCCGAAGCCCTTGCCGCGAAACCCGGGTTTCACGATGTAAAGGCCGATGAAACCAAAGCGTTCGTCGTAGGCGACGGCGGCGAGGCACGCGACCGGCTCGCCACGCCAGACGCCGACGAAGAACCCGGCCGGGTCCGCTTCCCGGAAACAGGAAGGATCATGCAGGCCGGGGTTCCAGCCTTCCGCCGCTGCCCATTCGATCGACATGGCTACCTCGTCGGCCGACATGGTGCGCACGATGAAGTCTTCGTGTTGATCCATGATTCACCCTGGTCGCTGCGCTCGGGAATGCGCGTTGCGTTACGTGAAATGTATCGAGGAAGCGTGGGCCGGCAGCCCCGTGGCTGCCGGCCGGATCATCATAGTCCGAAGAATGGAACGAGTGTGTGATGACCGATGCCGAGCCGAAGCGGCCATGACGGGATGTATCCCCCACGTTCGGGAAAATCTCCGTCGGCGAAAAACTCATGGATGGAACGTTTCGCCACGCATCAGCATGTCGATGAACTCCCCGATTTTGCGCGCCCTTGTTTCGGGCTTTTTGGCATTCTCTATGCGATACAGGATCGCATAGCGGTTACGGCTGTTCAGGGTTGCGAAGAATTTCTTGGCTCCGGGATTGGCGTCCAGAGCCGCCTGCAGGTCGTCCGGCACGGTCGAGTTGCTGGCCGACGTATAAGCAGCGTTCCAGCGGCCGTCCTTCCTGGCCTTCTCGATTTCGCCCATGCCGGGCGGGCGCATTCTGCCTGCGGCGATCAGTGCTTCGGCCCGGTCCCTGTTGAGTTGCGACCACAGGCTTTTGGCGGTGCGTGGGGTGAAGCGTTGTAACCAGTATTGGTCGTTCCCGGCCCGCTTTTGACCATCGATCCAGCCATGGCAGAGGGCGCTTTCCAGCGCCTGTTCGTAGGTGACGGTTCGCAGCCCGGCGCCTTTTTTCGCGAGACGCAGCCATGCGCCGGTTGACGTGCTGCCGTTTTCCCCTAACCAGCTTTCCCATTCGATCTGACTGGCAAACGTGAGCGTGCATTCGGTCATGTCGATGTCCTGAATGGTGAGTACATCTACGGGGAAGGCGTCCGCAGTCTAACAGCGTTGATACGGACATTGACGCCCGTGGCGCGACCGAAAGACCGGCAGATCCGCAGTCATCAGCCCGTCGACGGGTTTGGAGCGGAATACCGTTTCCCATACCCGGTGACGGAAGCATCGAACACCGCTTCCGGACGGGAGACCTCGCCGCCCACCGCGCCAAGGCCTCCCCATCCACCCGTCAGAACGTGTAACTCACCTTCCCGAACGCCGTCCGCCCAAGCGTGTTGTATCCATACGCGGTCATGTACTGCCGGTCGAACAGGTTCGACACCGTCGCCGACACCGTCAGGTGCGAATTGATCCGGTACGACGCGCGCAGGCCCACCGTCAGGTACGACGGCAGGTAGGTCGAGTTGGCCGGATCGTCGAACGTCGTGCCGCCGTAAAGCAGCGACGCCCCCGTGCTCAACGCATGCAGGTGGAGTTCATCCCACGTGTGATCGATGTTGATGCTGACCGTCTGGCGCGGACGGCGGCTGAGCCAGGAGTCGTTGGTCTCGTCCTGCGGATTCAGGATCCCGACCGCGACGCTCACCGGCGTCGAGCGGCCGATCGTCCCCTTGTACGACAGGTCGATCCCGCGAATATGCGCGCGACCGATGTTCATCGGCGAGAACGTCGCCGGGTTGTACGCGATCAGGTTGGTGACCCGCGTGTCGTAGATCGCGGCCGTGAACGTACCGTACGACGTGTTCGCATCGACCGCGGCCTCGACCGACGTGTTGCGTTCCGGGCTGAGATCCGGATTGCCGTAGCCGGGGTAGTAGAGGTCGTTGAACGTCGGCAGCTTGAACGCATTGCCGTACGACACGCGCGCCGTATACACCGGCGTGATCGCCCACGACAGCGCCGCGTTACCCGTATTCACCGACTGCCCGGCGATGATTTCATGTCGCCCGGCGAGGAACATCGTCACGCTGCCGAGCGTCGCCGACTGATGCAGCGAGAACGCGGAATCGTTGCGCGTCGGTATGCCGCCCGGCATATCGACCGGCAGGAACGCCTGCTCGCGCGTGAAGTCGTACGCGAGCTTGGTCTCGCCCGACAGCGGCAGCCCGAACAGGCGGAACCCGCGTTCCTGATGCGTCAACGACGTCGACGTGCTGATGCGCTGCGAATTGATCTGGTCGGTCGGGATGGCCGGATCGCTCGCGTAGAGGAACTGGCGATCGTTCGCATAACCGAACGACTGGTCGAACTGCGTGTCGGGCGTGATGTCGAGATGGAACGCGATACCGGTCGTCAGCTGATGATCGAGCTGGCGGTTCGCATAACCGCTGTTGTCGTAGGACAGATCGGACCGGTGATACAGCGCGAACGTCGAGATCGACCAGTTGTCGCGCGCGTAGCCGAGGCGCGCATCGAGATCCTGCGCGTGGTACGGGTTGCGGCCGGCCTCATGGTACGGCAGCACGGGCCGCGTCGAGTCGATGCCGGCCGTGTTGTACGAGCGCAGGCCGAGCGAGTAGGTGAGCCCGCCGAGCGCGGCGAGCGGCCCAGTCGACGGCACCGTGCCCGACGTGCGGAGCTGCGTGTCGAACGTCTTGTTCGACCCGCCGCCGAACGACACGGTCGTCTGGTTCGGCTGGTTGGCGGCGCGGCGCGTGAAGAGCTGCACGACGCCGCCCATCGCATTGGCGCCGAACGACGCGGCAGCCGGCCCCGAAATCACTTCCACACGTTCGAACGCTTCGGTCGGCAAGTCGGCCCACGGCGCGATGCCGGTAGTCGGCGAGCCGATCCGGATGCCGTCGATGAACACGGCGACCTGGTTGGCCGACGAGCCGCGGATGCTGACCGACGCGGACGAACCGGGGCCGCCGTTCTGCGAGACGGTCACGCCGGGCAGCGTCGCAAGTGCCTGCGTGATGCTCGGGTCGCTCGGCGACAGCCGGTCGAGATCGGTGCGCGTGAGCACCTGGGTCGTCGCATAACGCTGGTCGAACGACTCGGGCAGGCGCCGCGTGTCGGTCACGTTGATCGTCGGCAGGTCGGTGCCTTCGGCGGCAGGGGCCGCTTGCGAAACCGCGGTGTCGCTAGCGGCATGGGCGAGGGGCGAGAGGAGCGCGGTCGCGGCGGACGTGGCAAGGAGGTGTCGAATCTTCATGAGGCTGTCGTTGTCGTCGGGCTGCGCTGGCGTCGATCGTGAACGGGCGGCGCGCAGCACCGGTCTTGTTATCGGTGATCGGGTTATCGCGCGACCGGGCCGGGCAGGCCGGTGTCACGGGCGTCGGCGCGGCGCATGCCGGCGGACGCAGTCGATGGGGGACGGCACGCGCGTGCGTGCGGGCCGTGCAGGCCGGCGGCGTGCCGGCGCGGCGCTTCCGGTGCGGAAGCGGATGCGGTAACGATGGACATCGGGCGGATCCTGAGGTCGGGCCGTCCATGCAGCGGGCGACCGCCAACGGCGGTGCCTGGCGCTCCGGGACACCCCGCCCGGTGCGGCTGCCTGGACCTCGGGTCGATGGCAGGTCTCCTGGCTCGCGGGTCGTCATTCGTGCGGGCCTTCCCGGTTTCCCAGTGGCACGCAGTGGCACGAATTCACCGCTCACAGTTGCGGGGGCAGCCGCAGATTCGAGGCATGGCCTCTCCTGCGTTCCCTTTTGATCCCGTCTCCGGGCACCATCAGCGCGCAAGGGTAATGGCGTGCGCGCCGCTACGTCAAATATCCGGCGACGCAGGGATGCGAAAAAACGTCATTGCCGGACAACTCCTTTCGAAATCCTTTCTTTCATGCGTCAGCGTCGCGTTTCATGTCTGACGAAACAGGGTGGTTCGAAGCCGTCCGATCGCGCCTGAACCGGCTCGGCGCGACTCCTGTCCACCGGACGAACGCGCGGCGAAACGCCTCCTCGCCGCCGAACCCGAGATGCGCGGCAATCCGCGCGACCGGCCAGTCCGATTCACGCAGGCAGCGTTGTGCGGCTTCGGCGAGACATTGCTCCTTCAGCGCGTGATAACCGGTGTGCTCGGCCGTCAACCGCCGCCGCAACGTCGCCTCGCTGACGCCGAGCCATGCTGCCAGTTCGGCGAGCGCCGGCAACGCCTCTTCATGCGCGAGTGCCGCATCGAGGAAACCGCGCACCTGCTGCGTCCACGACACGACGGCCGGTGCCGCATCGATCAGGCGAAACGGAAAATCGACGAGAAACGCGTCGAGCTCGGCCGGCTGCCGGATCACGCGGCACGCGAGCCGCGCCGCATCGAACGCGAAACCGTAGGTCTTGCGGCCCACTTCAACCGGCGCATTGAACAGTCCGAGCAACGGCATCGCGTCGTCGCGGCGCGGATGGCCGAGCCACACGTCGGTCGGCCGCAACGGCTGCCCGATCAGCCAGCCAAACAGCTGCAGGTAGCAGAACAGCCCGGTCAGGTCGACCAGGCACGCGGCCGGGCTGCGCGTACGCCGCAGCGAATCCATTCGGAACAGCGCACGCCCGTCGCGCATCGCAAGCGTCAGGTGACCGGCGCGCGGCTGCAGCATTTCGCAGAACTCGGCCGCACAGCGGATCGCGTCGGCGAGCGTCGCGCAACTCAGCAGGCAGCGGCACATCAGGTCGACTTCGCGCTTGCGCATCGGCGGGTGGCCGTCGCCGCGCGCGACCCGCGCCTCGAGCCGCTCGATCGCGTCGCGGTACAGCGCGACGAAATCGCCCGGTGTCGTCGCCGGTCGAGATGGCTGCGCATCACGGTCGGCCGGCGGCGCGCCGCTGCGCGTGAGTTCGCTCAGCAGGCGCGCGCCGAGGCCCGGCAGGATGCGGCCGCGGGCCGGCATGGCGCGCTGTTTCATGAGTTTCCCGATCTGATCGTTGCGACAGGGGCCGGTGAGCGGGCCGGTAGGGGCCCGTTCATCGCCGCCACGCAAGAATGCTATCCACGCCGGCCGACCGCGGCCTCGCCGGAACGGCGTAGGTAGGCCGCCGATCCCTGTCACGAACGACCACGAACGACCACGAACGACACGCGAATGATCCAGATCGTAGACGAAATCACGCTCGCGCCCGAGCGCATTCCCGACGTGCTTGCACTGCTGCGCGACCGCTACCTGCCGGGCCACGCGGCACGCGGGCTGACGGCGGCCGGCCACTGGGTGTCGCCGCCCGTCGCGGTGCCCGGCCAGCCGAGCACGCTGTGGCTGACCTGGCACGTGGCCGATGCGCCGGCCTACTACCGGATGCGCGCGCTGACGGATGCCGGCGTGGTGAGTTTCTGGATGGCGGTCGACGCGCTGTGCGACGTGCGCCGCCGCCATGTGATGACGGACGCCGATGCGCCGCTGCCCGCGCTGACGGAGGTCGATCATGCGGCATGACACGGCACAGGTGTTCGTGTCGGCGGATCGCGACGCCGGTGGCATCGAACGCGCGTTGCATGAAGCCGCGCACGCGCTGGCCGGCGCGAAACGCGTGGCGCTTGCGCGCAACCAGGACGGCAGTTGGGGCGCCGGCGACTACACGCTCGACGTGCTGCGCGACGATTCGGCGGCCAATGGCACCGCCAACGGCACGGTCAACTGCGCGGCCGACGGCACGGCGGATTTCGCCGCGCTCGCGCAACTTCCGGGCATCGTGCGCATCGACGGCGCCGTGTGCCGCGCGATCGGCGGCGGCCTGCGCGAACCCGCGCTGCGCGACGGCGTGTGGCGCACGCTGATGCTGCGCGTGCGGCCGCAGGCCGGCGCCGAGCAGGTCGCCGCGCTCGAACGCGAACTGCTGCGCATGCCCGCGTTCATGCCCGGCATCCGCAACTGGCGCCTGAGCCGGATCGCGACCCCGGACGCATGGACACACGTGTGGCAGCAGGAATTCGCGCACGTCGGCGATCTGCTCGGCGAATACCTGATGCATCCGTATCACTGGGGCTGGGTCGACCGCCGGTTCGATGCCGAAAGCCCCGACTGGACCGTCGATGCGATCTCGCATGCGTTCTGTCCGCTCGCGTCGAGCCTGCTGGCCGAGACGGCGGCGTGACGCGTCGCGCCCGTCAAGCTGACAACACCCCTGGAGACACGAAGATGCGAGCCATGTTGATCGACCGCGCCGGTCATTCCGACGCGTTGCGGATGGCCGACGTGCCGGCACCGACGCCGGGCCCCGGCGACGTGCTGATCCGCGTTGCCTTTGCGGGCGTCAATCCTGCCGACTGGAAATGCCGCGAAGGCTACCTCGGCGCATTCATGCAGTACACGTTTCCGTTCGTGATCGGCTTCGACGCGGCGGGCGTGGTCGAAGCGGTTGGCGACGGCGTCGACGGTTTCGCGCCCGGCATGCGGGTGTTCGCGCAAACCGACGTCGGCGCGGGCCGCTGGGGCGCGTATGCGGAATACGTGGCGGTGCGCCACGACTCGGTCGTGCGCGTGCCCGACGCGGTGAGCCTCGCGGAAGCCGCCACGGTGCCGACCCCCGCGCTTGCCGCGTGGGCCGGCCTGTTCGACGACGGCGGGCTGCGGGCCGGACAGACCGTGCTGGTGCACGGCGGCGCGGGCGCGGTCGGCACGTTCGCGATTCAACTAGCGGTGCAGGCCGGCGCGCGGGTCGCGGCGACGTGTTCCGCGCGCAACCGCGAGACGGTCGAATCGCTGGGCGCCGCGGCAAGCATCGACTATCGCGCGCAGGACGTCGCGGCGGCGCTGCGCACATGGGCGCCCGGCGGGGCCGACCTCGTGCTCGACGCGGTCGGCGGCGACGCGCTGCCCGACGCGCTCGACCTGCTGGCACCGGGCGGCACGCTGGTGAACATCATGACGCTCGCACCGGGCGATGCGCAGCGGCAGGCCGCGACGGCCGCCGAAGCCGCCCGGCGCGGCCTGCGCACCGCGATGACCTACAGTCGGATGCCGAGCGGCGCCACGCTCGGCCGGATCGCGGCGCAACTCGAGCGGCGCGCACTGCGCGTGCCGCGCTTCGACCGATTTCCGCTCGAACAGGCGGCCCATGCCCTCGATCTCGTTCAAACGGGCGAGGCGAAAACGAAGCTGGTGCTTCATGTTGCGGATATCGCCGGTTGAGTGGCCCGCACGCCCATCACAGGAGACAACGATGACCGATATTCGAACCGGCGTACTGGCCGGCAAGTGCGCGCTCGTGACCGGCGCAAGCCGCGGCATTGGCCGTGCGATCGCACAGCGCCTGGCATCCGAAGGCGCGACCGTCGTCGTGACGGCGCGCAGCCTCGCGCAATCGGCCACGACCGCCGGCACGCTCGCCGAAACGGTCGCACTGATCGAGCAGGCGGGCGGTCGCGCGATCGCGCTCGCGGCCGACCTGTCGAACGCGGCCGAGCGCGACGCGCTCGTCGGGCGCGCCGCGCAGGCGGCCGGCGGCCTCGACATCCTCGTCAACAACGCGGGCGTGGCGGACTATGCGTGCGTCGACGCGATGCCGATGACGATGTTCGACACGACGATCGAACACTATCTGCGGATTCCGTTCGCGCTGGCGCAGGCCGCGATCCCGCTGATGCGTGCGCGCGGCGCCGGCTGGATCGTGAACGTCGGCTCGGTGACGGCGCTGCCGCCGCTGCGCCCCTTCGACGATTTCTCGCGTGCGGGCGGTGCGACCGTCTACGCGGCGGCGAAGGCGGCGCTGTCGCGCTTCACGCAGGGGCTCGCGGCCGAACTCGAAGCCGACGGCATCGCGGTGAATCTCGTCGCGCCGAGCACGGCGATCCGCACGCCGGGCGCCGCGCGCTACATCCCCGAGGGCTATCCGACCGAGGATGTCGCGTATCTCGCGGAAACCGCGCTCGCGCTGTGCAGCCTGCCGGCGCGTGAACGCACCGGCCTCGTCACGCACAGCCTGCATTTCCCGCTCGCGCAGCAGTTCGCAGTGCATTCGCTCGACGGCCGCACGGTGCTGCCGCCGCCGGTGATTCCCGCGTATGCGCATCCCCACATCGACCCCACAGGACTCTGATCGACATGACGAACCCGATTCGCTTCGACGGCGGCACCGCCGTGATCACCGGCGCGGCCAGCGGCATCGGCAGCGGGCTTGCACGCCATGCTGCCGGGCTCGGCATGCGCGTCGTGCTGGCCGATCTCGACCCGGCGAAGCTCGACGCATTCGCCGCGACGCTCGACACCGACGTGCTGTGCGTGCCGACCGACGTCAGCCGGCCGGAAGCCGTCGATGCGCTGGCGGAAGCCGCGTGGCAGCGCTTCGGCGGCGTCGACCTGCTGTTCAACAATGCGGGCGTGATGGCGACCGGCTTCAGCTGGGAAATCACGCCGGAGCGCTTCGAGCGCAGCTTCGCGATCAACGTGCACGGCGTGCTGAACGGGATCCGCAGCTTCGTGCCGCGGATGCTCGAACGCAACGTGCCGGCGCGCATCGTGAATACCGCGTCGGTGGGCGGGTTCCTGCCGAGCCCGCTGATGTCGCCTTATTCGGCGACGAAATTCGCGGTGGTCGCGCTGACCGAATCGCTGTACGGAGAACTGAAGATGCTCGGTGCGCCGGTCGGCGTGTCGTTGCTTGCGCCTGGCCCCGTGCAATCGGGCATCTTCAACGACCCGTTCGGCGCGGTGCACGACCGGCCCGAAGTGCGCGGCTTCGTCGACACGATGCGCTCGATGCTGAACGCGCACGGGCTCACGCCCGACGCGTTCGCCGAGCGGGTGTTCGACGGCATCCGAGCCGGGCGGTACTGGCTGGTTCCGCAACCGGAGACGATCGACGGCGCGCTGCAGCGGCGCACCGACGACATTCTGGCCGCGCGCGATCCGTCGTTGCCGTCGTTCTGAGGGCCGGGCGGTAGCGGCGCCCGGCGCGGGCCGTCACATGTGCATGCCGGAATGCGTGCGGCCGCTCGGGTCGCCGCCGCGATCGGGGGGCGTATTGTTCTGATCGATCTTCGCGAGGATGAAGCCGGCGTGCGGCAACGCGGCGGGCGAGCGGTGCGTCGCTTGCGCGACGGCGTCGTGCGGCGACGTGGCGGGAAAACCGGATGACGTGACGCCCGGTTGAGCGAACGCCGAAAGGGAAGCGGCCGCCAGGGCGGCGGCGACGATCGCGTGCGTTTTCATGGTGACTCCTTCACGACTGACTGCGCGACGGATTGCGCGACGGATTGCGCGACTGACTGCGGGACAACGTAATCAGTCTAGGGCGCGAAACTTAACGTGGCGTGAAGGAGCGATGCGGCGGAATGCGGCGCGGATCACGGAATGGTCATGCGCGCCGCGATGGTCAGGCCGACGCCGACACCAGCGTGCAGAAGTTCTCGAGATCGACGTTGCCGCCGCTGATCACCACGCCGACGCGCTTGCCCTGCAGCGCGTCCTTCATCCGTCGCACGGCGGCGAACGACAGGCAGCCGGTCGGCTCGACCACAATCTTCATACGCGTGGCGAAGAAACGCATGCAGTCGACCAGTTCCGCGTCGGTCGCGGTGAGGATGTCGTCGACGTCGCGGCGGATGATCGGGAACGTCAGGTTGCCGAGGTGCTGCGTCTGCGCACCGTCGGCGATCGTGCGCGGCGTGTCGATATGCACGATCGCGCCGGAGCGGAACGATTGCTGGCCGTCGTTGCCGGCTTCCGGCTCGACGCCGTACAGCGTCGCGTTCGGCGACAGCGCGCGCGTGGCGAGCGCGGTACCCGACAGCAACCCGCCGCCGCCGAGCGGCGTGAATACCGCGTCGAGCGGGCCGACTTCGTCGAACAGTTCCTTGGCCGCCGTGCCCTGGCCGGCGATCACGTCCGGGTGGTCGTAGGGCGGGATCAGCGTGAGCCCGTGCCGCGCGGCGAGATCGCGCCCGATCTGCTCGCGATCCTCGGTGTAGCGGTCGTAGGTCACGACCTTGCCGCCGTAGCCGCGCGTCGCGGCGATCTTCGCGGCCGGCGCGTCCTGCGGCATCACGATCGTCGCGGGAATGCCGAGGATGCGCGCCGACAGCGCGATCGCCTGCGCATGGTTGCCGGACGAGAACGCGACGACGCCGTTGCGGCGCTGCTCCGCGTCGAAGCGCGACAGCGCGTTGAACGCGCCGCGGAACTTGAACGCGCCCATGCGCTGCAGGTTCTCGCACTTGAAGAACACCTGCGCGCCGAGCGCTTCGTCGATCGTCCGCGACGTCATCACCGGCGTGCGGTGCGCATGGCCTTCGAGCCGGGCCGCGGCGGCGGCAACGTCGTCGTACGTGGGGAGAGTCGGAGCGTTCATGGTCGTTTGGGGTCGGAAAGGTCAGTCAACAGGGACGCCGCGCGCACGGCGCGCCGGAATCCGGAATCATTTCGCATCGTTGTAGACGGTCGCGCGCGAGACGCCGAGATGCTGCGACACGATTTCCATCGCGCGGCGCACTTCGAGAAAACCGTCGGCCTTCAGCGCCTGCATCAGCTCGCGGCGCTGGTCGGTCTTCAGTTCGCGCGGCGTCGTCGCGAGGCGCATCGCGAATGCGTCGATGCGTTGCCGGATCGCGTCCGCGCCGGCCGGGTCGAGCGTTTCGGCGACGGCTTCGCCGTCCGTGCTGCAGAACTGGTTCAGCATGCCCTGGAAGCCGCGGAACAGCGTGGTGTCGGCGTTCAGGCACAGCGCGGCCACGTAGCGGCCGGTCGAATCCTTGATGCCGATCGACGTGCTTTTCGCGGTGCGGCCGTCGGCGAAGCGGTTCGGGTAGTTCGCGAGCACTTGCGGGAAATCGTCATCCGCGATGCGGGCGAGGCCGAGCTCGGTCGCGGGATCGCCGACTGCGCGTCCCGACAGGTTGTTGTGGATCGCGAGAATCGCGTGCTTCGGCGTGCGCAGGTCGTGAACCACGACCTCGGTGAACGGCGCGAACATCGCGCCGAGCCCTTCGGCAATGCGCTGCACCTGTTCGATCAGCGATGCCTGCTCGGACGGCGCCTTGTTCCGGGTGGTGGTCATGGTGGTTTCGCGGTTGGTGTTCGGATCGATGCGAGGGTGCCAGGAAACGGGCGACCGGCGGCGGGCGGGTTACTCGCCGTCCGCCGCTTGCGGCCGCGTGATGTCGGCGAGCAGCGGCTGCGCGATCCGAACGTAATCGGCCGAGTCGAGTACGACGGAGCGGTCGAGGCGGCCCGCGTTGAATGCAATCTCGGTGTTCTGTTCGACCAGTGCGGGATCGACGACGAGCGTCACGCCGGCGTCGAACACGAACGGCGGCACGGCGCCCATCACGCAGCGCGTGACGGCGGCCGCGAGATCGGGCGATGCGAGTGTCGCCTTGCGACGGCCGACCGCATCGGCGACTTTGCGGAAATCGATCTTCAGGTGGCCGGGAATCACCGCGAGCGCAGTGGCGTCGCCGCCGTCCTTGAACGTGCACAGCATCGCCTTCGCGCCCTGTTCGGGGCGTGTGCCGCGCAGTGCGGCGATCGCGTCGGATTTTCCCTCGGCCGGATGTTCCAGCACGCGGAATCGTGCGCCGGACGTGTTCAGCAGATCGCAAAGCGTGTCGAAAACGGGGTAGTCGCTCATGTCGTTCCGGGCAGGCAGGGCCGAGGAATCAAGGCGCGCCAGGGCGAATGCTGCAGCGAGCCAGTCGATGGATTGTCCAATTATAGACGTTTTGTCATGGGCGTGGCAAAGGTGCGTGCGGGCGGGGCGTGGAGGGCGCTGCGGGTGGAAAGGGGATCGACAAACAGTTGCGTTGCGCAATGTTGATGAGCGCCGGGGAATTGCCGGCGCGCGGCCCGTTGAAGAATGAGGATTTCGGGCGAGGGGAATCGCGACGGGGGGCCGGCGCCAGCGTCATGCCGCCGGCCAGGGCGGGAACGCGCGGATCCTCCGCCGTTACTTCGTCAATCCTCGCTCCTCCCATCGGTCCCAGGTCTTCAGCGCTTGACGGGCCGCCCTGCCGAACAGGAACGACAGCGTGTCGCTCTTCATCGACATCGATTTGCGGTTCACGATCCAGAAGTCCGTCAAGGCCGTTTGCTTCCCGCTCAGCATGTCCGCGATCGTCCGGCCGTTGAGGTGCGTCAGGGCGACGCCGTGACCGAAACATCCACCCGAGTAGATGATGCGTTCGTCGTCGATGAAACCGATCTCCGGAACCATGTCCATCGTCACGGAAACCGGGCCGCCCCATCGATAGTCGATGCGCGTATTCCGCAGCTGCGGGTAGATCCATTTCAGGTGTGCCTCGCAATGCCGCCAGGCGGCGGGCGCGGGAACCTCTTCCATCGCGTCCGTCCGGTAGCTGATCGCGTCGCCGCCTCCCATGAGAATGCGGCCATCGGCCGTCGGCCTGAAATAGTGCAGCATCTGCCGGTTGTCCCCGAAGGACTGCCGCTCCTTCCAGCCGATGCTGTCCCATTGAGCCGCGCTCAAGGGTTCGGTGACGACCTGATACGTCCAGAGCGGATATTGACGCGCTTTCAGGTTCGGCGGGCCGGGAACGTCGCGAGAATAGGCATTCGTCGCAACGACGATCCTGTCTGCCTCGATCCGGCCGTGCGGCGTCGCGATGCGTACCGACCGCGGTGTTCTTTCCAGATTCGTGACGGGTGTCAGCTCGTGGATCGAGACCCCGCTCGACATCGCCAGCGCCTTCAGCGACCGGACCTGCTTGCAGGGGTTGAGGTATCCGGTGTCCGACTCGTAGATGCCGCCCGCGAAACGTTCCGAATGGAAGTCCTGCCGGAACTGGTGCGCGCTGCGCCACGCCATGTCCGTGTCGATGCCCAGCTTCTGGAACAATTCGAACGTCTTCTGCATGCGGCCCAGTTGCTGTTTCGTGTAGCTCGCGCGAACCAGGCCGCCATGGCAGTAGTCGGACTGAATACCGTGTTCGTCGATGAGCTGCCGGGTATGCGCGACGGCGAGCTGCAGGTAGCGATGAGCATCGATCATCTTTTGCTTGCCCCAGCGCAGCAGGACCAGTTCCGGCTCCAGGCCGAACATCTTCGTGCTGAACCCGGCGTTGCGGCCGCTGGCACCGAATCCCACGATGGCGGCCTCCAGCACGACGACTCGAGCGTTGGGATTGTCCCGCTGGAATTGAAACGCGGTGTTCAGCCCGGTGAAGCCGCCGCCGATGATGGCGACATCGACCTTGAGATCCCCGATCAGCGCTGGATTGGGCGAATATTCTCCGTAGGCTTGCTGCCAGAATGACCTGGCCTGAAGCAGGGGTGTTTGATCGACTGCCATCGCGATGCTCGCATGTGGGGAGATCCGGCCGCTGCCCGATGAATGACTGCGAGGGCGAAGCGGCCGATTTCACGGGTGACAGAGGCTCACGCCTGCTGACGCCGGCTATTGATTATGGAATCCGTAGCTATTCTCTTGTGCTGCTGAATGAACGTATCGATGCGGCTTGCCAGCACGGCATCGTCACCATTCAACGAGCGCCTCATCATGTCGATCTGGAACTCCTCCTGATCGATCATGTAGTCGAGAAAGTCGCGCGCGTCGGAGGGGCCGATGTCTCGAAGGCGGCGCAACGCTTCGCAGTAGGCGATAGTCTCCGCGTACACGTACTTCAGGAAAGGCTTCAGCAGACACGTCGGGACTGAACTCACTACCCATGCCTTCAGTCGAGTCGCCAGCGTGGGCGAAGCATCCATCCCCCAGCGGGTCGCCACAGCGCGGTAAATCGGCGCATTGAACGCTTCCAGCTTCAGATAGGCTGCCCAAAGACGCTGGCGGGGATCGCCGTCGAGGCGCCCCGCCAGTCTTCCAATGGCACGCAGGGCGAACGCGCGGTTCTGGATCTCGTGACGAAATCCGGCGATAAAGGCGTCAGTCGGCATCGAAATTTTCCGCTTGTGTATGGCCGGAGCCCGGCAGGGAAAATCGGTTCCCGGCCATGCAGGCATGTCGATCGCTTCTGGAAAGCATGCAGTAATCCTGATAATCAAGGGCCGGCTGACATCGACGGCCGGGACAAAAGGGGTTACGTACTCAATCGCTGAACACGCCAGCAGTCCCGCACGCGAAAACGTCCGTGCGGCTTCCCGAGAGGAAGCGATTCTCTGAAGCCCGTTTTAAGCGATGCCGGGCAATCTGCGACGTATGCCGTCGCCGGTGCGTGCAGACGATAATATGTCACATGACCTATTTGCGCAACATCGGCGATGAACGCGCGAGGTGGGCGGCGGATCGCGGCTGCCGCCATCCGGTTCAGCGCTGTGAGGCCGGGGGCGTGGATCGGCAGTTTCTCGAACAACGTGAGGAAGCGCGCTCGTTGCCACAGTGGGCTGTTTCGCAGGAGAGGCTAGACAAGTGGAAGATGAGCAATGATTCCGCTTGGATACGGACATCGGACAGGGAACAGGCCCGCTTGCCGATGGATACCCTCTCGTCTGCCCGGATTCCCAAACCTGCGTAGAATGTCGCCGTCAGGTTCGGCGTTTCGGCCCCCGCCGCAGAGCGGGCACCGGGAAGCCGGCGGCAAATTCGAGTCGATCGGCGCGATCCGGCGTCGGGTATCGATGCGTTACAAAATCAGGTCGGCCAACCTAAATATCCGCTTCCGGTGTATCGAGCGGGGGCGGTGCGGTTGGTATGCGGCCGGGCATTCGCTCATGGGGCAGCAGGAGGATTTCTTGAAGAGGGCGGCTCTCGATAACGAACGCGTGTTGACCGAACGCGGCAAGAACACGGTGAATAAAATCATGGCCAGCGCGATCGAGATCTTCGTCGTCGAAGGCTATGGTGGGCTGACCATGCGGAAGGTCGCGGCGAAGGCGGGCCTGGCGCTGTCGAACCTGCAACACTACTTCCCCACTCGCGAAGACATCTTCGAGGCCATCCTTTCCGCGACGATGGAGGCCTACGCCAATACGTACGACAGTGTCAGCGCGGACACGTCGCTGACCGCCGAGGGCCGCCTGGAGAAAGTGGTCAGGTTGTTGCTCGAGGACGGCAAGCAGCCCCGGACGCAAAGCCTGTTCGTGAACTTCTGGGCACTGGCACAGACTCAGGAGTTTGCGCGGAAAATGCTCGAAGAGGGATACGGGTTTCAACGGCGCGTGATCGCCGGATTCATCGAGGCCGTGAACCCGGCGCTGTCACACGCCGCGCTCGCGAGGCGAGCCGCGCTGGTTACCGCGCAGATCGAGGGGCTCATCGTGTTGATACCGCAAAGAAACCGGTTCCCGTCGGATATCAAGGGAATCGAGGACGATGCGGTGATGGCCGTTCTGGCTTTGGCCAAGGCGCCATGAGTTGAATCGCTGCGGCGGCGCGGCGTCGGCGTCGATCGGGGCAACTTCAGACGGCGGAAACCGCTGCACGGCGATGCTGGTCGACGCGCGGCGCGATCTCGTGCCGATCGCTGCGATGCGGTTCGACGTCTCCGGCATCGGCTCGAATGGTCGAAGCCCGTCGAGTCAGGCGCAGAGACGTTGACGCGACGAAACTTGCTTGCAACTGGCTGGAAACAGGATTTACGAGGAGAAAGGGGCAATGTTGATCGGCATGCAGGAAGCGCGCAGAGATGCTTCATCCTTTGGGCGGCAATACTCACGCGTCCGAGGAAGCAGGAAACTCGGCTTTTCCATCCAGACGGTGCTGACGCTCGTCCTGGCGCTGGTTGCGCACTGCGCGTTTGCGTCGAGCAACGTGACCGACGACGAGCAGCAACAAGCTGCGTTGCGTACCCTGATGGGCACGGACCCGGCCCCGGCGGACAGTGTCAAGGGTGTCGCGCTGTCACCATGGGCGCATGGTCCATCGGCTTCCGGGCCGCTTTGGGTCGTGGCCGCATTGGTCCAGCGCCCGACCGAGACCGTCGACGCGGAGTTGTGGACAGGTGTGCTGACCCGCGACGGGCAAGGGTTCCGCCTGCTCGCGAGCGATCGGAGCGAGCGCGTCGATACGTCACCGATGTTATGGAGTCCATTCCTGGCCATGGACGTCATTCCCTACCGCATCAGCGCGCAGGAAACTGCCTTCGGCGTGCTCTTTGGCAATAACTACACGTCGACCGCACATAGCGATTCGACCGGGATACTGAACCTGTACCGTTATCGCGATGGTCGCGTGACGCCCGTCTTCTCCGCGCTTACCGACTGGTCGACCTATGACAAGGACGGGGCGGCGGAATGTGAGGAGAAGAATGACGGAAAACGCGGGAAGCCGGGCGATGCCCAGCAGGATTCCTGTGATGCGGAAAATACGACGGAGACGCATTACGTGCTGTCGTTCAGTCCTCACATGACGAACGGGCACTACGACCTCCTTGTGCGCCCCAAGGGAAAGGCCGGGGCGGGCAAGTCCGCGCGTTTTACCTGGAACGGGAATACGTATCAGCCGCGCCGGTTCACGGGTGACTGACGGGCAAGAACGGGGCGGCCTCGGTCAATTGCATCGGACAGGCGTCGGTCAGGCACGACGGCTTGAACGAGCTGCTTCCTTCGTTGGCAATTGATCGCCGTGTTGCCAGGACGTCGTGGCTATCCCGGGAATACATCGAGGATTCATGTGCGGGCAGGGCCGACGGCGATGTTCACAAGCATCACCATGGCTTGCGCCCTTCATTCGAGAGATCCTTTACAAACCATGCAGACGGAAATCGAAGCACCGGGCCCGGCCGGCCCGTTGAAAGGCACGCTGTTGTCCCCGGGTTCCGGCGATGCCCCGGTGGTGCTGATCGTGCCGGGCTCGGGCCCGACCGACAGGAACGGTAACGCGCCGAACGGGATTCAGCCGTCGACCTACCGATTGCTCGCGGAAGGATTGCGCGATGAAGGAATCGCGTCGGTTCGAATCGACAAGCGCGGCCTGTACGGCAGCGCGTCGGCGATACCGGATGCCGATGACGTCACGATCGACGAGTACGCGGCCGACGTCCGTTCGTGGCTCGCCGCCATTCGCGCGCGGACGGGAGCTTCCCGCGTGTGGCTGTTGGGGCATAGCGAGGGCGGATGGGTGGCGTTGTCGGCTGCCCGGCAAATGGACGACATCGACGGCCTGATCCTGGTATCGAAGGCAGGGCGCCCGCTAGGGCCCGTGTTGAGGCAACAACTGCAATCGAACCCGGCAAATGCGCCGATTCTTGCCAATGCAATGTCGATCCTCGAATCCCTGGAGGCAGGTGAACGGGTAGACGCGGCCAGGATCGACCCGGCACTCATGCCGTTGTTCAGGCCGCAAGTCCAGCGCTTCCTGATGAGCGAGTTGACCCTCGATCCGGCAGCGCTCGTGGCCGGTTACGTGAAGCCCGTGCTTATCGTGCAGGGGCGCGGGATATCCAGGTCACCGTACAGGACGCGGAACTTCTGAAGCACGCCAATCCGCGGGCCGAAATGGCGCTGATCGCCGACGCCAATCATGTGCTCAAGACGGTTCGCACGTCGGCGCTGCAGGAAAACCTCGCCGCTTATTCGAACCCGGATCTGCCGCTGGCGGATGGCGTGGTGGCGGCAATTTCGGCGTTCGTGCATGCGGCGACGGCGAGTCGGGGATAGTCGTGGTCGAATCCGGTTCGCTCGTCGCTGCCGGGCGGCAACGCGAATATCAGCAAGTGCCTCCGAACATTTCCCGACGAAATACTGGCATCAACATCCGTGAATGTCATTGTGTGCCGCGTCGCATAGAAACTGTCTCGATTCCTCCGTAATGAGAGAGTTGATGCTTGCCTGACCAACGCAATTCGCGGCGCTACCTTGCTGCGCAGGTCCGTCGAACGCACCGGCATAGACCATCCGGCTCACGATGGCGACGAGTTCATGCGTCTCGTTCTGAGCGCCATTGAGATGCCCGGAGAATATTGCGCCTCCTGAATCTCCAATGCAATTGGTGCCGACGCCCGCTGGCTGTAGATATATCCATCCGCCGCTGCCCGGATTCCGTGTCGACTCCGACAAGGAATTCCATCCCAACTGAGGGTTGTCGCCGGGAACATCGTTGATCGAACCGGTGAATCCATAACCTATGATCGAAATCGGTGTGTTGACCGGGGGTGACTTTCGAGTCAGCGACACGATGTGTTCAGTCGGCGCTCCGTCATAATCGACCGCCAGAATCGCCTGGTCCGCGACCGCATCGGGTGTAGCTTTCGCCGGCGTGGCGGCCCAACGTGGACTGACGAAGATCTGTGTGATGCCGCGCGCCTTTCGTCCCTTGATAGAGACCGTCGAACCGTCCAGCGCCGTCGTGGAGAACCCGTCCTTCCCGGTCTCGCCGTACTTGTAGAACCGGAGGCGATCGGGCGCAAGCTTCTGATTGTTGGCCTCATCCGTCACGCAATGCGCTGCGGTAATGATCCATTTGCGGGTCGCCAACGTTCCCGAGCATTGGTATTTTCCGTCCAGGCTGATCGCCACGACGTCATCGAAGCCCGAAAACTCGTAAGGCGTTGCCACGTGGCTGTTGGCTGGATGTATATCGTGTTTGCCGACAAGTGGCGGGACGTACTTCGGGTCTTTGCCGGTGTTCGGGCAAATCACCTGAATCTCCGGCCCCCCGAGGTGAAGGGCGGCCAGCGCCGGAATGCTGTACTGCTGCGTCATGCGACGCTTGAGATCCGGATCTACCTCGACGCTTGCCGCTGCAAGGGCCAACGTCGATCGTGAAGAGGCCAGGAGCGTGCCGCAATTACCCGCAGCGTTCGCCAACGTCAGCAGTGCGGCTCGGGTTTTGACTTCATCATCGAAGTCGAGCTTGACATCGCGTGGTATGGTGCCGTTCGCGATCTGTTCGACGTTGACTCGTGTCCGAAGAAACGCAGTCAACGTATTCATCACGGGAGCGGGCAGTGCGGCAGATGCGGGCAGTGCCGCGCCCGTTGCATCAGGTTTGCCGAGTGCTCTTGCGACAAGCGGTATGACGGCGTGCGTCACCCGCGCATTCTCATCCGCGGCCTGACCGTGCGCGTTCAGCGATACGGCCGCGAGCAGCGTTGCCGCTGTTGTCAATCTTCTGGGACGCGGCGCGCTTTCCGCCATCATTGACATTTCCCCACGACGGTTCCGTTTGCATCGCGGACAGCCTTTTGCGCGCTCAGGCACTCGGAGATGGCCTTGTTGTCATTGGTGACCTTCTTGGCCGCATCCTGCGCAGCGTTCGCCTCGGCGGCGGCTGCATCCGTGCGGGCTTTCGCGCGAGCATCACGGGCCTTCTGGAGCGCATCGAGATCGGTGTTGGCGGTGCTGGCAGCATCCGGTACGGTCGCGTTCGACTTCAGTCCAAGCTTGTTGATGGCGCCATCCGACGACAGTGCGATCGTCGCGGTTTGAGTCTCGAACATTCTGTTTCGGAGCGGGAGGATCACATAGGAGCCGAGTTGAGGCACCGTTTCTTCGCTCACGTGAAATACACCGTGGGTGCTGTACCCGGACGATTCGGAACCACCGGGCATGGGATTGGGGCAGGCCTCGTCGCATGCTTGCAGGAGGCCGTAGGCAGGCTCGCGAAGGATGATTCCTTGGGTGGACGCGCTATCGATGTTCACTTTTTTCTGCGCCACGACCGGGTCGATGCGAAGTTCGGTCCGCAGTGATTTGACGATCACGTCATCCTGTCCGGCCGGAATCTCGATCGTGTCCTCATTCTGGTCTCTATTATTCAGTGCCTTATAACCCCGTGGGGTAAGCCATCTATCCAGGATCCGCCTGGGGTAGAAGTGCCCGGAAATTTCGGGATGTTTAGGATCGGGCGTATCGCTCAGTTGAGGCCGCCACACGAACACCGTGCTGAAGGTCGTCGGGGAATTGCTGTCTTGCGCGCTGGCTGCCTGCGTTGCGGAAGCAGTATCGGTGGCACTGGCAGTTGCGGGTTTCGCGGCACCCTTGGTTTTTCCAGAGCCTTGAGCTTGCGATTTGGCTTGCGCGTTCAAAGCCTTGAGCACGTCGGCCTTGCACATGTCCTGGGTGGTCGGGGGCGCCCCGGCGTTGGTCAGCGTCACACCGCCAGCCAGCGATGCGACCCGTAGTGCGGTTCCAACCAAAGCTGTGATTGTGGGGCCGGTCTTGTCCGCGATCGTGGCATTTATCGACTTCAGCGTCGAATTGTCGAAATTCTCTACCGTCAGATCCGTATCTTTGAAGAAATTTCTGAGCGATGAATAGGGGATGTAGTAACGCTCCGAGGGATCGGGCTGTGTCTCGGATGTGATGGTGATTTGTTTATTTACCTGGATATGGAGCGACCCATTTTTCAGTAATTCACATTGAGTGATCGTGTACTTGGCCGAGACGATATATATTTTCTGCGGAAGGGAATAGGGGATGCCGTAAATCGGTGAGGAGTCGTCCGGACGTTTGACTGAATAAACGGAAGTGCAGGACGAAAGAACGAAGGGGACGCTCGAAACAAAAATGAGCCAGGCAGCAAGTTTCTTCGCCATTTTTGACTTCCCCCTTCTTTTTTGGTTTTCTTCAGGACGAAATGTCGTCCGACATTTGACTGATTGTTAAGGCCGGAGCGAGCAAAAAATGCCGATGTTGAGAGGGAGAATAGGAAACGATTCAGGCTTTGTCTAGAGGAATGGCGATGCGATATGCGTGCTGTCTGGATCGCACGTCTCGATTGTTCTCAGGACGACCTGATAACAAGGGTAAGCCGCGAAGCGAAACGTTGTCGGCGGGCATTCGCACGGGTGACGAAGCGCCTTGGCCGATCATCCCCGGTTCAGGATAACGGGGCTGGCATGTAATCGATATCGTATCGATTGGAACCGTATCCATCTCTGACGCTTCAGGGCGATCGCATAACGCGGGTATAGACATTGGACATTTGGGATCGAAGTAGGCCGGTGCCACGCAATTGCATGCCGCCGGCCCGCAAAGGGACACCACACCGAATTTCACCGAAATGGATCGCCCCCCACGCCCTCCCGAACTCACCCCCGCACTGCCTTCACCACATACTGGCTCGTCGGCACCACATCGATCTTGTCGAAGTCGATGAAGCGTCCACAGCTGTCCATCATCTCGGCCACATTGCGCTGGAACTTATCGTCATCGCCGACCGCATCGAAAAGCGCATGCGGATCGGTCATCGCCGCGGCGGGAAAGCACTCCTCGACGATCGCGTCATAACCGGGCGCCGCATGCGTGAGCGCGCGCACGACGACGTTCTGCACGTACAGGAAATTGTCCTGCGTATCGATCGCGACGCGCGTGTGATGTCCGTGCCACACGTCGAGCCATGCTTCGTGCGTGAGGCGCGGCGGCCGCTTCAGGAACGCGAGCTGCGAGAAGCCCGTGGTGCGCTCGCCCGGCCGTGCAGGAAAGCGCGTATTCGGAATCGGTTGCGACTCCGTGACGAGATACGCAGCCATGTGCGGGACGACCGCACGCACCGCGTCGTCGAACGGCTGGCGGAACATCGCGTTCGCGCTATCGACCCACACCGCGACGATCCCGTCGATGCCCGGGTGCGTGTTGGTCTGCTTCAGGCCGGCGGCCGGCGCGACGTCCGCATCCGCGACGTTCACCTGCACGCCGTGCGCACCGAGCGACAGCAGCTTGTCGGCGAGTGGCGCGCGCACCGAGCGGCTCCACTGATCGGGCGCAGCCTGTGCGTCGCGCCACAACACGTAAATGACTTTCTCCATTGCTCCGGCTCCAGAGGGTAATGACGGGATCGGCGGCGTTGCCGCCGCGGTTCAGGAAGCGATTTCAGGCGATCCGGCCGACGGGTGTGCGTCCGGCGCGAACCGGTTCGCGGTCAGCGTGAACGACGGCGGAATCGGCGACGTGACGGTTTCGAACAGGCGTTCGTGGCGCGTCGCGTGAATGCGCCACGCGCCATCGCGTTTCACGTACTGGTCGTCGTAGAACGCAGTGCCGTGCAGCAGGTAGTTGTCCTCGAGATTGATCGCGTGGTCCTCGAGAAACCACACGCCGCATGCATGATCGGCCGAGACCAGCGTGAGCTCGGGGTGATGGCCGTGATGCATCGTCAGGAAGGTCGGCTTGCCGATCAGCTCGCGCAGGCTCGACACGAACGCGTCGCGGCCGTCGTACACGTAGCGGCCGCCGTACAGGCGGGCCTCGCAGTCTTCGGTCAGGCAATCCGCGAGCAGCGCCCAGTCGTGCGTGTCGACCGCGCGGAAATACCGGTACTTCAACTGTCGGATCTGCTCGTATTCATGGAGCGTGCGGGTCGTGTCGTCCATCGCCGGGTCTCGTGGTGGTGTCGTTCGATGGTAGGAACGAAGCCGCCTGCATCACATCGTCTGTTCGGACGAACGCGCCGTCCGCGTGCGCGCCGCGCTGCGAGGACGAATCGCGGGTTTCATCCGAACGGGTGATGGCCGACGCATCGCGCGGCGGTAACGTGGCATCGACGCGGCCATCGAACCGCGCCGGCACCGAACAAGGAGACAGGATGACCCTCATCGAATCGCTGGAAGCGCGTGTGCGCCGGCTCGAGGATGCCGACGCGATCCGCCGGCTGAAGGCGCGCTACTTCACGTGCTGCGACCGCAAGGATCCGCAAGGGATGCGCGACTGCTTCGCGCCCGGACACGTGCACATCGACTACGGCCGCATCGGCACGTTCGACACGCGCGACGCGCTCGTCGACGTATTCGCGCAACTCGGCTGCCATCCGCACATCGTCGAGATGCATCACGGCGTGAATCCCGAGATCGACGTGCTCGACGACGTGCATGCGCGCGGCACGTGGGGCCTGCACTACCAGATGATCGACACGAACGCGCGAACGCTCACGCAGCTCGGCGCGTACTACGACGACGAATACCGGAAGGTCGACGGCGAATGGAAGATCGCGGGCACGCGCTGCGTCGTCACGTCGACGCTGTCGGCCCGTTACGAAGGCGATGCGCCGGGCGTGCTGTTCGCCGGTGCGCAGCCGCCGGCCGCCTGACGCACGCCAGCGCCATGCACATGACGCACATTCCACAGGAGACATCGAACATGACACAGAACCACGATGCGCCGGTCGCCGTCGTGACGGGCGCATCGCGCGGCGCGGGCAAGGGTATCGCGCGCGCGCTCGGTGCGGCCGGCATGACCGTCTACGTCACGGGCCGCTCGCAGAACGAAGGCGATGCGCCGCTGCCCGGCACGATCCACGAGACCGCACGCGAGATCGATGCGCTCGGCGGCCGCGGGATCGCGGTGGCGTGCGACCACGCGGACGACGCGCAGGTGAAGGCGCTGTTCGAGCGCGTCGAACGTGAAAGCGGGCGGCTCGACATTCTCGTCAACAACGCGACCTACCTGCACGATCAACTGATCCAGCCGGGCCCGTTCTGGGAGAAGTCGCTCGACCTCGTCAACATCCTCGATGTCGGCCTGCGCTCGGCCTATGTCGCGAGCTGGCACGCGGCGGCGCTGATGGTGAAGCGTCGCAGCGGCCTGATCGCGTTCACGTCGTCGTTCGGCGCGAGCTGTTACATGCACGGGGCGGCCTACGGCGCGCAGAAATCCGGTGTCGACAAGTTCGCGAAGGACATGGCCGTCGACCTGAAGCCGTTCGACGTCGCGGCCGTGTCGATCTGGATGGGCCCGCTGCGCACCGAGCGCACGACGCGCGTGTGGGAAGAACACCCGGATCTGTACAAGGAATTCTCGCTCGTCGCGGAAAGTCCGGAATTCACGGGCCGCGTGATTCACGCGATTCACGGCGATCCGCAGCGCATGGCGTTGTCGGGGCAGGTGCTCGTCGGCGCGGAAGCCGCGTTGCAATACGGCATCGCCGATCTCGACGGCAAGCAGCCGCCGTCGTACCGCGAACTGCTCGGCGGGCCTGTGCAGGCCCATCCGGCGATCGTCGCCTGAGGAGCGCACATGGGCATCCTGAAAGGCAAGGTCGCGCTCGTGACGGGTGCGGGGCAGGGCGTCGGCCAGGGCGTCGCGCAGGCGCTCGCGTCGGAAGGCGCGCACGTTGCGGTGGTCGGTCGTACCCGCGACAAGCTGCTCGCGACCTGCGAGGCGATTCGCGCGCGTGGCGGCGTGGCCGAGCCGTTCGTGTGCGACGTGATGAACGCCGCGCAGATCGTGACGTGCGTCGACAGCGTCGTTGCGCGCTTCGGCGGCGTGCAGATCCTGATCAACAACGCGCAGGTCGTGCCGCTCGGCCGCCTGCTCGACGTCACCGATGCGGATTTCCTCGCGGGGCTCGAGTCGGGGCCGATCGCGACGCTGCGCATGATGCGCGCGTGCCATCCGCATCTGAAGGGCGACGGCGTGATCGTCAATTTCGCTTCGTCGGCCGCGGTGCGCTGGGATGCGTCCGGCTACGGCGCGTACGCGGCGACCAAGGAGGCGATTCGTGCGCTGACGCGCGCGGCTGCCTGCGAGTGGGGCGTGGACGGGATCCGCGTGAACGCGGTCGCACCGCATGCGTTGTCGCCGGGCCTGAAAGGCTGGGTCGACGCGAACCCGCAGGAAGCCGCCGCGTTTTTCCGCACGATTCCGCTCGGCCGCGTGGGCGACTGCGAGCAGGACATCGGGCGCGCGATCGTGTTTCTGGCGAGCCGCGACGCGGCGTACCTGACGGGCGCGACGCTGCCGCTCGACGGCGGGCAGGCGTACTGGGGCTGACGACGCGGGCCGACGGCACAGGCGCGCGGCACCGGCCGCGTGCCGATCATGATCCGGCACGCGCGTGCACGCCTGCGCGCGGCGGCCGGCAAACCGGAATCGAAGAGAGGACGACATGGGTCGACTGGAAGGAAAGGTAGCGATCGTCACGGGCGGTGCGCGTGGCATGGGCGCGGCGACGTGCCGGCTGTTCGTCGCGGAGGGCGCGCGCGTCGTGATCGGCGACGTGCTCGATGCGGAAGGCGAAGCGCTCGCGCGCGAGCTCGGCGACGCGGCGCGCTTCATGCGGCTCGACGTCGCCGACGAAGCGAGCTGGGTGCGCGTGACCGAAGCGACGGTCGAGCAGTTCGGCCGTATCGACGTGCTGGTCAACAATGCGGCCGTGCTG
Source organism: Burkholderia sp. Bmkn7 (assembly GCF_041103175.1). Taxonomy (NCBI): domain Bacteria; kingdom Pseudomonadati; phylum Pseudomonadota; class Betaproteobacteria; order Burkholderiales; family Burkholderiaceae; genus Burkholderia; species Burkholderia sp. Bmkn7. Next base: position 2,243,859 of record NZ_JBGCUH010000002.1, on the reverse strand, counting down.
ACATTCGGCGGCATCACCGAGCTGTCGAAACGCGATTTCGAGCGTGCGGTGTCGATCAACCTCGTCGGCACGTTCGTCGGGATCCGGACGATCGCGCCGCGCATGATCGCGCAGAAAAGCGGGTCAATCGTCAACATCTCGTCGGTGGACGGGCTGCGCGGCGTGAACGCACTGGCCGCGTACGTGTCGAGCAAGTGGGGCGTGCGCGGGCTGACGAAGGTCGCGGCGCTCGAACTCGGCCATCATGGCGTGCGCGTGAATTCGATCCATCCGGGCGGGGTGAACACCGCGATGTCGAACCCGACCGGCGCGCCGCTCGAGGAAATCAACAAGCACTATGCGAACGTACCGCTGCAACGCGTCGGCCTGCCCGATGAAATCGCGCGCGCGACGCTGTTCCTCGCGAGCGACGAAGCGTCGTACTGCAACGGCGCGGAACTGGCCGTCGACGGCGGGATGGCGGCAGGCGCGTATTACCCCGGATTGCCGGGCGCGCCGTTTTGAGCAGGTGGGCCTGCCGCACGTTCTCGTCGGATGTTTGTGTACGCAACCTAATTCAGGGTTTGCCTGACTAGCGAAAACGTGAATTCGCACGGCCCGCGCGCTCGCTGGCCAAACGCGGGCGCGGCGGGCCGGATTTGCCGCTTCCGCGAAACCCTTGTTGGACGGCCGTCCTGGCCGTTTCACCGCCGAAACGCGCGCAATGGCGTTGTAAAAATAATTCACAGGCAACCGGCGTGCCGGATCGCCGACATAGTTGTTTCTTGTTGCAACGCAACGTTTGCCGAATAACGGCGATGGTATGCTGGTCGCCATGGAGTTGTACGGCAGGTTGCTTGCATGGCGAAACTCGCGTTCGCACCTTCTAACGAGACGTCACCTTCTCTCGCACGCATCGCGGCATCGACACGCGCTCCGCTCGCGTGTCCCGTCCTGCGCGCCGCCGCACCCTGCGCTCCAATCGCATCCCCCATCTCGCGGGCTCGCCCCGCATCCCCCATCCTCGCCCAATAATCTGGAGACACCCTCATGTCGCAAAACAATCTGGCCGAAGCAACACACGGCCCGCTGATCGCTCCGCCGGCTTTCGTCAAACATCGCAAGCTGATCGACTGGGTGTCGCGCATCGCGGCGCTCACGGAGCCCGAGCGTGTCGTGTGGTGTGACGGTTCGCAGGAAGAATACGACGCGCTGTGCCAGGCGATGGTCGACCAGGGCACGCTCAAGCGGCTGAACCCGGCGAAGCGCCCGAACTCGTATCTCGCGCAATCCGATCCGTCCGACGTCGCGCGCGTCGAGGATCGCACGTTCATCTGCGCGGCATCGCGCGACGACGTCGGCCCGACCAACAACTGGATCGCGCCCGCCGAAATGCGCGAGACGCTCAACGGCCTGTTCCGCGGCTCGATGCGCGGCCGCACGCTGTACGTCGTGCCGTTCTCGATGGGCCCGCTCGGCTCGCCGATCGCGCACGTCGGCGTCGAGCTGTCCGACAGCCCGTACGTCGCCGTGAACATGCGGATCATGACGCGCATGGGCCGCGAGGTGTATGACGTGCTGGGCGAGGACGGCGATTTCGTGCCGTGCGTGCACAGCGTCGGCCATCCGCTCGAAGCCGGCCAGCAGGACGTGCCGTGGCCGTGCAACCCGGTCAAGTACATCGTGCACTTTCCCGAGACGCGCGAGATCTGGAGTTTCGGTTCGGGCTACGGCGGCAACGCGCTGCTCGGCAAGAAGTGTTTCGCGCTGCGTATCGCATCGACGATGGGGCGTGACCAGGGCTGGCTCGCCGAACACATGCTGATCCTCGGCGTGACGTCGCCGGCCGGCAAGAAGTATCACGTCGCAGCCGCATTCCCGTCCGCGTGCGGCAAGACGAACTTCGCGATGCTGATTCCGCCGCAGGGCTTCGATGGCTGGAAGGTCACGACGATCGGCGACGACATCGCGTGGCTGAAGCCGGGCCGCGACGGCCGACTGTATGCGATCAACCCGGAAGCCGGCTTCTTCGGTGTCGCGCCGGGCACGGGCGTGAAGACCAACCCGAACGCAATCTCGACGCTCACGAAAAACGTGATCTTCACGAACGTCGCGCTGACGGAAGACGGCGACGTGTGGTGGGAAGGGCTGACCGACACGCCGCCCGCGAAACTGACCGACTGGCAGGGCAACCCGTGGACGCCGGAGATCGGCAAGGAGACGGGCCGCAAGGCGGCGCATCCGAATTCGCGCTTCACGGCGCCGGCCGCGCAGTGCCCGTCGATCGACGACGACTGGGAGAACCCAGCCGGCGTGCCGATCGACGCGTTCATCTTCGGTGGCCGCCGTTCGACGACCGTGCCGCTGGTGACCGAGGCGCGCGACTGGGTCGAAGGCGTGTACATGGCCGCGACGATGGGCTCGGAGACGACCGCCGCGGCGGTCGGCCAGCAGGGCATCGTGCGCCGCGATCCGTTTGCGATGCTGCCGTTCTGTGGTTACAACGTCAGCGATTATTTCGCGCACTGGCTGAAGCTCGGCAAGCAGCTCGAAGGCGCCGGCGCGAAACTGCCGAAGATCTACTGCGTGAACTGGTTCCGCAAGGATGCGAACGGCAAGTTCGTGTGGCCGGGCTTCGGCGAGAACATGCGCGTGCTGAAGTGGATGCTCGACCGTCTCGAAGGCACGGGCGGCGGCGGTGAGCATGCGTTCGGCGTGTCGCCGGCGTATGAGGACCTGCACTGGGACGGCCTCGATTTCACGCGCGAGCAGTTCGACGCGGTGACGTCGATGAACGCCGACGAATGGCGTGAGGAGCTGAAACTGCATGCGGCGCTGTTCGACATGCTGAAGCTGCGCCTGCCGGCTGAAATGACCGACACGATGAAGAAGATCGAGCAGCGTATCGGCGCCTGACGGCCCGCATCGACGTTGTCGCTCCGACGTCCCGCCGCCGGCATTCGTTGCCGGCGGCGGGACGTTTTTGCATCCGCGCCGCACACGCGCCGTTTGCCTACTGCGCGCGGCAATGCGCAACGACTTCATCGACCGCACGCTGCACATCGCCGCGCCGGTAGCGCAGCAGCGCGCTGTCGGCGGGATCGGGCTCGTACGACACGACGTTGCCGCGCCCCGTGTAGATCGCGATGTCGGGCAACAGCGGATGCTCCTGGTCGAGCGACGGGACGTCCCGCGGATTGCCCGCCGCGCGGAAGAAGGCCGCGAAGTAGTCGGCGAAGCTGAGGTTCTCGTCGCCGACGAGGTAGGCCTTGCCTGCTTCGCCGCGCTGCAGCGCGCCCCAGATCGCTTCCGACAGCGATTGCGTCGAGATGAAGTTGCTGCCGCCGGCCGGCCCGAACACGGGCAGCCCCGCGAACTGGCCTTGCGCATAGCCCGTGTAGGCAGCGAACATCTCGTTGCGCAGCCCCGGCACCGACCCGACGACGAACGGCGCGTTGACGCTGCAGACGGCGAACGACTGCGTCGCGAGCGCGCGGACACGTTCGTCGGCGAGATGGCGCGAGCGCACGTACGGTACCGTGTCGACGAGCGCCGGCGCGACCTGCGGATAGAAGCTGCCGACCAGCACCGCGCGCTTCACGCCCGCGTCGCGCGCGAGCGCGAAAAAGCGTGGCACCGCGTCGACGTTCGCGCGCTCCCAGTGCGCGGCTTCGTCGGTGCCGGGCGGCAGGTGGCGGATATCGTTGCCGGCCGCGAACACCACCGCGTCGAACGGCGCGAGATCGTCGCGCGTGAAGTTGCCGGCCACGTAGTCGCGCAGCAGTACATCGAACTGCGCGAGTGCGCTGCCGGGGGCGGGTGGCTTGCGTGCGGCGAGTGTCACGTGGTTGCCCTGCGCGTGCAGGTGCAGCGCGGCATGGCCGCCGATGAGGCCGGTGCCGCCGACGATCAGGATCTTCATGGTGTCTCCGGTAGCGGCGCTTTCGTGCCGCGTGAAATGAACAGGCGGGCGGTGCCGCTCAGAAATTGAAGCCGTTGCCCGTGACGACGGGCATGTTGGTCCAGAAGCCGTTCGGGTCGCGATACCAGCCGGCCGCCGCGAGCGCGCCGCCGTCGACATGCAGCGTCGTGCCGGTGACCCACGCGGCGAGCGGGCTCGCGAGGAACAACGCGGCACCCGCGATATCGCCGGCCGCGCCGAAGCGCCCGAGCGGGATCCAGCGCGGGATGTGCTCGCGATGCTCGGCCGCGACCATCGCGCTGATGGGCACCTGCGGCGTCTCGGTGGTTTCGGGGGCGATCTGGTTCACGCGAATGCCCGCCGGCCCGAGTTTGAGCGCGAGGCTTTTCGTGAAGCCGGTCAGCGCGGCCTTGAACGACGCGTACACGGTGCAGTTCGGAATGGCGCGAAAGCCTTCGATCGACGACACGCCGACGATGCTGCCGCCCGCGCCGCGCTTGCGCAGCAACGGCAGCATCGCGCGCGTGACGACGAACACCTGGCGCAGGTTCGCGTCGAACAGCCGTGCGATGTCGTCGTCGGTGCAGTCGTCGAACGGTTTCGCGATCTGCAGGAAGTCGCCCACATTGTTGACGAGCACGTCGAGGCCGCCGAAGCGCGCGTCGACGGTTCGTGCGAACGCATCGACCTGCTCGCGGCGCGTGACGTCGACGGTGCCGACGAGCGCGTCGACGCCCGCCGCCTCGAGCGCCTGGCGCACGTCCTGCGCGCGGGCCGGGTCGATCTCGGCTACCGCGACGCGCGCGCCGGCCGCGCCGAACGCTTCCGCACACGCGCGGCCGATGCCCGCGCCGCCGCCGGTGACCAGCACGGTCTTGCCGTTGAACGAAATCATCGATGAACTCCTTTGAACGGGAGGGCAGTGCGTCGCGTCACAGCGACGACACCAGTTGCGCGTTGTCGATCCGCAGCTCCGCACCGTTCACGAAACGCGATTCGTCGGACGCGAGGAACAGCACGAGATTCGCGACGTCCCGCGGGTCGCACATGCGTGCCATCGGATCGCTGCCGATGCCGAGCGCGGCCGGGTCGAGATCGGGCATCAGCGCCTGCGTCATCGGCGTCCAGATCCCGTCCGGATGGATCGAGTTGCAGCGGATGCGGTAACCGCTGCGCTTGCAGTGCACGGCGACGCTGCGCGAGAGCGCCGTCACCGCGCCTTTCGACCCGGTGTATGCGCACATCATCGGCAGCCCGCCGAGCGCGGCGACCGACGACATCATCACGATCGAGCCCGGCGTGTCGTTGCCCTTCATCGCGCCGATCGCATATTTGCAGCCGAGGAAATAGCCGTCGGCGTTGGTGCGCATCACGCGGCGCCACGTGTCGAGGCTCGTGTCCTCGATCGAGCCGACCGGGCAGATCGCCGCGTTGTTGACGAGCACGTCGAGGCGGCCGAAGCGGTCGAGCGTCGATGCGATCGCCTGTCGCCAGCCGTCCTCGTCGGCGATGTCGTGGCGGACGAACAGTGCGGCGTCGCCGATCTCGCGTGCGAGCGCGCGGCCTGCATCCTCGTCGATGTCGGTCAGCACGACACGCGCGCCTTCGGCGGCGAGCAGCAGCGCATCCGCGCGGCCGACGCCGCTTGCCGCACCGGTGACCAGCGCGACCTTGTTTGCGACTCGATTCATGGTCGGTCGTTTTCCCTTGACGTTGAAAGAAGGCGGCCGCTCATGCGGCGCCCGGTGCGCGGCCGGCCTTGATCGCGTCGAGCGCGGCCGTGCCGTAGATCTGCGCGATCGTGTCGTCGACGCGCGGGTTGGTGCGCAGTTCGTGGCCGCCGTCGACCGCGAAACTCTGGCCGGTCACCCAGCTCGACTCGGGGCCCGCGAGATAGCGCACCGCATGCGCGATCGCTTCCGGTTCGCCGAGCGTGCCGAGCGGGATCTGCTCGAGAAAGCTGTCGACGAGCGCGCGGTTGTCGAACATCGGCGCCGTTGCTTCGGAGCGCGTGAGGCCAGGGCGCACCGCGTTCACGCGGATCTTCGCGCCGGCCAGTTCCTCGGCCGCGCCGCGCACGAGCGCTTCGAGCGCAGCTTTCGCGGTGCAGTACGCGGACAGCCAGCGAAAATTGATCCGCGCGGCCGTCGACGAGATGCAGACGATCGCGCCGCCGCCGCTGTCGGCGAGCCGCGGCGCGGCGTGACGGATCGCGGCGAACGCGCTGTGCAGGTTCAGGTCGATTTCGGCGCGGAAGGTGTCGGCGTCGTGCAGCAGCAGCGGCCGGAAACCCGCACCGCCAACCGTCGGCACGACGATGTCGAGGCGACGGTCGAGCGCCCACGCGCAGTCGAGCGCGGCCTGCAGGTCGCCTTCGTCGCAGGCGTCGCCCGCGTGGATCGCGACGCGGCTGCCGGGCACCGCGTCGGTCAGTTGCCGTTGCGTGCGTTCGAGCGCGTCGCGGCGGCGGCCCATCAGCACGACGGCCGCGCCGTCGGCGACGAGCGCGTGCGCGCAGGCCGCGCCGATGCCGCCGGCGCCGCCCGTGACGAGTGCGGTGCGGCCGTCGAGGGGAGCAGCGGTGCGCATCGTTCAGCCCTCCAGCGGCAGGTCTTGCGACCAGTCGACGTGCAGCGTGCGCGCGGCGAAACGCCACGTGCCGCCGTCGAACACGCAGCGGTCGCGATAGCGCAGCCCCCAGTCGAGCTTGCGCTTCACGCCGTCGCGCACGTAGACGTGGCAGGCGACGCCATAGGTCTCGACGTCGGCCGCGCCGCCGTCGAGCGTCACGAGCTGGTTGTGCACGTGATGCTGGGTCGCTTCGTAGCGCTCGATCACGCGCATGCCCGTCACGATCGCGTCGCGGTCGTCGAAGCGGAAGCCGGGGCCGGCGAGCTGTGCATCGGGCGTGAAGAGGGCGGTGAGTCGCGGCCAGTCGCGCCGGTCGACGGCTTGCGCGTAGCGGCACGCCAGTTCGTACAGCGCGTGGCGGGGATTCGAATCGGTCATGCAGGGCTCCCGTGGAAGAACGGAAAGAGTCGGCCGCGCCGCGAGTGCGGACGCGGCGGCATTGCGACGTCGAGGCGAAGGTTCGCATCGGACTGGTGGCGGCTCATCATCCATACGGAGCAGGGCGAGGGTCGGGGAAAACACCGGGGCCGGGCGCCGCGTGCCGCACGATCGCGCAAGGTTGGTGCGGCGCAGCGACCGGCGTGCGACAGGCGTCTGACGATTGGCGCGGCCGGCCGCGACTGGCGCGCAACGCGCCGCGTCTCCTCCGCGTGTGCGAAGCCGTCGCGCACGATGCTGCGATGCGACACGCCGTGCGCCCGCCGCTCAGCGTTTGCCCCTAGTCGAAATGGACGATGGCCGGCGGCCGGGCGCTGGCTACCGTGCAGTCATCCGGTGCCGCATGCGATGCACGCCGGACACGAACCGCACCAGCGGACAACCGGAGGGGACGACGATCATGAGACTGACGACTCGCAAGCTATGCGTACTGGCGATGGGCACGTTCGCTGCCATGGCGATGGCGCGATACGGCGCCGATCAGGTTCCGTCGCCGCCGTATGCGGCCGGCATCCTGCAATGCCGCTCGGTCGACGCGAACGGGCTGCCGGCCGGCTGCGTGCCGATCGATCCGTCGCACTTCGGTTTCGCCGCGCTGCGCGGCATGTGACGTCCGCGCGGCTGCGCACAGCGCAGGCCGGCAGCCGTGGCGGCGCGATGGCGTACCAACGCCCTTCGCCACGGCCACGTCGTAATCATCGCGCGGGCCGATCCCGTTTGATGCGGGTCGCGGCTTCAACCGGGCACGGGACGCGTGCGTCGTGCACGCGCACCGTCGCACGCCCGATCCGGCATTCAGGCATTGCGGCGGCAACGTCGGCAACGGGCCGCCTGTCGGCCCTCACCGCGTCCACCGCTTTCCATCGCTTCCCTCAGGTTTCCTACACGCTGACCCATTCCTCATGTCATCCGACTATTCCCTGACTCACCCCCTGAACATTCGCGACGTGCATCGCTGGGATGCCGAACACGATGTCGTGATCGTCGGCTTCGGCGCGGCCGGCGCCTGTGCGGCGATCGAAGCCGCGCGCGCCGGCGCCGACACGCTGATCGTCGAGCGCGCGTCGAGCTACGGCGGCACGAGCGCGCTGTCGGGCGGCGAGATCTACCTCGGCGGCAGCGGCGGCACGCCCGCACAGCGGCAGGCCGGCTTTACCGACGACACCGAGGATCTGTACCGCTACCTGATGCTGGCCGGCGGGCGCGACGCCGACGAGGCAAAGGTGCGGCTCTACGCGAACGAAAGCCTGGCGCACCACGACTGGCTCGTCGCGCAGGGCCTCACGTACAAGAACACGTTCATTGCCGAGCGGATCGTCGAACCGGAGACCGACGATTGCCTGATCTGGTCGGGCAGCGAGGAAGCCTGGCCGTTCAGCGAGGCCGCGAAGCCGTGCCCGCGCGGGCACACGCCGCAATGGCCGGGCTGGGGCGGCGGGCAGATGCTGATGCGCGTGCTGGCCGAACGCGTGGCGGCGCTCGGCGTCGCGACGCGTTACGACACGCGCGCGCTCGCATTGATCGTCGACGACGACGGCGCGGTGCGCGGCGTCGTGCTGCGCGCGTATGGCGAGACGGCATGCGTGCGTGCGCGTCGTGCGGTGATCCTGTGCGCGGGCGGTTTCGCGATGAATCGCGACATGGTGCGCCGGCATGCGCCGCAGTTCCTGCGCTCGGATGAACCGATCGGCAGCCCCGGCGACGACGGCTCGGGCATCCTGCTCGGCCAGAGCGCGGGCGGCGCGGCGATCCACATGGACCAGGGTTTCGTCAGCCTGCCGTTTTACGCGCCCGAATCGCTGATCCGGGGAATCTTCGTGAACGCGCGCGGCCAGCGCTTCATCAACGAGGACGGTTATCACGGCCGCACGGGCCATCACGCGTTCCACCAGGCCGGCGACCGCATCTACCTGCTCGTCGACCAGGCGACGTACCGCGAGCCGCCCGCGATTGCGCGGATCGGCATCGCAGCGGCCGGCGAAACGTGGGAGGAAGTCGAACGCGACCTGCAGATGCCGGCGGGCACGCTGACGGCGACTGTCGACGTCTACAACCGCCATGCTGCCGAAGGCGCCGATCCGCTGTTCCACAAGGCCGGGAAATGGCTGCAGCCGTTGATCGAGCCGCCGTTCGTCGCGCTCGATTGCCGGATCGACTACGCGTTCTATCCGCACTTCACGCTCGGCGGGCTCGACACGCTGCCGACCGGGCAGGTGGTCGACGCGGCGCGCGCGCCGGTGGCGGGGCTCTATGCGGCCGGCCGCACGACCTGCGGGCTGCCGCGCTGGGGCGCCGGGTACAGCTCGGGGTTGTCGCTGGCCGACGCGACGTTCTTCGGCCGGCAGGCCGGCCGTCACGCCGCGCAGGCGGGGTGCGACGCGCTGCGCAACGCCGCGTAGCGTTGGCAGGGTGCAAATGAACGACGCCCCGGGCAATCGTCTTGCCCGGGGCGTCGTCGTTTCGGGCACCCAAGTGCCCAGGTGCTTGAGCGGTTCAGCGGCTCAGCCGCCAAGCCGCCAACCAGGCCAACCCGCCGTCAGCCGAGGTCGAGCGCGTTCGTGAGGTCGCCCGGCGGCGTCGCGCCGCGCGCGGCGAACGCCTTGTTGCGCGCGACCACGCCGTCGAGCGGCGCGAGCCCGTGCACGCGGCTGATGAAGCGCAGGATCGAGTTCGTGTCGTACAGCGTGTGATCGACGAAACCCTTCTTCGCGAACGGCGAGATCACGAGCGCCGGAATCCGTGAACCGGGGCCCCAGCGGTCGCCCACCGGCGGCGCGACGTGATCCCACCAGCCGCCGTTCTCGTCGTGCGTCATCACGATCACGGTGTTGTCCCATTGCGGCCCGCGCCGGATATGGTCGATCACCGTCGCGATGTGACGGTCGCCGGATTCGATGTCCGCGTAGCCCGCATGCATGTTCAGGTTGCCCTGCGGCTTGTAGAACGTGACGGCCGGCAGTCGGCCCGCGTCGATGTCGGCGATGAAGTGGTTGGTCGACGGCTCGTCGCCGAGCCCGGCGTCGCGCAGGTGCTTGCTGCGCGCCTCGGTGCCGGGCGCGTAGTTCGCGAAATAGTTGAACGGCTGGTGGTGGTACTGGAAATCGGGCACGGTGCCCGTGTCGCGATGCTCGAGCGCGTACTGCCATGCGCCGCTGTACCACGCCCAGTCGATGTTCTTCTCCGACAGGCGGTCGCCGATCGTCGCATAACCCTGCGGCGGCATCACGCGATGGTCGGCCGGGTCCGCGTACGCGGCATTGCCCGGGTCCGGCGGCGGCACGTAGCTCGGCTGATACGGCGGCGCCATCGTGTTCACGCCATAACCGTCCGGCGTCAGCGGGCCGTCGCCCGCGAACTTCGGCGGGCCGTCGAGCGCGGACGCGGGCGAATCGTCGGCGAGCTTCAGGCGCGTACCGGCCGGATCGTCGCCTTCGACCTTCGACAGCAGTTTCGCCGCATGCGGATGCTTGTGCGCGTCCGGATACAGCGGCGGCTGCGCGGAGATCAGGAACATGTGGTTCATCCACGAACCGCCGAAGGCCGCCATGAAGAAGTTGTCGCACAGCGTGTATTGCCGCGCGAGGTTCCACAGCCGCAGCGTGTCGGCCGAATTGCGGTAATGGCCCATCACGAGGCCGCCCGAATCGGCCCACGCGGCGAACTGGTTGTTGCGGCCGCCCGCGATCTGCATCTGGTTCTGGTAGAAGCGGTGCCACAGGTCGCGCGTGATCACGCCGTTCGGCAGCGGCTTGCCCTGCGCGTCCGTGATCCGGAACGGCGCGTTCGGCAGCTTGTCGATGTCGCGCTCGGCGATCGCGTAGCGCTTGCCGTCCACCTCCTGCGCCTGCGGCACGAGCCCGCCCCAGATCTTCGGCAGCACGGGCAACGGCGTCTTGCCGTCGCGATCGAACTGCTGCGCGTGCTCGGGCCGCACCTCGCTCAGCGGATGGCTTACGCCCGGGAAATCGCCGTACAGGTTCGCGAAGCTGCGGTTTTCCGCGTAGATCACGACGATGTGCCGCACACGCTGGCGCAACGCTTCGTCGACGCGCAGGTCGGCGGCGGAACGCGGCGCGCCGGTGGTTTCGCAGCCGCTGAGCGCGACACCCGCACCGAGCGCGGCAAGGCCGCCGAGCACGCGGCGGCGGTCGGGATCGGCGGGAAGGTCGTCGGGGCGATCGGGGGTGTCGTTCACGGCGTGGGTTCCTCGAATGGGCGGGTGGACGGGGCGTGATGCACGGCGGTGCCGCACAGGCTGCCGTGCCGAACGATGGAAGGCAACGGCCCGTATGGCGTATCGGCGCGTGCGATGCATCTGTCACAAAAATGTCACGAACGCGACTATAACGCGGCAACGGGGGCGGATGAAAGGTGTTTGTCGGACGATTCCCGTCGCGCCGCGAGCGATGCGCGACGCACTCGCGCGAACTAGACTTGAATCAGGGGCGGCGCGTCGCGGCGTGTCGCCCGGGCGAGGATTGCCCGGCGATGCCGGCCGACGGCGTTGTCGCGGCATCGTTGATGCGCAGGAGCGAGGCGAGATGGCACGCATGACTACCGCTGCCGCATGGCCGCCGACGCCGCGCGCGGGCTGCGCGCGCAGCCACGCACGTCCGCCGTGCCGCGGCAGCGCAGCGTAGCGTCGCGCGCACGTCCGGCCGGATGCCATGGACAGGAAATTCGACTATCCGGGATTGCTGATCGCGGCGGGCTTCTTCGTGCTGTTCGCCGCGCAGTTGCTGATGCTGCGTCCGTCGTCGGCGTCGATCGCGTACAGCGATTTCCACCGGCTCGTCGCCGCACGGCTCGTCGACGATCTCGAAGTCGGCCCCGCGTCGATCTCGGGCACGCTGAAGATGCCGCAGGCCGGCGCGATGCTGCCGGCGTCCGACGCCTCGGCCGTGCAGCAGGCCGGCGCGCCGTGGCGGTTCACGACCAACCGCGTGAGCGACGAACACCTGACCGACACGCTGACCGCGGCCGGCATCCGCTATCACGGCACGCCCGACACGAGCTGGATGGCATCGCTTGCCTCGTGGCTGCTGCCGCTCGTGCTGTTCGTGTTCATCTGGAACATGATGCTGCGCAAGCGCGGCGGGCTGCAGGATTTCACCGGGATGGGCAAGAGCCGCGCGCGCGTGTACGTGCAGCAGGAAACCGGCATCACGTTCGACGATATCGCGGGCATCGACGAAGCCAAGGCCGAGCTTCAGCAGCTCGTCGCGTTCCTGCGCAACCCCGACCGCTACCAGCGGCTCGGCGGCAAGATCCCGAAGGGCGTGCTCGTCGTCGGCGCGCCGGGCACCGGCAAGACGCTGCTCGCGCGCGCGGTGGCCGGCGAGGCGGCCGTGCCGTTCTTCTCGATCAGCGGCTCGGCGTTCGTCGAGATGTTCGTCGGCGTCGGCGCGGCGCGCGTGCGCGACCTGTTCGAGCAGGCGCAGCAGAAGGCGCCGTGCATCGTGTTCGTCGACGAGCTCGACGCGCTCGGCAAGGTGCGCGGCGTCGGCCCGATGTCGGGCAACGACGAACGCGAGCAGACGCTCAACCAGTTGCTCGTCGAGATGGACGGCTTCCAGGCCGGCTCCGGCGTGATCATCATGGCCGCGACGAACCGGCCGGAGATACTCGATCCCGCGCTGCTGCGGCCGGGCCGCTTCGATCGCCACATCGCGATCGACCGGCCCGACGTGAACGGCCGCCGGCAGATTCTCGGCGTGCATGTGAAGCGCGTGAAGCTCGCGGCCGACGTCGATCTCGGCGAGCTGGCATCGCGCACGCCGGGCTTCGTCGGCGCCGATCTCGCGAACGTCGTCAACGAGGCCGCGCTGCATGCGGCCGAACTCGGCAAGCCGGCGATCGGGATGGCCGACTTCGACGAGGCGATCGATCGCGCGCTGACGGGCCTCGAACGCAAGAGCCGCGTGATGAGCGCGCAGGAGAAGCTGACCATCGCGTATCACGAGGCCGGCCATGCGCTCGTCGCGGAAAGCCGCGCGCATTGCGACCCGGTGAAGAAGGTGTCGATCATTCCGCGCGGCGTGGCGGCGCTCGGTTATACGCAGCAGGTGCCGACCGAGGATCGCTACGTGTTGCGCCGGAGCGAACTGCTCGACCGGATCGATGCGTTGCTCGGCGGGCGCGTTGCCGAGGAGCTCGTGTTCGGCGACGTGTCGACGGGCGCGCAGAACGATCTCGAACGCGCGACCGCGATGGCGCGCCACATGGTCATGCAGTACGGGATGAGCGAGAAGATCGGGCTCGCGACGTTCGACGACGGCGATGTGCGCCAGGGCATGCCCGGCGCGTGGCATGCGGGCGACGGGCGCTGCAGCGAGCACACCGCGCGGATGATCGACGACGAGGTGCGCACGCTGCTCGCCGATGCGCATGCGCGGGTCGCGATGACGCTCGGCGAGCGCCGCGATGCGCTCGAACGCATCGCGCGACGGCTGCTGCAATCCGAGGTGCTCGAGCGCGAAGCGCTGCAGGCGCTGATCGACGGGCGCGTCGAACCGTCGTCCGCGACGCCGGCGGCACCGGCACCGGACGACGAAGCCGGCGCACGCGGCGGTGCGATCGAAACGGAGCACGCGTCCGCGGTCGAGCGCGATTTCGTCGCATACGGGCCGCCACGCGAACCCGAGCGCTGAAGGTGCCGCGAACCTGCGGGCGGCGCGCATCGATGCGACTGCGTGCCGGCATTCCTTTCCCAGTTGATCCGCGCGGAGTTGCCATGAGCGAGGCGCACATATCGGTCGATGTCGCGCAGCAGGCGCGCTTCTGTTTCGAAGTGGTGTTTGCCGGCACGACGCTGTCGCCGGTGCTCACCGACGAACCGCCGCCGCTCGGCGAAGGACGCGGACCGAACCCGATCCGGTTGCTGGCCGCGGCGGTCGCGACCTGTCTCGCGGCGAGCCTGCTGTTCGCGCTGGAAAAGCAGCATGTCGATCCGCAGCCGATTGCCGCGCACATCGATGTCGACATGGTGCGGAACGAAGCGGGCAGGGTGCGCGTGGGCGCGATGTCGGTACGGCTGTCGATCGGCAGGACATGGGCCGATCTCGCGGCGGCGACGCGCGTGCTCGATCAGTTCGATGCGTACTGCGTGCTGACGGATAGCCTGCGAGAAGGCATACCGGTGTCGGTCGACCTGTGCGATGCGAGCGGCGCGGCGCTCGAATTCGCGGCGACGGACGCGTGAGCGCGCGTCAGGATTCGGCCGCGGCCGCGACTTCGGCCGCTTCGGCGAGCGCGTCGAGAAAGCGCGTGCGCCACCAGTGCACGTCGGTCTTGCGCACGATCGCCATCAGCGCCGCATGACGCTGGCGGCGTTCCTCGAGCGGCATCGCGAGCGCACGCTGGATCGCCTGCGCGGTGCCTTGCGTGTCGTACGGGTTGACGAGCAGCGCGGACTTCAGCTGCTCGGCCGCGCCGGCAAAACGCGACAGCACGAGCACGCCCGGATCGGCCGCGTCCTGCGCGGCGAGAAATTCTTTCGCGACGAGGTTCATCCCGTCGCGCAGCGGCGTGACGAGCGCGACGCGGCTCGCGCGATAGAGGCCCGGCAGGCGCTTGCGCGCGACGGTGCGGTGAATGTAGCGCATCGGCATCCATTCGAGCTCGCCGTAGTCGCCGTTGATCGCGCCGCACAGGCTGTCCATCTCGCGCCGCAGGTCGTCGTATGCGCCGAGATCCTCGCGGCTCGGCGCGGCGATCTGGATCAGCGTCGCACGGTCGCGGTTCTCCGGATACTGTTCGAGCAACTCGCGGAACGCATGCACGCGCTGTGGCAGCCCTTTCGTGTAATCGAGCCGGTCGACCCCGACCAGCAACTGGCGGCGCGAGTATTCGTCGCGCATGCGTTCGAACATGTCGAGGCCGTCGCGGTCGCGCGCGAGCGACTCGAACTCGTCGACGTTGATGCCGATCGGGAACGCGCCGGCCGACAGCGTGCGGCCGAATGCACGCAGCCGGCCGTCCGGCAGCCGCGCGGCGCCGGCTTCCGCTTCGACGTAATGCTCGAAGTGGAGCAGATCCGACTCGGTCTGGAAGCCGACGAGATCGTAGGCGAACAGCGAGCGCATCAGCCATTCGTGTTCCGGGATCGCAGCCATGATCGGCGGCGGCGGCATCGGGATGTGCAGGAAGAAACCGATCGGATTCGTACAGCCCATCGCGCGCAGCTCGGCGGCGAGCGGAATCAGCTGGTAGTCGTGGACCCAGATGGTGTCGTCGGGACGCAGCAGCGTGCGCAGCTTGCGCGCGAACAACTGGTTCACGCGCCGGTAGCCGTCGGCGAAGCGGCGGTCGAACTGCGCGAGATCGAGCCGGTAGTGAAACACCGGCCACAGCACGTTGTTCGAATAACCGAGGTAGTAGGCGTCGTAGTCCTGCGGGTCGAGATCGATCGTCGCGAGCTGGATGCCGCCGACGTTCTGGATCTGCACGTCGTCGCCATGCGCGGGCTGGTCGTCGCTGCCGCGCAGCTTTCCGCTCCAGCCGAACCAGACGCCGCCGGATTCCTGCAGGCTGTCTTTCACGGCAACGGCGAGCCCGCCGGCTGCGGCTTTACGGGGATCTGCAATGCGATTGGATACGACGACGAGTCGGCTCACCAGCTCTCCTGACGATTGTTGGGGGAAGGTTCGTGCGGCCGTGGCGCGAGAAGCTGACGCCGCCATCGGCTCGCGGTGCGCGAAGCGATGAGGCCGCAATACGATCGGACGGGAGTCAGGGCACGCGATTCGCCGTCCGAACGCGGAGTGCTTTTTTAAGCATACTCGTCATTCGTTCGTTTTAAAAGTCTGCGTCGGCGAGCGATGTTCGTGCGAACGCGGCGTTATCTCCATGTCGCCGGTGTGGCAACGCGCGATACAGGGCCGGGATCGAAACTTGCGCAACGCTGCAAACGCGGCGTGCGCGAAGGCATGCGGACGACGGGCATCGCGCGCGATCGTCCGTGACGATGCGCGTTCCCGGATAGGCGCACGATGCCGCGCCGGTCGGTAGAAACGACCGGCGACGAAGCGGCTGCGCCGATGCGCGAGCTACACGCGCGCGTGCCGCGAACCGGAAAAGGAGACGTGCGACGCGCGCGCGAACGGATCGAGCGGGACGTTGACGATGCACGGCCCATCGCGCGGTATGCGCAAGCGTGACGCAGGCAGGCCGGAGAAACCGCGTGCGCATCGCCGTCTCCTTGCGGTAGCCGCTACGCGGCGGTCGGTTGCCAGTGATGTGCGGCGGGTTCTTGCGCGTGCGTGCCCGACGACGTCACGTGCGTGCCGGACGGCATCCGGAACGCGGCAACCGTTTCGGACAGCTCGCGACCTTGCGCCTCGAGCGACTTCGATGCGGCCGCGGCCTGCTCGACGAGCGCCGCGTTCTGCTGGGTCGTCTCGTCCATCTGCGTGATCGTCAGGTTCACCTGGTCGATGCCGCGGCTCTGCTCGGCCGACGCGGCCGCGATCTCGCCCATGATGTCCGTCACGCGCGCGACGGCCTGCGTGACGTCCGACATCGTCTTGCCGGCTTCGCCGGCGAGCGCCGAGCCGTCGCGGATCGTCTGCACCGACGCGGTGATCAGTTCCTTGATCTCCTTTGCCGCCGTCGACGAGCGTTGCGCGAGACTGCGCACCTCGCTCGCCACGACCGCGAAGCCGCGGCCCTGTTCGCCCGCGCGCGCGGCTTCGACCGCCGCATTCAGCGCGAGGATGTTGGTCTGGAACGCGATGCCTTCGATGATGCCCGTGATGTCGGCGATCTTCGACGAGCTCTGGCCGATTTCCGTCATCGTGTCGACCACGCGGCCGACCACCGAGCTGCCGCGATGCGCGACATCCGATGCATTCGCGGCGAGCGCGCTCGCCTGTTGCGCGTTCTCGGCATTCAGCCGCACCGTCGACGTGAATTCCTCCATCGTCGCGGCGGTTTCCTGCAGCGACGCGGCCTGTTCCTCGGTGCGCTGGCTCAGGTCGAGGTTGCCCGACGCGATCTCGCTCACGGCATGCGCGATGCTGTTCGATGAATCGCGCACGCGGCCGACGATGCCGATCAACCGCTCGTTCATCGTCCGCAGCGCTTCGAGCAGGTCGCGGGTTTCGTCATTGCCGCTGACGTGGATGCGACTGCCGAGATCGCCGTTCGCGACCGTGCGCGCGACGTCCACGGCCGAGCCGATCGGCACCGTGATCTTGCGCGTCAGCCACAGGCTGCCGCAGGCCGCGAGCGCGACCGCGATCAGGCAGATGCCGGCCAGCAGGTTGCGCTCCATCGCATAACGATCCGCGAATTGCTGGGCGATCGCGAGTTCGCGTTCATGCGTATAGGTCGCGTAGGCATCGGTCGCGCGCACGAGCTGCGCGAGCAGCGGGCGGCAGTTGTCGTCGATGTCGGCGGTCGCCTCTTCTTTCTTGCCGGCCTGCGCGAGCCCGACGATACGCAGCGCGACGGGCCCGTAGCTGGATTCGATGCGGGCGATGTTGTCCACCAGTTCGCGCGCGCGATCGGAGGTGTCGGTCGCGTTCGCCATCATCTCCTTGAGCTTCGCGAGATGTTCCTGCACGTCCTTGTGCGCCTGGTTCACCTCGGCCAGTTCGAACTCGAGATCGGACGGTTTGGTCACGAGCACGATGTTGCGCGCGGCGATCGCGCGCCGGTCGACCGCGGTTCGGATTTGCGCGGACTGGTTCGCCCGCGCGTTGATGCCGTTCATGTAGCGGGAAAACTCGGCGTTCGTATCGGATAGCGCCTTGAGTGCCACGCCCGACACGATCACGACGACCGCGGCGAGCAGGCCGAAGCCGCCGAGGAGTTTTGTCTTGATGCTCATTCTGGCGATATTCACGTTGTGCCCCTGCGCGTGTGGTTGGTGAATTGAATTTATTGTTCGACCAGATACGGGCTCGTGCCGGCATTAACGGGTATACGGAATGATTCTTTACCCTTCGAAAACCCTGATATTAGTTTTTTTAGCGCTGGAATCCTTTTCGGGCGGGTTTGCTCGAACCCGGGCAGAAAGAACCGAGGCGCCCGTGATTCAAAGGTTTATACGTGGAATTTGAAACCGGTTTTACCCGGCGAGGCAAAAGAGATATTTTTGCTAATAATTGTCTGATGAATTGGTTTCTATTTATGGGTGAATAAAACGAAATTCCCTCGCGCTCTAATTGGGGAGGGAACCGGTGCGCGTCGTCGGTATGTATGCGCGATGGGCGGAATTGTCCGGAAAGCGGAAATTCGTGGCGGAGTGGAGGCGCCCCAAGGCGGCCCCGCGGCGGGCGCCGCGGGCCATGAGAGGGTCAGAACGTGGTGCGCAACCCGGCCATCACGCTGCGGCCGCCTTCCGGCGCGAGGCCGCGCACGACCGAGGTCGAATAGCGGATTTCCTGGTTCGTCAGGTTGTCGCCGCGCAGGTACGCGAGCCAGTGCGTCGCACCGACGCGGAACTTGTAGGTCAGCATCACGCCGAGCGACGTGTAGCCGTCCGTCGAAAAGTCGTTGTCGGGCACGCGATGCTGCGACCACGCATGCGTGACCTGCGCGCGCGCACCGAACGGGCCGTAGCCGTAGTCGGCCGCGAGTGTCGCGCGCAGCGGCGCGATGCGCGGCAGCGGCTGGCCCGTATCGACGTTGCGTGCGTGCGTGTAGTCGGCCGTCAGCTCCAGGTCGACCGTATGGCCGCGCCGCGCGAAGGCGCGCCACTTGCCGTCCAGCTCGATGCCGTAGAACTCGGCGCGCACGCCACGGTAGATCGCCTCGTTGAGCGAACCGTCGGTACCGGGCGCGATCGGTTCGCCGTCGTCGTTCACCACGCGGCCCGTGTTGTACTCGGTCAGGTAGTTCGAGAAGCGGTTGTAGAACACGCCGACGCTGCCGCGATTCGGCCCGCTCGTGTAGCGCAGCGACAGGTCGGTCGACACGGCCTTTTCCTTCGATGCGTTCGGGTTGCCGATCAGGAACTGGCCGGTCGCATCGTGCGGGCCGTTCGAATACAGCTCGTAGAAGGTCGGCGCGCGTTCGGTGTATGCGACGTTGGCCGCCACCGACCACACGGGCGTCAGCGAGAACAGCGCGCCGGCCGAGACGCTGCCGGCATTGAAGTCGCGCGGCTGCGCGCCCGCGAATTTCTCGACGCCGGCCGGATCGGGATCGACCTTCACGTGCTCGAAGCGCCCGCCGAGGCTCAGCTTGAGCGCCGGGACGACCTGCCATTCCTCGAGACCGAACAGCGCGACGCTGTTCGTGCGCGTGGACGGCACGAGCAATTCGTCACCGAGCGCCGAGAACGTGTTCTGGCCGAACTGCACGCCGATCGCGCCTTCGAACGGGCCGATCCTGCGATGCCGCGCCTCGATGCGCGCCTCGTAGCCGCGATTGCGGAAGGTGGTGGCCGTCTCGCCGTTGTCGACTTCCTTGTGGCGATAGTCGGTGTACGCGAAGTCGAATTTCAGCTTCGTGAACGGGCCGCTCAGGTTGCGCATCTCGGAGGCGAGCGCGAGCCGTTCCTGGCGCATCCGCAGGCGCACGTCGTCCTCGGCGACGGAGCCGTAGTTCGACTCGTAGCCGCTGTACGACAGGCCCGCGAACCCGTCGGCCCACGTGTACGACGCGCCGACCGCGCCGCCATGCACGCGGCCGTCGCTGTTCGGCACGTTGCCGTACGGTTGCGGCGTGTCGGGGCCGTCGATCGCGCGTTGCTGGCTGCTGCGCGCGTAGCCGGGAATCCGCAGCTTGCTCGTTTCGCGGTCGAACGCGTCGACATGGAACGCAAAGCGGCCGTTGCCGCCTTCGACCTGCGCGGCGCCCGCGCGCACCGAATTGGCGCCGCCGTAGCGCGCGTCGAGCGCGCCCGTCACGCCTTCGATCGCCTCGCGCGGAATCCGGTTGTCGATCGTGTTGACGACGCCGCCCACCGCATTGCCGCCGTACAGCAGCGCGGCCGGCCCGCGCACGATTTCGACGCGCTCGATCGACAGCGGATCCTGCGGCACCGCATGGTCGTATGACAGCGACGACGCGTCGTAGGCCGCGACGCCGTTCTGCAGCAGCCGGATCCGGTCGCCGTCCATCCCGCGGATGATCGGGCGGCCGACCATCGGCCCGTAGGTGGTGGTCGATACGCCGGGCAGCCCGTTCAGCGTCTCGCCGAGCGAATCGGCCTGGCGGCGCGTCAGCGCGTCGCCGGACAGTTGCGCGGTCGGCGAGATCAGGTCGGTGTCGCCGAGCGGGTTCGCGGTCACGAAGATCGGCGCGAGCGCAGTGGTTTGCGTCGGTGTCGGCGACGCGGGCGCATCGGCCTGCGCGTGCGCGACGGCGGCGAACAGCATCAGCGAGACGGGCGAGAGCGGGCGAAGCGGTAGACGAGGGAGGTCGCGCATGGTCGGTGAATCAATTGGAATGGGTTGGAGTTCGATCGGAAGGCGAGCCATGCGGGTCACGGCTGGATACGATATATTGTTGCGTCTGTGGCGCGCAGTGACCCGTCTGGATATGACTCGGCGTAACCCGGCCACCCGGATGAAACGGTTTCAGGTGGGCGAGATCACGAAATGATATGTTATATCATTTCAAAATCCAAGCGAAACGGCGTCCTGCCACAGGGTTTCCGACAAACGGCTGAAATGGCTGCGAAAGCAGAGGCGGGCCGTCGACCCGGCGGCGCAGCGGCGGTTTGCGCCACGCGTCCCACCATGAATCCGCCACCGGCGCGCACGATTCCCGCCCCGTTGACGCGTATCAATGCGTTCCGGTTTCGAGCCCGGATACTGGCGCGGTCATCGACCAGACAGGAGCGACGCATGACTCAAACCATGAAAGCGGCCGTGGTGCACGCGTTCGGCGAACCGTTGCGCATCGAGGAAGTGCCGATCCCGACGCCGGGCCCTGGCCAGATCCTCGTCAACATCAAGGCGACGGGCGTCTGCCATACCGACCTGCACGCAGCCGACGGCGACTGGCCCGTGAAGCCGACGCTGCCGTTCATTCCCGGACACGAAGGCGTGGGTGTCGTCGCGGCGGTCGGCGCGGGCGTCACGCACGTGCGCGAGGGCGACCGCGTCGGCGTGCCCTGGCTCTACACCGCATGCGGCCACTGCGAGTACTGTCACACCGGCTGGGAGACCCTCTGCCACGGGCAGCAGAACACCGGTTATTCGGTCAACGGCAGCTATGCGGAATACGTGCTGGCCGATCCCGATTACGTCGGCCATCTGCCGGCGCAGGTCGCGTTCGACGAGATCGCGCCGATCCTGTGCGCGGGCGTCACGGTCTACAAGGGCATTCGCGTCACCGATACGCGCCCGGGCCAGTGGCTCGCGATTTCCGGTATCGGCGGGCTCGGCCACGTGGCCGTGCAATACGCGCGTGCGATGGGCCTGCACGTCGCGGCCGTCGACATCTCGCCCGACAAGCTCGCACTCGCGCGCGAGCTGGGTGCCCAGCTGACGATCGATGCGTCGATCGACGATCCCGCGAAAGTGATCCAGAAGGAAATCGGCGGCGCGCACGGCGTGCTCGTCACGGCCGTGTCGCGCAGTGCGTTCGCGCAGGCGCTCGGGATGGTGCGGCGCGGCGGCACGGTGGCGCTCAACGGTTTGCCGCCGGGCGATTTCCCGCTGCCGATCTTCTCGAGCGTGCTGAACGGCATCACGGTGCGCGGGTCGATCGTCGGCACGCGGCGCGACCTGCAGGAGTCGCTCGATTTCGCGGCGGACGGGCTGGTGCGCGCGCATATCCATCGCGACCGGCTCGGCAACATCAACGACATATTCGCGCGGCTGCGCGAAGGGAAGGTCGACGGTCGTATCGTGCTCACCGACATGCACTGACGCGCATTCGGGCCCGCTGCCGCGACGCGAAGGACGTCGCGGCAGCGCTGCGCTCACGCGTGCATCACGGCGCGAAGAACACGTCGGTGCGGTTCGTCAGGTTGCCCGCGTTGGTCTGCACGAAGAACGGGTGGAACGACGACGAAGGCATCACGTCGAGCCCCTGGTAGTCGCCGATGAAGAAGCCTTCCGCGTTCGGCGCGAGCTTCAGGTCGAACGGGCCACCGACGCGCCGCTCGTCGGCGAACGTCGTGCCGCCGTCATGCGAGATCTTGCGCCAGAAACCGGTCGGCAGCGTCGTCGTGTTGCCGGCCTGGAGGTCGCGGAAGTCGTAGTAGGTGACCATCACGGCGCCCGTGTTGTCGACGCGCACCGACGGATTGAACGCGGGGCGCCCGGTCGGCGTGTTCAACTGCTGCGGCGTGCTCCACGTCGCGCCGCCGTCCTTCGACGTCGATACGGCGATCTCGTCGTACGTGCCGCCGTTGAAGCGGCTGTCCTGCCACACCACGTAAAGCTGCCCCGAGGCCGGATCGATCGCGGGTTCCGGAATGATGTCGCCGGTGCGCACGGGCTCGCCGGTGTTCGGATCGGTGACGCCGGCCGTCTGGAGCCCCGCGATCACCTGCGGTTTCGTCCACGTCGCGCCGTCGTCGGTCGACTTGATGAACGCGACCTTGCCTGCCGCCTTGCTGAACGGCGGCTGGATCAGGTCGAAGAAGTCGTAGAGCGTGCCGCTCTTCGGATCGACGACGATCTGGTTGCCGATCGTCTGCTGACGCGACGGCACGTTGACGATGACCTTCGGTGCGCTCCACGTCTTGCCGCCGTCGGTCGTCTTCGAGAACAGCGTCGGCCCGCGGTAGGCGTGCGTGTGCAGGTTCGCGTACGGGTTGCCGTTCGGCAGTTCGAGGCGGTCCCACACCGCGTAGGCCGTGCCGGCCTTCACCGGGTTCGCCGTCACCGATTCCTTGTCGTTGAAGAACTGCGTCGTCGGTTCGTCGTTCGCGATCAGCACGGCCGGGCTGCTCCAGGTCTGCCCGCCATCGGTCGACACCGACGCGGCCACCGCGTTGGCATTGTTCGACTGGTTGAACGAGATCGATACCGAATACGCGGTGCCGTCCGGCCCGAACGATACCCATGGATCGGACGCGCGCTCGTACTTCAGCCCGCCCGGCGCGCATGCGCTGAACGGTTGCGGCGTGCGCGCCCAGGTCGCGCCCGCGTCGAACGTGTAGCCGGCGACGAGCCCGTGGGCGCCGCCGTTCGACCAGCGGTCCTGCTGCCACACGCCGATCATGTTCATCGGGTTCGCCGGGTTGACCGACAGCCACGGTTCGACCTCGGCGTTCACGTAGTTCGTGCCGGGGCCGCCGATGGTGCAGGCGGCGAACGGGCTCGGGCCGGACACGGCCACGGGGTCGGCATGCGCGGCCGCGGCGGCGGCCATTGCCACGGCCGCCGCGGCGGACAGGCGGGTGAGGCGAGTGAGGCGGGGCAGGCCGGTGACAAGCGGGTGGGATACGGTCGAACGTCGCATGGACAGCTCCTCGTTGACGTGCGGCGGCGATGGCGCGGCATGGAGCGGCACGTCGCGCACCGGTACGCGGCGGCAACGAATGCCGTGCCGCGCGTCGGATCGTGTCGTTCAGGAAGCCGTTTCGGTCATCGCAATCCGCGTGTGCTGGATGCCGCCAGCACGTCGGTCAAGACACCTCTTCGTTTTCATTGCTTGTCGGGTGCGTCCACGGAGGCGGACGCGACGGGAAAGCCAGTCCGTGCATACGGCGAATGCGTCGAAGTGGATTGAATGTAGGCGATCGGTATGCGGCGCGGGAGGCGATTTTTTGTAACAGTACGTAGCCGGAAAGCGTTGCCGAAACAGCGCTTCCGGGACGCAAGATTTTCCGCTAGAAAGTTCGGAAACCGAATCGAATAAACGTATCGAAGGCGCGAATCGAAGGCACGAATCGGAATCGCTATCGATTACGCGGATTCGTGCCGATGCGGTGCGCGGTCGGCGCGGTTCAGCGTTCGGCCGGAAAGCGATCCTGCAACGCGTGCAGCCAGCGCGCGACGACGTCGAGTTCGGCATCGGAAAACCCGTCGCACAGCTTGCCGTTCAGCTCGCGCAGCAGCACGCGTGCGCGCTTGAGCGCCGCCTGGCCGTCGTCGGTCAGGTACAGCCGCGTGGCGCGGCCGTCGTCCGAATCGGCGTGACGCGTGATGAGGCCGGCCTTTGCCATGCGGTCGGCGAGGCCCGTCATCGCGGACGGCGCGAGCTGCAGCGCGGCGCCGATTTCGCCGATCAGCGCGCCGTCCTGCTTCGCGAGACAGAACAGTGCACCGGCCTGCGCGGCGCTCGCGCGTGTCTCGGTTTCGGCCTTGCGGTCGATCCAGCGCTGCACGCGCCGCTGGCCGATGTTCAACATGAAAAACAGTCGTCGGTCTTCGCTCAAGCTGGGTTCCCGGCTGCAATGGAAAGGGAGGGGCGGCCCGCGGTGCGTGGTGCGTCGAGTGCCCGCGCGAGCCAGTCGGCCACGTCGGGCCACAGCACGGCGCCGGGCCGACTGCGAAAGAAGCCCATGTGCCCGACCGGGCCGCTGCCCGCCGCGTGCGGATCGATCTGGCGGCGTTCGACCGGCGCGCGGGTCAGATAGCTTACCAGCAGGCCGATCGCGGCCGGGTTCGCCCACGGATCGTCGTCGAAGCCGAGCGCGAGAATCGGCAGCCGTTGCTTCGCGAAGCGCTCGGCCGCACCGAGCGTCGGATCGTCGAAGAAATAATGCGGCAGCGTCGTCCAGCGGCTCCATTCGCGGAACACGCCGGCCGGCATGTCTTCGCCGAGCCCGAGCCGCTTGCCGGGCACGTAGCCGAGCAGCGCCGACATCAGCGGGCCGAGCACACGCAGGATCAGCCGCACCTTCACGCGTTCGGCCGCCCGCGTGATCAGCCGCGTGCTGCCCGCATGCGCGGCGACGAGCACGGCTGCGCGCAGGTGCGGCGTGGCGGCGGACAGCCCGATCGCGTGCCCGCCGACGCTGTGACCGACCGCCAGCAGCGGCAGCCCTTCATAGGCCTGCCGTGCCCACGCGGTCGCGGCACCCACGTCGAGCTCCATCCAGTCGCGCATGCGGGCCTGCAGCGCACCCAGGCGCGCGGGCCGCGATGCACCGATGCCGCGATAGTTGTAGGTGAGCGCAGCGAAACCACGCCCGGTCAGGAAGCGTGCGAAGCCCGCATACAGCCGCTCCGGCACGGCCGTCGCCGGATGGATCAGCACCAGCGCGCGCGGCGCCGCGTCCGGCGACCACAGCGTGCCGTGCAACGCGTAGCCGTCGGCGGCGGAAAACTCGATGGGTTGGGAGGTCATGGCCGTCCTCGTTCCGGATGGTTATTTCGTATGCGAAATATAGTCCGGGATTTATTTCGCGCACGAAATATCTGTCGAGGATTCATTCGAACCGGGTTCCCGGACGGGCGGCGGGCGGCATCCGGCGATACCGGTCACGTCATAAAACATTTGCATCTTTGCATAGAAGAATATTGCGTTTGTTTCATGGTGCGGATCGACGTATCTTCACCGGTTCCATCCGTTCCGCCGGCCGCCGGGCACGGCGGATCACGTGGCGCCGCGATCGCGCGGGCGCCCGCCAACCTTCCGGGAGATCACGTTGCTGAGCCGAATCGTCACGGCACTCTTGCTGGCGCTTGCCGCGCAGCCAGGCATGGCCAAAGACACCGTCACGCTGCGCGTCGGTGAACAGAACTACTTCAACATCCAGGCGTCGATGGAGGCATCCGGCGTGCTGAAGGACCTGCCTTACACGATCGAGTGGAAGCACTTCCAGGCCGCCGCGCCCGTCGCCGAAAGCCTGAACGGCAATGCGATCGACGTCGGCTTCCTCGGCGATTCCGCGCTGCTCACGCTGGCCGCGCGCGGCGCGCCGGTGAAAGTCGTCGCGGTGTCGCGGCAGAGCCTCGACGGCGTTGCGATCCTCGTGCCGAAGAACTCGCCGGTGCGCACCGTCGCCGACCTGCAGGGCAAGACCATTGCCGTCTGGCGCGGCGCATGGAGCCAGCAACTCGTGCTGCGCGCGCTCGAACACGCCGGCCTGCGCGCGGATTCGGTCAAGTACGCGTACCTGATGCCGATCGATGCGACCAACGCACTCGCGAACGGCTCGGTCGACGCCGTGTCGCTGTGGGAGCCGTTCGTCAGCACGCTCGCGTTGCGGCAGGGCGCCCGGCCCGTGACGACCGCGCAGGGGCTGATGCCCGCGCTGAGCTTCGTCGCCGCGAACGAGCAGGCCGCAACGGGCAAGCGCGCCGAGATCGCCGATTTCCTGAAGCGCGTGGTGGCCGCACGCCAGTGGGTCGACAGCCATCCGCGCGAGTATGCCGACCTGTGGGCGAAGCGCGCGAAGCTCGAGCCGGACGTCGCGTACCGCTGGCTCAACAATGCGCACCAGCGCGTGGGCCCCGTCGACGACACGGCCGCCAAGGATGCGCAGAACACCGCCGACTTCCTGCACAAGGCCGGCGTGATTCCGACCGCGTACGACACGGCGAAGCTGCTCGACCGCTCGTATGCGGGCGCGTTCGCCGCGCCCGCGCAGAAGACGGCCGCCGCGCAGTGAGCGTGCCGCAGCGCGCAGCCATTTCCGATCGACAACGACAAGGACCCTCGACATGCCCGTCGACATCATCGGCATGATCACCGCGACGCCCGGCGCGGAGGTCGACGTACCGGGCGGCGCCGCCGTCCAGCCCGACTACGTGCGCCGCTTCGCGCAGGCGCACGAGGCCGCCGGCTTCGACCAGATCCTGGTCGGCCATTTCAGCAACGCGGCGGACGGCTTCATCGTCGCGTCGTTCGCGGCCGCCGCGACCGAACGCATCCGCATCCTGCTCGCGCACCGGCCCGGCGTGATCGTGCCGTCGGCCGCCGCGCGGCAGATCGCGACGCTCGACGTGTTCAGCGGCGGCCGGCTCGCGTTGAACGTCGTGTCGGGCGGCGACGATACCGATCTTCAGCGCGACGGCGATTTCGTGCCGCACGACGCGCGTTATCGCCGTACCGGCGAGTATCTCGACGTGCTGAAACGGATCTGGCAGGCCGACGCGCCGGTCGATCACGATGGCGCGTTCTACCGGTTGCGCGGCGCGTCGCCGCTCGTGAAGGGCGCGCAACGGCCGCATGTGCCGATCTATTTCGGCGGCTCGTCGCCGGCCGCGCTGGCGGTGGCGGGCGAGCATGCCGATGTCTACATGACCTGGGGCGAGCCGCTCGCGTCGGTTCGCGAGCAGATCGCGCGCGTGCATGCGGCCGCCGCGCCGTTCGGGCGTGCGCCGCGCATCAGCGTGTCGTTTCGGCCGATCGTCGCCGATACCGAGGCGGCCGCGTGGGAGAAGGCCGAGGCGATCCGCGAGCGCGTGCGCGCGGCGCGGCTCGCGAACGGCCAGCCGATCGACGGCCACGCGCCGCAAAACGCGGGCTCGCAACGGCTGATGGCCGCCGCCGCGCAGGGCGACGTACTCGACGAGCGACTGTGGATGGGCGTCGCGAACCTGACCGGCGCGCGCTGGAATTCGACCGCGCTGGTCGGCACGCCCGAGCAGGTCGCGCGTGCGCTCGGGGCGTATTACCGGCTCGGCGTTTCGACGTTCCTGATTCGCGGGTTCGATCCGCTCGACGATGCGCTCGATTACGGGCGCCACCTGATTCCGGCGATTCATGCGCAGGTCGCGGAGCTCGACCGACATCACGCGGCAGTGCCTGCGTAGGCGCATCGCGTCGTTGCGACGCAGGAGGCTGCTTCGATTCGCCCCGGCATTCCCGTTGCGGGATGCCGGGGCGATGTCATTCGGGTGGTCGAGTAGCGAGAGCCTTCAGAACGACGGCAATCCCGGCGGATTGGTTTCCGCCCGCGCGATCGCCTCGCTCTGCAAACCCCAGCGCGCGAGCGCCTGTCCGTAGCGGCCGCTGCCGATCAGCGCGTTCGTCGCCAGCGTCAGCGCGGGCGCGAGCCCGCTGCCGCGCCGCGTCGCGATCGCCACGTCGGCGTTGGCCGGCCAGCCCGCATTGACGACGCCGACACGGCGGATCTTGCCGGTGCGCGCGGCCTCGTACGCGAGCGACGCGTTCGGGTTCAGCTCCGCATCGGCGCGGCCCGACAGCAGCGCGATGCGCGACGTCGCATCGTCGTCGAAATATTGCAGCTCGGCCGGCTTCAGCCCCTGCGCCACGTTGCGCCTGTTCCACTCGAGGAGGATGCGTTCCTGGCTCGTCCCCGCGCCCGTGATGATGCGCAGGCCGGCGATGTCCTTCGGCTCGGCGATCTTCGCGATCGGGCTGCCGGTGCGCACGTAGAAGCCGTGCAGCCCGAGCCGGTAGGCCGTGAAATCGTATTTCTCCTTGCGCTTCTCGGTCACGCCGACGTTCGAGATCACCGCGTCGTACTTGCCGGACGTCAACCCGAGCGGCCAGTCGGCCCATGCGATC
This sequence comes from Burkholderia sp. Bmkn7, assembly GCF_041103175.1. Classification (NCBI taxonomy): domain Bacteria; kingdom Pseudomonadati; phylum Pseudomonadota; class Betaproteobacteria; order Burkholderiales; family Burkholderiaceae; genus Burkholderia; species Burkholderia sp. Bmkn7. The sequence continues at coordinate 2,215,553 of NZ_JBGCUH010000002.1, read as the reverse complement.
GGCACCAGCACGAGCGTGCGGCCGAGCGCGTCGGCGACGAGCTGCGCGTAATCCGGATCGGCGCCGACCACGGTGCGCGCGTCGGTCGCGTAGGTCGACACCGGCGGCGCGTGCGGTGAAATCGCGACCGTGAACGCGTCGTCGCGCACCCAGCGGTAGCCGGCTGCCGCGCGGATCGCCGCGTCGTCGCGTCCGGCACGCACGCGGCCTGCCTGGCGCGGGTCGAGGTCGGCCGTCGCGGTGGCCGCATGCGCCGCGCGCCACGGCAAGCCCGCTGCCGCGACCAGCGCGGCGGTCATGAACTGGCGTCGGTCGGTCATCGTGCGGCCCCTCGGGAGTCGACAGCGGCGCGCATCACAGCACCCGCGACAGGAACGCGCGCGTGCGCGCATGCGTCGGCGCGTCGAGCACGACGGCCGGCGGCCCGGATTCGACGATGCGCCCGCGCTCCATGAACAGCACGTTGTCCGCGACTTCGCGCGCGAAGCCGATCTCGTGCGTGACGATGACGAGCGTCGTGCCCGAGCGCGCGAGTTCCTTGATCACGTCGAGCACCTCGTTCACGAGTTCCGGGTCGAGCGCGGAAGTCGGTTCGTCGAACAGCAGCACCTTCGGGCGCAACGCGAGTGCCCGCGCGATCGCGACGCGCTGCTGCTGGCCGCCGGAGAGCTGGCGCGGATACGCATCGGCCTTGTCCGCGAGACCGACGCGAGCGAGCAACGTGCGGGCGATGCGCTCGGCGGCGTCGCGCGTGACGCCGCCGACGGCGACCGGTGCCTCGATCAGGTTCTCGAGCACGGTCAGGTGCGGGAACAGGTTGAAGTTCTGGAACACCATCCCGACGGCGGTGCGCCGCGTCAGCACGTCGCGCTCCTTCAACTCGTAGAGCACGTCGCCGTCGCGGCGATAGCCGATCAGTTCCCCGTCGATGTCGATGAAGCCGTCGTCGACGCGTTCGAGATGGTTGATCGTGCGCAGCAGCGTCGACTTGCCCGAGCCCGACGGCCCGACGATCACGGTCACGCTGCCGCGCGGCGCGACGAACGAGACGTTGTCGAGCACACGCTGCATGCCGAACTGTTTCGATACGCCATGCACGGCCACTTCGCCGCCGGCGCGTGGTGCGACGGCCGCCGTATCGGCATCGCCTTCGACGCGCACGAGCGAATCATCGCGGCGGGACCTGACACGCCGCCACAGCACGCCGAGGCGCGCGAGCGCGAACGTGACGACGGATCGCGGCGGGTTGCGCAGCGCGCCGCGCGCATAGTGGCGCTCGACCTGCACCTGGATCGCCGACAGCACGGTCAGGATGATCAGATACCAGACGGTCGCGACCATCAGCAGCGGAATCACCTCGAGATTGCGGCGATAGATCACCTGCACCGTGTAGAACAGCTCCGGCATCGCGAGCACGTAGACCATCGACGTGCCTTTCGCGAGCGAGATCAGGTCGTTGAACGCGGTCGGCAGGATCGCGCGCATCGCCTGCGGCAGCACGATCCGCGTGGTCTGGCGGCCGCGCGGCAGGCCGAGCGCGGCCGCCGCTTCGAGCTGCCCCTGGTCGACCGCGAGAATGCCGCCGCGAATCACTTCCGCGGAAAACGCCGCGTGGTTCAGCGTGAGGCCGAGCACGGCCGCGAGGAACGGGCTGATCAGGTCGGTGGTCGGCGTGTCGAACCATACGATGCTGGTGAACGGCACGCCGAGCCGCACATGCTCGTACAGGTAGCCGAGGTTGTTCAGGATCAGCAACAGCACGATCAGCGGAATCGAGCGGAACAGCCACACGAAGGCCCACGCGCTCGCCGACAGCAGCCGCGAGCGCGACAGCCGGGCCAGCGCGACGAACGCCCCGAGCACGAAGCCGAACACCGCGCCGAGCAGCGTCAGCACCAGCGTGCGCGCGAGCCCCGACAGCACCGGCGGCGACAGGAACCATTCGGCGAACACCGGCCAGCCCCATTGCGGGTTGCCGAGTATCGAATGCAGGACGATCGCGATCAGCGCGACGGCGAGCACGGTGCCGGCCGTGCGCGACCGGTGGCGCGCGGGCACGATCCGGAAACGCGTGCCGGCGTCGCGCGCGCCGGGGGAAGAGAGCGGCGGCAGCGCGCCGCCGAGGTGGGTCGTGTCGCTCATGTCGGTGGAAATCCTCGAATCGGTCGGGCGGACGCGCCGCGCACGCGCACGGGCGGCGCGGCGGCGGGTGTCAGGCGTGCGCTTCGGCCGCCGTTTCGGGCGACGCGTCACGCACCGCGTGACGGCTTGCCTTGCGCGGCAGGCCGAGGTGGTCGCGCAGCGTCGCGCCGGGCAGGTCGCGGCTGTAGCGGCCGCGCGCCTCGAGCGCCGGGATCACGAGTTCGACGAAATCGTCGACGCCTTGCGCCTGCACCGCGAAGCCGAGGATGAAGCCGTCGCCGGCGCCCGCGTCGTGCCAGCGGATCAGCTCGTCGGCGACATGCTCGGCCGTGCCGATGAAGTTCGGGCGCGGGGTGGCGACCGCGAGCGCCGTCTCGCGCAGCGACAGGCCTTTCTGTTTCGCGTCGGCCTTGATCCGGTCGGTGGTCGAGCGGAAGCTGTTGCGGCCGAGCTCGCCGAGCTCCGGGAACGGCGCGTCGAGCGCGTACTGCGTGAAATCGTGGTGATCGAAATAGCGGCCCAGATAGGCGAGCGCCTCGTCGATCGTCAGCAGGTCGCGGATCGCCTGGTACTTGTCCTCGGCCTCGGCGGCCGTGCGGCCGACGATCGGCCCGATGCCGGGGAAGACCTTCACGTCGCTGCCTTGCCGGCCGTGCTCGATCGCGCTCTGCTTGACGCGCCGCGTGAACGCGGCCGTCTCGTCGAGCGACGGCGAATGCGTGAACACGGCATCCGCGTACTTCCCGGCGAGCCCGATGCCGGTGTCGGAGGAGCCGGCCTGGAAGATCACCGGCTGCCCCTGCGGGGACCGCTGGATGTTCAGCGGGCCCGCGACCTGGAAGAAGCGGCCGTGGTGATCGAGCGTGTGGAGCTTGTCGCGATCGAAGAAGCGGCCGGTCGCGCGGTCGCGCACGAATGCGTCGTCGTCCCAGCTGTCCCACAGGCCCTGCACGACGTCGAGGTATTCGTCGGCGATCTCGTAGCGCAACTCATGATCGGGATGCGCCTTGCCGAAGTTCTTCGCGGTGCCCTCGAGCGGCGTCGTCACGACGTTCCAGCCCGCGCGCCCGCCGCTGATCGCATCGAGCGACGCCAGCTGGCGGGCGACCGTGAACGGCTCGCTGTACGACGTCGAGATCGTGCCCGCGAGCCCGATCTTCTTCGTCGCGACCGCGAGCGCCGACAGCACGGTCAGCGGCTCGAAGCGGTTCAGGAAGTGCGGGATCGACTTCTCGTTGATGTAGAGGCCGTCCGCGACGAACGCGAAGGCGATGCCGGCGGCTTCCGCCTTGCGGGCGATGCCGATCGCGAAATCGAGGTTGATGCTCGCGTCCGGCGGGTTGCTCGGGTGCCGCCATGCGTTCATGTGGCTGCCTGCGCCTTGCAGCATCAGGCCGAAAGGGATCGATCGTCGGGTCGTCATGGGAGCGTCACGCGTTCTGGTCAGGGGAAAGGGAGCGGTCGGCCGCGAGGGCCGCCTGCAACGGCGTGGCCGACAGCGCGCCGCCGAGCCATTCGGCCGATGCGAGCCGCGCCGCGTAGTCGGTCACCGGCGAATCGATCACGAACGCGTCGACGTCGAGCCGCCGGCTCAGCGCATCGAGCGCGTGGTGCACGCGATCGGGGGTATCGGCCAGCACCGTCGGGCGCAGCTCGTCGATGCGATAGTCGGACGCGCCGCTCTGCCGCGCGAATTCGGCGGCCGCCTGCGCACTGGGGAGGTTGAAGCTTTGCCCGCCCGCGAGCTGCAGCTTGAAGATCTTCAGCGGCCCGATCAGTTGCTCGGCCTCGTCGCGCGTCGGCGCGGCCACCGCGTACAGCGCGACCAGCGGCCGTGTGCCGCCCGCGCTGCGGTACGCGTCGAGCGAGCGTTCGATGTTCGCGTCGTCGCCGTTGAAATGCCCCGCGTAGCAGAAGCGCCAGCCGTTGCGCGCGGCGAGCGTGCCGCTGTCCGGCGAGCCGCCGAGCAGGATGCGTTCGGGCGCCTGCGGCGGCACGGGCAGCGCGGCCGCGCCGGCGAGCGGGTGATCCTCCGCGACGCCCCAGCCGAGAAACGCGTCGAGTTCCGCGAGCTGGCCCGCGAAGTCCGGCTTGCGCGCCTTGTCGTGGAACCACTGCAGTGCGCGCGTGGTCAGCGGCAACCCGCCGGGCGCCTTGCCGACGCCGAGGTCGACGCGGCCCGGCGCGAGCGCAGCCAGTACCTTGAACGTCTCGGCGACCTTGAACGGGCTGTAGTGCTGCAGCATCACGCCGCCCGAGCCGACGCGGATGCGCGACGTGTGCGCGAGCAGGTGCGCGACGACGATCTCCGGCGCGGAGCTCGCGAAGGCCTGCGTGCCATGATGCTCGGCGACCCAGAAGCGCTCGTAGCCGAGCTGTTCGGCGCGCTGCGCGAGCGTCGTGGTGAAGCGCAGCGCGTCGGCGGCGTTCGCGCCGTCGGCGATCGGACTCTTGTCCAGCAACGAAAGCGAATAAGACATGGTGGGCGGCGTTCCTGCTTGAGCGTGAAGTAAGCGTGACGGGACGGGACGAAGGGCGGGCGTGGCGCTCAGCTCTTCGGCAGCCCCGGCGGATTCGTGCGCGACTGGTCGATAGCCTCGGACGCGAGGTTCCAGCGGTCGAGCACCTGCTGGTAGCGGCCGTTCCTGATCAACCCGTTCAGCGCGACGGTCAGCGGATCGGCGAGCCCGCTGCCGCGGCGCGTCGCGATCGCGATGTCGGCCGTGCGCGGCCAGCCGCCGCTGATTGCGCCGACGAGCCGCGTCTTGCCTTGCTGCGCGCTCTGGTATGCGAGCACCGAGTTCACGCTGAACACGGCATCGGCACGGCCCGACTGCACGGCGACGATGCGCATCGCCTGGTCGTCGTAGTACTGGATCTGCACGGGTTTCAGTCCGTGCGCGACGTTCTCGCGATCCCACGCGAGCAGGATTTTTTCCTGGTTGGTGCCGGCATCGGTCACGACACGCAGCCCCGCGACGTCCTTCGGCTCGCGGATCGCCTGGATCTTGCTGTCGTTGCGCACGTAGAAGCCGACCTGGTCCTTGCGGTAGGTCGAGAAATCGAACTTCTGCTTGCGCTCCTCGGTGACGGTGACGTTCGAGATCACCGCGTCGACTTTTCCGGATTCGAGCGCGAGCGGCCAGTCGGCCCAAGCGAGCGCGACGATCTTCAGCTTGCGGCCGAGGCTGTCGGACACGAGCTGGCCGACGTCGGCGTCGAAGCCGATCACCGTGCGAGCATCGGTTGCATACGAACTGATCGGCGGCAGGCTCGGCGCGATGCCGATCGTCAGCGTGCCGGGTTCGGCGAACTTGAACGACGCGGGCACCGCGCGCTCGACTGCCGCATCGGCCACGCCGCGCGGGCGCCCGCGCTGTTCGGGGCTCAAGTCGAACGTGGCGGCGGCCGCGGCTGCGGCGAACGCGGTCAGGCCGATCAACGCGATGGCCAGCGTGCGCGCGGCACGGGAAGAAAACGGTACGGCTCGTTGCATGAAAGCGTCCTGTGGTGGCAAGCGGAAATCGGAGGAAGGCGGGGGCGCGGCGGCGGTCAGCGCGGCAGCGCCGGTTCGGGCACGGGCGCCCACAGGTCGGCCAGCGTCGACGTGCGCGACGGATCGGCGAGATCCTTGCCGAACCGCAGGTGGTAATGCACCTCGGGGGCGATCGACGAATCGAACAGCCGCGTATAGCCGGTGCGGTCGTACAGCGCCCATGCTTCGGGCTGGCGAAAACCGGTAGTCAGGTAGATGCGGCGATAGTTTTGTTGCACGGCGCGCAGTTCGAGTGCCTCCACGATGATGCGTGCGAGGCCCTGACGGCGCAGGTCCGCGCGGGTCCAGATGCGTTTGAGCTCGGCGGTCTGCGCGTCGTAGCGCTTGAACGCGCCGCCGCCGATCGTCTCGCCGTCGCGCAGCAGCAGCACGAACGCGCCTTCGGGCGGCGCGAACAGTTCGGCCGGGTAGCGCGCGAGCTCCTCGCGTGCGGACGCGTGGCTGTCGGGGCGATACGCGTTGTAACGGGTCGAATACTCGTCGATCAGTGCGTCGATCAGCGGTTGCGCGCGGACGTCGAGCGGTGTCGTGTCGATGATGCGGTCGGTCGTGGCCATGGGCATCGCGAAGGGCGCGCGATGCGGACGTTCCTGGCGGGGTGCGGGCACGCGGCCCGTCCGGTCTGTTCCGTTATCGCGACGCGGTTGTCGTGATGGCGGCGGCCGGTGCATGTCCTGCCGGGATGCAGGTGGCGGGCCGCCGCCGTTTTGAACACGTTAGCGGCGCGGCCGGCAAAGGCGAACGAAGCAATTTCGATAAGGATTTCGCGGCGGACGTCAGAAGGCTCGCAGCGGGAGTGGGGTGGCGACGACGCGGTGCATGCGCATGCATCGAAGCCGATACACGCGCGTGCGCGATGCCGGCATGCGAGCGCCTATGCCGCCCGGACTTCGGCGAGCAGATCGGGGTGACGATCGAGGATCTTCAGCAGTTTCACGAGGGCAAGCGGCGGATTCGTCTTGCCTGTTTCGTAACGGGAGAATGCGTTGACGCCGCCGCCGAAAAGCTCGGCCGCCTCGCGCTGGTCGAGCCTCAGCTTCTTGCGTACCTTCGCGATGTAATTCGGGTCGACGATGGTGGCGTTCACCTGCTTGTTGAACTCGCTGATCGCTTCGCCGAGACGGGTCGCCTCGTCGAGATCCAGTACCGATTCCCCGCAGGCCGGGCAGAACTCGCCGGTGATGGCGCGGACGACAGTCGACCGGCCCTTGTAGGTATAAGGGATGTCGCGCGTGTCGCGGACGAGCTTCGCGGCACCGCATGCAGGACATTTCATTTCATCGCTCCTTGAAAGACACGATCAGCACATCGTCGATCACCGTCAGTTTCAGGTACACGTCGCCGCGCACCGTCAACGGCCGGTAGACGTCCTGCCAGATCGTGTGGTCGGCGTACGTCGTCATGCTCTTGTGGAAGTCGAGGTCGGTCAGCGACATCACGACATCGAGCGCCTCCCGTTCCGTGAAACCGAGTTGCCGCGCGCCGAGTACCGCGCTCGCGGTCAACCGGACCTGGCCGGATTCGACCCGCGCCTTGACGAGGGACAGCTTGCAATGAGGCCTTCTCTTTTCCATTGGCGATCATAACCAAGTAAGTTAATTTGTCAAGTTGGTTAATGGCGAGCGGATGCCGTCCGCCATGACTGGCAGACCGCATGGAAAAGAGATGGATCCGGTTTTAGGCCGTCTGGCCGATGCTCGGCGGGGCCGACAACTCCGCGAGCTGGAACAGGCAATCGCCGCGCTGCACCTGCGCGGGCACGCGCTTGCACACCACTTCGCCGTCGCCCTTGAAGCGGTGCAGCACCGGCTCGCGCAGCGGCGTATCGGGGAAATGCACCCATGCGGCCGGCTGCCCGGCCTTCACCTGGTCGCCGAGTTCGACGAGCGGCTCGTACAGCCCGCGCTCGTATGCATAGACGAAGTGGCGATCGCCGTCGACACGCATGAAGCGCGTGACGGTGGGCGGCGCGTCGGGCACGAGCGCGCCGCGCAGCAGGCCGATGTAACCGAGGTAGTGCAGCAGACCGTGGCGACCGAGCCGGATCAGCGACGGGTCGGCCATGCCGGCACCGCCGAGTTCGGTCACGATCGAGATCGCGCCCTGGCGGCGCGCGGCCGAGGCCGAGTGCACGGGATTCGGCGCGTGCAGCAGCGCGTTCTGCAACCCGAACGCGACCAGCAGCCCGTTGAGCTTCGCGGCTTCGTCGGCGTCGAGCGGGTCGATCGCGAGCATGTTGCCGCCCTGGTACAGCAGCGAACTGCCGCCCGAGTGCAGGTCGACCAGATACTGCGAGCGCGCCAGCAGGACATGCTCGATGTAGTGGGCGATCATCTGCGTCGGCGTGCCGGCCGGATCGCCGGGGAAGCTGCGGTTCAGGTTGCCCTGGTCGAGCGGCGACACGCGCAGGCCCGCGTCCGCCCCCGGGAAATTCGCCATCGGCAGCAGGATCAGCTGCCCGCTGACCATCCCGGGCTCGATCTCGCGCATCAGTTGCGACACGATGATCTGGCCTTCGTACTCGTCGCCGTGGTTGCCGGCCATCACGAGCGCGACCGGGCCGTCGCCGTTGCGAATCGACGCGATCGGGATCGGCAGCCAGCCATACGCCGAGCGGTGGACGGAATGCGGCAGCCGCAGGTAGCCCGCGTGCTTGCCTTGTGCGTCGAGATCGATTTCGCAGTGGATGGGATTGCGGTGTGAGGAGGAGGCGGTCATGGCGGCATCGTTCGATGAACGGAATCTGCCATCTTATCGGGAAACGACCGCCGCGCGCCGCGCCGGGCGCGAGCGACGCCGAACGCCATCAGCCGGCAAGCGCATGGAGGCATCAGGGCGAGTTGCAAAGCCGATGCGCGGAACCCGGTGCGATGTTGCAGCGGTGAACGCCTGCCGGCCTCATTCGGGCCCGGCGTTTCGCGCCGGCCCTTGTCGCGACGGGGCCGGCGTGCCAGGCCGGCTCACCGGCCCGATGTTTCAGCTTCGAGACGTCCTTCTTCCCACAGTGCCCAGAAACGGCTGCCGGCGCGATACGGATTCGCGCGGCGCGCGGCGTGATCGGCGACGCCCTGGCGAAACGCGCCGTACAGCGTCAGCGGCGGATTGTCGACGCATCGGGCTTCGCGTGCGGCCGGCATGCGGCGTTCGGAAACGAGCCGGCGGATCAGCGATGCGCCGTCGATCACATCCAGTTCGTCGATGGTTTCGCTGCGGCTGAGGACTTCGACGGTATTCATGTTGGGTCTCCCTGACCACCTGTTTCCCTGACAGGGAGCAATAAGAGTGCCAGGTTCGAAAAGCCCCGCGCTGCATCGATCGTGCAGGCTTCTGCAGCCAACGTGACGGGCCGTGGGCGCCGATGTTACGGAACACGTCACGTGACACGCGCGCGCGCGACGCCACGTGTGGTCACGCAAAGCGTTTCGGAATTGATTCGTCGGGAAGCGTTGACGCGGGAGAAAGAGGGCTGCGCAGCCGGGTCAGCTCGCGGTGGCCGGCGTGACCCGGCTGCTGCCGCTCGAATAGAAGCGGTAGATGCCCTTGCCGGCCGATTTCGCGTCGTACAGCGCGCTGTCGGCCTGCCGGATCAGTTCGTCGGGGGAGCCGTGCCCGTCGTCGAGTGCGATGCCGATGCTGATCCCCAGGATGACGGTCTCGCCGATCGACAGCGTGTACGGCGCCGAGATCTGCCGGATGATGCGCGCGGCGAGGAGCGAGCACGCATGCATCGTCGCGTCGTCGATCGCGACGACGAATTCGTCGCCGCCGATGCGCGCGGCCAGCTCGCCGGGCGGCAGCGTCTTGCCGAGTCGCTCGGCAACCTGCGTCAGCACGTCGTCGCCGGCCTGGTGGCCGAACCGGTCGTTGATCGCCTTGAAGCCGTCGAGGTCGAGATACATCACGGCGAGCCCGGACTCCGGCGTGCGTGGCCGGCTCGCGAGCATCCGCTTGAGTTCCGCATGCAGTTCGTGGCGGTTCGGCAAACCCGTCAGCGCATCGTGCCGCGCGAGATGCCGGATGTGCTGTTCGGTCTGGCGGCGCGCGGTGACGTCCTCGACGATGATCACCGCGTTGCCGTCCGGCACGAGATGGCGCGTCAGTTCGAGCTGGCGGCCGTCGGCGAGCACCAGGTCGAGCGGTGCGGGTTCGTCGCAGGCCAGCCAGATCTCGCACTGCGCGGCGAGACGGGCGCCGCCGGGATCGATCGCGTCGTTCGCGCCGAGCGCCGCGACGACGTCGGGCAGCGGCGTATCGAGCATGATCTGGCGCGGCGAGCCGAACAGTTGCGCTGTGCGCCGGTTCGCGACGATCACGCGGCGCTCGCCGTCGATCATGCACAGGCCGTGCGGCATGTAGGTGAGCGCGGCGTCGAAGCGCGCGACGAGTTCGGCGTTGCGCTGGCGCGCGGCAATCAGCGCAACGAGCACGCGATAGTGACGCTGGACGACGGTGCGCATCGCGACGAGGTAGATCGCGAGCGGCGGCAGCAGCAGCCACGCCCCCGGTCGCTGGGCCAGCAACGCGCCGATGCCGATCGGCAGCACGCCGACCGTGACCTGCGTCATCGCGAGCCGGGGCAGCGCCGAATTGCGCGACGCGATCCCGCCGAACACGCCGCCCGCGACCATCACCGACAGCGTGCCGAGCTCGACGTCGACGGCCTGCACGCAGCCCATCACGCCGAGGCCGAGCACGAAGCACGCGACGAGCGACACGGGCGCATAGCGCATCGCCCAGTATTCGGCGCGGTCGTCGCCGCCGTCGCGCTGAACCGTGTACGCACGCACGATCGAGAGCCGCGCGATGAGCAGGCCGACGTCGACGATCAGCCACGCGAGGCACCAGAGCTGCTGCAGCCGGATCAGCGCGACGGCCGCGACGAAGCCGCTCGCGAGCCCGGAGAGCGCCATCGGCCGGACGTCCTCGAACAGGGTAACGAGCATCGACGGGCGCAGCGCGGCCGTCACACGGTGATTGCCGGAGGGGGGAGTGGCGAGAACGGAGTGCAGGAGAGATGCCCTGACTGCCATGGTTTTTGACCTCGACACGATGTCGCTCGATATCGCGATGGCTGGCGGCACCCGCACGGCACGTGGCGGAAGCCCGGCCAGGCCGGATGCGCACGACATTACCATGAAAAACGGGCGGCGCGGGTTGCCCGGATCGCCCGGCGGACCCGCGTGCCGCGTCGGCCACCAGTCGTCAACCACGCCCACGAAAGTCTTGCGCATTCGCCGGCGCCGGGGCAGCATCGTTGCGAACCGAACAAGGCTCGGCGATCGACAGGAGACAGGCACGTATCCGCCGGGCGCGATCGACACGAACGAAACCGCCGCAAGCGGGCAGGCGATGCGACCTGATGACCTGATTGCCACCCGCGACCGGCTGTCGCAGCCCGGCTGAATACCGTTATAAGAAATTCAATAAGTATTTCATGCGGGAAATACTATAGGCGATATATCAAAAACAATGCCAGAATGCGCGCCGCTCCGAACGTCGCGACATCCGATCGCCGTCCGAGCCGTATCAGGAGGTTCCCCCCAATGAAAAACCACGGCCTGTCACGGCGGGGTTTTCTGAAAGCCAGCGTGCTGGCGGGCGTCGCAGTGTATGTCGCGCCCCTGGGCAGCCGCGCGTTCGCGGCGCTCTTCGAAGAAAAACTCCTCACCCCTGTCAAATGGGATAGCGTCACCGGCATCCCCCAATTCCGCATCGACGGCATCGCGAAGGTCACGGGCTCGAAAGTGTTCGCCCGTGACGTGCGCGCAGCCGACATGCCGCACTGGCCGCAGCAGCAGTCTCATGCGCTGATCCTGCGCGTCACGCAGGCCGACCGCACGTACGAAGGCTTCGACCTTTCGCTGCTGGGCGACGAGCTGAAACCGGACCGCGTGGTCACGGCCGACGATCTCGTGCGCGACGGCGTCGCGTTCCCGGCGTTCTACGGCGACGACATGCTGCTGCCCGCCGGCAAGACGCCCGCGTATCTCGGCCATGCGGTCGCGATCCTCATCTATCACGACTTCGCGCGCTTCCGCTTCGCGAAGAACGCGCTCAAGTTCCGCGACGACGTGATCCGCTACGGCGCGGTCACGGGCCCGCTCGAGCGCGATCCGTGGGGCACCTTCCGCTACGTGCGCGTGGGCGGCAAGACGGCCTACGACGACGATGTCTATTCGAGCCTGAAGGACGCGCCGATCTTTCCGAGCATGATGCGCAAGCACCTGCCGGTGTGGCCGGACGGCAAGGAGCACGGCAAGCTCGACGAGCAGGGCATGTTCCTCGCCGGGCAGATCGCGAGCGAACTCGACCATCCGTCGGCCGACTGGCTCGTGTTCGACCGCGAATACAGCACGCAGTCGGTCGACACCGCCGCGCTCGAACCCGACAACGCGAACTGCTGGTACGACGCCGCGACGCAGTCGCTGCACCTCGTCGTGCCGACCCAGTCGCCGCTCGAGGTGGCGGAGAACGCGGCCGCGATGGTCGCGAAGTGCCGCTTCCCGGTGAAGAAGCTGTTCGTGCATCCGTGCTACACGGTCGGCTACGGCTCGAAGGATCACTTCAACGTACCGTTCTACGGCCTCGTCTGCGCGCTGTACGCGGACGGCCGCCCGGTGCGTTTCGCGAACGATCGCTACGAACAGTTCCAGACGTCGCTGAAGCGTCACGCGTTCAAGATGCATTACCGGATCGCCGTGGACCGCAACACGGGCCTGCTGCAGTCGTTCAAGGGCGACTTCGAGGCGAACGGCGGCGGGCGCTCGAACTTCTCGCCGTCGGTCGCGATGGTCGGCGCGACGGCCGCGCAATCGATCTACTACTTCCCGAAGAGCGACCTCGCGGCCGTGGCGATTGCATCGCGCGCGATCGATGCCGGTTCCGCGCGCGGCTACGGCACGCTGCAGAGCATGGCGGCGACCGAGATGGCGGTCGACGAGATTGCCGCGCAGCTGAACATCGACCCGATCGATTTCCGCCTGCGCAACGCGCTGCGTTCGGGAATGAAGAACACGCAAGGCGCGATTCCCGCCGGCGCGCTGCGCGTCGACGAGGTGCTCGAGCGTTCGAGGCAGCATCCGCTGTGGACGCGCCGCGCCGCGCGCAAGGCCGAATACGAGGCGGCGAACCCGGGCAAGCGTTACGGCGTCGGCTTCGCGTGCGTGCAGAAGGACTTCGGCACGGGCGCGGAAGCGTCGTTCGCGAAAGTCGAATTCGACGAGAACGGCAAGGTGTCGCTGCGCCACACGGCTGCCGAGATCGGCACCGGGATGTCGACGTCGCAGGCGGTGGCCGTCGTGAAGTGGCTCGGCCGTCCGGCGACGGACGTGCAGGTCGCCGTGACCGAATGGCCGGACCTGCCGGTCGAGACCAGCGGCGATCCGTACATCATGTCGCAGGCCGACCAGGATCGCCTGAGCGCGAACCCGCGCTGGTCGCCGAGTTATGCGTCGCCGTCGAGCGCGACGAACTCCGCGTACTACTTCACGCACAGCACGCGCGAAGCCGCGCGCGCGGTGTTCCGCTACGGCCTGTGGCCGGCGGCGATGTCGATCTGGACGCGCGGCCTCGGCGGCGGCCAGGCCGCGCCGTACACGATCCGCATCGAGGACGCGCGCTGGGTCGACGGCAAGCTGACCGCCGACGGCCTCGAGCCGCTGTCGTTCGAACAGCTCGCGAAGCAGGCGCATGCGCTCGGCCTGCCGACCGGCGCCGTCGTGCACGTGTTCAACCGCTGGCAGTGGACCGACGCCGAGTTCGAAGTGGGCGGCGTGGTCGATCGTTTGCCGATCGACGGGCTGTCGCTGCGCGTCGGCGCACCGAAGACGGGCGACAACGGCCCGGTGCCCGGCACCGCCGCGCCTGCCGGCGCGACCGTGCTGCGCGGCACGCTGGCGCCGACCGCGAACGGCTACCGCGTGCTGGACCGCAAGCGCGTGTTCATTCCGCCGACGAGCCGCAACAACGCGGCCGTCACGTACTACACGGCGGTCGGCACGCTGGTCGAGCTGGCCGTGCACGAAGCGACCGGCAAGGTCGAGCTGCTCACGCATCACTCGATCATGGAATGCGGCAACCAGATTTCGCCGCAGCTCGTGTCGGGCCAGTTGCAGGGCGGTCTCGCGATGGGTATCGGCCACGCGTTGCACGAATACCTGCCGCTGTATGAAGACGGCCCCGGCAACGGCACGTGGAACTTCAACCGTTACCAGTTGCCGCGTGCGTCCGATGTCGCCGTATGGACCCAAACGGGCGACGTGCTGCCGCCGCTGTCCGAGACCGATCCGCCGAAGGGCGTCGCCGAAGTGGTGATGATCCCCGTCGTCGGCGCGATCGTGAACGGCATCGCGCACGCGATCGGCCATCGTTTCACCGACCTGCCGGTGACCCCGCAAAAGATTCAGGAGGTGCTCGCATGACGACCGCCCAAACCGCGGCTTCGGCCGCGAGCGCCAGCGCCGCTGCGACCGGCGCTTCCGCACCGGCCCCGGCCTCGGCCCCGGCCGTACCGGCATCGGCACCGGCCGCCGTCGAGCGTCCGCTCGTCCGGTTCCAGTCGAAACCGCTGTCGATCAACATCAACGGCAAGTCCGTCGGCCCGATGCAGGTGCCGGAAGGGCTGATGATGATCGAGTTCCTGCACGAATACGCGGGCCTCACCGGGTCGCGGCTCGGCTGCGGGCAGGGCATCTGCCACGCGTGCGTCGTGATCGTCGACAAGCCGGACGGTACGAGCGAGGAAGTGCGCACCTGCATCACCGGCGCGCATTTCTTCCACGGCCGCACGATCCGCACGATCGAAGGCCACGCGAAGCGCAACGAAGCGGGCGAAGTGGTCGAGCTGTCGCCGATCCAGCAGAAGTTCCTCGAGCACTTCAGCTTCCAGTGCGGCTATTGCACGCCGGGTTTCGTCAACGCGGCGACCGTGCTGATCGAACGCCTGAAGCGCGAGCCGGTTGCGAAGGCCGACGTCGAGCGCACGATCACCGAGGCGCTCGATGCGCACCTCTGCCGCTGCACGGGCTATGTCCGCTACTACGAAGCCGTCAAGGACGTGGTGCTGACGACGCCGGGACTCGTGAAGGACGCCGCATGAAACGCACATTCGCTCATCGTGTCGCGCGGGCTGCGGGCCTCCCGGTGCTCGCGGCGGCTTGCGCGCTGCTGCTCGCCGCATGCGGCGGCCACGACGCCCCGGCCTCGAACGCCGCTTCCGGCGCGCCCGGTGCCGACCCGGTCGCGCGCGGCCGCTATCTCGTCAAGGCCGCCGATTGCGCCGCGTGCCACACCGCGAAGGACGGCGCGCCGTTCGCCGGCGGCGCGCCCCTCGAATCGCCGTTCGGCACGTTCTACGGCTCGAACATCACGCCGGACAAGGATCACGGGATCGGCAACTGGAGCGCGGACGATTTCTACGCCGCGCTGCACGACGGCAAGGCGCCGGGCAAGCGCCTGTATCCGTCGATGCCGTACACGTCGTACCGGCAGCTCACGCGTGCCGATTCCGACGCGATGTACGCGTACCTGAAGACCGTCAGGCCGGTCGCGCAGGAAAACCGCGAGCACGAGCTGAAGTTCCCGTACAACCTGCGGTTCGGGATGGTCTTCTGGGACATGGTGTTCCTGAAGGACAGCCTGCCCGATGCCTCGGCCGGCCAGTCCGCCGACTGGCAGCGCGGCCGCTACCTGGCGGGTGCGCTCGGCCACTGCGCGGAATGCCACACGCCGCGCGCGTTCACGGGCCAGCTCGACAGCGCGAAGCCGTTCGCGGGCGCGGCGCTCGGCCGCGTGGCCGCGCCCGACATCACGCCGGCCGGCCTTGCCGCGCGCGGCTGGACGGGCGCCGACCTGCAGACGTTCTTCGGGGTCGGCATCGCGCCGCAAGGCTCGGCGTTCGGCGAGATGTACCCGGTCGTGCACCTGAGCACGCAGTACATGACGAAGGACGACCTGCGTGCGCTGTCCGTGTACCTGCTGGGCGACACGCCGCCCGCGCCGCAACCGGTGAAGCCGGTGTCGGCCGACGCCGCGCAGCTCGCGGCTGGCCGCTCGGTGTATCTCGCGGTCTGCGCGGGCTGTCACGGCTTCAACGGCGAAGGCAAGCCGCACGTGGCGGTGCCGATGAACGGCAACTCGACGGTGCGCCAGGGCGACCCGCGCAACCTGCTGGTCGCGATGCTCGACGGCATCGGCGAGCAGAAGTTCGCCGGGTTCGAGAACCTGCAGCCGATGCCCGGTTTCGCGCATACGCTGAGCGACGACGAACTCGCGCAGCTCGCGAACTACCTGCGTGCGACGTGGGGCGGCCAGCCCGCGAGCGTCACGCCGGCCGACGTGAAGGCCATGCGTTAAGTCGTGCGGCCGGGCGGGGCGTCGCGCGCGATTCAGCCGGTTTCCGGTGCTCGTGCGCGACGCGTCGCCCGACTGCTCGCAGCGGTTCTTCAGTAGCCGCTGCCTCCTCCGCCACCGCCCGCACCTCCCGCGCCACTGCCGCCGTACCGGCTCATGCCCGGCCCTTGCGGCGCGCCGCCGCCGGACGTACATCCTGCCGACAGCACGAGCACCAGCGCCGCGATCAGCGCCGCGGCCAAGGTTGCAGATCTCATTTCCACCTCCTTGCAACGCGCAGGCCGCGGGAAAGGCCGGTTCGCGTGAACCGTGCGTCTGCGCGCTGAAGAAACGTTTCGGGCGGGGCGTTTATTCCATGCGTTTTGCGGATGGTCGAATGCGAGGGGGCGGATCGGCGTCGTCGCACGGCGTGTTGGTACACTGCGGCACGCCGCCATTCCGGTTCCGACCACGAAAAACATGAGTGCCACCGCTGAACGTCCGTCGTCGCGTCCGTTCCGTCCCGCCGTGCTCGGCTGCTTGTCGTTTGCGGTCGGCGGCCCGCTGGTCGCATCGCTCGTCTGGCCGGCCGTGATGCTGGTCGGGTGGTCGTTGATCGACGGCCCGTCGTGGGAGGCACTGAAAGTCGGTGCCGGCATGGTTCCGCTGATCTTCTTCGCGTCGTTCCTGTTCGGCTACTTCCTGCCGGCGGCCGTGACCGGCGGCATCATGGGCGCAATCGGCACGCGGCTCCGGCGGCGCTGGTTCGTGCTGCTGGGGATGGTCGTCGGCGCCGGTGCGATGATCGGTTTTGTCGAACTCGAGGGTTACCTGATGAAAATCGACCAGTTCAGCGACATCGACGCGATCGCCACGCTCGATGCGATCGTGACGTCGGCCGTGATGTCGTACTGGCTGCATCGCCGGCTCGATCGCCGGCGTTGAGCGCGAAGCATTGCGCGATCGGTCGCCTTCGCGCCGATCGCATGCATGGGGCGGGCATGCGGGCACGGGCGGCACCGCGCGGCCGCTTGCGCGACCAGCGGGCTGCCATGCCGTTCCTGAAGCGAATGCCGCCGTCACGGCGGCCCGGGATCAACGATAGACGAGATCCGCGCGGCGGTTCTGTGCCCACGAATCCTCGTCGTGGCCGAGCGCGACCGGCTTTTCCTTGCCGAGGCTGACCGCCTCGAGTTGCGTGGCTTGCACACCGAGCGTTTCGAGCGCGCTCATCACGGCCTGCGAACGGCGTTGGCCGAGCGCCAGGTTGTATTCGGACGTGCCGCGTTCGTCGGTGTTGCCCTGGATCAGTACGTGCCGCGCCGGATGGCTGCGCAGGTAGTCGGCGTGTGCCTGCAGCAGCGACTGGTATTCGGGCTTGACGGAGTACTGGTCGAAATCGAAGTAGATGCTGCGCTTCGCGAGCGGGCTGTTCGGATTGTTGAGCTCGTCGGCCGTCACCGTTGCGACGGCTTCGCTCGAGGGCGCGGGCTCCATGCCGGCATTCTCGGGTGTCTTGGCCGCATGGTGGCAACCGGCCAGCAGTACGACGGTTGTCAGGACCGCAAATCGGTTCGTTTTGCTCATAGTTCGTCTCCAGCGGTTGACTGCATTGAACGCGTGGGGCGATCGACACGCCCGTATCCGGCCGAACGGCGCGAAAGATCCGGCACCTACGACGTGAATCATGTTCGTAAGCCGGTGGTGCGCCATATGAAAGAGTGTTGCGGCCGGAACGCCAAATCTCGGCGTCGCTGCAAACAGATTAGGAAAAATGTCACAGCGTGACCAGTTTCTCCGCATTTTTTTGCGTCGACGCCACAGACCGGGCGGCATTCGTGCCGTCACGCGGCGCGATGCCACTGCGCAAAGGCCGTGCACGGGCACGGCCTTTGCGGCTCGGGGCATGCGATCGAGCCGTGCCGAAACGCATGCGTTGCGCGGACGGCGTGGCGACGCCGTGCTTCGTCTTCAGAACTTGTGCCGCAGCCCGAGTGCGACGACGACCTGGTTGCTGTTCGCCGACGGCGTCAGCGTCCAGACGGTCGCGTTGAACGCGGGGTTGCCGTTGCCGCCGCTCACGCTCTGGTAGACGCCCTCGAGATACGCATCCGTGCGCTTGGACAGCGCATAGTCGGCTTGCGCGACGACCTGGTTCCATTTGGGCCGCGTCTGGCCGGTGCGCGTGTCGAAGCGGCCCATCGTGTACGTGTACGCGGCCGAGAGGCTCAACGCACGCGTGACGGCGAAGCGCCCGTCGACCGAGAAATTGTCGAACACCAGCGATTCTCCCTTCAACGGCGCGATGCCGCTGCCCTGGAGCACGCCCGTCACGCCGTCGGTGGTCGAGTGCGACCACGCGGCGCCGACCGAATGCGGCCCGAACGCATAACGGCCCGCCGCGGCCCAGATCTGCTGGTTGCCGCCCGTGATCGTCGCCGAGCCGTCGACCGTGCTGAGCGCACCGTTCGGGTTCGGCGCATTGCGGTCGCGGCTGATCTTCAGGTAACCGGCGCCGAGCTTCAGCGGCCCGTTCGCGTACGACACGCCCGCGCTCCATGCCGCGTTGTTGGCGAACTGGCCGGCCGTGTTCGAGAACCCGTACATCGCGCCGAACCTCAGCCCGCGATACGTCGGGCTCGTGTACTTCACCGCCTGGTTGATGCGGAGGTTGCGGTTCGAATCGTCGTTGTCGTACGGATGAACCGCGAGATTGCCGCCCCAGCCGGGGCCGGACGCGCCGAGCGGCGTGACGAAATCGAGGATCAGGTCGTACTGGCGGCCGAACGTGAGTTCGCCGGCCGTCTTCGAGCTCACGCCGACCCATGCCTGGCGGCCGAACATGTCGACGCCTTTCTGCGACAGCGCGCCGGTGGTGCCCGAGAAACCGTTCTCGAGCCCGAAGATCGCGGCCATCCCGCCGCCGAGATCCTCGCGGCCGCGCAACCCCCAGCGCGACGCGTTCAGGGCGCCGCTCGTCATCGCGACGGCGCCGCTGCCCGGCGAGCCGGCGCCGTGCGTGCGCTGGTTGGTCGCGTAGGTGATCGACGTGTCGATCAGGCCGTACAGCGTCACGCTGCTCTGCGCGTGTGCACCCTCCGACGCGAAGGCGGTCAGGCAGGTGGCAATGGCGGTCCCCGCGAGTCGAGTGCTGGCGTGTTTGTTCATCTTGTAGGAATGCAAAGGAGTTTTTTATCGTTTTACCGGCGCGGCGGCCGGCGGATCGAGCGGCCATTATTGGAGATCGCGCGCCGGTCGATTAAGGCGTTGCACAGGAAAGGTCCTCTGCGAAATCGCGTGGAATCGCGGCGGGACGAAGGCGGGGAGGGGGCGGTTCGGCGGGAAACCCATCACCGGGTTTGCGATGGGCTCAAAGGCTCAAGGGCGAGGTCAGGTGATTCAGTTGACCATCGCGTGATCGTCCGTCGGGCGATGGCCGACGGGGAGCCTAGCGTCGGGCAACCGGCAGCGCGGCTTCGATGCCACCGCCGCGATACGCGGCACGAACGGCGATCGCCCTGGCTTCGAGTGCTTCCGGCGAGAGCCAGGGCCGCAAGCGGACCGCGACGCGCGGCAACGCGGCAAGCTGATCGCGCAGGCGCACGATCGACCGGCAGCCACGGAATGCCGACGACCCGGCGTCGGGGCCGGACGCGGCTTCCGCAAGCTCGGCCGCCCACTCGACGCCGCGGTGGCGCCTGACTTCGTCGAGGTGCGGCAGATGGCGCGCATCGCCCGATAACGCGATCAACAGCGCGGCCCAGTGCGCGCCGCGCCATCCCACGTTCATGTCGTCCGTGAGGTCGGCGAGCAGCGTGTCGTCCAGCACGGACAGGCTTTGCTGGCACAGGTAGTGGAAGTCGAGCGGCTGGTAACGGACCTGCGGATAGTCGCGCAGCACATGGCCGAGTTCGGCGCCGGTCTCGACAGCAGCGGCCAGGAACTGTTCGGCCGGCGCCGGGCGGTTCAGCAGCAGCGTCGGCACGCTCCGGTAGAGTCGGTAGATGTCGTCGGGGTGATAGTGCATCGCGAAGGTCGGGGTAATCGAACGGCGCGCGCGGCGCGCCGTTCGGGTTGTCTGCTGACCGCCGGCCAGCAGCGCCGTATGACGCCGCTGCATTTCATCGGGCTCGACCGCTTCGATCGTGGGCACGATCGGGCAATCGTAACCGAACGGGTCGTGAATCGTGCCGGCGCGCGCACGTCGGGTTGTCTACGATTCCCCCGCGGGGCGAAAGCGATCGCGGTATGCGCCGGGGCTGAGGCCGACCTTGTCCTTGAACAGTCGGCAGAACGAGCTGGTATCGCTGTATCCCACCTGGGCCGTAATCCGCTCGAGGCTGAGATCGCCGGCCTCCAGCAAGCCGCGCGCGGCTTCGATGCGCAGGTTCTGCAAATACCGTAACGGCGGCTGATTCAGCGCCGCGCGGAACCGGCGGATGATCGTGCGCTCGCTCACGCCGAGCTCATGCGCCATCTCCGACATCTTCACGTCCTTCGTCATGTTCTTCTGCAGCCAATACTGCGCGCGGTGAACCAGCGAGTCGGCGTGTTCCTTGTCTGCCAGCAACGGGAGATACGGCAATTGCTTCGTCTGGCTGACGTCGATCAGCATCGTCTTCGCGCACTGCGCGGCGATGGCCGCCCCGCAGAAGCGCTCGATGACATGGATGGTCTGCAGCAGGTAGGACGCCGATGCTCCGGCACAGATCAGGCGGTCGGCTTCGGTGACGACGGGTTCCAACTGAAGGTCGACGCGGGGAAACCGGCTGCGGAACTGATCGGCCAGCCACCATGTGGTCGTCGCGGGCCGTTCGTCCAGGAGGCCGGTTCTGGCCAGGACGAACGTGCCGGTGCAGTTCGCCGCAAGATAGGCCCCCGCGTTCCATTGCGAAACCAGCCAGTCGCATGCGGCCGACTGTCGTGCCAGCAACCGGTCGAAGGCCTTGCCGCTCGCGTAATGCGCACTGGGAATGAAAACCAGGTCGAACTTCTCTCGCGGCCGGATCGGCTCCGTGTTCAGTTGCAAGCCGTTGCTCGCCATGACCGGCTTCCCCGTCGGAGAAACGAACCGCCATTCGAACTGCGCATTGCCATCGCCCCTTTGTCGCCGCCAGTGCGCGTTCGCGATCTGCAGGATGTCGGCGAACCCGCCCAGGCTGGACGCGTAGCAATCGTCATACGCAAGAATGGCGGCGCGAGGCATGATGTGTCGGATATCGCATTCAATGTGTCAGTTTCGCCAATGTACGGCAGTTCGGCCCGAGAGGAAACTGGTCGTGTCAACCTGGCGCCAGTTGGCGGGCAGCGACAGGATCGCCATGCGGCCGGCAGCGCGGGGGACGCAGTATCGTGTGCCGTCCGGGCCACGAGAAGGCCAATGTGGCCGCCCCCGGGTAGCGGCAGGCGCCTCCGTTGCCCGGCAGCGTGGAGTTCCGTCGGCTTCGCACCGCCGATTCAGCCGCGCGATGACGCGCGTCGGGGCCGCAGCGTGCCCTGCATGCGAAGGCGCTTTCGTCTCAACCTGAACCGCAAACATCATGAAAACCAGGATCACCGAACTCTTCGGCATCGACTATCCGATCATCCAGGGCGGCATGCACCATGTCGGGTACGCGGAGCTGGTCGCAGCAGTCTCCAACGCCGGCGGACTCGGCATCATCACCGGCCTGACCCAGCGATCGCCGGCCGATCTGGCCGCTGAAATCCGGCGTTGCCGCGAAATGACCGACAAGCCGTTCGGCGTGAACCTCACGTTCCTGCCGACCGTCACGTCCCCCGACTATCCCGGCTACATCCGGGCCATCGTCGAAGGCGGGGTCAAGGTCGTCGAAACGGCCGGCAACAACCCGCAGCCCTACCTGGCCGCGCTCAAGGAAGCGCACATCAAGGTGATCCACAAGTGCACGTCGATTCGCCACGCGCTGAAGGCCGAGTCCATCGGCTGCGATGCGGTCAGCGTCGATGGATTCGAATGCGGCGGCCACCCTGGCGAGGACGACATTCCGAACTTCATTCTGCTGCCACGCGCCGCCGAAGAACTCAGGATTCCGTTCGTGGCCTCCGGCGGCATGGCTGACGGCCGGTCGCTGGTTGCGGCACTTTCGCTCGGCGCGGACGGCGTCAACATGGGAACGCGCTTCGTCGCCACCCGCGAGGCGCCGGTGCACGAGAACGTGAAGCAGGCGCTGGTCGCGGCCTCCGAGCTGGATACGCGCCTGGTCATGCGCCCGTTGCGCAATACCGAGCGCGTGCTGCGCAATGCCGCGGTCGATCGCATTCTCGAAAAGGAAAGCAGGCTCGGCGCCGGCATCCGGTTCGACGATATCGCCGAAGAAGTCGCCGGCGTGTATCCGCGCATCATGAAGGAGGGCGCGCTCGACGCGGGCGCGTGGTCGTGCGGCCTGGTCGTCGGCCTGATCCGCGATATCCCGACCGTGAAGGAACTCGTCGAGCGCATCGTGAGCGAGGCGACGGAGATCATCCGCAGCCGCCTGGCACGTATCGCGGTTTGATCCGGATTGGCGACGCGGGATGCCGCCCGCCGTCGCCGATGAATCCTCGCCGGCGCGATGCCGGCGAGGATTCGTGCGGGATGTGGTCGACGAGGGCCAACCGGGCGACCGTGGCGATGATCGAAAGCGTCGGTTGGCGGCCGCTTTGTCGATGTAGAGACTGTCGCGTCGTCGGTTCCAGTCGCCTCGCGGCGCGACCGGACTCGAGCACCCTGTCCGTCGTGAACTGAATCGCTTCACGACGGCCGGGTGCTCGTGAATTCAATGACTTCCCCCTTTAAGGATCGGGTAACCCGGGTTGCCCGATTCCGCGTTCCCTTCGGGCAGCGCCCCCGGACATCATCCGGATTCCGGCCCGGCCGACGCCACCGCGTTGCGCCACGCGAGCCCGATGCGGTTTCTCCCCGGCTCGACGCATCGCAAGCCGGCGCCCGCTCCGGCGATCGGCCCATGAGATGACAAATACCGTCATCGACGGATCGCGATCTTGCACGCGGCGATATAATTCGCGCTCCGAGGGCCATCGAGCCCGACCGCGAATACAAGACAAGAAGAAGCAGACATGGCTCCGTCTCAACCGCATGCATTGCAGCGTCCGCCCGCTGAAGTCCTGTATGCCGATCAGCTCGCGCAGCTGAAGGCGCAGGATGGCGCCCAACCACGCCCGCCGGGCTGGCAACTGAGTCTGACGGCCGCCCGCGCATTCATTGCCGGCGATCGCTCGCTCGGCATCGCGCCGAAGGTGGTCGCGCCGATCGCGAGCATCGAGCGCATGCTCGTCACGCTCGCCACCGGGCGCGGGCTGATGCTGGTCGGCGAGCCGGGCACCGCGAAATCGATGCTGTCCGAGCTGCTGGCGGCCGCGATCAGCGGCACGTCGACGCTGACGATCCAGGGCGGCGCATCGATCACCGAAGACCAGATCAAGTACGGCTGGAACTACGCGTTGCTGATCAACGAAGGGCCGAGCCCGCGCGCGCTCGTGCCCGCGCCGCTGTACCAGGGCATGCACGACGGCCGGATCGTGCGCTTCGAGGAAATCACGCGTGCGCCGCTGGAAGTGCAGGACTGCCTGCTCGGCATGCTGTCGGATCGCGTGATGGCCGTGCCCGAACTGCACGGCGAACACGGGATGCTGTACGCGCGCGAGGGCTTCAACATCATCGCGACCGCGAACACGCGCGACCGTGGCGTGAACGAGATGAGCGCGGCGCTCAAGCGGCGCTTCGATTTCGAAACCGTGTTTCCGATTCTCGACTTCGACAGCGAACTCGCGCTCGTGCGCGAAGCCAGCGCGCGCCTGCTGGCCGGCAGCGGCATTCCGGCGGCCGTGCCGCAGCCGGTGCTGGAACTGCTGGTCACCACGTTTCGCGATTTGCGCGGCGGGGCCGGCGATGCGGCGGGCAGCGACGGCGCGATGGACCGGCTGACGGCGGTGATGTCGACGGCCGAAGCGGTGAACGTCGCGCATGCGGTCGGCGTGCGCGCATGGTTTCTCGAGCAGCGTGAAGGGTCGCCGCAGGATCTCGTCGACTGCATCGCCGGCACCGTGGTCAAGGACAACGCCGACGACCGCGCGAAGCTGCGCCGCTATTTCGAACAGAAGGCCGCCCGGCGCGAAGGGGCGCATTGGCGCGCGTATTACGCGGCACGCCACCGTCTGCCGTGATGCGCAACATGAGTACGACCGATCGCGGCGGCATGCGCGGGCCGGGACGTCGTGTGCCCGATGCGTGCCGCGTGCACGGCAAAAAGGGCGTAGAGATCGACAAGGGCAGGTCGGGCTGCATCGCGTCCGGCGCCTCCGTATGCGTCGACTTCGACTGACAGGCGCCGCATGCAGACCGTGACGCCCGGCCAGCCGCACATCGTCGGCATCCGCCATCACAGCCCCGCGTGCGCGCGGCTGGTAGCCGAGCGCATCCGCGCACGGCGGCCGCGCTACGTGCTGATCGAGGGGCCGGCCGACTTCAACGGCCGGCTCGACGAACTGTATCGTCCGCACCGCCTGCCGATCGCGATCTACAGCTATCTGTCCGGCGATACCGCGCATTACGGCTCGTGGACCCCGTTCGCCGAGCATTCGCCGGAATGGCAGGCATTGCAGGCGGGGCGCGAAGTCGGCGCGACGGTCCGGTTCATCGACCTGCCCGCGTGGCACGCGGCGTTCTCGCGGCTGGAGAACCGCTACGCCGATGTCGCGGACGCCGAACACGAGGCCCGCGCCGACGCATACGAGCGCGCGCTGGCGGACACGCTCTCGGTGCAAGGCCGCGATGCGCTGTGGGACCACCTGTTCGAGGACGTCGGCGATACGCCGGGCGCGCTGGACGAACTCGAGGCGCGCCTGTCGACCTACTTCTCGCATCTGCGCGCCGACGATCCGGGCTCGCTCGGCAACCAGGCACGCGAACGGATGATGGCGCGCTGGATCGCGTGGGCCGTCGCCGAAGCCGACGGGCAGGCGGACGACGTGCTGGTCGTCTGCGGCGGTTATCACGCGCCGGCGCTGGCGACACTCTGGCGCACGCGGCCGGCCGCGTTGCCCGATACGCCCGAACCCGGCGCGATCGACGGCGATGCCGGTGCCGTGCCCGACGAACGGGAAGACGACGCCAGCGCGTGCGACACGGATTCGACGACCGCCGACGGGGCTGCGCGCAGCGTCCGCTACGGTTCCTATCTCGTGCCTTACACGTTCAAGCGTCTCGACGCGTTCGCGGGCTACGCATCGGGGATGCCTTCGCCGGCTTATTACCAGTGGGTCTGGGCTGACGGCGCGGAAGCGGCGGCGCGGCGCGTGCTCGAGAACGTGATGCAGCGGCTGCGCGCGCGCAAGCTGCCGGTATCGACGGCCGACCTGATTGCCGTGCACGTGCGGGCCGAAGGGCTGGCACGCCTGCGCGGCCACGCGCGGCCGTTGCGTTGCGACTGGCTCGACGCGCTGGCCGGCGCGCTGGTGAAGGAGGCGCTCGACGCGCCGCTGCCGTGGACCTATCGCGGGCCGCTGCGGGCCGGCACCGATCCGGTGCTGGTCGAGGCGATGGATGCGCTGGCGGGCGACGCCGCCGGCGAGCTCGCGCCCGGCACGCCGCAACCGCCGCTCGTCGCCGCGGTGCGCGACGAGCTGGCCGCGCTCGGCATCGTGCTGCACGGCACGCTGACGCTCGACCTGCTGACCGACCAGGGGCGTGCGCGCAGCCGCGTGCTGCACCGGCTGGCGCTGTTGCGCGTACCGGGCATCGTGCGCCGCCAGGGCGCACAGCTTGCGATGTCGGGCGAACGCGACGAAGTCTGGCAGCTCGGCGAGCCGCTCGAGCAGCAGGCGGCGCTGATCGAAGCCGGCGCGTGGGGCGCGACGCTGTCCGACGCGGCACGCGCGCGGCTCGAGGATGAATTGCGTGAGGCGGGCGGCCGCATCGCGCCGCTCGCGGATGGCCTGAACCGCGCCGCGTGGGCCGGGCTGGCAGCGCTGAGTACCGCGCTGCTGGACACGCTGCACGATGCGGTCGCGCGCGAGCAGCGCTTCGAGTCGCTCGCCCCGGCGCTCGGCAACCTGCATACGCTGCTGCGTCACGGCCATCTGCTCGGCATGAACGATGCACCGGTGCTGCGGATCGTCGTCGAGGCCGGGTTCGATCGCGCGCTATGGTTGCTGGAGCCGGCCGCCGCGCTGCCGCCGGCCGATCTCGACGCCCACGTACAGGGGCACGTCGCACTGCGCCGGATCGTAGCCGACGTACTGGCCGGTGCCGACGGTGCCGGCCACACGCCGCTCGCGATCGAGCCGTCGCGCGCGCTGGCCGTCTGGCGGCGCAAGGCGGCCGATAAGGCAGCGGCGCCCGCGAGTCGCGGCGCGGCGCTCGGCGCGCTGCTCGGCCTGGCGGGGCAGGCCGGCGTCGACGACGGTCAACCCGTCGCAGGCATCGACGATGCGATGGCGCTGCTGCGGGCGATGCCGGCCGCGGCGCTCGGCGATGCGCTCGGCGGTTTGCTTGCGCTGGCGCGCGAGACACTGGCGAGCGCACCGGCTTTCGTCGCGGGCATGGATGCGACCATACGCGCGCTCGACGACGCCGATTTCGTGCTCGCGTTGCCGGGCTTGCGCAGCGCGTTCGCGTGGTTGCCGCCGCGGGAGCGCGGGCAGCTCGCGGATCAGGTGCTCGCGCTGCACGACGCGACACACCTGTCACGCCGCGTGCTGACGGAGCGGCACGCGGACGATGCGTCGCCCGAAGAGGCCGCGCACGCCGCGCGCATCGAGGGGCAGGTGCTCGGCCGTTTGCGCCGCTGGGGGCTCACGCCCGATCCGGAGGCGTCATGAAGTGCCGACCGACAGGCCGCCGCGCATCCGGCTTCCGCTTCCCTTACCACGATGTCGCGCCGTCACGGCACGGTGCGGCGCGTTTTCCGCGAGTCCTGCCATGCCGCTGAACATTCCCGGTCCGCTCGAACGCTGGCGCCTGCTGCTCGGCGAACCGGCCGAGGCCGCATGCGGCACGCCGGGTGCGGACGCGCGGGCCGCCGATGCGGCGCTCGACTGGCTGTACGGCCGCGACGACGACCGCGCGCAGCGCGGCGAGCGCGGGGCCGGCCTCGGGCCGTCCGCGCTGAGCACGCCGGACTGGATCAACACGATCCACACGCTGTTTCCGAAGGAGGTGATCGACCGGCTCGAACGCGACGCGGTCGAGCGTTTCGGCATCGACGAAGTCGTCACGAACCTCGAGGTGCTGGAGCGGATCGAGCCGTCCGAATCGTTGCTGCGCGCCGTGCTGCACACGAAGCACCTGATGAATCCCGAGGTGCTGGCGGCCGCGCGGCGGCTGGTTGCCGAGGTGGTCCGGCGAATCATGGAGCGGCTGGCGACCGACGTGCGGCAGGCCTTCAGCGGCACCCGCGACCGGCGCCGGCGCTCGCGGATGAAGATCGCGCGCAATTTCGACTACACGCGCACGCTGGCCGCGAACCTGCGTCACTGGCATCCCGAGCGGCGCAAGCTGTATCTCGACACGCCGGTCTTCAACAGTCGCACGCGTCGCCACGCCGAGCCGTGGGACATCGTGCTGCTCGTCGACCAGAGCGGGTCGATGGTCAACTCGGTGATTCACAGCGCGGTGATGGCCGCGTGCCTGTGGCAATTGCCGGGCATGCGCACGCGGCTCGTGGCCTTCGACACGTCGGTGGTCGACCTGACCGCCGACGTGTCCGACCCGGTCGAGCTGTTGATGAAGGTCCAGCTCGGCGGTGGCACGGACATCGCGAAGGCCGTCGCGTATGCGCAATCCTGCGTCGCGAATCCCGCCCGCACGATCATCGTGCTGGTCAGCGATTTCTATGAAGGCGGCAGCGGCTACGAACTCGTGCGTCGCGTGAAGGCGCTGGCCGAGAGCGGCGCGCGCGTGCTCGGGCTGGCCGCGCTCGATTCGGCTGCCGAGCCCGCCTACGACCGCGAGATGGCCGCGCGGCTCGTGAACGCCGGTGCGCAAGTCGGCGCGATGACGCCCGGCCAACTGGCCGCGTGGCTCGCCGAGAAGGTGCAGGGATGAGCGCACCGATCCGCGACGACCTCCTCGAACTGACGCCCGAAGCGCTGACGGCGCTCGCCAACGCCGGGTTCGTCAAGCGCGCCCAGAAGGACGTCGCCGCCGGCGCGGTGCCGGCGGTGGCCGTCGACGGCGACGGCACCGTGCATGCGTCGTTCGCCGACGGCGTGCGTACCAGCCTGCCGCCGGGCCGGACCTTGCGCGACGCGGCGTGCAACTGCACCGCGAGCGGCATGTGCCGGCATCGCGTGATGCTGGTGTTCGCCTATCAGGCGAGCATGCGGGGGATCGAAGCGGTTGCCCCGGGCGAGGTGGGTGCAGGCGGAGACGACGAGACGGGGCAGGCCGATACGCGCGATGAATCGATCTGCAATCCGGACGATGTCGCACGCGGCGCAGCAGGTGCCGGTGCGGACGATGCGCCGCCGGGCGACGACACGAACGGCACGTCGTCCGCGGATCGCGCATGGAGCCCCGCCGATTTCGACGATGCCGCGCTGGCGACGAGTTTTGCGCCGTCGGTGCTCGAACAGGCCGCGCGCATGGCGGCCGCGCGGCCCGCCGTGACCGTGCAGCCGTGGTCCGGCGCACAGTCGTCGCCGGTTGCACGCCTGCCGATGTGTACCGTGCGGTTCTTCTCGCGACGCTCGCTCGCGCATGCGCGTTGCGACTGCCGGCAGGGCAGCGGCTGCGCGCACGTCGTGCTGGCCGTCTGGGCATTCCGGCAGGCCGGGGCACCGGCCGACGGCGTACCGGAGACGATCGTCGAGGTGCGCCCGCCGGCCGGCGAAGAAGACGAGCGTGGCGACGACCGGTCGCCGTTGCGCGACGAAGCGGCGCACGCGCTGATCGCCGACCTCGACAGGCTGGTACACGCGCTGTGGCTGGACGGTTCGAGCCAGCCGCCGATCGCGCTGGCCGCGCGCGTGGAGTCGCTGCGCGGCCGCCTGCGCGAGCGCGGCTGGCAGTGGGTCGACGACGCGCTCGACGAAGCCTGGCAGCTCGTGCACGCACAGCATGCGCGCAGCAGCCGCTTCGAGCCGCTGCGGCTCGTGCGCGTGCTGGCCGAACTGTGGGCACGCTTGCGCGCGGCGTTGTCCGCCGCGACGCAGCTTGAGGGTGCCGCGGTGCCGGCCCGCCAGATGCTCGGCATCGGCGTGAAGGGCGAGGTCGAACTCGATCATCTGCGGCTGGTGTCGCTCGGCGTCGAGCTGTGGGCCGACGACGCGGAAGAGGGGGCGAGCGTGCTGTTCGCCGATCCCGATACGCAGACCGTGATGGTGCTGACGCGCAACTGGCCGCGTGCCGCCGACGTCGCGGCCGGCGGCCGTGCGCCGGATCTGGCCGGCCGCCGCGTCGCGGGTTTTCCGTTGCGGCAGATCGCCGCTGGGCAGGTCGTCACGAAGACCGCGAAGCGGCGCGCGAACGGTGCGGTCGACATCTCCGCCGGCGTGCGGCAGACAGGCGTGCTGCCGCTGTCGCCGACCTCCTGGGACGATCTCGTCGCGCCGATCCGCCAGCCGGGCATCGCGGCGCTCGTCGCGCACCTGCGTGACGCGCTGCCCGACTTCGTGCGGCCGAGACAGGCGGCGAACGGCGCGGCGGCCGGCGCGGCCGGGTCGCTGCACGTGGTCGCGTTCGAGCCGATGGTCGTGCGGTCGGTCCATTGGGATGCGGCTGCCCAGGTGCTGCACGCGCGGCTCGAGCAGGGGGAAGCAGGGACGGCCGATGTGGACGGCGACGATGTGCTGCACCTCGCGCTGCCGCATCGCGCCGTGGCACCCGGCGCGGTCGATGCGCTGGCGCGCGCGCTGTCCGGCGAATGGGGCACGTTGCGCGCGCTGGCGGGTACCGTCCGGCTGCATGCGGGCACGGCCGTGATGCGGCCGCTGGCCGTGTTGACCGCGCAGCGCGCCGTCGTGCTGCAGACCGAAACGACGGCGCCGCAACCGCTGCCGCTGGCCGGCGGGCGCGAGTCGTTGCCCGCGCTGGTCGCGCTCGCGGAGGACACGCTGGCGCTGCTGGCCGAGTGGCTGCGCCAGGGCATGCGCCATCAGGGCGGCGGCGCGGTCGAGCGTGCGCTGGCGCAGGCCACGCGACTGGAGCGTGCCGGCCTCGCGCACGCCGGGCGGCTGCTGCGCACGCTGGCCGACGGCTTGCGCGGTGCGCAATCGGCGTCGATCCTGACGCAACTGGGTTCGCTGACGTTGCTGCTGCTGGGCATCGTCGAGCAATGACGGCATGACCGTCGAACGGGCGAGCAGTCGGCGCCCGACACCGCGAGCCGTCGGGCAGGCTGCACGGCTCGCGGGATGAATGAACGAGAGGGCGCCATGGCTGCGTTGCGGCCATGGCATGCGGGCGCGGCATCGTGCCGCGTCGTCGATCCGAGTGAGAGGGAACGGATGCGTCGTTTTGAACTGATCGAAGGCAACTCCAGCAAGTTCTGGGAAGTGGAGCAGGAAGGCTCCGGGCTCAATATCCGCTGGGGCCGCATCGGCACCGCGGGCCAGAGCCAGACGAAGTCGTTCGCGGACGACGCGAAGGCGCGCGCCGCGCTCGACAAGCTCGTCAAGGAGAAGACCGGCAAGGGTTATGCCGAAGTCGCGGTGGCGGCCGGCGCCAGCATCGGCGCGACTGCCGCCAAGCCGCCGGCCGTCGCGTCGCCGGCAACCCCGGCCGCGGTGCCGCAGGCGCCGACAGACGCGGAACCGGGCGCGAACGCGCAACCCGCAGCGGCGAAAGCCGCGAAAGGTGTGCCGCCCACACCGTCGGCCCAGCCGGCGGCATCGACGCCGCGTTCAACGGTTTCCAGCACCACCGCCGCCACGGCCGCCGCGCCCTTGCCGCCCGTCGCCGCCGAAGGTTTCGACGCCCAGTGCGAGCGTGTCTTCGAGACCGTGCGCGCGCAGATCGCGAACGGCGACCTGAAGCCCGGCGAGACGTTGACGGTCGCCGTGATCAAGCGCCGCTACGACGTCGGCGACCAGGGCGCCGCGATGGCGCTCGACCTGCTCAAGTCGCGCCGTCTGCTGCATGGCTGGGGCGCGTCGGCCAGCGTGCACGAGCACGGGCAGGCAACTGCCGTGGCACTCGGCGAGTGGTTGGCGTCCGAGGCGGCCGCCGCGCCGGCGCCTGCCGCACCCGCCGTCGCCGACACCGGCGCCCCGCCGTGGCTGATGCACGGCGATCCCGTGCGGCTGTCGCCGCAGATCCTGCGCGAAGCCTATGCGTCCCGCCGTTTTCCCGTCCCGGTGACCGTGCTCGACGTGCGCGCTGCGTGGCTGAAGATCGAAGGCAAGGACGGGTACTCGATCGACATCGGCGCGACCGACGCGGCGCTGCGGCCGGCCGCCCAGCGGATGCTCGACCGGCTGGCCGCGCGTACGCCGATCGCCGGGCCGGTGGCGGACGCGCAAGCCGACGCCGTGCTGTTCGCGCTGGCGATGACCGTGGGCGACTATCACGGCGAAACCACGATCGGCCGCCCGGTTGCCGACTACCTGGTTGCGCAGTACGGATTGACGGGCGCGATCGACGTGCTGCTCGACGCGTTGAAAATCCACGTGCACGCCGATTACGACCGTCAGGCGCAGCGCCGCCTCCATCGTTTCTCGACGAATGTCGAAGGCCCGGTGCGCGGGAGCTGGCGCGGGCCGATCGTCGGCGGCGAGGCGGCGCTGCGCGAGCATCTTGCCGCGGCGAGCGAGGCGGACTGGCAGGCCTGCGTCGACAGGATCGAGGCCGCGTTGCCGGCGCTGCACCCGACCCGCCAGCCGATACCCGCACTGTTGTTGCCCGATGTGCCGCAGCTGTCGAATGCGCTGGTGCGCAGGCTGAGCGCTGAACCCGACGTGCCCGAGACGCTGCACTGGATGCTGCTGACCGCGACCGATCCCGATGCGATCGCGGTGGCCGGGAGAATCCGGCCGAACAGCTATGGCCGCGAGTTCTGGGGAATGTCGCGGATGGTCGCGACCGTGCTGCGCGAGCGCGGCAGCGCCGCGTTCGACGTGCTCGAACGCGGCGCTGCCGCCGACGAGGCGGGCGACGCGCTCGCCGCGATCGGCACGCCCGACGCGGTGGCTGCGCTGGCGAAGGTCGCCAGCGGTTCGAAGGGCGCGCTCGCGCGCCTGTCGCTGTCGCTCGATCGCTGGCCGGTGGCCGGCATGGTCGCGCTGTCGCGGCTCGTGGCAGCGGGCGGCAAGGATGCCGGGCTGCTGACGCCGAGCCTCACGCGCCTGTTGCGCGCGCATGCGGCGCACGTCGACGGGCTGCGGCCGTGGCTCGACGCACCGGCCCAGGCCGTGATCGACAAGCTCCTCGCGCTGCTGGCCGGCCCGGCCGAGGTCGCATCGGCCGAGGAATTGCCGGGTGTGCTGGCCGCGCCCCCCTGGCTTGCCGCACGGCAGAAGCGGGCGGCTGCGCTCACGCTGGAGCCGCTCGAACTGGCAGCGGTCGAATGCTGGGACGAAGCGAAGCGCAAGCAGGCGAAAACGCCCGACCAGTGGGAAGTGAAGCGGCTCGCCGCGGCGTCGAAGGACACGATGACGCTGATCGACGGCCTCGGTTTCGACGCGAGCAAAAAATACTACGGGCCGCTCGGCGAGGCGGCGGCGAAGGCGATCCGGCACGGTGACGCGCCGGCGTTCGTCGCCGCGTGGCGCGCGATGATCGACGCGCGCAAGCGCGAGCGTTACTTCTGGTACTGGCTGCGCGCCGAATACCTGACGCTGTTGCCGGCCGCGGTGGCCGTCGACATCTGGAACGCGGTGGCAGGCGAACACAGCACGGCGGGCGTGACCCTGGTGATGGCGACCTTCGGCCTGCCCGCGTTGCCCGGCCTCATCGCGACCGTGCGCAACAAGCCGACCGAGAATTTCGGCTACGCGCTGAATTACGGCGCCGTCGAATGCGCGCCGATCGCGGCCCGCGCGTTCGCGAAGCTGAAGACCTTGCGCGACGACGGCCGTGCGTGGCTGCTCAAGTTTCCGGAGCATGCGGCCTGCGGCCTGATCGCACCGTCGCTCGGCAAGCCGGGCGAAGCGCGCGACTGCGCCGGCGCGGCGCTGCGTTTGCTGCAGGCGAACGGCCACGAGGCGCTGCTGATCGACGTCGCCTCGCGCTATGCCGACGACGCGGTGCCGCAAGCGGTGCGCGCCGTGCTCGACGAGAGCCCGCTCGACCGTTTTCCGACCAAGCGCAGCAAGTTGCCCGAATTCTGGCAGCCGCGCGGCTGGCGCCGGCCGGTGCTGAAAAACGGCAAGGCGCTGCCGGACGACGCGCTCGACCATCTCGGCCAGATGCTGACGTTCCCGACCGGTGAAGGCGTCTACGGCGGCATCGATGTCGTGAAGGACGCGTGCACGGCGGAGTCGCTGGCCGATTTCGCGTGGGACTGCTTCAACGCATGGCTCGATGCCGGCGCGCCGGGCAAGGAGGGTTGGGCGCTCACCGCGCTGGGCCTGTTCGGCAACGACGACACCGCACGCAAGCTGACGCCGCTGATCCGCACATGGCCCGGCGAATCGGCGCATGCGCGCGCGGCGACCGGCCTCGACGTGCTGGCCTCGATCGGCAGCGACGTCGCGCTGATGCTGCTCAACGGCATCGCGCAGAAGGTCAAGTTCCGCGCGCTGCAGGACCGCGCACGAGAGAAGATCGATGCGATCGCGGAAGCGCGCGGGCTGTCGTCCGAGGAGCTGGAGGACCGTCTCGCGCCGGATCTCGGGCTCGACGAACATGGGACGATGCTGCTCGACTTCGGTCCGCGTGCATTCCGGGTCGGCTTCGACGAGACGCTCAAGCCGTATGTGCGCGAGACCGGCGCCGACGGCGTGGCCGGCGCGCGGCTCGCGGACCTGCCGAAGCCGAAGAAGACCGACGATCCCGTGAAGGGCAAGGAGGCGGTCGAGCGCTTCAAGGTGCTGAAGAAGGATGCGCGCACCATCGCGAGCCAGCAGGTCGCGCGGCTCGAGGTGGCGATGTGCGGGCGCCGCCGCTGGACACCCGAGGTGTTTCGCACGTTTCTCGCCGAGCATCCGCTCGTGCGCCACCTTGTCCAGCGCCTTGTCTGGGGTGTGTACGAAGTCGACGACGGCGGCAACTTCGGCGGCACGCTGAAGGCCTGCTTCCGGGTGGCGGAAGACGGCACGGCGGCGACTGCCGACGACGATGCGTTTGCGTTGCCGGAGGGCGCGACGATCCGCATCGGGGTGCCGCATGCGCTAGAGATCGCGCCGGCCGATGCCGCCGCATTCGGGCAGGTGTTCGCCGACTACGAGCTGCTGCAGCCGTTCGCGCAGCTCGGTCGCGACGTGTACCGGCTGACCGACGACGAGCGCAACGGGCGGCAGCTCGAACGCTGGAAGGGCGTCAAGGTGCCGACCGGCCGCGTGCTCGGGCTCGTCAACAAGGGCTGGCGGCGCGGCCAGGTCGAGGATGCCGGCTGCATCTGGTATTTCACGAAGCCGCTCGGCGCGGGCAAGGTGATCGAACTGTCGCTGGACCCGGGGATCTTCGTCGGGGCGGTCGACATGAATCCGGATCAGCAACTCGGCGCGTTGCAGGCCGGTTCGCCGTCGAACTGGGGCAGCATTCGCGAACCCGATGCGCTGTCGACGCTCGACGAGATCTCGGCGAGCGAGTTGATCCGCGATCTGGAGGGGATGCGGGAGTAACACGTGACCATTGCATGACCATCCACCTTCATCCCATTCGACATGAAGACAACGATTGCCCCCCGGACGCTGGCCCGCATCGCACTGCTGCCGGTGTCCATCTGGTTCGCCGGCACCGTATACGCGGCGTCCTTCAATTGCCATCTGGCCAGACAACCGGCGGAGCAAACGATATGCGCCGTCCCCGAGTTGTCGAAACTCGACGATCAGCTCGCGATCGCGTGGTCGCTTGCGCCGCAACGCGTCGACAGGTCGCACGGCGACTCCGGCCTCAATGGACTGAAGCGCGATCAGCGCGGCTGGCGAAGCCAACGGGATGCCTGCGGACGAGACGTCGACTGCCTGCGTACCAGCTATCTCCGGCGGCTGCAGCAGCTTTCCCAGCCCAACCCCGAAATCGTGCTCGACATCAACGACTTCCACTGGTCGCAAACGTGGACGCTCCTGGAGATTTCGTCCAGGCCGTTGCCGCGCAATCGCGGCGGAATCATCATGATTCACCTCAACCCGTATGCCGATGCGGCACGGCTGACGTTCGACGCGTCGTCGTGGAACGGTGAAAACAGCGGACGGGAATACAAGGCAGACGCCGTCGTGCGGGCCGACGGCAAGGCATTCCACGTGGGCGCCGACGGCTGCCAGCTCGATTTCGCCATTCACGGTGCGCAGATGGAAGTCGAACAGCGCGGTCAATGCGGGACCGTGCTCGGCCACGGCAGCGACGTGGATTTTCAGGGCACGTATATCGACGAGGAGCACGCGCCGAACAAAGGTTTCCAATTTGAATGACAGTCTGAACCGCACGTCTGCAAACCGACACGCCGACCGCCTCGATCACGCTTGTCGCCCATTCGCCCGTTCCTGCCATGC
The DNA here is from genome assembly GCF_041103175.1 of Burkholderia sp. Bmkn7. NCBI lineage: Bacteria > Pseudomonadati > Pseudomonadota > Betaproteobacteria > Burkholderiales > Burkholderiaceae > Burkholderia > Burkholderia sp. Bmkn7. The sequence goes on along the minus strand of NZ_JBGCUH010000002.1, from coordinate 2,179,915 downwards.
CAACCATGACGCAGCTGACACCTGAACTCCTTGCCGTCCTGCACCGGCCCGTCCTCGACGAAACCGATCTCTTCACGCTGGACGACTTCTTCGAACTGGCCGAAGTCGACGAACTGCGTGCGCAGGCGCAGGACCGTCGCCGCGCCGACGCGATCCTGCACGCGTGTGCGGCCGAGCTGCCGGCGCTGCATCCGAATCGCGCGGCATTGCTGGCGTTGCTCGGTGGCGCGATCGTCGAGGGTGGGGCCGATCCGCGCATCCTGTTTCCGGCCGCGCTGGCGAGGCTTGGGGCGTGGCTGCCTGAACTCGCGCCGTTTTGCGCAAGGGCAGTCGAGGATGACGACGACGGCGCCACCGACGACGAGCGGCGCGACTGGCACGCCGCCCGGCAACGGCTCGATGCGCTCGACGGGCTACAGGGCCGGGAAATCGATGCGTTGCGGGACGCGGTCGATACGCTCGTCCTGCCGCTGATGGCGATGCTGATGCGCGATCGCGACAATCACGGCGATCTCGTGGCCGACACCGCGCTGCAGGCGTTGCTGGAGCGGATCGCCGACAACGACAGTTTGCCGTTCGATCAGTTGCACTTTCTGTGTGCAGCGTCGGCGTTGAGCTACGAACCGGAGTGCGTCGTCGTGCTGCCGGCTTCCGGCACGGGCTTCGTCGCCAGCGCGCATGCGGTCAACAACACGTTCCATGCGTTCACGCTGCTACAGCGCCTGATCGGCGAACATGCGCGGACGCTGCGCGTCGGCAAGCCGATCGCGCCGAGGAGCGGCGACGAAGATCAGGATTCGTCGGAGTTTCACTGGCTGCAGGCGCATGCGTACGCGAACGGCGTGCTGGTCGACAACCTGGCGCTCGCATGGGGCGAAGCGCCGTTGCGCAGCCACCGCAAGCACGGTAAATGCGCGCTGATCGCGCTGGAGACGGAAGAGGGTATCAAGAGGAGCTGGAACGGCTTCAATGGCGCCTGCCATCCGGCGCAGAACCCGTCCGTGACGCTGGTGCGGTTCCTGACGCCGGAGGAAGTGGCCGCGTATCTGGTTTGATGCGGCGGGCGAAATCGGCGTGGCGAGCGCGGATCAATGCCAGCGCCCGCTGCGCCTTTCCAGCCGGCAACTGATGATTGCTCGGGCGCCCACGCTTGCCTGACACCAATCCGGCCACGCCGGCCGCGCGATAGCGCAATACCAGACGCTCAATCTGCCGCACGCTCAACTTCAGCCGTTCGGCCGCCTGGCCAGGCTTGAGCCGACACTCGGCTACAGCCTCGATGACCTTCAGCCGATCCACTTCACGCATCGTCATGGTGATCGTCCCAGTCGCGTTCATCGCCGGCGCTCCCAAGGGTGCAGGCGATCAACCTACAGGCCAAAACACGACATTTTTATTTAGCGGAAACGCGACATCTGAACTTGGGACCTACACAAATGTCGTAGCCATTTCAAGATGTCGTGGCGCCAGCTAAATAGAAATGTCGTGTTTTCAAGGGTTCAGGATTTGTTTCTCTTGGGCTTCCGGATCACGCCGTGTCGAAGATTTGGTCCTGATCGGGCAGGGCGCTTCCGCTTACCGCGTTGGCCTTCGCAGACCGCCGGCCAGGTTTGCGGGGTTGATTCTGTGCCTGTCGGTGTTCAGCTAGATCTACGATCACCTGCTCGACATCGGCCTGCGTGAACTCACGTTGCTTCTTTTTGTTCGGCTGCATGGTGTTGCGATTTGCCTTGGTCGAGTCGCCTCGATGCGTTCGAGACGGTGCCTTACCGATTCGGCTGTTATCGCGTTGCGCTTGAAGCGCTTGCGCGATCTGCAGCATGTGACTCAGACGCTTGTGTTCGACGATGGCACCTTGATCGATCTCGGCCAGCCGATCGTACTGCCTGCAGGGCAACACGCGACCCTCTGCTCGGAGTTCGATCCGCCCATCCGGGTACTCCCAAACCTCGATCGTTCGATCAATCAGTTGCCGATTCTCCGGTGTATCGTCCAGCAAATACATCACTCGGTCGTACTGTACTGTGAGCGACTTCGTCACTTTCCGCGGCTCGCGCCAGGTCAGCACCAAGTCAAGATTCTCATCGGCGCGCAGCGGTCGGTGCGCATTGAAGTCGCTCTTCGGCGGCTTCGCAAACCGCGCGTTGTAAGTGGCCATGAAGGAGGGTGCGTAAGCGTTGGCGTCGACCACCGTGCTGATCCCGCGCAAGCGCATCTCCTTGACCAAGCGATCCTGCAGAGTCAGATGTGCTCGCTCGACTCGCCCCTTGGCCGGACTGCTGTTTGCGCAGAACGCGTCGATGTTCAGCTCGTACATCGCGCGGCCGAAGTGCGTCACTCGATTACCAGTCTTGCCTGGCGTTACGTTGCGGAACACGCTGTACTTGTCGCTGTAAAACGCCCCCGGCTTGCCGTGACGTTCGATGTACGCTCGCGTCGCCTCGAAGTAGCTGAAGGTCGATTCGGTCTGCGTGAAGTGCAGCATCATCAGCCGACTCGTTGCGTCATCCACATAGACAAGCAACGTGCAGGCCGGCGCCCGTTCCTCGAACCACCGATGATCGCTGCCGTCGATCTGGATCAATTCGCCCAGGCAGGCCCGACGTGCTCGCGGCTGGTACACCTTCGGCGGTCGCTGCCGACGTGGAATCCACAAGCCAGCGTCCGTCATCAGCCTCCTGACCGTTTCCTTGGCCAACCGAATGCCGTGGCATTCCCAGAGCTTCTCGCAGGCCAATGTCGGTCCGAAATCGGCGTAGCGATCGCGGATGATCGTCAGCGCCCGTTGGGCCAACTCCGCATCCAGCCGCCGGTTGCCGGGACCGCCACGCTTGCGCGAGGCCAGGCCCGCCGCACCAGACTCCCGGTATCGAATCACCAGCCGCTCGATCTGCCGGACCGTCAGGCCCAGCCGTTCTGCCGCGCGGCCAGGCTTCAGGTCCAAATCCACCACGGCCCGGATTACCTTCAGACGGTCGAGTTCTCGCATGTTCAATGTCACCAGAGCTGTTCGGTGCATCGCCGGCTCCATGATCTGACGGGGAGCCGGCAAGCTTACCGAGTTCCAAACGCGACATTTCTAAATGGCTAGAACACGACATTTCTAAAAAGCTACTACAGCAAAAATCACTGATAATTCACGTTATGTAAAATGGAATTCAGAGAATTGTCGCCATGATCCGGGCAATCAAGGCATGGCTGCTCCCGGCACCTCGCGCTCGGCAACAGCGTAACAAGCCCGAAATCGCCTCCTTCGAAACGCCTGCCACGACCACGTGTTCTTTGTGAAGCCAGGCGTTACGAATGATCCGGTACAGATGCCGGATCTCCCGGGCGGTATCGCTCGACTCGCGCTCCAGCAGTTCCGCCAGAAAAGCTGACAGCTCCCGCAATGTCATTGATCGACACCGTTGCCTCCGCTCCACGACTCGGGCGCCGCCGCCTCCAGTAGGCTTGCCTGCGAATTCATCAGGCAGGGGTGCCTCTATTTGCTAGCCCCAATTTTATACGCGTGTAATCACGTGTAATTGATCACAAGGTGCGGTTCGCATAATTTCATATTCAAGCGAGTCCCGATATAGGCAAATCGCGAATAACTTGAGTTGCAGATCACTCAATATTTGCAAGTCAAGGCGTGAATGTGCTCGATTATTATTGCGGTGTGACGATCTTGCCATGCGCGCATCCTTCGAACCGAAACAAAATGGGTGAAAAAATGTCCGAGAATGTTCAATCGCTTACCAGTGAACAAAAAAATGCATACGGCGTGGTCGCGGCTCTTGCAATCGAGGAAGCCAACAAGGCAGCAGAACGTATTGCGAAAGATCACCCCGAGGTTTTCAATAAAGTCAAGCATGGAGAGCTGCTCTTCATTAATGCGGGTGGACCTTTCTCGTTTAAGGTGATCAATGAGTATCAAATTCTTGCCTTTAGTTGTCAGGCGCTTTCCTACGATGCAAGCCAAACTGCGATTACGCTTACAGTTGCAGGGAGCGGCGCGTTCTCGTCCTCAGCCAATCTTTCTTTTCTTCGGACGCTGAACGGCCAGACCCTTACACCGACGCAGTTGTTGACGTATGGAACGGCAACCTTCTCGCTTACCATTGGAGTGGCCGCAACGACACTTCAATTTACTGCGAGCGACGGAACCGTAATCGGAATCCTCTCTGGAAACGGGAATTCGGCATTTAATGGGAAGCCGTCGATCACCGGGACCGCTACCTTCAAGCAGGCAAATTAATTTATTGGTCGAATCAATTTGATTCAATGTGATTCGTATGGCGATCAAGTGAATTGCCGCATGTGATGTTAATTCCTCTGATCGCCACACCCATGATTCGTCGAGCACCTTGGCATTGCGCAAAAAACGCGAGCCAATACCGAACCGGAAAGAGGTTCATGGGCAACGAGACGTGCTTATATTTTGTGACGCCCTCTCCCGCCCAAGCAGAGACCTAGCAGAAAAATGGGGGGCAACGATTCAAGTCATGCAAAATCAAGAACGCGGGCCGCGGAATTTGTGCACCGCGTACGCCCTCGGTGCCGCTCCGCCTGCAGGATCAGGCCGGCTCCTGCCAAACATCCTCGTATCCCTGGTCATCGACGATGAAGCGCGTGCCGGGCGGCAACCGAAGGTACTTGATGACGAGCGGCAGCATTTGCTGAAGATGCTCCGTATGCACCGGCTGATAAAAGTCATCGGCGTCCGAGTATTCGCCGCAATGGAAATACCAACTGATGTTATCGTCCGGACGACGTTCCAGACGCGTGCCATAAACTGGCATCTGCCCCACAGTCGACGTCGCGAAGGCGACCATGTTCTCCACTGCCGTTTCTTGCAACCCGTATCGTTCGCATACTTCGCGCTGCATGTCCGCTATGGCTGTTTCGTGTTGTGATTCCATCTTTGCACTCCAGGTGTGCGTTCAGATATTCAAAATCTTCTTCATTGGATATGAAGGGCCTTTTTCATTGCGCGCGAAAAGCCCGACGCTTTGCCCCCTTGGGACCGAGAGCAATCTGGGCAATGCGGTTGTACCGCGGCGATTGACGTTTGCGCAGTGACGTCGTTGGCTCCGGTTCGATAATACTCGACCACGAGCGCATCGATATGGTCAGCAACCATCGTTGTGGCCGTTTGATTGCACGCCACGCATGGCTTGCCCTGCACTGACCTCGTCTGCGCCGGGGTCGGTCCGCATTGGGAGTTGCGCGAGTACGCCGTTGTGATGCCGGATTTGGGTTTGAACAAGGACTTGTCGGGGATACCCAGGGAGACAATCGGGACCGTATTCCCGTGACCGTCGATCGTGTTTGCAAGACCGTAAGGGTCGATCCAGGCGGCCGGATTCGGTGCATATCGATAGAGTGCCGAACCTCCCTCGATGCAGCTCGGGTCTTGGCTGATGAACTGCCCGATTCCATGGTCGAGATACCGGTGTCTGTTGTAGCAAAATCCGGTTTCTTCGTCGTAATACTGACCCTGAAGACGAATGGGCTGATCGAACGATGGCCTGTCGTTCCGCTGTATCGGCGTGTTGCTCGACCATGTGGCGTAACTCGCTTCCCACGCAGTTTGGCCACGCTCGTCGACAACGCGGACGGGCGCCCCATTAGGGTCGTTATGGAAGAAGTAGACCGTGCTGGCTGGGCAATATGACGCCGGTTGCTGGCGCGTAGTCGACGTCGTGTTCGGAGCGGAATAGTCGGCGATCGCCGTGGGCGACCGTCTCTCATCGAGCGAAGGCGCGCTTCCGGGCTCGACACCGGCATGTTCTGGCACGAGTGGAGGTATGCGCGAGTCGATGGTTCGATGAACCACGGCGAGCGGCCGAAACGTATCGGGATAGTGAATCCAGTCCCGTACGTCCTGTCGGATCAGCACACCTTGTGTCTGGCCATTTTTCTCGTCTGACTGGTCGGAGCGCAGTTCGCTTGCGAGGACGTCGCCGTCCCAAAAGAATTGACGAACAGCGGTGTGGCTGGATTCGAGCCGGCGCGACGATGTGATTTTCCTGATCCGTCGGCGAAATGCGTCGTATTCGTACCGTACGCGGAGGTGATGATCGTCGTTGGCGTCGCCCTGCCCGGCGCGACGAGTCGTCAGCGTCTCGGCCAACTGCCCTGCAGCGTCCCACCGCAGCGTAATCTCCTGGTGCGCCGCGCGCTTGTGCACGAGATTGCCGGCACGATCGAATACGTAGTGACTGTCTTCGTGCACGCCTTCCCGACGCCATGCCGGCAATCCGGTTTCGCCTCGCAGCGCGCCTGACCGGAACACCCGGTTGTTGAGCAGTTCTCCGGCGGGGTCGTACATGAAGCGGCGTGTCGTGCCTGCGCAGTCGATATGCGCGACGACCTGCCCGACAGGGTCGTATTGAAACTGCTCGATGCCGGTCCGGGAGTCGCGTCGCTCGATCAGGTCGCCGTTCGCGTCGTACGCGTATTCGATCGCGAACATTTCCCCGGTATCGGCAAGCAGCGCCTGTCGGGACAAACGTCCCTTGGCTTCGTACGACATTTCTCGTCGCAGGGCGTCACCCAGGCGTTCGTCGCGAATCTGGCCAAGTGCATCCCGTTCGATGACGATTGGCGCATGTCCATCGATCTCGATCCGGACGACCGCATTCAGTGCGTCATAGTTGTAACGAATCGACTGCTCGACGATTTCGCTGCCTGCAGCGAGGCGCGTTCTTCGTTCGATTCGATTACCGGTCGCATCATATCGATTGAAAAGCGTAAAGTCGTCGCCCTGTCGTTCCTCGACCAGCCTGCCGTCGTCGTCATATCTGAATTCGAGGTGCGAGGACGCGGTCGACGCGCGAACGAGATCGCCGTGCTCGTCGTAGTGAAAGCAGTCAGTCCGAACACCGTCGTGCCGGTCGGGATCAGGAATGCGTTTCTCGACGATTCGCCCTACTTCGTCATATCGATACTCGATGGCCTGGCCATGCGGGTCGACGCTACGCAAGAGTTCTGCGGTCGACCCGTATTCGTAAACGCGCGACTGTCCCCAGTAGTCGATTTCTTCAACGATCCTGCCGAGCGCGTCGCGCTTGAGCAGATAGGACTCTCCCCGTTCATTGACGACCTGGACGAGCTGCCCTTCAGTGTCATAGCGATACTGGACTTCAGTGCCATCGGGCTGAATCCGCTTCGCGATTTCTCCCAGCGTCGTATAGGCAAGGCGCGTCACATTGCCGAGCGGGTCGCGATACCGTAAGAGATTGCCATCCGGGTCGTAGCTGCAGTGAATCTCGCGTCCGTCCCATTCGATGGCGCGTACCAGTCGTCCGCAGGCATCTCTTTCGTAACGATTTTGGTGTCCCGCTGCATCGAGGGAGCTTATGACATAGCCTCGTGCGTCGCGTTCGTATTGCGTTCGGTGTCCAAGCGCATCGACAATCGTGGTCAGGTTGCCGTATCGGTCGTAACCGAACGTCGTAACGTCACCCTGCGGACCGGTACAGGACGTCACGCGACCGAGTTTGTCGTATGCATATCTGAACGTCGCCTGGGATGGTGTGGCGCGACTCATCAGACGACCGCGTGCATCCCATTCGTATCGAAATTGACGCCCCCCGGCCCCGGTCACGCAAACCGGCTTGTGATTGCTGTCGTATTCGGCTCGAACCGATCGACCGTCCGGCATGAACTGTGCAATCAGATTGCCATTCGCGTCGTATTCCCACCGAGACGTACGGCCCATCGGGTCGGTCTGCGTGCAGGTACGCCACTGGCTGTCGTAACGGTAACTGGTCATGCTGCCGAGGACATCTATTTCGGCGATCGGAACGTGACGTTCATTCATCTGAATGACGGCAACGCGTCCCATGGATTCGGTAATACGAGTTCCGTTTCGAGCGAGGTCGTATTCGAAGCGATAGTCGAGCACCCCATCGTCGCCCCACGCATGGTCGACACGCCACGCGCCGTCGGCACCTCGTCGATAGCTATAGTGAAACGCAACACCACTGGCACTGACGTGCCGAGTCATCCGATTGCCGCTTTCATAGTCGAAGCGGCGCGGATTGCTCATGGCATCGATTGCCGCGACGAGGTTCCGATTGCGATCGTGTTCGTAACGGACCAGCGGATACACGTGTCCGTCAGCGTTGGTCAGTGTCATCACCGCTGTCAGGCCGTGGTGTCCGTCAACGTCAACATTCGAACGACATTCGATGAGGCGTCCCGTCAGTCCAGCGACGCCATGTTCGACGATCCGTGACACGTGACCCGACGAACCGCGCTCGAACAGCCACGCATGACCGTAGAGGTCACCGATCCAGTCGAGCATCAGCGTCAGCGACGGCGCGTCGGATAACCTGTCGACGATCGTGTCCCACGGATGGTGCAACTGGAATCCGTATTCGATGCCCTCGCCTGTACGCAATACCAATTGGTTGTCACGAAAGTACAGCGCATGGCCGTACTGCCAGTCAGCGGCACGCGTTGCCCACCCCTCGTGCGTTGGAACTTCGTCGAATGCCGTGGCATGGTCGACAAAGTAGATCGCTGCGCCGATTCCGTCGTCGCGCGAAATGAGATTCAAATGAATGTCTGCCGGCGTACGCCATCCGACGCCAACCGTACCGACGCGTTGCGCGCGGCTCGCATAACACCGGTTCCACTCGAGAGGAAGATGTCCGGTAATCGTGAAGTCGTGCTGCGCGACGATGACTTCGCCGGTTGTGACATCCACCGGCTCGGCATGCAGGACGTTGCACTTCAGAAATCCAGGCTTCAGATGCAGCTTGTCCGCCAGCGCCTTCGCCCACTTCGATCCCTGAAACGCCTTGAACAACCCCTTCGCTGCCGCAGCCATGTTCATGATCGGCGGCCCGCCCACCAACACGGGTCTTCCTGCCGGAATCGGCAGCATCACCGAACTCGGCATCGACGGATAGGTTCGATCCGTATGCGCGCTGTTGTGCGGAGGCGGCTCCATCCCGATCGACCAGCAACTCAACGCCTCCAGCGCCATGTACGACATCGGATCGTTGTTGGCGAGCACCGTCTTGCTGCCCATGAACGATTCCCCGTCATTGGACGGTTCGAACTCGGCCGGCGGCGGGGCAAACGATTCGCCAAGCGGAAAATGCAAACCCGGAACGTGATACGCATGCGTTCCGGCCGTGGCCCGCATCATGCCGTTCACGAAAATCGGCCTGCCGCTGCCGCCCCCCGATCCGACGTTCGAGCCAAGATCGTCGCCGATGCGATTCTTGATCGTGTTGGCTGCTTTCGCCAGTTTCATCCCCTCGGCGACATTGGGGTCGCTGGTCAGTTCATCGACCTGCTGGCCCGCTTCATCGGCGAGGTGTTCGAGTTTCTTCACATCTTCAGGATGATCTTCGATGTATTCGGTCACCTTCTCCTGCACGATCATCATCGCAATGCAGCCGGCCACAGCCTTTGCGGCCTGGATGTACTCGCGCAGATCGAGCATGAACCCGACATGGGGGTGCGGCAGGAACACCGGCGGCGTACCTGGCGTGACCAGTACCGAATGAACGTCCACGCCAACAACGGGATCCAGATGCTTGACGGCCAGAAGTGCCACGGTTTCGCCCCCGCTCAGCGACCGCTGCGCAACGCCGCGACCTTCTCGCTCAACGCGTTGCGCCGTCGGTCCTGTACACCGAGCTGCGACACCATCCACTCGACAACCATCGGCAGATTGCTGTTCGCCCGCATCGGCTCGTCGATCATCAATCCCGCATCGAGCGCGTTGAACCCGGCCTCCAGCGCATGGTCACGCTCCCCTGCCCGCTCCCAGCACACCGCGCTCATCCGCCACGCCTCGACCGTCATCAGCCCGTCCTTCGCAGCGGTAGTCGACGCCACCGCACGCTCATAGCAATACGCCGAGTGCGCATAATCCCTGTGCGTCAGATGCACGCTCGCTTCGCCGAACAAACCATTTGCGACGAGCTTGTGCCCCGCCGGATGCCCTGCTTCGACCGCCCGCATCCCGCTGCTGACGGCACTGCGATACGCTTCGATCGCACGCTCCCGATCGTGCCACTTCAGATATGCCGCACCTGCGATCAAATGCACGACCACGCACTGATCAAACCACTCCTCGCGCTCCGCGACGCTCAGTGCCGCCGCACGCAGTTCCTCGAGCCGTGCGGGATTGCCGCCTTCGATCATCTCGGTCAGCATCACGAAGTGCCGTCGAAATTCGCCGCTCGGCCCGCGCTCGCCCGATTCCGCCAGTAACTCGCGAGGCACACTAGCCATCGAATACTTGGCGTGCACGACGCGAACCGCGGTGCGATGCCGTTGCATCAACGCAGCAAACGGCGCGATATCAATACGCGGCACGACAAACCGCACGCGCTCGGCAAGCTGCGGCGCGACCGCAATGATCGACAGCACATCGTCCATCCATCGCACCCATGCCGCGTCATCCCGCACTTTCGCCGGTTCCAGCACGAACACCATCGCCGGAAAAACATCCGGATGGTGCTGCATCAGGCTGTCGGTTACCGCGAACAGATACAGCAAGGGATTCTTGCCGTCGTCATACGGCGGCTGCCAGTTCGCACGCACGCCCTGCGCATCAGATCCCTCTCGCCGGCTGTCGTAGAACGCAACGAGTTCATCCGTCAATGCCTTTGCATAACCCGATTCATCGACGAACGACGCCCGCATCGTCCTGACCGCGCACGACGTCTCGTCCTGAACCTGGAAATACAGCCGCACGAGTTCCGAATCGGTCTCGTCGGTCTGCCAGACCATCAACCTCGCGGCTTTGTCGTTCGCGAAACTCATCCAGTCCGCATGCGCATCCATGAACCTGCGCTCCACCGGATTGGTCGGCTGCCAGTTCTGCATTCGTGCGGGCCTCCGTCACGGATTCAGTTTCAGGACGGCACCTTCGACCGTGTGCTCCGCAGTCGCTGACGATGTCACCGTCTTGCCGTTCACGCTGTGGGTGTTCGTACCGGTCGATGCGACGTTGACGCCCTGGATCGTGATGGTGCCGTCGCTTTTCATCACGATGCTCGACATCCCGCAGACGAGCGCAAGCTGATCGCCTGCGTTGACGAGCACCTGATGTTGCACGTTCGTCGTGTGGTTCGCACCGACGTTGACGGTGTGCTCACCGCCGACCGTGTGCGTATGCGCCTTCGCAATCGTCGAAGTGCGCGTGCCGATCTCTTCTGTATGCGCCGACGCAACCAGCGTCTTCATGTCCTGCGACGTCGTCTGATACATCTGCCCGACGTTCAGCGTCTTGGCTTCGCCGATCGTTTCGGTCTTGCCCTTCGCGACCGTCTCGGTATGCACGCCTCCGATGGTCGCGTCCCGATTCGCGGCAATCGTCACGGTTTCGTTCTGTCCGACCGTCCGCGTCCGGTTGCCGACGACCCCATGCGTCTCATTCGCCCCGATCTGCGCGACCCGGTTCTGCCCGATGTTCACCGTCTCGTTCTGCCCCACGCTCCGTTGCCGGTTGTTCTTCACCTGCATCGTCTCGTCGTTTCCGACCGTATGCGTATGGTTGTTCCCGACGGAAAGCGAATGATCGAGCTCCGTCTCCGCATCGAAATTCCGTTCCGCGTGCATCCACAGCTGCTCGGCGCCCTTCTTGTCCTCGAACCGGAACGCATTCGCATGCTCGGTCGTCCCGCCCGGTGACGAGCGCGACAGCAACCCGCTCTGCGTCGCGCTCCCGGGCAGCCCCCACGGCGGCATCTTTTCGCCGTTGTAAACCCGCCCGGTCACGATCGGCTCATCCGGATCGCCGTTCAGGAAATCCACGACGACCTCGTCGCCCACCCGCGGAATCTGCACACCCCCGAATCCACCACCCGCCCAAGGACTCGACACCCGCACCCAGCACGACGAATCCTGATTGCTTTGCCCATACCGATCCCAGCGGAATTGCAGCTTCACGCGCCCATACTGATCGGTCCAGATTTCCTCCCCCGGCGGCCCGACCACGGTGGCCGTCTGCGGCCCGTTGGTTCGTGGCCGCGGCGTATCGCGCGGCGATCGGTAAGGCAGGCTCGACGGTTGCACGAGCATCATCGTCTGATGCACCACAGCCTCCGCGCCCTGATCGCTCGCATACGCGTTCTCCTGAAACCGGTACTGGCACCGCACGATCAGATATTCGCGGTTCTGGTCCGCACGCGGACAATGCGCCAACGTGAACAGGTAACCCGGCGCAGCACCGCGCACATCGGTATCGGCACTCGCCCGCTCATGCTCGGCCTGCTGCTCCTCGAGCCGCACGCGGCTGTAATGCGCACCGGGCGCATCGTCGCGGTACCCGCCCGGCCACTCGAACGAAGCGAAGCTATCGTGATCATGACCACGCGGATCGACCTTCTGCGACGAAAGATCGGCGCGCGGCTTCGTGTAGTCGTAGTCGGTGGTCTGGTGCTTGCCGACGCTCACTTCCTGCGCGGGCAGCCAGCCGTCGATGTGCTCCTCGTCGGCGATCGCGGTGCGGTCACGCGCGATGTACGGAATCGTCTCGTAGCCGGGCAGCGCGATATGCGACGACATTGCGTCGCTGAGCATCAGCGTATGCGTGTCCTCCGCATGGCGGAACCAGTAATAAATGCCCTCGAACTCCATCAGCCGCGATACGAACGCGGCGTCGGTCTCGTTGTACTGAACGCAGTAATCACGCGGCACGTAAGTCTCCGCCAGGTGGTTCTCGATCGGAAAGCCATACGTCGACAGCACCTCCTGCACGATCTCCGGCACGGTCTTGTTCTGGAAGATCCGGCAATCGGAGCGGCGCGTCGCGAGCCACAGCCACGGGCGCACGATCAGCTCGTAGCCGTAGTACCGCTCGGCGCGTCGCCCGGCGAGCGATGCGCGCGCAACGATACCGTTCAGGTAGCGGGTCGACAGGTCCTGCTGTTCGATCCGGACCGTCACGGGCTTGCCGAGCATGTCCTTCAGCGACAGGCTGTGACTGTCGGCGAGCGCCTCGATCCGGAATTCGAACAGCCGGCCGAGTTCGTCGCTGCCGTCGAGCGTATGGAACTTGAGGTCGTCGCCGTGCGGGCTGTCGAGTGTGAATACGCGATTCAAGTCGTCTCCTCCTCGTCGAACCGGTAGGCGAATTCGCCGTCGGCCGCGCCCAGCTCGATCGACGACAGCGTGCGGCCTTCGAGCGTGGCCTGCAGGATCGCGCGGCCGATGCGCGGCATCACGGTATGCGTGAGGATCGCGTCGACCATCCGGCCGCCGGATTCGATCGTCCGGCAGCGCTCGACGACCAGCGCGGTCGCCGCGTCGGTGCAGCGCAGCCGGATGCCGTGATGCGCGTCGATCCGCTGCTCGATCCGCCGCAACTGCAGGGCGACGATCCGCGCGAGCGTCGCGTCGGTGAGCGGGTAGTACGGCACGACGGTCAGCCGGCCGAGCAGCGCGGCGGGAAACACGTCGAGCAGCGGCGCGCGCAGTGCATCGGCGAGCGTCTGCACATCGGGCAGGCGCTCGGGATCGCGGCACAGCTGCATCACGCGCTCGGCGCCGACATTCGACGTCAGCAGGATCACCGTATGCCGGAAATCGATGTCGCGCCCTTCGCCGTCCTCCATCCAGCCCTTGTCGAACACCTGGAAGAAAATCTCGTGCACGTCGCGGTGCGCCTTCTCGATCTCGTCGAGCAGCACGACGCTGTACGGGCGGCGGCGCACGGCCTCGGTGAGCACCCCGCCCTGTCCGTAGCCGACATAGCCGGGCGGCGCGCCCTTCAGCGTCGACACGGTATGCGCCTCCTGGAATTCGCTCATGTTGATGGTGATCGCATTGTGTTCGCCGCCGTACAGCGTGTCGGCCAGCGCGAGCGCGGTCTCGGTCTTGCCGACGCCGGACGGCCCGCACAGCAGGAACACGCCATGCGGCTTCTTCGGGTCGTCCAGTCTTGCGCGCGCGGTCTGGATGCGCTCGGCGATCAGTTCGACCGCGTGCTTCTGGCCGACGACGCGTTCGCCGAGCGTATCGGCGAGCTTCAGCACGGCCTGCGTTTCGTCGCGCACCATCCGGCCGAGCGGAATGCCGGTCCAGTCGGCGACGACGGCGGCCACGGCGTGCGTGTCGACGGCGGGCAGCACGAGCGGCGCATCGCCCTGCAGCTCGGCCAGCGCCTGCTGGGCGGCCGACAGACGGGTTTGAGCGGCGACGCGCGCGGCGGCGTCGAGCACGTGCGACGGGTCGTCGTCGAGCAGCAGCGCGCGGGCATCGACGATCGCCGTCAATGCGTCGCGTTCGGTCTGCCAGCGCGTGTCGAGCCGGTCGAGTTCGGCCCGGGCGGTGGCGATGTCGTGGTCGATCGCATCGCGCCGCGCGGTATCGCCGGTGCCGAGCGCGCATTCGCGCCCGATCCGCTCCTGTTCGACGCGCAGGCTGTCGATGCGGCGGCGCGCATCCTCGATCGGCGCGGGCACCGCGTGCTGGCTGACGGCGACGCGCGCGCAGGCCGTGTCGAGCAGGCTGATCGCCTTGTCCGGCAGCTGGCGGGCGGGAATGTAACGGTGCGACAGCGTGACGGCGGCCTGCAGCGCGTCGTCGAGCACGAGCACGCGGTGATGCGCCTCGAGCTTCCCGGCCAGACCGCGCAGCATCGTCAGCGCGGCGGCCTCTTCCGGTTCGTGAACGTGCACGAGCTGGAAGCGTCGCGTCAGCGCCGGGTCCTTCTCGATGTACTGCTTGTACTCGGACCACGTGGTCGCGCCGATCGTGCGCAGCAGGCCGCGCGCGAGCGCGGGTTTCAGCAGGTTCGCGGCGTCGCCGGTGCCGGCCGCCCCGCCCGCGCCGACGAGCGTGTGGACTTCATCGATGAACAGGATCGCCGGACGCTCGGACGACATCGCCTCGTCGATCACGCCGCGCAGCCGGCTCTCGAACTCGCCCTTCACGCTCGCGCCGGCCTGCAGCAGCCCGATGTCGAGCAGGTACAGCGCGACGTCGCGCAGCGACGGCGGTACGTCGCCGGCGGCGATCCGCAGCGCGAAACCTTCCGCAACGGCCGTCTTGCCGACGCCGGCCTCGCCGACCAGCAGCGGGTTGTTCTGCCGGCGCCGCAACAGGATGTCGACGATCTGGCGAATCTCGGCATCGCGCCCGACGACCGGATCGATCTCGCCGGCCCGCGCGCGGGCGGTCAGGTCGACGGCGAAGCGCGCGAGTGCCGGGCCGTCCGCGGCGCCGGCTGCGCCGCGCAACACCGTGCCGCCGTCCGGCGTCGCTTGCCCGGCCGGCGGCGCCTCGGGCGAGCCTTCGACGATCGATTCGAGCGCGTCGGCGAGCACGTCCGGCACGATGCGTTCGAATTCGCGCGTGATCGCCAGCAGCACGTTGCGCAACTGCGGCGTCTTCAGGATCGCGAGCAGCAGCACCGCGCCGCGAATGCGCGTCGCGTCGTACTTCAGTGTCGCGTACACCCACGCGCGTTCGACAGCGTCGTCGATATGCACGGACAGATCCGACACCGAGCCCGCGCCGCGCGGCAGCTTGTCGAGCGCGGCGACGAGCCCGCGGTCGATCGCAGCGTCGTCGATCGCGAAGTGGCGCAGCACGCGCTGCAGGTCGCCGTCGGGCCGCTGCAGCATCTGCTTGAACCAGTGCGCGAGCTCGACGTACGGATTGCCGCGCAGCCGACAGAAGCCGGTCGCCTGCTCGAGCGTCTCGTAGAGGAACGGATTCAGCTTTCCGAACAGGTTGGCGCGGCCGATATCGGACATGACGGTTCCCGTTTAGGCGGTTTCGCGATGAAGGGGTACGCCGCCGCGCCGCACGTCGTAGCGGACGACGAGGTCACGCGCGGGGCCCGGTTCGAGCCGCTGCCCGAGCCACGCGGTGCGGCCGATGCCCTGCGGCGCGCCGAGCGCGATCGCCGGCACCGCATCGGCCGCCAGTTCGAGCTGCACGTCCCAGTCGAACTCGATGCCGACATATTCGAGCACCCAGTGCGCAAGCTGCCGGGCATGCGGGCCGCCCGGCAGGAAGCGACGGTATGCGTCGAGCGACAGCGGGCCGAGCACGATCCGGAAGCGCGACTGCGCATCGCGCACGGCGATACCGAGCGCGACGGCGCCCAGCCGCAACGTCGGCCGCGTCGCGCGGATCGTGCAGCGCTGCGACCGCTCGATCGCGACCCACTGCGGCACGTGCTCGACGATGCGGGCGTCGACACCGAAATGCCGGCGCAGGATCTGCACGAGCCCTTCCGGGTTGCGCGTGTGCCGGACGAGATGGCCGGCATGGAAATAACGCGCATGCGGCGCGAGCGTGTCGGTATCGGCGTTGGCTTGCGCGGCCGGTTTGTCGCCCTGTGCCGCGCGCCCGATCAGGCTCGCGACATAACCGTCGAAGCGCGCGCGTTCCGGGCGATCGAGGCTCACCGTCGGCTGCGCGTCTGCCCACGCGCGGTAGAACAGCAGAATCAGCCGGTGATGAAACAGGTCGGCGAACGCGGCAAACGTCGGGTCGTCGTGCTGCGCGGCGCGTTCGTGCGCGTATTCGGTCAGGTGCGTCGGCAGCGGCCCGTTCGGGCCGAACAGCCCGAATCCGTGAATCGCAATGCGCGGCGGCACGGTGCCGTCATCGGACACGCCGGCAAGCATCGACGCCGCGAACGCGAGCGACGGTCGCTGCCCGAGCCGCACCGGCTCGTCGCGCGGCCGCGTGGCATGGCCGAGCGGCGCGCGGCCGGGCGACAGCGCATCGAGCCAGCGCAGCGCCTGGAACAGGTCGTAACCGTGCGGCGCGGCACGCAGGCGCGCCCACCACGCGTCGCGGCGTGCGGCTTCGGTGGCCGTTCCGGCACGCGGAGACATGTCGCGCTTCATATCGCGGGCCGCCTGCCGACACGCGCCGGCCAGTGCGCGAGCGTGCCGCGCTGCGCGCTGGTCAGCACGCATTCGGCGAACGCGTTGATCGACACGTGGCGCGCGAAGAACTGTTCGAGCACCGCGCCGAGCAGGAACGGGCTCTCGCCGGAGAACGCATGGTCGTCGACGGTCACGTCGACCTGCACGCCACGCCCGAACATCAGGGGGCCGGACGCCGGCAGCCGGCGGAACACCGGCGAGAACGCCACGCGCAGCACGCCGTCGATCTGCCGGCGCATCGCGGCATCGGCCGGGTCGGCATGCAGGCCGAGCAGTTCGCGCAGCGCGTGCGCGCCCTCGTCGTCGTCGAGATCGGTCAGCGTGTGGCGGGCCAGCCCGAGATGGCGGATCAGCCGCCACGCGGTTTGCGCATCCGCGATCGGCGGGCGCGGCCGCGACGGGCCGCGGATCGCGACGATGCTGTCGACCGGGGCCGACACGCGCAGCGTGAACGTGTTCGCGTCGCCGGGCGGCTGCAGCAGCACGAGGTCGCGGTTGGTGCACAGCGTGTCGGCCGCCAGGTAGCGCATCGTCTCGTCGTATGGCGCGCACTGGCTGTCGACGAGCGACACGTAGGTCTCGCTGCCGACGTAGCCGGTGCGCGTGCCGTTCGCGCGCGCCTGGGCGGAGACGAGCCGCGGTTCGCGCCGCACCGTGTAGTACGCGCCGTGGTTGCCGTCGTCGCTGGCGAACGACGCGTGAAACGGCCGGAATTCGCGCGACTGGCCGTCGTCGCGCTGCTCGCTCGCGAGGCGCTGCACCGCATAGACCTCGTAGTCGAGCGGCCGGCTGCGATCGACAACGACATGGTGTTCGCGCGCTCCCGGCTGCAACTGGATGCGATCGGCGCGGCGCGCGAACAGGTTCACGGCCGGCGTGCAGTTCATCGCGAGGTGGCGCGCGCTGACGGCCGCTTCGAGGGCCGCGTCGTGGCGGTCGAACAGCACGGTCAGTTCGAACTCGTCGCCGGTCGCGCGTGCGAGCGCGGCACGCAGCCCGCCGATGCTGAAGAACAGGAAACGCGCCGGAAACGCGAAATACTCGCGCAGCAGCCGGTAGCCGTGGAAGCTGCGGCCGTCGTCGGGCAGGATCGCCTGCGCGGGATCGAAACCCTCGTGGACGATCGCGTCGGCATCGAGCGTATGCAGCCAGCGCGGCGGCTGCGCCGGGTCGTGGCACACGACGCCGAGCGCATGGGCGGCGATCAGTTCGAGCAGGTGCAGCGCGTCGCGCTCGGGGCCCGCGAGATGGAACGTCAGCCGGTCGAGCGGCAGTTGCGACAGCCTGGCGCCGCCGCGCGCCTTCAGCCGGATGCGCAGCGCACCGCGCACGTCCTGCCGTGCGGCGACGACACCGCGCGGCAGCCACGACGGCGCGCCGGTGACGCTCGCATCGGTCAGTTCGAGCGGCCACAGCGTCAGGTCGTGCGCGGTACGGAATTCGCACGCGGTCTGCTCGGACGCGGCCGGCCGTGCACGCAGCGCCGTGCCGGCCGGCAGCCGCCAGCCTTGCGCGAGGCTGCCTTCGTTCAGCATCGGCGCGAACCGCACGATCGCCATCGACGGCAGCGGCGCGACATAACCGGGATACACGGCATCGAGCAGCGCCTGCGTGAAGCGCGGAAACTCGGCATCCATCTTGAGCTGCACGCGCGCGGTGAGAAAGCTGAAGCCTTCGAGCAGCCGCTCGACGTACGGGTCGGGCGGCCCCGATTCGTTGAGCCGCAGCCGCGCGGCCACTTTCGGGAACTGCTGCGCGAATTCGCCGCCGAGCTCGCGCAGGTACGCGAGTTCACGGTTGTAGTAGTCGAGCAGGCGCGTATCCATCGCGTCAGGCTCCCGCCACGGATTGCAGCGACATCGCGCCCGTCTCGAGATCGAGGTCGGAGCGCAGCACGAATTCGAGCGGATGCGGGATCGACCACAGCGTGCCGCGAATCTCGAACAGCAGCACGTTGTGACGCCGTTCGCCGGCGCGGCCGGCCGGCGCATCGGTCACGCTGCGGACGTCGATGCTGTCGGGCGCGATGCGCGGCTCGAAGCGGACGATCGCGTCGCGGATCGACGCCTCGACCGACATCCGCTCGACGCCCGACATCGGCTTGCCGACGAGCGGCCGCATCCCGTAGTTGAGCACCGACGCCTGCGCGTGCGCGAACGCCGGCCAGTCGACGAAACCGTCCTCGGCGTTGCGCGTGTTGAGCAGCCATGCGAGATCGCGCAGCACGGCCGCACGCAGGCGTTCGGTGCCGATCCACTGCGCGCCGGGCGCTTCGCTCGCGCGCTGCGGCGTGTCGTCGGTAAGCCGGTCGAGCAGCGCGGGCTGTAGCCGGTCGCGCAGGTTGCCCTCCCGGCCGTCGCGGGTTCGCGGGTCGTCCATGGTCGTCTCCGCGCCGTCACATCTCGGTGTTTTCCTTGATGTTCCAGCCGACGGTCACCTCCGCGCCCTTGCCGCCGTTGTCGTTCTGCTGCCAGTACTGCTTCTTCACCTTCGCGGCCTGGAAGCCGTAGTGCATCATCAGCCGGTCGGCGACGTCGCCCGGATCGATCCCCGCGACTTGCGCGGACGTGACGAGCACCTCCTGCAGCGTCACGCGCATGAACTCGACCTGCGTGCCGCCGGTTTTGCACGCGGAAATCTCGACCGACGACAAATGCTTGCCGTTCGCGCAGTTCTTGATGATCGCGGGTGCCCCCTTGTCCATGTACGCGGCAACGACCAGGTCGTTGAAGCTCGCCTTGCCCGCGTTGCCGCCGCTGCCGCTCGCCATCGCGCCCGGCTGGCTCGCGCCCCACGTGAACGACTGGATGTCGGTCCAGCCCTTGTGCTGCGCGTCCGCCGATTCGCCGGTCACGCCGTCCACCTTCATAAACATTGCCACGCCCATAACCGTCTCCGTTTCAGTGCGATGTCAGGATGAATGCCGCGTTGAAGTCCAATCGTTGCGTGTGCCGCCGCTCATTCGTTGGCCGCCTTCGCGGTCGGCAGCCGCGAGATGAGCCGCAGCGACACGGTGAGCCCTTCGAGCTGGTAATGCGGCCGCAGGAAGAATTTCGACGTGTAGTAGCCGGGGTTGTCCTCGACTTCGTCGACCACCACCTGCGCGGCCGCGAGCGGCTTGCGCGCCTTGGTTTCCTGCGACGAATTGATGGGGTCGCCGTCGACGTAGTTCATGATCCAGTCGTTCAGCCAGCGCTCCATGTCGTCGCGTTCGCGGAACGAGCCGATCTTGTCGCGCACGATGCACTTCAGGTAATGCGCGAAGCGGCAGCACGCGAACAGGTACGGCAGGCGGCCGGACAAGCGCGCGTTCGCGGTCGCGTCGGGATCGTGATACTCGGCCGGCTGGTACAGCGACTGCGCGCCGATGAACGCCGCGAAATCCGAGTTCTTCCGGTGCACGAACGGCATGAAGCCGTTCTTCGCGAGTTCGGCCTCGCGGCGGTCGCTGATCGCGATCTCGGTCGGGCATTTCTGGTCGACGCCGCCGTCGTCGGTCGGGAACGTGTGGCTCGGCAGTCCTTCGACCGCTCCGCCCGACTCGACGCCGCGGATCGACGAACACCAGCCGTACTGCTTGAACGAGCGGTTGATGTTCGCGGCCATCGCGTACGCCGAGTTCGCCCACGTGTAGCGGTCGTGGTTCGCGGCGTCGGTGTCTTCCTCGAAGTCGAATTCGTCGACCGGGTTGGTGCGCGCGCCGTACGGCAGCCGCGCGAGAAAACGCGGCATCGCGAGCCCGATGTAGCGCGAATCCTCCGATTGCCGCAGGCTGCGCCACGCCGCATATTCGGTGTTCTGGAAGATCTTCGTCAGGTCGCGCGGGTTCGACAGCTCCTGCCACGAATCCATCTGCATCAGCTCCGGCGACGCACCGGCGATGAACGGCGCGTGCGCGGCCGCCGCGATCTTCGACAGCTCGCCGAGCATCTCGACGTCGGGCGGGCTGTGGTTGAAATGGAAATCGCCGACCAGGCAGCCGAACGGCTCGCCGCCGAACTGCCCGTATTCCTCCTCGTAGATCTTGCGGAACAGCGGGCTCTGGTCCCACGCGACGCCCTTGTAGCGTTTCAGCATCCGCGCGACTTCGTTGCGCGACGCCGGCAGCGCCTTGATCTTCAGCAGCTCGTCGGTCTCGGTATGCGTGACGAGGTAATGCAGCCCGCGCCACGCGCCTTCGAGCGTCTGGAATTCGTTGTGGTGCAGGATCTGGTTGATCTGCTCGGACAGCTTGCGGTCGATCTCCGCGATGATCTGCTTCACGCTGCCGTATGCGTCGGTCGTCATGCCGACCGTATGTTCGAGCGCCTGCTGCGCAAGCGTGCGCACCGCGCGCTCGACCGATTCGCGCGCCTCGGCCGTCTTCGGCTTGAACTCCTTCTGCAGCAGCGCCGCGAATTCGTCGTGCGCGACGGCGGGTTGCGCGGCGTCGCGCGCATCGGCGCGGGACTGGACAGGATCATTCATCGCGGGCCTCCGGTTGGGTCGCGTCGCCGCTCTGCGCGCTCGCGTGCGGTTCGCGCACGAGCGTCTTCAGCAGGTCGGGGTCGTTGATCGCGCGTTCGATCAGTTGCTCGGCACCGTGCTTGCCGTCCATGTACGACAGCAGGTTCGACAGCTCGGTGCGCGCCTCCAGCAGCCGGCGCAGCGCGTCGACGTTGCGTGCGATCGCGGCCGGCGAGAAATCGTCGATCTGCTCGAACGTCATGTCGACGTTGAGCATCCCTTCGCCCGTCAGTGTGTTCGGCACCTGGAACGCGACGCGCGGCGCGATCGATTTCATCCGCTCGTCGAAGTTGTCGACGTCGATCTCGAGAAACTTGCGCTCCGGCAGGTCCGGCAGCGGCTCGGCACGCTTGCCCGCCAGGTCCGAAATCACCCCCATCACGAACGGCAGCTGTACCTTACGTTCGGCGCCGTAGGTCTCGACGTCGTACTCGATCTGCACGCGCGGCGCCCGATTGCGCGCGATGAACTTCTGTCCGCTGCCCGCCGCCTTGGTTCTGTCCGTCATCGTCCACTCCTTCACATCGATCAGGTTGCGCAGTCCGTCGTTGCCGCCCGCATGGCGGTTTCTTTCGTTCGGTCCATTCGTTTCATTCGCTTCGCTCGCCGCTCAGCAGGTCCAGCTTCGCGAGGCTCTCCGGCGCGAGGTCGCGGATGATTTCGTAGAAGTCGAGCGCGAGCAGCCGCTGTGCGCGTCGCAGCAGCAGCGGCGCCGGGTGGCTCGGTTCGTGCTGCTCGAAATAGCGGCACATCTTGTCGAGACCGATACGCACGTCGTCGCGGCTCGTGATGGCGGCTTCGCGCCACGCGTGGGTGTTCGGCATCGGCGTCGACGCAGCGGGTGCCAGTGCAGCCTGCGATGCGTCGCCGGGAACGGCCTGCTGCGTGTCGGGCGACACCGGTTGCGGCTCGGGCAGCGGCACCTCGCGTACGATGCGCCGCAGCGCCCTCTCCGCGTCGCCTTCGTCGGGTGCCCATTCGCGGCCCAGCTTGTCAGTCACGCACACGCGGATCGCATCCAGCGCGTGCAGTGCCGCGCGCGTTGCGTCGAGCGGCGTCGTGCCGTCGCCCGACGCGGCCGACAGTGCGGCCAGCAGGCTTTCGCGGCTGCCGGTCGCGGGGCTGCCGACGTCGTCGCGGCCATCGAGCAGCCGTTCGGCGTCGCGCACGCTCGGCCCGCCTTCGAACAGCGGCTGGCGGCGCGCTGCGCGCGCGCAGTCGTGTGCGCCGGCCACGTCGGCGAGCGCGTTCATCCGCGGTGTCGGGTCCGGTTCGCCGTCCGCGTCGAGCCGCGGATGCAGGGTGTCCCAGCGGCGCTCGAGCAGGTTCGCGACGAGCGCGAGCGCGTCCGCATAACCGGGGATGCCGTGCTGCTCGGTCCAGCTTCGCGCGAGACAGGCGATCACGCGCAGGTCCTTCGTGCGCGCGGACAGCGCCAGCGCGAGCCGCTCGACCGCGCGCCAGTCGGGCGCTTCGGCCGGGATCACGGTGTCGCCGTATTGCTGCTCGGCGCGCGGCGTCGCACGCTCCTGCAACTGCAGGAACTCGGCGTCGTATTCGAGGTTCGCGCCGCACGGCGTATCGGGTGCGACATCCGCGAGCAACGGGCCGATCAGGCCCGCGCGCGGCGTCGCAGGGATGCCGGGCGGCACCGCGGAAAAAGCGGCGGCGGCCAGCGCCGCCTGGCTGACGTCATTCGAATGCATAGTCGATGTTGACCGGTTTGCTGCCGAAATCGATCGCCACGGTGCGGTGCAACGGCGGCAGCGAGCCGTTGCGGATTTCGATCACGTAGACGCCCGGCGTCAGCGCTACCGAACGCAGCGGCGGGCTCGCGCCGCGCCGAGCGCCGTTCACGTAGACGTCGCCCCATGGCCGCACGTTGAAACGCACCTGCACCGTTTCCTGCGCCTTCGGCGCACGCGGCTGTTGCTCGGCAGGCAGCGCATTCACGGCCGCGACGGCTGTCTGGCTGTCCGGCGGTTTCGGTGCCGGAGATGGTGTCGTCACCGGCGGTACGGCGGCTTCCGACGGCGGCACGTTGACGACGCGCTCCGACGCGTCGAGGCTGCCGGCGGGCGCGATGGCGGGACTGGCGCCGGCCGGCGGCGGGGCCGTGTTCGTCACGGTGGTCGCGATCTGCGGCGCGGGCGCGGCGGCCTCGACGGCCGGCGTGCTGGCGGGCTCGGCGGCGACGCGTGGCGGCGGAACCTGGGCAGACGATCCGGCCGGCAGGCTGGACGGCGGCACGACGATCGGAGTCGGCCCCTGCTGGGCCAGTGCGGCAGCCGGCGTGCTCGCGGGCGGTGACGTGCCGGCCTGCGGCTGGCTCGCGACGGGCGCGGGCTCGTCGGCCACGCGGGCAGGACGCGACAGATAGGTCGCGGCAAGGCCGACGGCGATCAGCGCAACGACCGCGCCCCCGGCGTAGACCGGCAGCCGGCGCTTGCGCGATCCAGCGGGGGCCTGGTCGCGCTGGGCGCCGGCCGGCAAGGAAGCGCCGCCTGACGCCGCCGACGACGATGCGGCGGGATACGGTGCGGTTGCACTGGCGGCACCGGCACCGACGCCAGCACCAGCACCTTCAGCCGCGAACGTGACCGCTTCCCCGGAACCCGCCGCACCACGCGCGCCGATCTCCGTATCGGTACTTGCGGATCGCGCACTGGCTTCGTCGTGCGTGTCGGTTCGTGCAGCGGCCGGTTCTTTCGCGCGTTCGAAGTCTCCATTCGGCGCATCGGATTCAACCGGTTTCGCGGCCGGCCGGGACGCATGCGATGCGGAAGCTGCGAGCGCTCCCGCAGCCGCCGTGGCGGCTGTGCCTTGCGTGACCGCTTTCAACGTCGAAGACACATCATCGGCTTCCGGCTTGCCGTCCGACACACCGGGCGATGCGGATGCCGTGTCCGTGGGCGTCGATACAGGGCCCGCACCCGCCGGCGTCGGCGGCCGCGCGTCCGGCGCAGCGCTACCCGAAGCGGTCCCACCCGCACCGATCGAAGTCGCGGCGGCAGCCGGCGCGGTACCGTTCTCGACAGAAGCCGCCCCCTTGTCGCCCTCGCCCCTGCCCGCATCGCCCACGGGCGGCACGGCGGGCGCGCCATACCCGCTGCCCGTCCGGTCGAAGTCCCGCAACCCGAGTTCCGCCGCGAATGCCGCGACCGATTCCGGCCGGTCCGGAATCCGCAACTGCAGCGCATGATCGACGGCCGCGAGAAAAGCCGGGCTGTACACCTCGCCGGCCGGCAGTTCACGCGACGCGAGCGGCCGGTACGTGTCCTTGATGCTGCGCACGACGGCCGCGGGCGGCAACTCGCCGGTGATCATCGCGTGCATCACCGCGCCGAGCGCATAGAGATCCGTCCACGGCCCCTGGCTGAACGCGGGATCGTCGGTGTATTGCTCGATCGGCGCGTATCCGGGCTTGATCATCATCGCGCCGTCGTCGACCAGATCGCCGATCCGTTTGCGCGCCGCGCCGAAGTCGAGCAGGATCGCGCTGCCGTTCGGGCGGATCAGCACGTTGTCGAGCGCGACGTCGCGATGGAAGCACTGCGCACGATGCAGCGTGTCGAGCGCGCCGAGCAGCGCGCCGACGATGTTGCGCAATTGCGTCTCGCTGATCCGCATCCCGCCGTCGAGCAGCTGCTTGAGCGTGCGTCCCTCATAGAACGGCATCACCATGTACGCGGTGCCGTGGCTTTCCCAGAAGTGCAGGACCTTGACAAGCCCCGGATGGTCGAATTGCGCGAGCAGGCGCGCTTCGTTGAGGAACGCGCCGCGCCCTGCGTCGAATGCCTGCGCGAACCGCTCGGAGCGCAGCGACACCGTATAGTCGCCGCCGCGCGTGGCCAGCATCGACGGCATGTACTCCTTGATCGCGACCGCGCGCCGCAACGTGCGGTCGAACGCGCGATAGACGATCCCGAAGCCGCCGATGCCGAGCACCTCGTCGAGCTGCAATTCGCCGAGACGATGGCCGAGCGGCAGCGGCCGCACCGTGAATCCGGATGCGTCGCCGCGTGTCGCCGTGTCGTGCTCGTTGTCTCTCGATCCAGCGTCCTTCATCTCCACCACCTCTCGAAACCGCGTCCTTTCCGTCCGCCGCCGCGCCCGGCGGCCGGCCTTCCCTTTGTCCGGCCGCTAACCGCCGCCGAACAGCGCCAGGAACAGCGCGTTGTCGGGCGTGCCCGTGTGCGCGTGCGTGCGCAGCGGCGATCCGTCCGCGCGATTGGTCCACCAGAAACTGGTGCCGCCGTGCGGATCGAAGTAACCGGACAGCCCCGGCCATGCTGCCGGCGCCGTGCGGTCCGGCAGCGCCGCCGGCATACCATCGACGATGTCCGCCGCGTCGCGACCGACGCCCGGCGCGAGCCGCACGCGTTCGAGCGTCCGCTCGAGATCGCCCGGCGCGCGCGCATGGCGGATCGCGTCGAGCAGCGCCTGTCCGACCTGCCAGTAGAACGCGTCGGCGGCGTCCGGCAGCCCGTTCCAGTAATCGGCCGCACGCATCGGCAGCGTCACGATCACCGGGTAGTAGCGCCCCACGCGGTCGCAGCTCGGCGCGAGGCAGCCCGGCTGCACGCACGACGCGCCGGCGCCCGCCGGGATCAGGAAATTCCAGACCGGCGCGACCGTGTAATGGCGCTCGATCTCGTCCGCGCCGCGCTGGCGCATCGCTGCCATCCCCTGCTGGAGCCAGCGCTCCCACCACAGCGCGAGCGCATGCGGCAGCCGGCTGTTCACGAAGTCGCCGGCGCCGGGAATCTTCCCGTACCAGGCCGGCGCATCGCCGTCGGTACGCGTGAACGGCGGTGTCGGGCTCATGGCTTCGGAGGGCATGTAAAGGACTCCATCTGGGGCAGCCTGAACGGGTTGCGGACACTGCCCGCATTCACTTGCAGCACGATCGGTTTGCCGTCGACCGTGAAGCGCGCAATCATCTGGTCGGACCCGCGCCCGGCCGATACGGCCGCGCGGTCGAACAGCCGGTGCAGCGCCCACGGCCCGTCGGTCGTGAAGCCGTCGGTTGCGCCGGCCTGGCCCGACACCTGCAGCCGCACCTGGTTGCTGCCGCGCGGGCCCGGCCAGTCCACCGCGCTCTGCACGAGCGGGCCGTGCGCGTAACGGACGATCTGCCCGTCGACGTCGAGCACCATCTCCGTGATCGACGGGTCCATTTCGAGCGGCTGGATCTGCACTTTCAGCTGCGCGGTGCGCGCACCGCCGCCGAAATAGGCGTCGCGGATCACCGCCGCCTTCTCGAACGACGCCAGCATCGCGGCGGCCGACGGATCGGCGTCCGCATTGCGGTTCGCGAAGCGCCACGGGTGCGACGTCGTATCGACGATCGACTGCAGGTTCTTCTGGAAGAAGTCGTCCATCAGGCCGCCGGGCGCGAACATCTGCGCGAAATCCGCCGGCGCGACGTCACGCGACGATCCGCGCGCGAACGGATAGCGCCCCGCGATCGCCTGCCGGCAGAAGTCGCCGACGTTCGCGCCGGCCCGCGTCGCGACGCTGCGCTGCTCGACGGTCGCCACGCTGCCGTTCGCGACGTTCGACAGGTCGTCGAGCACTTCGCGGAACGGCGTCGGCAGGCGGCCGGCCTGTGCGCGCAGCTTCGCCGGCGCGTCGGACGGCGGCGGCTGCGCGCCGCTCCTCAATGCGTCGTCGGTGGCCGTCAGGTAGGTGTACAGCGCGTCGATCGACTTCAGCACGTCATTGAACGCCTGCGCCTGGTCGCCGCTGCCCGGCGCGAACGTGCGCAACCCGGCGAAGTGACTGTCGACGATCTGCTCGGCGCTCGCGGGCGCCGCGGCGGACGTGTTCGCATCGCTTCCCTGGCTCGCGAAGATCTGCGACAGCGAGCTGCGTGCCTCGTCGACCTTGTCCTGCGCGCGCGCGGCGAGATTGCGCGCCCCGCCGCCCGGTGCATCGCCGAGCGCCGTGTCGCGCGCGAGCGCGACCATCAGCCGCGTGAGCGGCGAATCGGCGGACGACAGTGCGCGCGCCACCTGGATGCTCTGCGCGAGCGTCGCGGTGCGCTGCAGCTTGATGTCGGCGAGATAGTCGTCCCAGATCTTCAGATAGTCGTTCAGGTAGAGCTGGCGGATATCGCGGGCCCACGCGGCCGCGTCGTTCGGCCCGGGAATCTCGGAGAGCCCGAGGTTCAGCACCCACACTTCCTCGCGCCCGTAGGCGTCGACCTCGCCGGCCAGGCGCGGCGCGAACACATTGCGATAGCCGTTGCGCGTATAGAGGCCCGGCACGCCTTCCGACAGCGGCTTGCCGCCCTGGCGGCGGAACACCAGCGACGCGTCGGGGCCGACCGCGCGCGCGACGCTGAAGTCGAACGCGGCGGTGGCCGGCCGCAGCGTCAGCGTGAGCTGCCGGTACAGCCGCTGCGAGAACGGCACCTGCCGCAGCCGGTCGCGCACGTCGGCCACGAGCCGCTCGTTCATCGGATACGGCGACACCGCGACGCGGCCGCCGAACAGCGCGGCGAGATGCGCACGCAGCGCGGTGCGTTCGGCCGGCGAGAAATCGGGCGGCAGCGCGCGTTCCATTTCGAGATCGACGACGGCCTGCACGAACGCAGGATCGTAGTGCGCGCTGTCGTACAGCATCAGGTACGCCTTCAGCGCCGCATACGCGAATTCGGTCTCGTCGGGCCGCGCGTCGCGCAGCGCGGCCTCCATCCGGCTCGCGGCGATCGGCAGCAGCACGTCCTCGAGCGCGCGCCGGTACACGGCATCGACGGCCTCGTCGATCTTCTCGCCCTGGAACAGCCCCCACCGGTACGCGAGCGGCGGATGCTGCAGGTCGACGCCGCCGGTATTCGCGAGGCCGCCGAGCGCGTCGAGCACGGGCAGCAGGCGGGCGACGTCGGCCGCATCGGAGAACTTCGCGCCGGCAATCTGCGCATCGACGGCCGGCACGCGCGCGCCGATCTGGTCGAGATACGCGCGATTGTTCGAATAGCTGCGCAGCCACGCGACCAGCACGGCCACGCACACCAGCGCGAGCAGCACGTAGCCGGCGATCTGCAGCACGCGCCGTTTCTGATGCCAGCGCAGGTCGCTGCCGGCGAGCGAGGCTTCGCGGAAGATGTGCTCCTGCAGCAGCGACTTCAGGAAGAAGCTGCGGCCGGTCGAGCCGACCTGCGCGACCGGCGGCACGCCCTCGATCTTCAGGAAGCGCTTGATGCCGCTCATCACGCGATCGAACGCGGTGCCCTCCTGCGTGCCGCTCGTCAGGTAGACGCCGCGCAGCATCGGCATCGGTTCGTAGCTCGACACGGAAAACACCTCGGCGACGAACTGGCCGAGCATGTCCTGCAGGTCGGCGATCTGCTGCGGCAGCAGGTACGTCATCTCGCGCTGGCGCGCGTCGGTCTGCGCGGCGAGCAGTTCGGGCAGCCCGTCGTTCAGCCGCTGGTGCAGCAGCCGGTATTCGCGGTCGAATGCCGCACGCAGGTCGAAACCCGGCGCCTCGCTCTGCGCGAGCGGGAACGTGAAACCCCACACCTGCGCGCATTCCGCGCGGCCGTAGTTGCCGAAATACTCGGCGAAGCCCGCGAGCAGGTCGGCCTTCGTCACGAGCAGGTACACGGGAAAGCGAATGCCAAGCTGCGCGCGCAGTTCGAGCAGCCGCTTGCGCAGCACCATCGCGTGCTGCGTGCGCTCGGCCTCCGACGCGCCGAGCAGGTCGGCCACGCTGATCGTCAGCATCGCGCCGTTCAGCGGCTGGCGCGTGCGGTACTTCTTCAGCAGGTCGACGAAGCCTTTCCACTCGGCCTCGTCGAGCGCACGGTTGCCCTCGTGCGTCGTATAACGGCCGGCCGTGTCGATCAGTACCGCGTCGTTCGTGAACCACCAGTCGCAATGGCGCGTGCCGCCCACGCCGCGAATCGCGGCGCGGCCGAACTGCTCGGCGAGCGGAAAACTGAGCCCGGAATTCACGAGCGCGGTGGTCTTGCCCGAGCCCGGCGCGCCGATGAACACGTACCACGGCAACTGGTACAGATACTGGCGCGACATCCGGTCGAACCAGCGCGGCAGGCCCTTGCGCACGGCGTCGGCCTGGCCGAAGCGGACCTTCTTCAGCAGCGTCGCGGCTTCGTCGAAGCGGCTGCGCAACTCGTCGAGCTGCGCTTTCGCCGGATCGTCGGCGGTGGCCGGCCCGGGCGCCGCTTCGCGCAGCTGGTTCAGCAACTGCGCGTTGAGCCGGCCGGCGCGCCAGCTGCGCCACGCGACGCGCGCGCCCCACGCGATGAACAGCACCGCGATCGTCAGCCCGCGCGCCCAGCCGCTTTCGAGCGGGCGGACCTCGGCGAACGCGAACAGCGGGCCCGCGAGCCACACGAAGCATGCGAGCACGACGAGACCGGCGAAGGTCCAGATCTCCCGCGACGGCAACGGCCGGACGAAACGCGCGACAGCCTGATTCATGTCAGTTGGCCCCCTGCGTTGCGCTCGCGCCGACGGCCGCACTGCCGGGCGCCGGCAGCAGCGTGATCTCGACGCGCCGGTTCAGCGCGCGATTCGCGGGCGAATCGTTCGGCGCGACCGGGTCGAGCGTGCCGCGCCCTTCCGCCGCGAGCCGTTCCGGATGGTCGAGCCGCGCGGCGATCATGCCGCGCACGGCTTCCGCGCGTTCGCGCGACAGGTCCCAGTTCGACGCGAAGCGCGCGGTATGCACGGGTGTGTCGTCCGTGTAACCGGTCACGCGCACGTTGCCGGGCACCTTGTCCAGCGCATCGGCCACACGGGCGAGCACCGGCACGTAGCGGTCGATCACCGACGTCGATCCCGACTTGAACAACCCGTCGCCGCGCAGCACGATCACGCTGCGATCGGCGGCGTCGCGCACCGACACGAGGCCGGCCGCGATCTCCGGTTCCAGGAACTTCGCGATGCGCGGGGCCGGTGCCGCGCGCGGCGGCGCTTGCGCGGGCTGCAGCTTCGGCACGTGCAGCGCGTCGATCGATGCGAACAGCCGGTCCGAATGCCCGGCGAGCGCGATCCGCAGCCCGACGAACACGCCGAAGCCGATCAGCAGCGCGAGCGCCACGCACACCCACAGCGGCACGACGAACCGGCGCGCGACATCGCGCGTGACGACGTCGCGCCAGTGCGGCGACAGCGCCGGCTCGAATTCGCCGCGCACCGAGCGGATCGTGAGCGCGAGCTGGTGGCGCAGCGCGTCGAGCTGCGCATGGCCGTTGTCGAGCACGCGATAACGGCCCTCGAAGCCGAGCGCGAGACAGAAATACAGCAGCTCGAGCAGGTCGAGATGCTGGCGCGGCTGCTGCGACAGGCGTTCGAGCAGGTGGAAGAATTTCTCGCCGCCCCAGGTCTCGTTGTGGAACGACACGAGCAGGCTGTGCGACGACCACACGCTGCCGCCCCATGGCGTCAGCGCGGCCGCCTCGTCGAGCGCCGTGCACAGGCAGTAGCGCGCGCCGATGATCGCTTCCGACGGCACGCCGGCCTCCTGCGCGCGCGCCTCGAACTGTCGGATCTCGACGACGAGATGCTCGCGCAGCCACGCGGGATTCGGGTGATGGACGGTCGAACGGATCTGCGGCACGAGGTTGAGCAACGGATTCGCGGCCGCGACGAGCGGGTTCGTGCCGCTCGCGGCCCAGCGCCCGGGGCGCGGCTGCGTCGCGGTCGGGCCGGCCGCGCCCGCCGCGGCCGGATGCATGCCGCCCGGATTCGGCGGTACGAATCCGCCTGCGCCGGGGGAGATCGAATCGGAGGAGGAATTCATCGCGTCGCCCCGCCCTCACCCGCGTATCGCCCAGAACTCCATCGAGAGTCCAGGGAATTCGCCGGCGAAATGAAAGGCGAGACCGCCGGAGCGCGCCAGCTGCTTCCACAGGTCGCTGCCCTTGTCGATCTCGAAGTACGTATGGCCCGCGTGATACGGGATCTGCCGCGGCGCGACCGGCAACTGGCGCATCGTGATGCCCGGCAGTTGCAGCTGCACGAGATCGCGGATCCGCTCGACCGGCCCGAGCTTGGCCTGCGCGGGAAAACGCGCGCGCAGGCTGTCGGCCGGTATGTCCGCGCGCACCGCGAGCACGAAGCCGGCCGTATCGCGCAGCACCGGGTCGGCCAGCGTCGCGACGCGGATGCCGTTGCCCGCATCGCGCAGCTCGATCTGGATCGCGTTTTGCTCGAGCACCGTCGACAGCGACCGCCGCAGTTCGGTCATCAGCTCTGCGAAGCTCGTGCGCAGGTCGTCGTGCACGTAGACGGCGAGCGACTGCGGGCGCCGGCCGGCCGCCGTGAACGTGCTCAGGTCGCACGCGAGCTTCAGCCAGTCGCAGAACAGCGCCTCCGGATGCGTCGACACGTGCTGTTGCGCATGCCAGGTCAGCGCGAGATAGCGGTTCACGAGTTGCAGCAGCAGGAAGTCCGCGACTTCCGACACGCCGCCGCGCCCGGGCTCCGACAGCCGTTCCGCGAGCGCTTCGCTGCGTTGCGTGAGCAGCCCGTGCAGCTCGCGTGCGTAGGCCAGCAGCACGGCGTCGTGCTGCGCGACGAGGCGCGGCGGGATGTAGCCGTCGTCGACGAGCAACCGTGCATCGGTGCGCCGCTCGACGATCCGTGCGACGCCGAGTGCGTGCCAGTCGCCGGTCAGCTCGGCTTCGAGCATCAGCCGCACGTTCAGGCGCCCCGTCTGCAGCAGTGCGGGACCGAGCGCGACCGCGTTCGCGTCGGCCACTTCGTATTCGCGCACGACGTAGCGCGCGACATCGGCGCCGCCGTTCGTACCGTTCGCGCCGTTCGCGGCATGGCCTCCGCCTGCGCCGAACGACACCTCCTCGCCGCCGCCGCGCCACAGCGGCAACGCGAGCACGACGAGCTGGTCCTTCGCGTCGGCCGGCACGTCGAGCGGTTCGGGAAGATCGTCCGGATGGGACAGGTCGAACGGCGTGCCGTCGCGCATCACGCCCGACGCGGTGCGCAGCGCGACCTTGCCGAGCGCCAATTGCTCGCGGTCCAGCTCCAGCGTGTCGAAACCCCAGAAGAAGCCTTGCAGCGGGAGGCAGCGCAGCGCGACGTAGCGTTCCCAGTGCCGTTCGAGCTGCTGGAAATGCTGCGGCCGCAGGAACATCCCCTCGGTCCACACCACCCGCTGGCGGAGCGCCGCGACCGGTGTCGCGGACATCGTCGGTTCGGTCATGGGCGCCCCTTCGCATCGTTCAGTGCGAGGCCGCCGTTGCGCACCGCGATCGACAGCTTCAGCTCGCCCGGCGACGTCTGCCAGAACTTGTAGAGATTGAGCTGCTTCGCGCGCGGCAGCGGCACTGTCAGTCGCCAGCGGTTCTTTTCGAGCATCCGGTATTCGGCGACCACGCCGATCGCGCCGGCCTCGACGTTGCCGCGATAGTGCAGCGTGCGCGACTCGCCCGGCCGCAGGATCACGCGATCGGTGCCGAGCAGGTCCGCGCCGAGCACGTTCTCCGGCTTGTCCTGCAGCGAGAAGAAATCCGCGCTGTCGAACGACGATGCCGCGCGGAGCTGGAACACCTTCAGCACGATCGGCGCAGGCTTGCGGTTCGGGTCAGGGTTGACGTCGGGCGCAACGTCGACCGTGATCGCATACGGCACCGCCGCGGCGTGCTCCGTCGCGCCGCACCCCGGCAACAGCATCACGCATCCCCATACGATGAAACTGCTCGACCGCCATTGCATATTCCACCCTCGCCACCCAATAGCCGTTCGCCGGTTTTCGACCGCGAAACCGGATGATCCGATTGAAAAAGGGACAATTAATTGATCGGTAATTGTGTAATCCGTATATCCATCCATCGCAATCCGTATCGGCAAATTGTTCTTGTAAAAAGCCGGGTCATATCATTCATGGATTTTGGAAGTCGATTCGGCGAGATGGTGGTCAATTGAATTGGGGTTGATAAGTTATTGGCAAAAATCAATCCGACCGGTTCGCCGTCGCGGCCCGGTTCTGTGAAGTGGACACCCTGTCGGATGGGCTTGGGGCGCAAGCCGGCCGGCCACCGTGCAACGAACGCTCGCGGCGCTGACGGTGTGCCAGGCTATTCGTTTCGCACGAACGGACGGCCCGTTTTTTCGTGCATTGACGTGCGCTGACCAAACAACTGACGAATCCGAAAAACACAGCGAACTATAGGCCGTTTTTCTGGATTCACAAGCACTGAAATTCGTAGTCGATTCTGCATTCACGTGGAAATGGAATGGCCAAATGAAACAAAACGTAACAGGCTATTCCGTATCGATGATTGGCACTAGAATCCAACAGCGCTTGTGTGGCACCTTCCAATTACGCCAATTCCTGATTTCAATAATGAAAGGTCGTTCATCGCACGTTCTTTTCCTCGGCGCATTGTTGCTGGGGGCCGGCGGGTGCAGTACGTCCCCGACCCAGTCGGCTGCACGCGCGACGGTCGACAGCGCGCGCGCCGCGTACGACAGCGGCGACTACGGGCGCACGATCGCGCTGCTGAGCCACGCGAAGGAAATCGACGGCGCCGACACCGACACGCAGGTTGCCGCGCACAAGCTCCTCGCGTTCAGCTATTGCGTGACGAACCGCATCACGCCGTGCCGCGCCGAGTTCTCGAAAATTCTCGACCTCAACCCGCGCTTCGACTTGTCCCCCGCCGAGAAGGGACATCCGATCTGGGGGCCCGCGTTCGAATTCGCGCGCCGCAGGCATGCGTCGTCGTCCTGAACGAACCGGCCTGCGCGCGAGCACTTCACCGAGCGACGTATGACATGCAACTGATCGTGATCGAACATGCCGGCGAGCCGGTCGAAAACGACTCCTACGACGCCGTCGTGTTTCATCCGCCGGGCGGCACCATCGGCCGGGCCAGCGACAACCATCTCGTGTTGCGCGACGACACGCGGCAGATTTCGCGGCTGCAGGCGCTGCTGCAGGTGGGCGACGACGCCTGCCTGCTGAAGAACCTGAGCAGCGTCTCGACGATCGAGGTGAACCGCGAGCCGGTCGGTTATGCGCAGGAGCGCGCGCTCAACACCGGCGACATCATCCGCATCGGGCCGTACGTGCTGCGCGCCGAACGTGACGACGGTGGCGATGGAGGCCACGCACCGGTCATCGACATGGCGACCGATACCGGCATGCACGTCGATATGCAAGCGCAAGCGCAGGCCCGGGCGGCAGCGCCACCCGCGCAACCGCCGTCATCGCGTATCGATACGAAAGGCGCCGGCAACCGGCTGTGGGGGCTCCTCCAGGATCGTCTCGCACCGCGCGGCAAGGCGGCGGACGCCGCTACGCGGCCGGGCGGCCCCGCACGGACGGGCGCCGCGCAGCAGGCCGCACCGCCCGCGCCGTCGCAGCGCGACCTGCACCAGCTGTCGACCGATCCGCTCGACCTGTTCGCGCAGTCGTCGGGCGATCTCGGCACGGCGGGCACCGCGGCGCACGCCGATCGCGGCAACGCGGCTCGCGATGCGTCATCCGCGACGCAGGCGGATCACGCGCCCGAGTGGACGCAGCACGTGCGCGTGCAACCGGCCGCCGCGCGCACCGATACGCGGCCGGCCGACGATCCGGCGCAGCATGCGGCGCCGCATGCTGCGCGCGCGCCGACCCCCGACGAACTGTTGAGCGCGTTCTTCGAAGGCGCGGGGCTAGACACCGCCGCCGAATCGCATCAGTGGTCGGCCGAGCAACTGTTCATCGCGGGCCAGTTGCTGGCGCTGTTCGCGAACGGCACGGTCGAGCTGCTGTCGTCGCGCAGCATCCTGAAGCGCGAGGTGAAGGCGCACATGACGATGCTGCTCGATCGCGAGAACAATCCGCTGAAGCTGCTGCCCGACGGCGGCGCCGTGCTGCGGCAGATGTTCGGGCTGCCGCTGCCGGGCTTCATGTCGCCGCAGAGCGCGGTCAGCGACGCGTTCCAGGATCTGCATGCGCACCAGATCGGCATGGTCGCGGGCATGCGCGCGGCGTTGATGGACCTGCTGACGCGCTTTTCACCGCAGCGCCTGCGCGAGCGCGACGACGCGACGCGCTGGTACGAGAAGCGCGTGCCCGTGCTGTACAAGGCGAGGATGTGGGATCGCTACGCGGCGACCCATCGCGACACGGTGTTCGCGATCGAGGACGATTTCGCGTCGGTGTTCGGCAAGGCGTTTCTGGCGGCTTACGACGCGGAAGTGGAAAGCTATCGCGGCAGCGGCCGGCATTGAGCGTCGAACCGCGCGCGCGCCATCGGTCGCGGGCGACGGGTGCCGGCGGAGGCGTCAGGTGGCCGCACCACACGACGCGACCTTGTTTCGCCCCGTTTCCTTCGCGTGGTACAACGCCTCGTCGGCTGCCTTGATCACCGACTCGACCTCCCCTTCCTGCCCGGGCGCCCAGCTTGCCACGCCGATGCTCGCGGTGACGCGCCCGAATTCGCTTTCCGCATGTTCGATCGCCAGTCCGTCGATGGCTGCGCGAATCCGTTCGGCGATCTCGGTCGCGCCCGTCGCCGGCGTATCCGGCAGGATCACGACGAATTCCTCGCCGCCATAGCGGGCCGCGGTGTCCGCCGGGCGCCGGATGTTGTCGCCGATGCATCGTGCGACCGCCGCCAGCGCGTCGTCGCCGGCCTGGTGGCCATACGTGTCGTTGTAGGCCTTGAAGCGGTCGACGTCGACGAACAGCAGCGAAAACACCGATCGGGCACGGCGCGCGCGGCGCCATTCGAGCTCCAGCACCTCCCCGAACGAGCGGCGATTGTTGAGCCCGGTGAGGCCGTCGGTGCGCGCGAGCATGACCAGCTCGGATTCGGCGCGCATCCTGCGCCGCAGCTGCGAGCCCAGCATGAAGGACAGCACGATGAACGCCGCGCCGAAGGTGGCGACCAGCGCGCCGATCGTGATGGCCCGGTGCCGCCACGCGGCATAGATGTCCTGCTCCGCCTCGGCGACCATGATGATCAGCGGCAGGTGCGGCAGCGTCTTGAAGTAGTACAGGCGGCGCACGTTGTCGATCGTCGAGGTCTCGACGAACGAGCCTTCCGGCGCCGTCATGAAGTGGCGAAACGTTGCCGCCTTGCTGATGTCGCGACCGATGGTGCGCACGTCGTACGGCTGGCGCATGAACATGATGCCGTTCGTGCCCACCAGCGAAATCGCGCCGTGCGAGCCGAGCGCGAGGCCGGCGAACAGCGTGTGGACATACTCGAGATTGACCGCGATCATCACGATGCCGGCGAACGAGCCGTCCGGGTTCGACACGCGGCGCGTCAGCGCGACGCTGAGCGAGCCGCCACGCAGGCGGGACGCATAGGGATCGCTGATGTAAAGCCCGACGTCCGGATTGTCGCGGTGAACCGTAAAGTACTTGCGGTCGCCGAAATTGCCCTGGCGCGGCACGTCGTTCGCCGAATCCAGGATGATGTTGCCGGCGGAATCCAGCACGAGCATCGAGCCGAGAAAATTCGCCGTCATCGCGTGATCGAACAGGATGCCGCGCCGCAAGGCCGGCGATGCGGCCATGACGTCCGGCCGCTGGAGGCCCTGGATCACCGCCTCGAGCGACAGGCCGTACAGCTCGATGTTGCGTTCGATGTCGCGCTCGGCGACGAGCGCCAGATTCCGCGACGTCTCGCGCGCGCGATCGAGCGCATCGTGACGGCTCTGAAACAACTGCAACACGCAGAGGCCCATCAGCGCGCACGCTATCAAGGTCCCCGCCAGCACAACGTAGTACGGCGCTGCCGCCCGCGGATGCATCCGTGTCCTCTCAGATTGGCCCGGCGCTGACGCACCGGTCGTTATGGTTTGTTCTGAATAACCTATACCAAAAAGTACGGCTTCCGGGTACGAGGTGCAGTCCTGACTTGTCGGGTCGCGTACGGCGTGACCTGAACGGTGTCGGGCGGATCGTGCTCCGCTCGGGCCGGCACAGGATGTCGGCGCTCGTTCACCGACGCGCGTCGCGTGGTCTGGCGTGTGGTGCTGTCGATGACTGAATCGAAACAATCCGTCCGCAGCGGTACGCGTATTGAAATTCCCGTCAGGTTGCCATGCGAATGCACGGCCGGCGGGAAAGCAGCGGGAAAACCGGCGGGAGAGCGGGCATGCCGTTGCGCAGTGCGCAACGCGAGTGCCGCCCGGCCCGCGCCGATCGTGCGCGCCGCGCCGGCGGCGCCGCGCACGCGATCGGTCGGCCGTCAGACGGTCGTCAGACGGCCATCACCGTCACCGACTTCGTGACGAGGTACGGTTCGAGCGCTTCCGGCCCGCCTTCCGATCCGTAGCCCGAGTCCTTCACGCCGCCGAACGGCATTTCCGGCCACGGCGTCGCGGGCTGGTTGATCCACAGCATCCCGACTTCGAGGCGCTGCGTGAGCAGGTGCACGTTCGCGAACGAACGCGTGAACGCGTAGCCGGCGAGACCGAACGGCAGACGGTTCGCTTCCGCGATCGCGTCTTCGAGCTTGTCGAAACCGCGGATCGCCGCGACCGGGCCGAACGGCTCGTTGTTGAACACGTCCGCTTCGAGCGGCACGTCCGCGATCACGGTCGGCGCGAAGAAGTTGCCTTCCGAGCCGATCCGCTCGCCGCCGGTTTCGATGCGCGCGCCGACCTTGCGCGCGTTGTCGACGACGGATGCCATCGCGGTGAGCCGGCGCGGGTTCGCGAGCGCACCGAGCGTCGTGCCTTCCTCGAGGCCGTTGCCGACCTTCAGCCCTTCGGCATGCTTGACCAGCGCGCGCGTGAATTCGTCGCGGATGCTGTTGTGCACGAGAAAGCGCGTCGGCGAAATGCAGACCTGCCCCGCGTTGCGGAACTTCGCGCCGCCGGCGGCCTTCACCGCGAGCGCGACGTCGGCGTCCTCGGCGACGATCACCGGCGCATGACCGCCGAGCTCCATCGTCGCGCGCTTCATGTGCAGGCCGGCCATCGACGCGAGCTGCTTGCCGACCGGCGTCGAACCCGTGAACGTGACCTTGCGGATCACCGGGTGCGGGATCAGGTACGACGAGATTTCCGCCGGATCGCCGTAGACGAGGCCGATCACGCCGGACGGCACGCCCGCGTCGACGAACGCGCGCAGCAGCGCGGCCGGCGACGCCGGGGTTTCTTCCGGCGCTTTCACGAGGAACGAGCAGCCGGTTGCCAGCGCGGCGCTCAGCTTGCGCACGACCTGGTTGACCGGGAAATTCCACGGCGTGAACGCGGCGACCGGGCCGACCGGCTCCTTCACGACGGTCTGCTGCGCGCCGAGGTTGCGCGGCGGCACGATCCGGCCGTACACGCGGCGGCCTTCGTCCGCGAACCATTCGATGATGTCCGCCGCCGACAGCACTTCGACGCGCGCCTCGGTGAGCGGCTTGCCCTGTTCCTGCGTCATCAGCTGCGCGATCGCGTCGGCACGTTCGCGCACCAGCGCGGCCGCCTTGCGCATCGTCGCCGCGCGCTCGTGCGCGGGCACCTTGCGCCACGCCTCGAAGCCGCGTTGCGCGGCGGCGAGCGCACGGTCGAGATCGGCGATGCCCGCGTGGGCCACCTTGCCGATCGGCTTGCCGGTCGCCGGGTTCACGACGTCGATCGTCTTGCCGCTCGCGGCGTCGACCCACTCGCCGTCGATCAGCAGTTGCGTATCCGTATAAGTCACGTTAGCCATCCAGACACCCCTACATTGCGTCGATAAACGCGCGCTGCCGCGAACGGCCGCGCGCCGGTTGACAGAAAAAGCCAGGCCGCCGGGGCTGGCACGCACCCGGCGGCGTCGACGGCAGGCACGCCGGCCCGCCATCGTTCCGCATGGAGTCGCGCTCAGTGCGCGGCCGCCGTCGCCTTGCGGAGTTTCGCGACGTCCGCCGCCTGCACGGCCGGCGCGCCGTTGTTCCAGCCGGCGCGCATGAAGGTCAGCACGTCGGCGATCTGCCGGTCGTTCAACTGGTTCGAGAACGCCGGCATCGGATAAGCGGACGGCACGCCATCGATCACGAGCGTCTCGCTGCCGTTCAGCGTCACGTTGATCAGCGACGCGGCATCGCCTTCGAGCACGTTCGGGTTGCCGGCGAGCGGCGCGAGCAGCGGCGCGTAGCCGCGCCCGTCCGCGCCGTGGCAATGCAGGCAGTAAGCGTTATACACCTTCGCGCCCGGATCGGCTGCCGGCCGGCCCAGCGCGACCTGCGTCGCCTTCGGATCGTAGCGGTACGGCGGCGCCCCCGTGCCGCCTGCCGCCGGCAGCGATTTCAGGTAACGGGAGATTGCCGCCAGATCGTCGTCCGTGAGCGCCTGCGTGCTGTGGTTGATCACGCTCACCATCGAACCGAACGCGGTCGCATGGCGGTTCGCGCCGGTCTTCAGGAACTGCGCGACCTCGGCCTCGTTCCAGCGGCCGAGCCCCGTGTTGGGCTCGCCGGTCAGGTTCGATGCGAACCAGTTGTCGATCGGCGCACCCGACAGGAACGCCGCGCCGCCTTCGTCGAGCGCCTTCTCCTGGAAGCCGACGCCGCGCGGCGTGTGGCACGACCCGCAGTGCCCGAGCCCCTGCACGAGGTACGCGCCGCGGTTCCACATCGCGTCCTTGGCCGGCTTGTCGGCGTAAGGCGTCGTGTCGAGGAACACCATGTTCCACAACGCGAGCGGCCAGCGCATGTTGAGCGGCCACGGGATGTCGGACGGCCGGTTCGCCTGCTTCACCGGTTCGACGCCGTGCATGAAGTACGCGTACAGCGCCTTGACGTCCTCGTCCTTCAGTTTCGCGTACGACGGATACGGCATCGCCGGATACAGGTTGTGACCGTCCTTCGCGACGCCCTTGCGCAGCGCGCCGGCGAACTCGGCTTCCGTATAGCCGCCGATGCCCGTTTCCGGATCGGGCGTGATGTTGGTCGTGTAGATCGCGCCCATCGGCGTGACCATCTTCAGGCCGCCGGCGAACGGCGTGCCGCGCGGTGCGGTGTGGCACGCGACACAGTCGCCCGCTTTCGCGAGGTATGCGCCGCGCGCGACGAGCGCGCTGTCGGCCGGCGCCGTCTGCGCGGCCTGCGCGGCCGGGCCGGCCAGCATGGCGGACAGCGCGAGCAGCGATGCACGGAACGTATTCAGGGTGAGGTTTCGCATGATCGTCGCCTCCCCTCAAGCCGTCTTCAGCTGGTCGCCGACCGGCAGCTTGCGCAGCCGCTTGCCGGTCGCCGCGAAGATCGCGTTCGACAATGCCGCGGCCGTCGCGGCCGTGCCCGGTTCGCCGATCCCGCCCGGCGCTTCGCCGCTTTTCACCAGATGCACCTCGATCGGCGGTGTCTCGTTGATCCGCAGCATCCGGTAATCGGTGAAATTGCTCTGCACGACACGGCCGTCCTCGATCGTGATCTCGCCGTACAGCGCGCCCGTGATCCCGAAGATGATGCCGCCCTGCACTTGTGCCTCGATCGTGTTCGGGTTGACGGACATGCCGCAATCGACCGCGCACACGACGCGCTTGACCTGCACCTCGCCGTTGTCCACCGCGACGTCGATGACGATCGAGAAGAAGCTGCCGAACGCGTGCATCACGGAGACGCCGCGCCCTTGCCCCGTCGGCAGCGACGGGCCCCAGCCGGCCGCCTTCGTCGCGACGTCGAGCACGTTGAGCGCGCGCGGCGTCTTGCCGAGCAGCGCGCGGCGGTATTGCACGGGGTCGGTCTTGGTCTGCGCGGCCAGTTCGTCGATGAAGCTCTCGACGACGAACGTGCTGCGCGTCGGCCCGACGCCGCGCCAGAACGCGGTCGGTACGTGGCGCGGCTCCTGCCGCACGTAGTCGATCAGTTGGTTCGGCAGGTCATACGGCAGGTCGGTGGCCACCTCGACCGCGTCGGGATCGACGCCGTGCTGGAACGCGGGCGGCGCGAAGCGCGCGAGGATCGACGAGCCGACGATCCGGTGCTGCCACGCGATCGGCTTGCCGTTCGCGTCGAGGCCCGCCGAGATCCGGTCGTAGTAGTACGGGCGGTACATGTCGTGCTGGATGTCTTCCTCGCGCGTCCAGATCACCTTCACCGGCGCGTTGACCTGCTTCGCGATCTTGACCGCCTGGCCGATCATGTCCGTCTCGAGGCGCCGGCCGAAGCCGCCGCCGAGCAGGTGGTTGTGCACGACGATCTTCTCCGGCGGAAAGCTCGTGAGCTGCTGCACGGTGTCGACCGCCCGCGTCGGCACCTGGGTGCCGACCCAGATCTCGCAGCCGTCGGCGCGCACGTGCACCGTGCAGTTCACGGGCTCCATCGTCGCGTGCGCGAGCAACGGCTGCTCGTACACGGCGTCGATGCGCGTCTTCGCATCCGCGAAACCCTTGCCGACGTCGCCGTCCTTGCGGGCGACGGCACCCTTGCCGTTCGCCGCGGCCTGCGCGAGATCGGCGACGATGTCCTTCGTCGATACCTTCGCGCCGGCGCCTTCGTTCCACTTCACGACCAGCGCCGACGCGCCGCGCTTCGCGGCCCAGGTGTGATCGCCGACGACCGCGACCGCGTTGTCCGCGCGCACGACCTGGCGCACGCCCGGGATCTTCTTCGCGGCGGTATCGTCGATGCTCGCGACCGTGCCGCCGAACACCGGGCTGTTCACGATCACCGCGTACAGCATGCCGGGCAGCCGCACGTCGAGCCCGAACTGCGCGGTGCCGTCGACCTTCTCCGGCGAATCGAGCCGCTTCGCGGATGTGCCGATCAGCTTGAAATCCGCCGGCTTCTTGAGCGCGACGTCCTTCGGCACCGGCAGCTTCGCGGCGGCGTCGGCGAGCTGGCCGTACGACGTGCGCCGGCCGCTCGGCGGATGCTGCACTTCGCCGTTCACCGCACGGCAGGATGCCGGATCGACGTTCCATTGCTTCGCGGCGGCCGCGACCAGCAGCGTGCGCGCGGTCGCGCCCGCGCGGCGCAGCGGCTCCCATGCGTAGCGTATCGACGTCGAGCCGCCGGTGAGCTGGCCGCCGAGCAGCGGATCGAGAAAGAGCTTCTCGTTCGGCGGCGCATGGTCGAGCGTCACGCTCGACAGCGGCACTTCGAGTTCCTCGGCGATCAGCATCGGCAGCGCCGTGTAGACGCCCTGCCCCATCTCGACTTTCGGCATCACCAGCGTGACCTTGCCGGCGCGGTCGATCTGCACGAACGCGTTCGGTGCGAACACGCCTGCGCGCGCGGTTTCATCGCCGTCGCCACCGATCACCGAACGGCGCGCGTCGTCGCCTGCCGCCGGCAGGCTGAAGCCGAGCAGCAGGCCACCGCCCGCCGCCGCGCCCAGCGACATGCCGAGCTTGAGGAACGAACGGCGCGATACGCCCGCGCCGGCGGCTTGTCCTGCGACCTTGCCTGCTTCGATCAGTCCTCGGGACATGTCACGCCTCCTTCGCGGCTTGCTTCACGGCCGCGCGAATCCGGTTGTACGTGCCGCAGCGGCAGATGTTGCCGGCCATCGCCGCGTCGATGTCGGCGTCGCTCGGGTTCGGGTTCGATGCGATCAGCGCGGTGGCGGCCATCACCTGCCCCGACTGGCAATAACCGCACTGGACGACGTCGAGCTCGCGCCACGCCTGCTGGACCTTGTGGCCGGCCGGCGTCGCGCCGACGGCTTCGATCGTCGTGATCTTGCGGCCCGCGACGGCCGCGACCGGCAGCACGCACGAGCGCGCGGCGACGCCGTCGAGATGCACGGTGCACGCGCCGCATTGCGCGATCCCGCAGCCGAATTTCGTGCCGGTGAGGCCGACGACGTCGCGCAGCACCCAGAGCAAGGGCATGTCGTCGGGGGCGTCGACCGTGCGGGTTTCGCCGTTGATGTTGAGGGTGACCATTCAGCCTCCGGGCCGGTGTATTGGGGAAACGACGCGTATCGCGCGCCGCGCGGGGTTTTCGATTTCGTCGCTGTCTTCGCCGTTGCCGGGCGAGACGGCTGCCGCGCGGCCCGGGTCGGGACGGGCCGCGGCGTGGGTGCTGCGTTGTTACTCGGCCACGTCGATGCCGGACAGCACCTTGATGACCGGCGGCGCCGCGAACCAGTCGGCCGATTTCACGCGGAATTCGCCGAAATACGGGCTCGCGAGGTGTGCGTCGAACGCAGCCTGGTCGTCGTAGATCTCGTACAGGTGCAGGTTGGGCGAACCGTCCTGTTCGCGGAACAGGTCGTAGCGCCGGTTGCCGGGCTCGGTGCGCGTCTTCGCGACCATGCTGCGCAGTTCGGCTTCGGCGGCCTCCGCATGTTCGGGTTTCAGGTACAGGGAAGCAATCACGTGAAGCGCCATCTTGTCACTCCTTTTGAATCGAAATCGAGCATGCCACAAGCCGGCGTCGCGCGACGCCAGCGTGCAACCGTCATGGTTTGCCGTGCTGCGGTATCAGGCCAGTTCGTCCGGGCCCACGCGCACGACGACCTTGCCGAAGTTCTTGCCGGCCAGCAAGCCGATCAGCGCTTCCGGCGCGTCGGCCAGGTCGGGGACGACGTCCTCGAGCGTCTTCACCTTGCCCTGCGCGACCCATTCGCTCATCTCCTTCAGGAACGGTGCATAACCGGTCGCATAGTGGTCGAGGATGATGAAACCCTGCACCCGGACGCGCTTGCGCAGGATCGTGCCCATCAGTGCCGGCACGCGATCACGGCCGGTCGACACCGCGGTGTCGTCGTATGCCGCGTCGTTGTAGTGCGCGATGATCCCGCACACCGGCACGCGCGCGTGATCGTTGAGCAGCGGCCACACCGCGTCGAACACGGCCCCGCCGACGTTCTCGAAATAGACGTCGATGCCGTTCGGGCAGGCGTCCTTCAGCTTCGCGGCGAATGCCGGGTCGCGGTGATCGACGCACGCGTCGAAACCGAGCGTATCGGTCACGTATGCGCACTTGTCGGCGCCGCCCGCGACACCGATCACGCGGCAGCCCTTCAGCTTGGCGATCTGGCCGACCACCGCGCCGACCGCGCCGCTCGCCGCCGCGACGACGACGGTTTCGCCGGCCTTCGGCTCGCCGATTTTCAGCAGCCCCGTATAGGCGGTGAAGCCCGGCATGCCGAGCACGCCGAGTGCATACGACGGATGCGCGACGTCGCGGCCGAGCGGAATCAGGTCGCGGCCGTCGGACAGCGCATAGTCCTGCCATCCGGCGCCCGCGACCACGAGGTCACCTTCGCGGAACGCGGGCAGGTTCGACGAGACGACCTGGCTGACGGTGCCGCCGACCATCGGCTGGCCGAGTTGGGCCGGCGGCGCATAGGACGGTGCATCGCTCATCCGGCCGCGCATGTACGGGTCGAGCGACAACCAGACCGTGCGCAGCAGCACCTGACCGGCACCGGGCGTCGGCACGGCACCGGATTCGGCGCGGAAGTTGCCCGGTGTCGGCGCGCCGACCGGGCGCGAATTCAGGACGATCTGGCGGTTTGCGGTCTTGCTTTGCGGCATGTGAGTCTCCGTCAACAGAAATGGACGTGCTTCGTGGGCACG
Source organism: Burkholderia sp. Bmkn7 (assembly GCF_041103175.1). Classification (NCBI taxonomy): domain Bacteria; kingdom Pseudomonadati; phylum Pseudomonadota; class Betaproteobacteria; order Burkholderiales; family Burkholderiaceae; genus Burkholderia; species Burkholderia sp. Bmkn7. Next base: position 2,135,093 of record NZ_JBGCUH010000002.1, on the reverse strand, counting down.
ATCGGATCAGGGGTGGACCAGCGGAGACGCCCGCAGCGGCAACGTCGGCGATCGGGCCGTCGCGGCTGCGTGCGGGCGCTTGAAACAATCGGGAACAGCGTAACGCGGCGTGGCACGTTCGTCATGCGTGTTTGAGTAGACCAGTCGTCTAGATTCAGGGCAAAAACAAGGCGCGCCGATGCGCGCCCGGGTTACGACTGTGCTCCGCCATGCTCGGCCGGCGGCAGGTTCAGCATGCGCCGCGTTTCGACCATCGCCCTTTCGAGCGGCTTGCGGTCGCGGTGAATCTTTTCCAGCAGCGTCGCGCCCAGCCACATCTCGTAGAGGATCGCGGCCGTGTGCGACGGATCGGCGATCCCGCTCAGCGAGCCGTCGGCCAGCCCGGCCTCGATGCCGCCCGCGAGCCGCTCGATGATCTGGCTCGTGCCCTGCCGCAGCACCGCGCGCATCGCTTCCGACAGATCCGACACTTCCGCGCCGAGCTTCACCGCGAGGCACTTGCCTTGCGGATCGTCCGCGCATTGCGTGTGCAGCCAGTTGCGCCAGTACGTCATCAGGCGCTCGGCGCCGGTGCCGGCCTGATGCTTGAGCAGGTTGTCGAGATGCGCGTGATAGCTGTCGAAATACGCTTCGAGCAGCGCTTCGCCGAATGCCTCTTTCGAGCCGAAGTAATGGTAGAACGAGCCCTTCGGGATGCCCGCCGCAGCGAGAATCTCGTTCAGGCCAACCGCCGAAAACCCCTTGTGGAGCATGATCGGCTTGGCGATATTCAGGATGTGCTGGCGGACTTCGGCGCCCGAAGATGCATTCATGGTGGCGTATGTTAGCAACGATTAGACCGGTCGTCTAGCGGCATCGGCCCGGCATGTTGAGCGGCACTTTACCCGATCCCCGGCGGGCACCCAAACGTTGCGGCGGCCTTCCTCGTTCCTGCTCCGCGTTGCCGCGCGCGCGGCGTCACACGCACGACTCGGTTTCGTCGCAGGCGTTTCATCGATCTCCCTCATAAATACGCGCGGCGCATGCGCCGGCGGGCTGCGCACTTTCCACCGGCATTGCACACGTGTGCAATGCGCCGGATCGTCGATGTAGCCTCCCCAAACCAGTGACCAGGAACGCCCATGACCGCTTCGAAACCCGAACGCCCGTCCGCGCCGAACCGCCGGCGCTTCATCCAGCGCGGCGCCGCGCTGACCCTGTCGCCGCTCGTCGGCACCCTGGCTGGCTGCGGCGGTGACGGCAGCCCGACTGCCGCGTCGTCGTTCGCCGCCGCCGGCGCCGCGAATACCTCCACGCGCAGCTACGGCATCGCCGACCGCTCGATTACGATCAACGTGGTCAATGCGATTCCGTCGACGACGCTCGCATACGGCAATGCGGCGAGCCAGAGCGGCTCGCTGCCGCAGGCGTCGCAATCGACGATTGCGACCGGGCAATCGACGGCTGTCGGCGCGTCGAACAGCTGGGGCGATTGCACGGGATCGTTCGGCCTTGCCGGCGGCGACGCGTCGTTTGCGATCTCGTACACGCATCCGTTCGGGTCGCAGCCGACCACCGTCAGCGTCACGCCGTCGGCAGGTTACGTGTCGGGCGCCGACGCCGCGACGTTTCCCGGTCACGACTCGGTCGCGAATCTCACGCTGTATCGCGGCGTCGCCACCGCGAACGGTGCGTGGGTTGCCCCGCTCGCGCAACTGGCTACGCCGCCGGGCAACAACTGCCAGGATTTCGCGAACAGCATGTTCGGCAGCAACGTGCGCACCGCCGCGGCGATCCAGTCTGCGTACCAAAGCACGGGCTCGCTCGGCTACGTGCCGCCCGCCGACTTTACCGGCGGCCAGCTCGCGGGCTTCGTCGCGCAATGGGTGCAGCGCTGGCAGAACGGCTCGGCGTATGGCGTGCTGCCCGCTGCCGATGCGCAGCTGATCGATGCGTTGAAGCAGTATGTATCCGGCGCATCGAATGCCGGCCCGCTGACGATGTGGGTGCCGCAGATCGCGTGGCAGGCCGGAACCGATCCGGCGGTGTTCGCGCTGACGGGCTATCGCGCGTTTCCGTTCGTCGATGCGCAGGGCAACTGGATCGCCGGTACGCTCTCTGCGTTCCTGACGCTGCTCGCGGCCGGTTCGCACATCGTCGCGATCAGCGCGACGAGCGACCTGCCGGCAGGCGTCACGATGCAGGCGTTCGACAGCTTCATGGGTGCGAGCGGGCTGACGACGTCGACGGATATCGGCAACTCGCACTACGCGTCGGTCCTGAACACGACGGGTCGTTATTACCTGAGCGTCGGCAGCGATTTCGCGCCGGCGAACTGCGGGCTGATCCTGTCGTTCCTTTATGGGCGCACGGTGAACAATCTGCTCGCGGGCGCCGGCACGTACAACACGTTCATCCAGCTGGAAGGCTGGCAGGCCGGCGGTTCGCGGCACAACGCCGACTATGCGACGTATCAGCAGACGCTGTGGAACATCTCGACGTACGGCGCGTCCGCGTATAGCGAAAAGCGCGCGACGTCGATCTTCCTCGCGCCCGCCGGGTGGACGCCGCAGGTCTATCAGACGACGCGGATGATGCCGTACGTCGGCGCCTATGCGCAGTCGAACGGTACGCCGCAGGGCTGGTTGAACACGTCGCTCGTCACGATTCCGGCAGATGCGCCGGCGCTGCCGTCGCGGTATGTGTCGAGTTGAGCTGTTGCGGTGGGCGGGCGAGCGATCGCGCTGGTGGGATTCGGCTCTTGCCTGCTTGTTGCGGGATTAGGGCGTGCGCCGCCATCGGCTGATGCACGATTGCGGTTTCGCCGTCAGCGCGGTGCTTCATCGGCGCGCTTTCGCGTGCGCGCCCTTCGCTCATCCCGTTGCGCAGCCGGTGCCGCCTTGGCACCGCGCAGCGGTGCGCGGCGCACGAGCACCGTCATCTCGCGCCGCAGTGCATCGAGTTCCTTGGCGCGCGCCGCATCGGTCGCCTGCGCAGCGTCGAGCTGCCCCTGAAGCACGCCGCATCGATGCAGCGCGTCGCCCAGTTGTGCCTGCAGCGCGGCAACATCTTTCCGCTGCTGCGCATCGCGCTGCTCCGCGCGCGATGTCATCGCATCGAGCTCCTTTTGCAGTCGCGCGGCTGCGAGCCGCTCTCGATCGATCTCCTGGAGCGCCCGCTTCTCCGACGCACGCAAGCGTTCCTCGGCTCGCCCGGCATCGTCGCGCAGCCGGTCGAGCTGGGTGGTGAAATCCGCGCGGGCCTGCGCGAGTGCGCGGTCGCCCTCCGCGTTGTCGGCCGTCAGGCGCTCGATGTCCGCTTGCAGCGCTTGCCGCGATGCTTCGTCGGCCGCCCTCGCCTGCTCCAGTTCCTGAATGCGCACCTGCGCGGCCAGCAGCGCGGCCGTGCGTTGCTCCAACGCGGTTTCGGTACGGGCCAACTCAGCCTGCAGCGTCGCGACTTCCGCCTTCGCCGTCGTCCGCTCGGCTTCGACTTCCGCGCGCAATGCGTCGAGGGCGGCGGCCGCGTCGGCGCTCGACCGATTCCAGAGCGCCGCGACCAGTTCGCCGGCGGCGGCCTGCAGATCGGCCGGCAGGTCGGGATGCTCGATGCGGACGCGGCTCTTTTCCCGCAACTCGGCCCAGAACTCGCCGAGGACGGCTGTCGGCGTGCTCATGCTCCCCTTGCGGACGAGCTGGTACAGGCGGTTCGCGGTGGGCGTGATGCCGAAGCGGAAGAACAGCAGCGCGCAGGCTTCGCGATACAGCTCGCGGGTTTTCGGGAAGTCGGCCTTGAGGCGCTCGATTTCGGCGGTCAGGCGGGATTCGTCGGCGGCGAGATCGGACATGGCGGGGTTCGGTGGAAATTTCGTGAATAATATTACGTAAACCGTCAAAAATCCAATTCATCATATTCCATAATTTGACATTATTTCTATAATGTCGAGTTCGATGCGTATCGACGCGGCGTGTGAAATGGAAGACGTCTGGTTGCCCCCTCCTTCCGCATCCGCGCATGCCGGCTGAGCCGATGCAATCGCCTGTCGAGAAAGTTGTCGTCGCGCCTGATTCTTCATACGCTTAGGGATCACTCCTGCCGGGAGATCCGAAATGGTGGACGTCAGATTGAACGTGCCGTTGGTCGATCAGAGCGGCGTAAAGAAGACCAAATCAGGATCCAGGGCACTGAAGAACGCGTGCTGGTATGCGGCGGCATGCATGGTTTCGTACTTCCACCGCCCCGGGCCGCGGCTGGGCATGCCGGAGTTATGGCGGGCGGATCAGGGGCTTCCCCCGTCGCGGATCCCCGACTTGTGCGCGGCCGAAGGGCTCGTGCCGCTCAATCAGCCAACGGTCATTACACCCGAGTGGCTTGCGTCGGTACTGACGGACTACGGCCCGATCTGGGCTGCGGGGCACTTCCTGGATCGGCCGGACCAGCCTGAAATCGGTCACGTGATCGTCATCACGGGCATCCAGCAACGCATCGTTCATTACAACGACCCGGAGGGACCACCCGCGCGCACGATGCTGCTGGGCACGCTCGACGCCGGACGGTGGAGACCCGACGGACTGCTGGTGAAGGGGCAGCACCGTTATTGATGGCCTTGGCGGGCGTCCATTCCCCGTCCGGCGGAAACGCCCCAGCAACCGCCTCGGAAAACCGTCGACATTGCGGGATTGAGCGCCGGTGCCCTGCCTTGCCGCGTCGTCGGCATCCGCCCGGCACAGCCGTGACGAAACGTGAACCGCACGCTGACCGTGATCTCGTGCGTCGCCGCCGGGTGCGGCGTGTCGCTGCTGCCGCATTCGATTCATACGCTCGCGTGCGAAGGCGTCGCCTACAGCACCATCCGCGACGGCGGCGCGCTGCCGCTGTTCGAACTCAGCGCGATCCGGCCCGCGCGGTCGCGCCCGACGCTCGCGGATCGCTTCGCCGCGCTGCTGCCGTCGGCGGACGTGCAGCGCTGACCGGCCGCGCCGCATCCGGCGTTGTCACCGATCTGCCACCGTCGCCCGGTAGCGTTCGGGGCTGACCCACGCTTTCGACAGACGAATCCGCCATGCAGCGCACGTCGCGCGCCACGCCCCACGTTTATGCGGCCACGTCCCGTGCCCTCGCCGCCAGCCTTGCGATCAACCTGCTGCTGCTCGTCGTCGAGACGGTCGCGGCATGGTCCGCGCATTCGTCGGGGTTGCTCGCGGACGTCGCGCACGCGGCGATCGATCTCGCAGCCGATGCGCTGATCCTCGTTGCATGCCGGCTCGACGCGCGCCTGCCGCCGGAACGACGCCCGACCTGCGAACCGCTTGCGCTCGCGGGCCTCGGCGCATTGCTCGTGGCGACCGGCGCGCAGATGATCTGGCACGCGACGAACCGGTTCGCTGCGCCGCCCGTCGTACAGCCGGGCATGACGACGCTCGCGCTTGTCGCCGTCACGCTCGCCGGCAAGGCCGCGCTGTCGCACTGGATGCTGCGCAAGGCACGCGAGACGGGCTCCGCGCTGCTCGAGGCGAGCGGCTGGCATGTCCGGACCGATGCGCTGGCGTCGCTGCTGGCGGCGCTCGCGATGGGCGCGGCACGGGTCGGCTTCGGCCGGCTCGACGATCTGGCCGCGCTTGCGATCGGCGCGCTCGTGATCCGCACGGGCGCCGGTTTCATCCGGCGCGGTTGCGCGCAGTGGCCGGCGCTGGCGTCGTGGGCGGGTCGTTCCACGCGGGGGTCGTGAACGTGCCCGGCAGCGCCTGCGTCGGGCATCCGGTCTCCGCGAGCGGCTGCGCTGAATGAAGGAGCGGCTCGCGCGGGTGCGAGCCCTTTTCGCATGATGTCGCCGCCACGGCGTGACGCGTGACGCGTCGATCGTTGTCGATGTATCGCCGGACGAATGCGGCCGGTTCCGATGAATCGGCGTCGGCCGTCGCTTACCCGAGCGGCACGACGCTCCCGAGCAGAATCCGCACGAGCGTCGCCTGGCGCGTGACGCCCGTCTTCGAGAAGATCGCCCGCAGGTGCGTGCGGGCGGTGTTCTTGCTGATCCCCGATTCCTCCGCGGCCTCCTCGAGCGTCAGCCCGTTCGTCAGCAGCAACGCGAGCGACGTCTCGGCGGGCGTCAGGTCGAACAGCTTGCGGATGATTTCCTGCGCACCTTGCGGCTTGCGGTCGGGGTCGCGCAGGAACAGCGTGACGGCCGGCCGCCGCTTGTTGTCCTCCGACCAGTCGGACAGCAGCACCGTGCGCACCAGCAGCCCGAGGCGCGGCTTGTCGAAGCTGCGCGTGATCGGCATCGCCTCGACGGTCGCCGCGGCCGTGCCGTGGTGCCCCATCACCGCGTGGCGGATCAGCCGCTTGAGCGTGCGGTTCTCCTGCGCGTCGGTCGCCTCGATCGTGCCGCGCGCAATCGTCAGACCGTTGTTCTGCTTCAGGATCTCGTCGGCGACGCTGTTCATGTCGATGATCGTGCCGTTCTCGTCGAGCGTGATCGTGCCGATCTGCATCCGGTTGATCGCGTTCGCGTAGATCGAGCGCTCGACCTCGGCCGTGTCGAGCCTCGAATGCAGCTCGACCGCACGCTTCAGGTGCGGCAGCAGCAACGCGCAGATCGCCTTGTCGCGCGCGGAGAACTGCTTCGATGCATGGTTGCGGCATACGCGGAACCGGCACTCGACGCCCGACGGCGTGCGCAGGTCTGCGCCGAGGATGTAGCGCACGTCCTGCGGCTTCAGGAACTGCTTGTACAGTTCGCTCGACAGCCAGCCCGTGTCGCCGAACACGTCGTCGACGGTGACCACGCGATCGGCCGGCAGGCCGACGAACGGATCGAGCGAATAGTAATAGTTGTTGTACGACGCTTCGCCGTCACCCGGCACGACCGGGCCGTATTCCGATGCGTGCACGGACAGCGGCGCGCGGCGGTCGCTCGCGGCCGCACGCAGGATCAGCGTCACGTAGTTGGCCTGCAGCAACCGGCGAACCAGCTCGAGCGCGCCCGCCCACGGCGGCGTTTCCAGCGGGCCCTGGTAGATGCGCGCCATCAGCTCGCTGAAATCCGCGACGCCGATGTCGGCTTCGTCACTGGTTGCCTGGCTCTCTTGCGGAGCCCATCTCGTCTCCATCAGCACGCTCCATCCTCCATACGACATGTTTCCGACGCGACCCAACCGCGCCGCCATGATTAAGACGCGTCTAAATTCCGGCGTCATCGGGAGATTCACTGAATGGTGAGAATTGGCCATCCGGGCGAACCAACCATCGTCCGATCGGATGATGTGGCGCCCTGCCCGCTACGCTGGAATGCCCGTCAGGCCGTGCCGGCAAGCGTCCGGCGCGGACTCAGGGAAAACCGCGACACGGGTTTACCTGATTCAAACCGCATCCGATTCAGACAGGAGTCCCCATGCCGCTCGACCCACAGGCGCAGGCGCTGCTCGCCGCGTTCGCCCAGGCACCCGCGATCGATTTCGCGCAGCTCACCGTTCCCGCGTATCGCGCGAGTCTCGCCGCCGGCGGCGCATTCGCCCCGGGCGATGCCGTCGCCGCCGAAGAGGACTGGCGGATTCCCGCATCGGGCCGTCAGTTGTCCGCACGGCTGTATCGGCCCGCTGCCGACGGGCCCTTGCCGCTGACGGTGTTCTTCCACGGCGGCGGCTTCGTCGCGTGCGGCATCGATTCGCACGCGAACCTGTGCCGCAGCCTCGCGGCCCGTGCGCGCACGCTCGTGCTGTCGGTCGACTACCGGCTCGCGCCCGAGGCGCGTTTCCCGGCCGCCGCGCACGACGCATGCGACGCCGTGCGGTGGGCCGCCGCCAGCGCGCGCGATCTCGGCGCACGCGCCGGCGCGCTGGCGGTCGCTGGCGACAGCGCCGGCGGCAATCTTGCGGCGGTCGCCGCGCTGCAGTTGCGCGGCTCGGGCATCGCGATCGCGCACCAGTTGCTGCTGTATCCGGTCGTCGATTGCGCGACCGAGCATCCGTCGTACGAAACGCTCGGCAACGGCTATTTCCTGACGGCGGACATGATGCGCTGGTTCAAGCGCCACTATTTCGACGACGGCGCCGATCGCGCGTCGCCGCTTGCAAGCCCGCTCGCCGCGCCGGACGTCGCGGGCGCGGCGCCGGCGACGATCGTCAGCGCCGAATTCGATCCGCTGCGCGACGAGGCCGAAGCGTATGCGCTGCGTCTCGCGCAGGCCGGCACGCCGGTGACCGTCGTGCGCTGGCCGGGCCAGCTTCACGGTTTCGCCAGCATGCTCGGCGCGATCGATGCGGCCGACCGCGTGCTGACCTTCGGCGCCGACGCGCTGCGCCGCGCGTTCGACGCGACGGAGGCGCCATGAGCGTCGCCGGCACGCTGGAGATCGTCGACGAGCTGCGTGCGGGGCGGATGGTCCTGCTCGTCGATGAAGAGGATCGCGAGAACGAAGGCGATCTCGTGATCGCGGCCGATCACGTGACGCCGGAAGCGATCAATTTCATGGCGCGCTTCGGGCGCGGGCTGATCTGCCTGACGCTGACCGCCGAGCGCTGCGAGCAGTTGCGCCTGCCGCCGATGGCCGATCACAACGGTACGCCGTTCGGCACCGCGTTCACCGTCAGCATCGAAGCGGCCGAAGGCGTGACGACCGGCATTTCGGCGGCCGATCGCGCGCATACGATTCGCGCGGCGGTGCGGGCGGGCGCCCGCCCCGACGATCTCGTCCAGCCGGGCCACGTGTTCCCGATCGCCGCGCGCCCGGGCGGCGTGCTCGTGCGCGCGGGACACACCGAGGCCGGCTGCGATCTCGCGGCGCTCGCGGGGCTCACGCCCGCATCGGTGATCTGCGAGGTGATGAACGACGACGGCACGATGGCGCGGCTGCCCGAGCTGAAGGCGTTCGCCGCGCATCACGGGCTGAAGATCGGCACGATTGCCGACCTGATCCATTACCGGCGCGAACACGAATCGCTCGTCGAACGCGTCGGCGAGCGGCCGCTGCATACGCCGTGGGGACGATTCCGTGCGATCGAGTATCGCGACACCGTGCACGGCGCGCCGCATCTCGCGCTCGTGCGCGGCGAGCCCGATCCGTCGACGCCGGTGCTGACGCGCGTGCACGAATGCCATTCGCTGCTCGACCTGCTCGATGCGGAGCCGTCCGCGCATTCGTGGCCGCTGCATGCCGCGCTGCAACGGATCGACGCGGCCGGCTGCGGGGTCGCGGTGCTGCTCGACTGCGACATGCGCGGCGACGCGATGCGGATGCCGGCCGGCCATGCGCGGCGCGACGGACGCGTGACGGGAATCGGCTCGCAGATTCTGCGCGAGCTCGGCGTGCGGCGGCTGAACGTGCTGTCGAGCCCGTTCCGGTTGCCCGCGCTGTCGGGACACGACCTGGAGATCATGGCGTTCATTCCGCTCGGCGACGACGATCCGGAAAGCGTGCGAAGCGCGCATGCGAATCCGCTGCGAGCGGCGTGACGCGTTGGCGCGGGATGGTCGGTGGGTTGCCCGCTTGACAGGCTATCGTTTGTTTTTGTTGAATACAGCCTTTGGTTTGTATTTTGACAATACATGCTGTAGATTGTATTTTCCGATTACAAACGATCGCCTGTCATTCCGCGGAGCGCCCGATGGCCTTTCCTGTCCAGACCCTGACCCAGCTGCGTCCGATACTCGTCGGCTTCCGGAAATCCGCGGGGCTCACGCAGGCGCAATTGGCCGCCCGCCTGGGCGTCACGCAGCAATCCTATGCGCAGCTCGAAGCCAACCCGTCGGCGGTCAGCATCGAGCGGCTCTTCAAGGTGCTGAACACGCTCGGCGTGCGCATGACGCTCGCGCTGGGCACGCAGGACGCTTCGGCGGCATCGGCCGATCCTGCGCCCGATGCCGATGCCGCGCCGGCGGTTCGCCAACCCGCCGCGAGCAAACGCAAGCCGGATGCGGCGCGCGGCACCACGGCCGCCAAAAAACCAGCCCGGCCTGCGGCCGGCGCCGCGCGCAAGCGGCCCGCGACGGTGACCCCCGGCAAGCCACGGGTTTCGAAGCGGGAGGACTGGTGACGATGGCCATGCGTGCCCGTCACGACCGGCTCGACCTGTGGATGAACGGCATTCCGGTGGGTTACTGGGAAGTCCGCCGCGGCGTCGAGCGTCTCGTCTACCTGCCGGCCTGGCTCGACGATCCACAGGGGCGGCCGTTGTCGCTGTCGCTGCCCTTCACGCCCGGCAACCAGCCGCACCAGGGCGCGATCGTCGCCGACTATTTCGACAACCTGCTGCCGGACAGCGAGCCGATCCGCCGCCGCATCGCGCAGCGTTACCGGCTCCGGTCGACGGCGCCGTTCGAGCTGCTCGCGTCGATCGGCCGCGATTGCGTCGGCGCGATCCAGATGCTGCCGCCCGGCGAAACGCCCATCGATCTCGAGACGATCGACGGCGTGACGCTCGACGATGCGGCCGTCGCCGAGGTGCTGCGCCACGCGACCGCCGCGCCGCTGCCCGGCCATGCGGAGCCGGAAGGCGACCTGCGCCTGTCGATTGCCGGCGCGCAGGAAAAGACGGCATTGCTGCGCCAGGGAAACCGCTGGCTGCGGCCGTCGGGCAGCACGCCGACGACGCACATCTTCAAGCTGCCGCTCGGGCGTGTCGGGAACATGCAGGCCGACATGCGGACGTCCGTCGAAAACGAATGGCTGTGCGCGAAGCTCGTCGCCGCGTACGGCTTGCCGGTCGCGGCGTGCGACATCGGCCGGTTCGACGACCAGAAGGCGTTGATCGTCGAGCGCTTCGACCGGCGTGCTTCGCGCGACCGCACGTGGATTCTGCGGTTGCCGCAGGAGGACATGTGCCAGGCGACCGGCACGCCGTCGGCCGCGAAATACGAATCCGACGGCGGCCCGGGCATCGACACGATCATGGGCATCCTCGCCAATTCGGCCGACGCCGCGCCCGACCGGATGAATTTCTTCGTCGCGCAGCTCGTGTTCTGGGTGCTGGCGGCGATCGACGGGCATGCGAAGAACTTCAGCATCGCGCACCTGCCCGGCAACACGTACCGCAGCACGCCGCTATACGACGTGCTGTCCGCGCATCCGATCATCGGCACGCGCCGCAACCAGCTTCCGCCGCGCCGCGCGCGGCTCGCGATGGCCGTGTGCGGGAAGAACCGGCACTACGTGATCGGCGAAATACAGCCGCGCCACTGGGTCGCGCAGGGCCGGCGCGTCGGCCTGACCGAAGACGACGTGCGCGCCGCGATGGCGGCCGTCGTCGCTCGCACGGAGCCTGCGATCGCGGAAGCCGCGGCGCAGATCCCGGCGGAATTTCCGATGGATGTGGCGGATGCGATCTTCGACGGGATGCGTCGTCAGGTCCGCAAGCTCAAGGCAGGCGATCTCGCGTGACGGATCGACGGGAGACGGTCGGGTTCGCGGCGGGCTTTGGCGTCCGGTGGCGCGCTTCGATGTACTGAATCGGGGCGCGCCCGGAACGGATTGTGCCGGGCTCGTCCACCCGGACGATGCGCCCCCGCGCCACCGCCGCACAATGGTCGCCGTGCCCAATCCCGCCCCCGCCCCCTCATGGAATCCGCCGACCTCACGACCGCGTTCAGCCCGCTGCAGATCGGCCCGCTGACGCTGCGCAACCGCCTGATCAAGTCAGCCACCAACGAGGGCATGACGCCGAACGGCGTGCCGTCGCGCGCGCTCGTCCGTTTTCACGAACGCATCGCCGAAGGCGGCGCCGCGCTGACGACCGTCGCGTACTGCGCGATCAGCGACGACGGACGCACGTTCGTCGACCAGGCACGGCTCGACGTGCCGACGGTCCGCCAGTTCCGCGCGCTGACCGACGCCGTCCATCGCCACGGCGCCGCCGCCTCCGCGCAGATCACGCACGGCGGCTGCTTCACGTTCCTGCCGTCGCTGTCGACCCGGCGGCCGTTGAGCGCATCGGGCGGCTTCAACAAGGTCGGCGTGATGAGCGGCCGCTTTTTGAAGCAGGCGATGACGCGCGACCAGATGTCCGCGATCGCCGACGAATTCGCGCAGGCCGCACGCCATGCGCGCGACGCCGGCTTCGATGCGGTCGAGATCCACATGGGGCATGGGTATCTGCTCAGCCAGTTCCTGTCGCCGCTGTACAACCGCCGCCGCGATGCGTACGGCGGCGACGCGGCACGGCGTGCCGCTTTCCCGGCCGAGGTGCTGCGCCGCGTGCTCGACGCGGTGGGCCGCGATCTCGCCGTCATCTGCAAGATCGGCGTGACCGAAAGCGTTCGCGGCGGCGGAACCGCCGACGACGCATGCGAGATCGCGCGGCGGCTCGAAGCCGAAGGCGCGCACCTGCTCGTGCTCAGCGGCGGGATGAACGTCGAATCGGTGTGGCAGCTGTTCGGCAGCCCGTTGCCCGGCGACGCGCGCGCGAACGCCGACAACGCAATCGTGCGCGCGGCGATGGCGCTGCAAAAACTCACCGAGCCGAAGATGGGCGCGTTTCGCGAGATGTATTTCCTCGAGCACTCGAGGAAGGTGCGCGCGTCCGTCCGGATGCCGCTCGCTTACCTCGGCGGCGTACGTTCGCGCGGGAACGTCGAGCTGGCGATGCGCGAAGGGTTCGATGCGGTCGCGCTCGCCCGCGCGCTCGTGTTCGAGCCGGATTTCGTCAACGGACTGCGCGACGGCCGGCTCGCGCAGTCGGGCTGCACGTCGTGCAACCGTTGTGTCGTGTCGATGTACACGCCGGGCGGCACCGCGTGCGTCCTGCACGAGCCGAACGACCCCGCGCCGAACCGGGTGCCGGCCGCCGGCACGTGAGGCGCGACGCGGGGCGCGGGACGCCCGATGCGGGCGCCGACGCTGCTCAGCCGGCGTCGCGCGCGCGGGCGAGCGCCGCGAGATTGCCTTCGCCGAACCCGTGGTGCCCCTTGCGCTGCACGATTTCGAAGAAGATCTCGCCGGGCCGGCGCTTGACGAAGGTCTGGAAGAACAGCCTCGGCACGCCGTCGCCGCCGATCTCGCCGTCGACCAGCACCGCGCGACGGCGCAGCGCGTCGAGATCGACACCATGCCCCGGCAGCCGCGCGTCGACGTCATCGTAATAGCGGGCCGGCGGCTCGATGAATTCGACGCCGTTCGCCCGCAGCGCATCGACGCAGGACAGGATGTCGTCGGTCGCCAGCGCGACGTGCTGCACACCCTCGCCCGGATGGTCGGGCAGATACGCGTGCATCAGCTCGGTGCGCCGCGTGCCTTCCTCGTAGACCGGAATCCGCACCGCGCCGCACGGCGACACCATCACACGCGATTCCTCCGACACATGCCAGTGCGCGTCGATTTCGTGGATCTCGCGAAAATGCAGCAGGTCGTGGTAGAAATCCAGCCACTCCCGCATGCGCCCCGCGCCGACGGTCTGCGTGAAATGATCGACCTGCTGCAGCCCGACGCCCACGCAGTCGAGATCGGTATGCGCGGTCGCGATGTCGATCGGCCGGAAATCGATGTCGAAGATCGAGATGTCGCCGACGCCGCCCCGCTGGCCGTCGCGCCCGCGCCAGCGGTCGACGAAATAGAGGTGCGAATCGCCGATGCCCTGGATCGCGGGGATCTTCAGCTCGCCGACCCCGACCTTCTCGCCTTCGAACGCCCACGCACCGAGCTCGATCGCCCGCTCGAACGCGCGCCGGGCACTGGCCACGCGCAGGCCGATCGCGCAGACACCCATCCCGTATTCCTCCGCGTAGCGCGCGGCGAACGAATCGGGCTCGGCGTTGATCAGGAAATGCATCTGACCTTGCCGGTAGAGCGTGACGTTCTTGCTGACATGCCGCGCGATCGCCTTGAACCCGAGCTGCTCGAAGCGCTGAGCAAGCGCCTCGGGCACGGGCGCCGCGAATTCGACGAATTCGAGGCCGGCCATCCCGAGCGGATTGGCAGCCGGATCGGCAACGGGCGGCGTATCGCTGGACAGGGGGTGGGAATTGCCGGGCATTCCAGTCTCCGGGGGCATGCGTTCGATGGGGATGGCGCCCGTCGCTGGCGGCAAGCGCGGCCAACGTGGCGACCGCATCCGCTCCGAACGGGCAAGTTCTCAATGCTGCAGATTTTAACCAGATCGTTCACGGCGGCACACCCTGGCCAAACGGGATATCGTCGCACCGCCTAGTGCAAACCCGAAAAGCGTTCGATAATCGCACGGACTTGTACGATAATCGCGCATCTTGTCCGATTGGCCAATTGCCGCCGTACGGCGCGCGCCCTATTCTCCGTTCACTCATCGACTTCAATGCAGCATCGGACGCGGCGCCGCCACGATTCCACGATGCGCCGTGCCAGGAGACACCGCCATGACCCCAACCTTCGACACCCTCGACGCCGCCGCCAGCGCCCGCGTCCGCAGCCAGGCCCGCAAGGCCGCGATCGGCAGCTTCGTCGGCGCCGTTGTCGACTGGTACGACTTCCTGCTGTACGGGATCGTCGCCGCGCTGGTATTCAATTCCGAGTTCTTTCCGAAAGTCAGCCCGACGATGGGCACGCTCGCGGCGTTCGCAACCTTCGGCGTCGGTTTCCTGTTCCGGCCGCTCGGCGGTGTCGTGTTCGGCCACTACGGCGACCGGCTCGGCCGCAAGCGGATGCTGGTCCTGACGGTGATGCTGATGGGGCTGTCGACGGTCGCAATCGGCCTGCTGCCGGCATTCTCGACGATCGGCTGGTGGGCACCCGTGCTGCTGGTGCTGATGCGCGCGATCCAGGGGTTCGCGGTCGGCGGCGAATGGGGCGGCGCGGCGCTGATGGCCGTCGAAAGCGCGCCGAGGCAAAAGAAGGCGTTCTACAGCAGCGGCGTGCAGGTCGGCTACGGCGTCGGCCTCGTGCTGGCCACGGGCATCGTGTCGATCCTGAGCCATACGCTCGGCGAGGCCGCGTTCAAGTCGTGGGGCTGGCGCCTGCCGTTCGTGTTCAGCATCGTGCTCGTGCTGATCGGGCTGTGGGTGCGCAAGAACATGGACGAATCGCAGGAGTTCGTCGAGAAGGTCGAACACGGCAACCGCAAGCTGCGCCTGCCGGTGCTGGAGGCGCTGACGCGCCATCCGAAGGCGTTCCTGCTGATCGTTGCGCTGCGGCTCGCCGAGCTGTTCACGATGTACATCGTCACCGCGTTCGCGCTCAGCTATTCGACGACGAACCTCGGCATGTCGCGCGACCTGTTCCTGAACATCGGCCTGCTGGTGGGGGCGGTGAGCTGCGTGACGATCCCGTGTTTCGCATGGCTGGCCGACCGCTACGGCCTGCGCCGCATCTACCTGATCGGCGCGCTGATCGGCGTCGCGTCCGCGGTGCCGTTCTTCCTCGCGCTGGAGGCGCGGTCGATCGCGTGGATCGTGATCTTCTCGATCCTGCTCGCGAACGCCGCGCACGACATGGTCGTGAGCGTCCAGCAGCCGCTGTTCACCGAGCTGTTCGGCGCCGAATACCGCTATAGCGGCGCGGGCGTCGGCTACCAGTTCGCGAGCGTGGTCGGCGGCGGGTTCACGCCGTTCATCGCGGTCGGCCTCGTCAGCGTGGCAGGCGGCTCGTGGCACCTCGTCGCCGGTTATCTCGCGGTGGGCTGCCTGATCTCGCTGATCGTCGCCGCGCGGATGCGGGCAGCGCAGTAACGACCCGATGGCCGGCCCCCACCGTGGCCGGCCATCACGCATCGCTCGATGGCGGCCGCCAACGGCGTCGCTCGTCGTGCGCGCGACGTCAAACACTGTCAGTTATACGCCCTGATTCCCCCTTTTCCCCTCTGAACATTCCACGCCGCCCGCCGACCAATGGCATCATATGGGCCTACGTCAGTCACCGATACGCCCCCATATCATGTCGAATCTCATCGTCCACGGCGGCACTCCGCTGCGCGGGGACATCAAGCCGTCCGCGAACAAGAACGCCGTCCTGCCGATCCTGTGCGCCACCCTGTTGACCGACCAGCCGTTGCGCCTCGTCGGCGTGCCGGACATCACCGACGTGCGCAAGATCCTCGACATCTTCCGCACGCTCGGCAGCGACGTGTCGGTCGACTTCACGACGGGCCTGCTCGAACTCCACCATCGCGACACGAAATTCGATCCGGCCGTCCATCGGCTGCCGGAAGCGATGCGCTCGTCGATCATGCTGATTCCGCCGCTGCTCGCGCGCTTCGGCGTCGCGCGCCTCGAGAACGACGTGAAGGGCTGCACGCTCGGCGTGCGCGAGATCGATCCGCACGTCGAGGTGTTCGAGCGCTTCGGCGCGCACATCGAGCGCACGCCCGATTCGCTGATCGTCCGCACCGACGGCCCGCTGACGGCCAACGATCACTGGCTCGACTACGCGTCGGTGACGACCACCGAAAACTTCGCGCTGTGCGCGACGACCGCGAACGGCACGTCCACGCTGATGAACGCCGCGTCCGAGCCGCACGTGCAGGAGTTCTGCCAGTTCCTCGCGATGATCGGCGTCGCGATCGAGGGGATCGGCACGTCGCGGCTCTGCGTGACGGGCGGCGGCAAGCTCGGCGGCGGCGAGTTCCGCTTCGCCGAGGATTTCCACGAAATCGCGACGTTCCTCGCGCTCGGCGCGATCACCGGCGGCGACATCACGGTACGCAACTCGTCGCCCGAACACTTCCCGCTGATCGACCGCACGTTCGCGAAGTTCGGCGTCAACGTCACGCACCGCGACGGCTGGTCGCGCGCGGAACGCGACGGCCCGCTGCGCGTGCGCCGGCCGTTCACGCAGAACATCCTCACCAAGGTCGAAGCCGCGCCGTGGCCGTACCTGCCGGTCGACCTGCTGCCGATCTTCATCGCACTCGGCGTGCGCGCGGAAGGCAGCGCGATGTTCTGGAACAAGGTCTACGACGGTGCGCTCGGCTGGTCCGGCGAACTGTCGAAGTTCGGCGCGCACGTGCTGCTGTCCGATCCGCACCGGCTGATCACGTTCGGCGGGCTGCAACTGACGCCGGCCCGCGTCGAGAGCCCGTACATCATCCGCGTCGCGATCGCGCTGCTGATGGTGGCCGCGAGCATCGAAGGCCGCTCGGAAATCATGAACGCGCTGCCGATCCGCCGCGCGCATCCGCATTTCGTCGAGAACCTGCGCTCGGTCGGCGCGAACGTCGAATGGACGAGCAGCGAGTAAGACCCTGAAGGTACGGCGTACGCCACACGAGCGCCGTACCGCCACCCGCACCCGGTTGGCGGCTGTGTCAGCCGCCTTCTCCCGTCTCTCTCCCGCCGCGCGCTCCCCCGTTACTCGCCGCCCCCGCAATCGGCATCGCCGGCGCCCATGTGGTCGAACCCGTAGAGCATCACGGCCGTCGTCCCGCGCGCCGGGTTGCTCGGGCGCTTCGCCAGGCTTTCGTCGAGCGGGGACGACGGGTACTGGACACTCGTGTCCATCAGGTTGCCCGGCGCCGAGCGCAACTCCGCGTCGGTCAGCTGGCGCGCTTCCGCGCGCGGCAGCCCGAACGCCTTGCGCACGTCCGCTTCGTTCCAGGTTCCCTTGAGCGTGACGGTGACCATCTGCAGATCGCCGTGCTCCCAGTCCAGTTCGACCTTCGTCGCGAGCGGATGCACGCTGGCCGCGAGCCGGTCGGGGAACACCGGGCCTTCGTAGTAGGCCTTCGTGTTTCCGCACGCATCGCCGGTATTCCGGTACTTCTTCAGCGCGCAATTGAAGCGCTTGTCACGGTAGCCGAAGGTTGTTTCGACGTAACAGCCGAATTTCGGCGACGTCATGCGCGGCCACGCACGCACGTCGACGGACGGCTTCGGGAGGGGCGTGCCGGACGAAGGATTCGCCGCGGCAAGCAGCGGCACGGCCGCGACGAGCACGGCCAACACGGATTCGCGAATTTTCATTGTTGTGGTCCAGTTGAGCCGGCGATTCTAGCGCGCCTTCGCCAGCGAGATCGTCCCGGCAATGCAGCGGAACAGCGGCAAGGCCTGCGGCATGTCTTCCACACAGGTCGCGCATGTCAGCGCCGATCCGGTAGCTCTGCGTATCGCCGAGCGCCATGTACAGCCTGTACGCGCTCATGATCGGGGCCGATCTTCGGCGAATACCCGGTTTCCCTCCCTTCACGCCACCGCCGAGGTCGATCGGCGTCACGCGCTCGATCACGGCCAAAATCGAAATCGTCGACTCGATCGACGCCTTCAGGTTGGCGATCGCCTCCGGTGAATTTCGCGCGATAATCGCCCACTCACGCGCGATTACCGCGCACCGAGACGCCACCTTCCGACGATGAAAAAGCCCGAACTCGACCGACGCGACTGGATTGCCGGCCTCGAAAAAGGCCTGGCGATCCTCGAGGCGTTCGACAGCCAGCACGCGCGCATGACGCCCACCCAGGCCGCCGCGCGCACCGGCCTCACGCGCACGGCCGCGCGGCGCTACCTGCTGACGCTCGAATCGCTCGGCTACGTGTACACCGACGGCAAGCTGTACGGCCTCACCCCGCGCGTGCTGCGGGTCGGCTGGTCGTACTTCGATTCGGCACGCCTGCCGCGCACCGTCCAGCCCTATCTGCAGCAACTGAGCGCGTCGCTGAACGAATCGGCGTATGTGAGCGTGCTCGACGGCTGGGAGCTCGTGTTCATCGCGCGCAACGGCGTGTCGCGCGTGATGACGACCGGCTTCGTGCTCGGCGCGCGCGTGCCGGCACCGCTCACGTCGCCGGGCGTCGTGCTGCTCGCCCACCATCCCGATCGCGAAGCCGTGCGCGCATGGCTCGACGACACCGAACTGCCGCCGTTCACGCCGCACACGGTCACCAACAAGGCGCGCCTGCTCGAACAGGTCGACCAGGCACGCGACGCCGGTTTCGCGGCGATCGAACAGCAATTGCAGGTCGGCGTGCGCGGGATCGCGGTGCCGCTGAAGAACCGTCACGGCGAAGTGGTCGCCGCGCTGAGCACGAACATGCCGATCGGTGCGGAGACGACCGACGCGGCCGTGCGGCGCGTGCTGCCGCATCTGCAGGAAGCCGCGCTCGCGATGCTCAACGTGCTGTAACGACGCGCCCCCGTCACTTGATCCGCCACCACCGCGGCAGCAGATCGCGCACCTCCCGCCGCCGGTAGCGGTCGTCGATCAGATGCACGACGCCTTCGTCGTGCTCGGTGCGGATCACGCGCCCGGCCGCCTGCACGACCTTCTGCAAGCCCGGATACAGGTACATGTAGTCGTAGCCGTTGCCGAAGCGTGCGTCCATGGCACGCCGCATCTGCTCGTTGACGTCGTTGACCTGCGGCAGCCCGAGCGTCGCGATGAACGCGCCGATCAGCCGCTCGCCGACCAGGTCCACGCCTTCCGAGAACGCCCCGCCCAGCACCGCGAAGCCGACGCCGCGCCCGCCCGCGTCGAAGCGCGCGAGAAACGCGTCGCGCTCGCCTTCCGTCATGCCGGGCGCCTGCGCCCAGACGGGCACGTCCGGGTGCCGTGCCTGCATCAGCGCGACCACGCGCCCCAGATAGTCGAAGCTGCTCAGGAACCCGAGGTAGTTGCCGGGCCGCGTCGCGTATTGCGCGGCGATCAGGTCCACGATCGGTTCGAGCGACCGGTCGCGGTCGCGCCAGCGGGTCGACACGTGGCTCGCGACGCGCACCGTCAGCTGCTCGGCGCGGAACGGCCCGTCGACGTCGAGCCAGCCCGTGTCGCCGGGCAACCCGAGCGTGTCGCGGTAGAAATGAAACGGACTCAGCGTGCCCGAGAAAAGCACGGTCGCGCACGCGGCTTCGTAGCGCGGCGCGAGAAAGCCGGCCGGAATCACGTTACGCACGCAGAGCGTCGACTGGACGCGGCGCCGGCGGCCGGCCGACGCAACGCCGTCGAGCGCCGGCTGGCGCGGCATCGGTTCGCCGTGCAGCGTCGCGTCGAAGATCGACGCGCTGTCGAACGCTTCGGCAAGCACGCCGAACTGGATCGCCTCGAAATGAAACCGCAGCAGCGCGTCGCCGTTCGCGCGCGGCGCGTCGGCCAGGTGCTCGCCGACCGCCGCGACGAGGTTCTGCAACGCCGACACGATCGGGCCCGGTATCTCCGGATACGCGGCATAACGCTCGGCCTGCGCGCTATTGACCGTGCCCCACGCGCGGGCAAGCCGGTCGAAGGCCTTGCGAAGCGCGGCGGGTGCGGCCTCGCGCGCGGCCGCGAATGCGAACGGATCGAGCGATGCGCTGTACATCTTGCGCGCACGATCGAGCAGGTTGTGCGCTTCGTCGACGAGCACGCCGACGCGCCACTGGTTCTGCTGCGCGAGCGTGTGCAGCATCGCGCTGCCGTCGTAGTAGTAGTTGTAGTCGCCGATCACCATGTCGGACCAGCGCGCGAGTTCCTGCGACAGGTAATACGGGCAGACGTCGTGCGCGAGCGCGGCCGCGCGCACGGTGTCGCGGTCGAGCAGCCCGGCCTCGATCGCCGCGTCGCGCGCGGCCGGCAGCCGGTCGTAGAAGCCCTTCGCGAGCGGGCACGACTCGCCGTGGCACGCACTGTCGGGATGCTCGCACGCCTTGTCGCGCGCAACGAGTTCCAGCACGCGCAGCGGCAGCGCGGGCGTGCCGGCGCCGAGCGTCGTCGCCGCTTCGAGCGCGAGCGCGCGGCCGGGCGTTTTCGCGGTCAGGAAGTACACGTGGTCGAGCTCGCCCTCGCCGCAGGCCTTCAGCAGCGGAAACACGGTGCCGAGCGTCTTGCCGATGCCGGTCGGCGCCTGCGCCATCAGGCAACGATCGTCGCGGGCCGCGCGGTAGACGGCCACTGCCAGCTCGCGCTGGCCGCTGCGGAACTGCCCGTGCGGAAACGCGAGCGCGCGCAGCGCCGCGTCACGCGCCGCGCGATGCGCCGTCTCGCGTTCGGCCCAGCCGACGAAGCAGGCGCACTGCTCGGCGAAGAACGCCGCGAGCTCTGCCGCCCCCAGCGTTTGCGTCAGCACCGTCTCGCGCTCGGACACGATGTCGAAATAGACGAGCGCGACGTCGATTTCAGCGAGATCGCGCGCGTCGCACATCAGGTGCGCGTAGACCTTCGCCTGCGCCCAGTGCAGTGCGCGGTGGTTGGCCGGCATCGCGTCGAGGCTGCCGCGGAAGGTCTTGATTTCCTCGAGGCGGTTCGCCACCGGATCGTAACCGTCCGCGCGGCCGCGCACGGTGAGCGTGCCCCACGTGCCCGTCAGCGCGATCTCGGTTTCGTAGCGTGCGCCACGGTTCGACGTCACCGCGCCGTGGCCGGCGATGCCTTCGAGCGCGGTGGGCGCGGGCGTGAAGCGCAGGTCGAGATCGCCGCGCCGCGCGGTGAACTCGCACATCGCCCGCACCGCGACGACGTAGCTCATGCGGACAGGCCCGCCGCCTCGACGGGCGCGACGTCCGCGCCGGCCCACTCGACATCGATCACGCGCACCGGAATGCCGTGCGCGACGCAGTATGCGAGCCAGCGCGTCTGGTTGTCCTGCAGGCGGTCGCCGGGGCCTTTCACCTCGACGAGTTCGTAGCGGCGCTCGCCGGGCCAGAAGCGGACGAGATCGGGCAGCCCCGAACGGTTGCTGCGGATATCCGCGAGCAGGCGCGTGAACCACAGCCGCAAATGCTCCGGCGGCAGGCACGCAAGCGCCTCGTCGAGCAGTGCGTCGCTCAGCACGCCCCAGAACACGAACGGGGATTGCAGCCCCGCTTTCGTCACGAAGTGCCGGCGAATCGTCTCTCGATAAGCGCCCGAATCGAGTTGCGCGAAGCACGCGGCGAATGCATCCGCGCGGCGCGCGGCGAAATCGGGCGCGTGCAGGTCGGCCGGGCCGCGCTGGAACGGATGGAAGAACGCGCCGGGTACCGCGGCGAACACGGGTTCCCAGCACAGCAGCCCGAACAGCGAATTGATCAGCGTGTTTTCGACGTAATGAACCGGCGAAGCCGGTAGCGCCAGATGGTCGCGCACCGCGAATTCGACACTGACGAACGCATCGGGGCGCGCGAGCACGAGCGTTTCGCGCGGCACGTCTGCCGCAGGGGCCGCGCGTTCGACGCGCTGGCCGAGGCGTCGCTGCAGGCGCGGCAGCATGCGCTCGACACGCTGGCGCTCCTCGTCGCTCTCGAAACCGCCGCGCGCCTCGAGCGCCAGCGCGAGCGCATCGTCGTCACGCCCGCAGCGTTCGAGCACGCGGATGCGACGATGGCGGCTGCCCGGCCAGGCGCTGCGCACATACGCGTCGAGCGCGCCGGCCCAGTCCGCCCGGCGCTCGCACGTCTGCCCGAGGGCGAACAGCAGCTTCGCGCGACGCGTCGCGAGCCAGGGCTGCGCGCAGCCGACCACATCGATCGCGCGCACCAGGTCGTCGAACGGCAGATCGTCGGGCCAAGCGTCGAGCGCATCGCGGCACGTCTGCAGCGCGAGATACGCGTCGACGTCGCCGCGCTGCTGGAACGCGCGCGACGACGGCGCGATCGGCACGCTTTCGTACTGGAACACGCCGAGATCGGCGAGCACGAATTCGCTCCAGTCCTGGTGGAGATTGCCGAAGAACATCAGGCGCAGCCGGTCGCACAGCGCGCCGACCGTCACGCGCAGCACGCGGTCGCCGGCTTGCGCGCACCACGCGTCGAGCGGCTGCGCGATGTCGTGCGCGGGCCGCAGCCGTTCGAGCCACTCGGCCTTGCGCTCGCCCGCATGCGCAGCGAGTGCCGGGAAGATACGCAGCAGATCGGCCTTGGTCGACAGCGCGAACAGTTCGTCGAGCGTCAGCGCGGGGGCCGGATCGACCCAGCCGAGTTCGACGAGCGGTGCGGCCGCGTCGAGCGCGCAGCCGATTTCGTCGTACACGAGCTTGCTCGCGCGGAAATCGGACCCGTTGCGCATCAGCATCCGGACGAGCAGCGCGCGCGACGCCTGCGGCAGCGCGGTGAACTGCCGGACGAACGCGTGCTCGTGCGCATCGAACAGGTCGTCGTAACGCGCGCCGAGCCAGGCCAGCGCGCGTTCGAAATTGGTCAGGTAGTAAAACGCCGGGGGCGTCGGCGAAGCAGGCGTCACGGGGATCGATCACTGTACATTTGTACAGGTCTGAATCATATCAAATGTGACGGAAAATGCCGCTGCCCCGATCGCCTCCCTGCTGCCCGGCCGTGCTCAGAACTGGTAGTTCACCGACATGTCGAATACGCCGTTGGTCGACTGCTGCGTGATCGGGCTGCGTGCGGCGCGGCCGACGAGCTGCTCGATCGCGCCGTCGATCGTGATGAACCAGTGCTTGTTCACGAACCAGGCCATGGTCACGCCCGCACCGTACGACTTGATCCCGGCCCCCGACGAATACGCCGGCAGCCCCGAACGCGCGGCGGCTCCCTGGTTCACGCCGAACCAGCTGTTCATGTAGCGCGAATCGGCGAACGACACGGTCGGCCCCGCGAACCAGAAGAAATGCTCGTTGCTGCCCGGCAGCGGCATGTACGCGGAAAAATCGCCGACCCAGCCGTTCGAGCCCCCGATGCTGCGCCGGATATCCGCGCGCAGCACGAGCGGAAACTCCTTCGAGATCACGTAATCGGCCGCCAGTTTCATCACCGGTGCCGCGTTGATGTTGTCGAGGCCGTTCAGGTGCTGGATATCGTCGGCCGAACGGCGCCCGAGGTCGTAACCGACGGACAGGCTCACGCGCCAGTTCGGCCCGCGCAGCACGTTCGCGCCGAGCCCCTCGCCCGTCGACAGGAAGAACAGGTCGCGATAGCGGATGTCGAGGTTCGGGCCGCCCATCACGCGATAGCGGTCGGAGCCCGCATAGCGCGGCTGCAGCGTCATCGCGGCGCCCACGCTGATATTCCACGTGGAAATGTTCGGGTCGAACAGTTTTTCGAGCGGCACACCCGCCGAGTATTGCCACTCGCCGAGCGGCGAAGGCGTCTGGGCCGACGCATCGCGGGTGCCGGCCGCGGCAAGCGCCGCGCATGCCGACAGGCCGGAAACGAACCGGCGAGCGCCGGGTGACAGCAACAGGCGAGCAACTGTGGCCAAGGTGGTCTCCGTCGGTTGCGTGAAACGAACCTGAGGGAAAGCGCATCGCGCCTCTTCGGCCGCAGCGGCTGCCAGGCTGCGGCGCGAACGTAGCGTGTGCTGAATTAACGGACATCCTACGCGACGCGCACGCAGACGCAAAGCGCCCGCTGCGCGCGGGCACTTTGCCCCGCGCGGGGATAGCGGCGAAGCAGGGACGAATCAGAATCGTTCGACGTGATAGTCGCCCGCCAGCGCGGCCGGGCTGCGTGACGACATCATCCGCGAGAAGCCGTCGGCGAGCCGACCGAGCGCCAGCTGCTTCTGGCTCGCATCCCAGTGCGTATAGGTGTCGTACGCGGCATCGTCGAACGACACGGTGACGGCAACCGGGCGCCCGCTGGCGCGAAAGCCGATCTGCAGCACGCCGCCCGGCAGTTCCTCGATGTGATAGCGCAGCGAACGCGATTCGAAATAGCGGCCCAGCACCTGAGCGATCGCGCGCTTGTCTGGCGATTGCACGTGAATGTCCATGACGGTCCTCCTTTTCAAGGTTCGCGCGGCCGGTCGCGGCGCACCGCTTCCGCCCGGCATCCGCATCGGCGGCGGGTTCGACGGCGGGTCGCCCTGCGGCAGCCCGTCAGGCACCGGCGGGTCGACCGGATCGTCGTGTCCGGGCGGCGGCGGGTCCGGGTCGACGTCGGGAGTCGTCGGCTCGGGGCGGTGCAGCATGGATGGTGTCTTCATGTCGCTCCTGCGCGGCGGCGTGCGCATTTCGATGGCGCGGCGAGCGCGCAAGCAGCATGCCTGCTGTCGCGCCGCGCCCGTCGGCGGCTTCGCTCAGTCGTCGTAGGCCGCCATCACCAGCCACATCGTGCGTCCCTCCGCGGTCAGTCGCACCGCGAGCGCGTACGGGTCGGACGGCGCGCATTGCCCGACGAGCGCCCGCTGCGCGCGCGCCGGGCTGTCGTAGACGGTACGGTTCAGTTCGCGCACCTCGTCCTTGCCGTCGAACATGCGCCGCTCGGGCCGGTAGACCAGCGATTCGCGTTTCCACGTGTCGAAGCGCTCGCGCACGTGACCGAAATCGCTGCCGCATACGTTCGCGTCGTAACGTATCCTTTCCCTGGATGCATCCATCACGTTGTCCTCTCGTTCCTGCCGACGGCGCGTGCCGCGTGGCCGCATCCCGTCCGCCGCCCCCGGCGCGCAAGCGCCGTACCGCCGATGCATGACGGGCACGGCGCTTGCGCCTTCAATCGTCATCAAGGAGGTTCGACCATGACCGTTCACGCCCCCGGCCGCCACCACGCCGTGCCACCGGCTGCCGGACTGCTCTGGCTCGCCACGTCGCGCCCGCCGTCGAAAGACAAGACGGAGGAGCGCATCGACGAGGGACTCGAGGAGACGTTTCCGGCCAGCGACCCGCCCGCCGTTGGCGGCGCGACCCGTATCGACCCTGCCAGGCCGTCCGGCGAGCACGAACGCCGCGCGCCGCACGTTCCTTCCCCGCCCCGCGATCACGGCTGACGGCGGCACCCGGCTCGCGCTGCGCGGCGGCGCAGCGGCGCGCCGGAGCAATCCGGAGTTGATCTGATGAAACGCCTTGAACGCAGATGGCATGAAATCAGCGGCGCCGCCGGCGTCGCGGCGCTGGCGGCAATCGAAAGCGCAGTGGTGCTCGCGATCGTCGCGATGACGGGCATCGGCCACTGACACCCTGTACGGCCCGTTCGCGGCTTGCGCCGTGGAAGATGTACAAGCGGGCTGGCAAATTTCTCCGTCGCAGGGCCGTCGAGGCCCGGAGTGTGCCCCGGCGTGTGCCCTGGCGTGTGAGTTACGCGCGCGGCACGCCATCTGCTTGCACATCGTCCCGCTCACGAAGGAGGCTTCATGTATCGCGTCACCGAGATCATGTCGCGCGACGTGGTGTGCGTCGCGCCGACCGACACGATTCGCCACGCGGCCGAGCTGATGCGGCGCTTCGATATCGGCGTACTGCCCGTTTGCGACGGCGACGAACTCGTCGCGATCGTGACCGACCGCGACCTTGCGGTGCGCGGGCTGTCGCACGGCCATTCGTTCGATACGCCGGTGCAGGCGGTTGCGTCCATGCCCGTGCAATGGTGCGTCGAGGACGACGGTGTCGGCGACGTCCAGCAGCGGATGGCCGACGTGCAGCTGCATCGATTGCCAGTGCTCGACCGTCACCGGCGGCTGGTCGGCATGGTGTCGCTCGGCGACATCGCGACGCGCGCGGGCGGCCCCGAGCGCGACGAACTGGCCAATACGCTCGAGGACGTGTCGCTGCCGCGCCGACGCTGACCGGCGCCGTTCATATCGGCGACCCGCCCGGGTGCCGCTTCGACCAGGAGGTGTTCGATGACAACCGACAGACCGTCGCGCGACGACACGCGCATCGTCGGCAACGACCGCCGCACGGCCGGCGGCGGGCCGGGGCCCGACGTGATGGCCGCCCGCACGCTCGAAGGCGATCGCGTGCTGACGATGGACGGCGACGACATCGGCCAGATCGACGACATCATGCTCGACGTGCGTTCCGGCCGCATCGCGTACGCGGTCGTTTCGTCACGCGGCGAGCCGGGGATCGGCGACAAGCTGCTCGCAGTGCCGTGGAACGTACTCGTGCTCGACGTCGAGCGCCAATGCTTCGTGCTGCCCGTGGCCACCGAACGGGTGCGCGAAGCCCCCGGCTTCGACAGGAATCGCTGGCCGGCAATGGCCGATCCGGACTGGGCCGAGGCACTGCACGCGTACTACGGCAGTTCGCCGTACTGGCTCATCGAGGAAGGCGAAACGGCGCTCGACTCGCCGCCGTACGAGGCGTCGCCGGAAGGTCCGGAAGGTACGAAAGGCGGCAAGCGGTAACGCGATCGCCGGTCACGCCGGTCAGTGCGCGGCCGCCACCGTCCGTTCGAGTTGCCGGGCGGCCGCCAGATGCGCGTTGAGCATCGGCAGCGTGTTGGCCGCGAACGCGCGAAGCTGCGGATCGCGGCCGTTCCGTGCCTCCGCTTCGTAGAGACGGATCGCCGCTTCATGCGCGCGCGGGCCCGCCAGCGCGACATAGGCCGTGTCGAACGCGCGCCCTTCCCTGGTTCTCAATGCCGTGACGGCCGGATCGACGAGCATCCGCGACTGCACCGGCAGGCCCTTGGCCGCCCCGAGTTGCTGCAATTCGCCGGCGATCCGTCGATGATCGTCGACCATCCGGCGCGCGAACGCCTTCACGTCCGGGTTCGACGAGCGGTCGAGCGCGAGCTGGCTGGCCTGCCGCTCCACCTTGCCGATCATGCCGGCCTTGTCGACGAACTCGGCATCGATACCGGTCGGCCGCTGCGTCATGCCGGCCTCGTCGGCCGTCGTGCCGGGGCGGATCACGCCGGGCCCGACCTGCGCCGACGAAGCGGGCGACGCCTGGGCCGGCGGAAACGCGGCGGCCAGCAGGCCGACGGCGGCGGCCAGCACGGTCGCCGTCGGCCGGCGGGTTCGGTTCGCTTTCATCGCGACCTCCGTGTGTCTCGACGGAACGCGCCGGTCGCGCGGGTTCCCGTCACGCCGGGGGCCGCTCCGCGCAGTGTTGCGCCTGCCCGAGCGTCGAAAAACGGCCGGCAATGATGGTGTCCATGTCGATCCCTCCTGCCCGGCAAAGTACCGGGTCGGGCCGCGCGCACGCGGCGCGCGACCGGCCCGGTGCTTTGCCGGTGCGTCACGTTGCTTCCGGCAGATCTGCCGCCTGTCGAGTACGCCGCTCACGCCGCCGACGTCGTGCACGACGCAGACCGCGATCGCGCGCCGCCGTTCGTTGGATACGCTGCCCGTCAGTTCGGCCACACGATGGCGAACCTGCACGTCGATAGCGCCGGATGCCCCGGCTACCTGCCGCTACCGGTCATGCGGGTTCCGATCGTGCCCGGCGTCCGGCGCGACATCGGCGATCACGCTCGCCAGCGTCGGCATGTCCACCGGCTTGCACAGATACGCGTCGAAGCCAGCGGCCATCACGCGGTGCCGGTCGGCGTTGCCGGCGTGCGCCGTGACCGCGACGACGGGCAGACGCCCGCTGCCACCCGGCAAATGACGGATGCGGTCGAGCAGCCAGAAACCGTCGCCGTCCGCCATCGCGAGATCCGACAGCATGACGTTCGGCGCATCCTGTTCCACCACTTCGAGTGCGTCGTGCCCCGATTGCGCGGTCGACACCTGCGCGCCCATCGTTTCGAGTGCCGCGGCGAGGCTCGCGCGCGAGGTCGCGTCGTCGTCGACGACGAGCACGCGCCGGCCGTCGAGCGCCACCGTATCCGGCGTGCCGGCCGCGTGCAGCAGGTCCTCGGCAGGATCGTCGGCATCCCACCGGGCCGGCAGCGTGACCGTGACGGTCGTCCCGCGCCCGGTGCCCGCGCTCGTCGCGACGACCTCGCCGCCGTGCAGTTGCGCGATGTTGCGCACGATCGACAGGCCGAGCCCGAGGCCGCGCCTCGGCGATGCGAATGCGCGTTCGGGCCGGCTGAACGTCTCGAACAGGTGTGGCAGGTATTCCGGCGCAATGCCCTGGCCCGTGTCGGCGACCGACAGCCGCACGCGCTCGCCGGCCCGGGTCAGCGACACGACGACGCGGCCGCCGGACGGCGTGAACTTGATCGCGTTCGACAGCAGGTTCGACAGGATCTGGCGCACGCGCTCGCGATCCGCCGGAATCACGCAGGTCGCCATTTCGTATTTCGTCGACAGGTCGAGCCCGTTCGCCTGCGCCGTCGCGTCGAGTTCCCGCATGGCATCGCGCACGATCCGCACGAGATCGACCGGCACGCGCTCGAGGCGCAATCGGCCCGTCGCCAGCGACGACGCGTCGAGCAGGTCGGCCACCATGTGCGACAGCGATCGCGCGCTGCGGTCGATCGCGTCGACCGCCTGTTGCGCGAGCCCTTCGCCGTCGACGTTGCGCAGGACCTCGACCCAGCCGTAGATCACGTTCAGCGGCGTACGCAGTTCGTGCGACACCGTGGCGAGCAGTTCGTCCTTCAGCCGGTTCGACGCGTCCGCCTGTGCGCGTGCGTCGCGTGCGCCGCGCAGCGAGCGCATGTTGCGCCGCTCGCCGCGACGCCGTTCGTGCGCGTCGCGCAGCGTCATCGACAGCCCCGTGCAATCGCCCCGCGCATCGACGATCGGCGACGCGGCGAAAGTCGCGCGAAAGCGGCCGCCGTCGCGTCGCACGCACAGCACGTCGAGCGGACCGACCGGCGCACGCAGCGTCGCGAACGATCCGGGCAGCGGATGCCGCCGCAACCAGCGCGGCGCGATCAGTTCGGCGACGTCGAGCCCGATGGCCTGCGCCGCATCGATGCCGAAGATCCGTCGCGCGGCCGGGTTCCAGTTCGTGATCCGGTGTGCGGTATCGACGCCGACGATCGCGTCGGGCGACGCGTCGACCACCCGGCGCAGCAGGACGTCGTCGGGTACGGGCACGCGCGCGGCCGGCGAAGGCTCGCCATGCGGCTCGCGGGCACCGGCGTCGCCATCGTCATGGATTTCGCGGAGACGATCGCTCGCGAGCAGCGGCTTCACGGCCATCACGAGCACGCACTCGACGAAGCTGATCGCGACGAACGCGCCGGCTTGCTCGAGCAGCGTGGCCAGCGGCGCATTGCGCCACCAGAGCGCGCAGATCACGGCCACACTCGCGGCGGCCGCGACCAGGCCGCCGCCGAACGACGCCAGCCATGCGACGGCCGCAACGCCTGCATAGAAAGGCAGCGGCGCAAATGGCGCGTGCTCGCCGACGACGCGAACCGTCCACGCCTGCAGCGCGGACGCCAGCCCGACGGCCAGCACGACCCATGCACCCTGCCGTAACAGCTCACGGGTCAGGGTCCTCATTGCATCCTTGCCTCGCGCCGGCTCCCGTCGCACGGCGTCATGCCGCTTGTCGACCGACCTGCCGTCGAGCGTGCCGGGCGAGCCTGATGGCACCCGCAAGCGACATGCCCGATGCGTGTTTCAGGCGCCCGGCCGGCGCCAGCCGGCCTGGCTGCTCCTAAGGCCGCGGCCGGTCGGGCTCCGGCTGGTATAGGGGTACGCATCGGCACAAGGCGTCGCGACCGTCTTTTTCATCGGAGCGCTGTAAAAAAGCACCGATGTGCCCCTGGATCCCGGAAGTGCCGCGATTCGTGCCGTAAATCGATGGCCTGTTTCTTCCGCCCCCGCTACCCACATTGGAAATTTCTATTCCGAGGCACCTTCGTGGTCGTTTCGCTGTCGATGATAAATATTGCAATCAACGGAACGGGTGATGCCGATTTTCAAAACGACCCGCTAATGCCGATGGGAGATACCGCAAACCGTTCGAAGCAGCGTGCAGACGGCCGCCGTTTGTCGGGCCGCTCGTCCGCGATGCGCACGCTGCTCGGCCGCATCGAAAAAATTGCGCCGACCCGCGCCAGCGTGATGATTGCCGGCGAAAGCGGGGTCGGCAAGGATATCGTCGCGCGCCGGCTGCACGATCTCAGTGCCCGGCGGGACGGCCCGTTCGTGCCCGTGAACTGCGGCGCGATTCCGCCCGATATCGCGGAATCGCAATTGTTCGGGCACGAAAAGGGCAGCTTTACCGGCGCGATCGCACAGCGGGAGGGTTTCTTCGAAGCCGCGCGCGGCGGCACGCTGCTGCTCGACGAGATCGCGGAAATGCCCGCGTCGCTGCAGGTGAAGCTGCTGCGGGCGCTCGAATCGAATGCGATCGTCCGGGTAGGCGGCACCGAGCCGATTCCGCTCGACGTGCGCATCGTGTCGGCCACGCGCCACAACCCGGCCGAAGCCGTGCGCGACGGCCGGCTGCGCGAGGACCTGTTCTATCGCCTCGCCGCGTTCGCGCTGTACGTGCCGCCGCTGCGCCAGCGCGACAGCGACGTCGAGACGATCGCGCTGGAGTTCGTCGACACGCTCAACGCACGGCACCACGCGCACAAGCGGCTGACCGACGCGGCGATCGCAGCACTGCGCGCGTATTCGTGGCCCGGCAACGTCCGCGAGCTGCACAACACGATCGAGCGCGCGTACATCCTGTCGGACGAAGGCATCGACGTCACGCTGCCGAAGCCGGCGGTGCCGCCCGAGCGTCTGTCGGAGGACACGATGGCGTTGCCGCTCGGCGCGACGCTGCACCATGCGCAGCAGCGCTTCATCGCGGCGACGCTGCGCCACTTCGACGGCAACAAGCCGCGCGCCGCGAAAGCACTCGGCATCAGCCTGAAAACGCTCTACAACCGGCTCGCGCTGATGCGCGACAACGGCCGCTCCTGAGCGGCGCGGCCGTATCGCCCGCGCACCGCATGCCGCGGCTGCGCGTGGCGCAACATGATTACGCGACCTTGAACCGCCCGACCGTGGTCGCGAGCGCGTTCGCCTGCGACTGCAGCGCGGTCGCGGCGGCGGTCGACTGTTCGACGAGCGCCGCGTTCTGCTGCACCATTTCGTCGAGCTGCGTCACGGCGCGATTCACTTCCTGGATGCCGCGCGTCTGCTCGTTCGCCGCGTGCGTGATCTCCGAGATGATCGTCGTCACGTTCGCCACGTTGGAGACGATCTCGCGCATCGTATCGCCGGCCTGACGCACCTGTCCGGACCCGGCCGACACGCTCGCGACCGTCGATTCGACCAGCACCTTCACTTCGCGTGCGGCCTGCGCGCTGCGCTGCGCGAGGCTGCGCACTTCCTGGGCGACCACCGCGAAGCCGCGGCCCTGCTCGCCCGCGCGTGCCGCTTCGACGGCCGCGTTCAGCGCGAGGATGTTGGTCTGGAACGCGATCCCGTCGATCACGCCGATGATGTCGCCGATCCGGCCCGACGCTTCCTCGATCTTCTCCATCGTCGCGACGACGTCCGACACGACCACACCGCCGTGCGACGCGATCCGCGACGCAGCTGCCGCGCGTTCGTCGGCCTGGCCGGCGGCCGCCGCCGACTGGCCGACGGTCGCGGTGATCTCTTCCATCGACGCGGCCGTTTCCTCGAGGCTCGCCGCCGCCGATTCCGTGCGCGACGACAGATCCTGGTTGCCCGCCGCGATCTCGTTCGCGGCCGTGCGCACCGATTCGCTCGCATCGCGGATCTCGCGCATCACGTCGTTCAGCTTGTCGACGAAGCTGTTGAACGAGCGTGCGATGTCGGCTACTTCGTCACGGCCGTCGGCCGGCAGGCGCTGCGTCAGGTCGCCGGCGCCCGAGCCGATCGCGGCCATCGCCTGGCGCACTTGCGACAGGCGGCGGAACGCGGTCGCGGTGATCGCGCCGATGATCAGCGACGCGACGCCGACGATCACGAGCAGCGTGATCAGCGAAGCGGTCAGCAGCGAGCGCATCCCGGCCGTCGCCTCGTTCTTGTCGAGCAGCACCAGCGCGTACCAGTCGGTGCCCGGCACGGGGCGCGCGCGCACCAGCTTCGCGTCGCCGCCGACGCTCACCTCGACCGGCGCCGTCGCGGCCGCGATCGTCGCGCCGTTCGTCGCGCCGAGTTCGGGCGACACGTCGGCGACCGGCTTCAGCGTGAGCTTCGGGTCCGGGTGCGCGACCACGTGGCCGCTGCTGTCGATCAACATCCCGAAGCTCGCGGGCGTCGGGTGGATCGACTTGACGTTCGCGATCACGGTGTCCATCGCGACGTCGGCGGCGACGACGCCCTTCAGCGTACCGTCGCGCAGGATCGGCACCGCGAACGTGACGACGAGGTTGCCCGTGCCGGCATCGACGTAAGGCGGCGTGACGACCGGCTTGCCGGCCTGCGCGGCCTGCTTGTACCACGGGCGGCCGGTCGGATCGTAGTCGGGCGGGATACCGGTCGGGTCGGAGAAGTGGAACGCCTTGTCGGCGTAGCCCGCATAGACGTTCGTGAAGCCGCCGGCCGTGGCCATCTGCTTGAACACCGGCAGCGGATCGGGCGTCAGCGCGGCATCCTGCAGCGACGCGATCATCCGGCTCCGGGTGGCGACCCAGTCGGCGATCCCGACCACGTGTCCGCTTGCGACGGAGGTCAGGTTGCGGTCGATCGCGTCGTCGTTGTACGAGCGCGCGATGAAGTAGTTGATGAGCGTGGTGGCGACGAGCGCGAATACGACGATGGCGACGCACGCGGCGAGGATGCGGGCGCGGATGGACGAGAACATGGCAACGACTCGGTAAGGGAGCGCGAACGCCCGGTGGACGAATTCACCGGGTAAACGGCAATCGCGCCGCTTACTTGAGGCTGCTGTGACAATTCCGTGAAACGTCTGATGAAACGTAATGCCGATCGTCAGCGGATTGTCGGCGAATCGTCGGGATGAGTGCGCCGTCCTGCGCCGCACGCGTACGCCGCCGGGACGCGACGACGGCACCTGTGAGCGTGGGCAGGAGGCGTCGAAAAGGAGGTTGAGACAGGCCGGTGCTCGGTCGACGGATGCATGCGTGTCGATTGGAGCCCGGCCGTGGCGCGGCGACGGATCGCGCCGCGCCCGCGCCACCAGTCGCGGCGCGCGTCCGTTACAGGCGGTGGCCCGGACGGGGATCGGCTTCCGCGGGCGGCCCGTCGGCCCGCGTGTCGTTGGCGAGTTCGTCCTGCCTGCGCATCCGTTCGCGCAGGTGCCGGATCGCGAACACGTGGATGTAATCGTGCACCCGCGCGTCGGACGACAATGCGCGCACTTCGTCGTCGAGCATCGCACGCAACTGATCCGCGCCGATCGCGCGCTGCCTGGCGGCTTCCTTGAGTGAATCGAGCAAATTGTCCTTGGACATCGACGGACTCCTGACAGTCGAGGAACGAAAAGAGGAAGGTACTGGAAGCTTAAAGACTGAACGGCCGCACGGCGTGCGATGCGCCGGCGCGTGCTTGCGCGCGATCAACGGCACGTTGCGTGCCGCCGTGCCGATTCGTCCCCGAACCGGCCGCGCAAGATTCGCGGCGCAAACGGCCCGCGAACGAAACTGGAAACCTGCCACGCCACCCCGGGGCGCGGCACCGGCGGCGGGCGAACGATGGGACGCTGCTCCACGCCGATGCATTGGCAAACTTAGACCGGCCGAAATCATGCGTCAAGCGCGCTCCGCCACGCACCTGCCATTCGTCGGAACGAACGGGCCGGATCGTCGCCCGGAC
The DNA here is from genome assembly GCF_041103175.1 of Burkholderia sp. Bmkn7. NCBI lineage: Bacteria > Pseudomonadati > Pseudomonadota > Betaproteobacteria > Burkholderiales > Burkholderiaceae > Burkholderia > Burkholderia sp. Bmkn7. The sequence continues at coordinate 2,100,997 of NZ_JBGCUH010000002.1, read as the reverse complement.
GACCGATCCGGCGCCCCGCGTGTCAGCGGATTCCGATACGCGCCGCGCAATCCCTGACAGCGACTTCAGCGCACGCTGCTTGGCAGGGTACTGGCGCCCCACGATACTGGTGACATGGACGAAACGTTCATACAGGTCATCGCTCAGCCGGCCGTCGAGCCGGCATGCGGGGCCTGGCGCAGGAGACCAACCATGGCACATCGCAACTTACCGGGCCGGGACGGCCAACGGCGCGCGTCGGGCAACACGCGCGCCCAGGCCGCCCGGGCCGTGCCGACCGGCAACCGTCCGTCGAGCAACACACGCGCCCTGCCCGCCCAGGCCGTGCCGACCGGCAACCGTCCGTCGGACGATATCGACACCTTGCTTGCGCTTGCTCGCGAAGCCGGATTGCTCGTCACGCTCGACGGGCAGATCGGCCGAGAGAAGTACCAGAGCGTCGCGGGCTCGGTTCTCGCGCTGCAACGGTTCGCCGCGGCACTGTGCGCACGGGCCGCACCCGACGCGCCGGCCGCGGTCGAGGCACGCCGCAAGGCGCGCCCCGGCTGGCCCCATGCAAACCGCCTGCGCAACCGTACATGCGGCATATGCGCGCCGCTGCACATTGCGCGCCAGCGCCCGCGCGTTCGCCGCGGCGCAGGCCGGCGACACGACTTGCGGTCGATGCTTCGCACCGGCTGAGCGGGCAAGCGGCCGGCACGGCACGGGGCCGTGGAATGGCTGCTCACCGCGCAACGTCGGCAGCGCCTGCCGCACGCCGTGCCTTTACGACGACGGCGCGGCAACGGTGAGCCTGCCGCGACCTTGCCGTTCCGCATCGGCGCCACCGCGCGCCGTCACGCATCACCACGCGCCGTTCCACACGGTCGCAATGACAACGATTCCTGCGGGGAATGCACTTCAGACGGGGCCAACGACAACACCAATGCGGAAAGCGGGCGGGGTGACTTGCACCCCGCCCGTCCTCCAAGGCAGCCGACGGCTGCCTACCCTCGTGCCAGAGAGTTCTCGGCCGGATGACGCGCCGTGCATCGCACGTCGCGGCTCCGGAAAATGATGTGACGCCTGTGAACGCACCGTCGATCACGGCCTTCGACGCTCGCGCGGCTGCGCGGTGCATGCACGACAGACCGGCCGCGTGGCCGGTTGTTCCGTCAATGTCTCACGCGATACTTGCGCCATTTCTGATGCAGATCAAACCAGGCCGGTTTCGATCTCGACGCCGCGCGATTTACTCGGTACCGCGCACGAGCAGCACGGGCACCTGGGCGAGATGCGCCACGCGACGCGCGACGCTGCCGATCAGCCAGGCGGCGATGCCGCGCCGGCCGTGCGTGCCGACCACCAGCAGTTCGGCACGCCAGTGCACGGCGTCGCGCATCAGTGCGTGGGCCACGTCGTCGCTGGTCGGGCGGGTTTCGACGATACTGCGCTTGGTCGGGTTCCCTGTCGCATGGAACAGCGGGCCGATCTTCGCGAGTGCATCCTCGCCCTCCGCGCGATAGGCATCTTCGAGCGCGCGCACCGGCACGATATCCGTCAGACGAACCGCGCGATCGATCACGTATGCCGCGTACAGCAACGTTGTCGGCGTCGCGAAGCCGAGCCCGACGCGCACTGCGTGCAGCGACGGCTCGCTGCCGTCGACCGCGAACATCAGCCGCTGCAGGCCGCCATTCGACGGCAGCGCATAGGCGGCCGGCACGATCAGCAGCGCGCAGCGCGCGCGTGTCGTCAGCGTGTCCGACATCGCGCCTTCGACGAGCCGCAGCAGCCCGTGATGCGGATTCGCGCCGACTATCAGCACGTCCGCGCGCCATTCCGACGTGTCGTTCACCAGTGCATCGGCCACCGAGCCGCCCGTCACCGACGTATCGACGATGGCCTGCTCGACCTCGATCCCGCTATCGGCGAACAGCGCGGCGATCCGCTCGTTGACGGCTTGCGCTTCGCGCATCATGTCCTCGCGCGCGGACGTCAGCAGCGCGTCGATGCGCGGGATGTCGGGCAATACGAGGCGGGGGTTGTCGATTGCGCAGACGATGCGCAATCGCATGCCGGGACGCAGCAGCGTGCGCGCATAGCGTGCGGCGGACAGCGATTCGGGCGTCGGATCGACGGCCAGCGCGATCCGCGCAAGCGTCGGGATGGGCTGGGCAGGCTGCATGGCGAAGGCCTCCGTGCGTGCGCGTCGTCGCGGAACGACGACGGGAGCTTCGCGCGGAAGCGGCGCGCGGCGGCCGGATGGCCGCCACGGTCGCGGGGATCGGCGGGTTGCCACGCGAAGCGCGGACAATCGATGCGTTCAGCATAGAACGTCCGGCCCGCGCGCGCATGATCGCGATCAAGGGTCGCGCGGGCCCCTGCCCGCGCCGCTTACGACTTCGTCGGCACCGATGCCGCCGGACGGTTCGCGTAGAACAGCGCATACGCGATGCCGAGCAGCACGATCCACACCGGCCCGATCACGAGCGCGACGCGCGTGTCGGGCGTGAACGCCATCAGCACGACGACCAGCACGAGAAAACCCAGTGCGACGAACGAACCGAGCGGATAGAACGGCACGCGGATCGGCAGGCGCGCGATCCTGTCGGCCGACAGCGTGCGGCGAAAGCGCATCTGTGCGATCAGGATCACGCACCACGTCCAGATCGCGCCGAACGTCGACACCGACGTGAGCCACGTGAACACGTGCTGCGGCGCGAGATAGTTGAGCAGCACGCCGATCAGCAGCAGCGCGACCGAGACGATCACGCCGTACACCGGCACGCCGTTGCGGTTGACCTTGCCGAGCTTGCCCGGTGCCTGGCCTTGCTGCGCGAGGTTGTAGAGCATCCGCGCGGTGCTGAACAGGCCGCTGTTGCACGACGACAGCGCCGCGGTCAGCACGACGAAGTTGATGATGCCGGCGGCAGCCGGGATGCCGAGCCGCGAGAACGTCATCACGAACGGGCTGCCCTGCGTGCCGATCTGGTCCCACGGATAGAGCGACATGATCACGAACAGCGCGCCGATGTAGAAAATCAGCACGCGCCAGAACACCGAGTTCACGGCCTTCGTCAGCGACTTCTCCGGGTTGCGCGCCTCGCCTGCCGTGAGACCGAGCATCTCGACGCCCAGATACGCGAACATCACGATCGGCAGCGCGGCGATCACGCCGTTGATGCCGTTCGGCATGAAACCGCCGTGCGACCACAGGTTCGACAGGCCGATCGCGACACCGCCGTTGCCGATGCCGAACGCGATCATCAACCCGCCACCGATGATCATCAGCACGATCGTGACGATCTTGATCAGCGCGAACCAGAACTCGAATTCACCGTACAGCTTGACCGCGATGAAGTTCACCGAGCCCATCGCCATGAGCGCCGCGAGCGCCCAGATCCAGTTCGGCACGGAGGGGAACCACATGTGCATGTAGACGCCGACCGCGGTGATTTCCGCCATGCAGGTGACGATCCACACGAACCAGTAGGTCCAGCCGGTCAGATAGCCGGCCAGCGGCCCGAGGTAGTCGCGCGCGTAGCGGCTGAACGCGCCGGCGACGGGATTGGCGATCGCCATCTCGCCGAGTGCGCGCATGATCAGGAAAATCGCGATGCCGCCCAGCAGGTAGGTCAGCAGGATGGCCGGGCCGGCGACGCGGATCGCGGTGGCCGAGCCGAGGAACAGGCCGACGCCGATCGTCGCGCCGAGCGCCATCAGGTTGATGTGCCGCTCTTCCAGCCCACGGTGCAACTGGTCTTCTGGTTGTTTCAAGTCCGTCTCCTGGCAGCCGTGAACGGGCCGCCGTCATTGTCGATATCAATGCGCGACCGTTCATGCCGAACCCGGCATGCCGAAAACGAAATAATCTCCGCCGTCGTTTTCCGAATAAGAAACGACACGGATACTGCGTCAATCCGATGGGAATCGCCGCGGATTATCCGTATCTTCCAGAACAATCCGGAAAACGGATCGGGCCTTTCACGGAATACGCCCGTGCGGCCCGTGTGACGCGGCTGAGCGCGTAACGGACGGCACCGGGATCAATCGCTTTCGGCGCGAACGAATACGCGTCGAATGTGCGCGATCATGCGCACGCAATATGCAGGCGGGATTATATGGAGGATCAGTGGTTTCACGCCAGTCGATTTTCGTGGAAATCGTGGCGGGTTCCGACTCGCGTGATCGCGACGGCCCATGTCCGTCTGGATCAGTTCGTGGCAAACGCAGGCTCTTAAGGAACCGTTGCGGACTTCACTCATTTGACGTTGCCAGACCACCGCACACAGCGTCCTTCCGCAGGAGATACTGATCTAGCCCGGGAAAGCCAATCCGCTGCCGAACGGAGAATCCGTGTCGCAAATAGAACGGAAGATTTCGTACCTCGCCAGTCTCAAGGAATACATTCTTGTCTGGCTCGATATCTTGGAGATATGCCAGCGTAGCCCGTAGGAGCGATGCGCCAATTCCGTGACCCTGCATCAGTGGAGAAACGGCGATGAATTCAATCCGACTGCAGTCGTGACATGAGAGTTTTGACTCTACGACCCTCCGGAGCAAGTCAATTCTGTGCAAGGATCGCTTGCCACAACCAGATGCGATCTGATGCCCTAGTTCTGCAAGGCTGGATGTATTTTCCGTAGTTGAACCCGGCGTAAAATAGCTGACGGCAACCAGTGCATCCCGCACCCATACACCGAGAACGGGAAGCGAAGCGTCGTGATGATATTGCAAGTAGCTTCTGAGGTAATTCGTCCGGCGGGCATCGAATCCCGGGGTTTGAGCAGACAGACACCATGCAAGCGTTGGATCACGCGAGAACGCTGCGTCAATCAACGCGATTGATGACTCAAGAAACTGACGGGATAGCGGCACTACTTTCGATTCGGTGAGATACATGATCGAGTCGGTGAACGTTTCTTGCATCGGGAATACAACGACACGCGAGTTGACATTAGCACGGAGTTGAACGTCACAACATCGACCGTCAACCGCGTTCGATCTACCTCACACGTCCACCGACATGACGTGCTGCGACGGAATGAGTAACGGCGGCGCCGGACACTTGCAAACGCACAGATCATCACTCAGCGCTACGCGGCGACCATCTGGCCCGGTCATCGGAATTCGCGGGCCGATGCATTTGATCTTGCCGATCGTCTTGCATACCGGGCAGAACACATCGTCATCCTCATGCGCGATGTGCCTGCCGTCGAGCGCGAACGGCGTAGCCTTAGCTTGTACCGTTCCGGCCACCGTCGTATGATCGCCGTCGAAAATCATGTATCTCGTCATGATCGTTAGCCGTGTTGTATTGCTCGTCAGGTATCGTGCCCAACTGGCTCTGTTCGATGACAGGCGGTGCTCATGCCTTTCTCGAACTGGCACCGACTTCCTGCTTACCGCGAGGACGAGCCAATAACCAACCTGCGGACCGAAACTCTACTCACGTCAATACCTCTTCAAAGCCTCTTCGAGTCTTTGACGGTATTTCGCAGGCACTCCATCATTACCGGTCAATAGCTCTTCAAGTATCATACGCGCGTCAATTTTCTCGGTATTTACGTTCCCTTCCACCCACCCATCAAACTTCCCATGAGCAGTAAATTTCCGAAAATAGCTAGCTTTAATCCCGAAAGCAACATTTGCAAGGAGCATTGGAATCCCCCAAGCTAACGTCAGCAAAGACGTTTGAGGCGTAATCGCATGCTTGAAAATGTTCCCCCGGTCAACACACGAGTCTAGGTTTCCAAGCGCCTCGATGAGCCAGTGTCGCTGCGGCCTTACACTCGCAACCATAATTCGATCAACAAGAAAATCCTGAAATCGCAAGTCTCTTTTTATAATTTCCGGGCAAATTCTCTCGCTTGCCCGATGAATTGCTCGAACGCTGGACAAGTTCTGTCCCGCAGCCTCGATAAAGCCATTGTCCTGAAGCGCGACGCACACCGTATTCAAGACAAACGAATCGCAAACACCTGAAATATTTTTCCTGACGATCGCTTCAATCTCACCAGTCATTCTTCCCCCGACGTCGAATATGCAACGCTACCCGTTCTGTTTCTCACTCGGCGACCAGTGCCAGTTTGTCGTACCCCAAGAACTGCCTTCGATCACCGGCATGGTTTCGCCCGCTTCGAAATAGCGACGGCTTCCGGCCTTGGCTGGTGTATGCCACCACCCCGCTTCCGGGCATGTACTGCCGCCCCGCACACTTTGGCGGGCCGGTTCGCGATTCACGGGCGGCGGAACGATAGTCGGCGGCTCAGGGATCGGCGGGGCATCGGGCAAGTCAAAACGGGCTACCCACTTCCGCGCGTTCTTCACATCCGCACTCGGCAGATCGGGAATATAGGTATGCAGCGCATCAGGCTTGGGATCGCGGAGTGTCCGCAGGACGCTATTCACGAACACGTACGGCTCAGGCAAACCCTCTTCAGGAGCGCCAAGGCGCGGGAAATCACCCGCACGGATCATCAAGCAAGCATTCGCGCGCTCGACGTGAATATCAGGGCGATCCAGTTTTTCTCGAATCACCGCTTCGCCGCCCAAGCGCTCGATGAACAATTCGCCCAGGATCGTGTACCAACTCACTCCTTTGATGAAACCCCATCGAGCAACCTTAGCACCAGGACGCAGGTAGTCATACTGAGCCGTCATTTCTTCGAGAAAATCGCCCTCATACGAGTTTGCCTCGTAATCTGATTTCTGCAGGTGAGCAGTGCTATCAATATCCAATCCACTGAAACGTTCCGCAAGCGCCCATTCCTGCGGCATGTACCGATTATAATTAAATGCAAGTATCGGCGCTAATCCACCGTAACCAGCACGCACAACGAGTTTCCCGCAGATATATCTCAAAAAATCCTCGTACTGCGCAATTCCTTCACTGGTCGCCATCAAGTTCATTGGTACATTGAACTTCAGATACGACAATCCAGATTCCCTCCCTTTTGCCACGCGCAGCAACCCGTTGGGATGAACATAGTCCTGTGCCAGTGCCGACCCCGTGAGCGTCTTGATGCTATATTCAGCCGCAGTGTCTTGATCCATCGCACTAGACAAAACAACACTCACTTTCAAATGCGGCGGCGAATCGATGATCGCACGGCGAATTTTCTCAATACCCTTGTCGTTCCGCTTCGTAAACTTACCGAGGTCAGTGTCCTTGCCTCCCTTCAGATGCTCACCGAACATTTCGGTGAAGCGGTCGAAGCAGTCGAGGATCGCCTGTCGCACCTCAGGCTGCGAACCACGCTCGAAGAACACCGTACCGATGACACCCGGCAACACACCCATCGAGTTGTCGGCAAGGCGCACGCTCAAATCTTCTTGATAGCGGGAAAGCGCCTGCAACGGCGTCAAGACAGGTTTCGGATCACTCAAAGTCATAATCGGGTCGTCTATTGATCAGTCGGGCATAAATTCAGTCAGTTCGCAGCCAGCGCTGCCACTGCACTCCCACCGCCAAGCACTACGCCAAGCGCCGCAGCAAGGCCCGCGGCAGCTTCCGCGCCAGCCGCGATAATCGCACACAGAGCAGCAAATATCGCAATCAACTCAGGCAACAACAGGATCACGATCGCAACGCCGACCACAATGGCTACCGCTATCGCGGCCCCCTTCAGCATCGTCACGCCGACCTGCGCCCAATCGATATGCGTGAGCACATCCCACGTCATATCGGTCATTTGCACAATTGCCTCCCATCCGGCCTTGAGTTGCGCAGCCGTGTAGCGGAATATTTCGTGCCCTTTCTCGTCAACCCATACCCAAGCGCTATGCGCCTTGTCAGCGACCCACTGACCCGCCGTAAACATCCACGCCGCATGCTGATGCAGGAACGCACTGGTTTCAGCAGACACGAATGAATATCCACGATGAACGGCATCCCAGACAGGGGCGACCGCATGTTCGACCTCTTCGCCGAACTCGTGCGCCTTTTGCCACCAGTCCTCATACCAGACATGGTGCGGGACAGCGGGAACACTGCGGATGGGTACAGTCTGCCGCTCCTTCTCATCATTGGTTTTCGGTGCGGGAACGGGCACGGGCACGGGCTTGGGGATCTTTTGTAGTTCACCGTTGCAATCGGTCACGTCGATCACGGTCATGCGATTCTTGTATTCACCAGCGATCAGCTTATAGGCTTCTTGCTGAGCCTCACCCAAAGAGTCACCCGGAAACTTTACTTCGACAAGCCGCAACAAATTCGGAACATGGCGGCCGCCCTCGCGATCAATCGTCCCACGCCCCGGCCAAAGAATCGCTTCCTTATCAACAATGATTACATCAGGACGTCGTAGCAGACCGACAGTTGCCCCCGGTGGAAATGGATTCAAACTGCGGCGACGTTCCGCCCCGTAGGGGTTCTCGTTACTTAGGAACGGAATAGGAATACCACCGATCATTGCATCTGCCGGTGTCATATCGAAGCTGACTTCGGCCTTGTACCTAAATATCCACTTCCATTTGAACTCTTCCTCGATGATCATCGGCACACTCATCGCGGACTGCATGAGCAACCGGTGAACGATCGATCCATCGCGCAACTTGACGGGAACATATTTCGCCGTTTTCAGTGCTTTCTCGACCTTTTCCTGCAAATATCCCTTGGTTCCCGGCGGCAAATATGCGTACTCAGGTACGCGTTCTTTGATCGTCTCGCACGCGCCTGCCGGTTGAAGTGATCCGCCCATTTTGTTCTCCAAGTATCGTCGGCACTCACGTGCGCTCGTCAGGGTCACCCTTCAGGTAATCGGCCCAAATATCAGGCTCTCCACCACCTGCATACTTCCACGGCTCGACATCCTGCTTTTCTTGCTCGAACGCCTTGAGGCTCACACTCTGTGCACTCGGCGTAAAAACCGGCACTGTCTCGCCTAGATCGTTCGTATGGCCGAGCACGGTTCGTCCCGATGGCAGTTTCATTTCGTAGGCGTGTCGAATCATCGGCGTGCCGTCGTTCTCGCTTTTGAGGACGTAATGCGCCTGATACGACGGTTTGAACTGCGGCATCGCGTACGACTCACTGACCGGCCCCGCGAAGCTGAATGACGCGCCCTTGAAGTCAACATTGCCCGGTGCGTGTATCGAGACGTTGCCGCCTTTGATGCGGATCGTCGCACCGCCGCAGTACAGGACTAGCTCTTGATCGGCTGCGATTTCCATCCGGCCGGCCACCGACAACAGTTTCACAAGCTGCTGCGCGATCATTTCAAGATCGCCGTCCCGCGCCTGTATTTCGACCTTGCCCTTGCCCGCCACGGCTTTGATGCCTTGATTACGCGCAAACAGGCTCAGGTGATCAATCGCAGCCGCATGCATCGATCCGCCCGCCGCGAAATATGAATCCTGGCCGCTGATCCAGTTCGCCTGTTGGTCGGCACTCGCGTGTAGCGACTGATGCGTGGACAGGCCGATACCGGCCGGACTGCCGAGCAGCAACAGCGGCTCAGCGAAGGAGTTGGCGTTACCCGTGCCACCGCCTGCCGTCCGACCTCCGGATGATTCGCCGGATGCCGCTTGCTTCGTTGCGTCGGTGAACGTCGTCAGCGCATCGACACCGAGTTTCAGGCTCTCGGCCTGATGCTGTTCACTTGCGTCCGAAATACTGCCGAGCAGGTCTTTTGAGCGTGTAAGCTGTTCACGCGCTTCGTCGACATCGAGTTGATCACTGTCACGCGACACGGGATGGGCGCTGATCGACACGCCCCGGCTGCCGCGCACAGATGCGTAATGGTCGGCGTGCAACAGCAATCCCGAACCGAGATATCGCCCGCGCGTGTTTCCGCTCTGCTGAATCAAATATCCCTGCGCGATCGATGCGTAGCTGCTGCCCGTGTAACTAACGAGCCGCGTACCGCCTTGGTTCGTGGCGTCGTCGTGGACGAACGCGTTAAACGCGCCCGTGCCACCGAACCCTTGCGACTGGAATCCCGACAGCAGCACATTCGAATGCCACGGAGAAGGTGTCGTGCCGCCGTTGACGCGCCCCAAAATGAACGGCTTGTCGCAATCGTTTGCCCAGTAGGCGATTAAAACCCATTCACCGGCCCGTGGCACGTGCACCGAGCCGTAGCCGTTGCCCGTATCGGCCTGCATGGTCGATAGCAGCGGCGACGACGCGAATGTGCCGTCTGGATTTTTGCGATCCCATGCGAAATGCACACGTACCTGGTTCCGCTCGTTCGTCCACGCTTCCGATCCTTGCTGCGTCACGACGATCGCATGCTCGATGGTCATGTTCGGCTTGGAATGCGCGAGCGGGCTGCGATATTCGACACTCGCCTCTTGTGCCTCAACCTCGATGACGAAAAACCCGGCCGTCCCGTCCTGCGGGTGCTCTGGTGTCTTGAAGCGCGTCCCATGTGCTGCCTGCTGCTCGGCCAGCGTTGCGCGCAGACTGCGCGGATATTCCGTCGCCTGTCGACCAATCGACACGTTGTTTTCGATGAACCAACGCACCTCAATGACGAGGAATTCCCGCTTCTTGGGATCGCTTTCGGGGTGACGCGGATGATTGTCCAACGTGAATCGCGATCCGGCATCGAGCCATCGCAGACCGCCGACTCCGAAATAGCGACGCGCACGCGAATCCCACTCTTCAACACGACGACGGGCACGGCCTTCGCCGCTGTCTGAATCCGGATAGCCGTACGCCGTCGGCTGATAAATCGTCATCGGTGCAGCAGGGATGCTGCGCGATTCCGACTGCCGCCCGCCGTCCATTACATATGTCGTGGATTGCAGGGCACTTTCCGTCTGGAAATGGGATGTCGGGCGCTTATAGTCGAACGCACGCGACATATAACTCAGGCTCTGCATGGTCTGCATGACCGCCCACTGAGTGAACCCGTCCGCCTCGTGATCACTGTTCCCGCGATAATATTCGGCCGGTTTTGCTTCCGGCATCGACGATACGCGGTCCACGATAACAAGCGTTGTTTTCGGCGGCTCGCCTTCCTTCGTCGGTTCGTGGACCCAACGAAGATACATGCCCTCATCTTCGAGAAGGCGGTACACGAAATGAAGATCGGATTCGCTCTGACGGCACCATGAGCGCACCGCAGGTTCGCGCGTCAGGTCGAACCGGAACCGCCCCTGCAACTGCGAATAGCGGTTGAACACGTCGGAAATGATTTCACGCGCGTCCTTTTCGAGCCAGCCTTCATCGTTGCGGGTCTTGCTCAGGAAAATCAGCGCGGATGAAAATTCAAGCTGGTATGTTGAAACGCTACCGTCCCCGCCCAAATATCCAACCTGATGCACGAAACCGTGCACGGGTCGATAAACCGAATCTGCGTATAGCGCCGTACGCTGTTGAATCCACAGGGTGACGGGCTGATGCATCAGCGACAGCAGCGCCGTATCGTCGCGCAGTGACGCAACGTCGATTGTCCAATGGTAGTCACCGCCCACCCCGGACGATCCACGCGCCCGCAACGGGGTCAACGCGTTCTTGCCGAGTGGTGTATCCAGCATCAACAGCCGGTCGTGCTGCAACAACCCGCGATGAACGGCCTCGTACAGGTCGCGATTCTTCAGGTCCCTGGGCGCGGGTCGTCTAAGCGCCATTTTTTGTCGTCCTTCTCTCAGGTTCGCTACCGTCAGCGGAACAACGCAAAGACAGTCAGCCGGCAGCGACGTCAGGTCGCTCGGGCACGATTGTAGTTAAAGACTGAGGAATATTTGCCGACTCGACACGCACTTACGCAGGGCCGCCGGAAGCGGCGCGCGCATGCATGCGTCACTCGACCTTGTCGGGCGGCATCGCCAATTGTTACCAAGCGTGCCAAAGGAGGTAGGGACTCCGTCCCTAAGGGATGGCATAACAATGGAGCCGGATCGATTTCCAGCGCTATCGCGATTCGTTCGACATGGTCGACCGATACGTTTCTTTTAACCTGATGGATAGAGGTCCGATCCAGCCCGGCGGCGAAACCAAACTCTTCTTGAGATAGCGCCCTTGCAACCCGCTGAACGCGAATGTCGTATGCCAATACATCTCGCAACCAGACGAGTTTGGCTTTCGGATTGGAACCTCTGAGCGCCGCAGGTCAGCTTACCGCCCACCCGAAATTGGGCACGCTTTCTTCGTCACGAACAGCCCCTCTGGGCGTCACTTCGACAGCGTTGCGCGCACCGTATATTCGCCTTCGATCGCCCCGTGTTCCGGCCGCACGAAATAACGCGACGCGTCGAGATCGGCCGGCATCGGCTCGACCGGGTAGCCGTGCTTTTCCCACGCATCGAGGCCGCCCTTCAGCGCCCGGATGTTGTGGATCATCTTCTTGCGCTGCATCTTCGCGATCAGGCGCTTCGCGGTGGCTTCGTTCGGACACACGCAATAGACGACGATCGGCCGTTTCAGCAATTCGGGGTCGAGCAGGTCCGGCGAATCGAGATCGACCGGCACCGCGCCGGCGATCCGGTACGGTTCGCGCTCGCGAATCGCCTTCGGCCGCGCGTCGAAAATCAGCGGCGGCTCGTCCGACGTCATCATCTCGACGAGCTGCGGCGGCGAGATGCGCACCTGTGCGAGATAACGGCGGAACTGCACGCGACGCACCCAGCGGTACAGCAGGAACGTGATGAAGATCGCGAGGAACGCGTCGAGGATCGTGCCGCCGCTCGCGCGCACCCACAGCACGAACTGGACGATCTGGTCGTGAATGGCCGCGCCGCCGACCAGCCAGAACGCGGCCCACAGCGACGCGCCGGCCAGATCCCAGAACAGGAACACGCCGACACCGATCGCGGTCGTGCCGAGCAGCGGCGCCGACACGAGGCCGAGGCCCGGCAGGAACTTGGACAGCACGAGCAGCGGCGCGCCGTATCTTTCGAATACGTTACGCGCGAAACGCAGCGTGGTGTCGAGCGACAGCGAGAAGCGCACGAGGCCGTTCAGCAGGCGCCGGCCGCGCGTGCGGCCCATGAAGAACCACAGCGAATCGGCCAGCATCGTCGCGCCGATCGCCGCCGCGAACATGCTGACCCAGGATGCCTGCCCCATTGCCGCCATCGTGCCGCCGAGAATCAGCATCGGCACGGCCGGCACCGGCACGCCGAGCTGCGTGATCAACACGCTCGCAAACACGGCCCACGGGCCGAGCGACGATGGAATAGCGATGGGAAAGTGCCACACGGCGGCGCTCCTGGAAGACATGCGGCCGCGCGACGAGGGCCGTCGGACCGGCTGGGCAGCGGCCGCCGCGGCACGTCCGCAGCCAACCAGTGCATGACGGGCATTCTAAACGGGTTTGGCCGCGATCGCGCGGAACCCGCGCCTGCGGCGCGGGCTTCGGGAGGTTGCCGGCACCGCCGTCGCGCTCACGCGTCCGGGCGCTGCGCAAGCTGCGCGACGTATTCCGCGTAGTCGGGAAACGCGGCGGCCAGCGCGGCTGCGTCGGCCAGTTCGAATTCCGCGAACTCGAAACCCGGCGCCACCGTGCAGCCGACGAGCGCGACGTGCTCCGGCGCCGCGCAGCGCGCGCCGAACCAGCTCCCGGCCCGCACGACCGCCTGGAACACGGTGCCCGGATGCGTGAGCGGGTTGCCCAGCCGGTGGATCGTCAAGCCGTCGCGCTCGTCGAGCACCCATACCTCGATCGGATCGCCCGCATAGAAATGCCAGACTTCGTCGGAACGGATCCGATGCCACGACGAGTAAGCGCCGTCGCACAACAGGTAGTAGATCGCCGTCGACGCGGCGCGCGGCGCGCCGTCGGCAGGTCGCACGACCGAATCGGTCGCACGGTAGGTTTCGCGGAAATAGCCGCCCTCGGGGTGCGGCTGCAGGTCGAACTGGCGAATCAGGTCGGTAGCGGAAATCGGCATGGCGGATGACGTCGGTTAGGTAAGGAACCGGACACCCGGCGCACCGGATCGCTTCGCCCGTCGCGAACGCGACCGCATGCCGCCGGATGCCGCTGGGTCGAACGCCGCGTCCATGCGCGCGGCGAACAAGCGGACACCGGCCGATGCTGCCAGAACTGCGTATCGGGATGCAACCATGCCCACGCGACTGCGCCCATGGAGCCCATCGGGTGTACCGCCCTCGCCCGGCCTGTGGCCGGCGCGGCAGAAACGGCAGCCGCGTTCACACGCCGAGCGTCGGCCGGCGCGTCGTGCATTTCCGTTTCATCAGGCCGTCATCCGGCGAATCCGCGCGACCGCCGCCGCCCATGCGTCAGCGCCGCGCCCGCGGACGTCACGCAGCCGACGGCGCGCCGGGCTCGCTGTGCCGCACCAGCAGCACGGGCCGGTCGGCCGCGCGCAGCAGCGATTCGGCAACGCTGCCGAGCAGCAGCCTGCGCAGGCCGTGCCGCCCGCTCGTGCCCATCACGATCAGGTCGGCATCGGTTTCGGCCGCCGTGCGCATCAGCACGGTGGCGACATCCTCGCCGTAGGCGTCGAGCGCGCGCACGGTGCCCGGCACATGCTCCTGGGCGAGCACCGCTTTCGCAGCGTCGAGCACCGGCGTCGCGGCATCGGTCGCGGCCGCATCGCCATCGCGCTCGGCCGCGAAACCCGCATCGACGTCGACGAGCTGCGGCCGGTGCTCGACGACATACGCGCAGGTGACTTCGCCGCCTGACGCTGCCGCGATCCGGATCGCCTCGTTCAGCGCGAGACGCGCGCTCGGGCTGCCGTCGAGCCCGACGAAAATCCGCTTGTACATGGTCCGTCCCTCCGACCGGGCACGCCTCGCGCGTTGCGCGACAGCGGCCCGTTATCGCCACCCGGCCCGGTGCCGGGTGGCCTGCCGAACAGTCTGCCCCACGTGCCGACGCGCCCGTTGATGCGCGTCAAGTGCGGCCGGCGCGCCCGCTGCTTCACGCCGGTTGCCGCAAATTCTAGTGACCCCATTACAAAAAACGTGTAAATCGCGCACAATTTCATCTTGAAAATAGACGTTGCGTGCACCCGGTGCGAGTTTTGCCCGGTTTTGCTGCGCTGCCCTCGTGCCACGGGGCGGCCCCCGACAACAGAATGGCCATCGAATGACCGCCAGTGGAACCCCGACGCGTGACGCCCGAGGGCCCACGCGCCTCCAGATCATGTTACGCCAGCCGCTCGCGGCCGGCGTCGTTGCGCTGTGCGCCGGCGCGGCGCTGTCGCTCGGCGTCGCGCTGCTCGTGCGCGAGCAGTGGCAAGGCGCCGTCCATACGCGTTTCGAACGCCGCACGTCGCACGTGACGGCCATGCTCCGCCACGAGCTGCAGTCCGGCGTCGCCGTGCTCGAAGGCGCGCGCGGCGCGTTCAGCCTCGTCCCGGACATGACGCCCGAGCAGTGGCGCCGGTACGCGGACACGCTCGACCTCGACAGCGGCCGCTCGCCGGTTCGCCAGATCGGCTATGCGCCGCTGCCGCCCGCGACCCGCACCGCGCTCGCCGGCACGAACCCGATGCCGGCCGGCACGCTCGCGACTGCGGTGCTCAGCGCGCCCGCGTCGAATTCGCCCGTCGTGCGCTTCGGCGCATCCGACGCGGCACCGCTCGCGCGCGCGCTGCAGACCGGCGACATCGCGCTCGGCGTCCACCCGGCCGACGACGACACATCCCGCGACGCCCGCACCTTCACGCTGTTCGTGCCGGTCGCCGCGTCGCCGCACGCGGCCGCCCCGCTGTCCGGCACGCGCGACACCGCCGCCGACGGGGTGCTGTTCGCGGCGTTGAGCCCGCGTCGCCTGATCGAGCGCGCGCTCGACGCGGAACGCGGAATCGACGTGTCGATGACCGCCGGCGGCGACCGGCGTGCGATCGTCAGCGTCGAAACGACGACCGACGAGGCGTCGGCATCGCCCGACCTGATGCGGCGCACCGACGAGCTGAGCTTCGGCGGCACCGTGCTGACGCTCGCCTATTCCGCGGACGGCCGCCCGAGCGCAACCGGCGCGCAACGCGCGGCCGGCACCGTGCTCGCTGCCGGGCTGATCGCGTCAATCGCGTTCGCGATGCTCGTCCATGCACTGCTGCGCCGCACCGGTGCCGCCGATTCCGGTGCGAGCAGCCGCGGCATCCTCAACGAGGCGCGGATGATGGGCATCATCCGTTCGTCGATGGAAGCGATCATCACGATCGACGAGAAGCAGACGGTCGTGATCTTCAATCCGATGGCCGAGCAGGTGTTCGGCGTGTCCGCGATGGAAGCGATCGGCGCGCCGCTGTCGCGCTTCATCCCCGAGCGGTTCCGCGCCGCGCACGCGAAGCACGTCGACCAGTTCGGCGTGACGGGCGTGTCCGAACGTCAGATGGGCCGCCAGCGGGTGCTGTTCGGGCTGCGCGCCAACGGCGAGG
The DNA here is from genome assembly GCF_041103175.1 of Burkholderia sp. Bmkn7. Taxonomy (NCBI): domain Bacteria; kingdom Pseudomonadati; phylum Pseudomonadota; class Betaproteobacteria; order Burkholderiales; family Burkholderiaceae; genus Burkholderia; species Burkholderia sp. Bmkn7. The sequence continues at coordinate 2,084,710 of NZ_JBGCUH010000002.1, read as the reverse complement.
AGTTCCCGATCGAGGCGTCGATCTCGCAGATCCGCGACGCGTCCGGCAAGCTCTACACGGTGATGCTGCGCGACATCACCGAGCGGCAGCGCGCGGAGAATGCGCTGAAGCTGTCGCGCGAGGAATTGCGCGAACTGTCGGCGAACCTGCAGAACGTGCGCGAAGAGGAAAAGACCCGCATCGCGCGCGAACTGCATGACGACCTCGGCCAGCAGCTCACCGCGCTGAAGATGGATCTGTCGGTGGTCGAACAGCAACTGCGCGTGCCCGGCCGTGCGCTGCCCGACGAGGGCGTGCTGTCGCACCTGCAGGGCATGCGGCGGCTGATCGACGCGACGGTCGCGTCGGTGCGGCGCATCGCGGCCGACCTGCGGCCCGTGATGCTCGACGATCTCGGCCTCGTGCCGGCGATCGAATGGCTCGCGAACGATTTCACGAACCGCTACGGGATCGACGTCGAGCGGCACATCGAAACGGGCGGCCTCACGTTCACCAGCACGGGCGCGACCACGTTGTTCCGGATCGTCCAGGAAGCGTTGACGAACGTCGCGCGCCATGCGGATGCGACGCGCGTCGCGCTGCGGCTCGACGTGGAGGAAGGCTACTGCGTGTTGCGCGTCGCGGACAACGGCCGCGGCTCGGCACCCGGCGGCCCGGCCCACGAAGACAAATCGTTCGGCCTGATCGGCATTCGCGAACGCGCCCACATGCTGGGCGGCACCGTGACGATCGACACCGCGCTCGCGCGCGGTTTCTCGATCACCGTCGCACTCCCGCTCAGCACCGTACAACAGGAAACGCTCATCACATGATCAAGGTGCTCATCGCCGACGACCATACGCTCGTACGCGACGGTCTGCGGCACATCCTCCAGAACGCCACCGGGTTCGAAGTGGCCGGCGAAGCCTGCGACGGCCCGTCGACGATCGCGCTCGTGCGCGCCACGCCCGCCCAGGTGCTCGTGCTCGACCTGTCGATGCCGGGCCGCAACGGCGTCGAGCTGATCAAGCAGATCAAGGACGAGAAGCCCGCGCTGCGCGTACTCGTGCTGACCATGCACGCGGAGCAGCAGTACGCGGTGCGCGCGTTCCGCGCCGGCGCGTCGGGGTATCTGACGAAGGAAAGCGCGAGCGCCGAGCTGGTCGGCGCGGTCACGAAGGTGGCGTCGGGCGGCGTCTACGTGAGCCTCGCGATGGCCGAGCAGTTCGCGCAGAGCCTGAACGAGCCGGCCGAGACGTTGCCGCACCAGCGGCTGTCCGATCGCGAATTCGACGTGTTCCGGCGGATCGCGGCGGGCCAGACGCTGACCGAGATCGCCAACGCGCTGTGCGTGAGCGCGAAGACGGTCAGCACGTACAAGACACGGATCCTGGAAAAGATGCAGATGCCGCACGAAGCGGCGCTGGTGCGCTACGCGATGCGGCACAAGCTGCTCGACGAAACGGACGACGTCTAGCGATGTCTGGCCGCGGATGGCGTGCGCCGTGCGCCCGGCCGTGGGCGGCTCACCACGCCTACTTCGCGGGCACCGGGCACGCGAGATCACCTTCCTCGCACGACAGATAACCCTTCAGCGTTTCGGTTCGCGCTTTCGTCAGATCGTCGAGGCAGGTCGACACGACCATCGGATACGCGCTGCCGCCCTCGGCGTTCACGCTGGAGAAGCTGCATTCGGCATCGCGGTATGCGATCCACGCACGCTGCGCGTTCACGAGCTTGTCGGCAAGCGGCCGCGCATCGCGCAGGCGCGCGGTGACGGCCTGGTAGATCCGGTTCAGTTCCCCGTCGGATTTCCTGTACGCGCGATCGGCGCATGCCGTCATCGCCGCCTGGTCCGTCGCGTCGGCACAATTCGCCTGTGCATGGGCGACGTTCGCCGCCAGCGCCAGTGCGCACAGCAGGCCGGTCAAGACACGCATGGATGCTCCTTGTTGTTCGTTGAAGTCGTGGAACCCGGTGCCGGGCCTGTCGTGCTGTCGCGCATCGGCCGCCATGCGGCGGCGATACCGATCGCGATGCTAGCGCACGCGCGCCGGCTTGTCAGCCGGCATCGCAGCGCCCGCGACGGCTTGCATATCGTCCCCGCGCACCTACACTGGAAAATCGATACGCCGCTTCAGGCCCGCGCTATCGCATCCATCCCGTCTCCGCTTCCGCGCATTCCTCAGCGCATTTCGCGTTCGCATCGCCGAGCGGGGTGGCGACTCGTCAGTCAGGTTCCTCCACCCAGCCCAACGTGCTTTCGCCGTCGCTCCCTGGAGGGAATCATGAGCTATCACCTGGAAGGCCGTCTGCTCGAGGTCTGCAACTGTCGCGTACTCTGCCCGTGCTGGATCGGCGAGGACCCGGATTTCGGCGTCTGCGACACGATCGTCGCATGGCATGTCGACCAGGGCACCGTCGACGGCGTCGACGTGAGCGGCAACACGATCGCCGCCGTGTGTCGTGTGCCGGGCAACATCCTGCAAGGCAACTGGACGGCCGCGATCTACGTCAGCGACACGGCATCCGACGCGCAGGAGCAGGCGCTGCTGAAGGTCTACACCGGCCAGGCCGGCGGCCCGATCGCGGAACTCGCGAAACTGATCGGCACGGTCGTGTCGATCGAACGCGCCCCCATCACGTTCAACGTCGAAGGGGCACGCGGCACACTGTCGATCGGCACCGACTACCACGCGGAACTGGAGCCGTATCTCGGCCCGAGCGGCGCGCAGACGACGCTGACCGACACCGTGTTCTCGACGGTACCCGGCGCGCCCGTGTTCGTCGGCAAGGCGCCGGTCTACCGGTCGAAAAACGCGGCGATCGGCATCGACGTCGATCTGAAGAATCACAACGCGCTGCAGAGCACGTTCCTGTTCGACGCATGAAGCGCGATTGCACGCCCACGGTCATGGCCGCTTCGCTGCATCGGCGCCTGTTTCCGCTCGTGCTAGCGAGTCTCGTCGCGTTCGCGTGGCTCACGCTGTGGGCATGGACGCGCAGCCCGTACGGGCGGTACCTCGACCACGGCGACAGCGCATTGTCCGCACCGTTCAGCGCGCTATGCCGCGCGCTGCCGGGCGGCACGCTGTGGCTGCCGGCCGCGTTCGACGCGGCCGGCTGGACGCTGATGATCCTCGCGATGATGCTGCCGACGACGTTGTCGCTGTTCGATGCGTTCGCCCGGGTCGTCGCGAGCCGCCCCGACCAGACGCGCCTGCTCGCGCTCGTCGGCATCGGCTACGTCGCCACGTGGAGCGGTTTCGGCCTCGTCGCGCACGGCCTGCACGGGCTGGTGCTGGCTGGTGTCGCGCGCGTGCCGGCGCTCGCGTGGCGCGGCTGGCTGATCGGCGCGGCCGTCTTCGCGCTCGCGGGCGCGTTCCAGTTCAGCGGACTGAAGACGCATTGCCTCGATCGTTGCCGCACGCCGTTCAGTTTCGTGATCAGCCGCTGGCGTGGCCGCACGCCGATGCGTCACGCGTTTGCGCTCGGCGTCAGCCACGGGCTCTTCTGCGTCGGCTGCTGCTGGGCGCTGATGCTGCTGATGTTCATCGTCGGCACCGGCAGTCTCGGCTGGATGCTGGCGCTCGCCGCGTTGATGGCACTCGAGAAGAATGCAGCCTGGGGGCAGGCGCTCACCGCGCCGCTTGGCACCGCGTTGTTCGGCGCGGCCGTGCTGATCGTTGCCAGCCACGCGTGAGGCCCGCGATGCGACCGCTTGCCACCACGTTCGCGCTGCATGTCCGGCCGGGCATGCGCGTCGCCGCGCTGACGTCGATCGCGATGCTCGCGTTCGCGTCGAATTCGCTGCTGTGCCGGCTCGCGCTGCAGGCCGGACGGATCGACGCGGCCAGCTTCGGCAGCCTGCGTCTCGTATCCGGCGCGCTGATGCTCGCGATCGTCGCGCGCGCGGGTGCGCGGCGGCCCGCCCCGCCCGCGGACTGGCCCGCCGCGGCGATGCTGTTCGTGTACGTCGCGTGCTTCTCGTTTGCGTACCTGACCGTCAGCGCGGCCACCGGCGCGCTGATCCTGTTCGGCGCGGTGCAGCTGACGATGTTTGCGGCGGGATGGCACGCCGGCGAACGGTTTGCCGCGACCGGCTGGGCGGGGTTCGGCGCGGCGCTCGGCGGACTGGTGTATCTCGTGTCACCGGGGCTCGCCGCGCCGACGCCGCGCGGCGCCGCGCTGATGACGGCCGCGGGCATCGCATGGGGAATCTATTCGATACGCGGCCGTCGGCCCGTCGATCCGGTCGCGGCGACCGCCGGCAATTTCCTGCGCGCCGCGCCGCTGGCGCTCGCGCTGAGCGCCTCGCTCGCCGCCCGCTTCCACGTCACGCCGGCCGGGGTCGTACTCGCCGTGCTTTCCGGCGCGCTGACCTCGGGCCTCGGCTACGTGCTCTGGTATGCCGCGCTGCGGCACCTCACGGCGATGCGCGCCGCGGCGGTTCAGCTCTCCGTTCCCCCCATCGCTGCGTGCGGCGCCGTGCTGTTCCTGTCGGAACAGCCGACCTGGCGGCTCGCGCTCGCATCGGTCGCGATCCTCGGCGGTGTCGCGGCCGTCCTCGCGACACGCGCGCGCCAGGCGGGCAGCAGCCGCTGATGCGCATCGGGCGCAACGCGCTCGCGCCCGCCCCGACGATTCAGGCAGCCCAAATGCAAAACCCGCACACGGACACCGTGCACGGGTTTCGGAAGAGACGGCAAGCGCCGGGCGCCCTTGCGGGCGCTGCCGGGCTTAGTGGCCGAAGAACACCGACGAACGGTCGGTGGCGGCCGGCACCAGCACACGCTGACCCGACTGCGACGTCCCGACAGGGTTCGAGCCGTAGCCCGTTGCGTCGGCTTGCGCGCCGGTGTTCTGCGCGGCAGCGATCTTTGCCTGCGCGGCCTGGATGTTTTCCGGGTAGTTGATCCAGTCGTTCGGGTTGTAGCCGGCCTTTTCGAGCTGGACCAGCTCGGCGCGCACTTGCGCGCGCGTCAGCGGCTGCTGGCTCTGGGCGAACGAAACGACCGGTGCGGCCACCAGGGCGGCCAGTGCAACTGCCTTGATCAGCGATTTCATGATGCATTACCTCCAGGATTGTTTTGTCAGGCGCTTCGGACTCGGGGTCGTTGCGCATGAGTAGAAGTCTAGGAGGCGGCTCTATCAGGGTAAATACTTAAATCGCGAATTCACTGTTGACGGAAAACATACAATCGTCGCGGAATTCACTGAATCGTCAGACGATTATCGGCGTTCGCGCACCGAATGCCGCGATACGGTGCCCGGCGCGCCCCGCCGGGCATCAGCGCCCCGACGACGCCATCAGCCGGTCGAACAGCAGCGCCTTGAGGCGAATCAGGTCGTCGGCGCGGGTCTCGCCGAACGCCGCATGATGCAGCGTCAGCGCGGGCGCCGCCGGGTCGGCATGGACGGCCCGCACCGTGCCGTCGAGCGCCAGCAGCTCGACCCGGCCGCCCGCCCCGTACGGCAGCAGCACGCGCAAGGGCTCGCCGATGGCGGCAATCGGCCGGTCGACGGCAATCGACAGCCCGCTCACGCTGATGTCGTGCACCATCCCGATGCCTTCCGCGCCCTCCGCTCCGCCTGCGCAGCAGGCGGCGATCCGCACCGGCACGCGCGGCTCCGCGCGCGTGCGCAGGCGGTCGACGAAACCCGGCGGCGACAGGACCAGGAACCGCGCGCCGCCCGCCCCCTGCACCGACTCCACCGTCGCACCGAAACGCGACACCGCGGCACGGCCGATGGCCACCGCCTCGATGTCGTCGCCACTCGTGAAGTCGAACGCTGCCGCCGGCTGCGGCTCGACGAACAGCGCACCCGATGCGGCAATGCCGATCAGCCGGTAGCGCTGCAGCCCGCGGGTCGTGCCGACCCGGCGACGGATGCCGATCGCGGCGCCCGCCGACAACCCCATTCGCGTGGCGTGCGGCACCGCGTCGGGCGCGCGCGGCGCGGTTTCGGTTTCGGCTTCGGTGTCGTCGCGCCGGCGTACCGGCCGGAAATGGTCGAACAGGAATGCATGCTGCGCGGCATCGCGCAGCGTCGTGCCCGCCGGCAGCAGCGCGGCGCCGTCGGCATCGTAGAGATCGAAGGCGAGCGGGACACCGGCGGCGAGATCGTCGCGCGCGAGCGCGACGTAGTCGGAAAATAGCCTCATCGGAGAGGCGCGGAGCGACCGCGCGATCTGTCATGACACCATGATTACGGCAGCCGCGCGCGAAATCTGAACGGCTCCGTTACTGCGAAGCGCCGCTCGCGTCGGGAGCGGCCGGCACGGGCGGCTGGGCCGGTGCAGCCGAAGGGGCGGCGGCCGGTGCGGTACCGAGGCCCGAGCTGCCCCCGCCTGGCGTGCTCGCCCCCGCTGGCGGCTGAGCAGGCTGCGGTTGCGACGCGCCGGCCGACAGTGCGGCAGCCGACGCGGCCACTTCCGACGCCGGCACCCATTCCTCGACGATGCCACCCGATGCCGCCTCCGGCGCGGAGGCGGCCGAGGCGGCCGATTCCGTGCCGGTGTCAGCCTCGGGCGCGCGCTCCACCCGCTGCGTCCTGGCCGGCGCGGGCGTCTTCTCAGGCTTGGGCGGGAACCACGTGTCGAACAGGTCCGTCACGCGCTCGCGCAACGACGCGAACCAGCCAGGCGACGGCTCGGTATCGAATTTCGCCTTCGTGTCGACGATCCGGGCGCGCTGCGCACGCTGGAAGAAATCGCCGACGATCGGCAGCGCGCTGTGCGCCCCCTGCCCCCAGTAATCGCTGCGCAACGTCACGCGGCCGTCGTCGAAACCGACCCACGCGCCGGCAACGAGGCCGGGCTGCATCAGGATGAACCAGCCGTCCGCGTTGTCCTGCGTCGTGCCCGTCTTGCCGGCCACGTCGCCGCGAATCCCGAAGCGCGTGCGGATGCTGCCGCCCGTGCCGCGCGTCACGACGTCGCGCATCACGCTGAGCAGCGTCTTGTCGGTTTCGGCGTCGAGCGCGCGCTCCGGCGGCGCCGGCGCGTATTCGGCGAGCACGTCGCCCTGGCGGTTCTCGATGCGCGTCACCATCTGCGGCTCGACATACAGCCCGCCGTTCGCGACCGTCGCGTACGACGCGACCATCTCCTTCAGCGTGACCGGGCTCGTGCCGAGCGCGAGCGACGGCACGCGTTCGAGCGGGCTTTCCCGCACGCCCATGTCGCGCGCGAGCCTGGCGACGGAGGCCGGCCCGACCTTCTCCATCACCTGCGCGGTGATCCGGTTGCGCGACAGCGCGACCGCGTCGCGCAGCGTCATCGGCTTGCCCGTCGGCGGCACGTCGTCGTTCGGCCGCCAGATCTCGCCGCCCTTCAACGGGATCTCGACCGGCTGGTCGATGAACGTGTCGTCCGGCTTCATCCCGTTCGCGAACGCGACGCCATAGACGAACGGCTTGAACGTCGAGCCCGGCTGGCGCCGCGCCTGCGCGACGTGGTCGAACGGCTCGCTGGTGAAGTCGCGGCTGCCGACCCACGCGCGGATCTGCCCGTTGCGCGGGTCGATCGCGAGGAAGCCGGCCTGCACGTCGGTCTTGGTCTTGCACAGCGCACGCATGAAACCGCGATCGGCCGCGAGCAGCTTCATCGCGGCCGCGTCGTCCTTGCCGGCGTCCTGCGCGGCCTTGTACTCGGGCGACTCGCGCATGAAGGTGCGGAAGACCTCGTTGTCGGTGCCGCAGCCGTCGCGGCCGCTCCACGCGTTGTTCGCGATGCCCTGCAACTGGTTGCCCTGCAGCGTGAGCGCCTGCGTCGCCATCTGCTGCAACCGCGAGTCGATCGTCGTGCGCACGATCAGCCCGTCCGCGTAGATGTTGTAGTCGTTGCGGTCGGCCCACGCGATCAGCCATTTGCGGAGTTGCTGCGCGAAATGCGGCGCCGGCCCGGGCGCCTCCTTCTGGCGCTCGAAATCGATCCGCAATGGCCGGCGCTGCAATTGCGCGAACTGCGCGGGCGACAGCTTGCCGTACTTCACCATCTGGCCGAGCACCGTATTGCGCCGCTGCAGCGCGCGCTCGGGGTTCAGCACCGGGTTGTAGTAGCTGTTGCCCTTCAGCATCCCGACGAGCGTCGCGCTGTCGAGCACGTCCAGCTCGTCGGCGGACTTGTCGAAATAGGTGCGCGCGGCCATCTCGACGCCGTACGCGTTGTACAGGAACGGCACCGTGTTCAGGTAGGTCTCGAGGATCTGGTCCTTGCTGTAGACGGCCTCGATCTTCAGCGCGGTGATCGCCTCCTTCACCTTGCGCGTGAGCGTCGGCGCGCGGCCGATTTCGTCCGGATAAAGGTTGCGCGCGAGCTGCTGCGTGATCGTCGAGCCGCCCTGGCGGCTGCCCGAGAACGTATGGAGCGCGGCCGATGCCGTGCGCTTCCAGTCGAGGCCGTGGTGCTCGTAGAAGCGGTGATCCTCGGTCGCGATCAGCGCATCGACCATGTGCGGCGAGATCTGCCTGAGCGGCACCCATTCCCGGTTCGACGGCTTGAATTCGGCCAGCAGCTTGCCGTCGGCGGACAGCACCTGCGCGGGCTGGTCGACACGCGCCTTGCGGATGTCGCCGATGCCCGGCGTAAACGGGATGAGCACGACCACGTACGCCACGAACAGCGCCGGCACGGCGGCGCCCGCGAGCAGCACGCCGCGGCGCGTAGGATGACGCAGGTGGTGCCACGCAACGGCGGCGAGAGGCTTGACCCTCGCGACGGCGGCAGCCGCGACGGGTTGGGCGCGCGCGACCCATCTGGCACAGAAGTCACGCACTGACGACACGTTTCGGCGATTCACGCGGGTGGAGCTCGGCTGAAAAGGGTGCATCGTACCAAACTCGCGCGGCCGGCCGAACCGCGACGGCGTCGCGCCCGCCTGCGCGGGCGGCCGGGTGCCGGTTCACACGCAAAAAAGGCGCGCGCTCCCTGACGGGAACGACGCGCCAAGCCTGGTACGACAAACGGGAAGCCGCGCAACGCGCGGCCGATCGGCGCGGCGACTCAGCGCACGAGAAAACCGTAGGTCAGCGGATCGCGCTCGTCGACGATCCAGTTCGCGAACCCGCAGATATGCGCGCTGCCTTCCACTTCCGGAATCACGGCCGGCATCCCGCCGACCGTCGTTTCGCGCAGCACACGCCCCTTGAAGACCGTGCCGACGATCGATTCGTTGACGAGCGTGTCGCCGGCCGCGAGCAGCCCGCGCTGGTAGAGCTGCGCGACCCGGCCGCCGGTGCCGGAGCCTGTCGGCGAGCGGTCGACCTCGCGATCCGCGAACACGCAGCAGTTCGCCTGCGTCGAGCCCGGATGGCGCGGCGCGTTCGCGATGATCGTGCCGTAGATGTGGTTGATTTCCGGAATCTCCGGATGCACGACCGGGTATTTCGCGTTCGCGGCGGCCTTCACTTCCGCGCCGAAGCGGATCAGCCTTTCCACTGCCGCTTCGCGCACCGGCAGGTCGAACGGCGCGCCGTCGACGTAGAAATAGAACGCGCCGCCGTACGCGATGTCGCCGGTCACGGTGCCGAACGACGGCGTCTCGACCGACACGTCGCGCTGCCAGATGAACGACGGCACGTTGACAAATCGCACCGGCCCCGCATGCTCGCCGTCCCACTTCACGAACGCCTCGATGAAGCCGCACGGCGCGTCGATGCCGACCCGCGTTTCCGGCACCGTGCGCTGCACCCAGCCGAGCTCGACGGCGGCGGTCGACAGCGCGATCACGCCGTGCCCGCAATGGTCGCTGTAGCCTTCGTTGTGCACGAAGATCACGCCGAAATCGGCATTCGGCGACACCGGCTCGGTGAGGTAGCCGCCGTACATGTCGGCGTGGCCGCGCGGTTCGAACATCAGCGCGCGGCGGATCTCGTCGGCGTTCTCCTTGAGCCACGCGCGGCGCTGGACGATCGTGTCGCCCGGCAGTCTCGGCAGCCCGCTCGTGACGATGCGGAACGCTTCGCCGCCCGTATGCACTTCGACGGTGGAAAGGGATCGGGAAATTTTCATGGTCGATCGGATGCGTGGAAACGAAGGACGGCGGTCGCGCCGCCGTCCGGTGACAGGCTTGTGCGGCGCCTGGTGCGTCGCTGGGTCGCTTACTTCGCGTACGGCTCAGGCAGGCCGTTGCGGATCACGTAGACGGTCGTCGGCGCGCCCTTCAGGTCGCCGTTCGCGTCGAACGAATAGGTGCCTGCGACGCCCGCGTAGTTCGACTTCGCGAGCTGCGCGATCAGCTTCGCCTTGTCGGTGGTCGTACCGGCCTTGACCATCGCATCGGCGAGCAGCTTCATCCCGTCGTAGTAGTTCACGCCGTAGACCTGCGTATCGGTGTGATACGTGTCGTGGTACTTCTTCAGGAATTCGCGGCCGGCCGCCGTCTTCTCGAGCGCGACGCCGCCCTGCGCGCAGTAGACGATCGATGCCGCGTCGCCCGCGACCTTGCCCATGTCGGCCGAGCAGATGCCGTCGCCGCCGAGCAGCTTCGCGCGCAGGCCGCGCTGCTTCATCTGCTTGGCCATCGGCGCACCCTGTGCCGCGTAGCCGCCCAGGAAGATCACGTCGGGGTTGCTGGCCTTGATCTTGGTGAGGATGCCGAGGAAATCGGTGGCCGACGAATTCGTGTATTCCTGGTCGACGATCCTGATCCCGTTCGCCTTCGCGACGTTCATGAACTGTTCGGCGACGCCCTGCCCGTACGCGGTGCGATCGTCGATCACGGCGGCGGTTTTCGCGTTCAGCGTCTTCGCGGCGAACGTGGCCATCGTGCCGCCGAGCTGCTCGTCGCTCGCGCCGATCCGGAAGATGTTCTTGAAGCCCTGTTTGGTCAGCGCCGGGTTCGATGCAACCGGCAGCATCGGCACGCCGGCATTCGAGTACACGCGCGATGCGGGAATCGCGACGCCCGAGTTGTACGGGCCGAGCACCGCCACGACGCCCTTGTCGACGAGGTTCTGCGCCACCTGCACGCCCGCTTTCGGGTCGGCCTGGTCGTCGTCGGAAACCAGTTTGAACGTGACGCTCTTGCCGGCGACCTTGATGCCGGCCTTGTTGAGTTCGTCGACGGCGAGCCGCGCGCCGTTTTCATTGTCCTTGCCGTTCGCGGCCTGCGGGCCGGTCAGCGGCGCCGAATGGCCGATCATCACGACTTCCTGCGCGTGCGCGGAAGTCAGCGCGCCGGCGGCGATGGCCACCGAAAGCGCGGTAACGAGGTGTCGCATGATGTCTCCTGATTGGTTTTGTGTGAAACCAATGTAGGACACGCGTGGTCACCGCGCAAGCAATTTCAAAATAAAGTGTTCGATTCTGGTCATTTTTCAGACCAGAACGATTTCGACGCGGTCACTTCGGCGCGATGTCGCGCCGCACGCGGCGGATGTGCTGTTCGACATAAAACGCCGCCGCATCGGCGTCGCCCGACACGATCGCCTCGTAGATCAGCCGATGCTCGGACACGTAGAGCCGGATCCGGCCCGCGTCGTAGATGCCGTCGTCCTTCAGCCGCTTCCACAGCGGCTGGTCCATCGTCTTCGCGACTTCGTCCGCGATCTTCACGATCAGCGGGTCGCCGGTCATCAACGCGAGTTGCCGGTGGAACAACCGGTCGCTCTCGTTCCACAGCGCCCGCTGATGCGGATCGTCGACGTCGGTAATGGTTTCCATCTGGGCCAGGTAGCGTTCGGCGCCGGCGTCGGCCCGGCCGTGCGCGGCCGCGAGGCGCGCGATCGCCGGCTCGAGGATCAACCGCACGTCGAGCGTCGACGTCGGGCTGAAATCGGCTTCGGACGCCTCGTGCGTGTCGCCGCGCTGCGCGAGCACGTCGAGCGGCGCCGCGACGACGTAGGTGCCCGAATTGCGCTTCGTGAACACGAGCCCTTCGTTCTGCAGCGCGCCGAGCGCTTCGCGCACGGCCGGCCGGCCGACCTGGAACAGCCCCGCGAGCTCGCGCTCGGACGGCAGCCGCGACTCGGCGGCGTAGCGCCCCGCGCGGATCTCGTCGCGGATCTTCTCGGCCACCTGCTCGTAGATCTGCAGCGGCTTGAATCCGCCTTCGAGTGAGTCGGGACGCGCGGACATCATCGTGTAGCTCCTGCCCGGTCGCGGGCGTGAATCTGGAATGGGTTCGCACTATACCGGAGCGCGCCGGCATCGAGGCCAAGGCGGCCCTTCTGGACAGATATTAGAACCAAAAACGGCGAGGCGCTTTATTTTCTGGGTTGCGGGCAGGCCAGAAAGTGGTATAGATTCGATCCACACTGCCCAGTGCCACGGTATCCGGCAGCTTTGTGGCGGGCGCGGCATGCGCCCGTCGTCCACGCTCACCGACGCATGCGACGTACACGATGACCGCGCTTTCCCCGATTCCCGTTTTCGATGCGGCCGACACGGCCGCGCTGCTCGACTACCCGGCGCTGCTCGCCACGCTCAGGCAGGCCGTCGCCGACTATGCGGCGGGCGGGATCGTCAGCCCCGAGCGCCTGGTCGTGCCGCTGCAGGCCGGCGGCGTGATGCTGTCGATGCCGTCGAGCGCGCGTGACCTCGCGACCCACAAGCTCGTGAACGTGTGCCCGGGCAACGGCGCGCGCGGGCTGCCGACGATCCTCGGCCAGGTGACCGCGTACGACGCGACCACCGGCGAGATGCGCTTCGCGCTCGACGGCCCGACGGTCACCGGACGCCGCACGGCGGCCATCACCGCACTCGGCATCCAGGCGCTGCACGGCGCCGCGCCGCGCGACATCCTGTTGATCGGCACCGGCAAGCAGGCGGCCAATCACGCGGAAGCGCTCGCGGCGATCTTTCCCGACGCGCGCCTGCACGTGCGCGGCAATCGCGCCGACAGCGCGGCGGCATTCTGCGCCGCGCACCGCGCGCACGCGCCGCATCTCACACCGCTCGACGGCGACGCGGTTCCCGATGCGATCGACGTCGTCGTGACGCTGACGACGAGCCGCACGCCCGTCTACCGCGAAGCCGCGCGCGAAGGCCGGCTGGTGGTCGGCGTCGGCGCGTTCACCGCGGACGCCGCGGAAATCGACGCGAACACCGTGCGTGCCAGCCGGCTGGTCGTCGACGATCCGGCCGGCGCCCGCCACGAGGCCGGCGACCTGATCGTCGCGCAGGTCGACTGGCAGCAGGTCGCGTCGCTCGCCGACGTGCTGGGCGGCGCATTCGACCGTACCGGGCCGCTGCTGTTCAAGAGCGTCGGCTGTGCGGCGTGGGATCTGGCCGCGTGCCGAACCGCGCGCGATGCGCTGGACGCGCGCCGGGCCGGCTGATCCGGCAGCACGACCCGCCCGCCCCGCACGCGGCACGTCACACCGGGGCCGCTCCGGCGATTTCCCGTACGCGTTGTAGGAATCGCCCTACAACGCGTCGCCGCGGCCTACATCAACTTCCAATTCGGCCGATTTCATTTTCGGCGGCGCAACACGATACTGCCGGCATGAATGCCAGCCAGTTGCCCGCCGCGCTCCGGGTGTTTCTCGTCGATCACGCCGTCGCCGTCCGACAGCGGATCGCGCTGCTCGTCGGCGCGATCCGCGGTGTCGCCGTCGTGGGCGAGGCGGAAGACGGCCAGGACGCGTGGACGCACATCCGCAGCAGCCAGGCGGATGTCGTGATCGTCGACCTGCGGCTGGCGGACGGCAGCGGCCTCGACCTGATCGGGACGCTGTCGAAAGCCGCGCCGCGCATCGTCACGATCGTGCTGACGAATCACTCGGCGCCGGCATTCAGAGAGGCATGCGCGTCGGCCGGAGCCGACTATTTCTTCGACAAGACCGTCGAATTCGACGCCGCATGCCGCGTCATCGAATCCCTGGTGCACGCTCGCGTGCACCACCCCTGACGAGCCGGAGTGACTCATGTCCACAGCCACCGCCTGCGCCGCCGACGTATCCATCACGCCCCGGCCGACGATTCCGCTTCGCGCGGTCACGCGTGCCGACGCCGCCAAGCATCCCGCCGCGCGCTGCTCGGCGTGCGCGATGCGCTCGATGTGCCTGCCGCCGCAACTGACGGCCGCCGAATACGGCCGCCTCGACGCGATCATCTGCACGACCCGGCAGGTGCGCCAGGGCGACGCGCTGTTCCGCACCGACGATCCGTTCCAGAGCATCTATGCGGTGCGCGCGGGTTCGTTCAAGACGGTGATGATGCATCGCGACGGCCGCGAACACGTGACGGGCTTCCAGATTGCCGGTGAAACGCTCGGGATGGACGGCATCGGCAGCGGCCAGCACTGCTGCGACGCGATCGCGCTCGAAGACAGCGTCGTGTGCATCATCCCGTTCGGCGCGCTCGAAGCGGCGTGCCGCGAGATCAAGCCAATGCAGCACTTCCTCTACCAGATGCTGAGCAGCGAGATCGTCCGCGAATCGAGCCAGATGCTGCTGCTCGGCACGATGTCGGCCGAACAGCGGGTCGCGCAATTCCTGCTGAACCTGTCGTCGCGCTTCGAGGCACGCGGCTATTCGGCGACGGAATTCAACCTGCGGATGACGCGCGAGGAAATCGGCTGCTATCTCGGGATGAAGCTCGAAACCGTCAGCCGGATGTTTTCGCGGTTCCATCGCGAAGCGCTGGTCGAAACGCGCGGCAAGCGCGTGCGCATCATCGACTCGCAAGCGCTCGCCCGGGTCTGACCGGGCGCGCCGACGCCCGGCCGCCGGCGCGGCATCGCGTGCGATGCCTTATTGCGCCGGGCTGCCTGCCGCCGCATCGCGCAGCCCCACCCTTGCACCGCCCGCCTGGCATGCGATCAGCGCCTGTTCGGCCTGCTTGAACGCGCGGCGAAGGGTGTCGTCCAAATCGTCGCCGACACACGCCGGAAGCAGCCAGCGCGACGTGTCGTGCATCACGAGGTCGAGCCGCACGTCGAACCGGCGCGCGCCATCGGCCGCGGCACGCGATTCGATGGCGAGGTGACAGCCGCCGATCAGCGCGCGGAAGCGCTCGAGCCGCACCAGCAGCGCGCCGGCTTCGGCTTCGATCGCGGCGGTACCCGCGAATCCATGGCAGGCGATCTGCATGCCCACGCCCATGTCGTGTCTCCTGACGGGGCCGCCCGCTCGTCGACCGCCTTGCATATGCCGCCCGCATCGAAATGCGGCGGCAGGTGTTGCCCGTGGCACGGCGCGATTTCTTCGATCGCGGCCCGGCCGATAGTCTGCCCGCGCCTTCGTCGGCGCGGGATCGTTCATACGTTGAAGGTCTGTGACGCCTTCATCTCGATCCACGTCATGCCTGCGCGCAGCCCTTCGATCATCGCCTCCCGCTCGGTCGGATACGCATGGCTGTGCTCGAACGTATGGTGAAAGCGCGTGGCGCCGGCGCCATGCTCGACCGACACGCGGCAGCGGAATTCGCCCGATTCGCACGGGCGCGTCTCGACTTCGACGGACCAGTCGCGTTCGTGAATGTTGCCCTGCAGTGTCATGCACCCTCCTGCTGTATCCGTCTCAGAGCCGGAAGTGGCCGCTGTGCAGCAGCACCGGCCGGCCGCCGATTTCCTCGAGCATGCGTCGCGCCATCGCCTCGATCGCCGACCGGTGCGCGTCGAATGCGGCCAGCAGGTCGCGTTCGAGCAGCGACGGCGCGCCGAAATGATCTTCCAGCGCCTCAGCCGTGACCGCGCACTGCACGCAACGTCCGTCGACCAGCGCCGAAAACGCCACGACCAGATCGCGTGCGCAATATTCGGGCGGTTCCGGCGGGAAGGCAATCTGCATCTGTCCGCCTGTCATCGTCGTGATCGCTCCATGACAAGAGCATAGTGGCGCGCGCGCCTCCACGCTTGACCCACGTCAACGGGTTCGCTGCGCCGCACGATGGACGGCGGCAGCGTGCCGCCGCGGCTAGCGACGACACGCTCGCTCGCTTTCAACCCGCCTTCAACCGACGCTCAACCCGCGTCGGGCTCGATCGTCGCGCCGCGTTCCGCGAGCAGTTCGCGCAGCACGCTGCGGTGGCAATGGCGTTCGTCGTCGCAATAGCAGCCGATCGAGAACGCGGTGGTCGCCGACAGGGCCGCCAGCAGGTCGAGCACCTTCGGCGCATCGCCATGCGCCATCTCCGCGCGGAAGTGACGCCGGAACGCATTCCATTCGGCGTCCGATTCGGCGGCCTGCGCCTGCGCGACGAGTTCCGGGCTCGGCGACAACGTCGGCAGCCATACATCATAGTAGTTGCGCGACGCGAATTCCGCCTTCGGCACGCCGCGCGGCGGCCGCCGCACCGTGCCGATCCGCAGGCCCTCGCCGGCCGCGCGCGGCGAGCCGAGCTGGATGATCCGGATGCCCATGTCGCTCCTGTTCGTGTTGCGTCCGATTGCGTGATCGTACCGCCGCGCCTGCGCCCGCGTCAGCCGGGTGGCGGACATTGCGGCCGCACAACGAAAAACCGGCTGCCCCCTTGCGGGAGACAGCCGGTTCGGCCAGCCGCGCGGCGCGCCGGGGCGCGCCGCGATCAGACGCCGCTCTTCAGCACCTTGCCGATCGCATCGGCCACGATGGCGACGTTCGAGTCGTTCAGGCCCGCGACGCACATCCGGCCCGAACGCAGGATGTACACGCCATGCACTTCGCGCAGCGCGTCGACCTGCGATTCGGTCAGGCCCGTGTACGTGAACATCCCGCGCTGCTTCACGTAGCGCGTCAGTGCCTCGCCGCTGACATGGTCGCGCAGGCCGTCATGGATCGACTGGCGCATCCGCGCGATGCGGCGGCACATCGCCGCCAGTTCCTCTTCCCACTGCTTGCGCAGCGCCGGCGTGCCGAGCACGGCGGCCACGACCTTCGCGCCGTAGGTCTGCGGGTTGCTGTAGTTCGAGCGCACGGCGCCGGCCAGCTGGCCGAGCACGCGGTCGGCCGCCGCGGCATCCTCGCAGACGACGCTCAGGCCGCCCACGCGCTCGCCGTACAGCGAGAAGTTCTTCGAGAACGAGTTCGCGACCAGCGCCGGCACGCCGCGGCGGGCGAGTTCGCGCACCGCGAACGCGTCCGCGTCGAGGCCCGCGCCGAAGCCCTGGTAGGCCATGTCGACGAACGGCAGCAGCCCGCGCGCCTCGATCACGTCGATCAGCTTCTCCCACTGGCCTTCGTCGAGGTCGACGCCGGTCGGGTTATGGCAGCACGCGTGCAGCAGCACGATGCTGCGCGCCGGCAGCGCGTCGATCGCCGCGAGCATCGCGTCGAACTTCAGGCCGCCCGTCGCCTCGTCGTAGTACGGATACGTGTTCACCGTGAAGCCGGCGCGCTCGAAGATGAAGCGGTGGTTTTCCCAGCTCGGATCGCTGAGCCACACCTGCGAATCCGGGAAATAGCGCTTCAGGAAATCGGCGCCCACCTTCAGTGCGCCGGAGCCGCCGAGCGTCTGCAGCGTCGCGATGCGGCCGGCCGCGCGGGCCGGGTGATCGGCGCCGAACACGAGCGCCTGCACGGCGTCGCGATACGCGGCGAGGCCGACCATCGGCAGGTACGGCTTCGCGCCGAGGTCGCGCTGCAGCGCGGTTTCGGCTTCGCGCACGGCGCCCATCACCGGAATCCGGCCTTCGGCGTCGAAGTAGATGCCGATGCTCAGGTTGACCTTCTGGTCACGCGGATCTTTCTGGAAGTTCTCGTTGAGCGTCAGGATCGGGTCGCCCGGGTACGCGTCGATGTGTTCGAACATGGCTTGAGTCTGTCTCGTTTGGAAGAATGATCGGGCCGGCCTGCGTCAGCGTGCGGATGCGCCGTCGTGCACCGCATAGCCTGCATTCTTCTGACGGAAGCGATACCCGACGGCGAGCACCGCGAGCCATACCGGGATCAGGTACACCGACAGGCGGAGATCCGGCGTCAGGTACATCACGACGAGAATGCCGGCCATGAATGCCAGGCACAGGTAATTCGTGAAAGGATAGCCCAGACTGCGGAAGGAAGTCTCCTCCCGGGCCGCACGCTTCGCCTGGCGGAACTTCAGGTGGATCAGCGTGATCATCGCCCAGTTGATGATCAGTGCCGACACGACGAGGCCCATCAGCACCTCGAACGCCTTGCCCGGCATGAAGTAGTTGACCAGCACGCAGACACCGGTCGCGAGCGCCGACGCGCCGAGCGCGGCGAGCGGGATGCCGCGCTTGTTCACCGAGCACAGCACCTTCGGCGCATTGCCCTGCTGCGCGAGGCCGAACAGCATCCGGCTGTTGCTGTACACGCCGCTGTTGTAGACCGACAGCGCGGCCGTCAGCACGACCACGTTCAGCACGTTGGCCACCAGGTTGCTGCTCAGCGCATGGAAGATCAGCACGAACGGGCTGCCGCCGGTGACGACCTTTTCCCACGGATACAGCGACAGCAGCACGGCGAGCGCGCCGATGTAGAAAATCAGGATGCGGTAGATCACCTGGTTGGTCGCGCGCGGAATGCTGCGCTTCGGATCGTCGGCCTCGGCCGCGGTGATGCCGATCAGCTCCAGCCCGCCGAACGAGAACATGATCGCGGCCATCGACATCACGAGCCCCGACACGCCGTTCGGGAAGAAGCCGCCGTGCTGCCACAGGTTCCGGACGCTCGCCTCCGGCCCGGCATGGCCGCTCGCGAGCAGCCAGCCGCCGAAGCCGATCATGCCGACGATCGCGGCGACCTTGATGATCGAGAACCAGAATTCCGTCTCGCCGTACGACTTCACGCTCGCCAGGTTGAGCAGGTTGATCGCGACGAAGAACACCAGCGCCGACACCCAGGTCGGCACGCCGGGCCACCAGTACTGCACGTAGATCCCGACGGCCGACAGCTCGGCCATGCTGACGAGGATGTACAGCACCCAGTAGTTCCAGCCCGACAGGAAGCCGGTGAAGTGGCCGACGTACTTGTTGGCGAAGTAGCTGAACGAGCCGGCGACGGGCTCGTCGACGACCATCTCGCCGAGCTGGCGCATGATGAAGAACGCGACGATGCCGGCCACCGCGTAGCCGAGCAGCACGGACGGGCCGGCCATCTTGATCGTCTGCGCGATGCCGAGGAACAGCCCCGTGCCGAGCGCGCCGCCGAGCGCAATCAGCTGGATGTGCCGGTTCTTCAGCCCGCGCTTCAGGCCGTCGCTCTCGTTTCCAGAAACCATGTCTTCTCCACTCTGTCCGCCTCCGCCTGAAGCGGGGTGCGGTGCGCCTCGGTGTGCCGGGCGCTGTTTTGCTGTGCCGGGGCCGTTCGTGGAGCCACCGGGTTGGGGACTGCAATCTTCGCGTGGCGGCGCCCGATTCGCGTCGGCGTCCCCGCCACACCGGCCGCCGACCGTCGCCGCGCCCGCCTTGCTGCGATCGCACACGAAAATCCGGCGTCAGTTTAGCGTCGCGACGGCGAAATCGGGTTTCGTAACCCGTTCATGCAAACCCTACATTATGAGATAAGATTGCATCCAGGAGACGGATGAGGAAATAAAAATGCATGAACCGGTTCTGGATCGCCTCGATCGGCACTTGCTTGCGATCCTGCAGGAGAACGGCCGCGCGTCGAACCTCGATCTGGCGAAGGCGGTCGGCCTGTCGCCCGCTCAGACACTGCGCCGCCACCGGCGGCTGGAGGAAATCGGCGCGATCCGCCGCTACGAAACCCGGCTGTGCCCCGACACGCTCGGTTTTGGCGTCACCGCCTTCGTGCACGTGACGATGGAGCGCGGGCATATCCGCGACCTGTCGAAGTTCCAGAAACTGGTGTCCGATCTCGCGCAGATCCAGGAGTGTTTTTCGGTGACGGGCGATATCGACTACGTGCTGAAGGTCGTCGCACGCGACCTGAAGGGGCTGTCCACGTTCCTGCTCGAGACGCTGATGCGCATTCCCGGCGTGAGCGGCGTGCATTCGAGCGTGTGCCTCGACGAGATCAAGTGCACGAGCGCGATGCCGGTGGAAGGCTGACGCACCGGGCCGCACGCGCGGCCCGCTTACCTCACCGCCTCGAACGCACTGATCAGCAACGCCCCCGCCGCGATCACCAGGCAACCGGCCGCCCGGCGCGGCGTCAGCCGCTCGCCGAGATACACGCGCGCGATCAGCGCCGCGAACACCACGCTCGTTTCCCGCAACGCCGACACCGGCCCCATCGGCGCGCGATCCATCGCCCAGATCACGATGCCGTACGCGAGCGCCGCGAACACGCCGCCGCACGCGGCCTTCGCCGTCTCGCCGACATCCTGCGTCAGCCGTAACGGCCCCGCCCGCAGCCGGTAGTACGCGGCCATCATCGCGCCCGTCAGCACGAACATCCACGCGGTATAGCCGACCGTGTTGCCGCTTTCCCGCACGCCGATTCCGTCGACCACACTGTACGCCGCGATCGACACGCCGGTCGCGAACGCGGTCGGCAGGACCTGCATCATCCGGTGCTTCGCGTCGCGCCCGCGCTCCAGGCCGATCGCCAGGATGCCCGCGCAGATCAGCACGAGCCCGCATTGCGCGCCGGCATTCAGGTGCTCGCCCGCAAACGCCGCCGCGCCGAGCGTGACGAGCAGCGGCGCGGTGCCGCGCGCGACCGGATACGCG
Organism: Burkholderia sp. Bmkn7; assembly: GCF_041103175.1. Lineage (NCBI taxonomy): Bacteria > Pseudomonadati > Pseudomonadota > Betaproteobacteria > Burkholderiales > Burkholderiaceae > Burkholderia > Burkholderia sp. Bmkn7. The sequence goes on along the minus strand of NZ_JBGCUH010000002.1, from coordinate 2,064,206 downwards.
ACGGTCAGGTCGCCGTGCTCGTACGCACGCACCAGCAGCAACGTATAGACGACGTGGATCACCGCCGATGCGACGACGCAGAGCCAGCTCGCGGGCGTGATCGGCGCCGCTGCCGGCAGGAACAGCAGCGCAAACAGCCCGATCGCGATCTGCAGCACGGTGGCCGAGCGCAGCCGGTCGCCGCTGCTGCGGACGAGCGCGTTCCATGACGCATGCAGGAATGCGGCACACAGAACGGCAAACAGGACGGGGATCGGCACGAGAGCACTCGCTGACGGTCGGCCACGCGAAATCGTCGCCGCAGAGCGTTCATCGTATGAATACGTCATCCGATTGTCAAAAAGCTTGCGCGATGCAGCACGTTGCGCGAACCGGGCAGCGATGCCCTTTCGTCCGCCCGGCGCGGCATCCGCGGCAATCGCCCCGCCCGCCGCGGAATGTGACGCAAAGGTGGCAGGCGGTCTGCCCCTTTCCGTTCTCTTTCGCCTTGCGTCCCGGCGTAATGAAATCGATACCGCAGCGCAATCGGCGCGAAACCACTCCGTCCCCATATCTTCATACGCGGCTGTTCCAATGCGCGTGCTCTCTCACGAGCTCCGCGCCGAACCGACACGGCGACGAAGCCGCTCTCCACCATCGAAGACCTTACCTGGAGTTTCCCGATGTTCCGTCAAGCCTTGCTCGTCACCGCCTGCGCAGCCGCGGCGCTGGCGCTGTTCGCCTGCGGCGGCAGCGACGATCCCACGTCGACGCCTGCCGTGTCGACACAGGATGCGCTGCAGACCGCCACGCCGATCAAGCACGTCGTCGTGATCTATGGCGAAAACATCTCGTTCGACCACTACTTCGGCACCTACCCGAACGCGACGAACCCGTCGGGCGAACCGGCGTTCACCGCGAAAGCCGGCACGCCGACGCCGAACGGCCTGACGGGCACGCTGCTGACCGCGAACCCGAACTTCACGAACACGGCCAACGGCACCGACGCGGCGAACCCGTTCCGCCTCGATCGCACGCAGGCCGCGACCGCCGACCAGAACCACGCGTACACGGCCGAACAGCAGGCCGAGGACAACGGCCTCGCCGACCTGTTCCCGAAATACACCGGCAAGGGCTCGTCCGGCGGCGCCGGCGCGTTCGGCACGAAGGGCCAGGTGATGGGCTACTTCGACGGCAACACCGTGACCGCACTGTGGAACTACGCGCAGCGCTTCGCGATGAGCGACAACACATACACGACGGTCTATGGGCCGTCGACGCCGGGCGCGCTGAACGTCGTGTCGGGCCAGACCAACGGGATGCAGATCGTGAAGACGTCGAAGCAGCCTTCGACGCTCGCAGCCTCGTCCTACTACATCAATGACGGCCAGGGCGGCCTCACGATGATCAACGACGTCGACCCGGGCTTCGACGTGTGCTCGAGCACGACCGACCAGGCGATGATGACGGGCAAGAACATCGGCGACCTGCTGAACGCCGCGAAGATCACGTGGGGCGGCTTCATGGGCGGCTTCAACCTGTCGACGACGAACGGTAACGGCACGACGGGCTGCGCGCGCAGCACGGTCGCCACCGCCGTGAACGCCGCGACGGCCGACTACATCCCGCACCACAACTGGTTCCAGTACTACGCGTCGACCGCGAACCCGCAACACACGCGCCCGAGCTCGGTCGCGGCAATCGGCTCGAGCTTCCAGGCCGACGGCAAGACCGCCGAACCCGCGAACCACCAGTACGACACGGACGACTTCTTCGCCGCCGTGAAGGCCGGCAACTTCCCGTCGGTCAGCTACCTGAAGGCCCCGGCCGCACAGGATGCGCACGCAGGCTATTCGGATCCGCTCGACGAGCAGGCGTTCGTGACGAAGGTCGTCAACTTCCTGCAGCAGCAGCCGGACTGGCAGAACACGGCCGTGATCGTCACCTATGACGACTCGGACGGCTGGTACGACCACGTGTACACGGCGCCGACCCACGCGTCGTCCGACCCGGTCGACCAGGTCAACGGCAACGGCAAGTGCGGCACGGGCGGCACCACCGGCGTGAACGGCGCGACCGTGAACGGCCGCTGCGGCCCGGGCGTGCGCATTCCGCTGATCGTGATCTCGCCGTACGCGAAGCAGAACTACGTCGACCACACGATGCTCGATCAGTCGTCCGTCGTGCGCTTCATCGAGGACAACTGGCTCGGCGGCCAGCGCATCGGCGGCGGTTCGTTCGATGCAACGGCCGGCGACCTGCGCGCGCTGTTCGACTTCACGTCGAAGCCGAACACGACGCCGCTGTATCTCGACCCGACGCTCGGCACCGCATTGAGCGCGGCACCGGCAATCTGACCGGTATTGCATGACCGCATGGCCGGCGCCTCACGCGCCGGCCGTTTCCGTTTGTTCCGTTCAACGCGCCGCTTCGCGCGGCGCCCGATTTCCGACCGACAGCATGACAGCTCGCCCCGCGTTCCCGTCTCCCGACGCCTCCGGCACCTCCGCGCCGCGCGCCCCTTCCCGCCTGCTGCGCCGCGCGGCGTTCGTGATCGGCGCCGCCGTGCTCGGCTACGGCGCGTTCGCGATCGCGTTTCCCGCGCAGGTACCGGCGGCGATCGGCACCGTCGTCGCCGACTGGACGGGTGCGAACCCGCATCCGGTCGTGCTGCAGCGGCCCGCCGCGCAGCCGCTGTCGGCGGTCGCGCAGCTCGGGCGCTCGTTGTTCGCCGATCCGTCGCTGTCCGCGTCGGGCAAGCAGTCGTGCGCGTCGTGCCACAGCCCCGATCATGCGTACGGCCCGCCGAACGCGCTCGACGTGCAGCCGGGCGGCCTCGCGATGACGCAGCAGGGGTATCGCCCGCCGCCGTCATTGATGTACCTGTACCGCCAGCCGAACTTCAGCATCGGCCCCGACGCCGGTGAAAACGACGCCGCACCGAGCGTCGCGCAGCAGGCCGCTTCGGCCGCCGGCGTGGTGAAGGCGCAGAAGGTGGCCGGCGCGTCGGCCGCGCCGCAGCTCGTGCCGCAGGGCGGGATGTTCTGGGACGGCCGCGCCGATACGCTGCAGCAGCAGGCGTTCGGCCCGCTGCTGAATCCGGTCGAGATGGCGAACGCGAGCGTCGACGACGTCGCGCGCAAGCTCGCGCAGTCGTCGCACCGCGCGCAGTTCGAGAAACTGTTCGGCGCGCGCGTGTTCGACAGCCCGCAGCTCGCGGTGTCGGAAGCGATGTTCGCGATCGCGCGCTATCAGGTGGAGGATCCGTCGTTCCACCCGTACAACAGCAAGTACGATCGCTGGCTCGAAGGCCGCGCGCGTCTCTCGCAGGCCGAACTGCGCGGGCTGCGCCTGTTCAACGACCCGGACAAGGCGAATTGCGCGGGCTGCCACCTGTCGAAGCCCGGCAAGGACGGGTTGCCGCCGATGTTTACCGATTACCAGTACGAGGCGCTCGGCGCGCCGCGCAACCGGCAACTCGCGCAGAACCGCAACCCGGCGTTCTACGATCTCGGCGTATGCGGGCCGTTCCGCGACGACCTGAAGGACCAGACGCAGTATTGCGGGATGTTCCTCACGCCGACGCTGCGCAACGCGGCGACGCGCCATGTGTTCTTCCACAACGGCGTGTTCCACACGCTCGACCAGGTGATGGCGTTCTACAACGAGCGCAGCATCTCGCCGCAGAAGTTCTATTCGCGCGGCGCGGACGGCAAGGTCGACGAGTACGACGACATTCCGCCGAAATACCGCGCGAACGTCGACGTGACCGATGCGCCGTTCGATCGCAAGCCGGGCGACAAGCCCGCGATGACGGCGCAGGACATCAAGGACATCGAAGCGTTTCTGGGCACGCTGAACGACGAGCCGGCGCGCTGAGGGGCCGGCTATCGGTTGCCGTGCGCGCCGTGTTCGTCAGCGGCGCGCACGGATGCACAGGAAGGCCGGCGCCAGCGACAGTTCCGCATGGAGCCGCTCCGATACGGCTTTCATCTCGGGTAGCGGTGTCGGTTCGACGAAACGGTCGAGATGCCAGCCGGCGTCGGCGAGCGCATTCAGGATGTCGGCGAGCGGCCGGCGCCAGGCTTCGACGTAGGGTTTCGGTTCGCCGAAGCCCGACCAATGGAAGCCGAAACGGCTCGTATCGAAGTACGTGCCGTCCCCGCGCGTGCGCTCGTCCATCCAGTCGCGCATCGGATGCGCCATCGAGAACACCAGCGTCGCGCCCGGCCGCGCGACGCGTCTGAATTCGCGCAGCGTCGGCGTCAGATCGCGCACGTAGTCGAACGCGAGCGAGCACAGGATCTTGTCGAAAGCGTGGTCGGGCAGCCAGTCGAGCGGCGCCGCGAGATCGCCTTCCGCGACGTCGACCGCGAGCCCCGCGCAACGCGCCTTCGCGAGCGCAACCATCTCGGGCGTGATGTCGAACGCGTGCACGGTCGCACCGTGGCGCGCGAGGTGCTCGCTGCAGATGCCGGGCCCGCAGCCGGCGTCGAGCACCGTCAGGCCGTCGACGTCGCCCAGCAGCGCCATCGCGGCCGGCCGTTCGTACAGCGCGTTGTGCGCCTTGGTCGGCGCGATGTCCGCGTAGCGTTGCGCGAAGCTCGCGTACACGCGGCGGGCGGACGGTTCGTTCGGGTCGGTCATGCGGCATCCGTCGGTGGAGACTGGGCAGGCCGATTCTGCCCGATCCGACGGTGGCTGGCGACCTGCCCTCGCGCCGGCGTCAGGACAGGCTGTCGAGCAACCGATACCACGCGACTCCGGCCGCGATATAGAAGCGCTGCAACCCGTGCAACGGGATCGGGCGGATCGGCGTGACCCGGAACGGCAGCGGCAGTTGCGCATCGCCCGACAGATGCGCGGCCAGGTGCTTGCCGAGCGTCGTCGCCATCGCGATGCCGCGGCCGTTGTAGCCGAGCGCGATCGTCACGCCCGGCGCGGGCTCGTGCACGTGCGGCAGGAAATCCGCGGTGATCGCGACGCGCCCCGCCCAGCGGTATTCGAACCGGACGCCCTTCAGTTGCGGATACAGCAGCGTCGTCGCGCGTTCGAGGTGGCGCCAGTCGCTCGGCGCGCGCGGGTCGGCGAACGGGCCGCGGCCGCCCATCAGCAGGCGCCCGGCCGCATCGCGCCGGAAGTACAGCAGCAGGCGCCGTGCGTCCGATGCGACCTCGCCGCCGGCGAGGATGTCGCGACCGAGTTCCGGCGCGAGCGGTTCCGTCGCGACGATGAAGCTGTTCGCGGCGATCACCGACTGGCGCAAGCCGGGCCACAGCCCGTCGGTATAGCCGTTGGTCGCGATCACCACGCGGTCCGCCGACACCGTCGCGCCGCCGGCCGTCGCAACCTGCCAGCGGCCGTCGGCGCGCGTCAGCCCGACGGCGCGGGTCGACCCATGCACGACCGCCCCGCTCGCCTGCGCCGCGCGCACGAGGCCGCGCGTATAGCTGAGCGGCTGCACGCTGCCGGCGCGGCGATCGATCCAGCCGCCCGCATACGCCCGCGTACCAAGCCGACGCGCGACTTCGTCGCGGCCAAGCACGTCGACCGGCGCGCCGCGCGCGGCCCATTGCTGCGCACGGCGCGCGACCGTATCGAGCATCGCGGCGGTCGGCGCCGGCTGGATCCAGCCGTGGCGTCGCGCATCGCAGTCGATCGCGTGTCGCGCGATCAGGTCGAATACCGTGTCGGCCGCGCCGCCGACGATGCCGGCAAGCTGTTCGCCGGCGTCGTCGCCGAACCGTCGGACCAGTTCGTCGGGGTCGTATTTCAGCCCGGGAATCACCTGCCCGCCGTTGCGGCCCGATGCGCCCCAGCCCGGCTGCGCGCCGTCGATCACGCGGACGTTGACGCCGCGTTCGGCCAGATGAAGTGCGGTCGACAGGCCCGTGAAACCCGCGCCGACGATCGCCACATCGCACGACACGGACGCGTCGAGCGCGGGCGTATCGGGCGCCGGCGCGGCGGTTGCCGCCCACAGCGAATCCGGCCACTGCGCGTCGGGCCATCCGGGTGCCGCGTTCGTTGCGCTCATGATCGATCCGGGTGGTCGGCGCCGTCCGACGCCAGCAGGCGGCGCAGGAATTCCTGCGTGCGGGGATGGGTCGGCTGCGTGAGCACGTCGCGCGCCGGTCCGCTTTCGCAGATCGTGCCGTCGTGCAGGAAGCACACGCGATCGGCCACCTCGCGTGCGAATCCCATTTCGTGCGTGACGACCACCATGGTCATCCCGTCGCGGGCGAGCCCGCGCATCACGCCGAGCACTTCGCCGACGAGTTCGGGGTCGAGCGCCGATGTCGGCTCGTCGAACAGGATGGCCTGCGGCTCCATCGCAAGCGCGCGTGCGATCGCGACGCGCTGCTGCTGCCCGCCCGACAGCTCCGACGGATACGCATTCATCCGGTGCGAAAGCCCGACCTTGTCGAGCAGCGCGCGGGCCTGCTCGCGCGCCTGCGCGGCCGGCATGCGCCGCACGTGGACGGGCCCTTCCATCACGTTCTCGAGCGCCGTGCGGTGCGCGAACAGGTTGAAGCGCTGGAACACCATGCCGACCCGCATCCGCAGTTCGTGGATCCGCTTCGAATGCGCGTCGACCTTCACGCCGTCGATCGTGATCGACCCTTCGTCGTAGGTCTCGAAGCCGTTGATACAGCGCAGCACGGTCGACTTCCCGGAACCGGACGGCCCGATCAGGCACACGACTTCCCCCTGCTGCACGTCGAGGCTCACGCCCTTCAGCACCGCGTGCTGCTGAAACCGCTTATGGATGGAATCGATCCGGATCATGCGCCTCTCCTCAGTGCGAGCCGCTTGCCGAGCCGGTTCACGCCGAACATCAGCGGCAGGCCGAGCGCGAGATACAAGAGCGCGACGAGCGTGTAGACGCTCATGTTCTGGAACGTCGACGACGCGATCAGCTGGCCGGCGCGCGTGATCTCGGCGACCGTGATCGTCGACGCGACCGACGAATCCTTCAGCAGCATCACCAGCGTGTTGCCGTACGGCGGCAGCGCGATGCGGAACGCCTGCGGCAGCACCACGCGCCGCATGATCATCGGGCCGCGCATGCCGATCGCGTGCGCGGCTTCGATCTGGCCGTGGTCGATCGCCTCGATCCCCGCGCGGAAGTTCTCCGCCTGATACGCCGAATACGCGATGCCGAGGCCGAGCACGCCGGCCTGGAACGCCGACAGTTGCACGCCGAGATCAGGCAGCACGAAGTACATGTAAAACAGCTGCACGATGATCGGCAGCCCGCGGATCACGTTGACGATCGTGCTGCCGGCCGTCGAGACGGCACGATTGCGCGACACCTTCAGCAGCGCCAGGATCAGCCCGAGCACCGAGCTGAGCACGAACGCGCATGCGGTGATCTCGATCGTGACCACCGCGCCCTTCAGCAGGATCGGCAGGAAATCGATCGCGTTCTGAAAAAACATGAGGTCTCCTATGCGACGGCAGGACGGCCTGCCGCCGGGAATGCCCGCGACGCGCGGGCGATGCCGGTCGGGAATCGAATGCCGACGCTCAGCTCATGTGCCACTTCTGCAGGATCTGCTGCAGCGTGCCGTCGCTCTTCATCTTGCGGATCGCGCCGTTGAGCTGTTCGAGTGTCGCAGTGTCACCCTTGCGCACGATGAAGCACACCTGCCCCTTCACGACGCTCTGGTATTCCGGCACGAGCCGCACCTGGCGATTGACGCCGTGCTCGATCTGGTACGCGACGATCGGCTGGTCGGCGAAGCCGGCCTTGATGCGCCCGAGCGCGACGTCGCGCATGATGTCGGCAATCGAATCGTAGGTCCGGACTTCCTTGAAGATGCCCTTCTTGTTGAGCGCATCGACGAACGCCGTGCCGACCTGCGCGCCGACCACCTGGTCCTTGAAATCGTCCATCGACGTATAGCGGCCCGGGTCGTCGGCCTTCACGATCAGGCCTTCGCCGAACGAGTAGACGGTGTCGGAGAAATCGACGACCTGCTGGCGCGCCGGCGTCTTCAGCATCGCGGCCGAGATGATGTCGATCTTCTGCGTGGTGAGCGACGGGATCAGCGCCGAGAACACGGTCTGCTGCACGTCGACGCGAAACCCGGCCGACTTCCCGGCCGCCGTGATCGCGTCGACCATCATCCCCTGGATCGAATTGCTCTTGACGTCGAGAAATGTGAACGGCACGCCGGTGGCCGTCGCGCCGACCTTCAGCGTCGGCTCGGCAGCAACGGCGCTCGCCGAAGCCGTGGAAAGGGCGATACAGGCGGCGAAACCGGCGGCCAGTGCGCCGAACCGCTTGATGAACGGAACCATGGTGACTCCTTCTCGAATAATCCGGGCGCCGGCCGGTCGCTGATCGACACTGCGACGATGGCTTGATCTTAAAACGAATCAAAAACATCGCAAATAGATTTTTGCGTATCGATATTCGATACGCTATGATGCGATATCGAATCGATTCCGCTCCTCGCCATGGAAACGTCGCCCGACCAAGCAAACGATCTGCTGTTCAACCAGTCGCTGGAAAAAGGGCTGAACGTGCTGCGCGCGTTCAGCGCGAAACGACGCACGATGACGCTGGCGGAAGTCGCCGACGCGGCGGGGATGACGAAAAGCTCCGCGCAGCGGATGGTCTATACGCTCGAGAAGCTCGGCTACATCCGCAAGCATCCGGTCACGCGGCGTTACCAGCTCACGCCGCACGTGATGCGGATCGGCTTCAACTATCTCGCCGCCGACACGTTGATCGACGTCGCGAATCCGTTCCTGTCCGAGCTCACGAACCTGACCGGCGAAACGACCAACCTCACCGAGCCGGACGAGGACGAAATGGTGTACGTCGCGCGTTTCGTGTCGACCAAGTTCGTGCCGATCCACATGCCGATCGGCAGCCGCATCCCGATGTACTGCACCGGCAGCGGCCGCGCGTTCCTGAGCGCGTTGCCGCCGGGCGACGCACGCGCACGGCTCGACGGCATGGCGCGCACGCCGCATACGCCGCGCACGGTCACGGCACTCGACGATCTCGTCGCACTGCTCGACAGCGCGCGGCGGGAAGGCTACGCGACCAACCAGGAAGAACTGTTCATCGGGGACATGTCGATCGCGGCGCCCGTGCTCGGCAGTCAGGGGCAGCCGGTCGCGGCCGTGCACGTGGTCGCGCCGACGAGCCGCTGGACGTTCGACGACGCGCGCCGCAAGCTCGCGCCGGCGGTGATCGACTGTGCGCGCGGGATCAGCAATTCGATTCGGACGCTTGAGTAGCGTCGGCGAAACGGCACACGGCACGCCGTTGCATGGCGCAACGGCGTTCGATCGCTACTGCGGCTTGGGCGAATGCTCGGTCCGGTAGGTACGGTTCGGGCGCGATACGAGTTGCTTCGCTGCAACGTCCAGTTCCTTGCCGTGATACAGATCGATGCACTTCAGGAAGTCGAACTTCACATCCCTGACTTCAGATTCGACAACCGGATTTCGATAGTCACGGGCCAGATACTTCGCGACCAGCGCGTGAATGACATCCGGCGCACGTTCCATGTCGTAGTAGGTCCAGTCACGCAACGCGCTGGTGCTGCTACCGATGTCCTTGCTCGCGCCGGGCGCCTGCTTGTATGCGGTAGCCAGACACTCCGCAAGCACCATGTCCTTGAAGTTCTGGAAATAAGTTCGTGAGCCTGCCTCAGGCGCCGCTTGTGCGGCGTCCTTCGCCACGACCATCGCCGGTTGAAACGCGATGCACGCCAACGCGGCAGCGATCCGGACTCCCCTCATGACAGGCTCCAAAAATTTGCGCGATCGGTACGATACCGCGCGCCCGGTTCGTTGAAGTGACCATGGCTGCGGCTCTGGATGCTCGACTCCACCGCCATCCCCAGCCGCGCCTCGAGGATCGGATCAAACCCCGACGCGGAAAAGTATTGCCGACTGTCGCCGCCGGCCGCTTCGTCCACCCACCCCCTCGTTTTCCCCGATCCCGTTCATCTTGACTCCGCCGCACCGATCGTCAAAACTTCGCACATCTCAAGTGTGATCACAGATCTCAGATCAAACCTCGGAGAACCCCGCCTTGGCACCTCGTATCGTCCCGCCCGCACTGAAAGCCATCGAACAGGAAACGATGGCCGACAAGGTCTACCAGCAACTGCGCGAAGCGCTGATGAGCGGCCGCTTCGCGCCCGGCCAGGCGCTGAGCCTGCGCAGCGTCGCCGAGGCAGTCGGCTCGTCGACGATGCCAGTGCGTGCCGCACTCACGCGGCTGCGCGCCGAACGCGCGCTCGTCGACGGCCCGAATCGCGCGCTCGTCGTCCCGCCGATGACGCTCGACATGCTCGACGAACTGCGCGACGTGCGGATCGCCCTCGAAGGCTGCATCGCCGAGCGCGCGTGCGCCCGGATGACCGACGCGCAGATCGCGGCCGTGCGCAAGACCTGCGAGACGATGCAGGCACACGTCGAGGCTGGCCGCTCGCGCGCCTACCTGCAAAGCAATTTCGCGTTCCACAGCGCGATCTACGCGCACGGCGCGAGCGAAAACACGCTCGCGATCGTCGAGAACCTGTGGATGCGCGTCGGCCCGTTCCTCAACATGGTCGCGCTCGACATTCCGCACATGCGGCGCTCGATGGATGCGCACCGCGCGATCGTCGATGCGCTCGAACGGCGCGACGGCGCGGGCGTGCGGGCCGGCATCGCGCTCGACATCGGCGGCGCCGCGCACGATCTCGCCGAGACGCTGCGGGCCGAACAGACACCGCGGACCGTGAACGCGAAACCGTAGCCGCCGCCCGCCTCGACCCGCCGAATCGCGAGCGGCCGCAATCCGACTACACCAACGATGGAGACAACCCGGCATGACAGCTTCCGACCTGCTGAAACCCTATGACGGCCTGCGCGTCCTCGTGACGGGCGGCGCGTCGGGCATCGGCCTCGAAATCGCCGACGCGTTCGCCGAATGCGGCGGGCGTGTCCACGTGTGCGACGCGTCGCAGGCCGCGATCTCGGCGCTCGCCGACCGGCCGCCGCGCGCCGCGGCCGGTGCGATCAGCGCGACGCTGGCCGATGTATCCGACCCGGCCGCCGTCGAGCGCGTGTTCGCCGACGTGTCGACCGGGCTCGGCGGCCTCGACGTGCTGGTCAACAACGCGGGCATCGCCGGCCCGACCGGCGGCATCGACGAAATCGACCCCGTGCAGTGGGAACAAACCGTCGCGATCAACCTGAACGCGCAATTCCAGTTCGCGCGCCGCGCGGTGCCGCTGCTGCGCGAGTCGAAACACGGCGGCGCGATCATTGCGCTGTCGTCGGTCGCCGGCCGGCTCGGTTATGCGTTCCGCACGCCGTATGCGGCGACCAAATGGGCGGTGGTCGGCCTCGTGAAGAGCCTCGCGATCGAACTCGGGCCGCTCGGCATCCGCGTGAACGCGATCCAGCCCGGCATCGTGCGCGGCCCGCGGATGCGCCGCGTGATCGAAGCGCGCGCGCAGCAGCTCGGCATCGGCTACGACGACATGGAGCAGCGCTATCTCGAGAAGATCTCGCTGCGGCGCATGACCGATCCGGCCGAAATCGCCGCGACCGCGCTGTTCCTGTGCTCGCCGGGCGGGCACGGAATCACCGGGCAGGCGATCTCCGTCTGCGGCAACGTCGAAGTGCTCTGACGCGTCCTGCATCGTTCATCGAAAGGAATCCATCCGTGGCAAACGCTCGCAAAGTCATCATCACCTGTGCGCCGACCGGCGCGATCCATACGCCGTCGATGTCGCCGTACCTGCCTGTCACACCGCACGAAATCGAAACCGCCGCAGTCGCGGCCGCGCAGGCCGGCGCGGCGATCCTGCACCTGCACGCACGCAACCCGTCCGACGGCAAGCCGACCCAGGATCCGGCCGTGTTCGCCGAGTTCCTGCCGCGCATCAAGGCGCAGACCGATGCGGTGATCAACCTCACGTCGGGCGGCAGCCCGCACATGACGGTCGACGAACGGCTGCAGCCCGCGCTGCATTTCCAGCCCGAGGTCGCGTCGTTGAACATGGGCTCGATGAACTTCGGGCTGTACCCGATGCTCGAGCGCTTCCGCGAGCTGAAGCATCCGTGGGAGCGCGAACATCTCGAGAAAAGCCGCGATCTCGTGTTCAAGAACACGTTCGCGGACATCGAGACGATCCTCACGCGCTGCGGCGCGAACGGCACGCGGTTCGAATTCGAGTGCTACGACATCTCGCATCTGTACAACCTCGCGCACTTCGTCGATCGCGGGCTCGCGAAACCGCCGTTCTTCGTGCAAAGCGTGTTCGGCCTGCTCGGCGGGATCGGCGCGCACCCGGAAGACCTGATGCACATGCGCCGCACGGCCGACCGCCTGTTCGGCAGCGATTACGTGTGGTCGATCCTCGGCGCGGGCCGCAACCAGATTCCGCTCGCGACGATCGGCGCCGCGCAAGGCGCGAACGTGCGCGTCGGGCTCGAGGATTCGCTGTGGATCGCGCCCGGCAAGCTCGCGGAATCGAGCGCCGCGCAAGTCCTGAAAATGCGGCAGGTGCTCGAAGGCCTGTCGCTCGAGATCGCGACACCGGCCGAGGCGCGCGCGATGCTCGCGCTCAAGGGCGGCGACGCGGTGAATTTCTGATCGCCGGGTCGCCCCCCCAACACCAGAATCCGCAAGCGCAGTGACAAGGCGCCGGCACGAACCGGCCGGCGCCAGGACGCCCTTCATCGCCCCGCTCCGTTCGAGCGCCGCCGGCGCGGCTCCGTCGACTGCCCATCCGCTGCGTGCCTCGCAGCGGCATTTGCCGAACGCGGCGCGCCGTGCTTGCCGTGCGCGCCGGTTCGCCCTTACCGGAGTCGTCCGCATGTCCACTCATCACGCTCAGGCCCTGTCGTCCGCCGCGACCGACGCGAACGCGTCGCTGAACCGGCTGCTGTTCCGCAAACTCATGCCGCTGCTGATCGCCGCGTATGTGATCAGCTTTCTCGACCGCACCAACATCGCGTTCGCCAAACATTCGATGGGCGTCGATCTCGGCATCTCATCGGCCGCGTACGGGCTCGGCGCGGGGCTGTTCTTTCTCACCTACGCGCTCTTCGAGATCCCGAGCAACCTGATCATGCATCGCGTCGGCGCACGCTTCTGGATCACGCGGATCATGATCACGTGGGGCGCGCTGTCGGTCGCGATGGCGTTCGTCCGCGGCGAGACGTCGTTCTATGTGATGCGCCTGCTGCTCGGCGTGGCCGAAGCCGGCCTGTTTCCCGGCGTGATGCTGTATCTGACGTACTGGTTCGGCCGGGAGGAACGTGCGCGCGCCACCGGCTATTTCCTGCTCGGCGTGTGCATTGCGAATATCGTCGGCGGGCCGCTGGCCGGTGCGCTGATCGAACTCGACGGCACGCTCGGTTTCCATGGCTGGCAATGGCTGTTCGTCGTCGAAGGCATTCCGGCGATCCTGCTCGCGTTCGTCGTGTGGACACGATTGCCGGACCGTCCGAGCGCCGCGCCGTGGCTCGCCCCGGAAACCGGCCGCGCGCTCGAGCGCAAGCTGGCCGCCGAACAGGACGCGGGCGTCGCCGCGCACGGCGGCCACGCGTTCGGCGCCGCATTGCGCGACCCGCAGATCTGGCTCGCGATCTTCGTGTACTTCTGCCACCAGTTGACCATCTACACGGTGATCTTCTTCCTGCCGGGGATCATCGGCGCGTCGGGACGTCTGTCGCCGGTCGCGGTCGGATTGCTGACGTCGCTGCCCTGGCTCGCCGCCGCACTCGGGGCCGGGACGCTGCCGCGCTTCGCACGCGAGTCGCGTCATTCGCGGCGGATGCTGTGCGCGGGGCTCGCGATCATGGCGGCCGGGATGGTCGGCGCCGCGCATGCGTCACCGTTGGCGGGCCTGCTCTGCGTGTGCGTGTCCGCGTCGATGTTCTTCGTCGTGCAGTCGATCGTGTTCACGTTTCCGGCGTCGCGGCTCGCCGGCAGTGCGCTGGCCGGCGGGCTCGGGCTCGTGAATACGTGCGGGTTGCTCGGCGGCTTCGTCGGGCCCACCGTCGTCGGCGCGATCGAACAGGCGACCGGCAATGCAAAGAACGGGCTGACGCTGCTGGCGGCCGCGCTCGTCGTCGCGGCATTCGCGAGCCTCGCGTTGCGTCACGGGCACGAGCGCGCCGACGTGCGGTCGCGCGGCTGAAAGGCAGGCCGGAATCGGACCGGCGTGGGACGGGCTCCGCCCCGCCCGCCTCACGCCGTCAGAACAGATACATCCCCGCGACGAACACGACACCCGAGAACAGCAGCGTCGTCACGCAGTACCCCATGATGTCGCGCACCCCGAGCCCGGCAATCGCCAGCGCGGGCAGCGCCCAGAACGGCTGCGCCATGTTGGTCCAGGCCTCGCCGTACGCGATCGCCATCGCCGCCTTGCCGAGATCGGCACCGAGCGCCTGAGCCGCCGGCATCACGAACGGGCCCTGCACGACCCAGTGGCCGCCGCCCGACGGCACCGCGAAATTGATCACGGCCGAACTCAGGAACGCGAGCAGCGGGAACGTATGCACGTTCGCGATATCGACGAACCACTTCGTGATTACGCCCGCGAGCCCCGAGTGATCCATCAGCGCCTGAATGCCCGCGTAGAACGGGAACTGGATCATGATCCCCGACGCGCCGCGCGCCGCGCCGGCCACCGCGCGCGCATAGGCCATCGGCGTACGGTGCAGCAGGATGCCGGCCGCGAGGAACGCGAGGTTCACGGTGTCGATGTCGAGTGCGAAGCCCTTCTGCACGAACTTCAGCACGAGGAACGCCGCACACAGCGCCGCGACGAACACCGACAACGCACGGCTCTCCTCCATCCGCTCCGCGAACGTCGCGTCGGGCCCGAGCTGGCGCTCGACGCTCGGCGGTTCGGCCAGCAGCGCCGGATCGACGCTGACCACGTCGCCCGGCTTCGGCATCATCAGGCGCGCGAGGAACGGCAGCATCACGATCAGGCCGATCGTGATGAACGCGTTGTAACCGGTGAAAATCGTCTGCGACACGGGAATCAGCCCGATGGTCTTTTCCATCGGGTTGCCCTTCGTCGCCGCGACGAGCGGGACCGAACCCGACAATCCGCCGTGCCAGCTCAGGAAGCCCATGTACGCGGACGCGACGAGCAGCCGGTAATCGCTGCCCGCCACGCGACGCGCCACTTCGCGCGCGAGCATCGCGCCGAGCACGAGGCCGAAGCCCCAGTTGATCGCGCACGCGAGCGCGCCGACGAACGCGACGAGCATCACGCCCTGCCCCGGCGTGCGCGCGGTGCTCGCGAGCGCGACGAGCATGCGCTTCACGGGCGGCGAACTCGCGAGTGCGTGACCGGTGACGAGAATCATCACCATCTGCATCGAGAACGCGAGCAGGTTCCAGAAACCCGAACCCCACATCGTCGTGAGTTGCGCGGGCGTATTCGGCGTGAGGCCGAACGCGAGCGCGAACGTGACGATCGTCAGCAGGATCGCGAAAATCAACGGGTCGGGCAACACGCGGTGAACCACCTGCGTGAAAAAGCGGGAAATGCGCTGGATCAACTTGAGCTCCTCGTTTCCTGATAGGGACGTCCGCGCGTGTGATTGTGGGTTGATGCGCGGAAACGCGCGGATTCTTGCATAGAACCGGCGGGCGCGCTTTGGCATGCGCGGGGCCGCGATCGCGCGGCGGTACCGACAGGGAAACAGGAACAAGTGGCGGGACGGGCTCGAGCCGCTTCGCAGCCGCGATCAGTGCACCGCGTTCGTCATGTCGTCCAGCGCCCGCGCTCCATCGCCTCGACCATCATGCCGAGTGTGAGCGACCGGCCACCCAGGATTTCGCGCGCTTTGTTGCTGAACGGCGATCTGACGACCGTGGCAAGGAACGAACCGATGCCGAGCTTCGCCGACGGGTAGTAATCGTGGATGTCGAACATGGACAAGTCGACGTCAAACGTCACGGCCCATCGCCGGACGAACGCATCGATGTGCTCCGGCTCCATATCGAGATCGTGATAGAGGTCTGTGTCCCGCATCAGTTCGATCCGATCGACTGGCAACTTGCCGATATCGGTCGCAATGAACGCTTCGAGGTTTTTCCACGCGTCAGCCATACAAACGATCCTCGGGCTTCACGATGCTGTTGTACGTGCCGATCGCGCGATAAGTGATCAGCGAGATATCCGTTGCCAGGAGGACCCAACCTGCTCCTGGAACGGCGCACCCGACATTTGAACGAGCGGAAAAGGCTATCGTGAACGACTCGGGAGGGACAACCGCCCCATGGAAGCAAAGGCTGTCGCAAGCGTGCATTCCGACGCAAGCGATCGACCGGATATCGTTCCTTTAATGCGGCTCCACGCTTGCACTTCTGATCGTGACAGCTTCGTCGTGCAGCACGGATCCTCGCGGCAATGGCTTGCCGTGGAACGGATACAAATCGTCTATTTTCGGTGACCCGTTGGCGACAAAAGCGCAAACGTCGCTCGCTTCCTGGCTGCATGTGCGCATTAACGCATCGCCGCAGCACGCTCCTTGACCACCTCCATCGCCTTCGCCCGCCCCTCACTCCACCGCTGCGCCACCCGATACGCGACAAGCGACCCGGCCACGGCAAGCAGCATCGGCACGAGGCTGTCGTGATCCGCGCGGGTGAACTCGAGCAGCAGCACGACCGCCGTGATCGGCATCTGCATCGACGCGGCGAGAAACGCGGTTGCACCGACGAGCGCGCAGGCGCCGATCGACGCACCCGGCCACACGAGGCTCCACAGCCCGCCGAGCACGACGCCGAGCAGCGCGCCGTTCGCGAGGCCCGGCGTCAGCAGGCCGCCTTCCGCGCCGGCCCGCAGGCTGCCGGCCTCGATCAGCACCTTCAGCACGAGCAGCGCAGCGGCGAGGCCGATCGTCAGCGTGCCGTCGAAACCCAGCGACGCCGGGCCCTTGCCGTTGCCGAGCAGTTGCGGCAAACGCATCGCGAGCACGCCGATCACCGCGAAGTTGAGCAGCGCGAGCACGGGCAGCCGCCCGTCCTTCGGCGCGTTCGCCCGGGCGCGCGTCGTGAGCCGCACGAAACCATATGCGGCGAAGCCGAACAGCGGCCCGCAGACGATCGACCATGTCACCAGCGGCGTGCTCAGCACGAACGGCGGCACCGTGTACTGGTGTTCGTTGCCGAGGCCGATCCACGCAACGGCCGCCGCGATCGCCGACGTCGCGACCGCCACGACCAGCGCACGCAGTTCGAACGTGCCGAGCAGCACTTCGAGCACGAAGATCGCGCCGCCGAGCGGCACGTTATAGACAGCCGCGAGGCCCGCGCCCGCACCGCACGCGACCATCAGCCGGCAATCGTCGGGGGTGAGCCGCGCACGATGTGCAAGCTGCCCCGCCAGCATCGATCCGATCTCGCGCGGAGCGACTTCGCGGCCGAGCGGCGAGCCGAGCGCGACGGTGACGATCTGCAGCAGCGCGTGAATCGTCGTGCTGACGACCGGCATCCGCGGATCGGCCGCGCGCACCGCGCGGCGGATGCTGACGAGCGGCCGGCCATACCGGTACAGCGCCCACCAGCCGCCGCCGGCGACGATCCCGCAAACGATCAGCACCGCGAGCCGGCGCAGCGGATCGGCACCGGTCACGCCGGTGAGGAAGCTCTCGGTGCCGATCACGTGCGCGATGCTGTAGCCGAACGCGACGTGCTGGATCGCATGCAGCAGCAGCGCGAGCAGCATGCCGCCGAGACCCGCGCCGGCGCCGGTCAGGATCGTGACGACGGCCATGCGCGCGAACGGGCTGGCGGCCGGCGAAGGGGATGCGGGAGCGGACGGGAGATCGGGGCGCATGGGGTTCGCGAATTGGATCGAAAAAGACGGCGCGCAACACGCACGCCGTCGTCAGGTCCGCATCGTAGGCCGGCGACAATCATGAGACAAACGTATTTTTCGAATCGACTCATGTATTTAATGAATACACGAAGACCGGCGGGTCGAGACAGCCCGAAGTTCACCGCCCGCTTCAATGCGGATACGTGATGCGTGCCGGTTCACGCCGCGGGATCGCCTTCCCGTTGCGGCGAATTCGTGAGAACGGCCGCGTGCTTCGAGCCGGCAGGTCGCGCGATCCGGTTGACGAGCCTGGATGAAGCGCGTCGACGCGTGCACGCGTCCGCGTTTGAACGCGAGTGCTGCCGGTCGTGGGCGTAGGCTCAGGCGAGCCACTCTCCGCGCGCCAGTCGCACCGATCCACCGCCGCGCCACGCCCCGCTCATGTTGCAACGACGCGACAGCACGCCCGCGACGGACGGATACCGCCCGCGTGCGACCGTGCAAAAACCACTACCGTCACGCGCGCGCGGCGCGTCGTGTCAGTTTTGTGAACGACTCTTGCCCGATCCGGAAAGGTGCGCTCGCGGCCCCCGGCGGCCTTGCGCGCGGGTTGCGTTCCTATACTTGCGCCGAACTTTTGTTCCCCTCCCACACGCAGGAGCCTCACTTGAAAAAAACCCTCGTCGCCGGCGCATGCACCGCCACGCTGTTCGCCCCGCTCGCTCACGCACAGAGCTCGGTCACGCTGTACGGCCTGATCGATGCCGGCATCGTCTACACCAACAACGCCAACGGCGCGTCGCTGTGGCGCCTGAACAGCGGCACCGTCAACGGCAGCCGCCTCGGGTTTCGCGGCACCGAGGATCTCGGCGGCGGCCTGAAGGCGCTGTTCGTGCTCGAGAACGGCTTCAACGTGAACAACGGCGGGCTCGGGCAGGACGGCAAGCTGTTCGGCCGCCACGCGTACGTCGGCCTGAGCCAGAGCGGCTATGGCACGCTGACGCTCGGCCGCCAGTACGACACGATGGTCGATTTCGTCGCGCCGCTGTCCGCCACGGCCGGCGACCTCGGTGACACGAGCTTCGCGCATCCGTTCGACAACGACAACCTGAACCACTCGCTGCGCATCAACAACGCGGTCAAGTACACGAGCGAGACGTATGCGGGCTTCAAGGTCGGCGCGATGTACGCGTTCTCGAACGCGACCAGCTTCGGCGCGAACCGCGCATACAGCGTCGCGGCGAGCTACACGAACGGCCCGCTGAAGCTGGCCGGCGCGTACCTGCAGATGAACGGCACGAAAGGCTCGACGAGCGCGAGCCCGGGCGCGACCGACGCGGCCGAAGCGAAGAGCCTGAACCAGGGCGGCTGGTCGATCGGCTCGGACCGCATGCGTTCGTACGGCGGCGGCATCAGCTACGGGTTCGGCCCGGCCACCGTCGGCTTCGTCTATACGCGCTCGCAGTACGACAACACGGGCTCGTTCGGCTCGACCGGCCAGGTCGCGTTCAACAACTACGACGTGAACGTGCGCTATGCGGTGACGCCGGCCGTCAGCCTCGGCGCGGCCTACGTGTACACGGACGCCACCGTGTCGAACCCCGACAGCAGGCACGGCACCGATCCGAAGTGGCATCAGGTCGACCTGCAGGCCGTCTACAAGCTGTCGCGCCGCACGGACGTCTACGCGGAAGCGATGTATCAGCACGCATCGGGCCGCGGCTACCAGGCGTT
Organism: Burkholderia sp. Bmkn7; assembly: GCF_041103175.1. Classification (NCBI taxonomy): domain Bacteria; kingdom Pseudomonadati; phylum Pseudomonadota; class Betaproteobacteria; order Burkholderiales; family Burkholderiaceae; genus Burkholderia; species Burkholderia sp. Bmkn7. The sequence goes on along the minus strand of NZ_JBGCUH010000002.1, from coordinate 2,044,674 downwards.
CATCGACGGCTCGGGCGGCGCATCGAGCACCGCGAACCAGATCGTCGGCACGATCGGCATGCGCACGCGCTTCTGATCGACGCGATGCATCGCTGCCCGTCGCTCACGCACCTGCGTTCGCATGCGGGTTCGTTCGCGGCGGGCGGCGCATCAATGTTGTTCCATCTGGAAGGCAGCCTGCCTGGAATCGGGGTTTTTACGCGCTCGGGCGCTGCGTAGACTGCCAGCGAAGGTCGGGGGCACGCATCGCGCGTCGCGCCGGCCACCTACCCCGTACCCAGGAGAACCTCGTGAAATCGCTCGTCGTTACCGCCGCCGCTGCCGTCCTGCTCGCTGCACCGGCCCTGTCGTTCGCCCAGTCGGCAAAGTCGCCCGTCACGCGCGCGCAAGTGCTGCAGGAGTTGATCGACCTCGAATCGGTCGGCTACAACCCGGCGCGCGGCGAATCCATCAACTATCCGGACGACATCCTCGCGGCACAGGAGCGGCTCCACGAAAAGCGCCTCGCGCAACAGAAGGCCGCGCACGCCGCATACGGCCCTGCCGGCGAGCCGGCAACGGAATCGGGCGCGGCGGCAAAGCCCGCGCTGTAACGTCATGACGATGCGCCGCGCCCACGGGGACGATGTACCGTGGGCGCGGCGCGTCGCGTTGGCGTGATTGGCGAAATTCGCGTGAAGAGAAGCAGCCGACTGAAGAGAAGAAGCCGGCGATACGGCGATGCGCCGATATGCGTCGGCCGCTCAGGCGGCCTGCGGTTCGCGGTCGATCGCGTTCAGCATCTCGACGTCGCGCGCGATCATCCCCGGCACCTGGGCACGCAGCATCTCGACCCACGTCCGCACCTTCGCATCGACGAAGCGGCGCGACGGATACAGCGCGTACACGTTCATCTTCTGCAGGATGTGCGCGGGCAGCACGCGCACGAGCGTGCCGTCGCGCAGCGCGTCGATCGCCGAGTAAAGCGGCAGCATGCCGATCCCGATGCCGTCGCGAATCGCGAGCGCCAGCGATTCAGCCGTATTGGTCTGCACCGGCCCCGCGACGTGGATCTGCTCGACGCCCTCGGGCCCTTCGAGCACCCATTCGTGCGTCGGGAACGCCGGCGTGCACAGCGTCAGGCACGCGTGCGCGGCGAGATCCTGCGGACGGGCCGGCGCGCCGTGGCGTTTCACGTAGTCGGGCGACGCGCACAGGATGCTGAAGGTCGAGCCGAGCAGGTGCGACACGAGTTCCGAATCGGGAAGCGACGACGCGGTCACGACGGCCATGTCGCTCGTCCCGTCGAACAGGTCGGGCATGCGCTGCGACAGCGACAGCTCGATCGACACGTCCGGAAACTGCGCGTGATAGCGCGTCAGTGCGGGCAATACATAGTGATGGCCGACGCTCGCGAAGCTGTGCATGCGCAGCACGCCGGCCGGCCGTTCGTGCGCGCAGCTCGCCTCTTCTTCCGCGCGATCGACGTCGGCGAGGATCTGGCGGCAGCGCCGCAGATAGCTTTCGCCGGCCGACGTGAGCGCGAGACGGCGCGTCGAACGATTCATCAGACGGGTACGCAGGCGCGCCTCGAGCTCCGACACCGCGCGCGACATCGCACCCGTCGTTGAATTCAGCGATTGCGCGGCGGCAGTGAAACTGCCCGTCTCGACGACACGCGAAAACACCCGCATGTTTTGTAGGGTATCCATTCCTGTGAGCAACCTGTAGCGGAGCCGCTATTTTCCTCCACTGGATGCGACAGATTGTTACTCCGGCTGCAACTATCGTTTCCCGGCAGCTGCGTTAATGCGCGCGCGCCGCGCTCCTACAATCGGCGCCTCATCAGTCGAACGGACCCGTTCGGACGTGCCGTGCACCTCGCCGGCCCCGTACCGGCCCCCTCTTTTCATGAAGCCACAACCTGCGATCGAGCGACCTTCCATCGAACCGGCACGATGGAGGACATGGCTCGATCCACTCGGCGACGCGGCACGCGACTGGGCCGCGAGCGACGGGCTGATCTGGCTGCACCTCGCGAAAACCGTGTTCGCGGCGCTGCTTGCGATGGGCATCGCAATGCGCCTGGAGATGTCGCAGCCACGCACCGCGATGACGACCGTGTTCGTGCTGATGCAGCCGCTGTCGGGAATGGTGTTCGCGAAGAGTTTCTACCGCGTGCTCGGCACGGCAGCCGGACTCGTCGCGGCGCTCGCGCTCGGCGGGCTGTTCGCGCAGCAGCCCGAGCTGTACATGGCCGGCATCACGCTGTGGATCGGCAGCTGCATCGCGCTCGCGGTGCGCAACCGCCACTTCCGCTGGTACGGCTTCGTGCTCGCCGGCTATACGGCCGCGCTGATCGGCCTGCCGGCCGTGATGACGCCGCAGACGCTGTTTCAGTCCGCGCTCACGCGCGCCGCGGAAGTCGCGCTCGGCATCGCCTGCTCGGGCGCGGTCAGCGCGCTGATCCTGCCGCTCAGCTCCGCGAAGGCGCTGATGCGCTCGCTGGGCACCCGCCATGCGACGTTCGCGGCGTTCACGGCCGGCGCACTCGCGGGCGACGTCGCGCGCGGCGATTTCGAGCGGCGCTTCGCGGATTTCGTCGACGACATCGTCGGCTTCGAGGCCAATCGCGCGTTCGCGTCGTTCGAGGATCCGCACATTCGCGCGCGCAGCCGCCGGCTCGCGCGGCTGAACAGCGAGTTCATGAACGCGTGCACGCGGCTGCATGCGCTGCACCAGCTCGTCAAGCGGCTGCGCGCGAACGGCTCGGACGCGGTGCTCGATGCGCTCGCGCCGCATGTCGATGCGCTCGCGCAGCGTTTCGCCGCGCTGCGCGACGAGCGGCAACGCGGCATCGCGCCGGCCGCCGGTGCACTGCTCGATCTGCGCCGCTTCCACAGCGCGTTGCCGAAAGCCGCGCGCGCCTCGCGGCGAAACATCGAGGAACATGCGCCCGGCGGCCTGCTCGACTTCGATACCGCGATCGAGCTGCTGTACCGCTTCATCGGCGAATACCTCGGCTACGCCGACACCTATGCGTCGCTCGATCAGGACGACCATGCGTTCGAGCGCTCGGTCACGCATTACGCGGTGAAGACCAATACGTTTTTCGTCGGCTTCGCGTTCCTGCGCACGGTCGTCGCCGTCGGTGCGATGAGCGTGTTCTGGATCGCCTCCGAATGGCCAAGCGGCCCGCTTGCCGTGACCGCCACCGCGATCGCGTGCGCGCTCAGCTCGACGTCGCCACGTGCGCCGAAGTTCGTGGCGCAGATGAGCGCCGGCGCGGCATTCGCGACCGCCGTCGGCTACCTGTTCCTGTGCTACGTGTATCCGAACATCGACGGCTTTCCGCTGCTGTGCGCGGCGCTCGCGCCGGTGCTCGGCGTCGGCGCGTTTCTCGCGATGCGGCCGGGACTGTCCGGCTACGGGATCGGCTTCGCGGTGTTCTTCTGCCTGCTCGCGGGCCCCGACAACGCGATCGCGTATACGCCCGAGGTGCTGATCAACAACGGCCTGGCCGTCGTCATCGCGATGCTCGCGTGCTCGCTCGTGTTCGCGGTCGTGTTCCCGACTCACATGCCGTGGCTCACGGGCCGCATCGCGCACGACCTGCGCCGCCAGGTCACGCTGGCGTGCGACGGCGCGCCGGACGGCCTCGCGCAGCGTTTCCAGTCGAGCACGCACGACCTGATGGCGCAACTGCGCACGCTGCTCGTGCGGCGCACGCGGCAGCATCGCGACGCGCTGCGCTGGATGCTGTCGACGCTCGAAGTCGGCCACGCGGTGATCGACCTGCGCGACGAAATGAACGCGTTCCGCGCATCGAAACCGCCGCAGACGCTGCGCTGGACCGGCTCGATCGACGCGGTGCTGCACGAGCTGCCGCGCTTCTTCGACGATCCGACGCCCGGCCATCACGCACGCACGCTGAAATCGGTGAATCTCGCGATCCGCGCCGCGCAGCACGCGCTGCAGGCGTGGTATGCGGTGCCCAACGAACGGCATCGCATGCAGCGCATCGTCGGCTGCCTGCACTTCATGCGCAGCGCGCTGCTGGACAAGGACGCGCCGTTCAACCGGCATCGCCATTGATGCCATCGATGCCCGTGACGATCGGTGCGTGCGCAACGGGATCCTTGTTCCGGATGGAAATATGCTCTACAGGCGCGGTGATTAATCTTTAAGCAGTGCGAGCCTATAGTTTCCTCACTGCCAGCGAGACTGGCACTCACCCAGGAGAAACCGAAATGAAGCCGCTGCACCTCGCCCTCGTTGCCCTGTCGCTCACCGCTGCTGTCGCTCACGCACAGCCGGCACCGGCAGACGCCGCACAGCAACAGGCGAACCGCGTCGAAACCGTGAAGGCCGCCGGCCGCGTCGATCGTACGCAATCGAAGCAGGAAGACCCGAACGCCTGCGTCGGCCCCGTCAGCTTCTGCAACATCTACTTCGGCAGCTGAGCATGACGCCGCGTCGTCACGGCCAGGCCCGCACCGCCCGCATGACCTGCGCGGGCGAGCGGCGGCCCGGCCGATCGCGGCCCGGCCGATCGCCGCATCGCCGCTCCACCCCACGCCGCTTCGATTGAAGCGGCGCATGCCGTTTCAGGCGCCGCGCCCCGGCCGCCAGCCCACCTCGCGCAACGCATCCAGCAAGCGCGCCTGCCCCAGCCCTTCGACCCGCGCACCGCGCGACTCGACGTCGCCGCCCGCGACGAGCGCGTTCACGATCGCTTCCTCCACCGCTTCCGCCGCCGCGACGAACAGCGCGGAAATATGGTCGTTGTTGACCATCTTCACGCCGGTGGTCGGCGCCCCCTTGCTGCCGTAGTTCGCCGCCGGCAGGCCGTCGTTGCCCGTTGCGAACGCAAGGAAGATGTCGCCGCTCGAATCCTCGGTGCCGCCGCCGACCCGCGCGAGCCCGACGCTGGCACGCTGCGCGAGCCGCGTGCATTGGTGGGGCAGCAACGGCGCGTCGGTCGCGATCGTCACGACGATCGAGCCCATCCCGGCCTCGCCCTGGGCGTCCGGCGCACGGAACGGCGAAGGCACGTGCCGCAGCACTTCGCCGACCGGATAGCCGGCCACGCGCAGCATCTCGCGCACGCCGTAGTTCGCCTGGACGAGCGCGCCGACGGTCCAGCCGCCCGCATCGGCCGCGAGCACGCGCGACGCGGTGCCGATGCCGCCCTTGAACTCGTGGCAGATCATGCCCGTGCCGCCGCCCACGCCGCCTTCGGCAACCGGCCCCGTCTGCGCGGCGGCCAGCGCGCGCTGCACATGCGCGGCGCTCACGTGCTGCCCCCAGATGTCGTTCAGCAGGCCGTCATAGGTTTCCATCACGACCGGCATGCACCAGTACACGCGGCCCGCCGCCGCTTCGCGTTCGTTCGCGACGAGTGCATCGCGCACCGCGCCGACGCTGTGCGTGTTCGTATAGGCGATCGGCGTGGTGAGCAGCCCGGCTTCGCGGATCCATTCGAGCCCTGTTGCATCGCCGTTGCCGTTCAGCACGTGCACGCCCGCGAAACAGGGCGAATCGTGCGCGGCGCCCGCGCGCGGCTCGATGACGGTGACGCCGGTGCGGATCGATGCGTCGCCGTTCTCCTCGTTCAGCGTGCAATGTCCGACCCGCACGCCCGGAACGTCCGTGATCGCGTTGAAGCGGCCCGGTGTGCCGAGTCCGATGCGGATGCCGAGATCCCTCGTGCGCATGATGCAGTTCCTCCAGTCTTTCAGTGGTTCGGTATATCGGTGTTGCATGGTGTCGATCCGTCGCTCAGAGCGCGCGGAATGCCTCGCTGTGTCGCGCCCACACCCCGTACATCACGAGTGCGGCGACCAGCAGCCCTCCGATGATGATCAGGTCGGTCGGTTTCGTGGCTGTGGCCAGCGTCGTGTAGAGCGTGTACGCGGCGCCCGCCACCGCGACGAGCGGCGTCACGGGCCACAACGGCATCCGGTAATGATGCTCGACGTCGCGGCGCACGAACCGGCTCGCGAGCGCCGCCAGCCCGACGACCAGGTAGATCAGCAGCAGCAGGTCGACCGTGAACGCGGTCAGCTCGTCGAGGCTCGACACGAACACGAGCCCCGCCGACGGCACCGCCAGCGCGATCGTCGCGAGCCACGGCGATTCGAGACGCGGGTGGATCGTCGAGAAGGCACGGTTGCAGGTGCGCGACCAGAGCGCGTGCCGGCCGCTGCTATACAGCAGCCGGCCCATCGTGATCACGATCGCGATGATCGCGTTGAACACCGACAGGAAGATCCCGCCGCTGACCACGCGCGACACCGCCGGGTTGCTGAGCGAACGCACGACATAGCCGATCGGGTCGGCACTCTTAGTCAGCTCGGTCAGCGACGGCGCGCCGAGCACGATCGCGGTGAGCGGAATCAGTTCGACGACGAGGATCACGAGCAGCGAGTAGATCACCGCCTTCGCGACGTTGCGGTTGCCGCCGCGCAGGTCTTCCGCGAGATACGCGGCCGATCCGAAGCCGTTGTAGCAGAAGATCGCCGTGCCGATCGCCGGAACGATCGCGGCCAGCGTCGCGGGCACGAGCGCGTTGCCGCTCGCGACGACCGGCGCGACCAGCGCGTCGGCGCCGCGATGCGGGGAACCGAAGCCGAGGCCCGCGATCAGCATCAGCACGCCGATCTCGACCACCAGGAACGCACCCGTGATCCACGCGTTCGTCTTGATGTTCAGCATGCCGAGCACGTAGCTGAGCAGCACGATCGTCAACGCGACCGACTGGTTGCTGAAGTGCGTGCCGAGCGCATTGTTCAGGTAAGGCGCGGCGCCGCTCGCGAGCACGGCCGGGATGAACACGCTGACGGACAGCACCGTGATGAAGGTCAGGTAGCCGGGCAGCGTGCCGAACACGCGCTTGGCCATCACGTACTCGCCGCCCGCGCTGCGGTGCGCGGCGCTGAGTTCCGCGTAGCAGAGCGCGAACGCGAGCGCGAGCACGCCGCCGAGCACGAACGACAACACGGCGCCGCTGCCGGCCTGCTGGATCGCGAACGGCGCGATCACGAAGATCGAGCTGGCCGGGGTCACGCCCGATACGGTGATCATCACCGCATCGCGCACGCTGAGCGTCTGCGACAGCGCGCGCGGCGCGTCCTCCGTTGCAGGCGCCGCTTGCAGCGTGCCCGTCGATTCCGACATCATCGCCATTTCGTTTCTCCTGTTCCGCGCTTTTTTGAACGCCCATACTCGGGCCCGACTGATTGCGTGGCAGTCTAGGAAGCCAATTTCAGGACTGCTATTCCCCCTTCGTGTTACGCCCTTCCGGTGGTGGTATGGATCGTCTCTTTTCCGAAATCGCGATGCACCAGGCGCTCGGCCGCGCAATCGATCATCTCGGCCAGCCGCGCTTCTGGCGCTTCCTGGTGCTGCTGCTCAATGAAATGGTGCCGTTTGACAACGCGCTCGCGACCGCGATCGGCCCCGACGGGGTGCCGCTCGTGCTCGAGGAATACGACACGGGCGGCACCGATGCCGCGTCGCCCGTGCCGCTCTACCTGAACGGCGTGTATCTGCTCGACCCGTTCCTGCAGGCCGCGCACGACGGGCTCGCCGACGGCTGTTACCGGCTCGAGGAAGTCGCGCCCGACCTGTTCCGGCAGAGCGAGTATTTCCTCAGCTATTTCCGCGACGCGGTGGGCGACGACGAGATCCAGATCCTCGTGCGGCCGAGCGCCGACATGCTGCTGTCGCTGTCGCTCGGCGCGGGCACGCGTTTCGACGTCGAGCCGCTCGGCAAGCTGACGGCCGCGATGCCGTGGGTGCTCGCGGCGATCCGGCAGCACTGGCGGCTGGTGGGCGACGCGGCACGCGCGACGCCCGACGCCGATCTCGGCGCGCGGGTCGAGCAGGCACTCGCCCGCTTCGGCGCGGGCGTGCTGACCGACCGCGAGATGTCGATCGCGAGAATGGTGCTGCGCGGCAACTCGTCGAAGGCGATCGCCGAGCGGCTCGCGATTTCGCCGGAAACGGTGAAGGTGCATCGGCGGCACCTGTACGCGAAGCTCGGGATTTCTTCGCAGCCCGAGCTGTTCTCGCGCTTCATCCAGGCGCTGGGGGAAGACGCGGCCGGATGACCGCGCCGATCCGGACGGATGGCAACCGGCGGTCTTCACGTTCCTGCCGGAACCCGGCGCCACGGCGGGGAATGCCGGCGGCGCAGCGTCCGACATGCGAGATTCAATGGAACGAACGGTTCTTTTTCGTATGCGTTGCCGCGGCGGCGCTGAGCGGCCTGCTGTTGCTGTTGCTGCTGCTGTTGCGACCGAAGGACAGGCAAGCGGCGAACGTCGAGCCGCCACCGGCTGCGCGATAGCCGGCGCGCGAACGCCGCGCGATGCCGCTCACCCGGTTTTCGGGCAGCGGCACACGCATGCGCGGCTCCCCGCTACCGCCACTTCGCGCCGAGTTGCGCGAGCCCGGCGTTCCGGAGATCGTCCGGCAACATCACCACGCGGAACTCGCAGTCGGCATTCAGCATCAGGAACCACGGCTCCGCGAGCGCGGGGATCTGCGACGGGTCATCCACGTTGACGATCGCGACCGCCCCGCGCCCGCCACCCTGCTCCGTGAAATACACGGCCTCCGGCTTGACCGCTTCGAGTATTCGCGAGATCACGTCGCCGACGCTGCCGTCCCGCACCAGCGTGTTGAACGGCTCGTGTGGGATTCGTATGTTGAGAAGCATGCGCATGACCATCCTCCTTGGGCGCCACCCGGCCTGGGCCCTTCAAGCATAGGTGCTGCGCGATGCCGCGCCAGTGGCGCCGAAAACGATTGCCGGCACGCCTTCACATTCCGACGATTCGACGACACCGCATCGCGCGCACGGTGTGCGCTCGCGCGATGCCGGCCCCGTCGAATCGGCCGCTCATGCCCCCGTCATTCGGAGACCGTATCGGCCGCCAGCCCGGTCGGCGCGATCGCCAGATGCAACGCCTGCCGCGGTCGCAGCGTCACGTTCAGCACCGCGCGCGGCGGCGCCATGCCGGGCGGCACCGACAACACGTAGCGCTGCAGGACCATGGCGGCCACGACCGTCATCTCGGTCATCGCCAGATGCTGCCCGAGGCACACGCGCGGGCCCGTGCCGAACGGCATCCAGGCGCCGCGCGGCAGCGCCGGCGCATCGTCGGCGAAGCGTTCGGGGCGGAACGTATCGGGCTCGGGGAACCATCGAGGATCGCGCTGCATCAGTTGCAGCGGCAGCATGAACAGCGTGCGCGCGGGAAACTGCCACGCGCCCAGCGCGATCGGCCGCGCTGCGCGACGGCTGATCAGGATCGGCGCGGACGGGTACAGGCGCAGCGTTTCGTCGAGCGTCTGCGACAGGTAACGCAACGACGTGCGCGTCTCCGAGGACGGCGCACGACCGCCCAGCACGCGAGACACCTCGTCGCGCGCGGCGGCTTGCACGGCCGGATTCGCGGCCATGCACCATGCCCACCAAGTCAGCGCCCCGGCGGTCGTCTCGTGGCCGGCCAGGAACGCCGTCACGCATTCGTCGTGCACGGCCCGCAGCGGCCATTTCCGCGCATCGGCCCGATGCAGCCGCAACAGGCGTGACAGCAGATCGTCGGGCCAGGTACGCTCGGGCCGGTCGAGGCGCGCATGCAGCTGCCGGTCGATCACCCCTTTCAGCACCGCCATCGCGCGTGCCGTGCGGCGCTTCCACGGCACCCAGCTCGGCGTGCTCACCGGCTGGTAAAACGCCGCGTTCGCCGCGGCGCTCACCACGCGCACCGCCTCTTCGGCCGCGCGCGCATCGCCGCCGATCGTATCGGAGAACATCGTGCGCATGATCACGTCCATCGCCAGCGACGTCAGCGCGCTTTCGATCGGCCACTCCGGATCATGCGCGGGCCATTGCGCGAGCGCATGACCGGCCGTCGCCGCGATCGCCGGAACGAACGCCTGAACCGGCTTCGGCATGAAGCCGGGCTGCAGCGCTTGCCGCTTGTCGCGCCACGCATCGCCCTCGGCGACCAGCACGCTTTGGCCGTGGACCTCCGCGAAGACGCGGATGGCGCGCTCCCAGCGCCCGAGCGCATCGTGGTGCGTGACCAGCAGCTCGCGCACGAGCGCCGGATCGGTCACGACCACGGCATGCTCGGGCCACACGCGCAAGTGCACGACGTCGCCATACGTGCGCTGCCAGTCGCCAAGCGCGCCGATCAGGTCGCGCGACATCGTGCGCAGCAACCCCCAACCCGTCAGGCCGGCGGGCGGCCCCGGCGGCCATACGCCGGGCGGGTGAAGCACGGGCGCCGCCGCAGCGGTGCCCGCGTGGAATGGACATTGGGAAGAGGATCGTGTGTTCATGTGCCGGATTCTCCGCATCGGTGCGGCGGCGGTCTTGAACGCAAACGACATCGACACGCGTTGGCCCCGTCCCTATACTGCGGCGTCATGTTCTCCGGCCCGCCATCGATTCCGCTGTCATGTCCCGATCCGCTTGCCCGCGCGCCTCGCGTCGCGGGCGGCGGGCGGCTGCCGCATGCGCGGCTGCATCCCGCGCCTGCCGCGCTGCAGGGCGCGGTGGTCGCGATCGTTCTGTGCGACTCGCGCGGCGTCGCGTCGAGCGACGCGCAACGGCTTTCGCATTTTCCGGCCACGCCGCTCGTCTGCGTGTCGTGGTACCGGGATCTCGACGTGGGCTTCATCGAGCCCGCCCCCGACGGCCCGCGGTGGCGCCCCTTCGGCGCGGCGGCGACGCTGTCGGGCAGCCATTCGTCTCCCACCGTCGCGTGGGCGCCGACGGGCGGGCTGATCGGCATGATCTGTTTCACCGCCGACGCCGCGCGGACGTTGTTCGGCATCGCGCTGCCGGACATCCACGACCGCGTGCTCGATGCACACGCGTGCCTCGGCCGCGACTGGCACCCGCTGCTCGATGCACTGCTCGGCGCGGATGGCGACGCGGACGTGCTGGCGGCGATCGATCGTCATCTCGCGCCTCGCTGGCGGACGCTGCGGCCCGCGACGCCGCTGTCTTCGCTTCGCAATGCGGGGCGCAGCTGGGTCGAGCGTCTGGCGCTGCAGGCACGCGAGTGGCGCGGCACGCACAGCCCGCGCCAGGTCGAACGGCGCATCAAGACCTACAGCGGCCGATCGCTGCGCGAATGGCAGGCGCTCGTCAGGACGGAAAGCGCGTTCTTCGCGGCACGCGACCGGTTCGATGCCGGCACCGCGTTCAACTGGGCGACGCTCGCGCTCGACGAAGGATTCGCCGACCAGGCGCACCTGAGCCGCGAGGTCAAGCGCATCACGGGATTCTCGCCGAGCGAATTCACGCAGCGCTTCATCGAAGACGAATCGTTCTGGATGTACCGGCTGTGGGTGTGACGCACGGCGGCGTCACGGCCCTGCCTCGCGAATGGCGCCATACATTCCAAGAGTAGAATGTTGGGCATTGACAGGCGCCATGCCTGCCCCGCCCGGTCACCCCGCCACCCGCACGATTCCAGGAGCCCGTGATTGAACCCGTCGTCGCCCGCCGAACGCAAAGGGGTCGCCCTTTATGCGCGGATTGCCAGCCTGCTTCGCGGACGAATCCATCAAGGCGAGTGGAAGCGCGGCGACCAGTTGCCGCCGATTCCCGAGCTGTGCGCGTTCTATCGGGCGGGCACGATCACGGTGCGCCAGGCGCTGGCCGAACTGAGCGCCGAAGGGCTCGTGAGCAGTGCCCGCGGGCGCGGCACGTTCGTCACGGCCGATGTCCTCTCTCCCCCGGATAACCCGGCGCTGCGCGCCGCGATCAACGATCCGCTGCAACTCGCACCCGGCCAGACCCTGCGCGTGCTGCTGCGCGAAGCCGTGACCGCGCTGCCCGCCGCGTTGCAGACGGGCCAACCCATGCGCGCCGCCTACATGCGGATCCGCACGCTTCAGCTGCACGACGGCGCGCCTTACGGCGTGATGGACAGCTACGTCGCGCGGGAAACCTACGACCGGTTTCCGAAGGGCAGCGACGCGCGGCGCAAGGTCGGCTATCTCGTCCGTCAATACAACCGTCTTCCGCTCGCGAAGGCACGCCAGGAAATCACGGCCGCCTATGCGGACCAGGAGACGGCCGACCTGCTCGCGTCGGACGGTGCCGACTTCAGCATGGCCGACATGCTGATTCGCATGCGCCGCTGGTGGACCGACGGCGACGGCTGCATCGTCCATGCGGGGCTCTACCTGTATCGCGCCGACCGTTTCGTGCTCGACATCACGCATGATCTCGACGGTAACGACCGAAGCGCCGACTTGATCCCGTCACCGCGTGCCGGAACCCGGAAAGGCGCGCGCAAGCCGGCGGCCTGACCCGCCTGCCCCGCCCTTCAAGCCGCCGCGTCGCCATCGCCGTCGCACATCGCCCCGTAGACCCAATGCCGCAGGTCGCGGCGAATCCGGTATGTCGTCGACGGCAGAAGCTGCGTCATGAACACCACGATCAGGTCTTCGGCCGGATCGATCCAGAAAGCCGTGCTGGCGCCACCGCCCCAGAAGTAATCGCCGACGCTGCCTGGCTGCATCGTCGCGGCAAGGTCCTGCGTCACGGCGAAGCCGAGCCCGAACCCGAGCCCCGGATACACGGCCTCGCTGAACGTGGAGCGCGACATCCGGTCGAGCGTCCGGCCGCCGGGCAGATGGTTGATCGTCATCAGTTCGACGGTCTTCGGGCTCAGGATCCGGTGCCCGTCGATCGAACCGCGGTTCAACAGCATCCGGCAGAAGCGCAGGTAATCGCCGGCCGTCGACACGAGCCCGCTGCCGCCCGAAGCCAGCGCCGGCGGCCGGCGAAACGCGCTGGTCGCCGGGTCGTCCTGCAGCACGAGAGCGCCATCCGGGCCCGGGCAATAACACGCGCACAGGCGCTCGGCCTGCTCGTCCGGCACGAAGAAACCGGTGTCGGGCATGCCGATGGGATCGAACAGCGCATGCTTCAGGTAGTCGGCAAACGGCTGCCCGGAGATCTTCTCGACGAGATAACCGAGCACGTGCGTCGCGACCGAATAATTCCACTCATCGCCCGGCGAGTAGTCGAGCGGCAGCCCGGCCAGATCCGCGATCATGCCGTCGAGACCGCCCGGGTTGCCCGGTTCGCCGATCGCGAGTTCGCGGTACGCGGCATCGACGTTCGTCCTGGCCTGGAAGAAATACGACAACCCCGCCGTGTGGCGCAGCAGATCCACCATCAGCATCTCGCGGGCAACCGGCCGGGTCTGGAACCCGCCGAGGCTTCGTGCGCCGGCCACGGCGACGCCCAGGTCCTTCCATGCCGGGATCACACTCGACACGGGATCGTCGAGCGCCACCCGACCCTGCTCGACCAGCGTCATGAACGCGACGCTCGTGATCGGCTTGGTCATCGAATAGATGCGGAAAATCGCGTCCTCGCGCATCGGCTTCGCGCGCTCGACATCCATGGAACCGACGACGTTCACGTGCGCCAGCTCGCCACGGCGATGGATCATCGTCACCGCCCCCGGCAAGCGCCCGGACGCCACGTACCGTTCGTTCAGCCGCATGTCGAGCGCTTTCAGCCGCTGCGACGACAAACCCGGATATGCCACCTTGGTCATGCCCCTGCTCCTCTTTCCACTTCGGTCTCGACGCGCCGGAACCCGCGCCCGCCTCGCTTCGGGCAGCGCGCTTGTCCGGTCCAAACATTCTAAAAATAGAACTATATCATTTTGAAGAATGCGTGAACCGGCGCGACGCGTCGGCAACATGCGGCGCGTCTCATGTGGGCCGGTTGCCCGATTCGAGGCGCGCGGGCATGATGTCGCGAACCCTGGCGGCTGCCTTGCGAACCCCGTTTCCCCTCGTCGCATTGCGAATGCGCCGGCCGGGCTGCGTTTCGCACACGGCTGCCTCTTCCCACCTCAGCCCGCTTATGTCACTCCGCGCCTTCAGAACGCTGGTCGCCATCGCCCGATACCGGACTTTCGCGCGCGCCGGCGAAGCCATCGGCCTCACGCAATCGGCGGTGAGCCTGCAGATCAAGACGCTGGAAAGCGAATACAACGTGCAGTTGTTCGATCGCTCGCGCCGGCAGCCGGTACTCACCGAGGCCGGCAACATCCTGCTCGCGCAGGCCGAGCAGGTGCTCGCGATGGTCGACCGGATTCCCGATGCGCTCAGCGACGAGAAGAAGCTCGTCGGCCGCCTGCGGATCGGCGCGATCCAGACCGCGCTGTCGGGCCCGCTGCCCGACGCGCTGCTCGCGCTGCGCGCCGCGCATCCGGGGCTGCGCGTGCACGTGTCGGCCGGCATGTCGGCCGAACTGGCGAACCGCGTCGCGGCCGGCGAACTCGATGCGGCGATCACGACACGCCCCGTGCGCCCGCATCCGGCGGAACTCACGTGGACCACACTGTACGAGGATCGCTTCTGGCTGCTCGCGCCGCCGGACCAGGCGGAACGCGACGCGGGCACGCTGCTCGGCGCGCTGCCGTTCATCCGCTTCGATGCGCAGGCGTGGGCCGGCCGCATGATCGCCGCCGAACTGCGCCGCATCGGCGTGCGGGTGCGCGAGGAGATGGTGCTGGACAGCGCGGAAACGATCGCGCGCATGGTCGCGCGAGGGCTCGGCGCGGCGATCGTCGCACTCCCCGATTCGACGCTCGCGCGCCTGCCGCCCGTCACGCGCTTGCCGTTCGGCCAGCCGCAGATGGGGCGCGCGGTCGTCCTGCTCGAACACCAGTCGCGTCCGGCCGAACGTTTCGCGCGCGCGCTGGCGGCCGAAGTCACCGCGTCATCGATGAGAATTTCTCATTGAACACCCGATAATTAACCATTATTCCTGTTGCTTGCGCGTGTTAACTTGGCGCCATCGTCACTCTTTCGCTTGCGTGTCGCCATGTTGCCCGCCGGATGGATGCCCGCCTCGTTCCGCCGTTTTGCGTGCCAGTCGCTCGCCGCGGCCCGCACGGCCTGCACGGTCACGCCGCCTCATGTGAAGGCGCCCCGATGATCGGCCCGATCCTGCTCGCGCTGGCGCCGGTCGCGCTGCTGGTCGCGTGCGGCCACGGCCTGCGGCGCACGGGCTTCATCGCCGACGCGTTCTGGCCGCAGGCCGAGCGGCTGTGCTACTACGTGCTGCTGCCCGCGCTGTTCGCGGACGGCCTCGCGAACGCGCGGCTGCAGTCACTGCCCGTTTTACCGCTCGCGGCGGCGCTGGTCGGTTCGACCGCACTCGCCGCGGCGCTTCTCCTGCTGGTTCGCCCGTTCGTGCAGGTCGACGGCGCCGGCTTCACGTCGGTGTTCCAGGGTGCCGTGCGCTTCAACAACTATGTCGGCACCGCGCTCGCGGCCGGGTTGTTCGGCGCAAAAGGCATCGCGCTCGCGGCCGTGTGCGTCGCGGCGATCGTCCCGACCGTCAACCTGATGTGCGTGCTCGTATTCGCGCGCTACGGCAGCACGCGGCTCGGCGCGGCGGCCCTCGTGCGCCAGATCCTGTCGAATCCGCTCGTCGTCGCGTGCGCGCTCGGGATCGCGTTGCAGGCCGGCGGCGTCACGTTCCCGGCGGCCGTCGAGCCGGCCGTGCGCGCGCTCGGCGCCGCGTCGATGCCGCTCGGCCTGCTGTGCGTGGGCGCGGCACTGAAATTCGATGCGGCGCGTGCGTGGCTGCAGCCGGTCTGCGTAGCGTCGGCGTTCAAGTTCATGGCGATGCCGCTCATCACGCTCGCCGCCGGCCGCCTGTTCGGGCTCGGCGATGCCGCGCTGACGGTCGCGCTGCTGTTCCAGGCGCTGCCGACGTCGTCGGCGTCCTACATCATGGCGCGCCAGCTCGGCGGCGACGCGCCGCTGATGGCCGGCATCACCGCATTCCAGACGATCGCGGCGGCGCTCGCGATGCCCGTCGTGCTGACCGCGCTCGCGTCGGCACCCGCGTTTCGCTGACAACGTAACGACCGCTCATTTCCCCCTGAATCCAGCCTGCACGCGGGCCATCGCGCGATTCGGCATGACCGGCCGCGCGCGCTCGTTCACGCGTTGCCGCAGGCGCTCACCGAGAAAAACCCGTCACATGAACGCTCCCGCCCCACCCGCCGCCATCGCCGCCACCCGGCCGCACGCGGCCGTCTACGTGAAGCTCACGCTCGTCGCGCTGTTCTGGGGCGGGACGTTCATCGCGGGCCGGATCCTCGCCGCGACGATGTCCGCCACCTCGGCAGCCACCGGCCGCTTCGGGATTGCCGCGCTGATGCTGGTCGTGCTGACGTGGAAGATCGAAGGCGGGCTGCCGAAGCTGAGCGGCCGCCAGGTCGTGACGACCTTCGGGCTCGGTGCGACCGGCATCTTCCTGTACAACGTGTGTTTTTTCGCGGCGCTCGCGCGGATGCCGGCAGGCCGCACCGCGCTGTTCGTCGCGTTGAACCCGGTCGCCACCGCCGTGCTGCTGTCGATCGTCGTGCGCGGGGAACGCCTGTCGCTGTCGCGCTGGGCCGGCATCGCCGTCGCGCTGGTCGGCGCGCTGGTCGTGATCAGCCGCGGCGAATGGCTGCGGGTGCTGACCGATCTCGGCAACACGTTCGGTGCCGGCGAACGCTTCATGCTGTGCGCGGTGCTGAGCTGGGCCGCCTATACCGTGATCGGCCGGCGCGCGCTCGACGGGCTGTCGCCGCTGGCGGCGACGACGTATGCGGCACTGTGGGGCCTCGCGCTGCTGGTCGTCGCGCACCTGTTCGGCCCTCCCGCCGGCAGCGGCACGCCGCTGACGTGGCAGGCCGTCGCGTCGATGCTCTATCTCGGCGCGATCGGCACGGTGGTCGCGTTCGTCTGGTATTCGCAGGGCATCCGCGAACTCGGGCCGGCCCGCGCGGCCGTGTTCACCAACCTGGTACCCGTGTTCGGCGTGCTGCTGTCGGTCGCGCTGCTCGGCGAGCCGTTGTCGCCGTCGATGCTGGCGGGCGGTGCGCTCGTGATCGCGGGCGTCGCGCTGACCAATCGCGCGAAACGCTGATCGATGGGCGGGCGCGACGCGCACTCGGGGACGGATGTCGAATACCGGAACGACGCGCGGCGGCGATCACGGCCCGTTGCGTGACGCAGACGGGCGGCCGATGCCGATACGCCCCACGATACGCCCCCGATATGCCCGCCGATACGCCCCCGATGTTCTCGCAGCCCCGCCAAAAACCGCCTATCGTGAATGGAGCGCTCCGTTTGTCGCCATTCGACCCTGCGTCGCTCGCACCGGCGACGGCGCCGCGCTCCGGCACCATTCATCGCGATCCCGGCGCACGCTCGCCCGTGCACGATCGCGGCCGCCCACCGGATTACAGGAGGCCCTCATGAAAGCCGCGCTGCTCGTCAGCTCCGCCCTGCTCGCCATTGCATCCGCATCGGCGTCGGCTCAAGGCTCGATCACGAAAGTCGAAAACGGTTCGCTCGTCGCCGCGAACGGGATGACCGTCTACACGTTCGACAAGGACAAGGCCAACGCCGGCACCAGCGCGTGCACGGGCCAGTGCGAATCCTTCTGGCCGCCCTACAAGGCCAGCGCGACCGACGTTCCGGTCGGGCCCTACACGATCGTCAAGCGCGACGACGGCAGCCCGCAATGGGCATACAAGGGCAAGCCGCTGTACTTCTTCTCGAAGGACATGAAACAGGGCGACCGCAACGGCGACAACTTCAAGGACATGTGGCACGTGGTCGCGCCGTAAGCGTCGTTCCGCCGCGCGGACGTAAAAAAAACCGCCCGGATCATCGATCCGGGCGGGCCTGCTCGCGATCGCGCCGGCCGCGTTGCACCGTCCGCCCGCAGGCGGCCGGTTCATGCGGCCGGGTAGCGCGTCAGCGGTTCGACGGGAAGCTGAACACCGTTCCTTCGCGCACGCCGGCCGACGGCCAGCGCTGCGTGATCGTCTTGCGCTTCGTGTAGAAACGCACGGCGTCCGGGCCATACGCATGCAGGTCGCCGAACAGCGAACGCTTCCAGCCGCCGAACGAGTGGTAGGCAACCGGCACCGGCAGCGGCACGTTGATGCCGACCATGCCGATCTGGATGTTGTCGCTGAAGTAGCGCGCGGCCTCGCCGTCGCGCGTGAACAGGCACGTGCCGTTGCCGTACTCGTGCGCGTCGATCAGCGCCATCGCCTCGTCGAGCGACTTCAGGCGGATCACGCCGAGCACGGGCCCGAAGATCTCGTGCTGGTAGATCGGCATGCCGGGCTTCACGTTGTCGAACAGGCACGGGCCGAGGTAATAACCGCCGTCGTGGCCGTCGACCTTCACGCCGCGGCCGTCAACGACGAGCGTCGCGCCTGCCGCCACGCCGGCGTCGACGAAGCCTGTCACCTTCTCGAAATGCTGCTGCGTGACGAGCGGGCCCATGTCAACGCCCGCGCCGTTGCCCGGGCCGACCTTCATCTTCTCGATCTCGGCCTTCAGGCCCGCCACCACCTTGTCGCCCGTCTCGTCGCCGATCGCGACGACCAGCGGAATCGCCATGCAGCGTTCGCCGCACGACCCGTACGCGGCGCCCATCAGCGCGTTCACCGCGTTGCCGATGTCGGCGTCCGGCATCACGATCGCGAAGTTCTTCGCGCCGCCGAGCGCCTGCACGCGCTTGCCGTGCGCGCAGCCGGTCGAATAGATGTATTCGGCGATCGGCGTCGAGCCGACGAAGCTCACGGCCTTCACGCGCGGGTCGGTCAGCAGCGTGTCGACCGCTTCCTTGTCACCGTTCACGACGTTCAGCACGCCCGGCGGCAGGCCCGCTTCGAGCGCGAGCTCGGCCATGCGCAGCGTCGACGACGGCGTGCGCTCGGACGGCTTCAGCACGAACGTGTTGCCGCACGCGACGGCCATCGGCCACATCCACAGCGGCACCATCACCGGGAAGTTGAACGGCGTGATGCCGGCCGCGACGCCGAGCGCCTGGAACTCGCTCCACGAATCGATCGCGGGGCCGACGTTCTTGCTGTGCTCGCCCTTCAGCAGCTCGGGCACGTAGGTCGCGTATTCGACGTTCTCGATCCCGCGCTGCAGTTCGCCCATCGCATCGGCGAGCACCTTGCCGTGCTCGGCCGTGATCAGCGCGCACAGTTCGTCGGCGTGTTCCTCGAGCAGCGTCTTGAAGCGGCTCATCACGCGGGCGCGCTTCAGCGGCGGCGTGTTGCGCCAGGCCGGGAACGCAGCCTGCGCGGACGCGATCGCGGCTTCGACGGTCAGCTTGTCGGCGAGCGCGACGCTCTTGTGCGATTCGCCGGTCGCCGGGTCGAATACCGGCTGGACGCGGCTGCCGCCGTCGACGCGCTTGCCGTCGATCAGGTGGCCGACGGTGGAGGTCACATTGCTGTCGTGTTTCATCGTTGAGGCTCTTTCGTGAATTCGGTTGTCGGTCGGTGCGCGCCGCGGCTCAGTCCACTTCGTTCAGTGCGTCGGACAGCGCGTTGACCAGGTTGTCGATCTCGCGCTTCTCCGAGATGAACGGAGGCGCCAGCTGGATCGTGTCGCCGCCGTAGCGCACGTAGAAGCCCTTCGCCCAGCAGCGCATCGCGATCTCGTACGGGCGCCGTGCCGGCTCGCCCGGCAGTGCCGCGATCGTCAGGCCGGCAGCCAGCCCGTAGTTGCGGATGTCCGCGATATGGCGCTGGCCCTTCAGCCCGTGCACGGCCGCCTCGAAATGCGGCGCGAGATCGCGCACGCGGGCCACCGCGTCTTCCTTCACCAGCAGGTCGAGCGCCGCGACACCGGCCGCGCACGCGACCGGATGCGCCGAATACGTGTAGCCGTGCGGGAACTCGAGCATGTACTCGGGGCCGCCCGCGGCCATGAACGTGTCGTAGATTTCCTTCGTCGCGACCACGCCGCCGAGCGGCTGCGCGCCGTTCGTCACCTGCTTCGCGAAGTTCAGGATGTCCGGCACCACGCCGAATGCGTCGGCGCCCGTCATCGCGCCGGCGCGGCCGAAGCCCGTGATGACTTCGTCGAAAATCAGCAGGATGTCGTGCGCGGTGCAGATGTCGCGCAGGCGCTTCAGATAGCCCTTCGGCGGCACGACCACGCCCGCCGAACCGGAGAACGGCTCGACGATCACGGCCGCGATGTTCGACGCGTCGTGCAGCGCGATCAGGTCGAGCAGGCGGTCGGCCAGCTCGGCGCCGTGCTCGGGCATCCCGCGCGAGAACTTGTTTTCGGCGAGTTGCGTGTGCGGCAGGAAGTCGGCGTCGATCCCCTGGCCGAACAGCTTGCGGTTCGGCCCGATCCCGCCGACCGAGATACCGCCGAAGTTCACGCCGTGATAACCCTTCTCGCGGCCGATCAGGCGCGTCTTCGTGCCCTTGCCCTTCGCGCGCCAGTACGCACGGGCCAGCTTCAGCGAGGTGTCGGCCGCTTCCGAGCCCGACCCCGTGAAGAACACGTAGTCGAGGCCGGCCGGCGTCAGTTCCTTGATCTTGTTGGCGAGCTCGAACGATTTCGGATGGCCGAACTGGAACGCCGGCGCGTAGTCGAGCTGCGCGACCTGGCGGCTCACGGCTTCGACGATTTCCGTGCGGCCGTGGCCGAGGCCCGTGCACCAGAGGCCCGACAGGCCGTCGAAGATCTTGCGGCCTTCGGCGTCCGTGTAATACGCGCCCTTGCCCGACACGATCATGCGCGGGTCGGCCTTGAACTGGCGGTTGGCCGTGAACGGCATCCAGTGCGCGTCGAGCCACGCGGCGTCGGTGCGGATGGTCGTGTCGTCCTGCTGCGCGGCGGTGGTGATGTCGGTCATGTCGGTCGGCGCGGCGCGCCCCTCCTTCTTGTGATGATGTTGCGCATTGTCGGGAGGCCAATTAGTCTCTTCAATATCGCAATATCAATGTTCACTTGCGCAACTATGCAAGCAAAGAAACCGAAGAGCCGCGCGCTGCTCGGGCAGCTCAGCGACATGGATCTCCGCCTGCTGCGGGTCTTCAAGGGCGTCGTGCAGTGCGGCGGGATGGCGGCGGCTGAACTGGAACTGAATATCGGCATCTCGACGATCAGCCGGCACGTGAAGGACCTCGAAACGCGCGTCGGCCTCGTGCTGTGCCGGCGCGGCCGCGCGGGTTTCACGCTGACGCCCGAGGGGCAGACCGTGTACGAGGAGACACTGCGGCTGCTCGCGTCGATGGAAGCGTTTAGAAGCAGGATAGACGGCATTCACGACCGGATGGGCGGCGAATTGCATGTCGCGGTGTTCGACAAGACGGCCACCAACGCGAACGCTCGCCTCGGCGACGCAATTCGCCAGTTCGCCGACGAAGCGCCCGACGTCGCGCTGAACCTGCATGTCGCGTCGATCAACGAGGTCGAGCGCGGGATCATCGACGGCAGCTACCAGGTCGGGATCATTCCCGCGCACCGCAACTCCGGCAGCCTCGTGTATTCGGAGCTGTTCGACGAACGGATGCTGCTGTACTGCGGCCGCCAGCATCCGCTTTACGACGCGCCGCACGGCAAGCTCACGTGGACGACGATCCGCAACCATGCATTCGCGGGGCTCGGCTTCCATTCGCCGAACATGGAGCTGAGCCACCGCGCGAAGCTCACGCGCAGCGCGACCGCGTCGGATCAGGAGTCGATCGCGACGCTGATCCTGTCCGGCCGCTATCTCGGCTTCCTGCCCGACCATTACGCGGAAAGTTTTGAAAACAAGGGGCTGATGCAGCCGATCGCGCCGCACCGGTTCAATTACCGGTGCCGGTTCGTGAGCCTGCTGCGGCGCTCGCCGCGGCCGTCGCGGGCCGCGCTGCTGTTCCAGTCGTGTCTGGAAGCCGCGCACGCGGCGACGGCACGGCCGGCGGCGTAGGCGACCCACGCAAAGGACCGGGCTCCCGGCCACCCGTCGTGCGGCAGCGTGCCGGCGATGAAGGGACCGACAAGCGCGGCGGCGGCACCAGCGCCCCGCCCGGTCGCCCGGTCACACGCCGTCGAACCGGTCGCGCGCGCGGTCGGCTTGCGCTTGCGCGCGGCTGCGCTTCACGAAATGCGTCGCGACCAACGCCGCGCCAAAACCGGACATCGCGCCGACGCCGAGCGCCCAGCGCGGGCCGAGATGGTTCGCGACCCAGCCGGCCACCGGCGCGCCGATCGGCGTGCCGCCGAGCGCGACCGCGAGGCGCAGCGCCATCACGCGGCCGCGCATCGCCGGCTCGGTGGACAACTGCATCAGGCTGTTGGTCGAGTTCATGAAGGTGATCGCGGCGATCCCGGTCAGCACCAGCGCGGCGGCGAACAGCCAATAGCCCGGCGCCAGCGCGGCGAGCGTGCAGCCGAGCCCGAACAGCGCCGCGCCGAACCACAGATGCCGGAAGCGCGGCTGCTCGCGGCGCGCGGCGAGCAGCGCGCCCGACACCGTGCCGACCGCCATCATCGACGACAGCACGCCGAACCCGCGCGCATCGACGTGGAACACGCTGGCCGCCATCGTCGAGATGAACAGCTGGAAGTTGAGCCCGAACGTGCCGATCAGGAACAGCATCAAAAGGATCGCCTTCAGGTCGTCGCGCCGCCACACGTAGCGGAACCCGTCGAGCAGGCCGCCGCGCGAGCGGCCCGCCCGCAGGTTCGCGCGCAGTTCGTCCTCGCGGAGCAGCAACAGCGACACCAGCACCGCGAAGAAACTGAGCCCGTTGGCGACAAACGCCCAGCCCGTGCCGACCGACGCGATCATGAAACCCGCTGCCGCCGGGCCGATCATCCGCGCGGCGTTGAACGACGTCGAATTGAGCGCGACCGCGTTCGCGAGTTCGCGATCGCCGACCAGTTCGGCGACGAAGGTCTGCCGCACGGGCGCGTCGAACGCTGCCGCGCAGCCGAACAGGAACGCGAACACGTAGACATGCTCGAGCCGCGCGACACCCGTGACCGTCAGCGCGCCGAGCACCAGCGCCAGCACGCCCATCAGCGCCTGCGTCACCATCAGCAGCTTGCGCTGGTCGAAGCGGTCGGCCGCGTAGCCGGTCCACGGCAACAGCAGCAACTGCGGCCCGAACTGCAGCGCCATCACCGTGCCGACGGCCGATGCGTCGTGATGCGTGAGCTGCGTGAGGACGAGCCAGTCCTGCGCGGTGCGCTGGACCCACGTACCGATGTTCGACACCAGCGAACCGATCGCCCACACACGGTAGTTGAAACTGCGAAGCGAGCGGAACACGCCCGCCGCCGGCACACTCATGGCCGCTCCCGGTCGGGCTCGTTGCCGCCGTGCAGTTCGCCGAAGTGCCGCGCGAGAAACAGTCCGAGCGCGAGGATGCCGAGGCCGAACGCCGCGGCATCGGCCGTGACCCGGAGGTCGAAATCGCCCACTCGGCACACCAGCACATAAGCCATCACGAGGTTCGCGACGCCCCACACGACATTCACGGTGGACGACGACAACCCGCGCCCGGGCGGATTCGCGAACGGGGTCTGGAACGGCTCGCCGCGCAATCCGCTGACGAGATGCGGCACGACGTTCGCGAGAAACGCGCCGCCGAAGAAGTACGCGACGAGATGCGGGAGGTTCATGTTCGGGTTGTCCTTTCGGCAAGCGGGCGGATGCGGTTCAAGGGCGCGGCGTTTCCTGGAATTCGGCGAGCCGCTGCAGCAGCTTCACGGCGGACGCGAGTTCGGCCTGCTCGGCCGTGGACAGTTGCGCGTGCAGCGCGCGGAACAGCCAGTCGTCCTTGGCCGCGCGGTTCGCCTGCAGCACCTTGCGGAAACCGGGCGTGACCGCGATCAGCGTCTGCCGGCCGTCGGACGGATCGGGCTCGCCGCTGACGGCGCCCAGCGTCTCGAGCGTCGCGACCGTCACGCGCATCGACTGCGGGCGCACGCTTTCGGCGCGCGCCAGGGCCGATACGGTCGCGGGGCCGTCGCGGTCGAGCCGCAACAGCACCGACTTCTGCGATGACGTGAGGTCGTTCGGGTGGATCTGCTCCCGCATCCGCCGCATCAGCTTGCCGACCGAGATGCGGAGTTCGCCGGCGAGACCGGCCAGTGGGAGCGCGTCGGAGGGCGGTAATGGCGGGTTCATGAATTCAAGATAGCAGATGTACAGTCAAACTGTACAGTTTAGCTGCATATTTCATCCTGTAAGGATCGTCCCTTCGCCTGCGCTCGAGCCGATGCGAAACGTCGCGTTCGGCCGCGCAGGCCGGCTCTGCGATAATGCGGGCTCCCCATTTCCGCTCCGCTTCCCGCCATGACGCAGCCGTCCGCTCCGCTCTCCACCGACCTGCCGCCGATCTCGTGCCTGCCCGGCGACGCGCTGCCGTGGCTGCCGATGAGCGCCGACCTGCCCGGGCTCGCAATCAAGTACCTGCACATCAACGCGGCCGAGGACACGCTCACCGCGCTGCTGAGGATGCCGGCCGGCGGCACGCTGCCGCGCCATCGCCACGACGGCGAGGTATTCGTCCATACGCTGCAGGGGGCGTGGCGCTACCTCGAATACGACTGGATCGCGCACGCCGGCTCGACGGTGCTCGAACCGGCCGGCTCGGTGCATACGCCGGAAACGCTCGGCGCGCCGGGCGAGGACGTGATCACGCTGAACGTGATGCGCGGCGATCTGGTGCTGCTCGACGACGAAGGCCGCGAAACCGCGCGCGAGAACTGCCGCGTCGCGCTGCTGCGCCAGCGCAAGCATGCGCGCACGGCGCCGGACGACGCCGCGCCGTTCGTCACGCGGTAACACTGGCGGCATCGCCGCGTCGCGATGCGTGTGGTGCCGGCTCGCGCCGATGTGCGGGTGGCAGCCGGCGCGCTTCGCCAACGTCCCCGGCCTGCCCGCGCATTACCGAAACCGCCGGAAAAACCGCCGGACATCGTCAGCCAGCAGATCCGGCTCCTCCATCGCGGCAAAATGGCCGCCGCTCGGCATGTCGGTCCACTGCACGACGTCGAACACCCGTTCGAGCCAGCTGCGCGGCGGGCGGCCGATTTCCTTCGGAAAACGCGCAAACGCGACGGGCACCGCCACGCGCTGCCCGGCCGCGAAGCGCATGGGCTGCAGCCGGTTTTCCCAATACATCTGCATCGACGAGCCGATGCAGCCGGTGAACCAGTACAACGAGATGCCGGTCAGCAGCGTGTCGTGCGAAAACCGCCGCGCCAGGTCGCCGTCGCAATCGCTCCACGCGCGGAATTTCTCGGCGATCCACGCGGCCAGCCCGGCCGGCGAATCGTTGAGCGCGACGGCGAGCGTCTGCGGCTTCGTCATGTGGACATGCGCGTATCCGCCTTCCAGCGCGGCCCACTCGCCACGCTGCGTCACGAATGCGCGTTCCTCGTCGGTCAGCGGCAAGGCCGCATCGGTCGGCGGCTCGTAGCTGCCGGGCAGGAAGTTCAGATGGAGGCCGTCCACCACGTCGGCATGCCGCGCGCCCAGCGCAATCGACACGCCTGCGCCGAGATCGCCGCCTTGCGCGCCGAAGCGTCGGTATCCGAGACCGGACATCAGTGCCGCCCAGCGGTCGGCGACCTGAAACGCGGACATGCCGGGTGCGGCGGGCGCCCGCGAGAACAGGAAACCGGGCAGCGACGGCACGACGACGTCGAACGCGTCGTCCGGATCGCCGCCGAACGCCGCCGGGTCGCAGAGGCGATCGATCAGCGCGTCGAATTCGAAGACGGAGCCGGGCCAGCCGTGCGTGATGACGAGCGGATAAGGCCTCGGCCCGACGCCGCGTCGATGGATGAAATGCACGCGCTGCCCGCCTGCGTCTGCGACGAACTGCGGCAGCCGGTTCAGCGCACGCTCCGCCGCACGCCAGTCGAAGCGTTCGGCCCAGTACGCGGTCAGCTCGCGCAACCAGGCGCCGTCGACGCCCTGCTGCCACGGCTCTGCGGGGGTCAGCGCCGGTGCGCGCATGGCGCGCAGGCGCCGGCGCAGGTCATCGAGCGCGTGATCGGGAATCGCAATGTCGAACGGGGCGGTGTGCATCGGGTCTCCTCGCGAGGCGGGTCGACGAGATTCTGCGCGATTTTTCCGGCGCGCGCAGAGCGGCTCGCGCGCACGCGTCAGCCCGCCTCCCGCTCGCCCGACCGCTCATCCGCCCGCGCGTCGCGCCGCACCGCCTGCGGCGGCACGCCGAACCCGCGCACGAACGCCTCGCGCATGTGCCGCCTGTCGCGAAAGCCGTTTTCCTTCGCAATCACGTCGAGCGAATGGCGGCTCTGCTCGATCATCAGCCGCGCGGACTCCAGCCGCAGCCGCTCGATCGCCTTCGCGGGCGACTGCCCCGTCTCGAGCGTGAACACGCGGCTGAACTGGCGCGGGCTCAGGTGCACCGCTTCGGCGAGATCCTCGACGGTCAGCGCGCGGCCGAGATGCTGCCGCGCGTAGTTCAGCGCGTTCTGGATCCGGTCGGATTTCGGCGCGAGATCCAGCATTTCCGAATGCTGCGACTGGCCGCCGGCCCGCCGCTGGTGCATCACGAGCTTGTGCGCGACCGACCGGGCGGCATCCGCGCCCAGGTCCTTTTCCACCATCGCGAGCGCGAGGTCGAGGCCGGCCGTCATCCCGGCCGACGTCCAGATCGGCCCGTCGACGATGTAGATCCGGTCTTCCTCGACGCGAATCTCCGGGTAGTCCCGCTGCAGGTCGCGGCCGAACGCCCAGTGTGTCGTCGCGCGGCGCTGCGCGAGCAGCCCGGCCTCGGCCAGCACGAACGCGCCCGTGCAGATGCCGGCGATCCGCCGCGCGCGCGCGTTGGCGCGGCGCAGGAACGCGACGACGCCGGGCGGCGCCGGCGACGCGACCGGATCGTTGACGCCCGCGACGATCCACGTATCGACGGCAAGCTGCCCGCGCAGCGCGTGCGTGGCGACCGGCAGCCCGAGCGACGAGCGCACGTCGCCACCGTCGACCGAATAGTTGCCCATCACGTAGAACGGCTCGCTCATGCCCATGTTCGCGTACTCGAACACCGACTGCGCGGCGAGCGCCATGATCTGGAAGCCGTCGCTGATCAGAAAGCCGATACGGTGCATGTGCGTTCTCCCGTCCCCGGCCAGTGAGTTGGCCCGATGTCCTGAATCATACCCATCTACGTCATTTGTGTCACAGCGATTCACGGCCAGAATGGCTTCACGCCATCCGGCCAATCCCATCGAAACGGAGCACATCATGACGCAAGCACATCGCGGTACCGCCCTCATTACCGGCGCCTCGTCGGGCATCGGCGCCGTCTACGCGGACCGCCTCGCGCGCCGCGGTTACGACCTGATCCTGGTCGCCCGCAACCGCGACCGGCTGGCCGCCCTCGCCGATCGCATCACGAACGACACGCAGCGCAGCGTCGAGATCGTCGACGCCGACCTCAACGACCGCGCGGCCCTCGCCGCCGTCGAGGCGAAGCTGAAGCAGGATGCGAGCATCACGCTGCTCGTGAACAATGCGGGCGTCGGCACGCACGCGCCGCTGCTCGACAGCGACGTCGACGCGATGACCCGGATGATCGACCTGAACGTGACGTCGCTCACGCGCCTCACCTACGCGGCGGTGCCCGGCTTCGTCGCCCGCGGCCGCGGTGCGGTGATCAATATTTCGTCGATCGTCGCGATCTCGCCGGAAACGCTGAACGGCGTGTACGGCGGCACGAAGGCGTTCGTGCTCGCGTTCAGCCAGTCGCTGCACCACGAACTCGCCGGCAAGGGCGTGCAGGTGCAGGCCGTGCTGCCCGGCGCGACCGCCACCGATTTCTGGCAGACGGGCGGCCTGCCGCTCGAGCATCTGCCGAAGGAAATCGTGATGTCGGCGTCCGACCTGGTCGACGCGGCGCTGGTCGGCTTCGAGCGCGGCGAACTCGTGACGATCCCGTCGCTGCATGCAGGTGACGAATGGGACGCCTACGAGGCCGCGCGCCGCACGATGGCCCCGCACCTGTCGGCCGATACGCCCGCGCCGCGCTACGCGACGGCACGCTGACCGCCCGACGTCCCGCAGGTCGAAGGCAGCAAGCGCGGCGCCCTCCGGGACGCGCCGCGGAACCCGGTGACAGGCAGCGAATCGCTGCCGATCGTCCCGGGGTCCGCGACACGTTTCCCGGCACGTGCCGATCGGTGGATTCGTCTGCCGAAACATGCACCGGATTCGTTCCCGATCGGCGCAAATCGCGCATACCGACAGACGATTCCGGTTCGCTTGCCACGCATTCCGCGCAACAGTAAGCTCTGCGATTGCAGTCCCCAAGCGGCCTCGTCCGACCGGCATTCGTCCGATCACGAGGGCAATCGTCCGTTGCAAACTCGACCAAGCGGGTCCGTATGTTCATCACCGAGACCGGCGACGCGCCGGCCTCCGCGCGCGGTTCGGCCAACCTTCAGCCCGCGCTCCCGCCCGTGCCGGAACTGGCCACCGTCTGTCGTGTCGCGCGGGCGCATTTCGGTGCCGCCGGCGCGTTCATTGCGCACGCGGATGCCGATGCGCCACGCGTGCTCGCCGTCGACGGCGCGCTGCCCGATCCCCTTTTCGCCGATGGCTTGCCACCCCGGGGCGAGCCGGACCCGGCCGCCGATGCGCGGTTCGTGCCGGACGACACGAACGCGAACGCGAATGCGAACGGGCAACGCGACGGCGGCCCGCCTCGCGCGCCGGGGATCGTCGCGGCCTGCGAATTGGCCGCGCCCGATGGCGCGACACTGGGCATGCTGTGCGTCGTCGACGATGCGCAACGCACGCTCGACGCGACGCAACGCACGCTGCTCCGCGACCTCGCCACGCTGGCCGCCAGCGCACTTTGCCGCGCGACCGAAGCCGCCGCGTTGCGCGAACGGCTCGGCATCGTCGAGGAACACAGCACGCTGACCACGCTCGCGCTCACCGAAAGCGGCACCGGTGTGTGGGATCGCAACGTGGAAACCGGCGAGATCCATTACTCGCCGGCCTGGAAGGCATTGCTCGGCTACGCGCCGCACGAGCTCGGCACCCGGATCGAGGATGCGTACGAACGGCTGCATCCGGACGACGTCGACGACGTGAAAGCCGCGATGCTCGCGCACTTCGAGCGCCGCACCGACCGCTACGCGGTCGAGCACCGCATCCGTTGCAAGGACGGCACCTACAAATGGATCTGCAGCCGCGGCAAGGTGATCACCCGCGACGCCTACGGCCGCGCGCTCCGCATGGTCGGCACGACCACGGACATCACCGCGCTGCGCGAGCTCGCCACGCGGTTGCGCGACTCGGCCGCGCTCGTCACGGATCTCACCGACCAGGTTCCCGGGCTCGTGTTCCAGCTGCGGCAAACGGCCGACGGGCACCGCTTCTTTACCTACGCGAGCGCGGGTGTCAGCGACATCTATGAACTGACGCCCGAGCAGGTCGCCCACAGTGCGGAGGCGGTCGAGACGCGGATTCATCCGGCCGACCTGGTCGCCTACCGGCTGTCGCTGCACGAGTCGTCGGTGCGGCTGACCCCGTGGCGCCTCGAATATCGCGTGCTGCTGCCCGGCCAGGGCCTGCGCTGGCGCGAAGGCGATGCGCGCCCGCAGCGCACGGCCGACGGCGGCACCGTGTGGCACGGCTTCATCACCGACGCGACCGACCGCAAGCACATCGAGGCCGAGCTGCACCGGATGGCCACGACCGATCACCTGACGCAACTGTCGAACCGCCACGCGTTCATGCGGCAAAGCGAAGCCGCGCTGCGCAACGTGCGCACGACCGGCCTGGCCGCCGCGGTGCTCATGCTCGATCTCGATCACTTCAAGGCGCTGAACGACCGCTGGGGCCACCCGGTCGGCGATCGCGCGCTCCGGCATTTCGCGCGGCTTCTGCTCGCGGAAACCGGGCCCGACGGGATCGTCGGCCGGGTCGGCGGCGAGGAATTCGCGGTCGTGCTGCCGAAGGCGGATCTCGACACCGCGCTGGCATTCGCGCAGCGCGTGCAGCAACGCGCGATAGCGGCGCGGCTGATGCACGAGGACCAGCAGGTCACGCTGACCGTCAGCATCGGCATCGACGCAATGCGGGCGTCGGACTTCGGCGCGTACCAGCCGCTGTCACGCGCCGACAAGGCGCTCTATCTCGCGAAGGAACGCGGCCGCAACCGGATCGAGGTGTATCGGGCGTAGCCGACGCGACGGCGCGACGACTCGACGTCGCACCGTGCGACATCCGCGCCGCGTCCGCCGCCCGGTTTCCCGGCCCCCGTTGCGCGACCGGTTCGAAACCGATCGTGTAGACTTGCGCCCCTTGCTCTCCTCACCACGACTTGCCATGGACAATGCCAAACGAACCGCGCGAATCGCGACGGGTCTGCTCGTCGTCGCGCTCGTCGAGTTGCTGGCGCTTCTGATCGGCTACGTGTTCGCCAGTTCGATGGACGATCCGTACACCGGCGTACGCGTGCTGATTACCGCGCTGTTCTGGGCGGCAGGCCTCTCGGCCCTCGGCGTCATTGCGGCAATCGCCTGCCTGTCGATCGACCTGCAGGCGCGCGGCGGCGTGATCTACGGGGCGCTGGTGCTGCACGGCCTGCTCGTCCTGCCCGGGCTGTTTCTGTCCTTCCACTGAATCGCACCGCAGCCGCCGGCGTCACGCCGCCTCCGCACGCGGCACCGCCCGCACCCCCAGCAGCATCGCGACCGCGCACGCGGCCAACAGTGCGGCGATCATCAGCATCGCCGGATCCATGCTGCCGGTTCGCGTGCGGATCAGCCCGACGAGCCAGGGAGTGATCATGCCGCTCGACACGCCGATGCTGCTGATCAGCGCGATCCCGCCGGCCGCGCCCGCGCCGGAGAAATACGCGGACGGCACGGCCCAGAACACCGGATGCGCGGCGAAGATCAGCATCACCGCGACCGACAGCAGCGCCATCATCGCGACGATGCTCGGCAGGTGCAGCGTCAGCAGCGCAAGCGCCACCGCGCCGCCGAACGCGCATGCCGCGAAGTGCCGGCGCCGCTCGCGCTTGCGGTCGGAACGCCGCGCGATCGCGATCAGGCCGGCCGCGCCGATCGCGTTCGGCACGACCGACAACAGGCTGATCTGCACGACGTCGTGGATGCCGAATTCGCGGATCATCAGCGGCATCCAGAACAGCAGCATCAGGAGCGCGGTGGTCAGCGAGAAATAGATGAACGCGAACAGGTACGTGCGCGGTTCGGCCAGCACCTGCCGCAGCGAATGCGGCGCCAGCGTATCGGCACCGGTGGCATCGGCGGCACCAGCGACACCGGCGCGGTCGGCGGCCAGGTCGGCCGCAAGCCGCTGGCGATCGGCGTCGGACAGCCAGCGCGCCTGCTCGGGACGATCGCACAGCCAGAACCACGCGATCACGCCGAGCAGGATCGCGGGCGCGCCCTCGATCGCGAACATCCATTGCCAGCCGTGCAGCCCGAGCACGCCCGACATCCCGCGCATCAGCCAGCCCGACAGCAGCCCGCCGACCATCCCCGCCACCGCGACACCCGCGTAGAAGATCGACAGCACCGACGCGCGCCGCCGCGCCGGATACCAGTACGTCAGGTAGAACACCACGCCCGGGAAGAACCCGGCCTCGAACACCCCGAGCAGGAAGCGCAGCACGTAGAAGTGCTTCGCGCTGTCGACGGTGATCATCGCGACCGACACCGCGCCCCACAGGCACATGATCCGCGCGAACGTGCGGCGCGCACCGAAGCGGCGCAGCAACGCGTTGCTCGGCACCTCGAACAGCACGTAACCGACGAAGAACAGCACGGCGCCGAGGCTGTACATCGCGTCGGTCAGGCCAAGATCCTGCCGCATCTGCAACTGCGCGAAGCCGATGTTGCTGCGATCGAGAATCGACACGATGTAGCAGATGAACAGGAACGGCACGATCCGCGCACCGATGCGCCGGTACAGCGCGTCGTCGTCCGGTGCGGCGGCGCCGGACGCGACGGCACGCGCGGCGTCGGCTTGAAGAGGGGCTGACATCGATCGTCTCCTCGATGGATTCGGGTGCGGGGCGAACATGGGGCGCCGGTCGCCGCCGCCCGCGCGCGGCGCCCGGCCGTTGCGCGTTCAGTCGCGCGGCGCGGCTTCGCCCTTCACGCCGAGCATCAGCGCGACGCCGCTCGCCACCAGCAACGCGGCCAGCAGATACACGGCGAGATCCATGCTGCCGGTGCGCGTGCGGATCATCCCGATCACCCACGGGCTGACGATGCCGCTCGTGATCCCGATGCTGCTGATCAGCGCGATCCCGGCCGCGGCCGCGTTGCCCGACAGGTAGCGGGTCGGCACGGCCCAGAAGATCGGCAGCGCGGCGAAGATCAGCGTCGCCGCGATCGACAGGCACGCGAGCATCGCCGCGAAGCTGTGCAGGTGCAGCGTCAGCGCCGCGAGCGCGATCCCGCCGCCGATCGTGCAGCACGCGAAGTGCTTGCGGCGCTCGCCGGTCCGGTCCGAACGGCGCGCGATCAGGACCAGCCCCACCGCGCCGACCGCGTTCGGCACGACCGTGTACAGGCTCACGGCCACGACGTCGGTCACGCCGAAATCGCGGATCATCAGCGGCATCCAGAAGTTGAGCGTCAGCGACGCGCAGGTCAGCGAGAAATAGATGAACGCGAACAGGTACACGCGCGGATTGGCGAGCGCGGCCACGAGGCTGCGCCCGTCGTGCGCGTGGCCGTGGCCGCGGCCGTCGGCGCACAGCGCGGCGACCCGCGCCTTTTCATCGGCCGTGAGCCACGCGGCATCCTGCGGCCGGTCGACCAGGAACGTGAACGCGGCGAACGCGAGCAGGATCGCCGGCGCGCCTTCGATCGCGAACATCCACTGCCAGCCGTGCAGGCCGAGCACGCCGCCCATGTCGCGCATGATCCAGCCCGACATCAGGCCGCCGAGCACGCCGGCCACCGCGACGCCCGCGAAGAACACCGAGATCGCGGCCGCGCGCCGGTTCGCGGGGAACCAGTAAGTGAGGTACAGCACGATGCCGGGAAAAAAGCCCGCTTCGAACACGCCGAGCAGGAACCGCAGCACATAGAAATGCGACGGCTGCGACACGAACATCATCCCGGTCGACGCGATGCCCCACAGCAGCATGATCCGCGTGAAGGTGCGGCGCGCGCCGAAACGCGCGAGCAGCATGTTGCTCGGCACTTCGCAGAACACGTAGCCGACGTAGAAGACCGCGGCGCCGAGGCCGTACATCGCGTCGCTGAAGCCGAGATCGTGCTTCATCTGCAACTGCGCGAAGCCGATGTTGATGCGGTCGAGGAACGATACGACGTAGCAGAGGAACAGGAACGGCACGATCCGCCATGCGATCTTGCGGAACAGCAGCGCGTCGTCCGTGGCGGCGGATGCGGAAGCCGAGGCGCTCGCGTGCGCGAGCGTCGCTTCGGCATGAAGCGATTGGGACATGTCTCTCTCCAAACAGGCTGCGCGATTCGGGCGCGCAGCCGTCTCCCAGGGCGTACGTGCGCCCTGCTTTCTAGTGAGCTCGGATCACGGCGGTCGGCAAGGCGGCGGAACGCCGCGGCCGGTCGCCGCTTCAGAAAAAAGGCGGAGCGCCCTGTCGGACACCCCGCCTGTGCAAGCCGCTCAGTCCTGCAGCGCGGCCCACATTTCCTTGTCGCGCTGCGCGGTCCAGATGCGCGGATGCGTGATGCCGCTCGCTTCGTCGAACGCACGCGACACGTCGAACGGCAGGCAGTGCTCGTAGATGAACACGTGGCCGAACTTCGGGTCCATCGCTTCGCGCGTGAGCGCCATCGACGCCTTCAGGTCGAGCTTCTGCTCGACGGCCTTGCGGCCCTGCGCGAGCAGCGTCGTGACGAAATCCTTCGTGTAGTCGAGGCCCTTGTTCACGTCGGCCGGGTTCAGCAGCGCGGGGCCACGGCCCGGCACCAGCTTCTCGGCGTTCAGCGCGCGCAGCGCCTCGAGCGTGGCCGGCCACTGTTCGAGCTGGGCATCGCCGCAATAGCACGCGGCGTCGTATTCGACGAGGTCGCCCGAGAACAGCACTTTCTGCGACGGGATCCAGACGATCGTGTCGCCCTTCGTGTGGCCCGAGCCGACGTGCATGATCTTCACCTCGAGCTTGCCGAGGAACAGCGTGATCTCGCGTTCGAACACGAGCGTCGGCCAGGTCAGGCCCGGCACCGTCTCGACACCGGCGAACAGGCGCGGGAAACGCTCGATCTCCGACTTCATGTCGGCCTCGCCGCGCTCGACGATCATCTCGTACGTGCCACGGCTCGCGATCACGTGCTGCGCGCCTTCGTCGAAATACGCGGACGCGCCGAGCACGCGCACCGCGTGGTAGTGCGACAGCACGACGTGCTTGATCGGCTTGTCGGTCACGCTGCGGATCTTCGCGATCAGATCCTGCGCCATCGCGGGCGTCGCGGTCGTGTCGACGATCAGCACGCTGTCGTCGCCGATGATCACGCCCGAGTTCGGATCGCCTTCGGCGGTGTACGCGTACGCGTTCTCGGACAGCTTCGTCCAGGTGACTTTCTTCTCTTCCAGATCGGCTTGGGAGGCGAATGCTTTGGCCATGTTGCGTTCCGTGGCTGCGAGCCATGTGTTGAGGGGAGTGAGCGGATCATCTTCCCGCGCCGAATATTTGTCAATGACAAAGTCGCTTGCTATTGTCTAATACGGGTAAACCTGCGGGCTGGCGCGATAAATGGCGTCGGATACCATGCGGGGTTTCGTCAACGGAAGAATCATCGCGTGCAGAACCACGAAGTCAGCGCAGACGATGCGCCGCCCAAGGCGCAGCGCGGGATCCAGAGTGTCGAGGTCGGCGGCCGGCTGCTCGATGCGCTCGCGCGCCGGCGCAAGCCGCTCGGGCTGTCCGAGCTGGCCGCGGCGGCCGACCTGTCGACCGCACAGGCGCACACCTATCTCGTCAGCCTGACGCGGCTCGCGCTCGTGAAGCGCGACGCGCTCACCGGCAACTACGAGCCGGGCCCGTTGTCGCTGCGGCTCGGGCTGATGTCGATCGAGCGCCAGCCGGCCTATCGCGCGACGCTGCCGCACGCGGCGCGACTCGCGGAAGCGGTCGGCCTGAGCGTCGCGCTGTCGGTGCCGGGCGCGCTCGGGCCGACGATCGTGCGCATCGAGCACGGCGGTTATCCGCTGCACGTGAACCTGCATGTCGGTTCGGTGATGTCGCTCGACACGACGGCCACCGGCCGCGTGTTCCGCGCGTTCGGCGACCCCGCGCAACTCCGCGCGATGGCCGCCAGCCAGGCCGGCGCGGCCGACACGCTTGCAGGCGGCGAACAGCCCGTGCCGGATACCGGCGTGCCGCAGGCCGAACTCGACGCGATCCGCGCACGCGGGATCGAGCGCGGCGTCGACCTGCCGAGCCCCGGCGTCAGCGCGATGTGCGTGCCGGTGTTCGACGCGGCGGGCGCGCTGCAGCTCGCGTTGACGGTGATCGGTTCGACGGGCTCGATCGACGTCGCGTGGGACGGCCCGATCGCGGCGGCACTGCGCGACGCGGCACGGCAGGCGAGCGCATCGCTCGGCGCGGCGCACGATGCCCCGCCGCCCGCACCCGGCGCAGCCCCGGCCGCTGCGCGCGTGCCGCCCGCGCTGGCCGACGATGCGAAGGCGCAGCGCGGGATCAACGCGCTCGACAGCACCGGCGAGTTGCTGCTCGCGCTGGTATCGGCGGGCCGCGCGCTGCCGCTGCGCGATCTCGCGGCGGCGGCCGGCATGCCGGCCGCGAAGGCTTTTCCGCATCTCGTCAGCCTGCAGAAGATCGGCCTGCTGAGCCGCGACGACGCCGGCTGCTTCGGCGGCGGCCCGCTCGGGCAGGCGCTCGGCCTGATCGCGATGCAGCGCGTGTCGCCGACGCGCGACGCGGAAGCCGAGATCGTCGCACTGGCCGGCGCGACCGACATGAGCGTGGCGGCCGCGACGCTCGGGCCGCTCGGCCCGACGGTGATCCGCCTCGAGGAATCGGCGCGGCCGCAGCACGTGAGCCTCCAGGTCGGCACCGTGATGTCGCTCGTCAATACGGCGATCGGCCGGATTTTCGCGGCCGGCATGTCCGACGACGTGCTGGCCGACCTGCTCGCCGACGAGCCCGTGCGCCTCGCGGGCCGCATCGCCCCGCCGGCCGACGACGCATTCCGGGCGCGGCTCGCGACGATCCGCGCGGACGCGCTCGATTTCGCGTTCGACGCGCCGGTGCCGGGCATCGGGACGGTCGCCGCGCCCGTGTTCGATCACACCGGCAGCATCCGGCTCGTGATCGCGATCATCGGTTCGTCGCGCGGCTTCCCGCGCGGGCCGGACAGCGATCTCGCGCAGGCGTTGCTCGCCGCGACGCGGCGGCTGTCGTGGCGGTTCGGGTGGATCGGCCGGTAAGCCGACGCCTGCTTCCGCCATCCTCCGCAGCGCCCGAATTCCCCTCTCTTGTTTCAGGCGAGGCCGTGCCGGCACGGCCTCGTCGCGCGCCAGCACGGCCGCGCGAAGGCACCCGATATTCATGTTGCGAAGCAGCAACACAAATTGTCAGTAATTCTCATATAACGAAATCGCATTTCACAAAGCGGAGACGTTTCGCTATGATTAGGGTTATCCCTAACTCGCCACCTATAAGGGGCTTCGTCATGCAAACGTCTAATGTCTCCGACCGTTCCACCGAATCCGCTGGCTGGCTCGCACGTATGGGCGAGCTGATTGCAGAAGCTTGGGCACTCCACCTCGAGACCTGCGAAGTCATCGCTGAAGCACACGCCCGCCTGCCGCGCTGAGCGGTACGACCGGCCCACAGCCGGCCGCACGATGCCGTCCTGATCCGCTTGCCCAGATGCGCGCCGCAAGGCCGCGGCACCCGGCAACGCCCGGCGCGGCAAACAACGTGGAAACCGGCAAGCGTTGCCCCGGTTGAATGCGCTCCCGGTGCCGGGAGCGTGTCGGGGTCGCTTTAACGCCGATGCCGGCGCCAGTCCGCCTCGACGCGGTATCGAATCGGCTTCGGCGCGCATTTATCTGACGGCTGCCCGGTCGGGCAGCCGTTATCCAGCCAGCACGCGGGAAGGCCGGACCATCGCGGATGGAAGATTCATCCGCGTTGCCGGCGGCGGTACCGAAACACGCCGCGCGGCTTCTCCCCCGCGCGATTGCCAGCTTTCTGCGCGCATACGCGCAGCCACTAGCGCCGTCGTTTCAACGACGGCCGCCTCTCACCCCTGCCTTCCTCACACCTGAATCGACGGCACGTCCTTCATGCAGCGCAGTGCAAACATCGAGCGGCTGTGACGGATGCTCGAAATCTTGTACAGCTTTTCGCGCAGGAAGCGCTCGTAGCCGGCCGTGCCGTCCACCGCGACCTTGATCCAGTAGTCGTACTCGCCCGACACCAGATACGCCTCGAGCACCTCGGGCAGCGCGGCGAGCTCCTCGCCGAAGCGGGCAAGCGCGTCGTCCTCGTGGCGATCGAGCGTGACTTCGAGGATCACGATGTCCGCATAGCCCAGCTTCCGCTGGTTGACGAGCGCGACATAACCGTCGATGTAGCCGTCCACCTCGAGTTGCCGTGTGCGGTTCCAGCACGCGGTGGTCGACATGCCGATCTGTTCGGCCAGTTCGGCGTTCGACAACCGCGCATTTTTCTGCAGTGCACCCAGGATCTTGCGGTCCTGGCTGTCGAGCGTTTTCGGCGAGCGTTCACGTGTGGCCATGGCAGGAAGAATCTTCTACTGAAAAGCGCGATTCTATCTGAACGACATTCCGGATTTGTGTCGGTTTGTGTGGAAATGCGGAAGCCTTTTAATCCGGCCCCTTGATATATTTTCCCCATGCCTGTTGTCCGGCACGCTCCCCGCGACAACCCCTTCGCAGCGGAACGCACGGCCGCAATCACGAGTTGCGGTGCCGGCCAGCAGGCATGCGATTCCCCGCCGCCCGCGCGCCTATCCGGCCGCGCGGCTTCGGCGCCCGTGTTCCTGTTCCTGCCCTACCCGTCATGTCGTTCAGGCTTTACCTCTCGTTTCTCGCTGCTTCCGCCGTTCTCGTCTACGCTCCCGGCCCCGTCAACCTCCTCACCATGAACCAAGCGCTGCGCGCCGGCTGGCGCCGCGCGCTGCCGTGCGTCTGGGGCGGCACGCTCGCCGTGCTGCTGCAACTCGCGCTGACCGCGCTGTGCCTGAATTCGCTCGTGCATCTCGACGAGCGCGCGCTGACCGTGCTGCGCTGGGCCGGCGCGGCCTACCTCGTCTGGCTCGGCTGCAAGCAATGGCTCAGCCGCGCGCCGGCCGGCGGGCCCGCCACCGCGGCAGGGCCTGCCGGGACGGCAACGCCGGAGACCGACTCGCACCGCACGCTGTTCTGGCGCGGCCTCGCGACCTCGGGGCTGAATCCGAAAACGCTGCTGTTCTTCCCGTCGTTCTTCCCGCAGTTCATCGTCCCTGACGCCGACTGGAGCCTGAACCAGCAGTTCCTGCTGCTCTCGGCGACCTTCGCGGTGCTGTTCGCGGGCGGCGTCGCGTCGATGGCGCTGTTCTCGCACCGGCTGAGCCGCGCACTGCAGCGGCCCGCGCGGATGCGCGCGATGAACCGCGTCACGGGCGGGCTGCTCGTCGGGATGGGCGCGATCATGGCCGGCTGGAACTGAACGGCGGCCGCTACGCGCGTCGTCGCAACCGCCGCCGGCCCCGCGAAAAAGCAGCCGATCGCGGAATGCTTTAGGGTAGCGCCTGGTTCGTTGGACATGCCCGGCCTGCCGGGCGACTGAATGAAGCACGTCACTACCCGCCTGCGGCGCCTGTTCGCGCCGATCGGCCTGCACTGGTATCTCGCCCTTCTCCTCGCGCTCGATGCACTGATGGTGCTGCGCCCGGTCGTCGACAACGCGAAGCTCGGCCGCCACGGTGCGTGGCTTGCCGATGCGCTGAACCTCGTCGACAACGCGGGGCTCGTCGTGCTGCCGCAGGTCGTGATCGCGGCCGGCCTCGCGACCATGGCCATCGGCATCTTGCTGCGCGCGCGCGTCGCATGGGTGCTGTCGATCCTGCTGCTGGTCGCGGCCGCCGCGCTCAGCGCGCTCGGCGGCTATCCGAGCCACGGCGTGTTCGCCTACACGGCCGTGCTGGTCGTCACGCTGCTTTATTACTGGCGGCATTTCGACCGCGCGAGCATCGCCGCCAGCAGCCTGTTCGCGTTGCTGAGCATCGTGTCGCTGCTGATCTACGCCACCTTCGGCGTGCTGTATCTCGGCGACGAATTCACGCCGCCCGTCCACGACCTCGCCACCGCCGTCTATTTCTCGATCGTGTCGATGTCGACGGTCGGCTACGGCGACATCGTTCCGCACGCGCCGACCGCGCGGCTGTTCACCGCCTCGGTGATCGTGCTCGGCATCACGGTGTTCGCGACGTCGATCAGCGCGGTCGTCGGCCCCGTGATCGGCGGCAATCTGAAACGGATCGTCAAGGGAGGCATTTCGAACGTGATCCGCAAGCATCATTTCCTGATCGTCGGCGCGACGCCCGTCGCGCATGCGGTACACGACGGGCTGCGCAAGCGCGGCTACGCGGTGACCGTCGTCGTGCCGGCCGGCGTCGAGCACAACTACGCGGCGGCGACCGACCTGATCGTCGGCGACGCGACCGACCATGCGGTGCTGGAAAGCGCCGGCGCGGCGACCGCGCGCGCGGTGCTCGCGTTGCGCTCCGACGACGCCGAGAACGCGTTCATCATCCTCGCGATCCGCGAGATCGCGCCGTCGGTGCGCACGGTCGCGCTCGTGAACCAGCAGCGCAATCTCGAACGGCTGCGCCTGTTGAAGCCCGACATGGTGTTTTCGCCGCAGCAGCTCGCGGGCGAACTGCTCGCGAGCACACTCAACGACGAACCGGTCGACAAGTCGATGATCTCGCACCTGCTGTTCGGCACGGCAGATGCCGCATGACCTGTCGGGCCCGTGGCCTCATGACCTCGTGACCTCGCGACCGCATAGCCTCGAGACCGCATGACCCGCGGCGGCCGGCATGCGCCCGGTACAATCGCGCGATGTCCGAATTGCTCACTTACGGCGGCCTGTTCGCCGTGTCGATGGTCGCCGCGACCCTGTTCCCGCTCCAGTCCGAAGCCGTGCTCGCCGGCCTGCTGCTCGCCGGGCGCGAACCCGTATGGGCGCTGGTGCTCGTCGCGAGCATCGGCAACGTCGCCGGCTCCGCGATCAACTGGGCGCTCGGGCGCGGCATCGAGCACTTCCGCACGCGCCGCTGGTTTCCCGTCAAGCCCGCCGCGCTCGCACGCGCCGAGCGCTGGTATGCGCGCTACGGCCGCTGGTCGCTGCTGCTCAGCTGGGCGCCCGTAATCGGCGATCCGCTGACGATGATCGCCGGCGTGCTGCGCGAGCCGCTGCCGAGCTTTCTCGCGATCGTGACGATCGCGAAGGTCGGCCGTTACCTGGCCGTCGCGTGGCTCGTCACGCACTGACACCCGCGTTCCCGCCGCACCTGCCGGCGTCGCCATCGACGACGCGCCGCTAAAGAATTCGCCGCTGCTGCCGTATTAAACGGTCGATCAGCGGTGACGCGTGCGTTCCGCCCCTCTCCCTCCCCACTCAGGAAGTTTCATGAGATTGACCCAATTGGGCCGGGTGAGCGTCGGCGCGCGTCTTGCCGCGCTGGCGTGCGCGCTCGTCGCCCTGCTGTTTACCGTGTTCGCATGGACGCTCGCCCATTTCGCCGGCCGGCAACTCGCCGAAGAGGCACACCTGCGGATCGCCGACAACGAGCAGTCGATCCGCGCGATGGTCGACCTGTTCGACAAGGCGCTGACCGCCGAAGCCGATCGCTCGATGTCGCTGTTCGCGAGCTTCCTGCCGGCCGAGTTCTCGCTCGACCCGGCGCGCACCGTCGACATCGGCGGCGTCGCCGCGCCGACGCTCGTCGCGGGCGGCCAGCCGCTCGACCTCGACTATTCGATTCCCGACCAGTTCCTGAAGAAAAGCGGTGCGATCGCGACGATCTTCGCGCGCGACGGCGACGATTTCGTGCGCATCACGACGTCGCTGAAGAAGCAGGACGGCGCGCGCGCGGTCGGCACGAAGCTCGACCGTGC
Organism: Burkholderia sp. Bmkn7; assembly: GCF_041103175.1. NCBI lineage: Bacteria > Pseudomonadati > Pseudomonadota > Betaproteobacteria > Burkholderiales > Burkholderiaceae > Burkholderia > Burkholderia sp. Bmkn7. The sequence goes on along the minus strand of NZ_JBGCUH010000002.1, from coordinate 2,003,687 downwards.
GGGCCCCGCGTACGCCCCGCTCGTCGCCGGACGCGTGTACACGGGCCTCGCGAAGCTGTTCGGGCGGCCGTACATCACGCAATACAAGCCGGTGACCGACGCGACCGGCCGCGTGATCGGCGCGCTGTTCGTCGGCCTGGACATCGGCGCCGAGCTCAAGCTGGTCGAAGACGGCATCCGCTCGCTGAAGATCGGCAGCAACGGCTACTACTTCGTGCTCGACGCATCGCAGGGCCCGTCGCGCGGCACCTTCGTCGTGCATCCCGATGCGGCCGGCGCGCCCGCCGACGACACGCGCGCGCCCTACGCGCAGATGCTCGCGGCCGGCACGGGACGGCTTGCCTACACGTCGACCGACCCGGCCGCGCACGACAGCGGGCCCACCGCGAAATTCGTATCGTTCACGACGATTCCGCAGTGGCAATGGCTCGTCGGCGGCATCGCGCTCGACGACGAACTGCTCGCCGGCATGCGCGCCACCCGCAACCGCTTCCTGATGATCGGCGCGTTGCTCGTCGCCGCGTTCGCGACGCTGTTCGTCATCGTGGTCCGCCGTGTCGTGAGCCGGCCGCTCGATGCGGCGGCACGCGCCTCCGAGCGTTATGCGGCGGGCGATCTCAGCGTGCGCATCCGCGATGACGCAGCCATGCGCGGCAACGCGGGCCACGCCGGCAACGACGAGATCGGCCGGCTCGTGCAGGCCGTCGACGGGATCGGCGACGGCCTCGCCCGGATCGTCGAGCAGGTGCGCAACAGCTCGGCCGACATCGCGCGCGGCACGGTCGACATCGCGGCCGGCAGCGGCGACATGGCCGCGCGGATCGCGACGCAGGCGAGCAGCGTCGAACAGACCGCGGCCAGCATGGAGCAGATCACCGCCGCCGTGCAGCAGAGCGCCGAGCACGCGGCGCAGGCCAACGCCCTGGTCGCCCACGCGTCGGCCGCCGCGACGAACGGCGACGCCGCGGTGCAGCGCGTGGTCGCGACGATGGACGACATCGGCCGCGCAACACGCCGGATCGCCGAGATCACGGGCACGATCGAGGGCATCGCGTTCCAGACCAACATCCTGGCGCTGAACGCGGCCGTCGAGGCCGCGCGCGCGGGCGAACACGGCAAGGGCTTCGCGGTGGTCGCGGCCGAGGTGCGCACGCTCGCGCAGCGCAGCGCGGCTGCCGTGAAGGAGATCGACGCGCTGAGCGCCGAATCGTCGACGACCGTCGAACAGGGTTACCGGATCGCGGACGCCGCGCGCGGCACGATGCGCGACATCGTTGCGCGCGTCGACCAGGTCAGCACGCTGATCGGCGAGATCAGCGCCGCGTCGCGCGAACAATCGACCGGCATCGAACAGGTGAACCTGGCCGTCACGCAGATCGGCGACGCGACGCAGCGGAATGCCTCGCTGATCTCGGACGCCGAACGCGCGGCCGTCGCGCTGCGCGACCAGGCCGCGCAACTGGCGGACGCGGTCAGCGTGTTCCGGCTCGAGCGGAACGCGTGACCGGAGCGGACGATGAACGACGGACGATCGGCCAGGGCCGGGCAACCCGCCTACTTCTTGTCGCCAGCCAGGTCGATCGCCTTGTCCGAGCCGACCGCGTTGCGCAGCTGGAATTTCTGGATCTTGCCGGTCGACGTCTTCGGCAGCTCGCCGAACCGCACGACCTTCGGCACCTTGAAGCCCGCGAGCAACTGCCGGCAATGCGCGACGATCTCCTCTTCGGTCGCGCTCGCGCCTTCGCGCAGCTCGACGAACGCGCACGGCACCTCGCCCCATTTCGGGTCGGGCATCGCGACGACGGCGGCGACCGCGACGGCCGGATGCCGGTACAGCGCATCCTCGACCTCGATGCTCGAGATGTTCTCGCCGCCCGAGATGATGATGTCCTTCTTGCGATCCTTGATCCGGATATAGCCGTCCGGCGTCAGCACCGCGAGATCGCCGGTATGGAACCAGCCGCCGTGGAACGCGTCGTCGGTCGCCTTCGGGTTCTTCAGGTAGCCCTTCATGCAGATGTTGCCGCGGAACATGATCTCGCCGAGCGTCTCGCCGTCGGCCGGCACCGGCGCCATCGTGTCGGGATCGAGCACCGTCGCGCCCGCTTCCAAGTGGTAGCGCACGCCCTGGCGCGCATTGAGCCGTGCACGCTCCTCATCGGGCAGTTCCTCCCAATGCGCCTGCTTCGCGCACACGGTCGCCGGGCCGTAGACCTCGGTCAGCCCGTACACGTGCAGCAGGTCGAAGCCGATCTCCTTCATCTTCGCGATCACGGCCGGCGCGGGCGCCGCGCCCGCCACCATCGCGTGCACCGTGTGGTCGATGCCCGCGCGGAATTCGGCCGGCGCGTTCGCGATCGCGCTCTGCACGATCGGCGCACCGCAGTAGTGTGTGATGCGTTCGCGGCGAATCAGGTCGAACACCGTCTTCGCATCGAACTTGCGCAGGCAGACGTTCACGCCCGCGCGTGCCGCGACGGCCCACGGGAAGCACCAGCCGTTGCAGTGGAACATCGGCAGCGTCCACAGGTAGACGGCGTGCTTCGGCATGTCCCATTCGAGGATGTTGCTGATCGCCGCGAGATACGCGCCGCGATGGTGGTAGACGACGCCCTTCGGATCGCCGGTCGTGCCGGACGTGTAGTTCAGCGCGATCGCGTCCCATTCGTCGGCGGGCGGGGTCCACGCGTAGTCGGCGTCGCCGCTGGCGACGAGCGCCTCGTAGTCGGTCGCGCCCGCGAAGCGTGCGGGGTCCGCCGGCATCGCATCGGCCACGCTGACGATCTTCAGGCCCGGCACCTCGAGCGCCGCGCGATGCGCGAATTCCGCATACTCGGTATCGACGATCAGCACCTTCGCCTCGCCATGGCGCAGCATGAACAGCACCGACGACACGTCGAGCCGCGTGTTGATCGTGTTCAGCACGGCGCCGGCCATCGGCACGCCGAAGTGCGCCTCGACCATCGCCGGGATGTTCGGCAGCATTGCCGCGACCGTGTCGCCGCGGCCGACGCCGAGCCGCGCGAGCGCGCTCGCCAGCTGCTTCGCGCGCGTGTAGGTCTCGCCCCAGGTGCGCCGCACGTCGCCGTGCACGATCGCGAGGCGCTCGCCGTAGACTTCGGCCGTCCTGACCAGGAAGTCGATCGGGGTGAGCGGCACGTAATTGGCGTCGCGGCGGCCGAGCCCGGCCTCGAACATCTGCGTCATGATCCTGTCTCCCGTGTCCTGTCGACCGGGGTGGATCCACCCCGGATCGTTTTGATGTGGTTCAATTGCCGACAGCCTAACGGGCGCTATTGTGAGCCGTCTGTCATCGAAACGACAGAGTGCCTTTCCCGCGCTGCGCGTTATCCCTATCCTCGCAAACCCGACCCATGCACGACCCTCTCGCCGCACCGCCCGACGCGCCCGTCCACCCGGCCGACGCCCTTTCCGCACCGGGCCCGCTGCCGGCGCTGTCCACGCTGTTCGGCCAGTGCGCGTGGTTCCGCACGCTCGCGCCCGAACACCAGGCGCTCGTGCTCGCGCAATCGCGCGTCGAGCAGTGCGAGGCCGGCGACGTGATCGCCCATCGGCTCGCGCCGTCCGAATACTGGATCGGCGTGCATCGCGGGCTGCTGAAGCTCGCGATCTTCAACGCGTCCGGGCGCGGCTGCACGTTCTCCGGCGTGCCGTCGGGCGGCTGGTTCGGCGAAGGCAGCGTGATCAAGCGCGAACTGCGCAAGTACGAGGTCGTCGCGATCCAGCGCTCGACCGTGCTGTTCGTGCCGGTCGACACGTTCCACGCGCTGCTCGACACGAGCCTGCCGTTTACGCGCTTCGTGATTCACCAGCTGAACAACCGGATGGGCGAATTCATCGCGTCGATCCAGAACAGCCGGCTGCTGGACGTCGATGCGCGCGTCGCACAGTCGCTCGCGCAGCTGTTCAATCCCGACCTGTACCCGGACACCGGCCCGTCGCTGTCGATCTCGCAGGAGGAACTGGGGATGCTCGTCGGCGTGTCGCGGCAGCGGATCAACCAGGCGCTGCAGCAGCTCGAGAAACTCGGCGTGCTGCGGCTCGCATACAACCAGATCGACGTCGTCGACCTCGGTGCGCTCGCGCGTGTCGGGATGGAGCAGATCTGAGCGCGGGCCCATGAGCGGAACCGCCGCAGGCGCAGCCGGCCCGTCCGGTATCGCGACCGTTTTGCGGCCGCTTTCAGGCCAGCTCGCCGCGCGGCATTTCCTCTGCCGAATCGGCGTCGGGCCGCCCGCCGCAACCTGACAATTCCGCCAGTTTCGCGACAGTAACCCGTTCCACGCCGACGCCTATCATTCGGGTTCCCTTTACCGACGCCTGATCACCGCCTGTCCCGCTGCCTCCATGTGGATCGTCAATCTTGCGCTCAGGCGCCCCTACACGTTCATCGTCATGGCCATCATGATCGTGCTGGCCACCCCGCTTGCGCTGATGCGCACGCCGGTCGACGTGCTGCCCGCGATCAACATCCCCGTGATCAGCGTCATCTGGAATTACAGCGGCTTCTCCGCGACGGAGATGACGAACCGCATCACGTCCGTGCACGAGCGCATCCTGACGACGACCGTCAACAACATCCAGCACGTCGAATCGACGTCGCTGCCCGGCATCGCGGTCGTGAAGGTGTTCCTGCAGCCGGGCGCGAACGTGCAGACGGCGATCGCGCAGACGGTCTCGTCCGCGCAGGCGATCGTGCGGCAGATGCCGCAGGGCGCGACGCCGCCGCTCGTGATCACCTATTCGGCCTCGAGCATCCCGGTGATCCAGCTCGGGCTGTCGAGCAAGACGCTCAGTGAACAGTCGCTCGCCGACATCGCGCTCAACTTCCTGCGCCCGCAGCTGATCACGGTGCCGGGCGTGCAGATCCCGTTCCCGTACGGCGGCCGCACGCGCGTGGTCGCGATCGACCTCGATCCGCAGGCGCTGCTCGCGAAGGGGCTCACGCCCGCCGACATCGTCAACGCGGTCAACGCGCAGAACCTCGTGCTGCCGACCGGCACCGCGAAGATGGGCCAGACCGAATACCGGATCGACACCAACGCGTCGGCCGATACGGTCGCCGACATCAACAACCTGCCGGTCCAGACTCTCAACGGCGCGACGACCTATCTGCGCGAGGTCGCATCGGTACGCGACGGTTTCGCGCCGCAGACCAACGTCGTGCGCCAGAACGGCCAGCGCGGCGTGCTCATCTCGATCCTGAAAAGCGGCGACGCGTCGACGCTCAAGGTCGTGTCGGACCTGAAGGCGCTGCTGCCGAAGGTGATCCCGACGCTGCCCGAAGGGCTCACGATCACGCCGCTGTTCGACCAGTCGGTGTTCGTCGACGCGGCCGTCCAGGGCGTGATCCACGAAGCGCTGATCGCCGCCGTGCTGACCGCGATGATGATCCTGCTGTTCCTCGGCAACTGGCGCAGCACGCTGATCATCGCGATCTCGATTCCGCTGTCGATCTTCACGTCGCTGATCGCGCTGTCCGCGCTCGGCGAGACCATCAACATCATGACGCTCGGCGGGCTCGCGCTCGCGGTCGGCATTCTCGTCGACGATGCGACCGTCACGATCGAGAACATCGAGCGGCACCTGCATCTCGGTACGAACCTGCATGACGCGATCCTCGAAGGCGCGGGCGAGATCGCGGTGCCCGCGTTCGTGTCGACGCTGTGCATCTGCATCGTGTTCGTGCCGATGTTCTTCCTCACGGGCGTCGCGCGTTTCCTGTTCGTGCCGCTCGCGGAAGCCGTCGTGTTCGCGATGCTCGCGTCGTACGTGCTGTCGCGCACGCTGGTGCCGACGCTCGCGATGCTGCTGTTCCGCCCGCAGCAGGCGAGCGCCGGCCCGGATCGTTCGACGTCGCGCTTCGCACGCCTCCATCACGCGTTCAACGAAGCGTTCGAGCGGCTGCGCGCGTGGTACATAGTGCTGCTCAGCATCCTGCTGGTGCGCCGCCGCTTCTACGCGACGTGCTTCCTCGGCTTCTGCGTGCTGTCGACCGGCCTCGTGTTCGCGCTCGGCCGCGACTTCTTCCCGAACGCCGATTCGGGCAACATCCGCCTGCACATGCGCGCGCCGACCGGCTACCGGATCGAGGAAACCGCGCGCCTCGCCGACCAGGTCGAGCGCGTGATCCGTGAAACCGTGCCGCCCGACGAGCTCGGCGCGATCGTCGACAACCTCGGCCTGCCGGTGAGCGGCATCAACCTGTCGTACAGCAACGCCGGCACGATCGGCACGCTCGACGGCGAGCTGCTGATCGCGCTGAAGCCCGGCCACCGCGCGACCCAGCATTACGTGCAGGCACTGCGCAAGGTGCTGCCCGAGCGCTTCCCGGGCGTCGAGTTCTTCTTCCAGCCGTCGGACATCATCACGCAGATCCTCAACTTCGGCCAACCGGCCGCGATCGACCTGCAGGTGCTCGGCAACGATCTCGCGAGTAACATGACTATCGCGAGCAGCCTGATGAAAAAGTTCAGGCAAATCCCCGGCGCCGTCGACGTGCACGTGCTGCAACGCAACGACGAGCCGACCCTGCTGGCCGACATGGACCGTACGCGCATGCAGCAGCTCAACCTCTCCGCGCAGAACGTCGCGCAGAACATGCTGATCTCCCTGTCCGGCAGCTCGCAGACGACGCCGTCGTTCTGGATCAACCCGCGCACCGGCGTCCAGTACCCGCTGCAGATCCAGACCCCGCAATACAACATCTCGTCGGTCGACGACCTGCTCGGCACGCCGATCTCGGCGAGCGGCCGCACCGGCATGCCGCTGCAACTGCTCGGCAACCTCGTGCAGGTGCGCAGCACCGCGAACCCGGCCGTGATCACGCACTACAACATCCGCCCGGCGATCGACGTGTACGTGAGCGTCGAGGGCCGCGACCTCGGCGCGGTCGCGGGCGAGATCGACCGCATCGTGTCGGACGCGCGCGCGACGCTGCCGCGCGGCACCGAGCTGACGATGCGCGGCCAGATCGAGACGATGCGCACGTCGTACCTCGGCCTCGGCGCGGGCGTCGCGATGGCGATCGTGCTCGTCTACCTGCTGATCGTCGTCAATTTCCAGTCGTGGCTCGACCCGCTGATCATCATCAGCGCGATGCCGGCCGCGCTCGCCGGCATCGTGTGGATGCTGTTCATCACCGGCACGCATCTGAGCGTGCCCGCGCTGACGGGCGCGATCATGACGGTGGGCGTCGCGACCGCGAACAGCATCCTGGTCGTGTCGTTCGCGCGCCAGCGTCTCGCGGCCGGCGCGCCGCCGCTCACGGCCGCGCTGGAGGCCGGCGCGACACGGATCCGGCCGGTGCTGATGACGGCGCTCGCGATGATCATCGGGATGGTGCCGATGGCGCTCGGTCTCGGCGAAGGCGCCGAGCAGAACGCGCCGCTGGGCCGCGCGGTGATCGGCGGGCTGCTGTTCGCGACCGTTTCGACGCTGCTGTTCGTGCCGCTCGTGTTCGGCGGCGTGCATGCGCGGCTGGCTCGCCGGCGCGCGCGCCAGGCCGGACACTGACTTTCTTTCGCCCCACTACCCGGTTGAATTGGTTGAATTCATGGAAGAGAAACATCACAGCGCCGTCGGCATCCAGGTGGACGAACACGGCATGCACCTGCCGACACGCACGTCGGTGTCGCGACGCGGACGCATCGTCCTGATCGTGATCGGCGTGCTGCTGGCCGCCGGCGCCGCGCGCACGATCGTCGTCAACGTGCTGAACCGCAACCGGCTCGACACGGTCGCCGAGCAGAACACGCGCCAGTACGTGACCGTCGCGCATCCGGTCGATGCGGCCACCGGCGGCAAGCTGTCGCTGCCCGGCACGCTGCGCGGCTTCGTCGAGGCGCCGATCTATGCACGCGCGAGCGGCTACGTGCTGCGCTGGCAGGCCGACATCGGCGCGCACGTGAAGCAGGGCCAGGTGCTCGCCGAACTCGACACGCCCGAGCTGAACCAGGAACTCGCGCAGGCCACCGCGCAGCGCCAGCAGGCGCAAGCCGCGCTCGCGCTCGCGAAGACGTCGTTCGACCGCGCACAGCAGTTGCGCCAGCGCGATGCCGTCTCGCAGCAGGAACTCGACGACCGGCAAGGCGCGTTCAACCAGGGCACCGCGAACCTTGCCGCGGCCGACGCGAACATGCGCCGCCTCACCGAGCTGAAAGGCTTCCAGCGGATCGTCGCGCCGATCGACGGGATCGTCACGCAGCGCAACGTCGACGTCGGCGATCTCGTCAGTTCCGGCAACGCGGGGCGTTCGCTGTTCACGGTCGTGCAGGCCGACCGGCTGCGCCTCTACGTGCAGGTGCCGCAGGCGTACGCGCAGCAGGTGAAGGTCGGCCAGCACGTGAGCGTCGCGCAGGCCGAGCTGCCGGGCCGGACGTTCGACGGGACGATCACGCGCACGTCAGAGGCGATCGACGTCGCGACGCGCTCGCTGCAGATCGAGATCACGCTGCCGAACCCGGACGGGCGGCTGCTGCCCGGCGCCTACGTGCAGGCCACGTTGCCGATGACGCCGGTCGGCCGCCTGCAGGTGCCGGCCAATACGTTGCTGTTCCGCGCCGAAGGCCCGACGGTCGCGACGGTCGATGCGAACGGCCAGGTGCGCCTGAAACAGGTGACGGTCGTGCGCACGATCGGGCAGACGCTCGAGGTCGACGGCCCGCTCACGCCGAACGACCGTCTCGTCACGAACCCGAGCGACGCGCTCGCCAACGGCGATCAGGTGATCGTCTCGGCGCCGGCCGCGAAGCCGGCATCGAGCGCCGCGGAGGCGAAGTCGTGATCGCGATGCGCATCCGCCGGCGGCCCGCCGCCGTCTCCGCCACCACCGTTGCGCTCGCCGCCGCCCTCGCCGGCTGCACGGTCGGCCCCGACTACCAGCGGCCCGACGTCGTCACGCCGGCCGCGTGGCGGCTCGATCCGGCCGATGGGTACTGGCACCCGGCCGCGCCGGCCCGCGCGCCGCTCGACCCGGCATGGTGGACCGCGTTCGGCGATCAGCAGCTCGATGCGCTGGAAGCCGAAGCGCTGCGCAACAACCAGAACCTGAAGGCCGTCGCCGCGCGCTACGACCAGGCGAAGGCGACGCTCGCGTCGGTCGCCTCGGCGCAGTATCCGGCCGTCGGCCTGAACGCGAGCGGCCAGCGCTTCAAGATCTCGGCCGACCGGCCGCAGACCAACTACGCGACGCAGAGCATGTCGACCGTGCAGAACGAAGTCCAGGTCGGCGCGAGCGTCAGCTACGAGCTCGACCTGTTCGGCCGCGTGCGGCGCAGCGTCGAATCGGCGCAGGCCACCACCGAACAGGCGCGCGACGATTTCGCGAACGCACGCCTGGTGCTGACCGCCGATCTCGCGTCGAGCTATTTCGCGCTGCGCGAATTCGACACCGAGATCGACGTCGTCAAGCGCTCGATCGACCTGCAGCAGAAGGCACTCGACTACGTGAGCGCGCGGCACGACCTCGGCGCGGTGTCGGGCCTCGACCTGCTGCAGCAGCGCGCGCAGCTCGACGCGACGCGCACCCAGGCGCAGCTGCTGCTCCAGCAGCGCGTGCAGGTCGAAACCGCGATCGCGACGCTGGTCGGCACGCCGGCCCCCACCTTCTCGATCGCGCCGCGCGTCGTGCCGATCAACGCGCCCGCGCTGCCGACCGGCCTGCCGAGCGACGTGCTGCAGCGGCGCCCCGACGTCGCGTCGGCCGAGCGCGCGATGGCCGCCGCGAACGCGCAGATCGGCGTCGCGCGCGCCGCGTATTTCCCGCGCATCATGCTGTCGCCCGACATCGGCTGGGACGCGACGCGCTTCGCCGGCCTGTTCACCGTGCCGGCGTTGCTGTGGTCGGTCGGCGGGTCGCTCAGCCAGCCGCTGTTCGAAGGCGGCAAGCTGAAGGCCGGCGTCGATTTCGCGCAGGCCGGATATGTCGCCGCGCAGGCCAGTTACCGGCAGACCGTGCTCACCGCGTTCCAGGAGGTGCAGAATGCGGTCACCGGATTGTCGGTGCTCGCGGAGGCCGCGCAGCAGGCCTCCGCGGCCGTCGACGACGCGCGCAAGCTCGTATCGCTCGCGCAGGATCGTTACGCGGGCGGCCTGACGCCGTTCATCGACGTGCTGACGGCCGAGCAGCAGTTGCTGACGAGCGAGCGGCAGGCCGTGCAGATCCAGGGCCAGCGCGCGGCGCTCGTCGTGTTTCTCGCGAAGGCGCTCGGCGGCGGCTGGGACGGCCAGGCGGCAAGCGGCCCGGCGCCGGCCGAGATCGCCGCCGCCCCGGCACCGGCGCCAGCGCCCCCGGGCCCTTAACCGGATTACGCGGACAACGGATTCGAACATGAAAGTCCTGATCGTCGAAGACGAACCGAAAGTCGTCGAATACCTGAAGAGCGGCCTGACCGAGGAAGGCTGGGTCGTCGATACCGCGCTCGACGGCGAGGACGGCGCGTGGAAAGCCGTCGAATTCGACTACGACGTGGTCGTGCTCGACGTGATGCTGCCGAAGCTCGACGGCTTCGGCGTGCTGCGTGCGTTGCGCGCGCAGAAGCAGACGCCCGTCATCATGCTGACCGCGCGCGACCGCGTCGACGACCGCGTGCGGGGCTTGCGCGGCGGCGCCGACGACTACCTGACCAAGCCGTTCTCGTTCCTCGAGCTGATCGAACGGCTGCGCGCGCTGACGCGCCGCGCGCGCGTGCAGGAATCGACGCTGATCTCGATCGGCGACCTGCGGGTCGACCTGATCGGCCGCCGCGCGACCCGCGACGGCACGCGGCTCGACCTGACCGCGCAGGAATTCCAGCTGCTCGGCGTGCTCGCGCGGCGCAGCGGCGAGGTGCTGTCGAAGACGACCATCGCCGAACTCGTGTGGGACGTGAACTTCGACAGCAACGCGAACGTCGTCGAGACGGCGATCAAGCGCCTGCGCGCGAAACTCGACGGCCCGTTCGCGGACAAGCTGCTGCATACGATCCGCGGCATGGGCTACGTGCTCGAGGCGCGCGAGGACGGCGATACCGAGAGGCCGGCATGAAACGCTCGATCGTCCTGCGGCTGTCGGCGATGTTCGGCATCGTGTCGCTGCTCGTGTTCACGCTGGTGGGCTGCGGGCTGTTCGTGATGATGGAGCGCCAGCTGTTCGCCGAGCTGCGCGCGACGCTCGATACGCGCACCAAGGTCGCCGAGATGATCGTGTCGCACGCGCTCACGTCCGAACGCGGGCGCCTCATGCAGGAAAAGCTCGCCGATCTCGAACCGCCCGACGGCTCGACGCGCTACCAGGTCGACAGCACGAATCCGGATTTCCGGTTCGGCAAGCCCGTCGACGGCGTGCCCGTCGGCGCGCCGTTCGGCGCATTCCAGCGCTACGCGCTGAACGACAGCAGCTACGACGTGATGACGAAGACCGTCACGGTGGCCGGCAACGGCGAGCGGCCGACACTGAGGCTGATCGTCGCCAGCTCGTGCGAGCGCACGCAGCGGATGCTGCGCCGCTTCGGCTGGACGCTCGCCGGGCTGATCGCGATCGCGACGATCATCACGCTGCTGCTGAGCCGCGCGGTGGCCCGCTTCGGGCTCGCGCCGCTCGACCGGCTGTCGCAGGATGCATCGGCCATCAGCCTCGCGAACCGCCGCCAGCGGCTGCACACCGACGCGCTGCCGGCCGAGCTGCGCGACCTCGCCACGTCGTTCAACGGCGCGCTCGATCGCATCCAGCAGACCTACGCGCGGCTCGAGGCGTTCAATGCGGACGTCGCGCACGAACTGCGCACGCCGATCAGCATCCTGATCGGCCAGACCCAGGTCGCGCTGACCAGCCGCGACCGCACCGTCGAGCGGATGCGGCAGACGCTGCAGTCGAACCTCGAGGAATTCGAGCGGCTGCGCGTGATCATCAACGACATGCTGTTCCTGTCGCGCAGCGACCGCGGCGAACGGGCAACCGACCTGAAGGACGTGTCGCTCGCCGACGAGGTGCGGCGCATGCTCGATTTCCTCGAAATCCCGCTCGACGAGGCGCAGCTGCGCGCCGAACTGCACGGCGATGCACGCGCGGCCGTCGATCCGTCGCTGTTCCGCCGAGCGATGACGAACCTGCTGATCAACGCGATCCAGCATTCCGCGCCCGGCGCGACGTTGCACGTGACGATCACGCGCCGCGACACGCTCGTCGAGATGGCCGTGTCGAACCCCGGCGAGCCGATCGATCCGGTGCAGCGCTCGCACGTGTTCGAGCGCTTCTACCGGCTCGAGGAAGCCCGCGCGAACAGCAAGGAGAACCACGGGCTCGGGCTGTCGATCGTCAAGGCCGTCGCCGAGATGCACGGCGGCAGCGTATTCGTCGCGTGTTCGGGCGGCGTCAATACGTTCGGCTTCTCGGTGTCGACGGAACCCTGCGCGGGCGGACCGCTGCGCGCGGGAGATGCAACCGATGCAACCGGCGTGGTCGACTCCACCGGTTCGCGGCCGGCGCACGCGCCGCGGGCGCTGCACTGAAGGCGGCTGCGCCTGTCGACGTCCGGCCGCCTCCGATCGGCGCTTGCCGGCCACGAACGCGGCGCGGGACGCATTACGCGCGCGGCTTGCCGCCCTGCTCGCGCCACGCCCGCGGCGACATCGCAAACCGCTCGCGAAACACGCGACTGAAATGCGACATGTCGTTGAATCCCCAGCGCAATGCGACGTCGGACACGCGCAGCGACGCGCATTGCGGATTCGCGAGATCCTGCGCACACCGTTCGAGCCGCAGGTTCCACACGTGACGCATCAGTGACGTCTCCTCGGCCTCGAAGAGCTTGTTGATGTACCGCGACGAAATCCCGATCGACCGCTCGATCATCATCGGGTTCAGCTCCGGATCGTGCAGGTGCTCGAGCACATGCCGCTTCACACGCGTCAGTGTCAACGCCTTCATCCTCGATTGCGCGAGGTCGTTGCGTTGCATGCCCCCAAGCGTCATCGCGATCAGCGTGATCGCGGTATCCGACAACTGCCGCATCTCGTCCTCGGTCACACTGCGGATCTGCGACGACATCTGCTCGAGAAACGCACGCATGACGCTGCCGACGCCGTCTCCGGTTTGCGTCGGGCACGCCGTGCGGTGCTCCATCCCGACGACGAGCTGGTTCAGCGTCGCGCGGGGAATGCTGACGACGATCTCGCGCCACGACTGGCCGAACTGCAGGTGGTGAGGCCGGGTCGCGTCGTAGATCGCGAAATCCCCGGGATGCAGCGTGACGATCTTGCCGTCCTGTTCGACCGACTGGCTGCCCTCGAGCATCAAGACCCCGAAATACTTGTCTTCGTACTCGCTGCGCGCCTGGCGATAACGCCGGATCACGGCCTGCTCGCTCGCGTGGATTTCCGAGATTCGCATCTTTTCGCACTTGCGCTGCCGCACTCGGCCGAAGAAATCGGCTTTCTGCACGGCCGCGATCTGCACGTCCGCGAACAGGCGCAGAATCGTCTCGCGCCAGAATTCGATACGCTGGCTGACCGAGCCGTCGATCGGCACCTCGATGGCCGCGTTCGTCCGTTCGTCCAGCGGGCTGCCGGACGCCGGACCGGTCGCGTCGCCGCTTGCGGCGCGCGGGAGAGGACGCATCGTCATGGTCGTGCCCCACATGGATTAGCAAACACGCAGCCGACAGCGTGCCCGTTCAAAAGCGCATTGTCCAATCGATGACCGCGTACGCCGCATGGCCGGTCGAACCGGCACGCGGCGCAGCGGCGGCATGCTACCGCTCCGGACATGTCATGCGCACGTCGTCCGACGCCAGTCGGACGACTGTTCATACGCATACGCAACGCGGTAGAGCGTCGCCTCGTCGAAACGGCGCCCGACCAGTTGCAGCCCGATCGGCAGATCGTCGGCTACCCCGCACGGCAGCGACATTGCCGGATGCCCGGACACGTCGAACGGCGCGGTATTCGCGAGCATCTCGAACGCCCGCGTCAGCGACTCGGACATCGCGCAACCGGGCTCCGGCAGCTTCGACGCGCGCATCGGTACGGTCGGCATCACCAATACGTCATACGATTGCAGCGCCGCGTCGTAAGCCGATCGCAAGCGCCGTGCGAGGTTCTGGCACTTCGCGTAGTAACGCCCGCGATACCGGCTCGTGAAGTATTCGCCCAGCAGCATCGTCACCTTCACGGTATCCGGCAACTCGTCGGCGCGCTCGCGCCAGCCCGCGTGATGATCGATCATGCCGGTCACGTACAGGCCGCCCCAGTTGAAACCGTGGCTGTTGCCCTTCATCATCTGCTGCGTCGCCCCCTCGGCCGCAATCGGCAGCCAGATCGCGGTGCCGGCCGCATGCAGCGGCACCGACACTTCTTCGACGCGCGCGCCCAGCTTGCGCAACCGCTGCGTGGCGGCCAGCACGGCCTCGTCGACCACTTTCTCCGAATTGGCGAGCCCGAACGCCTCGCGCAGGATGCCGATCCGCAATCCCGCGATGCCGTCGCGGATCGCGCCAAGATAGTCGGCGCGCGGCGGCAACGTCCGTTGGCGCGGATCGAGCCCGTCGTCGCCCGCGATCACGTCGAGCAGCAGCGCGTTGTCGAGCACGTTGCCCGTCATCGGCCCCAGGTGATCGACGGTTGCCTCGATCGGCATCGCGCCGGTGTACGGCACGAGCCCGTGCGTCGGCTTCATCCCGTAGATGCCGCAATAGGCGGACGGAATCCGCACCGAGCCGCCCTGGTCGCCGCCGAGCGCCATGTCGACCTCGCCGCTCGCGACCAGCGCGCCGCTGCCCGACGACGAGCCGCCGGACGAGTGCCCTGCCTTGCGCGGATTGTGCACCGGCCCCGACGCGCTCGTGTGCGAGCCGCCGGAAAAGCAGTAGTACTCGCAGGTCGACTTGCCGGCGATCGTGCCGCCGGCGTCGAGCACCCGCGTGACGACGGTCGCATCGACGTCGGGCACGTAGCCCTCGAACGTGGTCGAGCCATTGCGCATCGGTACGCCGGCGACGCAGATGTTGTCTTTCACGACCACCGTCCTGCCGCGCAGCTTGCCGTCGGCGGCGCCGTGGATCGTGCTCTTGCGCGCCCACGCGCCGTAGCGGTTCTCGTCGCCTTCCGGGCGGTAGCCGGGCGTGCGCGGATACGCGACGACGGGCAGATAGTCGGGCAGCGCGTCGATCGCATCGTAGGCGTCGAAGTTCGCCTGCAGGGCATCGTCGTATTCGGCGAGTTGCCGGGAATCGAGATGAAAGCCGAAGCCGGCTGCCATATCGGACAGTTGTTCGCGGGTCGGGCGTTTGATGGCCATCGACGTTCTCCAGTTCGGTAAGCGGCACCGTCGGCCCCGGCGGTGCCGGCGGGATTCAGCGGGCGATGGCGACGGCGTCGCGCATCATCCCGGTGCGCGGATGGCAGTTCACGTATTCGTAGACCTGATGCTTCGCGTCGAAGACGGAAACCTCGTGATACAGCCGCAGTTTCGACAGCCCGGTGACGACGCGGAAGAAGGTAACGAAGATCCGCAGGTGCGTCGGATGGGATTCGGCCCATCGTTCGAGGCGGTCGAGCGAGCGCCAGTGGCCGATGTTGTAGCTCTCGTCGAGCACGTTGCCGTCGAGATCGATCGAGCGCACGTAGCGGTTGCTGTAGCAGCCGACGTCCGTGCCGTTGTCGCGCAGGAAGTCCATTCCGCTGCGCAGCGTCGGCTCGATCTCCTCGAGATACAGTCGGCGCTCGTCGTGCTCGGCCGCGCGCCAGTCCTGGCCGGAGCGAATCAGCGCGATGTTGTCGTGCGCCAGCACGACCACGCGGCCGCCGCGGGCCGGATCGCCCTCGGCGATGCGCAACTCGCCGTCCGCGCGCATCCAGTCCGTCTGCGAGATCGGGAACCGGTCGCGCATCGATCCCCAGTAGCCGTGCTCCTCGATCTCGCCGCTGACGCCGTCCATGATCGCGCCGACACCGGGGAAATCGTTCGTGAATGCGTAGAGCGTCTCGAACTGCTCGGCGCGCGGCGCGACGATTTCCCGGAAGTAGCCGATGCCGTCCGCGAGGCGTGCGTCGGAGGTCCACCATTCGACGAGGGCTGGCGACGCAATCCAGCGCGCATACGCGGCCGGATCGCGCCAGTAGCCGACGGCGATCAGGTTCTCGTAACCCTGGTCGTCGGTGTGTTGCGTCAGATCGAAGTTGTTCGGGCCGTCCTGCACACCGAAATCGGCGACGATCCCGCGCAACGCGGCCAGTGCCGCCGCGCGCTTGTCGGCGCCGCTGTATTGCACGCCGAAATAGCCCATCACGACCTGGCTCAGGTCTTCGGCGGCCCGGGCGACGTACATCGGGAACGGCGGCTGGTAGTCATCGGCGACGCGGCGCGACAGCGTCCGCGGGCAGACCAGGTGTTTGTCGATGGCGGATTCCATGCATGACCTCTCTGGAAAGGGAATCGGGTGTCGAGGTATCGACGTGGGGAAGGAGCGACATGCACCGGCCTTGTCCCGGCGCATGCGGGCGGTCAGAAGATGTGCGCGTAACGCAGGCCGGCGAGCACACTGTTCTTCGGACCGTTGCGCACGCTCAGGTCGGTGCCGAGCTGGATTTGCACCTGGTCGGCCTTCGTCACGAACTTCGCCGCGGTGATCCGCAGGCGCGTCGTGCGCAGCGCGTCGTTGTTGTCCGCGCCGTCCACGCTCGTTTCACCGCCCCAGAGCTGGGTGATGCCGATCCCGAGCGACGTGCCCGGATCGGGCATGTAACGCACCATCGCCTGTGCGCTGTAGCTCATCCGCTGATGCAGCGTCGCACCGTTCGCGCCATACGACGTGTTGTTGCCGTACCAGATCGCGTCGCCGACGAGATCGAGTGCCCACTGCGGCGAAAAGTGCTTGACGTAGGCCGCCTGGAAATCGAGCGACCAGCGGTTGGCGCCGAGATTGAGACCGCGGTTCTGGTCGTAGCTCCCGGTCGGCGCGTAGACGTAGACCGTCGCGGCAACGACGTCCTTCGCTTCGTTCAGACGGAATTTCAGCGGTGCGGTCAGGATCACGTCGCCGACACCGTTCGTACTGCCAAGCGTGCCGGCGTTGCCGAAGCTGCTGATGTGACCGAACGGCAGCAACACCTGCGGATCGATCGTGAGCCTGTCGGTGAGCTGGAACACATGCAGCAGGCGGGCGATTCCGACATTCGACTGCAGGTCGAAATCCGACGTCCGGTGGCCGTTCGCGTAGTAGGCGTTCGTCGCGGAGTAGTTGTAGTACAGCACGCCGATCGTCGCGCCGGCCGGATACTGCTCATAGTCGCCGGGATCGACCTCGACCGCGCCCGCGTAATGCGATGCGACGGCGATCAGCGACAAGCCGATCCAGCGCGCGATTCGCTTCAGTTTCATTCTGTTGACGTTGTCCATCATGCTCCTCACCTGGTTGCGCAGACACCGCCACGCTCGACGCACGACGAACGGGAACCGTCGCCGGAGGGTGGAATCGCGGGATGCTGGCCGACTGTTGTTCCGCCGGTACATCGAGGATGCCGGCGATTCGCGACATCGAACGGCCGTCGCTTGAGGATGAGAATAGGAAGGCAAAATCCGCAGTTCTGTTTTCCGGCGGAACAAGAAATTGGCTGTGGCGGACCTGCGCCTCCGATGTCATGCCGCGGTCGCAAAACGTGCGCCGGCTGCCACTGTTTTCATGCCGGGCGCCCCGCCAATTGCCGCCGATCGCCGTGCATCTCCGTGCATCCGTGCGCGTCGACCCCATGCCGCGCCACGGGGCCGTCTCAGCACAGTTTCCGATCCGTGCCGGCAAAGAACCGCGCTTTTTCTCTTCTTACCCTGCTCGTCGAGCGTGACCGACACCACGCATCCACGCCCCGCCACGGCAATACCAACGCGATGGCGGCGGTCAACCCGAACCACGACAAGGAACCCCACGATGAGCGCGACCCCTTCCGCGGAAACAGCCTCGACGCCCGGCGAACGTGCCTGGGCGCTGTTTCGCGTGATGAAAGAGAAGAACCTGATCCCCGACGGCTATATCGAAGGCCTGACCGAGCTGATGTCCACGACCTGGGATCCGGCCAACGGCGCGCGCATCGTCGCGCGTGCGTGGGTCGACCCGGCGTTTCGCGAACTGCTGCTGAAGGACGGCACGGCTGCGTGCGCGCAGTTCGGCTACACCGGCCCGCAGGGCGAGTACATCGTCGCGCTCGAAGACACGCCCACGCTGAAGAACGTGATCGTCTGCAGCCTGTGCTCATGCACGAACTGGCCGGTGCTCGGGCTGCCGCCCGAGTGGTACAAGGGCTTCGAATATCGTGCGCGGCTCGTCCGCGAGGGCCGCACGGTGCTGCGCGAGCTCGGCACCGACCTGCCCGACGACGTCGTCGTGAAGGTCTGGGATACGACCGCCGAAAGCCGCTATCTCGTGCTGCCCGTGCGGCCGGCCGGCAGCGAGCACATGACCGAGGAGCAACTGCGCACGCTCGTCACGAAGGACGTGCTGATCGGCGTGGCACTGCCGCGCGCGCGCTGACTCCCACCCCGTTTCGCTCTCGACCTTCATCTCGGAGATCACATATGGACGGCTTTCACGACCTCGGCGGATTCCAGGGTTTCGGCCCGGTGCCGCATACGATCAACAGTCTCGGCTACAAGCCGGTCTTCAAGGAAGACTGGGAACATCTCGCGTACAGCCTGATGTTCGTGGGCGTGGACCAACTGAAAAAATTCAGCGTCGACGAGGTACGTCACGCGGTCGAACGCATCGACGTACGCCAGCATGTCGGCACGCGCTACTACGAGCGCTACGTGATCGCGACGGCGACATTGCTCGTCGAAACCGGCGTGCTCACGCAGGATGAACTCGACCGCGCGCTCGGTTCGCATTTCCGGCTCGCGAACCCGCCGACATCCGGCGGCCGGGCGGCACCGCCCGACTCGACGCGGTTCGAGGTCGGCGAGCGTGTCGTCGTTCGCGACGAATACGTCAGCGGGCACATCCGCGCGCCGGGCTACGTTCGCGGCAAGGAAGGTGTCGTGCTGCACCGGACGACCGAATCGTGGCCCTTCCCTGACGCGATCGGCCACGGCGACACCGGCGCCGCCCATCAGCCGACCTACCATGTCGAGTTCCGCGTGAAGGATCTGTGGGGCGACGCCGCCGACGACGGTTACGTCGTGGTCGACCTGTTCGAAGGCTACCTGGATCGCGCGTCCGGGCAGAGCGCATGACGACGCCGGGGAAGCAAGGCGCGCCGGCCGCCCCTGGCCCGAGGATTCCGGTCACCGTGCTGTCCGGCTTCCTCGGCGCCGGGAAAACGACGTTGCTGAACCACATCCTGCGCAATCGCGCAGGACTGAAGGTCGCCGTGATCGTCAACGACATGAGCGAAGTGAACATCGACGCCGACGATGTGCGGCGCAACGTCGAACTGCGGCGAGGCGAGGACGAACTGGTCGAGATGAGCAACGGCTGCATCTGCTGCACGCTGCGCGCCGATCTGCTGGAGCAGATCAGCACGCTCGCGCGGCAGCGTCGTTTCGACTATCTGCTGATCGAATCGACCGGCATCTCGGAGCCGATGCCGGTCGCGGAGACGTTTGCGTTTCTCGATCGAGACGGTTTCAGCCTGAGCGAGCTGGCACGGCTGGACACGCTCGTCACGGTCGTCGACGGCGAGACGTTCGAGGACATGATCGCGTCGGCCGAACCGGTCGCGCACGACGCGGCGCTCGCGAGCGACGGCAATTCCGGTCCGCCGCGCAAGCTGTCGGACCTGCTGCTCGAGCAAGTCGAATACGCGAACGTGATCCTCGTGAGCCGTCTCGACCGGATCGGCCACGCGGGTTTCGACCGGCTGCGCGCGATTCTTGCGTCGCTGAATCCATCTGCGCGAATCCTGCCGATGCAGCACGGCAAGGTCGATCCGTCAGACGTGCTCGATACCCGGCGCTTCGATCTGCCGGCGCTCGTCGAATCGCCGGGATGGATGCAGCGCATGCAGATCGACGAACGCCCCTCGGAATCGGATGCGTACGGGATCGCGTCGTGGACCTATCGTGAACGTGCGCCGTTTCATCCGGCGCGCCTGCTCGCATGGCTGCGTCGTCCGTGGGACAACGGCCGACTGCTTCGCTGCAAGGGTTATGTCTGGGCTGCGCACCGCCATGCCGAGATCGCCATGCTCGTGCAGACGGGCGGCGCGTTCCAGTGGGGTTACGTTGGGCGATGGTGGCGATTCATCCCGCAGTCGGACTGGCCCCACGACGATTATCGCCGCGATGGCGTGCTGAAAAAATGGGAGGAGCCCGCAGGGGATTGTCGGCAGGAAATCGTGTTCATCGGGCAGTCGGTTGATCACGACCGCTTGCGTCGCGAACTCGATGCGTGCCTGCTGACGGTCGAGGAAATCGACGCGGGCCCGGAGTCGTGGCATCGGCTTCCGGAAGGCGACGCGTTCGACGCGCTCGCGGCGGCCGCTCATCCGTGACGTGAGACTCGATGCCTTCGGTTGCAACGCCTGCGTCCAACGACTTTCGAGCACCGTTGAGCGCTGTGCCCGGTTCGGCGTTGCCTGAATCCAGACAGCGCCGCGGAGGGCAGTTTTCTTCAATACCGGCACGCGCGGCTTCTTTAGTCTCGATGCGACTTTGACATTCGCATGGAGGCAATCAATGAGCATGCTGGTTTCGATGGCCGCGTTCGCGCTGGCGTCGTCGATCACACCCGGTCCCGTCAACATCGTCGCGCTCAGCGCGGGTGCGCGCCACGGTCTCGGCGCAAGCCTGCGGTATGCGGCCGGCGCGACGCTCGGCTTCGTCGCGCTGTTCCTGCTGATCGGCCTCGGGCTGCACGCGGCGCTCGCGCGCTGGCCGATGCTGACGACGGCCACGCAATGGTCGGGGATCGCGTTCCTGCTCTACCTGGCGCTGCGGCTCGCGCTCGACGATGGCCGGCTGTCGGCCGACACGGACGTGGCCGGCCCGTCGGCGGCGTCCGGCGCCGCGATGCAGTGGCTCAATCCGAAGGCATGGCTCGCGTGCGTGGCCGCGATGGGCGCGTATGCGGCCGACGGCGACCGCGCGCAGGTCTGGCAGTTCGCCGCGCTGTATCTCGTGATCTGTTTCGCGTCGATCGCGTGCTGGGGGTATGCCGGCGCATCGCTGCGGCACCGGCTCGCGAACGCGCGGAGGATGCGCGTGTTCAACCGGCTGATGGCGCTGCTGCTCGCGGGCAGCGCACTCTTTCTGCTCGACACGTAGGGCGCGCCCCGCCCGGCTCGCCGCTCAACTCGTCGCGCTGCGGTACTGGCCGGGCGTCGCGGCCGCGATCCGCCGGAACGCGCGCTGGAAATGGGCCTGGTCGGCAAAGCCCGCGTCGAGTGCAACGTCGGCGATCGACCGGCCGCGGCGCAGCTCCGTGCGGCCATACTGCACGCGGCGGTCGATCAGGAACGCATGCGGCGTCATGCCGTAGCGCGCGTTGAACGCGCGGATCAGGTACGACGACGACAAATCGGCGGCCGCGCAGATCTCATCGAGCGTGACGCCCTCGCGGCAATGCGCGGCGATGTAATCGGCCGCGCGCGCGAGCTTGGCGTTGTCGTCCCCGGCGCGCGGGCCGGGCAATTCGCGGTCGAGCGCGCCGTGCAGCGCCGTGAAGAATTCGACCGCAGCGCTCTCCTTGCCGAGCGGATCGACCGCTGGCGACACGAGCGTGCGATAGAAGCCGCCAAATTGCGCGAACAGGTCGTGCCGTTCGGTCAACTTCGGCGAAAAGCCGTGAAAATCGCGGTTCGGATCGCGGCCCAGCGAATGCTGCAGCCGCGCGAGCCACGGCACGTCGACATAGACCATCCGGTACGCCCACGCGTCGGGGCCGTACGGATTGCACGCATGCACCTGTTCCGGATCGATGATCACCAGCACGCCGCGCCCGACATGCTCGTGTGTCGCGCCGTTCACGTAGGTGCTCGTGCCGCCGACGATCGCGCCCACCGAAAACGTGTCGTGCGTGTGCTTCGCATAGCAGATCGCGCGGCCGTCGTCGACGGTGCGCGCTTCGATGAACGGCAGCGCGGCATCGCGCCAGAACGGCGACGGGTCGATGGATCGGTTGGCGGTACGGCTCACGCGGCGGGCTCCCGGTTCGGACGGCGAACGCTCACCGTACAAGACTGTGCGGCGCCGCGCAACCGGATCCATCCACTTCGACGCGGGATCTCGCCGTTTCGCCTAAGCTTTGTGTTCCGGCCACCGCGGCACACGCGGCGGTTTTCGTTCACTCCTCTCCCGTCACGCTCATGCACATCGATCTGAAAGGCAAGACCGCGCTCGTCACCGCTTCCACCGCCGGCATCGGGCTCGCGATCGCCGAAGGGCTCGCACGCGCCGGTGCGCGCGTCGTCGTCAACGGCCGCAGCGACGCGTCGGTGCAGTCCGCGCTCGCGCACCTGCGCGCGGCAGTGCCCGGCGCAAGCCTCGAGGGCGTCGCCGCCGACCTGTCCGACGCGGCCGGCGTCGCGCGCATCACGCAGCACACGCCGGAGGCCGACATCCTCGTCAACAATGCGGGCATCTACGGCCTGAAGGCGTTCTTCGAGATCGACGACGCCGAGTGGGAACATTACTTCCAGATGAACGTGATGTCCGGCGTGCGGCTCGCACGGCATTACCTGAAGGGGATGATCGAACGCAATGCCGGGCGCGTCGTGTTCATTTCGTCGGAATCGGGCTTGAACATCCCGGTCGACATGATTCATTACGGATTCACGAAAACCGCGCAGTTGTCGATCGCACGCGGCCTCGCGAAGCTCGCGGCCGGCACCAGCGTGACCGTCAACTCGGTGCTGCCGGGGCCGACGATGTCGGACGGCGTGCGCGCGATGCTGAAGGAAACGGCCGACGCATCCGGCCGCAGCGTCGACGACGTGGCCGTGGAGTTCGTGCGCAGCCATCGTTCGAGCTCGATCATCCAGCGGCCGGCGACGCCCGAGGAAGTCGCGAACCTGGTGGTCTACGTGTGCTCGCCGCAGGCTTCGGCGACAACCGGCGCCGCGTTGCGTGTCGATGGCGGGGTGGTCGATACGATCGCGTAACGGACGGCGCCCGCGGGCCGCCGCGCACTAGCGCGAAGCGGCCTTGCCCGTCTGGAGCGTGCCCTTGCGGTCGGCGTTCATGCACGAATCGAAGCCGTGTTGCGTGACGATGCCGGCCCTGTCGAACACGACGAAATATTCGCGGTGATCGTTGCCGTGCTCGATGAAGTAGTTGTAGCAGACGCCGCTGCCGTTGCGGACCATCCACACGCTGCGCGGGTTGCCGGCCGCGCGGACGACGTCGGCGCGCGTCGCGCCGTGCCGCGACGCGGCCCGCGCGAGCGGCGTGCGTGAATACGAAAATGGCAGCCACGAGTCGAACCACGCGCAGCCGTGCAACATCAGGCAGCTGGCGGCCAGGGACAGCGTCGCTGCGGGACGGGCCATCGAAATCAATCGCATGCTTGAGGAAATCTGCTGCGCCGCGCCGGCGCGATCGAAAGCCCCATGCTACTCGACCTTTGGGTCCGGATCGAAAAGAAATGTAGAGATCTTTATACGAATCCCTGCATGTCATGCCCGCGCGCCAGCCGGGTCGTTGCGGCCCGCGGATGCTTGTACGCGCATCGAACCCGCCGCGCCGACGCGTCAAATCGGCACAACGTCGCGCATCGTCACGCGATCCACTCGGCCCACAGCATCGTCAGCACCGTCATCAGCGCGGGGCCGACGAACAGCCCGATCAGGCCGAACGTCTCGGCGCCGCCGAGGATGCCGAACAGCACGAGCAGGAACGGCAGCCGCGTGGAGCCGCCGATCAGCACCGGCCGCACGAAATGCTCGGCGACGAACACGACGACGAAACCGAGCACGGCCACCACGACGGCCCACACCGTCGCACCCTGCACGAACAGCCAGAGCGCCGCGCCGCAGAACACGATCGGCGCGCAGAACGGCAGCATCGCGGCGATCGCCGTGACGAGGCCGAGCAGCGCCGCATGCGGGACGCCGGCCAGCGCATACGCGATGCCGAGCAGCGCACCCTCGCCGAGCCCGACGACGACGAGCCCCGTCACCGTGCCGTACACGGCCTTGACCATCCGGTCGATCAGTTCCGCGCCGTTGTGCCCGAACGCGCGCCGCGCGCCCTGCAGCAATGCGCCCGACAGCTTGTGGCCCGCGCGCAGGATCACGAACAGCGTGACGAGCATGAAGCCGAATTCGAGCAGCACATGCGCGACCTTCGTGCCGAACTGCCGCCCGAACGCGAGGAATTTCTCGCTGTTGACGCTGTGCATCGCGCTGGCCGCATGCAGCGGATGGCCGAGACTGGCCTGCCACCATTCGGTGATCTGCGCCGAGCCGTAAGGCAGCCGGCTGACGACGTCCGGCAACGGAATGCCGCTGTCCTGGACCGACTTCAGCCACTCGCGCAGGTCGTGCGCCTGCCCGATCGCCTGGATGGTCGCAACCGCGACCGGCAGCACGACGAGCAATGAGATCGCGGCCGTGATGACGGCCGCGATCAGCGTCGGCCGGTCACGGAACAGCCGGTGCGATTCGAAGCATTTGAGCAGCGGCCACATCGCGATGGCGATCACGCAGGCCCATGCGATGGCGGGAATGAAGTCGCGGATGATCCACAGCGCGAGCACCAGCAGCGCCGCATACAGCACGGCGCGGGCAATCTGCTGCGCGCGCGGCCGTGCGGCGGAGTCGTGAGACGACGGGACATGTGCGCCCATGGCACCTCTGTCGAAATGAAAAATGGCGGTTCGCGCAGGCAACCGGCCTGCATGAACCGCCATTCTATCCATCGGCGCCGGATCGGCGACGCGCAAGATGCGCGCCCCGTGCCGTCAACGCGGCTCAGGCCGCCTTGTCGGCGATCCGGTAGCGCTCGAGCCAGTGCGCGTACGGCGCGGGCAGCGTCCACGACGGACGCTCGACGCCGAGCTGCCTGGCCGCGTAGTACGGCCAGTGCGGATCGGCCAGATGCGCGCGCCCGACCATCACGAGATCGAGCTGCGCTTCCGCCACCACGCGGTTCGCCAGTTGCGGCGTGTCGATCCCCCATGCGGACGACACCGGCAGCCCGGCCTCGCGGCGCACGCGCTCGGCGATCGGCGCGAGGAACGCCGGGCCCCACGGAATCTGCGCGGCGGGCGTCGAGAAACCGACCGACACGCTCAGCATGTCGAGCCCTTCCCGCTTCATCCGCTGCGTGAGCGCGATCGACTCGGCGAGCGTCTCTTCGTCGCGGCCGTCGTATTCGATCACGCCCAGGCGCGCGGTCAGCGGCAGGTGCTCGGGCCAGACCTTGCGCACGGCTGCGAGCGTGTCGACGAGGAAGCGGCCGCGATTCTCGGCCGAGCCGCCATATTCGTCGGTGCGGTGGTTCGAATGCACCGAGAAGAAGCTCTGGCCGAGATAACCGTGCGCAAAGTGCAACTCGAGCCATTCGAAGCCGAGATCGCGCGCACGCTTCGCCGATGCGACGAAATCGGCCTGCACGCGGGCGATGGCGTCGTGCGTCATTTCACGCGGCACTTTCGGGAGGTGCGCGCCGAACGGCACGGCCGACGGGGCGATGGTCTGCCAGCCGCGCGGGTCGCCTTCGGCGATATGGTCGTCGCCTTCCCACGGGCGGTTCGCGCTCGCCTTGCGGCCCGCATGCGCGATCTGGATGCCGGGCACTGCACCGGCTGCCTTGATCGCCGCGACCGACGGCGCGAATGCTTCGGCCTGCGCATCGGTCCACAGCCCCGCGCAACCCGGCGTGATGCGCCCTTCCGGCGACACGGCCGTCGCCTCGGCGATCACGAGGCCCGCGCCGCCGCGCGCGATGCCGGCCAGATGCACATGATGCCAGTCGTTGACGACGCCGTCCTCGGCGACGTACTGGCACATCGGCGGCACCGCGATACGGTTGCGCAGCGTGACATCCTTGAGTTTGAACGGTTCGAACAGGGCAGACATCCACGGCTCCTTTGCTTGGTTCTGCAAAACGACGGGAAACGCGCCGTGCGGTGCGCACGACGGAACGATTCGGGCCGTCGCCGGACGGCTCGCGCCCGGCGACGGATACGGTGCGGCGCCGGCCCGGCCGGCGCCATCGGCTCAACGGTGGCCGAGTTGCGCGAGCAGCGCCTCGGCGGCGGGCGCCGACGACGCGGGGTTCTGCCCCGTGATCAGCAGCCCGTCGGTGACGATGTGCGGCGCCCAGTCGGCGCTGCGTTCGAATTGCGCGCCGTTGGTCTTCAGCATGTCCTCGACGAGGAACGGCACGACTTCCGTCAGTTCGACGGCCGCTTCCTCGCTGTTGGTGAAGCCCGTCACGCGCTTGCCGCGCACGACCGATTCGCCGGTCTGCGGATTCTTCACGTGACGCAGCACGCCCGGCGCGTGGCAGACGGCCGCCACCGGCTTGCCGGCCGCCAGCGCGCGTTCGATCAGGCCGATCGAATGCAGATCCTCGGCGAGATCCCACAGCGGGCCATGGCCGCCCGGGTAGAACACGGCGTCGTAGTCGTCCACGGACACGTCGGCCAGCTTGCGCGTCGACGCCAGTTCGGCCTTGGCCGCCGCATCGGCTTCAAAGCGGCGCGTCGCGTCGGTCTGGGCGGCCGGATCGCTGCTTTTCGGGTCGAGCGGCGGCTGGCCGCCCTTCGGCGATGCGAGCGTCAGCTCGACGCCCGCATCCTTGAACGCGTAGTACGGCGCGGCCAGTTCCTCGAGCCAGAAGCCGGTCTTCTTGCCGGTGTCGCCGAGCGTGTCGTGCGAGGTCAGGACAACCAGAATCTTCATGATCGGACACTCCTTCGAAAAGTTGATGGGAACGGGGCCGCATGATCCAAAAACCGGCCGACGCGGCGCGCCTGTCCGTTAGTCAGTTGTGACGCATCATCGTGCGACCCGCGTATCCGAATGCAGTACGCGTCTATTAGACCAGTCGTCTAGAACATTCGAAAATAAAACGACGGCGTCTCGCCGCGCTACCAGCACCACAGCGCGAGATGGCATTTTCGCGCCTTGCTTGCATGCGCCCCGGACGTCGCCGCATTCACGAGGACGGATGATAGTCGCGGATTAGACCGGTCGTCTAGTAAATGGCCAATCATCCCTGCCGTCGTCATGGGCTTTCTCGAGGGGCGCGATCCGTCAGTGTCCGCAGGTGCTCGCGCCCCTCGCCTTCATCGCGCCGGCTGGTCGCGCAACGGACCGTCGGTGTCGCCCGCCTCGATTGCCGGCGCCTCGAGCCGGTGCTCGCGCACGCCGTCGCCCAGCAGGCGCAGCATCAGTTCCGCGAGCGAGCGCCCGGACGCGTGGCCGGTCGGCTGCACGACCGCCGTCACGCGATGCGGGTGCGCGAGGCCCGGCGGCACGCCGTCGTAGACGATCAGCGACATGTCCTCGCCCAGGCGCAGCCCGCTGTCCACCAGCGCCCGAAACGCGCCGCCGCCCGCGATATTGTTGTCGACCAGCAGCGCCGTCGGCCGCTCGGCGCGCGCGAGCAGCGCCCGCACCGCCTGCAACCCGCCGTCGTGCGTGAACGGGCACTCGACGAGCAGCGCCGGGTCCGGCTCGATGCCGGCTTCGCGCAGGGCCGACAGATAGCCTGCACGGCGCTGCGCGGCGAAATTCAGCGCAAGCGGCGCGCTGATCATCGCAATGCGCCGGTGCCCGAAACCCGTCAGCCGGCGCACCGCGTCCCGCGCGCCCGCTTCGTTGTCGAAGTCGAACCACGCGTACGGCTCGGCCATCCGGGTCCGGCCGTAGGCCACGTACGGAAACGCGCTCGCCTGCAGGTACGCGATGCGCGGATCGTCGACCAGCGTGCGCGCGACGATCAGGCCGTCGACGAGTTTGCCTTCGACGATGCGCCGATA
The DNA here is from genome assembly GCF_041103175.1 of Burkholderia sp. Bmkn7. Taxonomy (NCBI): domain Bacteria; kingdom Pseudomonadati; phylum Pseudomonadota; class Betaproteobacteria; order Burkholderiales; family Burkholderiaceae; genus Burkholderia; species Burkholderia sp. Bmkn7. The sequence goes on along the minus strand of NZ_JBGCUH010000002.1, from coordinate 1,975,773 downwards.
GGTGTCCAGTTCCGCGTTCGGCCGCGCCGACGCGATGATGAAATCGAGATTGCGTTCCGCGAGCCGCTCGGTGATGCCCGCGACGACCTCGCCGAAACGCGGATCGCCGAGGTCGCCCGCGCCGAACGGATAAACGATCCCGATCATGTCGGCCCGACCGGTCGCCAGCCGGCGCGCGGTCGGATCGGCCACGTAGCCCATTTCCCGTGCCGCCCGCGCCACGCGCTCGCGCGTCGCCTCGCTGACGTCGTCGTAACCGTTCAGCGCGCGGCTGACCGTCGTCCGCGACAGCCCGAGCGCGTCCGACAGCGCCTTCAGATTCACCTTCACCGTCACTCCTCGCATTCGCCGATCCGCCCGGCCGCCCGAACACCGGGATGCACCGGCCGGGTAATTATTTCCAATTGGTAACGATTACCGTCAAATAAATATCTTTTGCGTTCCAAACCGGTTTGAAATAGCATCCAAACCGGTTTGGACATCGATGCCCACTCAGCCGTTCACTTTCACCTTGCCAGGGAACAACGACGAGATGACATACTTTCCCCTTTTCCGCCCGATCGCGACCAAACGTTTGCTCCTCGCTGGCGGCGCACTTGCCGCCTTCGCGTCCGTCGCGCACGCGCAGTCCAGCGGCACGGGCGCGCCCGTGCCCACGCCCCATACGCAGCAGGCCTACGATCCCGAAGGCAACTTCACGATGCGCTGGACGCGTGCGGACATCCGCCAGATCGTCGCGCAGTCGCACACCGCCGGCGCCGACAAGAACTCGCTGCCGCAAGCGCTGACGATGCCGGACATCCCGCAGGATTTCCCGCTGATCAACTCGAACGTGTGGGTGTGGGACACGTGGCCGCTGGCCGACCTGCGCGCGAACCAGCTCAGCTACAAGGGCTGGGAGGTGATCTTCTCGCTCACCGCCGATCCGCACGCGGGCTACACGTTCGACGACCGTCACGTCCACGCCCGCATCGGCTTCTTCTATCGCCGCGCGGGCATCCCCGCATCGCAGCGCCCCGCCAACGGCGGCTGGACCTGGGGCGGCCACCTGTTCCCGGACGGCGCGAGCGCCAAGGTATTCGGCACCGCACCGATGACCAACAACGCCGAATGGTCGGGCTCCGCGCGCCTCACGAACGGCAGCAACGTCAGCCTGTACTACACGGCGACGTCGTTCAACCGCTCGGCACCCGGCGGCGCGGACATCACGCCGCCGCAGGCGATCATCACGCGCGCCGACGGCAACATCCACGCCGACAACACGCACGTGTGGTTCACCGGCTTCGACAATCACAAGCCGTTGCTGCAACCGGACGGCAACTACTACCAGACCGGCCAGCAGAACACCTACTTCTCGTTCCGCGATCCGTTCGTGTTCACCGACCCCGCGCATCCGGGCAAGACCTACATGGTGTTCGAAGGCAACACCGGCGGCCCGCGCGGCGCACGCACCTGCACCGAGGCCGATCTCGGCTATGCACCGAACGATCCGAACCGCGAAGATCTCAACGCGGTGATGAATTCGGGCGCAGTGTATCAAAAGGCCAACGTCGGCCTCGCGGTCGCGACGAACCCGCAACTGACCGAGTGGAAGTTCCTGCCGCCGATCCTGTCGGCGAACTGCGTCGACGACCAGACCGAGCGCCCGCAGATTTACCTGAAGGACGGCAAGTACTACCTGTTCACGATCAGCCACCGCACGACGATGGCGGCCGGCGTCGACGGCCCGGACGGCGTGTACGGTTTCGTCGGCAACGGCATCCGCAGCGACTTCCTGCCGCTGAACGGCGGCAGCGGCCTCGTGCTCGGCAACCCGACCGACTTCTCCGCACCGGCCGGCGCACCGTATTCGCAGGATCCGAACCAGAACCCGCGCGAATTCCAGTCGTATTCGCACTACGTGATGCCGGGCGGGCTCGTCGAGTCGTTCATCGATGCGATCGGCCCGCGTCGCGGCGGCACGCTCGCGCCGACGGTGAAGGTGAACATCAACGGCACGTCGACGGCGGTCGACCGCACGTATGGCCGCGGCGGCCTCGGCGGCTACGGCGACATTCCGGCGAACCTGCCCGCGACGGGCGCCGGACACAACGACGGCAACAGCCAGTGAAGTCGGGATAACCAACCATAACAATCATCGATAAAGGCACGGGGTTAGGGAGGCGCATATCGCGCGTGTCGCGTGCGCGCCTCCGCTTTTTTCCTTCCATCCATTGCGCGCACCGCCGTCGAAAGCGGCAGGCGCCCTTCTTTCCCGCCTTGCACGGCGAAGCACGACACCCCGCATGATATCGACGTCTTTTCGCTTTTCCGCCCTGATCGCCCGGTTGCTGCTCGCCTGCGTGGCCACCCAGGCCGCTGCCGCGCCTTGCCACGCGCCGGCTGACGACGGCACCCCGCAATGGCGACCCGCGCTCCATTACACGCCGCAGCGCAACTGGATGAACGACCCGAACGGGCTCGTCTACGACAACGGCCGCTATCACCTGTTCTACCAATACAATCCGCTCGGCAACGACTGGGGCAACATGTCGTGGGGCCACGCGACGAGCACCGATCTCGTCCACTGGCGCGAGCAGCCGGTCGCGATGCGCGCGAACGCGACGGAGGAAATCTTCTCCGGCTCGATCGTCGCCGATACGCTGAACACGTCCGGTCTCGGCACACCGGGCCACACGCCGCTCGTCGCGCTTTATACGAGTGTCTACAAACCCGGCTCGGGTCACGCACCCGGCATACAGGCGCAGTCGCTCGCGTACAGCCTCGATCAGGGCACGACCTGGCAGCCGTATGCGCACAACCCGGTGCTGACGCTCGATCCGGAATCGAAGCAATTTCGCGACCCGAAAGTGTCGTGGTATGCGCCGGGCGGCTACTGGCTGATGACGACGGTCGTCGCCGATGCGCACGTCGTGAAGCTCTATCGCTCGGACGACCTGATCCACTGGAATTTCCTGAGCGACTTCACGCGGCCGGGCGTGCCGCACGACGGCGCGCTGTGGGAAATGCCCGACCTCGTGCCGCTGCCGCTCGACGGCGACCCCGCACAAACACGGTGGGTCATGATCGTCAACGTCAACCCGTGGTCGATCGCCGGCGGCTCGGGCGCGATGTATTTCGTCGGCCACTTCGACGGCCGCACGTTTACGCCGGATCGCGTCGCCCCCGCCGGTTCCGATCCCGCGCAATTCCACTGGGTCGACCATGGCGCGGATTTCTACGCAGCCGGCACCTTCTCGGGCGCACCCGGCTCACGACCGGTCGCGATCGCGTGGATGAGCAACTGGGATTACGCGGCGAAAGTGCCAACTACACCGTGGCGCGGCGCGATGACCCTGCCGCGTGAACTCTCGCTGAAAACGATCGACGGCGAACCGACGCTCGTCGTCGCGCCGGCCGCCGCGTTCGACGCATGGGCGGACGGACGGCCCGCCGTGCACGAAGGCGACCTGACGGTCGATTCCGCGACACGCGAGTTGTCTCCCGCAACGCGCGGCGCCGTCCAGCGCATCACCGTCACGATCGAGCCGCGGCACGCGGCGCGTGCCGGCCTGATCGTCCGGCGCTCGGCGGACGGCTCGGTCGGCACCCGGATCGTGTACGACACCGTGAAGCGCACGCTGACGCTCGACCGCTCCCGCTCCGGCGAAGCGAATTTCGCCGGCACGTTCAGCCGCGAACACATCGTGGACCTGCCGCTCGAGCACGGGCGGTTGCGGCTCGAGATCGTCGTCGATCGCGGCTCGGTCGAAGTGTTCGCGAACGGCGGCCGCATGGCGCTCACCGACCTGATCTTCCCGCCGCCCGACGCGGACCGCGTCGCCGTGTTCGCCGAGCACGGCCGCGCGACGTTCTCCGGGCTCACGGTGACGCAGCTCGAAGCCGGCGGCGACAGGCATGGCGCCTGTGCGGCACGATAGAAGCAACGCGCGGACGCGATCCGTCCGCCGGTGACGAAGGCTGTCCGCCCGGCGCAACGCCGGGCGGTTGCAGCCCCCGCCGGGGCTTCGCCGATCAGAGCAAGCCCATCCCGCCCGACGCGATGATCTCCGCGCCGACGATGAACGCGGATTCCGGCGCGCTGAGGTGCAGCACCGTCGACGCGATCTCGTCCGGCGTGCCGAACCGGCCGACCGGCACGAGGCCCTTGATCTTGTCGGCCGTCTCGTCGAGCGTGGCCGCGTCGAGCCCGAGCTTGCCGTAGAGCGGCGTCTGCACGGGCCCCGGGCTCACGACGTTCACGCGCACGCCGTGCGGCAGCAGTTCCGTCGACAGTGTCTTCGCGAACGAATTGACGGCCGCCTTGCTCGCCGCATACACCGACGAGCCGGGCATCCCGATGTGCGCGTTGATCGAGCCGTTGATCACGATCGACGCACCACGGTTCAGCAGCGGCACCAGCGACTGGATCTGGAAATACGCGCCCTTCACGTTGGTGTTGAACACGAGATCCCACATGGCCTCGTCGCTGTCGGCGAACGGCGCGAGTTTCGCGACGCCCGCGTTGATGAACACGGCGTCGAGCCGCGCTCCCGCCGACGCGATCGCATCGGCCAGCGCGCGGGCCGACGCGACGCTGCCGGCCTCGTTGCGGATCGCGAGCGCATCCGCGCCGAGCGTTTGCCGCGCGGCCTCGAGCGTCTGCGCATCGCGCCCGGTGATGATGACCCGCGCGCCTTCGGCCGCGAATGCCCTCGCGGCCGCCAGGCCGATGCCGCTGTTGCCGCCCGTGACGAGGACCGTCTTTCCTTCGAAGCGTTGCATGATGTTCTCCTGTGAACCGGTGAGTTGACCGTGGACACAGGATGCGCGCCGCGCCCGGCCTTGCCGTACGACGGGCGCGACGAACACGTTCGAAATCGTCGAACGTGTTTGCGCGGACGGGTTCGGTCGCGCGGTGCCGCGCCGCGTCAGCCGGCCACGTCGATGCCGTCGAGCAGCCGTTGCGCGAGCCTCGGTTCGCGCAATTGCTCGAGCCACCATTGCAGCGCCCGGCCGTCCCGGTCGCCGTGCCACGCGACATACAGCCGGTTCGGCTCGCGCGGATCGGCCGTCTGTCTTTCCACGAGTTCGCCGCGCGCCAGCAGCGACGCCACGCGCCGGCGCGGCACCCAGCCAACGCCCAGTCCGTCGCGCTGCGCGAGGATCTTCGCGCGCATCGACGGCACCGCCAGCACGGCCTGCCCGCCGAGCAGGCCATACGCACGGCCGGCCGCGCGCCGCGACGAATCGGCGACGACGACCGCCCGGTGCGCGCCGATCGCATCTCGCGTCAATGCGCCGCTCACGGCGGCCAGCGGATGGCGCGGCGATACCGCGAACACCCACTCCATCGCCCCCAGCTCGAACCACTTGAAGCCGGGAATCGCCGGCGGCTCGTTGGTCGCGCCGACCACCAGGTCCGCACGGCCGTCGCGCAGCGCTTCCCAGGTACCACCGAGCACTTCGTGCGTGAAACGCAACGACACGCCCGAATCGAGCGCATCGAATGCGTGGACGACGGGCAACAGCGTGTCGAACTCCAGCACCTCGTCGCTGACGATCCACAGCCGGTCTTCCCAGCCGCTCGCGACCTGCCGCACACGCTGCGTCAGTCGCGCGACGTCCAGCGCCAGCCGCGCCGCCTCGTCGGTCAGCAGCTGTCCGGCCGGCGTGAGCTGCAGCCGGTAGCCGCGCCGGTCGAACAGCAGCGCGTCGAAACGCGTTTCGAGCTGGCGCGCCGCGTGCGACACCGTCGACGGTGCCTTGCCGAGCCGCGCGGCCGCCCGCGACAGGCTGCCGGTGGCGCGGATCGCGTCGAGCAGCGCAAGTTCGTCTTCGGACAGCATGGGGTCGCTCCGGTGTGGGGTTGTCGTGGATCGTAAGGCAGCGGCGGGCCAAGGTCCAATCGGGTGATGCGGGCCGGTCGTGCCGGTCACGCGCGTGTCCCGCCCGGTCGGTTCGGCCGGCCTCCGCGCGATTCCTTGCGCTCCGGCGGCCGCTGCAAGCATCGCGTCACGCCGCCACGCAGCCCGCACCAAACCGCCGCCGGCTTCCGGTATGCTGATTGACTCGAAATCCCGGCAACCGAGGTAACCACTGCGATGGACATCGCGATCCGCATCGAAGGCCGTCACGACCTGACGGGGCAGATCTTCCGGCAACTGCGCACCGCGATCGTCGACGGGCGCCTCGCCGGCGGCGCGCGGCTGCCGTCGACGCGCGACCTCGCGAAACAGCTCGGCGTCTCGCGCAAGACGACGCTCGACGCGTTCGAGCGTCTGGTGGCCGAGGGCTACCTGAATACCCGCGCGGGCGACGGCACGTTCGTCGCCGACGGCCTCGCGCGCGTGCCGCACGCCGCGTCCCTGTCGGCGCCGTCGCTCGTCGACGGCACGCCGCGCGTCGACGCGGTCGATGCGCGCGCGCTGTGGAACGACCTGCCCGACGCGCTCGCGATGCCCGCCCCGCAGGATGCGCCCGCCTTCGACTTCCGCGGCGGCGTGACCGACAAAACGCTGTTCCCGTTCGACGCATGGCGGCGCTGCCTGCATCACGCGCTGCGCCAGCAGATGCGCGGCCCCGCCCAGTATCACGACCCGGCCGGCGATCCGCAGTTGCGCGGCGCGATCGCGCGCTACGTCGGATTCAGCCGCGCGGTCGCATGCAGCTGGGACGACGTGCTCGTCACGCAAGGCGCGCAACAGGCGCTCGACCTGATCGCCCGCGTCGTCGTGCGGCCCGGCGATGTGGTCGCGGTCGAGGATCCCGGCTACCCGCCCGCGCGTGCCGCGTTCGCGTCGCTCGGTGCGACGGTGATCGGCGTGCCGGTCGACGCGCACGGCCTCGTGACGGAACGGTTGCCTGACGACGCGCGCCTCGTCTACGTGACGCCGTCGCATCAGTTCCCGCTCGGGATGCCGATGACGCTGGACCGGCGCGTCGCGCTGCTCGAATGGGCGCAGCGCCGCCGCGCCGTGATCATCGAGGACGATTACGACGGCGAGTTCCGCTTCGAGGGCCGGCCGGTGGAGTCGCTGAAGAGCCTCGACCGCACGGGCCTCGTCGCGTATGTCGGCACCTTCTCGAAGACGATCTTTCCGGAGCTGCGGATCGGCTACACGATTCCGCCGCGCGCGCTGCGCGGCGCGCTGGCCAAGGCGAAGCAGATCGTCGACTGGCACACCGGCACGCTGACGCAGGCGGCGCTCGCCCGCTTCATGCTCGAAGGCGACTTCGCACGGCACCTGAAGCGCGTGCAGAAGCACTACGACGCGCGTCGCAAGATGCTGATCGCGCATCTGCGCGGCGAACTCGCGCCGTGGTTCGACGCGATCGTGCCGACCGCCGGCATCCACCTCGCCGCCCGCCTGAAGCCGGGGCTCGACGAGGCGGCACTCGTCCGCGCCGCCCGCGCGCAGGACATCGGCCTGTACGGTATCTCGGCATTCCACGTCGCCGTGCCGGTCAGTGCCGGGCTGCTGTTCGGCTATGGCGGGATCGACGCGCTGCGCATCGACACGGCGCTTGCGAAGCTCGCCGGCCTGCTGGGTTCGGGCAGCGTCGGCGGCCCGGCACTGGTTACCTGAATTTTCCAGAAATTGGCCATTCAAGCAGGCCAGCTTGCGTCCTAAAGTGGGTCCTGTCGCGCCACCGTGCGCTCCAACCGAAAAAGGACCTGCCATGCAACCGCGCCTGAACTTCTATACCGCCAGCCCGAACGCCATCAAGGTGATGCGCAACGCCGAGGACTTCATCGCGAAAAGCTCGATCGAGAAGCCGCTCGCCGAACTCGTCCGCCTGCGCGCGTCGCAGATCAACGGCTGCGCGTTCTGCGTCGACATGCACACGACCGACGCACGCAAGGACGGCGAAACCGACCGCCGTCTCGCGACCGTCGTCGTGTGGCGCGAAACGCCGTTCTTCACCGAGCGCGAACGCGCGGCGCTGGAATGGACCGAGGCGCTGACGCTGGTGGCCGACAACCACGTGCCCGACGCCGTCTGGGAGGCCGTGAAGCCGCATTTCACCGACGAGGAACTGTTCGACCTGTCGATGCTGATCGCGACGATCAACACGTGGAACCGCTTCGCGATCGCGTTCCGCAAGATGCCCGAGTAAGGAGACGACGATGACGTACGCCACGCTCCGTCGCGCCGTCTTCGGCGCATGGCTCGCGGCCGCGGCCGCGCTGCCGCCGGCCGCCGCCCATGCACACGACACCGGCGACAACGTGCACACGATCATGCAGCAGGCCGTGCCCGAAGCGCCCGGCAAGCTCGCGGTCGTCGCGACCGTCGACTATGCGCCCGGCCAGGCTTCGGAAGCCCATCGGCACCTCGGCTCGGTGTTCGCGGTCGTGTCGAAAGGCGAAGTGCTGTCGCAGGTGAACGGCGGCCCGCTGCACCGCTACCGCGCCGGCGAAGGCTGGTACGAGGCGCCCGGCTCGCGCCACCAGGTGTCGCGCAACGCAAGCGCGACCGAACCCGCGCAGCTCGTCGTGTTCGGGCTGACCGGCGAACACGTGCCGCTGACGTCGCCGATCGATCAGTAAGCGCTTGCGGGGGCGCGTGCCGTTATCGAGGCACGCGCCCCGGCTGCGCGACCGGGTTCGCCGCCGTTTCGCTTACTGAGCCCCGCCGCTCCCCGCCGGTTTTCCCTCGGCGCTTCTCCGCCGTTTCTCCGCCGTTTCTCCGCCGTTTCTCCGCCGTTTCTCCGCCGTTTCTCCGCCGTTTCTCCGCCGTTTCTCCGCCGCTTCCGCATTAGCCGCTCCCTACACTCCGCTACCGGCTTGCCGCACCGCGCCACATCCCGGCCCGCCCGCGCCCCCGTTCGACGCTCGCCTGATCTCGATCAACCCGGTCGAAAACCCTTCCTTGAAATTAACTAACTCATCAATTAGCGTCGATTCCATGAACGCGAAATCCACCGTCGCCAAGCCGCGCGGGCGCCGCCCGTCGGTCGACGATTTCGACCTGCGCGACCACATGCTCGACGTCGCGATGCAGCTGTTCGCCGAACGCGGCATCGCCGCGACGACCGTCGCGCAGATCGCCGCAGCAGCAGGCGTCACGTCGGCGATGGTCCACTACTACTTCACGAATCGCGAGCGGTTGCTCGACGCGATCGTCGAGGAACGGCTCGCACAGGCGATCGCGTTCGTGTGGCGACCGACCGAGCCGCGGATCGACGACGATCCGTTCGCGCTCGTCAGCGAACTCGTCGACCGCTTCTTCGACGTCACGCACCGCATGCCGTGGCTGCCGTCGATCTGGCTGCGCGAGATCGTCCACGAAGGCGGGCTGCTGCGCGAACGGATGGTCCGGCGCATTCCGCTCGATCATGTCGGGCGCTTCGCCGAACGCATCCGCGGCGCGCAGCAGGCCGGCACGCTGAACCCCGCGCTCGAACCCGCGTTCCTGTTCCATTCGATCGTCGCGCTGGTGATGCTGCCGCTCGCGACCGCGAAACTGTGGCAAAGCGCGCGCGGCATGCCGCCGATCGACCGCGACGTGCTGCACCGGCACGTCCGCGCGCTGCTCGGTTCGGGAATGCAGCCGCCCGCCCCCGCGCGTCGCGCACGGGCCCGCTCGCCACGGAGGCCGTCATGAACCCGCCTCGCGCATGGCCGCTGGCGACGGTTGCCGCGGTCGCCGCAGTCGCCGTGCTCGCCGGCTGCGGACGCCCGGCCGACAACGGCACGACTTACCAGGGCTACGTCGAAGGCGAATTCGTGTACCTGTCGTCGTCGCAATCGGGCACGCTGACGCAGTTGGCGGTCGCGCGCGGCCAGACCCTCGCCGCCGGCGTGCCGGCCTTCTCGCTCGAGGCCGTCAGCGAAACCGCCGCGCTGTCGCAGGCGCAGCACCAGCTCGCGGCCGCCCGCGCGCAGCTTGCCGACCTGCAGACGGGCAAGCGCCCGCCGGAAATCGCGGTCACGCAGGCGCAGCTCGCCCAGGCCACCGCGCAGGCCGCGCGAGCCGCCGCGCAACTGGCGCGCGACGAACGCCAGTACGCGGCCGGCGGCCTGTCGAAGCAGCAGCTCGACGATTCGCGCACGTCCGCGCAAACCACCGCCGCGCAGATGCGCGAACTGCAGAAACAGGTCGACGTCGCGCGCCTGCCGGGCCGCGCGCAGCAGGTCGCCGCGCAGGCCGCGCAGGTCGACGCCGCGCAGGCGGCCGTGGCCGAAGCGCAGTGGAAGCTCGACCAGAAGCGCGTCGCCGCCCCCGCCGCCGGGCGCGTGTACGACACGCTGTACCGTGTCGGCGAATGGGTGCAGGCAGGCAATCCGGTCGTGCAGATGCTGCCGCCGCAAAACCTGAAGGTACGCTTCTTCGTCCCCGAAGCCGCCATCGCATCGCTCGCGCCGGGGCGCACCGTCGCGATCCACTGCGACGGCTGTGCGGCCGACGTGCCCGCGCACATCACCTACGTGTCGAGCGAGGCCGAATACACGCCGCCCGTGATCTACAGCAACGAGAGCCGGACCAAGCTCGTGTTCATGATCGAGGCGCGCCCGGCCGTGGCCGACGCGCCGAAGCTGCATCCGGGCCAGCCCGTCGCCGTGAGGGTGCCGTGAACACGCCCTCCGCCCCGTACGCGATCGACGTCGATCGCCTGAACAAGCATTTCGGCGACAAGCATGTCGTGAAGGACGTGTCGCTGCGCGTCGCGCGCGGCGAGATCTTCGGCTTTCTCGGTCCGAACGGCAGCGGCAAGACCACGTCGATCCGGATGATGTGCGGGTTGCTCACGCCCGACTCGGGCAGCGGCACCTGCCTCGGCTACGACATCGTGCGCGACAGCGCGCAGATCAAACGACGCGTCGGTTACATGACGCAACGCTTCTCGTACTGGGAAGACTTGTCGATCCGCGAGAACCTCGATTTCGTCGCGCGCGTGTACGGGATGCCCGACCGCAAGGCGGCCGTCGCGCGCGCCCTCGACGGGCTCGGCCTCGCGAGCCGCGCCGACCAGCTCACGGGCGCGCTGTCGGGCGGCTGGAAGCAGCGCCTCGCGCTGGCCGCCTGCATGCTGCACGAGCCGGCCCTGCTGCTGCTCGACGAGCCCACGGCTGGCGTCGACCCGGCCGCGCGCCGCGACTTCTGGGAAGAACTGCACCGGCTGGCCGCCCAGGGAATTTCGGTGCTCGTCAGCACGCACTACATGGACGAAGCCGAACGCTGCCACAAGCTCGCGTATATCGCGTACGGCGAGTTGCTCGCGCAGGGCACGTCGGCGGAGATCATCGCGTCGCAGGGGCTCGCGACCCGCGCGATCACCGGCGGGCACCTGGCCGAACTGTCCGCGCGACTGCGCACGATGCCGGGCGTCGACCAGACGGTCGTGTTCGGTTCGGCGCTGCACGTGAGCGGCCGCGATCGCGCGCGGCTCGACGCGACGCTCGCGCAGGTCGCGGCGCAGGCCGGCGGGCCCGCCGCGCTGCAGGTCGCGCCGATCGACACCGGCCTCGAGGACGTGTTCATCTACATGATGGGCCGCGCATCCGCGCCGCCCGGCGGAGCGTCGTCATGAACGCGTGGGCACGCTTGCGCGACGCGTTCTCGGTCGCGCGCTGGTGGAGCATCGTGCTGAAGGAATTCCTGCAGCTGCGCCGCGACCGCGTGACGTTCGCGATGATCGTCGGCGTGCCGATCATCCAGCTCGCGCTGTTCGGCTTCGCGATCAACACCGATCCGAAGCACCTGCCGACCGCGGTGATCGTCGCCGACGCGAGCCCGTTCGCGCGGAGCTTCGTCGCCGCGATGCGCAACTCCGCGTACTTCGACATCGTCGAGACGCTGCCCGACGAAGCGGCCGGCCAGCGTGCGCTCGCGCGCGGCGACGTGCTGTTCGTATTGAACGTGCCGGCCGATTTCTCACGCCGGCTGCTGCGCGGCGAACGTCCGTCGCTGCTCGTCGAGGCGGACGCGACCGATCCCGTCGCGACCGCGTCGGCGATCGGCGCGCTCGCCGGCCTCGTGCAGCCGGTCGTGGACAAGGACCTGACCGGCCCGCTCGCGCACCTGAACGGCCGGCCGGCCGCCTTCGACGTCGTGCTGCACCGGCTCTACAACCCCGAGGGCATCACGCAGTACAACGTCGTGCCGGGCCTGATGGGCGTGATCCTGACGATGACGATGGTGATGATGACGGGCCTCGCGATCACGCGCGAACGCGAGCGCGGCACGATGGAGAACCTGCTCGCGACGCCCGTGCGGCCGCTCGAGGTGATGACGGGCAAGATCGTCCCGTACGTGCTGATCGGGCTGATCCAGGTGTCGATCATTCTCGCGGCCGCCCGCTTCGTGTTCGAGGTGCCGTTCGTCGGCGGCGCGTTCGCGATCTACCTGTCCGCGCTGCTGTTCATCGCCGCGAACCTGACCGTCGGCATCACGCTGTCGTCGCTCGCGCAGAACCAGTTGCAGGCGATGCAGCTCGCGGTGTTCTACTTCCTGCCGAACATCCTGCTGTCGGGTTTCATGTTCCCGTTCGCCGGGATGCCGAAGTGGGCGCAGTTCATCGGCAACCTGCTGCCGCTCACCTACTTCAACCGCCTCGTGCGCGGCATCCTGCTGAAAGGGAACGGCTGGAACGACCTGTGGCCGTCCGTGTGGCCGGTCGCGTTGTTCACCGTCGTCGTGATGGGCATCGCGTTGCGCTTCTACCGGCGCACGCTCGACTAGGCACCGCACGATGAAACCGGCTTCGCGTCGCCCCCTCCACGCCACCCGCTGCTGCACGCTGGCCGCTGCCGTGCTGCTCGTCGCCGGATGCGCGGTCGGGCCGGATTTCCACGCGCCGGATGCGCCCGCCACGCAGCGCTACACGCGCGGCGAACCGCCGACGACGACGGCCGCCGCCGCCGGCCCGGCAGGCGACGGTCAGACGTTCGCATCGGCCGAACACACTCCGCAGCACTGGTGGACGCAGTTCGGCTCCGAACCGTTGAACCGGCTCGTCGATACCGCTTGGCGCAACAGCCCGACGCTTGCCGAAGCCCGCGCGCGGCTCGACGAAGCGCGCCAGAACCATGCGGCGGAAGCCGGCGCGACGATGCTGCCGAAAGTCGATGCGAGCGTGTCCGCGACGCGCGAGCAGGTCGACACGACCGCGTTCGGCCTGCCGGCCAGCGTGCCGAAGCCGGGGCCGTTCACGCTTTATGACGCGTCGGTGAGCGTGTCGTACGTGCTCGACGTGTTCGGCGGCAACCGGCGCGCGCTCGAGGCGTTGCGCGCGCAGGTCGACTATCAGGCCTATACGCTCGACGCCGCGCGCCTGACGCTCGCGGGTAACGTCGTCGCCACCGCGATCCTGCGCGCGTCGCTCGCGCAGCAGGTCGCGCTTACGCGGCAGCTGATCGACGCGCAGACGCGGCAGTTGCGCATCGTCGAAGCGCGTTTCGCTGCCGGTGGCGTATCGCAGGCCGATGTGCATGCGCAGCGCGCGTTGCTCGCGCAGACGCAGGCGTCACTGCCGCCGCTCGCGACCCGCCTCGCGCAGTCCGGCCATCGGCTCGCGATCCTGCTCGGCGCGCCGCCCTCCGATGCGATGCTGCCCGACCTCACGCTGGATACGCTCGCGCTGCCTCGCACGCTGCCCGTTGCGCTGCCGTCGACGCTCGCACGCGAACGGCCCGACATCCGCGCCGCCGAAGCCGTGCTGCACCAGGCGAGCGCGAACGTCGGCGTGGCCACCGCGAACCTGTATCCGCGCTTTTCGGTTTCGGCGGGGATCGGCTCGGAGCGCACACGTATCGCGGATATCGTCAGCGGGCTCAATGTATGGAATGTCGGTCTCGGTCTCACGCAGCCACTCTTTCACGGCGGTGAACTGCGTGCGAGGAAACGCGCGGCCGAAGCGGCATACGACGCCGCGTTCGCGAGTTACCGGGAAACCGTGCTCGAGGCGCTGCAGCAGGTAGCCGACGCGATGCGCGCGGTCGAGCACGATGCTGCCGAGCTGCGGGCGAGAGACACCGCTGCGCAGGAAGCGGCGGCCAGCAATTCGATTGCCGGCGACCGTTACGCGGCGGGCGGAATCAGCACGTTCGACCTGCTCGACGCGCAGCGGCAGGCACTGCAGACGGCGCTCGACCGTACCCGCGCACAGGCCGACCGGCTTGCCGATACGGCGGCGCTGTTTCAGGCGCTCGCGGGAAGCTGGATGGATGATGCGGCGGAGTGAGTGCGCGGTGGAGGCTCAATGCGGCGATCGAAGCGGAGCGATCGCGCGACGCGGGCTTGACCCAGCGATAGAAACGGAGCGATCACGCATGCGGGCTCGACGCAGCGGTAGAAGCGGAGTGATCGCGCGGTGCGCGGGCTTGACGCAGCGATCGAAGCAGAGCAATCGCGCATGCAGGCTCGACGCAGCGATAGAAGCGGAATGATGGCGCGGTAAGGGTTTGACGCAGCGATCGCGGCGCGACATTCGCCCGAATTGCGCAGCCATGAAAAAACCGGCCCGAAGGCCGGTTTTCATACCGCATGCCGCAAGCAGCGCTTGCGCGCCGCGCGACATTAGAAGCGGTGGATCATGCCGACGCCGACGCCGATCTGGTTCTGCTTCGAACCTGCGCCCACGCCGTCGCCGATCGACGTCGTTGCGGCGATGATGCCGCCCGTCGGGGTCAGCGTGTTACCGCTGGAGTGCTGGTAAGCCTCAACTGCGTACAGGCCCGTGCGCTTCGACAGGCTGTAGTACTGCGACACCGTGACCTGGTGGTACTTGGCCGAGCTCGTGATGCCATTCGACTGCGTTGCCGCCGTGTACGAGTAGCCTGCCGCGAAGTCCCACTGAGCGACCGGCTTCCAGTGCAGCACGGCGCCAGCCGTGTTGAAGATCGCCGTGTTCTTGAAACCCGAACCCGTGCCCGGAATGTATTGAACGTTCGAGTACGACGCCGAAATGTCCCACGCCGGCGAGAACTGGTAGCCAGCCGTGACGGCCAGGCGCTGTTGCGACTGTGCGAACTGGTAGCCATTGTTGATCGACGAAACTGCCGGCTCGACACCGTTGGTGCCGGCTGCGTTCAGGCCGTTCTGCACCGTCGAGTTCGCGCCCCACGCGCCGCCGCCGAGCGTCGCGTTGTTGACTCGCTGGTAGCCGACGGCGATGCCTGCCGGGCCGTTCAGGTACTGGATCGCCGCGCTCCACGTCGAGCCGCGGTTCGTCGCGCCTGCGACGCCGCCGAATGAGTACGAACCGCCGACCGTGAAGCCGTAGAACTTCGGCGACATGTAGACGAGCGAGTTGTTCGCGCGGTAGCTGGTATCCAGCGAATCGATATCGCCCGGGTGCGCGCCGTAGTAACCGGTCAGCCAGGTCGTCGGGCTGTACGGCGACAGCAGCGTGTAGTACGCGGTGTACTGGCGACCGGCCGTCAGCGTACCGTACGTATTGTTGGTCAGGCCAACCCACGCCTGACGCGTGAAGATGCCGTTGGTCCATTGCGACGAACCGTTAGCCGTGTTGACGCCGGCTTCCAACTGGAAAATCGCCTTCGTGCCGCCGCCGAGATCTTCGCTGCCCTTCAGGCCGAAGCGGCTGCCTGCCCACACGCCGGTGGACATCTGCACCTTCGAGTGACCACCCGTGGTCGCGCCGACTGCCGACGAGTTGTTTTGGTATGCGATACCGTTATCGACGATACCGTACAGGGTCACGCTGCTCTGTGCGTGGGCGGCGGTAGCGGCTGCAAGGCCCGCTGCCGTCATGGCGAAAGCGACGCGCTTTTTCATTGATTCTCCGTCCTCAAAGAATGATTTCTTTTCTGGTGTGGTTTTATGACTGACACATGTGCGAGTACATGCCGACGCGATTCTGACGGATTACCAATCATTTCCCAACATGTGCAGTCGGTCATCGTATGATCGACGCAACGCACGGGTTCACCAAGCAGTTACATAACACCTGAAAACGCTTACGCAGCGGGCCTTTCCGGCATTTCCCGGTGAAAACCCTAGCTTTACATTTTTACGGGTGCAACACGACCGTCGGATGTTGTCAGATGCCTTCGGCGAAATACATCTTACAAATGCGCGACCGCGGCCGACGCCACGATTCACGCCGCCGCGAAGGATCGCTGACGTTCATGACACCCACGTTTCGCGAAACGAAATAATGAAAACGTTTTTAGACGATGCGGGAGAACCGGCCCGGCGAACGCGGGCCGAGGGGCGACGCCGGCACCTGTCGCGCCGGCATCGTTCGGTGTGTGTCAGCGGGTGACCGGCTGCACGAGATGCGCGCTCACGGCATCGGAAAGCGCGGTCATGCGCGCGCGAATCGCCGTGTTCGATCCGACCAGCGCGAGCGACGACGCCATGATCCGGTAGACGCGCTTTCTCGGCACCTTGGCCGGCTTCGCCGGATCGAGCCATGCGTCATGGCCGGCCAGCAGCTCGAGCGTTTCGAGGCCGATCATGATCGGCCACAGGCATGCCAGCCGCAGCCGAACGAAGCGGCGCGGGATCGCAACGGTATACAGGCACGCGTCGCGATACTGGTCCAGCGTCACGCGCAGCAGGTCGACCAGCACGCCGCGCGCACGCGCCGACGCATCGGGCAACATCAGGTCGGCGACGCTCAGCCCGTGCGCGCCCAGCACATCGTCGGGCAGGTAGCAGCGGCCGATGCGCAGGTCCTTCGCGCAGTCGCGCAGGATGTTGGTCATCTGCAGCGCCTTGCCGAAGCGGATGCCCTTCTCGACCATGTCCGGCAGGCTCCAGCCGCGCGCGGCCGGCGTGTGCATGCCCGTCATGTCGGTCCAGAACTCGCCCACGCAGCCGGCGACGAGATAGGTGTAGCGGTCGAGTTCGTCGCGCGTTCGCAGCGACGCGACCCGCCCCGATTGCTCGTCGGGGAACGTGCGCAGGTCGAATACCATCCCCGCCGTCAGCGTTGCGACGACCTTGCGGATCGACGCGCGATCGGCGTCCGGCTGCGCGCGCAGCAGCGCGAGCATCGGCTCCATCGAGCCGAGCAGCACGTGCTCGTGCGAATCGGTCTGCATCCGCGTCACGTCCTCGAGCGCACGCGACAGCGCGACGCCGTCGCCGAGCTGCTCGACCTCGTCGCGCAGCTCGGTCAGCAATGCCGCCCGGCGATCGGGCGCGACGAGCGCCGTATCGGCGATCGTGTCGGCCGCGCGCGCAAGCAGGTACGCGAGGCCGACCGGGTCGCGCATGCCGTCGGGCAGCACGCGCAGCGTCAGGTAGAAGGAGCGGGAAACGTTCTTCAGCAGGTCGCCGAGCAGGTAGGCGGAATCGGTTCGAGTCGTCATGGGTCGGGAAAAATCGGCCGGCGCGCGCCCCGGACGCACACGGGCGCCGGGCGCCCGCGCCGGCCCGCGAGTCGCCGCATCGTCGCGCCAGGCGGGCGTCCGGCCCGGCACGGCGATGCAAAATTCCCGCAAGTTTAGTGCATCCGGCACACGGCCTGCCCGGGACGGCCGGAATGTGTCATCCGTCGGGCCGCCGTCAACCGCCCCGCCGCGTACATCGCACCCCAAAAACAGGAAACGGAAAGGCCGAAGTAATACATATGTAATTATTCGATGCGACGATCGCGTCCCATCCGACTCCGTGCGACACGGCACGACAGCCGCGCCGCCGGAGCGACCGCCCCTTTCCGACTCTCGTTTCGAAGGTTCATCGACATGCTCTTCAAGCGCCCGACCTCCCTGCGCTACGTCCCGTTCGCCTGTGCCGCCGCGTTCCTGCTCGCCGCGTGCGGCGGCGACGACGACGTCGCGTCCGATCCCACCCAGCCGATTTCCGCGAAGGTCCAGGTGGTCGGCCATCGCGGCGCGAGCGCGCTGCGCCCCGAACATACGCTGGCGTCGTACCGCAAGGCGATCGAGGACGGCGCGGACGTGATCGAGCCCGACCTCGTGTCGACCCGCGACGGCGTGCTCGTCGCGCGGCACGAGAACGAGATCTCGGGCACGACGAACGTGTCCGCGCTGCCGCAGTTCGCGAGCCGCAAGGCGACCAAGACGATCGACGGCGCGCAGCTGACCGGCTGGTTCACCGAGGATTTCACGCTCGCCGAGCTGAAGACGCTGCGCGCCCGCGAGCGCATTCCGCAGGTCCGCCCCGCGAACACCGCGTACAACGACCAGTTCGAGATTCCGACGTTCGACGAAATCGTCGCGCTCGCGAAGCAGATGTCCGCACAGACCGGCCGCACGATCCACCTGTATCCCGAAACCAAGCACCCGACCTACTTCCAGTCGATCGGCCTGCCGCTCGAGGACCGCCTGGTCGACGCGCTGCTGAAGGATTCGTACACGGCCCGCACCGCGACCGTCTACATCCAGTCGTTCGAGGTCGCGAACCTGAAGGCGATCCGCAACCGGATCAAGTCGAGCCAGCCGAACTGGAAGCTCGTGCAGCTGATGGACGAAGCCGACCAGCGCCCGTACGACTTCGTGAAGGCGAACGACAAGCGCACCTACGGCGACCTGTCGACGCGCGACGGCATGCGCGAGGTCGCGACCTATGCGAACGGCGTCGGCCCGTACAAGACGTCGATCATCGCGGTCGCCGCGGACGGCACGCTGCAGCAGCCGACGCAGTACGTGCGCTACGCGCACGAGGCCGGCCTCGTCGTGCATCCGTACACCTTCCGCCCGGAGAACAACTTCCTGCCCGCGTCGCTGAAGGACGGCGGCACGCCGGCCACGCGCAACACGGCAGGCTCGGTGCGCGAGATCCAGGCGTACCTGCGCGCGGGCATCGACGGCTTCTTCACCGACGATCCGGCCGTCGGCCGCACGGCCGTCGATACGTTCAAGCGCTGAGACGCGCGTCGACCGGGCGCGGCGCGCGACGCGCGCGTTGCCCCCGGTTGCATCGCATCGGTCAGATCACGTTGAAGTGGTGCGTGCCGTCCCGCTTCAACTGGTCGACCAGCCCGTATTCCCAGTCGAGATACGCCTGCATCGCGGCCGCCGCGTTGTCGGTGCCTTCGTACGGGCGCCGGTAGCGGTCGACACGCGGTGACGCCAGTCGCGTCTCGCCGCTTTCGAGCGGCAACCCGGCGTCGATCCATGCGGCCGTGCCGCCGGTGAGCACCCGGATCTCGGCCGATGCCGGCAGCAGCGCACGCGCGTCGTCCGCCGCAAACCGCGCGAGCAGGCTCGACCCGCACGTGAACACATAACGCTTCGCGGCCGGAATCGCCGCGAGCGCGTCGCGCAGCTGCGCACGCACGGCGAACCACGCGCCCGGGATATGGCGCTTCACGTAGTTCGCGCTGGCCGTCACGTCGACGATCGCCAGCTCGCCGGGCGCCGCCTCCTTCAGCCAGCCCGCGAGCGTCGCGGGCGATACCTCCGCCACGGCCGGCGTCGCCGGCACGTCGCGCGGCGGCTGGCCGCGCTCGCCGAACGCGGCCGCGCCGGCCGGCTCGACGACACGCACGTCCCAGCCCATCTGCGCGAGCCACGACGCGGTCATGTCGGCGCGCACGCCGTCGTCGTCGGCGAGCACGATCCGCGCGCCGCGCACGGCCGCATGATGGTCGGTCTCCTGCACGAGCTGGCCGCCCGGCGTGCTCAGGAAACCCGGCAGATGGCCGGCTTCGTATTCCTCCGGCGTGCGCACGTCGAAGCGGTACAGCGTGCGGCCCGGTTCGGCGAGCGCGGCGACGTCGGCGAGCGCGATGCGCGGCACGCCCGCGCGTTCGGCCACCGCACGCGCCGCGCGGCGCGCTTCGTCGCGCTGCGTCGCGTCGATGTCGTCCGGAAAGCGCCGCGCGGCCCCCCGCTCGAGCGTCTGGCCCGCGAGCGTCCAGCCGATCGTGCCGTTGCGCAGCGCCGCGACCGGATTCGGCAGCCCCGCGTTGACGAGCGACTGCGTGCCGATGATGCTGCGCGTGCGTCCCGCGCAGTTGACGACGACCTGCGTCGCCGGGTTCGGCGCAAGCGCGCGCACGCGCAGCACGAGTTCCGCGCCGGGTACGCTCGTCGAGGTCGGGATGTTCATCGTCTGGTATTCGTCGAAACGGCGCGCGTCGACGATCACGACATCGGCCTGCGCGTCGATCAGCGCCTGCACCTCCTGCGCGGACAGCGACGGCGTATGCCGCTCGGCCTCGACCCATTCGCCGAACGACTTGCTCGGCACGTTCACGTCGATGAACAGTTCGCCGCCCCCCGCGAGCCAGCCCGCGAGGCCGCCGTCGAGCAGCCGCACGTCGGTGTAGCCGAGTTGCGCGAGCTTCTCGGCCGCGCGCGGCGCGAGATCCTCGCCGCCCGCTTCGCCGAACACGACGATCGGCGTGTCGCGGCGCGGAATCCGCGTCCACGCGTCGAGTTCGAGTTTCGACAGCGGAAAGTTGGCGGCCCACAGCGGGTGGCCCTGCGCGTACGGGTCTTCCTCGCGTACGTCGATCAGTGCGATCTCGTCGCGGGCAAGCAGGCGCGCGCGCACATCCTGGTACGACGCGACGGGAAAACGGGAAGTGGAATCGGCGGAGTGCGTCACGATGTCTCCGTGTTGAATTGAATGCGTTGAAGTCGGTGAAGAGAGCGGAACGGATCAATCTTGAGCCCGCCGGCGCGTGCGGGCAACCGGCCGCATCGGCGGGCGTGGCATCAGGCGTTCGAATAGCCCGACACGAAGGGCTTCACGGTGCCGTCGTCCAGGTACACCGCGCGCTCGACCTTGCCGATATTCGCGCCGTACACGTGGATGCTGATCGACACCTGATCGGCGAACGCGTTGGTCACGCGATGGACGTCGCCGATGCGCGGCGACACGGCCTCGATCTCGCCCGGCGCCAGCCGCACGGCTTCGCCGGACGGCACCGGCCGGCCCGCTGCGTCGAACCGGTACGGCTGCGAGAATTCGCCGCCGCGCAGCATTCCGATCAGCCCCCACACCGTGTGGTTGTGGATCGGCGTCGTCTGGCCGGGGCCCCACACGAAGCTGACGACCGAGAACCGCTCGTCCGGGTCGAGATGCAGCAGGTATTGCCGATAGCGCGCGGGGTCGGGCTGCGCGAACGTGTCGGGCAACCAGTCGTCGTGTTCGACGAGCGCGGCGAGCAGCGCACCGCCCTCGTCGAGGATGCGCGCCTCGTCCGCGCCGGACGCGAGCAGCGCGCCCAGACCGTCGACGAACGGACGCAGCGGCGTCTGATGCAACGAAAGCGTACTCATCGGCTGGCTCCTCGAATATGATGCCGAATATGATGGATCGTCATGATGCATCCGAAAGACCATGCAGAACAAACATGAAAATTAGCGATATCGACGCTTTTGCAGCGGTTGTCCGCTGCCAGACCCTGAGCCAGGCCGCGGCCGAGCTCGGGATGACGCAGCCCGCGATCACGCGGCGCGTCCAGAATCTCGAGGAAGCGCTCGGCGTGACCCTGCTCGATCGCAACACGAAGCCGCCGCGCCCGACCGACATCGGCCGGCGGGTCTTCGAGCAGTGTCGCGCGATCCTGCGCGAAGTCGATGCGCTGCGCGAGCTGACGGCCGGCGAGCAGCCGCCCGCCGGCGAGTTCCGGATCGGGCTCACGCAGGGCCTCGGCGAACTGATGCTGCCCGCGCTGATCGCCGAACTCGCCGCGCAGTGGCCCGCGCTCGCGACGCAGGTCACGACCGCGTGGGGCGGCATGCTCGTCGAACGCGTCGCCCGCCGCGAACTCGATGCGGCGCTCGTGTTCCTCGCGCGCGAGATGGTGCTGCCGGCACAGGTCGACGGCGAACGGCTGCTGGCCACGCGGCTCGTCGCGGTCGGCCGCAAGGGTGACTGGCCGCGCCGCAGCTACCGGCTCGCCGATTGCCACGCTCATGGCTGGGTGCTCAATCCCGACGGTTGCGGCTTTCGTGCGGGCCTGCGGCGCGCGCTCGACGCGCAGGGCCTGCCGATGCCGGTCACGCTCGACGCCTACGGCCGCGACCTGCAACTGCAGAGCGTCGCGAACGGCTTCGGCATCGGGCTGATGCCGCTGCCGCTCGTCGAAGGCAGCCCGCTGCGCGATGCGCTCGACATCGTGCCGCTCGCCGATTTCAAGCCGCACATCGATCTGTGGTTGCTGCGCCGGCACGATGCGGCCCGCTTCGGCGCGCCGCTCGCGGCCGTCGCCGCGCATGCGCGTGCGGTATTCGCACTGCCCGAGCAGGCGCACGACCAGGCTGCGTGACCTTATCGGGCGGCGGCAGCATCGCGCCGCCCGGTCGATGCCCGCGCCAGCCCTGCTCCGCTCACGCATCGCTGCGGCCGCGCTCGGTCCCGTTGACCGACGCCTCGCCCGTTTCCGTCTCGCCGCTCGCTTTGCCACCCGCTTCGCCCTTCGTCTCGCCCTTCGCTTCGACCCGGCTCGCCGCGTCGAGCACCACACGCCCCGCCGCCACCGCGATCGCGTCGTCCTGCGGCGTATGCACGCGGCTGCACAGCACGTCGCGATAGTGGCGTTCGAGCGGATTGGCGCGGCTCAGCCCGTGATTGCCCGACAGCTTCAGCGCCTGCTCGACCGCTCGGATCGCGTGCTCGGTCACGGTGCGCTTGACCAGCCCGCTCGTCGTGACCGGCGGCGCACTGCCAGCGTCGGTGCGCGCGATGTGATCATCGAGCAGCACGCGGTTCGCGTGCAGCCAGCCCTCGATTTCGCCGACCGCTTCCTGCACGCGCGGCAGCGTCGCGAGCGGCGCGCCCAGCCCGCTCGGCGCACGCGTCGTCGCGAATTCGACCACCCAGTCGCGCGACGCACGCGCCACCGCGTCGTACAGGCTGCCGAGCAGCGCGACCATCCACGCCTGCTGGTCGGCCTGCGCGTCGGCATCCGCGTGGGTCGCGGCCGACACGGCCCATGCGTCCGGTGCGCGCACGTCGACCGCGTGATCGGCCGGCAGCCGGACGTCGTCGAACACGACCTCGTGGCTGCCCGACGCACGCAGGCCGAGATGATTCCAGCTTTCGATCACGCGGATGCGATCGCCATCCGCATCGCGGTCGCGCGGCACGAGAAACACGCCGACCCGCGGCGCCGGTTCGTCGGTGCGCGCCCACACGGCCAGCCAGCGCAGCGCCGGGATCCCTGTGCTGTACAGCTTGTGGCCGGACAGCCGCCAGCCGTCGCCGTCGCGCCGGGCAACGGTTTCCGGCAGGCCGCCGCGCGACGGCGAACCGAGCGCGGGTTCGACCCGCAACGCGTTGATCAGCGCACCGTGCGTGACCGCGCTGTCGAACACCGCGCGCCGCACCTGCGCGGGCCAGCGGTTGTCGGGCCGGCCGAGCGCGCGATGTTGCAGATAGGTCATCGTCAGCACCAGCGCGGTGGCCGGATCGGCCCGCGCGACGGCGGCAACGATCCGGCTCGCCTGCGCGAGCGTCGCACCGGCACCGCCATGCTCGCGCGGCACGACCTGTGCGATCAGCCCCGCGCGATGCAACCGCGCGAAGTTCTCATGCGGAAAGCGCCCATCGACGTCGTTGCGCGCCGCGTCGGCGGCAAGTTCCGGCGCGAGGCGCTCGAGCAGCGCGGCGACGCGTGCGTCGTCGGCATCGTCGGTGGGCAGGAGGCGCAGCGCGGGCGGCTGCGGCGACGGCGAGGAAGCGGCAAGGCTGGCGGACATCGAAACGGATTCCCTGGGTAATACGGACAGGCGGCAAGCGCGACGGAGATCGGCAACCGCGGCAATCGATCGCCGCGCGGCGCGGTATCCCATGAACCGGGCGATCCGCAACGCGTCCCCCCGGATTCGCCGGCGCCCGCGCGCCCGATCGTTCGTGAGCCCACAGCGTATGCGTAGCGCACACGCGCCCAAACCATGCAAATCTGATATTCAAATCGGGATTGATTATTTCCATTCCGCATGATCGCGGCGTTAACCTGCGCTCCATTCCTGCCCGGCCGCGTGCCGGGACATCCCCGCACCGGAGACCCAGATGAGCGTCGAATTCATCGGCATGATCCAGAGCCAGAAGCAGTCGGAAATCCACCCGCCGTCCGGCCCCGTGGTTGACCCCGGCTACGTGCGCGACTTTGCCCGCGCCCACGAGACGGCCGGCTTCGACCGGATCCTCGTGCCGCATCACTCGACCGGCCCGTCGGCGACGCTGACGATCGCGTTCGCGGCGGCCGCGACCGAGCGCATCCACTTCATGCTCGCGCATCGCCCGGGCTTCACCGCGCCAACGCTCGCCGCGCGGCAGATCGCGACACTCGACCAGTTCAGCCGCGGCCGGCTCGCCGTGCACTTCATCTCCGGCGGCTCGGACAGCGAGCAGCAGCGCGACGGCGATTTCCTCGACCATGACGCGCGTTATGCGCGCACCGACGAGTACCTCGGCATCCTGCGGCGGATCTGGACCGAAGCGCAGCCGTTCGATCACGACGGCGCGCATTACCGGTTCAAACAGGGGTTCTCGGAAGTGAAGCCGTTCCAGCAGCCGCATGTGCCGATCTATTTCGGCGGGGCATCGGAAGCCGCGCTCGCCGTGGCCGGCAAGCATGCGGACGTCTACGCGCTGTGGGGCGAATCGCTCGACCAGGTGCGCGACCTGACGACCCGGGTGCGCGCCGAAGCCGCGAAGCACGGCCGGCAGGTGCGTTTCTCCGTGTCGTTCCGCCCGATCCTCGCCGCGACCGAGGACGAAGCGTGGGCGCGTGCGCATCGCATCCTCGACGAAACACGCCGGCTGCGCGAAGCGGCCGGCCTCGGCGCCGGCGGCCCGCAACAAAGCGAAGGCGCACGCCGCCTGCTGGCCGCGGCCGAACGCGGCTCGCGCGTCGACAAGCGGCTGTGGACCGAGATCGCCAGCCTCACCGGCGCGCGTTCGAATTCGACGGCGCTGGTCGGCACGCCCGAACAGGTCGCCGATGCGCTGCTCGACTACTACGACCTCGGCGTCACGACGTTCCTGATCCGCGGCTTCGATCCGCTGGAAGACGCGATCGACTACGGCCGCGAACTGATTCCGCGCGTGCGCAGCGCCGTCGCCGCACGCGACGCGGCGCGCCGCGCGGCCTGACGCAACCCGGGAGACCCTTACGATGTCCTCCGTTCCGTCCACACTCGAACGCACCGCGTCGGGCCTCGCGCTCGACGCGTCGCCGCGCCAGCATTTCTGGTTCGATCCGCCCGCGCCGCGCATCGACGTCGCCGCCGAGCGCCGTCACCGTCAGGAGCGGCTCGCGGCCGCGTTCCGCCTGTTCGCTCGCTTCGGCTTCGCACAGGGGCTCGCCGGCCACATCACCGCACGCGACCCCGAACTGCCCGACCACTTCTGGGTGAATCCGCTCGGCGTGCATTTCTCGCAGATCAAGGTGTCCGACCTGCTGCTCGTCAACGCGCGCGGCGAAACCGCGATCGGCACGCGCCCGCTGAACAAGGCCGCGTTCGCGATCCATGCGGCAATCCACGACGCGCATCCGCACATCGTCGCCGCCGCGCATACGCATTCGACGTACGGCAAGGCGTGGTCGACGCTCGGCCGCCCGCTCGATCCGCTCACGCAGGACGCGTGCGTGTTCTATGAAGACCACGCGCTGTTCGACGACTTCACGGGGATGGTCGTCGACACGAGCGAAGGCGCACGGATCGCCGATGCGCTTGCGAAACCGGACGGCACCACGCACAAGGGCGCGATCCTGAAGAACCACGGAATCCTGACCGCCGGCCCGACGGTCGAGGCCGCCGCATGGTGGTACATCGCGCTCGACAACGCCGCGCACACGCAGTTGCTGGCCGAGGCGGCCGGCACGCCGCAACCGATCGATCACGCCACCGCGCGCCACACGCACGGCCAGATCGGCGGCCCCGAGGGTGCGCTGCATGCGTTCGACAGCCTGTTCGTGCGCGTCGTCGCCGACGAACCCGATCTGCTCGACTGAGCGCCTTCCCGCACGACCGGAGACCAGACCACATGACCCGAACCGCCGCACCCGCGCCCGCCAATGCGCGCCATACGCGCCATACGCGCGACACGCACGATACGCACGACGCGCTCGACGACAAACGCCGCAAGCTGCTGCGCGCGGCCGGCGCCGCCGCGCTCGCCGCGCCCGCGATCACGCTTGGCCGCAAGGCCTGGTCCGCGCCGCCGCTGAAGAAACTCACGTTCGCGTGGAACCAGAACGCGTTCTGCCTGACGCCGATCGTCGTCGCGCAGGAGCGCGGCTTCTTCGAGAAGAACGGCCTGAAGGTCGAACTGATCAACTACAGCGGCTCGACCGACCAGTTGCTCGAATCGATCGCGACCGGCAAGGCCGATGCGGCGGTCGGGATGATCCATCGCTGGCTGAAGCCGCTCGAAGCCGGTTTCGACGTGAAGATCATCGGCAGCTCGCACGGCGGCTGCGTGCGGCTGCTCGGCTCGAAGGCGGCCGGCGTCACGACGCTGCAGGCGCTGAAGGGCAAGACGGTCGGCGTCAGCGACCTGGCCGCACCCGGCAAGCATTTCTTCTCGATCCTGCTCGCAAAGAACGGGATCGATCCCGAGCGCGACATCACGTGGCGGCAGTATCCGGCCGACCTGCTCGGCGTCGCGGTCGACAAGGGCGAGATCCACGCGATCGCCGACGGCGACCCGAACCTCTACCTCCTCGAAAAGCGCAGCAACGGCGCGTACACGGAACTCGCCACGAACCTGTCAGGCGAATACGCACGCAAGGTGTGCTGCGTGATCGGCGCACGCGGCGACCTCGTGCGCAACGACCGGCCGTCCGCCGCCGCACTCGCGCGCTCGATCGTGCAGGCCACCGAGTTCACGCACGATAACCCGAACGAAGCCGCGAAGGTGTTCGCGAAATATTCGCCGAAGATCAGCCCCGATGACCTGCGCAAGCTGTACGCGACGCTCACCTACACGCACCACCCGACCAACGTCGACCTGCAGCAGGAAATCGCGTTCTATGCGGACGATTTCCGCCGCATCAGCGTGCTGAAGAAGAGCACCGACCCGCAGCGCTTCGCGCAGCAGGTCTATGCGAACGTGCTCGGGTGACGCGATGTCGACGATCGAACACGCCTCCACCGCGCGCACCGCACCGTCACCGGCCGGCGGCGCGCCTGCTTCCGGTGCTTCCGGTGCTTCCGGTGCTTCCGGTGCTTCCGGTGCTTCCGCTGCCTCCGCACGCGTGGCCTGCACGGCCTGCGAAGCGACGCTCGCGGCCGAAGCGCGCCGCGCGCGCACCTGGCCGACCGGCATCGCCGCCGCGCTCGCCTGGGCCGCGCTCGGCGCCGTCACGCAGCTATGGCCGAACCGCATCGTCGGTTTCAGCGACTGGGCGTACACGGACACGTTCGGCACGGCCGCGTGGACGATCGCCGCGCTGCTGCTCGCCGCGGCGACGCTCGGCCATCTCGTCGCCGCGACGCGCACGCGGCTCGCGCGCGTGCGCCCGGCCGGCCCGTGGCTCGTCGCGCTGCCGCTCGTGCTCGCCGCGTGGGAAATCGTCACCGCAAAAACCGGCTGGCTGCCGACGCCGTTCTTCGCGCCGCCGCAGGCACTGATCGAGGTCTACGTCGACGACTGGCCGCGCCTGCTCGGCAGCGCCGGCAACACGCTGAAGCTGCTCGCGCTCGGCTTTGCATACGGCGTCGCGGTCGGTTTCTCGGTCGGCGTGTCGATCGGCTGGTCGCGCCGGATCGGCTACTGGGTACATCCGGTGCTGCGCGTGCTCGGCCCGGTGCCGGCCACCGCGCTGTTGCCGCTCACGTTCTACTTCTTCCCGTCGAGCTATTCCGCCGCCGCGTTCCTGATCGCGCTCGCCACCGGCTTCCCGGTCGCGGTGCTGACGTGGTCGGGCGTCGCGAGCGTCAACAAGCAGTACTACGACGTCGCGCGCACGCTCGGCGCGAACGCGCGCTTCCTCGTGCTGCGCGTCGCGATTCCGGCCGCGCTGCCGCACGTGTTCGTCGGCATCTTCATGGGGCTGAGCGCGTCGTTCACGGTGCTGGTCGTCGCCGAGATGATGGGCGTCAAGTCCGGGCTCGGCTGGTACCTGAGCTGGGCGCAGGGCTGGGCCTCGTACGTGAACATGTATGCGGCGCTGATCGTGATGGCGCTGCTGTTTTCCGGGCTGATCGCGCTGCTGTTCGCGGTGCGCGACCGTGTGCTCGCCTGGCAGAAAGGAACCGTCAAATGGTGAGCGCCGCCGTACTCGAATCGTCTGCTTCCGCTTCGCCCGCCGCGTCGCCTGCCGTCACGGCGCCGCGCGGCGCGCGCATCGACATCCGCCGCGTGAGCCATGCGTTCGACGGCCCCGGCGGCCCGCTGCCCGTGCTCGACGACGTCACGTTGTCGGTCGCGGCCGGCGAATTCGTCGCGCTGCTCGGCCCGAGCGGCTGTGGGAAATCGACGCTGCTGCGCCTCGTCGCGGGCCTCGACGCAGCACGGCAAGGCGGAATCGCACAGGACGGCGTGCCGATCGAGCAACCCGATCCGTCGCGCATCGTCGTGTTCCAGGACCCGACGCTGTACCCGTGGCGGCGGGTGCGCGCGAACGTCGCGCTTGGCCTCGAGGCGCGCGGCGTGGCGCGCGCGTCGCAGCATCGCGTCGACGATGCGCTCGCACGTGTCGGCCTGCAGGAATTCTCGAACGTGTTCCCGCATCAGCTGTCCGGCGGGATGGCGCAGCGGGTCGCACTGGCCCGCGCGCTCGTCAACGATCCGCGCCTGCTGATTCTCGACGAGCCGCTCGGCAAGCTCGATTCGCTCACCCGGCTCACGATGCAGGCCGAACTCACCGCACTGTGGCAACGCGACGGTTTCTCTGCATTGCTCGTCACGCACGATGTCGAGGAAGCGCTGTTCCTCGCGCAACGCGTGATCGTGTTCGGGCCGCGTCCCGCGCGGATCGTCGCCGAATTGCGCGTCGACCTGTCCTACCCGCGCCATCGCGGCGACCCGCGCCTCGCCGAGCTGCGTCACGACGCGTTGCGGCATCTCGGGCTCGATGCGAGCTGGTAGATGCGCGGTACCGTTCGACGATGGGCCGCCGTGCGGCGGGAACGTAGCCGATGAATGCACCGACGTTCTCCGACTGGGCGCTGCTGTTTCTGCAAGGGCTGTATCGCGCGCAAGTCGCACTGTCGCGCGTGCTGCATGCGATCGGGCTGACGGGCGACGCCGACGGTCAGCCTGCGTGGCCGTGGGCCCGTCGCATCGCGCTCGAAACGCTGCGCATCGACGCCGGGCTCACGCGGCAACTCGCGTTCGCCGTCGCGGCGACGACGCTGGCCGCCGTGCTCGCGTGCATCGCGCTCGCGTTACGCAAGCGGCGTGCGGCGTCGGCGCTTGCGGTGCTGGCCGCGCTCGCCGTTGCGTGGTTCGCGCCGTGGCCGCCGGCTTCGCTGTGGCTTTCGCCCGCCGTGCCGACGAGTTTCCAGCGCGATCCCGCGCCGTTTTCGGTATCGAACGTGATGCGCGGCGCGCACTTGTATGCGCAACACTGCGTGGCGTGCCACGGCGTGGACGGACGCGGGGAAGGGCCGCTTGCGGCCACGCTCCCGCACTGGCCGCCGACCTTCGCCGGCGCCCTGCTCGCCCGCCGCCTCGACGGCGAACTGTTCTGGCGCGTGCGCCACGGGACGCGCGACGAACGCGGCGTGCCGACGATGCCCGGCTTCGCCGCGACGCTCGGGCCCCGCGACACCTGGGCCGTGCTCGACTATCTGAAAGCGCTCGCCGCGGGCAGCGGCGCGCAGGCGGAAGGCGCGTGGCCCGTGCCCATGCCGCTGCCGGCGCTCGACGTCCGCTGCGGCAGCGCCGCGCCCCAACCGCTCGATCGCTGGCGCGCAGGCCAGCGCGTGCGCATCGTCGCACTCGCGCCGGGCGCGACGCCCCCGCCGGAAGACGCGCGCTGGCAAACCTTGCTCGTCACGGCAAGCGGCATGCCCGTGGTGCAGATGGCCGGCACGGCGCGAGCCGATTGCGTCGCGTCGACGCCCGATGCGTGGCCCGCCTTCGCGACGATCGCCGGCGTGGCGCCCGCCGCGCTCGGCGGCACGCAACTCCTCGCCGATCGCCGCGGCTGGCTGCGGGCGCGCGCGTTGCCGGGCAGCACGGGCTGGTCGGATGCCGACCTGCTGTGCCGCTCGGACGCCACGGCACGGCCGGCGGTACCGGCCGCGAACGGCGACGCGCTGACCGCGCTGCTGCTGCGCGTCGACACGGAACCCGTGCGCGACGTACAGGCCGGGCTCCCGCATTGATTGAATTCCTGACTTTCTCTTTCGACCGAACTTCACGATGAATCCGACCCGACGCCACTTCCTCGCGCAAGCGAGCGCCCTCGCCACGATCGCCGCGGCCCCGGCCGCCGTGCGCGCGCAATCGGGCACGCGGCCGCTGCTGCGCGCCGGCGACCAGAAAGGCGGGCTGCGCGCGCTGCTCGAAGCAGCCGGCGAACTGAACGGCCTGCCGTACGACATCGCGTGGACCGAGTTCCCGGCCGCCGCACCGCTCGCCGAAGCGCTGAATGCGGCTGCCGTCGACTGCGGGCCGATCGGCGATGCGCCGGTGATCTTCGCGCTCGCGTCGGGCGCACGCATCAAGGTGATCGGCGCGAACCGCTCCGACCCATACGGCACGGCGGTGCTCGTGCGGCCCGATGCCGCGCTGAAATGGCCGGCCGACCTCAAAGGCAAGCGCATCGGCACCACACGCGGCTCGATCGGGCATTTCGTCACGCTGAAGGCGCTCGACGCGGCCGGCCTGCCTCCCGACGCCGTCTCGTTCCGCTTCCTGCCGCCGGCCGATACGATGCTTGCGCTCGCAACCGGTTCGATCGATGCGTGGGCGACCTGGGAGCCCTATACCGCACTCGCGGAAACGAGCGGGCGCGCGCGCGTGCTCGTCAGCGGCCGCGGGCTGTGGTCGGGCCTCAGCTACATCGCGGCGACCGACGCGGCGATCGCGTCGAAGCGCGACGTGCTGCACGATTTCCTGCGGCGCGTCGTGCGCGCGCAGGCCTGGTCGTACCGGCATGCCGACGCGTATTCGGCGGCGCTCGCGCGCATCATCGGCATTCCGCCGGCGGCCGCGAAGCTGCAGTTCGAGCGCCGCAACACGCGCTGGTTGCCGATCGACGCGACGGTCATCGCCGAACAGCAGCGCACGGCCGACTTCTACCTGAAGGCGGGACTGCTGCGCCAGCCGCTCGACGTGCGTACCACGTTCGACCCCGGCTTCCCGCTCGCATGACCGGCCGCGCGACGCAGCGCAGCCGTCCGAACGGCTGCGGCGCGATCTGGCACAATCGCAGTCTCGCCATCCGCCTTCAGCCAGCGTCATGCCAGCCATCGCCGAACTCTTCGTCTATCCGATCAAATCCTGCGCCGGCATCGCGCTGTCGCGCGCGCAGCTGCTCGAAACGGGCCTGGCGTACGACCGCCACTGGCTGATCACCGACCCCGCCGGACAGATGATCACGCAGCGCACGCACCCGCGCCTCGCGCTGATCCGCACCGCACTGAACAACGATGCGCTCGTGCTGAGCGCGCCGGGCATGCGCGAGATCCGCACGCCGCTCGACGGCGACGTATCCGCCGCCACGCCGAAAATGGCCGCGACCGTGTGGCGCGACACCGTCGATGCGATCGACACGGGCGCCGAAACGGCCGCCTGGCTCACCGAATTCCTCGGCACGCCCGCGAAGCTCGCGCGCTTCGCGCCCGATGCGCGCCGCGGCTGCAATCGCAAATGGACCGGCGAGATCGCTACGCACACGCAGTTCGCGGACGGCTACCCGCTGCTCGTGATCGGCCAGTCGTCGCTCGACGACCTGAACGCGCGGCTCACCGCCAAAGGCGCACCGGCGATTCCGATGAACCGCTTCCGGCCGAACATCGTGGTGTCGGATCTCGACGCGTACGAAGAGGATTTCGTCGAGCATCTCGATACGGAAGGTGCGTCGCCCGTGCGGCTGCGGCTCGTGAAGCCGTGCACGCGCTGCCCGATGCCGACGATCGACCAGGTCACCGGCGCGCCCGATCCCGCGTGGCCGCACGAGCCGACCGACACGATGCAGACCTATCGCGCGAACCCGAACTTCAGCGGCGAGCTGACGTTCGGCATCAACGCGATCGTCGTCGAAGGCGCGGGCGGGTGGCTCGAAGTCGGCCAGGCGCTGGAAGCGGAGATCGGGTTCGGCGATTGAGGCCCGCACACGGCACCGCTCACCCGATCACATCGTCTTCGTAGCCCGGAAGCCGCCCGAGCGGCTTCCTACCGCCTGCTAATCGCCTCCCGCTTACCCGTTACCGCTCCCGGCTGCCCACCTCGCAACTCGCCATCACGCGGCATGCGCCCCCGCGTCGTTCGCCGCCGGCAACCGGATCGTCACGACCAGCCCCCCGCCGGCCGCATCGGCCAGCGTCACCGTACCCTGATGCACGCGCGCGATCTCCCGCACGATCGACAGCCCGAGCCCCGTCCCCTCTACCGTCTGCGTCTTGCTGCCGCGATGGAAGCGCTCGAACACCGCGTCGCGCTCGTCCGCCGGCACGCCCGGCCCGTTGTCGATCACGTCGAGCCGCGCATGCGCCCCGTCGCGCGACACGCGTACCGTAATCACCGCGCGATCGCCCGCATAACGGATCGCGTTGTCGATCAGGTTGCCGATCATCTCGCCGAGCAGGTCGGGCTGCCCGTGCACGTCGATGTCGGCTTCATGCTCGAAGCCGAGATCGATGTCGCGCGCACGTGCGACCGGCGACCAGTCGAGCGTCACGCTGCGCGCGAGCCGGTGCAGCGCGACCGGCTGGTGGGCAACAGCGTGGCCGCTGTCCGAATCGAGCCGCGACAGCGACAGCAATTGCTGGACGATCTTCGCGGCCTGCCGCACCGCGCCGTTCGCGCGCCGCAGGTGCCCGTTCGCACGCGGCTGCTCGTCGGGCCGCAGCGCGAGCTCGACGCCCGCCTGCACGGCCGCGAGCGGCGTCTTCAGTTGATGGGCCGCGTCCGCGAAGAAGCGGCGCCGCGCGACCTGCATCCGCTGCGTGCGGCCGATGTACTGGTTGATCGACTCGACGAGCGGCGCAAGTTCGCTCGGCATCGCGCCGGTATCGAGCGGCGTCGTATCGTCCTCGCTGCGCGCGGCGACCGTCGCCGACAGCCGGTTCAGCGGCCGCAGCCCGCGCCCGACGCCGAGCCACACGATGCCGAGCGCCAGCACGACCAGCAGCCCTTCCTGCAGCAGCGACCCCACCAGGATCTCGCGCGCGAGCGCCTGGCGCGCCTCGATCGTCTCGCCGACCATCACCCACACGATGCGCGACTGCGCGGTCGGCACGTCGTGCACCGGGATGCGCAGCGCGGCCATCCGCAGCTGTTCACCGCGATAGACGACGTCGTAGTAGCGCGTGACGAACAGCGCACCGTCGCCCGCGTCGCGCCCGTGCGGCAGCGGCAGGTCCGGGTAGCCGGTGACCGTGTGGCCGTTGTCCTCGCGGATCAGGTAGTAGATCTTGCCGCCGTCGCTCGATTCGAGCATTTCGAGCGCGAGATACGGCAGGTCGACCTCGATCTCGCCGTCATTGAGCCGCACGCCTTCGCGGATCGACTTCAGCGACGACGACAGCGTGCGGTCGAACGCGACGTGCGCGGCGTTCATCGCGCGCTGGTACGTGAGCCACGAGTCGAGCGCGAGCAGGCCGAGCAGCGGCAGCAGCAGCCACAGCGCGACCTGCGTGCGCAGGTTCGGGCGGGGCATCATGCGTTCCGCCGGGCCGCCGCAACGACGCCACGCGCCGCGTCGGGGCGCAGCGAACCGCCGCGGATGGGCGGGAGGCTCATTCCGCCGCCTCCGCCCTCGCCTCCAGCAGATAACCGAGCCCGCGCAGCGTGACGATCGCGACACCCGTGTTCTCGAGCTTCTTGCGCAGCCGGTACACGTAGATCTCGATCGCATCGGCGTTGACCGATTCGTCGAGCCCGAAAATCTTCTCCGACAGCGTTTCCTTGTTGATCGCACGGCCGTTGCGCAGGATCAGCACCTCGAGCACCGAACGCTCGCGCGGCGTGAGCGACAGCGGCTCGCCCGCGAGATGGAAGCTGCGGTCGATGCTGTCGTAGGAAAGCGGCCCGCATTCGACCCGCGAATGCTCGTGGCCGAGGCTGCGGCGGATCAGCGCGCGGGCGCGCGCCTCCAGCTCGGTCAGCTCGAACGGCTTCGCGAGATAGTCGTCGGCGCCGAGATCGAGCCCCTTCACGCGATCCTCGACCGACCCGTGCGCGGTCAGGATCAGCACCGGCACCGGATTGCGCCGCGCGCGCAGCCGCCGCAGCACTTCCAGCCCGTCGAGCTTCGGCAGCCCGAGATCGAGGATCACCAGCGCGTAATCCTGCGTGCGCAGCACGTGGTCGGCCGCCTCGCCGTCCGCCATGTGATCGACAGCGAAGCGCGCCGCGCTCAGCGCGTCGCTCAGCGACTGGGCGAGGTTCGGGTTGTCTTCGACGAGCAGCACACGCATGGGGATTCCGGGAAGGTCAGCGACAGGCCGCTACATTACATGATCCTTTCCATCGCGACGCCTCGCGGAAACACGGGTTGCGCCGCGGGCCCGCCCGCGCGTCGGACGGCCCGCCGACCGTCGCCGAACGCTTGGCCCTCAGCGCTCGGCGGCGGCGGCGCGGCCGCGCGGCGCGAAGCGCGAACCTTCACCTGCGTGCCGCCGCTCGCGCAGGCCGACCACCACCGCCAGGAACGCGACGCTCGCCCCGGCCGTGACGACGATCATCGGGTGCGCGGTGCCGTCCGACAGCCACGCCAGCACGCCGCCGCACGCGGCCGTGATCGCCATCTGGATAAAGAAGAACAGCCCGGACGCCGTCCCGGCGATCGTCGTGTACGGCTGCATCACCGCGAACTGGCAGGCCGGGATCGCGATCCCGACGGCGATCATCACGAAGAACATCGGGACGACGAGCGCCGCCACCGCCGTCGGCGCGACCGCTCCGCCGATCCACAACGCGGCGGTGCCGGCCAGATTCACGCCCGCCGCCGCCGCGATGACCGAATCGGCCTTCCAGCGCGTGCCGGTCCGTGCGAACACGTGCGAGCCGATCAGGTAGCCGAGCACGGTCAGGCCGAAGATCGCGGCATACACCGGGCCGGATACGCCGCGCTGCCGCTGGAACAGCGTCGACGATTCCGCGATGAACGGGTAGTACGTGCAGTACGCGAAACTGATCGCGAGCGAGTAGCGCAGGAAACGGCGCTCGCGCAGCAGGCCCGCGTATGTCCGCAGGAGCCCCGCGCCCGGCGCCGGCCGCGCGTCGCTTTCGCGGGTCTCCGGCAGGTAGCGCAGCACCATCGCCGCCGCGACCACCCCGCCCGCCGCCAGCGATCCGAACACGCCCCGCCATCCGAGCCACTCGGCCAGCGCGCTGCCGGCCAGCGGCGCAATCACGGGCGACAGCGCCATGCCGGCCGAGATCCGGCCCAGCATCGTGGCCTGCATCGCGGCCGGGAAGCGCTCGCGCACGATCACCCGCCCGACCACCGTGCCGCAGCAGCCGCCCAATGCCTGGAAGATGCGTGCGGCGACGATCGCCGCGATGCTGGTCGAGCACGCGCAGGCGACGCTCGCGACCACGTAGAGGCACAGGCCGCCGATCAGGACGGGGCGACGGCCGTAACGGTCGGACAACGGCCCCGACACCAGCATCGACAGCGCATAACCGACCATGTAGAGGGTCAGCGTGAGCTGCAACTGGGCGTCGGTGCCGTGCAGCGTGTCCGCCATCGCCGGCAGCGACGGCAGGTACGCATCGATCGTGACACGCGGCAGGCACACGACGAGCATCAACAGGAACAGCCAGCCCCACTGGGGTAATGAACGCGTTTTCATGCGGTGAGCCCGCCTCCGGTCGGATCGATGTGGTCGACTGAAATCTAAGGTCAAAGTGATATAAGCTGAAGGGCCATTAAATTCGACCCTGACTGGACCACTATGGCGCGAGGCAAAGCCGCGATACCGCTCGATCTGCCGTGCCCTGCCGGGCTGTCCACGGGCAATCCGCAGTCGAAGCAGGAGTGCATCGTCGACGCGCTACGCGACGCGATCCTGAAACGCCTGCTCCCCGGCGACAGCCCGCTGCCGTCCAGCCGCACCCTCGCGGCGCGCTGGGGCGTCGCCCGGGGGACGGTCGAGGCGGCATACGACCGGCTGTGCTCGGAGGGCTACATCGCCCGCGCGCAAGGGTCGGGGTCGCGGGTATGCGCGGTGGTACCGGACAGCTACCTGCGCGCGGCCGCGCAATCTCGCGACAACGGCGCGCCCCCTGTCGACGCGCGCCCCGCGCCGGCGCGCACGACCGACGCCGCCGAGCCGGAACAAGGCGTGCGTCCGGGCATTCCGTTCGTCGCGCGGCTTGCCGATCCCGGCCTGCTGCCGATGCAGCAATGGAAGAAGGCGCTCGGAGCCAGCCTGCTTGCCGCGACGGCGAACGACCTCGGGGCGACGCCGGCACAAGGCGTCGAAAGCCTGCGCGACGAAATCGCCGCCTATCTGCGCGAATATCGCGGCATCCCGTGCAACGCCGGCGACATCTTCATCACGACCGGCATCCGGCATTCGATCGATCTCGTCGCGCGCACGCTGCTCACGCCCGGCTCGACGGTGCTGATGGAGGACCCCGGCTACGCGTCGGCCTGGCAGATCTTCACGATCGCGGGCGCGACCGTGATCGACGTGCCGGTCGATCGGGAAGGCATCGATACCGCGTCGCTGGACCGGTTTCCCGATGCGCGCGCGGCCTACGTGACGCCCGCCCATCAGGCGCCGCTCGGCGTCACGATGTCGGTGTCGCGCCGGCTCGAACTGCTCGACTGGGCGCAGCGCAACCGCGCGTGGATCGTCGAAGACGACTACGACGGCGAATTCAGCTACCAGACCGCCCCGCTGCCCGCGCTGAAATCGCTCGACGCGTGCGATCGCGTGATCTACTGCGGCTCGTTCAACAAGACGCTGTTCTCGGGGCTGCGCATCGGCTTCATGGTCGTGCCGGCGGCACTGCGGCCGGCGCTGTCGGCCGTATGGCACGCGACCGCGCGCTCGGTCGGCGTGGCGCCCCAGCTGGCGCTGGCCCGCTTCATCGCGCACGGCGATTTTGCGAAGCACCTGCGCGCGGCGCGTCACGCGTACCGCCAGCGGCGCGACATCGTGCTCGATCAGCTGGCGAAACACGCCGGCGGACGGTACACGGTGTCCGGCGAACACGCGGGCTTTCATTTCGTGCTGTGGCTGCCGCCCGGGATGGACGACGCAACGTATGTCGCGCAAGCCCGCGCGGCCGGCATCGAGTTGCAGCCGGTCCGCGGATTCTGTCGAAGCGCGCGGTGCGCGGCAGGCGTCGTCGTCGGGTACTCGGCGCTGACGGCCGCGCACGCGCGGCATGGCGGCCGGCTGCTCGCGAAGCTGCTCGCGCCCCCCGTCTAGGCGCCCCTGCCGTCGTTGCCGCGCCCCGCGGCAACCCGCTTCCCTCCGTTGCCGGATCGTGCCGCGCGCCGCGAAACGTCGGATCGCCGCCGCATCGACCTCGGGAAATCCATGACACGAACGACGCGATTGTGAACTGAAATGAAAGCGAGCTGAAAGTGCGCCGCAATTAACATCCGCGTCACTCGAACAACACCTAGACGTAACTGGAGGAAGACATGCCGTTTGCACCGAAGCACCTCGCCGCCGCGCTGGCGGTCGTTCTGGGCACTGCCGCGGGCAGCGCCGCCGCGCAGGTTCCGGCCGGGTATCCGGGGAGTTACCAGGGCGTGATCGACGCCGCGAAGAAGGAAGGCAAGCTGATCGTCTACTCGACGACCGACACGGGCCTCGTGCGCCCGCTGATCAAGGACTTCGAAAGCCTGTACGGCGTGAAGGTCGAGTACAACGACATGAACAGCACCGAGCTGTACAACCGCTACATCAGCGAGAACGCGGCAAGCAGCACCAGCGCCGACGTGCTGTGGAGCTCGGCGATGGACCTCCAGGTCAAGCTCGTCAACGACGGCCTGATGGCGTCGTACGATTCGCCGGAAGGCCCGAACGTGCCGCAATGGGCGCAATACCAGAAGCAGGCGTACGGCACGACGTTCGAGCCGCTCGCGATCGTCTACAACAAGCGCCTGATCCCCGAAAACGAAGTGCCGAAAACGCGCGCCGACCTGATCAAGCTGCTCACGTCGCAACCGGACAAGTTCAAGGGCAAGCTCACGACCTACGACGTCGAGAAATCCGGCGTCGGCTTCAACGCGCTGACGCAGGACGCGCACCTGAACGAGAAGGTCACGTGGGAACTCGTGAAGGCCATCGGCAAGACCGGCCCGAAGCTGCAATCGAGCACCGGCGCGATGATGGAACGCATCTCGTCGGGCGAAAACCTGATCGGCTACAACATCATCGGTTCGTATGCGTACGCGAAGGCGAAGAAGGACAAGTCGATCGGTTACGTATTCCCGAAGGACTACACGCAGATCGTGAGCCGCCTCGCCACCATCTCGAAGAAGGCGAAGAACCCGAACGCCGCGAAGCTGTGGGTGGACTACCTGCTGTCGAAGCGCGGCCAGACCATGATCGCGAACCAGGCGAACCTGTACGCGATCCGCACGGACGTGACCGGCGAGACGTCGGCCGCGAGCCTCACGAAGGAACTCGGCGATTCGCTGAAGCCGATCCAGATCGGCACCGGCCTGCTCGTCTACCTGGACCAGTCGAAGCGGCTCGCGTTCCTGAAGCAATGGCAGCAGGCGATCAAGAGCTGATCCGCTGATCGGCTGATCGGCTCCGGCTGACCCATGGCCGCCCGCCGCACATCGC
Organism: Burkholderia sp. Bmkn7; assembly: GCF_041103175.1. Taxonomy (NCBI): domain Bacteria; kingdom Pseudomonadati; phylum Pseudomonadota; class Betaproteobacteria; order Burkholderiales; family Burkholderiaceae; genus Burkholderia; species Burkholderia sp. Bmkn7. Next base: position 1,937,006 of record NZ_JBGCUH010000002.1, on the reverse strand, counting down.
GCGGGCGGCCCCTTCCCCTTACCGACTTCCTTGAGGCGGCCATCCGGATGGCCGCAGGGGCGAACTCATGCTTTCAACCAGCACCCGCGGCGCGGCACCGGCCGCGCCACCTGCCGCCGGCCCGCGCGACGCGATTCCCGCGCTGCCGGTCAACAGCCTGCAGCCGCTCGCCGGCATGCTGCGCTGGATCGTCGTCGCGGTACTCACCATCGCTGTCGCGCTGCCGCTCGGCTTCATCCTGTTCCAGAGCCTGCTGTCCGCGCCGTTCTTCGATGCGAACAAGACGCTCGGCATCGAGGGCTTCCGCTTCGTCTTCAGCGATCCCGACTTCTGGTCGGCCGTGAAGAACTCGTTCATCATCGCCGGCGGGATGCTGTTCATCTCGATCCCGCTCGGCGGCATCCTCGCGTTCCTGATGGTGCGCACCGACCTGCCCGGCCGCCGCTGGCTCGAACCGCTGCTGCTCACGCCCGTGTTCGTGTCGCCGATGGTGCTCGCGTTCGGCTACGTGGTCGCGGCCGGCCCGGTCGGCTTCTATTCGGTGTGGTTCAAGGAACTGTTCGGGGTACAGAACGTGCCCTGGAACGTGTATTCGATCTTCGCGATCACGGTGATCGTCGGCCTCACGCACGTGCCGCACGTGTACCTGTATTCGTCGGCCGCGCTGCGCAACCTCGGCTCGGACGTCGAGGAAGCCGCGCGCGTCACTGGCGCCCGCCCGTTCCGCGTCGCGCTCGACGTGAGCCTGCCGATGACGATGCCCGCGCTGCTGTTCGCCGGCGTGCTGGTGTTCTTCCTCGGCTTCGAGGTGTTCGGGCTGCCGCTCGTGCTCGGCGACCCGGAAGGCCACCTCGTGCTCGCGACCTACCTGTACAAGCTGACCAACAAGCTCGGCGTGCCGTCGTATCACCTGATGGCCGCGGTCGCGGTGTGCATCGTCGCGATCACGTTCCCGCTCGTGCTGCTGCAGCGCCGGCTGCTGAAGACGGCGAACCGCTTCGTCACCGTGAAGGGCAAGGCCGGCCGTACGACGGTGCTGCCGCTCGGCGTGTGGCGCTGGGTTGCGCTCGCGATCGTCGTGCTGTGGCTGATGCTGACCGTGATCGTCCCGATCTCGGGCATCGTGCTGCGCGCGTTCGTGACCAACTGGGGCGAAGGCGTCGCGCTCGCCGAGGTGCTGACGCTGTCGAACTTCACCGAACTGTTCGAGCAGGACAACCTCGTGCGCGCGATCGTCAACACGCTCGGCATCGGCGTGATCGGCGGCGCGCTCGCGATCGGCTTCTACTCGCTCGTCGCGTTCGCCGGCCACCGCCGCCCCGACTGGGCGACCAAGCTGCTCGACTACCTCGTGCTGCTGCCGCGTGCGGTGCCCGGCCTGCTCGCCGGTCTCGCGTTCCTGTGGATCTTCCTGTTCGTGCCCGGCCTGCGCGAGCTGAAGAACTCGATGTGGAGCATCTGGATCGCGTACACGGTCGTGTGGCTCGCATACGGGATGCGGCTCATCCAGAGCGCGCTGCTGCAGGTCGGCCCGGAACTCGAGGAAGCCGGCCGCAGCGTCGGCGCGACCCGCAGCCGCGTGTCGCTCGACGTGACGCTGCCGCTCGTACGCTTCGGCCTGCTCGCCGCGTGGTTGCTGATCTTCATGATCTTCGAGCGCGAATACTCGACGGCCGTCTACCTGCTGTCGCCCGGCACCGAAGTGATCGGCGCGCTGCTCGTGTCGCTGTGGGCGACCGGCGCCGTCGACCAGGTCGCCGCGCTTTCTGTCATCAACATCGCGATGGTCGGCGCCGGTCTCGGCGTGGCCCTGCGCTTCGGAGTGAAACTTCATGGATAAGCTCATCGTCGACGACCTGCATCTCAGCTACGGCGCCAATCCGATCCTCAAGGGCGTGTCGTTCGAACTGAAGGCCGGCGAAGTCGTGTGCCTGCTCGGCGCGTCGGGCAGCGGCAAGACCACGCTGCTGCGCGCGGTGGCCGGCCTCGAACAGCCGTCCGACGGCCGCATCCAGCTCGACGACCGCGTGTTCTTCGACGGCGCGCAGCGCGTCGACCTGCCCGTCGAACAGCGCTCGCTCGGCCTCGTGTTCCAGTCCTACGCGCTGTGGCCGCACCGCACCGTCGCCGACAACGTCGGCTACGGGCTGAAGCTGCGCCGCGTCGCGCCGGCCGAACAGAAGCGCCGCGTGCAGACCGCGCTCGACCAGCTCGGCCTCGGCCATCTCGCGGAACGCTTCCCGCATCAGTTGTCGGGCGGCCAGCAGCAGCGTGTCGCGATCGCCCGCGCGCTCGTCTACAACCCGCCGGTGATTTTGCTCGACGAGCCGCTGTCGAACCTCGACGCGAAACTGCGCGAGGAAGCGCGCGCGTGGCTGCGCGAGCTGATCGTGTCGCTCGGGCTGTCGGCCCTGTGCGTGACGCACGACCAGACCGAGGCGATGGCGATGTCCGACCGCATCCTGCTGCTGCGCAACGGCCGCATCGAGCAGGAAGGCACGCCGGCCGAGCTGTACGGCGCGCCGCGCTCGCTGTACACGGCCGAGTTCATGGGCAGCAACAACCGGATCGACGCGCGCGTCGCGGCCATCGACGGGGAACGCGTGACGCTCGCCGGCGACGGCTGGGAGCTGCAGGCCCTCGCCCGCGACACGTTCGCGCCGGGCCAGGACGCGCAGGCCGTGATCCGCCTCGAACGCGTGCAGGTCGCCGACGGCCCGGGCGCGAACCGGCTGCAGGCCGACCTCGTCACGTCGATGTATCTCGGCGATCGCTGGGAGTACCTGTTCCATTGCGGCGAGATGCGCCTTCGCGCATTCGGCCACGTGCCGCGCGCCGCGGGCAAGCACTGGATCGAATTCCCGACCAACGACTGCTGGGCGTTCGCGAAAGCGGGCTGACCTGCGCGCGGCGGCAGCACGCTCGCCGTCGCGCACGCATACCGCGCACATCTCGTCATGGGATGACATGCCTTCCGGCGGACGTCTTCCGGCGTCTGTCGTGGGCTGCTGCGCGCCGCATCCGTTTCACCCCAACCCACAAGAACCAAGGAGACACCGTCAATGAAGTCACGCGCAGAACGTTCGATTCGCACAGTAGTCCTCACGGGATCGGCCACCGCGGCCTGCATCGCCGCATCCGTCGCACACGCACAGTCGTCGGTCACGATGTACGGGATCATGGATGCCGGCATCGAATACACGAACCACGCGGCGCCGGAGGGCGGCAGCTCGGTCAAGCTGAAGTCGGGCAACAAGAACACGTCGCGCTGGGGCCTGCGCGGCGTCGAGGATCTCGGCGGCGGGCTGAAGGCCGTGTTCCGCCTCGAAAGCGGGATCGACCTCGCGAACGGCGCGCTCGACGACGGCCCCGATTCGATCTTCGCGCGCCGCGCGACGGTCGGCCTGAAAAGCAAATGGGGCGAACTGACGCTCGGCCGCAACTACACCGTCACCTACGACTACATGCTGCCGTTCGACCCGATGGGGTACGCGCAGAACTACTCGTGGGCATCGGCGGCGACGGCGACGGGCGGCCGCAAGGACGGCATGTTCACGCGCTCGTCGAACGCGGTGCGCTACGACGGCGAATTCAGCGGGTTCAAGTTCGGCGCGCTGTACGGCTTCGGCAACGTGCCGGGCAGCGTGAAGACCAGCTCCAAATACGATTTCGCGGTCGGCTACGAGAAAGGCCCGTTCGCGGCGGTGGTCACGTTCGACAGGCAGAACGGCGCGGCCGACAGCGTCACGCCGGCCGATACCGTCAACTACATCCAGGGCATCCATGCGGGCCTGAGCTACGACTTCGGCAACCTGAAGACGATGGCCGGCTATCGCAACTACAAGCGCACGTTCCGCACCACGGCGGCGAACCAGTTGAGCGACACGTACTGGCTCGGCGGCTCGTACCAGTTCACACCGGCGTTCTCGCTGATCGCGGCCGTCTATCACCAGAACATCAAGGGCGGCAGCGATGCCGACCCGACGCTCGTGTCGTTGCGCGCGAACTACGCGCTGTCGAAGCGTACGGTGCTGTACGCGGCCGGCGCGTTCGCGATCGCGAAGCACGACCAGAAGGTCGGTGTGTCGCGCGATTTCGTGGGCTACGGCACCACGCAGGTCGGTGTGACTGCGGGGATTCAGCAGCGGTTCTGAGTTTGACGATACGGGCGGCGAGCGGTCTTCGAATCGCGCCGCCCGTCTTGTGCGGTTCATTGCGCGCGTGCCGCCCTGCATCGCATCCGCCGCGCGCATCAGCGTGACAACGGGCGATCGGCCAGCTTCCCGCACACGACGGCCGTGCCCTCATCCGCGGCCCTTGCCGGTCACTCGCCATGCATCGTGAACACCGGGCGAACGAGGCTGCTCGTATCGCTCCAGTGCTCGCCAACCGCCGACAGCGGCACCGTGCGCGTGTCGATCGTCAGCCCCGCCGGTCCGGCCGCGTCGAACACACCGCGCACCGACGCCAGCAAGCGCGGCAGCGACACGCTGCCGATGCCGCTGCCCATCAGTTCGATCGCGGTCGCCCGCAGCACCGCCCCCGGCAGCAGCACGTCCGCGCCGCCGATCGAGCCGATCTGCACGAAACGCAGCCGGCGGCCCTCGGGCGTCGCCTTCGCGGCGGCCACCAGCAGCGTCTGCGCGCTGGCGCCCCACAGATAATCGAGCACGACGTCCACGCCCGCGCGGAAATACGGTTCGAGCGCGCGCGCCAGATGTGCGTCGTCCTGCTGCAACGACACGACGGCATCCGCGCCGGCATTCAGCAACGCCTGCAGCGCGGCCGCGTTGCGGCCCGTCGCGATCACCTTCGCGGCGCCGAGATGCTTCGCGATCCGAACCGCCAGCCGCCCCGACGTACCTGTCGCACCGTTGACGAGCACCGTCTCGCCCGCGACGAGCCGCGCGCGTTCGGTCAGCGCCGCCCACGACGACATCCCGGGAATCGCGATCGCGGCCGCCGTGACGTCGTCGAGCGTATCCGGCAGCGGCACGCACTGCGTATCGGGCGCGATCGTGCGTTCGGCCATCGCGCCGAACGGTGCGGGCGCGCCGAAGAAGTAGACACGCTGCCCGTCGTCGAGACGGCGGCCAACCCCGTCGACGCCAACGACGAACGGATAACGCCCCTCCGACGAGTAATGCGTGCCGGCCGCGCGCCCCTGCGCGATCCGGCTCAGCGCGGACGCCGTCACGTCGATCAGGCTGTGGCCCGGCATCGCGTGCGGCGCATCGAACTCCATATGAACGGGCCGCACGCCGGCGCCCGTCACGACTGCTGCTTTCATGGTGACTCCTTGAATCGGGGATCCCGATCGACGGTTCCGGTGCGCATCAGCGTGCGTCGAGCCACGCGCGCAGCGCGGGATCGCGCACTTCCAGCACGTCGAACAGGCCGAGCGCACGCAGCGCGGGCAACGCATCGATCGCGTCGGCTTCCGCGCGCGCCCGGTCGGCGGGCGCGGCGTTCGGGTCGGTCAGCACCCGCGCGTTGACCAGGAACGCACCGACGGTCCCCTTGCGGATCGTCGTATCGCCGAGCGTGATCCGGTCGGTCTGGTCGGGAAGCATCTGTTCGGCTCGCATCGTGTCGTACTCCGGTTGTTATCGATGGACGCAGTGTAGGCGTGCAAATTCGGCCGATCTCCGGTATAACGGCCATTCGATACCGATATCCGGCCATGTCCGATCCGCTCCTGCCCGCCCGCTTCGTCACGTCCGACGACGGCCCGTTCGTCGTTGCCGCCATGCTGTCGCAACGCGACCCGCGCGTGACGCCACCTCATTCGCATGCGCGCGGCCAGCTCGTCGGCGCGCTGAGCGGGTTGCTGACGATCGGCCTCGACGACCAGGACTGGGTCGTGCCGGCGATCCATGCGATCTGGATTCCACCGCATTGCCGCCATTCGTTGCATTCGTTCGGGCCGATTTCCGGCTGGTCGGCGTTCATCGCCGAAGCGCGCTGCGCGGCGCTGCCGTATACCCCGCGCGCGATCCGCACGACGCCGCTGCTGCGCGAAGCCGTGCAGCGCGCGGCGAGTTGGGAGGGTTCAGAGCTGGATGCCGCTCGAACCCGGATCGCCGACGTGATCCTCGATGAAATCGCGTCGTCGGAAGTCGAGGCGCTGGGGCTGGCGCGGCCGCAGGATCCGCGGCTGACGAGGATCACCGATGCGCTTGCCGCGGATCTCGCGGACAACCGGCGGCTGGAGGAATGGGCCGAATGGGCGGGAATCAGCGCGCGGACGATGAGCCGCCGCTTCGTGGCCGAGACGGGGCTGACGTTCGCGCAGTGGCGTCAGCAGGCCCGGCTGCTGCGGGCGCTGGAGAAAATCGCCGACGGCGTGCCGGTGACGACGATCGCGCTCGATCTCGGGTACGACAACGTGAGCGCGTTCATCGACATGTTCAGGCGGGCGTTGGGGACGACGCCGGGGAAGTATATGGAACTTACAAGGCGTGAAACCAAGAATGGTGGAGGTCAGTCATAGCCCATTCGCAGCGCCTGTGCCTGTCGACTCAACTCCGCCCATCGAACTCGCCGCATATCAATCGCGCGCCATCCGGAAATGCGGTAGATCGATGACGCGAGGACGTCGAAAATCGCCGGTCCGCCGACACAAGGTTGCCTGCGACTCCAGCCGATCGATCTCCGTTGTGTGGGCGCCTATAAGCATTCTTGCAACCCGTCGCACGGCGCTTCGCGCGTAAGCGTGGAGCCGATACCGTGTTGACGGCGTGAGTTACCGGTTTCCCCAACGATTGGAAGCCATGCGTAGCAGCGTGGCATTGGCAGCACGCAGATCGAACAGTTCTGCGTCGAAGCCGGGGCCGACCCAGTTTCGGTAATAGTCAGCTTCTTCGCTATTCGGATCGTTGCATAGCGCGCTCAGGAACGCTTCGTAGCCATGCGGGCCGCCAACATCCTCTGGCGGGCACGCGCGAGCACCATCAATGACCTGGGCCGCGCCCCACGGTTCGCTCTCAATGGTTTCCACTTTCTCAACGACGATGGCGTGATCCCAGCCGTCTCCGAAGTCGTACCGGTAGAGGAAGCGCGAGCCGGGTTTCAGGACCTTCTGCAGTCGAACCTTCCGGTCATCGGCGCTCGTGCCCGGGTCGGCGAAGTCCAGCACGTCGTCGACCTCGAACATGGCATAGGTCATACCATCGATCAGGAAGTCGTGCAGGTGGGTGTCCTCCCAACCGAAGGCCGCTTGCAGGATATGGTGCAGCTTGCGCAGCGACTCGGTTCCTTCAACCTCGATCCTGCGCCAGATGGGCGGCTCGATGTGTTGAAGCTGCACGTGCAGGGTAAAGCGCTGGAACGATTTCGCCATCTGATCTCCGGGTGAACGGGAAGCCAGCGGCATTATCGCCTTACGATGCCAGGGTGGTCATGTTCCATGGCAGCAGGTCTTCGACCCGGTTGCTCGGATGGTCCGCGATGCGCGTGAGTACGGCGCGCAGATACGCCTCGGGATCGAGGCCGTTGAGCTTGGCCGTACCGATCAGACTGTAGATTGCCGCCGCACGCTCGCCACCTGAGTCCGCACCGGCGAACAGGTAGTTCCGGCGCCCGATCGCCACCCCGCGCAACGCGCGCTCAACTGGCAGGTTATCGATTTCCAGATGCCCGTCGTCACAGTAGCGCGTAAGCGCTTCTCACCGGTTCAGCGCATAGAGAATCGCCCGACTCGTGTCGGATTTGCGCGAGAGCGTCTCCAGCGTGGCACTCAGCCACGCATGGAGCTGATCGAGCAAGGGCCTGCTATGTGTTTGCCGGTACGCCTGTCGCTCATCGGGCGGCTTGCCCCGGATCGCTTCCTCGATCTTGTACAACGCGCCGATACGCTCCAGCGCCTCGGTGTTCAAGGCATTCGGGCGTGCGGCGTGCAGTTCGTAGAACTGTCGCCGAGCATGTGCCCAGCAAGCTGCTTCGGCTACCCGCCCGGTTTCGTAAATCGCCTGATATCCGCCGTAGGCATCCGCCTGCAGCGTGCCGTTGAACGATTCGAGATGCTGCTGCGGATGGACGTCCTTGCGGTCGGCCGTATAGGCGAACCAGACGGCCGGCGGCGTCATGTCGCCCGAGTTCCGATCGTCGCGCACGTAGACCCACAGCCGTCCGGTTTTCGTCTTGCCATTGCCTGGCGCGAGCACAGGCACTGGCGTATCGTCGGCATGCAGTTTGGTGGCTGCCATGACGTGCCGGCGTAAGGTGTCGACCAGCGGTTGCATCAGGCTCGCACCATGACCCACCCATTTCGCAAGCAGCGAGCGGTCCAGATCGACACCCTCGCGCGCATAGATCGCCGACTGGCGGTACAGCGGCAGATGGTCCGCGAACTTCGAGACCAGCACATGGGCCAGCAAGCCCGGGCCAGCAAGGCCACGCTCGATGGGGCGGCTCGGCACAGCAGCTTGTGTAATGTGGTCGCAGCACGAGCATGCCAGTTTAGGGCGCATATGGCGGATTGATCCGCTTTAGGAATCCTGGACCGATCCGAGCGTGAGTTTTGCGGCAAACTTGACCCTGAGCCAGGAGGTGGTTTGTCATGAAACGGAAACGCTTTTCGATCGAACAGATTGTGGCGGTGCTCAAGCAAGCCGAGCTGGGCATGCCCGTGGCCGATGTGATCCGGCAGGTCGGTATTTCGGAACAGACGTTCTATCGGTGGAAGAAGCAATATGCCGGAATGCAGTCAGATCAGGTGCGCGAGCTCAAGCAACTGCAGGAGGAGAACGCGCGGCTGAAGAAGCTGGTTGCCGAACTGAGCCTGGACAAGGCCATTCCGCAGGATGTTGCATCAAAAAAGTGGCCCGGCCCGCGCTGAGACGAGACGTGGTGGATTATGTGGTGAGCCACTACGGATTGACGATGAGGCGGGCCTGTCGGCTCGTGAAGCAACCGCGCAGCGTTCAGCATTACCGAAGCATCAAAGACCCCCGCCCAGAGCTTCGGTCGAGGATGCGCGAGATTGCCCATACGAGGGTGCGCTACGGCTATCGACGTGTCCACGTGCTGTTGCGCCGGGAAGGCTGGCAGTTGGGCCGGTGTATTGCGAAGAGCAGTTGCAGTTGCGCTCGAAGTTGCCGAAGCGACGAAAGATGGTGGTGACGCGGGTGGCGAAGATCGTTCCGATCAAACCAAACGACGCTTGGAGTATGGATTTTTCTATGGTCCACCCGCAAACCGCAAGCGCAGACTGGTGGCGATAGACGACTCGCGTTTATCTATCCGGCCTATAGCGATCCGATCGAATCAGGATCTGGCCTGCATGATGAAGTCGCACGCTTCCGTCCCAATTAGTGGCGCGGCATGATGTCTGCCGGAAGTCCAGACGGGTTTGGAGAAGCGACGGATGGTCGTTTGCGCCATGCTGATTCGCTGCGCGAGTTGCGGAAAGTAACGGTGGTCAGGGGTAGGGCTATCGGTCTGCTACGGTTCCGGTGCGATAGTTCAGGTTAAACTCTGCGCCACTTCGCATGACAGCCCACGCAATGCGTACGAGTTTGTTTGCCAGTGCGCAGACAGCAACGTGTGCATGCCGGCGCTCGGCGAGTTGCAGTAGCCAGCGCTGTATCGGATCGTTGGGGTGCTTGTCTTTCCACACCCATAGCGCGCGGGCACCCTGCACGAACAGACGCCGCAGATAACTATTTCCCCGCTTTGTAATGCCCAGCAAACGGGGCTTACCGCCGGTTGTATGTTGCTGTGGTACCAACCCTACCCAGGCGGCAAGATCGCGTGCACGCCTAAACGTTGATGCATTGCCGACTGCGGAGACGATGGCGGTCGACAGCAAGACACCGACACCTGGGATCGTTTGAAGGCGCCGGCAAAGATCACTCTCGCGTGCAAGACATTTGAGCCGTTCGTTCATCTGTTCAATGGTTGCTTCCGTGCGGTTCCACATGTCGAACAGCATGCGCCCAAGATCGCGCATCATGGGAGTAAGGCCGGAGTCTTCCTTCTCAAGCAGAGCGGGCAACACAGTGCGAAGGGCATAAAATCCCTGTGCAATCTCAATACCGCGATCTAGCAGCAGTCCGCGAATCTGGTTGGTCAATGCCAGGCGTTGCTGGAGCATGCGTTCGCGGGCGCGATGCAGCGCCTGGACATCCATCTGCTCCTCTGACTTGAGCGGCACAAACCGCATCGTCGGAAGTCGGACAGCTTCGGCAATAGCCTGCGCGTCGTTGAAGTCATTCTTCTGCGATTTGACGAACGGCTTGACGTACTGTGCTGGCAGAAGTTTCACGTCGTGCCCGAAGTCCTGAAATTTGCGGGCCAGATACTGCGAGCCACAGCATGTTTCGATGCCGACAAGGCACGGTGGATGTTGTGCCATAAGCTGCAGGAGTTGATTGCGCCCCAACTTCTCGCGCAGCACGACTTTGCCGGCAGCGTCGCAGCCGACGACGTGGAACCAGCGCTTGCCGAGATCGATTCCTAACGTGACCGAGTTCATGGCAGCCTCCATGGGTGGTAGCGCCACTACGATAGAAGAAGCGGGTGGACCATACCATTAGTGGCCGACCAGCTTGCTGATGGCTCGAAATTTCGCACCTTGACGATCGTGGATGTCTTCACGAAGGAAGCGTTGGCGATCGAAGTCGGACAACGGCTGAAAGGCGAACACGTGGTGTCTGCACTGAATCGAATCGCCGCTCGGCGCGGCGCTCCGCGGCATCTGTTCGTCGACAACGGCAGCGAATTTTCGGGGCGCCTGCTCGACATGTGGGCGCACCACTATCGGGCCAAAATCGACTTCAGCAGGCCCGGGAAGCCAACGGACAATTGCCACATCGAGACGTTTAACGGATCATTCCGCGACGAGTGCTTGAACCTCCATTGGTTCGAAACGCTGGGCGAGGCCAAAGCGATCGTCGAGGCGTGGCGCCGGGATTACAACGAGAGTCGTCCTCACTCGGCTCTCAAAGAGTTGGCACCAGCCGAATTCGCCCGTCAGCTGGTGCCTTCATCGGGTTCGACTGAACCCGAAACGCCGCAAAAGTCGCTCTAGACCTGGTCCGGGAAACCCAAGCGGATCAGACCGGCAATATTTCCCTGTGCATTTCAAAGTGGAATTCCGACATAGAAATCCAAGTCAGAGGAAAATATGAATCCAATTAAAACACAGCTTGCATCTTTTTTTAAAATCACACCGAGGCCAACAATCGGCGCAGTGCTAGCGCTCTTTGCAGCGTGGTGTCTCATTCTCCTTGGATCGCTCAAGGGCATAATTTATGTCATCCAGAACCCAATTTTAATGATTCATGGCAAACCTGCGTCATATTCAATCACCGCGACCTCCCTCACCCTCCTGGTTCTCCTCCCAACAGTTGGCGGATTTTTTATAATCAACCTAATTCGCCGAAAAAATTGGGCGCGCCAATGGACACTCGGCTGGCTGTTGATCGACGCAGCTCTTCGAATACTGGCAATATTCATCCACACCGAGAAATTCGGATTAGGATTGGTGGATTTTCTACTACTTATCGCGCTAATATTACTATTGATGCCAGAAAGCAAAAAATGGTTCAGAAATGGGCAATTACCCTAAACACTCACCGGGTTCAATGCCAGCAATTCCACCCATCGAGGTAATGAGCGACTCTACATGGCTGCGGCTGGCCAGCCTTCCAAGATCGGCCGCCGGATGCGCTACATTTAGTCGGAGTCCGACGCTGCCTGGCACTCGACGATTGAATGGCCACTCTCTGGCGCCCCGAACGATCGCAGTCGACAACAGCCGTCCCGCGCGGCGACGACGTTAGCCTGAAGCCGATCCCACGGGGCACTCCAGCATGCGTGCGTGCGGACCCTACCTGGCATCATGCACGCTCAACACTGCGCTCCATGCTGCCGAGCACTCTTCCCCTCGGGCCCGTAGCTCAGTTGGTCAGAGCAGTCGACTCATAATCGATTGGTCGCCGGTTCAAATCCGGCCGGGCCCACCATATGAACATCAATACGAACTCGACTGGCCGGTGCCACTCAAAGAAGCAATCACATATGACCTGAGACGTTTCTTGTAGCCATTTGGCAAGTGAGTTCTCTTTTATCCTAGAGGCAAGGAGAACTCGATGAAGAAGCGATTTACCGACGAGCAAGTCATTCGAATCTTGCGCGAGGCCGAGAGCCGGGACGAGCCGGTGAAGGATCTGTGCAAGCGCCACAACATTTCGGAACAGACGTTCTATCGTTGGCGCAACAAGTTCGGCGGGATGGACGTGGCTGACGCGCGTCGGCTCAAAGAGTTGGAATCGGAGAACGATCGGCTCAAGCGGCTGATCGCCGAGCAGATGCTTGTCATCGACGGCCTGAAGGAGTTCAGCCGAAAAAAATGATCACCCCGACGGGCCGGCGTGAAGCGCTGGAAGTCCTGACTCGGCGGGGCTCTCGCAACGCAAGGCATGTCGCTACCTGGGACTGAGCCGCCGAGTGGCGACCTATACGCTCAAGCAACCGGAGAAGGATCGGAGTCTGGGCGAGTGGCTGATGGCGGCCGCGCAAGAGGTGCCGCGCTTCGGCTATCGCCGGATGTCGGCTTGGCTGGCGTTGAGCGAATCGCGCGTGCGGCAAATGTGGCGAGCCCTGCAGCTCAACATTCCGCGTCGCCGTCCTCGCCGACGTCGTTGCGGCAACGACATACGCCTGCCAGGCGCCACGCAGCCCAATTCGGTTTGGAGCTATGACTTCGTGCACGATCAACTGGTGGATGGCCGAACGTTGAAGATGCTATGCGTGATCGATGAATACACCCGCGAGTGCCTGGCGATCGAGGTCGGCGCCAGCCTGCGGTCGCAGGATGTGATTCTGACGCTGTCGCGACTGATGCGCCTGTACGGCAAGCCCGCGTTCGTTCGGTCTGACAACGGTGCCGAATTTACCGCTGCCAGGGTCATGCGCTGGCTGCGGGATGCGGCCATCGGTCCGGCCTTCATCGCGCCCGGCAGTCCGTGGCAAAACGGATTCGTCGAGAGCTTCAACGGCAAGCTACGTGACGAATTGCTGAACCGGGAATGGTTCCGCAGCCGCGCCGAGGCCAAGGTGCTCATCGAACGCTGGCGGCAGTTCTACAGCGAACACCGGCCTCATAGCGCGCACCGCCATCAACCTCCCGCCACGGTCCGTCGAGCCTGGCTGAATTCCGATAATATCGACGCGAGACTCACTGCTTGATTGGTCACAAAATTCCGACTCAGGTCATCAGCGCGCAGACGATGAACCGCCACGTGGTTAATACGTCCCGTCCCCCTTCTTCACCGCCTCGCCCCCTTTCCCCTTGAACTGCTCCGCCAACCGCTCCGCACTCCTCGCCAGCAACGTCGTATCGACCCCGACCGCGACGAACAGCGCTCCCGCGTCCAGATAACGCCGCGCGGCCGCCTCATCCGCGCTGAGAATGCCCGGCGCCTTGCCGGCCGCCTTGATCGCGCGGATCGCACCATCGATCGCGGCCTGCACGTCCGGGTGCCCCGGATGGCCGAGATGTCCGAGATCGGCCGCGAGATCCGCCGGCCCGATGAACACGCCGTCCACGCCCTCGACCCGCGTTATCGCATCGATTGCGTCGAGCCCCGCGCGTGTCTCGACCTGCACGAGCACGGCCATCTCGTCGTTCGCGCGATGCAGGTAATCGCCGACCCGATTCCACCGCGACGCACGCGCCAGCGCGCTGCCCACGCCGCGAATCCCGTGCGGCGGATAACGCGTCGCGGCCACCGCCGCACGCGCCTCGTCGGCGCTCTGCACCATCGGCACGAGCAGCGTCTGCGCGCCGAGATCGAGCACCTGCTTGACGATCACCGGATCGTTCCACGGTACGCGCACGACCGGATGCGACGGATACGGCGCGATTGCCTGCAACTGCGCGAGGATCGTCGGCACCGTGTTCGGCGCATGCTCGCCGTCGATCAGCAGCCAGTCGAAACCGGCGCCCGCGACCACTTCCGCGCTGTACGGATTGGCGAGCCCGAGCCACAGCCCGACCTGCGCGTCGCCGCGCGCGAGCGCGGCCTTGAAGACATTCGTAGGAATCCGCATCGTTCGCTCACCTCACTCGAAGTAGCACTGGATCGTCCCGAGCGGGCCGTAGTCGACGCTGAACGTGTCGCCCGGCCGCGCCGCGCACGGCCGCGTGAACGAACCGCCGAGCACGATCTGCCCCGGCTCCAGCGCGACGTCGAAGCGGGCCAGCCGGTTGGCGAGCCACGCGACGCCGTTCGCCGGATGGTTCAGCACGCCGGCCGCGACGCCCGTTTCCTCGACCACGCCGTTACGCGACATGATCGCCGCGACCCACCGCAGGTCGACGTCCTGCGGCTTCACGGGCCGCCCGCCGATCACCACGCCCGCGTTCGCCGCGTTGTCGGCGATCGTGTCGAACACCTTGCGCGGCCGTTTCGTATCGGGGTCGATCGACTGGCTGCGCGCGTCGATGATCTCGAGCGCGGGCACCACGTAGTCGACTGCGTCGTACACGTCGAAGATCGTGCAGTCCGGGCCGGTGAGCCGCTTGCCGAGCACGAACGCGAGTTCGACCTCGACACGCGGCACGATGAAGCGCCCGGTGGGGATCGTGCCGCCGTCGGCAAAGAACATGTCGTCGAGCAGCGCGCCGTAATCGGGCTCGTCGATCTGCGACGTGTTCTGCATCGCCTTCGACGTGAGGCCGATCTTGTGTCCCTTCAGCGTGCGGCCTTCCGCGAGCTTGAGGGCGACCCACGCGCGCTGGATCGCATACGCGTCGTCGATCGTGATGTCGGGATGGTCGAGCGAGATCTGGCGGATCTGCTTGCGCTCGCGCTCGGCGTCGTGCAGACGCTGCGCGAGCTGGTCGATGAGGGCGGTTTCGAGCATGGTCGGATCGGGAATGGGGTTCAGCCGGCCCGCTTGTAGCGGGCATGGATGTTGTTGTGCTTGTACGAGCCGCTTTCGCTGAACTCGGTCAGTTCCATCGACAGCGCAAGGTACCGTTTCGCGTACAGTTCCGCGAAATGCGCCTTGATCGCGTCGAACAGCGCGTCGCACGCGGCCTTTTTCTGCGCGTCGCTGCGGCCCGAGCCGATCTTCAGCGTCACGTGCACGAACGCATCGTCTTCCGTGCCGTCGGCTACGCAGTAGTCCTGCAGTTCGATCGCGCGCGAGCGGATGCCGCCCGTCGGGAACACGCCGCCCTGCGCGATCAGCGTGGCGTTGATCGTGCGCAGCAGCGCGGGAATGCGTGCGTCGTCGCGGATGTTCGCGGTGTATTCGACGACGATATGTGGCATGGCGGGTCTCCAGTCGAGTGCGTGGCGCGGTGCTCACGCCACCGGAAAGATCGCATTGATCTGCCCGGTACCCGAACTCGCGAAATAGTCGGTGACGATCTCGACGGGTTTATCGTAGCGATCCCAGCCGAGCAGGCCGAGCAGCATCGCGGTGTCGTGCATCCCGCCTTCGCCGTGGCAATGCGTGTTGTACTCGGGCAGCATCGCGCAGAAGGTCTTGAAATCGCCCTGCTTCCACAGCTCGACCACGCGCAGGTCGACCTGCCGGAAGAATTCGCGGCTGATCTGGTGGATCGATTCCTCGGGGCTGCCGTTGTCGTTGAAACGGTGCGACAGCGAGCCGCTCGCGAGGAATGCGACGTTCGAATCGCTCTTTTCGATCGCCTCGAGCAGCGCCTCGCCGAAGCGCCGGCTTTCGTCGAGCTGATGCCACATGCACCAGCCGGCGATCGACACGACCTTGAAGTGCTGGTCGGCGTTCATGTAGCGCATCGGCACGAGCGTGCCGTATTCGAGTTCGAGGCTGTCGATCTCGTGCGCGCGCGTCGCGACGCCGCGCGCGCTGGCCGTCTCGGCGATCAGCCGGCCGAGCGCCGGGTTGCCCGGATACGCATACTCCATGTCACGGATGAAATGCGGCAGCTCGTTGCTCGTGTACGTGCCCGCGAATCGCGCATTGCAGTTCACGTGATAACCGGCGTTGACGAGCCAGTGCACGTCCGACACGACGATCGTGTCGACGCCGAGCGCGCGGCAGCGCTCGCCGATCAGTTGATGGCCGCGGATCGCCGCCTCGCGGCAGCCGTGATGCCTGCCGGGCAGTTCCGACAGGTACATCGACGGCACGTGCGTGATTTTCGCGGCGAGGGACAGTTTGCCCATCGTTCAAGTCTCCGTTTGGTTCTTTCGTGCCGCAGACGACCCGCGCCCGTCACACGCCCCAGCGCGGAATGTGGTGCGAACCCATCGAGATGCACACGTTCTTGATCTCCGCGAACACCTCGAAGCTGTATTCGCCGCCCTCGCGCCCGGTGCCCGATTCCTTCACGCCGCCGAACGGCTGGCGCAGGTCGCGCACGTTCTGGCTGTTCACGAACACCATCCCGGCTTCGATGCCGCGCGCGAGGCGATGCACCTTGCCGACATCCTGCGTCCAGATGTACGACGCAAGGCCGTACGACGTGTCGTTCGCGAGCCGCAGCCCTTCTTCCTCGTCCTCGAACGGAATCAGGCACGCGACCGGCCCGAAGATTTCTTCCTGTGCGACGCGCATCCGGTTGTCGACGTCGGCCAGCACGGTCGGCCGCACGAAGTTGCCGTTGCGCAGGTGGTCGGGCAAGCCCGCCGGCTTGTCGGCGCCGCCCGCGACCACGCGCGCGCCTTCCTGCTCGCCGATGCGGATATAGCCCGTCACCTTTTCCCAGTGCTGGCGCGTGATCATCGCGCCGAGGTTCGTGGCCGGATCGGACGGATCGCCGACCACCAGGTTGTTCGCGCGGCGCGCGAATTCCTGCACGAAGCGATCGTAGATCGTACGCTGCACGAAGATCCGCGAGCCGGCCGTGCAGCGTTCGCCGTTGATCGAGAAGATCGTGAACAGCGACGCGTCGAGCGCGCGGTCGAAATCGGCGTCGTCGAAGATCAGCACCGGCGACTTGCCGCCGAGTTCCATCGAATACTTCTTCAGGCCCGCACGCTCCATGATCCGCTTGCCGGTCACCGTACCGCCGGTGAACGACACCGCACGCACGTCCGGATGGCGTACCAGTGCGTCGCCGGCCGTCGCGCCGTAACCCTGCACGACGTTGAGCACGCCCGGCGGGATGCCGGCTTCGAGCGCGAGGCGGCCGAGCTGGTCGGCCGTCAGCGGCGACAGCTCCGACATCTTCAGCACGGCCGTGTTGCCGAGTGCGAGGCACGGCGCCGTCTTCCACGTCGCGGTCATGAACGGCACGTTCCACGGCGACACCAGCGCGCACACGCCGACCGGCTGGTACAGCGTGTAGTTCAGCATCTGGTCGTCGACCGGATAGGTGCGGCCGTTCATCTGCACGCACACTTCCGCGAAGAAGTTGAAGTTCTCGGACGCGCGCGGAATCAGCTGCTTGCTCGTCTGCGCGATCGGCAGGCCGGTGTCCTGCGTCTCCAGCGCCGCGAGCATCGGCACGTTCTTCTCGATCAGCTCGCCGAGCCTGCGCATCAGCTTCGCGCGCTCCCTGGCGGGCGTGTTCGCCCATTTCGGGAAGGCTTCCTTCGCGGCGCGCACGGCCGCGTCGACTTCGGCCTTGCCGCCCGATGCGACGTCGGTGATGACTTCCCCCGTCGCGGGATTCAGCGTCGTGAACGTCTCGCGGCTCTCGACTTCGCGGCCGTCGATCCAGTGCTTGATGGTCATGCTCTCTCCTTGGGCGACGGGCTCAGCCGGCGCGATAGTAGTCTGCTTCGCCGACGATCGTGTTCACGAGCCGGCCGATCCCTTCGATTTCGGTCACGACCTCGTCGCCCGGCTTCGTGTCCGCCAGCCCCTCGGGCGTACCGGTCAGGATCAGGTCGCCCGGCGAGAGCGTCATGAAGCCGCTGATGTGCTCGATCAACGCCGGCACGTCGAAGATCATGTCGCGCGTGCTGCCGCGCTGCGTCTCCCGGCCGTTCACCGTCGTGCGCAGCGTCAGGTCGCCCGCATCGCCGATCTCGTCGCGGCTGACGAACCACGGCCCGAGCGGCGTGCAGGTGTCGCGGTTCTTCACACGCAGGTTCGGACGGTAGTAGTTCTCGAGATAGTCGCGGATCGCGTAGTCGTTCGCGACCGTGTAGCCGGCCACGTAGTCGAGCGCCTGCGCGCGGCTCACGTTGCGCGCAGGCCGGCCGATCACGACGGCCAGCTCGCACTCGTAATGCATGTGCGTCGCGTCCGCCGGGCGCACCGTGCGCGAACGGTGGCCGATGAACGTATTCGGCCCCTTCAGGAAGATCAGCGGTTCGCTCGGCGCCTTGAACGCGAGTTCCTTCGCGTGGTCGGCGTAGTTGAGGCCGAGCGCGAACGTGGTGCGCGGCGCGACGGGTGGCAGCCACGCAACCGCGTCCTCGGCAACGACCCGCCCCGTGTCGAGACGGATCGCGCCATCGCCGGCCGGTTCGGCCACATGCAATGCGCCGTTGTAGATCACGCGTGCCGTCTTCATCGTGTTTCCTCCGCGATCAGCGTGTGCCGCAACGTGCCGATGCCGGCGGCGGCGATCTCGATCGTGCTGCCCGCGCGGGCGCGCGGTGCGCCGCCCGCGACGCCGAGCAGCAACACATCGCCCGCGTCGAACGACATGAAGGCCGTCACGTCGGCGATCAGTTCGCGCACGGAGCGAATCAGCGTAGACGTCGAGGCGGACACGGCCACCTCGCCGTCGATCCGCACGGTCAGGCCGATCGTGTCGACATCGCCAAGCGCGGCGGCCGGCACGATGGCCGGGCCCATTGGGCAGAAACCGTCGCGGCACTTGAAGCGCACGGCCGGACGGTAGTAGTCGGGATGGGGGACCGACACGTCGCTGGCGAGCGTGAAGCCGTGAAGGTAGTCGAGCGCCCGCGCGGCCGGCACGCGCGTCGCGCGCCGGGCGAACACGACGGCCACCGACGCGCCGATCTCCAGGGCGTCGACGCCGGCCGGCACGACGACGGTCGCGCCGTCGGCCGCATGCGTGTTGGCGGGCTTGATGTACAGGATCGGCGCCTGCGGCGGGCGGCCGTAAGGCGGTGCGTTCACGGCATCGCCGAGTGCGTCGAGCGCCGCACGCTCGTTGAGCAGCGCACCGTAGACGGTACCGATGGCGACCGGCAACGGCGGCGCCGCGGCGGTCATGCAAGACAGCTCCATGCGTCATTCCCCTGCCGCGCGTCGCGGCGCATCGTCAATACTTAATATCTTAAGTAAACAATCGAACGCTGGCAACCTCGATTACCCTGATACGCGAAATTCACTCCGTTCGGCTGTTAAGATTGATGCGTCCCCGTCCACTGCTCACCCCGATGAACCGTACGCTCGACCATCGCAACCTGGCCATGCTGCTGCTCGAGGCCCGCGAAACGCTGATGGGTCTGTTCCGCCCCATTCTCAAGGAATTCGCGCTGACCGAACAGCAATGGCGGATCATCCGCGTGCTCGACGGCGAACCGGCGCAAGCGCTCGAAGCGGGACAGATCGCGCGGCGCTGCTGCATCCTGAGCCCGAGCCTCACGGGCGTGCTGGAACGGATGGAGCGCGACGGCCTGATCACGCGCACGCGCGCGCAGGAAGATCAGCGCCGGCTGCTGGTGAGCCTGACACCGCAAAGCAGGAAACTGGTCACGGAAATCGGCCCGCGGATCGACGAGCAGTACCGGCAGCTCGAATCGCGGTTCGGCGAGGACGGCCTCGAAGACATCTATCGCGCGCTCGACCGGCTCATCGAGCTCGGCGGCAACACGTGATGACGGCCCCCGTTCCCGCCAGCCGCGGGAACGGGGGCCGGTGCGGCGCGGACGGTCAGTGCACCGCGCCGCGCATCAGCTCGGTCACCGCCACGCCGCGCGACGTGCGCATGCATTCCTCGACGTAATCGATGAACGGCAGCGGCTCGAAATCGATTTCGTCGCGCACGCGACGGTTGTCGAACACGCGATCGACCGTCGCGAATTCCCCGCAGCGCTGCAACGCCCGGCCGATCACGCGCTCGAGTGCCGGATCGGTTCGCCCGAGCACGTCGCGCACCACGAGCGGCAATTCGGCCGGCGCACACGCCGCGTAGCGCGGTGCGCCGGTCATCCCCGCCGCCTCGTCCATCGCACGCACGATCTGCGCGACCTGCGGCGCCTCGTCGCCGGCCGACACGTGATACAGGTCGTGTGCGAGCGTCGGCTTGACGGCCAGCAGCATCGTCGCGCGCGCCACGTCGTCGACCGACACGATATCGATGCGCGTCATCGGTCGCGCGGTGAAGCGGCGTGCGGCATGCGCCAGCCGGAACATCCAGAACGAATTCGGCGCGGGCCGCGTACCGAGTACCGTATGGCCGACCACATGCGACGGCCGCACCACGACGAGCGGCAGCCCGAGCGCACGCAGGCGCTGCTCGGTCTCCGCCTTCGCATGCAGGTAGTCCGCGGCGAGCACCGCGCCCGGCAGGCCTTCTTCGTCGCGCGCGACGTCGTTCGCCGCGTCGCCCGCCGCCTCCTCCTGCACGATCCCGCCACGACCCGCATGCGCGTAGGCCGTACCGACGTAGACGAAGCGCAGCAGGCGCGGCGCCCGTGCAAAGCGCTCGGCAAAACGCACCGCATCGGCGATATCGGCCCGCAGGTGCGCGCCGTCGGCCGGCGACGCATGGCCGGCGCAGTGAATCACGTGCGTCGCGGCGGCGAGGCGCGGTGCGTCGGCGCCCTGCCACACGTCGCCGAGCGCACCGACGATCACGTTCGCGTCGGTCAGGCGCGACGCCCAGTACGGCGCCAGCCCCGCGCGCAGCGCCGCTTCGCGCAGTCGCGCGACGGCATGGCCGCGATCCTGCGCGCGCACGACGCAGACGATGCGGTCGAGCAGCCCCGCATTGACGAGCGCCGTCAGGACGGTACTGCCGATGAAGCCGGTTGCGCCGGTCAGCACCAGCCGCCCGACGTTCGCCGCCGCGACCGGTGCGCTGGCCGGCGACACGAGGCTCGTCCGCCAGTTGAGCGACAACGCGGTTTTCCAGATCAGCACGATAGTCTCCTTCGAAGAATCGGCCGGGCGGCGCGGCGGCCGCGGTTGCGGGCTGCGCACGGCTCACCGGCCGGGCCGGGGCCTGACGCGCGCCCCGGCTGTCCCGATCGGGCGTGCGGCCCGCGATCGCGTCGATCGCGTCTCTGGCACGAGGCGGCGGCAGCCGCCGAGGACGGGCGTCCGCGGCACTGGATCGGGAATATCTCAGTGTGGGGCCCGACCGCAGGCAAGTCTGTCCCGAAAGTTTCGTGAAAGTGTGCCGATTTGTATGCGATTGTCGGAGTCTGTCGTCCGGCAATGCAGTCGGAACGCCTCAACCTCCGGTCGCGCTCCCTCCGGCACGGCCGGACCGCGTCGGCCGGCCCGGTTTCCGCGGCCGGTTGCACGCGACAGATCGACGCGCCTCTCGGCGATGTCGTCCCATGTCTCGAGGATCGACCGGGCCCCGATCGGCGCCGCGATCGCCGGTGGGCGTGTGTTTGCGCGCGCCGCCGGAATAACCATGAATCGTCAGACATCGTTTCATCTGAAACCGCAATGAACTCAATGCGGATTTATTGCGGATTATCACTTGCGTTTCACACCAGTCTATCTAGACTGATCAAGTCAAAACGGTCGAATGTTCATTTTTTTGGAGACGATCACAATGCGCCTCACCATTCGGATTAATGGCAGCGAATCAGCAACCCGACACTCGTTCGCGGTACTGTGGGTCGACACCGACGAAGGACTGTGGTCGCGCGAGGCACATCAGGGCATCGATCTTCCCGCCTGGGGCAAGGTTCGCGACGTCGAGGGCGCGATGGCGCTCTGCGCGGCTGACGGCGGGAATGCCGTGTGCCAGTTGAAGGGACTGTCGTTCGGTGCGACCCAGCGCGAACAGGGCTCCGCCGTACTCGCCGGCAATCACCCCGGCGCATGGCGACTGCAGGCTGTCGATCGCTGCACGAGCGAGCCGGAATACCGGGAATTCATTTCCGTCACCCGGTAGAAATTATCGATGTAATTCGTCTGCGGTTTTCGGGTTTATTCCGGTTTCAGTGATATTCATTTCGATATTCAGTATTAACGGCGCCCCTTTTCGGGGCGTTTCCATTTTCTGGTGCAAATAAATAATCGCGAGCCGGGCAATTGATCGCGCGCCGGAGACGGTCGGCACCGATTGTCCAGGAGATCGTGTGAGCGGATCGAGACGCACCGAATCGGCCACCTTCAATCACCCGCTGCGTCGGTGAAGCTCCGCTTCCGCCCTCTTTTCGTATGCCCTGTTCCACCCTTTGCCGAATCACCGATTCGCGCCTTTTCACGGGGCCGGAACATACTTTCCCCACACGGCGTTTACTCATTTATTACAATCGCATTATTCAGACTGACTCGCCGCCCTCCGGCGACCCGACCCGGCCATTGCATGAGCGTGAAAAAGAAGACCCACCCCGCCGATCCGTACGCGGCCGCGACCAAGAACCCGATGCTCGCGTCGCGCCTGCCGATGTGGCGCTCGAAGCTGATCGTGATCATCGTGTTCCTCGCGTTCGCTGCGCTGATCGGCCGCGCGTTCTGGGTGCAGGTCGCGAACAAGGAGTTCTATGTCGGCCAGGGCCAGAAACGCTACCAGCGCACGATCGAGCTGGACGCGATGCGAGGGCGCATCGTCGACCGCAACGGCGCGATGCTCGCCGTCAGCCTGTCGACCTATGAAATCTGGGCGAACCCGAAGCAGGTCGCCGACACCGACTACCCGCAGATCTCGAAGCTGCTCGACATGCCGCTCGTCGAGGTCAAGCGGCGCCTCGGCAACGACAAGACGTTCGTGCTGCTCAAGCGGCAGGTCGACGCCGACACGGCGGGCAGGCTCGACAAGCTCGCGATCGACGGCATCACGCAGATCGCCGATTCGAAGCGCTTCTACCCGGAAGGCGAATCGGCCGCGCACGTGGTCGGCTTCACGAACGTCGAGGACAAGGGCCAGGAAGGCGTCGAGCTCGCGGCGAATGCGCGCCTGTCGGGCACGTCCGGGCAGCGCGAGGTGATCCGCGACCGGCTCGGCCGCATCGTGTCGGACACGCGCCCGCTCGTCCCGGCGCAGCATGGCGCGACGATCGAGCTGACGATCGACCGCCGCATCCAGCAGCTCGCGTTCAGCCAGCTCAAGGCGGCCGTGGTCGAGAACAACGCGGTGGCCGGCAGCGTCGTGGTGCTCGACGCGCAGAACGGCGAGATCCTCGCGCTGGCGAACTACCCGACCTTCGACCCGAACGACCGCGCGCGCCTCACCGGCCAGCAGCTGCGCAACCGCGCGGTGATCGACACGTTCGAACCGGGCTCGACGATCAAGCCACTCGTCGTCGCGCTGTCGATCGACGAACGCAAGGTCACGCCGAACACGATCATCAACACGTCGCCGGGCACCTACAAGATCGGCCCGGCCGTGATCCACGACACGTCGAACCACGGTTCGCTGACGGTCTCGCAGGCGCTGCAGAAGTCGAGCAACGTCGCGCTCGCGAAGCTCGCGCTGAACCTGCCCGCCGAAACGATCTGGAACAAGTACCAGGAATACGGGATCGGCCGCGCGCCGGAACTGACGTTCCCGGGCGTCGCGTCGGGCCGGCTGCGCGGCTACAAGCGCTGGCGGCCGATCGAGCAGGCGACGATGGCATACGGCTACGGCCTGTCGATGTCGCTGCTGCAGATCGCGCAAACCTATACGGCCTATGCCGGCGACGGCACGCTGCACCCGGTGTCGCTGCTGAAGAACGGCACCGACCAGCAGACGATCGACGCGCATCGCGGCCACCGCGTGACGTCGCCGCAAACGGCCGCGTCGATCCGCTCGATGCTCGAGATGGCGGTCGGCGAAGGCGGCACGGGGCGCCGCGCGCGCGTCGACGGCTACCGGATCGGCGGCAAGACCGGTACCGCGCGCAAGCAGGTCGGCGCGACCTACGCGAAGGGCAAGTACCGCGCGCTGTTCGCGGGGATGGCACCGATGAGCAACCCGCGCCTGATCGTCGCGGTGATGATCGACGAGCCGCGCGGCAAGGGCTACTACGGCGGCACGGTGGCCGGCCCGGTGTTCGCGTCGGTCACGAGCGGCTCGCTGCAACTGCTCGGCGTGCCGCCCGACGCGCCGGTCGAGCCCGAGAAGACACCGCCTGCGAAGCCCGCCGCGCCGCAGAAGACGGTGGCCGCGCCGAAAGCGGCTGCGCAAACCAGGACGGCTGCGGCACCGAAAACCGTAGCGCCGCTGAAGACTGCCGCGCCGTCGAACGTACCGGTGCAGCCGGCCACGGCGGCCGGATAAGCGCGGCACGTCCCCGCGGCACGGCGCCCGCCGGCGCGCGTGGCACACCGGCGGCCCCTGGCCGCCACGCATTTCCCCGCCACCGGGCACCGTCCCACTTTCTAGGAACGCCGCGCATCATTTGAGCGTTCCCGCTCCCTCCTCCTACAATTTTTCCGCGTGTCGGGCAGCCCTGCCCGTGCGCGCGACTACAAAAAAGGAGAGAGACGCATGCGATTCCACTGGAAGACGCTCGCACTGGCCATTACGAGCGCGGCGCTGGTCGGCGGGGTACCCGCCCATGCCGCCGACCCCGCCGACGTGAAAATCGGCTTCCTCGTCAAACAGCCGGACGATCCGTGGTTCCAGGACGAATGGCGCTTCGCCGACCAGGCGGCGAAGGAAAAGCACTTCACGCTGATCAAGATCGCGACGCCGAGCGGCGAAAAGGTATCGACCGCGCTCGACAGCCTCGCCGCGCAAAAGGCACAGGGCGTGATCATCTGCGCACCCGACGTGAAGCTCGGCCCCGGCATCGCGGCGAAGGCGAAGCGCGCGGGGATCAAGCTGATGTCGGTCGACGACCAGCTCGTCGACGGCCGCGGTGCACCGCTCCAGGGCGTGCCGCACATGGGCATCTCCGCGTACAGGATCGGCCAGCAGGTCGGCCAGGCGATCGCGGACGAGACGAAGCGGCGCGGCTGGAACCCGGCCGAGGTCGGCATCATCCGGATCGCGTACGACCAGTTGCCGACCGCACGCGAACGCACGACCGGCGCGGTCGATGCGCTCAAGGCCGCCGGTTTCCCGGCCGCGAACGTGATCGATGCACCCGAAATGACGGCCGACACCGAAGGCGCGTTCAACGCGGCGAACATCGCGCTCACCAAGCATGCGAATTTCAAGCGCTGGGTCGCGTTCGGCTCGAACGACGACACGACGGTCGGCGCGGTGCGCGCCGCCGAGGGGCGCGGCATCGGCGCGGATGCGATGGTCGCGGTCGGCATCAACGGCAGCCAGATCGCGCTCAACGAATTCGCGAAGCCGAAGCCGACGGGCTTCTACGGCTCGATCCTGCTGAATCCGCGCCAGCACGGCTACCAGACGAGCATCGACATGTACGACTGGATCACGAAGAACCAGGCGCCGCCGCCGCTCGTGCTGACGTCCGGCACGCTGATCACGCGCGACAACGAAAAGCAGGCGCGCGCCGCGCTCGGCCTGTGAGCCGGCACAAGGAGCCGACATGACACGCACCACCCTCGTGACGGGCGCCGCCGGCGGCATCGGCCAGGCGCTGTGCCGCACCTTCCTCGCGGCCGGCGATCGCGTGCTCGCGCTCGATCGCGACCGCGCGGCGCTCGACCGCTTCATCGATACGCTCGGCGATGCGCACGTGACGCCGGTCGTCGACGACCTGACCGACGCCGAACGGCTGCAATCGACGCTCGAATCGCATCCGCAAGCCGACGTGCTCGTCGCCAACGCGGGCACGGCCGCGTCGACCACGCTGCGCGACACGACGCCCGCCACCTGGCGCACGGATCTCGACGCGAACCTGACGGCCACCTACATGAGCGTCGAAGCCGTGCTGCCCGGCATGCGCGCACGCGGGCGCGGCGCAATCGCGATCATCGGTTCGGTCAACGGCGTGCATGCGCTCGGGCATCCGGCGTACAGCGCGGCGAAGGCCGGGTTGATCAGCTACACGAAATCGCTCGCGATCGAATTCGGCCGCGACGGCGTGCGCGCGAACATCGTGCTGCCGGGCACCGTGAAGACGCCCGCGTGGGAAGCGCGCGTGCAGCGCAATCCGCAGGTGTTCGAGCAATTGAGGAAGTGGTATCCGCTCGACGATTTCGCGACGCCGGACGACGTCGCGCAGGCCGCGCTGTTCCTGTGCTCTCCGGCGGCGCGGATCATCACGGGCGTCGCGCTGCCCGTCGACGGCGGCCTGCTGGCCGGCAATCGCGTGATGGCGCAGGAGCTGACGCTCGAGACGTTCTACTGAAACCGAAGCCCGCGGCGCCGGCGGCCGCTGCCCGCTGCCGCGCCGCCGCGCCGCCGCGCGCCGTCAATGCGCGGCCGCGACCGGCTTCGCCATCCTGCCGAGCACGTGCTCGGTCATCCCGCGCGCGAGTTCGGTCTCGCCCATGAACACGGTGCCGATGCCCTCGTTCGACAGCAGCGCGGCCTCGTCGCCGCTGTTCGTGCACAGCACGACCTCGAGCGCCGGGTTGAGCGTGCGCGAGATTTCGACGATCTGCCGTACGTCGAACACGTCGGGCAGCGTGACGACCAGCATCCCGGCGCGCGCGATATGCGCCTGCACCAGCACGATCGGCTCGATCGCATCGCCCGACACGGCGGCAACGCCTTCCGCGCGCAGTTTCTCGACGAGCTCGCGATTCTGCTCGACGACGACGTACGCGATGCCACGCTCGTCGAGCGCATGTGCGATGCGCGTGCCGACCTTGCCGTAGCCGACGATCACGACCTGCCCGGTGAGATGTGTCTGCGGCGTCGACATCGGCAGCGCGGCGAGCGGATCGTCGCGCGCCTCGAGCTTGCGCGCGAACGCCGAATGCTTGCGGATCCACGCAAGCGCCGGATCGATCATCGCGAACAGCAGCGTGTTCATCGCGATCGAGATCAGCGCGACCGCGAGGATCAGGCTCTGCCCCTCGGCCGACAGCAGCCCGAGCGCACGGCCGAGCCCCGCGAGGATGAACGAGAACTCGCCGATCTGCGCGAGGCCCGCGCCGACCGTCAGCGCCGTATTCAGCGGATAGCGGAACGCAATCACGAGCGCGACCGCCGCGAGCGTCTTGCCGATCACCACGATCGCCGCGACCTCGATCACGTGCAGCGGCTCCGCGAGCAGGATCTTCGGGTCGAACAGCATCCCGACCGAAATGAAGAACAGCACCGAGAACGCATCGCGCAGCGGCAGCGTCTCGTCGGCCGCGCGCCGGCTGAACTCCGACTCGCGCATCATCATCCCGGCGAAGAACGCGCCGAGGGCGAACGACACGTCGAACAGCTTCGCCGCGCCGAACGCGATGCCGACCGCGGCCGCGATCATGCACAGCGTGAACAGCTCGCGCGAGCCCGTGCGCGCGACGAGCCACAGAATGCGCGGGAACACGCGCTTGCCGACCACCAGCATCAATGCGATGAACGCCGCGACCTTCAGCATCGTGACGCCGAGCGTGCCCCACACGCTGCCGCCGGCCGCGTGCGCGTCGCCGGGCGGCGTGCCGCCGAGCAGCCCCGCGACGGGCGGCAGCAGCACGAGCACGAGCACCATCACGAGATCCTCGACGACGAGCCAGCCGACCGCGATGCGCCCGTTGACCGTCTCGACGAGCCCGCGCCCTTCCAACGCACGCAGCAGCACGACGGTACTCGCCACCGACAGCGCGAGCCCGAACACGAGCGCCGCACCGACGCTCCAGCCCCAGGTGAGCGCGAGGCCGCCGCCGAGCAGCGTGGCCACCGTGATCTGGACGATGGCCCCCGGCAGCGCGATCTTGCGCACCGCGAGCAGATCGCCGAGCGAGAAATGCAGGCCGACGCCGAACATCAGCAGCATCACGCCGACTTCGGCGAGCTGCTGCGCGAGCGACAGGTCGCCGACGAAACCGGGCGTGCCGGGGCCGATCACGATCCCGGCGAGCAGATAGCCGACGAGCGGCGGCATTTTCAGCAGCGACGCGAAGTAACCGAAGACCATCGCGAGACCGAAACCGGCCGCGAGCAACGCAATCAGGCTGATGTCATGAGGCATCCCCCCTCCCAAGTTCTTGTAACGATTTAGTAAGGTTCAAGAACGAAAGGATAAGGGATGAGGCGGAAGAATGGCGCGCCGCCGCGAAAAATTCACGCGGCGGCGCGCCTTGGCGGGGTGCAACCCCGGCGAAACGAAAGGCGCCGCGCGGATCGCGCGGCGCCTTGAAGCACATCGGACAGGCGGGGCGGGCACCCCGCCGCCCCGTCAGCGCGACGCTTGCGGGAACCGCGCGCCCGGCGGCGGTTCGGGTCGGGTCGACGGCACGCTCTTGCGCACCTTCGCGACCTGCGCGGCGGTCACCGGCGCCCCCGTGTTGCCCCAGCTCGTGCGCACGAAGTTGGACACGTCCGCGACTTCCTGGTCCGACAGGCGCCAGCCGAACGGCGGCATCGTGAACGTCGACGGCGCGGTGCGCGTGCCCTGCAGCGCACTGCCTTCCAGTACGACGTGGATCAGCGAGGTCGGATCGTCGCCCTGCACGACGGGGTTGCCGGCGAGCGCCGGGAACACGCGCGTGTAGCCATGGCCGTCGCTGCGGTGGCAGGCCGTGCAGTTGTCGCGATAGACGGCCGCGCCCGGCTTGCTCGCATCGCCGGCCTGCAGGGCCTTGGCAGCCGCCGCGTCGTACACGTGCGGCTGCTCGCCCTGCACGCGCGGCGGCAGCGTCTTCAGGTAGCGCGCGATTGCGTTCAGGTCGTCGTCGGTCATGTGCTGCATGCTGTGGCCGACCACGTCCGTCATCCCGCCGAATGCAGCCGTGCGCAGCGTGCGGCCCGTCTTCAGGAACTGCACGATCTCGGTTTCGTTCCACGTGCCGAGGCCCGTGCGCGGCTCGCCGCGCAGGCTCGTCGGCACCCAGCCGTCGATCGCCGCACCGCCGGCCAGGAAGTCCGGGCCGTCCGCGTCGGTCAGCCCGCGCTCCTGCATCGTCGGCGCGCGCGGCGTATGGCACGCGCCGCAGTGGCCGAGACCCTGCACGAGATACGCGCCGCGCGCGACCACCGGATCGGTGTACGGCGCCGCGTCGAACGGCTTCGGCGTCGGGGCGAACATCTTGCGCCAGATCGCGAGCGGCCAGCGCATCGACAGCGGCCACACGATGTCGACCGCACGGTTCTCGTGCTCGACGGGCGCGACGCCGTGCATGAAGTACGCGTACAGCGCCTTCATGTCGTCGTCGGTCAGGCGCGCGTACGACGGGAACGGCATGGCCGGATACATCGTGTCGCCGTTCTTGCGCACGCCTTCGCGCACCGCGCGCGTGAAGTCCTCGTAAGTCCAGCCGCCGAGGCCCGTCTTCGGGTCCGGCGTGATGTTCGTCGAATAGATGCCGCCGATCGGCGTGTCGAATTTCAGCCCGCCCGCGAACGGCTTGCCGCCGCTCGCGGTATGGCACGCGATACAGTCGCCCGCGCGCGCGAGGTATTCGCCGCGCTTGATCAGGTTCGCGTCGGCGGACCGGGCCGCGGGTGCAGCCGCCGGGCCGGAAGCCGCCGCAGGCGGAGCCGGCTGCGCAAACGCCGTCGCGCCTGCGAAGCCGAGCGCGGCCCAGGCCGCGCCGGCCGCCAGCGCGCGCGACATGCGGCGCGCGACGTTGTGGTTCATCGTCCTCTTCATACGGTCACCAGCGGAGCGGGATTTTTCAGGTATTGCTCGCGGATCGCACGTGCCGACCAGTAGGCCAGCGCCGCGATGATCCCGGTCGGGTTGTAGCCGATGCCCTGCGGCAGCGCCGATGCGCCCATCACGAACACGTTGTGCACGTCCCAGCACTGCAGGTAGCGGTTCAGCACGCTCGTCTTCGGGTCGGTGCCCATGATCGCGCCGCCGACGAGGTGGGTCGTCTGGTATGCGCGCGAATCGAAGTGCTTGCCGAACTCGCGCGTCGACACGCCGATCGCCTTCGGCCCCATCGCCTCCGCGATCTTCTTCATCTGCCCGGTCACGTACTGCGCCATCTTGATGTCGTTGTCCTTCCAGTCGAAGGTCATCCGCAGCAGCGGCTGGCCGTACGAATCGCGATAGGTCGGATCGAGGTCGAGGTACACGTCGCGGTACGACATGTTGGTGCCGTGCGCGTCCATCGAGATCGTGTGCGCGTAGTTGTCCTTGACCGCCTTCTTCCACGCCGAGCCCCACTGCGGCGTACCGGGCGGCGTCGCGATGCCGCTGATCGGCTTCACGCCGGCCTGGTTCACCCACAGCGGCGAGCCGCCGACGAAGCCGAGCGGGCCGTGGTCGAAGTTGTCCGCGTTGAAATCGTCCACCGCAACGCCGTTGCCGCCCGCGCCGATGAACGGATTCGTGTAGGTGTCCTTGTCGAAGAACGCCTTGATCGTCGACAGGTTCTGGTACGCGAAATTGCGGCCCACCACGCCTTCGCCCGAAATCGGGTCGTACGGCTTGCCGATGCCCGACAGCAGCAGCAGGTGCACGTTGTGGTACTGGAACGCGGCCACGATCACGAGATCGGCCGGCTGGTGCACTTCACGCCCGGCCGGGTCGACATAGGTCACGCCCGTCGCGCGCTTCTTCGTGTCGTCGAGGTCGACGCGCAGCACGTGGCACTTCGAGCGCAGCTCGAAGTTCGGCGCCTGCTTCAGCGCGGGCAGGATGTTCAGGTTCGGCGACGCCTTCGAGTACATGTAGCACGCGTAACCGCTGCAGTAGCCGCAGAAGTTGCACGGGCCCATCTGTACGCCGTAAGGGTTCGTGTACGGGCCCGACGTGTTCGCCGACGGCAGCCGGTACGGATGCAGGCCGAGCGACTTCGCCGCATCGGAGAAGCGCTGCGCCGAATACGTGTTGAGCTGCGCGGGCAGCGGGAAGTTGTCGCTGCGGTTCGCTTCGAACACGTTGCCGTCGCCGACCACCTTGCCGCCGACCTTGTACGCCTGCCCCGACGTGCCGAACACCTTCTCCGCGAAATCGAAATGCGGCTCGAGCTCGTCGTAGGTCACGCCGGTGTCCTGGATCGTCATCCCTTCGGGGATGAACTTCTTGCCGTAGCGCTCTTCATAGTGGCTGCGCAGGCGCAGCTCTTCCGGCGTGATCCGGAAATGCACGCCCGACCAGTGCAGCCCCGCGCCGCCCACGCCTTCACCCGGCAGGAACGCGGCGAGCTGCCGGTACGGCAGCGCGGTGTCCTGCAGCCCGTGGCGGATCGACACCGTCGTCTTCGAAAGGTCGAGGAACAGCTTCTTGCGGATGTTGTAGGTCAGCTCGTCGATCGTGTTCGGATACGCGCCGTCCGGATAGGTGTCGCGATACTCGCCGCGCTCGAGCGCGACCACGTTCAAGCCCGCTTCGGTCAGTTCCTTCGCGAGAATCGCGCCGGTCCAGCCGAAGCCGACGATCACCGCATCGACATGCGGTTTTTTCTCTGCGGCCATCAGCTGCGCTCCCCGTTGATCGAGACGGGGCCGTACGGATAGGGCTTGCCGCTCTGGTTGACGAAATCCATGAAGTCCGCGCGCGCGCCGGGAAAACCGATCATCTTCCACGCGGCCATGTCGTGATTGCCGCCATGCACCGGATCGCAGAAATAGCCTTCGCGCGTGTTCTGCAGCAACTGGCCGAAGAACACGCCGGGCGGCACGTCGTCGATCTGCGCGCCGCCCTTCTCCAGCGCGCCGAGCACGGTGTCGCGCGTCGGCGCGTCGAGCTCCGCGAACGCCTTGCCGTGGGTCTTCTCGCAATAGCGGTTGACGGCCGCGATACCGAGCCGGTAGATGTCGCGCGGCACCAGCTTCAGCTGGTAGCCAAGCTCGGGCACGCCTTGCTGGAACGGCCCCTGCATGTACCAGGTCGCGCCGTGCGCATACGGCGTCTCCATCTGGCGGTCGATGAATTCGGGCACGCCCGATTCGAGCGCGCCGGGGCCTTCGGCGTCGGCCGGAATCAGCCGGTCGACGGCGGCCTGGACGAACGCCCATTCCTTCGCATCGAAGAAGGTCGGCTTGTACGGGGCGCGTTCGGCGCCGGCCGATGCACCGGGCGCGTTGCCGGTCGTCGCGGAAGGCGACGACGAGCGCAGGTCGCAGCCGGCGACCGACGCGATCGGCACGAGCGCGACCGACGTGCGCAGGAAACGGCGGCGCGAGTTGGGTTTGTCAGGTGACGTGGACATGGTCGGATGTTGATCGTTGGGGATCTCGGGGCCCGGACGCGCGCACTCCGCATGCGGCATGCCCGGCATGGCAGCCTCGCCGCAATCGGCTGGCCGTCCTGTTCTTTCGTCTGTTGCGAACCACCTCGATGCAGGCGCCGCCCATGCAATGCGCGGCAGCGCCTTCATGCGGCCGCGCGTCGAGCCGGTTCAGGCTGCGCTGCACGGATCGGCTTCTTTGTGAGCCTTATCGTCTGACAAATACCGGCATCTGCCCGCATCTGCCCCTCATCGCTCATGACCCTCATTCAACTTAGACGTCGCGTTTGCCGACAGCAAGCGCAACGTGCACGACCCTCTTTCGGGCCCGGCGACAAGTGCCGCGAATTATATATGGAACCGGTTCCATTCAAAGGTACGCCAATGCAATTCAATGCATCGAAAATCGCAACAATTGAAAAGTCCGGAAGCCGGAACGCGAAAGGATTCGCGCGATTACCCGCTGACGCGGGCGTCAGGCAAAGGATTGTCGTGTGTCGGGTTTCGCGGAAGGCTGTGGCTTTCCAGCCACGCGGCGCACCGATGGGTGCCGGTTTGCATCGCGCTCTGGTAGCCTCCGCGTCTCATGAGACCACATAAGAATGAACTGCCGGCGGCCGACGCGACCCGCATCAGCCGAACCCTCAGCTACCTGCTGCGCCACGCGCCGCAAACGATCGGGCTGCGGCTCGACCCGGAAGGCTGGGCCGACATCGACGAACTGATCGCCGGCATCGCCCGCCTGGGGCATCCCATCGATCGCGCGACGCTCGAAACCGTCTGCGCGACCAACGACAAGCAGCGCTTCGCCCTCTCCGACGACGGCCGACGCATCCGCGCGGTACAAGGCCATTCGACGCCCGTCGTGCAGCGCAACTATCCGGCCGCGCAACCGCCCGAGCGTCTTTATCACGGCACCGCGACGCGCTTCCTGGATTCGATTCGGGCGCAAGGGCTGATACCCGGTGCCCGTCATCACGTGCATCTGTCGCCGGACATCCGGACCGCGCTGGCCGTCGGCACGCGCTACGGCGTGCCCGTGATTCTCGAGGTCGATGCGCAGCGCATGCATCGGCAAGGCCACACGTTCTTCGTCGCCGAAAACGGCGTATGGCTGACGGATACCGTGCCGGCGGAATACCTTACGGAACGGGAAGCGCCTAAGCGCTGAAACGCGCGTTCACCGCGGCCAGAACATCGACGCGATGGACAGCGCCAGCGCCGCACACAGCGGCGAGTAATACAGCGTGTCCATCCGTGCGAAACGCGACCCGCGAATCCGCTTGAAGAAGCCGACGTAACGGAAATCGCCGACGGCCCGCACCGCGAAGATCAATGCGAGCGCAACGACCGCGAACGAGATCGCGCCGGGATACGGGTTCGGCCCCAGCCAGCCGGCACGCGCGGCAACCACGCACGCGCCGCCCAGCAATGCCGCCGCGACGGCGAGCGTGCCGATGGCGGTCGGCCGCAGCAGCGGCTCGCCGTCCTGCTCCGGAATGGCCGCACGCTTGCCGCGCCGTCCGCCCAACGCCCAGTACACGTGAATGAGCGCGATCGCGCAAAGCGTCGGCACGCTGAAATACGCCCCGGTCATGTCGGTCAATGCCCTCGTCTCGTTGTGTCGTTATCTCGACGTGCTGCCGGCGAAGCGCCGGCGCGCGGCCCCGGGCCGCGACACCCGTGACGATACCGAAACCCGGCAGCCCCTGCATTGCGACCTCCGGTCGCAACCCGCCACGACCGATGTTGCAACGCAGTGCGCGCGGGCCGGCCGCTTGACTTCCCTCCGCGCACCACTACCCTGTTATTCCAGTACCGCGGTCGATACGCATCCGCGCGATCGGTCGCACGGCGCACCTGCACGACAACGATAACGAAGGCCATGGAGGCGACTCATGCTGATCGGCGTGCCGAAGGAGATCAAGAACCACGAATACCGTGTCGGCCTCACGCCGGCCGGCGCACGCGAACTCACTCGGCACGGCCACCGCGTGCTGGTGCAGCGCGGCGCGGGCACCGCGATCGGCCTGCTCGACAACGACTACACGGCCGCGGGCGCATCGCTCTGCGACGGTGCCGACGAAGTCTTCGCGCGCGCCGACATGATCATCAAGGTCAAGGAGCCGCAGCCGGCGGAATGCGCGATGTTGCGGCGCGGGCAGATCCTCTACACGTACCTGCATCTCGCGCCCGATCCCGGACAGGCCGCGGCACTCGTGAAGTCCGGCGCCGTCTGCATCGCCTACGAAACCGTGACGGGCCCGGGCGGCGGCCTGCCGCTGCTCGCGCCGATGAGCGAGGTGGCCGGGCGCATGTCGATCCAGGTCGCGGCGACCCACCTCGAAAGCCCGCGCGGCGGGCGCGGCCTGCTGATGGCCGGTGTGCCCGGCGTGCCGGCCGCGCACGTCGTCGTGCTCGGCGCGGGCGTGGTGGGCACCGGCGCGCTGCAGATGGCGGTCGGCCTCGGCGCGCGCGTCACCGTGCTCGACACCAACGTGAACCGGCTGCGCCAGCTCGACCTCGTGTTCGCCAACCGGATCGCGACCGTCTGCTCGAACGCGCACACGATCGACGAAGCCGTGCGCGATGCCGACGTCGTGATCGGCGCCGTGCTCGTGCCGGGCGCATCGGCGCCTCGGCTCGTCACGCGCGACATGATCGCGACGATGCGCACGGGGGCGGTCGTCGTCGACGTCGCGATCGACCAGGGCGGATGCTTCGAGACTTCGCACGCGACGACGCACGCGGACCCGACCTTCGTCGTCGACGGCGTCGTGCACTACTGCGTCGCGAACATGCCCGGCGCGGTCGCGCGCACGTCGACCTTCGCGCTGAACAACGCGACGCTCGGGCACGCGCTCGCACTCGCCGACAAGGGCTGGAAGCAGGCGATGACCGACGATCCGCATCTGCGCGCGGGCCTGAACGTGTGCGACGGGCACATCACATACGAAGCGGTCGCGCTGGCGCTCGGCCTGCCCTACGTGCCGGCGGCCGGCGTGCTGGCGTGACGTGACCGCCTTCACGCGCGGCGGGCGACCCACCCGCCGGTGCGTTCATGCGCCCTTCGAGCCGCGGCGCCTGGACGCGCCGTCCGCGCCCATCGTGCGTGCAAGCAGCGGCCTCAATTGCGCGAGCGTGCGCGTGTTCAGCACGTCGGGCCGCGTCAGCCAGCCGCGTCGCGCCTGATCGACGCCGTAGGCGAGATTGTCGAGTTCGTCCGTGCTGCACGCATCCGAGCCGATCGCCACCGGCACGCCGGCCTTCACGGCCTCGCGGCACCAGATGTCCGGCAGGTCGAGCCGCCGCGGCTGCGCATCGAGTTCAACGAAACAGCGGCGCGCCGCGGCGTGTGCGATCACGCGTGCCACGTCGAGTTCGCACGCGTCGCGCTCGCCGAGCACGCGGCCCGTCGGGTGCGCGAGAATCGTGAAATGCGGCTGGTCCATCGCGCGCAGCACGCGCGCGGTCTGCGCGTCGCGCGACAACTCGAAGCCGTCACGTACCGCACCGACCACGAGATCGAGCCGGCCGAGCAACGTGTCGGGCACGTCGAGGCTGCTGTCCTCGAGAATGCCGGCCTCCACTCCCTTGAGCAGCACGAAATCGTCGAATGACGCGTTCAGGCGGTCGATCTCGTCGAGTTGCCGGGCAAGCCAGTCGAAGCCGTTGCGGCCGCCGCCGGCATCCGGTGCCCGGTCGGTGATGGCCAGGTACGCGAATCCGCGCGCGTGCCGCATCGGCCATCGCGCGCAAGCTGTCGCGGCCGGCCGACGCGTCGGTATGCGCATGCAGGTCGCCATGCACCTGCTTGCGCTCGACCAGCGCCGGCAGCGTGCCCGTGCGCGCCGCGTCGATCTCGCCACGATCCTCGCGCAATTCGGGCGGGACTTCGTGCAGCCCGATCGCCGCGTAAACCGACGCCTCGGTCGCGCCGGCGATCCGCTCGTCGCCGCGAAACACGCCATATTCGTTGATCTTCAGCCCGCCGGCCTGCGCGATCCTGCGCAACGCGATGTTGTGCGCCTTCGATCCGGTGAAGTAGACGAGCGCCGCGCCGAATGCATCGGCATCGACGACGCGCAGGTCGACCTGCAACCCGTTCGCGAGCACGACGCTCGACTTCGTCTTGCCGTGCGCCAGCACGCGCGCCACCTCGCCGTAGCCGACGAACGCGTCGGCGACGGCCTGCGGATCGCGTGCGGTGACGAGGATGTCGAGATCGCCGACCGTCTCGCGGCGGCGGCGGAAGCTGCCGGCCGGCACGGCCTTGCCGACACCGGCAATCGCGCGCAGGCGTTCGAGCAGCGGCAGCAGCGAGTGCGCCGCATCCGGCAGCAGGAAGCGTTGGGGTTCGCGTTGCAGCCGGTCGTCGATCGCTTCGAGCAAATGGGCTTCGGTTTTCGCGCCGAAGCCGGGCAATTCACGCACGTGCCCGCTCTTCGCCTCGGCACGAAGCTGTTCGAGCGAATCGACGTGCAGCGCTTCATGCAGCGCCTTCACGCGTTTCGCGCCGAGCCCCGGCACGTCGAGCAGCTCGACGATCGCGCCCGGCAGCGCGTGACGCAGCGTTTGCTGCAATTCGCAGGTGCCGGTCGCGGCGATCTCGCGCAGCTTCGACGCGAGATCGGACCCGATCGACGGAATCTTCCCGAGATCGTCGCCGTTCGCGATCATCGTCGCGATATCGCGCCCGTAGTCCGCGATCGTGCGCGCGGCGTTGCGATACGCGCGCACCCGGAACGGATTGGCGCCCTGGATCTCGAGCATGTCGGCGATCTCGGCGAACACGGCCGCATACCCGGCATTGTGGATCGGCATGATCGGCGTGGCTCCCTTCCACGTGGATGGTGCCGCGCGCGTGCGCGACGCCGTCTGCCCGCGCGGTGCCGCATGCCGACGCCGCCGGGCGCACGTTCATCATCGTACGCCGGCCGCGCGTCGCGTGCTGCGACGTTGCGGCCCGACGTCAGAGGGTAGCGCGCGGCGTCGTGGCGTAGTGCCGCTCGTAGATCGACTGGCAATGCGTGCA
Organism: Burkholderia sp. Bmkn7; assembly: GCF_041103175.1. Classification (NCBI taxonomy): domain Bacteria; kingdom Pseudomonadati; phylum Pseudomonadota; class Betaproteobacteria; order Burkholderiales; family Burkholderiaceae; genus Burkholderia; species Burkholderia sp. Bmkn7. The sequence goes on along the minus strand of NZ_JBGCUH010000002.1, from coordinate 1,899,733 downwards.
GCGTTCGGCAGTCGGGCGCGCCAGCAGGCGCTCATAGCCGACCGAACCGTCGCAGTCGATGCATTCGCCGTAGCTGCCGTCGCGCATCCTCTGCTGCGCGCGGCCGACGGCGCGCAGTTCGGTCAGTTTCATGCCGATCAATGCATGATCGACGTCGACGAACAGGTCCGCATTCGCCTCGTCGCCCTCGTCCGGCGCCGCGCCGGCGAGATCTGCATAGGATTCCGACGCGCGCTGGTCTTCGCTCGTGCGGATCTCCGCACGTAACGTCTGCTCGCTCTCGTTCAGCCGCTGTTTCAGCGTCTGCCGTTGTTGTGCGTCGAGCGCCATGGCGTCTCTCCTGTTCCGGGTTCCGCGCGGAAAACGGTCGCGCGCAGTGTCGCGCCGGTGTGCGGCGGGCAAGGTTCCACCGGCGCCGCCGCGCCACGGATACGCGCCCGGACGCATCAGGCGCCGGACGCATGCGATGCAGGATAAACCCATTGAGCGGGTGTGTGTTGACCGGAATCAGCGTGCCCGCGATGCACGTGAAGGCTCGCGCAAACTGGGGACGGACGCGAAAACACGATGCAAGATTCACGCCGAAACGCCCCGTCAACGCGGCTGCAGCGCAGCAATTCGCCGCACGATCGCGTCTGTCCTTCGGTTCGACATCGATCCACCGACGGATTTGCCGGCGTGATTTACCTCACCGGACGATTCGCAATCCTCAAAAGGCATTCCGCCCGATAAAACCGCGCACGACCGTCAGCAGGATGATCTTCATGTCGAACCAGAAGCTCCAGTTCTGCATGTAGAACAGGTCGAACTTGACGCGCGCCTCCATCGCCTCGACCTTGCGCGTCTCACCGCGATAGCCGTTCACCTGTGCCCATCCGGTGATGCCGGGCCGCACGCGGTAGCGGTACATGTAGCAGTCGATCAGTTGCCGGTAAAGGTCGTCGTGTTCGATCGCGTGCGGACGCGGGCCGACGACGGACATCTGCCCGAACAGCACGTTGAAGAACTGCGGCAGTTCGTCGAGCGACGTGCGCCGCAGGAACGCGCCGACGCGCGTGATGCGCGCATCGTTGCGCGACGCCTGCCGCACGACGCCCGGTTGTGCGCGATGCACGCGCATCGTCCGGAACTTCAGGATATCGAACTCCCGGCCGTCGACGCCCTTGCGGCGCTGCCTGAACAGCACGGGCCCCGGCGACGACAGCTTGACCGCGATCGCCAGCATCGACAACAGCGGCAGCAGCGGAATCAGCACACCGAATGCGAACAGCCGGTCGAACGCGAACTTCGCCCACAGCTCCGGCGCCGAACGCGGCGTGGTCGCGAGATTGATCGCCGGCATGCCGAGCACGTCGGTCGCCGAGCGATCGACCATCGCCATCTGCCGCACGTCGGGCAGCAGCCGCAATTCCACGAACTCGTCGCGCAACTCGCGGACGATGCGCTGGATCCGCCACTCGTGCGACATCGGCAGCGTGAGCCATACCTCGTCGATCTCGCCACCGCGAATCAGGTCGCGCAGTGCGTTCCAGTCGTCGATCACCGGCACGCCGCCGATGCCGCCGGCGGCAGCCGGTGCGTCGTCATCGAATACGCACGCCGCCACGAAAGGCCCCTGCGGCGCGAGCTGCATCCGCTCGACCGCGACACGCCCGTACGCCGTCGCACCGACCACCGCGACGCGGCGCTGCCGCGCGCGCGGGTCGTCGCGCGTCAGTGCCAGCGCCAGCAGCGCGGCACGGCCGAGCAGCAGCGCCGCGTCGCCGGCCAGCACCGTGCGCGCGATCCAGCGTGTCGTGATCGTGCCGCCTCGGTTCATGATCCACATCGCGGCCGCCACCGTCAGCACGCTCGCGCAGACGAGCGCCACGATCGTCTGCGTCAGCGCATGCGTGCCGCCTTGCGGCGCCACGCTGCCGCGCGCGGCGCGCAGGTAGCGCGGCAGCAACGCCACGGTCAGCACGCACAGCAGCGCGATCGCGCCGCGCTGCGCGTCGGACAGCGCGCGCCACGCGAGGCCCGAGGCCGCCTGCGCCGCGAGCGCGCCGGCCAGCACGAGCACGGCGTCGGCCGCTGCGATCGCGGCACGCCGCATCGCATTCGTTCCACCGAACCTCGGGTGCATCGTCACGCACCATGTGCGGGGAACCCGCGACGCTCGTCCGGCATGCGGGGCCGAACGGGTGTCGGCCTTGCCGTCCCGCGCGTGCCGAGCAACCTGCGATAGTCGGCGCGAATCAGGTCGTAGCATTCACATGCGTGATGTTCGAGGCCGTCGCGGTCGAGCACCGTGATGCGGCCGCGGCGCTGCCGGATCAGCCCGGATTCCTGCAGGTTGCCGGCCGCTTCCGTCACGCCTTCGCGCCGCACGCCGAGCATGTTCGCGATCGTCTGCTGCGTGACCGCCAGTTCGTCGCCGTCGATGCGGTCGTGCGCGAGCAGCAGCCAGCGGCTGAGCTGCTCGCTGACCGAGTGATGCCGGTTGCACAGCGCGCCGCGCGAGATCTGCGCCATCGCTGCCTGGCAGTAGCTGAGCAGCAGCCGGTAGGTCGCCGGCGACCGCTCGAATTCGGCGCGCATCACGCAGCTCGGCACACGATAGGCCATCCCGCCGATGCGGACCTCGACCCGGTGCGACGCCGCGGCGCCACCGACCAGCGTCGCCAGACCGACCACTCCCTCGCGGCCGACCTGCGCCACCTCGACCATCGCACCGTCTTCCATCAGGTGCTGCACCGACATCATCGACGTCGTCGGGAAATGCACGTGGCGCATCGGTTCGCCGACCCGCTCGAGCATCCCGGCCTTGATCCTGACCAGTTCGAGATGCGGTGCGATGTTGCGGATGCTGTCCTCCGGGAGGGCATCGAGGATGGCATTCGCCGAGTAGCTCGAGTGAAGATGAAGCATGTCTGTATCCCTTTTATCGTCCGCGCCGCCTGCAGCCGCGGGCACGGAACTCGTTATCGCGATGCGCGCCCGGACGCCGGCAGTGGTTGCGGCCCACAACCCTGATTCCGACCGACCGTCGGCTTTGTTGCCGCCGGATCGAATCGGCCGTCCCGTTTCGACACGCCAGCCCGAATAAGCGATTTACGTGCCAAACCATGCCCATCCTTAATATATGAATCACGCCCGATTTAGATCGCCCGAATTACCGGCCCAAAACCAAAAAAAGCGTCTCATTTCCGGACACTCTTCCGGGCGCCGGACACCGCGAGCGATTTGACTGATCATTTCCCCTGCATCGAACCGAGACAGACACGGCGCGGCTCCCAGGCTTGTCGCTCATATACTTACAGTCGATTTTCAATTGTTTCCGTGATGTGCCCGGCAGCACTTCGCTGCGGCACCATGCCTCGCACGGCTGTTTGAAACTGTCTCAAATTTGAATCGACACACTAATTTCCGGCTCTGTCACCTGACGCACACTTCTCTCGCATCACATTGATTTTTATTGATATTTTCGCGACAACCCTTTAATTGTCAAAGAATGTTCAATGTCCGACCGGGACTTTCTTCGCACGCAGCACGGCACCGTTCGATTGATTCCCGTTCGACATCGAATGAATGCCGAACGTCCCATTCGATTTCCGGATGATTAATTCCGCTAAAACGAATCATTAAATCCGGATAACATTCCCGCCCGCCAAAAATCGTCAAACTTTGTGAAATGACGCAATGTGCAATTGATCGAATTCAATGGCGTGTTAGCCTTTTCGCGAGTATCGTCACTCCATTTCTGACGAACACAAGTCCGCACGATCGTGCGAATTCCCTATTTTCGGGGTATCGCCGAGACGACGCGCGACCGCCACCCTACGAGGATGCGCCGTGACTCACCAGGCCCCTGACACCGTCGCGTACGCGAACGGGATGATCGAGCTGTCCCACAGCTTCGATGCGAACCGGTTTCTCGCGGCCGTCGACCGCGACGATCTCGCGACATTCGTCCCCCACCTTCAACTCGTCCACCTGAAATCGGGGCAAGTGCTCTGCGAGCCCGGCGAAATGCTCGCCGCGGTCTACCTGCCCGTCACGACCGCGATTTCGCTGCAGTACGTGTCGTCCGGCGGCATGACGCTGGAAGTCGCGGAGATCGGCAGCGAGAGCGTCGCATGCGACGACGTGATCGGCGGCAGCGGCCGGATGCCCTGCCGGGCCGTGGCCTGCCGCGACGGGTTCGTCTACCGGCTCGACCGGCGCGTGTTCGCCGCCGCGTTCGACGCGTCGCCGGTCATTCGCCATCTCGTGTTCGTCTGCGTGCGGCTGCTGATGGCGCAGGTCTCGCAGATCACGTTCTGCAGCCGTCATCACGTGCTCAAACATCAGTTATGCAGATGGTTCCTGCTCGCGTACGACCGGACCCGCAGCATCGAGATCCAGGTGACGCACAGCATGCTGGCGCAGATGCTCGGCGTGCGGCGCGAAACGGTCACCGATGCCGCCGGCGAGATCCAGAAGCTGGGCCTGATCCGGCAATACCGGAGTTCGATCGAGCTCGCAGACCTCGACGGTCTCGAGAAAATGTCGTGCGGCTGCCGCGCGATCGTGCGTGACGAAATGAAGCGCATCCTGTCGGCCGACTCGGGTGTGCCGGCCGCTTCGCGCGCCTGACCCGCCGGCCCCACCCGCCCGCGCGGCGCTTCGGCGCTGCGCTTCCTCGATAAGCAGGGTTAGCGGTTTGTAGGGTGGCGAACAGAACGCCGTGCCTGCCAATGGTCTACTGATGCCGGACTGCCGGGGGGACGTCAGCGCGTATGCCGCGTCTGCCCCGAGCGGACGACACCACGCACGCCGGAGCAGCACGTGAAAAACGAAATCAGAACCATCCTGAAGCACGTCGCCCACCTCGAAGCCGCGATCGATTCGATCGGCGACGGGGACGACCTCTACGAAGCGGGCCTCTCGTCGCTCGACACGATCCAGCTGATGCTCGCGATCGAGAAGCAATTCAACATCGAGATTCCCGACGAGATGCTGAACCGCAACCTGTTCCGCAGCATCGACGCACTCGCGGACACGATCGCCACGCTGCAACGCACCGAGCATTCCGCATGAGCGCGCTGCTTCCCGAACTCGCGACCGACAGCGATGCGCATCGGCTCGACGAGGCCGCGCATGCCGTCGCACAGATCGCCGCGCAGCACGCGGACGCGGTCGACCGGGACGCGCGCTGCCCCGTCGAGGCGATCGAGGCGATGCGCGCGCGCCGCCTGCTCGGCGCAATGGTGCCGACCCATCTCGGCGGCGCTGGCGCGTCGCTGGCGGACATCGCGTCGGCCTGCTCGATTCTCGGCCAGGCCTGCGCGTCGTCGGCCATGGTGTTCGCGATGCACCAGATCCAGGTCGCCTGCATCGTCGACCACGCGGTCGACCAGGGCTGGCACAAGCTGTTCCTGCAGCAACTCGTGCGCCACCAGTGGCTGCTCGCATCGGCTACGTCGGAAAACGGCGTCGGCGGCAACCTGCGCGCGAGCCAGTGCGCGCTCGAAACCGACGGCGGCGAGTTCCGGCTGCGCAAATCCGCGCCGACGATCTCGTACGGCGACTATGCGGACGGCATCCTCGCGACCGCACGACGCGATGCGGACGCCCCGGCTTCCGAGCAGGTACTCGTCACGCTGCTGCGCGACGGCTACACGCTCACGCGCCGCGGCGAATGGGACACGCTCGGGATGCGCGGCACCTGCAGCAACGGTTTCGAGCTCGACGCGCAAGGCGCCGCCGTCCAGTGCCTGCCGGTGCCGTTCGCGAAGATCGCCGAGGAAACGATGGTGCCGGTGTCGCACATCCTGTGGGCCGCGGTCTGGATCGGCGTGGCCGGCGATGCGTTCCATCGCGCGCACCAGTTCTTCCGCGCACAGGCACGCCAGACCGACGGCGCACCGTCGCCCGCGTCGCGACGCATCGCCGAATCGCTCGCGCTGATGCAGGCGATGCAGGCCCGCGTCGACAACGTGCTGCGCCTTCATGCGAATGCGACCGCGCGCTCGTGGTCGGCCGGGATGGCCTGGGCCGCCGAGATCAACACGCTGAAGACCTACGTGTCGACGACCGCGCTGGAAGTCGCGCACCAGGCCATGATGATCTGCGGGATGGCCGGCTACAAGCAAGGCACGCCGTTCAGCATCGGCCGCCACATTCGCGACCTGCATGCGGCGCCGCTGATGATCAGCAACGACCGCATTGCCACCAATACCTCGAACCTGCTGCTCGCGCTGCGTCCTGCGACGCTGGAGAAACATACGTGAACGATCGCCTTGCCGTGCCCTCCGCCGCCTCCGCTCCCGCCGACGCACCGCTCGACCGCGCGGGCGTCAACCCGCTGCGCGACGAACTGATCGACGCGGGCCTGCTGGTCTCGACCGGCATCCAGGGCCTGTTCGGCCGCAGCGAACGGTTCGAGCGCGTCGTGGAAGCGCTCGACGCGTTCGTCACGCGCATCGGCGCCGACCAGCAGGCCGAAGTGCTGCGCTTCCCGCCGGCCATGAGCCGCATCGAGTTCGAGCGCAGCGAATACATGAAGAGCTTCCCGCAGCTCGCGGGCAGCGTGCACGCGTTCTGCGGCGACGAGCATCAGCACCAGCGCCTGTTGCAGTGTCTCGATCGCGGCGACGACTGGACCGAAAACCAGAAGCCGACCTACGTCGTGATGACGCCGGCCGCGTGCTACCCCGTCTACCCTGTCGTCGCACGCGCGGGCGCGCTGCCGGCCGACGGCCGGATCGTCGACGTATTCTCGTACTGCTTCCGCCACGAGCCGTCGCTCGATCCGACCCGCATGCAGCTGTTCCGGATGCGCGAATACGTGCGGATCGGCACGCCCGAGCAGATCGTCTCGTTCCGCGAGACCTGGATCGAGCGCGGCACGCGAATGATCGAGGCGCTGCGCCTGCCCAACGCGATCGACCTCGCGAACGACCCGTTCTTCGGGCGCGGCGGCAAGATCGTCGCGAACAGCCAGCGCGAGCAGAACCTGAAGTTCGAGCTGCTGATCCCGATCGAGCATGACGATCGCCAGACCGCCTGCCTGAGCTTCAATTACCACATGGACCATTTCGGGCTGCTGTGGAACATCCGTACCGCGACGGACGAGGTCGCGCACACGGGCTGCGTCGGCTTCGGCCTCGAACGGCTCACGCTCGCGCTGTTCCGCCACCACGGCTTCGACATCGATGCATGGCCGCGTGAAGTCCGCGACGTGCTGTGGGGCACGCGATGAGATTCGTGTCCCGCGACGGCGAAGACGCGTCGTTCGAGGATGTGCGCCACCGTGCGCGCCACTACCGGCCGCATCCGCTGCACAGCCAGGAGATGGTCTGGAAGCAGACCAACTGCTACGTCGACATGTGGCTCGAAGTGCTCCGGTGGTGGGGCTTCAATCCGTACGCGGCGCTGCCGTTTACGATCGCGCTCGATTTCGAGGGCGACCAGTTCACGTTCTTCAAGTTTCCGCACGACGAACTGGAGCGGCTGTACGGCATCGTCGTGCAGGAGCACTCGATCTACGAACCGCTCGACCGCCACATCGAGACGCAGGTCGCGCGCGGTCACCTGATGATCGTCGAAGTCGACGCGTGGTTCCTGCCCGATACGCGCGGCAGCAGCTACCGCACGCAGCACACGAAGACGACGATCGGCGTCGATGCGATCGACCGCGCGAATCGCCAGATCGGCTACTTCCATAACAGCGGTTATTACGTGGCCGAGGATTTCGACTACGACGGGCTCGTCGGCGGCAGCTCGCCGATGACGCTGCCACCCTATGTCGAATGCGCGAAACGGCGGTTTGCGCCGCTCGACGAGCGCACGCTGTGCGAGACGTCGCTCGCCGCGCTGCAGCGCCACCTGCGGCGCCTGCCGGTGGTCGACCCGATCGCCGCGTTCCGGCGGCAATTGCAGACCGACGCGCGGACGCTCGCCGATTCGCCGCTCGAGCGCTTTCATGCGTACTCGTTCAACTCGGTGCGGCAGCTCGGCGCGAACTTCGAGCTGTTCGGCCATTACGCGCGCTGGCTGCAGGCCAGCGGCTGCGTCGGGCCGTTCGCCGAGATCCGCGCCGCGTGCGACCGCATCGCGTCCGAGGCGATGGTGCTGGAATTCCGGCTCGCGCGCGCCTGCGCGCGCGGCAAGGAGGAACGCGGCGATTCGACGCTCGAAGCGATCGAGGCCGCCTACGCGGACGTGGTCGCATGCGCACGGCAGATCGCCTTGCCGCTGCGGCACATGACGCCCGTGCACAGCGACGCGGCGGCACCCGTGCCGGTCATGCGGTGACGCGCACGCGCGCCCAACCCGCGTGGTCGATGCTGGCGACGGCCGCGGGGGCCGCACGGGAACCGCGCGATCTCCCGGCCGCCGGCAACGGCTGGATTCCGGCGGCCGTGCCCGGTACCGTGGCCCAGTCGCTCGCGCTCGCCGGCCGGCTCGACGAAGCCGTATCGCTCGACGAGCGCGACCACTGGTACCGGATCGAACTGCGCGGACACGGGCCGCGCGTACTGCGCTTTCACGGCCTCGCGACGCTCGCTCAGGCGTGGCTCGACGACACGCCGATCCTCCGCTCCGACAGCATGTTCGTCGCGCACGACGTGCCCGTGTCGCTCGACGGGTCGCACCGGCTGACCCTCTGTTTCCGCGCGCTCGCCCCGCACCTGCGCGACGCGCGCGCGCCGCGCCGCGCGCGCTGGCGCACGCGCCTCGCGGAGCCGGCGGCCCTGCGCACGAGCCGCACGTCGCTGTTCGGGCACATGCCCGGCTGGTTTCCGCCGCATGTGCCGACCGGCCCGTGGCGGCCCGTGGACGTGCTCGATCCGGCCGACGGGCCCGTGCTCGCCGATTGCAACCTGCACGCGCGCATCGAAGGCGACACCGGCTGGCTCGACGCGGACCTGACGTTCGCCGCGCCGCTGCCCGACGCGCTCGCGGCACGGCTGTCGTGCGGCCAGCACCACGCCACGCTCGAACGTGCGGGCCCCGACCGCCTGCGCGCAAGCGTCGCGGTGCCCAACGTGTGCCGCTGGTGGCCGCATACGCACGGCGAGCCGGTGCTGTACGACATTGCGCTGCATATCGGCGACGAACGTCGACCGCTCGGCGCGACGGGCTTCCGCACGATCGACGTCGACCCCGGTGCCGACGGCAAGGGCTTCGGGCTGCGCGTCAACGGCGTGCCCGTGTTCGCGCGCGGCGCGTGCTGGAGCAGTGCCGCGCCGCTCGCGCTGCACGCGGACGACGCCACCTACGCCCGCCTGCTCGGGCTCGCGCGCGACGCCGGCTTCAACATGATCCGCGTCGGCGGCACGATGACCTACGAAGCCGACGCCTTTCACGCGTGGTGCGACCGGCTCGGGCTGCTGGTCTGGCAGGATTTCATGTTCGCGAACTTCGACTACGCGCTCGACGATCCCGCGTTCGCGGCCAACGTCGATCGCGAAGCCCGACAGTTCCTCTCGCGTCACGGCGCATCGCCGTCGCTTGCCGTCCTGTGCGGCGGCAGCGAGATCGCGCAGCAGGCCGCGATGTCCGGGCTCGGGCCGAAGCAGCGCTTCCTCGAGCTGACCGCCGACCGGCTGGCCGGCCATGCGGCCGCATGCCGGCCCGACGTCCCGTACGTGCCCGATTCGCCCGACGGCGGCGTGCTGCCGTTCATGCCGCGCGAACGCGTGTCGCACTATTACGGTGTCGGTGCCTACCTGCGCCCGCTCGATGACGCGCGCCGCGCGGACGTGCGCTTCGCGAGCGAATGCCTCGCGTTCTCGAACGTGCCATGCGACGCGACGCTCGCCGAGCTCGGCTGGCCCGGCGTGCACGAGCCGCGCTGGAAAGCCGCCGTGCCGCGCGACCCCGGCACGTCTTGGGATTTCGAGGACATTCGCGACCACTATCTGCAGACGCTGTACGACGTCGTGCCCGACCGGCTGCGGCGCGAGGATCCGGCGCGCTACTTCGAACTGTCGCGCGCGGTGGTCGCCGACCTGATGCGCGAGACGTTTTCCGAATGGCGGCGCACCGGCTCGCGCTGCGCCGGCGCGCTCATCTGGCAGTTCCAGGACGTGATGCCGGGCGCCGGCTGGGGGGTAATCGACGCCGCGCACCGGCCGAAATCGGCGTGGCACGCGCTGCGCCAGGTGCTGCAACCCGTACAGGTGCTGCTCGTCGACGAAGGCCTGAACGGGCTCGACGTGCATGTCGTCAACGAGCGCCCCGCGCCGCTGTCGGCGGCGCTCGAACTGGTCGCGTTGCGCGACGGCCGCACGGCGGTTGCACGGGCCGGCTGCCCGGTTCGGATCGCCGCGCACGACACCGTGCGGATCGGTTCGGCCGAGCTGCTCGGCCGTTTCTTCGACTGGACCTACGCGTACCGCTTCGGGCCCTGCGAACACGACACCGTCGTCGCGACCCTGCGCGGCGACGATGGCACCCTGCTGTCGCAGGCATTCCATTTCCCGTCCCGTACGCATCCGGCGGTGCTGGCGCGCCGCGAACTCGGGCTGGAGGCGTGTGTGTCGCGCACCGGCGACACGTGGCACGTCGACATCGATACACGGCACGTCGCACGCCATGTGCAAATCGATGCGCCGGGATTCGTGCCGCGCGACGACTGGTTCCATCTCGCGCCCGGCACGCCGGCGCGCGTGGTGCTCGTTCCACTTGGAACAGCCGGGAAGAATGGGGCCGCGGATGAACCGCCGGCCGTGGAAATCCGCGCCGTGAATGCCGCGCGCGCGGTGCGCGCCACGCAGGCCGGTTGACGCGGCGCTCGCGGCTGCGCACGCCGCGAGCGCCCCGGTCGAATCTCAGTCGGACGAGCCCGTCCCGCGCGGACGCTCGATCCCGTATGCCTCCATCCAGCGGTACAGCGTCGCGCGCGACACCCCGAGCTCGCGCGCCGAAGCCGCGACGCGCCCGCGCGTGCGCAGCAGCGCTGTTTCGATTGCCTCGCGCTCGATCGACTTGCGGATGTCGGCCACCGACGGCGACGCCGCATCGAGACAGTATTCGAGCTCGAGATCCTGCGCGGTGATCAGGCGGCCTTCCGTCATCACGACCGCGCGGCGCACGCGGTTGATCAGTTCGCGAACGTTGCCGGGCCAGTCGTGCTTGTACAGTGCCGTGATCGCATCCGTCGAGAAGCCGCGTACGCGATGGCGCGCGTCGCCGCGGAAGCGTTCGAGCATGTGATGCGCGAGCAGCTCGATGTCCTTGCCGCGCGCGCGCAGCGGCGGCTGGTCGATGCGCATCACGCACAGCCGGTGGAACAGGTCGGCCCGGAAGCGCCCCTCCGCCATCGCGTCGCGCAGGTCGACGTGCGTCGCCGACACGATCCGGACATCGACCGGCACCGGATCGCTGCCGCCAAGGCGATGGATTGCACGCTCCTGCAGAAAGCGCAGCAAGCTTGCCTGGCTCTCGTGCGGCAGGTCGCCGATCTCGTCGAGTAGCAGCGTGCCGCCGTTCGCCGCTTCGACATAACCGATCTTGCGCGCGTTCGCGCCGGTAAACGCGCCGCGTTCGTAGCCGAACAGCTCGGATTGCAGCAGATGGGGCGGAATGGCGCCGCAGTTGACCGCGACGAACGGGCCGTTGCGGCGCTCCGAATGGCGATGGATCGCGACGGCCGTCAACTCCTTGCCGGTTCCCGTTTCGCCGAACACGAACACCGGTGCGTCCGTGCGCGCGAAGCGCCGCACCGTATCGAACAGTCGCAGCATCGCGCTGCAGGTGCCGACGATGCCTTTCTCTTCGGATTCGAGCCGTTCGCGATCGCGCGCGAACAGGCATTCCATGCCGTACGCATGGCCGACCGTATCGGCGATCCGCTGGTGCGACGCCGGCAACGTGACGTAATCGAAGCAATAGTCGCGCAACAGCGCGCGCACGTTCGGCGACGCCGTCTGGCCGACGTCGACGAGCGCGACCCAGACGACGTCGCGCATCGACGCGCAGGTCGACGCAATGCTGCCGATCGCGTCGGCGTGGCCGCCGCTCAGGTCGAGGATGCCGCAGGTGATCTCGCCGGATGTGTCGCGCAGCTCGCTCGCCTGCGCGACGATCGACACTTTCCAGTCGCGTCGCGACAGTTCCTTTCGCAGCATGACGGACGGCGACTGCGTCCAGTAAATCAGCGGACGCTGCCCGTTACCACTCCCCGCGCCGGCGCTCTTATCGCGCGTTATTGGCATATTCATAACGAACCATCACTTTCTCCACTCCGCGAACCGTTCGCGTGCGCTGCGGCCGGCGGCGCATGGCCGCCTTTCCGCGCTGCGTTTCCGCAGCTTTGGCGAAGATCGAAACTGCACACGGCGAGAACCCCCGGAGGTCGAGCCGGATGTCATCCGGCCTCGTTGTCATCCAACTCGAAGGGAACGCGCGGCTGCGGGAGCCACGACGTTCCCGCTTTGAAGCGACCCGCCGTCAAGGCGGAGCGCGTCGGCAGACGGGAATGCCGCCGGCATGTGCGTCACGTCGTACACGACAGTGGCGCCCGATGCCGAACCGGATGGCTGCCAACCCGCTTCCGGAATGACCGCCGCATTTCATCCGCATCTGAATTTACACCCCGTTTCGAGATGGTCGTGTTACCAAAAGATAATCCTGAATCAACCGGTTACGCGACCTGTCGCACCGCACCGCGCGTGTTTGTTCACTGAGATTTGATTATCTACGAGCATTCCAGTCAATCAGTGGCAAATACTACTTTTCCGCAAGATGGGGGCGGTCGATTGCATGTGATATCCATCGAAATCCCCCTGAAAGGTCGGCACCGCATTTCATTTTCCACATAATCGGGCCCACCGCCGGCAGGCCGCATCGTATCGCGACCGCATGCGGCCTGCTCGTCCCGCACTGGTCCTGCTCTTGTCCGGCACTTGTCCCGCACTTGTTCGTTACATGCCGTAATCAACCAGGCCGCGTCGTGCATCCCGTTCCGCGGTGCCGGCACACGGCGAAACGCTCGCCGCGCACGCCGGTCGTCCTCCGGCGAATCGTCGCGGCCAGACGCGATGCCGATCGTGCCGACCGCCGCCCCCCGCAGTGCAGCATGGCGACGCCCGGTCGCGTCACGCCCGTGTCCTGCGATCCGTCTGTAAGGATGCGGGCCGCCCGTTGTCGTAATCGGCCACGCCAGACCGCCTGATCGCCGGCCGAGGCGCCGACGCATCGCCGCGGTGGCGCGTGCGTGCAGACAATGGCGTGGGGATGAGGGACGCGTGTGCCGCGCGGGCGCGCACGACCCGGAAGGAATTCGACGAGGCTCGACACGGTCTGCCCATGCGATGCAGCCGACCGCGAGCGTGTGCCCGGCACCGCCATGCACGATCGCCCCGTCGTGAATGCTCGAAATCTTCAAGTCCTGCCCCGGTTCTTTATTGACGTTCGATGTTGGCTGGCCGCGCATCGAGGCGGGCCGCGACGATGGGTCAATTATGGAAAAGCACGGGCCGCCGCGGTGTGTGCTACCGCACTTTTCGGCGCTCGCGCGGCAGGCCGAGCTATGCGTGCCGCGCCGGCCGCGCGAATCCGGAGCGAGAGTACGCTTTCGAACAGACCGGCGCACGGCGCACCCGGATGATGAGAATCGCCGCACCGCACGGAACGATCGCGTCCGCGCGGCACGGCGTGCCGAAGGCATCACGCGAGGACAGCATCATGGAATGGCATTGTTGTGAATTCGAACATCTGGGCGCCGTCGATCTCTACGCAATCCTGCGCGCGCGCAACGCCGTGCTGGTGGTCGAGGACGCGCACACGCATCTCGACATCGACGGCAAGGACGCCGGTGCGCTGCATGTCTATGCGACCGTACGCGACGGCGACACGATGGAAGTCGCGGCCTATGCACGCATCCTGCCCGGCGACGACATCGACCCGGACGCCGTGATCGACAAGGTGCTGACGAGCGAGCGCCGACGCGACGACGCGACGCTCGAGCAGCTGATCGGGCGCGCCCTCACCGCCGCGCAGGCGGCGTGGCCCGACGCCGCGGTGCGCACGCACGTCCCGGCACCGCGCCAGGCGTTCTACAAGCGTTTCGGATTCCGCAAGGCCTACGGCCCGTATCTCGAACAGGGTGCGCCGTTCGTCGGCCTGGTGCGGCCCAGCGACCGCGCGGCAGGCGCGCTGCGCGGCCTGCTGCAGCGGGTCGTTTCGGCACACCGGTCGCGCGACGACGACGCACGTGCCGACAGCCGTACACACAACCGGCTGCCCGCCGACACCGGAGCCAATCGATGACCCGCACCCTTCGCCCGGTTCCCGATCCCGACCTGCCGCGCATCCTGCCGGTGATTCTCGCCGGCGGCTCCGGCACCCGGCTGTGGCCGCTGTCCCGCGAGCAGTATCCGAAGCAGTTGATCGAGCTGATTTCGAACGAATCGCCGCTGTCGGCGACGGCGCGCCGCCTGAACGGCATCGCGAACGCGTCGCTCGGCGACACGTTGCTGCTGGTCTGCGGCGAACAGCATCGCATCATGAGTGCCGCGCAGGTGGTCGGTCGCGCGGCGCCGGCCCGCATCCTGCTCGAACCGGCCGCGCGCAACACCGCGCCCGCGCTGACGCTTGCGGCGCTCGACGCGAGCCAGCTCGCGGACGATCCCGTGCTCGCGGTGATGCCCGCCGATCACGTGATCACCGACGTCGGCGCGTTCCAGGACGCGATCGCGCGCGCGGCGCGCTACGCGCAGGAAGGGGCGATCGTCACGCTCGGCGTGCTGCCCCGACGCGCGGAGACGGGCTACGGCTACATCCAGGTCGGCGAGCCGCGCACGGGCCGCCACGGTGGCCAGGGCGGCTACGCGATCGGGCGCTTCGTCGAAAAACCCGATGCGACGCTGGCCGAACGCTACCTGCAATCCGGCGATTACTGGTGGAACAGCGGGATTTACGTAACGCGCGCATCGGTCTGGCTGAAGGCGATCGGCGCACTCGCACCGGACATCCATGCGGCCTGCGAAACCGCGTGGCGCGCGGGCATTCCCGAGGATCCGTTCTTCCGGATCGATGCGGCGGCCTTCGACACGTGCCCGTCGGACTCGATCGACTACGCGGTGATGGAACGGCTCGCGGAGCACGGCGAACTCGGCATCGAAGGCATCGTGGTGCCGCTCGCGGCCGGCTGGTCGGATGTCGGTACCTGGGATGCGATCTGGGAAATCATGCCGAAGGACGATCACGGCAACGTCGCGCGCGGCCCGATCGTGTTCGAGGACACGCAGGACAGCCTCGTGCGTTCGGAGGGCCGCCTGATCGCGTGCGTCGGGATGAAGGACGTCGTCGTGATCGAGACGCCCGATGCCGTGCTGGTCGCGAACAAGCATGACGTGCAGCGCGTGAAGAACATCGTCGAGCGCCTGAAGACCGACCGGCGCCCGCAGGCGCGCGAGCACCGCAAGGTGCAGCGGCCGTGGGGGCACTACGATTCGATCGATCTCGGCCAGCGCTTCCAGGTGAAGCGGATCGTCGTCGAGCCTGGCAAGCGGCTGTCGCTGCAGATGCACTATCACCGCGCCGAGCACTGGATCGTCGTGCGCGGCACCGCGAAGGTGACGCGAGGCAGCGAGACGTTCCTGCTGTGCGAGAACGAGTCGACGTACATCGCGGTCGGCGAAGTGCATCGCCTCGAGAATCCCGGCCGGATTCCGCTCGAAATCATCGAAGTGCAATCGGGCGATTATCTCGGCGAGGACGATATCGTTCGGTTCGACGATCAGTATGGGCGGGCGGTCGAGGCACGGGCGGCGCAATCGGCCCCGGTTGCGTCACAGAAAACGCACGTTCCGACGGCTGCACCGGACGTCGCTTGACAAGCATGTGTCGACCACGCCACCGCGTGCGTAGAAAACCGATGCGCGGCCACTCACGCTTCGCTCGCCCAATGTAAGGCATCGCACCCAGCACGTCGTGCGTGCGTAGCACAATGCTTCAGACACGTGGCGTTTCGCGCTCTCGCCATGTCGGCACTCGATCGATCGGATCGAGCCCGCGGCAAAGTCGACATATCGCGCGCCTGAGCGACGCGGAACGGATAAGGAAAGACCGGTTCCATTACATCCCGTCACTTAGTTATACATATCTTTTTGATGTATTCCATCAACCGAATTGAATGCCGTCGACGTGGCGGCCCGTCAGATATTCGATTTTGCGGTCGACTGCGCAGTATCCGGTCGAACAGGCAGGCCAGAAGATGACCACCCAAAGAATCGTTCATATTGTCGAAGCGTTTGGCGGGGGCGTGCTTTCGATGCTCGTCCATCTCGCCAATCACGCAGCGGCAACGGGTGTCGATGTGACCGTTTTGCATTCCATTCGTCCCGAAACGCCGGCCGATTTCCAGACGCTCTTCCGGCCCGACGTCAAACTCGTCCACGTCGGCATGGCTCGCGAAGTCAGTGTCAGGAACGACCTGATCGGTTTGCGCGCGCTGGTCCAATGCCTGCGCGAATGCCGTCCGACGGTGATCCATCTTCATTCGTCGAAGGCCGGTGTACTGGGGCGGGCCGCTGCAAGAATTGCCGCGCCTGCCGCAAAGGTGCTCTATTCCCCGCATGGTCTCTCGTTTTTGCGCTGCGATGTTTCCCGCGCGAAACAGTTCGCCTACCTGAGTTTCGAGCGAGCGGCAGCCCTCCTCGGCGGAACCATTGTCGCCTGCTCGGACAGCGAGCTCAGGGAGGTCAAGGGAAGAATTCGGGCGAAATCGGCAGTGCTGGTGGAGAACGGCGTCAACGTCGCCGAGATTCCTTCGCGCCGTGCGCGTGACGATCGCAAGATTGCGATCGGAATGAGCGGTCGCGCGTCGTTCCAGAAAAATCATCAAGCCTTCGTGCAACTGGCATCCGAACTGCACGACTCCGACGTCGAGTTTCTCTGGATTGGCGGTGACGCAGGCGAAATTCCGGATCCCCGTGACAGTCGGGCAATCGTCTGCAGCGGCTGGGTGACGCGTTCGCGCGCACTCGAGCTGACGTCCGGGCTGGACATCTACGTCCAGACCTCCCGATGGGAAGGCATGCCGGTGGCGCTGATCGAAGCCCAGGTGGCCGGCCTGCCCGCCGTGGTGACGGACGTCGTCGGCAACCGCGACGTGGTCATTCACGGCGTAACCGGATACGTCGCGTCAAGTGTCGACGAGATGGTGCGGTATGTCGCCCTGCTCCGCGACGACCGGCAGCTCCGGGAACAAATGGGGGAATCGGCCCGAAAGTTCGCGCTCCATCGGTTCTCGATGAATTCCATCTTCAGGCAGTGGCATTCCCTTTACGGGTTGAATGTGCACCCGCGTCGCGCTGATACCCGGTATTTCGAGCATGCCGCGCCGGAGCACGTCAAGGCTTGACGGTTTGCAGACGTCGGGAACCGTGCGCGTCGGCCCCGACAGCAATGCACTCGTCATATTGCTCGCTCGGCCTTCAGCAATCGAACCGATGCGCGCCATGAACGCGATACCGACGCCGCTGTTCAGCATGATGCGCACGCGCCCGGCTGCGCCTCGATTTCACCGGATTTGACATGAGCAACCCCAAAGAACCCAGGAAACCCCGGAAACTCGTCTACAACGGTCGTTTCGCCACTCAGAAAACGACAGGGGTACAACGCGTCGCGCGCGAGTTGATCTCTGCACTTGTCCGGACGCAGCCGCAAGATTCCGTCACGCTCCTGGTTCCCCCGCATACCGACACCGTGGTGAGCGGCACGAAGACGGTCAAGGTCGGTTTCGCCAAGGGCGTGATCTGGGAACAACTGGTCCTTCCGCTTTTTGCACGCCGCGACCGCATCGTCAACCTGAGCAATTCCGGTTCCATTTTCCTTGGCAACCAGATCATCTATATGCACGATGCCGCGGTGTTCGACACCCCCGCGCACTTCTCCCGCCCATTCCGGGCATGGTATCGGATCATGTTCTGGATTTTGGCGCGCACTTCCGTTTGCGTATTGACCAACTCCAGCTTCTCGCGCGATCGCCTGGCGCACCACTGTGGTGTTTCAACCGACAAGATCAGCGTCGTGCCACTGGGTGCAGACCATCTCGACGCACTGAAACCCGACCCGAGCGTATTGAACGAGCACGCGCTCACGCCGGGCCGGTTCGTGTTGGCGGTCAGCAGCATGAACCCCACCAAGAACTTCCGACGGCTGATCGAGGCGTTTCGTCAAATCGACGACCCATCGGTGGATCTCGTCATCGTCGGCATGCGCAATGCCGCCGTGTTCGGCACGCAGGACGATATCTCCGCGCCCGAACCGAACATCAAGTACGCCGGGTACATCAGCGACGAAAAGCTGAAGGCGCTGTATCAGCATGCGGCCTGCTTCCTTTATCCGTCGATCTACGAGGGGTTCGGCATACCGCCCCTCGAGGCGATGCGATACGGTTGCCCGACCCTGGTGGGACGATCGGCGGCATTGCCTGAAGTCTGCGCCGATGCCGCACTCTATTGCGACCCCTACTCGTCGAACGACATTGCGGAAAAACTGCGCAATCTGCTCGACTCCGCCGAACTCCGGGAGGATCTGAAACACCGGGGATCCATTCACGCCAGGCAATACAGCTGGAGCAAGAGCGCCGAAATCATGACCCGGATATTCGACAGACTTTAAGGCAGCCGACGCGCATCGTCGAGCGCACGCGAACGGACTGGCGCCGGCGCGAGTCGAGCCGGATCAAATCCGCATCGCTTCGACGTTCATGGCGAACAAGCGCCCGCCGCAAGCCCGCAAGCACTCGTCCGCGTGGGCCAACGCCCCTACGATGCCGTTATCGACCGTGGCAAACGGCATCAGCCATACGGCGTTGCAACGCCAGCCTCCCCCCGCTACACCGGTGCCGCAACAAGAATCCGCGACACCGGGGGTCCGACATTACACGCGCTGGCGCTCGGTCGAGGGAACCGGAAAACCACGCGTGCGCACGCGTTCGACGACCGGCCGGGTCGATCCCGTGTATGTATTGAACACGTACCCCGTGATATCGCCACCGATGCTCCGCAACCGCGACAACGCGGTCTCGACGTCGGCCGCGCGTGTCATGCCGCTGCGCGACACAAGGACGTGCGCGTCGCACTTCACGCCGACGATGCCGAGCGCATCGTTGTTCGGCAGCAGCGGCGGCCCGTCGATGACGACGAAGTCGTATTGCTCGCGCATCGCCAGGATGAGTGTCATGAAACCGGATCCTTCCAGCAACTCGCCGGGTGACGTCTTGACCGGAGCACCTGCCGGCATGATCGACAGGTGGCTGCCCGCGACGGGCAGCGTCACGGTATCGGGCGACACCGAGCCGTCGAGCACCTGCGCGAGGCCCGGCCCCCCGGCCATCGACGAAACACGCAAGTCGGCGTTGATCAGCAGCACGCTTGCGGTCGTTCCCGCCAACAGATACGCCAGATTCGACGACACGAAACTGCAGCCGACGCCCGCCGTCACCCCCGTGAGCAGCAGGACCTTGCCACGCTCGCTGTCATCGCCATGCGTCGCGAGCGCGGCCTTCAGGCTCGCTCGCAATGCACGCACGGATTCGATCCCCGCATCGTCGGGATGTGCCGCGGCCAACGGCAACGCGGTCGGGCGCGGCCCGCCGGGCAGCGCTGCCAATGCCGGCGACGACGCCACGATCGCGAGACAGGGGCTATCGGTCAACCTCGCCAGCGCGGCCGGTGAATGCAGTTCACGCCGGTACAGCGACAGCAGATGCACGCCCGTCAGTGCAAGGAACACGCCAGCCAGCAGTGCGCCAAGCACGACGATGCCCCGCTTGGGCCAGACCGGACGGAACGGCGCAACCGCCCAGTCGACGGCCGTCACGCCCGGCGACGCGCTGGAAATGGTGAGCTCGAGCTGCTGCGCGTTGGTCAGCACACTCGTGTAGAGCTGCGTCGCGATCGTCACCTGGCGTGACAACCGCACGAATTCGCGCTGCGTCGTGGGCAACCTGGCCGCCGTTGCGCTCGTGTCACGGATCTCGCGCTTCACCTGGTCAAGCTGCGATTGCACGGTCTGGTACTGGAAGCTCTTTGGCAGAAAGCGCTGTCTGACGTCGTCCAGCGAGATCTGTAACGCGGTCTGGTGTTCTGCCAGCGTGTTGAGGCGGGTGATCAGCGCGGCGCCTTGCTGATCGACGTCGATCGCACCGTTCTGCGTCCGGTACCGGTTCAGATCGTCCTCGGCCTTCTGCAAGTCCTGCTTCAGGACCGGCAGCCGCTGGCGCAGCGAGTCGAGATTGCGTCGCGCACGATCGGTTCGAAACGCGAGATCACGCTGCAGATACTGCTGCACGATCGCGTTGACCATGTTCTTCGCTTCCCGCGCGCTATCCGCCTGGTAGCTGAGCCGAATCATCGAAGGCGACTCAAGGGTCGAGTCGCGGTTCGGCACGACCGTCTTCAGATGCTTCGATACGTTTTCGTATACGAGCGGCTCCGGCTGCTTGCGCACCGTGAATGCGATACCCGGACGCGCGCGCAGCACGTCGACGCGCAACCGGCCGGCCGTACTTTCGCCGGGCAGCCGGAACGGCACCGTTTCACCAACCTTGCCGTGCGCAAGCGTACGGTTGTCGTCGTCCTGGAGCGTCCAGGTGTTCGCGTCGTCCGCGACGATCCTGAATCGATCGCCAAGCGCGTTCGCAGGAATCGAGAATTCACCGATGTCGAGCCGCTCGCCGCCCCACGCGTAACCGGTCAGCCCGAGCGGCGCCGGCGCGAGCGTGTCGTCCGCATCGAAGCGCGACGCAACGAATGAGCCGATCACCGGAAACCGGCTTGCATTGCGGATATCCAGATCGGCACCGGTCGCATCGATTGCGCTGTCGATGACTGCGCGCGAAATCAGCATCTCGCTTTCGTCGGAGGCAGACGGCGATGCTGCGATCGTTCCGGAAACGTCCGAGAGCGAACTGATCGACGAACCGGGTTTGGTCTGGACGCGCAGCAGTGCTTCGGCGCGATACTGTGGCGTGGCCAGTAGCGCGTACAGCACGCCCGCGACGAACGTGACGCCGATCGTTGCGAAGAACAGGCGGCGATGCTGCTTGACGGCTTGCCAAAGCTGCGTCATCCCGGATTCGTCCGGTGCCCGCTGCGGGGGCTGGATGTTTCGTGCGTTGGATATCATGTTTGTTTTCTGAATGAGGCGACCGTTTTCGATCCTGCTTGCCGGCTATCGGCCAGTCGCCGAGACGATGAACACCGGGCCCTGCTCTTCGCGTAGTGTCAGCCGACGCCCCGTGATGTCGAGCGACGCTCCATAAAGGTCGGATGCGAACGTACCGGCAACGGGCAATTGCGACAGGTCGACGTCGACCGCTTTGTCGTTTCCATAACACCAGACCACGTATTTCACGACGCCTTCGGCACGCAATTGCAGGACGGCGAAGCGGCGGACCGGATCGAGAAACAGTCGTGCGGCGCGGGCGTTCGCGGTAAACGAGAACAGATGGCGAACCGCGACGTACGCCGGCAGCGGCGTGTTGTCGGCGTCCAGCAAGCCGAAGTTGTGCTCCACGTTCTTCGGATCGCGACCATCGTTGCGCATGTCGTAGTAAGCGGTGAGCCCGATCTGCGCGATCCAGTCGACCAGCAGGCGCCGCACCGCGTAGCGCGCCTGGCGTTCACGCGCAACCGGATCGTGACCGTCACGCGTGTGCGACACGTACTTGTATGCATAGGTCGGATACGACCACTCGGTGGCCCAGATCGCGGGAACCGTGCGATAGGTGGCGAGATCGCGCGCGAGCGCGGCATAGTCGCCCAGCGCGGTCTCCGGCGCATTCTGCCGATACGGATGCACGCTGACCGCGTCGGGTGCGGGCTGCGATGCGCTGCCGATATCGCCGACCGCACGGATGAAGGTCATGTCCACCTGCTGAACGCCCCCCGTCGCAACGACTGCATCCGGATTCGCGGCCTTGACCGCCCGGACGGTCGCTTCCAGCAGGTTTCGGTACGCGGCCGGCGAAGGCGACGCGAGCCAGTAGTCCTTGTGATCCTGCTCATTCCAGACTTCGAAGCGTACGGGCTGATCGCGATAGTGCCTCGCTGCCTGGGTCGCATACTCGGCGAATGCGTCGATCTGTGCGGGCGACGTCGGCGGCTGCTTGGGCGCGTATCGCGGATGTCCGTAGCCGAGGATGAACAGCGCCCCCAACCGGCGCGCGCGCAGGTTGGCGACGAGTGCATCGTAGCGCGAGAAATCCCAGCCTCTCGGTGTTTCCACCGAATCCCAGAACAGGTCGGTACGGACGAACGAGAATCCGGCATCTCGTACCGCGTCGAGCAGCGCCGGATCGTCGATCTCGTGAATCGCTACGCCCGAATTCGCGCGCGTGTCGAAAAAGCGCGGGAGGGCGACGAACGGCAGCGCCGTCATCTGTGTCGCGTTCGGCAGGACGACAGCCGGTTCGTCCGAGCCAGCGGAATTCGACGCGGTCGATATGACGACGACCCAGAGCAGCGCGCTTGCGAACCACCTCGCCCAGCGCCTTGCGCGTGCAGAATGAACGGCCGTGCTCATTGACTGCCCGCCCAGTTCACCGCACGCTCCGGCGCG
Source organism: Burkholderia sp. Bmkn7 (assembly GCF_041103175.1). NCBI lineage: Bacteria > Pseudomonadati > Pseudomonadota > Betaproteobacteria > Burkholderiales > Burkholderiaceae > Burkholderia > Burkholderia sp. Bmkn7. The sequence goes on along the minus strand of NZ_JBGCUH010000002.1, from coordinate 1,877,185 downwards.
TCGCGACCGGTCAGACACTCGCGGCCGGCATGCATGGTCAGCGTGCGAATCGCAATGCCCGTAAAAAGCAGACAGCCAAGCGCTTCGAAGATGTCGGTCGTCACGCCGCTCAACAGCACGAAGAGCAGCATCAGCCATGCGCGCGGGTCGTCGGCACGACTTGCAAGCACGCGCTGTGCGAATACGAGCATGACGAGCACGGCTCCCACCACACCGAGATTCGCGACGACATAGAGCGCCGCATTATCGGAGTAGCCGGTATTGAAACCGAAATCGGCCGTATAGTACGCCGTCGCCGAACCGAAGCCGCCGGGCCCGACACCGAACCAGAGCAGGTTTGCGCTCGCCATGCCGTCGAGCAGCTTCGGCCAGGTGTTCAACAACCGGTCCTGCATCGAAGCGAGCGATCCCGTATCGGGAACACCGACGTTGGTCGTCGCGGCGATCACCCATCCCGCGACAGGCAATACGATCACCAGTGCGGTCAGGACGATACAGGCGCGCCTCAGGCCTGTCGTTTTCAGCGTGACGAAACAGAGCAATACGAGCGAGAGTGCAATGAGTGTCGTCTTGTTGGTCGTGGCCCAGATGGCGGCCGCCGACATGGCGAGCAGCACCACGACCGCCATCGCATGGCGCAGGCGCGGGACGAGCCACGTGGTCAGCAAGCCGATCACGAGGCCGGTCGTCGCGCTGCTTCTACCGAAACCGGGAAGGCGCGGAACGGTACCGACGTAATTGGACGAAGCAAGCTGCACATTGACGCCGTCGACGTCGATGCTCCCGCCCACCCACGGCAGGTGCACCAACCCGTTGAGCATGACGCCGGCGCAGCATGCCGTCGTCAACACGACGAACGCGAACCGGATCGAATTCGACTCGAGCATGTCAAGCGTGCCGGGCGGCATGAGAAGCACGAACAGCAACGGCGCGACCGTCCAGACCCAGAAACACGCGGCGACGAGACTGACGCCGTTCGCGAGCGAAACGCACAGTTGTACGGCCAGGTAACTTCCGACGAGCAGCATATCGATACGCGGTCGAATCGCGAGGCCAAGCACGATGCAGCCGACCATCATCGCCTTGGGCAGATAACCAAGCATCGAAATGCCGGCGAGCGACGTGTAATAGCGAATCGCGCCGGAAAAGACCTCGCTCGCGATCGCGATCATGAAAGTGGCGGCCCAGAGCCGGTTAATCGATCGGTTTCCGTTCATGATGCTGGATACACCTGTTTTCGAGCGGAGCGACGCGAAGGCGTGGCACGCGACACGGTTCGCGCAAGCCGCCCCGTGCGAATCGCGCCGATCAGGCGCGGCGAAGCGTCGCCGGCCTGCGCTCATGTCAGGCCAGTATAGGCGGGCGCAATCCGGCGAAACGTTCGACACCTCACACTTTCCGTGCCTGCGGCGCGACCGGATCTCGCCACGATCCTGCCCCCTGCGTCGTGTATTCATGGCGCGAATCGCGTCAACCCGAACGCACCGATATATCGACGACGCCGACCCGTTCGCGACGGAGGACATACGCAAGCGCGACAGCGACGGCCGTTTCCGTGATCAACACCGCGATAGCCGCACCCCGCTCGGCAAACAGCATGGCAAGCGGCGGCAGCAACGTCACATTCAACATGCCGGAGGAAATCAGGATGATGCTGAAGGCGCGCTTCATGCCGAGCGGCAGCATCGTTTGAACGCCGAACAGATCCGTCATGCATGCCATGAACGGCACGAGCGCCAGGCAATGCAGCACGCCGATCGTCGGCGCGAATGAGCTGCCGTACAGAATCCGGACAGCGATCGGCGCGCACGCGTAGATGACGGCCGACATGGCCAGGACGAGCGCACCCTGCACGACGATCAGCTTGCGCAGGAACGCGAATGCCTCGTCGCGCGCGTGATGCATCAGATAGGTAATGTGTGGATAGGTCGAGGCCCGCAGCGGCTGCAACAGGCCGACCGCTGCCCGGATCAATTTGTCACCCGCAGCGAAATAGCCGGCGGCGACGTTACCCGAGACGATACTCAGCAGCACGGTATTGGTCGACGCGTAGAACGAGATCGACGTCGACGCGAGGAACACCTGAAAACCGCCTTGCAGCGCAATCACGATATCGGCAAACCGCACGCGCACCCCTTCGATCTCGCGCTGAAGGAAGAGATAGGCCAGCAACGTGATCCCGCACAGCAACGGTACCGCCGCGTTGATCGCGACGGCAGGCAGGAGATCGTCAGGCGTGCGAACCCACATGAAGAAGGCGGCGACACTGAGCGCACGGTATGCGACTACCGTGACGCTGTACACGCTCAACCGCTGGATTCCCTGGAAATACCAGCCTGGTGTCAACGCGGCACCGATCGCCATACCGAATCCGATGAGCAGTGCCGTGCGCTCCGCCGCGAAATGCGGAATCAGCATCGTCAGCGCGATGAGCACGGCGAAGCCGGCAACGGTAATCAGCCACTGGGCGCAAACCGTCGTCCAGAAGATGCGTGATCGCTCCCCCCTGTCCTTCGCGAGCGCAACACGCGGCGTTGCAGTCAGGTCGAAACTGTAATTCGCGAGGTTGATGAAGTACGTTGCAACCGCAAGCACGAACGACAGCGTTCCGTATTGTTGCGGGCCGAGCACGCGCGTCAGCAGCGGCAACGTGACGAGAGGGATGACATAGGTCGAGATTTGCAGCGAAAACAACAACGCAAAGTTTTTTCGGACGGCGGTCATCGTGCTTTCCGGGCTGAATATGAACAGTGCACCGACCGTCAATGTGCCCACGTGCGCGGGCTGTCCCTACCGATACCGAGTACGGCGTACAGCGACGACGCATAGCAGTCGACCGAGTAACGCGTCCAGTCGTAGCGTCGTTTTTCGCTGTCGAGGTGCGCACGCAGTTCGGCCAGTGCGCGCGCGAAGCCGTCAGGCGTATCCCGGTAGCGAATCTTGTTGCCGATCTCGTCGCCGAAGGTCGACAGGCTCCCGATGTCGTGGACGAGCGCCGGCAGGCCGAGCACTGCGGCTTCGACAATGACGAGGGGCGCGTTCTCCACCCAGATTGACGGCAACACGAGCGCATCGTGCATGGGCAGTGCGGCGAACAATGTGTCGTGATCGAGACGTCCTGCGAAACGCAACCGCCCCGATTCGACGAGTGCCGCGTACCGTTGTTCCAGGTTGCCGCGCTCCGATCCGTCACCGTAGACAGTGAGCGACGCAATCGCATCGCCTGCCGATTCGGTCATCCGTGCAAGGAACTGCGCAAGGCCCTTGTCCGGTTCCACGCGACCGACAAACGCGAGATCGAGACGATCGCCCTTCGCCGGCTTCGGCGCGCGCGGCACCAGCGTGGCGTCGATCGGGTTCGGCACCAGCGTGGCAGGCGTTCGACCGGACCGCGCAATCAGGTCGCGCATGAAGGGGCTCGGACAGAGGATCTCGTCGAACAGGCTGATCGGGTCGAACAGCGCCTTGACCGCATGCCAGTGCAACTTCTTCCCGAGGTCGTGAAGAAAACCGTGCGGACTGGCCGTGAGCGCAAGACGCCGGACGCGACGCAGCTCGTCCGGAGACAACGGCCGCGCCGTTCCCCGGGAATAGACCATCAGGCTCGGGTTGTAGAACAACAGATGGTAGTCGTGCGCGGTCAGGTACAAGCCACATCCCGACCGCCGCTTGTAGCGCGCCAGCACGGGCAGGATCGCGCTCGACAACAGGTTGTGATAGTTGTGCACGAGGATCCGTTGCGGACGAAATCGCTCGAGCAGCGTGACCAGCGCACGTGCAGCGGCTGGCGACCACGCGCGCGAACGCCGGCTGTCTTCGACATCGGGGAGCGTGTGCTCGTCGAAGGTTTCGACCACGACGCCGTCGCGGGCGCGCAGCACGTCGACCGATACCCGATATACCTCTTCGGCCCCGCCCCTGCGAACGAAGTCGTTGATGATCAACACGCGCGTCACGACGGGCCTCAACGGACGTCGTACCGTGAACGCGACGCGTCGTCACGGCCCGCGTACGCGGGAGGCGGCGCGGTTCGCCCTTTCCGCGAGCCCGTACCAGGCCCTCCTCCTGCATGCTCGGCCTGCAGACCGCAGCATGTGCTCGTGTTTCGGCATTCGTGGCGATTTCGTTGCATCGGTATTCCTGAACGGCCTCGTGGCGCCGCCCCCCTCACAGGCGCGACGACAGGAGAAATGGATACCGCCACGATAGTGTTTCGGAAGTCCGGGATCTGTTCGCACGATTACTTACGGGCGGTTTCAAACGGGCGTCCCGACGCATCGGGTCGTGTTACGTCCCGGGCGCCGCTCCTATGCCAGACGTTCAGCCCTCCGCAAATGGCCGACTCCACCGCGTTTGCGTCGGTTCGGCGCACGCCGACGTGCTATTGGATCGCGCGTTCCGTCTTCGTTTCCGCTTTCGGTTTCGCGACGGCGCCGGCGCTGACGGCGGACACTGCCGGCGCATGCCAGTCGGTCAGCAACGCAGTGCATCGATCGATCACGTATTGCGCGGCAGCCGTGCCGCGCAGCGAGTGATCGAGTGCATCCTGAGTGTCGACCGATACATTCGGCAAGTGCGCGAACGCACCGCTGGACGCCGAGCCGAAATTCCGGACTACGACGTCGACACCCGCGTCGAACGTACCGTAGATCAGATGCGTCTGGATGCCGCGCGCAGACATGTCACGCAGCAAGCCACGGGGCGTGTCCTTGCCGCCCCCCCGGCCAACACGCTCCATGAAGCGCCTGACCGGTACGGTCATGACATCCGAAACGAAGCGGACAAGCGCGCGCAATACGGGACGCAGGTCGCGCCCCTCGGCGAGCAGGCGGCGCCACTTGTCGAGATTGCGCAACGATGCGGCATAGCCACGCATCGAATTGGTCTGGTTATTGACGGCATTCGTGAGCGTCTGCCCGCGCGGCCAGATGAAAACCGGGAGATTGACCGCGATCACGCCGGCCAGGGGCGCCCGCGCGGCCGCGTGAAGCGATGCGTACGCCCCGGAGCAGATCCCGAACGCAACGATCTTGTGGTGTCCCGCTTCTTTCAGCCAGCGCGCAGCGGCAACCATGTCGCCAACCGCCTGGTCCGAGTACGGAATGTCCGTCTGGTCGTCACGCGCACGCTCACTGCTGTCGCCGATGCCGCTCGAATCGAACCGCAGGCTGCGGATGCCCAGCGCCGCGAGCGACCGCGCCAGCCGAACGGCAAGCCGTCCGTCGGCGATGCGCGGATTGGCGGCCGTATTGGCGATCAGCAGTGTGGGCGCACCGATGCATAGCCTGTCACCGGCCGGTTCGCTCAACACGCCGACCAGTTGTTGCGGGCCGACACGTATCAAGTGTTCGATGCTGCCCTTACCCGCCAGTACGACGTCGGATACCGGGCGTGGCGCACGGGGGACGCGTGCGACCGTATCCGCACCGTCCTCGATCCAGTTCGCGATCGTATCGGGAAGCGCATCGGGCAACCGCGACCAGAGCGGTTCGCGCATCGCGACCGACCAATCCTGACACGTATGAACGCTCGCCGCGACACCGCGCGCCTGCAGCGCGTCCGACAATGCGGCACTGTCGCCATACGGCGCATCGACGAGCAACGCGCGTGCCGGCAACGTGCGCATGTTCGCCGCAGCATGGCACAGGTCGATGCGCCGGAGTGCATCGACGAGATCGTCGGGATACGCGTGACCGAGTACATTGAACGGCCGTTCGTCGCGCACCGCATCCCGTACGGTCGGCGGCACGTTATCGAGCCAACGTTGTGCAACGAGGGAAAGCTCGCGTACGTAGCCGCGGCCGCGCACGACCGGCGCAATTGCGACGAAACGCGTGAGCCGCGGCATACCCTCGGCTGCGAGGAGCGCCAGCGCCGCGCCGGCGCGTATGCCGACGAGCGTCAGGCTGTCTGGCGCTACGCGCTCGTGCAGCGTGAGAACGGACTGCCTGATGCCCTCGAGCATCCGCTCGAAGCGATCCGAGTCCTGTTCGTCGCCGAGCGAATCACCGCTTGCAGGATAGTGAAAACGCAGCACCGGAAAGCCACGATCCGCGAGATGCTCGGCGAGTGAGCGTACCAGTTTATGAAGCCAGAGCGCCTCGTGGCCGAGCGGTTCGCAAATCACGATGCCATGGGATCGATTACCCTCGTGAAGCCAGCCGACGCATCCATCGAACTGGATGGGTGTCATGGTTTGGTCCTTGTTTTAAGTGTCTGACAGGCCGGATTTCAATGCGTGCTTGCCGCAGGCCATGGGGCAAGTGGTCGATCGCTACTCGCCTGAACGAAGAGACGCGCACGCCTGACGTGCGAGCGTTCGCCGCGGACCACCCCGATCCGCCTGCGCTTCGTCGTTGAGACTGCTTCCGAGAATGTCCTTCATTCGCATTCCGTCATATCGCCATTTTTCACGCCGGATGACCTCGATGCGTCGGGCAGACGGCCCCGCTCGAATGTCTACGGGTAGTAGACCATCCATTTCTGACGTATTGCGTACGTCACATTACATTTTCAATACGTTCCGCCGCACTGCGCTCGAAGCGGGCCGGAACATCGCGACAGCGGCATCCGAAACGCGCTTCACGGTGTAACGGCGCGGGCGGTCAGCGCTCCCTGCGCCGCAGACGGAATCAGCAGGTTCACGACACGGCTCCAGCGCACCAGCGATGACGCGTCGACGAATACGACATCGCGACGCTCGAGCGCGAACTGGTCGGCGAGCGCGTAGGATGCCGGCGCACTCCCGTCCAGGTGATAGACCAGCGGCCGGTTGTCGGGCCCGCGGCGCACCACGTAAATCTGCCGCGCGTCCGACGTGTATTGGCTCACGCCGCCCGTGTCGCCGAGCGCTTCGCCCAGGCTCATTCGCCCGTCGGTCAATGTCAGCGTCGCCGGGCGCGACACCTCGCCAAGCACGAACACCTTCGCTTCGCTCGTCGCACGCACGCGCACCAGGTCGCCGTCGCGCAGCAGGATGTTCGACGGATTCACACCGGCCGCAATCATCGCCGGCAGGCTCACATTTACCGTCTTGCCGCTGCGTGTCACCGTGACTTGCGACCGATCGGCCGCGGTCGTGAATCCGCCTGCGCGATCGATCGCCTCGGGCAGCGTCATCGGCATGTCGTTGACGATCTGCAACCCGGGCGTACGAACTTCGCCGTCGAGATACACGCGCTTGCTGCGATATGCCTGGATGCGCAGTGCAATCTGCGGCTTGCGCACATATTCGCCGAGTCGTCTGGTCAGTGCCGTGCGCGCCTCCGCTTCGGTCATCCCGGCGACGTGCACGAGGCCGGCATACGCGAATTGCACGTTACCGCTCGCGTCGACCGTGTAGCCCGCCGCGACCGAGTTGGTACCGACGTTGTCGCCATTCGTCGCCTGGGCCGTCGGCAGGTTCAGTTCGGGGTGATCCCATACGACGATGTTCAGCACGTCGCCGGGACCGATGACGTACGCCTTCGGCGTGCCGAACAGGTGCCGGACTTCGGCGTCGACGCTGGCGGAACGCGTGGCGTGCTGCTGCTCGACGAATGCCGGCGTGATTTCGATCAGGTCCGCGCTCGACACGTTCTGTACGCCGTCGAGGCCGCCCGCACCCGACGCGGCGACGCCCACGCGTGCATTCGCGTCGCGTTCCGCCGGCGCGCGGTACGTCATGCCGGGCGCAAATGCACATGCGCTCAGCGCACACACGGTCACCGCCGCCGCGAGCAGTCGCGGTGAACCGATCCTCGATCTGGTTTGTGTAGTAGTTGACATCGCGTCTTTCCAAACTGTGCTGGAACCCGCCGACATGACGGATTGCCGCATTACGCTTGCCGGCACGACTCGCGTTGCATAGCCGCGCGGCCCTTGCATCGCACGTCGATCCGTACAGGTCGTCATGAGCGGTACCCTGTCGCGCTCGTCTGCAGCCGGTCGGCCGGCGCACCCCATGCCACCTGCATCGCAGCGTCAATCGTCGCCCGATACGACCCCGCGCACCACGCGCCGACACCGCCTGGCCGGTCGTGCTCCGGCCGGGGTGCTCACGCGCTGATACCTGATTGAACACTGTCCGGCACCGCGTGTATGTGAGCAACCTCACCGAAAGCCAATCTTCATACAAGCATCCGATCGCCCCAGACGCTCACGCCCCGCTACGCTGACCCCACCACCGGAAACCGTCGCCCGGCTACCGCAAGCGCGGTCGCCGGATCCGTCGTTGCAAAAAAAAGCGCACCGATCGGTGCGCGTTGCCGTGGAAGGCCGAGTCACGAAGTCTCCATGACGGTCTTGTCAGCCGCTACACCATTTGTTCAGGGTTGCGTCGAAAGTCAAGGTCAGAACCTGACCGGTCGCCATGACGACGTTGGTCCCGGTTGCCGTCTGGATGTTCGCGTTGTTCGCAATCGTGCAGTTCCCGTTGGTCGCAACGATCTTGATCGACTGACCGTCAATCCCGCCGACAAGGTTCGTCAGCGTCGTCGGCAGCGCATAGTTCGCCGTCAGCTTGCTGATTCCGGTCACACTCGGCGTCGAACTGGTGCCGACGAAGCCATTGGCCCAGACCGCCATCGCATTGCCGGCGCTGTCGGCCGTCGGCGCACCATAGCTGTACCGAACGAGCCCGGTTGCATTCTCGATGTGAAACTGCCAGGGCCACATTTGCAGAAGGCGTCCGCTTGCCCATGCGCTATTGACTGCGCGCCCGTAGCGGTCTTCAGGAATATATTTGTAGCGACCGGCGACACCGTTGCCTTGCGAAGCGTCGACGCAGATCTTCGAGAAGTATTCGCCGGCCGGGATATACGAGGTATTGGATGAAGACGGCGTAAACGTATAACTGTCCGTTCCTGCCGTCACGCTTCCGGAACGCGTAATGGTGCCGGTGATCCCGAAGATCGTCGCCAGTGTCGTGTCGCCGGTCCCGTTGACGGCATTCACCGGCATGAAGATCGACAGGTTCGGCGTCGTGCCGAACGACCAGCCCGGAATCGGCACGGCACCCGTACCGGTCAGCACCAGGGCCGTGGTGATCTGCTGGAACACGCTGTCAGTCTCGCAATCGATTCTCAGATTGTATGGGCTCTCGGTGGCGATATAGACCGCTTCAGCACATCCGAAGTAATTCCTGAACCTGATCGCGTTATAGCCGACGTTCCCGACAATCACGCCCTTGACCGTCTTCGGGAATGCAAAGGTGAATTCGTTGTCGGTCGGATAAACATTGAAATTCGGGTTTGGCAGAATCTCGGCCGCATAGTCGTTGCGCGCACTCAACGGGAAGTTGATGTCGAACAGGCAGTTGGTGACCTGTCCGATGACGCTGAACATGCGCCCTCCGCTCAGGCCCATCGTCGTCATGCGATCATGCAGCACGATGTTGCGCGCCTGGATGCCGTACAGTGGAAAGCCGGTATTCGACGTGCGCCGGTCCTGCACGGCGAACGCCGTGCCATAACTGAAGATGATGTCGATATTGTTCAGGTTGAACAGGTTCGACGAATCGGATCCGGCGGCGGCCGGACTGTCGTCAAGATAGATGCCAAGGCTGGGCGTGTTCGTCGACACGTCGCCGCAATGCCTGATCTTCATCGTATCCAGATTGACTTCGCGTACGTTGGCGCGCGCTTGCGTCGATCCGCTTCCGGTATCCATCCACAGCACACCGCCGCCCCGGAAATACAGGCAGTTCACGTGCGCGACGTCGAGCCAGTCCACGTTGCCTTGCAATACCAATCCATGTTGAAGCGACGTGCACGCGCGATTGCCCTGAAGGGTAAAGTCACGCAGCACGCAACCGGCCAGGACGGCCGTGGTGGATGTCCAGGATACGTTGCCTGTTTGCGGGAGGTCCGTTGCTTCGTTATTGAAACCCGCGTTCAGTACTGTCAGGCATTGACCGGTGACCCCGGCGCCAAACTGGATGATCGAGGTACGCGCCGAATGCCCGAACAAGGCGATCGGCTTCGTGATCGCGGGCAGCGCGGTACCCGAATAGTAGACCCCGGCAGGAAGATCGCCTTTGACGGGCCAGATGGTCATCAGGTAGTTCAACCAAGCCGTCAGGGCCGGGCCGTCGTCGCTGCCGTAGACCACATTCGCCGCCGTGGCGGAAGCACCGGCTGCTTTCGCGAGCGTCACTTGTGTTGCGCTGACGAATGCCGCAATCGTCGTGGAGACCACAAGCGTCGCGACGCCACTTGCATTGGTCGTCGCAATATCGATACGCTTGCCGACGTCCGACACCGTGAACGCGGCCGATGCCGACGAAATCGCCGTCGACCCTGACGTCGTCACACCATCGTTGACGATCCTCGTATTTCCCTTCGCGCCAAAGTATTTGGCGCTGACCGGCAAATTGGCAGGCAGTGCCGCCGGCTGAGCAATCCATACCTGCGTGGTACCTGCTGCAAGATTCACGGCGATCCCGCCGTTGCTCGAGGCCAGCACGGTGGTACGCGACAGCGTGTTTCCGCTCGCGTTGTATGTGCCGATTCCGATCTCCCAGTTGCCACTCGGTGCACCGGCACCGGTCACGGCCTGCAACCCGTAATAGAAGGTATCGGCATTTGCACAAACAGACGAAAACGAACGGAATCCGGTCATTGCACCCGCCAGAGAGAGCGCCCCCGTACCGGTGGTCGTCGTCGTTTCCTGAACACGATCCTGAAGCTGGAATGCCATATCGATCCTCGACATGCGGTTGATGAATACGCTTGATGAAGGTTGACGAAAACGTTGAATGCGGCCCACCGAGCGGCGCATTTGTTTCGAACCTCTCAAAGCTGTCTCAGGCGCGTCCTGAAGCCGTCCCACCGATCCGTCGGATCGGCATGATCCCGGCTTGCCGTCCCCGCCCGGATTTCGACGCGAAGACGCGCGTTACTGCCCCAGTCTCGGAATCATCGTGACGCTCGGCGCCACGCTAAAGGTGACCGTCATCGCATCGCCAGGCTTGAGATCGATCAACCCGTTCGTCAATCCGCACGCATAGGACGCTTGCCCGTTTCGGGACACGCCGATCGACGACACGGTGCCGCCGGTGACCGACAGGCTGACCGCGCTCGGGTAACTGTTCGCGAACGTCCACGGTGACGCACCCACCACCTGCGGAACCGGTATCAACTGCACGCCGAAACCGACAAAACCGTTTTGCGCGATGTTGTCTTCGCTCCACGACGTGTAGGCCCACGAGTTCGACGAGATCAGCGCGTCGATTGCACGGGGATAATTGACCGGCTGGGCCATATAGTTTCCCCGCAACTTGAGCGACGCCCCGGCCGCGAGCGCCCCGACCGTGATGAGGCGGGCAAAGCCGTTGCAGCAGCCGATATTCTCGCCAGTATTGCCGCTGATCTCCGTGAACGACGCGCACGATCCATCCACGTAGATTCCGTCCTTCGAGATGCCGGACAATTGGTTCTTCGAGACGATGCACCCTCGCGTGTTGTACAGCGTGATTCCGGAAACGGCGCTGAGTCCGCCGGTTCCGGTGAACGTGATTGACGCGCCACTGGCGATTCCGCTACCCGTGAAATTGCTGGACAGTGTCACGGTCGGGCCATTTCCGTTACCGGAAACCGACGTCACGTAAGTGCCGACCGGGATATTCGTTCCGGATACACCTTGCCCCACGGCACAGCCGCGTGCCGACGGGTACGGCGTAAACGTCAGCGTGTTGGTTCCAGCCGCCGCCGCGGCCGAGGTCTTGATCGTCTGAGTCGTCATGCAGACCATCGGGGTAAAGACGATGGAAGCACCGCTCGCCACGGTGCCGGTCGTCGCCTTGCTCAGCGTGACGGAATTCGCCGTCACGCCGGTCACGAAGGTTCCGACCGCGATGTTGGCCCCGCTGACACCCTGCCCGATCGACACACCTGTCGTTTCGTTTCCGGGCGACCCGAAACCGTAGTTGTCGTTGCAGGCGACACCTGTCGTCGTGGCGAACGTCAACGATGTCGCACCGTTCAGGGCCGCCGCGGTGGTCCGAATCGTCGCACCGAACAGGCCGACACCGGAAAAGATCACGCTCCCTCCACTCGGCACGGTCGCACTGCGGTTCAGCGTCACAGTCGATACGCCTGCCGATACGACCGTGCCGATCGGTACGCTTGTCGACCCGTCGAAATACCAGGCCATCATGCCGACAGCGACGCCGGGGGTATTGGCAAAGTTCAGCGTCGTCGATGCGGACGTCGCACCGATCGTCGTCAACGGAAAACCGTTCTTGTTGTTCGGGTCCCACGCATTTGTGATCGTATTCTGCGAAATGTTGACGTGGATGTTGCTTCCGGCCGGCTGCCACAGTCCGATCGGCGTTCCCGCAGCGTTCTTGATCGTGTTGTTGACGATCGTGATGTTCGAGTTATTGAATCCGGCCGTCGCGGTCACGACCAATGCCCCATAACCGAGCGGCCCGTTTGGCGAATTGACGATTGCACCGATATTGGATTGCACGCCGCACGTATCCAGAACGTTGTTGGCGACCGTCACATTGTCGTTGCCGTAAGACTGGTAGACGCTCGTCAACTCCGACGCGACATAAATACCGGCTGCCATCGGGTTATAGATCTGGTTATCGGTCACCGTGACGTCTTGCGCCCCGACAATCGCTATGCCCCGCGCGTATTTGGTTCCAACAACCCGGTTGTTTGCGATCGTGACGCGGCAGGGCCGGACACCCTCGTTGAAATAGCCCACCACCGCAAACGCGTCGTCACCGCCGTTGATCACTTCATTGTTCGTGATGGTGATGTCCGAACTGGCCTTCGTGACATGGATGCCGTCATGCCAGACGTCGAGCAGGGTATTGCCGAACACCTTGCCGTTGACGCAACTGCGCATGATCGCGCCACCGCCGGCCGAGTTGTTGAACTTGCATCCCGAAATCTCGAACTGGCTGCAATCCAGCAGGTTGAGTGAACCTGCGTTCTCGTCCGGATAGTACGCGGTCGAATTCTTCGAAAAGAATTGCAGATCCCGGATTTTGAAACGACTGGCGTTGCGCCAGTAAATCACCGAATTTTCGCCTTGCGGTGTCGTGCACTGCAGGATCGAATCCCACCCGGCTCCCATGATCGACGCCGTTGCAGTCAGCGTATTGCTGTACAGGTAAGTTCCCGGCGGAAAGTACAGCGGGATCCCGGCGTCGAGCGCAACCTGGAGTGCCGCCGTATCGTCGGTCACGCCGTCTCCCATCACCCCGAACCGCCTCACGCTCATCGGGAGATCGACCAGTTCCTGCAGAAGCGGTCGGGCGGTCAGGCCCGTTGCATTACCCACAACATATGTAGCCGGAAATTCTGCTGTCATTCACGCGCTCCGTATCGTCGCAATTCAATCTCGATGAAAAAACGTCAAGAAAACGGGGGAATCCGAAGGGAACACCCGTGCACGATCGTTCGTGCGCCCCTACTCCAGAATAGAAGCGGCATACCCGACGAACAGTGCGTGACATGACCGAATCCCGGTTCGATGCATACGCAACGAACCGGCGCACACGCGCCGCAGCATGACTCGCACACGCGCTTGCCCCGGGTACTTCTTACCCGATCACACACACGCCGTCGGGAACGATGACCGCTTTTCCACCCCGCCGCGCGGCCCTGCCCGATAAAGATCGTACGTATCGGTAGAAACACCGATGCTGTAGTCAAACTACATTCATACCATTAGTCGCTGCAGAGAATCGCTACATCCGATTCGGCAGTGCCGGGCGGCCTGCGCGTCGCCGCCCGCGTTGACCGGTCGAGCCCAACCGGCCGTAACGATTCCCCGCCCGGCCTGGCATGCCGACGCGCAACCACCCTGCATCGCCAGCCGAATGCGTCCGGTGCGAATCCACCGGACGAGCGCAGCTCCAGACATCATCCGAACAATCGGCAATACGATCAGGAGAGCAACATGCGGGACACACTCTGGCCGGCCGTCGTGCTGGCAGCGACCCTCTGCACCACCGCCTACGCAGGCGATGCCGACTTCAACGCGCAAGGCGATGCGACCGATGCGTTCGCGTCGGCCGCCGCGCAACGACGCGCCGACCTGCTCGTCCGCAAGATGACACTCGACGAGAAACTCCAGTTCATCCATTCGCAATACGAAATGTCCAAGGTGCCGGGCGGCGGCGCCGGCTATATCCAGGGCGTGCCGCGGCTCGGCATTCCCGATCTCAACATGGTCGACTCGGCGACCGGCTCCGGCAGCACGTCGCAGGCCAGCACGACGTTCCCCGCGACGATCGCCGTCGCCGCGAGCTGGGATCGCCGGCTGTCGTACGACTACGGCAAGCAGGTCGCGATCCAGTTGCGCGCGCAAGGATTCGGCATGGGCCTCGGCGGCGGCACCAATCTCGCGCGCGAGCCGCGCGGTGGCCGGCTGTTCGAGTATCTCGGCGAAGATCCGTTGCTCGCGGGCGACCTGCTCGCCGAACGCACGCTCGCCACGCAGCGGCAAAAGGTCATCGCCACGATCAAGCACTACGCGGGCAACGAGCAGGAGCACGGCCGGATGGGCGGCAACACGCAGATCGACGAACGCACGCTGCGCGAGCTTTACCTGCTGCCGTTCGAGATCGCCGCGAAGCGCGGTCGCCCCGGCAGCGTGATGTGCAGCTACAACCGGCTGAACGGCACATACGCGTGCGAAAACACTCACCTGCTGAACGACGTGCTGAAGAACGAATGGGGCTTCCAGGGCCAGGTGCAGTCCGACTGGGGCGCCACGCACAGCACGGCCGCCGCGATCAACGCCGGGCTCGACGAGGAAGAGGACGTCGGGCCGAGCGTGTACCTGACGCCGACGGCCGTCAAGCAGGCGATCGCGAACGGCTCGGTGTCGACCGCACGGCTCGACGACATGGTGCGGCGCAAGCTCGCCGTGATGATCCGCGTCGGCGTGATGGACGATCCGGCCACCGGCGGCGGCACGATCGATTTCGCGGCCGCGAACCGGTTCGCTCAGGCAGCTTCCGAGCAGTCGATCGTGCTCCTGAAGAACGACGGCAATCAGTTGCCGCTGGCGGCTTCGGCGCTGTCGCGCATTGCCGTGATCGGCGGCCATGCGGACGCGGCCGTGCTGTCCGGCGGCGGCTCGGGCAACACGCGCGACCCGGTGTCGGGTTCGTTCGCGGGTTGCGGCGGCCTGACGTTCGGCGCGTCGACCGGGTGCAGCTGGTGGCGCAATCCGTGGCTGAAGGTCGACGTGCCGATCGTCGCGGCCATCCGCGCGCTTGCGCCGGCCGCGCAGGTCACGTATGCGGGCAACAGCGACCAGCAGTCGCCGTTCCGTGCGTATACGCAGCAGGAAATCGACCAGGCCGCGGCACTCGCGGGCCGCTCGGACGTCGCGATCGTCGTGGTGGCCCAGCCGGCCGGCGAGGATTTCGGTGACCTGCAGAGCCTGAGCCTCGCGAACCCGTCGAACCAGGACGCGCTCGTCGAAGCCGTCGCGCGCGCGAATCCGCATACGATCGTCGTCGTCCAGAGCGGCAATCCGGTGCTGATGCCGTGGAAGGACAACGTATCGGCGATCGTCGAGGCGTGGTATCCGGGCGAAGCCGGCGGCAAGGCGATCGCGAACGTGCTGTTCGGCGCGGTCAATCCGTCCGGCAAACTGCCCGTCACCTTCCCCGCGCGCGATCAGGATTCGCCGGCCTGGGGGCAAAACGGCACGTTCGACAACGACCCGGTCTACGCGGAAAAGCTGAACATGGGCTATCGCTGGTATGACGCGCGCAACATCAAGCCGATGTTCGAGTTCGGCTACGGGCTGTCGTACACACACTTCGCGTATTCGGGGCTGTCGGTGTCGAAGCAGTGGGACGGGTCGCTGAGCGTCGCGTTCACGGTACGCAACGACGGGCGCGTCGCCGGTGCGGAGATCCCGCAGGTCTATCTCGGCGTGCCGTACAAGGACGAACCGCCGAAGCGGCTGGTCGGCTGGGAGAAGATCCGGCTGAATCCGGGCGAGGCGCGGCGTGTACGCGTGACCGTGTCGCCGCGCATGCAGAGCGTGTGGGATACGTCGCGTAACGGCTGGCGGTTCGTGCCGGGCGGCACCGTGTACGTCGGTGCGTCGTCGCGGGATATCCGGTTGCAGGGGCACTGAGCGGCGCCAACCCAGCGGAGGAGCCGCGCGTGTCGCGCCCGGCTCCTCCGTCTTCCGCCGTCCGCACCGGCGATCCTCACCGGAACAGTAGCGCCAGCAGCGTCGCGAGCGCGGCAATCGCGGCGATCCCCGCCGCGATCCCGGCCAGATGCGCGGCGACCACGAGGCCGGCCGGCAATCGCACGGATGCCGGGCCGCTCGCCCCACCCGGCGGCCCGGCTCGCGATCGCGACGCGACACCCGTCGTCATGCTCCGCTCCCTTCCAGCGTATCGAGCAACGGCTTCGCCAGATGCAGCACCTGATACACCGTGCCTGCGCCGCCGTCGTCCGGCTCGTGTTCGGTGACGACGGCACGCGTGAGCCGCCAGCGTAGCGAGTCCAGGCTGACCGCGGCCGCCACCACACCCTGCCGCGCCGCCACTTCGCGATTGCGCGCCACCTCCCGCGCCAGCGTCGCCTCGAGGT
This sequence comes from Burkholderia sp. Bmkn7, assembly GCF_041103175.1. Classification (NCBI taxonomy): domain Bacteria; kingdom Pseudomonadati; phylum Pseudomonadota; class Betaproteobacteria; order Burkholderiales; family Burkholderiaceae; genus Burkholderia; species Burkholderia sp. Bmkn7. Next base: position 1,860,620 of record NZ_JBGCUH010000002.1, on the reverse strand, counting down.
CGGCATCCGCCGGAATATCGACGGCTTCCAGACGAACGAAGCGCCCCGTCGACGCACTGCCCTTGCGCGCATCGAGCGCGACCTGCACGTCGATCGGCGCGCGGCCGAAGCTGTCCGTCACGACCCGGTAGCGGCCGCCCGTGACGAACCCGGCGAACGCCTGCTCGTTACGCCACAGATAGAACGACGCATAGCCGTTTTCCGTCGCACCGTAGCGGCCCGCCTCGCGCAGCAGGAACCCCTTGAACACCAGGTCCGGCGTGTCGTCCCAGAACTTGCCGCGCTCGCGCACGCGATGGCGGATGATGTCGAGGTCGTAGTCCGCCGGCAGGCGGTGCACGTAGTACGCGGTCAGCATGATCGACTCCTGAAGGGAAACGGAGATTCCGAATGGCTCGAGAACAGCGTAGAAGACCTTGAATCATTTGAAAATACGATGGCAGAATATTTCAATGATTCGATTTCTTAATGAATGAGTGTGCGATGAAAACGCTCGACATCGAAGCCGTGCAGGCGTTCGTGCTGACCGCCGACCTCAAGAGCTTCACGCGGGCCGCCGAGGCGATGGACACGACGCAGTCCGCGGTGAGCCTGAAGATCAAGCGGCTCGAAAGCGGCCTCGGCCGCCGCCTGCTGGAACGCACGCCGCGGCAGGTTCGCCTGTCGGCCGATGGCACCGCATTCCTGGAACCGGCGCGCGAACTGGTGGCCGCCCACCACGGTGCGATCGGCGCGTTCGGCACCGGCCGGCGGCGGCTGGTGATCGGCGTCAGCCACCATGTCGTCGGCGCCGATCTCCCGATGCTGCTGCGGCGCATGAGCGAGGCGGAGCCGACGCTCGTGCTGGAGATCCGCGTCGCCGCGTCGCGCGACGTGCTCGATGCATTCGACCGCGGCCAGCTCGACGCGGCCGTCGCGCTGCAGCACGACAGCCGGCGGCTCGACGGCGAAACCATCCTGTCGGAGTCGTTCGGCTGGATGGCCGCGACGGATTTCGAGTACCATCCGCCGCAACCGCTGCGGCTGGCCACGCAAGCCGAGCCCTGCAGCGTGCGCCGCATGGCGATCGGCGCGCTCGACCAGGCCGGTGTCGCCTGGACGGAGGTGTTCGTCGGCGGCGGCGTCGCGACGATCGGCGCGGCGGTGTCCGCGGGGCTGGCCGTCGCGGCGCTCGGGCATCGCGTGGCGCCCGCCGGCACGGTCGACGTCGGTGCGCGATACGGGCTGCCGCCATTGCCGACGCGCGACGTGGTGCTCCACTCGAGCCTGACCGATGCGCGCGCCCGGCAGGCACTGCGCACGCTCGGCGCGGCACTGCGCTCGTCGGTCGGGGCGCGTTGATGCCGCACGAGCCGGTGCAGGCCGTATCGTCCCGGCTCGGCCCATGCCAAACCGAACCACCCGGAGAGAAGACACATGCGTCCGCTGGACGAACTGGTCAACGAGCGTGAATCCGCCCTGCCGTCATTGATCGAGTGGTCGGCGGCAGCGCGTGATCGTTGCGAGATATTGCCGCCATCGGGCCGGAATGGCGAAATCCTGTCGACCCTTCAGGTCACCACGCGATCGCTCCTGGGGGCCATCGCCTATTCGACCGGCGGCCTGCTCGTGGACGGCGGCTACCTTCGTCTGCTCGGCTCGGGCCATCCCGCGTTGCCCCGGGACATCGTCGGCTGGAATCAGGGACGCTCCTCCGGCTTTCTGTTGGTCGCGGATGATGCCGTCGGCGGATTCTTCGCCTTGAATGGCGGCGCACTCGGGGAGGACACGGGCTCCGTGTACTACTTTGCACCCGACACGCTGGAATGGGAGCCCCTCGGGATCGGGTACGGCGACTTCGTGCGATGGTCGCTCGGCGACACGTTGAGCGACTTCTACGCGAGCATGCGCTGGCCTGGCTGGCAGGCCGATGTCCAGCGCCTGACGACGGATCAATGCTTCAGCTTCTATCCATTCCTGTGGACGAAAGAAGGATCGGTCGAACGCAGCAGCCGTCGGGCGGTCGACGTTGCCGAGCTGTATGCGCTCCAGATCGGCGCCGGCGCCAAGACGTCAAGACAACCGTGATCCGGTGGACCTGCCTTCGAATCCGGGACGTCGAGTCGCGTGGCCAAGCCGGTGCGCTTGGCCGCACCTGAGCATTCACATCGGCATCGCGTTTTGACGGCTTCGAAAGGCGTCGATGCGCGCCACGGTAAAATTCCTGTTTCATCCCGCCCGCTCGTGCCGCCGCCCGAGGCCTGCGCGGGTCGATATCCAACGCATCGCCCGGCCGTCATCATCTTGATTTCCCTACACCTTTCATCTCGCGACGCATGAGTTACTCGCTCGCCACCACCTGCATCCGCGAACTCGAGATCCGCAAGAGCCGCTTCATCGGGTTCGCGATCCCCGTCGACGATCGCGACGCCGCGATGCACGCGCTGCAGCGCCTGCGCGACGAGCATCCTGCGGCCACCCACGTATGCTGGGCGTTGCTGGCGGGTGGGCAGTCGGGCATGTCGGATGACGGCGAGCCGTCGGGCACCGCGGGCCGGCCGATCCTCGAAGTGCTGCGCCATCACGATCTCGACGGCGTGCTCGGCGTGGTCGTGCGCTACTACGGCGGCGTGAAGCTCGGCGCGGGCGGACTGGTGCGGGCCTATACGGATGCGATCGCATCGGCGCTGCTCGACGCCGAGCGCGTCGAACGTGTCCGCTACACGCGGCTCGCGATCGAGATCGGCTACCCGGACGAGGCACGCGTGCGCCGCTGGATCGAACAGGCCGGATACACGCTCGTGGACAGCGCGTACGGGATGACGGTGAAGCTCTCGATCAAGCTGCCGGAAAACGCCGAAGCCGCGGCAAGAACCGAACTGTTCGACCTGACGCAAGGGCGCTCGGGATTTCCGGCGACGTGACGCGCGGGCAACGCGTCCGCGCTCCCCGCGTGGCCGGACGAATCCCGGCGCCGGTCAGTCGGTCGGTCAGTAAGTGTCCGGGACGATCATGTCGTCCGGCACCGGCCGGCGGATGTAGTCCTCGTGATGCTCGCGCGGCGGGAGGTCGATCGGCGCGTGCGGCACCTCGTGATACGGCACCTGCTGCAGCAGATGGTGAATGCAGTTCAGCCGCGCGCGCTTCTTGTCGACCGCCTGCACGACCCACCACGGCGCTTCCGGAATGTGCGTGCGAAGCAGCATCTCTTCCTTTGCGGCCGTGTAGGCTTCCCAGCGGCGGCGGCTCTCGAGATCCATCGGGCTCAGCTTCCATTGCTTGAGCGGATCCTCGATCCGGCTCTGGAACCGCACTTCCTGCTCGTGGTCGGTGATCGAGAACCAGTACTTGACGATCTGGATCCCGCTGCGCACGAGCATCTTCTCGAACTCGGGCACCGAACGGAAAAACTCCTCGTATTCGTCGTCGGTACAGAAGTTCATCACACGCTCGACACCCGCGCGGTTGTACCAGCTGCGGTCGAACAGCACGATTTCGCCGCCGGCCGGCAGATGCGCGACATAGCGCTGGAAATACCACTGCGTGCGTTCGCGGTTGTTCGGCGCCGGCAGCGCCGCCACGCGGCATACGCGCGGGTTCAGTCGCTGCGTGATGCGCTTGATCGCGCCGCCCTTGCCGGCCGCGTCGCGCCCCTCGAAAATGACGACGAGCCGGTGCCCCGTGCTCACGACCCAGTCCTGCAGCTTCACGAGTTCGCCCTGCAGGCGGAACAGCTCGCGGAAATACTGCTTGCGCGCTTCGCGCCGCTCCTGCGAAAACAGCAGGTCGTCGCTGTCGTCGAAGCGGCGATCGTCGAGCTCCATCTCGAGTTCTTCGTCGTAAGCGTCGACCAGGTCTTCCTCGAAGCGGCGCTGGCGCGCTTCCATCGATTCGAGATCGGCGCGGTTGTCGGTCTCGGTGCGGTTATCGTTGTCGCCCATGGGGCCTCCTTCCATCGTTGACGCAGCCAAACGCCGACATTATCCCAGCGTCGCGCGTCAAATTCATGAAAATGGGCCGGCGCACCGGTCAGAAGCGGAACGCGAGCAGCACGCTCGCCAGCACGGGGTTCGCGGCAATGTCGAACGTGTTCGACGCGAGCTGCCGGTTCGGCTGGTCGATATCCAGCGTAATCTTCGTACGTAACGGGATATAGGTCACCATGCCGGTGATCCAGAACCGGCGCGTGATCTGGTAGCTCGCGCCGACGGTGAACACCGGCTCCCACACGCTCTTCACCTTCGCCGACACGTTGGTCTTGCCCGACAGCAGCAGGTCGCCGCCGGCATCCCAGATCCGCTGGAACAGCGCCGGGTCGAGCAGCAGCGACTGCAGGCTGCCGATGTCCGCGCCCGCCGCGAGCAGCCCGCCGAGCGACGCGAGCTTGCGCTGGAACACGGGATTCAGGTTCGTGTTCGTGAAGCGCGTATAGCTGACGCCGATGCCCGCGAACGGGCGGAAACGGTCGTCGCGCTCGCCGAGGTAATACTTGAATACGACGGACCCGAGCCACGCGCGCGTGGTCGCGAGCGGGTTGCTTTGCGTGTTCGCGAGATCGATCAGCGGAAAGCGCCCCTGGACGCCTGAAAAGATCCGGTCGAGCGGCAGCGCGATGCTGCCGTGCCCGCGCAGCGTCAGCACCGGCGGAATGCCCGCGCCGAGTTCGGCCGCCCAGTTCTCCGAGAAAAAATGCGTCAGCGTGAACGCCAGCGTGTTCGTGTTGCCGAGCGACAGCTGCGACCCCTGGTTCTGGAAGCTGTTCAGCCCGAGTGCGTCCGTGTGCGTCGTGACCGGCGTCGACCGGCCGGTCGTGCCGACGAAGTGCCAGCCGAGGCCGACCATGTTGCGGTCGTCGCCCATCAGTTGCGTCAGCAACGGCGGCGCCTGGGCGGCCGGCAGATCGGGCAGCCGCGACGGATCGACCGGATGCAGTTCGTACGGCATCCGGTCGGCGTGGACGACGCCGGGCGCCGGCATGTCGCCCGCCGCCGCGTCGCGCGGCGCGGCCGGATCGCAGCCGCCACCGGAGCCACTGGCGCCACCGTCGTCGAAGCCGATGCCGTCCGCGCCGTCGTCGGGTGCTGCCGCGCATGCGCGCCCCGCCCCGCCGGTTCGCTGGCCGAGCGTGATCTTGCGCGCCGTCAACGGGACGGCGTCGGGTTGCGGCCCATCGGCCCCTTCTCCGTGACTGCCGCGCCCGTCGCGTGCCGGCCCCGCATCGGTCGCCCATGCGCTCGCGTCGAACCCGTCCGCGTCGCCGCCCGGCCAGAAGCCGATCCCGTCGGCGCCGGCCTGCCAGCGTGGTTCGGCGTCCGCGTCCGGCTGCGGCGCGCCATGCGCGGCGGCCGCGCACGCGAACAGCGTCGCGCCGAGCCAGCGCGACAGCGGACGCACGGCGCCCGGCCGCGCACGGCGGCGGTACGTGTCCCGGCTCGCCATCGGCTCAGGCCGGCACGCCGAACAGGCGTTGACGGATCCGGTACAACGGCTCGAACAGCCATTCGAGCAGGCTGCGCCGCTCCAGCACGATGTCGGCCTTCAGCATCATCCCGGCCCGCAGCGACAGTGGCCGCCCTTCGAACGCCGGCGTGCGGTCGGCCAGCTCGACCCAGGTCTTGAAGTAGGTCTGCGGCGTGGCGGCATCGCCCGGCAGGTTCAGCTCCTTCGCGGAAAACGCGACGGGCGAGATCGACAGCACCTTGCCGCGATAGGTGCCGAACTTCTCGACCGGATAGCTTGCGTACGCAACCTTCACCTCCTGCCCCTTCTTCACGAAGCCGGCCTTCGACGACGGAATGTAGACCTCGGCGATCAGCCCGTCCGCCTTCGCGGGCAGGATCTCGACGACGCGCGTACCCGGCGGGTCGATCACGCCGCCCTGCACGACGTCGAGCCGCACGATCTGCCCGTCGGCCGGCGCGTACAGCACCTGGTTCACGTTCTCGTCGATGTTGTATTCCTTCGCGTTCAGCTCCTCCTGCTTGATCTTCAGCTCCGCGTTCGCCCCGTCGTACTTGCTCTGCATCGTGTCGAGGTCGCCGCGCAGCTTCATCGCGTTCTTCGCGAGCTCGGCGCGGCGCAGCAGCAGGTCCTGGTACGCCTGCCCGGCCTGCAGGTACTGCGTGTTCACCTGGTTGTACTGCTCGAGCGTCACGACCTGTTCGTCGAGCAGCTGCTTCACGCGTGCGCGCCGTTCGCCGTACTCGTCGACGATGCGCTTCTGGTCCTGGATCTGCCGGTCGATCAGCCCGCGGCTCTCGCCCTGCGCGGCGATCTGCTGGTTGATCTGCTGTACCGACGACCGGTATTCGAGGCGTGCCGCGTCGATCTGCTGCGTGACCTCGACGCGCTGCCGGTCGAGCGCCGCACGCATCCCCTGCACGTTGTTCGCCTGGCTCACGAAGCTCGTGTCGCGCGTCACCGCCAGCAGCCGCTGTCCGGCCTTCACGTGCTGGTCCTTGCCGACGTAGACGTCGCGCACGGCCCAGCCCGGCGGCGCACTGACACCGATCAGCCCCGAACGCGGCGTCAGCATCCCCGACACGCTCTCGGTATTCGCGTAGCTCAGTTCGACGAGCGCGGTCACGAACATCGCGAACATCGCGAGCGACAGGTAGCAGAAGAAGCGCATCGACACCGGCACGTCGACGACGCCGTGGATCACGGTGCCGAAAGTCGTGCCGCGCGCGAGCTTGCGCGACGGCTTCTGTTCTCGAAGGGCGGAGTTCCAGGTCGGCATGGGGCGGGCTCGTCAGGAGCGACGCCGCGCGGCCGCATCGAGCAGCGGCGTCGGCATCAGGTAAGGCGTGAAGTGTTCCCAGAAATGCCACTGCTCGGGCTGGCGCACGAGCGCCTGTTCGAGACGGTCGACGATGCGCTGGTGCGTGGCGCGCACCGGCGACGCGTCGTCGTCCGCGCCGAGCATCGGCACGAGCGGGCTGTCCGCGAGCTCGGTGAAATGGACCGCGCAGCGATCGCGGAACGGCACGCCCGTCGCATACGCGACGAGCAGCGGAATCCCCTGCTCGACCGCGAGCTTCACGCCGCCGCCGGCCATCCGCACCCAGCGGCCGCCGAGCCGGCAGCGGTTGGTCTTGCCGAACTTGCCGTGCAGGTCGGAGAACAGCAGGAACACGGGCGCCTCGCGCCGCAGGCTCGTGATCAGCCGCCGCAGGTGCACGCGCTCCTCGATGTCGATGAACTCGACTTCGCCGGCGCCGTATTCGGCGACGAGCCGCAGCGCATCGTCGAAGAACGCACCGGGCGCATCCCGGTGCAGGATCACCATCAGCTTGCGGTCGTCGGGAATCATGAAGCGCAGCTTCGTGACGAACAGCATCAGGTTGCCGAAGTGCAGCCCCGCGAGCATCAGCGGGCCGCCGCGCGCGAGTGCCGCCCGCAGCTGCGCGTCGCCTTCGCACGCCATCCCGTCGATCATCGACTTCATCGATTCGAGGCTGTGCGTGCGCAGCTTGAGCCCCGCGAATTCCGCTTCGAACAGTTCGCGCACGATCGCCGCCGACACATCCCGCACGCGTCGCGGATCGTCGTTCAGGTGCGCGCTCAGCATGTATGCGACCGCGCGCTCGATCGACTCGCGAATGCACGGAAAGCAGCGCAGGCACGCGCCCGAGCACCAGCGCATCAGCCGCAGCCCGCGCGCCGGAGACGTGCGCAGCGCGACGGCCCGCACCGCGCGCCGCACCAGGAACGCATACGAGAAAGGATTGAGCAGGAAGAGTCGCCCGAGCATCACCGTGTCTCCTCGGCCGCACGCCACGCATCGGTCGCGTCGGTCAATACGCCGTCGTGCATCTGGTAGATCCGGTCGACCATCGACAGGATCGACGCGTCGTGCGTGACGAGCACGATCGTGCACGGCAGCGTCAGCACGTTGCGGCAGATCTCGTGGGTCGTCGCCTGATCGAGGTTCGACGAGAATTCGTCGAGGATCAGCAGGCGCGGCTCGCAATACAGCGCCCGCGCGATCAGGAGCCGCTGCATCTGCCCGGCCGACAGGAATTTCTGCGTATCGCCGAGCGGCGTGTCGTAGCGATGGTCGAGCCGCTCGATCTCGTCGTGGATGCACGCGAGCTTCGCCGCGTCGAACATCGCGCCGATGCGCGGTGCTGGCGCGAAGTTCGTGATGTTGTCGCGGATCGTGCCGCGAAACAGCTGGTCGGACTGCGTGACGGCCGCGAGATGCTTGCGGTACTGCCGCAGGTTCACTTCCGCGAGATCGACGCCGCCGACGAACAGCGTGCCGGGCTCGGGCCGCACGAGCCCGCAGATCAGGTTCAGCAGCGTCGTCTTGCCGCTGCCGGTGCGGCCGACGATCGCGATCTTGCTGCCGGCCGGCACGTCGAGCGCGATGTCGCGCAGGATCGGGCGGTTGCCGCCCTTCGGCGTGTACGACAGCGCGCGGATGGAAAGCGTGCCGTCGAAACCGTCGACGGGCCGCACGACCGCGTCCGGCGCGGGTTCCTCGGTCTCGGTCTGCAACACGTCGGCGACGCGGTCCATGTGCACCTGCAACACCTTGCGGCGCACGTAGAGCTGGATCGAATCGATGAACTTGTCCGCGAACAGGTTCTTGTACTGGATGAACGCGTAGATCACGCCGATCGTGCTCTGCCCGTGCATGACGAGCCACGCGCCGTATGTGACGATCACGAGCTGCTCGACGTGCACGATCCCCTTCGACACCGCATCGAACAGCAGTTGCAGCCGCTCCTGCTGGCGCATCGCCTGCAGCTTCTGCGTGAACGCGTTGACCCACAGGCTGCTGCGCGCGGTTTCGGCCGACAGCAGCTTGATCGAGTGCGCGGAGCGGATGTTCTCGATCAGCAGTGCGTCGGCTTCCGCGCCGCGCGTGAGGATCTGCGACATCGCGTCCTGCAGCTGCGGCTGGATCGCGAGCCGGCTGAGCGCGAACAGCACCATCCCGGCCAGGCTGATGCCGGCCAGCACCGGGCTGTAGTACAGCATCAGCACGAGCGTCAGCGTGCAGGTGACGACATTGAGCAGCCCGCCGACCAGCCCGTCGACGAGAAACCGCCCGACCTCCGACACCGACGACACGCGCGAGATCGAATCGCCGGTGTTGTGGAACAGGAAATAACCGATCGGCAGCCGCGCGAGATGCCCGACCATGTTCGCCGACAACTGCTGCGACACGATGTTGCGCAGGTAGCTCTTGATGTTGCCGACGAGGTTCGCATAAAGCGTGTCGAACAGGAACACGATCGCGAACAGGATCGTCAGCAGGTACAGGATGTCGACGTCGGTCTTCTTCAGCGCCTCGTCGATCGTCAATTGCACGTACGACGGGCCAAGCAGCAGCAGGAGCTGCGCGGCGACGCCGCCCGCGATGCCGATCGCGAGGCTCTTGCGAATGCCGGTCAGCCCTTCGAGGTAGTCGCGCAGCCGGATCCGGTCGGCCCGCCCCGCCCGCGTGAAGCCGATATCGGGATTCAGTTCGAGCGCGTAGCCCGTGATGTGCGTGAGCGCCTGCGCGAGCGGCAGCTTCGTTTCGCCGAGCGCGGGATCGACGATGTGCACGCTGCCGTAGCCGACCTTCGTCAGCACGACATAGTGGTTCATCCCCCAGTGCAGGATGCACGGCGTCTTGAGCGCGTCGAGTTCGCCCGCGTCGAACTGCAGCCCGCGTGCGCGCAGGCCGAGATCGTTCGAGATCTCCATCAGGTCGAAGAACGACAGCCCGGAATCGATCCGGACCGGATAGCGGTTGCGCAGCGCGCGCAACGTCGTTTCGCGCCCGTGCCACGACGCGATCATCGCGAGGCAGGCCAGGCCGCACTCCGTCACCTCGTCCTGCAGGACCGGACGGACTTTACGCGTATTGAAGAGCATGGTCGGGCACCCGGGGCGCGACGACACGCCGCCCGGGCCTGCCGGTGCGGGCCCGTGGCGGGTCGTGCGCGATACGCAAGGGCACAGCCGGCACGCTGCCGGCTGCGACGGAAGACCGGTGTTACCGGCCGCCTGGCGGGCCGCTCAGCGCGACGAGCCGAGCGACATCCGGAACTGTTCGACGGCGCGGGCCTGGTACTGGGTCATCAGGCCCTGCAGCGTGGTCCCGATCGACTGGTTGACGAGATCGACCGTATAGGCGGCCGAATTGGAGTAAAGCGACGCGCCGCCGCGAATCTGGCGGGCCTGTTCTTCCGTGATGTCTCGCATTTGTTGTGGCCTTTATATTGTCGGAATGCCCGCCACCGTCAGCCAATTGCAATCTCAATGGCCGTTTACTTTATTACGGGGATAATCCGGCACTCCCGCCTCCTGATAATCGCCCGAACCGGAAATAATGCATTCCGGATTCGCTTTATTGCCACTTCGGCGATCGATTCTTTTCCTTCTGTTTCGCGGCATTTCGCGCGGGGGGCGCCTCCCCGCGCACGGCGGTTACTTGCCGGTGTTATTGAACGTCTTCGGGTTCTGCAGGTAATTGCCGAGGCTCGGCAGGAACTGGCCGAGCGCGGTCACCACCGGCGCGGCGTCAACGGCGAGGCTACCCAGCGAGCTGATCGCACCGCCGCCATGCACATTCCTGACCTGTTCCGTCGTCATGACCTTCATCATTCTCTCCTCGTAAAAAATAAAGATGATGCAAAGAACCTTCATAGAAAGACAAACGGCTTTTAATCCCTAGCGACTTGTTAATCTAATAATCACTGCGATTACGAGCCGAAATCAGGCTATCATGCGGGCGCATCGGAATTCAATGGAGGACACACTCTTACAGGCGCGTTTTCCGATGCGCCACGGATGGCAGGCATTCACGCTGTTTGAATTTCAATTTCAATACGTTTAAATCCCGGCGCAATGCATTGCGGCACGGGCAGGAGACGGAGACGGCCATGTTTGAAACGAGGCGCGCGAATGGCGGATCGGCGACGCGGAATTCGGGTAATTCCCTATCAAGTTTTACGACTAGGTGGAATCCCCGACTTGCAACCGTGACATTGTTCGCTGTAACGATAGCCGGCGTATCGGCGAACGCGCATGCGTTCTGCCTCGACACCGCCTACCAGTACGCGGTCGTGCACGATCCGCGCTACCTGCAGGCGCGCAGCGAATACGATGCGGCCCGCCAGAAATTCCCCGAAGCACGCGCGCAAATGTTGCCGCAGGCCGCCGCGCAGCTCGAATGGGGACGCTACGGTACGCACGCGAACCTGTTCGGCATCGACGTCAGCGGATCGAGCAATGCCGCATACGGTTCCGCGCAGGTCACGCAGGCGCTGTTCAACGTGCCCTACCTGTACGACATGCGGCGCGCGACCGAGTACGAGGAATCGGCAAAACAGAAGCTCGAGGTCGCGAAGCAGGACCTGATCCTGCGCGTCGCGAACGCGTGTTTCGACCTGCTGAGCGCGCGCGAGAAACTGCAGTCGGCCGACGACGAGGTGAACGCGCTCACCCGGCTCGAAAGCGATACGCGACGCATGGCACAGCTCGGCATGAAGACGATCGGCGACACGGCCGAAGTCGAGGCGCGCCGCAGTCTTGCGCAATCCGACGAAGCCCTCGCGCAAACCGACGTGGATGCGCGCCGTGCGCGCTACGAGACGCTGCTCGGGTCGACGATCGATTTCTCGCGCTGGCCGCGGCTCGCGATGCGCGGCTCGTCGCCGCGCATTCCGTCGGGCGACTACGCGCCGCAGGACAACCCCGCGTACCGGCAGGCGTACCGCGACGTCCAGGTCGCGCGGCTCGCCGCGAAGCGCGTCAGCGCCGAGCACTTGCCGACCGTCGACCTGTTCGCGTCGTATTCGCGCGGGCTCAACCCGAACCTGCGCGGCCTGACCGATCGCTCCGACTTCCATCAGAGCGCGGTCGGCGTGCAGGTGACGATCCCGATCTTCTCCGGCGGCAGCGTGTACTACCGGCAGGTGGAAGCCGAGCACGTGACCGAGCAGTACCGCAACCGGCTGCGCGAAGTCGAGGAGCAACTGGGCACCGATCATCGCGAGGCGCTGTCCGCGCTCGAATCGGTCGGCAAGCGCATCCGCGCGCTGCAGCAGTCGCTGCAAGCCGCGCGGCTCGCATACGATTCGTCGATGAAGGCGCACCAGGTCGGCTACAGCACGACGTACGAAACGCTGAACCTGCGGCGCGACATCTCGGGCATCCGGCAGAAGCTGTTCGACAGTTATCTCGATGCGCTGAAGCTGCAGCTGAAGCTGAAAAGCGTGCTCGGCACGCTCGACGAACAGTCGTTGATCGCGGTGGACAGCTTTCTCGAAAGCAACGCGGTGAGCGACCGTGGTTAAGCGTGGTTGAGCGTGGGTCGGCGCGCATCGCGCTTCACGCAAAACGGTTGCACACGCAACCTTTATGACCGATGCCGACGCGCCGGCCGGTCGATCCATCGAAGCCGGCGCGGCACGACAACGCGCCGTCGTTCACGCAAGCGTGCGTCCGACCCCGCTCGATCGCGCGGCGCAATACACGATCCCGGACGCACGCCGCGCCCTCACCGCGTGCAGGGGTATACGCGATGTTGCGTCCAAAAAAAACTTTGCCTAGAGTGCATCCCATCGATCCGGCGGACAAAGACGTCCCACGATCGTGCGCAGCGCGCGCCCGCTAGCCCGCGCTTCGCCGGCCCCGTTTCGGGCCGCCCATCCGCATTCCCGTTATCCGACAGCGTTGTCGGATGAACGGACCGGCAAAGAAGCCCTTGCCTCGCTCGTCGAGGCAAGGGCTTTTTTTTGTCTTTCGAAAACGCACGTCTTCACCCGAACCAGGAGCACACCATGCGTCATGGCGATATTTCCAGCAGCAACGACGCCGTCGGCGTCGCCGTCGTCCAGTACAAGATGCCGCGCCTGCACACGCGCGCCGACGTGATCGCGAACGCCCGCGAAATCGCGGAGCGCGTGGTCGGCATCAAGCGCGGCCTGCCCGGCATGGATCTCATCGTGTTTCCCGAGTATTCGACGCACGGGATCATGTACGACGCGAAGGAGATGTACGACACCGCATCGACGATCCCCGGCGAGGAAACCGACATCTTCGCGGCCGCGTGCCGCAAGGCGAACGTGTGGGGCGTGTTCTCGCTGACCGGCGAGCGCCACGAGGAACACCCGGACAAGGCGCCGTACAACACGCTCGTGCTGATCAACAACCAGGGCGAGATCGTGCAGAAGTACCGCAAGATCATGCCGTGGGTGCCGGTCGAAGGCTGGTATCCGGGCGACTGCACGTACGTCGCCGAAGGGCCGAAGGGCCTGAAGATCAGCCTGATCATCTGCGACGACGGCAACTACCCGGAGATCTGGCGCGACTGCGTGATGCGCGGCGCAGAACTCGTCGTGCGCTGCCAGGGCTACATGTACCCGGCGAAGGACCAGCAGGTGCTCGTGTCGAAAGCGATGGCGTTCATGAACAACTGCTACGTGGCAGTCGCGAATGCGTCCGGATTCGACGGCGTGTACTCGTATTTCGGCCACTCGGCGATCGTCGGCTTCGACGGCCGCACGCTCGGCGAATGCGGCGAGGAAGAGAACGGCGTGCAGTACGCGGAGCTGTCGGTGAGCCTGATCCGCGACGCGCGACGCAACATGCAGTCGCAGAACCACTTGTACAAGCTGCTGCACCGCGGCTACACGGGCAAGATCGGTTCCGGCGAATCGCCGAACGGCGTCGCGCAATGCCCGTTCGAGTTCTATGCGAACTGGGTGAACGACCCGGACGGCACGCGCCAGGCCGTCGAACGCCTGACACGCGCGACACCCGGCACGCCCGAATGCCCGATCGAAGGCATTCCGTCCGAAGCGCCCGCGCATCGCTGAACCCGCGCCCCGCCCGGCCGTTCGCGCTGCCTGCGCGAACGGCGCCGTCTCACTCTGGAGCCTTCATCATGCTCGGTGTCGCTCTCTTTTTCATCGGCGCGGTGCTGGTCGTCAACGGCGTCGCGCTCACCGGCCGCATCGAACCGCGCGACGCGGCCGGCCTGAACCTGCTCGTCGGGCTGCTCGCGCTGCTGATCAACCTCGCCGGCCTCGTGCAGGCGTCGGCGCCGCCGCAGTTTTTCTCGAGCGCGGGCGGGCTGCTGTTCGCGTTCACGTACCTGTATCTCGCCGCCGTCCAGTGGCGCGGGCTGCAAGGCGCCGGCCTCGGCTGGTATTGCCTGTTCGTCGCGATCAGCGCACTCGTCTATGCGGGCACGTCGAGCGACGCGCGTTTCGGGGCGATGTGGCTGCTGTGGTCGAGCCTGTGGTTCCTGTTCTTCGTCGCGCTCGGGCTGAAGCGGACCGTGCGCTTCCTGCCGAGCTACACGATCGCGATCGGCGTCGGCACCTGCTGGCTGCCCGGCATGCTGATGATGACGGGGAGGTGGTAATGAGCGCACGCGATACGCCGCTGGCCACCGATCCGCTCGCCGGGCACCGCATCGCCGAAGTGCCGTTCTACCAGCCGGCCGGTGCCGAGGCCGACTGGTTCGAGACGGCCTGCCGCCATCACCTGCCGGTCCTGCTGAAAGGGCCGACCGGGTGCGGCAAGACGCGTTTCGTCGAATACATGGCGTGGCGCATGGGCTTGCCGCTGATCCAGGTCGCGTGCAACGACGACACGTCGGCGGCCGACCTGACCGGCCGCCACCTGCTCGACGCCGACGGCACCTACTGGGCCGACGGGCCGCTCACGCTCGCGGCGCGGCATGGCGCGATCTGCTATCTCGACGAGATCGTCGAGGCACGCCCCGACGCGGCGGTCGTGATCCACCCGCTGACCGATTCTCGGCGCGTGCTGCCGCTCGACCGGCTCGGCGAAGTCGTACATGCGCATCCGGATTTCCATCTGGTGATCTCGTACAACCCCGGTTATCACGGCGAGCACCGGCGGCTGAAGCCGTCGACGCGGCAACGTTTCATCGCAATCGACTTCGGCTATCCGGATGCCGCGCACGAGGCCGACGTCGTCGTGCGCGAAAGCGGCGCCGATCGCGAAACCGCGCGCCGGCTCGTCGACCTCGCGCAGCGCACGCGTGCACTGGCACAGGCGGGCAACGGGCTCGACGAAGGCGCGTCGACGCGCCTGCTCGTGCACGCGGCCCGGCTGATCGTCGCCGGGCTCGCGCCGCTCGATGCCTGCCGGATCGCGATCAGCGACGCGGCGACCGACGATGCCGACACGCGTGTCGCGTTGCAGACGATGGCCGCCGCGCACTTCGCGACATGAGCGCACTGCCACTCGCCCGCTTCCTGCACGGGATGACCGCGCACGAGACCGACGTGCGCCTCGACGATGCGGCGATGCGCGCGACGCTCGGCCATGCCGCGCTGCGGGTGCCCCGTGCGTTGCCGCCCGATGCGCGCATCGCGGCGGCCGCGCACGCGCTGGCCCACTGGCGCCACTCGCCGTCCGGCGAGCCGGCCGACACGCTGACGCAGATCGGTTCGGCCGTCGCCGGCGTGATCGAGGATGCGCGCGTCGAGGCGCTGCTGGCCCGTGAATGGCCGGGGCTCGCGACGTTCTGGGCGCCGGCGTTCGCGCCGATCGGCCGCGAAGGGCTCACGTTCGGCTGCCTGTGCGCGCGGCTCGCGAAAGCGCTGTTCGATCCGTCGTATCGCGACGGCAACCCGTGGGTCGACAAGGGCGCGCAGCTGTTCGCCGAGCGGCGCGACACGTTCGACGATTACCGTGCATTTCGCACTATTGCGTCGAGGCTCGCGAACGATCTCGGCCAGATGCGCGTGCGCTTCGAACCCGACGACGGCGCATGGCTGCCCTATCGCGACGACAATGCGTGGCTGTGGGCCCAGCCGGCCACCGCGGCGGCCGAACAGGCGGGCAACGACGGCGTCGAGATCTCGGCCTCGACCGGCGGCCACAGCGACGAGCGCGACGACGCACCGCCGTCCGCACCCGACGCGCCGCGCTATCCCGAGTGGAATTGCCACACGCAGCGCGAACGACGCGACTGGACGACGATCGTCGAATGCGCGCCCGCCACGTCGGCGCCGCCGCCGTCGCTTTCCGCCCTGATCGACGCCGACCGGCGCGCGGCAAAACGAATGCCGGCCGCGCGCGCATCGGAGCTGCCGCGGCGCGTGGGCCGCCAGCTCGACGGCGATGCGCTCGACGTCGACGCAGCGATCGCCGCACGCATCGCCCGGCGCGCCGGGCACGCGCCCGATCCGCGCGTGTTCCGTCGCCGCGTGCCGCACGACGCGCGCGGGCCCGTGCTGATCCTGCTCGACCTGTCGGCGTCGACGGCCGCGCAGGTCGCGACGCTCGAGAAACGCGCGGCGTTCGTGCTCGGCGACCTGTTCGACCGGCAGCGGCGCCGCTGGGCCGTGCACGGCTACACGTCGGACGGACGGCATCGCGTGTACTACGCGCGCTTCAAGGATTTCGGCGAAACGTTCGACGCCGGCCGCCGCGCGGCGCTGCTCGCGGCCGACAGCGGGATGAGCACGCGCACGGGCGCGGCACTGCGGCATGCGCTGGCCTTGCTGCGCCGCGAAACCGCGAGCGCGCGAGCCGCCGTGCTGATGATCGGCGACGGCGAAGCCGCCGACATCGACGTGTTCGACCCGCGCTACCTCGTCGAGGATGCGCGTCACGCGGCACGCCAGGGCCGGCGGCGAGGTGTCGCGATTGCCGGTCTGTCGTTCGGTGAGCCGCCCGGGTTGTCTACAATACTTGGCGTCGGCCCGCGCTGCGTGCACGCGGCGAACGGCGACGCATTGCCGGCCGTCGTCGCGCACGCGGCCGGGCGACTGACCGCGTGACGGCTCTACCCGAAAGAGACAGGAACGACCGAATGAACAGTGTGAAGGTTGGCGTATTGTTCTCGCAGAGCGGATGCACGTCGCACCTTGGCCGGAGCCAGTTGCGCGGCACGCTGCAGGCGATCGCCGAGATCAACGAAGCGGGCGGCGCGAACGGCTGCGAGATCGTGCCCGTCGTGCGCGATGCCTGTTCGGACCCGGCCGTTTATGCGCGGCTCGCCGAGGAACTGATCGCCACCGAGCGCGTGAACGTGCTGTTCGGCGGATACATGTCGAGCAGCCGCAAGGCGCTGATTCCGATCGTCGAGAAGTGGGACAAGCTGCTGTTCTACCCGACGCTCTACGAAGGCTTCGAGTTCTCGCCGAACGTGATCTACACGGGTGCGGCCCCGAACCAGAACAGCGTGCAGCTCGCCGCGTTCATGACCGCGCAGTTCGGTGCGCGCGTGTATCTCGTCGGGTCCGACTACATCTACCCGTACGAGTCGAACCGCATCATGATCGACCTCGTCACGCAGCATCCGGAAGGCCAGATCCTCGGCGAGGTCTACATGCCGCTCGTCGCGTCCGAGCAGGATTTCGCGGCGGTCGTCGAGGACATCCGCGCGAAAGCGCCCGACTTCGTGTTCAGCACGCTCGTCGGCGACAGCACGGCCGCGTTCTATCGTGCGTATGCGCAAGCCGGCCTCGATGCACGCAGGATGCCGATCGCGAGCCTGACGACGTCCGAGATCGAGCTGGGCCAGATGGGCGCGGCCGCGGCCGGCCACTACACGTCGTCGCCCTACTTCCAGACCATCGATTCGGACGTGAACCGGCGCTGCATCGCGCAGCTCAAGGCGCGCTTCGGCGACGACGCGAACGCCTCCGCGCCGTGGGAAGCCGCGTATTTCCAGGTACACCTGTTCGCCAATGCGCTCGCGCGCGCCGGCACCGACCAGCGCGACCGGCTCGTCGAGCATCTCGCGGACGCGGAATTCGACGCGCCACAGGGCCGCGTGAAGATCGACCGCCTCACGCAGCACACGTGCCTGTACCCGCGCATCGGCTGCGCGACGGCCGACGGCAATTTCACGATCGTGCGCGAAGCGACGCGGCGCGTGCATCCCGATCCGTACCTCGTCACGCATTCGCTCGGCGACCGCGTGCACGCGCCCGACGAACAGAAGGCGTAACCGACGATGCGCGCCCGCACCCCGATCCGCTCGACGCCGCGCCTGCTCGCCGAACTGCGCTCGCTGCGCGTGATGGTGTACTACCCGGATGACGACAACGGCCTGCTGCTCGTCGAGCAGCTCTCGCGCATCGGTTGCCCGAGCGAGCAGCACTGGCCGCCGCCCGCCGCGCTGCCGGAGAGTGTCGACCTCGTGATCCTCGCGGTCCGGCCCGACCTGCTGCACCTGTCGATCCCGTGGCTCGAGGACGATGCGCGGCCGCCGCTCATCGCCGTCACGACCTACGAAAGCCCGACGATCCTCGAACTGATGCTGCGCATCGATGCGCAGAGCGCGGTGACGACGCCGGTGCGTTCGTTCGGCCTGTTGAGCGCGATGGCGCTCGCGTGTCACCAGAGCCGGCGGCACGACGAATACCGGCGCCGCATCGCGCAGCTGGAACAGCGCGTGATGTCCGCGCGCACGCTGCAGGAAGCGAAGACGCTGCTGATGCAGCACAACGCGATCAGCGAGGAAGAGGCCTATCAGCAGATCCGCTCGCAGGCGATGGAGCGGCGCATCTCGATCAACCAGCTCGCCGAGCAGATCGTGCACGCACATGCGCTGTTGAAGCGGTAACGCGGACGCGATCGCCGATCGCCGCGCGTCAGGTGCGTCAGGCGCGTCAGTCCGGCGGCGGCAACACGACCGTGTCCTCCGGCCCGAGCACGCGCCCGTCCTGCGAACGCAGCTCGAGCTTCCTGACGGGCAGCCCGGTCTTCCGGTCGACGAGCAGCACGTGCGCCTCGTCGGGTTCGAAGAAGAAATCCTCGCCCCACTGCCGCAATGCGACGAGCAGCGGAAACAGGCCGCGCCCTTTCTCGGTCAGCACGTATTCGTGATGCGCGCCGCCGTCCGCGGCCGGCACGATGTCCATGATTCCGTGCGCGACCAGGTTGCGCAGACGCGCGGCCAGGATGTTCTTGGCCAGCCCGAGGTTCTTCTGGAATTCGCCGAAGCGGCGCAACCCGTCGAACGCGTCGCGGACGATCAGCAGCGACCACCAGTCGCCGATCGCGTCCAGCGGGCGGGCAACCCCGCAAAGGGAATCTTCGTGCGTGGTTCGTCTGTTCATCGATGCATGAGGCGATGCCGTTCCGGGCATGCGGCTGGAACGGCGGTTACGCTCGTTGAAATGAATGGTTGCAATATAAAACTCGTCACACGAAAGATCAATCGCGCGAGGCTCGACTGTTCGCGATCAACGAACGCCATGACCGATTCGGGCCTCATTGGCACTTCAGTTCGTACATCCGGCGTATAAATTCCGGCATTTCCTCGTTCGGGCTCATCATCCCGCACCTACGGGCCAAGCATCCGTCGATCGCGGCCGCCCTCCTTTCTGGTTGCAACTTGAAACCCGATGTCCTACGCTTCGATTCAGTTTCAACTTGAAACCAAACTATCCGACTACCGAAGGAGCGTTCGATGATCCGGCCCGATGCCACGTTCGACGGCACCTTTCCTTTCGCCCCGCATTTCGACGATGCGTCCGGCTTCCGGATGCACTACGTGGATGAAGGCCCGCGCGACGGCGAAACCGTTCTGTGCCTGCATGGCGAACCTACGTGGGGTTACCTGTTCCGCCATCTGGTGACGGCGCTGCGTCCTACGCATCGCGTCGTCGTGCCCGATCACATGGGCTTCGGCAAAAGCGCGACGCCGCAGGATCGCAGCTACTGGCTGCAGGACCATATCGACAACCTCGAGCGCTTCGTGCTCGCGCTCGACCTCGATCGCATCACGCTCGTGATGCACGATTTCGGCGGCCCGGTCGGCATGGGGCTCGCCGCGCGGCATCCCGGCCGGATCCGGCGGATCGTGTCCGCGAACGGGCCGACGCCGTTCGGCCAGCCCGATCTCGTCGAGCGCCTGAACGCGAACGGTCGCGATGCGCCGTGGTTCCAGTGGATCATGCGCGCGGCGGCCGACGACACGCTCGAAACCGTGCTCGGTCAGCTCGGCTTCAACATCCTGAGCACGCTGAAACTGAACGGTTTCGAGAACCACGCAGTCATCACCGACACGTGGATCGCCGCATACGGTGCGCCGTTCGCGCAACCGGCGGACTGTCTCGGCGCGATCGGATGGGCCCGCGGGTTTGCCGAGGGCGCGCACCGGTTCGAGGTGCCCAATGCAGCGGCATTGCGCGCGATACGCGAGAAACCCGCGCTCGCGATCTGGGGAGACGCCGACCGGACGCTCGGCGCGGAACACTTCCTGCCGCTTTTCACCGCGCTGTTTCCGTCCGCGCCCGTCGAGCGGCTGGCGGGTGTCGGGCATTACTGTTTCGAGGATGCGCCCGACGCCATCGCGGCGCGGATCGCCGGATTCATCCGGACGACCGGCTGAGTGCGTTCCGCAGCGGGCATCCGGCGCCCCGCTGCGGAACACGGCGTGCGCGGCCGCCTTCGCAACCGCGCGCGCACCGCTTCACGTCAGCGAATGATCCGCGTCACGCCACGCCCGCGCGGGTCGGCCATCGCCTCCGGCGTCTTGCCGTCGATCTTGATCACCTGGATGTCGCCGCTGAAATCCTGCCCCTTCAGCGTGTAACCGCGCGCCTCGATCTGCTTCGCGAGTTCGCCTTCGATCGGGTGGTACGGCTCCCAGAAGATCGTGTTCGGCGGCAGCAGCTGATGATGGAAGCGCATCGCGCCGACGGCCTCCTTCAACGGCATCTTGAAGTCGTAGATGTTGTTGATCACCTGGAAGATCGACGTGAAGATGCGCGAGCCGCCCGGCGTGCCGATCACGAGCGACACCTTGCCGTCCTTCGTCATGATCGTCGGCGACATCGACGACAGCGGGCGCTTCTTCGGTTCGATCGCGTTCGCGTCGCTGCCGACCACGCCGAACATGTTCGCCACGCCCGGCTTCGCGGAGAAGTCGTCCATCTCGTCGTTCAGCACGATGCCCGTGCCGTCGGCGATCACGCCCGAACCGAAATAGCCGTTGACCGTGTAGGTGTTCGACACCGCGTTGCCCCACTTGTCGACCACCGAGAAGTGCGTCGTTTCAGCCTTCTCCGGCATCGTCGTGCCGAGGCCCGGCTGCACGCTCTTCGTATCCGACGGCTCCTTCGGGTTGACTTCGGCCGCCCGCTTCGCGATGTAGGCGTCGTCGGTCAGCTGCGCGATCGGCACCTTGTAGAAATCGGGATCGCCGAGATACTGCGCCCGATCGGCGAACACGCGCTTCTCGATTTCCGCGACGAGGTGGATGTACTGCGGCGAGTTGAGCTTCACGCCCTCGAAGTCCTGCTTGAGGTCGGCCTTCATCTTCAGCAACTGCACGAGGCCGATGCCGCCCGAGCTCGGCGGCGGCGCGGTGATCACGTCATAACCGTTCCACTTCGCCTGCACCGGCTGGCGCCACACCGCGCGGTACTGTGCGAGATCCTCGGTGGTGATGAGCCCGTTGCCGTCGCCGGTCTTCATCGATGCGGCGATCAGCTCGGCCGTCTTGCCCTTGTAGAAACCTTCCGCGCCGCCGTTCGCGATGCGCGTGAGCACGTCGGCGAGATCGGGCTGCTTGAAGTTCACGCCCACCTTCAGCCCGGAGAAATACTTGTCGAAGTTGGTCTTGCCGCCGAACTCCTTCGACGCGTCGACGCCGCGCTGCGCGAGCTGCTCGTCGACGACGAAACCATCGCGCGCATAGTGGATCGCCGGCGCGAGCACCTGCTTCCACTTCAGCTTGCCGAAGCGCTTCTGCGCTTCCCACATGCCCGCGACCGTGCCAGGTACACCGACCGCACGCGGGCCGTACAGGCTCATGCCCTTGACGACGTTGCCGTCCTTGTCGAGATACATGTCCTTCGTCGCGGCGAGCGGCGCACGCTCGCGGTAGTCGATGAAGTACGGCTTGCCGTCCTTGTAGATCGTCATGAAGCCGCCGCCGCCGATGTTGCCGGCTTCCGGATACGTGACGGCGAGCGTGAAGGCGATGGCGACCGCTGCGTCGATCGCGTTGCCGCCTTCCTTGAAGATCCGCTCCGCGGCATCCGCGCTGTACTTGTCGGCCACCGCGACTGCCGAGCTCGTCAGGACGGCCGGCTGCGGCCCCTTCGCATAGACGGGTGCGTTCGGCAGGAAACCGATGCCGGCCACCGTCGCGAGCACGACAGCGGATGATTTGAAGCGATTCAGCGTAGTCATTGCATGTCCCCCATATGGATCTCCTTCAGGCAGGAAAAGCACCTGTCCCGCGCATGGCCGCCGGCGCACCGACGGCCATATCCGGTTTCGTAGTATAGGGGGACAAAAAGGGTCGAACACGTGACATTCAATGAAAGCGCATTCGCTGTGCGCGCCTCGTCATGCCGCCGCTTCTCGACACGGATGCGGACAGGTCGAATTTGCACCGGGCGCGCAGCCGCAGTTCGCACCGGTTCACGTCCTCACGCAGCGCACAAAACCGAAAGTTGCGAACTGCGCGACAGGCCCCGTGACACGTGAAAAAAAAATCTGCAAACGACCGTCCCGCTGCACGATCCGATCTGCGAAGATAGCGCCCCGCTTTCGCACCGCATCATCGGTTCGTTCACGCGCCGCCTCACGTTTCTTCGTCTCGCTTCCTATGGCATCACACAACGCGCATCATGCGTCCGGCTTCGCGGCCGGTGTCGCCGCCGCCGCCCTCGTCGCACAAACCGGCGCCACGGGCCCGTGGCATTCGGGCATGTTCGCCGCATTCGCGGCGGGCGTCGCGGGCGGTACCGCGCCCGACTGGCTCGAAGTCGCATGGTGGCGCCGCAAGCGCCGCCTGTGGGTCACGCATCGAACCATCACGCACTGGGGCATCGGCTGGATCGCGCTGCTCGCGCTCGGCTGGCACGGGCTCATCCATCATCCGCATCCGCTGTGGGCCGCGCCGCTGTTCGGCTTCGCATGCGGCGGCGTGATGCACCTGCTCGCCGACTGGCCGAACCCGCTCGGTGTACCGTGGATCTGGCGGCGTCATTCGCTCAACCTGTGGAACAGCGGGCGTTGCGACCTGATCGTCGTGGGCGCCGCATGGGGCGGCACGCTGTGGCTCGCGCAATCGTTGTGCTCGCGTGCGCCGCTGCTCGAACACTGGCTCGGCTGGCTGCATCGCGTCTAGTTGCAATTCGGCGCAATTCGACGCGATTCGGCGTGCTATCGATACGCCGGCGCACACGCAACTTTCCGTCCATTGAAAGTACGGTGCAGGCCCCCATTTGAGTCCGGAGCGCCGACACGCGCACCCGGCACGCACGCGCGACGTCTGGCACACTGGCGATTCGATTCGTGCGCGCCTCGCGCACGCTTTGCGCCCTGCTTGCACCCTATTTCAACGCTCCGATGGACGTCACCGCTACCCGCCCTGCCGCCCGTGCGCTCGACGTGTTCCACCCGGCCGTCGCCGCGTGGTTCCGGCGCACGTTCGCCGCGCCCACCGGCGCGCAGGCGCTCGCGTGGCCGCACATCAAGGCCGGCCGTTCGACGCTCGTCGCCGCGCCCACCGGCTCCGGCAAGACGCTCACCGCGTTCCTGTGCGCGCTCGACGATCTGGTGCGCGATGCGCTCGCGCATGACGGCACGCTGCCCGACGCGACGCTCGTCGTGTACGTGTCGCCGCTGAAGGCGCTGTCGAACGACATCCACGTGAACCTCGACGCGCCGCTCGCCGGCATCGCCGAATCGCTCGCGCAACTCGGCCTGCCGGTGCCGGCGATCCGCACCGCCGTGCGCACCGGCGACACGACGCAGGCCGAGCGCGCGGCGCTGCGCAAGCGCGCGCCGCACATCCTCGTCACGACACCCGAGTCGCTGTACGTGCTGCTGTCGTCCACGTCGGGGCGGCAGATGCTGTCGAACGTGCGCTCGGTCATCGTCGACGAAATCCACGCGCTCGCATCGTCCAAGCGCGGCAGCCATCTCGCGCTGTCGCTCGAACGTCTCGACGCGCTAGCCGGCCGTGCGCTGCCGCGTATCGGGCTCTCCGCCACGCAAAAACCGATCGACGCGGTCGCGCGCTTCCTCGTCGGCGGCCCGGCCGACGCGCCGCGCGATTGCACGATCGTCGACACGGGCCACACACGCGAGCGCGACCTCGCGCTCGAACTGCCGAACGTGCCGCTCGAACCCGTGATGGCCACCGACGTGTGGGAACAGGTGTACGACCGCATCGCCGGGCTCGCGGCCGCGCACCGCACGACGCTGGTGTTCGTCAACACGCGGCGCACCGCCGAGCGCATGGCGCGCCATCTCGCCGACCGGCTCGGCAAGGACGCGATCGCCGCGCATCACGGCAGTCTCGCGAAGGAGCACCGCTTCGACGCCGAACAACGCCTGAAGCGCGGCGAACTGAAGCTGCTCGTCGCCACCGCATCGCTCGAACTCGGCATCGATATCGGCGACGTCGATCTGGTCTGCCAGGTCGGCTCGCCGCGCGGCATCGCGCCGTTCCTGCAGCGCGTCGGCCGTTCCGGGCACCATGTCGGCGGCGTGCCGAAGGGGCGCCTGTTCCCGCTGTCGCGCGACGAGCTCGTCGAATGCGCGGCCCTGCTCGATTGCGTGCAACGCGGCGAGCTCGACGCGTTGCGGATTCCCGAAGCGCCGCTCGACGTGCTCGCGCAGCAGATCGTCGCCGAAGTGGCGTGCGCGGAATGGCAGGAAGACGCGCTGTATGCGAGCTTCACGCGCGCGGCGCCGTACGCGCGGCTGACACGCGAACGCTTCGACGAAGTGATGAAGATGCTCGCCGAAGGCTTCACGAGCCGCCGCGGCGTGCGCGGCGCGTATCTGCATCGCGACGTGGTCGGCGGCACCGTGCGCGGGCGCCGCAACGCGATGATGACCGCGACCACGTCGGGCGGCACGATCCCCGACATGGCCGACTACGCGGTGCTGCTCGAACCGCAGGGCATCCAGGTCGGCACGGTCAACGAGGATTTCGCGATCGAGAGCCTCGCGGGCGACGTGTTCCAGCTCGGCAACCAGTCGTACCGGATCATTCGCGTGGAAACGGGCCGCGTGCGTGTCGAGGACGCGCAGGGCCAATCGCCGAGCATTCCGTTCTGGCTCGGCGAGGCGCCGGGGCGCAGCGACGAGCTGTCGGCGGCGGTCGGCCGGCTGCGCGCACGGCTCGACGGGCTGTTCGCGGAAGGCGACCGGCTCGCACATGGCAAGAATCGTGAACGCGTCGGTGAAGGGACTGGGACTGGCGGGAAGCCCACGCCGAGGACCGACGCCAAAGCGGGCGCGAAGGCGAAATCGAAGGCCGGGATCAAGGCCGATACCGATGCCTCGCTCGACGTGCGGCACGACACCGTTGTCGCCGCCACCGCCGAGAGCCGCCTCGCGCCGGCGTTGCGCTGGCTCGTCGACGATCTCCGCCTGTCGCCCGACGCCGCCCGCCAGATCGTCGACTACCTCGCCCGCACCCGCGCCGCGCTCGGCGCGCTGCCGACGCAGGACACGCTCGTGATGGAGCGTTTCTTCGACGAATCGGGCGGCACGCAGCTCGTGATCCATTCGCCGTTCGGCAGCCGCATCAACCGCGCCTGGGGGCTCGCACTGCGCAAGCGCTTCTGCCGCAGTTTCAACTTCGAGCTGCAGGCGGCCGCGACCGACGACGCGATCATCCTGTCGCTGTCGCTCGCGCACAGCTTCGCGCTCGACGAAGTGTGGCGTTACCTGCGTTCGGCCAGCGCCGAACACGTCCTCGTTCAGGCACTCCTCGACGCGCCGATGTTCGGCGTGCGCTGGCGCTGGAACGCGACGACGGCGCTCGCGCTGCCGCGCTTCACCGGCGGCAAGCGCACCGCGCCGCAACTGCAGCGGATGAAGAGCGAGGATCTGCTCGCGACCGTGTTTCCCGATCAGGTCGCGTGCCTCGAGAACATCGTCGGCGAACGCGAGATACCGCATCACCCGCTCGTCGACCAGACGCTCGACGACTGCCTGCACGACGCGATGGACACCGATGGCTGGCTCGCGCTGCTGCGCCGGATCGAGAGCGGTGCGATCGAGCTGATCGCGCGCGACCTGCCCACGCCGTCGCCGCTCGCGGCCGAGATCCTGAACGCGAAACCGTATGCGTTCCTCGACGACGCACCGCTGGAAGAGCGCCGCACGCAGGCCGTGCAGTCGCGTCGCTGGAGCGATCCCGAATCGGCCGACGATCTCGGCGCGCTCGACGCCGACGCGATCGATGCGGTGCGCGACGAAGCCTGGCCGCTCGTGCGCGACGCCGACGAAATGCACGACGCGATGCTCACGCTCGCATGCATCGCCGACAGCGAAGCGCACGCGCACGAAGGCTGGCCCGAGCGGCTCGCGGAACTTGCCGAACGCCGCCGCGCGACGAAACTCGTGACGCCCGGCGGCGCCGCGCTGTGGGTGCCGGTCGAACGGCTCGTGTGCCTGCGTGCGCTGCATCCCGAGGCCCGCATCGCGCCGGCGCTCAAGGTACCGGCTGCCTGCGCGCAGCCGTGGGAAGCGGATGCCGCACTCGTCGACGTGATCCGCGCGCGGCTCACCGGTTTCGGCCCGCTTGCACTCGACGCGATCGCGACACCGCTCGGCCTGCCGCCGGCGTCGGTCGCGACGGCGCTCGCGGCGCTGGAGCGCGAAGGTTATGTGATGCGCGGCCGGTTCACACCGGGCACGACGACCGACGAATGGTGCGAACGCCATCTGCTTGCGCGCATTCATCGCTACACGGTGAAACGGCTGCGCCGCGAAATCGAGCCGGTGGAGCGCGCCGACTTCATGCGCTTCCTGTTCCACTGGCAACACCTGACACCCGACACGCGCGGCACGGGCCGCGACGCGCTCGCGGCCGTGGTCGAACAACTCGAAGGCTTCGAGGCCGCGGCGAGCGCATGGGAAGACGCACTGCTGCCCGCGCGGCTCAGCGACTACACGGCGGGCGGGCTCGACGAGCTGTGCCGCTCGGGCAAGCTCGTGTGGACGCGCATCGGCGCGCCGGCACGTGCGGCCGGCACGCCGGTGAAGACGACGCCGATCGTGCTGCTGCCGCGCCGCCACCTCTCCGCCTGGCAGGCGCTGCGCGATCCCGACGCACAACCGGCGCTGTCCGCACGGGCCACGCAGGTGCGCGACACCCTCGCCGCGCATGGCGCGATGTTCTTCGATGCGCTGCTCGACGACCTGCACATGCTGCCCGTCGAACTCGAGCAGGCGCTCGGTGAACTCGTTTCGGCCGGCCTCGTGAATGCGGACAGCTACGCGGGCCTCCGCGCACTGCTGAAGCCTGCCGTCAAGCGCAGCGCGACCTATGTGCCGCGCACGCGGCGCGGCGGTGCGCTGATCGGCGGAATGGACGACGCCGGCCGCTGGGCGCTCGTGCAACGCGCTTCGGCACCGGCTGACACGCCAACGCCGGCACCGAAGCGCGGTGCGCCCGCGACCGATCCCGACGCACTCGAACACATCGTCTGGACGCTGCTGCGCCGCTATGGCGTCGTGTTCTGGCGGTTGCTCGAACGCGAAGCCGACTGGCTGCCGAACTGGCGCGAGCTCGTGCGCGTGCTGCAACGCCTCGAAGCGCGCGGCGAGATTCGCGGCGGACGCTTCGTCGCCGGGCTCGCGGGCGAACAGTTCGCGCTGCCTGAAGCGATCCCGGTCCTGCGCGAACTGCGGCGGCAACCGGGCGACGGACAGTACGTTTGCGTGACGGGCGCCGATCCGCTGAATCTTGCCGGCACGCTGCTGCCCGGCGACAAGGTGCCGGCCCTCGCTGGAAATCGCGTGCTGTTCCGTGACGGCGTGCCCGTCGCCTCGCTGGTTTCGGGGGCGTTCCACTACGCCCCCGAACTATCGCCCGCCGCGCGCGAGGATGCGCGCCTGCGGCTCGCGCGCCGCCACTGACATCGGCTGACACGCGGCACCACACCGACTACTGATCGCGGGGCCGCGCGACCGCCTGCCTTCGGGTAGCATCGAACGACTTTCCGCGCGGGTGCCCGCGCTCCAGCACAACAAGATTTACGGAGACTGCTGTCCATGCCCTCGCACGCCGACTCGCCCGCCGCTCATCACGCGGGCTCGCTGACCATTTTCCAGGGCGCCGCGCTCTATATCGGCGCGGTGCTCGGCACCGGCGTGATCGCGCTGCCCGCGCTGGCCGCCGAGGTCGCGGGCCCGGCGTCGCTGCTCGCGTGGGCCGCGCTGGTCGTGTTGTCCGGGCCGCTCGCGGCCACCTTCGCTGCACTCGGCGCGCGCTATCCCGATGCAGGCGGGGTCTCGACCTACGCCCGGCGCGCATTCGGACCGAAAGCCGCGGCGGTCGTCGGATGGTGCTTCTACTTCGCGGTCCCGGCCGGCGCGCCGGCTGCCGCGATGTTTGGCGGCGCGTACGTCGCGGCCGTCACGGGCGGCGGGCACACGACGGTCGTCGTCACGGCTGCCGCGCTGATCGCGACCGTATCGGCTGCGAATGCATTCGGTGTCACCGTTTCAGGCCGCATGCAGCTCGTATTGTCGGCGTTGCTCGTCACGCTGCTGCTCGCGGCGGTGCTCGCCTCCGCGCCGCATGCGCGCACGGCGAACCTGCATCCGTTCGCCCCGCACGGGTGGCTCGCGGTCGGCCAGGCCGCCGCGTTGCTCGTGTGGAGTTTCGCGGGCTGGGAAGCAATCACGCACCTCGCGGCCGAGTTCCAACGGCCCGCGCACGACATGCCGCGCTCGGCCGGGATCGCCGTCGTGGTGGTCGGGTTCCTGTATCTGTCGGTCGCCGCCGCGAGCGTGACGGTGCTCGGGCCTTCCGCGGGCGCATCGGGCGCGCCGCTCGCCGAACTGATCGCAGGCGGCATCGGCGGTCACGCACAGGTGCTCGCCGCCGCGGCCGCGCTGCTGCTCACGCTCGGCACGATGAACGCGTATTTCGCGGGTGCGGCCAAGCTCGGTGCGGCGCTCGGGCGCGACGGCGCGTTGCCCGCGTGGCTCGCGCAAGGCAGCCAGGTCGGCGGCGTCCCGCGCCGCAGCCTCGGCGTGATCGCCGTGCTCGCGGCCGTCGCGCTGGCCGCGACGGCGATCTCGGACGTCGGACCGAAACCGCTCGTGCTCGTGACGTCCGGGTGTTTCGTGATGGTGTATGGGCTCGGTGCGGCCGCCGCGCTGAAGTTGCTGCCGCGCGGCGGCATCGCTTACCGTTGTGCGTGGGTTTCGCTGGTCGCGGTTGCCGGGCTGTTCCTGACGACGGGCTGGGCCATCCTGTGCCCGCTGCTGCTCGCGGGCGGTGCGCTGCTTTATCTGCGGGTGACCGGACCGCGCCAGTAACCCGGCAGTTGCGCGCGGGCCGACATTCGCCGGCTTGCGGCGACACGCCGGCGAATCATGGCCGACCCGCTGGCCGGAGCGCCGGCCACTGCGCCGTGCGCATCGGTCGCGAACCCGGCCATATGCCGCCGTTTCATGCTCGTCAGGCCGGCACCAGCGCGAAGCTGAGGCGCTTGCCGAGCGCGGCGGCCGCGCTCGCGAGCGTCGCCAGCGTGAGGCTCGTGTCGGTTTCGTCGAGCAGACGGTTGAGCGCGGCGCGGCTGGTTTTCATCCGCGCGGCCATCGCGGTTTTCGTGATGTGCTGCGCCTTCATTTCCTGCCCGATCTGCCACGCGATCACGCGCTTGATCGCGGTGGCGGTGGCCGCTTCGAGATTGCCGTCTTCCTCGAGGAAGGTATCGAAATCGCTGCCGATATGCGGATGGTTCGTGGTCGTCATGAGGTACTCCAATGCATGGCGTTGCCGGCTGCCTGCCCGTCGAAGACGGTGCGTTCCGGCGCAACCGGGAAATTCAGATGGCATGCGTCAACGCTTTGAGACGCGCGACGGTGACATCGAGATCGTCCGACGGCGTGGCCCGCGACTGCTTGAAGAAACCGTGCAGCAGGACCATCGTGTCGCCGACGACCGTAAACAGCACACGGGCGCTCCGCCCCGGCAGCGCCACGCGGATCTCCCACAGATCCGGTGCCATCTTCCGGACCAGCGGCATGCCGAGCGGCCAGCCGAGTTGAACGGTCTTGATCTCTTCGCCGATCACCCTGCGCTCCGCTTGCCCGAGCGCCTTCAACCATTCGCGCACCGGCTCGTTGCCACGGGCCGTCTGAAAGAACCGCACGCCGAGCGTGACCTGGATCTGCTGTCTCGTCATCGTCTTGACACCCATCGTACCAAAATCGGTACGATATGCCAAGCACGACCGGGACGGCTACTGGCCGGACGGCCAATTCGATAGCCGGGGATGGTCGATCCGCGCTTGCCGCGCGATCCGCCCCGGGTTATTCGTCGCGCCGAGCCCGCTTGCGCGTCGCGCGTGGCGACTGGTGCGCTCGCGCATCGCCGAACCGCGACCGCGCGATGTCGCGCACGGCATCGATCAGCGTCCGCGCGACCGGCGACGGCTGCGCATCGGTGCGCAGGATGAGCCCGACCGGCTCGTCGGTGCCCGCGGACGGCAGCGGCAGGCGTGCCAGCGCCCCGGCCGACAGGTCGTATTCGGCCGCATAGAGCGGCACGAACCAGACCGCATCGTTTTCGAGCGTCAGCGCGCGCGCGACCGATACCGACAGCACCTCGATGAACGAATCCAGCGGCGGCGCGCCGCAGGCGCCGAGCAACTGCTCGGCCGACTGGCGGATCAGCGTGCCGAACGGCGGCAGCACGACCGGATGGCGTGCGAGCTCGGCCGCCGGCGCCGCGCTTGACAGCAGCGGATGCCCGGCACGCACGACGGCGACGAGCGGCTCGTTGTACAGCTGCTCGAACGCGAGCCCGATCATCCGCTCCGGCTCCGACAGCCGCCCGATCGCGCACTCGATCGCGCCCGACTTCAGGCGCTCGAGCAGGTCGGCGTTCGCGGCCGTCGCGATCCGCACGACGACGCGCGGCCAACGCTCGGCGAGCGCCTTCATCAACGCAGGCGCGAGCGACGCCGCGACGGTCGGCAGCATGCCGATTTCCAGCGTCGCCGCGGCGGCTCCGCCCTCGCGCGCAAGCAGCCCGACCCCCTGGCGCAGCGCCAGCACGCACGCGTTCGCATGCGGCATGAACAGCTGCGCCTCGCGGGTCGGCTGCGCGCCCTGCCGGCCGCGCTCGAACAGCTTCACGCCGAGGATCGCCTCCAGTTCGGCGATCGTCTTCGAGACGGCCGGCTGCGTGATCGACAGGCTTTCCGCCGCCTTCTGCACGCCGCCCAACTGCGCGACCGCGAGAAAGCACTGCAGGTGCCGGAACTTGACGCGGCCGTCGGCGATACGGTTATTCATAACGAGTGGTTATGCGATTAACGATGAAACGCCATTTTGCATAACTTTCCGGATCGCCCCAAGCGTTCGACGACGCATCACGCGCGACGCCGCAGAGCCTGGAAACCGGCCGGCTCCCACATCCGCTTCGCGATCAGCAAGCTCGTCCCGTGCTTCTGCGCGAGCGGCGCGGACGACGATTCCGCATGCAGCGCGGCCGCCTTGCTGCGCAGCCGGCGCAACTCCAGTTCGAGCTCCGCGGCGGCGGCCTCCGTCAGCATCCCCTGCGAGAACGTCATCGTCTCGCCCTCGCCGTCGAAGCGGCTGTCGAGAAAATCGCCGAGCGCGTGCGCATGGAAATAACGGCGGATCGGGCCGCCGGGCAGCCAGTCGAAATCGCGCGCGACGCGCACGCGAATCCGGTCGCCGGGCAGCAGCGCGACGACGTTCATCCGGTCGAGCATCAGCAGGTATTTCACGCACTCGGCCTGGGTCACCTGATAGGTCGACACGATGTCCTGCACGGTCCAGTAGTTGATCGCGCAGACGGCAACGAGCAGCAGTTTGTCGTCCGACACGAGCAGCGCCTCCTGCTGCTCGGTCAGCACACGCAGCCTCGGCGCCGACGCGGAAGCCTCCTGCACGAGCTCGGCGAGCGTATAGCCGAGCAATTGGGCGATCTCCACGACACGCTCCAGCGTGAAGCGGCCGCTGGCGAACAGCCGCTTCACGCTCGTCTCGGAGACGTCGAGCGCCCGCGCGACGTCGCGGTAGGTCATGCCCTGCGCCTTCAACTGGCGCTTCAGCATTTCGATGAGTTGGGCGGTTTCGGTCATTTTGGTATCGAAAAATGATGCTCAAGGTCAGATATTAGGCTACCTGCGCACGCAAATGAACACTTTCGGATACTTGTCTGCATAATCCGCTCCGTGCTGTCACTGAACGACGGAGCCGAAATGACCACCCGAACCGAAACCGCCGCCTACGAATCGCGCCACACCGCCCCGCGTGATGCACGCGACACGGATCGCACGATGCCGCTCGCCACGATCCGCACGCTGGCCGCCAGCGCGCACGTCGGGGATCTCGTGTTCGTCCGCGTGCCGGCGAGCGCGCCGCGCGACGCGGCGGGCACGACAGGCACGACGGGCACGTGGGCCAATCGCTTCGGCATCGTCGTCGATACGTCGGGCGACGAGCCCGTGATCGCCGAATCCGGGTTTGCGTGGACGAAGCTCACGCCGCTGTCGCGCTTCGTCGCCCGTACCGACGGCGGGCGCATCGCGCTGGCACGCCGCGTCGCGGCACCGACCGCCGACGCGCAACGCCGGGTGCATGCAACGGCGGAACAGCGGATCGACGCGCTGCTCCGCAACCGCTTCAACCTGCGGACGCGGCGCGCGTTCTGCGCGGACTACGTGAGCGACGTGCTCGGCGCCGACCGGGACGCGACACCGGCGGCACTGCTGCGCGGCGGCACGCTGTCACTCGAATTCGACGGGATCGTGTTCGATCCCGGCCGCCAGTCATGAAGGGCGCGCTCAGGGAGACCAGATAACAACAAGAACGAAAACACAAAAATCAGCGACGGGCTGGCTGGAGGGCCGTGCACGGGGTCGTCACCGACGACGCGAAGCCCGATCGCTTTTTCCGCCGGACAGGCATCCTGTCCGGCGGAATTTTCATTGGCGCGCCGAACATAACGAACGGTTATGCGATTCGCGAAAAAAGGTCATTTTGCATAACTTTCCGGATTGGCTAAAGTCCTGCCATCCACTTCGCGAAGTACCTATCAGGAGACGCCCGATGGATTCCCCCACGATCCTCACGCCGCGCGACTGGCCGTCGCATCCGGCCTATATCCACCCCGAGTACCGTTCGTCCGTGAAGCGCGGCCCGACCCGCCCGCTGATCCCGCTGAAGGAGAAACTGCGCGACCAGTACGCGCCCGTCTACGGCGCCGAGGATCTCGGCGCGCTCGACCACGACCTGACGAAGAACGCCGTGAAGAACGGCGAGCCGCTCGGTGAGCGCATGGTCGTCACGGGCCGCGTGCTCGACGAAGGCGGCAAGCCCGTGCGCAACACGCTCGTCGAGGTGTGGCAGGCGAACGCCGCCGGCCGCTACGTGCACAAGGTCGACCAGCACGACGCGCCGCTCGACCCGAACTTCCTCGGCGCGGGCCGCTGCCTGACCGACAACGAAGGCCGCTACCGCTTCCTGACGATCAAGCCCGGCGCATATCCGTGGGGCAACCATCCGAACGCGTGGCGCCCGAATCACATCCATTTCTCGCTGTTCGGCGATTACTTCGGCTCGCGTCTCGTCACGCAGATGTACTTCCCCGGCGACCCGCTGCTCGCGTACGACCCGATCTTCCAGGGCACGCCCGAGGCCGCGCGCGATCGCCTGATCTCGCGCTTCTCGATGGACATCACCGAAGAAGGCTATGCGCTCGGCTACGAATTCGACATCGTGCTGCGCGGCCGCGACGCTACCCCGATGGAGCGCTGAACCATGACGACGCTGAAGCAAACCCCTTCGCAGACGGTCGGCCCGTACTTCGCATACGGCCTGTGCCCGCAGCAATACGGCTACGACCTGAAAAGCCTGTTCACGCCGACGATCGCCGCGGCACACGCCGAAGGCGAGCACGTGCTGCTGGTCGGCCAGGTGTTCGACGGCGACGGCAACGTCGTTGGCGACGCGGTGCTCGAATTCACGCAGGTGGACAGCGCGGGCCGCTACCCCGCGTCGCGCGACGACATCGCGAAATCCGGCTTCACGGGCTTCGCGCGGGTCGGCACCGGCACCGATGCGCAGCAGCGCTTCGTCGTCGAGACGGTGAAGCCGGGCCGCCTCACCGCCGGCGAGGCGCCGCACATCAACGTGACCGTGATGATGCGCGGGATCCTCACCCATGCGTTCACACGCGTGTATTTCGACGACGAAGCCGCCGCGAACGCAGCCGACCCGGTGCTGAACGCGGTGCCCGCCGAGCGTCGCGCGACGCTCGTCGCGAAACGCGACGCGCAACCGGGCCGCCCGGTCGTCTACCGCTTCGACATCCGCATGCAGGGGCCCGACGAAACGGTGTTCTTCGACGTGTGACGCGGGCCGGCGCACGCCGGCTTCGCCCGCTACCGCAACGCCGCGTGGCCCGATACCGACAGGCGTCGCGCCACGCGGCGTTTTTCGTGTTCAGGCGCCATCATTCGATGCTGCGGCGCAGCGCGCTGGGCCACGGGCATCGATGCCCGGCGTCAGGGCCTGCCGCCCCCGTATCGAACGCGCGATTGAAACGCATGCTGCGACTGCACATGAATCGTCGCCCCGGCAGGATATCGTTTGCGCGTTATGCGGCGTATGCTGCGTTATCCGCAACACTCAAACGGAATTAAATCAGGATCGGCAATAAATACGCATGCCATGCGCGACATCGGCCCACCGGGCCATGCGCGCATTTTTTCTGACCGGGTGCCTTTAAGCGCGTCTGACCGAAGTTGGCAGACGCGTATTTTTTTCGGAGACCGGCACATCGGCGTGGTGCCGCGGATGCCTTCCGGTCAGCGCCGAATCTCCAGATAGCGGCTCGGCGTATCGCCCAGAATGCGGCGAAACGCCGACGTGAACGCGCTGGCGCTCGCGTACCCGAGATCGAGCGCGACGCGCGTGACCGGCTGCCCGTCGCTCAGGCGGGCGATCGCCGCGAGCATGCACACCTGCTGACGCCATGCGGCAAAACTCACGCCCGTCTGCGCGCGAAACTGCCGCGTGAACGTGCGCCGGCTCACGCCGGCATCGGCGGCTACCTGGTCGAGATCGGCCGCGATCGACGGCGACGCGAGCAGGTGCCGGCACACCTTCGCCAGCCTCGCGTCGGCCGGCAGCGGCGCATGCAGCGACAGGCGCGGCATCGTCGCGATTTCCGCGACCAGCAGCGCCATCAGCTTGCCCGCGCGCCCGTCGACGTCGTACAGGGCCGGCAGGTCGATCGCATCGTCGATCAGTTGCCGCAGCAGCGCCGATACGCCATAGACGCCGCATTGCTCGGGCAGGCCCGCCTCGAGCGCGGCGTCGCCGGACACGAACGTGTTGAGCATCGTGACCGGCCCGGTCATCGTCATTTCGTGCCGCACGCCGGCCGGCACCCAGCACGCGCGCTGCGGCGGCACCAGCCAGCGCCCGTGCGGCGTCGACACGCTGATCGTGCCGCGCGACGCGAACGCGAATTGCCCGCGCACGTGCGCGTGTTCCGGAAACGTCGTACCCGCCGCGTAGTCGTTCGCGGTCACGACCACGCTTCGCGGAATGTGTTCGTAGGGATCTAGCAGCGTATTTCTCACGGCCCGAATTCCATCATCAATGACCCGATATCGAAGGCGGGTCTCCTTCGCGCGATCTACGATCCGCTCCACCCCTTGCGCGACCTCGCGGCCGCAAGACCCGTCGGCCTGATCGGCCGGATTACCACTGCATCGGAGCGGACATGCCGAATACGTTTCATCGCGTGGGGGACGGCCCCCACCCTGTTCTTGTACTGCCCGGCTGGTTCGGCGACGCCCACGCGTTCGAACCCGTCGAAGCGTGGTTGTCGCGTGAGCGTTTCAGCTATGTGTTCATGGACTACCGAGGTTACGGCCGCATGCGCGACACAGCCGGCGACTACACGATCGACGAGATCGCCGCCGACGCGCTCGCGCTTGCCGACGCACTCGAATTCCCGACCTTCAGCGTCGTCGGCCACTCGATGGGTGCGATGGCGGCCGAGAAAATCGCCGTCATCGCGCCCGACCGGGTCCGCGCGCTCGTGCCGGTCACGCCCGTGCCTTGCGGCGGCCTGCCGTTCGACGCAGAGAAACGCGCGCTATTCGAGCGGGCCGCCGACCACGTCACCGATCGCCAAACCATCATCGATCGCAGCACCGGCGGCCGGCTGCCCGCCGCCTGGGTCGCGTGGAAAGCCGCGTATTCGGCAGCCCGTTCGTCGCCGCCGGCGTTCGGCGCGTACTTCCGCGCGTGGGCCGATACGGATTTCAGCCACGAGATCGCCGGCACCCATCCGGTGAAAGTGCTGATCGGCGAGCACGATCCGGCGTTCGACGCGGCGCTGATGGCCCGCACTTACCTGCGGCGCTACCCGCTCGCCACCGTCGACGTGTTGCGCAATGCGGGCCACTATC
The DNA here is from genome assembly GCF_041103175.1 of Burkholderia sp. Bmkn7. NCBI lineage: Bacteria > Pseudomonadati > Pseudomonadota > Betaproteobacteria > Burkholderiales > Burkholderiaceae > Burkholderia > Burkholderia sp. Bmkn7. The sequence goes on along the minus strand of NZ_JBGCUH010000002.1, from coordinate 1,824,237 downwards.
CGATGAACGAGACACCGCTCGCGCTGGTCGCGGCCATGGAATCGTTCCTGCTTGCCGTGACAGCGAGCCCTGCAGCCGCCCATTGACCGGTCGCACGCCGGCGACATCGCCGCGGCACGCATCACCGCAGCATGAACGACATCGCAGACAGGCTGTTCAACGTGCGCACCACGTGCTCGACCGAAGGCCCGTCGAAGCGCAGCGTCACCGCATCGACGCGCTCCAGCGACGGCAGCACGCAGAACAGGTCGGCCAGCGCCGCCGTCTGCACGCGCAACGTGCAGGCGGCCGGCGCGGGGCGGCGGGCACCGGCGCGCACGCCTGCCGACAGTGCCTGCGCGACCGTCGCGCGCGCAGCGGCTGCGATCCGCGCACACGACGCGGCCGGCGTGAGCGTATCGCCGCTCGATGCGCCGCCGGCCGTCTTGACCGTCTCGACATGCGCATCCGGAAACAGCGGCTGCGTTTCTTCCGCGAACACGTCGTCGCCGGAGGCCAGCGCGACGTGCGCGCCGTATTCGCGGGCCAGCGCGCCGTACAGCCCGGCTTCGCCGAGCTCGACGCCGTCCAGCCACACCTGCGTGAACGCGAAGCTGTTGATCGTGTGCGCGAGGATGCCGCGCGTCTGCGATTTCGCGTGATAGCCGATCATGAACACGAGGTCGGGCTGCTGTTCGAGGCCCGCCATCATCCCGAGCGTGCGCGGCTTGCCGAGCACGACACGCGCACGCGCATCGAGCCCGTCGGGCAGCAGGTTGCGGAAACCGCCGTGCGAATCGTTGACCCACACGGCCTGCGCACCGCCCATGAACGCGCCTTCGATCGCCGCATTCGCCTCGGCGGTCATCCAGCGCCGCGCGCGTTCGTATTCCGGATTGCCGGCACGTGTCTGCTCGGTGGCGAACACGCCGGCGACGCCTTCGATGTCGGTCGAAATCAGGATCTTCATGACTGGATAAGACGTCCTTCGTGGCCTTCGTTGAACAGGCGATCGAGATCGGGCACCGCGTCGCGCAGCGATTGCCGCACGTGACCGTCGCGCCCGGCCACCGTCACGGCCTGCAGCAACGCATCGACGATGGCGTGCTCGACGCTTTCGGCGGCCGCCATGAACAGCGGATCGAGCGCCGCATCGGCGACGAGGGCCGGCAGCGCGATGGTCGACGCGTCGTGCGCGATCGTGTAGGCGGTGGAGAAGGCGAGCGCGATGTCGCCGCTGCCGTGCCCGTACACCGAACCCGTGCGGGCCAGCCCCGCGCCCGCACGGCGCGCGAGCCGCGACAGTTGCCGCGCGTCGAGCGGCGCATCGGTGGCCAGCAACAGGATGATCGAGCCCTGCTCGGGTGGCGCCGCGTGCGCGGCCTCGGCCGCCCGCCGTTGCGCGACGATGCGCCCGAGCGGCACGCCGCCGAGCGTCAGCATCGGCAGCCGGCCGAAATTCGCGAGCACGAGTGCGCCGACCGTATAGGGCCGGCCGGCCGCGACCGCAACGCGCGACGCCGAACCGATCCCGCCCTTCAGGTCGAAGCATGACATCCCGCGCCCGGCCCCCACCGCGCCGCGCGCGACGTCACGCGACGCCGCGCGGCACGCGTCGTCGTAATGCGCGGCCGTGACCGCGAACGCCTGGATATCGTTCAGATAACCGTCGTTGCACTCGAACACGAGCGGGTTGACGGTCGGCCAGTCGCGGCCGATCTGCGGATTCGCCGCGATCGCCGCGCGGATCTGCGCGTGCGCGAGCGCGCCGACGCCGAACGTATTGGTCAGCGCGATCGGCGTCTCGAGCGTGCCGAGCTCGTCGACCTGCACAAGCCCGACGCTCTTGCCGAAGCCGTTGATCACGGCGGCCCCGGCCGGCACCTTGCTGCGGTACACGTCGCCCGGATGCGGCTTCACGACGGTCACGCCCGTCTGCACGTTGCCGGCATCGAGCGTGCAATGGCCGACCGTCACGCCCGGCACGTCGGCGATCGTGCCGCGCGGCCCGGCCGGCAACGCTGCCGTCCACATCGGTGCGATGCGCATCAGCGGCGCTCCAGCTTCGGATCGAGCGCGTCGCGCAGCCCGTCGCCGAGCAGGTTGAACGCGAGCACGGTCAGGAAGATCGCGAGGCTCGGGAAGATCGCGATGTGCGGCGCCGTCACCATGTCCGCGCGCGCCTCGTTGAGCATCGCGCCCCACTCCGGCGTCGGCGGCTGCGCGCCGAGCCCGAGGAACGACAGGCTCGCGGCCGTGATGATCGACGTGCCGATCCGCATCGTGAAGTAGACGACGACCGACGACACGGTGCCGGGCAGGATGTGCCGCATGATGATCGTCCAGTCCGACGCGCCGATGCTGCGCGCGGCCTCGACATAGGTCATGTGCTTGAGCATCAGCGTGTTGCCGCGCACGAGCCGCGCGAACGCCGGGATGCTGAAGATCGCGACTGCGCAGATCACGTTGACCATCCCGTTGCCGAGGATCGCGACCACGCCGATCGCGAGCAGGATGCCCGGGAACGCGAACAGCACGTCGGCCACGCGCATCGTGATGCGGTCCCACCAGCCTTCGTAGTAGCCGGCGAGCAGCCCGAAGAACGTGCCGATCACCGCGCCGAGCGCGACGGAGAAGAAGCCGGCCGCGAGCGAGATGCGCGTGCCCGTGATGATCCGGCTGAAGATGTCGCGGCCGAGCGAATCGACGCCGAACCAGTGCACGGCCGACGGCCCCGCGTTCAGTGCGTCGTAGTCGAAATAGTTCTCCGGATCGAACGGCACGACGTGCGGGCCGACGAACGCCAGCACGACGAGCGCCAGCACGAAGCCGCCCGCGACGAGCGCGACGGTCTGCTTGCGAAACTTGCGCCAGAATTCGCGCCACGGCGTGCGGATCGCGGTGGGTGCGGCCGGCGCCGCGGTCTGGACAGTCGCGTTCATGCGCGCCTCACTTGAACCGGATGGTCGGGTTGATGACCGCGTACAGCACGTCGACGGTCAGGTTGATCAGGATGAATTCGAGCGAAAACAGCAACACGATCGCCTGGATCACGGGGTAGTCGCGCATCGTCACGGCATCGACGAGCAGGCGCCCGAGCCCCGGCCAGTTGAACACGACCTCGACGACGATCGAGCCGCCCAACAGGAAGCCGAACTGCAGCCCCATCATCGTGACGACCGGGATCATCGCGTTGCGCAGGCAGTGCTTGAGCACCACCATCGGCTCGTGCACGCCTTTCGCGCGCGCGGTGCGCACGAAATCCTCGTTCAGCACCTCGACGAACGACGCACGCGTGAAGCGCGCCATCACGGCCGCGACCGCGGCGCCGAGCGTCAGCGACGGCAGCACGTAGCTCCGCCACGAACCGTCCGGCACGACGGGCAGCCAGCCGAGCTTCACCGAGAAAATTTCCATCAGCAGCATGCCGAGCGCGAACGCGGGAAACGAGATGCCCGACACCGCGAGCGTCATGCCGAGGCGGTCCGGCCAGCGGTTGCGCCACACCGCCGACGCGATGCCGATCGCCATGCCGAAGGCCGTCGCCCACGCCATGCTGACGAGCGTCAGCATCAGCGTCGGCATGAAGCGCTCGCCGATCTCGGTCGATACCGGCCGCTTGCTGCGGGTCGACAGGCCGAAATCGCCGTGCGCGATCTTCACGAAGAAGTTCACGAACTGCGCGGGCAGCGGCTGGTCGAGGCCGAGATCGGTGCGCACCAGCGCGACCGTCGCGTCGTCGGCTTCGGGCCCGGCCGCGAGCCGCGCCGGGTCGCCCGGCAGCAGGTGGACGAACAGGAACACCAGCACCGCGACGATCGCGAGCGTGGGCAGCAGGCCGAACAGGCGTTTGACGAGAAAATTCAGCATGGGGCACCGATCGAGTCAGCGTGCCGGCGGCTTGCGCGGCCGGCACCGCGTGGCGGACGAACCGCCGTCATCACCACTGTCATTTCAGCGAGATTTCGTCGAAGTTGAACGAGCCGTCCGGCATCACGTACGCACCCTGAAGCCGCTTGCTGCGCGCATACACGATCTTCTCCTGCACGAGGAAGATCCACGGCGCATCGGCCCAGATCTGCTTCTGCGCATCGGCGTAGAGCTCGGCCTTCTTCGAGCGGTCGACCGTCTCCAGTGCCTTCGAGAGATCGCCGTCGACCGTGTCGTTCTTGTAGTACGCGGTATTCAGGAGCTTCGGCGGCGCCGACGCGCCGGCGAGCAGCGGCGTGATCGCCCAGTTCGCCTCGCCGGTCGACGACGACCAGCCGATGTAGTACATCCGCACCGGCGCCTTCGCCGGATCCGGCGCGCTCTCGACCTTCGCGACGCGCTCGCCGGCTTCCAGCGCCTGCACCTGCACCTTCACGCCGACCTGCGCGAGCTGCTGCTGCACGAACTGGATCGCCTTCTGCGACGTCGAGTTGTTATAGGCGGACCACAGCGTCGTCTCGAAGCCGTTCGGGTAACCGGCCTCCTTCAGCAGCGCGCGCGCCTTCGCCGGGTCGTACGGCCACGGGCCCGGCTTCGTCGCGTAGTCGACGCCCTGCGGCACCACGCCGGTGGACGGCGTCGCGAAGCCGGCGAACGCGACCTTCGCGAGCGCTTCCTTGTTCACCGCGTAGTTCAGCGCCTGGCGCACCTTCGGGTTGTCGAACGGTTTCTGCTGCAGGTTCAGCGACACGTAGCGCTGCACGATCGACGGCCGCTCCACGACGTCGACCTTCGGGTTGCCCTTCAGGTCGGCAGCCTGCTCGAACGGAATGCGGAACGCGAAATCGGCCTCGACCGTCTTGATCAGCGCCGCGCGCGTGTTGTTGTCGACCACCGGCTTCCAGTCGATCGCGTCGATCTTCGGGTAACCCTTCTTCCAGTAGCCGGCGAACTTCTTCACCTTCAGGTCGTCGGTCTGCTTCCATTCGACGAACTCGAACGGCCCCGTGCCGACCGGATGCAGCGCGATGTCGCGGCCCCACTTCTTCAGCGCGGCCGGCGAGATCATCACGGCCGACGGGTGCGCGAGCGTGTTGATCAGCGCGGAGAACGGCTCGCGCAGCGTGATCTTCACCGTGTACGGATCGACCACTTCGGTCTTCTCGATCACGCGGAACATGTTGTAGCGCTTCAGGTGGTTCGCGGGATCGGTCACGCGGTCGAAGTTCGCCTTCACGGCCGCCGCGTTGAAATCGGTGCCGTCATGGAACTTCACGCCCTGGCGCAGCTTGATCGTGTAGGTCTTCGCATCCGGGCTCGCGTCGTAGCCGGTTGCCAGCACGTTGACGAGCTTCATGTCCTTGTCGAAGCCGAACAGCCCCTGGTAGAACGACTTGACGACGGCCTGCGACACCGTGTCGTTCGCGTCGTACGGGTCCATCGTCGTGAACGTCGAATCCACCGCCATCACCGCGGTCTGCTGCGCGAACGCGGGCACCGCGGCCGACAGCGCGAGCGCGCCGGCACCCGCTGCGAGCAGTGCGCGTGGACGGAACATCGGGAACGAATACGGCTTGTTCATCTTGCTGGGCTCCTGTGGGTGATTCGATAACGCGTGGTGAGAGTCGCGGCGGGACGGCGCCCGCTCGGGGAAAATGCGTCGTTGCCTCGCTCGTGCGCAGCTGCGGTCCATGGCAACCTGCGCGTGTTCAGTACGCGCCGCCGACGCGGTGCGTCGCGACGTAGTGATCGGGGCCGACCGCGACGAGCGGCGCGACGACCGGCTCGTCGCCGGCCGCGCGGATCGGGCTCGGGATTTCGTCCGCTGCGAGCTGGCGCGGGGCGTGCCGGCGCGCGGGGTCGGCCACCGGCACCGCGCTCATCAGCTTTTTCGTGTACGGATGCTGCGGCGCCTCGAACACCGCGCGGCGCGGGCCGATCTCGACGATCTGGCCGAGATACATCACCGCGACGCGATGGCTGATGCGCTCGACGACGGCCATGTCGTGCGAGATGAACAGGTATGCGACGCCGAGTTCGCGCTGCAGGTCGAGCATCAGGTTGACGATCTGCGCCTGCACCGACACGTCGAGCGCCGACACCGATTCGTCGGCGATCACGACCTTCGGGTTCAGCGCGAGCGCGCGCGCGATCGCGATCCGCTGGCGCTGGCCGCCCGAGAATTCATGCGGATAACGACGCGCGGCCTCGGGCGGCAGGCCGACCTTGTCGAGCAGCCAGTCGACCCGCGCCTGCGCCTCGCGGCCGCTCGCGACACCGTGCACGAGCAGCGGCTCCATGATCGAGAAACCCACGGTCAGGCGCGGGTTCAGCGATGCGAACGGGTCCTGGAAGATGAACTGGATGTTCCGGCGCAGCGCCTGCAGGTCGGGGCCTTTCAGCGCACTGATGTCGCGGCCGTCGAACTCGATCGAGCCGCTCTGCGATTCGACGAGGCGCAGCAGCGAGCGGCCGGTGGTCGACTTGCCGCAGCCCGATTCGCCGACCAGCGCGAGCGTCTCGCCCGCGCGCAACTCGAAGCTCACACGCTCGACCGCATGCACGTATTGCGATACGCGGCCGAACACGCCGCTCTTCACCGGGAAGCGCGTCACGAGATCGCGCACGCGCAGGATCGGCGACGCGGATCGATCGAAGCCCGGCTGCGCATCGTCGTTCGCCGCCGGTGCGGGCGCCGATGCGGGCACCGGCGATGCCGCCGGTGCTGTCGTGTTTGCGCCCTCCACCTTCAGCAGCGGGAATTTCTCGGGCGCGTCGGTGCCCTGCATCGAGCCGAGCTTCGGCACGGCCGCGAGCAACGCACGCGTGTAGCGATGCGCGGGCGCCGCGAAGATGCGATCCGACTCGCCCTCCTCGACCTTCTCGCCGCGATACATCACGAGCACGCGGTCGGCCACTTCGGCCACCACGCCCATGTCGTGCGTGATGAAGATCACGCCCATGTTCATTTCGTCCTGCAGCCCGCGCACCAGCTGCAGGATCTGCGCCTGGATCGTCACGTCGAGCGCGGTCGTCGGCTCGTCGGCGATCAGCAGCGCGGGCCGGCACGACAGCGCCATCGCGATCATCACGCGCTGCCGCATCCCGCCCGACAACTGGTGCGGATAACGCGCGAACACGCGGCGCGCCTCCGGAATGCGCACGAGTTCGAGCAGCCGCAGCGTCTCCGCGCGCGCTTCCGATGCACTCTTCGACTGATGCAGCGCGATCGCCTCGCTGATCTGGTCGCCGACCGTAAACACCGGGTTCAGCGACGTCATCGGCTCCTGGAAGATCATCGCGATGTCCGCGCCGCGAATGCCGCGCATCGTCGCACCGCTTGCCTGCGCAAGATCGACGAGCGCGCCGCCGCGCCGGCGGAACGCGATCCGGCCGTTCGTGATCGCGCCGCCGCCGTGTTCGACGAGCCGCATCAGCGCGAGCGACGTGACCGACTTGCCCGAGCCCGATTCGCCGACGATCGCGAGCGTCTCGCCGCGATCGACGTGAAACGACACGTTGCGCACCGCGTCGAACGTCGCGCCTTCGCGGCGGAACGTGACCGACAGGTCGTCGACGGCCACCACGCGCTGCTCGGGCAGCACCAGGCCGGACGGGTTACGGCTCGAAGTCATCGTGGCTCTCCTCTTCGTGCTGGCCGGGGTCAGGCCGTGTCGTCGTCGCGATAGATGCCGACCACCGGCGCTTCACCGACGCGCGCGTAACCGCGGTACATCCCTTCGGTGTTGAACGGCATCGCGACGTTGCCCTGCGCGTCGACCGCGATGATCCCGCCGCGGCCCGCAAGGCGCGGCAGCTTGTTCATCACGACGTCGTGCGCGGCATCGGCGAGCGACGCGCCGCGATACGCGATCTGCGCGGCAACGTCATGCGCGGTCGCGAGCCGGATGAACATCTCGCCGGTGCCCGTCGCCGACACCGCGCAGGTCGCATCGTCCGCATAGCAGCCGGCGCCGATGATCGGCGAATCGCCGACACGCCCCGGCTGCTTGTTCGTGATGCCGCCCGTCGACGTCGCCGCCGCGATGTGGCCGTGCCGGTCGCACGCGACCGCGCCGACCGTGCCGTGCTTGCGGTCCGGATCGAGCGGCTCGGCCGGCAGCGGCTGCGACGGCGATTTGCCGAACGCGAACGTCGCCGCGTCATGGTCGAGCATCGCGCCGGCTGCCGTGCGCGCCTTGACCCACTGCGAGTGACGCGCTTCGGTGTCGAAATAGCCGGGCTCCGCGAGTTCGAGCCCCTGTGCGGCCGCGAACGCATCGGCCCCCGCGCCGGCGAACAGCACGTGTTCGCTCGCCTCCATCACGCGCCGCGCGGCGAGCACCGGATTGCGCACGCGCGTCGCGCAGCAGATCGCACCCGCGCCGAGCGTCGCGCCATCCATGACCGCCGCGTCGAGTTCGTGCTTGCCTTCGGCCGTATAGACGGCACCGCGCCCGGCGTTGAACAACGGACAGTCCTCGAGCATCCGCACCGCGACGGTGACGGCGTCGAGCGCGCTGCCGCCGTCGGCCAGCACCTGCTGGGCGGCCGTCAGGATCGCGGTCAGCTCGGCACGGTACTGACGTTCGGTGTCGGAATCCATCGCATCGCGCAGGATCGTGCCTGCGCCGCCGTGAATCGCAACGATCGCGGTTGAAGTCATGTTTTTTTCGGACGGTGGGAAGAAGGGTTGGCGGCCGGCTGCGTCGCTTGCGGCTGCATGAGCCACGGCAGCAGGAATTCGGTCATCTCGGCGGCGGATTTCGCGGACCGGTGCGTGCGCAGCGCGACCGCGTCGATCAGCGCCTCGATCATCGTGAGCACGGCTGCTTCCGACGTGGCCGCGAAGCGCCGTTCGGCCTTGACGTACAGGTTCAGGGTCGCGATCGGCGCCAGCGGCGATTGCGGACCGTCGGAGATACCGAGCACGCGTGCGCCGCGCGCCGCCGCGCGGCGGGCCAGTTCGATCGTGTCCTTCACGTAGCGCGGAAACGCGAGCGCGATCACGAGATCGCGCGAGTCGGCCGTATAGAGCCGCCGGGCCGCGTGCGACGGGCCGCCGAGCAGCGCGAGCGACTGCACGTTGTCGTGGCAGACGGACAGCCCGTGCTCCATCAGCCCGGTGAGGAACGCGCTCGACCCCGCGCCGAGGATCAGCACGCGCCGCGCGCCGACGATCGCCTCGACCGCGGCCTCGACATCGGCCGCGTCCAGTTGCGCGCGCGTGTTCTCGATGTTCGCGACGGCCTGGTCGAATACCGCGTCGATCCATGCGGCACCGCGTACCCCGGACTCCTGCTCCTGCGCGGAACGCAGTCGTTCGACCGGCCCGAGCGTCGCCTCGAAGCCGCGCACGAGCGCCGCGCGCATCGCCGGATAGCCGTCGAAACCGAGCGCCTTCGCGAAACGGTTCGCGGTCGCGATCGACGCATTCACGGCTTGCGCGAGTTCGTCGATGCGCATCGTCGCCGCGCGGAACGGATTCGCGAGCACGAACTCGCCCATGCGCCGGTGGATCGGCGTCATCAACGGCATCGCCGACGCGATCCGTTCGGCGATCGCGGGTTCGTCGTGACTGGCATCGTGCGGAGCGAGAGACGTCATGCGAAGGGTTGTTGAAAGAATGATGGAAATGAATTTACACAATCCATGTCGCGAAAAGAAATAAATTTTCATCGGCGTTGTCGCGTCCCGTTCCCGCGCCCTGCGATCGCCCGACGCCCGCACAGCCCCGCCGCACGGGCCTTTGGCATGTGATCGCCGCAGGTCTGCGCGTGCGTCGCCTGCGCCCGCCCATCGGGAAAACCCCGAGCAAGTTCGTTCGAATGCAATTTCGCGTTGACCGGATTCGAATTCGAACATAGGATGTTCGAAAATGATCAGTCGTCAGATAACTTCGAACTTCGATGACGGCGAAGTGTTCGCTTGAACGCCATCATTCCGCGTCAAACCGGGAAAGCTGGCGCCCCTCAAGATCGGACATCGTACAAATAAAGCGAAACAGGCCATCCCCAACGGATGGTCGTCATGGATCGGCCCGGCGCCGCGCGCCGGCCCTGCCCGACAGGAGACAGCAGTGAAGACAGTCAAGGCGTTGCGCTGGTGGATCATCGTGCTCGTATGTCTCGGCACGATCCTCAACTACCTCGCACGGAATTCTCTCGCGGTGCTCGCCCCCGAGCTGAAGCACGTGTTCGCGATCTCGACGCAGCAGTATTCGTACATCGTCGGCGCGTTCCAGATCGGTTACACGATCATGCAGCCCGTGTGCGGTTTCATCGTCGACCTGATCGGCCTGCGGCTCGGGTTCGCGCTGTTCGCGATGCTGTGGTCGGTGGTCGGCGTCGCGCACGGCTTCGCATCGGGCTGGCTGTCGCTCGGCATCCTGCGCGGCCTCCTGGGCCTGTTCGAAGCCGCCGCGATTCCGTCGGGGATGAAGGCGGTTGCGGAATGGTTTCCCGATCGCGAAAAATCCGTCGCGGTCGGCTATTTCAACGCGGGCACGTCGCTCGGCGCCGCGATCGCGCCGCCGCTCGTCGTGTTCCTGTCGATGCGGTTCGGCTGGCAGGCCGCGTTCATGGCCACCGGCGCGCTCGGTTTCCTGTGGGCGGCGCTCTGGTACACGCAATACCGGTCGCCCGCCGACCATCCGCGCATCACGCCGCAGGAGCGCGCGCTGATCCGCGACGGCCAGGCGACGATGCCGCCCGTGTCGAAGCGCCGCATTCGCGACGTCGTCACCGCGCGGCGCTTCTGGGCCATCGCGCTGCCGCGTTTCTTCGCCGAGCCTGCGTGGCAGACCTTCAGCTTCTGGATTCCGCTGTACCTCGCGACCGAGCGCCACATGCCGCTCACGCAGATCGCGATCTTCGCGTGGATGCCGTTTCTCGCGGCCGACGCCGGCGGCATCGCGGGCGGTTACCTGTCGCCGTATCTCGCGAAGCGGTTCAGGCTGCCGCTCGTGTGGTCGCGCGTCGCCGGCGTCGCGCTCGGCGCGGTGCTGATGCTCGGGCCCGCGATGATCGGGCTCGTGTCGTCGCCGTACACGGCCATCGCGCTGTTCTGCGTCGGCGGCTTCGCGCACCAGATGATCTCCGCGCTCGTCAACACGCTGTCGGCCGACGTGTTCGATTCCGAGGAAGTCGGCACCGCGAGCGGCTTCGCCGGAATGGCCGCGTGGATCGGCGGGCTCGGTTTCTCGCTGCTGGTCGGCGCGCTCGCCGACAAGATCGGCTATGCGCCGCTGTTCGCGTGCCTCGGCCTGTTCGACATCATCGGCGTCACGCTGCTCGCGGTGCTGATCCGCGGGCAGTCGAAGCAGGAACGCCTGCTCGCACGGCACGCCTGACCTTCGCCCTTAACAGGAATCGCACTCATGACTTCGCTTCTTCATCCGCCCGTGTTCCGCGTCGCCGGCCAGCACGCGAACCGTGTGCTGCTCGCGTCCGATACGGGCGCGACCCTCGAGATCTTCGTGCTCGAGGACGACATCGTGCGGGTACGCGTGCTGCCCGACGCGACGGCGCGCAACCCGCGCACGTGGACGATCGCACCGGGCCTCGACGACGTGCCGCTCGAAGGGCGCGACCGCCTCGACCTCGATGGCTTCGCACTGCCCGCCTTTTCGCTCACCGAAGACGACGACGGCCTGCACATCGAAACCGAGCAGATCCGGCTCGCCGTGCGCCGGCAAGGCGGCCACTGCACGTGGTCGATGCGCGGCGCGGACGGCGCGTGGCGCGTCGCACTCGCCGACCGCGCGACGCAGGCGTACAACTTCGGCTGGTGGGACGACCGCGCCTATCACTATGTCGCCCGCGAGCGCGGCGACAAGGTATTCGGCCTCGGCGAACGCGCGGGCGAGCTCGACCGCACCGGCGCGCGCTTCGAGATGCGCAACATCGACGCGATGGGCTACAGCGCGAAAAGCACGGACCCGCTGTACAAGCACATCCCGTTCTACATCACGTGGTCGCCCGATGCGTGCCAGGGGTTCGGGCTGTTCTACGACACGCTGTCGGATTGCACGTTCGACATGGGCCGCGAGCTCGATAACTATCACGGCCCGTACCGCTACTTCGTCGCCGAGCATGGCGATCTCGACTACTACTTCATCGCGTCGCCCGACACGCCGCTCGCGGCCGCGCGGCGCTTCACGTGGCTCACGGGGCGCCCCGCGCGCAGCCCGAAATGGGGGCTCGGCTACTCGGGCTCGACGATGAGCTACACCGATGCGCCGGACGCGCAGCAGCAGATGAACCAGTTCGTCGAACAGTGCGACACGCACGACATCCTGTGCGACTCGTTCCACCTGTCGTCGGGCTATACGTCGATCGGCGCGAAGCGCTACGTGTTCAACTGGAACCGCGACAAGTTTCCCGACGCGAAGGGCTTCGTGCAGCATTACCGCGACCACGGCATCCGCCTGTGCGCGAACATCAAGCCATGCCTGCTGCGCGACCATCCCGCCTTCGAGGACGCCGCAACGCGCGGGCTGCTGATCCGCTCGGCGTCCGGCGAGCCGGCCTGGGTGCAGTTCTGGGACGAGGTCGGCGCGTATCTCGACTTCACGCAGCCGGACGCGTACCGCTGGTGGCGCGAGCAGGTCACGTCGGCGCTGCTCGAATACGGGATCGAGTCGACCTGGAACGACAACAACGAATACGAGATCTGGTCGCCCGACGCGATCGCGCACGGCTTCGGCCAGCCGTTTCCCGCGCGCGAGGCGAAGGTGCTGCAGACGATGCTGATGATGCGCGCGTCGCGCGAAGCGCAGCGCGCGCATGCACCGGCGCAGCGCCCGTTCCTCGTGTCGCGCTCCGGCGGTGCCGGCATGCAGCGTTATGTGCAGACCTGGTCCGGCGACAACTACACGTCGTGGGAAACGCTGCGCTACAACCTGAAGATGGGCCTCGGTCTCGCGCTGTCGGGCGTGTCGAACATCGGCCACGACATCGGCGGCTTCTCCGGGCCCGCGCCGTCGCCCGAACTGCTGCTGCGCTGGGTGCAGTTCGGCATCTTCATGCCGCGCTTCAGCATCCATTCGTGGAACGACGACGGCACCGTCAACGAACCGTGGATGTACCCGGAGATCACCGCACAGGTCGCTTCGCTGATCAAGCAGCGCTACCGGCTGCTGCCGTACCTCTATCACCTGCTGTGGCTTTCGACGACGCGCTACGAGCCCGTGCTGCGGCCGACCTTCGCCGATTTCCCCGGCGATGCGCGCTGCTACGACGCATGCGACGACATGATGCTCGGCGACGCGCTGCTCGTCGCGCCGGTCGTCGATCCGGGCCTGACGGAGCGCACCGTCTACCTGCCGTCGGGCGCGCGCTGGATGTGCTGTGCGAGCGCGCGGTCGTTCGACGGCGGCGCGAGCGTGACGCTGCCCGCCCCGCTCGACACGCCGGTGATGCTGCTGCGCGAGGGCCGCGTGCTGCCGCTGAACGTCGCGGAACAGCATTTCGGCGCACGTGCCGACGCGCGCGGCTTCGTCGTCGCGCCGCGTATCGAGGACGGCGTCGCGTACGGCGAATGCATCGAGGACGACGGCGAGACGGAAGCATGGCGCGACGGCGAATACGGGCTGTGGCGCGTCGAAACCGGCCGCGAGGCGTCGGGCGTGCTCGGCGTGTCGGTGCGCTGGGACGGCCGCCCGGCACGCCCGGCCGACCGCGTCGAGATCCTGCTGCCCGCGTCGGTGCAAGGCGCGGTCGCCGTGCGCGGCGCACGCGTCGAACAGGATGCGCAGAGCGGTACATGGCGCCGCATCGTCGTCGCCTTCGACCACTGAAGCAAACCCGATCGGGCGGGCCGTTCATGCGGCCCGCCGTCCGCTGCAGAGGAGGCGACCGAGCCTCCCGCCCACCTTGAAAAGATGAAGAGACCTGGAGATCGACAATGAAAGCACCCGTCAACTGCTATGCAATCCTGATTTTGTCGACCGCGTCGCTCGGCGCGACCGCTGCCCATGCGCAGAGCAGCGTGACGCTGTACGGCGTCGTCGACGATTCGCTCGCGTACGTGAACAACCAGCAGGGCCATTCGAACCTCTACATGCGCGACGGCAACCTGTATGCGTCGAAGTTCGGGCTGCGCGGCGACGAGGACCTGGGCGGCGGCACGCATGCGATCTTCGACCTGCAGTCCGGTTTCAACTTGAACAACGGCGCGCAATCCGCGGCCGGCCTGATATTCAATCGCCAGGCCTTCGTCGGCCTGCGCAACGATCGCTACGGCACGATGACGGCCGGCCGCCAGTACACGCCCTACTTCCTGTTCGTCGGCCCGTATGCATCGAGCAGTTGGCTGACCGGTGCGACGGGCGCGCACCCGGGCGACATCGACGGCCTCGACACGACGATCCGCGTGAACAATTCGGTTACCTATACGTCGCCGACCTTCGCCGGACTGACCGCGAGCGCGATGTACGCATTCGGCGGCATTGCCGGCGCGACCGGCAAGGGCAACACGTTCAGCGCCGCACTGCGTTATGCGAACGGGCCGATCGGCGTCGCGGCCGGCTACCTGCGCATCAACAGCTCGGGCTCGTCGGCAGGCTTCCTGAATCCGGCGACCGCCGCGTCGGGCAGCTTCGCGGTGTCCGTGCTGAACCAGGGCTACCTGACCGCGAAGGCCGTCGAGCAGGTCGCGGCGGCCGGCAACTATACGCTCGGCAACCTGACGATGGGCGTCAACTATTCGAACGTGAAGTATCTGCCCGGCAACGGCTCCGCGTTCACGGACACCGCCGTGTTCAACACCTACGGCGCGCTCGCCGCATACCGTTTCACGCCGGCATTCTCGGTGGCCGGCGCGTTCGCGTACACGCTCGCGTCGAAGGCGAACGGCATCGACAGCGCGGCCCGCTACCAGCAGTATTCGCTGAAGGAGTCGTACAGCCTGTCGAAGCGCACGACGCTCTATGCGCTGCAGGCGTACACGCATTCGAGCGGCCGGACGCTCGGTGCGCAAGGTGCCGGCCACGTGATCGACGCGGCGCCGATCGTCGGCGATTCGCAGCAGCTCACGCCTTCGACGACGCACGGCCAGTTCGTCGGCATGGCCGGCATCGCCGTCACGTTCTGAGCCATCGCGGCAGCGCCTTCGGCGCGCTGCCCCTGCCCCGGGCGACACGTATTTCGCCGATGCCCCGCGTGCTGCCCGAGCATCCGATACGCGGCCGCCGCGGGGCGTTTTCAGCACCCCGTCCGCGCACCGCGCAAACTGCACGGGTTTTCTCGATCCTCTCTATACCTTACAATTCGTCAGGTTCACCCATCCTGCATACCCCTTCTTGCAGTCCTGACACCGCGGTACACTCGGCGCACGCCGTATCAGGGTCCGACGCGCGACACGCGCGCCGGGCGGCGTCGCGCCTCGTTGCGCCCACAACTGGATGCCAGCCATGCCAGATTCCCGCCCCTCGCCCCGCACGACATTCAAGCCGCAGGTCGTCCTGCCCGCGCTCGCAGTCATCGGCGCACTGCTCGTCGTGTGTGCGCTGCTCCCGAGCGAAGCCGGCGCGCTGTTCTCCGCCGGCCAGCAATGGGTCGTCGCGCGCTTCGACTGGTTCTACGTGCTCGCCGTCACCGGCTTCCTCGTGTTTCTCGTGCTGATCGCCGCGAGCGATTTCGGCAACATCCGGCTCGGCCCCGACGATGCCGAACCCGAATTCAGCTTCGTGTCGTGGACGGCGATGCTGTTCGCGGCCGGCATGGGCATCGGCCTCATGTACTTCGGCGTCGGCGAGCCGATGCAGCACTTCCTGAAGCCGCCGACCGTCGACCCCGGCACGCCCGCCGCTGCCCGCGAGGCGATGCTGATGACCTTCTTCCACTGGGGCTTCCACGCGTGGGCGATCTACGGGCTGATGGGGCTCGTGCTCGCGTACTTCGGCTTCCGCTACAACCTGCCGCTGACGCTCCGCTCGGGGCTGTATCCGGTGCTGCGCGAGCGTATCAACGGCTGGATCGGCCACACGGTCGACGCGTTCGCGCTGGTCGGCACGGTCGCCGGCATCGCGACGACGCTCGGCTACGGAGTCATGCAGATCAGCGCGGGCCTGCATACGGTCGCCGGCTGGGATACGGGCAGCAATGCGTTTCGCATCGGGCTCGTCGCGCTCGTCGTGATCCTCGCGGGGCTGTCGGCCGCGAGCGGCCTCGACAAGGGTGTGCGTCGGCTGTCCGAACTGAACCTGCTGCTCGCGTTTCTGCTGCTCGCGTTCGTCGCCGTCACGGGCCCGACGGCGTTCCTGTTGCGCGCGCTCGGCGACAACATCGGCCAGTACCTGTCGAGCCTCGTCGACCTGTCGTTCCGCACGTACGCGTATGCGTCGCCGCGCGAGGAAGGCTGGTTCGGCGGCTGGACGATCCTCTACTGGGCATGGTGGGTGTCGTGGTCGCCGTTCGTCGGCATGTTCATCGCACGCATCTCGCGCGGCCGCACGATCCGCCAGTTCGTGATCGGCGTGCTGCTCGTGCCGACCGCGTTCAACCTCGTGTGGATGACCGTGTTCGGCAACAGCGCGATCTGGCTCGATACGCATGGCGCGGCCGGCGCGCTCGCGCAGACGGCCACCAATGTCGACGCGCTGCTGTTCCGCTTCTTCGATTTCCTGCCGCTGTCGCAACTGCTGTCGATCGCCGCGATCGTGCTGATCGCGGTGTTCTTCGTCACGTCCGCCGATTCGGGCGCGTTCGTGATCGACCAGATCGCGACGCGCGGCCACGCGCACTCGCCCGTCTGGCAACGGCTGTTCTGGGCGTTGCTGCTCGGCGTGACGGCCGCGGTGTTGCTCGTCGCAGGCGGGCTCGGCGCATTGCAGGCGATGACGCTGATCGCCGCGCTGCCGGTCGCGATCATCATGATCGCGCTCTGCTACGGGCTGTGGCGCGGGCTCGCGGCCGACCGCGTGCACTATTCGCAGGACGTCGCGCCCGCGACGAGCTTCTGGACCGGCCAGCACTGGCGCCACCGCCTGACGCACATCCTGCGGCAGACGACCGAAGCCGAAGCACGCCAGTTCGTCGCCGAAACGGTCGAGCCGGCGTTGCGCAAAGTCGCCGACGAGCTGCGCGCGGGCGGCGTCGATGCGCACGTGCAGCGCGACAGCGACGACGCCGTGCGCCTCACCGTGCCGACCGCCGACCACCGCGATTTCGTGTACGGCGTGCGCGTGACGGTGAAATCCGCGGCCGCGTTCCTCGTGCGCGAGAGGGCCGGGCCGGAAGCGGCTCGGGCCCACGTGTACGGGATCGTCACGTTCTTCGAGGACGGGCGGCTCGGCTACGACGTCGAATACCTGCGCGGCGACGAAGTGATTGCCGACGTGTTGCGCCAGTACGAACGCTACGTGTCGCTCGCGGCCGACAAGCGCACGCATCTGCTGAGCCGCGCGCCGGGGCATGCGCCGGAGGCCGAATGAACCTGCCCGCCGTCTTTACTGCGCCGCGGCGGCCTGCCACATCCGACGGAGCCGCACGATGACCGGGCTCCTGCAAAGCCGCGCCTCCGACGTCATCGCGCTCGGCACGCTCGCCGTGCTCTATCTCGGCGGAGCCGGCATCGCGCTGTGGCGGATCCGCGCCGCGGCGCCGCGCGGCAAGGTCTACTGGATCGTCTGCGCGGCGCTGCTCGCCGGCGGCGCCGTCGCGATGGGCATCAACCTGTCGCCGATGCCGGACACCGGGGACATGCCGCCCGGGTTCGCGCTCGGCGTCGAGGCCGTCCTGCTCGGTCTCGCATTGGTCGCCGGCGGTTGCGCGTGGCTGATGCTGCGCGCGCGGCGACGCTGACGCGGGTATGTCGTGCGGCCCGGCCACGTCCCGCGCGAACGACGACGCGCAGGGCGAAGCGGCCGCCCCTTCCCCGATCCGCTTCCTTGCCGCAGCGCGTCACGCGGACGGTGCACGCGCCGTCACGAGCCAGCAAGCCGCGTCGAAGCGCACATCCGCGCCGTCGACGTATGGCTCGAACGCGGCACGCATCGTGTCGACCACGCGCCGCCGCGTTGCGTCGTCCACTTCCAGCAACGCCAGCCCGACCGGGCCCAGCCGGGTGATGTAGTCGTCCAGCGCGGACGCGGGTAGCGCGCATTCCAGTTCGACCGGCTCGATCGCCACGTCCGCCCAACCGCTGTCCGCCAGCACCGACGCGATCCGCTGCCGGTCGCCGAAGCCGAACTGCCCCGGCGCGCCGGGCCGCCGTGCGGGCAGGTTCGGCAGCAACGGCGCCGCGGCCCGCTCGGCGATCGTCATGAACGGATTGTCTGCCGCGCTGCGCCATGCGACGAACCGCATCCGCGCATCCGGCCGCGCCGCATGGCGCAGATTCGCGAACGCGCGAACCGGATCGTCGAAGAACATCACGCCGAGGCGCGACACGATCAGGTCGACACTCGCGGGCTCGAACGCGTGCGTCTGCACATCGGCACGCACGAAGCGGGCGTGGACGCCGCTGCGTTCGGCACGCGCCTGCGCAGCGTCGATCATCCGCGCCGAGATATCGATGCCCGTGCATTGCGCATGCGCGCCGAGCCGCCGCGCGATCGCAACCGTGACCGCGCCCGTCCCGCAGCCGACGTCGAGCACGCTGCGCGCGGACGACGTGGCAACCGCCTCCACGAGCAACCGCTCCAACGGCTCGAACATCCGGTCGATCAGCGCCTGTGTCTCGACCCAGGCGCGGCCCGACGGGCCGTTCCAAAGCGCGGATTGTTCGTCATTGGGCCGTCTGGTTTCCATCGTCGATTCCCCTTCTGGTTCATTGATCGTGCCTCGCACTCTGCTGCTTCAAGCCGGCTTGAAGTCAAGCCCCTCCCGGCTGCGACCTGCCGCCGCAACGGCGACGCCCTGCCGGCGTGCGAGTTCCCGTTACGCGCCGTAGTTTTCACATTTCTTACATTCGCGCTGCGTATCGTTGACGACTTTCCCACGGTGCCTCCCATGCGACGACTCCTCCCGCGCGCGCTGCTCGTCCGCTGCGCTCCCCTTGTTGCTTTCGCCGCGCTGTCCGCGTGCTCGAACCACATCGATTCGCCGGACGATCCGGCGAGTGCGTCGGTCAACGTCCAGGCCGCATGGGTCGAGATCGGCGATACGAACCAGGCGATCGCGCGCGTCATCACGAACTACACCCCCGCTTCCACCGGCGATCCGTTGTGCCCGCAACTGAGCGTCGACGGCAAGCTGTCGCGCATGTCCCTGCGCGCGGGCGCCGCGACCATCGCCCAGCGGCCGACCGCCAGCGATCCGTCCGATTCGAAGCCGTCGAGCTTTCCGGTGTCCGTCTGCGAGGCGACGCTGCCGGCCGGTGCGCAGGCGGCGAGCGTCGCGGGCCGCACGCTGCCGCTGCCGAAGGCGCAGCCGCAACGCATCGCGATCATCGCCGACACCGGCTGCCGCATGAAGAAAGCCGACAACGCATGGCAGGCGTGCAACGACGCGACGGTCTGGCCGCTCGACACGATCGCGGCCAGTGTCGCGAAGCTGTCGCCCGACCTGGTGATGCACATCGGCGACTACCACTACCGCGAAAACGCATGCCCGCCGGACATCGCCGGCTGCAAGGACAGCCCGTGGGGCTACGGCTGGGATACGTGGCAGGCCGACCTGTTCCGCCCGGCCGCGCCGTTGCTCGCGAAGGCCCCGTGGGTCGTCGTGCGCGGCAACCACGAGGAATGCGCGCGCGCGGGCCAGGGCTGGTTCCGCTTCCTCGATCCGCGCCCGTATTCGGCCGCGCGCTCGTGCGACGATCCGGCCAACGACAACAACGCGAACTACTCGGAACCCTATGCGGTATCGCTCGGCGGCGGCTCGCAGGTGATCGTGTTCGACACCGCGAAGGTCGGCCGCACGCCGCTCAAGACGACCGACGCGCAGTTCGGCATCTACCAGAAGCAGTTCCAGACGGTCGCCGCGCTCGCGTCGAAGGCCGGCATGACGACGACGATCTTCACGAACCACCATCCGATCCTCGCGTTCGCGCCGATCGCCGGCAGCACGCCCGCGCCGGGCAACCTCGCGCTGCAGTCGGTGATGGCGAGCCTCAACGCCCAGGCGTACTACCCGCCCGGCGTGCACGTGGCGCTGCACGGGCACGTGCACGATTTCCAGGCGATCAACTTCTCGTCCGGGCACCCGGCGACGATCGTGTCCGGCAACGGCGGCGACAATCTCGACGTCGCGCTACCCGACCCATTCCCGGCCGGCCTGACACCGGCACCGGGCGCCGTGATCGAGCGGCTGTCGCACAACAACAGCTTCGGCTTCCTGATCATGGAACGCCGGGCCGCCCCGGCGACCGGCTGGGTCTTCCACGCGTATTCGGCGGCCGGCAAGCTGCTCGCGTCGTGCAACCAGTCGGGCACGACGCTCGCCTGCGACAAGACGGGGTTCATCGCGCCGTGAGTGAAGGAGTTCGATGTGACGGCCGCCATGCGCGCGGCCGGCAAACGCTGCGCACGCTGGCCGCTGCCGTGCTCGCGGGCCTGACGCTCGCGGCGCACGCCGCGCCGGCCGAAACCGTCCTGCTTCCCGGTGCGCCGCCATCGCGAGTCGTCGACACGATCGGCAACGGCACGCCGCAGGTGACGGGCAAGATCGATGCGGCGACCGCGCGCTTCGCCCCCGACCCGACACTCGTCGCGCTTGGCCGCCGGATCTTCTTCGATTCACGGCTGTCCGAGCCGCGCGGCATGTCGTGCGCGGGCTGCCACGACCCGGGCCGCGCGTTTGCGCCGACGCTGTCGGCCGCCTCGCTCGCGGGGCCCGGTGTGCCGGACGGCAGCCGTCCCGGGCGTTTCAGCCGGCGCAACGCGCCGTCGCTGCTCTATGTGCGTTACGTGCCGCGCCGCCACTTCTACCAGGACGACGACGCGCCCGCACCGTCGCCGTTCGGCGGCCTGTTCAGCGACGGTCGCGCGGATACGCTCGCCGAGCAGATCCGCGGGCCGCTGTTCGATCCGAACGAGATGAACAACCGGTCGCCGGCCGCGCTGCTGCGCAAGGTCGACGCGACCGAACTCGCGCCCGATCTCGCCGCGCGCTTCGGCGCGTCGGTGCGGCGCGATCCCGGGCAACTGGTGCGGGCGCTGGGCCTGGCCGTCGAGGCCTATCTGCAGAGCGACGAGATGGCGCCGTTCACGTCGCGTTTCGACGCGTTCCTGCGCACGCGCAAGCCGCTCGCGCCGGCCGAGATGCGCGGCCTCGCGCTGTTCCGGAATCCGGACAAGGGCAACTGCATGAGCTGCCACACGCTGTCGGAGACGTCGAGCCGACCGGAACGTTCGCTCTTCACCGATTTCGGCTACGACGCGATCGCGGTGCCGCGCAACCGCGCGCTGCCGGCGAACCGCGATCCGCGTCATTTCGACAACGGGCTGTGCGACACCGCCCGGCGGCTGCGCTGGCCCGAGCCGACGCAATGGTGCGGCTACCTGCGCACACCGGGGCTGCGCAACGTCGCGCTCAAGCAGACGTTCATGCACAACGGCGTGTTCACGACGCTGCGCGACGCGGTCGCGTTCTACAACACGCGCTCGACCGACCCGGGCTTCTGGTATCACGGGGCCGAAACGTTCGACGATGTGCCGGCCGCCTATCGCGGCAACATCAACGTCAACTCGACGCCGATGAACCGCCGGCCCGGCACGCCGCCCGCGCTGACCGACGCGGAGATCGACGACATCGTCGCGTTCCTCGGCACGCTGACCGACGCGCGCTATACGGGGGGCACCGCCGCCGCGGCGTCCGCTGCCCGGGTCGCCCCTGCGGCCGCTGCGGCCGCTGTTGCCCGGGTCACGCGCATCGCCGCGCCGGCTCGCTGATCCTGGCCGAACGGCCAGCCGCATACGCACCCGCTTGCGGTCGCCCCAAACACTGGTTATATTTACAGTACTGTATTTATGAACAGTGAGGTGCGTGATGGAACAACTAGTTCGGACTGTCCATCCCTGTAGTCACTCGGTTCAGCACCGGCGTATTCGAAACTGAGCAGGTGAACCAGCTCCTTGAACGTGTATGAAACGTCCTGCCAGTCGAAGCCCGTCTCGTCGGCATCACCCTGTTCAGCACTCTCGTCCGTGACGACCTCATAGGTCTGGTGTAATTTCATTGACGTCAAACGATGATCCTTGCCATTGCGCGGACGTCTGCATCCGACATGTCATGAAACCGCTGCGTGACGAGGGAACGAAACGATTCCTCGAAACCCACCTTGCGTGCTTGCTCGACAGTCGCCGCTACGAGGTACGTCCGCAAAACTTGCGTATCAGACATGAACATGTGCAGATCCTTTTGTGCTGAATTGAGAAAATAAAAAAGCCCACCGATCGGTGGGCTTTGAACATGGTTTCGCGATTAGATGTCGCTCATTCAAGGGCAGGTTGCAACAACACCCCGCTCGCTGAATCGAGGCGGTATGTTCTGTATCGACTTGGAACGTTGATCACGATGGACTGTGGCTCAACGCTGGTCCACACGCCATTACGTGCTGAAAGCATGTGCTCGCCAGCGGGAAGGTATAGTTCGACGCGCTCATCGGTAGCCATTGATGCGATCTTCACACCATCGGCCGACAGTTCGTAGCGCGCACCCCCACCCGAGATAAACGAGCCTCCAGTGCGTATAACCGTGATCTTCTGCGCACCTTCCACTGGTTGCGCATACTTAGTCGAATAAACCCTGTCCGCAGGAACGTCCTTTGCCTGCTCAAATGGAAGAGTTCTAGACGCACACGCCGTCAAACACCCCGTAAGAGCAATGCAGAGAATCACCTTGTTCACTTCCGCCCTCTCTGTCTATAAAAGGACTAGAAGTATGCCCTACCTCAGTTGAGAAGGTCTCGCGCTATCTCTTGAATGACACCATCCATGTAGATGGCCTGCCCAGTCGTGCAGCGTCCCCACACGATGAGACCGCAAATGTCGCGATTCACCATCTCACCCTGATCTTCAAGCTTTCCTGCGAGCCAGCCAGAGACGATCCAGTGCTCATAGGCTGCTGCCTGAACATCGGCGAGAATCGTTTTTGCGAAGAACTGCCGATCCGCGTCGGTCATACCCGCCATAACGGCGCGCACGGATTCAGCGAAACGCGCCGCGTTTTCGTGCGATACGTCCGCAACGCTGCGGTTATCCGCTTCTTTCACCTCAGCGGCGGGCGCTTGTGCCGGTTGCGCGTCACTCGCGGGCGCTTCAGGCGTCGCGCTTGTCACTTCGGACGGCGTTTTTGCGGTTGCGCCTTTCGGCTCGCGCTTACCCGCCGCTTTAGCGAACCCGAACGCGGCAAACAACGCGTCTTGCGACGTGCAGCCCATGCCGAGCAGCCACGCGCGCACGATACCGGCCGCATCCTCGTCTTTCTCTGCGTTCGCAATTTCAGTCACGGGCGCGCCCTTGTCGGCTGCTTGCTTCGCGATGCCAACCGATTTTTCCGCGTAACGCTTCGCGGTCGGAAACGCGGCACGCGTGGCGCTAACACGATCGGCCGCGCCCATATCCGCCCACTTTTTACCGGCGCGTTGCTCTGCGATTTGCTCGCTCAACACGTCAATCAAGCGAGCCGCATACCCCATCGGCGGCACGTTCCCGCTCTTCCCCGCCATCTGTTCCGATGTTGCGTCGGTCTGGACCGCGAATTTCACGGGACCATTCGCAGCAGCTTCGCCGACTGGATTCATCCCGTGGTCGCAAGGCAACTTGCAGCTCTCACTCGGGGATTGCGCAGACGTCGACTGGTGCGAAGGCCGGCGACACTCTGAAGCTCTCAACTACCGGTGTCTGGAAGATATCCTCGGTTGCATGAGATTCCTTGGCCCCGCTGCAAGATCAACCGATTCTCGAAAAGGATGATATAGCGCCCCTCGGTAAAATTGAGATAAATTACGCAGCCACGCGAATAAGATTGGGTTCTCTGAGAGGGCCAAACAATGAAAAGAAGAATCGCGTCTGTGGGCGATACTCTATCCAGTGGAGGCACCGTTCTACCAACGGGCGGGCCGCCAATGACCTTCATGGGCCACCAAGTCGCCCTGGTTGGTGGTCAGGCATTTTGTACAGCATGTAAGAGCAACGGCGTCATTGCTAAGTCCGGGGGACCCTACCGCATACAGTTCGTAGCGGAGATCGCCCTGGATGGCGACATCGTCATGTGCAAATGCCCGCGACCACCGCGCATAATTGCGACGCTTAGCGGCGAGTCATGGTGCGACGATAACTTGGGCGGTAGCGGCCAGCAAAGCTCGTCTGGTTTCGCCGCTGCCGGCGTTGCCGCTGCCGGGGCTGTCGCGTCAACTTTGACCAAGGCCTACGACGAGCAAGTGAAGGTGACCGCTGATGGTCCGGAGGGATACCCGTACTACGTCGAAACAACGGATGGTCGGGTGTTCCAGGGAAAACTCGATGCAAGCGGCATGCTACCGCGCATCCATACCGGCCATAACCCCGACGACTACACGGTCTATTGGGGAGACGACGCAATCGCTAAGCAAAACGAGGCTTAACAATGCCGAACAAACCGCTCACGGTTCGCTCGAACAATACGCGTGATTCAGTCAAGCCGGTCCAGCTGAAATCGATCACGTTTCAAGAGCTTTGGAACGCCTATCCAAGCAAGGACCCGTACGACGATAAGACAGGTCAATACGAGAACCAGTGTGCCATCCGCATGAGCGTCACCTTTCACAATATCGGAAGCGATATGAAGTCGTTTTCGCAGAAGGTCGTGAAACCCATGCCTGGAAAGAAAGAGCTGGGCCGTCTGATGCTAAACAACAAGCCAACGGCAACTCGTGCTTATGAACTTGCAGAGTGGTTGAAACTGCAACCGTTCTTGGGACTCGGCAAACCCGAGAACATCACTGGCGCGGATTGGCAGAGCAAGGTAAAAGGTCGGACGGGCATCATCTACTTTTTCGGATACTGGCGACAAGAAGGTGATTCCTCGGACAGCACCCTTACAGGCGGGCACATCGACCTGTGGAACAAGGACACGTTGACTCCCAACTGGGCATCGTTCCTGCGGTTCCGCGTTGGGATGTCCTCGATGCCGAACCCGTTGTCATGGTTGCGAGGTCGAAGAGACAACGCGTTCTCCGATCTGGCCAATTCGAAAGAAATCCTATTTTGGGAAGTGAAATGAAGCGTACAGGGCTTGCGTTGTTGGGGTTCGTGTGGGGTTTGCTGGTCACATGGGCATCAGGCTACACATTCAGCCATATGCACTGGCCCACGCCTCCCTCACATTCCACGGGCTGCAACGATCTTGAGCATTGTGGCTCTCACGCAGCCTTTTTCCTGGTAACGCTGGGACTGCTGATTTGGCCCGCCATCGTATTCTGCGTTCTGAATGCGGTCGCGTATAAGCGGTGGTCGAATCGGAAATGGGGCACCGTCTTTGCCGTTGCGACGCTTCTCGTCGTGTTGTTCTATTTGGCCACCTACGCTGTGCCTGCGTTGGGCCTCTTCGGCTGACGCCGCGGACTATACGATAGACACCTGGATTGTGTTGCGACGCGCCAGAGCGCTCCATAACATACGCGCTCTGGCCACCACCACACTAGGTCGAAACATGGAAACCACCAGGACTCCGAAGAAGCTGTATCGCATCAAGGCGGTCATGGATATGACCAGCATCTCCCGAACCACCGTCTACCGCCTCGTCGACAAGGGGAAGCTGAAACTGGTCAAGATCGGCGAGCGCTCCAGCGGCATCACCGCCGAAAGCGTCGAAGCGATCATGGCCGGCCCGGACGCCGCCTAACCCTCCCTCTGGCGCTCAGCCCCGAGCGCCGCCCCTCCCGTCTCATCTTCCTTCTTTGTTCCCTCATTGGCCGTTTTGCGCTTGACAACCCGCTTCGCCCAAAATACTGTATGGATAACCAGCTGTACAACCAACCAGTATTCCGGCAGCGGCAGAAGCTCGGCGCTCCCGTCGACAGCACCGGTTGGTGGCTCCAGGTCCAGCACAGCCTTTCATGGTAGCCAGGGTGGTAGCCAGACCTGATTTATCGACGAAAACACCCGGAGAGCCTTATGCAACAAGGGTCCCTGTTTAAAGTGGAACATCTGGTCCGCATCGTCAACGACGCCGATCGCCAAGTGCTGGCATGGCTCCGCGCCCAGGTCGGCGACGCCCGCGTCGAGCGCGCGGCTCGCCAGCTCGGGCATACGCGCAAGCCCTTCCCGTCCGCCGTTTGCCGTTATCTGGGCATGAGCGCACCGGCCACGCTGCGCCAGGCCGAACGGCCGCGCGCCGCGCGCGATTTCTCGGTCGGCGATCGTTACCTGTCGCTGATCCGCCAGCACCTCGCCACACACTCGGCCAGCCGATGAAATGGCGGCGGCTGGCCGCGTCGATGGCCCGGAAGGCCAGTGCAATTGCGGTTTCGCAAGCCCGGCCGGCGGCCACCGCGCTTATCTGGCCGCCATGGCTTCCCGTACGAGGCGGCCGAGCGTTTCGAACGCCGCTTCGTGCGCTGCATCGAACACGCGCGTGCAAGCAAGCCGGATATAGCCGTCGAAGCGGTCGGAATTCGAGAAGATCGCCCCGGGCGCGATCCTGACCCCGTGCGCCAGTGCGGCATCGAACAGCGCCTCGGAGCGCACGCCGTCCGGCAACGCGATCCACAGCAGCATCCCGCCCGGCGGCCGGTTCATCCGGGTTCCGGCCGGGAAATGCCGTGCGATCGCGTCGATCGTCACGTCGCGCTGCACGCGCAACTGTTCGCGGAACCGGCGCAGATGGCGATCGAACGCGCCCGAACCGACGAATTCGGCCGCAACGGCCTGCAGCAACGCGGCGTTGTGCCGGCTGTGCGCGAATTTCAGCATCTTCACGCGCGCGTGCCAGCGCCCCGCGCTTATCCAGCCGAGCCGCATCCCGGGGGCCAGCACCTTGTTGAACGACGGGCAGTAGATCACCGTGCCGTCGCGATCCCATGCCTTGACCGGCTTGACCGATTGGGGCGCCTCGACGAGTTCGCGATAAGGCTCGTCCTCGATCACGGCCACGCCGTGGCGCGAACAGAGCGAGACGAGCGCGGCCTTGCGCCCGTCGGGCATCACGCAGCCGAGCGGGTTCTGCAGGTTCGGCACGACCACCACGGCGCGAATGTCCGGATACGCGGTCAGCGCCACTTCGAGCGCCTCGATCGACAGGCCGGTCGTCGGGCTGGCCGGGATTTCGAGTGCGCGCAAGCCGAGGCTTTCGAGCAACTGAATCAGGCCGAAGAACGCTGGCGATTCGATCGCGATCGTGTCGCCGGGGCGCGCGACCGCACGCAACGCGAGATTCACGGCATCGACGCCGCCGCTCGTCGACATCACGTCGTCCGGCGTCAACGTCACGCCATAAGACAACGCGCGCTTGGCCATCGTCTGCCGGAACTCGGGCGAACCGCCGACGGGCCCCGCATCGGTCAGCAAGGTGGGCTTGCGCCGCAACAACCGGATCGCGAGCGCCTGCAGGCGCTCGGCCGGATACAGCGTGGCCAGCGCGGACGCGCCGCCGAGATTCAGCGCATCGGGCGTCGCGTTGGCGCGGTCGATCACACGCGACACGCGCTCGTGCAGGCCCGCGAACGGCGGCTCGACGCTCAGCGGCGGCCCGTCGCTTTCCGGCAGCGTTTCGAGCGCGACTGCCGCGCGGCGCCGCACGAAGTAGCCGGAGCGCGGCTTCGCCTCGCACCAGCCCGTATCCTCGAGCCGCCGGAACGCCTGAATCGCGGTCGACAGACTCACGCCGTGCTGTGCCATGAACGCCCGCACCGACGGCATCCGGTCGCCGGGCGACAGCGTGCCGGCCGAGATGATGCGGCGGTAATGCTCGGCGAGCCGTTCGTAAAGCGGCTCGCCGTCCATCGGCAACGGTGGGCGGGATGAATCGGTGAAAGGCGTCATGCAGGCGATCGTGCCCGCGCGGCCGATGGCACGCCAGATACAGATTCCTGGGAAACCCACCGATACAGCGGCGCAAAATCGTCGTCTGCACCGCAACAGATTCCCGTCCCCTGAATCTGTCGTGCCGGTGCCCGTTTCCCTAACCTGACTGCACGCTGTCGCCTCGCCGTCGCGAGGCCGCGCAATAGCGAAAGGGAATCGCCATGCGAACGCATCACATCCGGCTCGACGCCGGGCAAAGCCACTTTGCGTGGTTCGACAAGGGCAGTCAGGTGATCGTGCTGGACGGCGCGCTTGCGGTCACGCTGCGCCACGGCGGGCTCGACTGGCTGCCCGACGCGCCACAGCACGTCCGCCGCTTGCTCGGCGAAGGGGAATGCCTGACGCTCGAGACAGCCGGCCACGTGGCGCTGTCGGCCGGCGGCGCGGGTGCGGTCAGCATGGCCGTCGTGGAACCGGCAAGCCGGAGCGGCTGGCTCGTGGCATGGCGCGCGATCCTGCGCCGGTTGTCCGGGAGGATGCGCGGCGGCCATCGTGTACACGAGCACTCGTGAAATGGAAACCTGCCGTCGTGTCACGGAGGAGCGTCACGCCGCGCCGCATCAGCCGATGGAAATCCGGCGCGACCCGGTAGGGCCGTGCTCATGCGGATCGACCGACCTTGACCACCTGCGCAACCGCCGCAGCGCGCCTCTCGCATGCGGCGGTCACCGCATCACCGCACGCTTCTGCGCCGTTCGAACCACTCGAATATCGCCATCCCGGCCAGCATCGCGACGACGAACGCGATCCCCTTCGCCGACCCGAAGCCGATCGACACGATCGCGGGCCCCGGGCAGAACCCGGCGATCCCCCAGCCGATGCCGAACACGGCACTTCCGGCAACCAGGCGCACGGTGATCGCCCGCAGGGCCGGCAACTGCATCGGCAGGCCGAGCCATGACCGCGTCCGGCGCTTCGCCCATGCGAACGCGAACACGGCCACCCCGGTCGCGCCGGCCATCACGAACGCGAGCGATGGATCCCAGCGGCCCGCCAGGTCGAGAAAGCCGAGCACCTTCTGCGGATTGGCCATGCCCGACACGATGAGGCCGACGCCGAACAGCAGCCCCGCCAGAAACGCGAATCCTGCCTGCATGTCAGCCTCCCAGCACGTGCCGTCGCACGAATACGGTCGCGAAGCCCGCGACCATGAAGACCGCCGTCGCGACCACCGAACGCAGCGCGCCGCGCGACATCCCGCACACGCCGTGGCCGCTCGTGCAGCCTCCCGCGTACCGCGTGCCGATTCCGACCAGCAGCCCGGCCGCCACCAGTTCGAACCAGCCCGCATCGACCTGCGGCGTCAGGCTGTTCCCTGCGACGCGCATCGCAAGCGGCGCCGCGACCAGCCCGGCGACGAACGCGGCGCGCCAGCCGCGCTCGCCGGCGCGTGCCGTGAGCAAGCCGCCGACGATGCCGCTGATGCCCGCAATCCGGCCGTTGAACGCGACGAGCCACGCGGCGGCGAGCCCGATCAGCACGCCGCCGGCCAGCGACAGCCACGGCGTGAAATGAAGCGCATCAAGCTGCATCGCGCCGCCCCTTCGCGGCCGGGCCGCAGAACTGTTCGTACAGCACGCCCATCACCGCGATCGCGGCGGGGCTGTCGAGCGAGTAGTGGATGTTCTTGCCGTCGCGGCGCGTGCGGACCAGCGCGTTGTCGCGCAACACGCCGAGCTGCTGGGACAGCGTCGGCTGACGGATGTCCAGCGCTGCCTCGAGATCGCTCACGCAGCGCTCACCCTGGGACAGCTCGCAGAGCAGCATCAACCGGTCGGGATTCGACAGCACCTTGAGCAGCGCGCAGGCCGATTCGGCGGCCGCGCGCATCTGGTCGGGTTCCGGAAACCCGGCGGAAAGATCGTCGTTCATCGGCACTGGGAGACAATTAAAAAATCAATATTATATTGATTTATATAATGTTGCATCTCCCTGTCTGCCGACGAGCGGCCTTGCGCCCTCCTTTGCTCAGGCGCGCTCGCCCGCCATCGTCTTCGCGGCGGGCACGCGCGCCGCACCGGCACGAACCGCGCCGAGCGCGAGCACCGCGATCGCCGCGATCACGCACGGCGCCGCGACGACCGCAAACGCGGTCGACAACGGCACGCCCATCGCCAGCATCGCACCGCCCGCCATCGATCCGACGACCGAGCCGCCACGGCCGATCCCGTTCGCCCAACTCACACCGGTGGTGCGGCACTCGGTCGGATAGAACGCGGCCGACAGCGCATTCGCGCCGACCTGTGAACCCGACACGCAGAAACCGGCCGCGAACACGGCGAGCGCGGCGCCCCACGGCGACGCGGCAACCACGCCGATCACGGCGACGAACACGCCGGCCGCCGCGTAGCTGCAGGCCAGGACGCGATGCGGGTCGAAACGGTCCATCAGCCAGCCGAGGACGATCGCGCCGAGCGTGCCGCCGACCTGGAACATCGCGGTCACGTGCGCGGCCGTCCGCAGCGTCGCGCCGGTCGTGCGCAGCAGCGTCGGCAGCCAGCTGGACAGCAGGTAGATGACCAGCAGGTAGATGACCAGCAGGCTCATGAAGAACGTGAGCCACAGCAGCAGCGTGCCGCGCAATAGGTCGGGGCCGAACAGGCGGCCAAGCGGCGATCCGGCCGGCTTGCCGGCGGGCGCGGTGAACGACGCGTTCGCAAGCCGGGGATCCGGCGCGATGCGGCCCAGCATCGCCGCGATCCGCGCGGAAGGCGCGTGCCGATTGACGAGATAGCGCACCGATTCCGGCAGCCGCCACGCGAGCACCGGCAGGAGCAGCAGCGGCGCCGCGCCGCCGACGACGAGCACCGCGCGCCAGCCGTGGTGCTCGATCAGCGCAGCGGCCGCGAGCCCGCCGAGCGCGGAGCCGATCGTGAAGCCGCAGAACATCGTCGTCACCAGCAGCGAACGGCGCCGTGCCGGGCAGTACTCGGACGTCAGCGTGATCGCATTGGGCATCGCGCCGCCGAGCCCGAGCCCGGTCACGAAACGCCACGCGATCAGCTCGGTCAGGCCGCCCGCGCTCGCCGACGCGGCACTCGCGATGCCGAAGCACGCGACGCATGCGAGCAGCAGGCGCTTGCGGCCGAACCGGTCGCCGAACGGCCCGAACACGAGCGCGCCGGCCATCAGCCCCGCGAGCCCCGCGCCGAACACCGGGGCGAGCTGCGCGGGCGACAGGCCCCATTCCGCGCGGATGACGGGGGCGATGAAACCGATCGAAGCGGTATCGAAACCGTCGATCGCGACGATCAGGAAGCACAGGACGACGATCGCGGCCTGAAACGGCGCAACGCGATGCCGGTCGATCCATTCGCTGACGTCGATGGACAGCGTATCGGTCATGGTGATGTCTCCTCCAGGAAGGCGGTCGCGCGTCGTGTCGTTGAATTGCGCGCCGCCGGAATCGGGCTCGCCGAGCTGCGTCACGCGGCCGGCGTCAGGCAGTCCTCCGCGCGCCAGCCGTGCAGCCAGTCGAGCGCGTCGTAGAACTGCGCCTGCGTACGGCCGACCCAGAGCCCGTTGCGCACCAGCCGCTCGACGCCCTTCGCGTGATAGATCCGCCCCATCTCGCGCGCCGAATACAGCACGCGCGCGGTGCGCGGAATCCGCACGCGTTCGTACAGCGCGAACGCGGCATGGAAATCGCCGTCGGCCCGCGCAACGGCCGCGCCGAGCGTCACCGCGTCCTCGAGCGCCTGGCACGCGCCCTGCGCAATGTATTGCGTCATCGGATGCGCGGCATCGCCGAGCACCGTCGCGCGGCCCTCGCTCCAGCGCTCGACCGGATCGCGGTCCGCGGTCGCCCAGCGCTTCCACGACGTCGGCCGGTCGAGCATCTGCTTCGGCAGCGGATGAATGCCGTCGAAGTACGACAGCACCTCTTCCTTGCTGCCCTCGCGCACGCCCCAGGTTTCCTGCTCGCGGCTGTGGAATGTGACGACGAGGTTGTACTGCCGCCCGCCGCGCAGCGGATAGTGGACGAGATGGCAATGCGGGCCCGCCCACACGACCGGCGCATTGATCTGCAGATCCTTCGGCATGTTGTCGACGTCGACCACCGCCCGATACACGACGTGGCCCGTCACGCGATGCGCATCGCCGATCAGCGCGTGGCGGATCGCGGATTTCACGCCGTCGCAGCCGATCACCGCATCGGCGCGATAACGTTCGCCGTGCTGGTCGGTCACGGTCACGCCGTTGCCGTCCTGCTCGAACCCGCACACCTGCGTGCTCGTCCGGAACACGATCAGCGGATGGTCCTTGACCGCCTCGTAGATCGACAGGTGAATGTCCGCTCGATGAATCACCGCATACGGATTGCCGAAGCGCTCGCGGTACGCGGCGCCCGTATCGATGCGTGCAACCTCGCGCGCATCGACCGCATCCATCAGTTGCAGCCAGTCGGTGAACACGGCCCGGCTGCGCGCGGCCTCGCCGACACCCAGCGCATCGAGCGCGTTGAACGCGTTCGCCGCGAGCTGAATCCCCGCGCCGATCTCGCCGATCTGCTCCGCCTGTTCGAGCAGCTTCACGCGGATGCCCTGGCGTGCGAGCGCGAGCGCTGCCGCGAGCCCGCCGATGCCGCCGCCGATCACCAGCACGCGCCGGCCGTTGTCTTGTGTCTCGCCCATCTTTGTCTCCTGCTTCGTGTTACGCGACGTAATCCGGTTGCCGCTGCGGCTGCGCCGCGTCGAACGCCGGCTCGTGCCGTGCGTATTCGTACACCGCGAGGCTGCGGGGATACGCGCTCAGGTCGCAGTCCATCCGCAGCGCGTTCGCGACCTGCGGCACGAGGCACACGTCGGCCAGCGTCGGCGCGTCGCCGAAGCACCACGGGCCCTCGTCCGCGCGCGCGAGCAGCCGCTCGACGCCGGCCATCCCTTCAGCGACCCAGTGCCGGTACCAAGCGGTCTTCTGCTGCGGCGTGACCTTCAGCTCGCTGTCGAGATAGCGCAGCACGCGCAGGTTGTTGACCGGATGAATGTCGCAGGCGATCAGCGCCGCGAGTTCCAGCACGCGCGCACGATGTCGCAGTTCGAGCGGAATCAGTCGCGGCGTCGGCTGGATCTGGTCGAGGTAATCGACGATCGCGAGCGACTGGCCGAGACCGAAATCGCCGTCGACCAGCGCCGGCACCGCTGCGGACGGGTTCACGTTCGCGACGTAGGCCGCGTCGCGATGCTCGCCGGTGCGGATGTTCACCGGCAGCGTGTCGTAGGGCAGCCCTTTCAGCGCGAGCGCGATGCGCACCCGGTAGGAGGTCGAACTGTTGAAGAAGCTATGCAGTTGCACGATGTCGCCTTTTGGGGAAGATGCGTCAGACCACGCGCACGGCCAGTTCGCCGAGCCGCTCGACGCCGACCTTCATCACGTCGCCCGCGACCACCGCGCCGACACCTTCCGGCGTGCCCGTGAAGATCACGTCGCCCGGTTCGAGGCGGAAGAACTTCGACAGGTCGGCCACCGTTTCCGCGACCGACCAGATCAGGTGCGACACGTCGCTTTTCTGCTTCGTCGTGCCGTTGACGGTCAGCCACAGGCCGCCCTGTTCGAAATGGCCGACGTCGCTCGCCGGATGCACGGGGCCGATCGGCGCCGAGCGGTCGAACGCCTTGCCGATCTCCCACGGCCGGCCCATTTCGCGCATCTTCATCTGCAGGTCGCGACGCGTCATGTCGAGGCCGACCGCGTAACCCCACACGTGTTCGAGCGCGCGTTCGAGCGGAATGTCCGACCCGCCCTTGCCGATCACCGCGACGAGTTCGGCTTCGTAGTGATAGTTCTGCGTCTGCGACGGATACGCGAGATCGAGCGTTTCGCCGTACGCGACCGGCACGATCGAATCGGCCGGCTTGCAGAAGAAGAACGGCGGCTCGCGATCGGGATCGAAGCCCATTTCACGCGCATGGGCCGCGTAGTTGCGGCCGACACAATAGACGCGGCGTACCGCGAACCGGGCATCGCTGCCGGCGACGGGGAGCGACAGGGGCGCTTCGGGCGGAAAAACGAAAGTCATCAATGGCTCCAGCCAGAACGTGAATGAAGGGGTCGCGC
This sequence comes from Burkholderia sp. Bmkn7, assembly GCF_041103175.1. NCBI lineage: Bacteria > Pseudomonadati > Pseudomonadota > Betaproteobacteria > Burkholderiales > Burkholderiaceae > Burkholderia > Burkholderia sp. Bmkn7. The sequence continues at coordinate 1,790,321 of NZ_JBGCUH010000002.1, read as the reverse complement.
CGCGCCGGCGGCGCGCGGAAAACGGAATCCTTGAACGCTGCCGGCGTCAGTCACGCGCTTCGCGCAGCAGGTTCAGCGCGGACAGCACGGGCCGGTCGGAATAGCTGAACAGCACGCTGTCGGACGACGCCGACAGCCGCACCGGCGCCCACGACGGCACGACGAAGATGTCGTGCGGCTCGAATTCGAATGCGTTGCCGCCGATGAACGCGGTGCCGCTGCCCTCGACGACGCAGTAGATCGTCGCGTCGGTGCTGCGGTACGTGCGGCCGTCGAAACCGGCGGGCAGGAACTGCATGAAGGTGGCGATCGTCGGCATCGGCCAGCCGCCCGTCGCGGGATTCACATAACGCAGCTTCACGCCGTCCCACGCATCGAGTTCGCCGTTCCGGTACAGCACGTCGAGCGCCTCGCGGGTGCGTGCGTACGGATAACTGAACACCGGCGACGTCGGATCGCTCGCGCGATGCCGCACCGGCACCATGTTGTGACCGAAGCGGGCGAGGCTGTCGCCTTCCGGGCGATTCACGGGCTGCACGGCTTCCGGGTAGTTCTCCGCGAAGCCCGCGTCGAGGTGCGCGACGAGCGGAATGTCGAGCCCGTCGAGCCACACGACCGCCTCGCCGCCCGCTTCCTCCGACGGGTTGCCGTGGTCGTGCCACGCCCACGACGGCGTGATGATGAAGTCGCCCGGATGCATCGTCGTGCGCTCGCCGTTCACGGCCGTCCACGCGCCGCGCCCTTCGACGATGAAACGCAGCGCCGACTGCGTATGCCGGTGGCTCGGCGCGATCTCGCCGGGCAGGATCAGCTGCAGCCCCGCGTACAGGCTCGGCGTCATGCTCGACTTGCCGGGCAGCCCGGGGTTCTCCAGCACCAGCACGCGGCGCACGGCTTCTTCCGCGCTGATCACGCTGCCGGCCTGCATCACGAGATCGCGCACCTGCGCGTACTTCCAGATCGCGGCCTGCGCGGCCGGCTGCGGGGATTTCGGCACGAGGTTGTGCAGCGATTCCCACAGCGGTGCCAGGCGTTGCTCGGCGATCCGTGCGTAGTAGGCGGCGCGCGACGCGTCCGGATGGGTCGTCATGATGTCTCCTGGAGTCGGCCGATCGGCGTCGGCGCTATGTCGGGTCGGGGACCGTGCTGCAGTCCGTCAGCAGATTTATATTCGACCCAGACATACCCGGTAAAATGATCAAATCATCTAATCCATATAATTCTGGATATACCTTCTCGCGACGAGGCATGCGATGGACTGGACCCACCGGCTGCGACTGCGGCATCTGCAGGTACTGTTGAGCCTTGCCGGCACCGGCAACCTGAGCCAGTCGGCGGTGGCGCTCGCGACCACGCAGCCCGCGCTGTCGAAATGGCTGAAGGAACTGGAAGAGGACGTCGGGCTGCCGCTGTTCGAACGGCATGCGCGCGGGCTGCGGCCGACCTCCTACGGCGAAGCGCTGATCGAGCATGCGCGCCGCGTCGAAGCCCAGCTCGACGTCGCGCGCGACGACATGGCCGCGCTGCGGGAAGGCGGCAGCGGCCTCGTGACGATCGGCACGTCAGGCGTCGCGGCGGCCGACACGGTGCCGCTCGCGGTGTCGCAACTGCTCAAACGGATGCCGCGCGCGCAGGTGCGGCTCACCGAGAGCACGATGAACCAGCTGATGCCGCAGCTCGCGCGCAGCGAACTGGACATCGTCGTGGGCCGCTCGGGGTCGACATCCGTCGATCCGCTGCTGCATGCCGAAGCGCTGTATGTCGATCCGGTCGTGTTCGTCGCGCGGCCCGGTCACGCGCTCGCCGGTGCGCCGTCGGTCGGCTGGGACGACGTGCTCGCCTGTTCGTGGATCGTGTGGCCGCCGGGCACGCCCGTGCACAACGCGCTCGAGACCGCGCTGACGGCCGCCGGCCGCGTACGGCCGCCCCACTGTGTCGAATCGAATTCGTCGATCCTCAACCTCACGCTGCTGAACAACACCGACCTGCTCGGTGTCGCGTCGTATCGTGCCGCGCAGCGCTTCGCGCAATTGAACGCGATCCGGATCCTGCCGATGCAGCTCGAAGGCCAGGGCGCGGTGTCGATGTACTGGCACCCCGACAGTGCGAATCGCGCGGCGGTGGCCGCGACGATCGAGTGCCTGCGCGCCTGTGCCGCGCCGCAGGTCGGCGGATGGGAGAAAGTGACGGCGGAATGAATGACGCGGCCCGGTGTCAACCGGGCCGCGATGTTGCGATGTTGCGATGTTGCGATGTTGCGATTCCGTAATTCCGCGATGCGTCACGCGCCGTCGCAGGACGCCGTGCCGTCCAGCATCAGCGTACTGACCCGCGCGGGCACGAGCGGCGTGCGCGGTACCGGCGGCGTCCAGCCGAACAGTGCCTGCGCAGCCGCACCGCACACGCGGCCCTGGCATGCGCCCATCCCGCAACGCGACTGCAGTTTCGCGGCCGTCCAGCCCGGCGCTTGCGCGACTGCCTCGAAACGCACGTCTTCGCAGCGACACAGCAGCGTATCGGGCCGCGCCAGCCGGCGGACCGGCTCGCGGATCGCAAACCGTTCGCGCACGGCGTCCGCGAACGCCTGCCAGTGCGCGCGCCGCTCGACGAGCGCCGCCAGCGGCGCCGTCTGCCCGGTTGCCGCGTGGCCGGCAATCTCGCCTTCGACCATCGCCAGTTCGCTGCCGCCGACACCCGTGCACTCGCCGGCCGCCAACACCCCGTCGCGGCTCGTACGCTGGTGCGCATCGACCGCGACCGCGCCGTTGTCGATCCGGCAACCGAGATGGCTCGGCAGCACCGTATTCGGCACGAGGCCGAAACCGCACGCGAGCCGGTCGCAGTCGACGTCGAACTCGCGGTCGCCGTGCCGGATCCGCACGCGCTCGAGCCGCTTGTCGCCGAACGCCTCGACGACGTGCGCATCGGCCCGGTACGCAGCCGTGACGAGCTTCGCGGCCTGCGCGAGCTTCGACGGCCAGCGCCACAGCCCGGCGCCGAAGCCGGCCACATCGCCCCAGCCTGCCTGTTCGAGCACGTGCGACACGCGCGCACCGGCCTGGCGGGCCGTCGCCGCGCTCGCCAGCAGCAGCGGCCCGCTGCCCGCGATCACCGTGCGCTGCCCGCGCACGTCGAGGCCGTACTTGACCAGCGCCTGCAGGCCGCCCGCACCGGTGACGCCCGGCAGCGTCCAGCCCGGAAACGGCAGCAGCAGTTCGCGTGCGCCGCAGCAGAGAATCAGCGTCCGGAAATCGAGCAGCAGCCCGCGTTCGTCGTCTTCGAGCAGCAGCGTGCCCGGCTGCGTTTCGGCGACGATGCGCGTCGCCGCGAGATGCGTGACGTTCGGCTGCCGCAATACGGCGAGCCGCTCGGTGGCGACCGGCGCGGGCGTGGCCGCTGCGCCCTGTCGCCAGATCTGCCCGCCCGCGCGCGGGTTGTCGTCGACGATCGCCACCGTCGCACCGCTTCGTGCGGCGGCCCGCGCGGCCGACAACCCGGCCGGGCCCGCGCCGACGATCGCGATGTCGACGCTCAGTCGTTCCTGTTTCATCGCGTGCGCTCCACCTGCATCCCTTCACGGCACAACGTCTGGCAAGCCAGCCGGCGCCGCCCGTCGATTGTCATCCGGCACTCCTGGCAGATGCCCATCCCGCAAAACGGCGCGCGCGCCGCGCCCGTGCACGACACGCGGGTCGTGTCGTCGCCGCTCGCCGCGACGGCGGCCGCGACGGTCGCGCCGTCGGCCACCGTCAGCGCGCGGCCGTCCAGATGAATGATCATGTCGGCCTCCGCGGGGCCGCCCCAAGGAGGCTGACGGCCCCCTCGGGGGGCAGCGAACGAAGTGAGCGTGGGGGTCGTCGTTTCATGTCAGCCTCCGCCGGGTCGCCCCAAGAAGGCTCACCGCCCCCCTCTGGGGGCAGCGAACGAAGTGAGCGTGGGGGTCGTTTCATGTCAGCGCTCCAGCTACGAGGGACGCGCTCAGAAAGCGTCCCGGCAAATACGGTTCGATATCGATGGGCGGCCGCTCGCCGGCCATCAACGAGGCGACGAGCCGCGCGCTGCCCGGCGCGGTCGTCACGCCGAGCCCTTCGTGCCCGACCGCGAGCCACACGCCCGGCCGTGCCGGGTGCTCGCCGAGCAGCGGCAGGCCGTCGGGGCTCGCGGAACGGAACCCCGTCCATGCACGGATGCCGTTCAGGTCGGCCAGGTCCGGCAGATAGCCCACCGCGCGGCGCAGCATGCGCGCGAGCACGGGCGGCTCGACTTGCGCGTCCTCGGTGTCGAACTGGCGCGACGAGCCGATCAGCAACTGGCCGGTCGGCCGCGGCTGCACGTTGACCGCGACCGACGTGCCGTCGCTCGCATGCGCGCTCGCCGCATAACCCAGCTCGACGAGCTGGTGCGACATCTGGCCCGGATAGCGGTCGGTAATCAGCAGATGGCCCTTTTTCGGGCGCAGCGGCAGTTCGGGCAGCAGCGTGCGCGCCGCAACACCGTTCGCCACGACCACCCGCTCCGCGCGCAGCGTGTCGCCGCTGGCGAGCGTCACGCTCGCGCCGTCGACCGCGACGGCGCGGTCGCGCCGCAGCGTGATGCGCGGCGCGCGCTGCAGCAGCCAGTTCGCGGTGACGGGCGCATAGAGGATCGCGTCGCCTGGAATCTTCAGCGCACCGCCGAGGCCCGCGCGCAACATCGGCTCCAGTTGCGCGAGCGCCGCCGCGTCGATCAGTTCGCCCGCCACGCCGTGCGCGGCGAGCGCCGCCTGCTTCGCGCGCGCGAGATCCATCTCGTGCGCATCGGCCGCGAGCCACAGCGTGCCGCAGTTGCGGTACGCGCAGCCTTCGGGCATCTCGCCGCTCAGCGCGCGCCATAGTTCAATCGAGTAATGGCTGAGCGCGAGTTCGGCCGCGTTGTCGTCCATCGCGACGAGGTGCCCCATGCCCGCGCCGGTCGCCCCGCCGCTCGCGTCGTCGACGACGAGCACGCGCAGCCCGCGCTGCGCGAGTTCGTGCGCGCACGCGGCGCCGACGATGCCGGCGCCGATCACGACGACATCCGTCTTCGCGTCGCTCACGGCGCGATACCCCAGCCGAACGGATCGTCTTCCTCGATCAGGAGCGTCGCTTCCGCGCTCAGGTGCGCACTGCCGCGGATCGTCGGCACGATCCCGCCGTCGGTTTCTTCGTAGCTCGCGTGGAACACGCTGCCGATCACGCTCGCCTGCCGCCACACGACGCCCGGCGCGAGCTTGCCGTCGGCCGCGAGGCACGCGAGCTTCGCGCTCGTGCCGGTGCCGCACGGCGAACGGTCGTACGCGAGGCCCGGGCACAGCACGAAGCTGCGGCTGTCGTGCTCGGGATCGTCGGCGAACAGCTCGATGTGGTCGATCTCGCCGCCGTTCGCGCCGGTGATGCCCGCGCGTTCGAGCCCTTCGCGCACGGCCGACGCATACGCGGTGAGCGCCGCGACGTTGTCGCCGGCGACGCGCTGCCCGTGGTCGCTGATCAGGAAGAACCAGTTGCCGCCCCACGCGATGTCGCCCTTCACGGGGCCGTAACCCGGCACGTCGAGCGCGACGCCCTTCGCATGGCGATACGCGGGCACGTTGCGCACGCTGACCGACAGGTCGTCGTGCAGCGTCGCCTCGACGGTACCGACCGGCGTTTCGATCCGGTGCACGCCGGGCGCGATGCGTCCCATATGGTGGAGCGTGCGCACGACGCCGATCGTGCCGTGTCCGCACATCCCGAGATAGCCGCTATTGTTGAAGAAGATCACGCCGGCCGCCGCATCGGGCGACACGGGCTCGCACAGCAGCGCGCCGACCAGCACGTCGCTGCCGCGCGGCTCGAGGATGCATGCGGTGCGGTAACGGTCGTGCTCGCGCGCGAGCAGGTCGCGGCGCTCGGCCATCGTGCCGCTGCCGAGCGCGGGGAAGCCGGACACGACGAGCCGAGTGGGTTCGCCGCCCGTGTGCGAATCGATGATCTGGATGCGCTTCATCATGAGCCGTCCGAAGTGGGGAAAGGAGCATAGCTTCCTCCGTCGCGCGTCCGTCCGCTTGTGGCTTTTCGATGAGGACGACGACGAAATCGGCATAGTGCGAGGCGCTCTTCGCGCCCCTGCCGGCCGCTGTGCCGATTTCGTCATTTTGCTCCGCGATACGACTCAAGCGTGATGGGCATTTGCGCGGCGATACTGGTTGCCACACCGACACACCCGTCGGCCGACCGATACGAACGTAGGAGATTTCAGTGAGCCGCAAAGCCATTCAATGGACCGGGGTTTTCCCGGCCGTCAGCACCCAGTTCAAGCCGGACTTTTCCCTCGACATCGACGCCACCCACCGCGTGGTGAAGAATCTGGTGAACGACGGCGTGTCGGGACTCGTGGTCTGCGGCACGGTCGGCGAGAACACGTCGCTGTCGACGAGCGAGAAACTCCAGGTGATCGAGGCCGCCCGCGACGCGGCAGGCGGCAAGATTCCGGTGATCGCCGGCATCGCCGAATTCACGACCGAATTCGCGCGCAACACGGTGCGTGAAGCGCAGCGCGTCGGCGTCGACGGCGTGATGGTGATGCCCGCGCTCGTCTATTCGGCGAAGCCGCACGAAACCGCCGCGCACTTCCGGGCGGTCGCGACGAGCACCGACCTGCCGGTGATGGTCTACAACAACCCACCGATCTACAAGAACGACGTGACGCCCGACGTGCTGATCGCGCTGCAGGATTGCGAGAACATCGTCTGCTTCAAGGATTCGTCGGGCGATACGCGTCGCTTCATCGACCTGCGCAACGCGGTCGGCGATCGCTTCGTGCTGTTCGCGGGCCTCGACGACGTCGTGGTCGAGAGCATCGCGGTCGGCGCCGAAGGCTGGGTGTCGGGCATGTCGAATGCGTTCCCGAAGGAAGGCGAGACGCTGTTCCGCCTCGCCAAGCAAAAGCGTTTCGACGAAGCGCTCGCGCTGTACCGCTGGTTCATGCCGCTGCTGCACCTCGACGCGCGCCCCGACCTCGTGCAGTGCATCAAGCTGTGCGAAGAGCTGGTCGGCCGCGGCAGCGCGATCACGCGCCCGCCGCGCCTCGCGTTGCAGGGCGACACGCTCGCGGAAGTGAAGGCCATCGTCGCGAAGGCGCTCGAAACGCGCCCGGCGCTGCCCGACGTCGGTCTCTGATCGACTTCCCCAGCGGCGGCTTGCAGGCTTTCCCCCTGCGCGCCGCCGTCTCCGGTCCGGCATGGCCTGCGGGCCCGTTCGCCCCGGCGCCCGCCTGCGCCGCGCGTGAACGGCCCGCGGCCCGCCCCGGTCGTTCGAACCGGGCGACGCCGGCCGGCAGGCGTGCGCCGCTGCTCCGTCGGAGCGCGGCGCATTCGACGCCTGCACCGCCATTCCCCCAGGAGACAAGCCCATGCCAGGCCAAGGCAACGCACACCCGTCTGTCCCGCTTTCCCGTTCCGCGCACCCCGACGCGGGTCACGGCAAGTTCAAGAAACAGCTGTCGCTGACCGATCTCACGTTCATCGGTCTCGGCGCCATTTTCGGTTCGGGGTGGCTGTTCGCCGCGAGTCACGTCTCGACGATCGCGGGCCCGGCCGGCATCTTCTCGTGGCTGCTCGGCGGCTTCGCGGTGCTGCTGCTCGGCATCGTCTACTGTGAACTCGGCGCCGCGCTGCCGCGCGCGGGCGGCGTGGTCCGCTACCCGGTGTTCTCGCACGGCCCGCTGCTCGGCTACCTGATGGGCTTCATCACGTTGATCGCCTTTTCGAGCCTGATCGCGATCGAGGTCGTCGCCGCGCGCCAGTACGCGGCCGCGTGGTTTCCGGGCCTGACGGTCGAAGGATCGAGCGACCCGACCACGCTCGGCTGGCTCGTGCAGGCCGCGCTGCTGTGCTTCTTCTTTTACCTGAACTATTCGAGCGTGAAGACGTTCGCGAAGGCGAACAACATCATCAGCGTCTTCAAGTTCATCGTGCCGCTCGCGGTGATCGGCGTGCTGTTCACGTTCTTCAAGCCCGCGAACCTGACCGTGCACGGCTTCGCGCCGTTCGGCATGCCGGGCATCGAGATGGCCGTGTCCGCCGGCGGCATCATCTTCGCGTACCTCGGGCTCACGCCGATCGTGTCCGTCGCGAGCGAGGTGCGCAATCCGCAGCGCACGATCCCGATCGCGCTGATCCTGTCGATCCTGCTGTCGACGCTGATCTACGTGCTGCTGCAGCTCGCGTTCATCGGCAGCATCCCCACCGCGATGCTCGCCGGCGGCTGGCACGACATCAGCAAGGCGTTCACGCTGCCGTACCGCGACATCGCGCTGGCACTCGGCGTCGGCTGGCTCGCGGTGATGGTCGTCGCCGACGCGATGATCTCGCCGAGCGGCTGCGGCAACATCTACATGAACGCGACGCCGCGCGTCGTCTACGGCTGGGCGAAGACGGGCACCTTCTTCAAGGTGTTCACGCGCGTCGACGAAGCGTCGGGCATCCCGCGCGCGGGCCTGTGGCTCACGTTCGGCCTCGCGATCTTCTGGACGATGCCGTTTCCGTCGTGGGAAGCGCTGATCAACATCGTGTCCGCCGCGCTGGTGCTGAGTTATGCGGTTGCGCCGGTCTCGGTTGCCGCACTGCGCCGCACCGCGCCCGACCTGCCGCGGCCGTTCCGCGCGAGCGCGTTCGGCATCACCGGCCCCGCATCGTTCGTGATCGCCGCGCTGATCGTCTACTGGTCGGGCTGGAGCACGGTGTCCTGGCTGCTCGGCCTGCAGATCGTGATGTTCGTCATCTATCTCGCGTGCCGCCGCTGGGTGCCGACCGCGCACCTGAGCCTCGCCGAGCAGGTGCGCTCGTCCGCGTGGCTGATCGCGTTTTATGCCGCGATGATCGTGCTGTCGTATCTCGGCGGCTTCGGCGGCACGGGCCGGCTCGCCCATCCGTACGACACGGTCGTCGTCGCGGCCGTCGCGCTCTTCATCTACTACTGGGGGGCGAATACCGGCGTCCGTTCCGACAAGCTGCAGCTCGACGACGACGAGGACTGACGCGCCCACGCCGTTTCCCATGATCCCTTCGGCCGGGCGCCCCACGCCCGGCCCCTGTTTTTTTCCGAGGAAAACCATGCAACTCACAGGTCAGCTCCTGATCGGCCAGTCCGCCGTCGCCGGACAGAACGGCACCCTCCACGCGATCGCCGCCGCCACCGGCGAACGGCTCGAGCCCGCCTTCGGCGGCGCGAGCCTGCACGACCTGGAGACGGCCTGCGCGCTCGCCGACGACGCGTTCGACATCTATCGCGAAACGTCGCTCGAAGCACGGGCCGCGTTTCTCGACGCGATCGGCCGCCACATCATGGCGCTCGGCGACGACCTGATCGAGCGCTGCGTCGTCGAAACGGGCCTGCCGCGCGCGCGCATCGAAGGCGAGCGCGGCCGCACGGTCGGCCAGCTCGCGCTGTTCGCGTCGCTCGTGCGCGACGGCGGCTTTCTCGACGCGCGGATCGATCCGGCACGCCCCGAGCGCAAGCCGCTGCCGCGCGTCGACCTGCGCCTGCGCAACGTCGCGGTCGGGCCCGTCGCCGTGTTCGGCGCGTCGAATTTCCCGCTCGCGTTCTCGGTCGCCGGGGGCGATACGGCGTCGGCGCTCGCGGCCGGCTGCCCGGTGATCGTCAAGGCGCATTCGGCGCACCCCGGCACGTCGGAACTCGTCGGCCGCGCGATCCAGCAGGCCGCGCGCGAATGCGGGATGCCGGCCGGCGTGTTCTCGCTGCTGTTCGACGCATCGCGCGAGATCGGCCAGGCGCTCGTCGCCGATCCGCGCATCAAGGCCGTCGGTTTCACCGGCTCGCGCCGCGGCGGCGTCGCGCTGATGCACATCGCGGCCGCGCGCCCCGAGCCGATTCCCGTCTACGCGGAAATGAGCTCGATCAATCCCGTGCTGCTGTTTCCCGCCGCGCTCGACGCGCGCCACGACACGATCGCGCCGCAGTTCGTCGCATCGCTCACGCTCGGCGCCGGCCAGTTCTGCACGAATCCGGGCCTCGTGCTCGCGGTCGACGGGCCCGCGCTGCGCGCGTTCGAAGCTGCGGCGGCCGATGCCGTGCGCGCGGCAGCCGCGCAAACGATGCTGACACTGCACATCCACGCGAGCTACGCGCAAGGCGTCGCGGCGCTGCGCGGGCACGATGCGGTCGAACTACTGGCGGAAGGCGTCGAGGGCGGTCGCTACCAGGCCCGCGCGGCACTGTTCGCGACCTCGGCCGACGCGTTCATCGCACGCCCCGAACTACGCGAAGAAGTGTTCGGCCCCGCTTCGCTGATCGTGCGATGCCCGGACGCCGACACGCTGCATCGCGTGCTGAAGTCGCTCGAAGGCCAGCTGACGATCGCCGCGCATCTCGCCGATGGCGACGCAGCGCTGTTCGCCGCGCTGCGCCCGACGCTCGAGCGCAAGGCCGGCCGCATTCTCGTCAACGGCTTCGGCACGGGCGTCGAGGTCGGCCATGCGATGGTGCACGGCGGCCCGTTCCCGGCGACGTCCGACACGCGCACGACGTCCGTCGGCGCGCGTGCGATCGAGCGCTTCCTGCGCCCCGTGTCGTATCAGGACCTGCCGGATGCGTTGCTGCCGGACGCGATCCGCAACGGCAATCCGCTGAACGTGCCGCAACGCATCGACGGCGTGCCCGCGCCGCGCGAGGTGAACCATGTCTGAGCAAACCGCCGAAGTCGTCCTGTCGCTCGATGAAGTCCACGCGCTCGCGCTGCGCGTGCTGACGCACCACGGCATGTCCGACGCCCATGCCCGGGCCATCGCCCACGTGATCACGCAAGGCCAGCGCGACGAATGCCATTCGCACGGCGTGTACCGGCTGCTCGTCTGCGTGCGTTCGTTGAAGAAGGGCAAGGTCGATCCGCAAGCCGTGCCGACGCTGCGCCGGCTGTCGTCGTCGATCGTCGCGGTCGACGCGCATCGCGGCTTCTCGCTGCTGAGCTTCGAAACGGGCCTGCCCGTGCTCGTCGAGATGGCGAAACAGCACGGCATCGCCGCGATGACGATCAACCATTGCTACCACTTCTCCGCGCTGTGGCCGGAAGTCGAGGCGATCGCGGCCGAGGGGCTGGTCGGCATCGCGATGAATCCGAGCCATAGCTGGGTCGCGCCGGAAGGCGGCAGGGAGCCCGTGTTCGGCACGAACCCGATCGCGTTCGCGTGGCCGCGCCCGGGCGGCGTGCCGTTCGTGTTCGACTTCGCGACGAGCGCGATCGCACGCGGGGACATCGAGCTGCATGCGAAGCAAGGCAAGGCGATCCCCCCGGAATGGGCGATCGACGCCGATGGCCGGCCGACCACCGATCCGAAAGCCGCGCTGCAGGGCGCGATGCGCACGTTCGGCGGTCACAAGGGGTCGGCGCTCGCGGCGATGGTCGAGTTGCTCGGCGGCGCGCTGATCGGCGACATGACGAGCCGCGAGTCGATGGACTTCGACGAAGGCGTCGGCGCGACGCCGTGCCATGGCGAACTCGTGATCGCCTTCGACCCGAAGGTGTTCCTCGGCGACGATCTCGACACGGGGCTCGCGCGCGGCGAGCGGATGTTCGAATCGATCGTCGCGCAGGGCGCGCGGCTGCCGTCGCAACGGCGCTTCGACGCCCGCGCGCGCAGCATCGCGAACGGCGTGCGGATTCCGAAGGCGCTGTACGACGAGATCCTGACGCTGCTCGACTGATCGCCCGCGCACGGGGCCGAATCGCGCGGCGATCACCGATCGATGCGCGGCCCGGCACCTCCCCGCCCGGTCGCGCGGCCGTTCCGCGGCCTTCGGCACGTTTTGCGCCGGGCATGCCTGCGGCGCCGGTTGCCGGCCCCGCGGGCGCCACGCCCGCGGCGGCTGTGGGATAATCGCCGGGTTTGCCCAGGGCGCAGCTCAAGAGGTTGTTCGCACGGGCGCGAGAGAGGCCCTTATTCCCCGTGCCTCCACCCTTTTCCCGCGATATTTCTTCAGCAACGACAATGCCCACTTACCGTTCCAAAACTTCCACCGCCGGCCGCAACATGGCGGGTGCGCGCTCGCTCTGGCGCGCCACCGGCATGAAAGACGACGATTTCTCGAAGCCGATCATCGCGGTCGTCAACTCGTTCACCCAGTTCGTGCCCGGGCACGTGCACCTGAAGGATCTCGGCCAGCTCGTCGCGCGGGAGATCGAGGCTGCCGGCGGCGTCGCGAAGGAATTCAACACGATCGCGGTCGACGACGGCATCGCAATGGGCCATGACGGCATGCTGTATTCGCTGCCGAGCCGCGACATCATCGCGGATTCGGTCGAATACATGGTGAACGCGCACTGCGCGGACGCGATGGTCTGCATCTCGAACTGCGACAAGATCACGCCGGGGATGCTGATGGCCGCGATGCGCCTGAACATCCCGGTGATCTTCGTGTCGGGCGGCCCGATGGAAGCCGGCAAGACGCGCCTCGCGAACCCGGTCACCAAGACCGTCGAACTGAAGAAGCTCGACCTCGTCGACGCGATGGTGATCGCGGCCGACCCGTCGTATTCGGACGCCGACGTCGCCGAAGTCGAACGCTCGGCCTGCCCGACCTGCGGTTCGTGCTCGGGCATGTTCACCGCGAACTCGATGAACTGCCTGACCGAAGCGCTCGGCCTGTCGCTGCCCGGCAACGGCACGGTGGTGGCCACGCACGCCGATCGCGAGCAGCTGTTCAAGCGCGCCGGCCGCCGGATCGTCGAGCTCACCCGCCAGCACTACGAGCAGGACGACGAACGCGTGCTGCCGCGCTCGGTGGGTTTCAAGGCGTTCGAGAACGCCATGACGCTCGACATCGCGATGGGCGGTTCGACCAACACGATCCTGCATCTGCTGGCGATCGCGCAGGAAGCCGGCATCGACTTCACGATGAAGGACATCGACCGCCTGTCGCGCGTCGTGCCGCAGCTGTGCAAGGTCGCGCCGAACACGAACAAGTACCACATTGAGGACGTGCACCGCGCAGGCGGCATCATGGCGATCCTGGGCGAGCTCGACCGCGCCGGCAAGCTGCACACCGACGTGCCGACCGTGCACGCGCCGTCGCTGAAGGATGCGCTCGACCAGTGGGACATCGTCCGCACGCAGGACGATGCGGTCCGCACGTTCTACCTGGCCGGCCCGGCCGGCATCCCGACGCAGGTCGCGTTCAGCCAGGACACGCGCTGGCCGAGCCTCGACCTCGACCGCGCGGAAGGCTGCATCCGCTCGTACGAGCATGCGTTCTCGAAGGAAGGCGGCCTCGCCGTGCTGACGGGCAACATCGCGCTCGACGGTTGCGTGGTGAAGACGGCCGGCGTCGACGAGAGCATCCACGTGTTCGAAGGCTCGGCTCACGTGACCGAATCGCAGGATGAAGCGGTCGAGAACATCCTCAACGACAAGGTCAAGGCCGGCGATATCGTGATCGTCCGCTACGAAGGCCCGAAAGGCGGCCCCGGCATGCAGGAGATGCTCTACCCGACCAGCTACATCAAGTCGAAGGGGCTCGGCAAGGCATGCGCGCTGCTGACGGACGGCCGTTTCTCGGGCGGCACGTCGGGCCTGTCGATCGGCCATTGCTCGCCGGAAGCCGCGGCGGGCGGCGCGATCGGCCTCGTGCGCGACGGCGACAAGATCCGCATCGACATCCCGAACCGCACGATCAACGTGCTCGTGTCCGACGAAGAGCTGGCGCGCCGCCGCGAAGAGCAGAACGCGAAGGGCTGGAAGCCTGCGCAGCCGCGTCCGCGCAAGGTGTCCGCCGCGCTGAAGGCCTACGCGAAGCTGGTCATGTCCGCCGACAAGGGTGCCGTGCGCGACCTGTCGTTGCTCGACGACTGACGCGAGCAGCACCGCCGGCTGCCGGCCACGCGCAGCCGGTCGGGCTGGGGGCAGGACAATCCGCCCGCGCCGCTGTGGAAGCCGCTCTCCGGAGCGGCTTTTTTTCGTCCGGCGCCCGGGAATCCCCGGCGCCGGCGACATTAGTGACGGAAATCCTCGGGGCCACCGCCTCCGCCACCACCGTGGTTACCGCCACCGTTTCCACCACCTTGCGGCCGCGCATAACCGCCGCCGCCCCCGCCTCCCTGACGCACCGGCGGCGGCATCGGACGCGCGTCGCCTCCCTGGTGCACCGCCGGCGGCATCGGACGCGCGTCGCCACCCGGCGCCGGCGGCGGGCGCAGCACGGCCGGCGGCGGGCTGGCCGGACGCGCGTTGCCCGCCCCGCCCGGCATCGGTGAAGGCGCCGGTGCTGCCGGCGGCGGTGTGCGGATTGCGCCGTTCCAGCCGCCGCGTGCAGCCGACGGCCGCGCGTCGTGCACGGGCGGCGGGCCGCCCGGTGCAACCTGCATCGGCCCGCCCGGTTGCGGACGGCCTTGTCCCGGCGGCATGCCTCCGGGGCCGAGCCGCGGTTCCGGACGATGCGCCCAGCGATCGCGGTCGTGATACCACGGACGGTGCCGGTAATAACGATCCCAGTACGCGGCGATCGCGAACCCCGTCACCGGAACCCCGATGATCGCGCCGTATTCGAGCAACGGCACGTAGCTGCCCTGGTACGGATACTCGAGCAACTGCGCATCGATCCAGCCGCGCACGCCCGGCAGCGCGACGTCGCACCACGAGTAGTCGCTCAGGCAGCCGAAGACGTCCAGCGCCGTATCGGGCGGAATCTGCGCCACCACCGGATAGTCGGGCGCCGGCCCCGCAAACAGTTCGGCCGGCGAGTTCGTGTAGGCGCTGCTCTGCGCATCGGCGACGCCCGGCGCGGCCGCGAGGCCGAGCAGGACGACGTACAGACTTCGGACAATCGTATTCCTCATGATGCTCTCCCGCGCGGTGCCGCCGCGCGCCGGTCAGTGCCGATGCCCGCCCCAGCCGCCACCCCAGTGGCCGCCGCCCCACGGACGATGCCAGTCCCCGCCGCGTCCGCGCCAGTGGCCACCGCCCCAGCCGCCCCAGAAGCCGACCGAGATCGCCGGCGCTCCCCAGCCGTACCAGCCCGGGTAATACGCGGGGGCATAGTACGGATACGGATACGGATAGGGATACGGCGGCGGATAGGCCGGCGCGACGTAGACGGGAGCCGGGTCGGCCACGGGCGGCGCGACCGCCGTCGAGCCCTGGCTCGGTGCGGCGGTACCCGGTGCAGCCGGCGTGACGGGTATCTCGCGCTGCGTCAGCGTGGCTGGCGCCGGCGCGTAATACGGCGCATAACCGTACGGACTCGTGTAATAACAGCCGCCGAGGGCCAGCGTGGTCAACGCGAATACCGCACACCTCGCGGCAGGAATCGGGGTCATTTCTTGCTCCGGCGGAATCTGCGCTGCGCAGCCAGGCTGCGCGCCTGACTCTAGCTTACGTCCCCTGCAGATTTCCGCCCGGTATGATCGGTTACTGTTTGTTTCCGGCACCCTATGCGCGCGCAGGCACGCCGCGTGCTGGCGAGTCTGCCGCGCTCGCGTTGAAGTTCGCGCAAATGCCCTCAACTTGAACGATGTCAGGCTGGCCGGCGCGGACGGGGTTCGCGAGCAACCGGCGGCCCGAAACCGGCGGACTTCGGCCCGCCCAGACAGGAGCGCGGCTCACGCCGCCATCGACATGACTACGCCACGCCCCACTCCCCGGGCGGACACGCCGCTCGATCCGATCATCCAGTTGCTGGCGCTCGCCGGCGAACAGGGTTATCTGACCCACGCCGACCTCGTCGACGCGCTGCCGCCCGAAAGCGACAGCCCCGACGCGCTCGACGTCGTGCGCGCCGCACTCGCCGACATCGGCATCGCCGTGCTCGACGAGCCGGCCGCGCCTGCGCCGTTCGCCGGTTCGTCGCCGGTCGACGTCGATCGCGATGCGCTCGACGAAGGCCGCGCGATGCTCGGCGACCTCGCACGCGGCACGAGCGCGTCGACCGACCCGCTCGCGCTCTACATGCGGCGCATGCAGGCGGTGCCGCTGCTCACGCGCGAAGGCGAAATCGTGCTTGCCCGCGAACTCGAGACGGGCCGTCACCAGATCCTGCATGCGATCGCCGGCTATCCGGCGGCGGTCGACTCGCTGCTTGCGCGTCACCGCGCGACGGCGACGACCGGCGGCGCCGGGTCTTCCGACAGCGACGGCGACGCCCCCGACACGCCCGCGCCGGCCAGCTACGACGCACTGCAGGCGGCCGTCGCGGCCCTGCGCGGCGCGTTGCACGCGCATGGCGTCCGTTCGGACGAATACCGCGACGCGCGTAACCGCATGGCGGCCCTGCTCGGCTCGATCGCGTGGCTCGCACCGGCGGTCGACGACGCGAGCCGCGTCGTGGGCACGCTCGCGTCCGCGCCGCACGGCACCGAAGCAGGCGAAGCCGCCTGCTTCGACGCGGTCGCGCGGCGGGCACTCGCCGCAGCGCTCGCCGACGGCCAGCAGAAAGTGCGCGACGCCACGCGCGCGATGCTCGAGGCGAACCTGCGGCTCGTGCTGTCGATCGCGCGCAAGTACATGAACCGCGGCGTCGACCTGCCCGATCTCGTGCAGGACGGCAGCCTCGGCCTGATGCGCGCGATCGAGAAATTCGAATACCGCCGCGGCTTCAAGTTCTCGACCTATGCGACCTGGTGGATCCGCCAGGCGATCGCGCGCGCGGTCGCGGATCGCGCTCGCACGATCCGCGTGCCCGTGCACGTGGGCGACCAGTACCAGCGTGTGCGACGGCATGCACTGCGTTTTCACCAGCGCACGGGGCGCCGGGCGACGCCGGCCGAACTCGCGGCCGAAACCGGCCTCGACGAGGACAAGCTGCGCGCGGTGCTCGCGCTGCCTGCCGAGCCCGTGTCGCTCGATGCGCCGCTGCCCGACGCGGACACCGGCCTCGTGGAGCTGATCGAGGACCAGGCGTCGGCCAGCCCGTTCGAGCAACTGGCCGACACGCGCATGCGCGAGTGTGTGCGGTCGCTGCTCCGGTCGGTCACGCCGGCCGAGGCCGACGTGCTGCGCCGGCGGTTCGGCCTCGGCGGCGCCGAGCCCGATACCTACGATGCGATCGCGCACGATGCCGGCATGTCGCGCGAACGCGTGCGCCAGATCGAGAAACGGGCGCTCGCCGCGTTGCGCACGGCTGCCGAGGCCGAGAACGCGCAGTCGTTTCTCGACGCGTGACCGCATCGCGCGACGCACGGTCGTGCCCCGATCGGCACGACCGTGCGCCTCGCACCTGTGCTACGTTTGCTATTGACGTGCGTCAAGTTTTCTTCAACGCGTGTCGCGACAATGATGAAACGCCGACCGGCGCATCGTTCGCCGTGTCCATTCCGTTTGTGCTTCCCCGGGTCCCTCGCGATGCAGACGAGCGCCAGCCAAACGTACGAGGAAAACCGGCATATCGCGGCCTGCCTGCGCGAGGCGGCGCAACGGCTGGCTGACCAGGGTGCGAATCCTTACCGGGTCGCCGCGTACCGCGCGTCGGCCGGGACGGTCGAAGCGCTCGACCTCGACATCCGCACGCTGTTCGAGTCCGGCGGCGTCGATGCGCTCGGTACGTTGCCCGAGATCGGCACGGGCGTCGCCCAGGCGATTGCCGAGCTGCTGGTGACCGGGCGCTGGCGGCAGCTCGACCGGCTGTGCGGCGACGCCGTACGCACCTCCGCATTCGAAGCGGTACCGGGTATCGGCCACGCGCTCGCGTTACGCATTCACGACCTGCTTCACATCGATACGCTCGAGGAGCTCGAACGCGCGGCCCGCAACGGCCAGCTCGAAACGATCTCGGGCGTCGGCCCGCGGCGCGCAGCCGGCATCCGCACCGCGCTCGACGACGTGCTGAGCCGCCGCCGGCGCTGGCAGGGCCACGTGCAGGACGCCGGCCCCGGCACCGAGCCTCCTGTCGAACTGCTGCTCTACATCGACCGCCTGTACCGCAACAAGGCCGCCGCCGGCGTGTTGCCGACGCTCGCGCACCGGCGCCTGAACGTGGACGGTTACGTGCCGTCGCCCGTGATGCACATGACCAAGGGCGGCTGGCATTTCACGGCGCTGTGCCTGCTTGCCGCGATGCGCACGC
This sequence comes from Burkholderia sp. Bmkn7, assembly GCF_041103175.1. NCBI lineage: Bacteria > Pseudomonadati > Pseudomonadota > Betaproteobacteria > Burkholderiales > Burkholderiaceae > Burkholderia > Burkholderia sp. Bmkn7. The sequence continues at coordinate 1,772,256 of NZ_JBGCUH010000002.1, read as the reverse complement.
CGGAGGCCTCCCGCCCGACCGACTGGGTCTCGCTCTATTTCTACGACGCCGGGCAGCGCGAACACCAGCGCACCGTCTTCACCGAAACGGTCGGCTCGCTCGTCGGCAAGCGCATCGTGCGCGGGCGCGAGCAGGAATGCCGCGTGTACTACGCGGGCTGAGTCAGTCAGTCGTCGGAGGTTTCGTCGACGTCGAACGCCACGCCGAGCACGGACGCGATCTCGCGACAGGCATGAGTGAGCGCGCGTGTGCGGCGACCGGAATATTCCACCTCGAGATCGAACCAGGTCGAATACGACACGTAATCGGCGCCGCTTTTCCGGTTCGGCACGTCGAACCACAACGTCACCGTGTAGCCGCCCTTCCAGCGTATCGGTATCACCCGCGTGAGGCGCAATCTCGTGATCGCGCCGTGACGGAAGCGGAAGCTGTCGTCGCCCACGCGGAACCCCGACCATGCGCCGTCGTTCGACACGAACACGGTCAGCGTTTGGTCAGGTGGCGCGGCCGGCACGCGATCCTCGACGGCAAGTTCAGCCATCGACACCATCGACGCGCCCGAATCGCCGTGCCCCGTCTCGACGTCCACATACGATTCGATCGTCCGCTTCGCGTTGTCGTAGAAATAGCGCGCGACGTCGGGCCGCGTGTTGCCAGCCATCGGAAGCACTTGCTTGAATCGTGCATGCTCGCCGTATCGAAGCGGTACGTCGGGCGCATCGCCGGCGTCTTCGGCGTCGTCAGCCGGTTCGTCGTCGGGACTGTCGGCCGGTACGGCCTGCGCGGTCGTCTCGGGCTGCCCGGTGCCCCCGCGCCGTCGCTTCACCCAGGCACTTCCCCATGTCAGCAGGGCAGTCTGCGCCGCCAGCACGGCCGCCATCGTCGCGCACCCCGCGAGAAACCCGTAGTGCGGCCCGACCTTCGATGCCGCATATGCGGCCGGAAGCACATAAAGCACCAGCAATGGCGCAAGCAATAACGACACGCGTCAACCCCGTTGTTCCTGCTTTCGTTTTCGAATTCCGGCCGGGAATGGCGGCGCCGCCACCCTGCCGCCGGACTGCTGATACCACCCGCACATCGCGAGGGCGCGCTACACCTATGCGCCGTCCGCCTTCGCGCGACGCGCCGGATTGCGATGCGCGGCAATGCGCAGCAGCTTCTGGAACGACGGGCATTCGAGATGGTTCGCCGCCGGGCACACGGCCGCGTGCCGCAGCGCATCGCGCACGGCGCCGAGACGGCGGATCGTGCGGTCGAGTTCGTCGGCCTTGCTGTCGAGCTTCGCGCGATCGATCGCAGGCAGGCCGTCCGTGTCCACCATCGCGAGGATGTCGTCGAGCGAAAAACCGGCCTCGCGGCCCAGCGCGATCAGGGCCAGCCGCTCCAGCACCGACTCGTCGTATTGCCGCCGCAGCCCGTGGCGGCCGATCGGGACGATCAGCCCCTTTTCCTCGTAGTAGCGCAGCGTCGACGCGGGCAATCCCGAGCGCCGCGCCACATCCGCAATGTCCAGCCGACTCATGCTTGACCTCAAGTGAACTTGAAGTTGCAAGATAGGCGCTCGACTCCACAAAGACAAGCCCTGACTGCCATGAAACCGCCGAAACCACGCTGTATCCCGCTGCGCCGCGCGGCCGTCACCCTCCGCGCCGGTGGTCCGCGATGAGCCTGCCCGACGTCGTGCTCAACCTGTTGCCGATCGGCACGGGCGCCACGCTCGTGATGGATCTGTGGGCGCTGTTTCGCCGGCGTGCATTCGGCATTCCGTCGCTCGACCATGCGCTGGTCGGCCGCTGGATCGGTCACATGACGCAAGGCCGGTTCCGGCACGCGTCGATCGCCGCCGCGCCGCCCGTGCCGGGTGAACGCACGCTCGGCTGGATCGCGCATTACGCGATCGGCATCGCGTTCGCGGCGCTGCCCGTCGCGATCGCGGGCACCGCATGGATCGGCACTCCGACACCGCTCCCCGCGCTCGTCGCCGGCCTCGCCAGCGTGGTCGCGCCGTTCTTCGTGATGCAGCCCGCGTTCGGCCTCGGCATCGCGGCGTCACGCACGCCGCACCCGGGCGTCGCGCGCCGGCGCAGTGTCATCGCGCATCTGTCGTACGGCGTGGGACTTTACCTGGCGGCGTTCACGCTGGCAGCACTGCCCCGTTGAGCACGCCGTCTTGCCGAAGCCGTGACGGGTAGCGTCGGCTCCACGGAGCCGACGTCGACGCCCGCACAAGCGCTTCGTCGAAGTGTGCCGGGCGCTTTGTCCCGCGCGAGCCGAGCGATGGCCGCGTCGGGCCGCCGCGCAACGGCGAGGCAATGTCCACGCCCATGCCGTCATACGGGCCAACGTGGCACGCTTGCGCACGGCCACCCGGTCTTCCCGTTGCGGTCAAAGCGTGCATCCGGCCGGCCCGGATGACGCCACCCATCACTCCCCGCCGCAGTCGATCAGGTTGTGGCGCACGCGCCCGAGCAGCCGCACCAGCGTATCGCGCTCGTCGGGCGTGAAGCCGCGCAAACCGTCGTCGACGACGGTGTCACCCACCTCGAGCATCTGCGGAAAGATCTCGCGCGACTTGTCGGTCAGCCGGATCACGAATGCACGGCGATCGTCGTCGTTCGCGACGCGCTCGATCCAGCCATAACTTTCCATCCGGTCGAGCAACCGGGTCAGCGAGATCGGCGCGATCTCGAGCCATTCGGCGAGCCGCGCCTGATTCATCTCCCCCTTCCACGTCAGGTATGCGATCACGCGGCTTTGCGCGCGCGTCAGCCCGATGCGCTTCGCGCGCCGGTCGAACAGGCGCCCGTTCAGGCGGGCCACGTCGGAAATCAGGTAGCCGATCCGGTTCTCGTAGGTCTTGTCCATGCGGGGATTATAGGGTCAAGCCGACAGCCGCCCATCGCTCGCGGCCCGGCGATAAGCGGATCTATAATAAGCGTGCTTATAATTCCAGCGATACCGGATCGCCGCCCACGGCGACCGCCCCACGGAGACACCCGCTTGAACCCCGCCGCCGACGCCCCCGCCTCGCCCGCCCTGAACCGGCCGATGCTGACCCTGTCGATCATGCTCGCCACGCTGATCCAGACCCTCGACAGCACGATCGCGAACGTCGCGCTGCCGCACATGCAAGGCACGCTGTCCGCGTCGCAGGACGAGATCACGTGGGTGCTGACCTCCTACATCGTCGCGGCGGCGATCGCGACACCGCTCACCGGCTGGCTGTCCGACCGGCTCAGCGTGAAGCGGCTGCTGATCGTGTCGATCGCGGGCTTCACGGTCGCATCCGCGCTGTGCGGGCTGTCCGAGACACTCGTGCAGATCGTCGGCGCCCGCCTGCTGCAGGGCGTGTTCGGCGCCGCGCTGGTGCCGCTGTCGCAGTCGATCCTGCTCGACATCAACCCGCGCGAGAAGCAAGGCCAGGCGATGGCGATCTGGGGGATGGGCGTGATGGTCGGCCCGATCCTCGGCCCGACGCTCGGCGGCTGGCTCACCGACAGCTACAACTGGCGCTGGGTGTTCTTCATCAACGTGCCGATCGGCGCATTTGCGCTGGCCGGCGTGATGACCTTCCTGCCCGCCCGCGCGCCGCGCCCGCACGTGAAATTCGACGCGTTCGGCTTCGCGACGCTGGCGCTCGCGATCGGCGCGTTCCAGGCGATGCTCGACCGCGGCGAACAGCTCGACTGGTTCGGCTCGTACGAGATCCGCATCGAGGCGATCGTCGCGGCGCTCAGCTTCGCGTTCTTCCTCGTGCATACCGCGACCGTCGGCAAGGCGTCGTTCTTCAAGTCGGAACTGCTGCGCGACCCGAACTTCGCGACGGGCACGCTGTTCATCTTCGTGGTCGGCGCGGTGCTGTACGCGACGCGCGCGCTGCTGCCGCCGATGCTGCAGAACCTGATGGGCTACCCGGTCGCGACGACGGGCCTCGTCACCGCGCCGAGCGGCGCCGGCACGATGATCGCGATGCTGTTCGTCGGCAGGCTGCTGAAATACGTGGATGCGCGGATGCTGCTGCTCGCGGGGCTGTCGATTTCCGCGCTCGCGCTATGGCAGATGATGCAGTACACGGTCGTGCTGTCCGAAGCGGACATCGTGTGGCCGGGCGTGGTGCAGGGCTTCGGGCTGGGGCTCGTGTTCGTGCCGCTCAGCGCGCTGTCGTTCTCGACGTTGCCGCCCGACCTGCGTGCGGACGGCACGGCCACCTACAGCCTGATGCGCAACATCGGCAGCAGTATCGGCATCTCGATCGTGCAGACGCTGATGACGCGCAACACGCAGGTGTCGCACGCCGATCTCGCCGCGCAGATCACGCCGTTCAACCCGGCCGTGCAGGCGATGGCCGGCAGCCGTCTCGACATCGCGCTGCTCGACCGCACGATCAACCAGCAGGCTTCGATGATCGCCTACCTGAACGACTTCAAGCTGATGTTCGTCGCGACGCTGCTGATGATTCCGCTGTTGCTGCTGATCCGCCCGCCGCAGAAAACGGCGAACGTGGAGATCGCGCACGCGGCGATGGATTGACGATGCGACGGGCGCGCGCCCGTCGCAGGCCGAACCGTCAGGCCTTCATCGTCCCGGTACGCACGTAACGCTCGTGCCAAGACAGCGCCTCGGCGAGCAGGTGCGGCGTGTGCTTGCCGAAGCTCTCGCGCGACGCACGCTCGAAGTAATCCTCGAGCATCGGCCGGTAGTCGGGATGCGCGCAGGTCGCGATGACCTTGCGTGCACGCTGCTTCGGCGACAGGCCGCGCAGGTCGGCGAGGCCCTGCTCGGTGACGACCACCGCGACGTCGTGCTCGGTATGGTCGACGTGGCTCGCCATCGGCACGATCCGCGAGATCGCGCCGCCCTTCGCGGTACTCGCCGACATGAAGCACGACAGGTAGCCGTTGCGCGCGAAGTCGCCCGAGCCGCCGATGCCGTTCTGGATCTTCGTGCCCATCACGTGCGTCGAGTTCACGTTGCCGTAGATGTCGGCCTCGATCATCCCGTTCATCGCGATGCAGCCGAGACGGCGCACGAGTTCCGGATGGTTGCTGATCTCCTGCGGGCGCAGCACGATCTTCTCGCGGAACGTCGCGATTTCGTCGGCGAAGCGCTGCACGGCGGCCGGGCTCAGCGACAGCGCGGTGGCCGACGCGAAGCTCAGCGTACCGTCCTGGAGCAGGTCGAGCATGCCGTCCTGGATCACCTCGGTGTACGCGGTCAGGTTCGAGAAGCCGGCCGAGCTGAGCTCTGCGAGCACCGCGTTCGTGATGTTGCCGACGCCCGACTGCAGCGGCAGCAGGTTTTCCGGCAGGCGGCCGCGCTTCACTTCGTGGCGCAGGAAATCGATCAGCTGGTGCGCGATCTGCTTCGACGTCGCGTCCGGCGCGGAGAACGCGTTGCTGCGATCCGGTGCGTCGGTCTCGACGATCGCGACGATCTTCTCGGCCGGGCAGCGCAGATACGGCTCGCCGATCCGGTCGTCGCTCTTCGTCAGCGGAATCGGCTTGCGGTGCGGCGGCAGCGCGGTGCCGTAATAGACGTCGTGCATCCCGTCGAGGCCGAGCGGCTGGCGCGAGTTGACTTCGAGGATCACGTGCTTCGCGCGTTCGAGCCACGTCTTGTTGTTGCCGATCGAGGCGGACGGAATCAGCAGGCCGTCCTCGCGGATGCCCGCGACTTCGACGATCGCGACATCGAGATCGCCGTACAGCCCGAACCATGCGTATTGCGCGACGTGGCTCAGGTGGACGTCCTGGTAGTCGACTTCGCCGCCGTTGATCTTGTCGCGCAGCGTCGGGTCGGACTGGTACGGCAGGCGCATCGAGATGCCGTTGGTGCGGGCAAGCGCGCCGTCGAGTTCCGGTGCGGTCGACGCGCCCGTCAGCACGTTGATCCGGAAGTCCTCGCCGCGCGCGTGGGCCGCGTCGATGTGGGCGGCGAGCGCGGCCGGAACGGCCTTCGGATAGCCCGACCCCGTGAAGCCGCTCATGGCGACGGTCATGCCGGGACGGATCAGCGCGGCGGCTTCGTCGGCGGTGCGGACGAGCGAACGCAGGGCGGGAGCGAGGATGCGTGATGAAGACATGGCTGGATTTCTGATGCTCTGGTCTGTCGTTGACGTCGCTGGGGGTGTCTCCTGAGCGACATGAAGCCCTTGTGGCCGCGACGGGCGGCCGGCACCACAGGCATGGTCGGAGTATCTCAGAGGCGGTCGCCGCGAAATGTCCACCGTATGAAAAAGATCGTTGCCGGATTTGCCGCGTATCGAACGGCCGTTCTGTGACAGGCGCCCCGTTCAATTCGAATGCACATGAAAGGTGCACGAAAGCATCGGACATAACGACCGGTCGACGATCACCAATCCGCACACGTCAATCGACGGATTTCCACTGCGATTCATCGCCTGTCGATCGGCAATGGTCGATGCCGTATCCGGCGCGGCCAATTGTCACCTGATGCCGGTTGTGCCGGACTGACGCACGTCAAGCCCGCACGCGCCGCGCATCCCCCGCCGGGATGCGCGAAAAACACCGCCGCACCGGCCTCCGAGGCCCGTCCGTCCTTGACAGGCACGCCATGCGAACCACACTGGAATACGGATCCCGCAGCCCCGTTCGGCCGCCCTTTCGCGCACGCGTTTTTCGGTCGGCCGATCGTCGCAAGACGCGGTAACACTCGCTCATGTCAGGACATTGATCGAATAAAAAGCAACAAATTACAATTCCGTATATATTTCGCCGATGGACCAAAGAAAAACCGCCACACGTTCCGAACCGCCCCTGCCACGCACCTGGGATGCGCGGCTCGCGCGCTCGCTTGTCCGACCGCTCGTCGACACGCCCGTCACCCCGAATCACCTCACCACCGTTCGTCTGCTGATCGGCCTCGCCGGCGCCTGGTGCCTCGCGCACGGCGGCTTCGGCTGGAGCAACGCAGGCGCGTTCCTGATCGTGCTGTCGAACTTCGTCGACCACACCGACGGTGAGCTCGCCCGCATCAGCGGGAAATCCAGCAAGATCGGTCATTTTTACGACCTCGCGGCGGACGCGCTCGTCACGATCGCGCTGTTCGTCAGCATGGGCCTCGGCATCGTCGCCCAGGGCGGCCAGATGGCCGCGTCGCCGGTGCTGCTCGGCGCGGTGGCCGGCGCCGCCGTCGCGCTGATCTTCTTCCTGCGCATGCGGATCGAATCGATCGCCGGCAAGGCCGGCACCAAGCAGGCGTTCGCCGGCGGCTTCGAAACCGAAGACGTGCTGTACCTGCTGCCGCTCGTGACGCTCTTCGACGGCGTCGAGCCGTTCCTGCTCGCGGCGTCGATCGGCGCCCCGCTCTTCGCCGCATGGGTCGTGATCGACTGGTGGCGCATCGTCCGGCGCGGCAACGTCGCGCAGAATCCAACTGAAATCCAGGCTTCCAAATGACTCCTAGCACGCGCGACGACTCCGTGCTGAGCCCGGCACGCCCCGCGCCTGCGCGCGCGGCCGCCGCCGATCCCGATCGCACCGTGGCCGACTGCGTCGGTTCGCTCGACCTCGACCGCCTGCGCGGCGACTACACGCGCCAGGGCTCGTTCCTGTACCTCGACGCCTTCCTGCCGGCCGACGCGCACGCGAAGCTCGCGGCGGCCGCCCGCGCGATGCAGGCCGGCCTGAACCGCAATTACCTGCCCGGCCACAAGCAGGGCGGCAGCGTCAGCCGCCATACGATCGACGAGCAGGCGCCGTACATCGCCGAGCTGTATCGCTCGAAGGCACTCATCTCCTTCCTGGAGAAGGTCACGGGCGACAAGCTGATGCTGTCGCCGGACGACGATCCGCACGCGTATGCGCTGTATTACTACACGAAGCCCGGCGACCACATCGGCTGGCACTACGACACGTCGTACTACGACGGCCGCCGCTATACGCTGCTGATCGGCGTGATCGACGAATCGTCGTGCCGTCTCGACTACGAACTGCACACGCGCAATCCGGATGTGGCCGACGAACCGGGCTCCGTCCAGATCGCCGACGGCGGCATCGTGCTGTTCGACGGCGACAAGCTGCGCCACCGCATCACGCCGCTGGGCCAGAACGAGATGCGCGTGTCGCTCACCTTCGAATACGTGACGAACCCCGGCATGCGCCCGTGGAAGCGCTTCATCTCGAACATGAAGGACGCGATCGCGTATTTCGGCTTCCGCCAGGTGTTCAAGCAACTGGCGACGCGACGCCCGACCGGGTCATGACACGCGCCGGCCTGATTCTGCTGTCCCTCGGGACCGCACTCTTCGTCGCGCTCCTGGCCTGGCAGGGCGTCGGCGCGGTCGCGTCCACGTTCCTCGCGGCCGGCTGGGGGCTCGCGCTCGTCGCGGCGTTCCACGTCGTGCCGCTCGTGATCGACGCGATGGCGATCTCCGTGATGTTCCGCCACGGCCAGCCCGGCGCCGAACTCGGCAATGCGCTGCGCGCGCGCTGGGTCGGCGAATCGGTGAACAGCCTGCTGCCCGCCGGGCAGATCGGCGGCCCCGTGCTGATGGTGCGCCACCTCGCGCAACGCGGCACGCGGATGGCCGACGCGGCGGCCGCCGTCACCGTCAGCACGACGATGCAGGCGCTCTCGCAAATGGCGTTCGCGCTGATCGGCATCGCCGCGTTCAGCCTGTACGCCACGCACGAATCGGTCGCGCACCTGCGCACGCCCGCGTTGATCGCGACCGGCGTGCTCGGCGCCCTCGCCGCGCTGTTCTACGTCGCGCAGCGGCGCGGGCTGTTCGGCCGCGGCCTGCGCCTCGCGTCGAAGCTGCTCGGCCCGCGCGACTGGTCGTCGCTGGCGACCCGCGCCGACGCGATCGACGACGCGGTCGGCGCGCTGTACCGCGATCGTGCGAAGGTCGCAAAGACGTTCGCACTGAGTCTCGTCGGCTGGATCGTCGGCACCGCGGAAGTGTGGCTCGCGCTGCACTTCCTCGGGCACCCGGTGAGCTGGCTCGACGCGCTGCTGCTCGAGAGCGTCGGCCAGGCCATTCGTGGCGCGGCCTTCGCGATCCCGGGCTCGCTCGGCGCGCAGGAAGGCGGCTACCTGCTGCTCGCGCCGCTGGTCGGACTGCCGCCCGACGCGGCGCTCGCGCTGTCGCTCGCGAAGCGCGCGCGCGAACTCGCGCTCGGCCTGCCCGGCCTGCTCTATCTGCATTTCAGTGAAAGAAACTGGCAGCGGCGCCGTGCGCCGCAGCCGCTCGCCGACTGATCGTTCAGATCCGCCGGCTTTTTGGTTGGAGAACCCATGCGAGCCATCATTCTTGCGGCAGGCCTCGGCTTGCGCCTGCAACAACCGCCCGAGGCACAGTTCCCGAAGTGCCTGCTGCGCTTCGACGACGTGTCGCTGCTCGAGCGCCATCTGCGCGTGCTCGATGCCGCGGGCGTCGACGAAATCGTGCTCGGGCTCGGCTTCCAGGCCGAGAAGGTCGAGCAGGAATTGAAGCGCCTCGGCCGCCAGGCCGAGATCGTGGTCAACGAACGCTACGACCTCGGCAGCGTGCTGACCGTGCATACCGTCGCCGACGCGATGACGCGCGGCGGCGACGTGCTGCTGATGGACGCCGACGTGCTGTATGACGAGAACATCCTGCACGCGCTGGTGGCCGATGCCGACAAGGCGGTCGATCGCCTGTTGATCGACCGCGACTTCGAGGCCGGCGACGAACCCGTCAAGCTGTGCCTGAAGAACGGCGTGCCGGTCGAGCTGCGCAAGCAACTCGCGGTCGACCTCGAATACGACACGATCGGCGAATCGGTCGGCTTCTTCCGCTTCACCGAAGGTACCGCGCGCCGCCTCGCGACGATCGTCGCGGGCTACGTCGACAGCGGCCGCGCGAACATGCCGCACGAGGAAGCCGTGCGCGACCTGCTGCTCGAAGGCGGTCATTCGTTCGACGTCGCCGACGTCACCGGCTCGCCGTGGATCGAGATCGACTTCCCGAACGACGTCGCCCGCGCCACCCAAGAAATCCTCCCCCTGATTCAACGCACCACCGCAGGAGTCGCACGATGAACGCACGCGAACCCAACTTCACCGAATCGCGCAGCGCCCGCCTGCGCCGAATGCTCGTCAGCAGCGATCTCGAATTCCTGATGGAAGCGCACAACGGCCTGTCCGCGCGGATCGTCCGCGAGGCCGGCTTCAAGGGCATCTGGGCATCGGGCCTCGCGATCTCCGCGCAGTTCGGCGTGCGCGACAACAACGAAGCGAGCTGGACGCAGGTCGTCGACGTGCTCGAATTCATGGCCGACGCAAGCGACCTGCCGATCCTGCTCGACGGCGACACCGGCTACGGCAACTTCAACAACGTGCGCCGCCTCGTGAAGAAGCTCGAACAGCGCGGCATCGCGGGCGTCTGTATCGAGGACAAGCAGTTCCCGAAGACCAACAGCTTCATCGGCGGCGAGCGCCAGCCGCTCGCGGAAATCGACGAATTCTGCGGCAAGATCAAGGCCGGCAAGGATTCGCAGACCGATCCCGACTTCTCGATCGTCGCGCGTGTCGAAGCGCTGATCGCAGGCTGGGGGATGGACGAGGCGCTGCGTCGCGCGAACGCGTACGCGGAAGCCGGCGCCGACGCGATCCTGATCCACAGCAAGCTGTCGCGCCCGGACGAGATCCTGCAGTTCGCACGCGAATGGAGCGGCAAGGCGCCGCTCGTGATCGTGCCGACCAAGTACTACAGCACGCCGACCGACGTGTTCCGCCAGGCCGGCATCAGCACCGTGATCTGGGCGAACCACCTGATCCGCGCGTCGGCATCCGCGATGCAGGCGACCGCGCGCGAGATCCACGAGAGCGAAACGCTGATCAACGTCGAGGACCGCGTGGCATCGGTCAACGAGATCTTCCGCCTGCAGGACGCCGACGAATACTCGGCGGCCGAGCGCATCTACCTGTCGTCGTCGTCGCGCGCGTCGAACGCGGCGATCGTGCTCGCCGCGAGCCGCGGCAAGGGCCTCGAAGCCGTGACCGAAGACAAGCCGAAGGTCATGCTGCCGGTCGCCGGCAAGCCGCTGCTGCGCTGGCTCGTCGACGGCTTCAAGACGCACGGCGTGAACGACATCACCGTGGTCGGCGGTTATCGCGCCGACGCGATCGACACGTCGGGCATCAAGCTCGTCGTCAACGAGCGCCATGCGCAGACGGGCGAACTCGCGTCGCTCGCATGCGCGGCCGAACGCCTGACCGGCGACACCGTGATCTCGTACGGCGACCTGCTGTTCCGCAGCTACATCGTGCGCGACCTCGCGGAGAGCGAGGCCGAGTTCAGCGTGGTGGTCGATTCGTCGCTGACGGAAACCAACCAGAGCGTGCGCGATTTCGCGCTGTGCTCGGCGGCCGACGATCGCGGCCTGTTCGGCCAGAAGACCTACCTGCAACGTGTATCGAGCGACGTCGCCACGGGCACGCCGCACGGCCGCTGGATCGGCCTGCTGAACGTGCGCGGTGCCGGTGTCGAGCGCCTGAAGGCGATGCTCGCGACGCTGCAGGCGCGCGACGATTTCGACACGCTCGACATCCCGTCGCTGCTCAACGAACTGATCGCCGCCGGCGAGAAGATCGAGGTGCAGTACGTGCACGGCCACTGGCGCGGTGTGAACGACCTCGAAGACTTCCGCCGCGCGGGTGACTTCGCGCACGGCCAGACGCCGCTGTCCGAACCGGGCACCGGCAACGGGGGCGCGCAATGATCGAAGCGGCACAGTTCGTCGAGGCCGCGCGCGAGCGCGGTTTCGACTGGTACGCGGGGGTGCCCTGCTCGTACCTGACGCCGTTCATCAATTACGTGCTGCAGGACCCGACGCTGAATTACGTGTCGGCCGCGAACGAAGGCGACGCGGTCGCGCTGATCGCGGGCGCGACGCTCGGCGGCAAGCGCGGCATCGCGATGATGCAGAACTCGGGGCTCGGCAACGCGGTGAGCCCGCTCACGTCGCTGACCTGGACGTTCCGCCTGCCGCAGCTGCTGATCGTCACGTGGCGCGGCCAGCCGGGCGTATCCGACGAGCCCCAGCACGCGCTGATGGGCCCGATCACGCCCGCGATGCTCGACACGATGGAGATCCCGTGGGAGACGTTCCCGACCGACCCCGAACAGGTCGGCCCGGCACTCGACCGCGCGATCGCGCACATGGACGCGACGGGCCGCCCGTACGCGCTCGTGATGCAGAAAGGCAGCGTCGCGCCGTATGAGCTGAAGGCAAACCCGGCGGCCAGGCCGCGCGCGCATGTCGCCGCGCAATCGTCGACGCGCGCCGCGTCGGCCGACGCGTGGCCGACCCGCCAGGACGCGCTGCAGCGCGTGATCGCGCACACGCCGGTCGATTCGACCGTCGTGCTCGCATCGACCGGCTTCTGCGGCCGCGAACTCTACGCAATCGACGATCGCCCGAACCAGTTGTACATGGTCGGTTCGATGGGCTGCGTGACGCCGCTCGCGCTCGGCCTCGCGCTCGCACGCCCCGACCTGAAGGTCGTTGCGGTCGACGGCGACGGTGCCGCGCTGATGCGCATGGGCGCGTTCGCGACGCTCGGCACCTACGGCCCGGCGAACCTCACGCACGTGCTGCTCGACAACGGCGCGCACGAATCGACGGGCGGCCAGGCAACGGTGTCGCAGCACGTGTCGTTCGCGGGTGTCGCGGCGGCATGCGGCTACGCGTCGGCGGTCGAAGGCGACACGCTCGACGTGCTCGATACGGCGCTGGCCGGATCGAGCGACGGTGCGCAGTTCGTGCGCCTGGCGATCCGCACCGGCGTGCCCGACGGCCTGCCCCGCCCGACCGTCACACCGGTCGAGGTCAAGACCCGTCTGATGCGGCACATCGGCGCCGCGCAGACCGAAGCCCACGTTGAAGGAGCCCATTGATGCTGCTGCTGAACCCCGGCCCGGTCACGCTCACCGAACGCGTGCGCCGCAGCCTGCTGCAACCTGACCTGTGCCATCGCGAAAGCGAATTCTTCGATCTGCAGGACGAAGCACGTGCGCGCCTCGTTGCCGCGTACGAGCTCGATCCGGCCGAATGGACCGCCGTGCTGATGACGGGTTCGGGCACGGCCGCCGTGGAAAGCATGATCGCGGCACTCGTGCCGCAGGACGGCAAGCTGCTGGTGATCGAGAACGGCGTGTACGGCGAGCGGATCACGCAGATCGCGACGCAGTACGGGATCGCCCATGATGTGCTCAAGCATGAGTGGATGCAGGCGCCCGATCTCGCGCAGATCGCCGCGCGTCTCGATGCGGGCGGTTACTCGCATGTCGCGGTGATTCATCACGAAACGACGACGGGCCGGCTGAACGATCTCGGCGCGATTGCCGGGGTGTGCCGTTCGCGCGGCGTGAAGATGCTCGTCGATGGCGTCAGCAGCTTCGGCGCGGAAGCGATCGACTTCGCCGGCGGCGACATCGACGCGGTGGCCGCGACCGCGAACAAGTGCCTGCACGGTGTGCCGGGCGCGGCGTTCGTGATCGTGCGCCGCAGCGCGCTCGCGAAGGCTGCAAGCCGCACTTACTACCTCGATCTCGGTCGCCTGGCAAAGCTGCAGGATCAGCGCAATACGCCGTTCACGCCTTCCGTGCATGCGTATTACGCGCTCGTCGAGGCGCTGCGCGAGTTCGATGAGGCTGGCGGCTGGCGTGCGCGTCATGCGCATTACAAGGCGCTCGCCGATCAGGCTCAGGCCGGGCTGGCGGCGCGCGGGATGCCGCTCGTGCTGCCGGAAGGTGAATCGTCGGTCGTGCTGCGCGCGTATCGGTTGCCGCAGGGTGTGACGTACGAGACGTTGCATGACGGCTTGAAGGCGCGTGGTTTCGTGATCTACGCGGGGCAAGGCGGGTTGTCGAAGGAACTGTTCCGGATTTCGACGATGGGCGCGATTCAGGCGGCTGATGTCGAGCGGTTGCTGGACGGGTTTACGGCGTTGACGCGGTAAGCGTTGGTCGCACCTTCGTCCATGAAAGGCCCGCAAGGGCCTTTTTTTATTCTTCGCAAATCTCGGGGGACACGGGACACGCTGTCGGTAATCGGCCAGAAGCGGACGTTCGACAGCCGCCCGCAATTCGTCGACAGTCGAGCCGGTGCAAGTAGGCCTTCTGTTGGAACACCCCTAAAGATTTTTTGCGGCGCGCCGTAACAAAGTGATTTGGGACAGTTATGTCGACGCCTAACGCAGTTGCGCCATCCTCATGGAAGTCGAAGGCAACTTTTCTGATCTCGGTAGCCCTATCAGCCGTGCTCGCCGCAATCGGAACATACTATTCGACTATGTACGCGAACCTAGCGTCATCTGCGAGTGACCAAGCGACGCGGTATGTTGACTTCCAGATAGTGAAAGAAAACAACGTGACTGGGTTTTTTCAGATTCCAGGCGTTACTCTGTTGTACAAAGATGAAAAAGGGAACTCTCTCAAGGCTTTGAGCCTTGTCAAAGTCGAACTGCAGAATTTCAGCTCGCGCGATATCGCTAGTGTGGATCTTCAAATCGATGCGACAGCGCGAAATGACGCTCCGCCGGCACTACAGACCTTCCGTATCGGAAATGGTTCTGCGGAGGATTTCGACGCCGAGAAGAATATCACGCAGACTGTCAAGCATGGGACGCTTTCAATCTCCATTCCTCTGAAGAGCATCAACCGCACTGAAGCGTTCGCGCCTACGCGAACGCTTCTTCTCTATTTCAAAGGGGCGTCGGCGCCCGATGTGATGGTCTCCACAAATGCTGCCGGCGTCTCCGCTAGGCCGTTCGCATATCAGCACTATCTGGACTCAGAAAACAGCCATCAGTCATTCATCCAGCGCTATGGATCGCAGATCGTCATGGTCAGCAACACCGCACTGTTTGCGCTATGGTTTGGCTGCTCGACCTGGTTGATCGTCGCTGGTCGGAAGCGCGAAGTCGCAAATATGGTTCATGCAGTAGCAGTAGTTGAGAACATGATCCAAGGACTCCCATCCCAGCCGATTCCGCCAGCACAACAGCATGACTTCGCAAAAAATTTCGTTTTCGAGTTCTGGTGCGCGGCATACCACCGAGCATGGCGCATAAGTAGACTTCTCTCGGTTGCCCCAGATCGTTCGAAACTTTGAAACAGCGACGGTGATTGGGAACTGGGAGGCTGCTGGCTACGAAGTCATAGTCATCCCTTTTACATAGCGAAAGAAGAGCGGGTGAAATTTAAGCGTCTTGCCGGTGCGAGGTCACGAGACCCGGGAAGTCAGGACGACCGCATACTGCAGGCGTCGCCCTTGCTCCTCTCCGCGACCTTTCTATTAACCTGAACCGGACCTGACGGATAACCGGAGACCGTACGCGACAGGTCCTGTCTTTGAGCGGCCCTGAGAGTTCGAGCGATAGCGGTACCCGATGGTCCTTCCCGTCCTCGTAATGCGGAACGCGACGGGTCATGAACTGATTGAGCGGCCGAGGCTGCCGCGCGGGCGGTTGTACCGCCTCACCAATTGGATTGGTATCCGGCCGGATTCGCCTGCGAAACGCCCTACCTAGCTATTATGGGCCTTTCAGCGCGTGGCACTTCCCCGACTGACGCTCTAGTATTGCGGAGTCGATATCTAATAACATCATTCAATTGCGCCCTACTAGCGCCTTAGGTCGCAGCAATGATCCCCCCGCTTGATCGTGGCAACTGCACCACCTCTCGCCTCCATCTGATTCTCCGCTCTGACGGAATTTACAATGTCGACCACGTGCTACCTGTGTGATAAGCGATTTAATGAAACGACAGTACTCAAGCATAGCGAACATATTGTCCAGAACGCTTTAGGTGGCGGCCTGCTGTGCGATGACATCCTATGTCAGGCATGCGGCTGTAAGCTCGGCGATTCAGTGGACGGCCCCTTTGCCACCGCCCTCTCCCCGCTCACGACGCTCCTGGACACTCCACGAGACCGGGGGATGCATTCTCAGACCCAAGTACAACTGCAGACGAACGACGCCGATGCAAAGGTGCTTGAGCAAGTGCGCCTCGTCTTAAAGAACGACTTCAGCCTGGTGCCAGTGCGGCCGGTGCTGGTCAAGAGTGTCACCGCAAAGGCGGTCACGGTCGTCGCTGCGACTATCAAGCAGGCCCGCCAGTACAAGAACTCACCCGACGTCAAGGCGCTCGTGGCGGACGGTTACACCATCGAGCTAAGCGATAACGCTGCCCCTTACGCGGAGCGCCTGCTTCTATCCGCCCGCCCCGACGCGCCCGAAGTTCTCCGGGGGATTCTTAAGATCGCAATCGGGTTTGCAAGCTTCCACGGCGTCGAGCGCAAATATCTCGCCCACCTGATGACACAAGATGATCTGACTCAGTCGGAATCGGTGCTGCGTTCGACAATCTTTTCGTATTACCCGGTAGAGGATGTGGAGCGCTTGTTCGAGACCGAAAAGCATGTCCATGAGGACTGGTACCCGACTCACCATCTTTATCTCTTCAGTCACGACCGAGATCTCTACTGCTACGTGGAGTTGTTCGGCGTGGTGCAGAAGTACGTGCACCTCAGCAGTACCTACGACGGCCATCGCTTGTTAGAGAAGTTCGTCCAAAAAGCAGAAAAGTGGGAGTTTGAGGAGAGCTGGTTCACTGCACGAACACTGAGTGACCTGCATGTTCTGGCGGGCCAGTTCGGCGTGTCGATGGAGGACCATACTTGGGACGAGATCCAGGACGAGGTGCTCCACCGTGCCCGAGTCCGCCCTTACAGCCTCGAACCGGATGAGACAATCGAAAAGGTCCAGTGCCTAGTGTTCACGCTCGCGCAGTACGCCCGCCTGTCCAATGCGCAACATTTCGAGGTCGTTCGGGATATGTTCGAAAAGGCAGAGGCCGCGAAGACCAAGCTGGGCCTGACGCTGCTCGATGACCTACGGGCTAACCCACTGTCAGTTATGAAGCTGTTGAACAAGGACTTTAATGAATTCCGTATCGGCACTTTGGCATGCAGCCGTCCCGATCAAGTCAGGTGCGTGCCGGCTGCAGACCTCGAGCGATACGTAGCTTACAAGTTCTACGAGTTGCTGCGCGCAAAGAGACTGGAATCGGAGCTCGAGTACCAGTTGCTCTGACTGGGATATTGATCGGAAGTGGTCAGCGAGTCATCAAGCCGTTCGATGAGTCTGTTAGGCAAGCAAACTAATTCTGTTGCATAGCTCAATTCCGATTAAATTTCGACGAACTAGCGATGTTCGCTTTCGGTCGGCAGCGACACCCACGAACATCTACGAAGAACCATTTCCGATCGTGACAATGAGAACCCTTCGCTTCGCCCCGCTGCTGGCGCTCGCCGCCTCCCCCATCATTCACGCCGCAGACAGCCAGCCTTGCGGCGACGAAACCGTCACCGCCGTCGCCCGCTGGGCCGGCATCGCGAGCGCACGTATCGCCACGCGCGATGCGGACCGGCTCGTCGTCGCGTCGTCATGCAAGGTCATGCCGAACGCGCCAGCGACGACGATCGCGGCTGTCGCGTTCGATTCGCTGCCGAAAAGCAAGAACCCGGACGAAAGTAACAAGTTGCAGGTCCTCGCGCTCGTCGAAGGCGGCAAGGTCGTGGCCGCCGACCGGTCGGTGATTCAGGAAGATGCGGCGACGGAGATCGGCGAGAACAGCTATCGCATCGACACGGCACCCTACCGGCTGTCGCCCGAGGTGCGTGCATTCGGCGTCGTGTTCACGAGCAGCGCGCGGGGACCGAGTTGTCCCGATGCCGACGCAAGTGAAGAATTGACGCTGTGGGTGCGCGAAGGCAACCGTATCCGTCCGGTGTTCGGCACCAATCTCTACGGCTGGGTCAGTGTTGAAGGTGAGGCTTGCGGCGCCAGCTTGGGTGACGCGACCAGCGAAGACGCCCACATGACGATCGCCGTCGAAAAGACCTCCAGCCACGGTTTCGCAGACCTGTCGATCACTGCACACATCACAAAAAACCAACGCAAGGACAACGAATACTCGGATACGGGCAAGCGCACCGCACGCATGATCGTGCGCTACGACGGCAAGTCATACGGCATCGATATGTTCCGAAACTTCTGGTATTCGCCAGCCGCAATGAAGCGCTTCAAGTAAGGCCGGGGCGTAACGCCCCTACTCCACCACCTTCGCCCCGATCGCATCGCTCGACGCGGGCATCCGCAACGCATCGTCCCGCATGCGTCGCGCCTCACGCGCCGTATACCGATCCTTCAACCGCAGGAACGGTTTCTCGACGAGGAAGTAACTGGCCGTCGCGGCCATCAGCGCCCACACGATCCCAAGCGGAAATGCGTGCGCAACCGGCAGATCCGGGTTCGCGAACGGCTGCTGCCACAGATAGAGGCTGAACGAGATCGTGCCGACGAACACGACAGGCTGCGCACGCAACCATCGCGCACACCAGAATTCGCTGCGGAAATTCAGCACGACGATCACGATTGCGATCAGCGCGGCTTCGAGCGTCACGCCGTACGTCGCATTCCAGAAGCCACCGAACCGATGTTCGGCGAGCGGGCCGCCGATCAGCACGACCACGATGATCGCCGTCACGATGCGCGTCTCGCCGCGCCACGAGAGAATCCACGCTTCGAGCCGTTCGCGGTTGAGCGACGCATAACAACCGATCAGGATCGGATCGACGCCCGTGTGAAGCATCATCCCGAGTTGCCCGCGCAGCGCGGGCGCCACGAAGTACGTGACGGCGCGCACCAGCGGCACGACCAGGATCAGCGCGGCCAGCCAGCGCGTACCGCCGCGGCGCATGCCGTACACGAACAGCAGCGGCCAGAACCAGTAGAACTGTTCCTCGAGCGCGAGCGACCAGAAATGGCCCAGATACCACGCACCGTCCGGATGCAACGCGTTGTCGCCGGTCAGCCCGAACCACGCCGAGTAGTTCCACAGGTGCAGCGCCGCATACAGCCACTGCCGGCGATCGACGTCGAACCAGCCGGCGAAGGCCACGATCGCGACCGCCGCGAGATAGACGTAGCACGCCGGCCAGATCCGCAGCGCGCGACGCACGTAGAACGACGTCAGCGCGATGCCGCCCGTGCGCGCGAATTCGGCGCGCAGCACGTTGGTGATCAGGAAGCCGCTGAGGACGAAGAAGATCAGCACGCCGAGCCGGCCGTCGGCGATCAGCCGCAACGGCGCGTACCAGCCCGTGTAGCCGCCGGGCAGCACGTGCTCGGCGTGTCCGACCACGACCATCGCCACCGCGACGGCGCGCAATCCGGTCAACTGCGTGACGCGATGGTTCATCGGCTGGTTTCCGTCGGCACGGTGGATGGGCAGCAGACCAGCGCCGCCCTCGCTTCGGCACGCCGATATGCCGCCGGGATTTTGTATGAAAAATATCGGAATGAAATTGCTTCAAAAATCGCCGCGACACACCCCGCCAACGACGCTGCGCCCGAACGAGCCGACGCCCGGCGCGGCGAATGGGCATAATGACAAGCCTTGTCCGGCGGCGGCCGGTCCGATGCCCACGCAACGAATTTTGCGGCGCAGCAACATTCGCAGTACCGTACCCGCCCGCACAACGGCCCGCGCCTCGTCCGCCCTCCCGTCGACCTTTACCCGGAGCCTGCCTGTGTACCCACCGATCGAACCCTACGCCCACGGCCATCTCGACACCGGCGACGGCCACCGCATCTACTGGGAGCGCTGCGGCAACCCCGCCGGCAAGCCCGCCGTGTTCCTGCACGGCGGCCCCGGCGCCGGCTGCAGCGCCGACCATCGCCGCCTGTTCGATCCGGAGCGCTACGACATCCTGCTGTTCGACCAGCGCGGCTGCGGGCGCTCGACGCCGCATGCGAGCCTCGAGAACAACACGACGTGGCATCTGGTTGCCGACATCGAGCGCCTGCGCGAGATGGTCGGCGCGGAAAAGTGGCTCGTGTTCGGCGGCTCGTGGGGCAGCGCACTGTCGATCGCGTATGCGGAAACGCACCCGGAGCGCGTGAGCGCGCTGGTCGTGCGCGGCATCTTCACGATGCGTCGCGCGGAAGTGCTGTGGTACTACCAGGAAGGCGCGTCGTGGCTGTTCCCCGACCTGTGGGAAGCCTTCCTTGCACCGATTCCGGAAGCGGAGCGCGGCGACCTGATGGCCGCCTACCATCGCCGGCTGACCGGCAACGACGAAGCCGCGAAGCTCGAAGCCGCGCGCGCGTGGAGCATCTGGGAAGGCCGCACGATCACGCTGCTGCCCGACCCCGCACTCGCCGCGCACTTCGCGGACGGCCACTACGCACTCGCGTTCGCGCGCATCGAGAATCATTACTTCGTGAACCAGGGTTTCGTCGAGGAAGGCCAGTTGCTGCGTGACGCGCATCGCCTCGCCGGCATTCCGGGCGTGATCGTGCAGGGCCGCTATGACGTCGCGACGCCTGCCCGCACCGCATGGGAGCTGTCGAAGGCGTGGCCGGATGCGACGTTCGAGATCGTGCCCGGTGCCGGGCATGCGTACAACGAACCGGGGATCCTGGAGGCGCTGATCGCGGCCACGGACCGGTTCGCGGCGTAACCGACACGACGGGATGCGATGCGGCGTGTGCGGCCATGCCTGCCGGCACACGCTGCGCCGCGCCGCATCGTGCGATCAAAGCGCGGTTTCTACGATCGCCCTGCCGCTGATCGCCCGCTCGACGAGCTGCTCGTCGCCGACCTTGCGGATCGCGTCGTCGAGCAGCCCCTCCGGCGGTTCGGTCGCCACCTTCAGCAAGCCCGACAGGCCGCGCGCGTCGAGCACCACCAGCGTCTCCATCGAATCCGCTCGGCTCACGAGCACGCGGCGCCACGCCGGCCCCGCGCCGAAGCTCGCACAAAGCGCAATCGTCTCGCTGCCGAGCGTGTAGTCGAAAGTCTTGATCATGATCCGCCGCCGTTGCAAGGGAATGGCGCTGCGCGACGGTGCGGCGCCGTGACGCCGACGCACCCGCGCGTGCCGCCGGCGCCCGAATCAAGCCAGATCCGTTCGCCGGCATGGCCATGCTAGGCGTGCAGTATTAACGAAGACTTAAACCGCCATGCGCGCGGGCACGCGGCATCGGGCGACATTACGGCGTGTCGAGCGGCTCCACCGTCACACCGACCTTCAGCTCCTGATCCGCACCACCGCCGCGGATCACACCGCGCAGCGGCGTCACGTCCGCGTAGTCGCGGCCGATCGACAGCATCACGTAGTCGTCGCCCGGCGCACGATCGTTGGTCGGATCGAGCTGCAGCCAGCCGTTGTCCTCGGGCCATGCCGGGTCGTACACCTCGACCCACGCATGCGACGCGTCGGCGCCGATCAGCCGCGGCTGCCCGGGGGGCGGCTGCGTCAGCAGGTAGCCGCTCACGTAACGTGCGGCCAGCCCGAGCGAGCGCAGCGCGCCGATCATCACGTGCGCGAAATCCTGGCACACGCCCTTGCGCAGGCGCAGCGCATCGAGCGCCGACGTCGTGATGTCGGTGCTGTTCGGCGTATAGGCGAAATCGGCATGCACGCGCCGCATCAGGTCCCAGGCAGCCTGCACGAGCGGCCGTTGCGGCGTGAAGCTCGCGGCCGCATACGCGGCGAGTTCAGCGTCGCACGCAACATGCGGCGACGTGAACACGAATTCGCTCGCGGCATCGTAAGGCTGCCCTGCGCGAAACCGCAGGCGGTCGCGCACGGCTTCCCACGCAGTCGCCTGTTTCGCGTCGGGATGCGCGATGGCGGGTGGCGGCGCGCCGCGCGCACCGCGCGACCACACGGGCGGCGTCACGCGTACCGTGCTGCGGCTGCGCACGAGCAGCGCGTCATGTGGCAGGTTCAACGCAAACGATGCGCGCGCGTTGCCGAATGCGTCGATCTCGGTACAGACCGATTCCGGCGCGGGATCGATGTCGAGCGCGAACGACAGCACTTGCTGGCGCGGCGTCGCGAGCGGTTGCAGCCGTGCCTGGTGCTGCGCCGATTCGACGCGCGCCGCGTAACGGTATTCGGTGTCGTGCGTGACGCGCAGCAACCGGCCCGGCGCGACCTCGGCGGTCGTTGCCTTCGCGGCCGATGCCGATGCGTTCCGTGCATCGCCGGAACCCGGTGGGGCTTTCCCCGCGCCCTTCGTCGTCACCATAACGTCCTGCCCGCCTCGCGTACGTGGCTGAAATAGCGCTCGCCAATCCGGTTCGACAGTTCCCAGACCGCCTTCGCCGTCGCGTCGAGCGCTTCGAGCAGCTTGCCGTGCCGGCCCCCGTCGGTGGTTTCGCACAGCTCGTGCAGCGACCACGCGGGCACATCCGGAACCGTCTCGGCCAGTTCGGACAACGCATAACCTTCGCTGCGCTCGACCTTCGTCAGCCGGCCCCGCAGCGCCTGCACGACCCAGCCGAGCGAGCGCGGATTGTCGGTATCGAGCACGACGAGCGACAGCAGCGGCGCGACATCGAAGCCGCGCTGGAAACGCGAACGGAACGTGATCGTGCTGTCGAACAACTCCAGCACGAGCTCGAAGCCGTCCTGCCGGTGCACCGCGCCTTCGTCGAACGCGCACTTCAGCACGCTGCACAGGAAGTCCAGCCGGTCGATCTGCCGGCCGATCGACAGCAGCCGCCAGCCGTCGTCGCGCGTCATGTTGTCGGTCTGCGCACCCGTGATCGCGCCGAGCAGCAGGCCGAGGCGCTCCAGCAACTGCAGCGCGTCGTTGCCGATCTGTTCCTCGGCTTCCGGCTGGCCCGCGCTGTCCGCGAACAGCTGGGTCGCGTCGTCGATCAGGCGCCACTGGTCGCTCGACAGCCGTTCGCGGATCGCGGCAGCCGCGCCACGCATCCCGAACAGGCACGCCGCAATGCCCGACGTGCGATCCGCGCCGCGCGTGAGCGACGTCGCGAGCGCGTGCTGGAACGCACGGGGCGCATCGACGGCGTTCGGTGCATCGGCCGCGATCAGGCCCGTGTCGCGGCACAGCGTGTCGAGCAGCTCCAGGTGCGCGGGGCTGTCGACGTCGTCCTCGCCGCGCAGCCGTTCGAGCGCCGCGCGCGCGAGCCGCATCAGGTTGGTCGCGCGCTCGGTGTAACGGCCCAGCCAGAACAGGTTCTCGGCCGCACGGCTCGCGATCGCGCGCGGCCGTTCGACGAGGTCGTCGGGGCCGAGATGCGTCTGCAGCAGCGTCGTCGAATCGACGATGCCTTCGGTCATCACCCATGTATCGACGGTGCTGCCGCCGCGCGGCATCGGCGCATTGAACAGCGTGTCGCGTGTGCCGACCCGTGACAGCCCGCCCGGCAGGAGCCGCCAGCGCTGCGCACCGTCGGCGAGCGCGAAGACGCGCAGCAGCACCGGCTTCGGCACGATGCGCGCGCCGCCGTGGCCGTCGGGCGCGTCCTGACGCGGCCAGGTCGGCGCCTGCGACAGCGGCAGGTCGGCCTGCACCGTGTAGTGTTCGGGCCGCGCGAGGATCCGCGCGCGCCACTCGGCCAGCTGCGCCTGCGTGAGCCGCGCGCCGATCACCGGCTCGAACGCGCCGCCGGCCTGCACCTCGGGTGGATAGGATGCCTTCACGATGGCGCGCGCGAGTTGCGGCAGCGCGTCGTCGCACGCGGCCGCCTCGCCGCACCACCACGAATGCACGGCCGGCAGCGTCAGCGTTTCGCCGAGCAGCCCTTCCGCGAGACGCGGCATGAAGCCGAGCATCGCCGGCGATTCGAGGAAGCCCGAGCCCGGCGCGTTCGCGAGCAGCACATTGCCCGCGCGCACGGCCTGCAGCAGCCCCGGCACGCCGAGCATCGAATCGGGCCGCAGTTCGAGCGGATCGAGCCACGCGTCGTCGACACGCCGCAGGATGCCGTGCACGGGTTCGAGGCCGCTCAGCGTCTTCAGGAATACGCGGTTGTCCCGCGCGGTCAGGTCGCCGCCCTCGACGAGCGTGAGGCCGAGATAGCGCGCGAGATACGCGTGCTCGAAATACGTCGCGCTGTGCGGCCCCGGCGTCAGCAGCACGATCCGCGAGTTCTTGCGGGCCGGGCTGAGCGCCTGCATGCTCTGCAGCAGCGCGCGGTACGCGGACGCGAGCCGCTGCACGCGCAGCCCGCGAAACCCGCGCGGAAAGAGCCGCGACACGATCAGCCGGTTTTCTAGCAGGTAGCCGAGGCCGGCCGCGCCCTGCGTGTGCTGCGCGACGATCCGCCACTGCCCGTCCGGGCCACGCGCGAGATCGAACGCGACCACGTGCAGCCAGGTGTCGCCCGGCACGCTCGCGCCGCGCATCGCGCGCAGGTAGCCGGGGTGCCCGGTGACGAGCGCGGGCGGCAGCAGCCCGCGCTCGAGGATCGTCTGCGGCCCGTACAGGTCGGCCAGCGTCGCGTTGAGCAGCCGCACGCGCTGCAGCACGCCGCGCTCGATCGCGACCCAGTCCTCGGGCGTGACGATCAGCGGCAGCAGGTCGAGCGACCACGGGCCGGCCGCGCCGTCGCCGGCACGCTGCTCGTGCAGCTGGTAGAACAGGCCGTTCTCGCGCATGCGCCGGTGCAGCGCGTCGGCGCGGCGATCGAGGTCGGCCACGCCGTCGCTGCCGATCGATGTGAAGAAACTGCGCCACGCGGGCGCGAGCGCAGGCGCGTTCAGGCCGGCCGCGCTGCCACGCAGTTCGTCGTAGCGGCCGGCGGCCGCCGGCGCCGCGAGCGCGGCGGCCAGTTCCGCGGCATCCGGCTGCGCGCCGGTATCGAAAAGCGTGGGCATCGCGTCGAGGGCGGCGAGATGGTCGGTGTTCATGGGCGGCACGGTGTCGTTCCGTCTTCAGGGTGCAACCGTGCATACGCACGGCCGCACCAGCGGCAGGCTGCTGCGGCGCGTGGCCGCGATCTGCCCGCATCCTAGCATTCCGGCGGGGCGGCCATCACCCCGTTCGCCGGGAGACCGCCCACCGCGCATCGTCGTCCGCCTCGTCATCGTCCGGTCACGGCCGCCGCAAATCGAGCGTGAACGGGAACTCGCGGCTCGGCGCGGCGAGCGCGACCTCCATCCGCCCCGGCGTATGCCCCATCTCGACGAAGCGTGCGAGCCGGCGGCTCTCCGCTTCATAGGCATTGACCGGGAACGTCGCGTAGTTGCGTCCGCCCGGATGCGCGACGTGGTAGCGGCAGCCGCCGAGCGAGCGCTGCAGCCACGTATCGACGATGTCGAACGTGAGCGGCGCGTGCACGCCGATGGTCGGATGCAGCGCGGACGGCGGCGACCACGCCTTGTAGCGCACCCCCGCGACGTATTCGCCGACGGTGCCGGTCGGCTGCAGCGGCAACGCGCGGCCGTTGACGGTCACGACGTGGCGGTTGTCGTTCAGCCCCGTCACGCGCACTTCGAGCCGTTCGACCGACGAATCGACGTAGCGCACCGTGCCGCCGGGCGCCCCCTCCTCGCCCATCACGTGCCACGGTTCCAGCGCGCCGCGCAGCGACAGCTGCATGCCGTTCACCGCGATCTGGCCGAACAGCGGGAAGCGGAATTCGAAGTGCGGCGCGAACCACGCCGGATCGAACGCGAAACCGGCGTCGCGCAGTTCGGCCAGCACGTCGTCGAAATCCATCTGAAGAAACTCGGGCAGCATGAAGCGGTCGTGCAGCGCGGTGCCCCAGCGCGTGAGCGGCGTCGTGTACGGCGCGGCCCAGAAACGCGCGACCAGCGCGCGCAGCAGCAATTGCTGCACGATGCTCATCCGTGCATGGGGCGGCATCTCGAACGCACGCAGTTCGAGCAGGCCGAGCCGGCCGGTCGACGAGTCGGGCGAATACAGCTTGTCGATACAGAATTCGCTGCGGTGTGTGTTACCCGTCACGTCGATCAGCAGGTTGCGCAGCACGCGGTCGACCAGCCACGGCGGCATGTCCTGCCCGAACAGCAGCTTGTTGCGCTGGATCTCGGCGAACGCGATGTCGAGCTCGTAGAGCTGGTCGTTGCGCGCCTCGTCGACGCGCGGCGCCTGGCTGGTCGGCCCGATGAACAGCCCCGAGAACAGGTAGGACAGCGACGGATGGTTGTGCCAGTACGCGATCAGGCTCGCGAGCAGGTCCGGGCGGCGCAGGAACGGGCTGTCGGCCGGCGTCGCGCCGCCGAGCACGAAGTGGTTGCCGCCGCCGGTGCCGACGTGGCGGCCGTCGACCATGAATTTCTCGCTGCACAGCCGCGACTGCCACGCGGCGTCGTACAGGAATTCGGTGTGGTCGACGAGCTCGTCGAAGTTGGCGGCCGGATGGATGTTCACCTCGATCACGCCGGGATCGGGCGTGACCTGCAGCAGCTTCAGCCGCGCGTCGCGCGGCGGCGGATAGCCTTCGAGCACGAGCTTCACGCCCAGCGCGTGCGCGGTCAGCTCGATCGCGCCGAGCAGGTCGAGATAATCCTCGAGCGCGGCAAGCGGCGGCATGAACAGGTACAGGATGCCGTTGCGCACTTCGACGCACAGCGCGGTACGCGTGATCCACGCGGCCGATTCGAAGCGCTCGGGTACGCGACCCGGGTCGCGCGCGGCAGGCCGACCGTTCCCGGCCGTACCGTCGTCGCGCCACTGCATCACGGTCTGCGCGGACGCCTCGCGATGCACGCCGGACAGGTAGCGCGGCGCATCGGCGGGCCCCGCGTAGCGCGCGCGGATCGCGGCGGCTTCCGGCAGCGCGTCGCGCGGCGCGAACGGATCGCGCTCGACGAGATACGGATAGTCGGCGCGGCTGGCCCACGGCAGCGAATCGAGCGGCAACCGATAGCCCATCGGCGAATCGCCGGGCACGAGGTACATCCGCTCGTCGCGGAAGAACCACGGCCCCGTCTGCCAGCGCGGCCCGTCGAGGCCCGGCGCCGTGTCCACGCGCTTGACCGGCAGCACGTAGCCGACCACGCTGTCGAGCTGCTGCTCGAACACCTTGCGCAGCCGCGCGCGTTC
Source organism: Burkholderia sp. Bmkn7 (assembly GCF_041103175.1). Taxonomy (NCBI): domain Bacteria; kingdom Pseudomonadati; phylum Pseudomonadota; class Betaproteobacteria; order Burkholderiales; family Burkholderiaceae; genus Burkholderia; species Burkholderia sp. Bmkn7. The sequence goes on along the minus strand of NZ_JBGCUH010000002.1, from coordinate 1,745,364 downwards.
GAGCTCGTCGTCGAGGCGCGAGTCGAACGGGTCGACGTTGACCGGCAGCCGGCGCTCGCGCCACAGGTAGTACCACACGTCCTCGTAGCCGGGCCGGATGAATTCGCCGGTCAGGTTCAGCCGTGCGGCCAGCGCATCGATGAAGCGCTTCGCGTCGTCGGTCGTATACGCGGACGGCTCGCGCTCGTCGGCGAACAGCGACGGGTCGTGCCACACGGGCTGGCCGTCGGCACGCCAGAAGATCGACAGCGCCCAGCGCGGCAGCTGCTCGCCCGGATACCACTTGCCCTGCCCGAAATGCAGGAAGCCGCCGTCGCCGTACTCGGCGCGCAGCCGCTGCACGAGTTCGGTCGCGTAACCACGCTTGGTCGGGCCGAGCGCGTCGGTGTTCCATTCAGCACCGTCGCGATCGTCGATCGACACGAAGGTCGGCTCGCCGCCCTGCGTGAGCCGCACGTCGCCGGCCGCGAGTGCGCCGTCGACCTGCGAGCCGAGCGCCAGCACGGCGTCCCATTGCGAATCCGTATACGGCTTCGTCACGCGCGGCGATTCGTACACGCGCGTCACGGTCATCTCGTGCTCGAACGACACCTCGCACTCGTCGATCAGCCCCTCGACCGGCGCGGCGCTCGTCGGCTGCGGCGTGCAGGCCAGCGGAATGTGGCCCTCGCCCGCGAGCAGGCCCGAGGTCGGGTCGAAGCCGATCCAGCCGGCGCCCGGCAGGTACACCTCGCACCATGCATGGAGGTCGGTGAAGTCGACGGACGTGCCGCTCGGGCCGTCGAGCGACTTCACGTCGGGCGTGAGCTGGATCAGGTAGCCCGACACGAAACGCGCAGCGATGCCGAGATGGCGGCACAGCTGCACGAGCAGCCATGCGCTGTCGCGGCACGAGCCGGACGCCAGCTCGAGCGTCTGCTCGGGCGTCTGCACGCCCGGCTCCATCCGCACGAGATAGCCGATGTCGCGCTGCAGCTGCTGGTTCAGCGCGACGAGGAAGTTCACGGTGCCGGCCGGCGTGCGATCGACGCCTTCGACGTACGCGCGGAACAGCGGCGCCGCGCTCGTCTGCGGGTCGCACACGAGATACGGTGCGAGTTCGGTCTTCAGCGCGTCGTCATAGCTGAACGGGTATTGCTCCGCGCTCGCCTCCAGAAAGAAGTCGAACGGGTTGTACACCGACATCTCGGCGACGAGATCGATCGTGATCTCGAAGTGCTCGGTGCGCTCCGGAAACACGAGCCGCGCGAGATAGTTCGAGAACGGGTCCTGCTGCCAGTTGATGAAGTGCTGCGCGGGCTCGACCGTCATCGAATACGCGAGGATCGGCGTCCGGCAGTGCGGCGCGGGCCGCAGCCGCACGACCTGCGGGCCGAGGTTGACGAGCCGGTCGTAGCGATAGCGGGTGGTGTGATGCAGCGCGACGTGGATGGACATGGGAGCTCGGTTCGGGTTGGGCCGGCCGCGCGCCGCGTCGCGTTCAACGCGACGCGGCTGCCCGGCCTGGCGGATTCGGCGAAAGCGCGCGTCGGGTCAGACGAGCTCGGGTGTCTGCACGACGCTGATCTCGACGCCGACGGCCGTCGCGCCGAGCCCCGTCACCGGCTGCGCGTCGCGATAGTCGAGGCCGACCGCGATGCGCACGTAACGCTCGTCCGGGCAGCGATTCATGAACGGATCGAACCCGACCCAGCCGAGCCCTTCGACATAGGCCTCGGCCCACGCATGGCCGGCCGGCTGCTGCATCAGCCCCGTCGCTTGCGGCTGCGCACCGAGCGACGGCTGCGGCAGCCCCTGCGATTGCGCGGCGTGCGACGCGCCGAGCACCTGCTGCATGCCCTCGCCGCTCTGCAGCGCGAGCGCTTCTTCCGCCTCGTCGTCACTCAGGTTCTGCTTCGCGTCGGCGATGCGCTGCATCGCGCTGTCCGCCAGCACGTAGCCAGAGATATAGCGGGCGGGAATCTTCAGCACGCGCGCGGCCGCGATGAACGCATGCGCGTGATCGCGGCTCGTGCCCTCGCCGCTTTGCAGCGCGGTTTCCGCGTCGACGGGCGCGTCGGCGGCCAGGTTCGGCGCATACGCGATGCGGTCATGCACTTCCGTCATCAGCCAGTGCAATGCGTCGAGGCCGCGCGGGTCGATGGGCAGCGCTTCCGTGAGCTCGCGCACGGAAGCGCCGGCCTTCGTGAGCGCGGTCTCGCGTTCGAAGATCCACGGCGGCGCATAGCCTTCAGGATTGCCGAGAATGCCGGCGCGGTCCTGCGTCTCGACGACGCCGGCCGCGACGACGACGATCTCCGCCTTCGCGCCGCGCTCGTGCCGCACGAGGTCGATGCGGTTGCCGAGCCCGTCGGCGTACGACAGCGACGGCTCGACGCCGTCGATCGTGACCTGCCACGCGCGCACCGTCTGCCCGGGGCCCGATTGCGGGCGCAGCCGCAGCCGTTGCAGCGCATGGGTGGCTTGATCGTCGAACTGATAACGCGAGATGTGTCGAATGGCGAGTCGCATGGCAAGTCTCAGTCGAAGTTGTAAGCCTGGGCGATTTCGATCCCGAGGCTGTTGTTGCGGCCGATGAAGTCGGTCAGGAATTCGTGCAGGCCGCTCTTGAAGATCCGCTCGACCGACGTATCGGACAGCATCTGCAGGATCTTCGTGGCCGTGTCGTGACACGGGTGTGTCACGCCGTAATCCTTTGCGAGCAGGTTCAGGCTCGACACGACGCGCCCGTAGCAATAGCGCAGCGAACGCGGCATGCGGCCGTTCAGGATCAGGTAGTCGGCGATGTTCATCGGCTTGTACTGCACGTCGTACACCCAGCGGTACGAACGGTGCGCGGCGACGCAGCGCAGGATCGTCTCCCACTGGTAGTTGTCGAGGATCGTGCCGACGTGCGACACCGACGGCAGCAGCAGGTGGTATTTCACGTCGATGATGCGCGCGGTGTTGTCGGCGCGCTCGACGAACGCGCCGATCTGCGCGAAATCGAAGATCTCGTTGCGCAGCATCGTGCTGTAGAAGCTGCCGAGGATCAGCGCGGTTTCGCGCTTCACCTGGTCGAGCACGGCCGGCAGCTCGCTTTCCGGCACCGGCTGCGCGAGCGCGCGGCGCAGCGCGAGCCAAGCGCCGTTCACGCTCTCCCATGCCTCGCGCGTGAGCGCCGTGCGCACCATCCGCGCATTCGAGCGCGCGGCCTCGATGCACGACAGCACGCTCGACGGGTTGTCGCGGTCGCGCAGCAGGTAGTCGGTCACGGTATCGGCCGCATACGCGTCGTATTTCTGCCGGTAACCTTCATCCGTGCCCGAGCTGACGAGCACCGACGACCATTCGGCCGGCGCGTCGGACGTGCGCGTGAGCGCCATCCGCAGCCCGGCATCGACGATGCGCGCGATGTTCTCCGCGCGCTCGATATAGCGGTACATCCAGTAGAGACCGCTTGCAGTACGTCCCAGAAGCATCTCGTGTCCACTCCGTCTTCGTTCGGTTCGCGCGCCGGCTCCGGCGCGCGCGGTAGCATCCGGCTCAGTCGGCCAGCACCCAGGTGTCCTTGGTGCCGCCGCCCTGGCTCGAGTTGACGACGAGCGATCCCTCCTTCAGCGCGACCCGCGTGAGCCCGCCCGGGGTGATGCGGATCCGGTCCGACACCAGTACGAACGGCCGCAGGTCGACGTGGCGCGGCGCAAGGCCGGCGTCGGTCAGGATCGGCGTCGTGGACAGCGCGAGCGTCGGTTGCGCGATGTAGTTCGCGGGGCGCGCGCGCAGCTTCGCGGCGAACGCCTCGATCTCCGCTTTCGACGCGGCCGGCCCGACCAGCATCCCGTAGCCGCCCGAGCCGTGCACTTCCTTCACGACCAGTTCGTCGAGATGGTCGAGCACGTACTTCAGGCTGTCGGCCTCGCCGCAGCGCCAGGTCGGCACGTTCTCCAGCAGCGCCTTGCGGCCCGTGTAGAACTCGACGATCTCCGGCATGTACGAGTAGATCGCCTTGTCGTCGGCGATGCCCGTGCCGGGCGCGTTCGCGATCGTGATGTTGCCCGCGCGGTAGACGTCCATGATCCCCGCGACGCCGAGCACCGAATCGGGGCGGAACGTGAGCGGATCGAGGAACGCGTCGTCGACGCGGCGGTACAGCACGTCGATCGGCTGGAAACCTTCGGTCGTGCGCATCGCGACGCGGCCGTCGATCACCTGCAGGTCGCTGCCTTCGACGAGATGCACGCCCATCTGGTCGGCGAGGAACGAATGTTCGTAGTACGCGGAGTTGTGAATGCCCGGCGTGAGCACGGCGACGGTCGGGTTGTCGGCGTTGCCGCCCGGCGGGCATACGGCCGCGAGCGACTGGCGCAGCATCTGCGGATAGGTTTCGACCGGGCGCACCTTCACCTGCTGGAACAGCTCCGGGAAGAGCTGCATCATCGTCTCGCGGTTTTCCAGCATGTACGACACGCCGGACGGCGTGCGCGCGTTGTCTTCCAGCACGTAGAACTCGTTTTCGCCGGTGCGCACGATGTCGACGCCGATGATGTGCGTGTAAACGTTGCCGGGCGGCCGGAAGTCGATCATCTCCGGGATGAACGCTTCGTTGTGCGCGATCAGGTGCTTCGGCACGATGCCGGCGCGCACGATTTCCTGACGATGGTAGATGTCGTCGAGGAAGGCGTTGAGCGCCATCACGCGCTGCTCGATGCCGAGCGACAGCCGGCTCCATTCCGTGCCCGAGATGATGCGCGGGACGATGTCGAACGGAATCAGCCGCTCGGCGGCCTCCGCGTCGCCGTAGACGGCGAACGTGATGCCCGTCTTGCGGAACACGCCTTCCGCGTCGTGGGCTTTCTGGGCGAGGCTCGCGGGATTCTGCGTGTCGAGCCACTGCTTCAGGCGCGCGTAAGGCGCCCTTACCATGTCGCCGGATTGCAGCATTTCATCGAATGGCTTCATCGATCTTTTTCTCCATCGATCGTTTCCCCGGCATTGCGCATGCCGGACCGGCGTAACGACTGCGTTGCAAGGAACGTGCCTTGCGGGCTCCCTCGATAATCCCCCCTTTTTGCGCCGTGCCAGGCACGCCCGGCCGACATTGCGCACCACGGTGGTGCAGCGCCCGGCGCGACGTGCGACGACGGTGCGTCGCAGGCGCGCACGGCCGATGCTGCGCCGCGACTTCCGAACATAGTTCCCCCGCGTGTCACGAATGTGCAATCTGCACTGCACAAAAAACGGGGCGACCCGGCACCGGGCCGCCACAATGGAGGCGGGCCGGCACGCACACGGCGCAACCGGCCCTGGGGGAAGTACCGTCTGCGGCGCGCCGGCAGTTCGATGCTGTGAACTGTCCGGTTAGCCGGATCCGGCACCTCAACGCTATGCAGCCGTAATCCCGCCGACAACGCCCATGCATATTTCGACTGACACCGATCGAAAAAAAACATCGGGCCGACCCACGCGAGGCGCGGTACGCTAGAAAATTGGTGCAGCACGGGGTGCCGCCCTTCAGGCGCCCGACTATAAAAAGCGAAGATCGAAATGGAAGCAAAGTGGCTGGAAGATTTCCTGAGCCTTGCGGATACCAAGAGTTTTTCCCGGGCCGCACGTCACCGGCACCTCACGCAGTCGGCATTCAGCAGACGAATTGCCGCACTCGAAACCTGGATGGACGCGAAGCTGGTCGACCGGAGCATCAACCCGATCACGCTGACGCCGGCCGGCCAGATGTTCCGCGGGCTCGCCGCGGACATCCTGCGCAGCATGTATGCGGCGCGCAATCTCGTGAACGGCTACGACCAGTTCGCGGCCAGCGATCAGGTCGTGCGTTTCGCGGTCGCCCATACGCTCGTCTTCACGCTGTTCCCCGAATGGCTCAAGCAGCTCAACGGCGAGGTCGGCCACGTGACCGCGCGCGTGAACGCGGTGAACGTGCCGGAAGGCGTGCAGCAGCTCGTCGAAGGTGAATGCGACCTGCTGCTCGGCTATCACCATCCGCAGTTGCCGATCGTGCTCGACCCGAACCACTTCCCGTTCGTCAGCCTCGGCGTCGAACGGATCCTGCCCGTATCGACGCCCGATGCGCGCGGCAAGCCCGTGTTCCAGCTGCCGGGCACACCCGACGCACCGCTGCCGCTGCTCGCGTATTCGTCGGGCGCGTTCCTCGGCAACATCGTCGAGATGCTGCTGCTGAACGCAACCGAGCCGTACGTGGTGCACCGGTGCTTCGAGACGCACATGTCCGAAGCGTTGAAGGGCATGGTCGTGGCCGGGCACGGGATCGGCTGGCTGCCGGAAAGCTGCGTTGCGAAGGAGCTCGCGGAAGGCACGCTCGTATGCGCGGGTTCCGGCGACTGGATCACCGAACTCGAGATCCGCCTGTATCGGTCGGCCCGCAAGCGCGGGCTCGCGGCCGAGCAACTGTGGACGTACATCATGAACCGGCCGCGCGCAGCGGTCGAAGGTGCCGTCGGCGCGGACGAACAGGCATCCGCGCCGGCGATGCGCATCGCGCGGCGCAGCGCGGGCGCCAACCGCTGATCTTCGCGAGTGTGATCTTGATCGCGTTCGCGTTCGCGTCGTGTCCCGCGACGACGCGAACGCAACCGCGAATTTCAGCCGTGCGGTGTGCGCATGCATCCGCGCCGCTTCCCGGCGAACGCGACCCGCTTTTCCGGCAGCAAATAGCGATCCCGTCGCAACCCGAAAAATTACGCGACAGACCGGTAATCGTTATCAGTGGAATCGCAAACGTTTGCATTTCATGACTTGATTCTTTTACATCCGGCACGATGCACCGGAATATTCCATCTGATTATCAGAACAGAAACACCCTGTTACAGAACAAATTAAAAGTTTCGATTCACCCGCAACACTCTAAAATACTAACAACGTCACGCCGTCCTTTTCATTTCGCTCGACCTGTACCCGAACCGACATCGATCCGCCGCACACACAGCCGCAAACATTTCTTTTATCAGTCGTTATTTTTCGGCACGAATGTCGATACGACAGACGTGATTCAATGCGTGCGGGATCATCGCTACCGAATAGCAATATTCATATTCGGCAATATCGACTTTCTTCAGTATTAAGAGAGTCAAACAAATCCGTCCTTATCCTGTGTAAATAGGATATTTCACCGCCGTCCCATTCGGGCCACACGCGATTGTTGGTTCGCAATCCATCGTGTATCAATAGCGTGTCGCAAAAAGAACGCTGGCAGATTTGACTCGGAATAAATACTCGTCATTGATTCCGGAACGGAGGTTGCAATGCCTTCCTCGATTCGACAGCACGCTCGCCCTTTCCTGAGCGCCGCCCTCTCCGCGCTCTGCATGAATGCAACGGCCCAGACGCCTGCGTCGGGGCCGGGCGACGGGCGCTACGTGATCTCGTATATCTGCGGCGACGCGCGGATCGACGGCACGGCGCCGCTGCCTCCCGATGGCCGGCCGTACAACCTGGGCGTGTCGTTTGCTTCGGCCAGCACCGGGCAGCCGCTTGCCAATGTGCAGGTACGGCTGCGCCGCCATGGACGCGTGCTCGTCGAGTTCAACGCGTCCGGGTCGCGCTGCCTGTTCAGCGTGCCCGACGCAAGTTACCGGGTGGAGGGAACGTACCAGGGAGCCACCCAGTTCGCGATCGTGGAAACCGGCGCACTCACCACGCAGTTGCGATGGTAAGTCCCGCCTGACCCCGCCCCGATCACGCCACTCACCGCCGCGCATCGAATCGAGGAGCATTGCATGCCTCCTGCCGAACGACCGGACCGCTCGCCCGCCCCCCAGCCGAAACCCTCCTGGGGCCCGGGAAAGAATGCAGCACTCAGCTTCGTCGCGTTTGCCACGATCTTCGGCCTCTTCGCGTATGCCGAGCGAGACACGACAGTCGGCCACCCGAGCGTGGCGCACGACATCTCCGGCGCAATCGGAACCGCGGTCGGAAAGTATCGCAACGCGATCGTGACCCTGGCCTCCCGCGCGAGCGCGTCGTCCGGCACATCCGTCGCGCCCGTGCCGGCGTCGACACGCGCGCAGGCCACACCGCCCGCGCCGCCATGGCAGGCCGCGTCGGCGTCGGCAGCACCCGAGGTATCGACCGTGCCGCCCGTCACGCTCACGGTCGCACCGGAACCCGCGCCGCACCCCGCTTCCCGCGCCGTCGCGACGCACCGGCGGCCGCCGCATGCGCCACCGGTGGCACTCGCGGCCGGTACGCAGCAGGCAACCGCCGCCAGTCGCGCCGCCACGCGGCACGGCGCCACGCATCGGCCGCCGCATGCGGACACGCTGGCAGGCACGGACAAGCGGATGGACTTCGCGCCCAAACCCCGGACGTACCGCACCGACGCCACGCGCATGCAGACGGCGAGCGTCACGCACGCGGAACTGGAAAGCGCGCGTGCGCTGGCGAAGGCGCGCTCGTGTGCGGTGATCGACGAATGGAACTGTGTCGAGCAAAACGCGAGCCGGGCGCTCGCGATCGACCCGACGAACAGCGAATCGCGTGCGTTGCTCGGCCAGGCGATCCGTAACCGGCTGTGAGCCGGCGCCGCATTGCCGGGCACGCGCAGCCCGGCCGCGCGACACGCGACGACGTGCGTCGTCACGCGTGTCACCGATGTGATCGTTTCGAAAGGAGGACACCTCGTGGCCAACAATCATCAACAATCCTGCACGGCCGTCGCTCCGTCCAACCGGCGGATCCTCCTGCATGCGCCACTGGTATTGCTGCTCGTCGCGTCCGGCCCCTGCTTCTCCGCCGAAGGCGATACGGAGTCGGGCGGCCGCATCAGTGAAATCGCCGGGTCCGCCGGCGCACCGGATCGGGGGCCGCCCGACGCGTCGGCACAGGGTTCGCCCGCGCCGGATGCGCAACCGCCGAATGCGCGGACGCTGATCGCGCAGGCATCGAGTGCGCAGATGCCCGACGCGTCAACGCCCGCCGCTTCACAGTCCGCTCCACAGTCCGGTCAGCCGCCCGGTCCGCAAACGCCGGGAGCGCCGACGTCGAGTTCGTCGACACCCGGCATGCCGGCGCCGAATGCACAGACCCCCGGCGCGCAGCCGCCCGCCTCCCAGGTACCCGAAGCCCAGGCGCCGAACGCGCAGATACCCGACCTCCGCACCGCCGATCCGGCCACGGTCCGCAACGACGTGTTCGGTCTCGCGTCGAGCGGCGGCGCGGTCAAGGCGCTGGAGGAAGCGAAAGCGCGCCCCGACGTGTTCTCCGCAGTCGATCTCGCGCGGCTCGAGGAACTGTCGATCCGCCAGCAGGTGCGCGGCGGACGCGACAAGTCGCGCTCGATGACGAGCCCCGACCGCTTCGACGGGATCGACAGCGCGCTCGCCGCCGCGAACGACCTCGACAAGCGGATGCCGTCCACGCCCGAGTATTCGCCGGTCAGGACGGCGCTCGCCGGCGACCGGACGGTAGCGCTGGCGGCACGCGGCGAGATGAAGCAGGCCGTCGCGACGTTCGAGACGATTCCGCCGGACGCGGAGATCTCGATCGACGCACTGGCGGCCGTCGGCGATGCGTACCTGTACCTGAGCGAACCGGGCAAGGCCAACGTGGTATACCAGCGCGCGCTGAAGCAGGCGACCGCGCCGCAGGCCGACATCGCGACGCGCGGCTTCCAGTACGGCGCACGCACGCGCCCGATCGAATTGCGCGAGGGGCTGTTCTGGTCGTACGTCGACCAGGGACGCGCGGCCGATGCGAACCAGGTGCTCGAGGACATGGGCAAATCGCTGCCGCCGGCCAAGGACGTGCGCACCTGGGGGCCGGAAAACGAAGACTACCTGCGCTACTACCGGCTGCGCGCGCAATACCTGATCTATACGGGCCGGGTGGACGAAGGGATCGCCTCGCTGGAAAAGCTCGAGAAGGAAGTGCCGTTCAACGCGGAAGTCCGCGCCGCGCATGCCGACGCCGTCTCGGGCCAGTCGCACCCGCGCCAGGCGATCGCGATGTATCGCGCGTCGCTGACCGACCACCCGGACAGCGTCGAGATGCTCGCGGGGCTCGGCCGCGCATCGCTTACGGCGGACGATTACGCGAGCGCGAGGAACGTCGACCAGACCCTGGGCAACACGTTCCCGGACAGCGGCGCCGTGCGCGGGTTCAAGCGCGACTACAAGGCGTACCGCAGCCCCGTGTTCACGACCGACCTGAGCTTCGAGCACGGCAACAGCGCACTGGCCGACAACAGCTTCACGTCGGACAGCTATGTGTATTCCCAACCGTTCGGCGACAACTGGCGTGTCTTTTCGCATACGTTCTTCGGCCATGCCCAGACCGACGGCGGCAGCGTCAGCCGCACGCGCACGGGCGTCGGCGGCGACTACCGGCACGGGCCGCTCACCGTGCTGGGCGAAGTCACGCGCTCGTTCGGTTCGGACGGCCGAACCGGCGGCCGCGGGTCGATCGCGTACGCGCTGAACGACTACTGGACGGTCGGCGCCGGGCTCGACACCAACGACAACTCGCTGCCGTGGAAGGCGTATGCGGCGCACATCTGGGGCCGCTCCGCGAACGTCTCGATCGTGTATCGGCAGAGCGACCGCCGCGAAGTCAAGCTGAGCTACGGCGTGAGCCGCTACAGCGATTCGAACCTGCACCAGGAGATTTCCGCGACGGGCACGCAGCGCGTGTACACGTCCGCGAACCAGCTCGTCAACGTGTCGCTGGACCTCGGCACCGACAGCAACACGCGCCAGGACGCCCCCTACTTCAACCCGGGCCGCGACTATGCGGCCGCGGCGACCGTCATGCACCAGCTGACGCTGTGGAAGAAGGGCGACATGTCGCTGCAGCAGCGCCTGTCGGCGTCAGGCGGTGTGTACAACGAGCGCGGCTTCGGCACGAGCCCGCTGTGGACCGCGCGCCTCGAGCACGCGTGGACGTTCAAGCACGACATCACGCTGACGTACGGCGTCGAAATCAGCAGTCATGCGTACGACGGCCAGCGCGAGCGCTCCGAAACCGGCTTCCTGTCGGTCAACCTGCCGTTCTAGCAAGGAGATCGCACAATGCAATCCAGACGGACCTTCATGTGCGGATGCCTCGGTACGTTTGCGGCCTGTTCGTTGTTCCCGAGCGTGACCAATGCCAAGATGATCGACCTGCTGCCGCCGTCCGATCCGGTCGACGGCAAGACGTTCCGCGTGATCTGCCTGCATGACGTGCGCGACAACCTGCTCGCGACGTTCTCGTCGTCGACGATGGTCGATCCGTACGCGGTCGACACCGGCACGCTGACGGCCATCTTCTCGTGGCTGCAGACCAACAACTATCACACCATCACGGTCAAGCAGATCGAAGCGTCGCGGCACGGCGGCAAGCCGCTGCCGCCGCGCGCGGTGTTGCTCACGTTCGACGACGGCTACAGCAGCCACTACACGAAAGTCCTGCCGCTGCTCGAGCGCTTCAAGTATCCGGCCGTGATGGGCATCGTCACCGCCTGGATCGACGCGCCGCTGGATACGCCGATCAAGATCAGCGACAAGATCCAGATGCCGCGCGACTACTTCATGACGTGGGACCAGGTGAAGAAGGTCGGCCAGTCGGAATTCGTCGAGCTCGGCTGCCACACCCACAACCTTCATCACGGCGCGGTCGCGAATCCGCAGGGCAACGAACTGCCGGCGACCACGTCGCACCTTTACCTGCAGGACCAGAAACGCTATGAAACCGACGCCGAATTCGAAGCGCGCGTGCACGACGACCTGCAGACGTGCGTGCGGCAGATCCGTGAACGCACCGGCATCGTCGCACGCTCGATGGTCTGGCCATACGGCGCGGAAAACCAGCCCGTGCGCAAGATCTCGACGTCGCTCGGCATGGACATCCAGTTCAGCCTCGACGCCGGCCCGAATACGCCGGACGTGCCGCTCGACCGGTTGCGGCGGATCCTGATGATGTACGACGTCGACATCGGCGGGTTCGAGCGGTCGATGCGCGAGCCGGCCTCCAACCGCGGCGACGTCGACATTCCCGAGCGCGTCGTGCAGGTCGATCTCGACCAGGTCTACGATCCCGATCCGGCGCGCCAGGAAGCGAATCTCGGCAAGCTGATCGAGCGCATCTACCGGATGCAGCCGAAATCGGTGTACCTGCAGGCATTCGCCGACCCGAAGGGCACGGGTGTCGCGGAATCGCTGTATTTCCCGAACCGGCACCTGCCGATGCGCGGCGACCTGTTCTCGCGCGCCGCCTGGCAGCTCAGCACGCGCTCGAACGTGCAGGTGTATGCGTGGATGCCGGTGCTCGCGTTCCGGCCGCGGGCGGACCAGCATCGCGGCCTCGAGGCCGTCAGCGCATACGGCGGCGCGCCGGCGCGCGAGAACGACTCGCGCGTGTACCGCCTGAGCCCGTTCGACCCCGAAGCGCGGCTGTTCATCGAGCAGATCTACGAGGATCTCGGCAAATACGCGTCGTTCAGCGGCATCCTGTTCAGCGACGACGCCGTGCTCGACGATTACGAAGACGCCGGCCGGCACGCGCTGAGCACGTATGCGCAATGGGGCTTGCCGGCCGACATCGGCAAGATCCGCGCGACACCCGACCTGATGAAGCGCTGGACGCGGCAGAAGAGCCGCTACCTGATCGACCTGACGCGCCAGCTCGAACAGATCGTGCTCGCGAACCAGAACGCGGGCGACGTGCTGACGGCGCGCAACATCTTCGCGCTGCCGGTGCTGAAGCCGGAATCGGAAGCGTGGTTCGCACAGAACTACGACGATTTCCTCGCCACCTACGACTTCGTCGCGCTGATGGCGATGCCGTACATGGAACAGGCGCAGGACCCCGAACGCTGGATGGACCAGCTCGTCGACGCCGTCCGCGCGAAACAGCTCGGCACCAGGCGCACCGTGTTCGAGCTGCAGTCGTACGACTGGCACGCGCGCAAGGACATCGGCGGCACCGCGCTGCTCGCGCAGATGCGGCGCCTGCGCAGCAAGGGCGCGGTGAACTTCGGCTACTACCCGGACAACTTCCTGAACAACCAGCCGGATCTCGACACGATGCGCGACGTGATGTCGCTGAAGTCGCGCCTCGATCCGACCTCGATCAACGCGCTGATGCAGATGCAGAAGACACAGGGGACGAAGACGCCATGACCAGCCACAGCATCATCCAGCGCCTGCAGGATTTCGTCTTCTACTACCCGTTCTTCATGTCGTATCTGTGGATGATCGGCGGTGTCGTCCATTACTTCCTGCTCGAGGAAGGGCGCGTGCTGTCGACGCGCACGATCGCGGCGAGCGGCATTCCGAAGATCTCGATCGTCGTGCCCTGCTTCAACGAAGCCGCGAACGCGCGCAGCGTGATCCAACACCTGGACGGGATGCAGTATCCGAACTACGACATCATCGCGGTCAACGACGGCAGCCGGGATCGCACCGGCGAGATTCTCAACGAACTGGCCGTCGAGATCCCGCGGCTGCTCGTGATCCATCACGCGCGCAACGAAGGCAAGGCGGTCGGGCTCACGACCGCGGCCGCGGTGTCGAACGCGGAATTCCTGCTGTGCATCGACGGCGATTCGCTGCTCGCGCACGATGCGATCGGCTGGATGCTCGAGCACTTCCTGACCGACCCGGGCGTCGGCGCCGTGACCGGCAACCCGCGCATCCGCACGCGCACGTCGCTGCTCGGCCGCATGCAGGTCGGCGAATTCTCGTCGATCGTCGGGCTGATCAAGCGCACGCAGCAGGTGTACGGCCGCATCTTCACGGTGTCGGGCGTCGTCACGATGTTCCGCAAGACCGCGCTCGCCGACGTCGGCTACTGGAGCTCGGACATGCTGACCGAGGACATCGACATCAGCTGGAAGCTGCAATGCCGCGACTGGCGCGTCGTATACGAGCCGCACGCGCTCAGCTGGATCCTGATGCCCGAGACGCTGATGGGGCTCTACCGGCAGCGGCTGCGCTGGTCGAAAGGCGGCATCCAGGTGCTGCTGAAATATGCGGGCACGCTCGCGCGGCCGACGCAGATGATGATGTGGCCGCTGTTCGCCGAGTACCTGATCGGCATCGCGTGGGCCTATTCGATGTCGTTCATCCTGCTGCTCGCGCTGGTGAACGTCGTCCATCCGCTGCCGCTGAGCTGGCACGTATCGGTCGTGCCGCACTGGCACGGGATGTTGCTGGTTGCGACCTGCATCCTGCAACTGATCATCGGCAGCATGATCGATCGTCAGTATGACGAAAAACTCCTGATGTACTTCCTGGACACCATCTGGTACCCCGTTGCTTTCTGGCTGATCAGCATGATCACTACCGTCGTCGCCCTGCCGGCCGTCGTGCTGCGGGGCCGCGGCAAGCGGGCCGTGTGGGTCAGCCCCGACCGAGGCATTCAACATGAAGAACGCGCCGATTATTGACCTCTCCCTGCGCACGCCGCGCGAAATGCTCGCCGAACGCGGCCGCGTCGCCGGGCCCGCGCTGGTCGTCTGGTTCCGGCTCCTGCGGCCCGCGCTGGTGGGCGCCGTATGGGCGTCGATCTGCATCTATACGTATCGCTACCTGCTGCCGTTCAACCCGGCCGAGATGCCGATCGAACAGATGGTGTTCTACGCGACCAGCATCGCGATCATCGCGGGCACCATCGTCATGTGGCTGATCGCCGGGCGCGTCGTGCATCCGCTGGCGTTCCGGCTGCGCGTGTCGAAGATGCTGCGGCGTTCGGCCAGCGCGAAGGTGCGCTCGGTGCCGCCGACCGTGCTGGCGAGCGCCCGTCGGCGCGGCGCGCGCCGCACGACACGCATTCTCGTCGCGTCGCACGACGCGAACGGCTCGATTTCAGGCATCGAATGGGTCGCCCACGCGGGGCCGCCGCCCCGCGAGTAGGTCAGCGGAGCCGCGCCGCCGCGCACGGGACCGCATCGGTGCCGCGCGGCGCCACTCCTGAAGCCGCACTGCCGCGCTGTGCCGGCAGGCCGGCAACCTTTTGCAGTTTTTGCGGACGAGGTGAATCATGTGCGGAATCGTCGGAGCAAGCGGCCTGAACAATCAGGTGCCGCAACTGGTCAATGCGCTGAGCCGGCTCGAGTATCGCGGCTACGATTCGTGCGGCATCGCCGTGCAGGACGACGGCCGCCTGCGCAGCGAGCGCACGCTGCGGCGCGTGACCGACCTGCAGGCCCGCGTGCTGACGCTGGGCCTCGAGGCGCAGACCTGCATCGCGCATACGCGCTGGGCGACACACGGCGCACCGTCGGAAATGAACGCGCATCCGATCATGTCCGGCGACACGATCGCGGTCGTGCACAACGGCATCATCGAGAACCACGACGCGCTGCGCGCGGAGCTGCGCGAGCGCGGCTACACGTTTCGCGGCCAGACCGACACCGAGGTGATCGCGCACCTGATCCACAGCCTCTATCGCGACGACCTGTTCGACGCGGTCGTGCGCGCGGTGAAGCGGCTGCACGGCGCGTATGCGATCGCCGTGCTGAGCGCGCGCGAGCCGCAGCGCCTCGTCGCCGCGCGCGCGGGCTCGCCGCTCGTGATCGGCATCGGGGCCGAACAGAACTACCTCGCGTCGGATTGCGCGGCGCTCGGCGACCTGACCGACCGCTTCGTTTACCTGGAGGACGGCGACGTCGCGCTGATCACGCCGGAGCGCATCGCCGTGGTCGACTCGGGCGGACACGACGCCCAGCGCCCGCTGTGCCAGGTGAAGGCGCGCGAAGGCGACGCCGCGCTCGGCCCGTACCAGCACTTCATGCAGAAGGAGATCTTCGAGCAGCCGAAGGCGATCGACAACACGCTCGACGGCATCGACACGATCTCGCCAGCGCTGTTCGACACGACCGACGACGCGCGCACGCGACTGTCGAGAGTCAGGAGCGTGCTGCTGCTCGGCTGCGGCACCAGCTACTACGCGGGCCTGACCGCGAAATACTGGCTCGAGTCGATCGCGGGCGTGCCTGCCCAGGTCGAGATCGCCAGCGAGTTCCGCTACCGCGACACGGTGGCCGATCCGCGCACGCTCGTCGTCGGCATTTCGCAATCGGGCGAAACCGCCGACACGATCGGCGCGATCGAGCGTGCGCGCGACATGGGCCAGGAACTGTCGATGGCGATCTGCAACGTGGCGACCAGCACGATCGCGCGCAACGCGCCGCTGCGGTTCCTGACACGGGCCGGCATCGAGCTCGGCGTCGCGTCGACCAAGGCGTTCACGACGCAGCTCGTCGCGCTGTTCGTGCTGACGCTGACGCTCGCGCAGCTGCGCGGCCGGCTCGATGCGGCGCAGGTCGCGCTGCACCTGAAGCAGTTGCGTGCGCTGCCCGAGCGCATCGGCCACGCGCTCGCGCTCGAAACGCAGATCATGGGCTGGGCCGCGAAGTTCGCGCGTACCGAAAACGCGCTGTTCCTCGGGCGCGGCATTCATTTTCCGATCGCGCTGGAAGGCGCACTGAAGCTCAAGGAGGTGTCGTACATCCACGCCGAAGGCTACGCGGCCGGCGAACTGAAGCACGGCCCGCTCGCGCTCGTCACGAGCGCGATGCCGGTCGTCACGATCGCGCCGGACGACCGCCTGTTCCAGAAGCTGAAGTCCAACATGGCCGAAGTGCGCGCGCGCGGCGGGCGGCTCTACGTGCTGGCGGGCAGCGCACTCGACATCGACGCCGACCGCGACACGCACCTGATCCGCGTGCGCGAATCGAGCGACCTGCTGTCGCCGATCGTCAACGTGATCCCGCTGCAACTGCTCGCGTATCACGTCGGCTGCGCGCGCGGCGCCGACGTCGACAAGCCGCGCAACCTCGCGAAATCGGTGACCGTCGAATGAGGTGGCGAGCGCGCCCGGCGCAGGCGGTCGCGCGGTGCGTCGCGGCCGCGCTGTGTGGCGCATACTGCATCGTCACGGCGCCGCCGGCCGTCGCCGCCACGCCGGCCGTGCATACGGTCGCCGTGCCGGCAGCCCCGGCCCCCCACCCGGCCGCCGATCCGCGCAGCTTCATGCACGGCATCGGCGTGGCCGACGCCGGCAACGGCAAGCGCTGGGTGTTCTTCAGCAGCTCGGGCATCGTGCCGCGCGGCGCGATGCGCAACGGCAACTGGCCGCATGACGTGTACGTCGGAGAATGGCTGCCCGGCGGGTCGCACCTGCTGCGCGTCCATACGTTCATCAGCCGCCCCGAGGCGCAGGAACCGGTGTCGATCGCGCAGAACGCGCGCGGCGACATCTTCGTCACGTTCGAGGACGGCTGGAACGCGCCGCAGGAAGTCAGCCAGCGCTACGGCGTCTACCGCCGCGACCTGAAGCCGATCAAGCCCTACCCGAACGACGTCGAATCGGGCGGCCACTCGGGGCACGTCGCCACGGCTGCCGACCGCTTCGTCGTGTTCTATTCCGCCGACTGGATCGACGGCGGCGGCGTCGACAACCTCGGCACCGGCAACGGCGTCTACGTGAAGACCTACGACGCGGCCGGGCGCGTGCTGAACCACGTCGCGGTCGCGCCGCACCGCCGTGAGTGGTGGCCCATGGTCGCGGGCTCGCCGCATGCCGCGCTGCTCGTGTGGCAGAAGTTCATCGAAGGCAGCACGGACGCGACGCTCGAATACGCGATGTTCGACCCGGTCACCGCGAAGCTGGACAAGCTGGGAACGCTGAACGACGCGATCCAGTACTACGTTTACGCGTCGGCGTATGTGCCGGAGATCGACCGCTTCATCGTCGTCACGACGACGGCGGACGATCGCGGCATCGCGATGCTGATCGCGCCGGACGGCCGCCGCACGGCGACGCTCGACTGCCTGCCGGCGTCGGTGCGCGAATCCGGCATCGGGGTGTCCGGCACGCATGCGTACGTGCCGATCCGCGACGGCCGGCTGCTGACGCTGGCACTCGGGCCGACGGACATCGCGGTCGACGGCGTGCAGCGTTCGCCGATTCCGTGGGGCATGACGGGCATCGCCGGTTTCCCGGCGCGCGGCAACGCGATGCATTTCGTGTCGCTGACGCCGTCGGGCACGCGCGAAGCCGATTTCGAGCCTGCGCACGACACGCCGATGCCGAAAAGCGCAGTGCCTTGTTCGAGTCATTGAAGCGACGACGCGCAAGTGTCGCGCGGCGCATGCCGGATGAGTGCGGTCAGTCCGCGTTTTCGCGCGCCAGTCCAAACCGCGCCATGCAATGCCACACCCATTTGGCCGTCTGATAGTCGAGTGTGCCGTCGCGCGCGCGGCCGAGCACGGCCGGCGTCACGATGCGGTCGACGGCGATGCGTTCGATCGCGTCGGCGGCCGCCTGCCCGCGGAATTGCGCGCACTCGGCCAGCCGGTCGAGCGACAGCCGGAAGCCGTCGTGCCACTCGATCCGGCAGCCCGACCGCCTCGCCGCGGCCTCGACCGGCGTATCGCGATAGCTCGGATCGAGCACGATCGCGTCGACGTCGTCGTCCAGACTGACCACGCCATGCACCTGCGCCTCGATGTAGTTGTCGAGCAGCGGATCGAGGCCGGCGCGGTTTTCGGCTGCGAGCGCGATCAGCGCCGTGCAGTCGTGAATCGCGAAATGCTCGGGCCGGTAATGGCTGTCGGGGTAACAGAAGGTCGTGCGCCGATACGCGTCGCCATGCAGGCGCAAATGACAGGACCCGAAGCGGCGCGACCCGCCGACGGGATCGCCCAGATGGTTCAGCGCGCCGTACTTCGGCCGCAGCGCGGGGTCGGCGGCATCGTACGCCTGCCCGAACATCCGGCTTTCCCACAGCCAGCGATCGCCGCCGGGATACGCGGTGAGGCCGCCGTTGCTCGTCGCCGTCTCGAACTGGGACCGGTAGATGCCATCGAGGACGATCCGCTCGAGCGTGCCCATACCGTCGGACGGCATGTCCGGATGAAAATTGAGCGTGACGGGAAATGCGTGGCCTTGCCGCGCCGGCGGCCACGATCGTCGGATATGGGCAAGCGCCCGCTCTGCCGGGGAGTCCATGCGTGTTGTCCGGTCTCGTTGAATGCCGCCGGGCCGCGCAGCGCCGACGGTATCCTCGGGCCCACGGCCCGACGTCGGTTGCGGCTGGCCGCACCCGGTGCGTGACGAAGCACGATACACCGTCGCGCGGAACCGGTCACCCGCCCCGCGCCGCAGTCGCCAGCGCCGCGCGTACCGGATAGACTGTCGCCCGATTCCTTCCATCGGCCGCGGCGCCCGCCTCCTGCCGCCGCCGGAACGCCCCTTCCCGGAGAACGAATGCTGAAGCGCCAGTGGTTTTCGCTCGTGCTGCTGACGGTTTGCCTGTTCGGACAACGCGCGTCGGCCCAGTCCACGCTCGAACTCGACACCGACGGCACGGCCCGCCCCCTCACCCGGCAGACACTGCTCGCACGCCCCGACGCGACGGACATCCGTGTGCCGCGCGACATCGCGTACGGCCGGCCGATGACGTTCCGCGCGGTGCCGTTCGCCGCGCTGCTCGGCGACACGCCGCTGCCCGCCGACGGCGTGCTCGAAACGCGCGCCGCCGACGGCTTCGCCGCGCAACTGCCGCTGGACCTCGTGCGCCGCCGTGCGCCGGCCGGCGCCGTTCCGTGGCTCGCGATCGAGGACCCGGCCCATCCGTGGCCGAAGCTGCCCGGCAAGCAGGTCAGCGCGGGGCCGTTCTATCTGGTGTGGCTCGGGCCGGACGCCGCGTCGGTGCGCGGCGAGCAGTGGCCGTACCAGATCGTGCGCGTCACGATCGAATCGTCGCCGCTCGCGCGCTGGCCGTCGCTTGCCGTGGATGCCGCGTTGCCTGCCGACGACCCGGCCCGCGCGGGGCAGCACCTGTTCGTCACGCAATGCCTCGCGTGCCACCGGCTCGACGGCGCGGGCAGCAGCCATGCCGGCCCCGACCTGAACACGCCGATGAACCCGGTCGACTACTTCCAGCCGGCCGCGCTGCGCCGCTACATCCGCAACCCGGCATCGGTGCGCGACTGGCCGGGCCGCGTCATGCCGGCGTTTCCGCCCGACCAGTTGAGCGACCGGGAACTCGAACAGATCGTCGCGTATCTCGCGTATATGGCGCGGCGCAAGGCCGCTCGATAACGCGCGGCCCGATTGCACGAGGAACGTTGATGACTTCAGGCGACCCGCTGTTCACCATCGCATCGATCGACGCCGCGCAGACGCACCCGCTCCGGGCGGCGATCCTGCTGAACGGCGACCTGAACGCCTGCGAACTGGCTGGCGACCATGCGCCGACGACGCTGCATGTCGGCGTGCGCGACGACCGTTCGAACATCGTGGCGGTCGCGTCGCTCTGCGAGGAGTTGCGCGACGACGATCCGGCACGGCCCGCGTGGCGGCTTCGCGGAATGGCCGTCGACCCTGCCGTGCGCGGCATGGGCTTCGGGCGCGTGCTGGTGCAGGTATGCGTGCGGCATGCGCAAGCGCACGGGGCGGCGCTCGTGTGGTGTACGGCACGCGAAGTGGCGTACCGGTTCTATGAAAAGCTCGGTTTTACGGCCGATGGTGAGATGGTGACGATGCCGGGGCGCACCGATACGGCGTTTTACGTGATGCGCCGATACATCGATCGGCATTCGCCAGTGGCCTGACGCGAATTTCGCGTTCGCGGCGCCAGGCCGAAACCGGCACGGCCCGGCGCACACCGTGCCGCCGGGCCGCTGCCGTCACGCTCGGGCTCAGGCCTCTTGCGCGCTCCGCAACACCGCACGCAACAGCACATCCGCCCCCGCCGCCGCCCACTCGGGCGTAATCGCTTCGGCCTCGTTGTGGCTCAGCCCGTCGACGCACGGCACGAAGATCATCCCGGTCGGCGCGACGCGCGCGACATAACACGCGTCATGACCCGCACCGGACACGATGTCCAGGTGCGACAGCCCGAGCGAGCGTGCCGCGTCACGCACCGCGTCGATGCAGCGCGGCGCGAACGGGATCGGCGCATACGTGAAAATCTGCTCGATCTGCGCACCGAGGCCCGTTTCATCGGCCACACGCGCCAGTTCGGCACGCAGCGCCGCGTCCAGTTCGTCGAGCACCGCATCGTCCGGATGACGAAACTCGACCGTGAAGAAGCAGCCGCCCGGCACCGTGTTGCGCGAGTTCGGCCGCGCCTCGATCATCCCGACCGTCGCGCGTGCGTCCGGCGCGTAACGACGGCCGAGCACCTCGATGAACGCGATCATCCGCGCGGCGCCGACCAGCGCATCACGGCGGACCTCCATCGGCGTCGTGCCCGCGTGCGCGTCGACGCCGGTGAGCGTCACTTCGTACCAGCGCTGCCCCTGCCCGCCCGTCACGACACCGATCGTCTTGCCGGCCCGTTCGAGAATCGGGCCCTGCTCGATATGCAGCTCATACGCCGCGTGCACCGGATAACCGCCGACGGGCTCGGCGCCCGCGTAGCCGATCCGCGCCAGTTCCTCGCCGATCGTCCTGCCCGCGCCGTCGGTGCGCGACAGCCCGTATTCGAGCGAATAGACACCCGAGAACACGCCGGCCGACACCATCGCCGGCGCGAAGCGCGAGCCTTCCTCGTTGGTCCAGATCACGACGTCGATCGGGCGCTCGGTCTCGACGCCCGCGTCGTTCAGCGCACGCACGACCTCGAGCCCGCCGAGCACGCCGTAGATGCCGTCGTAGCGGCCGCCCGTCGGCTGCGAATCGGCGTGCGAGCCCGTCATGACCGGCGCGGCGGCGGGATTGCGCCCCGGGCGGCGTGCGAAGACGTTGCCCATCCGGTCCACGCGCACCGTGCAGCCGGCGTCCTGCGCCCATTGCACGAACAGGTCGCGCGACTCGCGATCGAGGTCGGTCAGCGCAAGACGGCAGACGCCGCCCTTCGGCGTCGCACCGATCTGCGCCATCCGTTCGAGCGACGCCCACAGGCGGTCGCCGTCGACGCGCGGCGCGCTTACGATATCCACGTTGCCGCGATCGTCACGCATCGCCGTTCTCCGGCGCGGATTGCAGTGCGTAACGGAAATCGCAGCGCTTGCCGCCCTGCATGATCGTGCTCGTGCGCGTGAGCGCGATGTCCGGCGCATAACCCTGGATGAAATGGCTGTCGCGCGCGCAGCTCAGCAGATGCCCGATCTCGCCGAGCCCCATTGCGTGATACATCTCCGCGTAGCTGCAGCGATGCACGTCGTAGTCGTAGTGCGCGTCGTCCGCGCGCCGCACCTCGACGTCGAGCGCATCGTCCTTCTCCCACAGCACCTGCAGCGCGATGAACGACTTCACGCTCGTGCCGCCCGGCTCCTGCGCGGCGAACGTGCGGCCGGCGTCGACGGCCGCGCCGCGCACGGCTTCCGCGATCACGGCCTGCGCGCGCTCGGCGCCGAACTCGCGCTTCATGATCTCGTAGATCGGCTTGATGATTTCCGCTTCGATGCGGCGCCGCGCGAGGATCCCGAGGCGTGTGTCCTCGGGTGCGGCGGCGGATGTCTGGGTCGCTTCGGTCATGGGGATCGTCCGGGTCGTTTTATCGATGTATTGCGCTGTGTCGCGCCGTGTCGTTTCGCTTACTTGGTTGCGGTGCGCGAGCCGCCGAGCACGTCGACGACGGTCCACTTGCCGCCGCGCACCTGGTAGATCGTGAAGGCCGGGTCCTTCAGGTTGCCTTCGCCGTCGAACGCGATCCGCCCCGTCACGCCGGGCCGGTCGATCGCACGCACCGCCGCGACCAGCTTCGCCGGCTGCGTCGTGCCGGCCTTCTGCGCGGCCGCGATCAGCGTGGCCGCCGCGTCGTACGCGAACGGCGCATGCAGTTCGATCGGCGCACGGAAGCGCGCCTGGTATTGCGTGTCGAATGCCTTGCCGCCCGGCATCCGGTCGAGCGGCAGGCCCGGTTCGAGCGCCGTCACGCCGTCGCCGTCCTTGCCCGCGAGCGACAGGAAGGTCTGGCTCACGAAGCCGCCCGCGCCGAGCAACGGCGCGTTCACGCCGAGCTGGCGCATCCGGCGCGCGATCGGCGCCGCTTGTGCATCGAGGCCGCCGAAGAACACGAGATCCGCGCGCTTGCCCTTGATCGCGGTCAGCACACCGCTGAAATCGGTCGTCTTGTCGTTCACGTACTGGCGATCGACGATCGCCCCGCCGTTCGCCTGCACGCCCTTGATGAACTGGTCGGCGAGCCCCGCGCCGAACGACGTGCGATCGTCGATCACCGCGATACGCTTCGCCTTCAGCGTCTTCACCGCATACGCGCCCGTGAAGTTGCCGCCCGCATCGTCGTGACCCATGATGCGGAAGGCCGTCGCATAACCCTGCTGCGTGTATTGATGGCCGGTGGACGCCGGCGCGATCTGCGGGATGCCCGCATCGCGGTAGACGCGCGATGCCGGCACGCTGCAACCCGTGTTCCAGTGGCCGACGACGCCGATCACGTGCTGGTCGACGAGTTGCTGCGCGACCGCGACGGCCGTGCGCGGATCCGATTGATCGTCGGCCGCGACGAGCTTGTAGACGACCGGCTTGCCGCCGATGGTCGGATGCTTCGCGTTCGCATCGTCGATCGCGAGTTGCGCGCCGTTCTGCAAGTCCTTGCCGATCCGCGCGGACGGGCCGGTGAGCGGCGCGGCGAGACCGATCAGGACCGTCTGCGGCGCGGATTGCGCGAAGGCGGGAACGGAAGCGACCAGGGCGGCCGCCGAGAATGCGAGGGTGGCGTGGAGGAAAGCGATTTTCATGTGCGGGGATGGGTGGATCGAATCAAAACATGAAAAATATTAAATATTGAGCACCCAAACCCCAAATACCCAATTGTTGGATGCTTATATCGCTGGCCACACATTAACCTATATCACTGTAAATACAGGATATTTTTGTGTTGTCGCTTACCCTGATTTTTCGATAAAATTCGACACATGAAAAATATCGAACAATTGCCGCACGATCCACCGCTGCGCGCGGTGCGTGCGTTCGAAGCTTTCGCGCGCCTCGGGTCGGTGACCGCCGCCGCGGGCGAGCTCGACATCACGCCGTCGGCGGTCAGCCATCAGCTGCAGCTGCTCGAAGCGTTCATCCAGACGCCGCTGACGGTGCGCGAGGGCCGGCTGCTCGCGCTCACCGACGAAGGCCGCGATTACTACCGCTCGATCAGCGCCGCGTTCTCGGTGCTGCGCAGCGCGACGCGCTTCGTGCGCGACCGCTCGTCGCTGCGGCAGATCACCGTCAGCCTGATTCCGTTGCTCGGCATCGGCTGGTTCATTCCGAGGCTGCATGCGTTCCTGGCCGACAACACGGACGTCGACGTCACCGTGTTGTACGCGCATCACCGCAACTACCGCAGCGATGCGTCGGACCTGTCGATCCGCTTCGGCACCGGCGACTGGCCCGGCTATCGCTGCGAACGCCTGCTTCCGGGCGCGATGGTGCCGATGTGCAGCCCATCGTTCCTGAAGCGCCACGGGCCGTTCCGCACGCCGGCCGATCTCGCGCGCGCGCCGCTCGTGCACGACGAGGATCGCAGCACGTGGGTCAACTGGCTGCAGGGCGCGGGCGTGCGGCACGTGTCGCACGCGGTGGGGCCGATGTTCGAGGACGGCCAGTTGACGCTGAGCGCCGCGCGCGCGGATCTCGGCGCGGCATTGCTGCGCGCGCCGCTGGTCGAGCGCGAACTGGCGAATGGCGAGCTCGTGAAACTGTTCGATCACGCGCTCGACGACGGGCGCGATTACTACCTGTGTACGCGCGAGGACGCGGACATGCCGGACGGGGCGCGGCGGCTGGCGGAGTGGCTGAGGAAGATGGCGGGGATGTGAGCGGGGTACGCTGCGCCGATTCGCTTGCTATCGTCTTGCGGCCGAAAGATCTGGTATATATGATATGCATATCATATATCGGAGGCTATCATGAGCCGAATTCTGGTCGATCTGTCGGACGGCCAACTCGACGAGTTGGCCGTCATCGTCGAGACTCAACATCGTCCCCGCGCCGCAATCATCCGCGACGCAATCGATGCCTATATTGCCTTGCACAAGCACCGGCTTGCCGACGACGTCTTCGGTCTCTGGAAAGATCGCAAGGTCGACGGGCTCACCTATCAGGAAGAACTGCGCTCGGAATGGTAAAAGCTCTCTTCGATACCAACATCCTGATCGACTATCTGGGCGGCGTGGAATCCGCTCGTGCGGAACTGGGCCGCTACGACTATCGGGCGATCAGCACGATCTCGTGGATGGAGGTCCTGGTCGGCACGTCCGCACAGGACGAGGCACCCATCCGCGCGTGGCTGTCGTCGTTCGATGTCATCGCACTGGACAGCCCGGTTGCGAATCGTGCCGTGACAATCCGCAAGGAACGCCGCATACGCCTTCCCGATGCAATCGTCTGGGCATCGGCACAAGTGAACGGTCTACTGCTCGTGTCGCGCAACACGAAGGACTTCCCTGCCACCGAACCCGGCGTTCGCGTGCCCTACAAGCTCTGAGTCAGCGCCAAGTCACCTCCGAGTCCGAGCCCGTTGTATGCGCCGGAACTCGGCCCTCCCGCAGCACCTGATACGAACGCGCGAGACGACCATCCTGCGCACGCAATGTGCCAGCCCCTCGCGCTGGCGCATCACGCCAAACTGCCCCGCTGTCAACCCGCATTCGTCGGCTATCCGCCCACCGCCTCACAAGCCCCCCAAGCCCAACGCAATCAAGGGCCGGAAGCAGATAGAAATTCCCGATGCCCCGGATTGAAACAAGCAATTTCACAAGCTCAGGGTGAACCCGGATACTGGCAACACTCCACTCACCACTGAAGCAAAGGAACTCTCCAGATGCCGATCATCAACACCCAAATCAAGCCGTTCAAGGCAACCGCTTACCACAACGGCGACTTCGTGCCCGTCTCGGAAGAGAACTTCAAGGGCAAGTGGTCCGTCGTCGTGTTCTACCCGGCCGACTTCACGTTCGTCTGCCCGACCGAGCTGGGCGACCTCGCCGACCGTTACGCGGAATTCCAGAAGCTGGGTGTCGAAATCTACGGCGTGTCGACCGACACGCACTTCACGCACAAGGCATGGCACGACACGTCGGACACGATCGGCAAGATCAAGTACCCGATGATCGGCGACCCGACGCTCACGCTGTCGCGCAACTTCGACGTGCTGATCGAGGAAGAAGGGATGGCACTGCGCGGCACGTTCGTGATCAACCCGGAAGGCGAGATCAAGCTGTGCGAAATCCACGACAACGGCATCGGCCGCGACGCAGGCGAACTGCTGCGCAAGGTGCAGGCCGCGCAATACATCGCGGCGCACCCGGGTGAAGTGTGCCCGGCCAAGTGGACGCCGGGCGCGGAAACGCTGACCCCGTCGCTCGACCTGATCGGCAAGATCTGACGATCGCTCCGCGCGCCTCGCCCGAGGCGCGCGAGACACACGAAGACGGGCCGCCGCCGCATGCGGCCCGCGCCCTCCTCCGGCACGACGTGCCCGACCAGAATCATCAATACGGAATCCGAAACGCCATGCTCGACGCCAATCTCAAGAACCAACTGAAAGCGTACCTCGAAAAAATCACGCGCCCGATCGAACTCGTCGCTTCGCTCGACGACGGCGCGAAATCGCAGGAACTGCTGGCGCTGCTGAACGAGATTGCGTCGCTGACGGATCGCGTGACCGTGACCGAACGCCGCGACGATGCCGAGCGCAAGCCGTCGTTCTCGATCGGCGAGCCCGGCAAGCCGGCCGGCATCCGCTTCGCCGGCATCCCGATGGGCCACGAATTCACGTCACTCGTGCTCGCGCTGCTGCAGACGGGCGGCCACCCGATCAAGCTCGACGACGACGTGGTCGAACAGATCCGCGCGCTCGACGGCGACTACGCGTTCGAAACGTACTTCTCGCTGTCGTGCCAGAACTGCCCGGAAGTCGTGCAGGCGCTGAACGTGATGTCGCTGATCAACCCGCGTATCCGCCACGTCGCGATCGACGGCGCGCTGTTCCAGGATGAAGTCGAGTCGCGCCAGATCATGGCCGTGCCGACGATGTTCCTGAACGGCGCCTCGTTCGGCCAGGGCCGCAGCAGCGTGAAGGAAATCCTCGCAAAACTCGACACGGGCGCCAGCGCACGTGCCGCGAAGTCGCTCGAAAACAAGCCGGTGTTCGATACGCTGATCGTCGGCGGCGGCCCGGCGGGCGCGGCAGCCGCCATCTACTCGGCACGCAAGGGCATTGCGACGGGCGTGGTCGCCGAGCGTTTCGGCGGCCAGGTGCTCGACACGATGGCAATCGAAAACTTCGTGTCGGTGCAGGAAACCGAAGGGCCGAAGTTCGCGACCGCGCTCGAGCAGCACGTGAAGCAGTACGACGTCGACATCATGGACGTGCAGCGTGCCGACGCGCTGATTCCGGGCGACGTGCACCAGATCCGCCTCGCGAACGGCGCGGTGCTGAAGGCGAAGACGATCGTCCTCGCGACCGGCGCACGCTGGCGCGAAATCAACGTGCCCGGCGAGCGTGAATACCGCAACCGTGGCGTCGCGTACTGCCCGCACTGCGACGGCCCGCTGTTCAAGGGCAAGCGTGTCGCGGTGGTCGGCGGCGGCAACTCGGGCGTCGAGGCCGCGATCGACCTCGCCGGCATCGTGAAGGCCGTCACGCTGATCGAATACGGTGCGCAACTGCGCGCGGACGAAGTGCTGCAGCGCAAGCTGCGCAGCCTGCCGAACGTCACGATCGTCACGCAGGCGCAAACGATCGAGCTGACCGGCGACGGCAGCAAGCTGAACGGCCTCGTCTACAAGGATCTGCGCTCGGGCGACACGCAGCGCATCGATCTGGAAGGCGTGTTCGTGCAGATCGGCCTCGTGCCGAACACCGAATGGCTGAAGGGTACGGTCGAACTGTCGAAGCACGGCGAGATCGTCGTCGATGCGCGCGGTGCGACGTCGGTGCCGGGCGTGTTCGCGGCCGGCGACGTGACGACGGTGCCGTTCAAGCAGATCGTGATCGCGGTGGGTGAAGGCGCGAAGGCATCGCTTGGCGCGTTCGACCACCTGATCCGGCAGGACGTCGCACCGGTGGCCGCCGCGCAACCGCAGGCCGAGGAAGCGGTCGCCGCGTAACGCGCGTCGCACATCGGCACAACAGTTTGTCTCTCTTGGCCCCGCATGCTTTGGTCGGCGTGCGGGGCCCTTTTTTGTGTCGACGCCTGGAGGCGCAGACGAATAGCGAATCGCCCTTAACTGACGAGTCGCATTCCCGCAACTTTCGCGTCAAACGTCATCGTGTATTGGCATTGCGCGTCATCGCACGTCCGTTCGATCACGTTCGCAAGCATCACGCTCGAGTTGCGCGGCTTACTTGGTCGCAGTCGAATCGCTATTTGCCGAGGGCGACGCCTTGACACTGCTCGACTGCCTGACCAGTTGCTCGGTCATCGCAGCGGCAACCGGGTTCGCGCCCGACGATGAACCGCCCTGCCGGTACGAACCGGTGCTCGACGATATCGATGATGTCGACGACATCGGCGGCGGCGGCAACGACGGGTCGAGCTTCGCCGATTCCCTCACGAGCGCGGCCGTCTCCGGCGTTTCGGATTTCGTGGCGGAAGGCGCGGCGGCCGCGTGGCGTTCGAGACCGTCGCGCTTGCGCGGTGCGCGTTGCGTGACCTGCGCGGGGGCGACCGGCTGCGCAGGTTTCGCAGCCGGCGCCGGGGCCGGCGGGGTCGAATCCTGCGCATCGACGGTCACGACGTTGACCTTCGGCGCCGGTGCGCTCGGCTGCGCTTTCTCGCTCACGACAGGAACGGCGGGGACGGATGCGGGTGCGGCACCGACACGCGCGGGTGCAGGTGCGGGCGTTGCCGGGGCGGGCGGCTGCGGGGAAACGGCTGCCTGCTTCGATGCCGTATCGGCCCGGGCCGCCGGGGCCGCCGGGGCCGGCGGCGCGATGGCGCCCTGCACCGCGTGATCGTTGTTCGCGGGTGCCACGGCAACCGGCGCGGCGGAATCGCCGATGCCCGAATCTTCGATCGCACGGTGGTCCGCGCGCAGGAGCATCACGTAGGCAGTGCCGGCCGCGGCTACCAGGAGCCCACCGGCGATCATCAAGGTCTTGCGGGTACTCGTCATGCTTGCTCACCGATCATGTCGACGTGAACAAGCCATCATACGCTGCGATCGGCCGTCGATCCCGCACGAATACATTTGGTTGCATTGTGCCGGGAGCAGGTCGTCACGATGTTCGTCAGACGTATCGCCGCCCCGCTCCGGCACGGCCGGAACGCCGCCCTTACTCCGGAAACGGCAATTCGGTCTGCCCGTCCGCACGCATGCCGAACGTGTTCAGCGTCATCGCGACGAGCGCGTAGTAGCCGAGCAATGCAACGAGATTCACGACGGTTTCGTGGCCGAAGCGCGCCTGCGCCCGCGCGAACGTCGCGTCGCTCACGCGCCGCGTGTCGTACAACTCACTCGCGAACGCATGAATCAGCGCATCGTCGTCCGATTCGAATGCGGGCGCGACGCCGAGCCGAATGGCGTCGGCCGTCGCGGCCGGCACCCCCGCTTCGAGCGCGATCGGATGGTGGATGTGCCACTCGGCCTGCGAGCGCCAGCGCGCGGCCGTCACGAGAATCGCGAGTTCCGACAGGCGCAGCGGCAGGCCCGTGCGATAGCGGCAGAACGCGCCGAGCTTCTGCGCGTGCTGGGCCAGTTCGGGGCTCGCGATCCAGCCGAGAAACGGCCCGTTCAGGTTGCCGCGCGGGCCGCTGAGAATGTCGGCCAGCACGGCCTTCTGGGCGTCGGTGGCCGACGCGGGATCGAACGGCGGCAGTCTGTTGGTCATGGCGATCTCCGGAGAACGTTCAACGAATGCACTTACGCGCCGGCCGACGCGAGCGCCGCGTCGATCGCGCCCGACAGCCGCTCGACGATCGTGTCGATCTGCTGCGCGGTGCAAATGAAAGGCGGCGCAACGAGGATGTGATCGCCGTGAACGCCGTCGATCGTCCCGCCCATCGGATACACCATCAACCCGCGCTGCATCGCTTCGCGCTTGACCGCCGCGTGCAGCTTCAGCGCGGGATCGAACGTCGCCTTGGTGTCGCGATCGCGCACGAGCTCGACGCCGACGAACAGCCCGCGGCCGCGCACGTCACCCACATGCGGATGCGCGCCGTAATGCTCGCGCAGCGACGCACGCAACTGCTCGCCGCGCGCCTTCACGTTGTCGAGCAGCTTCTCTTCGGCAATCACGCGCTGCACTTCGAGCGCGGCCGCGCACGCG
This sequence comes from Burkholderia sp. Bmkn7, assembly GCF_041103175.1. NCBI lineage: Bacteria > Pseudomonadati > Pseudomonadota > Betaproteobacteria > Burkholderiales > Burkholderiaceae > Burkholderia > Burkholderia sp. Bmkn7. Next base: position 1,715,180 of record NZ_JBGCUH010000002.1, on the reverse strand, counting down.
GTCGCATGGCCGAGGTACGTGTGGCCGTGCTGGAAAAAACCCGAGCCGTCGACGATCGTCCGGTAGATGCGGTCGCTCACCAGCGTCGCGCCGATCGGCTGGTAGCCGGCGCCGAGCCCTTTCGCGATCGTCAGCAGATCGGGCGCGACGCCGTCTTCGTCGCACGCGTACAGGTAACCCGTGCGGCCCATCCCCGACATGATCTCGTCGAGGATCAGCAGCACGCCGTACTTGTCGCACACCGCGCGAATCTTCTTCAGGTACGTGCGCACCGGCGGCACTGCGCCGGCCGTTGCGCCCACCACCGTCTCCGCGACGAACGCCGCGACGTTGTCCGCGCCGAGCTCGACGATCTTCTGCTCGAGTTCGTCGGCCAGACGCTGCGCGTACGCTTCGTCGGTTTCGCCGGCCTGCCGGTCGCGATAGGCAAAGCACGGGCTCACGTGGTGCGCCTCGATCAGCAGCGGCAGGAACGGCTCGCGCCGCCACGCATTCCCGCCGATCGCGAGCGCGCCGAGCGTGTTGCCGTGATAGCTCTGGCGTCGCGCGATGAAATGGCGGCGCTGCGGCTCGCCCTTCTCGACGAAATACTGGCGCGCGAGCTTCAGCGCGGCCTCGACCGCCTCGGAGCCGCCCGACACGAAATACACGTGTTCGAGGCCGGCCGGCGCGGCTTCGACGAGCCGGTCGGCGAGTTCCTCGGCCACGTCGGTCGTGAAGAACGACGTGTGCGCGTAGGCCAGTTGCTGCGCCTGCCGCTTGATCGCATCGATCACGCGCTGGTTGCTGTGGCCGAGACACGAAACGGCCGCGCCGCCGCACGCGTCGATATAGCGTTTGCCGGTCGAGTCGATGATCTCGATGCCGTCGCCTGCGACGGCGACGGGCAAGGTGGCGCGCGGAGCGCGATGGAAAACGGTCGTCATGCGTTGCCTCATGGATCAGGATGCGTCGTGCGCGCGTCCGGACGGCACGATGCGTGTCGCGAAACGCTGCGTGCCTTGTTGGTGAATGGTGACGTCGATCGACGCCGCGTCGATCGCGAACACGGCCGTGGCCAGCGTATTTTCGTCGTCGGGGTCCGCAGGATCGTCGCGGTAGATCGGCAACCCTTCCGGTGCACGATCGCCGAGCACGCGCAGCAGCGCGGCTTCATCGATCGCGTCGATCCCGGGCACGAGCGCGTCGACGCGGCGCTGGCGGTCGGCCGACGATTGCGTGACGATCTGCGCCTCTGCTTCACAGCCCGGATGCACGAGATGGTTCGCGTGCCCGGCCAGCGTCGCCACGTCGACGACCGAGCAGCGCGCGGCACTCGCCTCGATGCTCAGCAGCCGCGTGTCGCCGGTCGCGCCGAGCGTATGGTGAAAGCCGCTCGCGCGTGCATTCACGCGCAGCACGTCGGCGGCCTCGTCGAGCGACGCCGCATCGAGCACCGCGCGCGCGAGGATCATGCGCGGCACGCCCGACGCGGGCGTCCTGATCCGCAGGTTGTTGATCGCCTGCACGATGCCGGCCCGGTTAGCGGCGAAGGTGTGCCCCGGCAGCGAGCCCGGGTAGTAGAAGCTGACGAAGCCCGGCTTGCCGTCGGGCTGCACGTCGACGAGCAGGCAGCGTTCGCGCAGGAACGGATCGCCGTCCTCGTTGTGCGCGATCCAGCGCGTGCCGGCCGCATCGCGCGCGGCCAGCGTCGTGCAACCGTCCGGCGCGTTGTGGATCAGCTCGCCGCGGCAGTTCCACAGGAAGATGTCCTCGGCCGGCCAGCCGACACCCGCCGCGATCCCGTCCAGTTCCGCGACGAGATCGGGGTACGCGGCCAGCGCCGCCTGCCGCAGCGCATCGACGAACGGATGGCCGCGCCAGCGGCGTACGGCCTGCCACGCGCTGCTCTGCTGCATGTACGCGTCGAACACGGGACGGGCGAGTTCGCCGAGGCGCACGCCGATGTCGAACGGCGCACCGGCGATGACAGGAGTAAGGGAAAGCGGCATGTCGGCCATTTCGGTTTCGTTCAGGACACGTGTTTCAGGAATTCCTTCAGGCGCGGGGTCGGCGGCCGGTCGATCAGGTCGACCGGATGGCCGTCCTCGGCAATGCCGCCCTGATCCATGAACAGCAGGCGCGTGCCGACCCGTTTCGCGAAGCCGATCTCGTGCGTGACGACGATCATCGTCATCCCTTCGTTGGCGAGATCCTGCATTACTTTCAGCACTTCGTGGCGCAATTCCGGATCGAGCGCCGACGTCGGCTCGTCGAACAGCATCAGCCGCGGCCGGATCGCGAGTGCGCGCGCGATCGCGACGCGCTGCTGCTGGCCGCCCGACAGCTCCGACGGGTAATGATTCGCACGCGATTCGAGGCCGACCTTGTCGAGCAGCGCCATCGCCTGGTCGCGTGCGTCGGCACGTGACGCGCCGCGCACCTGGATCGGCCCGAACATCACGTTCTCGAGCGCGGTCATTTGCGGAAACAGGTTGAACTGCTGGAACACCATGCCGGCTTCGAGCCGGATGTTGCGGATCGTCGTCGCGTTGCCGCGCACGCTCTGGCCGTCGACGAGCAGTTCGCCGCCGGTGATTTTCTCGAGCGCGTTGATACAGCGCAGCATCGTCGACTTGCCCGAGCCGGACGGGCCGATCACGACGACCACCTCGCCCGCGTCGATCTTCAGGTCGATGTGCTTCAGCACCGGCACGGGGCCAAAACTCTTCGACACGTTCTGGAATTCGATCATGCTCATAGAATTCTCATCCTCTTTTCGACGAGCCGCAGCGTCAGCGTCATCGCGCCGGTCAGCAGCAGGTAGATGACGGCCACGGCGCTCCAGATCTCGACCGCCTGGAAATTGCCCGCGATGATTTCCTGCCCCTTGCGCGTCAGTTCGCCGACGCCGATCACGATGAACAGCGACGTGTCCTTCAGGCTCACGATGCACTGGTTGCCGAGCGGCGGAATCAGCCGCCGGAACGCGAGCGGCCCGACCACCTTCAGCAGCACGCGCGGCATCGACAACCCCATCGCGAGCCCCGCTTCCGTCAGCCCCTTCGGGATCGACAGCAGCGCGCCGCGCACCACTTCCGCGAGATACGCGCCGGAATTCACCGTGATCGCGATGATCGCGGCCGTCAGGCCGTCGATGCGGATATGCGCGAGCAGCGGCAGCGCGAAGTACAGGAACATCACCTGCACGACGATCGGCGTGCCGCGAATCAACTCTATATAAACCTGGGCGAGCACGTTCATCGCCTTCGGTCCGTACGCGCGGAACATGCCCGCGATCATCCCGACGATGAAGCCGCCCACCAGCCCGAAAAATGCGATGAACACCGTCAACCGGACCCCGTCCATCAGGTCCGGCAACGCCGCCCAGATCGCCGACCAATCGAAATTCACTTGTCGCTCCCCGTTCGATTCAAGACCGGCGCGGCCGCCCGGCCGCGCCATGGTGCGCCGCCGCGCTTACATCTTCGGCGGCTCGGCGCCGAACCACTTCTTGTAGATCTGCGCGTAGCGGCCGTCGGCCTTGATCTTCACGAGCGACGCGTTGACCTTCGGCACGAGCGGGCTGCCCTTCGGGAAACCCATCCCGTACTTGTCGCCGCTGACCGGCTGGCCCGCGACCTTCACCTTGCCCTTGCCTTCGTTGTTCACGAAGAACAGCACGTTCGGCGTGTCGTGCATCGCCGCGTCGACCCGGCCGGCTTCGAGCGCGAGGTAGGCCTGGTCGATGTTCGGGAACTGGCGGATCTCCTTCGGCTTCAGGTGCGCCTTGATCCAGTCGATGGTCGCGGTGCCCGTCTTCGCGGCGATCACCTTGCCGTTCAGGTCGTCGATCGACTTGATCGTCGTGTTGCCGGTCTGCACCATCGCCGCGAGACCGCTGTCGTAGTACGGCGCGGAGAAGTCGATCGCCTTCTTGCGCTCTTCCTTGATCGTCATCCCCGACAACGCGACGTCGATGTTCTGCGTCTGCAGGGCCGGGATCAGGCCCGCGAAATCCATCGGCTGGATCGTGTATTTCCAGCCCTGGTCCTTCGCGATCTCCGCCCACAGGTCGAGATCGAAGCCGACATACTTGTCGCCCTGCTTGAACTCGAACGGCATGAACGACGTGTCGGTGCCGACGACGAGCGTCCTGCTATCCGCGTGTGCGAGGCTTGCGCCGAGCGCGGCAACGACCGCGACGGCTTTCAGGAAGGAACGGCGACTCATGATTTCTCTCCGCATGATTGAGCGATGTGACCGGCCAGCCGGCCGGCGGTAACGACGACATCAAGCCGCACCGCAACATGCGATGTCGAATTAGACCTTAGTGCAACAAGTGTTGTCAACCGCGATACTACGACAACAAAAAAACGCGCAACGGATAAATGCATCGAAACAAACCCGGGGCGCGCGGCGCGGATAAATCGGAGGAAAGGGAGGGTGGCGCGGGGCGAAGCACCCGGGCCGGATCACGCCGCGCCGAACGGCGGCGGCGCCTGGGCGCAGTTGGCGGTGACCGGGCCGGCTTGCGGCTCAGGGCGTCACGCACGAGAGGAGGAGGATCGCGCGGGCGCTCGGACAATCGTCGCGGCCCGCGCATAGGGTTTGTCAGCGTGAAGCGTCGGCGATCGGGTACGGTGCCGGGGTGGCTGCCCCCGCGACGCACGCACCCGCCGGCGTGACTCGACGAATGTTGCGACACGCGCGCGGAACCGCCGGAAGCGAGGCCCGCGCGTCGATGCGACGTCGATTACACCGCCACCCCGCTTGCCTGATGCGACACGAGCCGCGCATACGCGCCCTGCCGCGCCAGCAGGTCCGCATGCTGTCCGGCCTCGATCACGCGGCCCTGCTCCATCACGAGGATCAGGTCGGCATTACGCACGGTCGACAGCCGGTGCGCGATGATGATCGACGTGCGCTGCGTCATCAGGTCTTCCAGCGCCGCGCGGATCTGCTGCTCGCTGATCGTGTCGAGGTGGGACGTCGCTTCGTCGAGGATCAGCACGGGTGCATCCTTCAGGAACGCACGCGCGATCGCGACGCGCTGGCGCTGGCCGCCCGACAACTGCACGCCGCGCTCGCCGACGCGCGTCGCGAGCCCGTCCGGCAGCCGCGCAACGAATTCGCCGAGCGCCGCATGCTCGATCGCGCGCTGCACGTCCGCGTCGGACGCGTCGTTCGCCGCGAGCCGGATGTTCGCCTCCAGCGTGTCGTTGAACAGGTAGGTATCCTGCGCAACCAGCGCGATGTGCTGGCGCAGGTCGTCGAGCCGCAGGTCGCGCAGGTCGACGCCGCCGAGCGTCACGCGGCCCTGCTGCGGATCCCAGAAGCGCAGCAGCAGGCTCGCGACCGTCGACTTGCCGGCGCCCGACGCACCGACCAGCGCGACCGTGCTGCCGGGCGGCACGTCGAAGCTCACGCGGTCGAGCGCGGGCACGCTGCGGCCCGGGTACGTGAAGGACGTCGCCTCGAAGCGCACCGCCGGATCGGCGGGCAGCGCATGCGTGCCGTCCGTCACCGGCACGGGCTCCTTCTCCAGCGCGCGCAGGCGGCGCGTCGACGCGATCGTGTCGGCGAGCTGGCGCGCGACCTGGCCGATTTCGGCAACCGGCATGAAGGCGGCCACCGCGACCAGCACCAGCAGCGGCAACGACTCGCGCGGAAACCAGCCGCGCGCGCAGAGCAGCGCGCCGAGCGCCGCGACGACCAGCCCGCCGAGCCCGCTCGCGACTTCCAGTGCGGCGCTCTGCGCCGACAGGTCGTCGAGCAGCCTGGCGCGTTGCTTCCGGTACGCATCGACTTCCGCCACGAACGCTTCGCGCCGGCGCGCGACGGCCTGGAACGCGGTCAGCTCCGCGAGCCCCTGGATCGTCTCGGTCAGGTGCGCGCCGAGCTGGCCGAGCGCTTCGCGCGCGCCGGTGCCGAGCCGGTCGACCTCGCGCCGCGCCAGCACCGGTGCAAGCCCGGCCCACAACAGGAACGGCAGCAGCGCGAGCGCGAGCGGCCACGCGACCGACGCGAGCAGCACCAGCACGGCGACCGGCACGAGCACCGCGACGAACGCGGGCGCCAGCGTATGCGCATAGAAATACTCGACGGTCTCGACGTCCTGCGTCGCGAGCGACACGAGATCGCCGGAACGGCGGCGCAGCAGCCCGGCCGGTGCGAGGCGTTCGAGCGTCGCGAACAGCGCGATGCGCATTTCCGCGAGCAGCCGGTACGCCATGTCGTGCGCGAGCCACGATTCGAGCCAGTGCAGCACGGCCGCCACCGGCGCGATCACGAGCAGCGCCGTGACGAGCGCCGGGCTCACATGGCCGCCCGGTACCGCACCGACCACCAGCGCGCCGATCACGCCGACACCGATGAACGCGAGCACGCGGCCGATCCCGAACAGCACCGTCAGCACGACCTTGCCCGTCCACGGCCGCACGAACCGCAGCAGCGTCCGCAGCGTTTCCGGCCAGCCGATCTCCGCCGCATCGTCGTTCAGCGGCCGCACCTGCGGGCCGGACGACGCACGCGCGGTCGCGCCGGCCGTCGTCGCCACGCCGGCCGATTCGGCGACCGCCTCCAGTTGCGGCCCCATCAGCCGGCGATACGGGCCGTCACGCGCGATCAGCGCCGCGTGCGTGCCCTCGTCGACCACCTGCCCCTGGTCGAGCACCAGGATGCGGTCGGCGCCGATCACGCTGGACAGCCGGTGCGCGAGCACGAGCGTGGTCCGCCCGCGCGTGAGCCGGTCGAGTGCCTGCTGGATCAACGCTTCGTTCTCCGCGTCGACCGACGACAGCGCCTCGTCGAGCAGCAGGATCGGTGCGTCGCGCAGCAGCGCGCGGGCAATCGCGAGGCGCTGGCGCTGGCCGCCCGACAGCGTGAGCCCGCGTTCGCCGATGCGCGTCGCATAACCGTCCGGCAGCGCCGAGATGAAATCGTGCGCGTTGGCCGCACGCGCGGCGGCGATCATGTCCGCGTCGCTCGCGTCGGGGCGGCCGAGCCGCAGGTTGTCGGCGACGCTGCCGTCGAACAGCGTCGCATCCTGCGCAACGACCGCGATCATCTCGCGCACCTGGCCGGCATCGAGCGTCCGCACGTCGCGGCCGCCGATGCGGACCGCGCCGCCCTGCGCATCGTGCTGGCGCAGCAGCAGGCGCACGATGGTCGATTTGCCCGCGCCGCTCGGCCCGACGATGGCGACCGTCTCGCCTTCGCGAACCGAGAAGCTCAGCGCCGCATGCGCGTCGGCGCGACGCCCCGGATACGCGAAGCTGACGGCGTCGAACGCGATCTCCGGCCGCAGGCCCTGCACGCGCGGCGCATCGGCGGAAGGCGTGTGGCTCCGCGCATCGAGCAGCGCGTGGATCGCATTCGCCGCCGACTGGCCGATCATCCCCTGATGCAATACCGAACGCAGGTCGCGCAGCGGCCGGAAGATCTCGCTGCCGGCCATCAGCACGATCAGCAGCGCCTCGAGGCTCATGTCACCGTGCCGCACGCGCCACGCGCCGACCGCGATCGCGGCGGCCGCGCCGAGGCCGGTGCCGAGATCGGTGAAGAGCCGCGTCAACAGGCCGAGCGCGAGCACCCAGAACGTGCTGTCGGACAGCGCGCGCGCCTTCGCGGCCAGCTTCGCGCCGAACGCCGTGCCTTGCCCGAACGCCTTCAGCGTCGGCAGGCCTTGCACCGCATCGAGAAACTCCTCGCCGAACGCCTTGAACGCGGCCGAGCGCGCGAGCGCCGCGCGCTTGTCGGCACGATGCACGAGTTGCGGCAGCGCCAGCGTGACGAGCGCCGCGACCAGCAGGATGGCGGCCGTCGGCACGTCCCACCACGCGAGCACCGCGAAGATCATCACCGGCGCGCAGGCGGCGATCACGAGTTGCGGCAGGTAGGTGCCGAAAAAGGTCTGCAGCTGCTCGACGCCGTCGACGACGGCCAGCATCACGCCGCCCGTGCGTTCGCCGCTGAACCATGCGGGGCCGAGCGCCGCGATCCGGTCGAACAGCCGCGCGCGCAGCGTGGCCTGCACGCGCCCGGCCGTGTGCTGCGCGAGCACCGTGCGGCGATGGTCGAGCCACGCGCGCAGCAACACGCAGGCCGCCGTTGCAACGACGGCTTCGCCGATGCTGCGCGCCGGCGCGCCGGAAAAGACCAGCGCCAGCACGCGGCCGAGGAACACGAAGCGCAGGATCCCGACACCCATCGCGAGCAGTCCGAGCGCGACGGCCGCGGCGACCCGCCAGCGCAGTCCCGCCATCATTGCCCATAGTCGTCGGTCGAAATACATGAAGCCCTCCGGTAGTGTCTGGTTGCATTTTTTCTTGACCGGATCGAGGCTACCCGCGCCGCCTGCGCGCGGCAAAAGATGATTTTTCAACGGGTGTTGAGTCACCTACAATACCCGGCATGTCGCACCTCCCTCCCCTCAGCGCGTTGCGGGCTTTCGAGGCGGCCGTCCGCCTCGGCGGGTTCGCGCGCGCGGCGGTCGAGCTGAACGTGTCGACGAGCGCGGTCAGCCACCAGATTCGCGCGCTCGAGGAATCGCTCGGCGCGCGGCTGCTCGAACGCAGCACGGGGCTCGGCGGCATCGGCCTCACGCCGGCCGGCGAGCGCCTGCTGCCGGCCGTCAGCGATGCGCTGTCGCGCCTCACCGATGCCTGCGCCGAGATTCGCGGCACCGCGCAACGGCTCACCGTCTCCGCCAACGCGCCGTTTTCGGCAATGTGGCTCGCACGCCGCCTCGCGGAATTCTCGTCGCTTCATCCCGACACGCCGCTGCACGCCGTCGTGCTCGACGACGAACCGGATTTCGCGCGCAGCGGCGTCGATCTGGCGATCGTGCACGTGCCCGCGCACCGGCTGCGGGACGACGACGACGTGCTGATCCGGGAGACGGTGTTCCCGGTGTGCAGCCCCGAGCTGTTTCCGTACGCATCGGGGCACGTGTGCCGCTCGCGGCTGCTGCAGGAGATGCACGAGAACAGCCCCGAGATCGACTGGCACAACTGGGCATCGGAATTCGGCTTGCCGGACGACTTCGAGACGAAGATCGTCCGTTACAGCAGTTTCAGCCAGGTGATCGGCGCGGCGGTCGGCGGCGCGGGCATCGCGCTCGGCCGCGTGCCGCTGATCGAGCCCGAACTGCGCAGCGGGCGGCTGGTGCCGCTGGTGCCGGGCCTCGCACGCGATGCGTCATGGCGCTTCGTGCTGCGTCGCAACCCGTCCGCGCGGCACCGGCTGCTCGATCCGTTGATCGCGTTCCTGCGTCGCGAAGCCGAAACCGAAGCCGCGCCACCCGCCACGCTCGCGAAGATCGTTGCGCCCGCATCCAACGACAGTCACGCGCGCGGCGCGGGCGGCGCCTGACGGGCCGGCACACGAAGCCGGCCTCGCCTCGCCTTGCCTGCCGGCGCCTACGGCACAGCGAAGAACAACGCGACCACGCACGCCATCCCGCCGAACCACACGAGCGAACGCAGCGACGCCCAGTTCAGCAGGTACATCAGCGTGTAGACGATCCGGATCGCGACGAACGCCATCGCGAGCTGGTCGACGCGATGCACGTTCGCGCCGTTGTGCCATGCCACCACCAGCGCGGCCGTGAACAGCGCGAGCGCCTCCCATGCGTTCTGGTGCGCGGCCTGCGCCCGCGCGCGCCAGCCTTCGAGCTTCGCCAGGTAGTCGCGCGGCGCGCGGTTGTCGTAACCCTTGCGGGCCTTCGCGAGAAACGTCATCGTGAACGGCAACAGCGCGACGATGAACAGGCACAGCTGGGACGTCGTCATCAAAAGTCTCCTCCTTTATCGTTACATTGATCAATGACAAGATCGCCGAGAGCTTAGCATTGCGTCATGCCGTTCGCGCACCGGTTTTCTAGACGGGAGACTCGGCTGCGCGGCCTGTCGACAGCTGGGCCCAGCCAGGACGAACACAAAAATTTCCACCAAATCGTCGACAAATACGTTAATTAAAACTGGTCGAACACCAATAAGATAGCGCTCAACACTGGCCCGGCGTGTTTTCGCGCCGGACTGCCGAACCCACGCCGCCGCGCGCGCCCAACGACATCCGATCCGAGACATCGCCATGCCCCGTCCCATCGTCGCCCATATCCGCCCCGACGCCATCCGCCACAACCTCGACTTCATCCGCCGCACCGCCGCGCAATCGCGCGTGTGGGCCGTCGTCAAGGCCGACGCATACGGCCACGGCATCGAGCGGATCTATCCGGGCCTCGCCGCCGCCGACGGCATCGCGCTGCTCGACCTCGACGAAGCCGTGCGCGTGCGCGAGCTCGGCTGGGACAAGCCCGTGCTGCTGCTCGAGGGGATCTTCGAGCCGGCCGATGTCGAGCTGGCCGACCGTCATCGGCTGACGGTGTCCGTGCACTGCGACGAACAGCTCGACCTGCTGATCGCGGCAAAGCCGCGGCAGCCGATCGACATCCAGCTCAAGATGAACTCCGGGATGAACCGCCTCGGCTACCGGCCCGACGTTTTCCGCGCGGCGTGGGAGCGCGCGGCCGGCGCGCCGTCGATCGGCAAGATCACGCTGATGATGCATTTCGCGAACGCCGACGAAGGCCAGGCCGACTGGCAGCTCGAACAGTTCGACGCGGCCACGGCGGGGATTCCCGGCGAGCGCTCGACGTCGAACTCGGCGGCCGTGCTGTGGCATCCGCACGCGCACCGCGACTGGGTGCGGCCCGGCACGATCCTGTACGGTGCATCGCCGACGGGTGTGTCGCGGGATATCGCCGACACGCCGCTGATGCCCGCGATGACGCTGACGAGCAAGATCATCGGCGTGCAGACGCTCGCGCCGGAAGAAACCGTCGGCTACGGCCGCCGCTTCAAGGCCGACCGGCCGATGCGGATCGGCGTCGTCGCGTGCGGTTATGCGGACGGCTATCCGCGCCACGCGCCGACCGGCACGCCGATCGCGGTGAACGGCGTGATGACGCGCGTCGTCGGCCGCGTGTCGATGGACATGCTGACCGTCGACCTGACGCCGTGCGCGGACGCGGGCATCGGGTCGAGCGTCGAGCTGTGGGGCGACCAGGTGAAGGTGGACGACGTGGCGGAAGCCAGCGGCACGATCGGCTACGAGCTGATGTGCGCGCTCGCGCGCCGCGTGCCGGTCGTGATCGTGCCGCCCGGTGCGTCGAGCGAACAGCCGGCGCTGCGGACCGGAAGCTACGGGCGCTGACACGGGTCGCTGCGGCGGCGCGCGGCCGCGCGCTACGCCGCAAGTGCCGCTTCGGTTGCGGGCTGCCTCGGGCAGCCCGTTCGTTTTCCGGTGGACGGGACAGGCCCGGGTTACGGCCCTTCCGCGCCGTTCGCCGGCCTTCGACGTCGCACTACGAACGCCACGTCGGCTTGCGCTTCTCGAGGAACGCGTCGATCCCCTCGCCCGCATCCTCTTCCATCATGTTGCGCGCCATCACGTCGCCCGCATACGCATAGGCTTCGTCGAGCGGCAACTCGCGCTGGCGATAGAACATCTGCTTGCCGTAGCGCACCGCGGCCGGGCTCTTCGCGACGATCTCGGCGACCTTGCGTGCGACGGCCGCGTCGAGCGCGTCCTCGGGCACGGCCTCGTTGACGAGCCCCCACGCGGCGGCCGTCGCCGCATCGACGAAACGCCCGGTCACGAGCATGTCGAACGCGCGCTTCGCCGTGACGTTGCGGCTCAACGCAACGGCCGGCGTCGAACAGAACAGCCCGACGTTGATGCCCGACACCGCGAAGCGCGCGGTATCGGCCGCGATGGCCAGATCGCACGCGGCGACGAGCTGGCAGCCGGCCGCCGTCGCGATGCCGTGCACGCGTGCGATCACCGGCACCGGCAACGCGCGCATCGCGAGCATCACGCGGCTGCATTGCGCGAACAGCGTGCGGTAGTAATCGAGCTCGGGTGTGCCGCGCATCTGCCGCAGGTCGTGGCCCGCGCAGAACGCCCGGCCTTCGGCGGCCAGCACGACGCAGCGCACGTGCGGATCGGCCGCCAGCGTATCGAACGCATCGTGCAGGCTCGCGAGCAACGCCTCGGATAACGCGTTGAATTGCTGCGGGCGATTCAGTCGCAGCGTGACGACGCCGTCGTGCGCGTCGCGCAACAGGATCGGCCCGGCAGTCTCTTGATCGGATTCCATGATGATTCGCTCGACGGGGTTCGGCAGGGTTCGGCACGACATGAACGCGCGGCGGTGATGCACGCCCGTTCACGGCACGGTGTTGAAATCGTCCTCCACATTACGGGCGGCGTCCAGTTGCATACCACTCGCGTTGCCCGCCGTCCGCGCGGCAAAGGCGGCGATCGCGCCACTTCAGCGCGGCTGATACGCTCCGTCGGTGGCCGACCAGCGAAACGTCTGGCGCCATTTGCCGCCGCGCTGGCGCAGCTGCAGGTCGTGGAAACCCTCCGTCGACGTCGGCAGCACGTTCAGCGTATTGCTGGCCTCCGAGATATCGTGATCGCGCGTGCCGTCGCGATGCCAGTCGCCGGCGAGGTCCTGGTAGAACATCATCGGCTGCGCGAACGCGATGCGCAGCGTCTTGCCGTCGATCCGGAACAGATACAGCGCCTCGAACGATGCGCCACCGCCCGCATAACCGATTGACCAGCCCGCACGCACGCCGAATGCCGCATCGCCCGCCCGCAGTGCGTAGGGGGCAAGATCGAACCGTAACCACCGCTGGGGCCGTATGGCGAAATCGTCCGTCTTTCTGAAGGAGTCGGGACTCTCGATGTTCGTCTGGCTCCAGTCAATCCCCTGGTCGAGCGGCTGTTCGGTACGCGCGACGAGGCGCGGCGCACCGTCGGGACTGCGCTCGAACACGCCCAGCCAGACCAGCTCCTTCGTTTCATCGGCATCGGGGTGGCGCTCATAGCCCTCACAATCGGTTGGCGCGCGGAATCGCAGCACTTCACGCGCAAGGTCGTCGGTCAGTGCAGCACAGACGATCGCGACAAACGCACCGGGGCGCTGCGGCCACGGCTTCGCGCCGACCAGCACGACGCGCCCGAGCGGCTGGCCCGGCGCAAGCTGCGCAACCAATGCCTCTTTCGTGAAGCCGGGCGGCAGGTGCACGCCGAAACCGTCCTGTTCGGGCACGCCGCTCATGTCGCGCGCGTACGCGGCGCGTGCGTCGGGTGAACTGAACTTCCCGGGCACCTCGTCAAGCGAATGTGCGGTGCCCGCCGCGTGCGCGGCCAGGCCCGTGCATGCGGTGCCGATCGCGATCAACCAGGGTATCAAGCGGATGGTCATGCCCGAAAGTCCTGTGAAGTGACGAGGCAGCCAGCAGCGACGTCGCGCATGCGATCGCCCGCGCGGCAACGAAATCGGGCCGGCAGTCTCGTGATGGGTTTCATGATGTTTTGCTCGATGGGGTTCGGCAGGATTCAGCACGACGCCAGCTGTCACGCGCGCTTGCGCCCGCTGCGCCACGCGCGCACGCCCGAGCGCAGTTGAACGACGCCGACGACGAAAAAGACCATGCCCATCCCGCCGAGGGCCAGTACGGCGCCCCAGATCGCACCGAACGTATTCATCTGCGCGGTCATCCTGGGCGCGTCGGGCGCGTAGCGCACCTCGACCGCCTCACCGTCCTGCACGCTGACACCGCCGCCCTGCGCGTATTCGACCTTCTCGCCCGCGAGCGTCGTGAACGCGATCTCCGGATGATGCGGACCCGCGTTCAGCCTGATGACGCGCCCCGGCACGACGACCGAGGTCCGCAGGAATTCACGCGTCGACTGCGCGTACAGCGCGACGGCGATCAGCATGCACGTGCCCACGACGGTAAACACGACGCCCTTCGCGATCAGCGTCTCCGTCTGCGGCGCGGCGGCGGCGCCGGACACCCGGCCGCTCACCTTACGGGCGCGACGAGTAGAACGACACGTCGATCTTCGACTGCGTCTTGCAGCGGTACATCACGCCGCGCCCCGTTTCGTCGGTCGTGCCTTCGTACGGCCCGTTGCAGCCGATGACCTTGTACTTCGCGAACGGAACGCGCTTGCCGTCCGTCGGGCGGACCAGCACCGGGATGCGCCCCATCGGGCCGTCGCCGATCGTGCGGACGAGCACCATGCGCGCCGCGTCGATCGGCGCGGCGGAACGCACGTAGGCCGTGCGCCCCTGCGCGTCGGTGGTGCCTTCGACTTCGAGTTCCTGGTTGTCCTGGGCCGCGCTCGTGTACAGCGCAAACGCATAATGCGTGTTCGGCAGCGGCTGTTTCGTCGCGGGATCGTGCAGCACGAAATAACACCCGTTCGCGCCCTTGCCGGCCGTCACCTGTCCATCGGACTGCGTGGGGTAGCACGTATACGACGAACCGCTGCCGACGGCGGCGGCCTGTTGTGCATTCTGCTGCGCGGTACCGGCGCACCCGCCTGCCAGCGCAGCCGCCAGCGTCACGCATGCGCCGCGCACGAGCGCGGCCCGAGCGATTTTGTGTTTCATGGGAAAGTGTCCCGTTCCTGATTGTTGTGGATGCCGGGCGTGCCGCGCATGTCGCGCAGGCACGCCGCCCTCGGCACCCGCAGGATACGGACATCGCGGCACGCTGTAAATCGCGCACGCGGCCGGCCGCGCCGCGCGCCTACCCGCCGCTCGCGACGCGCGCGATCGTCTGACGCAGCCAGATGTGTGCGGCGTCGCCGTGCCGGCGCGCGTGCCAGTGCTGCGCGAACTCGAACGAATCGATCGGGAACGGCGGCTCGAACACGCGCAGGCGCGCATCGTCTCGCACGCGGTCGAGATTGCGTCGCGCGACGGTCAGCACGAGGTCGGTGCCGGCGATCAGGTCGTTCGCGACGCCCCAGAACGGCAGGATCACCGCGATGTGCCGCTCGCGGCGCAGCCGCGCGAGCGCGCGATCGACTTCGTTGTCCATCCCGTCGCGCATCGCGACCAGCGCATGCGGCCGCGCGAGCCACGCGTCGAGCGCGAGTTCGCCGCGGCGCGGCAGGCGGCCCGCATCGGCCACGCACGCGAACGATTCGACGAACAGCGGCTGCGCATGCAGGTCATGCTGCAACGCGGGCAGCACGCCGAGCGCGAGGTCGATCTCGCCGTCCATCAACTGCATCCGCATCGCCTCGCGCGTGGCCTGCGACACGATCAGCTCGATGCCCGGCGCATCGGCACGCAGCGTCTTCACGAGCGCCGGCAGCACGATCCGCGCGCCGTAGTCGGACATCGCGATGCGAAACACGCGCGTGGCCGCGGACGGGTCGAACGCGGGCGGCTCGATCAGCGCACCGAGCCGGGCGAGCACGTCGTTCAGCGGTTCGACGAGTTCGTTCGCGCGCGCGGTCAGCTCGAGCCGGCCCGCGCGCCGCACGAGCAGCGGATCGCCGAAGATCTCGCGCAGCCGCGCGAGCGCGTGGCTCACGGCCGGCTGGCTGCGGTGCAGCCGGACGGCGGTGCGCGAGATGTGCCTTTCGCTCAGCAGCGCATGCAGCGTCACGAGCAGGTTCAGGTCGATGCGGGCCAGGTTATTCATGAAAGGAATATGAAGCATCCGAAGAACGAATTTCCATTCGCCATCTTAATGGACGACACTCATTTCAATATCCTTTCGCGACCGACCACGATGACGACGTCCCTTTCCTTCGCCACCCTTCCGCTCGCCGCCGCGGCTTTCGCCGCCGGCGCGCTCGTGCCGCTGCAAGGCGGCAGCAACGCCGCGCTCGGGCGCGCGCTCGGCCACCCGCTGTGGGCGAGCGTCGCGTCGCTGACGGTCAGCCTGCTCGCGGTGCTGCCCGTGCTGCTGGCCACCCGCGCGAACGCGCCGCTCGTCGGCGACGCGCTGCAGCGCCCGCTGTGGATGTGGCTCGGCGGCCTCGCGGGCGTGATCTACATCACGCTCGCGCTGATCCTGACGCCGCGGCTCGGCGCGACGACCTTCATCGTGTGCGTCGTCGCCGGGCAGACGCTCGCGTCGCTGCTGATCGACCACTACGGGCTGATGGGGCTCGCGCAGCGGCTCGCGACACCCGGCCGCGTCGCGGGCGTCGCGCTGATCTTCGCGGGGATGATCGTCGTGCAATGGCAGACGCCCGCGCCACGCGTGCCGGCCGCAACCGGCGAAACGGCGACCGCGCAACCCGAACCGCAGCGCTGAATGCGCGACCGGTCGCGGACGAGCCCCGGCGCCCGGTGCGTCAGCCCGCGAGTTTCTTCAGCGCGTCGAGCACCGCGTCGCCCTTGAACGGCTTCACGATCCAGCCCTTCACGCCGGCGGCCTTGCCGCGCTCCTTCATCGCCGGGCTGCTTTCGGTCGTCAGCATCACGACGTTGACCGTCGAATTCGCCAGTTCGCCGCGGATCTTCTCGACCATCGTCAGGCCGTCCATGTTCGGCATGTTCACGTCGCTGATCACGAGGCGCACGCCGGGCGTCGCCTTGAGCTTCGCGAGCCCGTCCTTGCCGTCGACGGCCGTCGCGACGTCGAGCCCGTGATTGCGCAGGAAACCCGCGACCTCGTCGCGCACCGTGCCCGAATCGTCGACCACCAGAATCTTTGCCATGCTGTATTCCCCTTTCCTTGTTGCGACTTCAACATTCAAAACAGTTCGAGTTCACCCGATTCGACCATCGGCCCCACGTCCTGCACCGATTCGCGGAAATCCTCCGGCGACCAGCTCAGGCTGAACACGAAGCGCTGGTCGATGCAGACAGCGCGCCCCGATGCCGGGTCGGTCATCCGGTACTTGAAGCAGAGCTGCGGGCAGTCGCCGCCGAACGAGATGAACTTCTGTTTGTGATTGACGACGAGCGGCACCTGCACCGGATGGCGCGCCAGTGCCTCGGCGTCGCCGAGATAGCGGTTCTTGAACGCGCCCCACACGAGATTGGTGAGTTCGCCGAGCACGCTGTTCACGTCGCGGAAATCCGGCGCGCGGCCGGCCTCGCGCGTGCCGCCGAGCATGTCGAGCAGCGGCTGCTCGCTCGTCTGCAGCAGCATGTAACCGCGGCACCACGCACTTTCGAGCGCGATCAGGCTGAACACCTCGCCGAAGATGATCTGGTCGCGCACGATGCACGGCGTTTCGTGCTCGATCGTCATGCCCGGGAACAGGCTGTCGATGCGCGCCTCGGTGATCTCCGAGATGCCGCGCACGAGCGCGTTCGGGTAATCGCGGCCGAACAGGTATTCGTCGATCGCGCGCTTGAGCGGCGTCATGTCGTCCGCGACGTAGGCCGCGCACGCAACACGCGCGAGCGCCTCCGGCAACCCGTCGCGCGACGCATGCGAGTCGCGGCGCAGGATGATCGGCAGCTCGGGGCGCAGCGCATCGATCTGCGTCGCGATGATCGCGCTCTCGGCCGGCGAGCCGCCGTAATCCTCGGCCAGCAGGATCGCGCCGAGGTCGATGTTCGAGCGCAGCACCTTCAGCAGCCGGTTGCGCCGCACGGTCAGGCCGACCAGGTTGTGCTCGTCGCAGAAACGCTTGATCGCGTCGGCGTGCGCGCGACTGTCGTCCAGCACGAGCACCTTGCTGACGGGTTGGTCTACGGTCATCTCAAGGTTTCCTAATGGTCGGTCAGGGTCGGTCAGAACAGTTCGAGCTCGCCGCCGGTTTCCATCACGGCCGTTTCCGGCACATGGAAATCGACCGGCGCGTTCGCGCATACGCACAGCGTCGCGCCGACCCGCACGTCGCCGTCAAGCGTCAGGTCGTAAGCGGCCACGTGATCGGGCGACAGCGCGCCCAGGTAATCGATGCTCGATCCGCTCAGCAGATAAGGCGTCGACATCCCCAGGTCGGGAAACGGGGCGGTCAGTGCCTGGTTGATCGCGCCGCAGCACAGGTTCGCGACCTCCATGAACGCTTCGGGCAGCGGCCGCTGGCTGCCGGTGCCCGCGGTCGCGCCGGCGAAATAGCGGCGCGTCGCGTCGTCGTCGCTGAAGCGCAGCGCGAGCAGCAGGCGGAAATGCAGCGCCGAGATCGTCAGCGCCGCGACGTGCTCGGGCACCGTCGGCTTCGCGCGCGACTTCACGTGTGCGTGATCGTGCGCGTCGTGCGCCGCGCCGGCGGACGGCCGGATGTCGCACGCACCGCCGGATGCGAGCCGCGTGCGCGCCGCATCGAAGAAGATCCGCTCGAAACCGGCTTTCGCCTGCGCGCTGATCACGTCGCGCCTCCGTCGATCCGCGCATGCAGTTGCCCGGCCAGCGCCTCGACGGTCGCGAGCGCGGCCGTGATCATCTTGCCGCCGGCCTGGATGTCCTGGAACGTCGCGGCCGTCACGAGATCGTTGCGGTTCAGGCTGTCGCGATAGCTGTTCGACAGCTGCTGCGAGCGCGCGGCCAGCCCGCGCACCTCGCTCGCGACGATCGAGAAGCCGCGCCCGGCCGTGCCGGCGCGCGCCGCCTCGATCGACGCGTTCAGCGACACGATCGATACGTGCGCGACGATCGCCGACAGCTCCTGGTTCTTCGCGCGCATGTCCTGGTTCTGCGTGGTCAGCGAGATCATCTGCTCGTGCCAGCGCTCGAAGGTGCCGGCGAGCCCGCGCAGGCGCGCGGCTTCGTCGGCGATCTTCTGCGCGTGCTGCGCCAGCGCGGCACGATCGGCCGACATGGCCTGCAGCGCGTCACGCTGCGTGCCGGCCGCGGAAGTCTCGCGTGCCAGCGCATCCTCGAGCTGCGCCTCGCGGTGCGCCCATGCGTCGGCCGCCTCCGCGTGCGCGGCCGCCGCCTGTTCGGCACGCTCGCCGGCCGCGTCGAGCGCACCGCGCAACGCATGCGCATCGCGCTCCAGCGCCGCAACGAGCCGCTTGCGCATCACGCGAAAACCGATCGCCGCCACGACTGCGACGACTGCGCCGCCCGCCAGCGCGGCGGCCATCTGGATCATCCACGCCTGCACGATCACTTCGTCACTCCACCGCGCCGACGTCCGCGCTGCGCGCGCGCTCGTGAGCGGCACCGTCCGCCGCGAAGCGGGCCGGCAACGACACGATCGTTTCGAACGCACGATACGGCGCGCCGACACGATCGTCGGTGAAGCGCAGCGCGATATCGCCACCGTCGCGCTTCAGGAAGTTGCGCACCGCGTCCATGCCGACGCCGCGCCCCGACACTTCGGTCACGGCACTCGCGGTCGAGAAACCCGGGCGGAAGATCAGCTCGGCCACCGCGTCGTCGGACAGCGCCGCGTCGTGGTCGGCATCGATCCAGCCGCGCTCGCGCGCGATGCCGCGAATCCGGTCGAGCGCGAGGCCGCGGCCGTCGTCGCTCAGCACGAACCACAGCTCGCCGCCGCCCACGCCGACCGCGATGTCGATCGTGCCGGATGCCGCCTTGCCGGCCGCGCGGCGTTCGTCGGACGATTCGATCCCGTGGTCGATCGCGTTGCGCAGCAGGTGCATGAACACGTTCTTCAGCGTCGCGACGATTTCGCTGCGCACGCGCTGGCCGTGGCTGTCGATATGCACGACGGGCGCCGGCTTGCCGAGTTCGGCCGCGAGCGACGGCAGCGACTCGATCACGCCGCCGAGCGCATCGCCGATCCCCTGCGTGCCGAGCTGGCTCAGCATGCGGCGTACGGCATCGCGTGCCGCGTGCCAGTCGGCCGCGTTCGCCGGATCGGCGCCGTCGAGCACACGCAGGCTCTCGCTGATGTGCGCGCGCTCGACCATCAGGAAGTCGGTGCCGCCCTGCACCGCGTCACCGCTGCGGCCCAACGTGACCGCGTTGATCGTCGCGTAGTGCTCGACGGCCTCGCGCACGCGCGCCAGGTCGTCCATCAGCGCGTCGCGGTTCCACTCGGGGCCGCCGTCCGCGCGGCGCAGCGAGTCGTACGCCTGCTCCGCTTCGTGGACGATGTTCGTCAGGTGCTGGAGGCTGTACGTGCGTGCATTGCCCTTGATCGTGTGCATGTTGCGGAACAGCGCCGCGACGATCGAGTGATCGGCACGCTCGTGCTGGCGGATCATCCGCTCGTTCTCGCTGAGGAAACCCTTCGCGCTGTGCACGAAGTCGTGGAACTTGTCCTGGCTGATCGACAGGATCTCGCCGATCATCTCGAGGCGGCGCTGCTGCTCGCCGGCCTGCGCGGTCAGCTCGCGGATCTCGGTCACGTCGCGCACGCACAGCATCAGGCGCACCACCGTGTCGGTCTCGTCGGTGATCGCCGACCAGCTCAGGTCGAGCCACTTCTCGCGGCCGTCCGGCATCCGCTTCGCGACTTCATTCACCAGCAGGTGCTCGTTGAACTCGAAGTTCATGCTGTCTTCGCCGAGGCACGCATGCACGGCCGCGTCGACCTGCGAACGCGCGTCGGCGCCGATCGCCGAATCGTCGAACACGAGCGCCATCAGGTCGCGGCCGGCGATGTCGTTCGTCTCGAAGATGGTCTCGAGGTACGCGGAATACTCGGCATGCACGACGCCGCCTTCGACGACGGTCAGGATCCCCTGCTGCATGTTCTGCAGCATCGCCTGGATGTCGGCCGTCTTCTGCTTGAGCTGCGCGGCGTTCTCCTGGATCTTCTCGATCATCCCGTTGAACGCGACGATCGAATGGCCGATTTCGTCCATCCGGCCCACCGGCACGCGGCGCGTGAAATCCTGGCTCGCCGCGATCTCGCTCATCGCCGTCTGCATCCCGATCAGCGGGCGCGTGATCTGGCGATACAGCAGCAAGCCGAGCGCGGTCAGCAGCACGATCACCGTGCCGGCGACGCCCGCGATCGCGGTCGCCGTCGTCGAGAGCATCCCGTTCAGCGCGCTGATCGCGACGTCCTTCTGGCGGTTCTTCTCGACGCGCAGCGTGTCGACGATGCTTTCGAGTTCGTCGCGATACTGCGCGACGTTCGCGAACAGGTACGCCTGCGCCATCTCGGGCTTGCCGTCGGCCTTCATCTTCACGGTGTCGTCGATCGCCGCGAAATAGTTCGCGGCGCTGTCCTTCGCCTGCGACACGAGCCCGACCTGCGCCTGGCCGACCGCCGACTTCGCCTGCACGTCGAGTGCGGCGCGCAGCGCGGCCTGCTTCGCCTTCAGCTCGTCGCGCGCCTGGGCGGCGGTATTCGCGTCGGGCGCGTAGACGAGCGTCATCGTCGCGATCTGGATGTTCTTCACATCGGCGACGAGATCGGCCGACGCGAGCGCGCTCGGCACGATGCCCTGGGTGACCTGACGCACCTCCGACGCGCTCTTGCGCGTCTGGTACACGGCATAGATGCCGATCGCGGACAGCGCGAAGAACGTCAGGACGACTAGCAGCGTAATGCGATGACGGATGGTCATGAGTCCAGCTCCCCGCGGCGATCCGGCTTCGATCGCCGTTTGGTCTATTGAAAGAATGTGAGCGCCGAATTATCGGGGATGGTGTATGACGCTCCGATGACCGGAAATCAATCGTTCATTGATAAAAATGCAATGAATAATTGTGGCGAAAGAACCCTAAAGTATTGCCGGGATCTGCCGTTAACCTTGTGCCTCAAGGCTTGTGCCGGCGCGCCTGCGCGATCGTAAATCCGGGATTCGGATATTTTGTTTTTATTTATTCGATCCGCGAATTGACCGCTAAATGGATTTCGTAAAACGTTTGCGAATTATCGGCGAATCCAGCTGAACGCGCGATTTTTTATTGCCGGTGAATCATTGGACGGACGGGTGAAAACGATACCGCCCGCACGGGGGCCGACGATGCGACGAACGGCATCGTCGGCCCCCGGGCGGGCGTGACCGGCGGCCGGTCAGTGGCTGCTGGCGCGGGTCGCCCCCAGGCCCGTTTCCGAGCGCACCTGCTGCGCGGCGAACGCGCCCTTCTCCGACCGTGCGCGCGCGCTCGAGTCAAGCACCGAGAACAGCCACACGCCCACGAAGCCGATGGTCATCGAGAACAGCGCGGGCGACGTGTACGGGAACCACGCCGATCCCTTCGGATAACCGAGCGTTGCCTCCCACACCGACGGCGACACGATGGTCAGCCCCACCGACGAGGCCAGCCCCAGGAACCCGCCGATGACCGCGCCGCGCGTGGTGCAGCCCTTCCACATCATCGACAGGAACAGCACCGGGAAGTTGGCCGACGCCGCCACGGCAAAGGCCAGCGACACCATGAACGCGACGTTCTGCTTCTCGAACGCGATGCCCAGCAGCACGGCGATCACGCCGAGCACCAGCGTCGTGATGCGCGACACCTTCAGTTCGTCGGCACTGTCGGCCTTGCCGTTCTTGAAGACGGTCGCGTAGAGATCGTGCGACACCGCGGACGCGCCGGACAGCGTGAGCCCGGCGACCACCGCCAGGATCGTCGCGAAGGCCACGGCCGAGATGAAGCCGTAGAACACGTCGCCGCCCACCGTCTTGGCCACCAGCACCGCGGCCATGTTGGCCGTGCCCGCGCCGCCCTTGATCACGCCCTTGGCCACGTCGGACAGTTCCGGATTGGTCAGCACCAGCGTGATCGCGCCGAAACCGATGATGAAGATCAGCACGTAGAAATAGCCGATCCAGGTGGTGGCCCAGAACACCGACTTGCGCGCTTCCTTCGCATCCGGCACCGTGAAGAAGCGCATCAGGATGTGCGGCAGGCCGGCGGTGCCGAACATCAGCGCCATGCCGAACGAGATGGCCGAGACCGGATCCTTGATGAACCCGCCCGGCGACATGACCGACAGCCCGATACGGGTCGCGTCGTCCGGCGACTTGCCCGCGTTCGCCGCAATCGCGGTCTTGACCTCCACGGCATGGGCGAACAGCGCCTCCGGGCTGAAGCCGTACTGCGCGAGCACCATGATCGCCATGAACGTCACGCCCGCGAGCAGCATGCATGCCTTGATGATCTGCACCCAGGTGGTCGCGGTCATGCCGCCGAACAGCACGTAGACCATCATCAGCGCGCCGACGATCACGACGGCCACCCAGTAGTCGAGACCGAACAGCAGCTTGATGAGCTGCCCCGCGCCCACCATCTGCGCGATCAGGTAGAACGCCACCACCACCAGCGTGCCGACCGCGGCGAAACTGCGGATCGGCCCCTGCTCGAAGCGGTAGCCCGCGACGTCGGCGAAGGTGAACTTGCCGAGGTTGCGCAGCCGCTCGGCCATCAGGAACGTGATGACCGGCCAGCCCACCAGAAAGCCGATCGAATAGATCAGGCCGTCGTAACCCGACGTCATCACCGCGGCGGAAATGCCGAGGAAGGAAGCGGCCGACATGTAGTCGCCCGAAATGGCCAGCCCGTTCTGGAACCCGGTAATGCCGCCGCCGGCCGTATAGAAATCCGCGGCGGAACGCGTGCGGGAAGCCGCCCACTTGGTGATCCACAGCGTCCCTGCCACGAACAGCGCGAACAGGACGATGGCCGTGGTGTTGGTCGCCTGCTTGGCGGTCTGCCCGACATCGCCGCCGCCCGCGACGGCCACGCCGCACGCGCCCGCGGCCAGCAGCGCGACCAGCATCATCGAAAGTGTCTTGTTCATCGGGCGACATCCTGCAGGATGTCCTGCGTCAGTTGGTCGTATTCGTTGTTGGCGCGGCGCACGTAGATGCCGGTGATGACGACGGTGAATACGATCACCGCCATGCCGATCGGCACGCCGACACTCGTCACGCCGGTGCTCACGGGCTTCGCGAGAAACGACTTGTCGAATGCGATCAGTGCGATGTAGCCGTAGTAGACGATCAGCATCAGCACGGTCAGGAAGATGCCGAGCGTATTGCGCCGTCGCTTGAGCTGCGCATACTTCGGATGCGCTTCGATTTTTTTCACCAACCCATCATGCATCGCCTGTCTCCTGGTTTGCTTTTTGAATGAGTTCGGCGATTCTGAATAGCGAAGCTGACTGCGTGCTTACTCGATCGTGCGCACGCGGCATTCCGGGCACTATCGTTTTCCCTAGCGGGTTCGGGCGTGGTGGCGGCATCGCCTGCGCGTGAGCGACAGGCTCGATGCACCGAATTCATTCCCATCAGGAAACAATCAATCGCTCGCCGACGATTCACCCGCCCGCCCGTACGCTCTAGACTGTCGCATCGTTCCCCTTCCGGATTCACGCAATGACCGACGTCCTGCCGCTGACCACCGATCCCGAGTCGGGCCTCCAATACCGACTGCGCCCGGCCGCCGGCCGCCCCGTTGCCCGCCTGTTGCTGCTGCATGGCGTCGGCGGCAACGAAACCAACCTGCTGAACCTGGCCGGCATCATCGATCCTCGGATCGAGATCGCGTTCCTGCGCGCCCCGCTCACGTTCGGGCCCGGCCAGCATGCATGGTTTCCGGTGCGCTTCGGCCCGAACGGCCCCGAAATCGACGCGGCCCGCGCGAATGAAAGCCGCATTCAGCTGATCACGCTGCTGCGTGCCTTCCGCGCCCGCGACGGCGCGAATTCCGCATTGCCGACCGTGATCGCCGGCTTCAGCCAGGGCGGCATCATGAGCGCGGGCGTCGGCCTCACGTCGCCGGACGATGTCGCCGCCTTCGCGGTGCTGTGCGGGCGCATCCTGCCCGAAATCGATCCGCTGATCGCGCCGCGCGATGCGCTTCGCCCGCTCCATGCGCTGATCGTGCACGGCCGCTTCGACGACAAGCTGCCCGTCGCGTGGGCCGACACCGCCGACGCGAAACTCACGTCGCTCGGTGTCGCGCACGATACGCGGCTGTACGACGCCGGTCACGAACTGACCGAGGAAATGGCCGGCGACTTCAGCCGATGGGTCGGTGAACGCGCCGGCTTGAACTGACTGCGCCGGTACACCGGCCGCGAACGGACCGGCGCGCGCGGCGAGTACCGTCAGGCACCCTGTACCGGATCGGCGACGGCGCTCGTGGCCACGGACGTACGCGCATTCGCCGCCTGCTCTCGCGCCGCACCGCGCTTCGCCAGCTTCCAGCCCACCACGAGTGCGAGCACGACGACCGGAATCATCGCGATGGTCCACGTGCCGCCCGGATAGTCGAACGCCATCAGCACCAGCACGCCGACGAGGAAGGCCAGCGTGAGCCACGACGTGAACGGCGCGCCGGGCATCCGGAACGACACCGCCTTCAACTCGCCGCGATCGACCGCGCGGCGGAACAGGATCTGGCACATGACGATGAAGCCCCAGGTCGTGATGATCCCGAGCGACGCCATGTTCAGCACGATCTCGAACGCCTGCGCCGGCACGATGTAGTTCAACGGCACACCGATCGCATTGATCGCGACCGTTATCAGGATCCCGCCGTACGGCACGCCCCGTGCGTTCATCCGCGACACGAAGCGCGGCGCCGATCCGCCCATCGCCAGCGAGCGCAGCACGCGCCCGGTCGAATAGAGGCCGGAGTTCAGGCTCGACAGCGCGGCGGTCAGCACCACGACGTTCATCACGGTGCCGACGTACGGCACGCCGAGCTTGCTGAAGAACGTCACGAACGGGCTTTCGTGCGAGCTGTATGCCGTCCACGGCAGCAGCATCGTCAACAGCACGACGGAGCCGACATAGAACAGCGCAATGCGCCACATCACGCTGTTGATCGCCTTCGGCAGCACCTTGCGCGCATCGGCGGTCTCGCCCGCCGCGACGCCGACGAGCTCGATGCTCGCGTACGCGAACACGACGCCCTGCACGATCAGCACCGCCGGCAGGAGGCCATGCGGAAAGATCCCGCCGTGATCCGCGACCAGGTGAAGCCCCGGCATCTGCCCGGCAACCGGATGGCCGCTCGCGAGAAACACCGCGCCGACCGCGAGGAACACCGCGAGCGTCCCCACCTTGACGAGCGAGAACCAGAACTCCATCTCGCCGAACACCTTCACGCCGATCATGTTCATCACCGACACGATCCCGAGCGCACCGAGCGCGAACACCCACTGCGGCACGTCCGTGAACACGGCCCAGTACTTCATGTAGATCGCGACCGCCGTGATGTCGACGATGCCGGTCGTCGCCCAGTTCAGGTAGTACATCCAGCCCGCGACGAACGATGCGCGCTCGCCCATGAACTCCCGCGCGTACGACACGAAGCTGCCGCTGGTCGGCCGGTGCATCACGAGCTCGCCGAGCGCGCGCATGATCAGGAAGGCGAACACGCCGCAGACGAGATACACGAGCGCGAGCGCGGGCCCCGCGCTCTGCAGGCGTCCACCCGCACCGAGAAAGAGGCCGGTGCCGATCGCACCGCCCATCGCGATCATCTGCACGTGCCGCGGCTTCAACTGCTTCGCGTAACCGGCCTCGTGCGACGCGAACATCGCGTCGGGATCGGCATGACGGGAATCCGCGCCGCCGGCCGGACCGGCCGGGCGCTCGCTGCTGTGGTTCATCGTGAGTCTCCGTAGTTTCTTGATGTGTCGCGCCCCGCTCGGGGGCGCTGATGAAATGGCGGCCCGCCGGGCGCTCGATGCGCGAGCCGGCGGCCTTCAGCCGGCGTCAAAGCACGCGCGGCCGGATCAGCGCTTCGGGCCGAAGCGCTTCGTCTACCTGTGCATCGGTCATCCACTCGCGCTCGAGTACGACCTCGCGAATCGACTTGCCGGTTGCGTGCGCTTCGGCTGCGACGGCGGTCGCGCGCTTGTAGCCGATGTACGGATTCAGCGCGGTCGCGAGTGCGACCGAGCGCTCCATCGTTTCGCGCAGCCGCTCGGGGTTCGCGGTGATCCCGCTCACGCAGCGCTGCGCCAGCGTCGTGCAGGCAGCCGTCAGGTGGCTGAAGCTGCGGAACAGCGCGCTGGCGATCACCGGCTCGAACGCGTTGAGCTGAAGCTGCCCGGCCTCGGCGGCGAAGGTCACGGTCAGGTCGTTGCCGAACACCTCGAACGCAACCTGGTTGACGACTTCCGGGATCACCGGATTCACCTTGCCGGGCATGATCGACGAGCCGGCCTGCACCGGCGGCAGGTTGATCTCGCCGAACCCCGCGCGCGGGCCGCTCGACAGCAGCCGCAGGTCGTTGCAGATCTTCGACAGCTTCACGGCGATCCGCTTGAGCACGCCCGAGACCTGCACGAACGCGCCGCAATCCTGGGTCGCCTCGATCAGGTTCGGCGCGGTGCTCAGGTCGAGCCCGGTAATGCGCCGCAGCGCCGCCAGCGCCTTCTCCGCGTATTGCGGATGCGCGGTGATGCCCGTGCCGATCGCGGTCGCGCCGAGGTTGATCTCGCGAATCAGCCAGCCGGCTTCCTGCAGGCGTGCAATGTCTTCCGTCAGCATCACCGCGTAGGTCGAGAATTCCTGGCCGAGCGTCATCGGCACCGCGTCCTGCAATTGCGTGCGGCCGAGCTTCAGCAGGCCGGCGAACGCGTCGGCCCGCTCCGCGAACGCATCGCGCAGGCGCGCCATCGCTTCGAGCAGGTGCTCGAGCGCGAAGCAGGTCGCGACGCGGATCGCGGTCGGATAGACGTCGTTGGTGCTCTGCGCGAGATTGACGTGTTCGTTCGGATGCAGGTATTCGTACTGCCCGCGCGCGTGCCCCATGAGTTCGAGCGCGCGGTTGCAGATCACCTCGTTCGCGTTCATGTTGGTCGACGTGCCGGCCCCGCCCTGGATCACGTCGACGACGAACTGGTCGTGCAGTCGCCCTTCGCGAATCTCGACGCACGCGGCGGCGATCGCATCGCGGTACGGCCGCGGCAGCAGCCCGAGCTCGCAGTTCGCGTCGGCCGCGGCCTCCTTCACGGCGGCGAGCGCCATCACGAGGTACGGCAGCGACGCGATGGTGCGGCCCGAAATGTCGAAGTTCTCTTTCGCGCGCAGCGTATGGACGCCGTAATACGCGTCGTCCGGAATACTTCGTTTGCCTAAAAGATCCGCTTCGACGCGGAAGCCGTTTTCTGTCATCGTGCCCTCCTGGATGTCTCGTACCGCTCGCCGTTCGCCGCTTCCCGACGCGACGGGTTCGCATTCTATGCCTTTGCAAAAACAAGCTCGCTTATGTATTATCGAAAGCGGTTTTGCGTGGGACGCAACAGCGAGAATCGAATGAAAAAAGGCGCGAGAGAAACCGGCATCGATCACATGGGCGCGATGCGCGCGTTCGTGAGAGTGGTCGAAACAGGGAGTTTTTCGGCGGTCGCGAAGGAGATGCACGTGTCGACGTCGACGGTCGCGCGCAAGGTCACGGCGATCGAGGAGGCACTCGGCGTCGCGCTGCTGCACCGCTCGACGCACAGCGTCACGCTGACCGAGGCCGGCCATATCTACCTGGAACGCGCCGTCACGCTGATCGCCGATCTCGACGACACGCTGCGTGTCGTCGCCGAGCTGAATGCGCAGCCGAGCGGCCCGCTGAAGCTCACCGCGCCGGTTGCGTTCGGCCGCCGCCATCTCGCCCCGCTGGTCGCGCCGTTTCTCGCGCGCTACCCGACGATCCAGCTCGACGTGCGGCTCACCGACAACCACAACGACCTCGTGGCCGGCGGCTTCGACCTCGACATTCACGAAGGCGAGAACTACCTGGACAACCTCGTCGTCCACCGCCTGTCGCGCAACGACAGCATCCTGTGCGCGACGCCCGGCTATCTCGACCGCTGCGGGCGCCCGTCCACGCCGGACGATCTCAAGCAACACAACTGCCTGCGCTACGTGCACCCCGAAGGCGATCCGCGCTGGGAGCTCGTGAACGGCGACGCGCATCACAGCCTGCTGCCGGCCGGCAACCTCGTCACCGACCATTCGGAGCTGCTGCTCGAAGCGACCTGCGCGGGGCTCGGCATCGCGGAGTTCGAGATCTGGCTGGTGCGCGACCTGCTCGCGAGCGGGCGGCTCGAAGCCGTGCTGCCGCGCTACCGGCTGCTGAACCGGCTGACGGGCGAATACATCTACATCGCGTATCTGGCGAACCGGCGCAGCTCGGCGAAGCTGCGCGTCCTGAAGGACTTTCTCGCGGAACACCTCGCGCACATCGGCGAGCTGTCGGCGCTGGAGCTGGGGAAGATTCGCGGCGCGCGCACGTAGCACCTGCGCCCGCGTTCATGCCCGCGCCGGCCGGCAGGCATGTGCCCGCCGCCGCGCCCGGCCCGGGGTGCGGGCCGGCGGCAGTGGCGCATCCGCGCCGGTCAGGCCGGCTGCAATTCGAACGGGAACGTGGCGTGCCCGATCTCGACGCCCTGCGTGTTGCGCATCGGCGGCCGATGGAAAGCGGCCAGTTGCGCGCGCTGCGCGGCCGTGCCGATCTGCAGCCGCTCGAGGAGTTCGCTGACGACCATGTAGAGCACGTCGAGATTGCCGTCCTCGATCTTCACCGAGATGCCGAGCGCGCCATCGGCGCCCAGCTGCCGCGTGCGCGCCGACGCACGCACGCCGATCCCGTAGCACGCATCGGCGCCGAGCTTGCCGACCACCTGCCCGTCGAACGCTTTCATCAGCACCGTGCAATAGCGCCCGTCGCCGGCCACCAGTTCCGGATACGCGGTCATCGCACGATGAATGCGCGCCAGCGCGCGCACGCGATCGCTGATTGCGTCACCGCCCGCCTCCACCGTATCCGCCCCGTCGGCCAGCGATGCGTACAGGCGCGCCAGCCGGTCCAGCGGAAACGCCGGCGTCGGCAGGTTGCACCCGTCGATCGCCCAGCCCACTTCGTCGTCGCGCAGCCCGCACGCATCGGCCATCACCTGTTTCACGCGCACCTGCATCGGATGCTCGGGCAGATGGTAATCGGCGATCGCGGCGCCGATCGCCTGCGCGCCGGCCAGCATCCCGACATGCTTGCCCGAACAGTTGCTGCATACGCCGGTCGGCGTGTAGTCGCGCTTGATCCACGCACGGTACACCGCGTCGGACAACGGCGGATGGCCGCCGCAACGCAAGTCCGATTCCTGCGCGGCGACTTTTGCGAGCATCGCGCGCGTGCGTTCGATATGCCGGTCCTCGCTGCTGTGCGACGCGCACATCAGCGCGATGTCCGCATCGTCGAAGCCGAAGCGCTCGGGCGCACCCGTCTCGATCACCGACAGCGCCTGGGCCGGCTTCGCCGCCGAACGCGCGAGCGTCATCCGGAACGGATTGCCGAACCGGGCCAGCAGCCTGCCGCGTGCATCGACCACCGCCACATCGGCGACATGCGTGTTCTCGATCGCCTTGCCGCGGTACGTGACGACTGCTGCGCGTTGGGTGTCCATCGTATGTTGTCTCCATGCTCGGGGCCTGCTTGCCGGGGCCCATCCAACCGGTACGGCAGTGTAGCGAGTCGCCGCGCCACGCGCCGGCCCGGCCATGGAAAGCGGTGTTGCATATGACGCAAAGGCGATCGCGCCCCCACGAAGACCTGACCGAATTAGTACAAAAACCATTCAATCGTTTACAGAATTGGTACCAATCCGTACAATTGCGATCGCAAACGCGAATCATACGCATTTACATTGACGTTTTCCGATGTTCCGCACTGCCCGGCCTGCATCGAGAAGACGCGCCCGCTCACCGAACCTTCTGCTGCCTCTCGATATGCCCGCCCAGTTCAAGACGAGGCCTCGCGCCCTCGTGTCGGCGCTGACCTGCTCCGTTTTCCTGACCCCGCTGCTCGCTTCCGCCGAAACGGCACCCTCTCCCGCGCCCGCCGCCGACCAGCCGGCCCCGTCCGCCGACGTGCAGGCGACGCTGCCGACGATCACGATCCAGTCGTCCGCGCCGTCGGACATGCAGGTGAAGCAATCGCCGTCGTACAAGTTCACCGCGCCGCTGCTCGATACGCCGCGCTCGGTCACGGTGATCCCCGAGCAACTGATCAAGGAAAAGAACGTCACGTCGTTCGCGGACGCGCTGCGCTCGGTACCGGGCATCACGTTCCTCGGCGGCGATGCGGCCGCGAACCCGTCGGCCGACCGCCCGGTGATCCGCGGCTTCGAATCGCGCAACTCGATCTTCGTCGACGGGATGCGCGACTCGGGGCTGCAGAACCGCGAAACGTTCGCGGTCGAGCAGATCAGCGTGATCAAGGGCCCCGATTCGGTCTACGCGGGCCGCGGCTCGGTGGGCGGTAGCATCGACATCGTCACGAAGACACCCAAGAACGACGACTTCATCAACAGCAGCATCGGCTTCGGCACCGACGGCTACAAGCGCGCGACGGTCGACGCGAACCGCAAGATCAACGACACGACGGCCGTGCGCCTGAACGTGATGGGTCACGACGCGAACCAGGCCGGCCGCAACGACGTGTACAACAAGCGCTGGGGTGTCGCGCCGTCGATCGTGTTCGGGCTGAACACGCCGACCACGGTCACGGTCAGCTATTACCACATGAACTCGTACGACATGCCGGACTTCAGCGTGCCGTTCCGCGCGTCGGGCGGCACGCCGGTGCCGACCGATCGCGGGCAGTTCTTCGGGTTGAACACGCGCGACTACCGCTACGGGCAGACCGACACCGCCGAAGTGCGCGTCGAGCACAAGCTCAGCGACGACTGGAAGCTGAAGAACACGACGATGTTCGGCCGCTCGACGCTCGATTACGTCGCGACGAACCCGCAGATCCTCGCGTCGAACCCGAACATGCTGAGCCTGCAGGCAAAGAGCGGCAAGTACGCGCTCAACGGCGTCTCGAACCAGACCGAGGTGACCGGCAGCGCGAGCCTGTTCGGCATGAAGCACACGATGACGGCCGGCGTCGAGTTCAGCCATGAACAGGCGCGCTACGAAGGCTACCTCGTGTCGGATGCGGCCGGCCACAACATCCGCTCGGGCGGCCCGTGCTCGGTGGCCGGCAACTGCACGCCGCTCGCGGGCGGCTGGAACCCGAACATGCCGTGGACCGGCAGCATCGTGCTGAACGGCGACAAGGGCTTCCCCGGCGCGACGACGAACACGCGCACCGACACCGTGTCGGCGTACATCTTCGATACCGTGAAGCTGTCCGAGCGCTGGCAGTTCAACACGGGGCTGCGCTTCGACCGCTACGACACGACCGGCAAGCAGGCCGGCGTCGCCGACCTGTCGAACACGTCGAACCTGTTCAGCTACCAGTTCGGCCTCGTGTTCAAGCCGGTGAGCAACGTGAGCCTGTATGCGTCGTACGGCACGTCGTCGAACCCGCCGGGGTCGAACGGCGGCCTCGGCGGCGGCACCGACCAGATCACCGCGACGAACCAGGACCTCGCGCCGGAGCGCTCGCGCAACATCGAGATCGGCGCGAAGTGGGACGTGCTGCGGGATCAACTGTCGCTGACGTCGGCGCTGTTCCAGACCGAGAAGACCAACGCGCGCGTGAGCGACGGCCTCGGTCACACGGTCAACGCGGGCAAGCAGCGCGTGCGCGGTTTCGAATTCGGCTTCGCGGGCAACATGACGCCGAAGTGGCATGTGTTCGGCGGCTACTCATACCTGAACGCGATCACGACCGACGCGGGCCCCGGCAGCCCGGGCGCATCGGGCCTGCCGATGGTGATGGTGCCGAAGCACAACTTCACGCTGTGGACGAGCTACGACGTGATGCCGAAGCTCACGCTCGGCGCCGGTGCGACGGTGATGAGCCAGACCTATGCGTCGGTATCCGCGACGACGAAGAAATGGACGCCCGGCTACGCGCGCTTCGACGCGGCCGCCACCTGGCGCGTGAACAAGACGATGGACGTCCAGCTGAACGTGCAGAACCTGTTCGACAAGAAGTATTACGCGAGCGCGTACCCGATCTACGCGACCTGGGCGCCGGGCCGCTCGGCGATGGTCACGCTCAACTTCTATCAGTAACGCGGTTGGCGGCGGGAGGGCGTGGTACGCCCCTCCTCGCCGCGCTCACCACGGCAGCGAATACGTCTTCACGTTCGTGAAGCTCTTCATCGCTTCCTGCACGCCTTCCTTGTACCCCAGCCCCGAATCCTTCACGCCGCCGAACGGCGTCAGCTCGAGCCGGTAGCCCGGCACTTCGCGCACGTTCACGCTGCCGACTTCCAGCTCGGTGATGAAACGCGTGATGTGGTCGAAGCGGTTCGTGCACACCGAAGACGACAGCGCATAGTCGGTGCTGTTCGACATCCTGATCGCTTCGTCAATGTCGCGGAAACGCATGATCGGCGACACGGGCCCGAAGGTTTCATATTTCACGAGCGGCATGTCGGGCGTCACGCGATCGATCACCGTCGGCGAATACAGCGCGCCGTCGCGCACGTTGCCGACCAGCAGGCGCGCCCCGCGCGCGATCGCGTCGTTCACCTGTTGCTCGCAGAACTTCGCGGCCGCTTCGTCGATCACCGTGCCCATGTCCACCGACGGATCGGCCGGATTGCCGTACGACCACGCGCGCGTTTTTTCGACGACCAGCTCGGTGAAGCGATCGGCCACCGACTCGTGCACGAGCATCCGCTTGATCGCGGTGCAGCGCTGCCCCGAGTTCTTGTACGAACCCGACACCGCGAGCGTGCTCGCTTCGTCGAGATCGGCGTCTTCCATCACGATGATCGGATCGTTGCCGCCGAGTTCGAGCACCGCGCGCCGGTAGCCCATCCGCGCCGCGATCGACTTGCCGATCGACACGCCGCCCGTGAACGTGATGAGGTCGATCGCCGGGTTCGTGATCAGCTCGTCGGCGATCTCCTTCGGGTCGCCGGTGAGTACCTGCAGCATCTGCGGCGGCAGGCCGGCTTCGTACAGGATGTCCGCGAACAGGTAGCACGACAGCGGCACCTTCTCGGACGGCTTCACGACGATCCGGTTGTTGGTCGCGATCGACGGCACGATCTTGTGCGCGACCTGGTTCATCGGGTGGTTGAACGGCGTGATCGCCGAAATCACGCCGAGCAGCGGATCGCGCTGCGTGTACACGCGGCGCTTCTTGCCGTGCGGGGTCAGGTCGCACGAGAAGATCTGCCCGTCGTCCTTCAGCACTTCACCGGCGCCGAACGTCAGCACGTCGGCCACGCGGCCCGCCTCGTATGTCGAATCCTTGATGCACAACCCGGCCTCGGCGGTGATCAGCGCCGCGATCTCTGCCGTGCGCGCACGCACGATGTCGGCCGCGCGCCGCAGGATCGCCGCGCGATCGTGGCGCGTGAGCGTCGGCCGGTAGGCACGCGCGGCCGCGAACGCGCGCCGCACGTCGTCGAGTGTCGCCTTCGGCACGGTGCCGACCAGCGCGCCGTCGTACGGGTTGCGCACTTCGATCACCGCGTCGCGCCACACGCGCTGCCCATCGATGCGCAACGCTTCGTGCCGCACGTCGGATGCGGGAATCGGCTTCAGAACCGTGCTCATGTCGTCTCCGTTGTCGTGATGCGTGATCGTGGCCACGCCAGCGGGTGCCCGGCGCGCACTAGCGCACCACGACCAGCCCTTCGTATTCGAGGCAGCGGCACAACGTCGCCCATGCCGGCGAGTCGGGCCACTCACGCGCGCCGGTATCGATACGGATCGGCCGTCCGAATTCGCGCGATGCACACGCCAGCAGCGTGTGCGCGATGCCGCTGCGTCGATAGGCGGGTTCCACGTACAGACGCGCAAGCGATGGCGATCGCGCGGCACCGCCGCCGTCGTCGTCGATGCCGAGCTCGCCGATCGCCTCGTCGTCGCGATACGCGACCGCCGTCGCGCGCGTGTCGTCGAACACGATGCGGATCACGCGCTCGCAGCGATCCCTGAACACGACGACGTGCATGGCCTCCTCCCTTCGCATCACGATGCGGGCGAACGCGATGCGCGCACGCCCTCCCGCGCCCGCGTACCGGGGAGTTATCCGGATCGTCCAGGGGCGACGAGTTGAGTATCGTCTTGCCACGTCGGCGCGCAGTAGTGCCAGACGGCACCTTTCATTGAGTCCACATCCGCGGCGCGACGCGCGTATTCTCGCGAAACCGCGCCTCTCGCGGGCCGCGCGCACCCCACGCGCACCGCCTCGCGTTTCCCGTACCGATCACAGGAGGAAGCATGCCGAGTCGTACCCCGACCGCCCTATGGGCCCAGCAGTTCCGGCGGTCGTCGGCGTCGAGCCTGCAGGACCAGATCCGGCGGATGCTCGTGGCCGCGATCCTCGACGGCCAGCTCGCCCCCGATGCCGCGCTGCCGTCGAGCCGCGAGCTCGCCGACCAGCTCGGCGTCGCGCGCAACACCGTCGTGCTCGCGTACCAGATGCTCGTCGAGGAGGGCTACCTGATCTCGCGCGAACGCAGCGGGCACTTCGTGAACCCGAAGATGCTCGAGGGCGTGCCCGGCTTCGCGGCGGCCAAATCCGGCGAGAAACCGGACGGCAACGACGACACGCCGGGCCGCCCCGCATGGGAAAAGCGTATCGCGCATCCGCCGTCGAGGCAGCGCAACATCGTGAAGCCAGCGAACTGGCAGCACTACGAATTCCCGTTCATCTACGGACAATTCGACCAGTCGCTGTTTCCGACCAACGACTGGCGCGAATGCTGCCTGAAGGCGCTGTCGGTGATGGAGATCCGCAACTGGGCGCCCGACCTCATCGAGCGCGACGACGAATCGCTGATCCAGCAGATCCGCACGCGCGTGCTGCCGCGGCGCGGCGTGTTCGCGATGCCCGACGAGATCGTCGTCACGAACGGGTGCCAGCAGGCGCTGTACCTGATCGCGGACCTGCTGTGCGGCAAGCACACGACGGTCGGCTTCGAGAATCCCGGTTATCCCGACGCGCGCAACATCTTCGAGAACCGCAACGCGCGGCTGCTGCCGCTGCCCGTCGACGGCCACGGGATCGCGCCCGATGCGCTCGCCGATACGCTGGCGCGCTGCGACTACGTGTACGTGACGCCGAGCCACCAGTGCCCGACCACCGCGACGATGCCGGTCGAACGCCGCCGCGCGCTGCTCGACTGCGCGCGGCAGCACGATTTCGTGATCATCGAGGACGACTACGAGAGCGAGAACACGTTCTCCGGCACGCCGCATCCGGCCTTGAAGAGCCTCGACACGGCCGACCGCGTGATCTACGTCGGCAGCCTGTCGAAGACGTTCGCGCCGGGGCTGCGGCTCGGCTACGTGGTCGGACCGCGCGAGCTGATCCGCGAGTTGCGCGCGCTGCGGCGGCTGATGGTGCGCCATCCGGTCGCGTATATCCAGCGTGCGTTCGCGACCTTTCTCGCGCTCGGTCATCACGACGCGCTGCTGCGCCGGCTCGCGCATGCGTACAGCGAACGCTCGCAGGCGCTGATGGCCGCGCTCGACGCGCATCTGCCGGAAGCGCGTCATGTGCGTGTGACGGGCGGTGCGTCGTGCTGGGTCGAGGGGCCGCCGTGGCTCGATGCCACGCGCCTCGCGACCGACGCGCAGGCGGCCGGCATCCTCATCGAGCCGGGGAACGTGTTCTTCATGGACGATACGGGCGACGCGCGACGCTGCTTCCGGATGGGGTTCTCCGCGATTCCGCTCGAACGGATCGAGCCGGGCGTGCGGGCGCTGGCGCAGTGCGTGCGGGCGCAGAAGCCGGGCGCCTGACCGGATGCGGAGAGGCGTCGTGCCACCGATGCATGACCGCCCTCGCTCCTCGTGCACAATCACGCATCCGGAAACGATCGCGACTTTCGTTGCGCGGCAAGCATGTCGCCGGTGTCGCGCGCGTCGCTCCCGTGCGACGCGCAGGTGCCGATCGTAACAATCGATCGGGTTGCGCTGCCGGGCGGCAGGCTGCCTTTCGGGTAGAGGTCGCGTTCACGTGCGCCGCACCGATCGGCACGTTGTTTCTCGCCTTGCCGTAGAACCCTGCATTCGCCACGCGCTCGCTGCATCCGTTGCACCTTCCGATACCGCGCCACCGCCTGCGCATCGTTTCCACTCGTTTAGTAAATCTAATAAAAACATTACAAATCCGTTATTCGGATTGACAGCGAATTCATGCGAATCCTAGTGTTACGACGCAACACGACAGCAACAACCCACAGCGATCCCGGGATTCGATCGTCGGGATCGTCAAGGCAAAAAGGCATCTCCGACTGGAGGGGACGATCATGAGTCGATTCACGACGCTCGCGGCGTTGCTGGCCGCGGCGTGCGCATTGAGCGGGTGCGGAGGCGGTGACGGCAGCGACGGAACGGCGGCGTCGATACTGGCCGCCCATCCGGCGGATTCGTCGGCCGGTACGGCCGACATGACCAACCTCGACGACAACCGCAGCCTGTCGTTGACGCAGTATGTCGACCCGCTGATCGGCACGCTCGCGAGCAATTCGCCGAACCCGGTGCCGGCGGGACAGGCCGGCAGCGTCGTGCCGGCCGCCGGGCTGCCGTCGGGCATGGTGCAATGGGCGCCCGACACCAACACCACGCCGGCGCCGAACGACAGCAAGGAACCGAACTCGCCGGCCGGTTATTACTACGACCTCCATTCGATCCAGGGTTTCAGCGTCACGCACATGCCGGGTGCCGGCTGCAGCGGCAACAACGGCGAATTCCCGGTCATGCCGACCACCGACGCAACGCAGCTCGTTCCGACCTTCAGTCATGCGAATGAAACGGCCTGGCCCGGCTACTACTCGGTCGTGCTCGATTCGCAGATCAAGGTGGAACTGACCGCCACCCTGCGCACCGGCTTCGGCAGGTTCACCTACCCGGCCGGCAAACCCGCGCTGCTGGTACTCGACGCGACGCGCACCAATACGAAGACCTCGACCACCGGCGCGATTACGCAGGTTTCCGGCAGCGCCCTCTCGGGCAGCACGATTGGCGGCGGCTTCTGCGGCAACTCGGTGCCGGTACCCGTCTACTTCTATGCCGCGTTCGACCAGGCGTTCACGTCGGCGTCGATCTCGCACGGCGTGGCGCAACTCGGCTTCCGTCCCGGCCAGGCGGTCCGGATGAAGATCGGCATTTCGTACGTCAGCGCCGCCAATGCAAAGGCCAACCTCGACGCGGAAAATCGCGGCTGGGATTTCGAAGGCGTGCGCACGCAGGCGGACCGAACCTGGAACGACCGCCTCAACGCGATCCGCGTGGCAGGCGGGACGCTCGACGCGAAGAAGAAGTTCTACACGGCGCTCTATCACGCGCTGTGGGCGCCCAGCATCTTCAGCGACGCGAACGGCCAGTACATCGGCTTCGACAATACCGTGCACCAGCTCGCCAAAGGCCAGAACGCGCAATATTCGTCGTTCTCGGGCTGGGACATCTA
The DNA here is from genome assembly GCF_041103175.1 of Burkholderia sp. Bmkn7. NCBI lineage: Bacteria > Pseudomonadati > Pseudomonadota > Betaproteobacteria > Burkholderiales > Burkholderiaceae > Burkholderia > Burkholderia sp. Bmkn7. The sequence goes on along the minus strand of NZ_JBGCUH010000002.1, from coordinate 1,677,192 downwards.
CCGTTCGCTGATCCAGCTCAAGTCGATCCTCAACCCGTCCGAGACCAGCGACATGATCCAGTCGCTGGTCAACGACGCCGATCAGTGCGGCGCGATTCCGCACTGGGTCAACGACAACGTCGAGGACGGCGTGATGCCGGGCGATGCCGGTTCGCTGATCGTGTCGAGCGCCTACGCATTCGGCGCGCGGCGCTTCGATACGCGCGCCGCGCTGCAGCACATGGTGAAGATGGCGAACATCCCCGGCACCGCCTGCAACAACGTGACCACCAACGGCGGCCGCGCGAGCTACCTGCAGGGCGGCTATATCACCGGCGGCGAGTGGGGGCAGGCTTCGTCGACGCTCGAATACACGAGCAGCGACTTCGCGATCTCGCGCTTCGCCGGCGCACTCGGCGATACCGCCACGCAGCGCATGCTGCTGAGCCGCTCGGCCTACTGGCAAAACCTGCTCAACACCGCGCTGACGCCGCCGCTGATCGCGGCGCGGCAATCGAACGGCGCGTGGATACCCGAAACGCCGGGCAGCGGCGACAACTACGTGGAGGGCAATGCCGAACAGTACACGTGGATGGTGCCGTACAACGCGGCGGGTCTGTTCGCGCAGCTCGGCGGCAATACGGCCGTGACGTCGCGGCTCGACCAGTTCTTCACGGTGCTCAATGCCGGCCTGAGCCTGCCGAATTTCTACATGGGAAACGAGCCGACCTTCGAGGTGCCGTGGCTTTACAACTGGGCCGCGCAACCGTCGGGCACGCAGCGCGTGGTGCAGCAGATCATGGCCAGCGCGTTCGGCACCGGCCCCGACGGCCTGCCGGGCAACGACGACCTCGGCGCCGTGTCGGGCTGGTACGTGTGGGGCGCGCTGGGCCTGTACCCGCAGATCCCCGGCGTCGCGGGCCTGGCGATCGGCAGCCCGCAGTTCCCGCAGATCGACGTGCGGCTCGGCAACGGCCACACCTGGCGGATCCGTGCTGCAGGCGCGCCGGCCTCGAGCTACGTGCAGTCGCTGTCGATCGACGGTCGTGCCCACCCTGCCGCATGGGTCGCCTATGACGACATCGCCAACGGTGCGACGCTGCACTTCGCGATGGGCAGCGCACCGTCTCGATGGGGTGCCCAGGCGCAGCCGCCGTCGTTCGGCGTACCGGTGGCGCTCAACGCGACCGACAGCTACAACAACCGCGGCTTCAGCATGGACGGTGCGACCAATACCGACGGCCAGGGCGCGGACTTCGACGGCAGCCTGTTCAGTTACTCGGTCAATGCGCTCGGCGCGGCGGGCGTGCAGCCCGGCAAGCCGTTCGCGGTGGCCGGCGCCACCGTGACGGTGGCAGGCGCGCCGCTCTCGCTCGACAACACCGTGACCGTCGGCCAGACCGTGATGCTGCCGCCGGGATCGGCCGGCACCGGCGTCGTGGTGCTCGGTTCGTCCAACAACGGCCCGAGCAGCGGGATCGCGCAGCTGAACTTCGCGGACGGGTCGAGCCAGGCCGTCACCTTGGCCTTCGACGACTGGACCCTGAACGGCGGCAGCGCGAGCCCACGCTCGACGGTGGCCGTCACGATGGCCTATCGCAATGCCGGCAACGGCCAGCAGGACAACGTCAAGACCTACATCTTCGCGCAGAAGATTCCGGTGCCGCCCGGCAAGGTGGTGACGAGCATCGTGCTGCCGCGGCAGGTCAGCGCCGGCAAGATGCACGTGTTCGGTATCGGCATGACGGCGTCGTGATGCCTGCATGACCTCGGGGGTACGTCGCACGCAGCGATGTACCCCCGGCTCCTTCTGCCTGCCCGCGACGCGGTTTGAAAACCGCCGGAGCGACGCGGGCCCGGCCCCGATGCCGGTCGAATCCTTCTTCCGTCATTTCCCGGCACGCCCCGTCACCGACCTGATTCGCGACAACGTCATTCGCGCCATGCGACACGGCACGAAACCGGATCAAGCCACACATCCCGCCGGATCGGACACCCCGTGAACGGGCGACCCTTCCCTGCATCCGCCGCTGGCCCAACCGAATCCCCCGAACTGGCGCTACCGCCAAAAACGAGCGCTCACTAACGTGTCGATACCGCGTGCCGCATGCGCGCCAGCGCCTTGCGCACCGCCCACCATTCGACAGGAGACACGTTATGTCCGATACGCTCACCGCCCCCGCCACGGCCGCCACGCTCGCGGCGTTTTCCGACGCATTCAACCGGCATGACGCGAATGCGCTGATGGGCTTCATGACCGAGGACTGCGTATTCGACGCGGCCGGCGGCCCCGACATCCACGGCACGCGCTTCGTCGGCCGCGATGCCGTGCGCGCCGCGTTCGAAGCCGTGTTCAAGACCTTCCCCGACGCGCACTGGGGCCACGGCCGCCACTACGTGACCGGCGAGCGCGGCGTGTCCGAGTGGGTGTTCACCGGCACGCACGCCGAAGGCTGGCGCATCGAGGCCGAAGGCTGCGACCTGTTCGAATTCCGCGACGGGCTGATCGCCGTCAAGCGTGCGTTCCGCAAGGAACGGCCGAAGCAGCCGGCCTGAGCGCACCACTCGGGGGCCACCGCTCCCGCGCGCATTTTGAAACGAATCATTTCATTTCATTCCACATTTCCCCGCAGCAGATGGAATGACTTGACCGGTTTTTCCCGGCAAATAGCATCTGGAACAAGACGTTCCGTTAATTGAACAATCGGAGACAACCCATGAGCGAACAATCCACTTCCCTGCGTGCATCGGCCAGCGGTCCGCAGGACATGACGCCGTCCGAAGCCTTCGTCGAAACCCTCGCGGCCAACGGCGTGACCGACATGTTCGGCATCATGGGCTCCGCGTTCATGGACGCGATGGACATCTTCGCGCCCGCCGGCATCCGCCTGATCCCGGTCGTGCACGAACAGGGCGCGGGCCACATGGCCGACGGTTATGCGCGCGTGTCGGGCCGCCACGGCGTCGTGATCGGCCAGAACGGCCCCGGCATCAGCAATTGCGTGACGGCGATCGCGGCCGCGTACTGGGCACACAGCCCGGTCGTGATCGTCACGCCGGAAGCCGGCACGATGGGCATCGGCCTCGGCGGTTTCCAGGAAGCGAACCAGTTGCCGATGTTCCAGGAATTCACGAAGTACCAGGGCCACGTCACGCACCCGGCGCGGATGGCCGAATTCACCGCGCGCTGCTTCGACCGCGCGCAGGCCGAGATGGGCCCGACGCAACTGAACATCCCGCGCGACTACTTCTACGGCAAGGTCAAGGTCGAGATTCCGCAACCGCGCCGACTCGATCGCGGCGCCGGCGGCGAACAGAGCCTCGACGATGCGGCCGCGCTGATCGCGCAGGCGAAGTTCCCGGTGATCATTTCCGGCGGCGGGGTCGTGATGGCCGATGCGATCGACGAATGCAAGGCGCTCGCCGAACGGCTCGGCGCACCGGTCGTCAACAGCTACCTGCACAACGACTCGTTCCCGGCGAACCATCCGCTGTGGTGCGGCCCGCTCGGTTACCAGGGCTCGAAGGCCGCGATGAAACTGCTGTCGCGCGCGGACGTCGTGATCGCGCTCGGCTCGCGCCTCGGGCCGTTCGGCACGCTGCCGCAGCACGGGATGGACTACTGGCCGAAGGACGCGAAGATCATCCAGATCGACGCGGACCACAAGATGCTCGGCCTCGTGAAGAAGATCTCGGTCGGCATCTGCGGCGATGCGAAGGCGGCGGCCATCGCGCTCACGCAACGCCTCGAAGGCCGCACGCTCGCGTGTGACGGCTCGCGCGGCGATCGCGCCGACCAGATCGCGACCGAAAAGGCCGCGTGGGAAAAGGAACTCGACGACTGGACGCACGAGCGCGACGCGTACAGCCTCGACATGATCGAGGAGCAGAAGCACGAGAAGCCGTTCAGCGGCGGCCAGTACCTGCATCCGCGCCAGGTGCTGCGCGAGCTCGAGAAGGCGATGCCCGAGGACGTGATGGTGTCGACCGACATCGGCAACATCAACTCGGTCGCGAACAGCTACCTGCGCTTCAACAAGCCGCGCAGCTTCTTCGCGGCGATGAGCTGGGGCAACTGCGGTTATGCGTTCCCGACGATCATCGGCGCGAAGGTCGCCGCACCGCATCGTCCGGCCGTGTCGTATGCGGGCGACGGAGCGTGGGGCATGAGCCTGATGGAAACGATGACCTGCGTGCGCCACAACATCCCGGTCACGGCCGTCGTGTTCCACAACCGCCAGTGGGGCGCGGAGAAGAAGAACCAGGTCGACTTCTACAACCGCCGCTTCGTCGCGGGCGAACTCGACAACCAGAGCTTCGCGGCGATCGCGCGCGCGATGGGCGCCGAAGGGATCACGGTCGACCGCCTCGAGGACGTCGGCCCCGCGCTCAAGCGCGCGATCGACATGCAGATGAACGAAGGCAAGACCACGATCATCGAGATCATGTGCACGCGTGAACTCGGCGATCCGTTCCGCCGCGATGCGCTGTCGAAGCCGGTTCGCATGCTCGACAAATACAAGGACTACGTGTGAGCCCGCGTCGCTGACGCAACCGCTTCAGGCCACGCGCATCGCCGCGCGGCCTGAACCCGGCCGGACGCCGTGCCCCGTGCGGGCCGCCGCATCCGGCCGTTTTTCCTTCCCGTTTTCCATTCCTCAGCGAGCGAACGATGAAAGCCCTCGACCGCATCCTCGAATCCGCGCGCCGCGCGCCGATGCGCATCGCGCTGTGCGAAGCGGACGATCCGCGCGTGCTGCACGCCGCCGCGCGCGCGACGCGCGACGGCATCGCGCGCATCGTGCTCGTCGGCAACCGTGCGGCCATCCACGCGGCGGCCGCGCGCGACGCGATCGATCTCGACGGCACGACGCTCGTCGATCCGGCCGACGCCCCGCAACGCGATGCGTATGCCGACGCGCTGCATGCGCTGCGCGCCAACAAAGGCATGACCGCCGACGCAGCGCGCGACGCGGTGCGCGATCCGTTGACGTACGCCAACCTGATGGTGCGGCTCGGCGAGGCGGACGGCTCGGTCGCGGGCGCCGTGCATGCGACGGCCGACGTCGTACGCGCGGCGATCCAGCTGATCGGCGTGGACCCGGCGTTCCGGATCGTGTCGAGCTTCTTCCTGATGATGCTGTGCGAGCCGTTCCACACGATCAAGGGCGGGCTGATCTTCTCCGACTGCGCGCTCGTCGTCGATCCGGATGCCGGCCAGCTCGCCGAAATCGCGATGGCCGCCGCCGACAGCGCACAAGCGCTGCTCGGCGAGGAACCGCGCGTCGCGATGCTGTCGTTCTCGACGAGCGGCAGCGCGCATCACGCGGCCGTCGACAAGGTGACGGCCGCGACCGCGCAGGTGCGCGAACGGCGCCCCACCCTCGCGATCGACGGCGACGTGCAGCTCGACGCCGCGATCGTCGCGGAGATCGCCGAGCGCAAGATCGCGCATTCGCAGGTGGGCGGCCATGCGAACGTGCTCGTGTTCCCGAGCCTCGAGGCCGGCAACATCGGCTACAAGCTCGCCGAGCGGATCGGCCGCGCGAAGGCCGTCGGGCCGCTGCTGCAGGGGCTGCGCCGGCCCGCGAACGACCTGTCTCGCGGCTGCGGCGCCGACGACGTGTATCACGTGATCGCGGCAACCACCGTTCAGGCGCAGGCGGCCGCGCAACGCGCCGCGACCGGCGAGGCCGCGCACGCATGACGGCCGACAAACTGGCGATCCTGATCGCGGTGATCGGCGCCGGCAGCTATTTCCAGACCGTCACCGGCTTCGGGCTCGGGATGATCGTGATGGGCGCGACGAGCGGCTTCGGGCTGGCGCCACTCGCCACCGTCGCCACGCTGATGAGCGTCGTGTCGCTCGCGAACGGCGCGGCCGCGCTGCCCGGCCGGCTGCATCACATCGACTGGCGCGCGGTCGGCGCGGCGACGCTCGGCATCCTGCCGTCGGTGGTCGCGGGCGTGCTGCTGCTCGAATGCCTGAGCCGCTCGGCGGCCGACCTGCTGCAACTGATCCTCGGCGCGGTCGTGCTGTACGGCGGCCTGAGCGCGGCGCTGCGCCCGACGCCGCTCACGGCGCGCTCGGACAACCGCAGCTTCTTCGTCAGCGGCCTGTTCGGCGGGCTGCTGAGCGGCATGTTCGGCGTGTCGGGGCCGCCGCTGATCTTCCAGTTCTACCGGCAGCCGTTGACGCTCGTGCAGATCCGCTGCGCGCTGATCGTGCTGTTCACGACGACCTCGGCCACGCGGGTGCTGTACAGCGCATGCGAAGGCCAGATCGATCGCGACATCTGGCTGCTGGCCGCGATCGCGACGCCGGTCGTGATGCTGACGACGGTCGCCGCGCGACACTACCCGCCGCCGCTGTCGCCGGTCGCGCTGCGCCGGCTCGCGTTCGGCGTGCTGATGGCGATCGGCCTCGGGCTGATCGCGACGTCGCTGCCGCCGCTGCTGCGCGGCGTGTAGCGCCGCGCGGCGCATGCCGCACCGAACCCTCCGACGCGCGGCATTCGCGCCGCGATGCGCACGCACAGTGCCCGCGTCACCGCCGCGCGCCGATCCAGCGCGCGATTTCGACGAGCCGCTTCATGTCCGGCGCCGACGCAAGATCGATCGCGAGCCGGTGCCGGTAGTACGGGCCGAGATCGAGCCCGACACCGAGCCCGAGGACGTCGACGCGGCCGGCAGCCTCCTGGCGCGCGACCACCTGCTTCAGGTGATTGTCGAGGTAGAACGGATCGTTCGCGAGCGCCGTCGCGCCGTCCATCGGACTGCCATCCGAGATCACGACGAGGATCTTGCGCGCCTCCGGCCGCGCCGCGAGCCGTGCACATGCCCATTCGACCGCTTCGCCGTCGACGCCCTCGCGGAACAGGTCGACCTTGAACAGCGCGGCGATGCCCGTGCGCGCATGCCGCCAGCGCGTGTCCGCGTCCTTGAACACCAGGTGGCCGGTTTCGTTGAGCCGGCCCGGATGGCGCGGCTTCCCGCGCGCAAGCCACTCCTGCCGCGCGCGGCCGCCGTTCCAGGCGAGCGTCGTGAAGCCCAGCACTTCGGTGGCGAGGCCGGCGGCATCGCCGGCGCGGGCCAGCGTGTCGACCATCAGCGCGACGCCGTCGATCCACGTCTTCATCGATCCCGAGCAGTCGATCAGGAACGCGAGCGCGCAGTCCGCGTGCGGCCGCACGCGTTCGAGCCGGAACAACCGCCGTTCGGCCGGCGAGCTGACGAGCTGCGCGAGCCGGCGGCCGTCGAGGCGGCCGTGCTCTTCGCCGAACGACCAGCCGTCGGCCCGCGGCACGACGAGCGCCGCGCGCAGTACCTTTGCGAGCCGCGTGACGTTGATCCGCTGCGCGGCGACCTGGCCGTCGAGCCGGTCGCGATACTCGCGCAGCAGTGCCGCGCGGATCTGTGCGGCCGGCCGGAGTTCGCGGTCGTAACGCGTCGTGTACGCACGGTAGACCGCATCGCCGCCATGCAGCACGACGCTGTCGCCCGTTTCGACGAGTGCCGGCAGGTCGATGCCCGTGTCGTCGAAATCGACCCATAACGAGAAATTCGTCAGCGCGTCGTCCTGCTCGCGTGCGTCTTCCGATGCCGTTTCGACGACGGCCGCGCGCGCGTCGCGGATCATCGCCGCAATGCGGCGCGCGAGCGTCAGCGCATGTTCCGCGAATGCGCGCTGATCGTGCCGGCAGCGCTTCAGCCCCGCGAGCGGCACGCCGATTTCCGGCACGATCGCCGCGCGCGACGCTTCGATCAGGTCTTCCGTTTCTTCGAGTACGGGCCAGCCGGTCAGCCGCGACCATGCGATCTGCGCGACCGTATATACGAGGATCCCGACATGCGTATCGGCCTGCCCCGACCGGTGAAACGCGCGCGACCAGGTTTCGAAACGATGGCGCAGGTTCTGCACGACGCCGCGCATCGCGGGTGGCGCGAGCGACTCGCAGCGCAGTTGCTCGAGCATTTCGAACAGCACGCGTTCGACCGGATCGTCGCCGGACAACGCGCGATGCAGGCCGGCATCCGAATGCAGGATGCGCAACGCGGCGCCGTCGGCCGCGCCGCGCCACGACGCGAGATCGTCGTCGGCGGCCTGCGCGCGCAGGTGCGGCGCGTGGATCGGCAGCGGCCGCAGGTCGCGGCACACGCGGCCCGCACGGTAATGCAGCGCCGCATCGCGTGTCAGCGCACGCACGGTCGACGCGCCCAGCGCTTCGCGCGCCGACGCGCGGCGCGCGGCGTCGCGATCGGCGCTCACCGCCCGGCTCCCGGCTCGCCACCGCCGCCGGCGCGCGACGCAACCGCCAGTTCCTCGCCGAAACAGCGCTGGTAATACTCGGCGACGACGGGCCGCTCGGCGTCGTCGCATTTGTTCAGGAACGTGAGCCGGAACGCGAGCGCCGGATCGCGGAAAATCTGGCAGTTCTCGGCCCAGTTGATCACCGTGCGCGGCGACATCAGCGTCGACAGATCGCCGGTCGCGAAGCCGTTGCGCGTCAGTTCCGCGAGGCTCACCATCGATTCGAGCAGCGGGCGGCCGGCTTCGTCGGCGAGTTCGGGCACGCGCGCGCGCACGATGCCGATCTCCTCGTCGCGCGGCAGATAGTCGAGCGTGGCGACCACGTTCCAGCGATCCATCTGCGCATGGTTGAGCATCTGCGTGCCGTGATACAGCCCGTTCAGGTTGCCGAGCCCGACCGTGTTGGCGGTCGCGAACAGCCGGAACGACGGATGCGGATGGATCACGCGGTTCTGGTCGAGCAGCGTGAACTTGCCGTCGCGTTCGAGAATCCGCTGGATCACGAACATCACGTCGGGCCGCCCCGCATCGTATTCATCGAAGATCAGCGCGACGGGCCGCTGCAGCGCCCACGGCACGATGCCTTCCTGGAACTCGGTCACCTGCACATCGTCGCGCACGACGATCGCATCCTTGCCGACGAGGTCGAGCCGGCTGATGTGGCCGTCGAGGTTCACGCGCACGCACGGCCAGTTCAGCCGCGCCGCGACCTGTTCGATATGCGTCGACTTGCCGGTGCCGTGCATCCCCTGCACGAGCACGCGGCGGTTGCGCGCGAAGCCGGCGAGGATCGCGAGCGTGACGTCCGGGTTGAAACGGTATGCGTCGTCGATATCGGGCACGTGGTCGTCGCGCGCGCTGAACGCGGGCACCATCAGGTCCGAATCGAACCCGAACCGTTCGCGGACCGACACCATGCAGTCCGGTTTGTTCGTCACCCCTTCCATTGCGTTGCGCTCCTGTCGTTGCCTGTCGTTCTCGGTGTTTGTCGGTGTTGGCGTGTCGTTCCCTGATGCGCGGGCGTCGATCCTTGGTTTACGGAACGATTCGTTCCATCGCCGGTTATCCGCGCCGGCTTGCCGCACCCGCCGCGCCGCGCGGCCGGCCTGTCGGGCCGTTCGGTACAATGGCCGCAGTCCAGTTTCCGGAACGCCTGCCATGCTGCCCGCGGATACGCCCACGCTGCGCGCCTTCGCGCTGCTCGAACATCTCGTCCAGGCCGGCGATGCCGTGTCGCTCGCCGATCTCGTGCGCGAGGTCGATATCCCGAAGGCGTCGCTGCACCGGATGCTCGCGTCGCTCGAAGCCGGCGGCCTCGTGATCCGCGAGCCGGGCCGCAAGAACGCGTATGCGATCGGCCCGCGCCTCGCCCGGCTCGGCACCGGCGTGATGCTGCATGCGGGCGCGCGCCGGCTGCGCCATGCGATCCTCGAACGGCTCGTCGCCGATCTCGGCGAAACCTGCAACCTCACCGCGCTGCACGACACGGAAGTCGTCTATCTCGACCGCGTCGAAGCCGACTGGCCGCTGCGGCTCGACCTGAAGCCCGGCTCGCGCGTGCCCGCGCATTGCAGCGCCAGCGGCAAGCTGCTGCTCGCGCTGCTGCCGCGCGACGAGCGCGCCGCGCTGGTGCGCACGCTGGCGCTGCCGCGCTACACGCCGAATACGATCTCCGATCCCGAACTGCTCGAAGCCGAACTCGACCGCACCGCGCACAAGGGCGTCGCGATCGACAACGAGGAATTCGTCGCGGGCATCGCGTGCATCGCGGCACCGGTCGTCGGCGACGACGGTGCGTGCATCGCCGCGGTCGCCGTGCATGCACCCGTGTCGCGCGCACCGCTGTCGCGGCTGCTCGACTGCGTGCCGCGCCTGCAGGAAGCGGCCGGCGCGCTCGCGGCGACCTTCTAGCGCCGTGCGGCGGCACGCGCGCAACGTCATGACGCGCGCTGGTAGTAGATGTTCTGCGGATGCCGCGCATCCGCGAAGAAGAACCAGCGTTCCGCGACCAGCCCCGCATACTGGATCACGAATGCCGCGCCGAGCACGACGGCCGCCGCGACCGACGTCGGCGCGAGCGCACCCGCGCCGGTCAGCACGAACGGCACCGCGAATGCGCCGGTCAGGAAGCCGGCCTTCACCGCACGCAGCGTGCCGTTGCCCTGGCCGTGAAAGAACTCCCGCGTATTGAACGCGCTGGCCGTGAAACCGCGCGACTTCTGTTCGACCTTCTCGTGGCGAATGCCGGTCGCGCTCTGCACGGTCGACTTCGGCCGCAGCCGCGCATTGCGCGCGAGCGACGCGAGCCGTGCGACGCAGCCCGCGAGCGTCAGCACGCACGCGGCCACAGCGAGCCGGCCGACCAGCGCCGGCGCGAGCCACGCGGCGCAAGCCGTCGCCAGCGTGCAGCCCGACGCGCAGCCGAGCAGCACGAAGTTTACGAGCGTCAACGGGCTCGCCCATTCCTGCAGGAAACGCAGGCACGCGTAGATCATCGCGGTACACACGAACAGCGCGACGCTCGCGAGCGCGCCGGCCGCGCCGATCAGCAACGTGCCGGGCCAGCCGAACAGGTGGGCCACGCCATACGCGAACGCGCACGCGAGAAACACCGGCAGCGCGATGCATTCGCGCGACAGCCACGACGTGCGCCACATCGCGATCGCGCGCCACGCGCGTTCGGGGTGGCCGAGATGGAAGAACGACGCGAACAGGCCGAGCACGCCGAGCGCGACCGACAGCGCGGCGCCCGTCACGTAGAACGCGGCGGCCACGTCGACGCCGGCCAGGGGCGCGAGCGCCTCGACGCTCACGAGCGTCAACAGCAAACCCTGTGCGGCGCCGCACAGCGTGGTGAGGAAAACGACCGAAAACGCTGGACGCATGGCAACTCCGTCTGGTTCTGAATGAAATGCGCGGGGCTCAACGCTGCGTCGCGAGCGACACGAGATCGACGTCGCCACGCGCCGCGCGGGCTTCGAACGAGTCGCTCTCGTCGCGGCCGGTCGACCCGCTGCCGCATCCGCCGCTGCTGCCGCACACGCACGACGCTTCGGTCTTCACGCGCGGCAGGTAATGGTTCGACGGCCGCGTGCCCCATTCGGGCATCAACGCATAACCGCCGCGTTCGCGGATCGCGCGCGACACGTCCGACTCCGGATCGTGCACGTCGCCGAACAGCCGCGCCGACGTCGGGCACGCGAGCACGCACGCGGGTTTCCGGTCGCGTTCGGGCAATGCGTCGTTGTCGATGCGGTCCGCGCACAGCGTGCACTTCGTCATCTCCTTGCGGCCTTCGTCGAGTTCGCGTGCGCCGTACGGGCATGCCCACGCGCAGTACTTGCAGCCGATGCACTTGTCGTAGTCGACCAGCACGATCCCGTCCGACTTGCGCTTGTAGCTCGCGCCGGTCGGACAGACGGGCACGCACGGCGGATCCTCGCAATGCAGGCACGACTTCGGGAAATGGATCGTGTCGGTCATCGGGAACACGCCCGCTTCGTACGTCTGCACGCGGTTGAAGAACGTGCCGGACGGATCGTCGTCGTACGGGCGCAGATCGGCGAGACTGCCGGCTTCGCCCGACGTGTTCCATTCCTTGCAGCTCGTCACGCAGGCATGGCAGCCGACGCACACGTTCAGGTCGATGACGAGGGCCATCTGGGTCATGGTCGTGCTCCTTCGATCAACGGTCGTCAGGTTTCGGGCCGGCGGAAGCCGCGCGCCGCAGCCGCGCGGCGAATGCGCCGGTGCCCGCGAAATACGCCTGCACGCGCTGCAGCACGCGCGGCGTGCCGGGCAGCGCCGGCATCGGCGCGAACTGCGGCAGCGTGGTCGCGGCATCCGCTTCGGCCGGATAGATCCGCACCTGCACGTCGTACCAGCCGGCCTGCCCGGTGATCGGATCGGAATTCGAGATCCGCGCGCCGTCACGCGCCGCATCCGGCAGCTCGTCGGTAATCACGTGGTTCAGCAGGAAACCGCGCTGCGACTCCCCCGCTTGCGGCCCGAGGTTCCACGCGCCGGCCGCCTTGCCGATCGCGTTCCACGTCCACACGGTGCCGGGCTCCACGGCCTCGCTGTAGCGTGCGCGGCAACGCACCTTGCCCCACGGCGATTCGACGTAGATCCACGCGCCGTCGTCGATCTGCTGCGCGGCGGCCGTCACGGGGTTCACGAACAGATGGTTCTCGCCGTGGATCTGCCGCAGCCACGCGTTCTGCGAATCCCACGAGTGGTACATCGCCATCGGCCGCTGCGTGATCGCCGCGAGCGGATAGCGGCCCGCGTCGGTCAACCCGCTTTCGAGCGACCGGTGCCAGAATGGCAGCGGATCGAAATAACGCGCGATGCGTTCGCGCAGATGGTCGGGCGGCTGGCGGCCCGACGTGCGCCCCTGCGCGGCGAGCCGGAATTTCTGCATCACGTCCGAGTAGAGCTGGATCACGATCGGCACGCCGAACTTGCGCATCCCGTTGTCGACCGCCCACTGCATGTAAGGCCCGTTGCAGTTGCGCATGTACTGCAGCGGCTCCGGCAACCGGTGGTGGTACACGCAGTTGTTCTCCGCGTAACGCTTCCACTGGTCGGGGTTCGGCTCGCCGACGACGGCCTTGTCGCCGTCCTTGCCGCGCCAGCCGATCAGGAAGCCGGTGCCCGAATCCGGCGCGGTCTGGAAGTTGATGACGAAATCCGGATAGTCGCGGTACTTGCGCTGCCCGTCCGCCGTCGTGAAGGCCGGAAACTTCAGCCGGCTCGCGAGCTCGATCAGCACTTCCTGGAACGGCTTGCACTCGCCGGTCGGCGGCACGACGGGCACGCGCACCGAGTCGACCGGGCCGTCGAATTCGGAGATCGGCCGGTCGAGCACCGACATCACGTCATGCCGTTCGAGGTAGGTGGTGTCGGGCAGGATCAGGTCGGCGAACGCCGTCATCTCCGATGCGAACGCATCGCACACGACGAGGAACGGGATCCGGTATTCGCCGTCGTCGCGCTTGTCGACCAGCATCTTGCGCACTTCCGTCGTGTTCATCGACGAATTCCACGCCATGTTGGCCATGAAGATCAGCAGCGTATCGATCGGATAGGGATCGCCGCGCCACGCGTTGGTGATCACCGAATGCATGAGCCCGTGCACCGCGAGCGGGTATTCCCACGAGAACGCCTTGTCCAGCCGCGCGGGCGTGCCGTCCGGATGCACGAACAGGTCTTCGGGGCCGGCCGGCCAGCCGAGCGGGCCGGTCGCAAGCGGCGTGTTCGGCCTGATCTGCGCCGGGTCGTTCGGCGGTTTCGCCGACGGCGGCACCGCGCGCGGATACGGCGCCTTGTGCCGGAAGCCGCCCGGCCGGTCGATCGTGCCGAGCAGCGACATCAGCACCGCGAGCGCGCGGATCGTCTGGAAGCCGTTCGAATGCGCGGCGAGCCCGCGCATCGCATGGAACGCGATCGGCGCGCCCTTCACCGTCGCGTGTTCCTTGCCCCACGAGTCGGTCCAGCGCACCGGCAGCTCGATCGCGTGCTCGCGCGCGACCGTCTCCATCTCGCGGGCGAGGCGGCGGATCGTGTCGGCCGCGATGCCGGTGATGTCGGCCGCCCACTCGGGCGTGCAACCGGCCACCTGCTCGCGCAGCAGCGTGAACGACGGCGCGACGGGCGTGCCGTCGTCGAGCGTGTAGCGGCCGTCGAGCGCCGGTTCGGCGCCTTCCGTGTGATGCAGCACCGCGCGGTTCGTCTTCGTGTCCCACCACATCCGGTTCTGCGGATACAGCGCGTTGACTTCCGGCGCGCCGGCGTCCCGCACGAACAGGCCGAACGTGTCGGCGCCGTCGCGCTGGTCGACCAGCTCGGCCGCGTTCGTGAAGCGCGACACGAATTCGAGGTCGAACGCGTCGCGTGCGATCAGCTCGTGCATCAGCGCCATGAACAGCGCGCCGTCGGTGCCAGGGCGAATCGGAATCCATTCGTCGGCGATCGCCGCGTAGCCGGTGCGCACCGGATTGATCGCGATGAAGCGGCCGCCCGCGCGCTTGAACTTGCCGAGCGCGATCTTCAGCGGATTCGAATGGTGGTCTTCCGCGGTGCCGATCATGAAGAACAGCTTCGCGTGGTCGAGATCGGGCCCGCCGAATTCCCAGAACGAGCCGCCGATCGTGTAGATCATCCCGGCCGCCATGTTCGCCGAACAGAAGCCGCCATGCGCCGCATAGTTCGGCGTACCGAACTGTTTCGCGAACAGGCCGGTCAGTGCCTGCATCTGGTCGCGGCCGGTGAACAGCGCGAACCGCTTCGGGTCGGTCGCGCGCAGATGCGCGAGGCGCTTTTCGAGCACGTCGAACGCGACGTCCCACGACACCGGCTCGAACTGCGCGTCGCCGCGCTCGGCGCCCCGCTTGCGCATCAGCGGCTGCGTGAGCCGCGCGGGCGAATACTGCTTCATGATCCCCGACGAACCTTTCGCGCAGATGACGCCCTGGTTCAGCGGATGCTCCGGATTGCCGTCGATGTAACGCACCTCGCCGTCGCGCAGGTGCACGCGGATGCCGCAGCGGCACGCGCACATGTAGCACGTCGTCGTCTTGATATCGGCCTGTTCGTCGCGCTCGCGTGCCCGATGTTCCATCGTCTGTCCTCGTTCGCGGATGAGGGCGCCCCCCGCAGGGCACGCCCGTGAATCGATTCGTCCATGCTAGTCGCGCCGGCCGCCGACATAAAGTCGCATCCGCTGATCGGTTCTATCGCGCGGCCCGATAGTTGGCCGCAAGATCCATCGGGCCACCGCCGGCGCCGCATGCGCAAAGACCCGGCTTGCGTGCCGGGCCTTCAGCGTCATGCGTTACCGGGCATTAGCGCGGCGGATACGCGAGCAGTTCGCTGTCGTCGAGATGCTCGCGGCGGCTGCGGCGCGTGAGCCCGTAAGCGACGACCAGCACGGCGAGGCTTGCGACGCCGAGCCACAGCGGCTTGCGCTGGTCCGGGATGAACGCCATCGCGACGAGGATGCCGACCATGCCGACGATCGCGACCCAGGTGAGGTACGGATACGCCCACATCTTGACGCGCAGCTTGCTCGCGGCCACCGGGTCGAGACGCTTGCGCAGGCGCAGTTGCGAGAACGCGATCAGCACGTACACGAACAGCGCGACGGTGCCGTACGAGTTGACGAGGAACGCGAACACGGTATCGGGCGACACGTACGACATCACGACCGACACGTAGCCGAACACCGTGCCGAGCAGGATCGCGCGCACCGGCACGCCGCGCTTGTTGACCTTCGCGAGTGCGGCCGGCGCGTCGCCGTGGCGGGTCAGTGCAAACAGCATCCGCGACGCCGCATAGAGGCCCGAGTTGAGCGCCGACAGCACGGCCGTCAGCACGATCGCGTTCATCACGTTGGCGGCGGCCGGCAGGCCCATCACTTCGAGCGCGCTGACGTACGGCGTGGCCATCTGATGCGAATTCCACGGCACCAGCGCGACGACGAGCGCGACCGAGCCGACATAGAACACCAGCACGCGGGTGATCACCGAATTGGTGGCCTTCGCAACCGCCTTGGCCGGCTCCTTCGCTTCGGCCGCCGCGATCGTGACGATCTCGGCGCCGAAGTAGAAGCCGGTGGCCGCGACCGCCCCGCTCATCACCGGCCCGATGCCGAGCGGCATGAAACCGCCGTGGCCGAGCAGCGTCGGCAGCACGGAAGTCGTGTGCATCGACGCGGGCCACAGGCCGAGCACGTAGAGGCCGCCGAGGAACAGGAACACGATGATCGCGCCGACCTTGATCGACGAGAACCAGAACTCGAACTCGCCGTAGCTGCCGACCGAGATCAGGTTCGTGAGCGTCAGCACGACCAGCAGCGCGAGGCTGATGATCCACGCCGGTGTGTCGGGCAGCCAGAACTGGATCAGCTTGGCGCCGGCGACCGCTTCGAGCGCGACGACGATCACCCAGAAATACCAGTACATCCAGCCGGTGAGGAAACCCGCCATCTTGCCGGGCCCGCGCCAGTTGCCGAACGCGAGGCGCGCGTATTCGTAGAACGATCCGACGGCCGGCATCGCGCAGGCCATCTCGCCGAGCATCCGCATCACGAGCACGACCAGCCCGCCCGTGATCAGGAACGACAGGATCGCCGCCGGCCCGGTCTGCTGAATCACCACGCCGCTGCCGACGAACAGCCCGGCACCGATCACGCCGCCAAGCGCGATCATCGTCATGTGGCGCTGCTTGAGCCCACACTTCAGGTCACTCTGGTTCATCGAGGGTTGCATGTCTTCTCCATATCCAGTTGTCCGGACGCCGCCCGCGCCACCGTCGGGTGAACACGGGCGCCGCCGGCGACGGCGCGTGCAGGGGCGCCTGCAGCCCCGGCCGCACGGATTTCCGTTGCTTTTCTTGTGTTGGACGGCCCGGCGCGCGTTGCGTCACACCGGGCGATGCGCACTGCATTCAGAGCTTTTTCAGGGCTTTTCGTCGTTCCTGAAGTACGACAGGTAGAGCATCCGCTGCCCGATGCGCCGGAACGGCGCGAACGGGTGGCCGGGCAGCGGCGACGTGAAGATCGGCAGCGTCTGGCGTGCGCCCTTCCCCGCGATCTGCTCGGCGAGCCGGCGGCCGGCCTGCTGCGAATACGACACGCCGTTGCCGCCGTAGCCGAGCGCGTAGTACACCGACTGGCGCGGATCGGGCTGGCACACGCGCGGCATCATGTCGTGGCTCACGTCGACCCAGCCCCACCACGAATAATCGATCTGCACGCCGCGCAGCGCGGGAAACTTGCGCGCCATCCCTTCCTTCAGCAATTCGACATGGCGCGGGTTCGGTGCATCGTCGCCGGTGATCGCGCTGCGGCTGCCGATCTGCAGACGGCGATCGGGCAGGAAACGGTAGTAGAAGCGTAGCGTACGCGTATCGGTCAGCACCTGCGTCGTGCGGAAATTGCACGCGTCGATTTCCGCGTCGGTGAGCGGGCGCGTGACCATCGAATTCGACAGGATCGGCATCACCTTGCTGCGCAGCGACGGATGCAGCGTCTGCGCCGTGTACGCACCGGTCGCGATGCCGACCGCGCGGGCCCGCACGACGCCGCCGGGCGTGCGCAGGTGGTGCACGCCGTCGATCGTCTCGAAGCCGAGCACCGGGCTGCTCGTATGCACCTTCGCGCCGGCTGCGCGCGCGAGGCGCAGGTAGCCGAACGCGAGCTTCAGCGCATGGATGCCGATGCCTTCCGGCTCGTGCAGCGCGCCGGCCGCCTCGTGGTCGTTGATGAATTCACGGCGGAAGGTTTCCGCGCTCAGCAGTTCGGACGGGTAGCCGAACACGTCCTTCCACACCTTCGCCTCGGCCGCGAGCTTCGCCATGATGCGCGGACGGTGCGCGATCAGGAAATGGCCGCCCGGCTGCGGATCGCAGTCGATTTCCGACACGAGCGACTTGAAGTGTTCGAAGCCTTCGAGGATCTCGTCGTGCATCTTCAGCGCGACGTCCTTGCCCCAGCGCTCGATCCACTGCGAGCGCGACAGCCGGCCCGACGCGTTCTGCCCCTGCCCGCCGTTGCGGCTGCTGCAGCCCCAGCTGGTGCGGTTGGCTTCGAGCACGACGGCCTTGATGCCATGGTCCCGCGCGAGGCACAGCGCGGTCGCGAGGCCCGTGTAGCCGGCGCCGATGATCGCGACGTCGACGTCGAGGTCGCGCGTGACGGGGCCGTCGTCGGGCGGCGGGTTGCCGGCCGTCGCGACCCAGTAGGTCGGCGCGTACTGCTTGCCGCAACCTGGCCCCGGCGACACGAGCGGATCGTAGGTCGGGTCGTAACGCGTATCGTTCGACCGGCCGCCGGCGAAGCCGCTCGCGGTGCGTTCGATGGAAGGGGTCGACATGGTCAGACCTCCGATGCGGGCTTGCCTGCCGCGCCGCAACGGGCGCGCGAGGCGATTCGACTGACTGATGCGGGGCGTACGCTCGCCGGGCGGGCGAATGCTGCCGACTGCCTGTTGGTCATGCCTGTCTCCTGATCGTTCTCTTCGGGTCGATCGTGTGCAGATGCTTCAATGCGGCGATCTGTCGAGGAAAGTGTAGGCAGGCCGTTTTTTGGCAGGTAGGGCCAGTGGGCCGGATTCGCTTGGACCAGCGTGTGAGGGTGTCGAACGGCGGGGAATGGCGAGGAATGGCGGCGATCGCTGGCGGGCGGCGGCAGTCGCGGCGCGGGCTCTCCCCGGGACAATCTGGAGCCCGAACGGCACGCAGCATCGGACGAGCGGCTGGCGGCAACGACAAGCGGCGCGGGTACGGGCGCGGACACCGGCGCGCGCACGACGCCGACCGATGATCGACGACCGACGACCGCCCCGTCGAAACGGCCCCGCGCCCTGCCCGCCGTCACATCGCGCGCACCGCGACCTCGGCCACGCTTCCGCGCTTCTCGATCGCCCGCGCGGACACGATCGACAGGAGTGCAGACAACATCACGTACACCCCGACGAGCCACGGCGCACCGCCGTTCACGCGCAGCAACGCGGTCGCGACGATCGGGGTCAGGCCGCTCGCGAAGATGCCCGACACCTGGTAGACGAACGAAATGCCCGTGTACCGCACGTTCGCGTCGAACAGCTCCGCGAACAGCGCGGCCTCCGGCCCGTATGCCATCGCGTAGAAGATCCCGAACGGAATCACCAGAGCGAGCCATACGGCGAGCAGGTTCGACGATTGCGTCTGCAGCAGCCAGAACGCGGGCAGCACCGACAGCCCGCACAGCGTCGCGCCCCACCGGTACACGCGTGCGCGGCCGAGCCGGTCGGACAGGCTGCCGAACACGGGGATGAACCCGCACATCACGACCGCCGCGCTCATCACGCCGAGCAGCGCGTCGCCGCGCGAGATCGACAGGTTGCGCGTCATGTAGCCGATCGAGAACACCGCGAACACGTTGAAGAACACGCCGTCGATATAGCGCGCGCCCATCCCGAGCAGGATCGCCTGCCGGTAGTTGCCGAGCAGTTCGACCACCGGCAGCTTCGTCTCGCGCCGCTGGCGCTTGAGCGCGACGAATTCGGGCGTATCGGCCACCCGCGTGCGGATGTAGAAGCCGACCGCGACGAGCAGCAGCGACGCCGCGAACGCCACGCGCCAGCCCCACGCGAGGAACGCGGCGTCCGGCAACACGCGTGACAGCGCCGCGACCACGCCGGCCGCGAGGCACAGCCCGATCGCGAGCCCGATCTGCGGCAGGCTCGCGTACAGACCGCGCCGGTGCGGCGGCGCATATTCGTACGCCATCAGCACCGCGCCGCCCCACTCGCCGCCGAGGCCGATGCCCTGCAGCACGCGCAGCGTCAGCAGCAGCACCGGCGCCCACATGCCGATCTGCGCGTAGGTCGGCAGGAACGCGACGCCGGCCGTCGACACGCCCATGATCAGCATCGTCAGGATCAGCGCGGACTTGCGCCCGACGCGGTCGCCGAGATGGCCGAACAGCAAGCCGCCGAGCGGCCGCGTGACGAAGCCGACCGCGAACGTCGCATACGCGAGCATCGTCGACACGAACGCGTCGCCCGCCGGAAAGTACTGCTTGTCGAACACGATGCCGGCGACGACGCCGTACAGGAAAAAGTCGTACCACTCGACGGTCGCGCCGATCACGCTGGCCGCGGCCACGCGTCGGACGACCCGGGAATCGATTGCCATGCGAGCTTCTCCAGGTAAGGATGCGCCGCAACCTGCCCCGGCGCCGTACCGGCGGGGGCATCGATGAACGCGCGGCGGCCGTCCGGGCGCAGGCACACGGGCCACGCGGGGAGATGCGTGGCGAGGCCCTACGCGACGGCCTCGGCGGCCGGCGCGACGCTGCGGCCGCGATCGGCGGCGCGCGCGTCCTCGAGGATCATGTCGGACGCCTTCTCGGCGACCATCACGATCGGCACGTTGGTATTGCCCGATACGAGGGTCGGCATGATCGAGCAGTCGACCACGCGCAGCCCGCGCGTGCCGTACACGCGCAGCCGCTCGTCGACGACCGCGAGCGGATCGCTCGCGACGCCCATTTTCGCCGTACCGGACGGATGAAAGATCGTCTGCCCGTATTCCCGGCAGAACTCGAGCAGCTCGTCGTCCGTCTGCGCGTCCGCGCCCGGCCGCACCTCGCGCTTCATCAGCGACGCCATCGGCTCGGTGGCCGCGACGCGTCGCGCGAAGCGCACGCCGGCCACCGTCGTGCGGCGGTCGCGCTCTGTGTCGAGATAGTTCGGCTGGATCGACGGCGCGTCGCGCGCATCGTCGGTGCGGATTCGCACGGTGCCGCGCGATTCGGGCCGCAGCTGGCAGATCGAATACGTGCAGCCGGGAAACGGATGCACGCTGCCGCCCGCCGAATCCGCCGACAGCGTCGAGAAATGGAACTGGATGTCGGGCGTCGCCGATTCGTCCGGCAGCGCACGGCAGAACATCCCGCCCTGGTTGATGCCGATCGCGAGCGGGCCGCCGCGGAACAGCGCCCATTGCAGCCCCATCTTCGCGCGGCCGACCCACGAATGCAGTTCGTCGTTGGTCGTGATCGGCTTCGTCACTTCATGGATCAGACGAATCTGCAGATGATCCTGCAGGTTCTCGCCGACGCCCGCCCGATCGGCGACGACCGGAATCCCGTGCCGGCCCAGCAGCGCGGCCGGCCCGACGCCCGACACCTGCAGCAGTTGCGGCGACTGCAGCGCGCCGGCCGCGAGGATCACCTCGCGCCGCGCACGCACGTCGTGAACCTTGCCGTGCCGGACGTACCGCACGCCGGACGCCTGCGTGCCGTCGAACAGCACCTTCAGCGCCTGCGCATCGGTTTCGACATGCAGGTTCGGCCGCCCGCGCGCGGGCTTCAGGTAGGCCACCGCGGTCGAGCAGCGCAGCCCGTTGCGCGTGGTGAGCTGGTAGTAGCCCACGCCTTCCTGGTCGCCCGTGTTGAAATCGTCGACGGTGCGCACGCCGAGCCGGTTCGACGCGGCGACGAACGCATCGACGAGTTCGTGCCGCTGCCGGATCGCGGAAGCCCACAGCGGGCCGCCGGTGCCGCGCGTCGGCCCTTCGCCGAGCGTGTTGTGTTCGAGCTTGCGGAAATACGGCAGGCACTCGCGCCAGCTCCAGCCGCGATTGCCGAGCGCCGCCCAGTGATCGTAGTCCTGCTGCTGCCCGCGCACGTAGATCAGCCCGTTGATCGAGCTGCAGCCGCCGAGCGTGCGGCCGCGCGGCCAGTACAGGCGGCGGTTGTGCATGTTCGGATCGGGATCGGTGTGGAAGCCCCAGTTGTACACGGGGTGGAACATCGTCTTGCCGTAGCCGATCGGCACGTGGATCCACATATAGCGGTCGGCGGGGCCGGCTTCCAGCAGGCACACCGTATGGCGGCCGCCGTCGGACAGGCGGTTGGCGAGGACGCAACCGGCCGATCCCGCGCCGACCACGACATAGTCGAAGCTGCGTGTCATTCCGTGTCTCCGTTCCGGGGTTTTTAAAAAATCCGGTATGTTTCGTCCAAATTTATTGAGCACACGGAACACGTACAAGCCGATTTATTGTCCACGCGGCGAATGTGGTACAAAAACCGTTCAATTCGTTTCATTTCCATCGCACACACACCATCCCGGGACGCACGCCGATCCCGATGGAGGAGACACATGCGCGAACCTGCCCCCGCGCCGCCCGATGGCGCGCCCGCCGACGACGCGCGCGTGCTGCGCGCCCTCGCCGTGCTCGAAGCGCTCGCGTCGGCCGGCCAGCCGTACACGCTGTCGCAGCTCGCCGCGCGGCTGCATATCCCGAAGGCGACGCTGCTGCGGCTGATCGAGTCGCTGGAGGCGCGCGGCTACGTGATCCACATGCCCGACTCGCGCGGCCACGACCGCGGCATCGCGCTCGGGCCGCGCGCCGCGCAGTTCGCGCTCGCGGCGCTGTCGAACAACACCTTCACGCGCGGCTGCCGCTCGGTGCTGCGCGCGCTCGTCGACGTGCTCGGCGAAACCTGCAACCTCACCGCGCTCGACGGCGACACGGTGCTGTACGTCGAACGCGTCGAGACGACCGAGCCGCTGCGGCTCGAGATGCGGCCCGGCATGCGCGTGCCGCTGCACTGCACGGCGAGCGGCAAGCTGTTTTTGTCGCAGATGAATGCGCTGGAGCGCAACGCGATGCTCGCGCGGCTCACGCTGAAGAAGATGACCTACCGGACGCTGACCGATGCGCAGCTGCTCGCGGCCGAGCTCGACCGGCTCGCCGCGCGCGGCGTCGGCATCGACAACGAGGAATTCGTGCGCGGGATGGTGGCCGTCGCGGTGCCGGTGAAGGATGCGGCGAGCGGCCGCGTGCTTGCGGCGCTCGCCGTGCATGCGCCGACCGCGCGCGCGACGCTCAACGATTTGCTGGAGAACGTGCCGAAAATGCGCGACGCGGCAACGAGGCTCGCCCCGCTGCTGCAGGCGGCCGATGGCGCATCGGCGGGTTGAAGCGGCCGCGCGCGGTCATGCGGTCATGCGGTCATGCGGTCATGCGGTCATGCGGTCATGCGGTCATGCGGTCGTGCGGTCACTCGGTCACTCGGTCACGCCGTCACGCCGTCACGCCGCCAAGTATTCAAGCGAGGTGATAACGCAGCCAGAAAGTTTCGCGGCACGCGTTGTCGAACGTGATCCGCGTCGGGCCGATCGATTGCGCATCGGGATGGCGAAGCACGTCGTAGTCGATCCAGCACTCGGCGCACAGCAGGTCGGACGGCGCGCGGTCCTGCTCGACCGAGCGGCGCACGATCGCGCCGTTGTCGAAGCGGTATTCGGTTTCGTCGCGCGTGACCTCGACGTCGTCGTCGGTCCAGCGGTCATGCGACGTGACATGCGACACGATCGACACCGGGCCCGCGAGCCCGTGGATCGCGGCGACGTAGGAAATGAGCTTGTCCATGGCGAGGCGGCGAACGGAAGGATGGCCGCCTCGCGCAACATCGATGGCACGAGGCGTGCCCGAGCGGCGAGTATAGCCGCGCACCGATGACCTTGCCGCCCGTGGGGTTTCGCGCGCTACGCCTCCAGCGCGAGCAACGCGAACGTCGCGAGCCAGTGCTCGCCCATGTAGTCGCCGGCCACGTGCGCGAGCGCGCTCGCGAGGTGCCGGCCGGCCGCATCGAGCAGCTTCGCGCGCCGCGCGTCGCCTTCCGGCAGCGCGCCGGCGAGCGCGCGCTGGCACCACGCGCGGCTCAGGTTCAGCCCGTCGAGGTGAGCGATCTTGCCGTCGCTGCGATCGCTGACCGTCGCCGGCTCGAACAGCGTCGCCGGCTCGCCGCGCGCGAGATCGGGCAGGAAGCGCGCGAACCAGCCGTCGAATTCGGCGGCCGGCAGCACGCGCCGCATCAGCTCGGCCTCCATCAGCGCGGGCGACAGGAATTCGTCGCCCGACGGCTCCCACGCCTGGCACCCGACGTCGTTCAGGTGCCAGCGCTTCGCGGTATCGACGATCAGCGCCGCGAGCCCGTCGCGCTGCGTGTCGCGCGCGAAGTCGAGCGTGAGCGCCAGCGCGAACGCGGTGTTGAAGTGCGTGCCGACGCGCAGCGGATAGGTCGCTTTCGGCAGGAAGGTCTCGAAGCGCGACACGAACAGGTCGGTGAGCGGTGCCATCGTCTTCGCCCAGCGCGCGGCCTGCGGCAGCGCGCCCCTCAGCGCGAGCCGCTCGAGCTGCGCGGCGAGCGCGAGCAGCCACGCCCAGCCGTAAGGCCGCTCGAAGCCGCTGTTGTGCGGCAGCGCGAGGTACGCCCGCTCGCCGGCGACGTTCGCATCGGTGAAGTGCGCATCGACGATCGCGACGATGCGTTCGGCCTCCGGCAACGCCGGGTAGCGTTCGAGCACGCGCAGCACGAGCCAGTAACCGTGCACGCACGAGTGCCAGTCGTAGCTGCCGTAGAAGATCGGGTGCAGCGCGCGCGGCCCCTGCACATCTTGCGGGCCGGCGAGCGAATGCGTGAGCTTGTTCGGATATTCGCGGGTCAGGTGCGCGAGCGCGAGCGACGCGAACTTCGACGCGAGTTCGGGAGTGAGTCGGTCGGTCATGAGGATCTCGTCCATCGAGTCAGAAGCGGAATGCGAACGCATACATCAGCAGCGTGTTCACGGCGAGCAGCAGCACGGCGGTCGGCCACTGCGCCTTGATCACGCCGTTCTTGTCCTTCAGTTCGAGCAGCGCCGCCGGCACGATGTTGAAGTTCGCGGCCATCGGCGTCATCAGCGTACCGCAGAAGCCGCTCAGCATCCCGATCGCGCCGACGATCGCCGGATTGCCGTGGAACTGGTGGACGATCAGCGGCAGGCCGATGCCGGCCGTCATCACGGGGAACGCGGCGAAGCCGTTGCCCATGATCATCGTGAACAGCGCCATGCCGACCGTATAGGCCGCGACCACCGCGAACGGCGAATCGATCGGCACCCACGCCTTCACGAGCCCCGACACCACGCCGCCGACACCGGCGACCGCGAACAGCGCGCCGAGCGCCGCGAGCATCTGCGGCAGGATCGCGGCCCAGCCGACCGCATCCATCGTATGGCGTGCCTCCCTCACCGCATGCACCGGCGAATCGCGCAGCATCGCGAGCGCGACGACGAACGCGACGAGCGTGCCGAGCACGAGCGAGATCAGCGTCACGCTCTTCTGGTCGACGAACGGCACGAGCTTGAGCGCGAACGTGCCGATCAGCGTGACGACCGGAATCAGCAGCGCGGGCAGGAACAGCCGGTTGCCGAAGCGCTGCGCGAGTGTCTCGCGGCGCACGGCCGCCGCTTCGCCGGCTTCGTCGGACCTGCCGCGCCCGAGCTTGCCGGAGCCCGCGATCACCGCGAGCGCGATCGCGAGGCAGCCCGTCACGAAGTGCGGCAGCAGCGCGCCGAACAGGAACGTGACCGCGTAGATCGCCCAGAACGCGAAATTGACGACGCGGCGCGGGTTCGTGCGATCCGTCAGGTTGAAGCACGCGAACGCGGCGAACATCAACCCCGCGAGCGTGTACAGCGATTCGAGGCCGATCATCGCGCGCCCTCCTGCTTCACCAGGCCGAAGCCGCGCGTGAGCCGGCGGTCGAGCAGCGCGAGGCGCGTGCAGTGGATCAGCAGCGCGGCGATCGCGGTCGGGATCGCCCACACCGACAGGTGCAGCGGTTCGATGGAAATCCCGTTCTGTTCGAGAAAGCCCTTGATCAGCAGGATCGACTGGATCGCGATGAAGATGTCCTCGCCGAAGAACACGGCGACGTTGTCGACGCCCGACGCATGCGCGCGGATCTGCTGGCGCACCGCTTCGGGCAGCTCGCCGTGCCGGTTGACCGCGGCGGCCTCGGCCATCGGCGCGATCAGCGGCCGCACCATCTGCGCATGGCCGCCGAGCGACGTGAGGCCGAGCGCGGCCGTCGCCTGGCGCAGCACGAAGTACAGCATCAGCACGCGGCCGGTGGTGGCTGCCTGCACACGCGAGATCATCCGCTTCGCCTGCTCCTTGAGCCCGTTGCGCTCGAGCAGCGCGATCACCGGCAGCGTCAGCCAGATCAGCCCCATGTAGCGGTTTTCGGTGAACGCCTTGCCGAACGCGCTGACGATGTCGACGAGATTCAGCCCGCCAGCCAGCCCCGTCGCGAGCCCCGCGATCGTGACCACCAGCAGCGCATTGAAGCGCAGCGCAAAACCGATCACGACGATCGGCACCCCAATCAGCACCAGCATTGCTCCTCCTTGTATCGGACGCGCGGCGCCTTGGCAACGCGCCGCCTGCCCGGTTTGGACCGGGCTCTGACGGCGCAATCTAGCACGAGACTTTATCGATAAAAAGTCGACAATTTGCTGCTGCGGGTAAACGTTGAAGTGTGCGGACACCGTGCCCGGGCCATGCGTCGGCGATGTTTCATCCGAGGAATCGGCGGCTGGCCGGCACGGACGCACCGGTCGCGGCACGCGCGTGGCCGCCCCGGAGGGCGGCGTGCGACGGGCCGCCGCGCGTGGCGGAGCCCCGGTGCGCCGACTAAACTGGAAAGCATCGGCAACGGACGGGAGAGCCGCCATGATTGACGTATTCCAGACCATCGGCAGCCGCGCGTTCTCCGCTCATCTGGCGAAGGACGGGATGGTGACGCTGATGGAGCAACGCCATGAGGTCGATCGCGTGACGCTCGCGACCGCGTATGCCGCGCTCGTCGAGGAAACCGAGCAGGAAGACGACCTGCTCGACGCGACGGTCGAAGGCATGATGCGCGCGCTGATCCAGGGGTACGCGCGCAGCCATTGACGGCGCGGCCGGTTTCCTCCGGCGCCCGCCGAAGCGGACCACGGGCCCGCGCAGGCGCTATGCGGCCGGCGTCCCGGCGCCCATGTCGAACCACCGGCCCGCGCGCAGTTGCCGGTAGTCGGCCTGCGTGAAGATCCTCAGCAGGTTCGCGACCGCGCCGTTGCTGGCGCGGTCGAGTGCCGTCATGAAGGCTTCGACTTCGTCGCGGCCGGCAAACAGGATCGTGCGGAAGTAGCGTTCGCGTTCCGCATCGGACAGGTTCGTCGCGCTCAGCTGGCAGGGATGATGAAGCGCCGCGAACAGGAAGTAGTAGCGCTCGGCGTCGTCGCGCAGCACGCGCACCGCGTCGGGTTCGACCGGGAAATCGCGGTGGAACGACGCGTGTCCGCTCTCGATGTAGATCCGGTACAGCAACCGGCCGTCATGCTCGGTCACGATCGGCGCCCCCGGGTCGCGGCTGACGAGTACGGTGTCGGGCACGGCCATCCTGAGTTCTCCCCGTCTTTTTCTTCGAAGCCGCCACGGTAACATGCCGGCTTCCGCGGCCTGCCGTGCCGAAACCGCACGACCGTGCACGCGCGCGCGGGCTGGCCCGATTCCGCCGCCCGCCGCACAGCCATAGAGGAAACGCACTGAATCGGCGCAATGCGCAAATTTTTCGATTGCCGCCGCCCGCGCCGCATGACAGCATTCGGGGCGTCGCCAACCGAAAAGAATGCCGTGCCGTCCGGCCGCCGATGCCGTCCGGCGGCGCCGAACAGGCCCCCTCCTTCCATGAACCCGGCCCACCTCCAGCATCACGAACCGACCGGAGAATTCCGCTTGTGAACATCGGCATCGTCAACGACCTCCCGCTTGCCGTCGAGGCGATGCGCCGCGCGATCGCGCGACGGCCCGAGCACCGCGTGCTGTGGGTCGCGACCGACGGCGCGCAAGCCGTCGAACTATGCGCCACGCAGCCGCCCGACGTCGTGCTGATGGACCTGATCATGCCGAAATTCGACGGGATCGAAGCGACGCGGCGGATCATGCGATCCGAACGACCGTGCGCGATCCTGATCGTGACGAGCTGCATCGGCGCGAATGCGTGGCGCGTGTTCGAGGCGATGGGCGCCGGCGCGCTCGACGCGGTCGATACGCCGCGGCTCGGCGACGGCTCGGCCGGCGACACGACCCGGCTGCTGCTCGCGAAGATCGACCAGATCGGCCGCCTGCTCGACGCGCCCGGCGGCTCGCGCCTCGCCGGCACGCCCGCGCGCACCGGCGGCGGACCGCTGATCGCGATCGGCGCATCGGCCGGCGGCCCCGGCGCGCTCGCGTCGGTCCTCGGCGGCCTGCCGGCCGATTTCAACGCACCGATCGTGATCGTGCAGCACGTCGACCGCGCGTTCGCCGAAGGCATGGCGCAATGGCTCGACGGCCAGACGTCGCTCGCCGTGCGCGTCGCGCGCGAAGGCGACCGCCCGCAGCCGGGCGTCGCGCTGCTCGCCGCGACCGACGACCACCTGCGCATCACGCGCGCCGGCACGCTCGAATACACGCGCGAGCCGGCCGCCACGCCGTATCGCCCGTCGGTCGACGTGTTCTTCAACAGCCTGACCGAGCACTGGCCCGGCCGCGTGATCGGCGTGCTGCTCACGGGGATGGGCCGCGACGGCGCGATCGGCCTGAAGGCGCTGCGGATGAAGGGCTACCATACGATCGCGCAGGACGAGGCGACGAGCGCCGTCTACGGCATGCCGAAGGCGGCCGCGACGCTCGGCGCGGCGCGCGCGATCCTGCCGCTCGGACGCATCGCGGGCGAGCTGGCGGCGCTCGCGCGGATCTGAGCCCGATGAACCCGCGCAACACCCATGCCTGCTTTCGCAACAACCCGCATCGACCATGACCATTGACCCGACTCGCCCGCCAGGCGGCCCCTACGTGCCGCCCGCCGACGTGCCGGCGATGGTGCTGCTGGTCGACGACCAGACGATCGTCGCGGAAGCCGTGCGGCGCGCGCTCGTCGACGAGGAAGGCATCGATTTCCACTATTGCCCGCGTTCGGACGACGCGATGGCCACCGCGATCGAGACGCGGCCGACCGTGATCCTGCAGGACCTCGTGATGCCCGGCACCGACGGGCTGAGCCTCGTGAAGGCGTACCGGACGAATCCGGCGACGCGCGACGTGCCGATCATCGTGCTGTCGACGCAGGAAGAGCCCGTGATCAAGAGCGCCGCCTTCGCGGCCGGCGCGAACGACTACCTCGTGAAGCTGCCCGACCGCATCGAGCTCGTCGCGCGCGTGCGCTACCACTCGCGCTCGTACATGAACCTGCTGCAGCGCGACGAGGCCTATCGCGCGCTGCGGCAATCGCAGCAGCAGTTGCTCGAAGCCAATCTCGAGCTGCGGCGCCTCACGCATTCGGACGGCCTCACCGGGCTGTCGAACCGGCGCTATCTCGACGAATACCTCGCCGCCGAATGGCGGCGCGGCACGCGCGAGCGCAGCGAGCTGTCGCTGCTGATGATCGACGTCGACAATTTCAAGCTGTACAACGACACGTACGGCCACGTGTCGGGCGACAGCGTGCTCAAGCAGATCGCGTCGACCATCGAGCGCTGTCTCGGCCAGTCGGGGGATCTCGCCGCGCGTTTCGGCGGCGAGGAATTCGCGGTCGTGATGCCGGCCACGTCGCCGGGTGCCGCGCGGCTGCTCGGCGAGAAGATCCGCCTCGCGATCGAGGCGCTGCGGCTACGGCATGCGCATTCGTCGACGGGCAATACCGTGACGATCAGCATCGGCGGCGCGACCATCGTGCCGACGCCCGGCCTGCCGACGACCGTGCTGATCGAAGCGGCCGACCGCGCGCTCTATCGCGCGAAGCACGAGGGCAAGAACCGCGTCGAGATCGACGCGACGCCGACCCCGCCCGTCCCCGGCGGCTTCGGTGCGCCGCGCGCCGACTGAACGCTGAACGCTGAACGCTGAACGCCGAACGCTGAACACTGAACGCCGGCTCGGCGCCTCGCTCACGCGGCGCCGAACCGGCGTGCGTAGTCGCTCGGGTCGAGCGGGCGGCTGAACAGGTAGCCCTGCTGCATGTCGCAGCCGATCTGCTGCAGGAACCGCGACTGCGCCTGCGTCTCGACCCCTTCGGCCGTGACCTTCATCCCGAGCGAATGCGCCATCGCGACGACGGCCTGCGTGATCGCCACCGAATCGTGATGATCGGGCACGCCCGACACGAACGAGCGGTCGACCTTCAGGTTGTGCAGCGGAAAGCGCTTCAGGTACGCGAGCGACGAATAGCCGGTGCCGAAATCGTCGACCGAGATGCGCACGTTCATGTCCGTGAGCGCCTCGAGCATCGGCAGCACGGTGTCCGTGTCGTTCATCAGCAGTCCTTCTGTAATCTCGAGCTCGAGCGCGGACGGATCGAGCCGCGTCTGCGCGAGGCAGCGACCGACCGACTCGACGAGGCCTTCGTGAAACTGCCGCGGCGACAGGTTGACGGCCAGCACCAGGTCGGGCGCGATCGTGCGACGCCATTCGGCCGCCTGACGGCACGCGGTTTCGAGCACCCACTGGCCGATCGCGACGATCTGCCCCGTATCTTCCGCGACCGGAATGAACTCCGCCGGCGACATCGGCCCGAGCTCGGGGCTCGTCCAGCGCAGCAGCGCCTCGGCGCCGACGGTGCGGCCGCTGCGCGCGTCGACGACGGGCTGATACGCGAGCCGCAGCATGTCCGACGCGAGCGCACGCCGCAGCGACTGCTCGATCGCGAAGCGGCGCTGCAGCCGCAGGTTGAGCTGCGCGGTGAAGAACGTGAAGTGGTTGCGGCCGCGCTGCTTCGCGTCGTACATCGCGGAATCGGCGTTGCGCATCAACGTGACGGCATCGTCGCCGTCGCGCGGCGCGACGCTGATCCCGATCGACACGCCGAGCCAGTATTCGTTGTTCGCGATCGCGAACGGCTTCGCTATCGCGTCGATCACCTCGCGCGCGAGCACCGCGAGCCGGTCGGGATCGTCGCAGTCGTCGACGAGGATCACGAACTCGTCGCCGCCGACGCGCGTGAGCGCATGCTGCCCGCCTCCGCATGCCGCGAGCCGCGCCGCGACGCTGCGCAGCAGCGCGTCGCCCGCGTCGTGGCCGGCCGTGTCGTTGACCTTCTTGAAGCCGACGAGATCGATGAACAGGATCGCGACGCGCGCGGGCCCGCCCGCCGCATCGTGGCCGCCGAACAGCTCGCGCATGCGGTCGCCGAGCCAGCGGCGGTTGTAGAGGCCCGTCAGCGCATCGCGCGTCGCCAGGTAGCGCAGCTGCTCCTGCGCTTCGCGCACGGGGCCGATGTCGTTGAATGAGACGAGCACCGAGTCGGCCTGCGTTTCGCCCGGCTTCACGATCGGCACCGCGTTGCCGCGCACCCAGATGGTGTCGCCGTCCGCCAGGCCGAAACCGACCGTGTAGTCGAGCATCGGCGTGGCCGTTTCGAGCGCGCGCCGGCTCGGCCAGTCGTCGGGCGCGATCGGCGTGCCGTCCTCGCGCAGCTTGCGCAGGATCACCGTCGACAGACTGCGGCCGACGAGGTCGCCCTTCACGCGCATCATCCGGTTCGCACTCGGGTTGCTCGCGACCACCACGCCATCGCGCGACACGACGAGGATCCCTTCGTTCAGGCTGTTCACCACGAGCCGGTGATGTTCCTCGCTGCGCGCGAGCTGTCGCGCGATCCGGTCCTGGTGCACCGCGAGGCCGACGCTGTTGCCGATGTCGCGCAGCAGTTCGGTTTCCTCATCGCCCGGCCGGCGCGGCATGCGGTGATAGACGGCGAACGCGCCCAGCACGGCGCCCGCGTCGTCGAGGAACGGCACCGACCAGCACGCGCGCAGGCCCAGCGGCAGCGCAACCGCACGATAGTCAGCCCACAGGGGATCGGTTTCGATATCCTCGACGACGACCATCCGGCGCAGGTACATCGCCGTGCCGCACGAGCCGGCCACCGGCCCGATCGTCGCGCCTTCGATCGCCGCGCTGTACTGCCGGGGCAGCGACGGCGCGGCGCCGACGTGCACGTGCACGCCGTCGATGTCGAGCAGCAGGATCGTGCACGACGCGCCGTCGCCGAGCAAAGCCTCGGCGCGCCGGCAGACTTCGACGAGCAGCTCCGGCAGCGGTGTGTTGCGCGTGATCAGCCTCAGCACGCTTTGCTCGGACGCGAGCACTTCCGCCGCGAGCCCGAGACTGTAACGAGAACTTTGCGGTTCGGTATTCAAGATGAATCCTGCCGTCTGTCCGATCGGGTCTGATGCGCCCGATTCGTTTTCGATCCTTCGTGCCGTTTTTCGCTCCGGGTATACGCCGATGCCCGGTGCGCCCCGTATTGCACGCGGTGCCAACGCGCGCCGAAATACATTTAACACCAATCCGTGGCAACCCGGGCGTCCATGCGCATCAGGGGTTACACGCGGTCGATGCGGCATGTGCGGCCGGCAGTCGGTCCGCCGGAAGACCTGCGCGCGGCGCGACCGCTCCGGGCAAGGCCGCGCGCCATGCGGGCCGTGTTCGAAAGCGATTCGTCAGCTTGCGGCGGCGCCCCGGCTCCGTTCGCGTTCGATCGTCCGCGCCGGGATCCGTGCGCGTGATCGCCCTTGATGCGTTGGTCGCGGCCGTGACCGCCATGCTCCGGGTGCCGCGCTCGGCCGTCGGCGCGCGCCGCTGCCCTGCTTCTCCGTTCCGGCGCGGCCGGACTGCATCGGGCCCGGCAGGCCGCGTTTTCGCATCCGTGATTCAATGTCGATGGCTCCGGCGCCGCGCATCGCGCGCGGCACGGCGATGTGCACCCTCATCGATTGACCTTCACAGGATCACCATGACGAACCCTGCCGATATCAAGGCGCTCGTTTTCGATGTCTTCGGAACGATCGTCGACTGGAGAAGCGGCGTCGCACGCGGCGCCGCCGCGTTCCTCGACCGCTACGCACCCGCCCTCGACCCGCTCGAATTCGCCGATGCGTGGCGGGCCGAATATTCGCCGTCGATGGAAGAAATCCGCAGCGGGCGCCGCCGCTACGTGCGGCTCGACGTCCTGCACCGCGAGAACCTCGTGCGCACGCTCGACCGCTACGGAATCGTCGACGTGCCCGACGCCGACATCGACGCACTCAACCTCGCGTGGCACAGCCTCGACCCGTGGCCCGACGCCGTCGCGGCGCTGCAGCGGCTGAAGCGACGCTTCATCATCGCGCCGCTGTCGAACGGCAACATCCGGCTGATGGTCGACGTCGCGAAACGCGCGGGGCTGCCGTGGGATGCGATCCTCGGCGCGGAAGTCGTGCGCGCGTACAAGCCGTCGCCGCAGGTGTACAGCGATACCGTCGAGATTCTCGGCATCGAGCCGGCGGAGCTGTGCCTGGTCGCCGCGCACAACGGCGATCTCGCGGCCGCACGCCGGCAGGGGCTGTCGACCGCGTTCGTGCTGCGGCCGACCGAACACGGGCCCGGCCAGACGACCGACCTGCGAGCCGCCGATCAGTGGGATTTCGACGTCAAGGACCTGAACGAACTCGCGGACCGACTGGGCTGCCCGGGTTGAAGGCCTCCGGGTCGGGGCGCGCGAGCGTGGCACTGGCGGCCGCGATGCGGCGCCGGTGGAACGGCGCGTCAAGCAGGACAAACGCGCCGACAGACGACTGGTAGACTCCGCAAACCTTGTCCCATTGCAGCCGCCTGCCCTCATGTCGTCACCCCTGCGTCTTGTCGAAGGCAAACTGACCGCGATGCGCTTTCTCGAGCGCCCCGACCAGGGCAGTGCCGGAAGCCGTCAGGTGCCGCCCGTCGACCCCGAAGCCCGCAAGAAGTCGCTCGGCTACTGGTTCACGCACACCGTGGTGCCGATCCTCGCGGCACTCACCGGCAACGGGGCCGCGGCCAATGCCCTGGTGTTCCAGCAAGCCGACGAGGATCTCGTCCTGGCCGAGTTGAACGCCGCGGCCGACAAGGTCGAGCATCCGGCGACGTGGTCGTACGCGAACCTGCGCGAAACCAGGACCTTCGCGTCGGCAAACGCGTTCGTGACCGTGGGGAAGAACGGCAAGATCCTGTTCGCGAAGCTACCGGTCGAAATCGAAATCGGCGGCGAGTCGTACCGCGGGTTCCTCGGCGGGCAATGCTTCGACGTCGGCGACGACGTGGTTGCCGTGGTCGATCGCCGTGGCCGCCTGTTCGCGCTGTCGTCGCCGGACCGGCGCCGCACGGTCATGGATCACACGTGCAGCGACACAGGGCTGGCCGGCCTGACGCACGACCTCTGGCTGGCGTGGAAATGGATGTTCATCGGCATGAACTGCTTTGTCGTCCCGATCATGATCCTGCTGCTCTGGACCGGCGACGACGGCTTTTCCAACCTGGGTGTCGACCTGGCCATGCTGCTGGGCGGGCCGGCCGCGATCGGCGTCATGCTCGCGCTGCTCCTGGGCGTGCGGTTGTCGTGGGCCGACTGGCTGCCGGCGTGGCGCACGTCGGGCATCCTGAAGGCGCTGGGCCGCCCGGATCTGTGCACGGTCGATTTCCTGGATACACGCACCGAGGCCGAACGCAACGGCCAGGTACGCGACACGGATGTCGGGCAAATCTATTACGCGCCCGCGCCCAAGCCCTAGCGCACCGTCTCCATCGCACCCGCCCGCCCCTGCGCCGCCATCGCGAGACGCCGCCAGTTGCGGGCCGCATACCGGTGCGCCTGCTGCAACGCGAGCCACAACCCGATCTGCCGAACCGGCCTGAAGAGGCCACGCGCGCTGAACACGGTGCGCCGTTCGACGCGCGTCCTGCCGCCTTCCACCGGTGTCAGCGTGAATTCGTCCTCAAGCAGGCCGACCCAGTCGCGACACCACACCGTCGACGCCACCATCCGGTAACGCAGCCGGCGATGCTCGTCGAGGACCAGGATGCGCTGATCGATGGTGCCGCGATCGGTCGTGCACTGCCGCGTGTTGCCGACGGCCGGCACGCCTTCGAGCACGCGGCAGCTGACCGGCTTCGGCACGCCGAGGCGGAACAGCAACGGCCGCGTGTCGTCCATCCGGGCATGGAGGAAATGCGGCCAGACATGCTCGGGCCGGCAATCGAACGTCCACTGCGAATGAATTTCCACGACCGTCTCCTGGCGGTTGCCGGTGCGGGCATGATGACACAACCGCCCCGCCGCATTCGTCACTTCACGACCGCCCGCCACGCGGTTCGCGCGTAGACGAGCAGCAACGGCAGCAGCGCCAGCGCGAACAGCAGGCCAAGCGCCAGCACCCACACCGGCCACTGTTCGGGATTCCCCTGCACCCAGTAGCGGTACGGCACGCTCAGGAACCCGATTTCCATCAGCAGCGCGCCGAGCGGCACGAGCGCGTTCATCACCGCGGCCACGCCGAATCGGGCCGCACCGTCGATGTTCTTCCCCGCGCCGTACGCCGCGATCAGGTACACGAAATACCCGATGATCGCGACCATCAGCGCGCCGCCGGCCAGCAAGCCGACACTGCGCACACTGCGTTCATGCAACTGGGTGGCCCCGGCCGGCAACACGACATCGATCTTCTCGCCGATCTCCGGCACGCCGCCGGATCGGATGTTGCCCGGCAGCACGACCCGCTCGCCATCCGGCATCACGGCTTCCAGGATCGACGTGTACTTGATGCACCGATATCGGTCGGTGCGCCCGCTGCTGTCGCGTCGCTCGCAGGTGTCCCACTCGGACTGGTAGGACACGACGGTCGCCTCGTATTTCGGCAACACCGCCAGTGTGTAGAGTTCGTCGCCGATCCAGTACGCGAACGGGAAAAGCAGCGACACCAGGCAAAAGCACACGAGCCACCAGAAGGCGACCGCGCCGCCCGCCCCGCGCTTGCCGCCGGTCTGTCGGCGCACCACGCGCGACGCGAGCCAGTATGCGGCCACGCCGAATACCGCCACACAGACCACGAACACCTTGCCCGCCTGCGTCAACGCCATCTGCATTTCCCCCGATAAGCGGCCGGATCTTCGTCGGCCATTCTTTCAATTCAGATCAACTCGTTCGTCACCGCCCCGCCCGCCATCCCGTCAGGCCGGCTCGCCGACGAATCTCAGCGCCCCCGATTCGCCCGACAGCAGCGCGCGATTCGCGTCCGCCGCCGCGCGCAGGTAATCCCACAGCGCGGTCACGCGCCGCAGCTTGCGCAGATCCTCGCGGCACGTCAGCCAGAAGCACCGCGTGACGACCACGTCGTCCGGCAGCACGGGCACCAGCGCCGGCTGCGTGGCCGCCATGAAGCACGGCAGGATCGCGAGCCCGCCGCCCTGCAGCGCCGCGAAATACTGCGCGATCACGCTCGTCGTGCGCAGCCCGGCCGTCGCGCCCGGCACCGCCCGGTCCAGGTACAGCAGTTCGTTGCTGAACGCGAGATCGTCGACGTAGCTGATGAACGCGTGCTCCGCGAGATCGTCGGTACAGGTGATCGGTGGATGGTTCGCGAGATAGTCGCGCGTCGCGTAGAGCCGCAACTGGTAATCGCACAGCTTCGTGACCACGTAAGGCCCGCGCTCGGGCCGCTCGAGCGTGATCGCGAGGTCCGCCTCGCGCTTGGGCAGG
This sequence comes from Burkholderia sp. Bmkn7, assembly GCF_041103175.1. Taxonomy (NCBI): domain Bacteria; kingdom Pseudomonadati; phylum Pseudomonadota; class Betaproteobacteria; order Burkholderiales; family Burkholderiaceae; genus Burkholderia; species Burkholderia sp. Bmkn7. The sequence continues at coordinate 1,641,007 of NZ_JBGCUH010000002.1, read as the reverse complement.
TTGACGAAATGCGGCACCGGCAGCAGGTCGACCGTCACGTGCGGATGCTCGGCGCGAAACTGCGCGAGCTGCGGCGCGAGGAAAAAGCACCCGAACCCCTCGGTCGACCCGATCCGCACATGGCCCGACAGCGCCTCGCCCGTATTCGCGACCTGGTCGCATGCGGACTGCACGGTCGTCTCCATCGCATCCGCATACGCGACGAGCCGCTGGCCTTCGGCCGTCAGCGTGAAGCCGCCGGAACGCGACTTGTCGAACAGCAGCGTGCCCATCGCCGCCTCGAGCGCACGGATGCGCCGCGCGACGGTCGTGTAGTCGACGCCCAGCCGCTTCGCGGCGCCGCTCGCCCGCTGCGTGCGCGCGACTTCGAGGAAAAAGCGCAGGTCGTCCCAGTTCAGGTTGCCGGAAACCGGCTCGGTGGCATGTCGCATCGGCGAGGGAAAAAGGGGCTGGCGTCTCCGGGCCGGCCGTCGATATGCATAAATGCACATCCAACCGGTTTCTTTATCGGTACATGATGAATCTGCGCATAACTATACTCGACCGTGACCTGCGGACCACGAGCCGCGGCACCACCACGGAGACACCATGCAGACGCGATCCACCCTCGATGAGCATGCGACAGTCGCGGCACCTGCGCCCGAGCGCACCGCGAAGCACCACCTGCTGGCCGGCTGGGCCAGCATGGCCGGCACCACGATCGAGTGGTACGACTTCTTCCTCTACGGCACGGCGGCCGCGCTCGTGTTCAACCGCATCTTCTTCCCGTCGCTGGACCCCGTCGTCGGCACGCTCGCCGCGTTCGGCACGTTCGCGGTCGGCTTCATCGGGCGGCCGATGGGCGGCATCGTGTTCGGCCACTTCGGCGACCGCATCGGCCGCAAGTCGATGCTGATGATCACGCTGCTGCTGATGGGCGTGCCGAGCATGATCATCGGGCTGATCCCGTCGTACGACAGCATCGGCTACTGGGCCGCCGCGCTGCTGATCGGGATGCGGTTCCTGCAGGGGATGGCAGTGGGCGGCGAATGGGGCGGCGCGGTGCTGATGGCCGTCGAACACGCGCCGAAGGGCCGCAAGGGGCTGTTCGGCAGCCTGCCGCAGACGGGCGTCGGGCTCGGCCTGATCCTGTCGTCGGTCGCGATGGCCGCGGTGGCCGCGCTGCCGGAAGCCGACATGCTGTCGTGGGGCTGGCGCGTGCCGTTCCTCGCGAGCATCGCGCTCGTCGGCCTCGGCTGGTTCATCCGCGCGAAGGTGCCCGAGTCGCCCGACTTCGAGAAGATGCAGCGCCAGGGCAAGGCCGAGAAATCGCCGGTGACGGCCGCGCTGCGCCGCCATCCGCGCGAGGTGCTGACGATCGTCGGCGCACGCGCCGCCGAGAACACCTGGTTCTACATGGTCGTCACGTTCGCGCTCGCCTACGCGACGCAGCAGCTGCATCTGCCGAAGGCCGAGATGCTGCACGCGATCACGGCCGGCGCCGCGCTGTCGCTCGTCACGATGCCGCTGTGCGGCCATCTCAGCGACCGCATCGGCCAGCGCCGGATGTTCGCGATCGGCCTCGTGCTGATGTGCGCGTTCGCCGCGCCGTTCTTCCTGATGCTCGGCACGCAGCAGACGTCGACCGCGTGGTGGGCGATCGTGCTCGGCCTCGGCGTCGTGTTCCCGATTCTCTATGCGCCGGAATCGCTGCTGTTCGCGCAGCAGTTCCCGGCAGAGATCCGCTACAGCGGCATCTCGCTGTCGGTGCAGCTGGCCGGCGTGATCGGCGGCGGCTTCGCGCCGATGATCGCGACGTCGCTGCTGAAGGCCGGCGGCGGCCAGCCGCATTACGTGATCGCCTACCTCGTCGGCTTCGGCGTGTTCGCGCTCGTGTGTACCGCGTTGATGCGGCCGGCGCGCGCGTGAGCACGCCGCCGGCATCCGATCGATTCCAGTTCGTCCTGCCGTCCGCCGTGCGCGCATGCGCGGCGGCGGATACGGGCCGCCTTGTTTGTCATTACCCCGTTTCCCGGAGAGTCCCATGAACGCCGCAGTTCCCCAGACCACCCTCGCCCTGCCCACCGCCAAGCTGCTGATCGACGGCACGTTCGTCGAATCGCAAAGCGCCGAATGGGGCGACATCGTCAACCCCGCGACGCAGGAAGTGATCGGCCGCGTGCCGTATGCGACGCTCGACGAGGTCGACGCCGCGATCGCGTCCGCGCAGCGCGCGTTCCAGACGTGGAAGACGACGCCGATCGGCGCGCGCCTGCGCATCATGCTGAAGTTCCAGGATCTCGTGCGCCGCAATCTCGAACGGATCGCGCACACGCTGACGGCCGAGCAGGGCAAGACGCTGCCCGATGCGCAGGGCGACATCTTCCGCGGCCTCGAAGTCGTCGAGCACGCGTGCTCGATCGGCACGCTGCAGCAAGGTGAATTCGCGGAGAACGTGGCCGGCGGCGTCGATACCTACACGCTGCGCCAGCCGATCGGCGTGTGCGCGGGCATCACGCCGTTCAACTTCCCCGGGATGATCCCGTTGTGGATGTTCCCGATGGCGATCGTCTGCGGCAACACGTTCGTGCTGAAGCCGTCGGAGCAGGACCCGCTGTCGACGATGCAGCTCGTCGAGCTCGCGATCGAGGCCGGCGTGCCGCAGGGCGTGCTGAACGTCGTGCACGGCGGCAAGACGGTGGTCGACCGCCTCTGCACGCACCCGGACATCAAGGCGATCTCGTTCGTCGGCTCGACGCGCGTCGGCACGCACGTGTACAACCTCGGCAGCCAGCACGGCAAGCGCGTGCAGTCGATGATGGGCGCGAAGAACCACGCGGTCGTATTGCCCGACGCGCACCGCGAGCAGACGATAAATGCGCTCGTCGGCGCGGGCTTCGGCGCGGCCGGCCAGCGCTGCATGGCGACGTCGGTCGTCGTGCTGGTCGGCACGGCGCGCGACTGGCTGCCCGAGCTCGTCGAGAAAGCGAAGGCGCTGAAGGTCAACGCGGGCCACGAACCGGGTACCGATGTCGGGCCGGTCGTGTCGAAGGCCGCGCATGCGCGCATCACCGCGCTGATCGACGAGGGCGTGAAGGCCGGCGCGAAGCTCGAACTCGACGGCCGCAACGTGAAGGTGCCCGGCTACGAGCAGGGCAACTTCGTCGGCCCGACGATCTTCTCGGGTGTGACGACCGACATGTCGATCTATACGGAAGAAATCTTCGGGCCGGTGGTGGTCGTGCTCGAAGCCGACACGCTCGACGACGCGATCGCGCTCGTCAACCGCAACCCGATGGGCAACGGCGTGGGGCTGTTCACGCAGAGCGGCGCGGCGGCACGCAAGTTCCAGAGCGAGATCGACATCGGCCAGGTCGGCATCAACATCCCGATTCCGGTGCCGGTGCCCTACTTCAGCTTCACGGGTTCGCGCGGCTCGAAGCTCGGCGACCTCGGCCCGTACGGCAAGCAGGTCGTGCAGTTCTACACGCAGACGAAGACGGTCACCGCGCGCTGGTTCGACGACGACGCGACGGTCGGCGGCGTGAACACGACGATCGCGCTGCGTTGAGCGAGGGCCCGCACATGGACATTGCATTCATCGGACTCGGCAACATGGGCGGCCCCATGGCCGCCAACCTGCTGAAAGCCGGCCACGCGCTGACGGTGTTCGACCTCGACGCGCACGCGGTCGACGTCGCGGTGCGCGCCGGCGCAAGCGCCGCCGGCTCGCCGCGCGAAGCGGCCGCGCGCGGCGCGGTCGTGATCACGATGCTGCCAGCCGCGCAACACGTGCGCGCGGTCTATCTCGGCGACGACGGCGTACTGGCCGGCGCGCGCCCCGGCGCAACGCTGATCGACTGCAGCACGATCGATCCCGGCACCGTGCGCGCAGTGGCCGACGCCGCCGCGCAGCGCGGCTTCCCGCTCGCCGACGCCCCCGTGTCGGGCGGCACCGGCGGCGCGCAGGCCGGCACGCTGACTTTCATGGTCGGCGCGGACGCCGCGCTGTTCGAGCGCATCCGCCCCGTGCTGCTCGACATGGGCAAGAACGTCGTGCATTGCGGCGGCACGGGCACCGGGCAGATCGCGAAGATCTGCAACAACCTGCTGCTCGGGATCTCGATGATGGGCGTCTCGGAAGCGATGGCGCTCGGCGCCGCGCTCGGCATCGATCCGTCCGTGCTGGCCGGCATCATCAATACGTCGACCGGCCGCTGCTGGAGCTCGGACACGTACAACCCGTATCCGGGCGTGAGCGACACCGCGCCGGCCGCGCGCGGCTACGCGGGCGGATTCGCGGCGAACCTGATGCTGAAGGATCTCGGGCTCGCGACCGAAGCGGCACGGAGCGCGCACCAGCCGGTGTGGATGGGCGCACTCGCGCAGCAGCTCTATCAGTCGATGAACCAGCAGGGGCTCGGCACGCTCGACTTCTCCGCGTGCGTGAAGCTGTACGAGGCGCAGCCGGCGTAACCGCCGCCGACGCCGGACGTGCGCCGACCCGCGATGTGCCTGTACGGCCTCGCGGGTCGGTTTGCATCGGGGAAAAGGAAGGAAAACGCAGACGGCGGCGTACGCCGCCGCCGGTCGCTCAACCGCGCGGATTCGACGCCGTCTCGAAGGTCGGATGGCACTCGAACGCGAGTTCGGAGCGCGCGCCGACACGGCTGCCGCTGGTCAGCGCCTCCTGCTTCAGGCTGGCGCGCATGCCGCGCTGCGTGCAGTAGTTGGTGGCTTCATCGACGGCCTTCGTATGGGCGTCGGCCCACGTCGTCGATACGCCGACCGTGCGCGTCGTCACGGTAAATACGTTCGGGTTCGACGTCGCGGTCACGTCGGAAGCGGTCGAACACGCGGCGAGCAAGCATGCAACAGCCGCGACGGTCAACCATCGCAGGGTTCGAAAGGAAACTGGAGTGGGCATGGGGGCAAGCGCACGTACTTCGACGTGCATTGAGCAACATAGGCGACAGTATGCCTGCCCGATCGCCGGAGATCATGCCCCTTTCGGTGAACACATTGTTTCGAATGGTTAAACGATGACGGGTGCAGGCAAGATTTACAGCCCTCGCCGGCGTCCGGCTTCGGCCGGCAGGTAGTTTCGCCCTGCCCGCACGCCGTTGCGGGGGCGCTGGGCGGCGCAACGGCCGGGGCGAGCCCGCCGACCGGGTCGGCACCGACGCGTCCCCGCGCCCGGCCCTTGCGACGTCGCCCTTTTTACAACCTGCGCGCGCGCCCTCAATCACGCCTGACCGGCCCCGCCCGCACCCAGCCGTCCGGCGCTCCGTCGCCAGACAGGCACGTCGCTTGCGCCATCCACACGCCCGCCGATCCGGCGGACAGCATCCTTCCCGCAACCGGCGTTGCTCACCACGCGACCTTCGCGTGGCGATCCCGCATCGCAAACAGGTTCCCCTGAACGAGAGGACAACATGAAATCAATACGAACGATAGCGGCCCTGTGCTCCATCATTTCCGTGCTCGCGGCATGTGGCGGCGACGGCAACGACGTCGGCACCGAGCTCGGCATCTCGAAGCCGCAGGCGCGCTTCATCAACGCGGTGCCGGCCGGCCCGAACCTCGACTACTACCTGAACGCCAAGGTCGATCAGTCGGGTGTCGCGTACAAGGGCGTGACGCGCTATCACGACGTCGACTCGGGCACGCAGACCGCGAGCTACGACATCTCGGGCACGACCTCGACCATCGCGTCGCAATCGTTCAGCGCGGCGAACGGCCATCACTACACGACGATCGCGCTGCCGAGCACGACGTCGCTGATCTCCGTGATCGACGATCCTTACGACAAGGGCCTGCTGTCGGACAAGGCGCGCGTGCGCACCTTCAATGCGTCGCCGAACGCGCAGAACATCGACATGTACGTCGTCCCGCCCGGCACCGACATCACGACGCAAAGCCCGACGCTCGCGGGCGCGGCCTACCAGAACGCGGTGCCGGCCACGACGCAGGATTCGATCTACCTGAACGGCGGCAGCTACCAGGTGATCGTCACGACGGCCGGCAGCAAGACGCCGATCCTCAAGACCGCGCCGGTCACCATCAACAACAACGCCGACTGGCTGCTGCTGACGATTCCGTCGGGCGGGGTCGGCGACGTGACGCCGAACGATATCCACGTGCTGGTTGCGCAAGGCAACGACGCCGATTCGTCCGCGCAGGAACTCGGGCCGCAGTAACGGCCGAACACGGCGGCGGCGATCGTGGCGGCCGGTGCGCGTGCACCAGCCGCCACGCGCCGGGAACCTGTATCCGGCGGTACCAGCGGCAGTGTCAGCGGCGGTATCAGTCGATCCGCTCGAGGCAGATCACGTGCTCGGCGCGCGTACCGTCGCCGTGCTCGACGTCGACATCGCCGACATGCCGCACGCGCCAGCCCGGCCGCGTCGCGATCTGCGGCATGTTGCCGCCCGGCCGGCTCTCGATCCCGCCGAGCCCCTCATCGGGCGTTTCGACCGCATCGTCGAGCGACGCGTTCGAGTAGATCACGTTGTCCTGCAGTTCCGACGCGCCGGTGCGCGCCTCCATGCCCTTGCCGTCGACGTCGACCGTGTTGTCGGTCATCGCCATGTTCGCGTTGTCGAGCGTGACGATCCGGCCGGCCGCGCGACGCACGGGATCGCCGCTGTCGACCGCATGCGCGCCGACGTCGATCGGCGGCAGGCCGGTCGGCGTTTTCGCCGCGACCGCCTCCGGCGTCAGCGGCCGCTTCCCCGCCTCGGCGACCTCGGCGGCCTGGGTCGCCGCGTCGGGCATGTCGCCGGCTGCCGGGGTCTTCACCGGACTCTTCGCGATCTGTTCCCGCTGCTGTTGCGGGGTTGGATTCGATTCCGCGTTCTGCATCGCACCTCCTGTTCCGGACGGCGTGCGCCGGCGTGATGCCGGCGCCGGTCCGGGAATCGCTACAACGGTCCTTGCAAATCTTTCACGCGCAGGTACGGCACGCACGCGCGGCCTGCGATGCCCGTGCGGCACGGCAGCGCACGGGTGACGAACCGGCGCAAGCCGAGTACGCCCCGTGCGCCGCCCGGCCGATGCCGGTCAGCCGCCGCTTGCGCCCGCCGGCGCGGAAGCCGCGCCCGGCATGCTTGCCGCGCCGCCCGTGGTGCCGCTGTCGGCCGCACCGCTGCCCGGCGTGCCCGACGGCGCGGTGGACGGCGCCGGCGACATGCCGCCGGTGGCGCTGGTGTCCGAACTCGCACCGGTACCGGTGTCGCTCTTTTTCTGGCAACCCGCACCCGCCGCCAGGCCGGCGATCAGGATGCCGGCGAAGACGGCTCGCGATACGTGACGAAGGGAATATCGCTGCATGACACCTCCGCTGATGTCGGTGGATGGAACCCTTCGGTGCGCAATCCCCGTGCCTCGCCATCGATCCCTCGCATTCATTTTTCAAATGACGCCCAGCCGAATATTTAATTTCCCATCACCGTGCCGGCCACCCATACTCGCGAACAAATCCGAGACATAACGTCCACGGCGGCCGGGCCGTCGCAGCGTATACGCGCTGCCGGTTTCGCGCCCCGCACATGGAAGGAGACAACGGCGTGCAACTGGAAGCCACCCACCGCCCGGGCATCGTGCCCGGCGCGGTCGACGCATCGCATCGAACCGATTCGGCCGCGCGCGCCCCCGCGCTGAGCCCGCGGCTGCACAACCCCGACCTCGCGCCCACCAAGGCCGAGGGGCGGACGTGGGGCCGCTACAGCATCTTTGCGCTGTGGACCAACGACGTGCACAACATCGCGAACTACTCATTTGCGATCGGGCTGTTCGCGCTCGGCCTGTCGGGCTGGCAGATGCTCACGTCGCTCGCGATCGGCGCGGTGCTCGTCTACTGCTTCATGAACCTCACCGGCTACATGGGCCAGAAGACCGGCGTGCCGTTCCCGGTGATCAGCCGGATGAGCTTCGGCATCTACGGCGCGCTGCTGCCCGCGATGATCCGCGCGGTGATCGCAATCGCATGGTTCGGCATCCAGACCTATCTCGCGTCCGTCGTGCTGCGCGTGCTGCTCACCGCGATCTTGCCGAGCCTCGCCGCGTTCGATCAGGATGCGATCTTCGGGCTGTCGACGCTCGGCTGGGTCACGTTCGTCGCGATCTGGCTCGTGCAGATCGGCATCCTCACGTACGGGATGGAAATGGTCCGCAAGTACGAGGGGCTCGCCGGCCCGGTGATCCTCGTCACGACGCTGTCGCTCGCCGCGTGGATGTTCAGCCGCACGGGCGGCCATCTCGCGATGTCGATCGGCAAGCCGCTGACCGGCCTGAAGATGTGGACGGAGATCTTCGCGGGCGGCTCGCTGTGGCTCGCGATCTACGGCACGCTGGTGCTCAACTTCTGCGATTTCGCGCGCTCGTCGCCGAGCGCGAAGACGGTGCGGGTCGGCAACTTCTGGGGCCTGCCGGTCAACATCCTCGTGTTCGCGACGATCAGCTTCGTGCTCGCCGGCGCGCAGTTCAAGCTGAACGGCCACATCATCCACAGCCCGACGGAAATCATCGCGACGGTGCCGAACAAGCTGTTCCTCGTGCTCGGCTGCCTCGCGTTCCTGATCGTCACGGTCGCGGTGAACATCATGGCGAACTTCGTCGCGCCGGCCTTCGTTCTGACGAGCCTTGCGCCGCATCGCCTGTCGTTCCGCCGCGCGGGCCTGATCAGCGCGACGGTCGCCGTGCTGATCCTGCCGTGGAACCTGTACAACAGCCCGATCGTGATCGTCTACTTCCTGTCCGGCCTCGGCGCGCTGCTCGGCCCGCTGTACGGGATCATCACGGTCGACTACTGGCTCGTGCGCAAGCAGCGCGTGAACGTGCCCGACCTCTATACCGAAGCGCCGACGGGCGCCTACTTCTACACGCGCGGTGTGAACCGCAAGGCACTTGCGGCGCTCCTGCCGTCCGCGCTGATCTCGATCACGCTCGCCGTCGTGCCGGCCTTCAGCGCGATGACGCCGTTCTCGTGGCTGCTCGGCGCGGCCATCGCGGGCAGCGTGTACTGGCTGCTGGCCGATCGCAAACGGCAATACGAGGAGCGCTCGGGCGAACCCATCGCGGTCGCCTGCGCGCAACACTGAACACACGCATACGGAGTCGGCAATGAGGATCCTGGTAGTCAACGTCAACACGACCGAGTCGATCACCGACGCGATCGCCGCGCAGGCGCAGGCCGCCGCGTCGCCGGGCACGGAGATCGTCGGGCTGACGCCGCACTTCGGCGCGGAGTCGGTCGAAGGCAACTTCGAGAGCTACCTCGCGGCGATCGCCGTGATGGATCGCGTGCTGAGCTACGACGAGCCGTACGACGCGGTGATCCAGGCCGGCTACGGCGAACACGGCCGCGAAGGCCTGCAGGAACTGCTGACGGTGCCCGTCGTCGACATCACCGAAGCGGCCGCGAGCGTCGCGATGCTGCTCGGCCATCGCTACTCGGTCGTCACGACGCTCGACCGCACGGTGCCGCTGATCGAGGATCGCCTGAAGCTCGCCGGGCTCGACGCACGCTGCGCGTCGGTGCGCGCAAGCGGCCTCGCGGTGCTCGAACTCGAGGAGAACCCGGCGAGGGCGATCGAGTCGATCGTCGGCCAGGCGCAGCGCGCGGTGAAGGACGATCACGCGGAAGTGATCTGCCTCGGCTGCGGCGGGATGGCCGGCCTCGACCGGCAGATCGAGGAATGCACGGGCGTGCCGGTCGTCGACGGCGTATCGGCCGCGGTCGCACTCGCCGAGTCGCTGGTGCGCCTGAAGCTGAAGACGTCGAAGGTCCGCACGTACGCACCGCCGCGCCCGAAGCGGATCGTCGGCTGGCCGGGCACCTTCGCAAAATGATGCGCCGCCGGCCGGCTGCCGCGTCGCGCTCGGGCATCGTGCCGCCGGGAGGCGTATCGGCATGCGGGACACGCTAGAACCGGACGCACTGCCCCGCCGCGCATCCGACGCCGCGGGCGCGCTCGACGTGCTCGATGCGCGGCTGATGCGCATCCTGCTCGTGCTGCTCACCGAGCGCACCGTGTCGCGCGCGGCCGTGCGGCTGAACATGTCGCAGCCGGCGACGAGCGCCGCGCTCAAGCGCCTGCGCACGCTGCTCGGCGATCCGTTGCTGGTGCGCAGCCGCTACGGGATGGTGCCGACCGAGTTCGGCGCGCGGCTGATCGAACCGCTGCGCAACGCGCTGCGCGTGATCGACTTCATCCGCATCCAGCAGCCGACGTTCGACGCGCGCACGTCGGTGCGCACCTACCGGATCGGCTGCCCCGACTACCTGAACGTGCTGTTCGTGCCGAAGCTCGTCGCGCTGTTCCGCGAACGCGCACCGAACGCGCAGCTCGTGTTCCATCCGCTCGGCGACGGCTTCGACGACGAGCGCGCGCTGGCCGACGGCGAACTCGACGTCGTGATCGACAATCGCCCTGCGCGCTCGTCGCGGTTCCGGCAGGACGACCTGTTCGACGATCGCGTCGTATGCCTGATGCGCGCGACGCATCCGCTCGCGCGGCACGGCGCGATGACGGCCGCCGATTTTGCCGACGCGCCGCAGCTGTGCCCGACACCGTCGTGGCTCGAGGCGTCCGGTGCGATCGACCGGCAGCTCGAACGCGTGGGCCTGCAGCGGCGGATCGTCGTCACGCTGCCGCACTTCGAACTTGCCGCGCATGCGCTCGTGCGCACCGACATGCTCCTGACCACCACGTACCGGCTCGCGCGGCATTATGCGAAGCTGCTGCCGCTCGCCGCCGTCGCGCTGCCGGTGGAGCCGCCGGACATCGTGTACCGGGTGACGTGGAACGAATCGGGCGCGTGCGTGGACGGCGTGCGCTGGCTGCGCGGGCTGATCGAGGAAGCGACACGGGCGTGGCTCGACGCCGAGGCGATGCTGCCGGCGGTTGCCGCGGTTCCCGCGGGCGCAGTCGCGGACGCCGGGAACCGCGTGCCGGCCGCGGCCGCGGCCGATATGTCCGATATGTCCGATATGTCCGATACAGCCGATACACCCGCAACGGCCGATACACCCGCAACGGCCGATGCACCCGATACGGCCGCTGCGCCCGACCCGGTTCGACGCACGCGCCGCAGGCAGGCGACGCATTGCCGTGCATCGCACCCGCCGCGCGTCGCCCATGCGGCACGCATCCACCGTCACGCGACGAAGTCGCATTGACCGGCGCGACCGACAGGCGCGACAACGCACCGCTCGATACGTCACGCACCTTCACGCACCCTCGCGCATCGGTTGCGCAAGCAACTTCCATGCAACGACGGCCACGACGAGCGCGAGCATGCCGCTTACCGTCAGCGCGTCGGCAAACCCGCTCGCGAACGCGACGGGTGCCGCCTTCGCGAGCGCACCGGCGGCCGACGGCGGCACACGCTCGAGCGCCCGCGCCAGGTCACCGGCCAGCAGGCTCGACATGAACGGCGCATCGGCGAACACGCGCAGGCCGGGCGCGGCGGACAGCAGCCGGTCGAGCCGCGCCTGCGTGCTCGCCGCCAGCACCGCGCCGAGCACGCCGACGGCCGTCACGATCGCCGAGAAGCGCGTCGTCGTGCTGATGCCCGACGCCATGCCGGTGCGATTCGACGGCACGCACGCCATGATCGCCTTCTGCGTGTCGCCGTTCATGATGCCCGCGCCGCAGCCCGTCACGAACATGCCGATCGCGACGAGCCGGTAGTCGCCGCCGGCCGTCAGCGCCGCGGTCGCGAGGTTGCCCGCGCCGATCAGCGCGAGCCCGCCCGCCAGCACGCCGCCGGACGACACGCGCGCGGCCAGCGCCGCGCCGAGCGACGGCCCGGCGATCATCGCGAACGCGAACGGCAGCATCCCGAGCCCCGCATCGATCGCCGACATCCCGAACGCGTTCTGCAGGTACAGCGGCAGGAACGTCATCATCACCTGCGCGCACGCCGCATAACCGAACATCGCGAGCACGGCGCCGACGAAGCGCGGCTGGCGGAACAGCGCGAGATCGATCATCGGCCGCGCCTGCCAGCGCTCCGCGCCGACGAACGCCGCGAACAGCGCGGCGGCGAGCGCGAGCCGGCCGAGCGTCGCGGCCGACAGCCAGCCGTGCGACGGTGCGCCGATCAGGGCCGCGATCGCGCACGCGAGCGCCGCGCCGAACAACAGGCTGCCGGCCGCATCCACGCGCTTCGCGTGCGGATCGCGCGACTCGTCGATCGCGACGCGCGCGCCGGCCGCGAGCAGCATGCAGACGGGCAGGTTCAGCAGGAACACCCAGCGCCACCCGATCCATTGCGTGATCGCGCCGCCGACGAGCGGCGCGACGGCCGTCGCGATCCCCATGCACATGCCCCAGATCGCCCACGCACGCGCCCGTTCACGCCCGTCCGGAAAACGGTTCGCGATCACGGCGAGCGCGGCCGTCAGCAACAGCGCGGCGCCGCCGCCCTTCACCGCACGCGCGGCGATCAGCCAGCCCGCCGACGGCGCGACGCCGCAGCCGAGCGACGCGAGAAAGAACAGCGCGAGCCCCGCGCCGAGCATCCGCTTGCGCCCGAAGCGGTCGGCGAGCCCGCCGGCCGGCAGCAGGCAGGCGGCGAACGCCGTCATGTACGCGCTCACGACCCATTCGATATCGGCAAAGCTCGCGTGGAAACTGCGCGCGATGCTCGGCAGCGACACGGCGACGACGTTCGTGTCGAGCACGATCAGCGAGCAGGTCGCGGACGCGACGGCGAGCGTCGCGGCGGCGGGCATGCGGCCGCCCGTGCGCGGGGCGGCCGCCGCGCCCGCGCGCGACGCCGGTGAAGACTGGGACATCGGACACTCCGGAACAGGTTGAACGAACCGTATGCTAGGCTTGCCCGGTATTGCCCGTCATTGATACTCAGACGCTTTTTTATTGACGAAAACTGCAATCATGGATCGGCTCGAATTCCGTCACGTGCGCGCGTTCCTGAGCGTCGCGCAGCACCTGCACTTCGCCCGCGCGGCCGAGGCGCTCGACATGGCGCCGCCCGCGCTCACGCGGCAGATCCAGGAGGCCGAACGCGTGCTCGGCGTGCGCCTCTTTCACCGGTCGCGCCGCGCGGTCACGCTGAGCGCGGCCGGCGAGGCCTATCTCGCCGAAGCGCGCGCCGCGGTCGAACACCTGCAGCGCGGCCGCGAACTCGCGGCGCTGGCCGAGCGCGGCGAGCTCGGCAGGATCGAGATCGGCTACGTGTCGTCGGCCGTCTATTCAGGCACGCTGCAGCGCACGGTCGGCGCGTTTCGCGACGCGCACCCGCGCATCGAGCTGAACCTGCGCGAAGTACCGATGGACGACGTCGCGAACCAGCTCGACACGGGCCGCCTCGACCTCGCGTACGTCCGCCCGCCGCTGCCGCTGCCCGGCGGCCTGCGGATCGTCACGCTGCAGCGCGACGTGTTCGTCGCGGCCGTGCCGGCCGGGTCGCGCTACGCATCGATGGCCGCCGTTCGCGCGGCCGACCTCGCCGACGCGCGCTTCGCGGTGCCCGAACAGGAGCGCGGCACGCTCGAAGTCGCGCGCCGCGGCCGCTTCGCGCCGCTGGTCGCCGCCCGCCCGGGCGGCTTGCTCGCGGTACTCGCATGCGTGTCCGTGAACGGCTGGGTCGCGGTGATTCCCGATGCGCTCGCCGGCTGCGTGTCGCTGCCGGGTGTCGTGTACCGGCCGATCGCCGGCAAGCCGATCACGTCGGAACTCGCGCTCGCGCACCGGCGCTTCGAAAAGGCGCCGGCAGTGCGCGCGTTCCTGCGGACGGTTCCGTCGGCCGCGCAAGACGCTGCATGAAACGCCTGCGTGCGGCGATGGCGACGGTGGCGACGGTGGCGGCGATGGCGGCGATGGCGGCGATATCAGCGATAGCGGCGACGGCGGCCGGGCCGGCCGCCGCGGCGCGAATATGCATTGCACGATTCGATGTTTGTCGGCTGGAAACCGATTCCGTAACCTGCCCGGCAACCGCGCCACCTGCGCGCGGGTAACCGAGGACACTCCGCCGATGAACCCAACCTCCGCCCCAGCACGCCGCCGCGTGCTGCAGCGTCTTGTCGCCCTCGCCGCCGCGCCGCTCGCCGGCGGCGTCGCACTGCCCGCCCATGCGGCGGGTGCCGACCCGTCGGGCGTCACGCTCGTGCTCGGCGACCAGGCCGGCGGCCTGCGCGCGCTCGCCGAAGCCGCGCGCGTGCTTGACGGCACGCCTTACCGGTTCCGCTGGGCCAACTTCCAGGGTGCCGCGCCGCTGTTCGAGGCGCAGCGCGCGGGGGCGATCGATCTCGCGCCGGCCGGCGACCTGCCCGTGCTGACGGCCGCGCTCGGCGATCCGTCGTTGCGGATCGTCGCGACGCGCGTCGGCTCGGCGACATCGCTCGGCATCGTCGTGCAGCCCGATTCGCCGGTCCGTACCGTCGCCGACCTGAAAGGACAGACCGTCGTGGTGTCGTCCGCGCGCGGCAGCATTTCGCAGTACCAGCTGTACGGCGCGCTGCGCGAACACGGCCTCGCGCCGCGTGACGTCGACGTGCGCTTCGTGCTGCCTGTCGACGCGTTCGCCGCGTTCGAGGCGAAGCGGATCGGCATCTGGGCGACGTTCGACCCGTACTACGGGCATGCGGTACGACGCGGCGCGCGCGTCGTCCGTGACGGCAGCGGCATCAATTCCGGGCTGGCGTTCCTCACGTCGCCGGTCGAAACGCTCGACGATCGCGCGAAGCGCGCGGCGCTCGCGGACGTGCTGGCGCGGCTCGCCCGCGCGGGCCAGTGGGCGCTCGCGCATCCCGCCGACTACGCGACCGTCTATGCGTCGCTCACGCGCCTGCCGCCCGACGCAGCCACCGACATCGCGCGCCGGGCCGCGCTCGCACAGCGCAGCCTCAGCGGTGCCGACATCGACGTGCTGCAGCGTGTCGCCGATCGCGCGGCGGCCGACGCGATCCTGCCGCGCCGCGTCGACGTCGCCTCGATCGCGATCCGCAACGTGTCCGCCTGAACGGTGACGCGCGTGGCGGCGTTCAGCGTTCAGCGCGGCCGCGGCATGTCGAGATCCGGCGCGTCGTCGCCGACCGTGGAGGCGACGAGCGTGCGCATCGCGGCGACCCGCAGCGTCGGCCCCGACTGGTTGAACGTGCAGCGCTCGCCCGCGGCCGGCACGGCCCGGTGCAGCACGGCCCGCCATGCGCCACGGCCGCCCTCGCGCTCGAAAGCGGCGAACGGCAGCCGCTCGACGATCGGGCCGCCGTCCGTCCACGATGTCGACGGCACGAACGAAGCCAGCGCCGCGCCCGCCGCGCGAATCGACGTACACCCGGACGCATCGGCGCGCGGGGCATCATGCCCCTGCGCGACCGCGACCCAGTAGTCCAGCGGCGCGCCTGTCAGACCCCGGACTTGCATGCCCGTCTCCGTCACCGTCGTTATCGAATCGACATGCCAACCGTTGCATCTGCGGCGGTTGCGGTTCCCGACGGCACCGAAGCGCGCTGCCATATCGCTGAAATCCCTCCCCCGAGCAAACCCGCGCACGTTGTCACGACCGCGTCACTCGTGCGTACAATGATCCGACCGCTTGCCGCCGCCGTTCACGGCAAACGAATCAGGACATTACAAACAGAAAACACACAAAACTGCGCCGATCCGGAGCTGTTTCCGGGAGTTCGGCGACATCAGGACCAAACAATGCGGCGCAGACCGGATCTCACGGGGGGACATATGTCCAGGCACACCCGAAAGCCGTTGGTATCGCTCGTCGTACCCTTCCACGACGAGGCGGAAGCGATCGAGGCATTCTTCGCGACCGCCCTTCCCATCCTCGAATCGATCGACACCACGCGCTTCGAAATCGTTTGCGTGAACGACGGCAGCCGCGACGACACGCTCGACAGGCTGATCGACGTCGCAGCCGGCGACCCGCGCGTGCGCATCGTCGATCTCACCCGGCGCTTCGGCAAGGAGGCCGCGCTCACCGCCGGCATCGACGAAGCCGCCGGCACCGCCGTGATCCTGATCGATGCCGACCTGCAGGATCCGCCCGCCCTGATCCCCGCGATGGTCGAACGCTGGCTCGCCGGTGCCGAGGTCGTCGCCGCGAAGCGCACCGACCGCATGTGCGATCCGCTGATGCAGCGCGTGGCCGCCGCGCTCTACTACCGCGTGCACAACCGCCTCTCCGAAGTCGAGATGCCCGAGAACGTCGGCGATTTCCGGCTGATGGACCGCCAGGTCGTCGACGCGCTGCGCGCGCTACCCGAGCGGCGGCGTTTCATGAAGGGCCTGTTCGCGTGGGTCGGCTATCGCACCGAGATCATCGAATACACGCGTGCGCCACGCAGCGGCGGCCGCTCGAAATTCTCCGGATGGCGGCGCTGGAACTTCGCGCTCGAAGGCATCACAAGCTTCAGCACCGTGCCGCTGCGCGTCTGGACCTACATCGGCCTCGCGTTCGCCGCCCTCTCGTTCATCTACGGCGCCTTCATCGTCATGCGCACGCTGCTGTTCGGCAATCCCGTGCACGGCTACGCGTCGCTCATCTCCGTGATGCTGTTCGTCGGCGGCATCCAGCTGATCGGCATCGGCGTGATCGGCGAATACCTCGGCCGCATCTATCACGAGTCGAAGCAGCGCCCCGTCTATCTCGTCCGGCGCCGTTATCGCGCCGCCGCCCTGATGGGCCAACATCCGGCGCGGCACGTCGCGCAGCCGGACGCGTCGAAGCTGCTGCCGTTTCCGGTTCGGCGCGTCGCCCCTGCCCGACGACGGCAGACGGCCGCCGCGACCGCGGCAGCAGCACGCAACCTGTCGGTGAAGTAGCGCAGCATGGATATTCCCAGCTCATCGATACAAGCTGACGAACGCCCTGTCCGCGTCTGGCTGACGCCCGGACGCATCGCGCTTTACAGCGCGGTCATGCTCACGATCGGCGTGCTGTTCGTGTCGATCATGGTCCGGGTTGGCTTCCACTCGACCGACCCGGGCTTGTTCCGCCCCGGCTCGGGGTTCACGGTGTTCTGGTCCGCGTCCCATCTGATGCGCCATGGCTCGCCGTGGCAGGTCTACGATGTCCCCGCGTTTTCCCGGGCGCTCGCCGACCTGTTCCCGATCACGGCCGGCCATGCGTTCCTGCCATGGCTGTACCCGCCTTCGTATCTGCTCGTGGTGGCGCCGTTCTCGCTGCTGCCCTATGCGATCGGCTATCCGCTGTTCATCGCGCTCGGCATCGTGCTGCTCGGCGTGTCGACCTGGCGCGTGTCGGGGCTCGCGGCGACGCCCGGCGCGAAACGTATCGGCTGGCTCGCGCTGCTCGCATCTCCGGGCGTGCTCGTCACCGCGACGTACGGACAGAACGCGATGCTGACTGCGACGTGCGCCGCGCTCGCCGTGCATTTCGTCGATCGACGGCCGGTGCTCGCCGGCTTCTTTATGGGACTCCTGTCGGTCAAGCCGCAACTCGCGTTGCTGTTCCCGTTCGTGCTGATCGCGGCGCGTGCGTGGCGCGCATTCGCGTGGGCCGCGGCCTTCGCGACCGCCTTCACCGCGCTGGGCATCGCGACAGGCGGCATCGAATCGCTCCATCTCTTCATGCAGAACGCGGGCGCGCTGCGTTCGCTGATCATCGAGCATGGCGTTCCGTTCTGGTTTGCGTCGCCGACGCCGTTCGCGGCGTTTCGTCTCGCCGGCTTGTCGCCGGCGCTCGCCTATGTTGGGCAGGCCGGCATCGCCGCGGTTGCGATCGCGGCCGCGTGCTTCGTCTGGCATCGCCACCAGGATGCGCGGCTGCGCGTCGCGACACTGTTCATCGCGACGCTCGCCGTGAATCCCTATGTCTGGCACTACGAACTGTCCTGGCTGTGCGTCCCGATCGCGTGCATGATCGCCATCGGCTCGCAGGACGGCTGGCTGCGCGGCGAGCAAGGTTTCGTGGCCATCCTGTGGGCGCTGCCGCTTTACGAGTTTCTGAATCCGTGGATGCATCTGCCGCAGATCGGGCCGCTCGTGACGTCGATCGCGCTGCTCATGCTGCTGCGGCGCGGACGGTTTGCCAGTCGCGGTACGCGCGCCGCGCACGTTCGCGCCCCGTGAGCCGATAGCCGCGCACCACGCCGGCACCCTGCCCATGCCGACTGCTGCGCCTGGCAATCACGCCCCGGGTCGCGCTCGGGCAGCGTCGACATCGGTATCCGGCAAATCAGGCTGCCCCCCGCCCCACCACACCCGCATCGATTCGTGTTACGAATCCCCGATTCCTGCCTACAATGATTAGAACGCCTGTCGTCCGGCCTGCAGCGGACGACGACCTGATCCATACGGCGCAGCACGAGCCGGATCTCTCGGGGGACGTATGTCCGCGCACGCCAGAAGGCCGCTGGTATCGCTCGTCGTACCGTTCCACGACGAGGCGGAAACAATCGACGCATTCTTTGCGGCAACGCTGCCGATCCTCGAATCGGTCGATACGATCCGTTTCGAGATCGTCTGCATCAACGACGGCAGCCGCGACGACACGCTCGACAGGCTGATCGACGTCGCGGCCGGCGACCCGCGCGTGCACATCGTCGATCTCACCCGGCGCTTCGGCAAGGAGGCCGCGCTCACCGCCGGCATCGACGAAGCCGCCGGCACCGCCGTGATCCTGATCGATGCCGACCTGCAGGACCCGCCCGCGCTGATCCCCGCGATGGTCGAACGCTGGCTCGCCGGCGCCGAGGTCGTCGCCGCGAAGCGCACCGACCGCATGTGCGATCCGCTGATGCAGCGCGTGGCCGCCGCGCTCTACTACCGCGTGCACAACCGCCTCTCCGAAGTCGAGATGCCCGAGAATGTCGGCGATTTCCGGCTGATGGACCGCCAGGTCGTCGACGCGCTGCGCGCGCTGCGCGAGCGGCGGCGTTTCATGAAAGGCCTGTTCGCGTGGGTCGGCTATCGCACCGAGATCATCGAATACACGCGTGCGCCACGCAGCGGCGGCCGCTCGAAATTCTCCGGATGGCGGCGCTGGAACTTCGCGCTCGAAGGCATCACGAGCTTCAGCACCGTGCCGCTGCGCGTCTGGACCTACGTCGGCCTCGCGTTCGCCGCCCTCTCGTTCATCTACGGCGCCTTCATCGTCATGCGCACGCTGCTGTTCGGCAATCCCGTGCACGGCTACGCGTCGCTCATCTCCGTGATGCTGTTCGTCGGCGGCATCCAGCTGATCGGCATCGGCGTGATCGGCGAATACCTCGGCCGCATCTATCACGAGTCGAAGCAGCGCCCCGTCTATCTCGTCCGGCGCCGTTATCGCGCGCAGCGTGACACCGCCGCGCATCCTGCGTCGAAACTGCTGCAGTTCCCGCTCAAGCGCACGCACGCGGCCCGCCGCCGGACGCCGCTCCCCGCGACTGCCGCCGGCCACGGTGCGCGGAAAATCTCCGTCAAGTAACCTCGTACACGCCGCATGGATCTCCCCCGGGACACGACGCGATCGGCGGACCATCCCGTCCGCGCATGGCTGACTCCGCGGCGCGTCATCGCGTACAGCGCGGTCGCGCTCGCGTGCTACGCGCTGTTCGTCGCGATCTGGGTATCCGTCGTCCGTCATGCGCCGGCCACCGCCTTGTCGCGCCCGGGCCCCGACTACGCGGTGTTCTGGACGGCGTCGTACGTGATGCTGCACGGCTCGCCATGGCAAGCGTACGATGTGCCGACCTTCACGTGGCTGGCCGCCGACCTGTTCCCGCAGTTCCGCCGCGAAGACCTCGTCGCGTGGCTGTACCCGCCCACCAACCTGCTGCTCGTGACGCCGCTCGCGCTGCTGCCTTTTGCGATCGGCTATCCGCTGTTCGTCGCGTTCGGTGTCGCCGTGTTCGGTTTCGCCGCATCGCGCGTATCGGGCCTCGGCGCGATTCCTGGCGCTGCGCGCGTCGGCGGGTTCGCGCTGGTCGCTGCCCCGTGCGTGTTCGTCACCGGGATGTTCGGGCAAAACGCGCTCCTGACCGCGTCGTGCGCGGCGCTGGCCGTCTGCTGGGCGCACCGCCGGCCGATGTGGGCCGGCCTCTGCATCGGCCTGCTGTCGGCCAAGCCGCAACTGGCGCTGCTGTTCCCGTTCGTGCTGGTCGCCACGCGCGCATGGCGCACGATCGCGTGGGCCGCGCTCGCCACCACCGCGTTCGCCGCATCGAGCGTCCTCGTCTGCGGCGTCGAGTCGCTCCATCGGTTCGTCGCCGGCACCGCGCTCGCGCGGTCGCTCCTCCTCGAGCAAGGTGTCGTGTTCTGGCTCGCGTCGCCGGCGCCGTTCGCCGCCTTCCGGCTCGCGGGCCTGACGCCCGGGCTCGCGTATGCCGCGCAGGCGTGCATCGCGGCGCTGGCGATCGCAGCCGCCTGCATCGTGTGGACGCGTTCGCGCGACCTCCGCTTGCGTGCCGCCGTCCTGGCGGTCGCGACGCTCGCGGCGAACCCGTACGTGTGGCACTACGAACTCGCGTGGCTAGGCATCGCGATCGCGTGCATGCTGGCGACCGGCTGGCAGGACGGCTGGCTGCGCGGCGAGCAGGCCGCGATCGCGCTCATGTGGCTGCTGCCGCTCGTCGAATACCTGAACCCGTGGCTGCAATGGCCGCAGATCGGCCCGGCCGTGACGCTGTTCGCGCTCCTCGTGCTGCTGCGCCGCGCCGGCCCGCGCATTCACAACGCGAGCCGCGGCGGCACGTAGACGCCGTAGTACGGCCCGACGCCGGTCCCTGAGCCCGACATCTTCACGCCGGCGACGAAGTGGCCCTGGATGTACTTGTACGTGCCGCCGAGCGACACGTCGATATGGAACGGCGCGAACGCGACGATCGGCACGGTGGTGCTGGTCGCGGTCTGCGTGACGACCGGCAGCACCACTGTCGTGCCGACCGGCACCGACGTATAGAGCGTCGCCTTCACGCCGGTCGCGAGATTGATGCTGTCACCGATGTTGAGCGCCGTCGGATTGCCGGTCACCATCAGGTTGCCCATCGTCGTCGTGTCGGTCGCGGTCGACTGGAACGAGGTCCACTGCCCGCCCATGCAGAGCAGGCCGTAGACCTGGCCGTTCGTGATCGAGAACTCGTACGGCTGGCCGGTCAGCGGATTGATCAGCGGCTGGTTGGTCGCGGCGTTCCAGTACAGGTTGTACACGCACTGGTCGATCGCAACCGGAAACAGTGCGCCCGCCGCCACCCCGCCCGGCGCCGCCAGCACCGCCACCGCGGTCGCGCTGCCGGAGGCGCCGGGAATCCCCAGCAGCCCGCCGAGCAGCAGCGGAATCGAGCCGCCGTTCACGCCGGGCGCGCGCGACACGGTGACCTGCACCGCCGGCACGTCGTAGGTGTCGGGCGTGATGGTCGTCGGCTGCATCGACGCGGGATTGCGCGTCACGTTCCAGTATCCGGTGGTCACCGTGCCGGTCGACAGCGCCGCACCGGCCGCCGAGTTCCGCGCGATCACGCCGTTCGCCGCCGGCGCGGCCTGCGACCAGTTCACCGCGCCGCCGCTCGGCGACATCATCGCATCGGCCCCCGCGAGCGCGGCCGCATCGG
Organism: Burkholderia sp. Bmkn7; assembly: GCF_041103175.1. Classification (NCBI taxonomy): domain Bacteria; kingdom Pseudomonadati; phylum Pseudomonadota; class Betaproteobacteria; order Burkholderiales; family Burkholderiaceae; genus Burkholderia; species Burkholderia sp. Bmkn7. Next base: position 1,619,487 of record NZ_JBGCUH010000002.1, on the reverse strand, counting down.
CCGCGTTCTGCAACTGGTTGTTCACCGTGACCACCCACGCGATGTCGATCGCCAGTGCGCCGAACGACAGCAGCGGAATCAGGAACATCAGGAAGAACAGCGCGACCGAACCGCGCTGCCGCGCGGGGCCGGCGGGTTGCGTTGCGCGCACGTCATTCATAGAGCATCACCGAAGTCGCCGAAACCGTCACCGGGCCGGTGAGCGCGCTGAACGCCGAACCCAGCACGAGCCCCGTATACGTGTAGGTCACGGTCACCGTCAGCGCGGTGCCCGACGTCGTGCCGTTCGCCTGCGTCACGGTCACCGCCGGGGTGGTCGCGGTGCCGCCGGTGATCAGGCTGTTCTGCATCGCGTTCTGCGCGATGCCCGCGATCTGCGTCGTGGTCAGCATCGGCACGCGCAGCACGACACCGGCCCGCGCGGCCTCGCGGCTCGCGTTCGTGATGACGGCCTTGTCGCACAGGATCAGGCTCGTGTCGATGATGCCGATCAGCACCATCAGCAGGAACGGCAGCATCAGCACGAATTCGAGAGACACGACGCCGCGCGCGCGGCGGGCGCCGGCCGCCCCGCGTGTCATTTTGCGGCCCCCGCACCCGGCGGCGCGACGCCCGGCTCCAGCGCCGCGCCGGACATCGGCGGCGCGGCACCGGCACCCCCTGCACTGCCGCCGCCCCCGCGCGACGCGAGCCGCGCGCGCACCGCCTGGTAGAAGCGCAGGTTGTCGGCCACCGCCGACGCGGGCAAATCCGCGGACAGCAGCTTCTTCGCCGAATCGGTATTGCCGAGCACGCCGTACGCGAACGCGAGGTTCTGGCGCGCCTGCCACGGCGCGGACGGCAGCCCGGCGACGTCGAGCAGCACGTTCACGCCCTCGCGCGGCCGGTTGCTCAGCACGAGCGACAGCCCGAGGTCGACGCGCAGCCCCTGCGCGTCCGGGTGCGCGCGCAGCGCGTCGCGATACACGACCTGCGCATCCGCATGACGCCCCTGCAGGTCGAGCACGGTGCCGAGCCCTTCCGCCGCGAGCGGATGATTCGGCTGCGCGGCCAGCAGGTCGCGATAGCGCTGCGCGGCTTCGTCGAGACGCCGCTGCCGCAACGCGACGCGCGCGAGCCCGAGCCGCGGGCCGAGCTCCGCGGGCGCCTGCCGCTGCGCGTCGTCGTAGAGAATCCGCGCGCGCTCCAGGTCGCCCGCGCGATAGTTGACGTCGCCGAGCCCCAGGCGCGCCGCGAGCGATTCGGGATGCTTCGCGAGCACCTTCTCGTACAGCGTCGATGCGAGATCGACGTTGCCGCCGGCCAGCGCGCTGTCCGCGATGCGCAGCTCGGCCTGCGGGTCGTCGCTCTTGTGCGACAGCACCGGCCGCGTCTGGATGCCCGGCGCGCAGCCGCCGGCCAGCACCGGCAGCACGGCCGCGAACGCGAACGCGCGTATGACGGATCGTGTCATCTGAATACCTCGAGCAGGCGAATCGCCGCCGGGCCCGCCGCGATCAGGCACACCGTCGGCAGGATGAACAGCATCATCGGCAACGTGATCTTCGGCGCCAGCTTCGCGGCCCGTTCCTCGAGCGCGACGATCTGCTCGGTGCGCTCGGTGCGCGACAGGGTGCGCAGCGCCTGCGTGATCGGCGTGCCGAAGCGCTGCGACTGCGTGAGCGTCGTCGCGAGCGACCGCGCCGACGTGAAATCGACGCGCGACGCGAAATGCGCGAGCGTCGCGGACACGTCGCCGCTCAGCGTGAGCTCGTCCGCGCACACCGTCAGCTCGTCGGCGAGCGGCGGGCAGATGCGCGACAGTTCGTGTGCGACGCGCCGGATGCCCGACGCGAGGCTGTTGCCGGCCATCGTGCAGATCACCAGCAGGTCGAGCGCGTCCGGAAAGCACGCGGCGATGAGCCGCCGCCGCCGCCGGATCATCGCGCCGAGCACGTATTCCGGCACGATCACGCCGATCACGAACGCGGCGACCATCGCCAGCGCCCGGATCACGAAGTATTCGCCGAAGCGCGGAATCAGCGGGCTGAACACGATCGCGCCGCATGCGAACAGCACGCCGCAGCTCAGCTTGATCCCGATCATCGACGACACCGCGCGGCGCTCGCGAAAGCCCGCGCGCGTCAGTTGCAGGCCGAGCTTCACGCGCTGCATCGGGTCGAGCACCGGCAGCCGTTCGCCCAGCTGCGCGAGCCTGCGAGTCAGGTCCTGGCGAACGCCGCCCGGCTGCAGCCACCCCGTCACGGGTGCCGGCGGATGCTGCCCGGCAGCCTGCCGCACGCGCGCGGCGATCCGCTGGCGGGTGCCGCCGCCGGGTCTGCCGAGCGCCGCCGCGACACAGGCGAGCAACAGCAGCAATTCGAAGCCGCGGGCGGCCAGTATCGACATCGTCATCGCGCGGTATCCAGTTTCGAGATCTTGCGGATCACCAGCAGGCCGACCGTCAGCAACCCGGCCGCGATCGTCAGCATCGTGTGCCCCGCGTGCGTCGAGAACAGCAGCATCACGTAGTCGCGGTTCACGAGGAACAGCGCGCCGATCATCACGAACGGCACCGCTGAAATGATGTTCGTCGTGATGCGCCCTTCGGCGGTCAGCGCGCGGGTCTTCAGGCGGATGTCGCGGCGCGTGCGGATGATGCTCGACAGCTCGTCGAGCGTTTCGCCGAGGCTGCCGCCGGTCTCGCGCTGCAGCAGCAGGTAGACGGTGAAGAACGAGAAGTCCGCGATCATCAGCCGGTCCGCGGCCTGCGTCAGCACGTCCTTGAGATCCGCGCCGACGCGCAGGCTGTCGCCCATCGAACGGAACGTCGCGCGCACCGGCTCGGCCGCGCCGTCGCCGACCATGCTGATCGCCTGCGTGACCGGAATCCCCGCGCGCACGGCCCGCACGATCACGTCGATCGCGTCAGGGAACGCTTCGAGAAAGCGCACCCGGAAGCGGTCGACCAGCGCACGGTAGCTGGCACGCATCGCGACCAGCGGCAACCCGGCATAGATCAGCGGACGCAGGAAACCCGGCGGCCCGATCAGCTTCACCGCGACGATCGCCGCGATCGCACCGGCGATCGTGCTCGCGACGACGATCCTCACCCCGCCCTTGCCGCCCACCGCGCGCACCCGCGTCACGCGACGTTGCAGCCATGCGCGCAGGCGGCCTTGCCGGCGCTCGAGATTGAACAGCGCGACGCCGGGCGCGGCGGATGCGTGCCCGGCGTGCCCGGCGAGCGACGGCGACAGCTTGCGCATCCGTGCGCGGATGCGCTGCGCCGGGTGATGGCTCGCGCGATCGAACAGCGACGACAGCACGAGCCCGATCGCGAGGATCGTCACGAACCCGCCCACCGCGAACAGGTCGGCGGCCCTCATTGCCGGAAGACCTCGGCGAGCGCATCCTCGACGCCGTAATACGCGGCACGCGCCGCGAATCCCGGCCGCAACGGCGACGCCTCGAACACGCCCTTCACCGCATCGCGCGTCGTGTCACCTTCCTGACGGAACACGAACAGGTCCTGCGTGATGACCACCTCGCCTTCCATCCCGACGATCTCGGTGATCCGCGTCACGCGCCGCACCCCGTCGCGCATCCGCTCGATCTGCACGAACAGGTGCACGGCGCTCGCGATCTGGCGGCGGATCGACAGCAGTTGCAGGTTCGCGTTCGCCATCATCACCATGCTCTCGAGCCGGCTGATCGCGTCGCGCGGCGAATTCGCGTGAATCGTCGTCATCGAGCCGTCGTGCCCCGTGTTCATCGCCTGGAGCACGTCGAACGCCTCGGGGCCGCGAATCTCGCCGAGGATGATGCGGTCGGGCCGCATCCGCAGCGCGTTGCGCACGAGATCGCGCTGCGAGATCCCGCCGAGCCCCTCGGTATTTTCCGGGCGGGTCTCGAGGCTCACGACGTGCGGCTGCAGCAACTGCAGCTCGGCGGCATCCTCGATCGTCACGATCCGTTCGTGCTGCTCGATATGCTGCGACAGCGCGTTGAGCAGCGTCGTCTTGCCCGAGCCGGTGCCGCCCGAGATCACGATGTTCAGCCGGCACGCGCACGCGACCTTCAGCACCTGCAGCATCGGATGCGAGATGTTGCCCTGCTGCGCCATCCGCGCGAGCGTGATGTCGCGCTTCGCGAACTTGCGGATCGAGATCGACGGGCCGCGCATCGCGATCGGCGGCAGCACGACGTTCACGCGGCTGCCGTCGGCGAGCCGCGCATCGACCATCGGGCTGCTCTCGTCGACGCGCCGCCCCACCGCCGCCGCGATCCGCTGCGCGACGCTCGCCACGTGCGCGTCGTCGCGGAACTTCAGCGACGTGAGCTCGAGCCGGCCCGCGCGCTCGACGTACACCTGGTCGGGCCCGTTGACGAGGATGTCGGTGACCGTGTCGTCGGCCAGCAGCGGCTCGATCGGCCCGACGCCGAACATGTCGTTCAGGATCGCATCGACGATCAGCACCTGCTCGCCGGCCGTGATCTTCAGGCGCTCGCGCTCGACCGTGTGCGCGGCCACCTGCTCGATGCCCGCGCGCACCTCGTCGCGCGTCTTCATCAGCGCCGCCGACATGTTCATCGACGTGAACACCGCGTGGCGGATCGCATCGAACTTGCTCGACCGGATCAGCGCCTCGTGGGTATCGGCCGCCACGGGCGCACGGGCCGATGCCGACGCGGGCGCAGGTGCTTCCGCCGGCGCCGGTGCCGGCTCGTGCGCCACGGCGGGCGTCGCGGCCGGCACGGGGTTCGCCGGCGGCCGGTTGCGGGTACCGAACGTCACGATCCCTTCCTCCACTTGACGAGCCGCGCATACCACGGCTCGGCGACGGCCATCGGCTCGCCGGTAATGCCGTTCGCGAGCTGCCGGATCTGATCCACGAAGCCATGCCGCTTCGCGCCTTCGATCGGCTCGCCGAGATTCTCGGCGACGGCGAGCGTCTGCGGCTCGTGCGGCAGTTCGTGCAGCGGCGCGCCGCCGAACGCCTCCTCGAAATCGACCGGCTCGACCCGGCCCGCGACGGGCGCGAGCGGGTTGTTCAGCACCATCGACAACAGCCGCTCGCCGGGCAGTTCCCGCACGAAACGCACGAGCCGCGCGGCCTCGTATGCGGCATGCACCGAGCGGTCGACCACGACATGGACGAGATCGGACGCGACGAGCGCGTCCTCGAGCAGCTTGCCGGCACCGCTCCCGACGTCGAACAGCACATAGTGGAAGCGGTCCTTCAGCATGTCGACCAGGCGCGCGACGGCCTCGTCGCCCACCGGGGCGTCGGCACCGTACGCCAGCTCGGCGGACAGCACGTGCAGCCGGTCGCCCTTCGTGACGAACATGCGCTCGAACAACGCGTCGTCGGGGCGCTGGCCCATGTTCAGCAGTTCGATCAGCCCGTTGTTGCTGGACAGCCCGAACATCGAGTTCGCGCCGCCGCCATGCAGGTTCAGGTCGACATAGGCCACGCGGCGGCGCTTCTCGCCCGCCAGGAAGCGCGCGAGGCTCACCGTGATCGTGGTCGCGCCGACGCCGCCGCGCGCGCCGACGAAGCTGACGACCTTGCCGGTACGCGCCTGGACGACCGACTCCGTGGCCGTCAACGCACGCCGCATCAACTCGACGGTCAGCGGCTTGACGATGTAGTCCTGCACGCCGATGCCGAGCAGGTTGCGAAACAGCCCGACGTCGTTCTGCGTTCCGATCGCGATGACGCGCACCGACGGGTCGCACACGTCGGCGAGCCGCATCAGGTCCGACACCGGCAGCACCGAATCCGACACGTCGATGACGAGCTGGCGCGGCGAACGCTCGTACTGCTGCAGCAGCCGGATCGCATCGTCGCAGGTGCCCGCCTGCAGATGGGTGCGCGTGATCGACAGCTCCTGCGCGACGCGGCGTATCACGTCCTCGCTGCCCGGATCGGCGACGACCGCGACGAGATCGGCCGCTCCCGCGGACGCGGCGCGCCGGGTGTGCTGGCGATCGAGGAGGTTCATGGGCGGCATCGTGATGGCATCCGGGTCGGTTCAATGGCCGGGCGAGCCGGTCGTCAGCGTCTTGCCGGGCGTCGGCTGCTTCACGCGATCCTCGACGTAGCGGCGCACCGCGTCGGCCGCGGCCTGCGCGTCCGCGCCGCCGTAAGGCACGGGCGCGACGAGATCCTCCGGCCGCGCGAGCATCGCCGCGAGGTTCGAGTAGGTCGCGCAGCCGAACGGCACGCCGGGCCGCGCGTACCCCGCGTCGACGAGATGCGACGGCTGCATCAGCGTCGCGCAATCGGGCGGCACCGCGCGCGCGCCGTCGAAGCCGATCGTCCGCGCATCGGGCAGGTTGAGCGGCGGCGGCGCCGACAGGCAGCCCGCGAGCCCCAGCGGCAGCAGTGCGGCAACGATCGATCGGGTTCGCATGGGCGCGCCTCCGGTTCAGTACACGAAGCCCGCGGCGCCGACGAGGCGCGGCGTATCGCCCGACAGCAGGTCGAGCCCCAGGTTGCGCTGCACCGCGAACTCCAGGTCGCTGCTCGGCCGCGCGACCGTGTCGATCGCCTGCTCGAGCTGGCCGGGCCCGGCCGGCTGCACGATGTACGGCGTGACGATCACGACCACCTCGGTCTTGTTGTCCTGGAAGTTCTTCGACGAAAACAGCCGGCCGATGATCGGCAGCCGGCCGAGCCCCGGGGTCTGCGACACGGTGTCGGCCGTCTGGCTCTGCAGCAGCCCCCCGATCGCGAAGCTCTGCCCGCTCGACAGCTCGACCGTCGTCTCGACGCGCCGCACCGTGAGCCCCGGCACCTTGACGCCGCCGGTCGTCACGCTGTTGTTCGCATCGACCTCGCTCACTTCCGGCCGCACCTTCAGGCTGATCCGGTTGTCGGCGAGCACGGTCGGCGTGAAATCGAGCGACACGCCGAACGGCTTGAACTCGACCGTGATCGCGCCGGTCGACGAGCCCGCCTGTGCGACCGGGATCGGAATCTCGCCGCCCGCGAGGAAGCTCGCGGTCTCGCCGGACATCGCGGTGAGGTTCGGCTCGGCGAGCATCGTGATCAAGCCCTCCTGGTCGAGTGCGTCGAGCACCACGTCGATCGACCAGCGCCCCGCGCGGAACCCGCCGAGCACGGAGAACGCGCCCGTCGGCGACAGGTTGAACAGGCTGGTCGTCGGATCGAACAGCGTGCGCCCGTTGAACAGCCCGCCGACGAAGTTGCCGGCCCCGCCCAGCGAGCTCCAGTTGATGCCGAGTTGCTGCGTGATGTTGCGGCTCACCTCCGTCACCCGCACGCGCAGGTTCACCTGGATCGGGCGCGACAGCGTGAGCCGGTTGACGATCTTTTCCTTGTCGTGCAGGTACGGCGTGAGCGACTGCATCACGGCGTCGGCGTCGGCCGCGCTCGGCACCTTGCCCGACACCATCAGCGAGCCCGGCGCACCGGACACCGACAGCTTCAGTTGCGGAAAGCGGCTGTCGAGCACGCCCTGCAGCGACGCCGTGTCGACCTGCACGATCACCGTCTTGCGCAGGATCGGACGATGGTTCGCGCCGAGCGCGATCAGCGTGGTCGTACCCGCCTTCTTGCCGAACACGAATACGGTACGCGGCGACGGCACCTGGATGTCCGCGATGGCAGGATCGGCGACGAACATCGCGGTTGCAGGCTCGGGCAGCGACAGCAGTTCCCCCTTGCCGGTCGCGATCGACAGCGCCGCGCCCGCGTCCGGCGCCCGCGCGACCTGCGCGGTGGCGCCCCCGGACGCGATGCCGCAGGCCAGGCCCAGGAAAGCGATCCAACGAACCATGCGCACCATGCGTGTTCCCGTCAAATGCCGGCCGCCAGACGGACGGCCCGAATCGTCAATCCGTCACTGCACCGTCGCCCCCCGGCGGCGGCGCACCCGCCTGCGCCGCGACATTGGCACCGCCCGGAACCGCGGGCATCGCCGGCCACGACGGCAGCCCAGACGGCAGCGGCGGCAGGCCCGGCGTGCCGGTTCCGCCGCCGTGCGATCCGTCGTCGACCGACGAACCGCGATAGATCACGACCGCGTTGTTCCGCCACGCCGGCCGCGCGCCCGCATCCGGCCCGGCGGACGGCTCGCGCGCAGTCTCGCGCGCCGCGCGCGACACGTCGCCGGCCCACACCGGCTGGGTATCGGCCTCCTGCTCGTCGCCGCCCGCCGGCTGCCGCCGGTCGCTCGTCGCGAAGCTGCGCAGCGCGAGCGACAGCGAGCCGAGGCGGGTCGCCACCAGCACGACCTGCGCGGTGCGCGGCGCGACCTCGAGCGTGACCGTGCGCGCACGCGCCGTCGCATCCGGTGCGCTCGCGGGTGCCTTCGCGCGCTGGAATTCGGAACCGACCGCGAGCACACGCGCGCGCCGCACCACCGTCTCCGCTTCGAACGTGCCCGGCGACGTCGCCGAGCCGCCGATCTGCTGCGTCAGCAACACGTCGACGAAGTCGCCCGGCTGGATCAACCCCGCGTTGCCCGACACGTCGTCGACCGGCACCGAGATCGCGCGCATGCCGGGTTGCAGCGCGGCCGCGAGAAAATCCGGCGCGCCGGCCGGAATCACGTTCTCGACGCGAATCGGCGCGCCCGCGCCCACGCGGTTGCGTAGCAGCGCGCCCTTCAGGTCCGCGCCCGGCTGCGACTCGACGAACGCGCCGGCCGGCACCTGCGCGCGCGGCATCCGTTTCCACGCGAGATCGTTGTCGCGCAGCAGCAGCCCTTCCGGCAGGTCGGCGGCGGCGACCCGCACACGCGCCTGATCCGTTTCTACGGGCACCGACGGCGTCGACGCGGCGACGTACAGTTCGCGCAGGATGAACGCACCGATGCCGGCGGCAACGACGAGCACGGCCATTCTCAGCGGTTTGGGCATGACGGCGTGCGTCCCCCGGGCTAGGTAAGCGAAACCGTGTGTGGAAACGACGCCCAGACGGCCAGCGCGCCGCCGAGCGCGAGCGCCACGCCGTACGGCACGCCGCGCGCGTCGATCGCGTGCACCGGCGTGGCACGCCGCGACCGCGATACCAGCAACGCGACGCCGCACAGCGCACCGCCCGCGCCGACACTCGCCAGCACCGGAAACACCAGTGCCGGGCCGGCCCACAGGCATACCGCCGCCGCCAGCTTGACGTCGCCTCCGCCGATCCAGCCCGCGTGACGCATCGCGCCGAACAGCAGCAGCGTCGCCGCGCCGATCGCGACATGCCCGGCCAGCGGCGCGAAGCCGTCGCGCGCGAGCGCCGCCGCGACGAAATACAGCGCCGCGAACGCGAGCACCACGCGATTGGACAGCCGCCGGTCGCGCAGATCCTGCGCGGCGAGCGAGGCCAGCAAGACCGTGGCCACCGACTGCACGAGCGTGAGCATGGGAGAGCCGTCCGTCGACACGCACCGGCCGCGGATACGTTCTACCGCTGCGGATCCTGGTGTTCGTCGGTGGCGCGCGGGTTCAGCGGATCAGATCAGGCTCGTCACCTTGTTGATCAGCGTCGTGAATATGCTCGGCAAGCCGCCGCTGGTGCTGCTGAGGATTACGCCGACCGCCGCCAGCGCGACCACGACGATGCCGGCCAGCACTGCGTATTCGAGCGAGCTGACGCCGCGTTCGTCACGCAGCAGGGACTTGACGTATTGCAGCATGGCAACCTCCGTGTAACGGGTCGGTGACCGACCGTTGAACGCAAAGACGCACCCTTGCTCCGGCGGTTGCGCAGGACATTCGCCCATTGCGATGCCTGCGGGCGACCCTGGCACTGGGTCGTTCGCATCCCCCGGAATACTCTCGATCCCGACAACACGCGGCGTGCAACGATGACTTCGACCGTTGCGTGCCCGCATCCCCGGTGCGGTCTTCCCGCACGATGCAACCGCGCTGATTCGTCTAGGGTATAGACAATTTTTCAGGCGAATTCAAATGATTTGGCGTCGGAGTGCATTTATGGATTTCATGCTGCAACGATGAAAGTCATATCGCTCAATTGCCTTCATTTTTCTCGCGGCATTTCGCATGGTTCACCTATCTGAACAGGCATTGCCACTGTTGCGGCGCATGATTTTCCGACCGGCCATCGAACCGTTTCCATTCGATTTGTCGGCATGCCGGATCGATCGACAGTGGCTCGTTTCTCCTTATCCAGCGTGCCTTCCCGGCAAAATTGACCGGCCCGCGTCGCATTTCCCCGATTACCTGCCTCCATCTTTCCGCCCGGATTCGTCCAGCGATCCTTACGCAAATCCATCCACGTCGCCATTTCGATTTTCAAATCGACGATTTCCCGATTTCGCATCGGGCCGCAATCGACATGATGGGAATCCTGAATGAATCTCCAATGCGTGTGAATGCGGTTCTCCGTCGCAAAGAACGGAACGCGCGGCGCGGCAACCCGTAAAGCGGCGATAAGCATAGTTCAAATCGTTTCTTGTCCGGCCCCGGCACGTCATCGAGAATGCCCCGACGGGCTGCGGCCCTGCCTTGTTCCTCAACGTTCAGGACCCGTCGATTCATGCTTCCACTGCGCCTGCTGCGATCGCTGCTCATTGCGTCCCTCATTGCGTTGCCGGCCGCCGCCGCGCACGCCGACAAGCCCGCCACCATCCGCATCGGCGTCGCCCAGCAAGGCGCCGGCGATCCGCCGACGTTCGGCGGATCGAGCCCCGCCACCGCGCAGTTGCAGCAACAGGTCGAAAAGGCGTTCGCGGCAGACGGCATCAAGGTGGAATGGCTGTTCTTCAAGGGCGCGGGGCCTGCCGTCAACGAGGCGATCGCCAACAAGGCGCTCGACTTCGCGTACCAGGGCGACCTGCCCGCCGTGCTCGCGCGTGCGAACGGGATCAAGACGCGCCTGCTGCTCGCCGCGAGCGTGCGCTCGGGCGTCAAGATCGCGGTGCCGCCCGACTCCACGATCCGCTCGATCAAGGACCTGAAGGACCGCCGCGTGTCGATCTTCCGCGGCACCAACCTGCAGCTCGTCGCCGACAACGCACTCGCGAAAAACGGCCTCGGCGAACGCGACCTGCGCGTGATCAACCTCGATGCCGCGAGCTCGCTCGCCGCGCTCGCGTCGAAAGGCATCGACGCGTCGGTGGGCGACTACCAGTTGTACAAGCTGCGCGACGCGGGGCTCGCGAAGATCATCTACGAATCGCAGAACGACGGCCCGCAGTTCACGCGCCAGACCCACCTGCTTGTGCTCGACGATTTCGAGCGCGCGCATCCGGACATCGTGCAGCGTGTCGTGACCGCGATCGTCAAGAGCGCGCAATGGTCGTCCGACGAGGCGAACCGCGATGCGCTGTTCAAGCTGTGGGCGAAGAGCGGCGTGCCGGTTTCGTCGTGGCAGGCCGACTATGCGAACCAGCGCCTGAAGGACCGCTTGTCGCCGCTGATCGATCCGTTCTTCGTCGCGCGCTACAAGTCCGTCGCGCAGGATGCGCTCGCGTTGAAACTGATTCGCCAGCCGGTCGACGTCGACGGCTGGTTCGAGCCGAAGTATCTCGACAACGCGCTGCGCACGCTGAAGCTCGAAAACTACTGGCAACGATACGACGCGGCCGGCAAGCCCCTTTCCTGACCCGGACTTTCCCGATGAGCGACACCGCGTTTTCCGTCCCGTCGTCCGACACTCGCACGCCCGCCGCGCTCGCCGCGCAGCCGCACCCGGCGGCGCACGTGAAACGATGGTCGTGGCGGCTCGCGCCGTGGCTGCTGCCCGCGCTGCTGTTCGCGCTGTGGAGCGTCGGCAGCGCGCGCGGCTGGATCGCGCCGCAGATCCTGCCGCCGCCGGAACGCGTGTTCGACGCGCTCGCGGATCTCGCGACGAGCGGCGATCTCGTGCGCCACACGCTGATCAGCCTGCAGCGCGTGCTGGTCGGGTTCGCCGCCGGCACGCTGCTCGGCTTCGCGACCGGCGTCGCGCTCGGCCTGTCGCGCACGCTGGAAGCCTACGTGCTGCCGAGCTTCAACGCGCTCGTGCAGATTCCGGTGCTCGGCTGGCTGCCGTTCCTGCTGCTGCTCGTCGGCGTCGGCGAACCGCTCAAGTACCTGCTGATCGCGCATGCGGCACTCGTTCCCGTCACGCTGAGCACGCTGCAAGGGTTTCGCCAGACACCGCCCGCGCTCGACGAAGTCGCGCGCGTATTCGGCTACACGCGCCGCCAGCGCATCGTGCACGTCGTGCTGCCCGCCGCGATCCCGACGCTCGCGACCGGCGTGCGGCTCGCGTTCACGAAGTCGTGGCTCGCGCTCGTCGTCGTGGAGCTCGTCGCGTCGTCCGAAGGGCTCGGCTACCTGATCGTGTACGGGCGGCAACTGTTCCAGCTCGATCTCGTGATGGCCGCCGTGATCGTCGTCGGGGCGGTCGGCCTGCTGATCAACCGGCTGCTCGACGCGCTCGAGGCGCGCCTGCGCCGCGGCGTGCCGTCCGCCTTCCGGGGCTGAGCCGCACACGATGCCCGCCCCGCCCGCGCAACCGAAGGAGATTCTCCCGTGACGCATTCCGCTTCGCCGGACGCCGCACCGCCGGCCGCCACGGCCGCCAGGGTCGCCCATCGCCTGCGTGCGCCCGACTGGCGCGGCTTCGTCCTGCCGCTCGTCGCGTTCGCGCTGTGGTGGGCCATCGCCTCCGCGCACGTCGTGAACAGCGGCCTGCTGGTCGGCCCGGCCGACGTGTTGCGCACCGCATGGGTGCAAGCCACGAGCGGCGCGCTCGGCCGCGCGCTGTCCGCGTCGCTCGCGCGCGAAGCCTGCGGTTTCGCGATCGGCGCGGCCGGCGGGCTGCTGCTCGGCACCACGCTCGGGTTGTCGCGCCTCGTCGCGCGAATGGTCGGCCCGAGCTTCGACACGTTCAAGCAGATCTCGCTGTTCGCGTGGATTCCGCTGATTTCCGTATGGTTCGGCCTCGGCGACGTCGCCAAGGTCGTGTTCCTGTCGCTCGCCGCGCTGCTGCCCGTTGCCGCGCACACCTGCGACGGCATTCATGCGGTGCCGCGCGCGTATGTCGACGTCGCCCGCGCGCTGCGCTACTCGCGGTTCCAGCTCGTGCGCCACGTGATCCTGCCGGCCGCGCTGCCGTCGATCTTCACCGGGTTGTATCTCGGCCTGATCTATTCGTGGCTCGCGACGCTCGGCGCCGAATACCTGCTGGTCGCCGGCAGCGGGATCGGCAATACGCTGATCGACGGCAGCGAGCAGTTCCGGATGGATCTCGTGCTGTTCGGGATCATCGTCGTCGGCGTGACCGGCTGGGCCCTGAACGCGATCGCGCGCGCGATCGAGCGCAAGGTGCTGGCCCGGCGCGGCGACCTGCCGCGCTGATCGCCCTTTCCTTACCTCCTTCCTCGCACCGCCATGACGACCCTCGCCTCCGATTCGCTCGACATCCTCCACGTGAGCAAGCACTACGCGCAACGCGGCGCCGCGCTCGCCGTGCTCGACGACGTGTCGCTGCACGTGCGCGCCGGCGAGTTCGTCACGATCGTCGGCGCGAGCGGCTGCGGCAAGTCGACGCTGCTGCGCCTGATCGCCGGGCTCGACACCGATTACGCGGGCGAGATCCGTGCCGGTGCCGAGCGCGTCCGCGACACGTCGCTGCAGCGCGGGATCGTGTTCCAGGATCACCGGCTGTTCCCGTGGCTGACCGTCGCGCAGAACATCGAGGCCGCGCTGCGCAACGCGCCGCTCGATGCGGCCGCGAAGCGCCGCGCGGTCGCCGATCACATCGCGCTCGTCGGGCTGAACGGCTTCGAGCACGCGTATCCGAACCAGTTGTCGGGCGGGATGGCGCAGCGCGTCGCGATCGCACGCGGCCTCGTGAACCGCCCGCGCGTGCTGCTGCTCGACGAGCCGTTCGGCGCGCTCGACGCGCAGACGCGCGCGCGGATGCAGAACGAGCTGCTGCGCATCTGGGAACAGGAGCGCATCACGATGATCCTCGTCACGCACGACGTCGACGAAGCCGTGTATCTCGGCGACCGTGTCGTGACGATGGCGCCGCGCCCGGGCCGCATCGAGCGTATCGTCGATGTCGCGCTGCCGCGCCCGCGCCGGCGCGATTCACCGGAATTCGCACGGCTGCGCGACACCGTGCTCGCCGGTTTCGACGACGGCGAACCGCCGGGCGACGACCACCCGCGCGGCAAGCGTATCGACCCGCCGCGCCCGCACCGGATCGGCGAATGGCGGCTCGCGTGGTAGCACGCATGGCGCTTCGATTTGCTCAGCACGACGACGCATATCGATCGTCGCCGCTCGCACGCTAAGGTTGTGACGATTCATCGGTTCCGGTTGCGCACGGTCCCTGCTTGAATGGAGACTCGACCGACCCGACTCCAGGAGACTCCCGATGTCCGAAGTCCAGCACGCCGCTCACCCGTCTTCGCATGCTTCGCACGCCGCGCCGCGCACGGCCGCCACCCCGCTCCAGATTCGCCAGGTCGCCGGCCGGATCGGTGCCGAGATCGCCGGCGTGCGGCTGTCGGGCACGCTCGACGACGCGACGTTCGACGCGATCCAGGCCGCGCTGCTGCGCCACAAGGTGCTGTTCTTCCGTGGCCAGCATCACCTCGACGACACCGCGCAGGAAGCGTTCGCACGCCGCTTCGGCGAGACCGTCGCCCACCCGACCGTGCCGTCCGTCGACGGCAGCGCGCACCTGCTCGAACTCGATTCCGCACACGGCGCGCGCGCCAATTCGTGGCACACCGACGTGACGTTCGTCGATGCGTACCCGAAGGTCTCGATCCTGCGCGCGGTCGTGATTCCGCCGTTCGGCGGCGATACCGTGTGGGCCAACACGGCCGCCGCCTATGCGAACCTGCCCGACCCGCTGCGCGCACTCGCCGACACGCTGTGGGCGCTGCATACCAATGCATACGACTACGCGTCGACGCACGTGCATGCCGACGATGCGCAACTGAAGCGCTACCGCGAAGTGTTCACGTCGACCGTCTACGAAACCGAGCACCCGGTCGTGCGCGTCCATCCGGAAACCGGCGAACGCACGCTCGTGCTCGGGCATTTCGTGCAGCGGCTCAAGGGGCTGTCGGCGCAGGATTCCGCGCACCTGCTGCAGGTGTTCCACGAACATGTGACGCGTCTCGAGAACACCGTGCGCTGGAACTGGCAGGAAGGCGACGTCGCGATCTGGGACAACCGCGCGACGCAGCACTACGCGATCAACGACTACGGCGATGCGCGCCGTGTCGTGCGCCGCGCGACCGTGCACGGCGACGTGCCGGTCGGCATCGACGGCCGCCGGAGCGTCGTGCTGAAGGGGCCGGGCGCGACGCTGCAATAACGCCCGCGTCCCGCGGCGGCGCCGTTCCGTGCGCGCCGCCGCACCTGCCTCCCCCGCCACCGGACACCCGACCATGCCTTTCCCGCCACCGGACCGACGCGCGCACGCGCAACGATGTCGGCCCCGCACCCCGTTCACTTCCGCCAGGAGCGTCGCATGAGCGCCTTACTCGAACCCGCCGCCGAGCCGATCGACGTGATCCCGCTGTCCGCCCATATCGGTGCGGAAATACGCGGCGTCGACCTCACGCAACCGCTGACCACGCCGCAGATCTCGGCGATTCGCGCCGCGCTGCTGAAATGGCGCGTCATCTTCTTCCGCGAGCAGTTCCTCACGCACGAGCAGCACGTCGCGTTCTCCGCCCAGTTCGGCGAGCCGACGGTCGGCCACCCGGTGTTCGGGCACGTCGACGGGCATCCCGCCGTGTACTCGATCGCGAAACACCGCAAGGCCACCCGCTTCGAAGGGGAACCGGTGCGCCGGCCGTGGACCGGCTGGCACACCGACGTGACGGCCGCCGTGAACCCGCCGTGGGCGTCGATCCTGCGCGGCGTGACGATCCCGCCTTACGGCGGCGACACGCACTGGACCAACCTCGTGCGCGCGTACGAAACGCTGTCCGCGCCGCTGCGCGGCTTCGTCGACGGCCTGCGCGGCCTTCATCGCTTCACGCCGCCGGCCGGCGCGCGCGCAACCGATGCGTTCGACGACGCGGTCGAACGCCGCCCGCTCGTGAGCGAGCATCCGCTCGTGCGCGTGCACCCGGAGACCGGCGAACGCGCGCTGTACGTGAGCCCGAGCTTCCTGAAATCGATCGTCGGGCTGACGCCGCGCGAGAGCCAGGCCCTGCTCGAACTGCTGTGGGAACACGTGACGCGGCCCGAATTCACGATCCGCTTCAAGTGGGAGCCGCGCAGCATCGCGTTCTGGGACAACCGCGCGACCGCCCACCTCGCGCCGGTCGACATCTTCGATCTCGACTTCGACCGCCAGCTCTATCGCACGACGCTCACCGGCGACGTGCCGGTCGGCCCCGACGGCCGGCCGTCGGTCGCGCTCGAAGGCTCGCCGGTCGAGGCCGCGGCGGCGACCGCGCTCAACTGAACCGGCGGCAGCCGGCGCACCACGGCGCGCCGGCCTTTCCTTCGCTTCCTTCGCTTCCGTCACGTCATGCGGATGAATGCGTGGGCCGCGCGTGTGCGCGGCCCGTCCGTCAATCCAGCCAGACCCCGTCGAAGCGGTGCCCGCCGAGCGGCGAGAACGTCAGCCCGTGCACGCGCTTCGACACGGGCAGCGACACGATCGACGTCGCGATCGGCGTGAACGGCACCTGGTCCTTGAACACGACCTGCGCCTGTTCGTACAGCGCCGTGCGTTTCGCGACGTCCGCATTGGAACGCGCGGCGTCCACCAGCCGTTCGAAATCCTGGTTGCACCATTTCGCGAGATTGCTGCCGTGCACCGCGTCGCAACCGAGCAGCGTGCCGAGCCAGTTGTCGGGATCGCCGTTGTCGCCCGACCAGCCGTACAGGATCGCGTCGTGCTGCCCTTCGAGCTTCGCGCGGCGGTTGTATTCGCCCCATTCGTAGCTGACGATCTTCGCGCGCACGCCGATCTTCGCCCAGTCCTGCTGGATCAACTGCGCCATCAGCTGCGCATTCGGGTTGTACGGGCGCTGCACGGGCATCGCCCACAGCGTGAGGTCGAAGCCGTTCGGGAAACCGGCCTGCGCGAGCAGCGCCTTCGCGGCCGCCGGATCGCGCGGCGCATCCTTCAGGCGCGGGTTGTACGACCATTGCGCGGGCGGCATCGGGTTTGTCGCGATCTTCGCGTCGCCGTTGAACACGGTCTTCACGATCGCCGACTTGTCGATCGCGATGTCGAGCGCGCGCCGCACGTCGACGCGATCGAGCGGCGCATGCTGCGTGTTGTACGCGACGAAGCCGACGTTGAAACCCATCCCCGAGAACAACGACAGCTTCGGGTCGCGCCGCACCGTGTCGAGGTCGGCCGGCCGCGGGAACACCGACACCTGGCATTCGCCGGACACCAGCTTCTGCAGGCGCGCGGCCGGATCGGGCGTGATCGCGAACACCAGACGGGCGAGCTTCACGTCGTCCGGCTTCCAGTAGTCCGGATTCGCGTCGTAGCGGATCAGCGCGTCCTTCTGGTACGTGCGCAGCAGGAACGGCCCCGTGCCGACCGGGAACTGGTTGATGTCGGCCTCTCGATGACGCGCCGCGAGCTGCGACGCGTACTCGGCCGACAGGATCGACGCGAACGCCATCGCGAGATTGCGCACGAACACGACGTCGGGCGTCTTCAGCACGAAGCGCACCGTGTAGTCGTCGACCTTGTCGATGCGTTCGATGTTGCGGTCGAAACCGAGGTCGCTGAAATACGGGAAGCTGACCGGATAGGCCTTGCGGAACGGATCGTCCCGATCGAGCATCCGGCGGAACGTGAACACGACGTCGTCGGCCTGGAACGGCCGCGTCGGCTTGAACCAAGCGGTCGTCTGGAACTTCACGCCGCGCCGCAAATGGAACGTGATCGTGCGCTGGTCGGGCGACACGTCCCAGCTCGTCGCGAGCGACGGTTCGAGATCGAGCGTGCCGCGCTTGAACTGCACGAGCCCGTTGTAGATCGTGAACGTGCTCGCGTCGAAATCGGTGCTCGTCGTGTGCTGGCCCGGATCGAAGCCGGCCGGGCTGCCTTCGGTGCAATACACGAGCGTCTTGCCGGCGGGCGCGGCAAGCGCGTGCGTGGCCGCGCCGGCGAGCAGCAGCGACGCCGCGATGCAGCGCAGGGCCGTCGCGGCGCGCGGCGGTTTCCGCACGCGACGCGCGGCGGGCGAAACGAAAGAGGTCTTCATGGTGGCGGAATCGGTGGCTGTCATGCAGATGACGACGGCCGATCTTCGCGCGTCGCCCGCCGATCGCTTACCAATTAATTTCGCGTTGCTTATCGCTGGATCGGCATCCCGCCGCCGCGGCACGGGGATGTCCGTGCGAGCGTCGGGCACGTGGCCCGCGCGGTCTCTTCCGGCCCCGTGCAGGTTCGCCGAAATGGGTGCATCGTATCGGCTGGCCAACGCCGGCGCGTATCCCGTCGCGCCGCCGATTCCAGGAGGACACACCATGCCTGTCAGCCCCGATACGCCTGCTCGCCCGGTGAAGACGCCGGGCCCCGATCACCCGATCACGATCGAATCGCACCCGCGGCGGGTCGTGGTCAAGGCGGCCGGCCGGATCGTCGCCGACACGCGCCGCGCGCTGGCGCTGCGCGAAGCCGCCTACCCGGCCGTGCTGTACATCCCGCGCGAGGACGCCGACCTGACGCTGCTGCTGCGCACCGATCACGCGACCTACTGCACGTACAAGGGCGACTGCGCGTACTACTCGATCCCGGTCGGCGGCGAACGCGCGGTCAATGCCGTCTGGACCTACGAGGCACCCTATCCGGCCGTCGACGCGATCCGCGGGCATCTCGCGTTCTATCCGGATCGCGTCGATTCGATCGAGGAAAGCCCGACCGGCTCCGATTGAGCGTCGCGGCAGCGGTTCAGGCAGCGGCTCGTCGAACGCCGGGCGGCCACGCGTGTGACGCGGCGATTTCTCCGGGGCGGCCTGCCATGCCGCACCGTTCCGGCCGCGTTTTGGCCGCGGTTTGACCACGTTTCGGCTCGTCGCTGCGGGTTCCGGCTCGTCCCGGCGGGTTTTTGCACCGATCGCCGGAGCAAACGCCCGCAACGCGTCCACCGCTGATTTGCATATGCGCATTCGTTGGTTGGCCGCCGGTGCGGGCGGACGTATCGTCACGAGTCCGGCGCGGGCCGGCCCGTGGCGTGCAGCGCCCGCATCCGGCCCCGCCCTGCGCCGACCGCGTCGCCTTTCGCGCGCGGCCCGCTCCTTCGCCCGCAGGACGCCTCGATGAACGACACACCGCACGCAGACGTTGAACCGACACCGGCGAACCCGCATCGCCGCCACTGGCTGCAAGGCGCGGCCGCCGGGCTGGCCGGGCTCGCGCTCGGCCCGCTCGCCGGCCTGCCCGCGCACGCGCAAGACAGCGGCACGCGGCTGCGCGTCGGCTTCCAGAAATACGGCAACTTCGTCGTGCTCAAGGCACGCGGCACGCTGGAAAAGCGGCTCGCGAGCCAGGGCGTCACGGTGCAATGGCTCGAATTTCCGGCCGGCCCGCAATTGCTCGAGGGCCTGAACGCCGGCGCGATCGACGTCGGCACGGTCGGCGAGACGCCACCGATCTTCGCGCAGGCGGGCGGCGTCGATTTCGTCTACATCGGCAACGAGCCGCCCGCGCCGCAGGGCGAGGCGATCGTCGTGCTGCCCGATTCGCCGATCCGCAACGTCGCGCAGCTGCGCGGCAAGAAGGTGGCGTTCAACAAAGGTTCGAACGTCCACTACCTGCTCGTGAAGGCACTCGAACACGCGGGCCTGACGTATGCCGACATCCAGCCGATCTACCTGACGCCCGCCGACGCGCGCGCCGCGTTCGTGCAGCGCAACGTCGATGCGTGGGTGATCTGGGATCCGTACCTGGCCGCCGCCGAGCGGCAGATCGGCGCGCGCGTGATCGCGAACGGCGAAGGGCTCGTGCGCAATACGCAGTACTACCTCGCCGCCCGAAAATACGCGGCCGCTCATCCGCAGGTGCTGCGCGCGCTGCTCGACGAAGTCGACGCGGTCGACCGCTGGGCACGCGACCATGTGACGGAAGTCGCCGCGCAACTGTCGCCGCTCGTCGGCCTCGACGCGCCGACGCTCGAAGTCGCGCTCAAGCGCGCCGGTTATGGCGTGCAGCCGATCAGCGACGCGACGCTCGCGTATCAGCAGAACATCGCCGACGCGTTCAGCGCGCTGAAGCTGATTCCCGGCAAGCTGTCGGTGGCCAGCGCACGCTGATGCACTGCCGCTGACGCACGGCACGGCACGACGCGGCCCGCGTGCGTCAGCGCGCGGAGGCCGCGCCGATGCGTCGCCATTCGTCGTAGTCGGTGACGAGGCCCGCTTCGTCGACCGCGATATCGGCCGCATACGTGCCGCTTTCGTAGCGGTACACGTGTTCCGCCGTGCGGGTATAACGCTGCTCGCCGCGCACGAACTCGAATTCGGGGAAGCGCAGCCACGCGGTATGGATCACGGCCGCCTCGCCGACGGCCAGCCCGAGCCGCCGGATCGGCAACGTGTTCGTCGACGGGCTGAAACCGAGGTCGATATCGGTCGCGCCCGCGAGCGCCGGTACGTCGACGCCGTCGATCGTCCAGCGCCCTGCGTCGCACGCGATATCCCGCTGCCGTGGCGGCTGCGTGCCGCCCCACTGCGTGATGCGTGCCGCGCGCGTGAGCCAGTCGGCACCGCACGAGATCGCGTAATCGACACGAAACGGCGCGCCGTCGATCGCGCCCGACACCGACCCCGACAAGCCGATACCCGTTCGCGACTCGACGAGCCTGCACCATTCGGCCGCCTGCCAGGTCTGCACGATCTGCCATGCGACGCAGCGCGTGCGCACCGCTTCATCCTGTTGCGTCATGTCGTCGTCTCCAGTCGATCGCACGGAAGCCGATTGTCGCCCATCGCACCGGCGAACACACGCGGCCTGCGCAACCGATGGTCAGTATCGGGTCGCTCCGCACCTTCATTCAGCCGTGCTTTGGTACCATCCGTCGATCGGCATCAACCGGAACCGGACAAGGGGCGCGACTTCATGGATTTGCTGGCGACGATGCGCATCTACGTCAGGGTCGTCGAGCGCGGCACGATGTCCGGCGCGGCGCGCGATCTCGACATGGGCCAGCCGGCCGTCAGCGAGCGTATCGAACGGCTCGAGAAGCATCTCGGCACACGGCTTCTGATGCGCAGTGCGCGCACCCTCGTGTGCACGGAAGAAGGCCGGATCTTCTACGACCGCAGCAAGGCGCTGCTCGAAGCGGCCGACGATGCGGTCGCATCGGTCTCGAAGACGGAAACCGCGCTCGACGGCACGATCCGGCTCGCGGCGCCGCAATGCTTCGGCGAGGTCGTGCTGCCGGGCGTGCTGATGCATGTCCGCACCGCGTATCCGGGCCTGCACATCGATCTGGTCCTGAACGACGACATCGTCGACCCGGTCACGGAAGGCGTCGACATCTCGATCCGCGTCGGACAGCTCGGCGACGGCGGGTTCGTCGCGCACCCGGTCGGCGCGGTGGGCCGCCGGCTCGTCGCCGCGCCGTCGTATCTCGACCGGTGCGGCCCGATCGACACGGCGGCCGATCTGGCCAACCATCCGTTCATCCGCGTGAAAGGCGTCTTCGCGAGCGAACGGCTGCCCGTGCAGCACGACGGCGGCCCGCTCGAATACGCGCGCATCCGCACGATCATGACGACGAGCCACTGGCGGCCGATGTTCGACACGATCGCGGCGGGCGGCGGCATCGGCGTGGTCCAGCACCCGGCCTGCGCCGACGCGCTCGCGGCCGGCACGCTCGTCGAGCTCCTGCCGCGCTACGCGATTCCCGACTTCGCGCTCAACGTGCTCGTCCATGCGCAGCGGCCGCTGCCGCCGCGCGTGCGGGCCGTCGTCGACCTGCTGAAGCAGGACATCCCGCCGCTGCTGGCCCGCGCCGCCCGCTGACGACGGCAGCCGCCGTCAAGCCTGCAGCGACTTCCCCGGCTCCTTCACGTGCGCGTCGACTTCCATCTGGTAGAAGCGCGCGCTGACGAAACCGAACAGCGTCCAGCCCAGGAACACGCACAGGCCGCCGAGCATCAGCGCCTGCTCGCCCGAGCTGAACAGCGCATAGAAGCTGTACGCGGTGGCCACCATCGCGATCACGTTCGTCAGCAGCGCCTTCGCCGGCGGCACCTTCGCGACCTTCTGGATCGTGATCAGCGCGGCCATCGACATCACGTAAGGCACGAGGTTCGTGACGACGGCCAGATCGACGATCTTCTGGAACTGGCTGCTCAGTTCCGGGCTGATCGTCATCAGCGCGAGCGCGACCTGCGCGACGAGCAGGATCACCATCCCGACGATCGGCGTGCCGGTGCGGGTCGCCTTCGCGAACACCGGCAGGAAATAACCGACGTCCGCCGAACTCTTGAACACCTGCGCGACCGTGAACTGCCAGCCGAGCAGCGAGCCGATGCACGCGATCACCATCAGCGCGGTGACGATCGTGCCGACCGTCGGCGTGAACATCGTCGCGAACGCGATGCCGAACGGCGCGTTCGACTTCGCGAGGATCGCGTTGGGCACGATCCCCGCGATCACGTTGGTCGACACGATGTAGAAGATCGCCGACGCGATCGTGCCGCCGAGCACGGCGATCGGCACGTTGCGCTCCGGATTCTCGACCGCGTCCGAGTTCGCGCACGCGGATTCGAGCCCGAGGAACGCCCACAGCGTCACCGCGATCGAGCTGCTGACGGCCGGCCCGAACGGCAGGTTGTTCGGATTCCACGCGGCGCCCCAGGTCGCGCCGCTGAACCAGAACCAGCCGATCAGCGACACGGCGACGACCGGAATGATCACGCCCCACACCGTCACCGCGCCGATCCGGCCGGTGATGCGCGAGCCGCCGAAGTTCGCGACCGTCGTCAGCACGAGCAGGAAGATCGTCCACAGGCCGGTTTGCAGCGGCGACAGCGTCGCGTCGAACAGCACGGTGCCGTAGCCGACTGCCGTCACGCCGATCGCGACGTTGGCGATCACCAGCGACAGCCCGTACGTGTAGTTCGCCATGTAGTTGCCGGCCTTGCCGAACGCGTATTCCGCGTAGCCGCCCATCCCGCCCGGCTTGCGGCTCAGCATGCCGCAGCGCGCAAACGCATAGGCCAGCGCGAGCGAGCCGCCGGCCGTGACGATCCACGACAGCAGCGAGATCGTGCCGACCTGCGCGAGCTTCGACGGCAGCAGGATGATGCCGGAGCCCATCATGTTGACCGCCGTGAGAATGGTCAGCTGCCAGACGTTCATCCGGTTCTTCGGCGCGGCCGCCGTGGCCGCGTCGGACATGCGCGCTGCGTTTTCCATGATGTCGATCCTTCGATGTGAGGCCGCCGCGCGGCCGGTCGCCTGCTCGCCTGCTCGCGTGTCCGCGGGTTGCCCCGTTCGCCCGGCCGGATGCTCAGGCCGTCAGGCAGTACACGTGGTACGTGCCGTCCTCGACTTCCACGCCGTGAGTGTCGTGCGCGAAGCCCGGGAAGCGCCGGTCATACGCCTCGAGCGCCTTCAGGTAACCGAGCACCGGGCCGCCGGCCGGCCCCGCGTTCTCGCCGGGCATCAGCAGCGGAATGCCGGGCGGATACGGCACGACGCCGGTGGCGACCGTGCGTCCGGCCAGCTCCTCGAGCGTGACCTGCTCGACGCGGCCCTGCACCAGATGCTCGTACGCGCGCACCGGGCTCATCTCCGGCTTCGGCAGGATCGAGAAGGCTTCCGACATCAGCCGCGTCGTGCCGAGCTGCTCCATCGCCGCGAACATCGTGTCGGCCAGGTCCTTCAGCCCCATGCCCGCATAGCGCGAACCATGCGCCTTCGCGAGCGACGGAATCGCCATGTCGAGCGGCAGGTTCGCGTCGTAGTCGCGCTTGAAGTCGCACAGCGCGCTGACGAGCGAGCCCCACTTGCCTTTCGTGATGCCGATCGAGAACAGGAACAGGATCGTGAAGTCGGTCGTCTTCTCGACGACGATCCCGCGCGCATCGAGATACGCGGTCAGAACGCTCGCCGGAATGCCGACCGGCATCAGGCCGCCGGCCGGCGCGACACCCGGCGTGACGATCGACACCTTGATCGGATCGAGCATGCAGTAGCCGTCCTCGATGTTGCCGAAGCCGTGCCATTGCGCGCCGGGGCGCAGCACCCAGCACGACGGATCGCTCGCGAGCAGCTCGGGCGACGCATCGTGGAACGGGAGCGTGCGGCCCGTGCGCGTCTCGAGCACGGTGTCCGGTTGCCAGCATTCGAAGAACCAGTCGCCTTTGGCGCCGAACTCGCTGTTCATCCGCGCGATCATCTGCCGGAACGCGACGGCCTCCTCGATCGACTCGTGCGTGAGCGCCGCGCCGCCGGGGCCATCCATCATCGCGGCCGCGACGTCGTTCGACGCGATGATCGCGTAGTTCGGCGACGTCGACGCATGCATCATGAATGTTTCGTTGAACTGGCCATGCGGGATCGGGTTGCGGCCGTCGCGCACGTGGATGTACGACGCCTGCGACAGCGCGGTCAGCAGCTTGTGCGTCGACTGCGTCGCGAACACCGTAGGGCGGTCCGCATGGTGGTCGCGCGGGTCGCCGTGCATCGCGTGGCGATCGCGGTAGAGCGGATTGAAACGCGCGTAGCCATACCAGGCCTCGTCGAAATGCAATCGATCGACGCTCGCGCCGAGCAGCTCCTCGACGCGCGCGACGTTGTAGCACAGGCCGTCGTACGTCGAGTTGGTGACGATCGCATGCTTCGGCTGACGATCGGCGAGCCCGGCCGTGAGCGGGTTCGACGCGATCGCCTCGCGGATCGCCGTCTGCGTGAGGCGCTCGGACGCGATCGGCCCGATGATCCCGTAGCGGTTGCGCGTCGGCACGAGGTAGGTCGGGATCGCACCCGACATCGTCATCGCGTGTTCGGCCGACTTGTGGCAGTTGCGGTCGCACAGCGCGATCTGGTCGCGGCTCACGCTCGCCATCAGGATGATGCGGTTCGACGTCGACGAGCCGTTCGTCACGTGATACGTGCGATGCGCGCCGAACACGCGTGCCGCGTAGCGCTCGCTCTCGCCGATCGGCCCCGAGTGGTCGAGCAGCGAACCGAGTTCGCCGACCGAGATCGACAGGTCGGAACGGAACAGCGCTTCGCCGAAGTATTCGAAGAACGCGCGGCCCACCGGCGATTTCAGGAAACCCGTACCGCCCGTGTGGCCGGGTGTATGCCATGAGTATTCGTAGACGCGCGAGAATTTCGCGAGCGCGCCGAACATCGGCGGCAGCACGGTGGCGCGATAGCGTTCGATCGCCGCATGGATGCGCCCGCCGATGAAGTCGGCGGTATCTTCGAGCAGCCACACGAAATCGTCGACCTGGCCCATCACCGCGGACGGCACCGTCGATGCGACACTGCGGTCGGCCAGCAGGAAGATCGGCACCTTGCCGTTGCGATGGCGGACCGCGTCGAGCACGGCCTCGGACGGCCCGTGGCCGTCCACGCCGAGATCCCAGTCGAGCAGCACGCACTGGATCGACGGATCGGAGCGGATCAGCATGATCGCATCGTCGGCCGAGGTTGCCGTGAGCACGTCGATGTCGCGCTGTGCGAGCTCCGCGCTCAGCGTGCGGACCGCGCGCCCGGTCGCCGTTTCCTGCGTGATCTCGTCATCGACCAGAAGCGCGCGCATGCCGAGACGACGAATGCCACCGACGGACGTATTCATGTTGTTGCCCTCGTTGTTCCGATGCTTCGTTAGTGTGATCCGTCTCACGAGCACGCGGACAGCAGGCCACGGGCCGCGGCGTGAGACGCTCGCCAATCCGGTTTGATTCGCCATCCAATTCGGAGCCGACTATGCCATAGATGCCTTTTGATGAAAAGCAGACGATTCGGTGAAACTGTCAGCCGTTTTCAAATCGCATTTCACGCCCGGTTCATTTTGATGTGCATTGCAACACGCGCATTCCCGTTTATTCGAGTGCTTTCACCCGGCAGCCGGACCGGTGATTCCGGTCGATTGAATTCGCAGGGTTTTGTTGCTACGATCGGCTGCGCCGTGCGTTGACCGGCGGCGGCTGCACGGCGCCGCGCAAGGCCTCTGCGCGCGGCGCGCCGTGCGTCATTCGGCATTCAGCATTCGCGGGAGCATTTCAATCGGCTGCGGCGCGTGCCGGATTATGCGGATTACGCGCCCGTGCGAATGCGGCTCCCGTTTCGGCACATTTACGGGAGAATTCGCGTGAGCCTGTTGAAAATCGCAGTCGAGCCGGCGCTGATCGGCGCCTTCCTCACCACGCATGAACAGGTCGATGTATTTCAGACCGATTTCACGAATATCGCGGCAATCGTGGTCGGAATCGATTCGGCGCAACAGGTGCTGAAAACCGTCGAACGAACCGGGTTCGCGATTCCGTTCTTCGTCGCGGTCGAGCCCGGCCAGGAAGTGCCGCCGTCGGTCCTGCCGAGCGCGAGCGGCGTGATCCAGCTCCGTCATGGCGGCCGTCACTACTACGGCCGGCAGATCTCCGCCGCCGCCGACATCTACAGCGAGAACCTGCTGCCGCCGTTCTTCAAGGTGATGCGCGAATACGTGCAGCGCGGCTACGTGGAGTTCGACTGCCCCGGCCACCAGGGCGGCCAGTTCTTCTCGAATCATCCGCTCGGCCGGATGTTCTTCGACTTCTTCGGCGAGGCGATCTTTCGCGCCGACCTCTGCAACGCGGATGTCCGGCTCGGCGATCTGCTGATCCACGAAGGCCCCGCGCTGGAAGCGCAGCGCAATGCCGCGCGGATCTACAACGCGGACAAGACGTATTTCGTGCTGAACGGCACGTCGACGTCGAACAAGGTCGTCACGAGCGCGCTGCTCGCCCCCGACGATCTCGTGCTGTTCGACCGCAACAACCACAAGTCGGTGCATCTCGGCGCGCTCGTGCTGTCGGGCGCGCGCCCGGTCTACCTCGAAACCGCGCGCAACGCGTGGGGCCTCATCGGCGGCGTCGACCGCGCGGCGCTCGACGAGTCGCGCATTCGCGACGCGATCCGCGACGTCGCGCCGGAGCGCGCCGACCGCCCGCGCCCGTTCCGACTCGCGGTGATCCAGCTCGGCACCTACGACGGCACGATCTACAACGCGCGCGAGATCGTCGACCGGATCGGGCATCTGTGCGACTACATCCTGTTCGATTCGGCGTGGGTCGGCTACGAGCAGTTCATCCCGATGATGCAGGACTGCTCGCCGCTGATGCTCGCGCTCGGCCCCGACGATCCCGGCATCTTCGTCACGCAGTCGGTGCACAAGCAGCAGGCCGGCTTCTCGCAGACGTCGCAGATCCACAAGAAGGACAGCCACATCGAAGGCCAGAAACGCTTCTGCGATCACCGGCGCTTCAACAACGCGTACATGATCCATGCGTCGACGAGCCCGTTCTACCCGATGTTCGCGGCGCTCGACGTTAACGCGCAGATGCACGCGGGCCCGGCCGGCAAGCGCCTGTGGCGCGACTGCGTCGCGCACGGCGTCGACGCGCGCAAGCTGCTGCTCAAGACCTGCCGCCAGATCCGTCCGTTCGTGCCGCAGAACGTCGACGGCCGCCCGTGGGCCGACTACCCGACCGAGCAGATCGTCGACGACCTGCGCTTCTTCCGCTTCCACCCGGCCGACACCTGGCACGGCTTCGAGGGTTATGCGGACGACCAGTATTTCGTCGACCCGTGCAAGCTGCTGCTGACGACACCCGGCATCGATCGCGATACGCACGAGTACGCGCCGTTCGGCGCGCCGGCGCCGATCCTCGCGCGCTACCTGCGCGAGCACGGCGTCGTGCCCGAGAAGGCCGACCTGTACACGATCCTGTTCCTGCTCACGCCGTCGGAAAGCTTCGGCAAGCTGCAGCACCTGGTCGCGCACCTCGCGCAGTTCGAACGGCATCTCGACCAGGACACGCCGCTGCGCGAAGCGATTCCGTCGCTGTGCGAAGCGTATCCGGAGCTGTACGGCAACATGCGCCTGCGGCAGCTGTGCCAGCGGATGCACGACTTCTACCGCAGCCACGACATGAAGCGTCTGCAGAAGCTGATGTTCCGGCGCGCACGATTTCCGAAGCAGGCGATGCTGCCGCAGGCCGCGAACGCCGAGCTGATCCGCAACAACGTCGAA
Organism: Burkholderia sp. Bmkn7; assembly: GCF_041103175.1. NCBI lineage: Bacteria > Pseudomonadati > Pseudomonadota > Betaproteobacteria > Burkholderiales > Burkholderiaceae > Burkholderia > Burkholderia sp. Bmkn7. The sequence goes on along the minus strand of NZ_JBGCUH010000002.1, from coordinate 1,591,323 downwards.
CTCGTCACGCTCGATCGCATCGAAGGCCGGATCGCGACGGAAGGCGCGTTGCCCTATCCGCCCGGCATCTTCTGCGTGGTGCCCGGCGAAGTCTGGGGCGGCCCGGCACTCGACTACTTCCGCGCGCTCGAAGCCGGGATCAACGCGCTGCCGGGTTTCGAGCCGGAAATCCAGGGCGTCTATCTGCAAACGCAGCCGGACGGCACGAAACAGGCGTCGGCGTATGTGGTGGCGGCCGGCGCCGACGCGTCGAGTGCATAACCCGGCGGGCAGTGCGGCAGCTGTGCTTCGGGACTGCCGGACGGCGCGGGCATCGTGACGTGAATGCGTGGCGGGCGGCGCGCCGCGCCCGCCCCGTCACCACGCCTGCCGGTAAATCTCCAGCGCGTCTGCTTCCGTCACCTCGCGCGGGTTGTTCACGAGCAGGCGCGTCTGCAGCATCGCGTCCGACGCCATCCTCGGCAGGTCTGCCTCGCCGATACCGACCTCGCGCAGCGTGCGCGGAATGCCCGTCGCGGCGATCAGCCGGTCGATCTCGCCGATCAGCGCGTGCGTACGCGCTTCGTCGCTGCCCGTCGCCGACGGCGCGACGATCGCCGCGAGTTCCGCATACAGCGGTGCGGCGGCCGGTGCGTTGAAACGCAGCACGTGCGGCAGCACGAGCGCATTCGACAGCCCGTGCGGCACGTGGAAGATCCCGCCGACCGGATAGGCCAGCGCATGCACGGCCGCGACCGGCGCATTCGCGAACGCCTGCCCCGCGAACATCGCGCCGACCAGCATCGCCTCGCGCGCGTGGCGGTCGTGGCCGTCGTCGCACGCCGCGAGCAGGTTGCGCGACAGCAGCGTCAGCGCGTGCACGGCCAGCATGTCGGACACCGGGTTCTTCAGCCGCGCGGACGTGTAGGCCTCGATCGCATGCACCATCGCGTCGATGCCCGTCGCGGCCGTCGCCGCGCGCGGCAGGCCGAGCGTCAGCTCGGCGTCGAGGATCGCGACATCGGCGAACAGGTGCGGCGACACGACGCCCATCTTGCGCGCCTCGCCGACCGTGACGATCGACACGGCCGTCACTTCGGAACCCGTGCCGGCCGTCGTCGGCATCTGCACGAGCGGCAGCCGCGCGCTCGTGACCTTGTCGACACCGTACATGTCGGCCAGCGCCTGCTGCCCGGGCACGAGCACCGCGATCAGCTTCGCGACGTCCATCGACGATCCGCCGCCCAGGCCGAGCACGATCTCGGCATCGGCCGCGACGGCCCGCTCGGTCGCGTCCAGCACCACGTGCTCGGGCGGATCGGCGATCACGTCGTCGATCACGGTGACCTGCCAGCCGTGCGCGGCGAGGCTCTCCAGCGCCGGCGCGAGCACGCCGCTGCGATGCAGGAACGCATCGGTAACGACGCACAGCCGCACGAGCGCCGGAAAGCGTTCACGCAACAACGCGCCGAGCCGGCGCGCGGCGCCGAATTCGACGACCTGCGTCGGCACGGTACGGAATTGAAACGGGTTCATCAGGCGCCTCCCGGCGACGTCGCCGTGCCGGTGTCCGGCTGCACCATGAAGCGCAACACGTCGCGGCGATCGAGCAACGGAAAGATCGCGCCGACACCGATCCGCTGGAAATGCGGCGTATCCCGATGCACGTCGAGGCCGTCCGCGTGGCGGTAGCGTTCGAGGATCACGATGTGGTCGGGGTCCTCCGCCGACCGGAAATACGCGTAGTCGAGGTTCTGCGGCTCGGTGCGCGTCGCCGGCGCGAGTTCCGCGAGCAGTTCGAGCACGCGGTCGCCGTTGCCGGGTTTGGCGAAGAAATGCGCGATGACCTGCAGGTAGGGTTCGTTCATGTTGCGCTCCGTGTTCGACTGGGGGCCGTCACGACGGGGACGCACACGATGCGCGGCGAACCGGGGGATTCGAACGCGACGGCGCAACGCCGTGTCACTGGCTTGTCGTCGCATTGTATTGAATCCGCACGGTCTTCGCAGAGCCGGCATCGGGCCGCAAAAGGCCCGGCGAAACCCGTGCCCCTTTCACGGCGCGGCGGATCGCAGCGGGGAGCCCGCCGCGACGATTACCACGGCACCGTGCGCCCCAGATAGTCGAGATACTCGAGCCCCGGGCGCGCCCGCTTGGCGACCAGCACGTCGACGAGGCTCGGCACGCTTTCCTCGATCGTCAGGCGCGCATCCGGCCCGCCCAGCTCCGTGCGGACCCAGCCGGGTGCCATCAGCACCATCGCACGCCGCGTATCGGCCTGGCGCGCCGCGAAGCTGCGCATGAACTGGTTCAGCGCGGCCTTGCTGCCGCGATAGACCTCGCGCATCCCGCTGACGTTGTTCGCGACGCTGCCCTGCCCCGACGACATCGCACCGATCAGGCCGTCCGCGGTCACGCAATCCTGCAGCGTCTCGATCACGCGCATCGGCGCCAGCGCATTCGTGACCATCACGCGCACGAACTCGTCGGTCGTCACTTCGCCGATCGTTTCGGTCGGCTCGTTCGTCGTTCCCGCATTCACGAACAGCATGTCGAAGCGCCGGCCCGACAGCCGCTCGCGCAGCGCAGCCAGTTGCGCCGGCTCGCAGATGTCGAGCGTCTCGATGTCGAGCCGGCCGTCGAACCGGTCGGCGAGGTCGTGCAGCCGCGTGCGCCCCGATCCTTCGCGCACGGTGCCCGTGACGCTCCAGCCCTTGCCCAGGAATTGCTTCGCCATCGCGAGCCCGAGGCCGCGCGAGGCCGCGACGAGCAGGATCGTCGGTGCGTTTTTACTCGATACAGTCGATTGCATGGTGTCCGCCTTTGCCGGGTTGCGTCATGCAGCCACTATAGGTGCGCATCACGACAGGCACCAGACGCACCCGACTCAAACCATAGTTGCACCGAACGCCATGTCACATCGTCCGGTGGCGTATCCTGTCGCCATGGAAGACATCGACCTGAACCTCGTCACCGCGCTCGACGTGCTGCTGTCGGAAGGCAGCGTGACCGGCGCCGCGCGCCGGCTCGGCCTGAGCACGTCCGCGATGAGCCGCACGCTCACGCGGCTGCGGGTGTCCACCGGCGATCAGCTGCTCGTGCGCGCCGGGCGCAAGCTCGTGCCGACGCCGCACGCAGCCGCGTTGCGCGACCGCGTGCACGCGATCGCAACCGATGCGCGCGCGGTGCTGCGGCCGGCGACGGCCGACGTGGATCTGGCGACGCACGCGTCCACGTTCACCATCCGCGCGGCCGCATCGTTCATGGAAATGCTGTCCGGCCCGGTGGTCGCCGCACTCGGCGAAATCGCGCCGCAGGTGCGCATCCGCTTCGTCCCGAAACCCGACCGCGATCCGCAAGCGCTGCGTGACGGCGCCGTCGATCTGGAAATCGGCAAACGCGGCGACGATGCCCCCGAACTGCACACACGCATGCTGTTTCACGACTGGCACGTCGCGGTGGCACGCGCCGGGCATCCGCTGTTCGCATCGGGCAGGATCACGCCCGCGCGTTATGCGGCCTGCCGTCACGTGATCGCGTCGCAGCTCGGCGATTTCGGCGGGCCGGCCGACGACCCGGCCGGCGGGGCCGGCCAGGGCGACACCGTGCGCGTCGTCGTACCGGGCTACCCCGATGCGATGCGTGTCGCGGCCAGTACCGACCTGATCGCGCTCGTGCCGCGCTCGAGCCTCGGCAACGCGTTCTCGCCTGGGCTTACGGACGCCCTCGGGCTGCGCAGCTTCGAGATCCCGGTGCGCCTGCCCGGGATCCTCGTTTCCGCGCTGTGGCATCCGCGCATGCACGGCGACCCCGTGCATCGCCGCCTGCGCGATGCGGTCATCGCCGTCTGCCAGCGCGCGTATCCGGATTCCCGCACACCGCACACATCGCACACATCACGCCCGCCGGCGCGCCGCACCGGCCCGCGCGCCGCAGGCTGACACGCGGTTCAGACCAGCCGGCCGCCGCCGTCGATGTGCAGGATCTCGCCGTTCATGAAGCCGTTGCCCAGCAGGAACGCGATCGCCTCCCCCACTTCATCGGCGCGCCCGACCCGGCCGCCGGGCAAAGCCGACGCCGCATCCGCGAGAATCGTGTCGCGCGCTTCCGCGCCGAACGCGTCGTAGAGCGGCGTCTCGACGAAGCCGGGCGCGACGACGTTCACGCGAATCGGCTTCAGTTCCAGCGCGAGCGACTGCGCCAGCGCCTCGACGCCGCGCACGGCGGCGGCTATGACGGAGGTGCCGTGCGCGGCCGGACGATCCGACAGTTGCCCGCCGGTCAGCACGATCGAGCCGGTTGCCGGCATCAGCGGCAACGCGGCCCGGATCGCGTAGACCGGCCCGGCGATACGTTCCTGCAGCGCGGCGAGCAGGTGATCGGGATCGGTCTCGTTCAGCTTGCCCGCAATGAACCGGCCGGCCGTGACGACCAGGTGATCGACGCGCGTGAGCGCGTCGAATACGGCCTGCACCGCCTGCCGGTCCGCGATGTCGGCCACCGCGATGCGCGCGCCGCCGATCGCCTGCGCGGCGGCCTCAAGCTTCGCGCGGGTCCGGCCGACCAGCGTGACGCTCGCGCCTTTCGCCTTCGCGGCGGCCGCGGCCTCGAGGCCGATTCCGGAGCTTCCGCCGAATACCACGACGTGCGCACCGTCCAGTGCCGAAGATTGCGTTGCCTCGTTCATGTCGACTCCTCGTCAGGGATTGAAGGTTCGCGAACGTTAGGTCATTCTCCATTGCGCAGGAACGTGGGAGATTTGAATAAGGTTCATTCCTCAAAGGAATAAGATGGAATCGCTGCGATCCATGCGCGTGTTCGTCCGCGCCATCGAGCTCGGCAATTTCTCGGCGGTCGCGCGCGAGGAAGGCACCGGCCAGCCGACGATCAGCAAGATCGTCGCCGCGTTCGAAAAGGAACTGGGCGTCCGCCTGCTCGAACGCTCGACCACGAGCCTCGCGCCCACCGACGAGGGCCGCCGGTTCTACGATCGCTGCAAGCGCGTGATCGACGAATACGCGAGCGCGGTGGCCGAGGTGCGCGGGCAAACGGTGCGGCCGGTCGGCAAGCTGGTCGTCAATGCACCGCTGGGGCTGGGGGAGCTGAGGCTGAATGCACTCGTGCTCGAATTCCTCGCCGCATGGCCGGAGATCGAGGTCGAGCTGCAATTGACCGATCGCGTGATCGACCTGGTCGAAGAAGGCGTCGACGTCGCCATCCGCCTCGGCCACCTGCTGCCGCCGGATGCCGTGGCGCGTCCCATCGCGTCGTCGCCCCGCCTGCTGGTCGCCACGCCGAAGTACGTCGCGCAGGCACCGAGGCTCCGCCGGCCGGAAGACCTGGCGCGGCACGCGTACGTCGGCTACGCACGCGCGGACATCGGCAACGAACTGGCATTCGCCCGCGGCGACGAGCAGGTCGCCGTTCCGGTGCGCGGCCGGTATCGCGTAAACAGCTCGATGGCGCTGCGGGAATGCTTTCTCGCCGGGAACGCGGTGGGCAGCGGGCCGGCGTGGCTGGTTCAGGACCTGATCGACAGCGGTCAACTCGTCCGGTTGCTGCCGAAGTGGGACATGGTGCCGCCGCATGCGCTGCACCTCGTGTATGCGTCGCGCCGGTATCTGCCGCTCAGGACCCGCACGTTCCTGCAGTTCATGGAGCAGCGGATTCCCGGGCTGCCCGGGTTCCATGCGACGACCGCCGCGACCGCCAACCCTGCCGGGCGCGCATCGCGGCAGCCCCGCTGACCGGCGGGCGTCGCGGTCACGGCCGGCCCGGGCGCCGAACCGCCACCGTTTTCCCGACCCGCCGAATTCCCGCTATTGCGGCGCCACCCGGCGGCGGCAGCAGGCCGTTCGGCTAAAATGCCGCACTTTCCACCTTGTCCGGCCCGCTCGCCATGCAACCCGCCTCCTCCGCCCAACCCGCCGCCCATGGCGCCGACGCCGCAGGTGCGGCCCGCGACCTCGTCTACGGCCCGAACGACCGGCCGGCGCCGATGGTCGCCTTCATCGCAGCGCTGCAGCACCTGCTGGCGATCATCGTGCCGATCGTCACGCCCGGCCTGCTGATCTGCCAGGCGCTCGGCGTGTCCAGCCGCGATACGACCCTCATCGTGTCGATGTCGCTGGTGATTTCCGGCATCGCCACCTTCGTCCAGTGCAAGCGCTTCGGCCCGCTGGGCGCTGGCCTGCTGATCGTACAGGGCACCAGCTTCAACTTCGTCGGCCCGCTGATCGCCGGCGGCAGCCTGATGGTCAAGCAAGGCACGCCGGTCGAAACCGTGATGGCCGCGATCTTCGGCGTCGTGATTGCCGGGTCGTTCGTCGAAATGGGCGTGTCGCGCATCCTGCCGTTCGTGAAGCGCCTGATCACGCCGCTCGTCACCGGCATCGTCGTGCTGCTGATCGGCCTCACGCTGATCAAGGTCGGCCTCATCAGCATGGGCGGCGGCTTCGGCGCGATGGCCAACGGCACCTTCGCGAGCGCGGAGAACCTGACGCTGTCCGGCCTCGTGCTCGGCACGATCATCCTGCTGAACCGCGTGCCGATCGTGTGGGTGCGCAGCACCGCGCTCGTCATCGCGCTCGTCATCGGTTATCTCGCGGCCGCGTTCCTCGGCCGCCTCGACTTCACCGGCATGCACCAGGCCGCGCTGTTCCAGGTCCCGACGCCGCTGCACTTCGGCATCGGCTTCTCGTGGTCGCTGTTCGTGCCGATGCTGATCATCTACCTCGTCACGTCGCTCGAAGCGATCGGCGACGTCACGGCCACCAGCAAGATCTCGAACGAGCCGGTCGAAGGGCCGGTGTGGATGCAGCGGATCAAGGGCGGCGTGCTCGTCAACGGCGCGAACTCGCTGCTGGCCGGTGTGTTCAACACGTTTCCGAGCTCGGTGTTCGCGCAGAACAACGGCGTGATCCAGATCACCGGCGTCGCCAGCCGCCACGTCGGCATCTGGATCGCGGGCATGCTCGTGGTGCTCGGCCTGTTCCCGGTCGTCGCCGGCGTGCTGCAGGCCGTGCCGGAACCCGTGCTCGGCGGCGCGGCGATGGTGATGTTCGGCGCGGTGGCCGCATCGGGCATCAACATCCTCGCGGGCGTCCAGCTCGATCGCCGCGCGCTGCTGATCATCGCGGTGTCGCTCGCGCTCGGCCTCGGCGTGTCGCAGGTGCCGGACATCCTCAACAGCCTGCCGCACGCGCTGAAGAACGTGCTGGAGTCGGGCGTGGCGACGGGCGGCATCTGCGCGCTCGTGATGAACTGGTTCCTGCCGGAAAAGAAGTAAGCGGATGATCCGCACGACGCGCGGTGCACCTGACGGGCCGCACCGCGCGTCGTACCGGCCGGCACCCGCGGCGCCCGGTGCGGGCAACGCGATCGGCGTATCGCCAACCGGCCGATTCGGCTCGCGCCACCTGTTGCCCCGATTCCACGCGGGGCCGCGGCGCGCCTGAAACCGCTCGGCCGCTGTCGCCGGCATCACCGGTTCCCGTACGAACGCCGCATCGGACAATCGCAGCAGCGTACGCACGACAGCCACCACGTCGTGAACCGGCAGCAGCCCGCCATCGCAAGGGCGTCCGGCGCGGCACAAGCCACCAGCCACACCCCACGAAACGCACACACCGAACTGCGCTTTCAGCGTACCCCGGGTTTATCGACCCCGTGTCGGCGGCGATCAAAGGTCAAACCCGGTCATGCCGCCTTGGCCGATCGATTTGTGCTGGTTAGAATCACGACATGCCCCGAGCCCCTGCCCCCAACAACGCCCCCGAGACGCCCGCCGTCCCCGTCAAGGAACGCGCGACCGTCGTCTGCTACCGCGGTGAACGAGTCCTGCTCGTCGCCCGCGCGGCGTCGCGCTGGGCCCTTCCCGGCGGCACGATCAAGCGCGGGGAATCGCCGCTCGAAGCCGCGCATCGCGAGTTGTCCGAAGAAACCGGCATAACCGGCCAGAATCTCGTCTATTCGATGCAGTTCACCGGGCTCGCAAAGATCCATCACGTGTTCTTCGCGGAAGTCAGCCCGGACCAGACACCGCAAGCGAACAACGAGATCGAGAAATGCAAGTGGTTTCCGATCGACGGCGTCGACGGATTGCGTGCAAGCATTCCGACGAAGCGAATCGTCGAACTCGTCCATCAACACGAAATCCGCAAGACGTAGCGCGCGCCGGACGAGCGCATGCGCCGGCCGGCGGCCGACTCGAGTCGCTGGTCGTGAACCCGCGACGCACGACCGCTCAGTGCATGCGCTTCCTGCGCAATTCGCGCGTGGAATAGACGACGAGGAAGATGCCGAGCATCGCGGCACCGGACGCCATGAAGTCGTTTGCGCTACCCGAACCGTGCAGGGACGCCGGGAATATGCCGAGACTCAATCCTGCGGCCGCGAGAAGCAATCCTGCAGCCACGCCCCAGATCGGTCCGGCGGTCTTGTCGATTTTATTTTGCATGCAGCACCCGTCTACAGTCATTACCTGAACGGTATCGGCAAAGAACGCCGCGTCTACCTTCAGTGATTCCACTATAGCCCGGAAAAAAATCATTGAAGCTTCAGTGCTTCTACCGATCAAGTTTTATCGATCGCGGCCGCCCGGGCGAGTTGTTGTCAAAGATGCCGCTCCGGATTGCAGTCTCGGTGCCCAGCAAACGTGCCCGGTATCGCCGACGTCGGTACACACACATCCGCGAGTGCCCGGAATGGATCGGCAATCCGGCTCGGCCGAGCCGGCACCGGCCACCGAAGAACGCATATGCCGCACGCCCATATGCATTCCACGATCGCTTGTTTTACCGCACAACGTCGCGGCGCTAAGCTCGGAACCCGCCGTCGACTTCCCAATGGCTTCCCCGCCTTCGCCCACCATGCCGAACTCCGCCGACCAGGCCGCCGACTGGCTGCTCTCCGGACTCGAACTGCGCAGCACGCTGTTTCACGTGGGCCGGTATTGCGGCGTCTATCGCGCATCGACGGCCGGCCATCAGCGCGCGAGCTTCCACCTCGTGCTCGAAGGCGCATGCTGGTTGCACCTGCCCGCCCGGAACGGCCGTGCCGCGCACAACACGCGCCTCGTCGCCGGCGACGCGGTGTTCCTGATGCACGACATGACGCATTGCCTGACGCCCGACGCGATTGCGCCGTCCGACGACGAATACACGGTACGGATCGGCACGATGACGCCGCTTGCCGAGCCGGCGTCGTCACCGGGCGACGTCGCGCTGGCATGCGGTTTCTTCGAGTTTCGTTCCGATCTTGGCGACGCGATCGCCGGCCTGCTGCCTGACCACCTCCTGGCGCGCCACGACGACGCGAAGCTGGCGGGCGCACGCACGTTGTTCGACCTGATCCGCACCGAAGCGGCGCGTGCCCAGGATGCACCGTCGCCGCTCGTCAATCGTCTGACGGATGCGCTGTTCTTCTATGCACTGCGTGCCGTCGCGAGCAGCGACGACTTTGCGCCGGGCCTGTGGTCGGTCATGCGGCGCGCCGAATTTACGCCGCTCGTCGGCGCGATCATCGAGAAACCCGGCGACGACTGGACCACGCACACGATGGCCGCGTTTTGCCACATGTCCCGCGCGCGCTTCTGCAAGCAGTTCGCGCAGGCATGCGGACAGCCGCCCGCGCAGTTCCTTGCGCTGCTGCGCATGAAGGTCGCGGCCGAGATGCTGCGGCAGGGAGCATCCACGCTCAGCACGGCCGAGCATGTCGGCTATCAGTCGGAATCCGCCTTTGCGCAGGCATTCAAGCGCGTCACCGGCCTGCCGCCCGGCACCTGCCGCCGCGCCCCGGAGCGCACCGGCGCGACACCCGTGCATTGACGCGAGACAAACGCGCATGAAACAGAGACGGCCGCGCATTGCCGGCTCGACCGGCGCCGCCAACAATGACGGCTTTCCGATCGAGGATGCCATGAGCCGCCTGCCCCTCCAAACCGTCGAAAGCGCGCCCGAAGCCAGCCGCCCGTTTCTCCAGAAGTCGCAAGCCGCCAACGGCTTCCTGCCGAATCTCGTAGCCGCACTCGCCAATGCACCGGTTGCGCTCGAAACGTACCTGACCGTCGGCGAAATCAATTCACGCAGCGGCCTCACGCTGGCCGAGCGCGAAATCGTGCAGATCACCGCCGCCGCCGTTCATGGCTGCGGTTTCTGCGTGGCCGGCCATACGGCCGTCGCGCTGAAGAAGGCGCAATTGCCCGCCGCGCTCGTCGACGAGGTCCGCGCGCAGCGCCCGTTGTCCGACGCGCGCCTCGATGCGGTCGCCACGTTCACGCGCGACGTGATCGCGACGCGCGGCGCCGTGTCCGACGAAGCGCTCGCCGCGTTCAAGGCGGCCGGCTACAGCGATGCCGGCGCGCTTGAAGTGGTACTCGGCGTGAGCCTCGCGACGCTTTGCAACTTCGCGAACAACCTGGCGCGCAACGAACTGAATCCGCAGCTCGAAGCGTATCGCTGGGAGCCGACGGCGCGCGCAGCATGACCGCGCCGCCGAGCTCCGATGCGTTCGACGCATGGCTCGAAGCAAATGCCGACGCGCTCGACGTCGACCCGTCGCGTGCGGCGGACATCCTGCCGCAGCTGGTGCGCTCGCGCACCGTCGCCGTCGGAGTGCCGGAGGTCATGGGCGGCACGGGCGGCACGATCGCGGACGCGATCGACACGGTGGCCGCCGTCGCGCAACGCTCATTGACGGCCGCATTCGTGCTGTGGGGACATCGCACCTTCATCGAATACGTACTGCAGAGCGACAACGACGCGCTGCGTGCGCGCTGGCTGACGCCGCTGCTCGACGGCGAAGTGGCGGGCGCCACCGGTCTTTCAAACGCGATGAAGTACCTGTCCGACATCGAACCGTTGCAGATGCACGCGGCCCGCAGCGGCGACGCGTTCGTGCTGAACGGCAGCCTGCCGTGGATCACGAACCTGCGGCGCGAAGGCTTCATCGCCGCGGCAGCGTTCGATCATGACGACGGCACGCCGCCGTCCGTCTTCGCGATTCCGCACGACGCGCGGGGCGTCGAGCGCAGCGACGATCTCGACCTGATCGGCCTGCGCGCGAGCAATACGGCCGCGCTGCGCGTGAGCGATACCGTCCTCGACGAATCGTACCGCCTCGCGGCCGACGCCCCGGCCTGGCTCGCGCGCGTGCGCCCGGCGTTTCTCGGCTTGCAATGCGGGATGTCGATCGGGCTGGCGCGGCGCGCGTTGCTGGCCACGCAGGATGCCAGCGCGCCGTCGCGCGCGTCGCTCGGCGCGGAAATTCGCGAACTCGAAACGACGCTCGCCGATCAGGCCGCGCAGTTGAAGCGCGGCGTGCTCGACGGCACCTTCCTCCACTCGCCCGCGACGATGTTCGAACTGCGCATCGCGCTCGTCGAGACCGTCTCGCAGGCGGTCTCGCTCGAAGTGCAAGCGACCGGAGGGCGCGGCTATCTGCGCGGCCAGAGCGGCAGCGCGCGGCGCGTGCGCGAAGCGTCGTTCATCCCGATCGTGACGCCGAGCCTCGTGCAATTGAAATCGCAGCTCGCGCGGCATCGACGGGCGGCGGCAGCATGACGCAAGGCGCGCATATCGTCGCGAACGGCGTCACGTTGCGGTACGGATCGCGCAGCGTGCTGAACGGCGTCGACCTGTCGGTTGCGCCCGGCGAACTCGTTGCGCTGCTCGGGCCGAGCGGGTGCGGGAAGTCGTCGCTGTTGCGGGCCATCGCCGGCCTGACGCGAACCGCATCCGGCACGATTCGCGTCGATGGCGAGCCCGTCGACGGCCCGCGCCCGGAGGTCGCCCTCGCGTTTCAGGACCCGTGCCTGCTGCCGTGGCTCACGGTCGAGCGGAACGTGGGGTTCGGGCTGACCTTCGCGCGTCAACCGCACCTGACACGTGCAGGCCGCAAGGGACGCGTGACGAACGCATTGGCCGCCGTCGGGCTCGACCATGCACGGCACGCGCTGCCGTCGCAGTTGTCGGGCGGCATGGCACAGCGCGCGGCGCTGGCGCGCTGCCTCGCGCGGGCGCCGCGCGCGCTGCTGCTCGACGAACCGTTCGGCGCGCTCGACGAAGTGACCCGCGCCGACATGCAGCAGCTCCTGATTGCCGCGGTGCGCAACACCGGCGCGTCCGCGCTTCTGGTCACGCACGATATCGACGAAGCGCTGCTCGTCGCCGATCGGATCGTGCTGCTCGGCAAGCGCGGCACGCTGGTCGGACGCTGGGCCGTCGAACTGCCGCAGCCGCGGCACACGCAGGTGCGCTCGCTCGGCGAGCTGCGCATCTCCATTCTCCAGGCGCTGCAGAACTCGATTTCAGCAGCCGCCTGAATCCGGCCGATACCAGCGGGGAATCCTCATGTGCAACGTACCGATGTCACGACGCGAATGGCTGAAGCTCGCGTCGCTCTTTACCGTCGCGGGCGCGGCGCCGCTGCTGAAGGCATCCGACGCGCGCGCGGCAGCCGATCCGAATGCGCCCGTGCGCATCGGCTACCTGCCGATCACCGATGCGGCGCCGCTGCTCGTCGCACACAACAACGGCTACTTCGACGCGGCCGGCATCCAGGCGGAGAAGCCGACGCTGCTGCGAAGCTGGGCGCAGCTGGTCGAGGCGTTTCTGTCGGGACAGGTCAACGTCGTGCATCTGCTGTCGCCGATGACCGTGTGGGCGCGCTACGGCAGCAAGGCGCCCGCGAAGGTCGTCGCATGGAATCACGTGAACGGCTCTGCGCTGACGGTTGCGCCCGACGTGAACACCGTGGCGGACCTCGGTGGCAAGACGGTTGCGGTGCCGTTCTGGTATTCGGTGCATAACGTCGTGCTGCAGGACCTGCTGCGCGCGCAGGGTCTCGCGCCCGTGCTCAAGCAGTCGGGGCAGCCGGGGCCGAAGGAAGTCAACCTGGTCGTGATGGCGCCGTCCGACATGCCGCCCGCGCTGGCGTCGAAAAAGATCGCCGGATATATCGTCGCCGAGCCGTTCAATGCGGCCGCCGAGCAGTTGAACATCGGCAAGATTCTCCGCTTCACGGGAGACGTGTGGCGCAACCACGCGTGCTGCGTGATCTTCATGCACGAGCAGGACCTGACGCAACGCGCGGCGTGGTCGCAGAAGGTCGTCGACGCGATCGTCAACGCCCAGCTGTGGACGCGCGCCCATCCGCAAGAGGCGGCCAGGCTGCTGTCGAAGGAAGGCCCGAACCGCTACACGCCGCATCCTGCGCAACTGCTCGCACGCGTGCTCGCACCGCAAGCAGCCGATCAGGGGCGCTATCTCGGCGATCGCGCGATCCAGCACGCGAACTGGGGCGTGAAACGCATCGACTTCCAGCCGTATCCGTATCCGAGCTATACGGAAGAACTCGTGCGCCGGTTGAAAACGACCCAGGTGGAAGGCGCGAGCCAGTTCCTCGCGTCGCTCGATCCGAAACGGGTCGCCGGCGATCTGGTCGACGACCGGTTCGTGAAGAAGAGCATCGAAGCGCTGGGTGGCTTGTCCGCGTTCGGCCAGGATGGCGGTTATGCACGCAAGGAGACGATCGTTGTCTAGCGTGCTCGTTCGGGAAACGTCGGCGGCGGCGCGGCGTCCGGTGCCCGGGCCCACGCACTGGCGCAGCATCGTGCTGGGCGGTGCGGGACTGGCGGCCGCCCTGGCGCTGTGGTGGCTCGCCGTCACGCTGCTCGCGGGCCACAACGCGATGGCCGCGCAATTCGCGCCGCAGCGTGCGTTCGAAGCGCTGCCGTCGCTCGTCGCCGAGGACCAGCTGCTCGTGCATGTGGCGACCAGCCTCAGGCGCATCGCCGTCGGGCTGGCGTGGGCGCTCGTGGTCGGCGTGCCATTGGGATTCGCGATCGGCCGTCTGCGCTGGCTCGAACGGACGCTGTCGCCGACGCTGCAGTTTCTTCGCATGATCTCGCCGCTTTCGTGGATGCCGCTTGCGGTGATGTCGCTCGGCGTCGGCGATCGCGCGGTGTATTTTCTGCTCGCTTTCGCCGCGGTGTGGCCGCTGGTGATGAGCACCGCATCGGGTGTCGCGCATCTCGACCGGCGCTGGGTCCAGCTTGGCGAAAGCCTTGCCGCGACGCGCGCGGAAATGCTCTGGCACATCTACGTGCCGGGTATCGCCGCGCATGTGCTCACCGGCGTGCGCCTCGCGATCGGCATCTTGTGGATCGTGCTGGTCCCGGCGGAAATGCTCGGCGTGAGCGCGGGGCTCGGCTACCTGATTCTCGACACGCGCGACCGGCTCGCGTATTCGGAGCTGACGGCCGTGATCCTCGTGATCGGCGTGCTCGGTTTCCTGCTCGATCTGGCGGCGCGCGCGGTCGCCGCCCGGCTGTCGAGCGATATGTCCGGGGGGGATCGGTAGATTGCTGAAGCGAAGACCTTGTAAAGTTCGACATCTACCGCGTCCAGCAGTGTTTGCAATGATCCAGGCAGGGGGTTGTCGATAAAAGCTTGTGCGACTTGAAACGGATCAAGCATTGTTTCAGCACGCAACTGTTTCCGTGCCGGATAGTGCCGATGGAGTATTTGCCGGAAAGACGCCCGACAACGTCGTGCCCAATGGCGCGGACCTCGACACCGCCCGCGCAGGAGATGCATCGTGACCGGACACGGTTTATCCAGCTCCGGCGATACAATCACGCGCCTTTCGCGCGATCGCATCGGCTGCGTCAGTGTAGGTCAAATAGGTACGTGTCTTATCTTCGGTGAGTGGTATGACGATGCGACCGGACTTATCCGTCATTTCGTGGGCGAGGCATATCATGAGGTGTAAAAATCATCGATATGTCGATGAAGAAGAAAAGGCAAACCGTAGCGCGTCAGGCAGCGGCTCGCGGGCCGCTGCCTGAATTGCCCAAAGAACTGCTGAACCAACTGGTCAAGGGGCCGATGACGCCGACCGAGGTTCAGGATCTGATGCTGCCGTTCAACAAAGCGGTCATCGAACGCGCGATGGGCGCCGAGATGAATCTGCATCTGGGCTACCCGTCGGGCCAGCCCAAACCGGCCGGGCAAGCCAACGAGCGCAACGGCGCCAGCGGCAAGACGGTCATCACCGACCGTGGTCCGGTTCGGGTCGAAGCCCCTCGTGTCCGTGCCGGCAGCTTCGAGCCCATCCTGATTCCCAAGCACGAGCGCCACTTCACCGGCTTCGACGAACGCATCATTGCGATGTACGCCCGCGGCATGAGCGTGCGCGAGATTCAAGGGTTTCTGGCCGAGCAATACGGCACCGAAGTGTCGCCCGATTTCATCAGTTCGGTCGCCGACGAGGTGATGGCCGAAGCGCTGAGTTGGCAGAGCCGCCCACTCGAGGCGATGTATCCGGTCGTGTTCTTCGACGCGCTGCGGGTCAAGATCCGCGACGACGGCGTGGTCAGCAACAAGGCCGTCTATCTGGCCTTGGGCATTCAGGCCGATGGCCAGCGCGACGTGATGGGCCTCTGGATGAGCAGACCGAGGGCGCCAAGTTCTGGCTCAAGGTGTTCAACGAACTCAAGACGCGCGGCTGCCAGGACATCCTGATCGCCGTGGTCGATGGCCTGAAGGGACTAACCGAAGCCATCAGCGCGGTCTATCCGCGGACCACCGTTCAGACCTGCATCGTGCATCTGATCCGCAACAGCCTCGAATACGCCAGCTACAAGGACCGTAAGGTACTCGCCACAGCACTGCGCCCGATCTACGCGGCTGCCAGCGAAGAGGCGGCACGGCAAGCGCTGCAAGACTTCGCCGACGGTCCTTGGGGCGCGAAGTACCCGACGATCGTGCAGTCGTGGCAACGCGCGTGGGAGCACGTCGTGCCGTTCTACGTGTTCCCGCCGGAGATTCGACGGGTTGTGTACACCACGAACGCCATAGAAAGTTTGAACATGCAGTTGCGCAAGATCACCAAGACACGTGGTCACTTCCCGAATGACGAGGTGGCCATCAAGCTGCTCTGGCTGGCGCTGCGCAAGGTGCTGGCCAAGACCGGGCGGGCTTCGTTCGACTGGAAATCAGCAATGAACCAGTTTGCTATCCAGTTCGGAGAACGATTCACCCAGGCGCATGGATAACGCGTCGTTCAACCGCCTCGCCCACAAAAATGCGGACAGGTTCAGATTTGCCCAAAACCCTACACACCCTACACCAATTCCCCCAAACCCTTTATCTATAAGGATCTCCCGGGTGTAGGGTACGAGCCAGACCCTACACCAACCCTACACTCAAGCAGCGGCAACGATGATTCTCCTGCGGCCAATCCTGATGGCGACTAATCCAATCCGTCTCAAGCGTTATTTAGCCTGCCCTTGGTCTTCAAGCACCGTTCCTTTCACAATTTCGATTTGTCTATCAAAAACCTGCGTTACATCAAAATAGAACGCTTGTACCTTTCCACTCAAATCAATCGTATCGAGCACGTCATATCGAGAACTACCCTTCATGATCAGCGCCTGTTTGGACAAGCGGAGTCTCCTTGCGGCGAGCCAAGCATATTCCTCGCCATCATCCGCAACGTGAATGGCCGTCTCGGGAGACAACCCGTCTCCGCTATGTGCGATGTCCTGCGTAATGCCAAAGAGATAGAGCCGCAAGTCAGATTGGGCATCGGCGTGTCCGGTCTTGCCAAGCAAATAGCTATAATTTGATATAATGCTAAAAATTGGAATATCAAGAATTTTTCGAACTTTCTCGACTTCCTTGATCTTTGAAAGTGCACCGTTATAGTCGCCCTGCTGCGCAAGCTGCATTGCTTGTTTTCCTAACTCTCTGCACAGGTGAATAAGCTCCGGATAATTAAAACTGTGGTCAGCCAGAAACTGAATGCGCTTCTCGTGAGCCTGCTGATAGGCTGCCGCGTATTGACCACTAAGCGGCAGAGGATCGAACACATTGGGAGCCGAGCGAGTGATCGACGCGAATGCACGTGAATTTATCTCGAAATATGCAATAGCCGGCTGCCCGCCAGTCGACTGACCCGAATAGGTGACTTTCTGCAACGGGACATCGTGATATTGATACCCTTGAATATTTGAGATGCTCGCCGAATGCAGATTCATCCATTCATGAACTTCCGCAATTGTGATGACTCGAACAGGATCATCAGGGCTGCCACCGCTACCGATACGGTTGTTCAGAATATCGGCCATTGCGTGTGCACGAGCACGACAATCATCCGACAGTGGCCGGTTGAAGTGCCCGTAGATGTTGGAACATACGGCCTGCACGTCATAGTCGGGGAATTGGTCCAGTGGTGCGTATTTCGTTAGTTCCGACAGACGACGCAGTGCATCCCCTCCTTTTCCTGCTCGGTCCAGCTCGTTTGCATCCTTCGCTGTCGCCTCAATGTCATGCGAGAGTCGCTGGAGGTCAATTTTATCGTCCTGCGCAAACTTCTGCCGTTGCGATAAAAGTTGGTCGACCACAGAGATAGAGGTCTGCGACAATGCGTTAGTTGAAAAAATAAAACCGACAAACCAAATCAGCAGCTTCGATCTACACATAATTTATCCAATTCGAGATTAACTAATCGCAGCAGTGACGGTCGAATGACTATTTCGTTCCCTGCCACACGACCGAACTGTCGACCGCGTAAATCTTGCACCCCCGATGTCTCTGGCCGCAGTGATCTAGCGAGTACCTCACAGGGTCCGGGCCAAGCGCCGAAGCGTCCCATCCGCCGTCAGGGGCAATCGTGAACACACGAGGCCGAGGAAGTTGCAGAAACTTTTGATATCCAGCCCTCCCGCTATCGTTCAGATACGGAACCACGGACGCGTCGTCCAGCTTGGCGAAGTTGCTGGGCGGCGAAACAGGTGTCGGTCTGGTCCAAACGACGGTGTTGTCTGCAGCATAGAGGCGACAGCCAGGGCCACGTTGATTGCACAATTTCATCGCCTGAGCGATCGGATCGAATCCGCCATTAGTCGACGCTGCTCCACGCAGGCCAACCGCAAATGCCCTAGGCAATGGTCGTTCGAGGAATTTCTTGTAATACGCTTGTCCTGCGACGCCGAGATACGGCACAGCTTGCGCATCGTCGATGGCCGCATAACCACTTGCTGGTGGAACAGGTGTCGGCATGTATTCGGGATTGACTTCAGCGTGAGGCATATCTATCCGTGCGAGAAACGCATCGAGTTTCGGCACCCAGAGAGGCAACGCTTCGGCGGAACCGAGCATGTTGTGAGAGTCGGTGCCGAATGTGCCGTACGCAACCAGTTCGGCGGACCCGCCTGCGGATACATACCGTTCGTACTCAGCATGCCACGTATCTTTCGAGAACACCTTGTCGTTTTCTCCGAAGAACCAGATCGACGGAAGCTTGCTATGCGCCCCCAATTCGCCCGCAGCATTGATCAATGCCCGACTGGAGAACAAACAATCCGATTCATCCATACCACCAGCGAAGCTGACCAAGCCGTGTACGCCAGGCACATTCATCGTTCCGAGCGCTAGCGTATTCCATCCCCCGAAGCTTTGTCCGGCAACGACAATTCGAGTGCCATCGATCTTCGGCTGCGTCTTCATGTACTCGATGACGGCCTTGATATCCTGTGCGTCTTCAATTCCGGTGGCGGCATAGTCACATCCGTGATGCGCAAGATGTCCCTGGGACCCGGCATAGCCACGCATCATCGGCAATACGATGGCATACCCTCTCGACAAGAAATAGTACGCAGAGAATGTCAAGTGATATCGAGGCTGATCCGGAGGCGGCATGCTCCCGTTCGCACCATGGTTCATCACGACCAACGGAAAAGGTCCAGGGCCATCGGGAATGTCCAGCGTCGCTTTCAGCATGACTGAATTCCCATCGGAACTCGGAATCGAGATGATCTGTTCGTGACGCAGAGCGGCTTCGGGTGCTTTCAGACTATCCGCGTCGTCTGCATGCGCCAGAGACGCATACGCGTATAGATAAGTGATTGCTATCAGCGAACAAGCTTTCCAGGTCTTGTGCATTTTTTAAGGCGTGCCAAGTGTAGAGACAGAAGACATATCCAAGCGCCCAAGCTTCGACGCCAAATCAATGCGAGCATTGTCCCAGTCTGTCAACGTTTCAATCCGACGCTCCTTCGCATTGGCGAGCGTCGTCTGTGTATTGAGTAATTCGAGGATGTTACCGACGCCCATGTTGTAGCGATGTTCAGCCGCGACGTAAGCCTGTTGAGCGATCGTTAACAAGGAACTGCTATGCGAAGCGCTTTCCGATGCCGATTCCAGGGCGTAGTAGCTGTCCCAGACGTCCACCGCAACCTTGTTCCGAGTTTCTTCGAGAGCGTCTTGTTGTCGCTCAGCTTCTGCCCGGGCTTGGTCGATCTGATAGTTCCTTCCGAAGCCTTCAAATATCGGAATGGTTACCTGTATACCGATATAGGCGTCGTGACCGGTCGACGGATAGGTCGGCAATCCAAGCCCCAGACTTTGTGGTTGGTTATCTCGATTGTATTTCCCGACGAGATTGAGACTCGGCAGTCCTTGTGCTCGGGTCTGAGCGATCTTCGCCATAGCCGCATCGTACTGCGCCTGTGCGGCCACGACACTGGGATGCGTTCGCTTCACCTCGGCAATCAATCGTGCGAGAGACTCCGTAAAGGTCTTGCCGGGGATCACGGTATCCGTGACGGCGGGCACGTCGGTTACGGCGGACGGATCGTAGCCCATGTCTACGGCTAACGCGCCAATCGTCGACTGAGCGTCACTCCGTGCCTTGGCGAGATTCAGCAACGCCTGCTCATGCTGTGATTGCGCCTGTAATGCATCAGTAATGGGCGCCACCCCTTTGTCGACTTTGGCCTGCGCTGCTGTAGCGCTTTGCCTCGTCATTGCCTCGATTTCCCGAGCTGCATCGAGAGCCGCATGTGCTGCTTGCGCTGCGTAGTAATCCTTGGCGACCGTAGCAAACGTCGATTGCAACGTGGCGTTTCGTGTTGCTTGCGACGCCTCCAGCAACGACGAGGCATTCTTCAGCGCCGCCTCTCGTCCTCCGAAGTCGTATAGGAGCCAATTGAGAGACACACCCTCAGAGCGAACGGTTGCCGAGTAATTTGAGCTGAGCGCCGGATGATCCGTGATGTCCGTGACGGAGCTATCCCGAACACCTTGCCAGTTTCCTGTGATGGTCGGCAGGTATGCCGCTCTTGCCACGCCGACCGCCGCCGCCTGAGCCTTGACGTCCGCCCACGACTCTCGGGTTTTGGGATTACGACACAGAGCACGTTCGACTGCATCCTCCAGTGTCAACGGGTGACTCAATGGACCGAATTCGCAAGTGCTGTGGGCCGGGACCATGTCGCCGGCCGCGCTAACAGGAATCGATTGTTCAGCTCGCAGCGGGTCGAAGGCAAGAACCGTAGGAGAGTTGACCGACATCACGCCGATTGCGGCTATGAGCAGCCCCGTCGATGGCTTAACGCTCATGCATGCTCTCCTGAGCGCCTTCGACAAGCGGGCCAAGCAGATACTGCGCGATGGTTTGCTTGCCCGTCTTGATCTCCGCTTTCACGGTCATGCCAGGCGTCAACGCGATCCAGCGATCATCGACTCGCATCCGATTTGATTTCAGTCGAATGCGAACCGTAAAGGCGAGGCCAAGCTTCTTGTCCTGTACCGCATCATTGGATAGATCGACTACCGTTCCTTCGAGCATCCCGTATCGGGTATAGGGAAACGCATCGAGTTTGACCGCTGTGCGCTGGCCAACCTTCAGGAAACCCACGTCTTTGTTTTCAACGGTGGCCTCGACTTCAACGGCATCGTCCGGAACGATTTCCATCAATGCCTGAGCGGTTGTGACAACGCCACCGAGCGTGTGCGTGGCGAGTTGCTGAACAGTGCCGCTAACTGGGGAGATCAAGCTGAGCATAACTTGACGAGTGTGGGCCTTGGTTTCGTCATTGGTGCTCTGCCTCAACTGTTCGGTTGCTTTCTCCAGATCATCGAGTTGTTCTCGTCGAAACTGAGAGACGGTCTGCGCAATGTCCGCTCGCTGCTCTGCTATCCCGGCGGCCAGTTCATGAGCGTGGCTGCGCTGCGCTGCCAATTCATGTTCTTGATTCAAGGCCGTCTGTTCCTTGTCGAGGTAGTCGTTCTTTGCAACATACTTGTCAGCAGACAGCGACCTATAGTCGTTTGCTTGTGAACGTGCCAGCGGTGCCGTGGCCGCCAGCTTGGCAATCTCCTGATTCGTGCTATCCAACTCGGCTTCCCGTTTTGCTAGTTCGCTTCGGGCTGAATTCAACTTGTCTTGATACTCACGATATATACCGGCCACGAGGCGTTGAGCTTCCTCCTGACGCCCCGCTGATGCACCGTCGATTGTGGAAACCTCCGGCTCTCGCCCTGCCTGTAGCGCTTTCAGTAACGCATCAGCACGAGCGCCGGCAAAGGCAGCATCCAGCTTGGACGATTTCGCCTTGTCTTCGTCTGCGGCCGCCTGAGTGGTATCAAGCTTCACAAGGAGATCACCGGCCCTGACCCGTTGACCGTCCTGGACGGCAATCTCCCTGACCACTCCCGTGATCGCCGGCTGAATGATTTTCACCTTTGCGTTCGGAACGAGTTTCCCGTTCGCAGTTGCGACAATGTCGAGTTTGCCAAAGCAGGCGATCAATATCACCGCCGCGGCAAGCAGCACGATCAATCGAGCAGTCCAGCGCGGTGCCGGATGCACAGGCGTTTCGACCAGTTCAAGATGCGCCGGTTGGAAGGCAAGCTCGTACTCAAGCTTGGCGGGACCGTCAAGTTGATGACGGATATTCCATGCTGCTACCCAAACCGACCGATATCGGCGCAGGAGATCAAGAAGTGCATGTAAACGAATCGACATTGTCATCACCCCGCCTGAAGAGACAGCAAGTGGGCGTAGTAACCACCCGTCGACTGCAAGATCTCGTGCGTGCCACGTTCGACGATGTGTCCTTTGTCCATCGCAATGATCTGGTCCGCATGACGAACGGTACTGAGGCGGTGGGCGATGAAGATTACAGTGCGTCCGGCACAGATCGCTCGCATATTGTTCTGAATCACGCGTTCGGTCTCGAAATCGAGCGCACTCGTCGCTTCATCGAAAATGAGAATACGGGGATTGGTCAACAGTGCACGGGCAATGGCGATGCGCTGTCGTTGCCCACCGGACAGATTGTTGCCGTGTTCTTCCACGAGGGTGTCGTAGGCTTGCGGCAGTTCGCAAATGAAGTCGTGCGCCCCGGCCAGTCTGGCAGCGTGCATGATGGCTGCCATCGGGGCGCCAGGGTCCGCCAAAGCGATGTTTTCTCGGAGCGACCGGTTGAACAGGTAATTTTCCTGGAGCACGACACCAATGTGCCGCCGAAGCCATGCAGGATCAGCGAGCGCCAGGTCGACGCCATCGATACGCACTGTCCCGTGTTCGGGCACATAGAGACGTTGCAGAAGCTTGGTTATCGTGCTTTTGCCGGATCCCGATCGGCCCACGATGCCGATGACCTGACCCGCTCGTATGTCCAGCGACACATCGTCCAGAACCGGCTGGCCATCCGGACGGTATCGGAAGCGTACGTTCTCGAATCGGATATCGCCCTTGATCGCCGGCATTGATTGACTGCTTTGGCGCAACTCGGTGCGGGTATTGAGGATGTCTCCCAAGCGGCTCATCGAAATTCCGACTTGCTGGAAATCCTGCCAGAGCTGAGCGAGTCGCAAGACAGGTGCAGCAACGCGCTGCGACATCATGTTGAATGCAATCAGTTCTCCGATCGTCAGCTTGCCGTCGATCACGAGCTTGGCGCCCAACAGGAGCGTTCCCAACGAGACGAGTTTGCCGATGTACTGGATCAGTTGTTGCCCAATGTTGCCGAGCTGCGTCACACGAAATCCGGATGCGACATACGCGGCCAGTTGCATCTCCCACTTCTTGGCGAACTGGGGTTCAACCGACATCGACTTGACCGTTTCGACGCCCGAGACGGTTTCGACGAGGAACGATTGATTGTCAGCACCTCGTACGAATTTCTCGTTGAGTCGCCGACGCAAGACCGGAACTATGAAAGCAGATATGCCAGCGTAGATCGGCAGGGAAAGCACGATCACGATCGTTAGCCATACACTGTAGATGCACATAACAGCGATAGACACGATCGAGAAGAACAGATCGATAACGGCTGTCAGTGCCTGGCCCGTCAGGAAGTTTCGAATGCTTTCGAGCTCACGAACCCTGGCGATTGTGTCTCCAACACGGCGTACACCGAAGTACGCCAGAGGCAACGCGATCAGGTGTTTGAAAAGCCGTGCTCCGAGTTCGACATCTATCCGGTTCGTGGTATGCGAGAAGATGTAGTTTCTCAGACCGGTCAACGCTACCTCGAACGTTGAACTGAGAAACAGCGTGATCCCGACGACGGCCAGCGTATTGTAGGTGTGGTTGACGAGCACCTTGTCCATGATCACCTGGAACATCAGTGGCGTCACGAGACCGAATATCTGCAAGACGAATGAGATCGCCAATACCTCCAACAGCAATCTACGGTACTTGACGACAGCCGGGATGAACCACGAGAAGTCGAACTTTGACAGTTCACCCGTGAGGGATGCTCTGGAGGTGAAAAGGAGCATGCTTCCCGTCGAGCGATGGGTTATCTCCTCCAGCGAATGGAGTACGGGCTGTGTTGAATTGGCTTCGAGTACGAGCACTGACAATCCATCACGGCGTGCAATGATGAAGTGTTGACCGTCTTTGTCGAGACCCAGCGCTGGCAGAGGCGATCGATCCAGTCGATCCGTCCGTAGCGGCACAAGGCGAGCCTTCAAACCTATCGAGCGAGCGCACAAGATCAATGCATCGGCATCGAACGGTCGATCACCTTGGGCAGCAGCGTGGCGCAGTTGAGCGGCATCGACAGCGATGCCGTGGAATCTTGCGATGGTGACTAGGCAACTCAATGCCGTGTCAACTGGAGCGTGTGAAAATTCTTCGTTTTTTTCAGGGGCGTTCACTTGCCGTACCTCTTTCAATTACTGCGATATCGCTTCTACAACGCCCTAATCGGATCTCGCCGAGAACCCGTGTCGGAATTCAACTGGTTTCCTCGACGACGTTCAAAATGGCTCAACAGGATACCTACGCTCTCGGCAACCGTGCGTACGCTTGTGGGAATATGTAACGTTGGAATGATCGGCTTCTCATATGGCGCAGCTACGCCAGTGAAGTCCGGAAGCAAACCGGTTCGAGCTCGTTGATACAATCCCTTAGGGTCTCGCTCCATACACGTCTCTATCGGCGCATCGACAAATACTTCGAAAAATCGATCGTGACCGATGATTTGTCGAGCCATATCCCTATCTTCTTGATATGGCGATACGAGTGCAACTATCGCAGCAAAGTCGGCCTCGATTAGAATTTTTGAAATCTCGGCGGCTCTGCGTATATTTTCGGCTCGATCTTCACGACTGTATGTGAGATCACAATTCAAACCGGCTCGCAACTCGTCGCCGTCCAACACGAGCGCCGAAATCTGCCTTGATCTTAGAGATTGTGAGAATTCTCGAGCGAGCGTAGTTTTTCCCGCTCCCGGCAGTCCAGTAAGCCAATAGCAACCGGAGTTGGCAGTGTGCCTATCAGTATTAGAGGCGAGATTTAATTGCATTGCATCCAATCGTTCACTTCGGCACTCAGTCATAACAACGTGACTTGTCGCGTATTGAGTTCTGGTTTCTCCCAGAAGCTCGTTCCAGCATATTTTGCGAAAAGGTCTGGTGGGATACATGGCTTCCGAGATTGGTACTCGACCTTGCTCCTCACTTTGTGCAACCCGGGCATGCCAAGATGAGCATCGTAGTCCGGCTCGTCATAGACTACATTTTCGAAGTCGTGATCGAACCACGGCTCGCCTATTTCACGATAGAGCGATCTCAGGATTTTCTCGGGTTCCCGAACCAATCGATCGTAAGAAACGAGAGTAAGGCGCTTTGCCTCTACGCCAAACCATGCCTCACGGAGCGTACTCCATGGATGCCCGATCAAGCCCCGTTCCGTCTCCATCAAGAATTCTGCGCGCGCATACACGGAACTACCTGGCTGAAAATTAAACATCCTCGATAGTTGAAGTGGATTTTTTGCCAACATTGCTTCCACACTATCGATAATCCATCCGATTTCCCGGACACAGCAGATAATGCGCGCCTGAGGATACAAGGCGGCGAGCAACGATGCTCGGCCAGTCCATGTTCGATTGGTATCAAAAACAACCTGGTCGTCGGTGACGCCGGGATAGTAAGAGTCGAATATTCCTCGCAGAATATTCGTTCGTCTGTCGTCGTCAAAGAACGTACTGAACTCTCCGCCGCACATCTTTCCGTGAACGGCCCCACATAGCATGGCGACGGGACTCGTCATCGCAGCGGAAAATCGGGGGTTCTGACGAAGCAATGCGCAGAGCAATGTCGACCCCGAACGTGGCAGCCCCGAAATTAAATGTAACCTTGAGATCATTTGAGATCTTATATTTAAGTTTTAAATCTCGAATTCCGCAGGCGACAGAGCGTCATCGCCCGCGGAAGTGAGGTAGCTACAACTTGGCTAGTGCGCTCCGGCAATCAACTGCACATGCTGCGATGCCTGTTCCGTAGAAGCGATCGAAGCACTACTCGCCGAAGACGAAGGAGCATGACCCGCCATCGCTTGAATTAACGCTGCGGTTTGAGCCGAAGAACCGTAGAGAGCTTGGATAGCATTGGTATCGGTCTGGTCCAATGATCGGTTGGACGAGGTCAGATCGTAGTTCATGATCGAACCCGAATCGGCATTGTCCCCAAGGCCGAGTGCATGACCGATTTCGTGCAAAGCCGTCTGATAGAAGGTTGCGTCCGTCCCGGCGTAGATTTGATCGCTGACCGAGCCATGAGCAAGCGCATCCTGCGTCGGGGACTCGAGTTCAATTTTGGCTCCTGACGCAATGACGCCTTGAGATGCTTTGAATGTCGTGTAGCCAACTTCACCCGTGCTGGCTGTGTTCAGGTCAGCCCAATCGATCGAAATGTCGGCAGAAGCGTTACTCGACACCTCCTGGAACTTGAGTCCAGAAGCAGCCGCCCACGTCGCAAAGGCCTGCTCGACCTCCTTTTCGTACTGTCCGTCTTGGGGACCATTGGCGCTGTCGAAGTTCCAGGTGATGGTGGTCGCATCCCACCGGGCACCTTCGAGCACGTTAGGACCGGAACCAGCAGAAGTCGCGGTATCTCGAGACATTTCACCGGCCTGAGCGAACCCGTTCTTGGCAGCGTTAGCGGCAGCGGCGTTCCCTTGGTTTTGGTCGTACTGAGCGATGGCGGTTACATCGCTGGCCAGCTTGCTTTGCACGGTACTTCGATCACCCGAAAAACCATAGCCGCCGAAGTAACCGCCGTAACCGCCGCCACTAAAAGGATCCGTGCTAGTTTGATCGACGTAGTCGACTCCACTCCAGCCGGCACCAGTATCGTCAGTGCCATCTACTACATCTCCAGTATCTGTTCCGGAGAAGTTAACAGTGTCATTATTGCCATCGACATGATCATATTGACCAGAAATGTCAATAGTACTTCCACCGCCAACATATGAAAGCGTATCGTTACTTCCATTAATGATGGTAGTACTATTTTCCCCGTCCGTGACCGTGTCGCCTGAACCGTTCACAGTAATGGAGTCGCTGTCTTTGCCGTAAATCGTGCTATCTGATCCATCGATAGCATCGCCTTGACCTTGAACACTGACTGCACTACCGCTTCCCAGAGAGGCCAACGTATCGTTGCTGCCGTTAATAACCGTCGAGCTGTTCGCTCCGTCCGTGACCGTGTCACCTGAACCGTTCACGGTAATGGAGTCGCTATCTTTGCCGTAAATCGTGCTACCTGATCCATCGATAGCATCGCCTTGACCTTGAACACTGACTGCACTACCACTTCCCAGAGAGGCCAACGTATCGTTGCTGCCGTTAATAACCGTCGAGCTGTTCGCTCCGTCCGTGACCGTGTCACCTGAACCGTTCACGGTAATGGAGTCGCTGTCTTTGCCGTAAATCGTGCTACCTGATCCATCGATAGCATCGCCTTGACCTTGAACACTGACTGCACTACCGCTTCCCAGAGAGGCCAACGTATCGTTGCTGCCGTTAATAACCGTCGAGCTGTTCGCTCCGTCCGTGACCGTGTCACCTGAACCGTTCACGGTAATGGAGTCGCTGTCTTTGCCGTAAATCGTGCTACCTGATCCATCGATAGCATCGCCTTGACCTTGAACACTGACTGCACTACCGCTTCCCAGAGAGGCCAACGTATCGTTGCTGCCGTTAATACCCGTCGAGCTGTTCGCTCCGTCCGTGACCGTGTCACCTGAACCGTTCACGGTAATGGAGTCGCTGTCTTTGCCGTAAATCGTGCTACCTGATCCATCGATAGCATCGCTTTGACCTTGAACACTGACTGCACTACCACTTCCCAGAGAGGCCAACGTATCGTTGCTGCCGTTAATAACCGTCGAGCTGTTCGCTCCGTCCGTGACCGTGTCACCTGAACCGTTCACGGTAATGGAGTCGCTGTCTTTGCCGTAAATCGTGCTACCTGATCCATCGATAGCATCGCCTTGACCTTGAACACTGACTGCACTACCGCTTCCCAGAGAGGCCAACGTATCGTTGCTGCCGTTAATAACCGTCGAGCTGTTCGTTCCATTCGCAATAAAATCATTCGATCCGTTCACCGTGAACGTATCGTTGCCCTGACCGTTAATCGTGTCATTCGATCCGTAGACCGAGTCGCCTTGCCCCGAAAGATTCGCAACTGCATTCGCTCCGTTAAGCCAAATCCCGTCATTAACTCCCGTGGCATCAATGGTGTTTCCGCTACCCGTAACACCCAGACTTTCGTTGCCACTTGCATAGACAGTAAGACCACTGCCGCTAACATCCGTACGGGAATTGCTCTCAACCGTTACCGTCCCCGATGTACCACTCGCAAAATTAACGTAATTGTCGTTAGAAACACTTGCACTCTGCCCGTTGCCACCAATCGTGACAGCACTGTCGGATCCGATAACGTTGATGTGATCTGCGGAACCATTGATTATATCGCTTGAATTTGCGCCAATATTTATAGTACTATTAGAGACAGAGGTGGAATTTTGGCTTCCGGCTACAGTATAATCCCCCCCGGATACGAACCCCGAGTTTACTCCGGTTATGGTGTTATTGCCTCCCGAGGCAATCAAGTTGAAACTAGACCCAGCAACTCCCGGGGAAACAATGATGTCGTCATTAGTTCCATTTGAAATTACCGTCGCAACATCACTCCCATTTTGTTGAGTTGCACTAATTTGGTCAACATTATTTCCTTGAACTATGCTCCACATAGTAGCGGCATTGGAGGAGTCACAAACAAAATTCGAGCTCCCCAACGAAGTTGGACTATAGTTTCCGCTCGAATCGGGTGACATCCCGGCAGATTGCAAGCTTTGAGATATTACATCGGCGATAGTCGTGGAATCTATCCCAGCTCCGACCGCAGATGCGATAAAGCCCACTGCATTAATTAGTTCACCCAGCGTAAAAGCACCACCACCAAAAATTGGATTTATGCTTGACCCGGTGAGCCCTAAAAATTCAACCCCCTGACCTGCCATAGTCGCAATATTCCCAGCAATTGAGGCGAATGCACTTGCCAAGCTGTTGGCGCTCATCGAAGCACCGTTCGTTGTGATGTTGGCAATATTTGCAATAATTGAATTTCCTGCGAAAGCGGCGCCCTCCCCTGGTATAAGAGAGGTTGCGGCAGCGGCAGCGCTCGCCAAAGCAGCTTGGTAAGATACGAGGGTCGCATTACCTGGATTATTTTGATACGCCTGCGCTGCGCTCTGTACACCCGCAGCGTTATCAAGTCCGGATATCGTATAGCCAGCAACTGTTACAGAGGTCATTATTTACTCTCACTTTGATTATTATCCAACACACATCGAAACCGATATCAATCTTGAAAAGCAAATTATTACAGCAAATATAATTAGGTAAGACATCGCCAATTTTCTCGACAACACCTCACCCTCCATTGTTTTTTGCTTGAAATTATCGAAATAGGAGATTGTTGTAAAAATCAATGACGCGGCAAGCGCCGCTGGATAGACAAGCAGAATTAGCGTATTAATTTTCGCCAAATACTTAAATACCCCCTCAACCCTTTCGCACTGCATAAACAACAGTATCTCGATAAGTGCAACAGATACCATTGAAAGCAAAATAAGCTTGATTTTTCTCGAGATCAATTTTCTTCTTTCAATCAACCCACACCTCACAATTTAAGGATGTGCCGCCCAATGATTAATCACAAAAATCAAGATAAAATTCAAATCATCAGCCCAATCTTATAAATTTATTGCTTACCACCACCAAATTCGATGCATTACAATTTCAATAATTCGTAAATTTTATTTCGAGATTCCGGGCGACATGCAAATTATTACAGAATAACATCACTCGCCCAACCAATTTACCAGTCGACATCGACAATGGCAACGCGGTTGCAAGATACCTCTCGCAATACTTACATTACCGAATATTTCAGATAGATATACGTCGAGTTTTTGAATTATATTTGAAAGAATGCGCGGGGCGGTGACGCAGCGCAGCTCACTTATTGTCAAATATTTTTTTTATTATTTCGTGAGTTCTGGTGAATAACATGAAATTATCAATTCAATAGCCGAATCCAATTCGCATATGCTTGCCAGAAGCTTTGAGATTTCGAGCATCAGAATCTCTGAAAATAAATTCGGAACGGCAAATACCAAGGAGTCTTGGGGGCATACCGACGGCTCATCAACACTGAGCTTGGCGGATCGACGAATGCGCACCGTGGCACCTATGTGCTGGCAATTCGACTCGAAAATCTCTGTCGAGCGGGAGTAACAAACACCTACAAGATAAAAAACTCTCGCCGTAGCGAGAGCAATCAGGCAGTTCACCGCCCGAGCATATGACCCAGTAGCTTCAGCCCACACCAAAGCCAGGCGATGCCAACGAGGATCAAAACGGCCGGAGCGATGACAAGCCAGAAGACAGCGCAGAGGAAGATCATTGCCCATTCCCTCGTCTCGCAGCCGCTCGGCGATCGAGCTTGGACTTCAGACTCGCATTGAACCGCCCCGAGTTTTGTGGAGGCTCCAACTCTTGAGAGAATGGAGCCATGAACAAGAAGTCAAGCAAGTTTTCCCCGGAAGTCCGAGAGCGCGCAGTGCGCCTGGTACGCGAGCAGCGTAGCGAGCACCCGTCGATGTGGGCGGCCGTCGAATCGATTGCGCCAATGATCGGCTGCACGCCGCAGACGCTGTTGGATTGGGTTAAGCGCGACGAGGTCGACCGTGGAGAGCGCGATGGCGTGAGTACGGCCGAGCGTGAACGCATCAAAGCCTTGGAGCGCGAGGTCAAGGAACTGCGCCGGACCAACGAGATTCTCAAACTGGCGAGCGCATTTTTCGCCCAGGCGGAGCTCGACCGCCGTTTCAAGTCCTGAAGGCCTTCATTGATCAGCATCGCGACACCTTCGGGGTCGAGCCGATCTGCAAGGTCTTGCGGATTGCCCCGTCGGGCTACCGGCGCCATGCAGCACAACTTCGCGATCCGTCGAAACGCTGCGCCCGCGCGAAACGCGATGAGCTTTTGCAACCGGAGATCAAGCGTGTCTGGTAGGCCAACATGCAGGTCTATGGCGTGCCGAAGGTCTGGAAGCAGATGAACCGGGAAGGCATTGCGGTGGCACGCTGCACGGTCGGACGGTTGATGAAGCTGCAGGGCTTGCGTGGCGCAGTTCGCGGTAAGCGTGTTCGCACAACGATTGCCGATGTGAGCGCGCCGCGCCCGCTGGACCGAGTCAACCGGCAGTTCAAGGCTGACCGACCGAATCAGCTCTGGGTGTCGGATTTTACGTATGTCTCGACATGGCAAGGCTGGCTGTACGTGGCATTCGTGATCGACGTGTTCGCCCGCCGTATTGTTGGCTGGCGCGTCAGCTCGTCGATGACCACGGACTTTGTTCTGGATGCACTTGAACAAGCGCTGTACGCCCGCCAACCGGGCGAGGACGGGACTTTGATACACCACTCCGATAGAGGGGCCCAATACGTCAGCATTCGCTACAGCGAACGGCTGGCTGAGGCCGGCATCGAGCCGTCGGTCGGCAGCCGGGGCGACAGCTACGACAATGCACTGGCCGAAACGATCAACGGCCTGTACAAGACGGAACTGATTCATCGGCGCGCCCCTTGGAAAACAAGGGAATCCGTCGAACTGGCAACGCTGGAATGGGTCGCCTGGTACAACCATCATCGGCTGATGGAACCGCTCGGCTATATCCCGCCTGCTGAAGCTGAGGCAAACTACTACGGGCAACTCAGAAATGCCGCTGACGTGTCTGCATTAACTTAAACCAACCAGCCTCCACGATTCCCGGTGCGGTTCACAGCTACCGTCACCGCACGCGTATGCAATCCTCGGGATAATCAATGCGAGACCGGGCACGAAACATAAGAGCCGGGCTGCATGAGGTGCGACACCCATATCGAATTTGAATGCAATGGACATGACCCGCGAGGACATTCGATTCATGTTATTCGTAGCGGCAAGGCTACTCTACTGAGAAGTTCTTGGTCACTTCGACCTGGATGGCAAACATGCCGTCTTCCATCACACGCGGCTCGCAGTTCATCTCGTACCCACGCATCACAAATTTGTTCTGTATTGCTTCAACGCACCTTTTGAGACAGGACGGATCCTAGCATGGACCTATCCAAAGGCAAGCGCGTGAGTGCGAAGGAGGCCACCGGTGGTTCCGCTGAACGTTCGAGCGCGTCATCGAAGACGTACGTATCCGAAAAACAAAACTCATCCCTGCAGGACTTTCTGCGCGCGAAGCTGACGATTTGGGCCGTAAATGGGACGTCGAGGTATACGCAATTGCCACGGGAGCACGCAAACCGATCGTAACGATTGGCGAATGCGTCCGAATCCACGTTACTGACACGGGTTCAGAATGGAAAGACCTCAAGGGTAGGCTACGGGGTCTTAACAAAGTACGCCCCCGAGTATGAAGATCAGGATGCGCTTAACCTGTACGACTGGTCGATTCGGTTCGCCGGATTGATGCGTGCGAATTCACTGAGCCAGCATGGAAAATCAAGGACGAGTGGATTAAGGCTCGCCGGAAGTCAGGCCACTTGGGGGTGAGGTTTCACGATCTCCGCCATAGCGTCGCATCAGAAATGATCAACGCCGGCATCGACCTCTATACCGTCGCTGGGGTACTGGGACACAAGACGACTACGTCGACCAGGCGATACGCTCACCTGGTGACCGA
Source organism: Burkholderia sp. Bmkn7 (assembly GCF_041103175.1). Taxonomy (NCBI): domain Bacteria; kingdom Pseudomonadati; phylum Pseudomonadota; class Betaproteobacteria; order Burkholderiales; family Burkholderiaceae; genus Burkholderia; species Burkholderia sp. Bmkn7. The sequence goes on along the minus strand of NZ_JBGCUH010000002.1, from coordinate 1,559,008 downwards.
CCGCCTCGCAGAAGCCGTCAAGAAGATCGGACGATCGTGATCCAGTTGCACGAATCGGGTAGAAAAACCCACACCCGTAGCGTAAGGGCGCCCCGTTTGGAACAGCCCAAATCGCCCGAAACCTTTGTGGCGGAAGGCAGCAGGAGTCGAACCTACCCGGGAGTGTCTGACACCCCCAACCGGGTTTGAAGCCCGGCCGTACCACCGGATACGAATGCCTTCCGTCGTGGGAAAAAAACAAAGAACAACGAGCGCCTACGCCTGAATACCCGCCCAACCGCTGTCAGGCCGCAGGAAGTGACGATCGCGGTGGAAGCGAGTATACCCAACCCGATCGAAGAACTCGAGAATCTGGATCGCACGCTTGCGGCCGAGCCCCGTCGCGTCGCGGAACGTCGCGGCATCGAGCCCGCCGTCGCGCGACGGCGCGAGATGCGCAACCAGTTCCGCGAGTTCGCGCACGACGTCCGCGTGATAGAACAGGTCGCGCACGACCTGGTGCACGTCGCCGCGCCGTGCGAGCTTGCGCAGCACGGTACGCACCGCGTCCTCGGCCGCCCCCGTGTCGCGGGCCAGGTCGCGCACCCACGGCGGATCGAAGCGCCCCGCATGAATCTGCGGCAGCAGTTGCTGCGCCAACGCTTCTTCACGCGGCTCGAGGCTCACCGAATGCAACGGCAGGTGCAGCCACGGCCCGCTTCGCGCCACTTCGCCGCCGGTCACCAGCGCATCGACGAGCGCGCGCCACAGCGCATCGCCGGCGAGCGGCGCCGCCATCCGCCGCAGCCGCGCGGCGTCGAGCCCCTGCTCGTCGGGCATGCGCTCGTGATACGCGCGCAGCGCATCGATCGCCCGCGTCTGCAGCGCACGCCAGTGCGCATGCGCAATCACCGCTCCGTCATTCGACGCGGCGTCGCGCTGCCCGATCGCCAGCGCGTCATCCGGCAAAACCAGCGCGTTCGGCGCAAAACCCGTCAGATGCGTGAGCATCGCGCGCGGGACGCCGAGCGGCGCCTGCGCGAGCAGCGCATCGAGACGCCCGGCGTCGAGCCATTCGGCCAGCGCGTCGAGCCACGCGCGGCGCTGCGGCGTGCGACGCTTGCGCGCCGGCCCGAACGGGTCGAGCACGCGGCCGCCGCCGACCGTGCGCGTCGCCTGCGGATTGCGGACGATGAACCGGTCGCCCGGCAACGCAAACACCGGTTCGTCGAATACCAGCTGCACGCGCATCCGCTGGCCGGCCGCAAGCGTATCGCCGTCGAGCAGCGCGACATGCGCGACGCGATGCAGCGTGCCGAGATGCACGTGCAGCGGTGCCCAGTGCGTGAGCGTCAGCCCCGCATCCGCGAGCAGCGTCAGTTCGACGTCGAGACGCGGCGACGTCGCGACGAGCCGCGCATCGGCCACGGTATCGCCGCGCTCGACATCGGCCTTGTCGACCCCGGCCAGGTTCAGTGCGCAACGCTCGCCCGCGCGGCCGGCCTCGACCGGCCGGTTCTGCGCATGGATGCTGCGCACGCGCGCCGCACCGCCCGTGCGCACGATCGCGAGCGTATCGCCGGTCGCGACGCGGCCCGCGAACGCGGTGCCCGTCACGACGGTGCCCTGCCCCGAGAGCGTAAACACACGATCGACCGCGAGCCGGAACAGCCCGTCGTCGCGGCGTGCGCGCCACGCGATCGCCGCGTCCGCCAGGTGACGCTTCAACGCGGCGACACCCGGATCGTCCACGGCCGTCGCCCGCGTTTCGAAGATCGGCACGCCGGCCAGCGTCGAATCGTTCAGCCACGCGGCGATCTCGTCGCGCACCTCGGCCACACGCGCGGCGTCGACGCGATCGCACTTCGTCAGCGCGACGGCGCCATGCGTGACGCCGAGCAGTTGCAGGATCGCGAGATGCTCGCGCGTCTGCGGCATCACGCCGTCGTCGGCGGCAATCACGAGCAGCGCGAAGTCGATCCCGCATGCGCCGGCCGCCATCGTGTGAATCAGCTTCTCGTGGCCCGGCACGTCGATCAGGCCGAGCACGTCGCCGTTGTCGAGCGGCGTATACGCATAACCGAGTTCGATCGAGATGCCGCGCGCCTTCTCTTCCTTCAGGCGGTCGGTATCGACGCCCGTCAGCGCGCGCACCAGCGTCGTCTTGCCGTGGTCGATGTGTCCGGCGGTACCGACGATCATGCAGCGGGCCCCGCGAGCGGCACGCATTGCGCGACGAACGCCGCCTCGTCGGCCGCTTCGAGGCAGCGCAGGTCGAGCCGCAGCGCGTTGTCGGCCACGCGGCCGATCACCGGGCGCGGCCATTCGCGCAGCCGCTTCTCGAGCTGCGCGAGCGCGCGGCCGCCGCGCTTGCCGTCCGCCGTGCGCACGACGAGCCCGGCGCTCGGCAGCTGGTCGACCGGCAGCGCACCGCTGCCGATCTGGCTGAACATCGGCTCGACCGCTACGTCGAAACCGCCGCCTAGCGCGGCCTGCAGCGCCGGACGCACGCGTTCGGCGGCCTCGGCGATCTCGCCGTGCGGGCGCGTCAGCAGGCGCAGTGTCGTGAGCCGGTCGCGCAGGAACTCGGGAGACTGGTAGAGGCGCAGCACGGGTTCGAGCGCCGCGAGCGTCAGCTTGCCGACGCGCAGCGCGCGCTTGAGCGGATGTTTCTTGATCTTCGCGATCAGCGCGCGATCGCCGACGATCAGGCCGGCCTGCGGCCCGCCAAGCAGCTTGTCGCCGCTGAACGTGACAACGTTTGCGCCGGCGGCGATGGTTTCCTGCACGGTCGTCTCGTGCGGCAGGCCCCATTGCGTCAGGTCGGCGAGCGTGCCGCTGCCGAGATCGACGGCGACCGGCAGCCCGTACTCGCGCGCGAGCGGCGCGAGTTCGGCGAGCGACGTCTCCTTCGTGAAGCCGCTGATCGCGTAGTTGCTGCAGTGCACCTTCATCAGCAGCGCGGTGCGCGGGCCGATTGCCTCCGCGTAGTCGCGCAGATGGGTGCGGTTGGTCGTGCCGACTTCGCGCAGCCTGGCGCCCGCGCGGCTCATGATGTCGGGGATGCGGAATGCGCCGCCGATCTCGACCAGCTCGCCGCGCGACACGACGACTTCCCGCTTCGTCGCCAGCGCCGACAGCGCCAGCAGCACGGCCGCCGCGTTGTTGTTGACGACGGTCGCGGCTTCCGCGCCCGTCAATTCGCACAGCAGATCGTCGATCAGGTCGTCGCGATCGCCGCGGCGGCCCGTGGCGAGGTCGAATTCGAGGTTGACGGGGCGCGTGAGCGCGTCGACCACCGCGCGCACCGCGTCGTCGGGCAACAGCGCGCGCCCGAGGTTCGTGTGCAGCACGGTGCCGGTCAGGTTGAACACGGTGCGCACCGCGCCCGTGCTCTGCGCGGCCAGCGCGCGCGCGACGGCCGCGGCGATGCGCGGTTCGTCGAGCGGTTCGGCCCCCGCCGGATCGTGTTGCGCGGCGGTACGCCAGCGTTCGAGCTCCGCGCGCACGGCGTTCAGCACGCGCGTGCGGCCGTAGTCGGCGAGCAGCGGTTGCAGCGGCGCCGACGACAGCACGCGCTCGACCGACGGCACACGCGCCAGCACGGCATTCAGTTCATTCAAACCGGGTTCGGTCACGTCGTGGTGGCTCCAGTCTCATGCTTCGCAGTCGGCCGGCGCCGGCGCTCGCGCGCCGCCCCGGCCGATGTCGTCAATCCGCTTCCTGCGCGACGTCCGGCCACAGCAGCGGGTTCGGCGAACTGCGCTGGTAACCGGCCTCGTTCATCAGCAGGTCGAGCGTGAGGCTCGCGAGATCGTCCGCCAGCGGCTCGAACTCGTAGTCCTTGTCCTGATAACCGATCTTGCGATAGGTCTTGCACTCGTCGCACGATTCGGCCTTGACGGATTCGCTACCGCCCTCGATCCCGTGATACGCGATGCCTTTCGTCGAATCGCAGTGCGAGCACTTCGTGCGCACCATGTGCCACTCGGTCGTGCACAGCCCGCACTGCAGGAAACGGTAGCCCTGGTACTGCCCGCCGACCCGCACGACGCTCGCGACCGGGTGCGTGCCGCACACGGGGCACAGCCCCGGCTGGTCGAGATACGGGACGTCGGCCGGCGCAACGCAGCTTGCGAGATCCGTCCAGACGACCTGCAGCGCGGCCATCAGGAACGGCGCGGTGGCCGGATCGACTTCGGCGAAGCGCAGCGCGAGGATCGCGTCGGCCTGCGCGTCGAGTTCGGCGGGCGCCATCAGGCGCAGCCGGTCGAGCAGCTTCGCGAGCTGCGGGTTGACGAGCCCGGCGCCTTCGACGCGGTCGAGCAGTTCGTACAGCACGGCACGCCATTGCGGGTTGCGCTCGCCGTCGAGCGCCGGTATGAGCGGCATCGAATGCTGCTGTGCAAGCGCGATCGCTTCCTTCGACGGCAGCGGCAGTTCCAGCGCCTGCAGTGTCGCGTGCTGCGCATCGGCGACGGTGGCCATCAGCCGCAGGTAGCCGCTGATCGGGTTCAGGTCGGCCAGCTTGCGCAGCCGCGCGGCGCGCGCCGAGAACGCGGTGGCGCGCTCCGGCAGGCGAAAGCGCGGGATGGCCGAATGATCGAGTGTCGAGATCTCGGTCGGTTCGAGGATGCGTTGTGTCACAAAAATGTCTTCCAAATAAACAAGCGCCGACGCATCGGCGCTTTCGGGCGGTTCCGGCGAAGGAACGGAACGCCCCGCCGCGATCGGCGAGCCGCCCCGCTCCGGTGCGTTATTTCACGCTTTCACGGAACCACTTCGGGTGATGCTTGCGAGCCCAGCCCAGCGTGACGGTGCCGCGCACCATCGCGCCGATCGAGCCCTTCACCCACAACGCCGCGTAAATGTGCACGATGATGCTCGCGATCAGCACGAAGGCCGCCACGGCATGCACGACAGCGGCCGCGCGGATCACCCCGATCGGGAAGTAGAACGAGAAGTAACGCCGCCAGATCACGACTCCCGACAGCAGGAGCAGCAACAGGCACGCCACCAGCGTGAAGAATAGCAGCTTCTGCCCGGCGTTATAGCGCCCGACGGGCGGCAGCTTGTCCTCCTGGTTGGTCAGCACGTCGCCGATCTGCCTCAGCCATTGGCGATCGTCCGCATCGAGCGCGTTGTGGTGCCAGAAGCGCACGACCAGGATCGCGAACGACACGAACATCACGAGGCCGGCGAACGGATGCAGGATCCGCGTCCACTGGCCGCCGCCGAACAGCGCGGTCAGCCAGAACATCGACGGATGAAACAGCGCGAGCCCGGACAGCGCGAGCAGCACGAACGTGATCGCGGTGATCCAGTGGTTCGTGCGCTCGTTCGGCGTGTAGCGGACGATCAGGTTGGGGTCGTCGTGGTTCATTTCGCGTCCTCCTTGATGCGTCGCGCCTCGTCGCGGGCGGCGGCTTCCTCGTCGTCGGTGACCTCGTTCGGACCGACCCGCGTGTAGTGGAAGAACCCGGCCAGCGCGGTCAGCGCGAGGCCCGCGACCGCGAGCGGTTTCGCGATGCCCTTCCACAGCTTCACCATCGGGCTGATCGACGGGTTGTCGGGCAGCCCGTGGTACAGCGACGGTTTATCGGCATGGTGCAGCACGTACATCACGTGCGTGCCGCCGACGCCCTGCGGGTCGTACAGCCCCGCATGCTCGAAGCCGCGCTCCTTCAGGTCCTCGATCCGCTCGGCCGCGTGCTGCTTCATGTCCTCCTTGGTGCCGAACACGATCGCGCCCGTCGGGCAGGTCTTCACGCAGGCCGGTTCCTGGCCGACCGCGACGCGGTCGGAACAGAGCGTGCACTTGTACGCGCGATGATCCTTCTTCGAGATCCGCGGGACGTTGAACGGGCAGCCGGTCACGCAATAGCCGCAACCGATGCAGTTCTCCTCGTGGAAATCGACGATCCCGTTGTTGTACTGCACGATCGCGCCCGGCGACGGGCACGCCTTCAGGCAGCCCGGATCCTCGCAGTGCATGCAGCCGTCCTTGCGGATCAGCCACTCGAGGTCGCCCGCCGGGTTCTCGTATTCGGCGAACCGCATCACCGTCCACGAGTGCTCGGAGAGGTCGGCCGGGTTGTCGTACACGCCGACGTTGGTGCCGACTTCGTCGCGCAGGTCGTTCCACTCCATGCATGCCGTCTGGCATGCCTTGCAGCCGATGCACTTCGATACGTCGATCAGCTTCGCGACGCTCCCGGTCACCGGTTCGCGCACCGTGGGCGGTGGCGTCGTGGTGGCCGAGACGCGCTTGATATCCAGCGATTGCAATGCCATCTCTTTCCCCTTACGCCTTTTCGACCTTCACCAGGAACGACTTGAATTCCGGTGTATAGGAGTTGCCGTCACCCACGGACGGAGTCAGGGTATTCGCGAGATAGCCGGGCTTCGTCACACCCTTGAAGCCCCAGTGCAACGGGACACCGACCGTCTGGACCTTCTTGCCGTCGACCATCAGCGGCTTGATCCGCTTCGTGACGAGGGCGACCGCGATGATGTAGCCGCGCTTGGACGACACCTTCACGCGATCGCCATGCACGACGCCGACTTCCTTCGCGAGGTCTTCGCCGATCTCGACGAATTGCTCGGGCTGGATGATCGCGTTCAGCCGCGCATGCTTGGTCCAGTAGTGGAAATGCTCGGTCAGCCGGTACGTGGTCGCCGCGTGCGGGAACTCCGGTGCCTGGCCGAACGACGCCCGGTCGTCCGGGAACACGCGGGCGGCCGGGTTGTTCAGCGCCAGCGGGTTGTTCGGGTGCAGCGGGTTCGTGCCGATCGGCGTTTCGAACGGCTCGTAGTGCTCGGGGAACGGGCCTTCGTTCATCCCCGCACGCGCGAAGAAGCGCGCGACGCCTTCCGGATTCATGATGAACGGCCCCATCCCGTTTTCGGGTGGTTCGTCCGCCTTGAAATCGGGGATGTCGGCGCCCTTCCACGCGCTGCCGTTCCAGCCGATCAGCTTGCGGGTCGGGTCGAACGGCTTGCCGCTCACGTCGCACGATGCGCGGTTGTACAGAATCCGCCGGTTCGCCGGCCAGGCCCACGCCCAGTTCAGCGTCTGGCCGATGCCGGTCGGATCGGAGTTGTCGCGCCGCCCCATCTGGTTGCCGGCCTGCGTCCAGGCTCCGCAGAAGATCCAGCAGCCGCTCGCGGTCGTGCCGTCGTCCTTCAGCTGCGCGAACGCGGCCAACTGCTCGCCTTTCTTCACGAGCGTCTTGGCCGGATCCTTCGGATCGGGCTGGTCGGCGAGCGCCTTCCCGTTGAACTCCATCGCGAGTTCTTCGGGCGTCGGGCTTTCCGGGTTCGCGTACGGCCAGGTCAGGTTGACGATCGGGTCCGGATACTTGCCGCCGTCCGTCTGGTACATCTTGCGCATGCGCAGGAACAGCCCCGACATGATCTCGAGGTCGCTACGCGCTTCGCCCGGCGGCTCCGCGCCCTTCCAGTGCCATTGCAGCACGCGGCTCGAACTCACGAGCGAACCGTTTTCCTCCGCAAAACACGTGGTGGGCAGACGGAACACCTCGGTCTGGATCTTCGACGCGTCCACGTCGTTGTAGTCGCCGTGATGCTTCCAGAACTCGGACGTCTCGGTCGCGAGCGGATCCATGATCACGAGCCACTTGAGCTTCGCGAGCCCCGCCGCCGTCTTCACCTTCGACGGCGCCGCCGCGAGCGGGTTGAAGCCCTGGCAGATGTAGCCGTTCATCTTGCCGGCATTCATCAGCTCGATCGCCTGCAGCAGGTCGTACTGCTTGTCCAGCTTCGGCAGGTAGTCGTAGGCCCAGTTGTTCTCGGCGGTCGCCGCGTCGCCCCACCAGGACTTCATGAAGCTGACGTGGAAGGCCTTGTAGTTCTTCCAGTAGCTCAACTGGTTCGGCCGCAGCGGCTGCTGCACGCGCTTCTTGATGTAGCCGTCGAAATCCTGCTCGGCCTGCATCGGCAGCGTCATGTAGCCCGGCAGCAGGTTCGACATCAGCCCGAGGTCGGTCAACCCCTGGATGTTCGAGTGGCCGCGCAGCGCGTTCATCCCGCCGCCGGCGATGCCGATGTTGCCGAGCAGCAGCTGCACCATCGCGCCGGTGCGGATGATCTGCGCGCCGATCGAGTGGTGCGTCCAGCCGAGCGCGTACAGCACCGTGCCGGCGCGGCCGGGAACGGCGGTGGTCGCGAGCATCTCGCACACCTTCAGGAACTTCTCCTTCGGCGTGCCGCAGACCTGCTGGACCATGTCCTGCGTATAGCGCGCGTAATGCTGCTTCAGCAGGTTGTACACGCAACGCGGGTGCTGCAGCGTCGGGTCGACCTTCACGAAGCCGTCGTCGCCGCGCTCGTAGTCCCAGCTCGATTTGTCCGGGTACGCGTGTTTCTCCGCGTCGTAGCCGGAATAGATGCCGTCGTTGAACGCGAAATCCTCGCGCACGATGAACGAGAAGTCCGTGTAGTTCTTCACGTACTCATGCTGGATCTTGTCGTTCGTCAGCAGATAGTTGATCACACCGCCCAGGAAGACGATGTCGGTGCCGGTGCGGATCGGCGCGTAGTAGTCGGCCACCGAGGCCGTACGCGTAAAGCGCGGGTCGACGACGATCAGCCGCGCCTTGCGGTGCGCCTTCGCCTCCGTTACCCATTTGAAACCGCACGGATGGGCCTCGGCTGCATTGCCGCCCATCACGAGAATCACGTCCGCGTTCTTGATGTCGACCCAATGGTTCGTCATCGCTCCACGGCCAAACGTCGGGGCAAGACCTGCCACCGTCGGGCCATGTCAGACACGCGCCTGATTGTCGAATGCGAGCATCCCGAGACTGCGAACCGTCTTGTGCGTCAGGTAGCCGACCTCGTTGCTGCCCGCCGACGCGGCCAGCATGCCCGTCGTCAGCCAGCGGTTGACCTTCGCGCCGTCCTCTGCCGTCTCGACGAAGTTCGCGTCGCGGTCGGCCTTCATCAGCTTCGCGATCCGGTCGAGCGCGTCGTTCCACGAGATCGGTTCCCACTTGTCCGAGCCGGGCGCGCGATACTCGGGGTGCGTCAGGCGGTTCGGGCTGTGGATGAAGTCGATCAGGCTCGCGCCCTTCGGGCACAGCGTGCCGCGATTGACGGGATGGTCGGGATCGCCTTCGATGTGGATGATGCTCGGCTGCGCGTTCTTCGCGCCGTCTCCGAGGCTGTACATCAGGATGCCGCAACCCACTGAACAGTATGGACAGGTGTTGCGCGTTTCGACGGTGCGCGCCAGCTTGTACTGTCGGACTTCGGCGAGCGCTTCGGACGGAGAGAAGCCCATCAGGGCTAGACTCGATCCGGCAAGCGACGTAGCCGTCACCTTCAGGAACTGGCGCCGGGACATTTGGAGCATGGCTGGTCTCGGCGTTATTGTGGGGGGTGAGGAAACTGAAAGGAATTATAGACAGTTCGCGCAACTATGTTCGAATCTTCGGATCAATACTGAATTGTCTGATTACCAACGATGACCCGCGTTCCGCGCGCCACCGAACCGTCATGAAACGACAGATCACCTCCGAAGCCACCCGTCTCGCGCAACAACAGGCCAACTGGGCCCTCACAGCGTTCAAGCGCTTCTCGGCCGACCGTTGCTCCGCGATGGCCGCTGGCATTGCATTCTTCTCCGCGTTCTCGCTCGCGCCGATGCTCGTGATGGTGATTGCCGTGGCCGGCTGGTTCTACGGCGACGATGCCGCGCGCGGCCAGGTGTTCGAACAGGCGCACCAGCTGATCGGCGACGACGCGGCGGCCAGCATCCAGACGATCGTGCAGAACGCGCACCGCGCGGGCCAGCGCGGCGGCCTCGCGACCCTGATCTCGTTCGCCGCGCTGGCCATCGGCGCGTCGGCCACCTTCGCGTCGCTCAGCGCCGCGCTCAGCGTGATCTGGCCGGCCACTGAGAACCGCTGGTCGAGCATGCTCGGGCTCGTGCGCGTGCGGCTGATCTCGTTCGGGCTCGTGCTCGGCGTCGCGTTCCTGCTGATCGTGTCGCTGGTGCTCGACACCGCGATCACGTTCGTCGGCACCTGGCTGCTGGGCAATTCGCCGTACGTGGTCGTCACGAACCTCGTGCAGTTCTTCGTCGGCATCGCCGTGCTCGCGGGCGCGTTCGCATCGCTGATGAAGTTCCTGCCCGATGCGCGCGTCGCGTGGCGCGACGCCGCGATCGGCGGCATCGTGTCCGCGATCCTGTTCTCGGGCGGCAAGAAACTGTTCGCGCTGTACCTCGCGCACGCGGGCACCGCCAGTGCATTCGGCGCGGCCGGATCGTTCGCGGTCCTGCTGATGTGGCTGTACTTCTCCGCGATCGTGCTGCTGCTCGGCGCGGAATTCGCGGCGGCCCGCGGCAACGCGCATCGTCTCGCCGGTACCGCACCGGCCGCGCCCGCTCAAGCCGACCGGCCCGTCGATCGCATGCGCGACGACTGATTCACGCTGTTAGCAACGTAGCGGCCCGACCCCGCACACCCGTCTGCCTTCCTGCAACCACGTAGTCCGCCGCGCATTCGCGCGACGTTGATACGTCCTTTGCACGCCTCGGCTTCGTTGTCGCAACCGCAAACGTTTGCATGCCTCCATTTCTGCCCGCCAACGGGCCGAAACAGGCTGTCTGCCGCAATGCGCATCAACTTTTGAAACAATCGCGCCGCAGCAATTGTCAACTATTTCAAAAATGAGAACAGTCGTTGATGTGCTTGATCTATATGGACTTTTTCGCGCTGTTACCTTTTCGAGACACTTTATTTTTTAGGCTTTCTTGCGTCTATGGCACTGAGCTATTCTCCAATCCGCAACAAATAACGATGAATCACTTGCGTGGAGAAACTCAACGATGAAGAAACTTGCTCTCTCGACCCTCTCGCTCGCCCTGCTGGGCGCCGCCGGCGCTGCTCAGGCACAGTCGAGCGTGACGCTGTACGGCGTGATCGACACGTCGATCACCTATGTTCACGGTAACGCAGGTCAAGGCAACAATTCGTGGTCGATGGGTAGCGGCAACCTGCAAGGCAGCCGTTTCGGCCTGAAGGGTTCCGAGGACCTCGGTGGCGGCCTGAAGGCGATCTTCCAGTTGGAAAACGGCTTCAACTCGGCATCGGGCGCACTGGGCCAGGGTGGTCGCATGTTCGGCCGCCAGGCATTCGTCGGCCTGCAGAGCGACCAGTACGGTACGGTCACGCTCGGCCGTCAGTATGACCCGCTCGTCGACCTGGTTCAGGCAGTCACGGCTGACAACTATTTCGGCAGCGTGTTCGCCACGCCGGGCGACGTCGACAACAACGACAACAGCCTGCGCGTCAGCAACGCAGTGAAGTACACGTCGCCGGTCTGGGCAGGCCTGCAGGTCGAAGCGATGTACGCATTCGGCGGAGTTGCAGGTTCGACCGGCAAGGGTCAGACGTGGGCAGCAGCAGCAGCGTACAACAACGGCCCGCTCGGCCTGGCTGCCGGCTACTTCCACGCGAACAACGCATCGGCACTCAGCACCAACGGCACGCGTAGCGGCTGGGCCGGCTCGTCGGACGCGATCTTCGACGGCGATTCGGGCACGACCTTCATCAACAACGCGTTCACGTCGTCGACGTCGATCGGCATCGCGCAAGTGGCTGGCCAGTACGCATTCGGCCCGGTGACGGTCGGCGCCGGTTACAGCAACGCGCAATACAAGGCAGACGGCAACTCGGCGTTCGGCACGAACCAGAAGTACAACACGGGTCGCGCGTTCGTCACGTATCAGGCATCGGCACCGCTGCTGCTCGGCCTCGGCTACATCTACACGAAGGGCAACGGCGACAACAACGGCAAGTACCATCAGGTTTCGCTGGGCGCCGATTACTCGCTGTCGAAGCGCACGGACGTCTACCTGGTTGGCGCGTATCAGCACGCAAGCGGCAAGAACGCGGACGGCACCGATGCGCAAGCGTCGATCGGCTCGTACGGTATCGCCGGCAAGAGCTCGCAAGAGCTGGTCGCACTCGGCCTGCGCCACAAGTTCTAAAAACGAAGTATCCGGCGTGCACGGCGTCTCCGACGCCTTGCCGCCGACCTGGAAAGCCAGCCCCGGTTTCGGCCGCGGCTGGTTTTTTTTCGTCCGTCTCCGATGCGCCGGCAGCCCTCGCACGGGCCGGCGGCCCGGACCCGAACCCACGCGCACACCGACCGGCCCTCAGCGGCGCCTGGCGGCCGTAAAGCGCCGGGAACGCCGTTTGCGGATCGTCGCGCCGGTCGCCATCCGTCCGCCGAGCGGCTACCATCCGCATTGCCGGCGCCGCTCGTCCGGTGCGATCGCGATGTGCCGCAGCGTGTCGATTTCGGCAACCGTCGCCCGTCGTGTGGATGGCGGCACACGGTTTGCCGCTGCCCCATACAGACAGGAGACTCGTCATGACGATTCAGAAGATCACGCCTTTCCTCTGGTATTCGACGGAAGCCGAAGAAGCAGCGGCCTTCTATGCAGGCATCTTTCCGGATTCGCGCATCGTGCGCGTCACGGCGGTGCCCGGCACCGACGGCACACGCATGGTCGAGTTCGAGCTGTTCGGGCAGCCGTTCTTCGCGATGAGCCACCCGCGCACCGACACGTTCAACCACGCGATCTCGCTGCTGGTCAGCTGCGCCGACCAGGCGGAACTCGACCGCTACTGGAACGCCCTGCTCGACAACGGCGGCACGGCCGACGCCTGCGGCTGGCTGCGAGACCGCTACGGCGTCTCGTGGCAGATCGTTCCGGAAGCGCTGATCCCGATGATGTCCGACCGCGACACCGTCAAGGCCACGCGCGTGGCCGCCGCGATGATGCAGATGGTCAAGCTCGACGACGCCGCGCTGAAAGCCGCCTTTGCCGGTACGGCCGGCTGACGATGCCTGTCGCATAAGCGCGTGCGAGTGATGCGCCGGGTCGCCGGACCGGCGTCCGGCTCGACGGCATGCGCGTGCGACAGCGTCGCAAACGCCCATGCTCCTCGTCGGCCTCGCCCGCAAGCCGGCTACGTTCGCGGCATCTGCGGCGACGTCGACAGCATCGATTCGACCGTTCGCCGCGCGTAGCCGATGAATGCGGCGAGGGGTTCGCCCGACAGGATCGCCGTGTCTTCCTCTTCGCCGAGATAGGCGGCGCGCGCCGCCGCCACAACCGGACGGTACGTTTCCGGCAGACGCGCCAGCGCCCATGTCGCCGCGACGTCCTTGGGCGCGATCCTGCCGGTCGCGGCGCTGTACCAGATGCGCGCGAGCGCGAGCACCACGTTGCACTCGTCGCCGCGCCAGCCCGGTTCGGCATGCCACTGCGCGACGGTCGCCAGCAACGCGGCGACAAAATCCCCCTCGGGCACCGGCTCGAGCAACGCAGCAGCCGGCGGGCCGGCCAGCGCGACACTGTGCTGCCGCACCTTCGTCAACAGGATCGCCAGATCGTGATCGACGAGCGCCGGCTCGACGATGCCGGCTTCGAGATCGTGACGCAGCCACTCGCCGAACTGCAGTTCGCGCCGCGCCGGATGACGCCACGGCACGATTTCGTCGTGCGCGACGACGGTCACTTCCAGTGCGCGCATGCCGCCTGCGCGGCCGGGCGGCGCCGACACGGCGAGCAGGCCGAGCATCAGCGCACGCCGCGTCGGCTCGTCGGGCCGGGCCGACACCGTCGCCAGCAGGTCGATGTCGCTGCGCGGTTTCAGTCCGCCGTCGAGCGCCGAGCCGAACAGGTGGATCGCGTTCAGCGTCGCGCCGAGATGCCGCTCGATCGTGTCGCATGCGGCGGCGACCTGCGCCGCGATTTCGTCGGGAATGGTTTCAGTCACGATGCGTGTGTCTCGCGAAGCGTACGCAACACGCGCAACCGGCGCGGCGAGCGCGAGCCCCTGTGAGTGGATTGCCGTTCGTCATCGCGCATGCACGACACGTCGTCGAGCGTGCATTACGCGTCGAACCGGACTTTCCGCCATTTCGCTTCCGCACGTCCGCACGTCTTCGCTGCCGCGCGCTTTGCGCAGCGCAATAAAAATCCCCGCACGCTTTCGCGTACGGGGATCGTCGGACTTCGCAACGGCTGCCGAATGCATTCGGCAGCCGCCGCGCGGCATTACGCTGCCGCGTCCTTCAGCTTCTTCAGCGCACGTGCCTTCACGCGCACGCTGGCCGGCTTCGCCGGGAACCAACGCTCTTCGCCCGTGAACGGATCCTTGCCGAAGCGCTTCTTCTTCGCCGGCACGACTTGTGCCGTGATCTTCAGCAGACCCGGCAGCGTGAACTCGCCCGCGCCCTTCTTGTGGACCGAGCCGAGCACGACGTTCTCGAGTGCGACGAGCACTGCCTTGACCGCCTTCACTTCGACAGCCGCGCGCTCAGCGATGTGCGTTGCGAGCGATGCCTTCGTGAACTTGTCCTTCAGCGGCGTCGGAGCGGCCGGTGCCGCCTTCGCGACAACCTTCTTTGCCACTACTTTCTTCGCGGGCGCAGCCTTTTTGGCAGCCACTTTCTTGGTGGCGGGTGCGGCAGCCTTCTTGGCCACCTTTTTTGCGGAAGTCGCCATGTTTCTCCTACCAGGTGTGGTCGTTGGATACACGAAGCGTGCAACGCGCGCGCTTCAACGCCGGATTCTACAAGCGCCGTGACGCTTCGTGCAGTACTTTTGTGCGTTTTCGCGGGGTTTCCCGCAGGTTTTTTTGCATGCGGGCGATTTCATCGACGCTCCAGCATCAAAAAACGCCTTCACGTATGCATCCGAACGCGAATTACGTTCGATATTTGCGCACCTATACTGGGCTCGCTCAATGCCCGGATGCCTCCATGCGCGAAGCCCGATACGTCAAAGGACTCGACGGCCTGCGAGCCCTCGCCGTCATCCTCGTTTTCCTGTCCCACAAGGGCCACGTCCTTGCCGTCGACGTCGGCAAGCTTGGCGTGTGGACGTTTTTCCTCATCAGCGGATTCCTGATCGTCGGCGAGCTGCATCGCAATCGCCAGGCGGTCGAGTGCGGCACCATGACACGCCGCCATGCGCTCGCGCTGTTCCTCGCGAAGCGCGCGCTGCGAATCTTTCCCGTCTATTACCTGCTGCTCGCCGCGCTCGCGATCGCGCACGCGCTGTTCTACCAGCGCGGCGTCAATCTCGGGCTCGCGTGGCACGCGGTGTTCCTGTCGAATTACTGGATCGGCGTCGTGAAGGACGGCTGGCCGGGCTCCACGTCGCACTTCTGGAGCCTCGCGGTTGAACAGCAGTTCTATCTGATCGCGCCGCTCGCGCTGCTCGCGGTGCCGACCGCGCGACACGTCGCGCTCGGCATCGCGGCCGTCGTGCTGTGCGCGCTCGCGCATCTCGCGCTCTACCTGTGCGACGCTTCGCCGGTGCTGATCTACGCATTTTCCCCGTGGAATTTCGCGCTGATCGCGCTCGGCGGCGTCGGCGCGATGGCGCTTGCCGGACGCGGCGCGGCCGCCGTGCGCCGCGTGCCGCCCGGTTGGCTCGGCGCGGCAGGCGTCGTGTTCTTCCTCGTGCTGCCCGCATGCACGGCACTCCCCGACGCAATTGCGGGGCTCGCGGATCTCGGCCTGTCCGCGTCGCTCGGCGCGCTGCTGCTGTGGATCGTCAGCGAACCCGAGCATCCGGTCGTGGCGCTGCTCGACTGGGCGCCGCTCGTGTATCTCGGCACGATCAGCTACGGCTTCTACCTGTTCCACAACCTGATTCCGACGCGCTTCGGCGTGCTGCCCGCGCACTTCGCGCACGGGGCAATACCGGAAATCGTCCGCGAAACGCTGCCCGAGATGCTGCAGTTCGCGCTCGCCGTGCTGCTCGCGCACCTGTCCTGGCGCTACCTCGAAAAGCGGCTGCTCGACTTCAAGAAGCCGGTCGCCGCGATGCTGGCCCGGCGGTTCGTCGCACAGCCGGGCACGTCGGCACGTTGAATGCCGCACGGATGCCGATACGATCGAACGGGAAAACCGCGATTCGGGCCACACCCTGAAGCCGACACCCGGCCAGCGTGGCGTGGCGCCCCGTCATCGACCGGCACCGGCAGAACCGCTGCGGCCCCGAACATCGACGTGCAGCACGCAATCGAATCGCGACAGAGACCGCCCGGTCGCCCGACCGCCCGCCGCGGCACCGGTTTCAGGCGTGACGCCCATGCTTGCCCGAGCGCCCGGCTCCGCATGCGGCAACGCTCGCGCGGCAAACCCGCCACCGCACTCACGTCGACGGTGCGCACCGGAATCACGCATCCGCTCGCCCGTATACGCAAAAAAGCCCCGGCGCGCGAGCGGCCGGGGCCAACGGAACAACCACCACCTGAAACAACGGAGCGCGAGGCTGCTTAGGCGACAGCAGCCAACGCGGGCAAGCAGGTACGCAGGTAGGCCTCGAATTCGCGGCTCACTTCCGGATGCTGGAGCGCGAGCTCGACGGTGGCCTTGAGATAGCCGATCTTGCTGCCGCAGTCGAAGCGCGTGCCGTAGTAGCGATACGCGAGCACCTGCTCGTTCGCGAGCAGCGACTGGACCGCGTCGGTCAGCTGCAGCTCGCCGCCGGCGCCCGGCTTGAGCTTGCGCAGGTGATCGAAAATCGTCGGCATGAACACGTAGCGGCCGACCACGCCGAGATTCGACGGCGCATCCTCGGGCGCGGGCTTCTCGATGATGCCCGACAGCTTGATGATGTCCTCTTCCCATTCGCGGCCTTCGACGACGCCGTACGAACGGCTGTCGTCGCGCGCGATCGTCTCGACCCCGATCACCGAGCTGTGATAGTGGTCGAACACGTCGACGAGCTGCTTCAGCACCGGCTGTTCGCCGTGCAGCAGGTCGTCGGCGAGAATCACCGCGAACGGCTCGCCGTGCACCAGCTTCTCCGCGCACAGCACCGCGTGGCCGAGGCCGAGTGCTTCCGGCTGGCGCACGTAGAAGCAGTTGACGTGGCTCGGCTTGATGCCGCGCACGAGCTCGAGCAGCTTTTCCTTGCCGCGCGCCTCGAGCTCGGCCTCGATCTCGTACGACTTGTCGAAGTGATCCTCGATCGCGCGCTTGCTGCGCCCGGTAACGAAGATCATCTCGGTGATACCGGCGTTGATCGCTTCCTCGACCGCGTACTGGATCAGCGGCTTGTCGACGACGGGCAGCATTTCCTTCGGGCTCGCCTTCGTTGCCGGGAGGAACCGCGTGCCGAGACCGGCAACGGGGAACACGGCCTTGGTGACTTTCAACATGTTCGCATCCTGATTGCGTTGACTGCGCCGCGTCGACCAGCGACCCGGCGCGATTGTGTTCCGAACGGCATATCGAGAATCGACGGTACTGCCAATTCGACTCCGCTCATTATCGATATGGACTGATTGCCCAATGATTCCGGAAAAAATATAATCCTTTCAACCCGGTCGATATTGCCGAACCGAGTGCCGAGGCAGAAACAAATTACCGATTTTCCAGATACAAATTCTTACGATTCGAATTCCTCGATATAGGGCACGCCGCCCCGTTCGAGCCCCGGGCGAATCGGTTCGTTCTTCAGCGCCTCGCGGTACGCCGACAGCACGGCCATGACCAGCAGTACTGCAGCGCTCGCGATCCAATGCATGTCCATCTTGCCGCTCCTTGCATCAATCAACTGGAGCTTCAAACTATCAGAAAAAAATCGGTAAATAATTGACCCGCCTCGCGGAACCGCTTTCCGAACGCGATAAAACCATGATGTGGAATACCGATATTTCCCGGTGAGATTTTTTTATTCATTGATCGAATTCTTGCGCATTACGATTGGATGAAACTTCCCGTCCATCCGTCGCAAGGAATCGAATCGCATGCAAGCTTTCAGCGGATCGTCTCTGACCGCGCCGCCCGTCGCCGACCACAAGGAACACGTGATCGACGCGATGCGCGGCTTCGCGGCGCTGCTCGTCGCCTATTTCCACTGCCGGCAGGTCGTCTGGGTCGGCATGCAGAGCTTCCATCACGCTTACGGCCATGCGCTCAACCCGGGCGCGATCGCCGGCTACCTGACCTTTCCGTTCGCGTGGGGCTCCGCCGGCGTGCCGATCTTCTTCGTGATCAGCGGCTACTGCATCCACCGCAACGCGGCGCTCAAGCTGGCGGCCGATCCCGCGTACCGGCTCGACGCGCCGAACTTCTGGATGCGCCGGTTCGCGCGCATCTACCCGGTGCTGCTCGCCGCGCTGCTGTTCACGCTCGCGCTCGACTCGGTCAGCCTGCAGATCGAGCCCGTCAGCCACAAGATCCGCGACGTCGGCCTCGTCGCGTTCCTCGTGAACCTGTTTTCGCTGCAGGGCGTCGCCGGCTACACGTACGGGTCGAACGGCGCGCTGTGGACGCTGTCGCTCGAAGTGCAGTTCTACGCGATCTACCCGCTGCTGTTCGCGGTACGCCGGCGCATCGGCATGCCGGCGGTCGTGGCCGCGGTCGCGCTCGTCAACGTCGCGTCGGCGTGGCTGCTCGAACGGCACGACCTGCAGTTCTTCACGTCGTACTGGCTGTCCTGGACGATCGGCGCGTGGATCGCCGACGTGCGCGCACAGTCGCCGCGCGACGCAATCGCCGTGCCGTCACGTGCGTGGTACGGCGCGGCCGCCGTGCTGCTGGCCGCCGGCTGCGGCGCATTCCATTTCGGCCAGTACGGTGCATTCCAACTCTGGTCGGCCGGCTTCGCGTGCTTCCTGTACCGCGCGCTCGCCCGCCCGCCGCGCACGACGCCGCCGCTGCGCGTGCTGAGCTGGTTCGGCGACTTCAGCTATTCGCTGTACCTGATTCACCTGCCGCTGTTCGTCTGCCTCGGCTCGGTGCTGTTCCATTCCGAACTGCAGTTGTCGATCTGGCCGTCGTTCGCGTTCATGGCCGTCGCGATCCCGGTCGCGTACCTGTTCTACCGGATGTTCGAACGGCCCGCGATGACGTGGTCGGCCAGCTTCAAGCCGACCCGCCCCGCCCGCGTCGTTACGTCGGCGCCCGAACGGGCCGCCTGATCCGGCCGGCCCGGGTTCCCGAGCCCCCGCGCGGCACCCCGCCGCGCGGGGGCTTTATCGTGGCCTGAGCGCGTCGGCACGCCGGGTTGACCGGATGGGCAGGACTCCGGCGCCGGGCCGCGCCACGACCCGCCTGGGCCGTCCTCGGCCGGCTTTCGCTGGGCGGGGTGCCCTGGGCATCGTCTTCTCGAGTCGTCTTCTCGAGTCGTCTTCTCGCGTCGTCTTCTCGCGTCGTCTTCTCGCGTTGTCTTCTCGCGTTGCCTACTCGCGTTGCCTTCTCGCGTCTCCCTCTCGCGCCGCCCTCTCGCATCGCCCGCCGCTCCCCCAACGGCGATCGTGCAAACACGCGCCCGCCACACGACGCAATGACCTGCCCGCCACTCGCCCGACCAGCCCCCGCGCTGAAAAGCAAAGCCCCCACGCAGCGTATTGCCGCATGAGGGCTCGTTCCCCGGGGCGGCTCGCGCCGGCTACTGCTTTTTCGCCTTCGCGGCCTTCGCCGTATCCGCGAGAATCTTCTCGACCCGCTCCACGTAGGTTTCGGTGCCGAACCGGCGCACCGCCGTCGCACGCCCGCTCGCGACGAGCCGCTCGCGCAGCGCACCGTCGCGCTTCAGCGTATCCAGCGCCCCGGCCAGCGCGGCCGCATCGCCCGGCGTGCAGAGCAGCCCGTTGTCGCCGTCCTCGATGATCTCGACGACGCCGCCCGCGCGGGCCGCGACAACCGGCCGGCGCGCGAGCATCCCCTCGACGATCACGCGCCCGAACGGCTCGGGCGTGATCGACGTATGCGCGACGACGTCGACCGCCGTCATGCACGCGGCCACGTCGCGCTGGAACCCGAGGAAATGCACGCGCTCGTCCATCCGGTGCCGGGCGACGAATTCGTGCAACTGCGCCGCGTATTCGTCCTCGCCGAACAGCGGCGCGCCAACCAGCACCACGTGCATGTCGGGATGCCGCGCGGCGGCCTCCAGCAGCACGTGCTGCCCCTTCCAGTGCGCGAGGCGGCTGAACGAACCGACGAGCCATGCGTGCTCGGGCAACCCCAGCCGCGCGCGCAGTGCGGCCTGGCTGACGCCTTCCAGCGCATCGAACGGCTCGGCCGAAATGCCGTTGAACACGACGTCGACGTGCTGCGGCGTGAAGCCCGTCAGCGCGCGGAACGCCTGCGCGGACGCGTCGGAGTTCGCGATCACGCGCGTGACGCCGAGCCGCGCGCAGTACTTGATCGCCAGCAACTGCTTGCTGCCGAAATGGTCGGTGCTGACGATGTCGCGCAGATGCCACACCACCGGCTTGCGCGCGAGCCGCCCGGCCAGCGCGGCGACCACCATCGCGCGCTGCGTGTTCGCGTAGATCACCTCGGCGCGGCGCGCCCGCCGTGCCACATCGCGCACGAGCCGCACGAGCTGCTTCACCGCGCCGACCGACACGCCGCCCTGCTTGCGCACGCCCGCGAGCGCGCCCTGGTCGACCACGTCGACGCGCGCGCCGATCTCGTCGAGCGCCGCACGGAACGGGCCGTCGTCGAACAGCAGCACGTCGGCGTTCGCGCGCATGTGCTTCATGATCTCGAGCAGCGACAGCTCGGCGCCGCCAAGCACGCCGCTCTGGTCGAGCACGAGCGTCGCCGGGCCGCGCGCGGCAGGCAGCGGCGCGACGGCCGTACCGCGCTGCGCGGTCGAGCCGGGCAGCGCGGCTTCCACGTAGTCGAGAAAGCGCCGCCGGAACGTATCGGCGGAAAACCGCTCCGCGTTCGCGCGGCATGCGTCGGGCGTGAAGCGCTGCGGCGCGCGCTCGAAATCGTCGACGGCCGCGACGATCGCGTGCGGCGTCTGTTCGTCGAAGAAGAGCCCGGTCGGATTCCGGTTCGACTGCGGGTCGAGCACGGTTTCGAGCGCGCCGCCCTTGCCGTACGCGATCACGGGCGTGCCGCACGCCTGCGCCTCGACGACCGAGATCCCGAAATCCTCCTCGGCCGCGAACACGAACGCCTTCGCGCGCCGCATCCGGTCGTGCAGTACCGCGAACGGCTGGTAGCCCATGATCTCGACGTTCGGGCCGGCTTTCGCGCGGATCTTCTGCATCTCGGGGCCGTCGCCGATCACGACGAGCTTGCGCTCGGGCGTCTTCGAGAACGCCTCGACGATCAGGTCGATTTTCTTGTAAGGCACCATCCGCGACGCGGTCAGGTAGAAATCCTCCTTCACCGCGTTCAGCGAGAACGCATCGACGTCGACCGGCGGAAAGATCACCGCCGCGTCGCGGTGGTAGACCTTCTTGATGCGCCGCGCGATGAACGCCGAGTTCGCGACGAAGCCGTCCACCGCGTTCGCGGTGCGCGTGTCCCAGTTGCGGATGTAATGGAGAATCATCCGCGCGAGCAGCGATTTCGGCCCGTGCGTGAGGTTCGACTGTTCCAGATACTGGTGCTGCAGGTCCCACGCATAGCGGATCGGGGAATGCACGTAGCTGATGTGCACCTGGTCCGGCCCGGTCAGCACGCCCTTCGCGACCGCGTGGCTGCTCGAGATCACGAGGTCGTACTCGGACACGTCGAGCTGCTCGATCGCGAGCGGCATCAGCGGCAGGTAGCTGCGGTACTTGGTGCGGGCGAACGGCAGCTTCTGGATGAACGACGTCGTCACCGGCTTGCCGCGCACGAACGCGCGATCGTCGAGAAAATCGACGAGGCTGAACAGGTCCGCGTCGGGAAAGCACGCGACGATCTGTTCGAGCACGCGCTCGGCGCCCGCATAGGTGACGAGCCAGTCGTGGACGATCGCCACGCGCAGCGCACGCGCCGGCTGCCGCGCGCCGGCCCGTTCGGGTGGCACCGCGCGGTGCAGCGCGGCAGCATCGCTCGGGTGGGCCACGGCGGCGTCGGCCGTGGCGAGATTCAGGACGGCGTGTTCCGCCAGATCGCGATTCATATGGTTTTCCTCGCATTGAGACGGACAAACAGGTCGCGCACGAGCGCGCGCAACCCAGGCGTCATCGTGAGCGACCACGCGACGTTCAGCACCAGCACGACCGCGCACATGCCGATCGACTCGCCGAGCCCCGACCAGGCCTGCGCCAGAAACAGGCTCGCGAGCAGGAAGGCGAGATGGGCGAGCATGTCGAGCACGATCGCGCGCATCCGGATCGCCGACAGGTACAGCAGCACGCCGTAGTCGACGAGCGCGCGCGCCGCGACGACCACCGCCGCGCCGATCAGCCCGAAGTGATGGATGCCGAACCACAGGCCGCCGACGAAGAACGGCATCTCGACGAGCCCGGCGAATGCCGCGCGGGCCGGATTGACCTGCGACTGGATCAGGATGCGCGTGACGCTCGCCTGGCCGACGAGCCACACGCTGATCACCAGCACGCGGCCGACCGGCGCCGAATGCGCGGCGAGATCGGCGCCGACCCACAGCGTGAGGAACGGCGCGAGCGCGAAGATCGCGACGATGCCGACCGGCGTGAACACGCCGTTCAGGAATTCGAGCGACTGGCGCGCGAGCGTATCCGCGTGATCGCGGCCGACCGCCGACAGGCGCGGGAACAGCGTGCGCACGAGCGCGTTCGGCAGCATGTTCAGGCGCGTGACGAGGTTCTGCGGCACCGTGTAGTAAGTGACGAACTTCGCGCCCATGCCGGCGCCGAGCATCACGCGGTCGAGCGTGTCGGCGATCATGCTCGTCGTGCTCGCGATCAGCATCCAGCCGCCGAAATTGAACAGCCCTTTCGCGGTGCCCCATTGCGGCGGGTCGATGCGCCGGATCCCGAGCACCTTGATGCTGGCGTGGCCGAGCATCACCGCCGCGATCAGGCGCGCGACGACCGCCGCGGCGAGCACCGTCTGCAGGTTCGGCGCGATCCACCACGCGGCGCCGAGCGGCAGCAGCTGGAACAGGAACGTGCCGATCGTCTGGTTCGTGTTGAACACGCCGAAGCGTTCGGCACCGTTGATCGCGCCGGCGAACACCCACGACACGTTCGCCAGCGGAATCGCGAGCGCGAGCCACGGCAGCGCGAGATACACCTCGTGCTGCATCGCCGCCGACACCTTCGTGAAGTAAGCGGTGTAGATGAACGCGCCGAAATAGATCAGCAGCCCGCCCACGATGCCGGTGCCGAGGTTCAGCCAGAACGCGCTCCAGAACACGCGCGCGCTTTCGTCGTCGTTGCCGCTCGCGAGCGCCTTCGAGATGTGGTTCTGCGCGGCCATGCTCATCCCGAGATCGAGGATCCCGAAATAGCCGATCAGCGTCCACACGAGGCTGACGACGCCATAACGTTCGACGCCGAGCGCGTGGATATACGCGGGCACCGTCACCAGCGACACGAAGGTCGGCAGGATCAGCCCGATGAAGTTGATCGAAACGTTCTTGAGTATGCCTTTGTCCATGCTTCTGCCTTGTGTGACGTCGTCCGTCACGGTTTCCAGCGATACATCAGCACCTTGCCGCGCGCGTCTTCCTCGACGAACACGAGGTACTCGCCGTTCTCGCGCCGGAACGCGCTGATGCCGAACGGCACGTCGACCCAGCCGGATGCCTTGCCGACCTCGGCGCCCGGGCTCATCACGCCCACTTCCTTGCCGGTTTCCTTGTCGTACACGTGGATCTTGCCGACCGGCTCCACCCCGAACAGGTAGCGGC
This sequence comes from Burkholderia sp. Bmkn7, assembly GCF_041103175.1. NCBI lineage: Bacteria > Pseudomonadati > Pseudomonadota > Betaproteobacteria > Burkholderiales > Burkholderiaceae > Burkholderia > Burkholderia sp. Bmkn7. The sequence continues at coordinate 1,535,388 of NZ_JBGCUH010000002.1, read as the reverse complement.
CCTCGGCCGTGATCCCGATCAGGTCGAAGATCGGCTTCGCGTCGAGCTGCCACGGCAGCGCGACCTGGTAGCGCACGACCGGCGAGCCCGTCGACCACTTGTCGAAGCGGACCAGCACACGGCCCACTTCCTTGTTGATGCCCGGCTGCGGCGGGGCATCGGCCGTGTAACCGGTCACGTACAGCGTGTCCGTCTGCGCGTCGTAGATCGAGCGGCGCAACTGCGTGAACGGCTGCGGCATCGGATAGGTCGTGACCTTGTCGTACGAGTAGACCGGGTTGCCGGCCTTGTCGACGCCGCCGTACTGGAAGCGGTGGATGCCGCGCACGTCGCTCGTGCGCCAGATGTCGCCCTTCGTGTCGACCCACCAGCCCCAGCCGCCCGCCTTCGCCTTGCCGGTGGTATTGATCTCGAACTCGTCGGCATCGAGCCGGCCGTTGCCGTTCGCGTCGCGCCACATCCAGTCGCCGCCCGGCGGCTTGTTCGGCACGTTGTCGACCGGCCGCGCACGGCCCGCGATCAGACCGGACGGAATCGCGACTTCGCCGTCGCGCTTCGCGTCGAAGCGGTAGATCTTCAGGTGATCGGCGTACATGTCCGTCAGGTACAGGAACGTGCGGCCGTCGAGGCGCCGCGCGATCGGCATGCCGGGCCACTGGTCCGTATGGAACACGGGGTCGTCCGGATACTTGAAGCGGTTCGACAGGAAGCCGACGTATTTCCAGTCCTGGCCCGGCGGTTTCGACAGGTCGAGCTCGAAGCGCTTGTTGCCCGTGTACACGCTGTTCGGCCGCGCCGGGTCGAGCCATGCGCCGTCGACGAACAGCAGCCCCTGCACCTGCCAGCGCAGCTTGCCGTCCGGCGTGTAGCTTTCGAGCACGGCGCCGAGCCCCGCACCGATCGTGTCGTGACGCGGCCCGATGCCGTTCATCGACACGTAGATGTTGCCCGCCCGGTCGACACCGACGCCCGTCAGCCCGTTGAAACGCTGCGGCCCGGGCCGGCCCGGCACCGGGCCCGCGAAGATGCCGCCGCGCTCGCCGAGCGTGCCCGACTGCGCATAACCCTTGCCGCCTTTCGAGAAGATCAGGATCTGCTGGCGCGGCCCGTTGTCCGCGACGAGCACGCGCCCTTTCGCGTCGACTGCCACGTCCACCGCGTCGGTGCCTTCCGGCAGCGCGGGGGCGTCGTCGAGCTTGCGGCCGTCGGCGCGCACGTGCGCGAGATGCGCGGGCCCCTTGATCGTGTCCGTGAGCAGCCACAACGTGCCGTCGCCCGCGAGCGCGATGCGGCCCGGCTCGTGCGCGTTCCACGTGCCCTTCTGCTGCATCGTCTCCGCGTCGTACACGTCCACCGCGTCGCGCGTCGGATTCGTCGCGAACAGCGTCTTGTCGTCGGCCGCGAGGCCGCCGACTTCCGACTTCTGCTCGCCCGTTTCCGAGCGCGCGGGCGCCGCCACCTCGTTCATCACCATGAAGCTCGCGGCCATCCGCGCGCGGCCGGCATCGGCACGCCCGCCCGGGGCCACCTGCGGCGCCGCGCGGAACGGCGCCGGCTGCTTCATGTCGCCGATCGTGCGGCGCGAGATGCCGAACCACTGCTTGCCCTTGTCCGGCCAGATGCCGGGCGACTGCAGGTGGCCGCGCTCGTTGCCGACACCGATCGCGACGTACGCATATTTGCTGTTCACGGCGATCGCGCTGCCGCCGAGGTTGCCCCAGCCGTGCGTGCCGCCGGCGAAGCCGAGCATCTTCCCGTCCTGGTAGACGCTCGCTTCGGCGCCGCTCTCGTCCCACGGCGCATTCGTATACACCTTGCCTTCAGGCGTCACCGCGATCGCGCGGATGTCGATCTGCGTCCAGCTGCCGTCGCCATAGCCGAACGTATTGCCGATCCACGACGTCGTCGCGGGCAACACCGTTTCGGCCGGTACGGCGCTCGTCAGCAGCGTCGCGCATACCGTCATGCCTACCAGAATCAGACGTCGCAATGCGCTTCTCCAGACTTGATGCAACAGCAACCGGCACCGCTGCCGGCGCACCCTGTCGCTAAATGGGTTTCAAACGTCGCGATGCAGGTTACAAGCAAAAATAATCACAAGAAATTTGGAAATATTTGGGGATGTTTCCGCCTGAAATATCGAACCGGAACAGACGCGCAAAGACACCCGAAAACGGCAATTACGACCGCCTTTCGCTTTCCAGTCTGTAGAAAGTGCCGCTTTTGACCGCCTGGCGGGCCTCCCGGGCGGCGACCATTCATCCCTCTACCGAATTAACCGGCATTTGCATGTTTGTCGCCGGATAAATGACGCGCGTTTTTTTGCCGATTTCTTTTCCCTAGAATCGATTTCGATTCGATATTTCATTTAATGGCATGCATTACGTTCACGTTTACGCATCGGATGTGCGACTCGCCCCGGCTCAGGCCGCGCGTCGCGAAGGAGCGGCGCGATGACGGGCCTCTCGCGACCCGCGGCCCCAACGCCGCCGCAACACGGCCGCATCGTGCAGCTCGACGGGCTGCGCGCGATCGCGGTGGGCGCCGTGTTCCTGCAGCACGCGCTGAAGGCGCCGCTGTGGATGGGTGTCGACCTGTTCTTCGTGCTGAGCGGCCTGCTGATCACCGGCATCCTGCTCGATCGCAAGGCGCGCGGGCAGTCGTACTTCAGCCACTTCTACGCACGCCGCGTGCGCCGCATCCTGCCGCCGTACGTGTTGCTGCTGGTGGTGTCGACGATCCTGTTCGGTGCGGGCTGGCTGCCGCACTGGCCGTGGTTCGCGTTCTTCTCGACCAACATCGGGCTGTCGCTCGGCAGCATCGGCCACGACAGCCTGAACGTGCTGTGGTCGCTCGCGGTCGAGGAGCAGTTCTACATCTTCTGGCCGTTCGTCGTGCTGTGGTGCTCGGAGCGCGCGCTGCTGTGGGTCGCCGCCGCGCTGATCGTCGCGGCCCCCGTGCTGCGCGCGATCGCGACGCCGTGGTTCGACTCGTTCTGGCCGATCTACTACCTGACGCCGTTCCGGATGGACCTGCTCGCCGCCGGCGCGCTGCTCGCGATCGTGCTGCGCCGCGACCGGCGCGCGCTCGAACCGTTCTATCCGCTCGCGATCGTCGGCGCGCTCGTGTCGCTCGCGATCCTCGGCTGGCTGCACCTGTCGTTCCCGCGTTTCCGCGCCGCGAACACGCCGCTGTCGAACGCCGCGCTCTACAGCATCTCGCTGCTGCTGTGCACGTCGATCGTCGTGATCGCGCTGCGCGGACGCGGCCTCGTGCAGCGCGTGCTGACGAACCCGATGCTCGTCTACGTGGGCACCGTCAGCTACACCGTGTACCTGATCCACCTCAGCGTGCTGTACGCGCTGTGGCCGCTGCACCTGAACCGCTTCGTCACGGCCGCGCTGGCGCTCGCGATCACGCTCGCGTACGCGACCCTGAGCTGGTACGGCTTCGAACGGCGCCTGACGCGCGGCCCCGCACGCCGTGCGCTGCCGGCCGCCGCCGGCACGACCGCCTGACTTTCACCCTCCATCGTTTCTACCAGGACAACGTCATGAGCCAAACTCGCAAGAAGGCCATCATTACCGGGATCTCGGGGCAAGACGGCGCCTACCTGACCAAGCTGCTGCTCGACAAGGGCTACGAGGTCACGGGCACCTACCGCCGCACCAGCTCGGTGAATTTCTGGCGCATCGCCGAGCTCGGCGTCGACACGCACCCGAACCTCACGCTCGTCGAACACGACCTGACCGACGCCGGCTCGAGCCTGCGCCTGCTCGAACGCACGCAGCCCGACGAGCTGTACAACCTCGCCGCGCAAAGCTTCGTCGGCGTGTCGTTCGACCAGCCGGCGACGACCGCCGAAGTGACCGGCCTGGGTCCGTTGAACCTGCTCGAGGCGATTCGCGTCGTGAGCCCGAAGACGCGCTTCTACCAGGCGTCGACGTCGGAGATGTTCGGCAAGGTGCAGTCGATCCCGCAAACGGAAGCGACTTCGTTCTATCCGCGCAGCCCGTACGGCGTCGCGAAGCTGTACGCGCACTGGATGACGGTGAACTACCGCGAATCGTATGGCCTGTTCGGCAGCAGCGGCATCCTGTTCAACCACGAATCGCCGCTGCGCGGCCGCGAGTTCGTCACGCGCAAGATCACCGACACCATCGCGAAGATCAAGCTCGGCAAGGCGACCCGCCTCGAGCTCGGCAACCTCGACGCGAAGCGCGACTGGGGTTTTGCACTTGAATATGTCGAAGGCATGTGGCGCATGCTGCAGGCCGACGAACCCGACACCTACGTGCTCGCGACCAACCGCACCGAGACCGTGCGCGATTTCGTGCGGATGGCGTTCGCGGCGGCCGGCTACCAGATCGAATGGACCGGCAAGGGCGAACAGGAACGCGGCCTCGACGCATCGAACGGCAACGTGCTCGTGGAAGTGAACCCGAAGTTCTATCGCCCTGCCGAGGTCGACCTGCTGATCGGCTGCGCCGACAAGGCCCGGTCCAAACTCGGCTGGGAACCGAAGACGACGCTCGAACAACTTTGCCAGATGATGGTCGAAGCCGATTTGACGCGGAATCAACACCATGACACGTTCTGAAGCCGGACGCCCGTCGCGCCGTGCATTCGTCACCGGCCTGACGGGCTTCACGGGCCGCTACATGGCCGAGCGCCTGCAGGCGGCCGGTTATGAGGTCTGGGGCACGGTCGCGCCCGGCGCGGCACGCCACGACGACCCGGCCTTCGCGCACTGCACGCTGCTGCCCGTCGACCTGCTCGACGCGCAGGCGCTGCGCGCGGCGGCCGCCGACGCCCGGCCCGATGCGGTCGTGCATCTCGCCGCGCGCGCGCATGTCGCGCAGGACGAGCCGTCGGAAACCTACGCGGTCAACATCGTCGGCACCCGCAACCTGCTGGCCGCGCTTGCGGGCCTCGACCGCCGCCCGTCGGCCGTGCTGCTCGCCAGCAGCGCGAACATCTACGGCAATTCGACGGCCGGCGTGCTCGACGAAACCGTCGCCCCCGCCCCGGCGAACGACTACGCGGTCAGCAAGCTCGCGATGGAATACGCGGCGAAACTGTGGGCCGACCGTCTGCCGATCGTGATCGCGCGGCCGTTCAACTACACGGGTGTCGGCCAGAGCGATGCGTACCTGCTGCCGAAGCTCGTCGCGCACTACGCGCGCAACGCCCCGCGGATCTCGCTCGGCAACCTCGACGTGAGCCGCGATTTCTCCGACGTGCGCGACGTGACGGCCGCGTACCTGAAGCTGGTCGAAGCCGCGCCGGCCGGCGAGACGTTCAACGTGTGCTCGGAGCGCGCGTATTCGCTGAAGGAAGTGCTGGCGATGCTGTCGCGTATCGCCGGATACGTGATCGACGTGACGATCGATCCGCGTTTCGTGCGGCACAACGAGGTGAAGAGCCTGTCCGGGTCGCGCGACAAGCTGCGGCGCGCGGTGGGCGAGCTGCCCGTCACGCCGCTCGACGACACGCTGCGGTGGATGGTGGAGGCGATGCGCAACGACACGCAAGCCAGCGACGATCGCACCGGGTAAGCCGCGCGATTTCATCGGCACACAAAACGAAGGGCCGCTCGCTTGCGCGAACGGCCCTTCGTCCATCGTCACGTCAGATCACGTCACGACATGCGTGACGTGCCCCGCTCAGCCTTCCAGCCCGCGCGCGAGATCCTTGCGCAGGTCGCCCGCATCCTCCAGGCCCACCGACAGGCGGATCAGCCCTTCGCTGATCCCCGCTGCCGCGCGCGCCTCCGGCGTGATGCGGCCGTGCGTGGTGGTCGCCGGATGCGTAATGGTCGTACGCGTGTCGCCGAGGTTGCCGGTGATCGAGATCAGCTTCGTGTTGTCGATCACGCGCCAGGCATTCGCGCGCTGCTGTTCGGGGGTGTCGCCCTTCAGCTCGAACGACAGGATCGCCCCGCCCGCCTTCTGCTGACGCTTCGCGAGCTCGTGCTGCGGGTGCGATTCGAGGCCCGGATGAAACACGCGCGCGACCGCCGGATGCGAATCGAGCCAGCGCGCGATCTCCAGCGCGTTCGCCGATTGCTTCTCGACGCGCAGCGACAGCGTCTCCATCCCCTTCAGCAGCACCCACGCGTTGAACGCCGACAGCGTCGGGCCCGCGCTGCGCACGAACGGGAACACCTTGCCCATGATGAATTCCTTCGAGCCGACCAGCGCGCCGCCGAGCACGCGGCCCTGGCCGTCGAGGAATTTCGTCGCTGAGTGCATCACGACATCCGCGCCGAGCTTCAGCGGCTGCTGCAGCACCGGGCTGCAGAAACAGTTGTCGACGACGAACAGCGCGTTCGATGCCTTCGCGATCTTGCCGATCGCCTCGATGTCGGCGAGTTCGGTCAGCGGGTTCGACGGCGTCTCGAGGAAGAACATCTTCGTTTCCGGACGCACGGCTTCCTTCCACGCGTTCAGGTCGGTCGGGTCGACGAAGGTCGTCGTGATCCCGAACTTGTTGAAGATCTGCGAGAACATCCCGAGCGTCGAGCCGAACAGGCTGCGCGAGCTGACGAGGTGGTCGCCGGCCTGCAGCGCGGCCATCACGACCGACATGATCGCGGCCATCCCGGATGCCGTCGCAATGCACGCCTCGCCGCCTTCGAGCGCCGCGAGACGATCCTGGAACATCGTGACGGTCGGGTTCGTGAAGCGCGAATAGGTGAAGTAGTCTTCCGAATTCGCGAAGCGCTCGGCCGCGTCGGCCGCGCTCTGGAAGCAGAAGCTCGACGTGAGGAACAGCGCTTCCGAGTGCTCGTTGAAGTCGCTGCGCAGCGTGCCCGCGCGCACGGCAAGCGTGTCGAAGTTGAGGGAGTCGTCCATGTTCCGTTTTCCGTATCCGATGGCCACGCGCGTCGCGCAGGCCAGATCAAAACCAGGCCCAAAAACAAAAAGCCCGCTATGCGTCGGCATCAGCGGGCTTCGGTGCGGTACGACAGCGATCGACTCGGGCCGGTTGCCACCGGCCTTCGCTTTAGCTGTTTTGGGAAGTCGCCCCGCGTCCGCAAGCTGATATCAAATCGACGCAAGGCCACATCCTATCACGCCTCGATCAAAGCGTGCGCCGGTGTCACTCGACCGACAGCTGCAGGTTCATCTGCGAACGTTCGGTGTCGCCGGCCGTATCGCGATCGGCCTGCGACGCCGGCGTGAGGCGCGCGCGCTCGATCGCATCGAGATACTCGGGCGTCACGTCGCCGGTGATGTAGTTGCCGTCGAAGCACGACGCCTCGAAGCGTTCGAGCTTCGGGTTGATGTCGCGCACCGCGCGGCGCAGGTCGTCGACGTCCTGGTAGATCAGGTGGTCGGCGCCGATGATCTTCGCGACGTCTTCGTCGGTGCGGCCGTGTGCGACGAGCTCGCCGCGCGTCGGCATGTCGATGCCGTACACGTTCGGGAACTTCACGGGCGGCGCGGCCGACGCGAAGATCACCGACTTCGCGCCCGCGTCGCGCGCCATCTGCACGATCTCGTGCGAGGTCGTGCCGCGCACGATCGAATCGTCGACGATCAGCACGTTCTTGTCCTTGAACTCGATGCTCATCGCATTGAGCTTCTGGCGCACCGACTTCTTGCGCACGGCCTGCCCCGGCATGATGAAGGTGCGGCCGACGTAGCGGTTCTTGAAGAAGCCTTCGCGGTACTCGACGCCGAGCTTCGCGGCGACCTGCATCGCGGCCGGGCGCGACGAATCGGGAATCGGCATCACGACGTCGATCGGCACGTTCGGCAGTTCGCGCTTGATCTTCTCGGCGAGATAGTCGCCCATGCGCAGGCGCACGTTGTAGACCGGCACGCCGTCGAGGCACGAATCCGGACGCGCGAGGTACACGTATTCGAACATGCACGGGTTCAGCGTCGGGTTCTCCGCGCACTGCTGGCTGTGGAAGTTGCCGGCCTTGTCGATGAAGATCGCTTCGCCCGGCTCAAGGTCGCGCACGAATTCGAAACCGATGCCTTCCACCGCGACCGACTCCGACGCGACCATCCATTCGGTGCCGTGCTCGGTCTCGAGCTTGCCGATGCAGAGCGGGCGGATGCCGAACGGGTCGCGGAACGCGAGCAGGCCGTAGCCGGCGATCAGCGACACGATCGCATACGAACCCTGCAGGCGGCGATGCACGCCCGAGACGGCCTTGAACACCGAGGCCGGATCGAGCTCGAGGCCCGTGGTCGACAGTTGCAGCTCGTGCGCGAACACGTTGAGCAGCACTTCGCTGTCGGAATTGGTGTTGATGTGCCGGCGGTCGATCCGGAACATCTCGTCCTTCAGTTGCTGCCAGTTCGTCAGGTTGCCGTTGTGCGCGAGGATGATCCCGAACGGCGCGTTCACGTAGAACGGCTGCGCCTCGGCTTCGCTCGACGCCGAGCCGGCCGTCGGGTAGCGCACCTGGCCGATGCCGTAGGTGCCGGGCAGGCTGCGCATGTTGCGCGTGCGGAACACGTCGCGCACCATGCCGTTCGCCTTGTACATGTGGAAATTGCTGCCGTCCGCCGTCGCGATGCCCGCCGCGTCCTGACCGCGATGCTGCAGCAGCAGCAGGCTGTCATAGATCAGCTGGTTGACCGGGGATTGGGAGATAACGCCTACGATGCCGCACATGGCATGTCCTTCAGAATGACAAAATCGGTTCCGTCCTGCCCAGCCGCGTCGTCACACGCGTACGTACTGGGCCATGCCGTCGGGCAGGAGCTGCTTCAGCTCGTGCACGCCCTGTTCGGCGAAAGGACGCAATAGCGCATTGCGCCAGAAATCCTGTTTGGGCAGTTCGGTCAACCCGGCCGCCGCGACCAGCAGCACCACCAGCACGCAGCCGCGGACGAGCCCGAACATCATGCCCAGCGAGCGGTCGACGCCGCCCAGGCCACTGGCCTGCGCGATCCGCGACAGCAGCGCGTTCGCGACGCCGGCGACCAGCACCACGCCGATCACGACCAACGCGAAGGCGATCACCCACTGCGTCAGCGCACCGCCCGGCCAGTTCGCCGGTATATACGGTACGACCAATCCGACGTAGCGGCCCGCGATCACGATCGCCGCGATCCAGCCGATCAGCCCGAAAATCTCGGACACGAAGCCGCGCCACGCACCGCGCAGCGCCGACAACACGATCACCGCCAATACAGCGTAGTCGAAAGCCGTCAGCATCGTGCGTTACTGCGTCAGACCGGCTTCGCGCACCTTCGCGATCGCGGCGGAAGCCGCCGCGCGATCCGCGAACGGGCCTGCACGCAACAGTGTAGCCGTGCTGCCATCCGACTGCTTGCGATGCTCGACATATGCGGGCACGCCCGCCGATTTCAACTTGGTGGCCCACGAACGGGCCGTCGCGTCGTCCTTGAACGACCCGAGCTGCACCGCGAAGCGCGCACCGGCCGGCGACGACGGCGACGACGCGTCGCCGGTGTCCGGGCTCGCGGCGTCGGCATTCGCGACGGCCGCGGGTGCGGGCTTCGGCGCAGCCGGCTTCGCCGCGGGCGCAGCCGGTTTCGGCGCAGGCTTCGGCGGCGTCACGCTCGCCGTGGTCGTGGCATCGGGTTTCGCGGCCGGCTTGGCGGCATCCTTCGGCGCGGGCGCCGGTGCGGCCGCAACGGCCGTGTCGGATGCCGGCGGTTCGTCATGCGCGACGCCGGCCTGCACGTCGGACACATCGTCGTCGCGCGGCGCGACCGCCTGATGCGCGGGCCGGTTCGGGATGTCGATCGCGATGTCGTCGGTGACCGGCTTCGGGTGCGAATCGAGCACCATCGGCAGCACGATCACCGCGGCGACGACGAGCGCGATCGCGCCGACGAGGCGACGGCGCGCGCGTTGCTTTTCTGGAAGGGTCGGATCGAGGAGCAGCGCGTCCGATTCCGGACGTTCGGTGCGGCGCGAGCGGCGCTCGACGCGTTCAGTGGTGCGCTCCGTGCGCACGTTCCGGGAGGCCCCGGTGCGACCGCCGCGCCGCGGGGGCGCGTCGTCGTCTTTCTTGCCGAACGAGAAAATTCCCATGAATGGCTGAGTCCGAAACTGCCCGTCAGTCAGTGTTGCTGCGATTTACGGTAGGCCAGCACGCCGGCAACCGTATGGAAACTGCCGAAAACCACGATTCTATCATTCTCGGATGCTCTTTTTAGTGCATCGCGAAACGCTTCGGCGGGCGACGTGTAACGCGTGACGCTCGAATCGGGCCCCTCCTCCACGCCGGCCTTGCGCAGCGCGGCTTCGAGCTGCTCGGCGGTGGCCGCACGCGGCAGCGGCAGGTCGGTCACGCACCAGTGGTCGATCTCGCCCTTCAGGTGCTGCAGCACGCCGTCGATGTCCTTGTCGTGCATCGCGCCGAACACCGCGTACGTGTACGGGAAGAAGCCCATGTTGCCGAGGTTCTGCTCGAGCACGGCCGACGCATGCGGGTTGTGCGCGACGTCGAGCACGATCGCCGGCTTGCCGGGCAGCACCTGGAAGCGCCCCGGCAGCTCGACGTTCGCCAGTCCGAGCCGGATGTCCTGCGCGGACACCGGCAGCACCGGGCGCAGCGCCTCGAGCGCGGCGAGCGCGGCCGACGCATTGATCAGCTGATTCGCGCCGCGCAGCGCCGGATACGCGAGCGCCGGATAGCGCTTGTCGCGGCCGAGGTAACTCCATTGCTGGCGCTCGGCGCCGGCTTGCGCCTCGTAGCGGAAATCGCGGCCGACGAGCCACAGGTCGGCGCCGATCGCTTCCGCGTGGTCGATCAGCGTTTGCGGCGCGGCCGGATCGCCGCAGATCGCCGGCTTGCCGGCACGGAAGATCCCGGCCTTCTCGAACGCGATCTTCTCGCGCGTGTCGCCGAGGTATTCGGTGTGGTCGATGTCGATGCTCGTGACGATCGCGCAATCGGTATCGATGATGTTGACCGCGTCGAGCCGGCCGCCGAGGCCGACTTCGAGGATCACCGCGTCCAGCCCGCGCGATGCGAACAGGTGCAGGATCGCGAGCGTCGTGAATTCGAAGTACGTGAGCGACACGGGCTCGGGCAACGACGTGCGTGCGGCTTCGACGGCCTCGAAGTGCGGCAGCAGTTCGTCATCGGTGACGTTCTGCCCGTTCACGCGCGCGCGCTCGTTGAATTCGAGCAGGTGCGGCGACGTGTGGCAGCCGACCTTGTAGCCCGCGCGCACGAGGATCGTCTCGAGGAACGCGCAGGTCGAGCCCTTGCCGTTCGTGCCGCCGACGGTAATGACGGGGCACGCGAATTCGAGCTGCAGCGCCGCCTTGACCTGCCCGATGCGGGTCAGGCCCATGTCGATGCCGACCGGGTGCGCGCGTTCGAGATGCGAAAGCCACGCGTCGAGAGTGGGAAAAGTGCTCATCGGTTCAAATCTGGATCGGTACCGCCACTACGCCAAAAAACGAAGCGCGTCGCCTGACGCGGAAGCCAGGCGACGCGCAGAGTTCACAACCTTGCGCCGGTCAAGCCAGCGCGTCGGCCGGCTGTCGCTGCAGCAGCGCGAGCAGTTGCGCGATCTCGTCGCGCATCTTGCGACGGTCGACGATCATGTCGATCGCGCCCGTCTTGATCAGGAATTCGGCGCGCTGGAAGCCTTCCGGCAGCTTCTCGCGGACCGTCTGCTCGATCACGCGCGGGCCAGCGAAGCCGATCAGCGCCTTCGGTTCGGCGATCACGACGTCACCGAGGAACGCAAAGCTCGCCGACACGCCACCCATCGTCGGGTCGGTCAGCACCGAAATGAACGGCAGCTTCGCTTCGGCCAGCTTGGTCAGCATCGCGGTGGTTTTCGCCATCTGCATCAGCGACAGCAGGCTTTCCTGCATCCGTGCACCGCCCGACGCGGTGAAGCAGATGAACGGCACCTGCTGTTCGAGCGCGTTCTGCGCGCCGCGTGCGAAGCGCTCGCCGACCACCGAGCCCATCGAGCCGCCCATGAACGAGAACTCGAAGCAGGCCGCGACCACCGGCAGCGTGTGGATCGCACCGCCCATCACGACCATCGCGTCGGTCTCGCCCGTGTCGTCCATCGCTTCCTTCAGACGATCGGGGTACTTGCGGCTGTCCTTGAACTTGAGCGTGTCGACCGGCACGACTTCCTGACCGATTTCATAACGGCCTTCCGGATCGAGCAGCCCGTCGAGGCGCTCACGCGCGCCGATGCGCATGTGGTGATCGCATTTCGGGCAGACGTGCAGGTTCGCGTCCACGTCGTTGCGGTACAGCACGGCCTCGCAGGACGGGCACTTGACCCACAGGCCTTCCGGAATGCCCTTGCGGCTTTTCGGGTCGGTCTGCTTGATCTTCGGCGGCAACAGTTTGTCGAGCCAGCTCATCGTATGGTTTCCTGTTCCGTGGCGGGCCGGGCCGCATGGCCCGTTCCCGCTTCCTGTGTTGTGTTTATCGCGCCGTCTTGCCCGCGCCGTCCAGGGCGGCGCGCAGCTCGGCAATGAAAGTCTTCAGCGCGGCGGCGGCACCCTCCGGCGCAGCGCTTTCGAGCAGCTGCACGAGGCGGCTGCCGATTACGACCGCGTCCGACACCTCGGCCACCGCGCGCGCCGTTTCGGCGTCGCGGATACCGAAGCCGACGCCGACCGGAACCGGCACGCGCGACTTGATGGCCGGGATTTTACCCGCAATGCTCGAAACATCCAGATTTCCTGCGCCGGTCACGCCCTTGAGCGACACGTAATACACGTAGCCGCTCGCGATCTTGCCGACGTCGGCGATACGTTCGTCGGTCGACGTGGGCGCGAGCAGGAAGATCGGATCGATCTGCGCGGCGCGCATTTTCTCGGCGAACACGCCCGCCTCTTCCGGCGGATAGTCGACGACGAGCACGCCGTCGACACCGGCCGCCTGCGCTTCGGCCGCGAACGCGTCGACGCCCATCCGCTCGATCGGGTTCGCATAACCCATCAGCACGACGGGCGTTTTGGGGTCGGTTTCGCGAAAGCGCTTCACGTCGGCGAGCACGCTCTTCAGCGTGACGCCGCGCGCGAGCGCGCGTTCCGACGAGCGCTGGATCACGGGGCCGTCGGCCATCGGGTCCGAGAACGGCACGCCGAGTTCGATCACGTCCGCGCCGCCTTCGGCGAGCGCGTGCATGAATTCGACGGTTTTCGCGGGATCGGGATCGCCGGCCGTGATGAACGGGGTCAGGCCCTTACGGCCTTGTTCGGCGAGCGCGGCGAAGGTTTGCTGAATACGGGACATGGCAATTTTTCCTCAATGCTTCGGCGACGCGGCGGCGCGATTCACGCGCACGCCGGCGCAGCGAGCGCGTTCACACGCTCGTGCGCGATCGCACAATAGCTTTCGTTGATCTCGTAGCCGACGAAGTCGCGCCCCTGCCGTGCGCAGGCCACCGCGGTCGTGCCGCTGCCCATGAACGGATCGAGCACGCGGCCGCCCGGCGGGCAGCTTGCGAGCACCATCCGCTCGATGATTTCCAGCGGCTTCTGGGTCGGATGATCGACGCGCTCCGCGTGCTGCCGGTGCAGGCGCGAAACCGACCAGACGTCCTTCGGGTTGTAGCCCATCTCCAGCCACTTGCTGCCTTCGAACAGCTTGCGCGAGCGGGCCTTCTTCGTGTCGGCGTCGTACGGGATGCGGACCGGATCGAGATCGAAGTAATACGCCCTGGAAACCGCGAAAAAGCCGATGTTGTCGTGCACCGACGTGAAACGGCGCGTCGTGCCGCCCATGCTCGGCACGCGCCGGTCCCAGATGATCTCGTTGACCATCGTGAGCTGCGTCTTCAGGAAACTGAAGATTTCCGGCGCGTACTGCCACGTGCAGAAGATGTACATCGACCCGCTCGGCTTCAGCTTCGGAATCGCGAGCTCGAGCCACTCGCGCGTCCACGCGAGAAAGTCGTCGCCCGAACGCTTGTCCGAGTCGTTGCCGTAGTCCTTGCCGAGCCCGTACGGTGGATCGGCGACGATCAGGTCGATCGACGCGTCCGGCAGGTGCGCGGCATCGGTCAGGAAATCGCGGTTGTGCAGTTCGATCCCGGACGGCAGCGCGCGCGGCACGGCGGCGGCGGGCTGAACCGCCCCCGCCTCGCTCGCGGCGCCGCCGCCCGGTTCTTCGATCAGGTCACGCATCGGTCGGGGTCAGAGCTCGATGCCCGATCGCTCGGCGACCGTGTGCATGTCCTTGTCGCCGCGGCCCGACAGGTTGACGAGCAGGATCTTGTCCTTCTGCAACGTCGGCGCGAGCTTCACGCCGTACGCGATCGCGTGGCTCGACTCGAGCGCGGGAATGATCCCCTCGATCCGGCAGCAGTCGTGGAACGCCTTCAGCGCTTCCTCGTCGGTAATGCCGACGTACTGTGCGCGGCCGCTGTCCTTCAGCCATGCGTGCTCGGGGCCGACGCCCGGATAGTCGAGGCCCGCCGACACCGAATGCGTCTCGATGATCTGGCCGTTGTCGTCCTGCAGCAGGTAGGTACGGTTGCCGTGCAGCACGCCCGGGCTGCCGGCGATCAGCGACGCCGCGTGATGGCCCGTGTCGAGGCCGTCGCCGGCCGCTTCGACACCGATCAGCTGCACCGATGTGTCGTCGATGTACGGATAGAAGATGCCCATCGCGTTCGAGCCGCCGCCGACGCAGGCGATCACCGCGTCCGGCTGCCGGCCCGCGAGCTCGGGCATCTGGACCTTGCACTCGTCGCCGATCACGCGCTGGAAGTCGCGCACCATCATCGGGTACGGGTGCGGGCCCGCGACCGTGCCGATGATGTAGAACGTGCTTTCGATGTTCGTGACCCAGTCGCGCATCGCTTCGTTCAGCGCGTCCTTCAGCGTGCGCGAACCCGATTCGACCGGCACGACCGTCGCGCCGAGCAGCTTCATCCGGTAGACGTTCGCGGCCTGGCGGCGCACGTCTTCCGAGCCCATGTAGACGACGCACTCCATCCCGAAGCGGGCGCAGATCGTCGCGGTCGCAACGCCGTGCTGGCCGGCGCCCGTCTCGGCGATCACGCGCTTCTTGCCCATGCGCTTCGCGAGCAGCGCCTGACCGATCACGTTGTTGATCTTGTGCGCGCCCGTGTGGTTCAGGTCTTCACGCTTCAGGTAGATCTGCGCGCCGCCGAGCGTCTCGCTCCAGCGCTGCGCGTGATAGATCGGCGACGGGCGGCCGACGAAATGCTTCAGCTCGCGCTCGAATTCGGCGACGAAATCGGGATCGTTCTGGAATTTTTCATACGCCGCGCGCAGTTCGTCCAGCGCGTGAATCAGCGTCTCGGCGACGAACACGCCGCCATACGGGCCGAAGTGGCCGCGGTCATCAGGAAGGTTGTACATGGTGTCTCTCTCGATCGGTCGGGGCGCCCCGCTTTCGGGGCCGCGCCGGCTTGCATCACCCGGCGTCCGCTTCGCGCACCGCGCGTACGAACGCCGCCATCCGGGCGTGATCCTTCACGCCCTTCGCGCCCTCCACTTCGATGCCACTCGAGACATCGACAGCAAACGGGCGCAACTGGCGAATCGCATCACCGACGTTTTGCGCGCTCAAGCCACCACTCAAAACGGCCCGATGCGCGAGCTCTGCGGGAATAAGAGACCAATCGAAGACCTTGCCGCTACCGCCGTAATCCGGCACCAGGGTGTCGAACAGGAGGCCGCGCGCTTTCGAATAATGAAGTGCCGATTCTACCAAATCGGCACGCTGCGTCGAGGGGCCGACGCGCACCGCGCGCAACCACGGCAGGCGGGCCGCGCGGCCGAGCGCGTCGCACTGTTCCGGCGTCTCGTCGCCGTGGAACTGCAGCAGCGTGAGCGGCACGTCGCGCACGACGGCTTCGATCTCGGCTTCGGTCGCGTTCACGAACAGCCCGACCACCGACACGAACGGCGGCGCGAGGCGCGCCAGCTCGGCCGCCTGCGCGATCGTCACCGCGCGCGGGCTCTTGGGGTAGAACACGAGACCGATCGCGTCGGCGCCGAGCGCCGCCGCGTGCAGCACGTCCTCGGGGCGCGACAGCCCGCACAGCTTGATGCGCGTGCGCGGCGGCAGGCCGGCCGCGGCGGGAGTCGAAGGAGACACGGCGTGATCCGTCATGGTTGAGGGTCCAGGTCGGCCCAGACGCTGCTCCACGGCACGCTGCCGAGCTGCGCGGGCGGGACGGCGAATTCCGCCGGGTAGCCGACGTGGGCGAGGTACAGCCCGTCGGCCATGAACGTGGGCGCCGCGAGAGTGCGATCGCGCCCGGCCAGCACGTCGGCAAGCCAGCCGGCCGGATAACGGCCGCGGCCGACCGCGACGAGGCAGCCCATCAGGTTGCGCACCATGTGGTGCAGGAACGCGTTGGCGCGGAACCGGAAATGAATGAAATGGCCCACGCGCCGCACGTCGATCTGGTACAGGTGTTTGACCGGCGTCTTCGACTGGCATTCCGACGACCGGAACGACGAGAAGTCGTGCTCGCCGATCAGGTGCGCGGCGGCGGCGCGCATCGCGTCGTCGTCGAGCGGCGTGTGGATCCAGCCCGCGCGCCCCGCCAGCATCGGCGAGCGCACGGGATGCACGTACAGCGCGTAGTAATAGGTGCGCTCGAACGCCGAGAAACGCGCGTGGAACGTCTCCGGCATCGGCTTCGCCCATTGCACCGCCACGGTCGGCGGCAGGAACGCGTTGGTCCCGCGCACCCACGAGAACACCTCGCGATCCAGGTCGGTATCGAAATGCACGACCTGCCCGAGCCCGTGCACGCCCGTGTCGGTCCGCCCGGCCACCGTCGTATGCAGCGGCACGCGCGCGAACTCGGCCAGCGCGTGCTCGAGCCGGTCCTGCACCGTCTTGCCGTGCGGCTGCGCCTGCCAGCCGCAGAACGCCGCGCCGTCGTACTGAATGCCGAGCGCGATCCGCATCACGCCTCGTCCGCCAGTTTCGCGAGCAGCGCACGCGCATCGTCGCGCGTCGCGGTGTCGTTTGCGTCGACCACTTCCTGCAGCAGCGTCCGTGCGCCGGACAGGTCGCCCAGTTCGACGTATTCGGTCGCGAGGTCGAGCTTGTTGCGCGCGATGCGGGCAAGTTCGTCCGGCGTCAGCGCCGGCAATGCGGCGCCCGGCGTGGACGGCAGGTCCAGATCGAAGTCGAGCTTCAGCGCGCCGAACTGCGCGCCGCCGAGCGGCGGCAGCGACGACGTCGCGAACGGGCTGCCCGCCTGGCCGGCAGGCGTCGCCGCGTCCGGATCCCAATCGAACTCGTCGTCCTGGTCGGCCGGATGTTCAGGGGCCGGATCGATCGCGCCAATCGGGAGGCGCTGGCTGGCTCGACCGTTAGTTGCAATTTGACCGGTGTCGGACTGCGTTGCCTGCGCGGCAGACTCGTCCGTCGCCGGCGACGGCTCGTCCTGCGTGCGCGGCGGCAGCGGCATGTCGAGGCTGTTGAGCGCGCTGATCGCGTTCTGCATCAGCGCCGCGTGCTGCGTTTCGGTGGCCGCGGGTGCGATCGGCGTCTCGGCAGGCTGTTCCGCGGGCTTTTCGGCAGCGAACTTCTCTACCGGCTCGGTATCGTGCGGAGCCGGAGCCGCCTCGCTCGCGGTCGGCACTACGGCGTGCGCGGCCGGTAATTCGGGCTGCTCGTCATGCGGCGGCACCACTTCCGGCGCCGGCGGCACATCCGTATCAGGCGTCTCGACCGCCTCCGCCGCTGCGGCAGCGGCCGCGGCAAGGCTCAAGTCGGAAGCCGCGTCGCGTGCGACCGGCATCTCGGGCCGGATCGGCAGTTCCGGCTCGACGGACGGCGCGGCGTCGGTTTCTGCCGCAGCAGCCGCAGCCCCGCCCGCGACGACCGCAGCAGCCGTCGCGCTCGTACCCGCATCACCCGTTTCTTCCGCGCGCCGGCCCTTCCGGCGCTTGCGCCACGCAAAACCCGCGGCGAGGACGATCACGGCCGCACCGGCCACCGCGGCCGGACGCCAGTCCATCTGCCCGGTACTGCGCGCAGGTGCCGCCACCGGCGCGGCCGGTTGCGCGGGCGCCGATACCGATGCCGGCTGGACTGCGCTGGCAGCAACGCCGGACGCGGCTTCACCTGCCGTCGGCGCGGCAGCGGACGCGCCCGTATCGTTCGCGGCCGGACGCGGCGCAACAGGTGCCGGCACGGGCGCCGGCGTGACCTCGTTCGTCGTGGCCGGCTTGCCGATGCCGTGCTTCTGCAGTTCCATCAGCACGCGGTTCTTCAGCGCCAGCAGTTGCTGCAGGCTCGACGGCCGCGGCTGCGACGCGCCTGTGGCGGGCGCCGCGCCGGCCGGTTCGTTCATGCCCGAAACCTGGCTGCCCGCAACAGGCGGAAGCGCGACACCGCTCGCGGACGACGGCACCGACTGGATCGCGCCGCTCCACACATGCGGACCGCTTGCACCGGCAACGGGCGCCGCCGGCTGCATGCTTTCGACGGCCGATGCGCCGTGTGCCGTCGAAGCGCCGAGCGACGCCGCCGCACCGGCGGCCGTCGCGACGCTCGCGCCGCTCACCGGAGCCGCATGCACGGCCGGCGCCACCGGCGCGGATGGCACGGTCGCCGCCGGGGTCGACCCCGGATGCGGCGCCGACGCACCATGCTGCGCGACCGCCGTGCCGCCGGACGCCGCGACGGGCGCGGATGCTGCCGCCGTACCCGATGCGCCGGATGCAGCGGATGCACCGGCCGGCACGAGTGCCGCGCCTGTCGCATCGAGCGCCGGCACGGTCAGCGTCGCGCCGACTTTCAGGCGGCTCGCGTCGTGCTTCATGAACGCCTGCGGATTGGCGTCGAACAGCGCGCGGCCGGCGCGCGCGAGCACACCGGGATCGTGCGACTGCGTGGCCGCTTTCGCGATGTCGTTCAGCGACTGGCCGGGCTGGACCGTCACGGTAAGCGGCACTGCACCGCCGGCAGCGGACGCCGGCAGTTCGCCGGTGCCGGCCGCCCAGGCCGATGCGGTTGCGCCGAGCGCCAGGATCGCCAGCGCGCCACGCACGGCGCGCGACAGACGGGACTGACGCGGAAACAAGGAAATTCGGGACATCGTTGGCTCTATCGCCGCGCGCGGGCGCGGCTCGGATTCGCGGTTGAAAGCGTCAATAAAGTTGCCGCAGAAATGCAAAAGCGTCGCGTTGAACGCGACGCTTTCGGCGGGTCTGTGCGTCGTAAACGCGTAGTTTACTTCACGTGATCGGGTTCGGGCCGAATTCGTCGCCGATGGGCGCAACCGGCCGCGTTCGCGCGTCCGCGCACCCGCCGGCCGAGCCGCTCCGATGCCCGGGTTCACACGGTGCGACCAGCGTTCCCGATCGATCGGAAGCACACCTCCCTCGACTGAAAAACGCCCGGCCGCATCCCGTCCCGAACGAATGGCGCGCCCCTTGCCGCTCACCCGGCGGCCTGCCCACTCCGGGGCTCGATGCCGCGCCACGACCGCGAAATCGGGCACGCTTGCTCAATAAATCGCGCCACCTGCCGTTAATGAATTAGCAATATCCAATAAAAACAAATCCCACCGATCCCCCAATCCATTCAAATAAATTTCAATTGATCGATAAGAGGCCAATTCCCCTCTCTTATCGTCGAATTGGACATTTCCACCCCCAAACCCCCGCCGCACAAGGCTTCCAAGCCTCACCCCCGTTTCATTTCTCATACGAAATCGATCATTTCGACAGCAATTCAATTACATTACACAAAATTACACAGATCGAATAATTGCCGTCGTTACGATCGTCTTCAAACAAGAATCGGCGCAGTTCGACCATCGCGCACGCACCTGCCGGAAAGGCGGGCACGCGCGTGGCCGGGCTGACGTCGTGAGGTGCCAGGGAGGCATCGCGCAGTCGCACGACTGCATCTACTCACCAGCTCGTTACGGGGATCGAACATGGGCTATCAGCAGGGTTTGAGCGGGTTGGCCGGCGCGGCGAACCATCTCGACGTGATCGGCAACAACATCGCGAACGCAAACACGGTCGGCTTCAAGCAGGGGCGCGCGAACTTCGCCGACATGTACGCGAATTCGGTCGCGACGTCGACCAACACGCAGATCGGCATCGGCACGCGGCTCGCGTCGGTGCAGCAGCAATTCGGCCAGGGGACGATCAACACGACGAAGTCGTCGCTCGACATCGCGATCAACGGCAACGGCTTCTTCCAGATGTCGAACAACGGCGTGACGACGTACTCGCGTGACGGCGTATTCCACCGCGACAAGAGCGGCGCCATCGTCGATTCGCAAAACCGCAACCTGATGGGCTATGCGGCAGGCCCGGGCGGCGCGATCAATACCGCGGCGACCGTGCCGCTGCAGGCGCCGACCAACAACATCGCCCCGCAGGCGACGACGAAGATCACCGGCCAGTTCAACCTGAATTCGCAGGACAAGGTGCCGGCCAAGACGCCGTTCAACCCGGGCGACAACACCACGTACAACTACAATTCGTCGATCCAGGTGTACGACACGCTCGGCGGCTCGCAGCAGGTGTCGATGTACTTCACGAAGAACGCGGCCGGCACCTGGCAGGCCTACGCGGGCGTGCAGGGCCAGACGCCGACGAATCTCGGCACCGTCACGTTCGACACATCGGGCCGGATCACCTCGACCACGTCGGCCGCCACCGGCCAGCCGACGCCGAGCCTCGGTCAGTTCGCGTTTTCGATCCCCAACGCGTCGGGCGGCGCCAATCCGCAGAACCTGACGCTCGACCTGGGCGGCACGACGCAGTTCGGCGGAAAGAGCGGCGTGACCAACCTCGCACAGGACGGCTTCGCGAGCGGCACGCTGACGACGTTCTCGATCGGCACCGACGGCAAGCTGACCGGCAACTACTCGAACGGCCAGAGCGCGGTGCTCGGCCTGATCGCGCTCGCGAACTTCAACAACCCGAACGGGCTCGAGAACATCGGCGGCAATCAGTATGTGGAAACCGCCGCGTCGGGCGTGCCGCAGATCTCCGCGCCGGGCAGCACGAACCACGGCACGCTGCAGGGAAGCGCGCTGGAAAACTCGAACGTCGACCTGACGACCGAGCTCGTGAACCTGATCAAGGCGCAGCGCGATTATCAGGCCAATGCGCAGACGATCAAGACCCAGCAGACCGTCGACCAGACGCTGCTGAACATGCGCTGACGCGCACATGAAAAACGCGCCGCGCCAGCCCTGATATCGTCAAGGCCGGCGCGGCGCGCCATCTTGTGCAACGCGGCCCGCGCATCGCGGGCCGGACACACGAGCTTACTTGTCGAGCAGGATGCGCAGCATGCGGCGTAGCGGCTCGGCCGCACCCCACAGCAGTTGGTCGCCGACCGTGAACGCCGACAGGTATTCGCCGCCCATCGCGAGCTTGCGCAGGCGGCCGACCGGCACCGTCAGCGTGCCCGTGACGTTCGCCGGCGACAGGTCGCGCATCGACGCTTCACGCTCGTTCGGCACGACCTTCACCCAGTCGTTCGCCGACGCGAGGATGCCGTTGATCTCGTCGAGCGGCACGTCCTTGTTCAGCTTGATCGTCAGTGCCTGCGAGTGGCAGCGCATTGCGCCGATCCGCACGCACAGGCCGTCGACCGGGATCGAACCCGGCTCGCCCATTGCCGGCTTGCCGAGGATCTTGTTGGTTTCCGCGCCGCCCTTCCACTCTTCCTTCGACATCCCGTTGCCGAGATCCTTGTCGATCCACGGGATCAGCGAGCCGGCGAGCGGCACGCCGAAGTTGCTGGTCGGCATCGCGTCGCTGTTCATCGCGGCCAGCACGCGGCGGTCGATGTCGAGGATCGCGGATGCCGGATCGGCGAGCTGCTCCTTCACAGCGCCGTTCAGCGTGCCCATCTGCGACAGCAGTTCGCGCATGTTCTGCGCGCCCGCGCCCGATGCGGCCTGGTAGGTCATCGCCGTCATCCAGTCGACGAGGTTCTCGCGGAACAGGCCGCCGAGCGCCATCAGCATCAGGCTGACCGTGCAGTTGCCGCCGATGAAGTTCTTCGTGCCCTTGACGAGCGCGTCCTTGATCACGTCGAGGTTGACCGGATCGAGGATGATGACCGCGTCGTCCTTCATCCGCAGCGACGATGCCGCATCGATCCAGTAGCCGTTCCAGCCGGCCGCGCGCAGCTTCGGGAACACGTCGTTCGTGTAGTCGCCGCCCTGGCACGTGATGATCACGTCGCACTTCTTCAGCTCGTCGACGTTGGTCGCGTCCTTGAGCGTGGTCTCGTTTTTCGCGAACGACGGCGCTTTGCCGCCCGTGTTGCTGGTGCTGAAAAACACCGGTTCGATCAGGTCGAAATCGCCCTCTTCCTGCATGCGCTGCATCAGGACGCTGCCGACCATGCCGCGCCAACCTACGAGACCTACGTTCATGACTAACCCTTTGATGGAGCTTCCCCGCCATTTCCGTCCCCGGTGTGACCGCGCGGGGAAATAGGCGGGCACGACGGACGATCAGCGTTTAATGATCGTTTTCGTGGTAATGGTTTTCGTGATGACGATGGCGCGCGCACCCGCACGGGCAATGTTGCCGTGGAGTTTCAAGACCGGGGAGATCAGGGAAATTTGCGCCATCGTTCGAGTCTACACAAAGCCGGTTGCCCGCACAACGGCCAACCGCGCGCGAACCGGCCGATTTCGCGGCCCGTTCGCGCCCTTTCTACTTGCCTGCGTTACAGCGCCGCGACCACCGCGTCGCCCATCGCCGTCGTGCCGACCTGCTTGCCGCCCGGCGTCGCGATATCGCCCGTGCGGTAGCCCTGTTCGAGCACCGTTTTCACCGCGCGCTCGATGCGATCGGCCTGCTCCGCACGATTCAGCGAGTAACGCAGCATCATCGCGGCCGACAGGATCGTCGCGAGCGGGTTCGCGATGCCCTTGCCCGCGATGTCCGGCGCCGAACCGTGCGACGGTTCGTACAGGCCCTTGTTGTTCTTGTCGAGCGACGCCGACGGCAGCATGCCGATCGAGCCCGTCAGCATCGACGCTTCATCCGACAGGATGTCGCCGAACATGTTGCCGGTGACGATCACGTCGAACTGCTTCGGCGCCTTCGCGAGCTGCATCGCCGCGTTGTCGACGTACATGTGCGACAGCTCGACGTCCGCGTACTCCTTCGACACGTCGATCATGATGTCGCGCCAGAACTGCGACGTTTCGAGCACGTTCGCCTTGTCGACCGACAGCAGCTTCTTCGCGCGCTTGCGGGCCGCCTGGAACGCGACGTGCGCGATACGGCGCACTTCCGGTTCCGAATAACGCATCGTGTCGAAGCCTTCGCGTTCGCCCGCGAACAGGCCGTCCGGTGCGGCACGCACGCCGCGCGGCTGGCCGAAGTAGATGTCGCCGTTCAGTTCGCGCACGATCAGGATGTCGAGGCCCGCGACCAGCTCGGGTTTCAGCGGCGACGCATCGACGAGCTGCGGGTAGCAGATCGCCGGGCGGAAGTTCGCGAACAGCTCGAGATGCTTGCGCAGCCCGAGGATCGCCTGCTCGGGGCGCAGCGCGCGCTCGAGCGAGTCGTACTTCCAGTCGCCCACGGCGCCGAACAGGATCGCGTCGGCTTCCTTCGCGAGCGCCAGCGTCGCGTCCGGCAGCGGATGACCGCTTGCCTCGTAGCCCGCGCCGCCGACCGGCGCCTGTTCGAGTTCGAACTTCTCGTCGAGTGCGTTCAGCACCTTCACCGCTTCATTGACGATTTCCGGACCGATGCCGTCGCCGGGCAGCACTGCAATCTTCATGCGAAATTCCTGACTGGGTAGGTTTTATGAGGCAGGCCGGCGGGCGCGCCGCCGGCGCGCCCGCCCGAAAGGCACGTCAGCCGACCAGCTTGGTATTGAGCCACGGCTGCTTCACGAGGCGCTCGGCCTCGAACTGGCGAATCTTGTCCGCGTGGCGCAGCGTGAGGCCGATGTCGTCGAAGCCGTTCAGCAGGCAGTACTTGCGGAACGCGGCGATCTCGAACGGATATTCGCGGCCGTCACCCGCACGCACGACCTGTGCGTCGAGGTCGATCGTCAGTTGAAAACCGTTGAACGCAGCCGTCTCGTTGAACAGGTGATCGACCTGCTGCTCGGTCAGCACGATCGGCAGCAGCCCGTTCTTGTAGCAGTTGTTGAAGAAGATGTCCGCGAAGCTCGGCGCGATGATCGCGCGGAAGCCGTACTGCTGCAGCGCCCACGGCGCGTGCTCGCGCGAGCTGCCGCAGCCGAAGTTCTTGCGCGCGAGCAGCACGGATGCACCCTGGTAGCGCGGCTGGTTCAGCACGAAGTCGGGATTCAGCGGGCGCTTCGAGTTGTCCTGGCCCGGCTCGCCGTGATCGAGGTAACGCCATTCGTCGAACGCGTTCGGACCGAAGCCCGTGCGCTTGATCGACTTCAGGAACTGCTTCGGGATGATCGCGTCGGTGTCGACGTTCTCGCGATCGAGCGGCGCCACGACGCCGGTATGCACAATGAATTTTTCCATGATCCGTCTATCCGGTTGAAGGGCCGGCGTTCAGCCGGCGCACATCGACAAATTCTCGGCGGGACTCGTCACTCCGCGGCGCGCTTCAGCGCATTGCCGGCGGCGTTGACGTCCTGCCCGAAGCCCTGGACGGTATTGCAGCCCGCAAGGCCGAAACCCAGCCCCGCCAGCGCCAGCGCGGCAACCAGCCGCGCGATGACCTTCGATGCCGTCACGCGTCACCCCAGCTTGCGAATGTCGACGAAGTGACCTTCGATCGCCGCGGCCGCCGCCATCGCGGGGCTCACGAGGTGCGTGCGACCGCCCGCGCCCTGCCGCCCTTCGAAGTTGCGGTTCGACGTCGACGCGCAGCGCTCGCCCGGATCCAGCCGGTCGGCGTTCATCGCGAGGCACATCGAGCAGCCCGGCTCGCGCCATTCGAAACCGGCATCCGTGAACACCTTGTCGAGCCCTTCGCGCTCGGCCTGCGCCTTCACGAGGCCCGAGCCCGGCACGACCATCGCGAGCCGCACGTTCGACGCGACGCGACGGTTCAGCTTCTTCACGACGTACGCGGCTGCGCGGATGTCCTCGATGCGCGCGTTCGTGCACGAACCGATGAAGATCTTGTCGACCTTGATCGACTCGATCGGCGTGTTCGGCTCGAGCGCCATGTAGGCCAGCGCACGCTCCATCGCGTCGCGCTTGACCGGATCCTTCTCGCGTTCGGGATCGGGCACGCGACTGTCGATCGACGTGACCATTTCCGGCGACGTGCCCCACGTGACCTGCGGCACGATCTCGGCCGCGTTCAGCTCGACCACGCGATCGAACTGCGCGCCTTCGTCCGACTTGAACTGACGCCAGTATTCGACGGCCTGATCCCATTCCGCGCCGGTCGGCACGAACGGACGGCCCTTCAGGTAATCGATGGTCGTGTCGTCCACCGCGACCATGCCCGCGCGCGCGCCGGCTTCGATCGCCATGTTGCAGACGGTCATGCGGCCTTCCATCGTCAGCGCGCGGATCGTCGAGCCGCCGAATTCGATCGCGTAGCCCGTGCCGCCGGCCGTGCCGATCTTGCCGATGATCGCGAGCACGATGTCCTTCGCGGTACATCCGCGCGGCAGCGCACCCTCGACCTTCACGAGCATGTTCTTGCTCTTCTTCTGCAGCAGGGTCTGCGTGGCGAGCACGTGCTCGACTTCCGACGTGCCGATGCCGTGTGCGAGCGCGCCGAACGCGCCGTGCGTCGACGTATGCGAATCGCCGCACACGATCGTCATGCCCGGCAGCGTCGCGCCCTGCTCCGGCCCGATGATGTGGACGATGCCCTGGCGCACGTCGTTCATCTTGAACTGCGTGATGCCGAACGCATCGCAGTTCGCGTCGAGCGTGTCGACCTGCAGCTTCGAGACGGGATCGGCGATGCCGTGGCTGCGATCGGTGGTCGGCACGTTGTGGTCCGACACGGCCAGGTTCGCGCTGATGCGCCACACCGGACGCTGCGCGATCTTCAGCCCTTCGAATGCCTGCGGGCTCGTGACTTCATGCAGCAGCTGACGGTCGATGTAGAGCAAAGTCGTGCCGTCTTCCTCGGTGTGGACCACGTGGGTGTTCCACAGTTTGTCGTAGAGAGTCTGTGCCATGGGTATGCGGGGTCGTTGTGACTACAAGCCTTGCGGATGCGGTCGATTATGCCACGCAGAACGCGTCACGGCGCGGGCCGCACGCGAAAAAAACCATTAAAAACAGTGGTTTGGCTGGTAGTGCCAATACCTGTATCGGCATTACCCGGCAAATGCGGGCGCGCACGGCGCGGCGGCGGTTGCAGCCGTCGCACGGGATGCGTGTCACGGCGACACGCGCCGGCTGGCCGCCTTCGTGGGGTCGGTATCGCGCTGCACGCGGAAGCGCTGCGCGTCCTCCAGCAAGTGGAAGCGGCCGTTGCGGAACAACACCCTTCGCTGCGACGTGTCGTGCGGCGAAGGCGTCTTGAACGGCCCGTAGCTCGCGATTGCGCCGCACACCGAGCGCCCGGAACGTGAAGTCGTTCGGCAGCGGATGCCGCGAGTGCCCCGCAGCGTCAGCCGTTCGGGTATTCGCGGTTGATCAGCTCGAGCCGCAGCATCCCGAGTTGCACCCCGACGTTGCTCAGCAGGTAAAGATCGCGGCGCCGCAAGGCCGGCATCTGCGCGGACGCGTCGTAGAGCGACGGCAGCGTCAGGCCCGCCGGCACCGCGGCCTGCATCCCCGCGGCATTCGACACGCGCACGGCAATCGACGCCTGATCCGAATGCGTGACGACACCGACGTTGCCGAGTGCCGACGCCGAGCCGGCCTGCGTGACGATCGCGGTTACGACGCCGTCGGGCGTCGGTATCGGGCTGCCGGCGGCCGGCGCCGGTGTCGCGATCGACGTCACGCCGGCCGTCAGCCCGTATTTCGACGCGAGCACGCTCGCGACTTCCTGCTGCGCAAAGATCCGCGCGGCAACCTTCTCGCGCAGCACGAACACGGCGTCGGCAATCGCCTCGTTCACGGGGCCCGGCACGGGCGCGGCGCCGGACGACGGCGCGGCGCGACTGCCGAAAGCGAATGCGGCAATCGTGTTGATGGCCGTGGCCTGGACGGTCGGCGGCGTCCACGAGAAAAACGTCTCGAACAGGTAACCGGCCTCGTCGGCGGCGGCTGCGCGGTCGTTCAGTTCGTTCGTCAGCTTGCCGAGCATCTGGCGTTGCAGTTCGGCGTCTGAAACGGGAGCGTCGCCGGCGAAGCCCGGCGTGCTGGCGGTACCGGTCGCGGCAAGCGCGGCAGCGGAAGCGAGGAAATGGCGGCGGGTCTGCATGGTCATCGGAATCGGGAGAAAGAAAGTGCGTCAGCCCTTCGGGAACGCCTGCATCGTCGCGCCGACCGCGCGGGCGAGCATCTGCGCATACATGTCGTGCACGAGGTACAGGCTGCGGTTGCGCGTCCACGGCTGGCCCGACTGCGGGTCGTAGCGCGCCGGCAACGGCACCTCGGCAACCGCGGCCGCCTTCATGCCCGCCTGCTGCGAGGTCTGGATGCAGCGCTTCGCATGATCCCGATGGCCGACCACCGCGACGCTGCCCATCGCCGCCGCGCCGCCCGCGCGCGACACGGCCTCGGCGGCCACGCCGGCCGTGCTGAGGTACACGATCGTGCCGTCGCTCGAGATCACGGGCTCGATCGACGACAGCTCGTCGGCGCCCATCCCGTATTTCGACACGAGAAAGCGGGCGATCTCCCACTGCGCGTAGACCTTGACCGGCTTCAGTTGCCGAATGCGATAGACGGCATCCGCGAGCGCTTCGCTGACGGGCCCTGGATCGGGCAGCGCGGACTGGTTGCCGCCCGTGCTCGACGTATTGCCGCTTGCCGCGTTCGGGCGATTGCCGAAGCTGTACGCGACGATCGCGCCGGCCTGGGCCGCCGGCATCGTCGGCAGGTCCCACGCAAACCCGACGTCGGTCAGCGCCGGCTGGATCGCGCCGACCGTCGCGGCATCGCCGAGCTGCGCATTCAGCTTCGCGGACATTTGCGCGGCCAGCGCGGCGTCGGTAACGGGCATCGACGTGACGTCGTCGCCGCCGCATGCGCTCAGCAGCGGCACCGCCGCGACGGCCGGCGCGGCGGCCAGGAATTTTCTGCGTGAAGAAGCCAGCGGATTCAGTTTCATGAGAAATACGAAATGATGCGAATGACGTCGACGCGATACCCCGGCGTCGCATTCACGGTCACGGGAAATCGCAGTCGGGCGAGTCGCACAGGTGGCGACGGACGGCAGTACCGCAGCGCGGTCCTAATCGCCGCGCTTCCGTCGATTGACGAGCCCGGATCGTAGTCGGCGTTTGTTAAATTGCGGTGAAGTTTGCGAGCCAATACGCGCAATCGCGTCTTCGTTTCACGGATGGATGCCCGCGTTTCACATAGGGTGAGCACCTGCGCGATTCGTTCCACGGATGGCGATCATGCGCCCCGCACGCCGCGCGACTTCCCCCGCATGACGCGCTACGATGGCGCAACGCACATGGGCAATCCCCACGACCCGGACCCGGAGTACACGACGATGAAGCTTGGCCTGAACGAATCGCTCGCCCATCTCGACGAAGCAGGCACGCTGTTCACGACGCTGTTTCGCCACGGCACGCTCGACGTCGAGCTGTACCGGCCGTGCGTCGAGGACAAGCAGAAGCCGCATACGCGCGACGAGGTCTACGTGATCGCCACCGGCACGTCGCACTTCGTCGTCGACGGACGCGAATGCGCGGTCGCGGCCGGTGACGTGCTGTTCGTCCCGGCACACGCCGACCACCGCTTCACCGGCTTCTCCGGCGACTTCTCGACCTGGGTGTTCTTCTACGGCCCCGAGGGCGGCGAGCGCGGCGCGTAGCGCGTGATGGTGACGCGCGGCACTTTTCCCGCGATCGCCTAGACTGTCTATTCGCAGCGGGCGGCGCGCGACGCGCGGCCGCCCGATCGTCACGATGCCGGTGGCGGCCGCTTCAACGAACGGGAAAACAGCATGCGATACGAACTGTATTACTGGCCCGAGATCCAGGGCCGAGGCGAATATGTGCGGCTCGCGCTCGAGGCGGCGGAAGCCGACTACGTCGACGTCGCGCGCGAATCGGGGCGCGGCATGGGAGTGCCGGCGATGATGCGCATGATGGACAGCGCGAAGGCGGAATGCGTGCCGTTTGCACCGCCGTTCCTGAAAGCCGGCGACCTGGTGGTCGGGCAGACCGCGAACATCCTGCTGTTTCTCGGCGCGCGGCTCGGGCTCGCGCCGGACGACGAAGCCGGCCGGCTGTGGGTGCACCAGCTTCAGTTGACCGTGGCCGATTTCGTCACCGAGATCCACGACACGCACCATCCGATCGCAAGCGGCCTCTACTACGAGGACCAGCAGGCGGAAGCCGCCGAGCGCGCAGCCGATTTCCGCGAGAACCGGCTGCCGAAATTCCTCGGTTATTTCGAGCGCGTACTCGACCAGAACCCGCACAAGAGCGGCTACATCGCCGGCCACGCACTCAGCTATGCGGACCTGTCGATGTTCCAGTTGATCGAGGGGCTGCGTTACGCGTTTCCGAAGGCGATGAAGCGCGCGGAGCGGAAAATCGCGGCGCTGGTCGCGCTGCACGACCGCGTCGCGGAGCATCCGCCGGTGGCGCGCTATCTCGCGTCGGAACGCCGCATCCCGTTCAACGACATGGGCATCTTCCGGCACTATCCGGAGCTGGACAAGTAACGCCGGCACCGCATCCGCGCCGCTTCACGCAGGGCGGCCGACGCCCCGCTCACGCGGCGACCGGCGTCTCGTGCAAATGGCGCCACACGATCAGCCCGTCCGCCTCGCGCCGGAACACGACCGTCGAGCGCCGCACCGTGCGCTGCCCTTGCGCGTCGGTCTGCGTCTCGCGATAGCCGATCGTCGCGCCATCGGACCACACGGCAAGCCCGCGCAACTCGTCGATGTCGATCACCAGCCCGGGGCGCGCGCCGTGCCCGTGTGAAAACAGCGCATCGATGCCCGCGTAATCGAGCACCGTGCCCGACATCGTGATCATCGAAAATCCCGGCGAAAAACGCGCCATCAGCGTCGCGAGCCGCTCGGGGCCGGCACGGCCGGACAACCAGCACGCGATGTCGGCAACGGTGTCGACGACTTCCTTGAAATACGGGTTCGGCAAATTCATAAGGCTCTCAGGTTCTCACGAATGGGATGAAACGGGTTGCGCGACCGGCGCACGGTATGCGGGAAGCCGTGCAATCAGGCCCAGCGGCAGCAACGTCAGCAGCACCGCCAGCCCGAAGCACCAGCGGTACGGCGCGAGCGACGGCCCGCCCGCGTCGAACGCCAGCAACGCATTGAGTGCGCTGCCGAGCACGGCCACGCCGACGCAGAAGCTCAACTGGCGGTTGATGTTCCACAGCGCGCTCGCGTCGCCCATCCGGTCGGCAGGCACATCGACGAACGCCGCGCTTTGCGACGTGCTCGTGCACAGGCTCGCGCCGAACCCCATCGCCGCGAATGCCGCGATGCGCACGGCTTCGACGTCGGCCCAGGGCGTCGCGAGCAGTGCGATGCCGACGCAATCGATCGCGATGCCGCTCGCGAACAAGGGTTTCGCGCCGTGGCGCGCGAAGCAGCGGCGCGTGGTCGCGATCGCGAAGCACGCCGCGATCGCCCACGGCAGCATCAGCGCGCCGGCATGCGCGGCGCTCAACCCGAGCGCGTTCTGCAGATAGAGCGACGCGACGAGGTTGACGCCCGTGAAGATGCCCGGCACGCACAGATAGACCACCACGCCGGTTCGCAGCAGCGGCTGCGCTAGCAGGCGCAGGTCGACGACCGGCGACAGGGCGCGACGCGCATGCGCCGCATAGCCCGCGCCCGCCGCGCTCGCGACGGCCAGCATCGCGAGCGGGAATGCCGCGCCGCCGGGCTGCCCTGCGGCGGTCAGCCCGAGCAGCAGCGCGACGAGCGTGACCGCACTCAGGCCGAGCCCCGGCCAGTCGAGCCGCGGCGGCCGGTCGCGCGCGCCGTCGCGCGGCAGCCATGCGAACGCGAGCGCGCAGGTCGCGGCCGCGATCGGCAACATCGCGAAGAAGATCGCGCGCCACGAACCGCGATCGACAATCGCCCCGCCGATCGCCGGCGACAACGCCGGCACGAGCAGTGCGACCATCATCACGACCGACGTGAGCCGTGCCCGTGCCTGCGGCGGATACGCGCGATAGGCCATCGTCTGCCCGACCGGTATCAGCAGCCCGCCGCCGAGCCCCTGGACCAGCCGCCACGCGAGCAGCGTCTCGATCGACGGCGATGCGCCGACGCAGGCACTGCCGAGCCCGAACAGCAGCAGCGATGCCGCGAACACGCGCCGCTCGCCGCAGCGGCGCGCGAGCCACGTGCCGAACGGAATCACGACGGTCAGGCCGAGCACGTACATGTTGCCGACCCACGCAAGCTGCGCAACCGACGCGTGCAGTTCGCGCTGCAGCGCCGGATACGCGGCGTTCAGCATGAACATGTTCGCGAGGTCGATCGCGAAGCCGAGCAGGTAGACGGCGGCGATTCTGGAACGGTCTGGCATGGCGGCGGGAACATCACGAAACGCCGCAGTGTAGAAGCCGGCACGCGTATCGGTAAGCGGCCGGATGCGACGAGTCCCGTCGCAATTTTTTGACAATCGGATCGCGCCGCCACGATGCCACGACGACGCAACGCCGCGCGGCCGCACATTCGGGTACCCTTCGAGCGATCCAACACCCAGACAGGACCCACGCCCCAACCATGGTGAGCCTCGATCGTTTCGCCGTTTTCCGTGCCGTGGTCGAAGCCGGTTCGTTCACGGCCGCCGCCACCGCACTGAACCAGGCGCGGGCGGCCGTCAGTTTCAACGTGAAGCAGCTCGAAGCCGAGCTCGGCGTCACGCTGCTCACGCGCACGACCCGGCGTGTCGAGCTGACCGACGCCGGCGAGCGCTTCTACCAGCGCTGCCTGCGCGTGCTCGACGAAGCCGAAGGCGCGATCGACGAGGTGCGCGGCGAGCATGGCGGGATGCAGGGCATGCTGCGCGTGACGTCGACGGTCGAGTATGCGGCGCGCGTCCTCGCACCGATGCTGCATGCGTTCACCGCGCAGCATCCCGCGTTACGCGTGCGGCTCGAAACGCATACGTCGCAGGCCGATCTCGTGCGCGACCGCTTCGACGTCGCGATCCGGCTCGGACGCCACGAGCATTTTCGCGACCTGCCCTATCGCGGCGTCTGCCTCGCCACCTACGACGTCCTCGCCGTGATGGCGCCCGACCTGCCGGCGAAGGCCGGGCGCCCGAAACCGGCGTCGCCCGACGACCTCGCCCGCCTGCCGCAGCTCGGCCACAGCCGGCTCGAGCGGATCGCGGAATGGACGCTCACCGATCGCGCGGGCAACGAACATGCGTTTCGACCGGCCGCGAAGCCTCGCGTCGTCGTCGACAACGCCTCGGTGTTGACCGAACTCGCGCGCCGGGGCAGCGGCGTCGCGCTGCTGCCCGAATGGCTCGTGCGCGACGATCTCGAAAGCGGCACGCTGGTCGATGCGCTGCCCGCGTACCGGTTTCCGCAGCAGAACGTCTACGCGCTGTACGTCGCGACGCGGCACGTGCCGCAGAAAGTGCGCGCGTGGGTGGACTTCATGAAGGCGCGGTTGCAGCACGCGCACTGAGCGCGGTTTGCGTGCGCCGCCGCGCGCGGGCCGTCGTTGCGGAGCCGGCCGTCCGATACGACCGGCTTCCGTTGCCGCGCTTTCGGTGCCGCGCCTTCAATCCCGACAAGTCAGTGCGGGTGCCCGTGCTGCGTGGCCGCCGCATCGACGGCCTCGACCGAGCGCGTCAGCCACGGCCCGATGTCCATCTCCTCGTAGCGCACGAGCCGGCTCTTGCGCGCCCGGCGATATGCCCACCAGATCGCGACGAACAGCGGAATCCACACGTAGATCGACAGCACTTCCATCCAGTCGATGCGGGCCGCGAAGAACGCCTGGTAATCCTGCCCGAGCGAGATCACGATGCAGATCGCGATCGCGAACAGCGGCCCGAACGGGAACCATTTCGCGCGGTACGGCAGCTGATCGAGCCGGTAGCCCTGCTTCAGGAACCCCTTGCGGAACCGGTAATGGCAGACCGCGATGCCGAGCCACGCGATGAAGCCCGTGATGCCGACCGTGTTCAGCAGCCACAGATAGATGCTCTGGTTGTTGGTCAACGACGTGAGGAAGCACAGCCCGCCGACGGCCATCGTCGCGTACAGCGCGTTGCGCGGCACGCCGCCCGGCGACAGCGTCGCGAACATCGCCGGCGCACGCCCTTCCGACGCGAGGTTGTACAGCATCCGCGTCGCCGCGTAGGTGCCGGAGTTGCCGGCCGACAGCACGGCCGTCAGGATCACGAGATTCATGGCGCCGGCGGCGAGCCGGAAACCCGCATGGCTGAACACCAGCGTGAACGGGCTCACGCCGATGTCGGTCACGTCGCTCTTCAGCAGGTTCGGGTCCGTGTACGGCACCAGCAGGCCGATCACGAAGATCGCGAGCACGTAGAACAGCATGATCCGCCAGAAAATCTGCTTCACCGCACGCGGGATCGTCTTGCGCGGATTCTCCGATTCGCCGGCGGTAATGCCGACCAGTTCGGTGCCGAGAAACGAGAATCCCGCGATCAGCGCGACGCTCATCATCGCGTGCACGCCGCCGACAAACGGCGCGTCGCCGGTCGTGAAGTTGCGAAAGCCGACCGGATGCCCGTTCCCGATCAGGCCGGCGGCGATCAGCAGCCCGGCCGCGATGAACGCGACCACGGTCACGACCTTGATCAGCGAGAACCAGTATTCCGACTCGCCGAAGCCGCGCACCGACAGCGTATTCAGCAGGAAGATCAGCACGAGGAAGCCCGCGCCCCACCAGATGCCGGGTATGGTCGGAAACCAGTAGCGCATCACGATCTGCGCGGCGACCAGCTCGATCGCGATCGTCACGGCCCAGCTGTACCAGTAGGTCCAGCCGAGCGCGACGCCGAAGCCTTCGTCGACGTACTTCTCGCCGTAGATCGCAAACGACCCCGATACCGGCATCAGTGCGGCCATCTCGCCGAGGCCCGTGACGACGAAGTACACCATCAGCCCGATCGCGATATACGCGGCGATCGCACCGCCCGGCCCCGCCTGCGCGACCGACGCACCCGACGCGACGAACAGCCCCGTGCCGATCGATCCGCCGATCGCGATCATCGCGATGTGGCGGCCCTGCAGACGGCGCTTCAGCGTCGTGCCCGACGGCGCGGCCGTCTCCACTGCCGCTTGCATAGCATCCATAGTGTTCACCCTGATTGGATTCGGGCCGGACAATTTGATTCGGAATACAAATCGTCAGGCCCGGTCATTCGCGTCGAAACCGGCCGCTCCCGGCCGGACGCATCACACGACGCTGCGCTTGATCGCCTGCAGTTCGGCCGTCGTCACGATCTTCTCGATCCGGAATCGCGGGCTTTCCAGCCACACGTTCGCGATCCGCCGGTACTC
The DNA here is from genome assembly GCF_041103175.1 of Burkholderia sp. Bmkn7. Lineage (NCBI taxonomy): Bacteria > Pseudomonadati > Pseudomonadota > Betaproteobacteria > Burkholderiales > Burkholderiaceae > Burkholderia > Burkholderia sp. Bmkn7. Next base: position 1,500,883 of record NZ_JBGCUH010000002.1, on the reverse strand, counting down.
GTCGAGATCCTCGCACGCGAGCCGCACGAGAAAATCGAACGTGCCGCTCACGAGCCAGCAATCGAGCACGGCCGGATTCGCACGCATCTCGTCCTCGAACGGCGCCTGCGAACGCCCGTGGTCGGCCAGCACGATCTGCGCGATCACGACGATCGGCTTGGTCGCGCGCGGCGCCTTGATCACCGCACGGTAGCCCTCGATCACGCCGAGCGCCTCGAGCCGCTCCACGCGCGCCTGGCAGGGCCGCGGCGTGAGGTTCACGAGCTCCGACAGCTTCCGGTAGGAAATGCGCCCGTCGGTGCGCAGGATGTCGAGGATCCGGAGATCGATCTTGTCGAGCTGCATCTTCTTGTCGGTCATCCGCGTTCGCTCCGGTCGGGTCGTGGCTGGTGCGCGGAACGTCTCCTGTTCCGCGCGGGGGCCACATTATCCGGCCGAAGCGGCCGCGCGCCAATCGGCTAGAACCGCAGCGACAGGCAGGTCAGGCCGCCGTCCATCTTGCGGAACTCGCTCGTGTCGATCACGTGCAGCGGCAGCCCGAGCGACGCGATCGCGTCGTGCACGCGCGGGTAGCCGGCCGGCGTGATCAGCGTGCCGTTCACGCGCAGCGTGTTGCCCGCGTATTCGTCGGCGGCCGAGATCGCGATCCGGCGATAGTCGGCGAATGCCGGATGCGCGGCCAGCGCTTCGGTCACGAGCAGCGTGTCGTCGCCGAGCGCGTTGACGACCGACTTCAGATGCAGGCCGGCACCCACCGGCACCGCGACGACCGAATAGCCGTAGCGCGACACGAGCGATTCGAACGCGGCGATGCCTTCGGCGTCGGTACGGCCTGTCAGGCCGATGTAGAAGCGCTTGCCGACCAGCATTACGTCGCCGCCGTCGAGACGGCCGTCCTGCATCGGCAGCAGGTCGCGATGCGCGGCGAGCGCCGCTTCGATGTGCGCCGTCTCGCCGCGCCGGGCGGGTGCACCGGGGCGCGTGATCACCGCGAATTCCGGCGTCACGACCGCGACGTCCTCGACGAAGTGCGAATCGGGAAACGCGTCCAGCGGCGGCAGTTCGGTCAGCTCGACGCCCAGCGTACGCAGCGCGTCGCAGTATGCGTGGAACTGCGTGAGCGTCTTGTCGTAGTCGGGCGCGCCGAGCGCGGCAGTGGTCAGGCCCGCGCCACAGGACGGCGCGGGACGGCGAACGATCGCTTGCGTGAATTGCATCGACTCCTCCATGGTCAGCGCCACACCCGTGCGGCACACGGGGCGGCTGCGTTGTGTCCGGACCATTATCGGAAGCCAAATTGCGCAATTCGCGTCGATTTCGGCTGCGCCGACAGCCGATTGCGTCGAATTGCACGCTGCCCGCAGCGGATTCGGCAGACGGCCGTTCACTCATGTTGCGCAACGCGCAACCGCGTGGCGAACGGCCGCTTTCCCGTGCGACGCGGGCTAAGCGCCCGGCCCGAACCCCATCTGCGAACGGCCGAGCGCCGAGAGATCGCCCTCCCCGCCGCGTCCGTCGAATTCGACCTCGAAATGGTCGGCCGGAAAATCGGGCGGGCTCTCGCCGCGCAGGAACGCGACCCGCTGGCGCAGCAGGTACGCGTCGTTCTTCGCGCAACCGGGCGCGGCCGCGATGTACATCACGTTGCTGTCGCCGCTGCCGCGGTGCGCATCCTCGACCGCGTGCACGACGTCGCCATGCCAGAACACCGCGTCGCCCGGCTCCATGTGCGGGATCGGCACCAGCGCATCGAGCAACAGTGCGTGCCATTCAGGCCGGATCGACAGCGCGCGACCCGGACGCGCGCCGCACAGGTCGTCGTCGGCGACATCGTCCTGCAGCGCGCGCAGCACGACATAGGCCATCGCGTTCGCAACCGGGATCAACTGCAGCGTGCCGTCGCCCGGCCCCTGCGGCGTGAGCGCGGTCCAGCCCTGGAACGTGCGGAACATCGAGCACACGGCCGGCGACGGAATCTCCTCGACGTCCGGACGGAACGCCGCATCGAACGGGTCGTAATCACGCCAGCGGCCGGCCAGCACGTGACGGTAGACCCGGCGGAAGTTCGCGCCGAGCCAGCGTTCGACGGAACCGCCGTCGACATGCGGCGACAGCCCGAGCGACGTCGAACCGGGCGGGCGGCGGCGAATCCGGTCCGCATAGGCCGGCACCTGGTCGGGATCGAAGTGCGTACGCCCGCCGTCGGCGTGCCGCCACAGGCGGTTCAGGAACACGCGCGCCTGCGTCAGCGCCGGCGACTGGCGCGCAGCCACCTGCGGCTTCGACCAATAAACGCCGTAGATCTGCGGCTTGCCCGACGCAAGGTTGCCGAAATAGCGGTCCTCGGCGCGCGCATCGAGCCGCTCGGCGAAGCGGTTCGCGTCCAGGTACGCGCCGATCTCGTCGTTCCAGTCGCGCGCCTGCCGCGCATCGAATACGCGACGGATCACGACCGCGCCATGCGCGCGGATCGCTGCGACCGCGCGCGGATCGACGGTCCCGCCCGCGATGTCCGCGAACGGCACCACCGGAATCACGTCGTGGCCATGCGCATGCGCGCGGCGGATCGCGTCGACCTGCCGCGCGATGTCGCCCTCCAGCTCGCGGAACGTGGCCGCATAACCGGGCAGGTCGGCGCGCAGCCGCTTTTTCGCGTCGCGAATCGCGGCAGGCAAATCGTCAATCGTCAGTTGCATCGTGGTCTCCTCGCTGACAGGTGTCGTGATGTGCCGTCAGCGTACGGCCGGCGCGCAGCCGAGATCACCGTTATCCGGCCAACTATCGATACAATCCTGACAACCCTGGATCACTCGGGACGATGGCAGACCACGCACAGCTTGTTGCCGTCCGGATCGCGGAAATAGGCGCCGTAGTAATCGCGGTGATAGTCCGGCCGCAGGCCCGGCGGCCCTTCGCAGGTGCCGCCGTGGCGCAGCGCGAGCGCGTGGCAGCGATCGACGTGCGCGCGCGTCGGCGCAACGAACGCGATCGTGTGGCCGTTGCCCGGTTCGGGCGCGCGGCCGTCGAGCGGCTGGCCGAAGAAGAACAGCGGCCGGTCGGCGTCGGCCGGCATCCAGCCCGACCAGCCGTCCGGCTCGCGGAATTTCAGGCGCAGCCCGAGTTCCGCGAACAGCGGCGCGTAGAAATCGTAGGCGCGCGCGGTATCGCTGACGCCCACGCAAACATGTGAAAACATGGCATTGCTCCGTCGTGACGATCGCCCTCGATCATGCCATGGCGCGATGCCCGCCCTCTCCCGGAGGCCGCGATGAAACCGCAGTACGAGCACGTGACGTTCGCCCCCGGCTGTTCGATCCGTGTCTATCACCGCCAGCTCGCGCGCATTCCGTTCGAATGGCATCGCCATCCCGAGTACGAACTGACGCTGACGCTCAACAGCCGCGGCCGGCGCTTCATCGGCGATCACGTCGCGCACTATGCGGACGACGACCTGGTGCTCGTGCCGCCCAACCTGCCGCATACCTGGTCGTCGAACGCACGCATCGATCGCGATGCGCCCGAAGTCGCCGTCGTCATCTGGTTCGACGGCGACTGGGCGCGGCGGCTGGCCGACTGTTGTCCCGAATACGCGCCGCTGCGTTCGCTGCTGCGGCGTGCCGCACCGGGCCTGCGCTTCGACACGGACACAGCCCGTGCGATGCGGGCGCGGCTGCCGCACCTGCTCGATCCGTCGCCGCGCACCAGGCTCGCGGCCGCGCTCGACACGCTCGCCGATCTCGCGGAAGCCGGCGGCGAGCCGCTCGCCACAGCGCACGCATACGACCGGACCGAACGCACGACATCGCACGCCGATACGGCCGCCCCCGAAGCCGAGCGCCTCGACCGCGTGCTCGACGCGATCGACCGGCACTTCCACGAACCGCTGCGCATCGACGCGCTCGCCGCCGCTGCGCACATGTCCGAACGCACGCTGCAGCGCCTGTTCGTCCGGCATCTCGGCGAAAGCGTCGGGCGCTACGTGCAGCGGCTGCGGCTCGCGCACGCGTGCCGCCATCTCGTCGGCACCGACTGGCCGATCGCGACCGTGGCCGCGCGCTGCGGCATTCCGAATGCCGCGAACTTCAACCGCCAGTTCCTTGCCGCACGCGGGATGACGCCCGGCGCCTACCGGCAGTTCTTCGTGCGGCACGGCCACGCACCCGATGACGACGCGCCCGCACTCGACACACGCCCTCCGTCGCTGGAGCATCGCGCCGATCCGGCGCGCAAATGAAAACACCCCGACGGGATGACCCGTCGGGGTGTCGTGGCGTTGCGATTGCCCGACGCGAGCGGCCTGCCGGCCGTTCGCGCCACACACGGCTTAACGTGCGTTGAGCGGCTTCGCTTCGCGCGGCGTATCGCCGATGAACAGCTGACGCGGACGGCCGATCTTCTGCTCCGGATCGCCGATCATTTCGTTCCACTGTGCGATCCAGCCGACCGTACGTGCCATCGCGAAGATACACGTGAACATCGACGTCGGGATGCCCAGCGCGCGCTGAACGATGCCCGAGTAGAAGTCGACGTTCGGGTACAGCTTGCGCGACACGAAGTACTCGTCTTCCAGCGCGATCTTCTCGAGCTGCATCGCGAGCTTGAACAGCGGGTCGTCATGCAGGCCCAGTTCGTTCAGCACTTCGTAGCACGTTTCGCGCATCAGCTTCGCACGCGGGTCGTAGTTCTTGTACACGCGGTGACCGAAGCCCATCAGCTTCACGCCCGAATTCTTGTCCTTCACCTGCTTGATGAATTCGGGGATGTTGTCCGGCGAACCGATCTGCTCGAGCATGTTCAGCGCGGCTTCGTTCGCACCACCGTGCGCCGGGCCCCACAGACACGCGATACCGGCCGCGATACATGCGAACGGGTTCGCGCCCGACGAGCCGGCCAGGCGGACGGTCGACGTCGATGCGTTCTGCTCGTGGTCGGCGTGCAGGATCAGGATACGGTCGAGTGCGCGGACGAGCACGTCGTTGACCTTGTACTCTTCGCACGGGTTCGAGAACATCATGTGCATGAAGTTCGCGCTGTACGACAGCGAGTTCTTCGGATACACGAACGGCTGGCCGATGCTGTACTTGTATGCCATCGCGACGAGCGTCGGCAGCTTCGCGATCATGCGGATCGCCGACACTTCACGGTGACGCGGATCGTTGATGTCGAGCGAGTCGTGGTAGAACGCCGACAGCGCGCCGACTGCGGCGACCAGGATCGCCATCGGGTGCGCGTCGCGGCGGAAGCCACGGAAGAAGAAGTGCATCTGCTCGTGCACCATCGTGTGCTTCGTGACGGTGTCGACGAATTCCTTCTTCTGCGCTGCGTTCGGCAGTTCGCCCTTCAGCAGCAGGTAGCAGCTTTCGAGGAAGTCCGCGTTTTGCGCGAGGTTGTCGATCGGGTAGCCGCGGTACAGCAGCTCGCCCTTGTCGCCGTCGATGTACGTGATCGCCGAATTACAAGCTGCCGTCGACATGAAGCCCGGGTCGTACGTGAACTTGCCGGTCTGGCCGTACAGCTTGCGGATGTCGATCACGTCCGGGCCCATCGTGCCCTTGTAGATCGGCAGTTCGACGCTCGGCGAGTTGTCGCTGAACGATAGCGTGGCTTTAACATCAGACGGAGTCATGGCACATCCTCAATCGAAATAAAGAAACGGGATTCGATAACGGGCACAACGTGTCACACCTTGGCGTTACACGTTGCGCAGCATCTCCAACAGCCGGTGAATGTCCTGGCTGTCTAGGTCGCCTTCTGGTTCCTTGCGCGCGAGGAGCAAGTCCATCAGGTCGTTGTCGCTCAGATCGAGCAGGCGCGACAACGCGCCTACGTCTGCATCGGTGAGGTCATGCTCGTATCTGCCGAAGAAACGCTCGAATACGATGTCGTTTTCCAGCAGACCCCGCCGCGCGCGCCAGCGAAGGCGCGCGCGACGGTGCGGGTCGGATTGATGCGAATCGTCGCTCATTGCTGCCCGGCCTTAAACCGCGCGGCGAACCATCAGTTCCTTGATCTTGCCGATCGCCTTCGTCGGGTTCAGGCCCTTCGGGCAAACGTCGACGCAGTTCATGATCGTATGGCAACGGAACAGACGGTACGGGTCTTCCAGGTTGTCGAGACGCTCGCCGGTAGCGGTGTCGCGGCTGTCCGCGATGAAGCGGTAAGCCTGCAGCAGGCCGGCCGGGCCGACGAACTTGTCCGGGTTCCACCAGAAGCTCGGGCACGACGTCGAGCAGCTCGCGCACAGAATGCACTCGTACACGCCGTCGAGCTCGTCGCGTTCTTCCGGCGACTGGAGGCGTTCCTTCTCCGGCGGCGGCGCGTCGTTGATCAGGTACGGCTTGATCGAGTGGTACTGGTTGAAGAAGTGCGTCATGTCGACGATCAGGTCGCGCACGACGGGCAGGCCCGGCAGCGGACGCAGCACGATCTTCTGCGGCAGGTCGTTCAGGTTCGTCAGGCACGCGAGACCGTTCTTGCCGTTGATGTTCATCGCGTCCGAGCCGCACACGCCTTCACGGCACGAACGGCGGAACGACAGCGTCTCGTCCAGTGCCTTCAGCTTCACCAGTGCGTCGAGCAGCATGCGCTCATGCTGGATCTCGAGCTCGTACGTCTGCATGCGCGGCGCTGCGTCCTTGTCCGGATCGTAGCGGTAGACTTCAAAAATGCGTTTTGCCATTTCGGATTCCTTTGACTCGGCTTAGAACGTGCGCGGCTTCGGCGGCACGGAGTCGACCGTCAGCGGCTTCATTTGAACCGGCTTGTAGTCGAGGCGATCGCCTTCGCTGTACCACAGCGTGTGGCGCAGCCAGTTCTCGTCGTCGCGGTGTTCGTAGTCGCTGTGTGCGTGCGCGCCACGGCTTTCCTTGCGCGCTTCCGCCGACACCATCGTGGCGCGGGCCACTTCGATCAGGTTCTCCAGCTCGAGCGCTTCGACGCGCGCGGTGTTGAACACCTTCGACTTGTCCTTCAGGTGGATGTTTTCCACGCGCGCCTTCAGGCCGGCCATCTGGTCGACGCCTTCCTTCAGCAGCTCCGACGTGCGGAACACACCTGCGTGCTTCTGCATCGTCGAACGGATGTCGTTCGCGACGTCCTGCGTGTATTCGCCCGAGGTCGACTTGTCCAGCTTCGCCAGGCGCGCCAGCGAGAATTCGCCTGCGTCAGCCGGCAGCGGCTTGTGTTCCTTCTGGCTCTTCACGTGCTCGACGATGTGGTTGCCGGCCGCACGGCCGAACACCACGAGGTCCAGCAGCGAGTTCGTGCCGAGGCGGTTCGCGCCGTGCACGGACACGCACGAGCATTCGCCCACTGCGTAGAAGCCGTTGACCGGATCCTTGTGACCGCGCGACGTGCCGACGACCTGGCCGTGGATGTTGGTCGGGATGCCGCCCATCTGGTAGTGGATCGTCGGGACGACCGGGATCGGTTCCTTGATCGCGTCGACGTTCGCGAACTTCAGCGCGATTTCGCGGATCGACGGCAGACGCTTCATGATCGTCTCGGCGCCGATGTGCGACAGGTCGAGCAGCACGTGATCCTTGTTCGGACCCACGCCGCGGCCTTCCTTGATTTCCTGGTCCATCGAACGCGACACGAAGTCACGCGGCGCCAGGTCCTTCAGCGTCGGTGCATAGCGTTCCATGAAGCGCTCGCCGTTCGCGTTGCGCAGGATACCGCCTTCGCCGCGCACGCCTTCGGTGATCAGCACGCCCGCGCCGGCCACGCCGGTCGGGTGGAACTGCCAGAACTCCATGTCCTGCAGCGCGATGCCCGAGCGCGCAGCCATGCCGAGGCCGTCGCCGGTGTTGATGAACGCGTTGGTCGATGCCGCGAAGATCCGGCCTGCGCCGCCCGTCGCGAACAGCGTCGTCTTGCCTTCCATGATGTAGACGTCGCCCGTCTCCATCTCGAGGGCCGTCACGCCGAGCACGTCGCCGTCCGCGTCGCGGATCAGGTCGAGCGCCATCCATTCGACGAAGAACTGCGTCTTCGCTTCGACGTTCTGCTGGTACAGCGTGTGCAGCAGCGCGTGACCGGTACGGTCGGCGGCCGCGCATGCGCGCTGGACCGGCTTCTCGCCGTAGTTCGCGGTATGGCCGCCGAACGGGCGCTGGTAGATCGTGCCGTCCGCATTGCGGTCGAACGGCATGCCGAAGTGTTCGAGTTCGTACACGACGTTCGGCGCTTCACGGCACATGAACTCGATCGCGTCCTGGTCGCCGAGCCAGTCGGAGCCCTTGATCGTGTCGTAGAAGTGGAAGTGCCAGTTGTCTTCGCTCATGTTGCCGAGCGACGCACCGATACCGCCCTGCGCGGCCACCGTGTGCGAACGCGTCGGGAACACCTTCGACAGCACGCCGACCGACAGGCCCGCGCGCGACAGTTGCAGCGCTGCGCGCAAGCCGGAGCCGCCCGCGCCGACGATCACGACGTCAAACTTGCGGCGCGGGAGATTAGTTTTGATTGCAGCCATTCTTTACACTCTCCAGAGAATCTGCGCGGCGTAGCCCGCACATGCGAGCAGCCAGACGATGGTCAGCGATTGCAGCAGCAGGCGCACACCGACGGGCTTCACGTAGTCCATCCAGATGTCGCGCACGCCGACCCATGCGTGGTAGAAGAGGGAAAGCAGCATCACGAAGGTCGCGAGCTTCATCCATTGCGCGGCGAAGATCGATGCCCAGCCTTCGTACGAGAAATCGTGCGCGCCGAAGAACAGGACGAGCAGAATGACCGTGTAGACCGCCATGATCGTGGCGGTGATGCGCTGCGCAAGCCAGTCGCGCAGGCCGTAATGTGCGCCGACGACGAGGCGCTTCGAGCCGATTCGGTTATTGGCTGCCATTTTCTTAGAATGCTCCGAACAGTTTGAGTGCCATGGCGATCGTCAGGGCGATCGAGACGACAAAGACGACGACTGCCGTCCGCTTGCCGCCTTCCTTCGTGACGGCGTCGTGGTTGACGTCCATCAGCAGGTGGCGAATGCCGGCGCAGAAATGGTGGAAGAAGGCCCACGACAGTGCGAGGACGATCAGCTTGACGATGATGTTGGAGAGGAAAGCCTTGAAGACTTCGAAGCTGAGCTCGGACGTGAGGCTCTGGTCGAAGAGGAACAGCAGGAACGGCAGGAACAAGAACAGCAGCGCGCCGCTGACTCGATGGAGAATCGACAATATCGCTGCCAGCGGCATGCGATATTTCATCGTGATATCGGCGAATCCGATGTTCCGGTATTCCGGCCTCGGCTTTCTTACTGCATCAGTCATGCTAGACCCCTACTATGTTGTCACACTAATCCGCGATTTTAGCGCCTTTTTATATCGCGCTGCAGCGAAAGTCTGCTCTGGATAGTTGCGCGAACTAGAACAAAAGGCGGCCCGAAACGTGCTTCGCGAGCGTGGGAAACGCGAACGCACTCGGCTTGAGCCGAAACTCCGTCAACTCAAGTCATTCTGATAGTAGTACCCGGTTGTGACATACCAGCCGCGACGCACCTCCACCGGCCGGTCACCATATGTATAGGACACGCGCTCGACCGACAGCAACGGAAAACCCGCCGGCACGTGCAGCAGGTCGGCCACCGCCGGCTCCGCCGCCACCGCGCGGATCTTCTCCGTCGCGCGAATCATCCGCGTGCCGAACTCCGTCTCGAACATCGCGTAGAGCGGCCCCTTGTACTCGCTCAGCCGCTCGAACGTGAGCCCGCGGAACATCGCGCCCGGCAGCCAGATCTCGTCGAGCACCGTCACTTCGTTCTCGAACTCCAGCAGGCGGCGCACCTGCACGACCGGATCGGCCGGCTTCAGGTCGAGCTGCCGCGCGATCTCGGCCGGCGCGCGCAGGCGCCGGCATTCGAGCAGGCGGCTCACGTGCGGATGCTCGGCACCGTCGTCGGCCAGCAGGCGCAGGAAGCGGAACTGCGCGCGATCTTCATTGTGCGTCGCAACAAAAGTACCCTTGCCCTGCCGCCGGACCACGAGGTTTTCCGCGGCCAGTTCGTCGATCGCCTTGCGGACGGTGCCCTGGCTGACCTTGTAGCGGGCCGCGAGCTCCACCTCGCTCGGGATGATCTCGCCCGGCTTCCATTCACCGGATTCGAGACTTTGCGTGATCAATGACTTAATCTGCTGGTATAACGGGCTGAACGTCGGCGACGGCGGCGCCGCAGGCGAAGGCGCGGGATCGCTCGCGCCCGGCTGCCCTGGGCCGCCTGCGCCGGTCTGATTCGCGGTATTCGCCTGGTTCGATGTCATGGCGCGCATTTCATCACAAACCGCACTTTTTCGTCCACTCAATTTCCGCAAAACATCTGTCTTATATAAGACATATGATACCGTTTGACTTTGCGCGTGACGGCTCCTACACTCCCGGTCGAGCAAGGGTTCGCGGGTGCAAAAGCGCGTCCCCGGCTACGTGCCACGGCCGTCTCCAGGTTCACCGCGTCTGCCATCGCGAGTCCTCCGCCCTGCTTCAATGCAACGCTTCGCACAACGCGCATAGAATGGCGTTTTCGCTAGCGTCCAACGCTTCACCCGTCCTGGAGATTTTCAATGGCTAAGCCCGCAAAGCGCGTTGCCGTCACCGGCGCCGCAGGTCAAATCGCTTACTCCCTGCTGTTCCGCATCGCGAACGGCGACCTGCTCGGCAAGGACCAGCCGGTCATCCTGCAACTGCTCGACCTCCCGCAAGCCCAAGCCGCCGTCAAAGGCGTCGTGATGGAACTCGACGATTGCGCGTTCCCGCTGCTGGCGGGCGTCGTGATCACCGACGATCCGAAGGTCGCATTCAAGGATGCCGACGTCGCACTGCTGGTCGGCGCACGTCCGCGCTCGAAGGGCATGGAGCGCAAGGACCTGCTGTCGGCGAACGCCGAAATCTTCACGGTTCAGGGCGCTGCGCTGAACGAAGTCGCCAGCCGCGACGTGAAGGTGCTGGTCGTCGGCAACCCGGCGAACACGAACGCCTACATCGCGATGAAGTCGGCGCCGGATCTGCCGAAGAAGAACTTCACGGCGATGCTGCGCCTCGACCACAACCGCGCGCTGTCGCAGCTCGCAGCGAAGTCGGGCAAGCCGGTCGCCTCGATCGAGAAGCTCGCCGTGTGGGGCAACCACTCGCCGACGATGTACCCCGACTTCCGCTTCGCGACCGCCGAAGGCGAATCGCTGCTGAAGCTGATCAACGACGACGTGTGGAACCGTGACACGTTCATCCCGACCGTCGGCAAGCGCGGCGCGGCGATCATCGAAGCGCGCGGCCTGTCGTCGGCGGCGTCGGCAGCCAACGCGGCGATCGACCACGTGCGTGACTGGGTCCTCGGCACGAACGGCAAGTGGGTCACGATGGGCATCCCGTCGGACGGCTCGTACGGCATCCCCGAAGACATCATCTACGGCGTGCCGGTCGTGTGCGAAAACGGCGAGTACAAGCGCATCGAAGGCCTGGAAATCGACGCATTCTCGCGCGAGAAGATGGACGGCACGCTGGCCGAGCTGCTCGAAGAGCGCGATGGCGTTGCCCACCTGCTGAAGAACTAAGCATCACGTGCCTTTGCCGGGCGGCTCTCGGGCCGCCCGGTTCCGGCCCGGGCCGGCGCCAGCCGCCGGCCCGGCCGAACGATCGGATCCGCGCCCGTTTTGCCGCCCCGCGCCCGCCGCGCACCGGCCCAGAACGCGCCCGAATCCGATTTTCTCCACGTTGACCCGCTTCCCTGACGTAGACGAGATGGCCGCGCTCACTCCTGCACAAGTGCTGTACGACGGGGCGTCCCCGCCCGCGATCCTGCCCTGTTGCGATCACTACGCGGGCAGCGAAAAGCTGATGCGCAAGTCGCTCGCGCTGCAGGCCGAAACGGGCCCCGTGTTCGACATCACGCTCGACTGCGAAGACGGCGCGGCCGTCGGCCAGGAAGCCGCGCACGCGGCACTCGTCGCCGACATGCTCGGCAGCGACGAAAACCGCTTCGGCCGCGTCGGCGTCCGCATCCACGACTTTTCCCATCCGCACTGGCGCGACGACGTGCGCATCGTGCTGCGCGCGTCGCGCCTCCCCGCCTACATCACGCTCCCGAAGATCGCGAGTGCCGCCGACGCAGCCGAAATGACCGCGTTCATCGAAGGCACGCGCCGCGAGCTCGGCATCGCGCAGCCGATCCCGGTCGACGTGCTGGTCGAGACGCACGGCGCGCTCGCGCAGGCGGCCGCCCTCGCCGCGCTGCCGACGGTCGGCACGCTGAGCTTCGGGCTGATGGATTTCGTCTCCGCGCACCATGGCGCGATTCCCGATGCCGCGATGCGCTCGCCCGGCCAGTTCGAGCACCCGCTCGTGCGCCGCGCGAAGCTGGAAATCGCCGCGGCCTGCCACGCGCACGGCAAGACGCCGTCGCACAACGTGACGACCGAGGTGCGCGACATGAGCGTCGTCGCCGCCGATGCACGCCGCGCGCGCGACGAATTCGCCTTCACGCGGATGTGGAGCATCCACCCCGCGCAGATCCGGCCGATCGTCGATGCATTCGCACCGCGTACCGACGAGGTCGCGCTGGCCGCCGAGATCCTGCTGGCCGCGCAGGCCGCCGACTGGGGGCCGACGCGCCACGGTGATACGCTGCACGATCGCGCGAGCTACCGGTATTACTGGTCGGTGCTGCGCCGCGCGCGGGCCACCGGCCAGCCCGTACCGGCCGAGGCCGCGCCGCTGTTCGGCCCGGCCGCCGCAGGCAGTGCGCCGTAAGCGCGCGGCGCCCGCCGATACACGAGTTTCATGCATTCGACGACCCGCGAACCGGATAGAGGTTTGCGAAACGACAAAAAACGTAACGGAGCCCGAAAACCTGATATGGACGCGGCCAAATAGGTGAAAATAGCGGCCGCTGCGCGCTTTCGGGGCGCGTGCAGTTTCAAACCGGCCGGCAATTCGATTGCCGGCCCTTGTCAACTGATTATCGAAAGGTTCTGACTCCATGAAGAAACTCCTGATCGCTACCGCCATCGGCGCCTTGTCCGCCACGATGCTGGTGTCGGCTCCGAGCGCGTTTGCCCAGGGTGCGACCACGACGACCGCGAAGAAGGCAACGGCCAAGCGCCCGGCGCCGGCCAAGCGCATCATCCCGCGCAGCAAGAAGGCACAGGCACGCGCCGCAGCCAAGGTCGATCCGGTACCGGACGGCGCGGTCAAGTGGTCCTGCAAGGAAGGTCTGTCGTTCGACCTCGCCGGTGACATGAAGCGCGACCAGGTGGTCACGGTTCACTGGGCGAAGAAGAACTACAAGCTGCCGCGTCAGGCCACGACGACGGGCGCGGACACGTTCTACGATCCGGCAGCAGGCTTCAAGCTGATCGTGATCCCGACCAAGGCGATGCTGTTCTCCGACGCAAACGGCGGCGAGCGCCTCGCGGACGAATGCGTGACGCCGGAAATGGCACAAGGCACGCCGGCACCGACGCAGTCGAACGAGCTGAAGCCGGCAACGAACTAAGCGCGTTCCCATCGGCCCCTCGATGTCCGCCCCGGTCTCCAACGTCCGCCCTGCTCCGGATACGGTACTCGTCGATATCGTCGACTACGTGCTGAATGCCGGCATCGACAGCGCGCTCGCGCTGGAGACGGCGCGTCATTGCCTGATCGACACGCTCGGATGCGGACTCGAGGCGCTGTCCTACCCTGCCTGCACCAAGCTGCTCGGCCCCGTCGTGCCCGGCACGATCGTGCCGAACGGCGCGAAGGTGCCCGGCACGTCCTTCCAGCTCGATCCCGTCCAGGCCGCGTTCGGCATCGGCGCGATGATCCGCTGGCTGGACTTCAACGACACCTGGCTCGCCGCCGAATGGGGCCATCCGTCCGACAATCTCGGCGGCATCCTGGCGACGGCCGACTGGCTCTCCCGCACGGCCGTCGCGGCCGGCAGGAAGCCGCTCACGATGCGCGACGTGCTGGTCGCGATGATCCAGGCCCACGAGATCCAGGGCTGCCTCGCACTCGAGAATTCGTTCAATGCGGTCGGGCTCGACCACGTGCTGCTCGTGAAGGTCGCATCGACGGCCGCCGTCGGCCGGCTGCTCGGGCTCACGCGCGACGAGCTGATCAACGCGGTGTCCAACGCGTTCGTCGACGGCCAGGCGCTGCGCACCTACCGCCACGCGCCGAACACGGGCTCGCGCAAATCATGGGCGGCCGGCGACGCGACCTCCCGCGCGGTGCGCCTCGCGCTGATCGCGAAAACGGGTGAAATGGGCTACCCGTCGGCACTCACCGCCAAGACCTGGGGCTTCTACGACGTGCTGTTCGACGGCAAGCCGTTCCGCTTCCAGCGCCCGTACGGCACGTACGTGATGGAAAACGTGCTGTTCAAGATCGCGTTCCCTGCCGAGTTCCACGCGCAGACGGCCGCCGAGGCCGCGCTGCAGCTGCATGCGCAGCTCGCCGCCGCGGGCCGCACGACCGACGACATCAGCCGGATTACGATCCGCACGCATGCGGCCGCGATCCGCATCATCGACAAGCAGGGCCCGCTCGCCAATCCGGCCGACCGCGACCACTGCATCCAGTACATGGTCGCCGTGCCGCTGCTGTTCGGCCGGCTGACCGCGGCCGATTACGAAGACTCGGCCGCCGCCGATCCCCGCATCGACGCGCTGCGCGCGAAAACGGTCTGCGTCGAGGATCCGCAGTTCACGAAGGATTACCACGACCCGGGCAAGCGCTCGATCGCGAATGCACTGACGATCGAGTTCACGGACGGGTCGAAGCTTGCCGAGGTGGCGGTCGAATACCCGCTCGGCCATCGGCGGCGGCGTGCGGAAGGCACCCCGCTCCTGGTCGAGAAGTTCAGGACCAACCTTGCCCGCCGCTTCCCGGCAAAGCAGCAACAAGCGATTCTCGACGTGTCGCTGGACCAGGCAAAGCTCGAAGCGATGCCGGTCGATGAGTACGTCGACTTGTATGTGATATAGCCGTCATTTACAGGACACGTAGTTTCCTAGCCTTAAACCCAGGAAAATCACCATGGCCCACAATCTCCACAAGACCCTCAAGGAATTCGACAGCGGTTCCGGCAAAGGCAAGTTCTACTCGCTGCCGCAGCTCGGCAAGGAACTGAAGACGAAGATCGAACGCCTGCCGGTGTCGATCCGTATCGTGCTCGAGTCCGTGCTGCGCAACTACGACGGCAAGAAGATCACCGAAGAGCACATCGAGCAGCTCGCGAACTGGAAGCCGACCGCGAAGCGCGTCGACGAGATTCCGTTCGTGGTGTCGCGCGTCGTGCTGCAGGACTTCACGGGCGTGCCGCTGCTCGCCGACATCGCGGCCATGCGCGGCGTCGCGGAGCGTACGGGCAAGAACCCGAAGAAGATCGAGCCGCTGGTCCCGGTCGATCTCGTCGTCGACCACTCGGTCCAGATCGACTACTTCCGCCAGAAGGACGCGCTCGACCTGAACATGAAACTGGAATTCCAGCGCAACAACGAGCGCTACCAGTTCATGAAGTGGGGCATGCAGGCGTTCGACACGTTCAAGGTCGTGCCGCCGGGCGTCGGCATCGTCCACCAGGTGAACCTCGAATACCTGGCGCGCGGCGTGCACAAGAAGGCCGACGGCGCGGACACCGTGTACTACCCGGACACCCTCGTCGGCACGGACAGCCACACGACGATGATCAACGGCATCGGCGTGGTCGGCTGGGGCGTGGGCGGCATCGAGGCGGAAGCCGGCATGCTCGGCCAGCCGGTGTACTTCCTGACGCCGGACGTCGTCGGCGTCGAGCTGAAGGGCAAGCTGCGCGAAGGCGTGACGGCCACCGACCTGGTGCTGACGATCACCGAAATGCTGCGCAAGGAGAAGGTCGTCGGCAAGTTCGTCGAGTTCTTCGGCGAAGGCACGCGCTCGCTGTCGCTGCCGGATCGCGCAACGATCGGCAACATGGCGCCGGAATACGGCGCGACGATGGGCTTCTTCCCGGTCGACGAAAAGACGATCGAATACTTCGAAGGCACGGGCCGCACGAAGGCGGAAATCGCCGCGTTCGAAAACTACTTCAAGGCGCAGAAGCTGTTCGGCATCCCGAAGGCCGGCGACATCGACTACACGAAGGTCGTGACGCTGGACCTGACGACGGTCGCCCCGTCGCTGGCCGGCCCGAAGCGCCCGCAGGACCGCATTGAGATCGGCAACGTCAAGTCGACGTTCACCGACCTGTTCTCGAAGCCGGTCGCGGAAAACGGCTTCGCGAAGAAGGCGGACGACCTCGGCACGCAATACACGACGAGCAACGGCGTCGACGTGAAGAACGGCGACATCCTGATCGCCGCGATCACGTCGTGCACGAACACGTCGAACCCGAGCGTGCTGCTGGCCGCCGGCCTGCTCGCGAAGAAGGCGGTCGAGGCCGGCCTCACGGTCGATCCGAAGATCAAGACCTCGCTCGCGCCGGGATCGCGCATCGTCACCGAATACCTGACGAAGACGGGCCTGCTGCCCTACCTGTCGAAGCTCGGTTTCGAAGTCGCGGCGTATGGCTGCACGACCTGTATCGGCAACGCGGGCGACCTGACGCCGGAGCTGAACGAAGCGATCACGAAGAACGACATCGTCGCGGCAGCCGTGCTGTCGGGCAACCGTAACTTCGAAGCGCGTATCCACCCGAACATCCGCGCGAACTTCCTCGCGTCGCCGCCGCTCGTCGTCGCGTACGCGATCGCCGGCAACATCACGCGCGACCTGATGACCGAGCCGGTCGGCAAGGGCAAGGGCGGCCGCGACATCTACCTCGGCGACATCTGGCCGACGAGCGACGAAATCCACGCGCTGCTCAAGTTCGCGCTCGATCCGAAGAAGTTCGAGGACAACTACTCGAAGCTGACCAAGAAGGGCGACCTCTGGAGCAAGATCGAGGGCGAATCGGGCCAGGTCTACGACTGGCCGAAGTCGACCTACATCGCCGAGCCGCCGTTCTTCGGCAACGACTTCTCGATGGAACCGGCTGCATCGATCCCGACGGTCAAGGGCGCGCGCGCGCTGGGCATCTTCGGTGACTCGGTCACGACCGACCACATCAGCCCGGCAGGCTCGATCAAGGAAGACTCGCCGGCGGGCAAGTGGCTGAAGGAAAACGGCGTGCAGAAGGCCGACTTCAACAGCTACGGCTCGCGCCGCGGCAACCACGACGTGATGATGCGCGGTACGTTCGCGAACGTCCGGATCAAGAACCTGATGATCCCGGCGAAGGCGGACGGCACGCGCGTCGAAGGCGGCCTGACGATCCACCAGCCGAGCGGCGAACAGCAGTCGATCTACGACGCGGCAATGCAGTACGTCGCAGCCGATACGCCGACCGTCGTGTTCGCGGGCGAAGAATACGGCACGGGCTCGTCGCGCGACTGGGCCGCGAAGGGCACGCAGCTGCTCGGCGTGAAGGCCGTGATCGCACGCAGCTTCGAGCGTATCCACCGCTCGAACCTGGTCGGCATGGGCGTGCTGCCGCTGCAGTTCAAGGGCTCGGACAGCGTCCAGTCGCTCGGCATCACCGGCGACGAGACGTTCGACATCGAAGGCCTCGGCGACGACTTCAAGCCGCAGCAGGACGTCACGCTCGTGATCAACCGCAAGAACGGCGAAACGCAGCGCGTGCAGGTCCTGCTGCGCATCGATACGCCGATCGAAGTCGACTACTACAAGCACGGCGGTATCCTGCCGTTCGTGCTGCGCTCGCTGCTCGCAGCGTAAGCGCCCTGCTTTTGCAGGTGCCGCAGCCGCCTCGCGGGCGGTTGCGGCCGATTTGGATGCCCGACCTCGTGTCGGGCTTTTTTTTGCCTGTTCGCGTCACGCAATGTTGCCGATTGTCAGGCTCGTCACGCCGCCTTGTCGCCGCGCGCCTTCGCGCCCGCTCCCCGTGCGTTCTTCTTCAAGTGGGTGCGGTTGTATTCGATCGCCGCGCGCACGAGGGTCTTCAGCGCGCGCTTGTCGAGCCGGTCGCCTTCGAAGAAGTCGATCGCGCGCCGCGCGTTGCCGTCCAGGCCGTCATTGAACAGCCCGCCGGGATCGGGCAGATGCGCGCCGTGCATGAAGGTCAGCTTCACCTTGCCCTTGTGCGCGTTCGCCACCGCGATCATCCCGTCGCACGACCATACGGGGCTGCCCATCCACTTCCATTCCTCGACGATGCTGTCGTCGGCGGCGAGGATCGTCTGACGGAGGTCGGCAAAGAGCGGGCCGCGCCAGTCGGCGATGCCGGCGATCAGCGCGTCGATGCGCTCCGACGGCGTGAGGTCCGTTGCGTTCATGCGCGGGCCTCCGTGCCTTCGTCGGGACGCGCCAGCACCTGTTCGAGCGACTCGAGGAACCGTACCCAGCCGTGCTGCGCGCCGCGGTACGCCTGCTCCTGGTCCGTGCGGAAGCCGACCTGCTCCATCCGCAGGTGCGTGCCGGCCGGCGTCGGCGTGAGCGTCCACGTGACGACGCTTTCGAGGCCGTACGCGGCCCACGTGTAGGACAGCACGCGCGGCGGCTCGATCGTCAGCACCGTGCAGTCGACCGAGCCCCAGTCTGCGCGGAAGCTGAAGGCGCGGCCCGCGACGGGTTCGAAGTCGCTCTTCATCAGCCACGCCTCGATCAGGTGCGGTTGCGTGAGCGCGCGCCAGATCTTCTCCGGCGGATGCGGCAGTTCGCGGTCGACGACGACGGAACGCGTTTCGGTGGTGGTCTGGTTCATTACTGGTCGATCCTTTTCAGAAGATCTTCGAGGGCGTCGAACCGGTTCTGCCAGAAACCTGCCATCTGGCTCGTCCAGTCGATCAGCGGGGCCAGCGCTTGCGGCTGTGCGCTGTAGTGCGTCTGCCGGCCTTCGTGACGGTCGTTCACGAGCCCGGCCTGCTTCAGGACACCGAGATGCTTCGACACGGCCGGCTGCGAGACACCCGCATGGGCCGTCAGCGCGGCAACCGTCAGCTCGCCGTCCGCGCACAGCCGCTCGAACAGCGCGCGGCGGGTGGGATCGGCAAGGGTTCTGAAAAGCATGTCGTGTGTGTTCTGCATGTCGTCCAAAATTCATAACTCGCTGGTTATGGATTGAAGGATAGCCGCCCATCGATGCGCGTCAAGGCGGAATTTCACGAGCCGCGTCGTGCAATCCGGTGCGGGTCTGCTGCTCACCCATCGGCGCGCACCCGCGCCCGGATTCGAGCGTTTCCTCTAATCCGCATGGGCGACACGCGATCCGAAAGCCGCCTGCAAGACTGCCCGACGCGCTGTTCCACAGTTCGGGAAACGTTTGCGTTCGACCGGCCCGTTTCTTGTGCACGCGCGAATCCGTTCCTGCCGCATCGCTTCGTTTGACCACATAGTGCGACGCGGCATGCGGCAACGACCGGTCGCATGCCACGCGTTCACGCGTCGATCCACTCCGCGATCGCGCACGTTCCGGCGCGGCGACGAGCGACTCGTGCGTGCGAACGTCGCGCTTTGCCGCGCCGTCGTGCCGCGAACCGGTTCCGTTCGCCACGCCCACGATCGCCTGCGCATACGACGCTGCGCGTGCACGCCCACACCCCGATGTCAGAACTGACAGCTATGGAAACTGGCAGCTACCTGAACGGTAGCGACGCCCTACGCTCGTCACCGCTCGCGACCCCACAAGGGTCGAGGGCTCCAGCAACGTCGTCTCTCCTAAAAAGGACTCCCGATGAAAAGGAACGCCTGGTTTGCCCTGCCCCTGCCGTCGCCCCGCCGCCTTGCGTGCGTGGCCCCCCTCGTGTTCGCTGCCGCTGCGGCGCATGCGGCGACGGACTGGGTCGATACCCATACGAAGGCCTTTCTGACCGGCCCGCAGTTGATGGCGCGCAGTGCGGCGCCGTCGCTCGAACTCGCGGCCGGCGAAACGACCGACGTCGTCGTCAGCCTGAAGCTGCGCAATGCCGCGCAGCTCAAGCAACTGGCGCGCGACGTGAACCGGCCCGGCAGCGCGCATTACCGCCAGTACCTCACGCACGAGCAGTTCCTCGCCAACTACGCGCCGACCGATGCGCAGGTGAAGTCGGTCGTCGACTATCTGCACAAGAGCGGCTTCGTGAACGTCGAGGTCGCACCGAACCGGTTGCTGGTGTCCGCACGCGGCACGGCCGGCACCGTGAAGACCGCATTCAACACGTCGCTCGTGCACTTCGAATACGCGGGCCGCTCGGGCTTCGCCAACACGTCGACCGCGCAGGTGCCGCGCGCGCTCGGCGATGTGGTCGGCTCGGTGCTCGGGCTGCAGAGCGTCGCACACGCGCGGCCGCTGCTGCGCATCGGCAACGTGTCGAAGCCGCAGGCGCTCGCGGCCGGCACGGCGACCGGCCACTATCCGAAGGAATTCCCGGGCCTCTACAACGCGACCGGCGTGCCGACCGCAGCCGGTGTCACCGTCGGCATCATCACGATCGGCGGCGTGTCGCAGACGCTGCAGGACCTGAAGCAGTTCACGTCGAGCAACGGTTACGGCACCGTCTCGACGCAGACCGTCAAGACCAACGGCTCCGGCGGCAGCTACACCGACGACCAGGACGGCCAGGGCGAATGGGATCTCGACAGCCAGTCGATCGTCGGCTCGGCCGGCGGCCAGGTCGGCAAGCTCGTGTTCTACATGGCGGACCTCAACGCCAGCGGCAACACGGGCCTCACGCAGGCGTTCAACCGCGCGGTGTCGGACAACACCGCGAAGGTGATCAACGTGTCGCTCGGCTGGTGCGAAACCGACGCAAACGCGGACGGCACGCTCGACGCCGAGGAACAGATCTTCACGACGGCAGCGGCGCAAGGCCAGACCTTCTCGGTGTCGTCGGGCGACGAAGGCGTGTACGAGTGCAACAACCGCGGCTATCCGGACGGCTCGAACTACACGGTGTCGTGGCCGGCTTCGTCGCCGCACGTGCTCGCGATCGGCGGCACGACGCTCTATACGACGTCGTCGGGTGCGTTCTCGAACGAGACGGTGTGGAACGAAGGGCTCGACGGCAACGGCAAGCTGTGGGCGACGGGCGGCGGCGTCAGCACGATCCTGCCCGCACCGTCGTGGCAGTCGGGCAGCAACCGCCAGTTGCCGGACGTGTCGTTCGACGCCGCGCAAAGCACCGGCGCGTACATCTACAACTACGGCCAGTTGCAGCAGATCGGCGGCACGAGCCTCGCCGCGCCGATCTTCACGGGCCTCTGGGCACGCCTGCTCGCGGCGAACGGCACGGGCCTCGGCTTCCCGGCCGGCAATTTCTATGCGGACATTCCGTCGCGTCCGTCGCTCGTGCGCTACGACGTCGTGTCGGGGAACAACGGCTATCAGGGGTATGGCTACAACGCAGGCACCGGCTGGGATTACACGACCGGTTTCGGCAGCCTGAACATCGCGAACCTCAACCAGCTGATCAAGTCGGGCGGGTTCTGAGCGAAGCCTGAAGGCCGGTGCGCGGCAGGTTGCCGCGCACCGGCTCGTGACTTGCCCTTGCCTATTCCGCCGCGCGCTCGCTCACGCGCTCGGTGGTCGCCGCCGCCACGCCGGCCCGATGCGACGGCGCAAAGAGCCGCAACCCGCTCGCGACACTCGCCGCCCCGGCGAACCCCGCACCGAGCATTAAAGCAAGCGTCGGCCCGTGGCGCCCCGCGATCCCGAACGACAGCGCGACGAGCGCAGCACCGGTCGCCTGCCCAATCAGCCGCGCGGTCGCGATGATCCCGCTCGCGCCGCCGCTGCGCTCGGGCGGCGCGCTCGACATCAGCGCCTTCAGGTTCGGCGACTGGAAGAAGCCGAAGCCCGCACCGCACAGCATCATCCGCCAGCCGATGTCGATCACGCCCGGCGCCGCCGGCAATGCGGCGAGCGACACCATGCCCGCGCTCAGCAACGCAAGACCGATCGCGCCGAGCAGCCCCGGCGGATAACGGTCCGACAAGCGCCCCGCGATCGGCGCGGCGAGCGCGACGATCGCCGACCACGGCGTCATCAGGAACCCCGTCTCGACCGCGTTGCGATGCAGGACGGTTTCGAAATAGAACGGCAGCGACACGAACGCGAGCCCCTGCGCGGCGAACGCGCACACGGCGGTCAGCGCGGACAGCGTGAACACCGGCCGGCGAAACAGGTCGACCGGCAGCATCGGCGCCGGGTGCCCGGCCTGGCGGCGAATCAGCAGCCAGCCGAATGCGAGCGCGACCGCGGCCGACGCGAACACGATCGAAAGCGGCCCGCGCTGCGCGAATTCGCCGAGCGCGAAGATCAGCGACGCGAACGTGATCACGTTGAACAATGCGGCGACCGGATCGAATACGTGCTTGCCGCGCGCCGTCTGCGGCAGCGACGGAATCGCCACGGCCAGCGCGAACACGCCGAGCGGCACGTTCACCGCGAACAGCCACGGCCACGCGGCGACCGACAGGATCAGCGACGCGATGGTCGGCCCCACCGCGAACGACACGCCGACGACGAGCGCGTTGAAGCCGACGCCGCGCCCGAGCCGGTGCGCGGGGAACAGGCCGCGGATCAGCGCGACGTTGACGCTCATGATCGCGCTCGCGCCGAAGCCCTGCACGATCCGCGCGGCCGTCAGCATCGGCAGCGTCGACGCGAGCGAGCAGCCGAGCGACGCGAGCGTGAACACCGCGAGCCCGGCGATATACACGCGCTTGTGGCCGACGATGTCGCCGAGCGACGCGAACGGCAGCAGCGTCGCGACCATCGCGAGCTGGTATGCGTTGATGATCCATACGGACGCGGCCGGCGATGCATGCAGGTCGGCGGCGATCGCGGGCAGCGCGGTGTTCGCGATCGCGGTGTCGAGCGTCGCGAGCGCGACGGCCAGCAGCACGGCGGACATCGCGCGCCAGTTGACGGCCGGCTCATGCGCGCCGGCGGGGGTAGCGAATTCGGACAAGATGACGGCTCGGCTGACGAGCGACGCGTTGCGCCGCGTCGCGGATTGGACTCGCGGCGGCGTTCCGGTCGCACCGCACGGAACGCGCGCCGCCGCGCCCCGTATTGTTGCAGAGCCGCATCGAACGTGCAGGCGGCCGCCTCGTCAGTCAGCGAAATGAAAGCAATGCGCGGCCACGCATGACGCGTGGCGACTCGGGTGGCGGGGGCACGCCCGCCCGCTCAGCTCACCGCGCGCCGCGCATTGCGTCCGCGCAGCCATTCGAGCGCAAGCAGCAGGCTCGTCGAGAAGATGATCAGGATCGTGGCAAGCGCGGCGATCGTCGGGCTGATGTTCTCACGGATGCCCGTGAACATCTGGCGCGGCAGCGTGGTCTGGTCCGCACCGGCGAGGAACAACGTTACGACGACTTCGTCGAACGACGTCGCGAACGCGAACAGCGCGCCCGACATCACGCCCGGTGCGATCACCGGCAGCGTCACGCGGAAGAAGGTCGACACGGGATTCGCGCCGAGCGACAGGCTCGCGCGCACGAGGTTCTGGTTGAAGCCCTGCAGCGTCGCCGCGACCGTCGTCACGACGAACGGCACGCCAAGCGCCGCGTGCGCGGCGATCAGCCCCGTGTAGGTGTTCGCGAGCCCGAGCGGCGCGAAGAACAGATACATGCCGACGCCGACCACGACGACCGGCACGATCATCGGCGACAGCAGCACGGCCATCAGCAGCCCCTTGCCGCGGAAGTCGGCCTTCGTGAGACCGATCGCGGCGAGCGTGCCGAGCACCGTCGCGACGACGGTGGCCGACGGCGCGACGATGAAGCTGTTCTTCGCGGCCATCCGCCACTCGTCCGACGCGATCAGGTTCTCGTACCAGCGCATCGAGAAGCCCGGAATCGGATAGACGAGGAACGTGCTCGACGAAAACGACAGCGGCACGATCGCGAGCACCGGCAGGATCAGGTACAGCAGCGTCAGCACGACGAGCACGCGCAGCGCGACGTACCACGCGCGCTCGACGAACGACATGTGCGGCGCGAACAGCGGCCTGGCGAGTTTCATGGTCGGATTCCCCTTTCCGTTTCGTTGTGCGCGGCGCTCAGCCGAGGCTCACGTTCGTGCGCGTGAAGCGCCCGTACACCGCGTACAGCACCAGCGTCGCCGCGAGCAGCAGCCCGCCGAGCGCGCACGCCATGCCCCAGTTGATCGTCACGTTCGTGAAGTACGCGACGTAGTAGCTGACCATCTGGTCGTTCGGCCCGCCGAGCAGCGCGGGCGTGATGTAGTAGCCGATCGCGAGGATGAACACCAGCAGCGCGCCCGCGCCGACGCCCGGGTAGGTCTGCGGCACGTACACGCGCCAGAACGCGGCGAACGGATGGCTGCCGAGCGACACGGCTGCGCGCTGGTAGGTCGGCGGAATCGACTTCATCACGCTGTAGAGCGGCAGGATCATGAACGGCAGCAGGATGTGCGTCATCGAGATGTACACGCCGACGCGGTTGAACAGCAGCGTCAGCGGATGCGAGATCAGCCCGCTGCCGATCAGCGCCTTGTTGACGAGCCCTTCGCTCTGCAGCAGCACGATCCACGCGGCGACGCGCACCAGCACCGACGTCCAGAACGGAATCAGCACGAGGATCATCACGAGGTTCGCGCGGCGCTCCGACAGCGTCGAGATCCAGTACGCGAGCGGATAGCCGAGCAGCAGCGCGAACAGCGTGACGGCAACGCCGATCACGAACGTGCGGCCGAAGATCGCCAGATAGATCGACTGGTCCGGATCGGCCTGCACGATGTGGCCGAAGCCGTCCTGCTTGTGGTCGAGCGCGGCGAGCAGGTAGAACGGCGACACGGTGCTGCCGTTCTTCGCGATCGACTGCCAGTACGCGACGTCGCCCCAGCGCGCATCGAGGTCGATCAGTTTCGCGCGCGTCTGCGCGGGCGTCAGTGCCGCATCGCTGTCGCCTTTCAGCGGCATCGCGCGCGCCGTCTTCGCGACGAGCGAGCGATAACCGGGAATCTCGGTGTTCAGGCGCCGCGCGAGCGCGCCCATCGCCTCGCTGTCGGCCACCTTCGTCATGTCGGCCGCGAGCGCGACATACGCGGCGTCGGCCGGCGGTGCCTTGCGGTCCCAGCCCGACAGCGCGGCGACCGTATTCGGCAACGCGGTCGCGATCTCCGGGTTCTGCACCGCGCGCGTGAGCAGCGTGCCGATCGGCACGACGAAGATCAGCAGCAGGAAAATCGCGAGCGGCGCGACCAGCAGCAACGCCATCGTGCGCTTGCGGGCTTCGGCGGCCTTCAGCTCGCGCTTGAGCGCGGCGGTCGACGGCGAGGAAGACGCGATCGTCATCGTATTCAACGTTTCTCTCCGGCCGGGCACGTTCCGGCGGAAGGCCGCGCGACGCGATCGACGCGCCGCGCGGCAGGTTGCATCAGGGCACCTTCAGGATGCCTGACCGGTTACTTCGTCGCCCATGCGGCGAAACGCTGCTCGAGCTCGTCGCTGTGGTCGGTCCAGAAGCCGATGTCTTCCAGCACGGCGTTCTTGCCGTTGGCCGGCGAGTTCGGCAGGTTCGCGAGCGTCTTCGCGTCGAGCGACTTGATCGCCGCGATGTTCGCGGGGCCGTACGCGATGTGCTGCGCATAGCCTTGCTGCGGCTTCGGCGTCAGCGTGTACGCGATGTACTGCTCGGCCAGCGCCTTGTTCGGCGAGCCCTTCGGAATCGCCCAGTAGTCGAGGTCGTAGATGCTGCCGTTCCACACGACCTTCAGGTTCTTGCCTTCCTTCTGCGCGGCGTCGATGCGGCCGTTGTACGCGGTCGACATCACGACGTCGCCGGCGACGAGGAACTGCGGCGGCTGCGCGCCCGCTTCCCACCACTGGATATACGGCTTCAGCTCGTCGAGCTTCTTGAACGCGCGGTCCTGGCCGGCCTTCGTGCCGAGCACCTTGTAGACGTCCTTCGGCGCGACGCCGTCGGCCATCAGCGCGAATTCGAGGTTGTAGCGCGCGCCCTTGCGCATGCCGCGCTTGCCGGGGAATTTCTTGACGTTCCAGAAATCGGCCCAGCCGGTCGGTGCCGACTTCAGCTTGTCCGCGTTGTACGACAGCGCCGTCGACCACACGAAGAAGCCCACGCCGCACACCTGCGGCGATTCCGGAATCAGGTCGGACTTCTTCGCGATCTTCGACCAGTCGAGCTTCTCGTACAGCCCTTCGTCGCAGCCGCGATTCAGGTCGCCCGACTCGACTTCGACCACGTCCCAGTTGACGTGCTTCGCCTCGACCATCGCCTTCACTTTCGCCTGCTCGCCGTTGTATTCGACGGCGGTGACCTTGTTGCCGGTCGCCTTCTCGAACGGCTGGTTGAACGCGGCCTTCTGCGCGTCGCCGTTCGCGCCGCCGAAGTTGACGACCGTGAGTTCGGCAGCCGATGCCGATACGCCGACGACGGCGAGCGCGAGTGCCAGCGCGGTGCGACGCGCGGTAATGCTTGCTCGGTTCATGGTGGTTCCTCTCCTCTCGTGGTGGAAGTGGGCAGTTGTTGTTGACGACGTACAGCGGAAAACCGGGAAAACCCTGCTCAGGCGAACACGCGCAGGTGTTCGGGTGCGAACGCGAGCGCGACCGGTGCGCCGGGCGAGAACGCATCGAGCGCGCCGGTGCCGAGCGGCACCTTCACGAAGCACTCGTCCTGGCCCGGCAGCGCGCAGCGCATGCGCACGTGATCGCCGAAATAGATGAGGCTGCGCGCCTCGCCGCTCAACCGGTTGGCGGCCGCGCCGTTCGCGTGCCCGTTCGCGTCGTGCGCGGCGAGGCTCATGCGCTCGGGGCGGATGCACGCGACGGCCGGCGCGCCCTCGGCCGCATCGCCGATGCGGCGGCCGACGAGCTGCGTGCCGTCGTCGAGCCGGAATTCGCAGAATTCGCCGTCGACGCGCGCGATGGTGCCGCGCAGCCGGTTGCTGTCGCCGATGAAGTTCGCGACGAATTCGTTGCACGGCGATTCGTACAGGCGGTCGACGGTGTCGAGCTGCTGCACGATGCCCTTGTCGAACACGGCGACGCGATCGGACATCGTCAGCGCCTCGCCCTGGTCGTGCGTCACGTACACGAAGGTCACGCCGAGCTTTTCGTGCAGCGCCTTCAGTTCGTACTGCATGTGCTCGCGCAGCTGCTTGTCGAGCGCGCCGAGCGGCTCGTCCATCAGCACCAGCTTCGGCTCGAACACGAGCGCGCGCGCCAGCGCGATGCGCTGCTGCTGGCCGCCCGACAGTTGCGCCGGGTAACGTTTCGCGAAGCGCTCCATCTGCACCATCTTCAGCGCATGCGCGACGCGTTCCGCACGCTCCGCGGCCGGCAGCTTGCGCACGGTCAGCGGATACGCGACGTTCTGCTCGACCGTCAGGTGCGGAAACAGCGCGTAGTTCTGGAACACCATGCCGATGTTCCGCTTGTGCGGCGGCACGTTGTTCAGCAGCTCGCCGTCGAGGCGGATCTCGCCGCCGGTCGGGAATTCGAAGCCGGCCAGCATCATCAGGCAGGTCGTCTTGCCGGAGCCCGACGGCCCGAGCAGCGTCAGGAATTCCCCGCGGTGGATATCGAGGTCGAGCGATTTGACGACCAGCGTTTCACCGTCGTAGGTCTTCCGCACGCCGCGAAAGCTGACGATCACATCATCGGACTTCATCGTGGCTGTCCCCTTGCTTCGCGACAATTGATTTTGAGATGCGAGCCACTATACGGCGCCCACGGTTCTACAATAGGGAACCATTTCAATATTACTAGTAGGACCACTTTGGATACCGTGATCCTCGCCGACTGGCTCTCCGCCCGTCTCGACCGCAGCTCGCCCGAGCCGATGTACCGGCAGTTGCTGCAGTGGATGCAGCAGGCCATCCTGACCGGAGAATTGGGGCCAGGAACGAAGCTGCCGAGTTCCCGCACGCTCGCGGCCGACCTGTCGATCGCGCGCAATACCGTGCTGCACGTGTACGACCAGCTGACCGCCGAAGGCTACGTGCTGACGACCACCGGCAGCGGCACCTATGTGGCCGACACGCGGCCGGATGCTGCCGCGATCCACGTGCCGGGCGCCGCGCCGCCGCCGTCGAGCGCCGATGCGGCGCCGCAGCCGGACGCGCAGGGCGGCCTGTCGATGCGCGGCCGGCAACTGATCGAGCATGCGGGGGTATCGCGACGCCAATGGGGTGCGTTCATGCCGGGCGTGCCGGACGTGTCGGAGTTCCCGAGCCGGACGTGGAGCCGCCTGCAGGCGCGGCTGTGGAAGGAAGCGAACCCCGAGCTGCTGACCTATGCGCCGGGCGGCGGCTACCGGCCGTTGCGGCGCGCGCTCGCCGATTACCTGCGCGTCGCGCGCTCGGTCAAGTGCTCGCCGGACCAGGTGATCATCACGACGGGCATCCATCAGTCGATCGATCTCGCGGTGCGGCTGCTGTCCGACATCGGCGATCGCGCGTGGGTCGAGGAACCGTGCTACTGGGGTGTGCGAAGCGTATTGCAGGCGGCGGGCCTCACGCTGACGCCGGTGCCGGTCGACCAGGAAGGCCTCGACCCGCGCGCCAGCGACATGCAGCATCCGCCCCGGCTCGTGCTCGTCACGCCGTCGCACCAGTACCCGCTCGGGATGGTGATGAGCCTCGCACGGCGTCGGATGCTGCTCGAATACGCGCGACAGCACCGCTGCTGGATCATCGAGGACGACTACGACAGCGAGTTCCGCTACGGCAGCCGCCCGCTCGCGTCGCTGCAGGGGCTCGACGACGGCGGCCGCGTGATCTACGTCGGCAGTCTCGGCAAGATGCTGTTCCCGGGGCTGCGGATGGGCTACATGGTCGTGCCCGAGCATCTGGTCGACACGTTCCGCACCGGGTTATCGGAGCTGTATCGCGAGGGCCAGTTGATGCAGCAGGCCGTGCTCGCCGAATTCATCATGGACGGCCACCTGACTTCGCACGTCAGACGGATGCGCACGCTGTACGGCGAGCGCCGGCAGCTGATGATCGACGCGATCCGCGCGCGCTTCGGCGACGCGCTGCCCGTGATGGGCGACGAGGCCGGCCTGCATCTCGTGCTCGGCCTGCCCGACGCCTGCGACGACCGCGCGGTCACGCAGAGCGCGTTCGATGCGGGCGTGATCGTGCGTCCGCTCACCAGCTACTACAGCAGCCTCGACACCGCGCGGCGCGGCCTGTTGCTCGGTTATGCGTGCGTCGCGCACGAAGGCATCCGGCCGGCGTTCGACACGCTCGCGAATACCATCGAGCAACACCTGCCTCGCGATCTCACGCGCGCGGCATAACGACCGTCATGCGCCGCGCCGCCCGTGTTACTGCGTGCTGCCGGCCCCGCGATCGAGCGACGCCGCGCGCACGGCTTCGCCGGGCTTCGTGAACACGCGCTGCCGCAGCGCGGCGATCTGCGCGTCGCGATCCTGCGGCGACAGGCCGGCCGACTCGATCTGCGCACGCTGCGCCGCGTAGTCCGCGTAGCGGCTCTGCCACGATGCGTCGTCCTGCTGCATCTGCGCGACACGCGCAGCCGCTTCGGGGCCCAGCGTCTGCGTCAGTTGTGCGCGCATCGCGTCGGGCGTCGCCCCGCTCTTCTGCAATTGCGCGATCTGGTCGATCGCCGCCCGCTGCTGGTCGACGCGCTGCTGCGCCGCGCGTTCGTCGGCCGGCATCTGCTGTTCGAGCGCCGCGAGCCGTTCGGCCTTCTGCGCATCCGTCAGCGTGGGGTCTCGCGCGATCTTCAGCCGCGCGAGGTCGTAGCGCTGCCGCCATTGCTCCGCACCGAAGAACGGCTGGCTCCAGTCGCCGAGCGTGCGGTACGCGATCGACGCGCGCTGGTCGAGCGCGAGCTGCAATGCACCCAGGTCCGACTTGTCGACCGCGCCGGCATCGCGCAGTTTCGCGAGTGCGTCGAGATACGCGCGATACCGGTGCCACACGTCGAGCGCCTCGGCCTGCGCAACGGTACCGTCGAGCTGCGCGGCAATCTCGCGCACGACGAACGCATCGAGCCCGGCCGCACTCAGGTCGCTCTGCGCGGTCAGGCAGTAGTCGAAGAAATCCCGCACCGCGCGCGCCTTCGCGAGATGGCCGCCGGCATCGAGCGGCAAGCGGGGCGCGCTGGAACCGGCGAGCGACGGCGGCAGGCCCGTGCTTGCCGGCACGGCGGCCTGCGGCGGTGCGGCAGCCGGCCCGCGAGCCGCCGACGCATCCGGCGGCTCGCCGGATGCGCCCGGCCCGCCATGCCGGCCCGCGCCGCTCCACATCGCCACGCCGGCAATCGCCGCCAGCCCCACGACACCATAAACCACGGCGCGGCGCGCCAGCGGCGTGCTTCCTCCTCGTGCCGTCATCGATTACACGCCCGCCAGCTTCAGCCGGTTCGCATGCGTGCGGATCACCGCGACCGGATCTTCCGCATACGCGCCGCGCATGCCGAGCAGCTGGTTGATCTCGTCGAGGTGGTTCCACTTGTAGCTCGTGCTCAGCACCTTGCCGTACAGCGCACTGCACTTCGACACGAGCCCGTCGTTCTGCCCGGAGCCACGGTTAATCATCACCGTGCCGGTGCCGAACAGCGCGAGCGTCGACAGGTCGAGCACGTTCGCCGGATCGACGAGCGGAAGGGTGCTCGTGTCCGTCGCACCCGTGACGCCGAACACGGAGAGCGTCGGCTGGATCGCCGTGCCGGCCCACGAATACAGCAGGTGCGTGTTGCCGCCGACGGTTTCGGTCGGCGCGCCGGTCTGGCAACTGCCCGGCGCACCCAGGCCCGCGCTCGGATAATTCTGGTTGTAGGTGGCGGCCCGTGCGGTGGTCAGCGTCTGCAGTGCGGCGAGCGCGTCCTGGTTGGTGTTGTGGCTGCTGCTCGTCAGGATCCCGAACACATTGACGAACGCGGCGATCACCGATGACGAAAGCCCGGTCGGATCGTACGCCAGCACGTTCTGCACGAAGTCGGCGAATTCCGAGCCGCGATGCGGCGTGCCGATCGTCGTCACCGATGCAACGAGATCGGGCGCGACGGCAGCAACATAGCGCGACGAGAGGCCGCCCTGGCTGTGGCCGACGAGATTCACCTTGGTCGCACCCGTGGCCGCGAGCACCGTCTTCACGTAAGCGAGCAGCTGTTCGCCGCGCCCGTTCGGGCCGTCGTCGCTCTGGAAACCCGACAGGTTCGCGACGTAGACGGTCGCACCGTTCTGTTGCAGGTCCTCCTGGATGCCGTACCAATACTCGAGCACGCCCGCGTACTTGTCGGTACCCGAGAGCCCGTGCACGAGGATGATCGGGTAACGCGTCGCCGCGTAGCCATCGGCGGGCGTGGTCGCCGCCATTGCCGCGTGCGTCGTCGCGAGCGTCATCACCGCGGTCGTCCCCGCGAACGGCGCGATGCTCATCGCGCATGCCACTGCCCCTGCCACCACCCTGGAACGCATCGTCCTGGCCATGCATGTTCTCCTGATTATTGTGCTGCCGGTGCGAATGAAGCCGGATCGACACACACGATGCATCGCGAACGTCGCGTGCACCGTGTGCGTCGAATGCGGGAGTGAATCACGACTCGCGAACGTTTGCGCCCTGACTAGACACGGTTCTCTAATCGGTTGACGCGCCCCGCCCGTTCAGGCGGGGCCGCGTTCATGCGTGCGCATGCTGCAACGCACACGCGCGACGCGTTACAGCTTCGCGCTCACGCGCACCCAGGCGGTCCGGCCCGGCTCCATCACCGGCGAGTTCGCCGGATAGCCGAAGCCCGCGTTGCCGGCGAGGTTCAGGTGCTCGGTATAGGCCTTGTTCAGCACGTTGTCGACGCCCACCGATACCTGCACGGTCTTGCTCACGTTGTACTGCGTATGCAGCGAGAGCACGCCGAATCCGGCACTCGGGCCGAAGTCCTTGCCGACCACGTTGCCCTCGTTCAGGGCATAACGATGCTGCGGCGCAACGATGCGCCACAGGCCCCCTGCCGACCACGCACCACGCGTGTATTCGAGCCCGATGCGTGCTTCGAGCGGCGGCATCTGCGGCAGCGGATCGCCGCTTGCGACGTTGCGCCCCCACGCATACGCGAGCGACGTCTCGACGCGCAGCGGCGCAACCGGCCGCCACGACACGCCCGCCTCGCCGCCCATGATCTGCGCGTTGACGTTGGTCGCTTGCGTGGTCGGGCCCATCATGCCGGCCGAATAGTTGAACAGGATGAAGTCCTGCACGTAGCCCGCGTAGGCCGACACCCATGCATCGAGCCGGTCGCTCCTGTATTGCGCGCCGATGTCGAGCTGCGTGGTCTTCTCCGGCTGCACCGCCGAAAACGCGTTGACCGAACCGGCCGGCCCGCGCTTCGCGGAGAACAGCTCCCAGTAATCGGGATAACGCTCCGTATGGCCGATCCCCGCGTACCACGTGACGGGCAGCGAGGCGAGATCGCGTTCGTAGCGGATGAAGCCGCTCGGCAGCACGCGCGTGCGATCGTCGTCGAAGGTCGGATTCGGCTTGCTCTTCATCATGCCGCTCGTCGTCGGGCGCTTGTCGCGTGCGCTCGCATAGTCGACGCGCACGCCGCCGATCACGCGCGACACTTCGCTCGCGTACCACGTCAGTTCGCCGAACACGCCTGCGTTCCACATCGTCGCCTGCGCATCCCACGGCTGGTCGCCGTAGTTCTGCCGCCCCATCGCCGAGCGCGAATCGAGCCGGTTCGATTGCGCATCCACGCCCGTCACGAGCTTGAAGTCGCCGGCGAAACGGAACGTCGCGGCTGCGCGCGCGCCGACCGTGCGACGCCGCACTTCCGACGCCATCCGCATCGGCATGCTGCTGGTCGGGTCGGGTTGCCGCAACGTGTAGTTGTCCATCACGTGATCGGCTTCGTTGTAGTACACGCGCGCCTCGATCCGGTCGAGCACGTCGCCGATATGCTTCTTGTCGAACGACAGGCCGAACGTCTCGCGGCGGAAATGCGCGCCGTCCATTCCGCGCCCCGCGTAGCGCGCATAACCGTCGCCGGTGCCGGCGGTCAACTCGACGCGCGTGTGGTCGTCCGGTGTCCAGCCGAGCGCCGCATCGGCGTTCCATTTGTCCCACTGCGACGGCACGGTGTTGCCGTTGCCGTCCTTGTAGTCCTGCGAATGCGCGTGGTTCGCGGTCACGCGGCCATAGACATCCGGCGTGCCGGCCGTCACGTCGACGTTCTGGTCGTTGCGGCCGAACGACCCGCCGACCAGGCTGCCCTCGAAGCGCATGCCGGGCTTGTCGAATCGCGGTGTCACGCGCTCGAACAGCACGGTGCCGGCCGATGCGCCGGGGCCGTACAGCACGGTCTGCGGCCCCTTCAGGACGGTGACCTTGTCATAGCTTTCCGGTGCGATATACGACGTCGGCGCATCCATCCGGCCCGGGCATGCGCCGAGCGTCGACATCCCGTTCGCCAGGATGTTCAGCCGCGAGCCGAACATCCCGCGCAGCACGAGGTCGCCGTTGGTGCCGCCGCTGCGGATCGACGTGAAGCCGGGGATCGTCTTCAGGTAATCCGCGCCGTCGCTGGCGGGCAGCGGCTGGCGCGGGGTCTTCGGATCCGTGACGACGACGAGCGGCGTCGTCAGCGGCGATGCGACGACTTCGATGGCCGGCAGCGGCACGGCCGTATCGTCGGCCGGCGCACTGGCCGCGCGCGCCGTTTCGGCTGCCGCGGCGCTCGCGGCCAGTGCGCCGGCTGCGAGCGCGGGAACGGTGAGTTTCAGCACGCGCGGCATGCGCCGCGCACAGGCATTGCGCGACGCCCGCGGCGCACGCAACTGGAAAATGGTCA
Organism: Burkholderia sp. Bmkn7; assembly: GCF_041103175.1. Taxonomy (NCBI): domain Bacteria; kingdom Pseudomonadati; phylum Pseudomonadota; class Betaproteobacteria; order Burkholderiales; family Burkholderiaceae; genus Burkholderia; species Burkholderia sp. Bmkn7. The sequence goes on along the minus strand of NZ_JBGCUH010000002.1, from coordinate 1,467,143 downwards.
TGATCGAAAGCCCGAGTGACGCCCTCCGCACGGCCTCGACGGGCCGCACGGATAGCGGCGGTGAAAAGAACGGAAAACAGCGCGTCAGGCGCGCTCGGGCGGTGCGCGCGGGTACGCGCGCGGATAGCGGTCGGTGCGCGCCGCGACGGCAGGCGGCGCGACGGCGGAGACGGAAACGACGGGAACGGCAGCGAGTGCCGCGGCGGCGGGCCCGCCGATCGCGGGACTGTGCGCGAAGAAACCGCAGTAGCCGCACGCATCGAGATGCAGCGCGTGATCGTGCATGCGGCCTGCATCGGGTGACCGATGCGCGCCATGCTCTGCACTGCAGACAATTGCGTCGGGCGTGGCCGCCTGCGCGACGCGCCACTGCGACACCAGCGGCGCCGCGATCGCGAACCAGATCGCGAGCACGCCAAGCCAGGCGGTCAGGTGACGATGTCGGTGCAGCATGCGCGGCGCAGAGTAAGCGGAATGTAAAAACAGCCGAGATGTTACAGAATGTTTAACGCGCTGACCAGCGCGGATGGCGGTAAACGGAGCGGGGGCGCATGGTTGTCAACACAACCATGCGCCCCCGCCTGCTGCATGCTTCCGGAACGAACGTGTCGTTCAGGGCGCCATGCGCCGCAGTACGTCGTCGCGCCGGATGAAATGATGGTAGAGCGCGGCCAGCGCGTGCAATCCGATCACGAAATAGAACGCGTTGCCGATCAACTCGTGCGCTTCCTTGATCGTCGGCCGCAGCGCCTTGTCGGGGCCGAACAGCGTGAACGACACGCCGAGCCAGTCGAGCGACACCGGCTTTCCGCCCAGGTTGATCATCATGATGCCGAGCAGCGGCTGCGCGATGATGAATACGTAGAGCGCGAGATGCGCGAGCTTCGAGAGCCAGCGCAGCAGCGCCGTTTGCGGAATGGCCTCGGGCACGCGGCTGACGACTCGCCACAGCACGCGCAGCACCGACAGCACGAGCACGAGCGTGCCCGCGGTGAGGTGCACGTTCATCCAGAACACCCGGCTGTCGCTGCCTTTCGGCCCGCGGATCTCGATGGCCAGGTAGGCCAGCGCCACCAGCGCGAACACGGCCCAGTGGAAGAAGATCGCGGGCGAGCTGTAGCGCGTCTGTTTCGCGAGGATGTTTCTCATGCTTCGTCTCGTGTTGTATGCGGGGATGGGCGCATGCCGCAATCGGCTCGGCAGCCCGGCAAAGCTGCCACGATTGTAGCCGCACGCGCGTCCGGTTTTGTGCGGCAAGGTCAAATATCGGACGAATCGTCAACGCACGCGCCGCGCAGGGCCGTCATATGGAAAATCCGCATCGCGCCCGTAAACGGCTGTGGCACGATGAAGCTTTGGTGTCGACGTTGCGCGCGCATCATGAGCAAGGCGTTCTTCGTTGCGGCCTATCGGCTGACCGCCGCGTTGCTCGCGGTGTCGACGACGTTGCACAGCATCGCCGGCTACTGGGGCATGCCTGCATTCGAGCTCGGCAACTTCCTCAGCTACTTCACGCAACTGAGCAGCCTCTACGCGGCCGCGATGCTCGCCGCCGGGCTCTGGCGCATCGCCCGCCCCGGCTCGGCTCGCTACGAATCGATGCGCGGCGCCGCGGTGCTGTACGTCCTGATCACCGCGATCGTCTACGAGCTCCTGCTCGCGCGGCTCGATGCGCTGCGCCACGTCACGCCGGCGTTCAACAACTGGGTACTGCACCGGATCGTGCCGCTCGTCGTGCTGTGCGACTGGCTGTACGTGGAGCCGCGCCTGCCGATCCCACGGCGCAGCGCGTTCGCGTGGCTCGCCTTTCCGGTCGTCTATCTCGGCTATACGCTCGTGCGCGGCGCGCTGGAGAACTGGTATCCCTACCCGTTCGTCGATCCGCGGCCGCATGGCTACCTGCCGGTCGCGATCCAGTGTTCGCTGATCGCAATCGGCGCGGCGGCGCTCGCACTGGGCATTCGCTGGCTCGGCAATCACGCGAGACAGTCGGCCGCGGTGACGCTCGGGAAAGGATGAGGGCGGGAAACGCCTGAACGTGTGCGCCGCCCGGCGCACACGGGGCGAGGCGGGCCGTCAGCCGCCGTTGCGCGGCAGGAAGTTGATCGGATCGACGACCTTGCCGTTCTGGCGCACTTCGAACTCGAACGTCGAACGGCCGCTCGCGTCGGTGCCCATTTCGGCGACCGGCTGGCCCTGGCGCACCGCGTCGCCTTCGTTGACCAGCAGTTTGCCGTTGTGCCCGTAGGCCGTGATGAGCCCGTTCTCATGCTTCAGGATCACGAGCGGGCCGTAGGCCTTGACGCCGGACCCCGCATAAACCACGCGTCCGGCCGCCGCGGCCCGCACCGAATGGTCGGGCCCGGACGCGGCGATCACGATGCCGCGCGTCCTGCCGGCCGTGAACGGCGTCGCCACGACACCGGTGGCCGGCCAGGCGAGCGAGCCCGGCTGCGCGGCCGCCGAGGGCGGCTGCCCGAGCGACGTCGCCGCAGGCGGCGGGGCGACGCGCAGCACCTGCCCGGGATACACGGCATCGGTCGGCGCCATGTGGTTCCAGCTGGCGACGTCCTGCACGCGCTGCCCGTACGCGTTCGCGACACCCGCGAGCGTATCGCCCGGATTCACGCGGTAATAGCCGGCGATCACGCCCGGCGTCGCGGCCGACGTGGGTGCCGACTGGCGCGCCGGCTGCCAGCTGTCGGTCCACGGCGTCATCGTGCAACCCGTCAGCGCGATGGCCGCGGCAACGAGTGCCGCCTGCGGCAGCCAGCGCGTCGGCGCATCGTGGATGGGAATAGTTTCTCTCAAGGGTCCTCCCGGATTTGCGTCGTTGCGCCGCCCACCGCCCCCCGGCGCGCGACGCACGATGTCCGGCCGGACGGCCGGACCAATCAGTATCCGACCGCTCTCGCGGCCGTCAGTTTCCACAGCGGAACATCGGCGCGATGGGCTCACCGGCCCCTTTTTCGCGCCGTTCCGATCGGCAAAGATACCATTTGTGGCGGTCAAGGCCGCGCCCGATGCCTGATCCGGCAACAATCTTGCGGTGCCGCAGCAGCGTGCCGGCCACCTGCGAGCCCCGCCGGGCGGGCTTGCCCCGGATCTTCCGCACGCCTCGCCACCCGCGCCTGCCGTATCGATCCCGTCACATTCTCCCCCGCGATCGCCACCTATACTCGGTGATGCACTGCGCGACCCAACGACAACGAGGAGCATGACAATGAACAACGCGACGTTTCTTTCCGTGCAGCTCAACGCCGACGATTTCTCCGGTTCCAGCGGCCTGGTCGAATTGCTCAACCGGCACCTGCTGTTCGCGACCGACGTCGCCGAGGCGGCCGATGCGCTCGTCCAGCTGGCGAGCGTCGCGCACATGACCGGCGCCACGCGCCACAGCGTCGAGCTGCCGGTCCTCGCGATCGAGCGGCTGCGCGACGCGCTCGACACGCTGAGCGGCTACGACGAAACGTGGCTGCAGGTGCTGGAACCGGCGGAAGCGCTGTTCCGGGGTATCGGGCGCGGCAGGCGCCCGCTGCACTGAACCGACGGTCGGCGCGATACGCGCGCCACCAATGAAAACAGCCCGTCGTTCCGCTATCCGGAACGACGGGCTGTTCGTACTTCAGGGGACGGATCGGGCCGCCAACGCGGCCGCACCGACCGAACCCGCATTAACGACCCTTGTAGATCGGCGCGTCGTCAGCGATGCGCTTGACTTGCCAGCCGGTCTTGGCCTTGGCCGGTGCGCCGGATTCTTGCGCGGCAGCCGGTTGTGCGCCATAGCCGGTCGTGTCGGCAGCGGCAACGTTCTGTTGCGGGTTCAGGCGGGCTTCAGCGGCCTGAATGCTTTCCGGGTAGTTCGTACGGTCGCTGCCCAGCTTGTAGCCGGCCTGCTGGACGGCGACCAGGTCGGCCTTCACCTGTGCACGGGTGACGGGCGCATTCTGTTGGGCGAACGAGACGGCGGGAACGGCGAGAACGGCAGCTGCGGCGAACGTTGCGATCAGCGATTTCATGATTACCTCCGGGATTTTTTTGCTCCGCCGCACACACCATGTCTGCAGCGATGGAACAGAGTTTAGTCCCGGGAACACCTAGGGAAAACCATGAAAGAACGAAAACACTGTTTCCCCGGAGCCAACAATGCCGGCATCCGGGATAGAAAAACCCTATTCAAAGAATAGATTTTCGCAACAATGCCGCCCCCGCCAGCCGGTCAGGACCAGTTCGCGTGGAAGCTGCCCGGCTTGTCGGTGCGCTCGAACGTGTGCGCGCCGAAGAAGTCTCGCTGCGCCTGCACGAGGTTTGCCGGCAGCCGCTCCGAACGATAGCTGTCGAAGTACGCGACGGCCGACGCGAACGCCGGTACCGGCACGCCTGCCTTCACCGCGGCCACCACGACGTCGCGCAGCGACGCCTGGTAATTCGCGGCGATGTCCTTGAAGTACGGATCGAGCAGCAGGTTCGCGAGCGCCGGATCCTTCGCGTACGCGTCCGTGATCTTCTGCAGGAAGCGCGCGCGGATGATGCAGCCCGCGCGGAAGATCTTCGCGATCGTCCCGAGATCGAGGTTCCAGCCGTATTCTTCGGATGCCGTGCGCAGTTGCGCGAAGCCCTGCGCGTACGAGATCACCTTGCTCAGGTACAGCGCGCGGCGCACCGCTTCGACGAACGCGGCGCGATCGCCGTCGAACGGCGCGGCGGCCGGGCCCGACAGGATCTTGCTGGCCGCGACACGCTCGGTCTTCAGCGACGACAGCACACGCGCGAACACCGACTCGGTGATGAGCGGCAGCGGCACGCCGAGATCCAGCGCGTTCTGGCTCGTCCACTTGCCGGTGCCCTTCTGCGCGGCGCGATCGAGGATCACGTCGACGAGGTGCTTGCCGGTCTCTTCGTCCTTCTTGCCGAAGATCTTCGACGTGATCTCGATCAGGTAGCTGTCGAGTTCGCCCTGGTTCCATTCGGTGTACACCGCGCCGAGTTCGTCGTTGGTCAGGCCCGCGACGTCCTTCAGCACCGAGTAGCTTTCGGCGATCAATTGCATGTCGCCGTATTCGATGCCGTTGTGGACCATCTTCACGTAGTGGCCCGCACCGTCCGGGCCCATGTACGCGACGCACGGCTCACCGTCCGACGGCGCCTTCGCGGCGATCTGCTTGAGGATCGGCTCGACGAGGTCGTACGCGTCACGCTGGCCGCCAGGCATGATCGACGGGCCGCGCAGCGCGCCCTCTTCGCCACCCGACACGCCGGTGCCGATGAAGTGCAGGCCCGATTGCGCGAGCTCCTGGTTGCGGCGGATCGTGTCGGTGAAATGCGTGTTGCCGCCGTCGATCAGCACATCGCCCTTCTCGAGCAGCGGCTTGAGCGATGCGATCGTCGCATCGGTCGCTTCGCCGGCCTTCACCATCATCAGGATCCGGCGCGGCGTTTCGAGCGACGCGACGAATTCCTCGAGCGTATAGGTCGGCACCAGGTTGCGGCCGGGGAATTCGGCGATCAGTTCGTCGGTTTTCTCGCGGCTGCGGTTGTACACAGACACCGCGTAACCGCGGCTCTCGATATTGAGTGCGAGATTGCGGCCCATCACCGCGAGCCCGATCACACCGATTGCTTGTTTGCCCATTAGTCAATTCTCCGGAAAAAACGGGGCGCGACCCGAACCGGGTCGCGCGCACAGGCGAAAGGATAGTGGAAACCCGGCGGCGATGCGCGCTTGCGTGTCACTGCTCCGCGTGCGGCAGCCGCCGGAACACGACACTCAGGTTGTTCGCCGGCATCTCGACCACCTCGATGCAGTCGAGCCCGCAATCGAGGCCGAGCGCGACGACGGTTTCGAGATCGCGCACGCCCCACGACGGGTCGCGGCTGCGCAGTTGCAGGTCGAATGCCTCGTTCGACGGCGCCGTGTGCCGGCCCTCGCGGCGATACGGCCCGTACAGGAACAGCACGCCGCCCGGCCGCAGCAGGCGCGACGCGCCCGCGAACAGCGCGTCGGTGCAGGCCCAGGGCGAGATGTGGATCATGTTGAGGCAGACGATCGCGTCGAGCGCGTCGACCGGCCACGACGCGTCGCGCACGTCGAACGCCAGCGGCCCTTCAACGTTCGCGAGGCCCGCATGGGCAACCCACGCGGCGATCGAGCGGCGCGCCTGCGCATCGGGATCGCTCGGTTGCCAGTGCAGGCCTGGCAGCGCCTGTGCGAAGTGGACGACGTGCTGGCCCGTGCCGCTCGCGATTTCGAGCACGCGGCCGCTCGCCGGCAACACGCGGCGCAAGACGTCGAGGATCGGCCCGCGATTGCGTTCGGCTGCCGGCGCCGACAGCCGCGCGGACGGATCGGGCGAAGCGGTCGGATCGGTCACGATGCGTGCTCCGGTGCGTGGCCCGCGAGGCCCAGCCGCGCGGTGAGTGCGTCGAGCGCGGGTGCGCAGCGCGCCTCGACCTTCAGCGTCAGGATCGGATCGGCGCGCGTATGGCCGAGATTGAGCGCGGCGACCGGCTTGTGCTGCGCCTGCGCCCACACGCAGAAACGGTAGCCGGAATACACCATCAGCGACGAGCCGACGACGAGCAGCGCATCGGCCGCATCGAGTGCCTGCGACGCGAGCGCCACGCGCTCGCGCGGCACGTTTTCGCCGAAGAACACGACCGCCGGCTTCAGCAGCCCGCCGCACGCGGGGCACGCCGGGATGCGGAACGTGTCGAGCGCCGCCCATTCGAGATGCGCGTCGCCGTCCGCGGCAGGCTCGGCCTGCGCGCCCAGCAGCTCGGGATTGTCGGCCTCGAGCATGACCTGGATCGTCGCGCGCGCATGATGCGCGCCGCAGTCGAGACACGTGACGCCGTCGATGCCGCCGTGCAGCTCGATCACGTCGCCGCTGCCCGCGCGCTGGTGCAGGCCGTCGACGTTCTGCGTGACGAGACGCTCGATCCGCCCCGCGCCGCCGAGCCGCGCGAGCGCGACGTGCGATCCGTTCGGCCGCGCGCGGCCGACGACGGGCCAGCCGATCATGCTGCGCGCCCAGTAACGCCGCCGCGCGGCATCGGAGCCGAGGAATTCATGGAGCTGAATCGGCGGCGAGCGCATCCACTGGCCGTTGCGGTCGCGATAGCCGGGAATGCCGGAGTCGGTGCTGATGCCCGCGCCGGTCAGTACCAGCAGGCGCGGATGACGTTCGACGAACGTCTGCAGCGCATCGAGTGCGGCCGGATCGATGCCGGCGGTTGAGGGGTCGTGCAGGGCTGTGTCGTTCATGTTGGCAACGCGTGATCGGGTGCGCCGGCAAGCCGTGCGCCCGCACGGGCAGCCAGGCACGCCAGCACATGATACAGAACGCCGCGCGATTGGGCCGATGGCCCGCGTCGCAAATCGGCGCACAAAAAAAGACGCCCATCAGCCACTCGGCGATGGGCGCTTCAACAATTGATCCATCGGGGTAGTGGATCAACTGACAGCACAATTTCGCGGCGCCCGCCATGCCGCGGCCGGCGAACGCTTCCCCTGGACTGCATGTATTCCGCGGTGCCGGACACATCGATGCGCGGCCGGCTTTCGGGTGCGATCCGGTGCGATCCGGTTCGGGCCCGTCGCGCCGGCGCGATACACTGCGCACGAACGCCCGCGCCGCGCGACGACTCGCGTTGCGCGCGCCAGCATGACGATCCGGGTTCCGGGCCGGGCCATCCACAGCTGGTCGAAGTTCGTCCCCGACGGCCGACCGGCACCAGTCGGCCTCGTGCGTCACACCTGCACGTCGTCGTTCAGAACAAACCCGATTGCTCGGATGGAACGGAAAGCCGCGCGCTCAGGTCGCCTCGATCAACGGCGAAGCGAGTACCCAGGCAGGTCGGCGATTCATGTTTGCAACACGACATGTTGCGATTCGGTCTGTTTTCATTCTCTTGTCCCCGTATCCGATACGTCCGACCCACTGAAGCGATCGCCGGACCGACTGCGTCCGCGACCGCGCTCACGGCCCGTACAGATATGCAAGGAGCGCACCATGCTTCACGCCGCAAGGCCGCGCGGGCCACAGCGGGGCCATCGCGGCGAATCGCGCACCGGCAAGCAGCGCGAACGTTTCGAAACTGAAACGCGTGCCGGATCGGCGACCCTCGGCCGGGCATGCCGCGATGTCGTCATGCCGTCATGCCGTGCCGGCACGGCCCGCACCGATGTCGCGTCGTTGCATCTGCGCGCGATTGCCGACCGGCTTACAATCGCCCCACAGTGCCGCATACGCATGAACGGACGCGCGGGCCCGCCCCGGCCTGCTTCGCGCAACTCGCCGCCACCTGACGGGAGCCACCTGCCCGACCTATGCCTGACACACACGACTGGCTGGATATCGACTACCGGACGCTGTTCCGGCTGCATCCGGATCACCGGATCGAACGCGAGAACGATCCGGACTGCTCGCCCGGGCCCCGCTTCTGGCTCGGCAGATGCGCGGAACGCAACCTCGCGGGCGTACGCGCCGACGTGCCCTTTCCTGTCGCAGAAGAACTGGCGCGGCTGGCCGACAGCGAAACGCCATCGGCGGACTTCACCCAGCCCGCGCATCTCGAACGCTATCTGGCGCTGCTCGCCCCCGTTCCGCACTGGAACATCGGCCTCGTCTACGCGCTGCCGCACGCACTCGGTTTCGACACCGACGCACACGTCGAGCTGATCGACGGCGACAGCGACGCGGGCCGGCATCTGCTGCACGCACTGTCGACGCGCGGGATGCCCGAAGGCCTGTTCTCGATGGGGTTTCAAGGCGCCGCCGATCTGTGGGCGCCGTGGTGTGCGGCCGTCGTCGACGGAGAAGTCGCATCGGTCGCATTCGCCGCGCGGCTGTCCGAAGTCGGTGCCGAACTCGGTCTCGCGACGGCCCCTGCATTCCGGGGGCGCGGCCTCGCGGCAGCCGTGACCGCCGCGTGGTCGCGGCTGCCGTCGCTTCGAACCCGCACGCTGTTCTACAGCACCGACAGCGACAACCGCGCGTCACAGCGCGTGGCGTCGCGCCTCGGCCTCACGCTGTGCGGCACGACGCTGCGGGTGGCATAACGCGGGGGCCTGCGCGACACCTCAACGAAAGGCCTCGATGACCTTGACGCGGCGTTCGGTTTCGCCGACGAAGCAACTGTCAACCTCCACGAGCCCGAGCGTACCGCCTGCATCGGGCTGCCGCGATTCGGCGCAGGCGGCATCCCGCGTCTTTAGCCAGCGGCGCTCGTCGTCGCGCAACCGCGCCTTGCCCTGTGCATCCAGGCTCGCCATCTTCGTCTTGTAGACGGCATTCAACCGTCGGTCGGCCTCGTCATATTTCAGCCGCAGGCAATTGCGGATGTCGGCCGTGTAGCCCGTTTCCTCGGCGGTCTTGCAGATAGCGGTGCGCTGCGCATCGTCCGCGCGCGCGTCGAACGCAACCGTGAAAAACATCGCGCTCGCCGCCAGACCGATCGCCGCGTGTTGAAGCGTATTCATCCGGATTCGCCGTTCCCAATGATCGAAAGCACCGATTATGCCCGGCCCGCTGCCCGCATGGCTCCCGTTACCTCGACGCCACCGCTCACGCCCGATCGGACGCTGCGCATGCCGCGCCGCGCAGCCGGCGCGCAAACACGCTAGCATTCGGACACGCAACGTCGCGCCCGCTTTGCCCCGCCTCCAAGGACCCGACATGACCACGCCCGCCCCTGCCCGCCCCGACGTCGCGCATCGCGTCTTTTCGGCCGGGCAGCTGTCTATCGGCCTCACGTTGCCGCTGCTTCGCACCGGCCATGTCGTCGCCGACTTCAACGAGCAACTCGAACTCGCGGCGCTGGCCGACACGCTCGGCTTTCGCGCGCTGTGGATTCGCGACGTGCCGCTGAACAGCGCCGACTATCCCGACCCGGTCGGCCACCTCGACCCGTGGGTCCTGCTCGGCGCACTGGCGTCACGCACGCGCCGGATTGCACTCGCCAGCGGCGCGATCGTGCTGCCGCTGCGCCATCCGCTGCATATCGCGAAAGGCGCGCTGTCGGTCGCGACGCTGTCGGGCGGGCGCTTCATCCTCGGGCTTGGCTCCGGCGACCGGCCGCCCGAATATGCGGCGTTCGGTGTCGACGCGGAAACGCGCCGCGACCGGTACCGCGCGCACTGGGACGTCGTCGCGGCCGCGCTCGGCGTGCCATCGCGCGTGCTGCCCGACGAGGCGCCGCCCGATGCGCCCGACTTCACGCTGCTGCCTCGCGGCGCCGACGCGGTGCCGATGCTGGCGGTCGGCTCGGGCGGGCAAAGCGTCGACTGGATCGCGCGTCACTCGATCGGCTGGATGACGTATCACCGCGATCCGGACACGCAACGCGCACGCTATTCGATGTGGCGCGCGGCGGTTGAAAGGCTCGCGTCGCCGGCCTTTCGCGCGTTCGGCGTGTCGATGCGCGTCGACCTCGTCGCGGATCCCGATGCGCCGGCCACCGCATTGCCGCTCGGTTATGCAACCGGACGCCGCGCATTGATCGACATCCTGCGGAACATGCGCGCGGCAGGAACACATCACGTCACGCTGAATCCGGGCTCCGACCGGCCCGTGCGCGACGTCATAGAAGAAATCGCGGAACACGTCCTGCCGGTTTTTCACGACGGGGAAGCATGATTGGCAGGATTCCGGATGAATTCGGCGCGATGCGCGCGGCGCTCGCCGTTGCCCGCAAGCGGGCATTACGCGCGCCTTACACGCCGGCAATCGAGTCGCCTCACCCTCCCTGCGTCAGCCACATGACTGCGGAAACGCGCCGCGAACGGCCGTGCCGCGTCGTGCATGCCCGATTCGAATGATCGTCGACGGAACTATTCGGTTCCGGGCGCGATCATGTTAACTTCCCGTCCATCGTTCAGCCCGGCGGGCCGCGCGCCGATGCGCGCCCGCATGCCCACTCCATGCGACATATCCTCCTCGGCTGGCTGCTTGCCGCCGTCGTCACGGCCGCTCACGCGGCCGCTCCCGCCCCGGCCGCCGCGTCGGCCGCTTCCGGCACCGCGCCCGCACTGACGCCGCAACAGGCTCGGCAGGCACTCGACGTGCTCGAAAATCCCCGCGATCGTGCGCAGGTCGAAACGACGCTGCGTGCGATCGCGGCCGTCGGCGCGCTCAGCGCACCCGCGGTCGCTGCAAGCAATGCGGTGGCGGCCAGCGGCGCATCGGCTGCCGCGGCCCCGGGCGCGCTCACGTCGAACGGGCTCGCGTCGATGCTCGTCCGGCAGGGATCGCGCTGGGCCACCGAAATCGGCGGCGCGCTGAAGGAGTCGCTGCACTCGCTGCTCGATGTCGGCTCGGTCGGAAGCTGGTGGCACGACAGGCTGGTGCGAGCCGACGAGCGCGCGGATCTCGCGCACGCGTTCTGGATCATCGTCGCCATGCTCGTGCCCGCGCTCTTCGTCGAATGGTTGGCAAAGCGGCTGTTGCGACGCGCGCTGGCCGCGGTGGCCGCACGGCGTGCCGACACGTCGCGCCGCACCGCGCCGGACTCCGCCACGCCCGATGACGACGACGCACCGCCGGACACCCCCGCCAAACCCGACGCCGCCGATCCCGCCAATGCACCCGACACCGCCCCCGCGTCGTCACCAGGCCGAGGCCACGCGCGCCGCCACACCACGCTGCTGCACCGGATGCCGCGCGCGCTCGTCAGCCTTGCGTTGCGGGCCGTGCCGCTGCTCGTGTTCGTCGGTGTCGCGAGCCTGACGATGTCCGCGATCGGAGAGACGGGCACCCCGATCGAATCCGCGCTCGAAGCGCTGATCGACATCTACGTGATCTGCCGGCTCGTCACGATCGTCAGCCGGCTGTTCTTCCAGCCCGATGCGCGGCAATTGCGGTTGCTGCACATCAGCGATGCGTGGGCCGATTTCGCGCAACGCTCGATCGCGCGGATCGTGATCGTGGTCGGCGCCTGCACGGCCGCTGTCGAGATCGCCGCGAGCTTCGGGCTCAGCGAGGCCGGTCATGTCGCCCTGCTTAAAGCCGTCGCGCTCGTCGGGCACCTGATGGTGTCGGCACTGATCCTGCGGTGCCGCCAGCCGGTCGCCGCGCGGATTCGCGCGGCCGGCGACGACCGTGCGTCCTTCGAGATGGTCGCGAATGCGCTCGCGGACGCGTGGGCCCCCGTGTCGGTATTCATCGTGATGGCGCTGTGGTTCGTGTGGGCACTCGACGTCCACAACGGCTATCGCGTGCTGATCACGCTCGGCGGCCGCTCGATCGCCGTGACGATCGGCATGCGGATGGTCTCGATCGTCGTGTTCGGCGCGCTCGCGCGGCTGTTCCAGGGCCGCGACGAAGACCGCACGCTCGTCCACCTGCACGCGTACCGCTACTACCCGCTGCTGCGCCAGATCGTGTCGGGCGCGATCGGCATCGTGACCGTCGTGTTGCTGCTGCAGATCTGGGGCGTGCCGATCTTCCGCGCGTTCGAAACCGGCACCATCGGCCACCGCCTCGCGTCGGCGCTGGTGACGATCGCGATCGCGGCCATCGTCGCGCTCCTCGTGTGGGAAGCCGCGAACATCGCGATCGAGCGCCGCCTGCAGCGGTGGACGCGCGAAGGCAATCTCGTGCGCGCGGCGCGACTGCGCACGCTGCTGCCGATGTTGCGCTCGCTGCTGTTCGTGATGATCGCGCTCGTCGTCGTGCTGACGGGCCTCAGCCAGCTCGGCGTGAACGTGGGCCCGCTGCTTGCCGGCGCGAGCATCTTCGGTGTCGCGCTCGGCTTCGGCTCGCAGAAGCTCGTGCAGGATTTCATCACCGGGATCTTCCTGCTGATGGAAAACGCGATGCAGGTCGGCGACTGGGTCACGCTCGCCGGCGTGTCGGGTACGGTCGAGTACCTGTCGATCCGCACCGTGCGGCTGCGCGCGGGCGACGGGTCGCTGTACACGATCCCGTTCAGCTCCGTGACGACCGTCAACAACACGAATCGCGGGCTCGGCAACGCCGCCGTCAAGATCAGTATTGCCTACGGCGAGGATATCGATCGCGCGATCGCGACGCTGAAGGAGATCGGCGCGGCGTTGCGCGACGATCCGAAATACCGCGACGGCATCCTGTCGGACTTCAGCTACTGGGGGATCGACCAGGTCGACGGCGCGGCACTCGCGCTGTCCGGACAGATGCAATGCACGGACGCGACGCGCTGGAGCGTGCAGCGTGAATTCAACCGGCGGATCGCGGAGACGTTCCGCGAACGCGGCATCCGGATCGCCAATCCGCAGCGCAGCGTCGTCGCCTATGCGGACGGATCGCGGCCTGTCGTCGAAGGCGAAAACGGCGGCAATGGCGACAATGGCGGCGACGGTGACGACAGCGGCAACGGCCATGCTGCAGAACCGGCGGCCCGGCCGCCGTCGCCCGCCGAACCGGGGCGCAAGCCGGGTTGATCGGCCTGGTGCGATGCCGTCCCGCGCTCAACGCGAGGCGGGCTTGTTCACGCGCCGCGTGCTTGTCGCGGCGGGCGCCGATGCCCCCGCCTTCGCCTTGGCCGCACGTTTCGCCGCCGCGCCCTGCCCGCGCTTCGCGCCGGCTTCCGGATCGGCAGCCGATACGTCGCGCTGCGCATGCCATTGCTCGAGCAGCACGCGTGTCTGGTCGGCGATCGTGTCGATCAGCAATGCCGCGCGCTCGCCCTCGAACGCCTCCCATTCGAGCAACTGCAGCGCCGAACGCTGCGCGATGTGGAACACCGTGATCTGCCCGAACAGGCTCAGCGCGCGCAATCGGGTGACGGGATCGTTGGCCGGCCGGCCCGAAATACGGCCGATCAGTTCGGCGCTCACGTCGTTGAGCGGCTTGCGCATGCGCTTCATCAGGATCTCGCTCGCGCTCGCCGGCTCCTGGCCGCCTTGCTCGCGTGCGAAGAACATCCGCTGGTTCATCGTCTTCGGCGCGGTGAACATCCGGTCCGACAGCGCGCGCAGCAGCCCGATGAACGCGTCGATCAGCACGTCGACGTCCGCGTCCGCATCGAGCATCGCCCTCGCATGGCCGACCGACGGCGCGAACACTTCCCTGCCGTTCTCCGCGATCGCCTCGACGCACGCGCGGTACACGCCTTCCTTGTTCTCGAAGTAATACTGGAGCGCCGGCGCGTTCACGCCGGCCATCGCGGCGATCTCGCGTGTCGATGCACCCGCGAACCCGCGCTCGCCGAACAGTTCGATCGCCGCCTCGATGATCCGCTGGCGCGTTTCGTCGCCGCGGGCGTAGCCGCCCGCCGACGTCCGGCGCAGCTTCTTCGCTTCGTTCATGCCTTCCCCGTCATTCGATCGATCGATATTCTACTTGACACAATTTTATCAACTGGAATAATTCTTCCACTTGGAATAAATTGGACACCGGAATGTCGACGCCGCAAGACCCGCCACAGCAAGCAGATCGTCAGGAAAACGGAACAACACCGCGAAACGGAAGCGGCTCGGGAGGCAAATCCGGAAACGGATCGAAACGGCGCATCCTGCTCGTCGTCGCCGTGCTCGCGGCGATCGGCGGCGCCGTCTGGCTCGGCCGCTGGTGGACGGTCGGCCGTTTCATCGAAAGTACCAACGACGCGTACCTGCAGGCGGACAGCATGACTGCCGCGCCGAAGGTCGCCGGCTACGTGACCGATGTGTATGTCCGCGACAACCAGGCCGTGAAGGCCGGCGATCCGCTCGTGCGACTCGACGTCCGCCAGTACCAGGTTGCGCTCGCGCAATCGCTTGCGACCGTCGATGCACGCCGCGCGGATATCGCACGCGCCGAGGCCGACATCAGCCAGCAGCGTGCAAATCTCGAACAGGCCGACGCGCAGGCGAAGGTGTCGCGGATCAATGCGCAGCACGCCGGCGACGAATACGCGCGTTATGCGCCGCTCGCGGCGACCGGTGCGGAGACGCACGAACGTGTGGCAGACCTGAAGAGCACGCGCGATCAGGCGGTCGCGACGCTCGCCGCGAACACTGCGTCGATCGCGGCCGCACGCACGCAGATCGCGTCGTTCACCGCCCAGCTCCAGCAGGCGCGCGCGCAGCTCGAAGCCGCGCAGGCCAGTGCCGCACAGGCGCAGCTCGACCTCGACAACACGATCGTGCGCAGCACCCTCGCCGGCCGCGTCGGCGATCGCACGGTGCGCGTCGGTCAATACGTGCAGCCCGGCACGCGCCTGCTGACCGTGGTGCCCGTCGATTCGATCTACCTCGTCGCGAACTTCAAGGAAACGCAGATCGGCAACATGCGTATCGGCCAGCGGGTCGAACTGCATGTCGACGCATTGCCGGACGGTGCGCTGTCCGGCGTCGTCGACAGCTTCGCACCCGGCACCGGCGCGCAGTTCGCCCTCCTGCCGCCCGAGAATGCGACCGGCAACTTCACGAAGATCGTCCAGCGCGTGCCGGTGCGCATCCGCCTCGCCGCGAACGCCCGCGCGCAGCGCATGCTGCTGCCGGGGCTGTCGGTGACGGTCGACGTCGATACACGCTCGGCCCGCGACGAGTCGCATCATGGCTGAACCGTCCGCCACGATGCCCGCGCCGCCGCATGAAGGCCGTGCGAGCGTGACCGACTGGATCGCGGTCGCGGCCGGCGCGCTCGGCGCGCTGATGGCGACGCTCGACATCTCGATCACGAATTCCGCGCTTCCGCAGATCCAGGGTGAAATCGGCGCGACCGGCACCGAAGGCACGTGGATCTCGACCGGCTACCTGATGTCGGAGATCGTGATGATCCCGCTCGCCGCGTGGCTCACCCGCGTGTTCGGGCTGCGCAATTTCCTGCTGACGAATTCCGCGCTGTTCATCGCGTTCTCGATGATGTGCGGCTGGTCGCATTCGCTGCCGATGATGATCGCCGGCCGGATCGGCCAGGGCTTCACCGGCGGCGCGCTGATCCCGACCGCGCAGACCATCATCCGCACGCGGCTGCCGCTGTCTCAGTTGCCGGTCGGCATGACGCTGTTCGGCCTGATCGTGCTGCTCGGGCCGCTGTTCGGCCCGGTGCTCGGCGGCTGGCTCGCGGAAAACGTGAACTGGAGCTGGTGCTTTTTCCTGAACCTGCCGGTGTGCGTGCTGTTGATGGGGCTGCTGTGGTTCGGGCTGCCGTCCGACCGTCCGCAATGGAGCACGTTCTTCAACGCCGACTGGCTCGGGATCGCCGGCCTCGCGATCGGGCTGAGCTCGCTCACCGTCGTGCTCGAGGAAGGCCAGCGCGAACGCTGGTTCGAATCGCAGATGATCGTCACGTTGAGCCTGGTGTCGCTCGCCGGGATGATCCTGATCGCGCTGTCGCAACGCTTCGCGAAGCGGCCGATCATGCGGCTGTCGCTGATGCGCAACCCGCGCTACGCGAGCGTGATCGTGATCGTGTCCGCGGTCGGTGCCGGCCTGTACGGCGTGTCCTACCTGCTGCCCCAGTTCCTCGCGATCGTCGCCGGCTACAACGCGGAACAGGCGGGTGCAATCATGCTGCTGTCGGGGCTGCCGGCCTTTCTCGTGATGCCGATCCTGCCGCGCCTGCTCGGCAAGGTCGATTTCCGCATCCTCGTGATCTCCGGGCTGCTGCTGTTCTGCCTGAGCTGCATGCTCGACATCAGCCTGACCGCGCAGAGCGTCGGCCACGACTTCGTCTGGTCGCAACTGATTCGCGGCGTCGCGCAGATGCTCGCGATGATGCCGCTCAACCAGGCATCGATGGCGGCCGTCGCACGCGAAGACTCCGGCGATGCAGCCGGGCTCTACAACATGGCACGCAACCTCGGCGGCTCGATCGGGCTCGCGATCATCGGCACCGTGATCGACCGGCGCACGACCTTCCATACGGCCGCGCTGCGCGAATCGGTGACGGCGAACTCGCTGATCGGGCAGGACCGGCTGTCGGCCTACGCGGCCAACTGGTTCGCACACACCGGCGATCTCGCGTATTCGAACATGCGCGCGCTCGGACAGCTGGCGCAACAGATCCAGGTCCAGGCCGTCGTGATGACCTATTCCGAAACCTTCTATCTGCTGGGCCTTGCACTGCTCGCCTGCGTGCCGCTCGCGCTGCTGCTGAGAACGCCGCGCGGGCCGCAGCCGATGTCGTCCGGCCACTGAACCGTCTTACGCGATGAAACCCTTCTTCCTGCCCCGCCGCCCCGTGCTCACGCTGTGTGCGGCCGCGTGCCTGCTCGCCGGCTGCACGGTCGGCCCCGACTACCGCGGCGCGCCCGCCACACCGGATGCGCAGATCTTCGTGCGCGCGCCGGCCTCCGGTGTCGACACCGCCGCGCCCGCGCCGAGCGCGTGGTGGCACGCGCTCAACGATCGCCAGCTCGACGACCTCATCACTGCGGCGCTCGCGTACAACCCCGATCTGCACGCTGCGCAGGCACGCTTGCGCGCATCGCGCGCGCAGCTCTCGCAACAGCGCGCGGCGCAGTTGCCGAAATCGTCCGCCACCGTCGCCGCCATCCGCATGCGCGAGCCGGACGTCGGCGCGCTCGGTTCGCTGCTGCCGTCGAACGGCTCGAACCAGTCGGGCAGTGCATCGCCGTCGCTGGGCGGCTCGGGTCCGCTGCAGCTCTATTCGGCAGGCTTCGACGCAACCTGGGAAATCGACCTGTTCGGCGGTACGCGCCGGGCGGTCGAAGCCGCGTCCGCGCAAGCAGAAGCAGTCGACGCCGATCTCGCCGACACGCAGGTGTCGATCGCGGCAGAAGTCGCGAACGCGTATGTCGACCTCCGCGACCAGCAGCAGCGGCTTGCGCTGTCGCGACGCACCGCCGAGTTGCAGCAGAAGATGCTTGAACTCACACAACAGCGCCGCGCGCGCGGCGTCGCGGCCGATGCCGACATCGAACGCCTGACGACACAGGTCGAGAACACGCGAGCCTCGCTGATCCCGCTCGACGCGCAAGTGACGGAATCGCTCGACCGGCTCGCGATCCTGACGGGGCGCGCGCCGGGTGCGCTCGACGCGGCGCTGACGACACCGGCCGCGCCGCTGCCGTCGCTGCCCGACAGCGTCGCGATCGGCGATCCGGCCACGCTGCTGAAGCAGCGCCCCGACATTCGCGCGGCCGAGCGCCGGCTCGCATCGAGCAATGCGCAGATCGGCGAGCATGTCGCCGATTACTTCCCGAAGGTGACGCTGCTCGGCGATCTCGGCTTCAGCGCGACGGACCCGGGCCACCTGCTCCGCAAGCAGAACTTCACGTGGGTCGGCGCGCCGTATCTGCAATGGAACATTCTCGACTTCGGGCGCACGCGCGGCGCGGTGCGCGCGGCCGAAGCATCGCGCGACGAAGCGGAAGCGAACTATCAGAAGGCGGTGCTCGGTGCGTTGCAGGATGCCAATACGGCATTGCAGCGCTACGGACACCAGCGCGAGCACGTCGTTGCGCTCACCAGGGTTCAAACCTCCGCCGTGCATTCGCGATCGCTGATGGATGAACGCTATCGCGCGGGCGTCGCATCGATGATCGACCTGCTCGATACGCAGCGCGAAGCGCTTTCCGCGCAACAGAACGTGATCGCCGGGCAGGCCGAACTGATCAAGGACTACGTGTCGGTGCAGAAGAGCCTCGGGCTCGGGTGGCAGACGGGCGCGGGTTGACGGTGAGTCGAGCGGTGCCGTGCGGCCGGGTTTGTCGCGGCTGCAACCGCATCGACCACGGCGACGCGCGGGACAGAAAAACCGTTTCGCGCGCCGCCCGTGACCACCCGATGAATCAGAAAAACTCGTTGAGCAGCCGATAGAAAGAGAAAGCGATCCGGCCCGGATCGGGCTGCCCGATTCCGTACCGGTCGACGAAAGGCGCGACCCATTCACTGCCGAGCTCGGCTTCGATATCTCGCCTCGGCGATTCGAGTCGCGCCTCGAACACGGTCGACGCAGTCGCACCAATTACGTATCGAACCGGAAACGATCGGCGAACTGTATTCAGCATTACTTTCTTCGTTGGCGCCGAATATTACAAATTACTGCCAATATTTTCAAAAATATTGCATTTATTCGCTTTAAATTTGTTTCATATAACCAAAAAAAGTTTGACACCCCGCTTTCGTTCTTGATACCGTCCGATGCAAGCAATCTGACAAATTGCTCACTGCGCAATCGCTTCTGCTCCACGTTTTTTTCGTTTCCGCCGCACCGAAGTGCCAGCCGCCGGCCGTATCGTTCGCGCGCCGGCCATGCGACATCCCGATGCATTTCATTGGACGACTGCCATCCGGCAGCGGGCCGAAGGATCGAATCAAATGAGCAGGACAACGAAACTGTTGCTCTAGCAATCCCGCCCGCGCCCAGTCCGCGCGACTGCACCGTATCGCGACGCAGCCCTCTCGCTACCGCATTTTCCGAATTTCGCCCCCGGAGAAACAACACCTTTCCGGATCGGGCGAAAGGCCCTGTCGCGTCCGCGCCATCCGCACGCATGCGACAGAAATCGGCGGTGCACGATCCGCACCGCTGTCGACCGTTGTTGTTCGTGCCGTTCGATGTTCAACCGGAGGGGTAATTCAAATGAATCAGGTTGCAGACAAGAATCAAAAGCACAATCGCTTCGTCAAGCTCGCCTTCGCCGCCGCGGCAGCCGCATCGTTCGGCATCGCGACCGTCCACGCCGCGCCCGCGGCCGGCTGGACGGAAACGCGCACCAAGGGCTTCCTGCCGCTCGTGCAGCAGAGCGAAGCCGGTACGGCCGGCGCGCCTGCCGCCAGCACGGCCGCCGCTGCCACGGCAGCCATCGAGATGGCACCCGGTGAATCGGTGGACATCGTGCTCGGACTGAACCTGCGCAACGAAGCACAGCTCGACCAATACCTGCACGACCTGCATACGCCCGGCTCGCCGCACTACCGGCAGTTCCTCACGCCGGCGCAGTTCGCCGCGCAATATGCACCGACCGACCAGCAGGTCGCCTCGGTCGTCGCGCACCTGCGCAAGGAAGGCTTCGTGAACATCGTGGTCGCACCGAACCGCCTGCTGGTGTCCGCGTCCGGCACCGCGGCGACCATCAAGTCCGCGTTCCGCACGACGCTCAAGCGCTTCACGCGCAACGGCCGCAGCGTCTATGCGAATACCGACGCCGCGCAGGTGCCGAATGCGATCGGCGGCGTCGTGGGCGCGGTGCTGGGCCTGCAGAACGTCGAACTGATGCACACGGGCGCGGGCAGCAAGCCGCAAGGCAACACCAGCAACCTGACGATTCCGGCCGGCGCATCGGCGGTGCCGCACAACCCGACCGAGTTCTCGTCGATCTACGGCGGCAACGGTACGCCGACGGCCTCGCAGACCACTGTCGGCATCATCTCCGAAGGCGACCTGTCGCAGACCGTGAGCGACCTCAACACGTTCGCCGCAAACAACGGCCTCGGCACGATCAGCAGCAGCATCGTGAAGACGGGCCCGTCCGGCAGTTCGTACACCGACACCGACGGCACCGTCGAATGGAACCTCGACAGCCAGTCGATCGTCGGCGCGGCCGGCGGCAGCGTGAAGCAGGTCGTGTTCTACGTCGCACCGTCGATGACGCTCACCGCGATCACCGCCGCGTACAACAAGGCCGTGACCGACAACGTCGCGAAGGTAATCAACGTGTCGCTCGGCGTGTGCGAATCGTCCGCGAACAGCACCGGCTCGCAGGCAACCGACGACACCATCTTCAAGCAGGCGATCGCGCAGGGGCAAACCTTCTCGGTATCCGCCGGCGACCACGGCGCATACGAATGCGCGGGCGGCACGCCGTCGCGCTCGACCTACACGGTGAGCGAGCCAGCAACGTCGCCGTACGTGATCGCAGTGGGCGGCACGACGCTGTTCACCAATACGTCGACCAACGCTTACAACAGCGAGATCGTCTGGAACGATCCGAGCTGGCAGCCGGGCACCGTGTGGTCGACGGGCGGCGGGTACAGCAAGTACGAAGCCGCGCCGTCGTGGCAATCGTCGAGCCTCACGGGATCGACCAAGCGCGCACTGCCCGACGTCGGCTTCGATGCCGACCTGCGCACCGGCGCGATACTCGTCGTGAACGGCCAGACGTCCGACACGCTGTGGGGCTCGGGCTACCTGAACAACGAAGGCGGCACGAGCCTCGCCGCGCCGATCTTCACGGGCATCTGGGCGCGGCTGCAGTCCGCGAACAACAATGCGCTCGGGTTCCCCGCGTCGAGCCTCTACAAGTACTTCCCGAGCAACGCGGCGCTGCTGCACGATGTCACGTCCGGCAACAACGGCAGCGGCACCTACGGCTACAAGGCGAAGGCCGGCTGGGACGCGACGACGGGTTTCGGCAGCGTGAACATCTCGAAGCTGAACGCGTTCATCCAGAGCACGCCGGATTTCGCGCGCTGATGAACCGATAACCGCCACGGTTCCGCGTGCGCACCGAAGCGCACGCATGGGGCCGGATGTGATCGCTAAAAAGACCCGCGATGGCTGAAAGGCCATCGCGGGTTTTTTGCATTCCGCGCAATCTCGCGGAGCGGCAACCGGCGCGACGACGCACGCGTCGAGCTTTCAATCGTTGCGCACGCAATTTTCATATTCGTTACCGGGCAGTGCCGGCTCGCTTACGGATTGCAAGGTGCACATACTGTTACACAACACACAGACAACTTCCGCGCGTGTCGTGCGTTTAACTGGATATATCGATTCGTTGCGGGACCACCACCATGCGAACACGACCTTGCCGCCTGCTCCGGCCGATGCCCCCAGAGCACGCGTTGACGGTCGCGGCACAGTGCTCAAGCCGATCGCGCGGCCCGCATGCCTGCCAACGCCGACACCACACCGAACGAACAACATGAACAACACCCGTGCACACCGCCCCGTCAGAACGCTGATCGCGTCGTCCCTCATCGTGTCGCTGCTCGGCCTCTCGGCCTGCAACAAGAACGGCGCCGCAGCCCCGCCGCTCCGGCCAGCGACGCAAGCGTGGCCGCGGCGGCACTGCCTGCCTCGACGCCCGTCGCCTACACGCCGCCGACGGCCGACCAGCTCTATCAGATGGTCGCGCCAGTCGCACTCTTCCCCGACAAGCTCGTCGCGCTGGTGCTCGCGGGTGCCACGTATCCGGACCAGGTCGCGGCCGCCAATAACTGGGTGACGCAGAATCCGTCGTTGAAGGGGCAGGCACTCGCAAGCGCCGCCGATACGCAGCCGTGGGACCCGTCCGTCAAGGCATTGACCGCGTTCCCCGCCGTGCTGTCGCAGATGGCGTCGAACCCGGCCTGGACCACGTCGCTCGGGCAGGCGTACTACAACGATCCGACCGACGTGATGAACGCGATCCAGGTGATGCGTCAGCGCGCGCAGACGTCCGGCCATCTCCGAACGGGCGGCCCGATGCGGGTCACGCAAGTCGCGCAGGCCGCACCGGCCGGCTATACACCGGACACCGATGCGCCCGTGGGCTACGCCGGGCCGGCGATCGTGCCGCCGCCCGTCCAGGCCATCGAGATCGAGTCCGCAGAGCCGGACGTCGTCTACGTCCCGTCTTACAACCCGACGGTCGTCTACGGCGAACCGGTTTCGACCTACCCCGGCTACGTGTATCGGCCGCCTTCATACAGCACGGGTGAAGTCGTTGCCGCCGGCGTGATCACGTTCGGCGTCGGCATCGCCGTCGGCGCCGCGACCTTCGGGCACCACGACTGGGGCTGGCATGCATGGGGCATGAACTGGGGCGCGCCGCATCCGGACGGCCCCCGCTGGAACGGCGGCTGGCAGCGGCCGGCCGTGGTGTACAACCACACCACGTACGTGTCGAAGTCGACCACGGTGATCAACAACATCACCAACATCCGCAACACGCGAATCACGAACAACTACGGCGGCAACGTCACCAACAACACGACGAACACGACGATCGAACGCAACACGATGCAGCCGGGCGGGGAGCCGATGCGCGGCCAGGTCATGGAGCAGCACCCGGGCGCCGCGCCGATGACGATGCCGCACTTCGGCGCGAATGACGCACGCCCCGGCGCGCGACCCTCGCCCGACGCGTTCGTGCAGAACCGCGCGAACGAATCGCATGCCGAAACACCGGCGCAACATGCACCCGGCGCGATGCGCGACGAGCGGCAGCAGGCAATGCAGCAGGCGCGTGCCGCGCAGGAAAATCGCGCGGTCGCGCAGCAACAGCAATTGCAGCAACAGCAGCGTAACGAGGCGCTGCAGCAACGCGAGGCGATGCAACAGCACAACGCGGCACAGCAGCAGCAACGTGAGGAAATGCAGCAACACAACGCAGCGGAGCAACAGCAGCGCGAGGAGATGCAGCAACGCAACGCAGCTCAGCAACAGCAGCGCGAAGAAATGCAGCAACGCAATGCAGCTCAGCAACAGCAGCGCGAAGAAATGCAGCAACGCAATGCAGCTCAGCAACAGCAGCGCGAAGAAACACAGCAACGCAACGAGGCTCAGCAGCAACCGCACAAGGAGATGCCGCCGCGCAACGAAGCGCAGCCGCAGGAACACGCGGCAACGCAGCCTCGGCAACCGGCTTCCGAGCACGCGTCAGCACCGCACCCTGCCGAGCCCCATCCGCCGCACGACTCGCGTGAGCATCGCGCCGAGTGAAACGCAACCCGTCACGGCAGCGCGGCATTCGCGCTGCCGGCCGGCGAAGCTCGCACCTCGCCGCCATGCGAAGACAGCACGGCCGCACACGCCGTGCGCCGCCATGTTTCGCGCACCCGCGCGGCCTTGCCGCACCACTCACTCGGCCCAGTTCCGGACGTAGTCCGGCACCGGCATGTTGCCGTCGGCATGAACCGGTGCGCCGCGCGTCGTCTTCAGCGGCAGGACTCCCGTCCAGACAGCGAGCGCGAGATCTTCATCCTTGTCGGAAGGCAGCGAATCGCTGACCTTCACCGCCGCTTCCGCAAGCGCAATCCGCAGCACGCTGGTCGCATTGATTTCCTTCTCGTTGCCGGGCCGCGCATCATGCTTGCGACCGGGTGCGATCTTGTCCATCAACGCATCCAGCGCCGCCAGCTTGTCGTCACGGCCCGCCACGACGTCGAACCGCCCGTAGATCACCGCGGATCGATAATTCATCGAATGGTTGAAGGCCGATCTGGCCAGCACGAGCCCGTCCAGCAACGTGATCGCGACGGAGGCCGGCGCGCCCGCCGACAGCGCCTTGATCATCCGGCTACCGTTGGACCCGTGAATATAGAGGTCATCGCCCCGTCTCCAGTGCGCGGTCGGGATGCAATGCGTGTCGTCGCCTGCACCGAACGCGATGTGGCAGACGTAGGCTTCGTCCACGATGCGATGAAGCGTCGTGCGATCGCGACTCGCCAATTCCGGCAGGCGGCGAATGGTGGTGCGGGGTGTGGAAGCGATGACGGTCTGGTCTTTCATGTTTCGTTTTCCTGTTCGCGCGCCCTTGCGCACATCGAGCGGCGCGCGTTCCGGCAAGGCTCGATGATCCGCACGGAATACATTTGTACTGCGAAGTTAATCGAATTGAACGCGCGCGACTTCCACGCCTGAACGACCGATCGATCGCCCCGTCGACAGTCGCGCTTCAAATCGATCAAAATACGCGCGTGCCGCAATCGGGGACGATCGCCGGAAGGCCCCGCGCACCGGCCGGCACCGCGAGAACGTGAACGATACGATGCGCGCCGAATCTTCAAAAGAACCAGCTCACCGAAAAATTCTGGAACCAGCCCATGGATCTCGCGCTGCTCCGCTCATCGCTTTCCAGACAGGACGGCACGACACGCCACAGCCAGCAGGAGGCCCTCTACCGGAGCCTGCGCAACATGCTGCTGGACGGGCATATCCCGTCCGGCACACGGCTCGTGTCGACCCGCGTGCTCGCGGCCGAGTTGGGCATCGCGCGCAATTCGGCGGTCTATGCGTACGAGCGCCTTGCCGAGGAAGGCTTCGTGTCGGCCACGCGCAACGGTACGATCACGCGCTGGGACGGATGCGGCCGTTCGAGCGCCGGGCTCGAGAGCGGGCCGGCCACGGTTCGCTTGTCCGAGCGCGTGCACGGGCTGGAGAACGCCGATCCCGAACCCGAACGCATGCTGCCGTTCGTTCCCGGTCTTCCGTCGCTCGACGAATTCCCCGTTGCCCAATGGCGCCGTTGCATCGAGCGTGCATGGAAAGTCATCAAGCCCGCGCAGCTCGCATACGGTCCGGTCGAAGGGCTGCCCGAATTGCGGCGTGCCGTGGCGGCCTATATTCGCGTCTCGCGAGGCGTGCGCTGCGAAACAGGCCAGGTATTCATCACCGACGGCACGCAAGGCAGCCTCGAACTGTGCGCGCGCATGCTGGCGAATCCCGGCGAACCCGGCTGGCTCGAGAACCCCTGCTACAACGGCGCCCGTACCGCATTCCGCTCGACCGGCCTCGATATCGTGCCGATCGAGGTCGACCACGAAGGGATGGCGCCCACCGACGAACAGTGGCGCACCCGGCCGCCCCGGCTGATCTATACGACGCCGTCGCATCAATACCCGCTCGGCGCGCTGATGAGCCCCCGGCGACGAGCGGCGCTCGTCGAGCACGCACGTGCGTGCGGCGCGTGGATCATCGAGGACGACTACGACAGCGAGTTCCGCCACGACGGCGAGCCGCTGCCCGCGATCCAGGGCCTGCATGCCGACGCACCGGTCTGCTATCTCGGCACCTTCAGCAAGACGATGTTTCCCGCCCTTCGGCTCGGCTTCATGGTGGTTCCGCCGATTCTGGTCGACCGCTTCACCCGGACGCTGCGCGAACTCGTTCATCGCGGCCACCCGGCCGATCAACTCGCGATGGCCGAGTTCATCGACACCGGCCTCTTTGCGCGGCACCTGCGCAGGATGAGGACGCTGTATGCCGAGCGGCGGAACAACCTGGAAACGGCACTCGCCCGCCACCTCGGCACCGCGCTGTGCGTTCGGGAAAGCCCGGGCGGCATGCATCTGTCGGCGGATCTCGCGCTTCCGCTGCGCGATACCGACGTCACCCGCGCCGCAGCCTCGCGTGGCCTGCTGCTTCAGCCGCTGAGCAGCTACCGGGTCGGCGACGGCCGGCCGTACAACGGCTTCGTGCTGGGATACTCCGGGCTGAGCGATGCGACGATCGAGACCGCGACGATGCAGCTCGCAGCCGTCATCGACGAGCAGAGCCGCACGCGTGGCTGAGGGTCACACGCGGCATCCTCGCTCACAGTTGCGATTCCAGCGGAAACAGCCCGAGAAACCAGACTTCCATCCGCCGCCCGGCCGACACTTCCGGTTCGTGATCGAGCTCGGTGACCTTCCCGTCCGAATCGGTCTGAATCCACTTGAGCTGCCCGTTGCCTGCCGCATCGGTCCTCGGCTCGACGCGCCACGCGATTCGATCGAGCCGCGCTTCCAGATCGTTCGCCACCTGCGACGCAATCGCCGGGCTCTCGCAGTAAACGCCGATCTCCGTATTGAGGTTCAGCGAACGCGGATCGAGATTCATCGAACCGATGAAAATGCTCTTGTGGTCGAACACGTAGGTCTTCGCATGCAGCGACGCACGCGACGATCCGATGATGACCTGCTTCGAGATGCTCTTGTCGCCCGACGGCCGCCGTTCGTAAAGTCGCACGCCGGCTGCTACGAGGTCGCTCCGGTAATGCCGGTAGCCCGCATGCACGGCCGCCACGTCGGTCGACGCGAGGGAATTGGTCAGCACCGTGACGCGCACGCCGCGCGCCGTGAGCGCGCGCAGCCGCTCGACGACATCCTTGCCCGGCACGAAATACGGCGACACGATCAGCAGGTCATGTTCGGGCTGCAACGCGAGCGCCCGCAGTTGCGGCATCAAATGCCCGTCGCTGTCCTTCGGCGCGTGCGCGATCTTCGACGGATCGTCGTACAGCACCGTTGCGCGCCCCCACGACAGTTCCGTGCCCTGCCCGTGAACGATCCGGTCGAGCCGCTGCCTGGCCTCGAGCACGTACGGATTGTCCTCCATGGCCCTCAGGTAGTCGCGCAACCGTTCGCGCTCGCGGTCCAGCCCGCCCGGTGCCGCCTCGTGCCCGACCAGCGCGCTGATCGGATACGCGTACGGGGAATTCCAGAAGGTGTCGAATTCGGTCGAGATGTCCTTCACGACCGGGCCGTGGACGACGACATCGAGATCGCCGAACTCCAGCATCGACGATGCGCCGAAATACTCGTCGCCGATATTGCGGCCGCCGACGATCGCCGCCTGGTTGTCCGCGATCATCGCCTTGTTGTGCATGCGCCGGTTGACGCGCGCGAACTCGAACACCGTGCCGATCTTCTTGAACCGCCGCGTGGCGACCGGATTGAACAGCCTGATCTCGATGTTCGGGTGCGAACTGATCTCGAGCAGCTTGCGGTCGTCCGCGTTCGTGCCGAGATCGTCGAGCAGCGCACGGACGCGGACGCCGCGATCCGCCGCGCGAATGATCGCGTCGGCCAGTTCGTGCCCGGTCAGGTCGTCGTGCCAGATGTAGTACTGAAGGTCGAGCGAACGGTCCGCGCGATCGGCGAGCAACACGCGTGCATCCAGCGCGTCGACCGGATCGGTCAGCAGGTGAAACGCGTCCTGCCCGGGATGGGCGCTGGCTTGCTGCTGGAACGCGACGCCCAGCCGCGTGTCGTCCGTATCGGTGTACGCGTGCGTCGGCGCGCGATCGGCCTGCGGCGGCAGGCTCGCGCATGCGACGAGCGCCAGCAACGAAAGAATCGCACCCCACGAACGCAGCATGGTCATGATTGCCGTCCCGCTCCCGGCCGAAGTCTGTTTGTTCTCGCCGCCGGATGGATCGCGGGGCTGCCTGGTTTTCGTTCGGCCGTACCCGGTGTCGCGTGTGGAACGGCCGCGCTACAGCATACTTCGATTGACAGCGGCGCGGCACCCTCTCGGTACTTTCCTGATCGCGGCACGCGTCCATACAAAGAAAAACCCGCGACGCATGAAGCCATCGCGGGTTCTCGGCATGCGGCGCGAGCGCGCGCATGAAATCTGGTGGGCCCGGCGGGGTTCGAACCCGCGACCAATCGATTATGAGTCGACTGCTCTAACCGCTGAGCTACAAGCCCTGAAAAGAATCGAAGCGTGTCACACGCTGCCCCGGCAAAGAAGCCGGGCCGGCATTGTAACAACAATGGAGACAAACGCCACCGGCATCACGCGGATACCGGCGGCGTTCGCAGGAGAGACGCTGGAAATCAGTTCCCTTCGAGGAACGACTTCAGCTTGTCGGAACGGCTCGGGTGACGCAGCTTGCGCAGCGCCTTGGCCTCGATCTGACGGATCCGTTCACGCGTGACGTCGAACTGCTTGCCGACTTCCTCGAGCGTGTGATCGGTGCTCATCTCGATACCGAAGCGCATCCGCAGCACCTTCGCCTCGCGCGGCGTCAGCGAATCGAGCACGTCCTTCACGACGTCGCGCATGCTCGCATGCAGCGCGGCATCCGCCGGCGCGACCGTGTTGGTGTCCTCGATGAAGTCGCCGAGATGGGAATCGTCGTCGTCACCGATCGGCGTTTCCATCGAGATCGGCTCCTTCGCGATCTTCATGATCTTGCGGATCTTGTCTTCCGGCATCTCCATCTTCTCGGCGAGCGTTGCCGGATCCGGCTCGAGACCGGTTTCCTGCAGGATCTGCCGCGAGATGCGGTTCATCTTGTTGATCGTTTCGATCATGTGAACCGGAATACGGATCGTGCGCGCCTGGTCCGCGATCGAGCGCGTGATGGCCTGGCGGATCCACCACGTCGCATAGGTCGAGAACTTGTAGCCGCGACGGTATTCGAACTTGTCCACCGCCTTCATCAGGCCGATGTTGCCTTCCTGGATCAGGTCGAGGAACTGCAGGCCGCGGTTCGTGTACTTCTTCGCGATCGAGATCACGAGACGCAGGTTGGCCTCGGTCATTTCACGCTTCGCCTGGCGCGCCTTCAGTTCGCCGGCCGCCATCTGGCGGTTGGTTTCCTTCAGGTCCTTCAGCGGCAGCACGACACGCGCCTGCAGGTCGAGCAGGCGCTGCTGCTGTTCGCGAATCGCCGGAATGTTACGCGACAGCACCGCGCTGTACGAATGGCCTTCGGCCATGATCTTCTCGGCCCAGTCGAGGTCGGTTTCGCTGCCCGGGAAGCGCGCGATGAATTCCGAACGCGGCATGCCGCACTTGTCGACGACGATGTGCAGGATCTGGCGTTCGACCTGACGCACTTCGTCCACCTGCGCACGCAGCGTGTCGCACAGGCGTTCGACGGTACGCGCGGTGAAGCGGATCGTCATCAGTTCGGTCTGGATCGTTTCCTGCGCCTTCAGGTACGCCTTCGACTTGTAGCCTTCCTTTTCGAACGCGCGGCGCATCTTGTCGAACCACTCGCTGATCTGCGAGAACTTCTCGAGCGACGCACGCTTGAGGGCTTCGAGCTGGGCGGCGTTGGCCGATGCCTGTGCGGCACCGTCATCTTCCTCCTCTTCCTCTTCTTCCTCTTCCTCTTCGGCTTCCTCGTCCTCGTTCTCGATGGCTTCCGCTTCCTTCGCGGAGAAGCCGTCCGTATCGGCGGCGTCCGCAGCATTCGGATCGAGCAGGCCGTCGACGAGCTCGTCGACGCGGATCTCTTCGTTCGCGACGCGTTCGGCCATCGCGAGGATGTCGGCGATCGTCGTCGGGCACGCGGAGATGGCCATCACCATGTGGCGCAGGCCGTCCTCGATCCGCTTCGCGATCTCGATTTCGCCTTCACGCGTGAGCAGCTCGACCGTGCCCATTTCGCGCATGTACATCCGGACCGGATCGGTCGTGCGGCCGAATTCCGAATCGACGGTGGACAGCGCGACTTCCGCTTCCTCTTCGACTTCATCGTCCGACGACGCGGCGGGCGCGTTGTCGTTCAGGAGCAGCGTTTCCGCGTCCGGCGCCTGCTCGTAGACCGCCACGCCCATGTCGTTGAACGTGCCGATGATGCCTTCGAGGGCTTCGGTCTCGGTGAAGTTGTCCGGCAGGTGGTCGTTGATTTCGGCGTACGTGAGGAAGCCGCGCTCCTTGCCGAGCTTGATCAGCGCGCGCAGTTTCACGCGGCGCTCTTCGAGCTCCTCGGCCGTACCCGGCGTGCTCGTCGCGAACGCTTCCTTCAGCAGCGCCTTTTCCTTGGCGCGACGGTCGCGCACCTTGGATTTGCCCGGTGCAGCCGCTGCTGCTGCGGGCTGCTCGTCGCTCTGATTTGCGTCGTCTTCGACGGATACTTCGTTCAGCTTTTTGGTCATGGAGTTCGCCGTACCGGCTATATCGACTCGCGGCTGCTGGACGACAGCCGGTTGAACCGTGGGTGCATGAGTAGTACGTACTGCCGTTTCGTCCGCGGCGGCAGTCGTGTCCCTTGCGCTTTTCGCACTTGCCCGCTTCGCCGCCGGCTTGGCCGGCCCGGAGTCGGGTCTGGCGGCAGCCCGTGTTCTGGCTGCCGGCGCCGGCGCAGCCTGAGCAGTGCCGGCCGCGGTTTTTTTTCCTGCTGGGGCTGACGTGGCTGAAGACGTTGTCCTGGTGGAAGAAGCAGACTTGGCCGCTGTGACCTTCTTGGTCGGCTCCGTCGAGCCCTTGCCTGTTGCTTTCTTTCCGCCTGTCGTCTTTGCCATCGCGATTCTCGCCTTTGCTTGGAAAACAAACCGCTGGAAACCTTATATTATAGCACGCTGGGGAACCCTCTCTAAGCTCCCCGGCCGCCTACAGCCCGAGCCGACGCTTCATGTCGGTTCGCTGCTGGTTCAATTCCGTCAATTCGGCCAATTCCTCGGGTGTGAAGGTGGATTGCCGCGCCAGCCTGTCGAGCCGGTCACAGCAAGCGTCGTAACGCATCTTGAGCACCGCGGCCTGCAACTCCTCCCCCGCGATCCGTTCCTGCTCACGCTGCCGCTCGGGCACCGTCTCGTCTTCCGGATTCTGTAACAGCAAATCGCGGACGTTTTCATCATAGTCCAGAATTTCGCGGAAGATTTCCTCGTAAGTCGCTCCATTCGAGGACGTCCGCAGGACATCGGAAAGCAGCCGGAACTCCGCGCCGTCGCCCAGCGCGCGGGCATGATCGACGACCTCCGCGAACAGTTCGCCGATGCGCGGCAACGCACGCAGGGTCGCAATCTGTTCATCGTCGAGCTGCGACGCGATGCGCGGATGCATCACCAGCGTGCGCAACGCACGCTTTTCACTGTCCGTCACGCGGCGCCGCTCGCTGCGTGCGGGCGCCTGGCGCGGCGGTGCCGCGATCCGCGTATCGACGTCGGACAACCCCGCGACCTCTTCGAACGGGATATCGAGGCGGCCGGCGAACATGTGCATGATCTGCGCGCGCAACGCGTTCGCGGGCAGCGCCTGCAGCATCGGCTTCGCGTCGAACAACGCCTTCGCGCGGCCTTCCGGCTGATCGAGCGCCTTGCCGGCAATTGCTTCGTTCAGCAGAAATTGCGACAGCGGCATCGCGCGCTCGACCTGTTCGGAGAACGCATCCGCGCCGAATTCGCGCACGTAGCTGTCCGGATCGTGCTCGGCCGGCAAAAACAGGAACCGGATCGTACGGTTGTCGCCGGCATGCGGCAGGCATGCCTCGAGCGCGCGCCGTGCCGCCCGCCGCCCGGCCGAATCGCCGTCGAAACTGAAAATGACCGTATCGGTCTGGCGCAGCAGCTTCTGCACGTGAATCGGCGTACACGCGGTGCCGAGTGTCGCGACCGCATTCGGGAACCCGAGCTGCGCGAGCGCGACGACGTCCATGTAGCCTTCGACGACCAGCACGTACTTGCGCTCGCGAATCGCGAGCCGCGCCTCGAACAGGCCGTACAGCTCGCTCCCCTTGTTGAACAACGGGGTTTCAGGCGAGTTCAGGTACTTCGGCTCGCCGCTGCCGAGCACGCGGCCGCCGAAGCCGATCACCTGCCCCTTCACATTGCGGATCGGGAACATGATCCGCTCGCGGAACCGGTCGTAGCGGCGCGCGACGCCCTGCGCATCGGTCTTCTCGCTGACGATCACGAGCCCCGACTCGACGAGCGACTCGTCGCGATAGTCGGGGAATGCGGCTTCGAGGTTCTGCCAGCCGTCCGGCGCATAGCCGAGCCCGAAGCGCGCGGCGATCTCGCCGGTCAGGCCCCGGTTTTTCAGGTACTGGATCGCGACGGTCGCGCCACGCAACTGCTTGCGGTAGTAGTCGCACGCGGCGGTCATTGCATCGGACAGCGCGGTCGCAACCGATTTCGACACCGGCGCCGGATAGTCGCCACCGCCACCGCCCCCACCGCCGCCACGCATCGACGGCTCGTGCGGTACGGTCAGGCCGACCGACTGCGCGAGCTCCTGCACGGCTTCCGGGAACGTGAGACCCGCGTGTTCCATCAGGAAGCCGATCGCCGTGCCGTGCGCGCCGCAGCCGAAGCAGTGATAGAACTGCTTGGTCGGGCTGACCGTAAACGACGGGCTTTTCTCGTTATGGAACGGGCACAGCCCCATGAAGTTGGCGCCGCCCTTCTTGAGCTGCACGTACCGGCCCACCACGTCGACGATATCGACGCGGTTCAGCAAATCCTGCAGGAACGAATGCGGAATCACCGTGGGATCGAGCGAAAAAAGACAATACGACACCCCGGCGCACGCACCGCGCGCGCCGGGGAGACAGGTGTTACTTCGAAAGCGCGGCCTTGACCAGTGCGGAAATGGCCGTCATGTCGGCACGGCCGGCGAGCTTGCCCTTCAGGACGCCCATCACCTTGCCCATGTCCTGCGGGCCCGCCGCGCCCGTCTGCGCGACCGCGGCCTGGACTTCGGCGGCCACCTCGGCCTCCGACAGCTGCTCGGGCATGTAGCCGCTCAGCACGACCAGTTCCGCCTGCTCCTTCGCGACGAGGTCGTCACGGCCGGCGGCCTGGAACTGGCTGATCGAATCCTTGCGCTGCTTGATCATCTTGTCGATCACGGCCGTGATGCCCGCGTCGTCGAGGGTGATCTGATCGTCGACTTCGCGCTGCTTGATCGCGGCCATCAGCAGGCGAATCGTTGCCAGGCGCTCGCTTTCCTTCGCGCGCATCGCGGCCTTCATGTCTTCGCTGATCTGCTCTTTCAAACTCATCTTTCACCCGGGAAGGAAACGTGAATCCGACGCCCGCCATACGGGCGTCAACACAAAAACCCGCTTGGGACTGTGTCTCAAGCGGGTTGCTCGAATCCGGCATCGGCGGCTCGACTGATCGGTCGCACGATCATGCTCGATCTTCCGCGATCGCCCGATCGCGCGGAGTCGCCGGTGCGCCGCTCAGCGAACCGCGCGGCGCCCAATCGTTCAGTACAGCTTCTTCGGCAGCGTCTGGCTGCGGATACGCTTGTAATGACGCTTCACCGCTGCCGCCTTCTTGCGCTTGCGCTCCGCGGTCGGCTTCTCGTAAAACTCGCGCGCGCGAAGTTCGGTCAACAACCCGTTCTTCTCGATCGTGCGCTTGAAGCGACGCATTGCAACTTCGAACGGCTCGTTCTCTTTAACGCGAATGATCGTCATGATCCGACACGAATAAAGGTTTGCAGGGAAAGACTACCGAGTATAGCAGAGCGATTGCCCAAAGGCACGGGGCCTGGTCCCGCCAAAACGGCGTCGGCCCGGCATGTCAGGCGCCACGCGAATACTCCGCGGCAGCCTGCCCGGCCGCCGTGCCGGACGCCCACGCCCACTGGAAGTTGTAGCCGCCGAGCCAGCCCGTCACGTCCACCGCCTCGCCGACGAAGAACAGCCCCGGCACACGCGCGCTCATCATCGTTGCCGACGACAGGTCGCGCGTATCGACCCCGCCCTTCGTCACTTCGGCTTTCTTGTAGCCCTCGGTGCCGTTCGGCGTCAGCGTCCAGCCGGACAGCGCGTCGCCGATCTGGCGCAGCGTCTTGTCGGGCAGGTCCGCGAGCCGCGCGTCGGCCGCGACGCGATGTGTGTCGAGCCACGCATGCGCGAGGCGCGACGGCACCCAGTCCGCGAGCAGCGAGCCGATCTGGCGCTTCGACGTGCGCTTCGCGTCGAGCAGGTCGGCCACCGTATCACGTTGCGGCAACAGGTCGACGCGGATCGGGTCGCCCGGCTGCCAGTAACTCGAAATCTGCAGGATCCCTGGCCCGGACAGGCCGCGATGGGTCAGCAACAGGTCCTCGACGAATTCTCCGCCGCGCTTCCTGTCGCCGGTCGAAACGCGCACTTCGAGCGATACACCGGACAACGCCGCGAACGGCTCCCAGTCCTGCTGCGCGAACGTCAGCGGCACGAGCGCGGGCCGCGTGTCGATCAGCTTGTGGCCGAACTGCTTGGCGAGCCGGTAACCGAAGTCGGTCGCGCCGATTTTCGGAATCGACAGGCCGCCGGTCGCGATGATCAGTGCGCGCGCGCCGATCGTCCCCGCCTGCTGCGTGTCGAGCGCGAAACCGTCGGCCGGCGCGTGGCGCACCGCGTCGACGACGACGGGCCTGCGCCACGCGATGCCGCCCGCGTCGCACTCGTGCTTAAGCACGTCGATGATCGCGTCGCTGCCGTGGTCGCAAAAGAGCTGGCCCTTGTGCTTTTCGTGCCAGGTCACATGATGGCGCTTGAGCAGCCCGAGGAAGTCGCGCGGCGTATAGCGCGCCAGCGCCGAGCGCGCGAAATGCGGATTCGCCGACAGATAGTTGTCGGGGCCCGCGTAAAGATTCGTGAAGTTGCAGCGGCCGCCGCCCGAGATGCGGATCTTCTCGGCGAGCCGCGGCGCGTGGTCGATCAGCACGACGCGGCGGCCGAGCTGCCCGGCAACCGCGGCGCTCATCATCCCGGCGGCGCCCGCGCCGATCACGGCGATGTCATAAGTTTCCATGGCGCGGATTGTACCCGCCCGGCCTCCGGCCCGGGCTGCCTGCGGCGGCGACCTGCCCCCGCCTGCTATAATTTCCGGTTACGTTGACCTTCCTGCGGCGCGCTCGATACGGCGCGCCCTGCCCGCACCCATGCTCGTTCTCGGCATCGAAAGCTCCTGTGACGAAACCGGCCTCGCGCTCTACGACACGCAGCGCGGCCTGCTCGCGCACGCGCTCCATTCGCAGATCGCGATGCACCGCGAGTACGGCGGCGTCGTGCCCGAGCTCGCGTCGCGCGACCACATCCGCCGCGCGCTGCCGCTGCTCGAGGAAGTGATGGCGCAAAGCGGCACGCGCCGCGACGACATCGACGCGATCGCATTCACCCAGGGCCCCGGCCTCGCCGGCGCGCTGCTGGTCGGCGCGAGCATCGCGAATGCGCTCGCGCTTGCCTGGAACAAGCCGACCGTCGGCATCCATCACCTCGAAGGCCACCTGCTGTCGCCGCTGCTCGTCGACGAGCCACCGCCGTTCCCGTTCGTCGCCCTGCTGGTGTCCGGCGGCCACACGCAACTGATGCGCGTGACCGACGTCGGCGTGTACGAGACGCTCGGCGAAACGCTCGACGACGCGGCCGGCGAAGCATTCGACAAGACGGCCAAGCTGATCGGCCTCGGCTACCCGGGCGGCCCGGAAGTCTCGAAGCTCGCCGAAACCGGCACGCCGGGTGCGGTCGTGCTGCCGCGCCCGATGCTGCATTCGGGCGATCTCGACTTCAGCTTCAGCGGCCTGAAGACGGCCGTGCTCACGCAGATGAAGAAGTTCGAAGCGGCGAAGCTGGAGGGCGTTGCGCTCGAACGCGCGAAGGCCGACCTCGCGCGCGGCTTCGTCGACGCGGCCGTCGACGTGCTCGTCGCGAAGTCGCTCGCCGCGCTGAAGAAAACGAAGCTCAAGCGCCTCGTGGTCGCGGGCGGTGTCGGCGCGAACCGCCAGTTGCGCGCCGCGCTGTCGGCCGCCGCGACCAAGCGCGGTTTCGACGTGCACTACCCCGACCTCGCGCTCTGCACCGACAACGGCGCGATGATCGCGCTCGCGGGCGCATTGCGGCTCGGCCGCTGGCCCGAGCAGGCGAATGCCGACTACGCCTTCACGGTGAAGCCGCGCTGGGATCTCGCGTCGCTCGCACGCTGAGCGACGCCCCGCGACACAACGCCACACCGACAAACGAAAAGGCCGCTCATACGAGCGGCCTTTTTCATCGGCGCGGCAAAACGACGCAGCGTTATGCAGCCTGCCGCTTGTCGCGCTCGATCAATGCATACGCGCTGTGATTGTGGATCGACTCGAAGTTCTCGGCTTCGAGCACATACGCGACCACGCGCTCGTCCGCGTCGAGACGCTGCGCGACGTCGCGCACGAGATCCTCGACGAACTTCGGGTTCTCGTATGCGCGCTCGGTGACGAACTTCTCGTCCGGACGCTTCAACAGGCCCCACAGCTCGCACGACGCCTCTTCCTCCGCGATGCGGATCAGCGCCTCGACCGGCAGGTCGGCCGCGAGTTCCGCGTCGATCGTCACGTGCGAGCGCTGGTTGTGCGCGCCGTATTGCGAGATCTTCTTCGAGCACGGGCACAGGCTCGTCACCGGCACGAGCACCTTGAGGAACAGGCGCGTGTCGCCGTTGCGGCTTTCGCCCGCGAGCGTCACTTCATAGTCGAGCAGGCTCTGCACGCCCGACACTGGCGCCGTCTTGTTCACGAAGTACGGGAACGTGACCTCGATGCGGCCCGCCTCGGCTTCCAGCTTCTCGAGCATCGACGCGAGCATCGCGCGAAAACGCTCGACCGTCAGCGGTGCGCGATTCTCTTCGAGCAGCGCGACGAAGCGCGACATGTGCGTACCCTTCTGGTCGGCCGGCAGGCGGACGTCGAGATTCCAGACGCCGACGGTCGGCTGCACGTCGCCGCCTTCGGTACACACCGTCAACGGATGCCGGACCGCCTTCACGCCCACGCGCTGAATCGGAATCTGGCGGGTATCCACCGTGCTCTGCACGTCGGGCATCACGAAGGCGGGATTCATCTGGTTCATCTTGTTCAATCCTTGTAAGCCGCGCGTTCGATGACGCGCACGCCGCGTCATGCGGCAGCCGGAAAAGCAACATGGGCCCGCAGGCCCATGTTTTCCGCATCAATGAAGACCGGTCGCGCCAGTCGCACCGGCACCGCCCGCGGGCGGCGCCAGCTTATGCGACGCGCTTCGCCTGACCGGCGACATCGGCCGCCGGATTCAGAAAGCGTTCGCGAATCGATTTCGCGATACCCGCGCCGTCGAGGCCGCATTGCGACAGCAGCTTCGCGGGGTCGCCGTGATCGATGAACAGGTCAGGGAGGCCCAATTGTAGTACGGGTCGGATAACCCCACTCTCCATCAGGGCTTCCACGCAGGCCGAGCCCGCGCCGCCCATCACGCAGCCTTCCTCGACCGTGACGAGGTAGTCGTGCGTCTCGGCGAGTTCACGCACGAGCGCAGCGTCGACCGGCTTCACGAAGCGCATGTTCGCGACGGTTGCATCGAGTTCCTCGGCGGCGGCAAGCGACGGTGCGACCATCGTGCCGAACGCGAGGATCGCGACGCGCTTGCCTTCCGGCTGCGACGTGTGGCGACGCACCTCACCCTTGCCGAGCGGGATCTCGGTGAACTCCTTCACCGTCGCCACGCCCGTGCCCGCGCCGCGCGGATAACGCACCGCGGTCGGGTTCGGCTGTTGCAGCGCCGTGTGCAGCATCTGGCGGCATTCGTTCTCGTCGGATGCGGCCATGATCGTCATGTTCGGAATGCAGCGCATGAACGCGAGATCGTACGCGCCCGCATGCGTCGCGCCGTCCGCGCCGACGAGGCCCGCGCGGTCGATCGCGAACACGACCGGCAGGTTCTGCAGCGCGACGTCGTGGATCAGCTGATCGTACGCACGTTGCAGGAACGTCGAGTAGATCGCGACGACCGGCTTGAGCCCTTCGGTCGCGAGGCCGCCAGCGAACGTCACCGCGTGCTGCTCGGCGATGCCGACGTCGTAGTAGCGATCCTTGAAGCGCTTCTCGAACTCGACCATGCCCGAGCCTTCGCGCATCGCGGGCGTGATGCCGACGACGCGCGTGTCGCGCTCGGCTTCATCGCACAGCCACTCGCCGAACACCTGCGTGTACGTCTTCTTCGCGGGCGTGGCGGACGGCTTGATGCCTTCGGCCGGATTGAACTTGCCCGGGCCGTGGTAGAGCACGGGATCGGCTTCGGCGAGCTTGTAGCCCTGGCCTTTCTTCGTCACCACGTGCAGGAACTGCGGGCCGCGCAATTCGCGGATGTTCTGCAGCGTCGGGATCAGCGAATCGAGATCGTGACCGTCGATCGGGCCGATGTAGTTGAAGCCGAACTCTTCGAACAGCGTGGCCGGCACGACCATGCCCTTCGCGTGCTCCTCGAGCTTGCGTGCGAGTTCGAGCACCGGCGGTGCAACGCTCAGCACGCGCTCGACGCCCGCGCGCGCAGCCGCGTAGAAGCGGCCCGACATCAGGCGTGCGAGATGGCGATTCAGCGCACCGACCGGCGGCGAGATCGACATGTCGTTATCGTTGAGGATCACGAGCACTTTCGCGTCTTCCGACACGCCCGCGTTGTTCATCGCCTCGAACGCCATGCCGGCGGTCATCGCGCCGTCGCCGATCACGGCGATCGAGAAGCGGTCGTCGCCGTTCAGCTGGCTGCCGATCGCCATGCCGAGCGCGGCCGAGATCGACGTGCTCGAGTGCGCGGTGCCGAACGTGTCGTATTCCGACTCCGAACGGCGCGGGAAACCCGAGATGCCGTCCTGCTGACGCAGCGAATGCATCTGGTCGCGACGCCCCGTCAGGATCTTGTGCGGGTAGGTCTGGTGCCCCACGTCCCAGACGATGCGATCGTTCGGCGTGTTGAACACGTAGTGCAACGCGATCGTCAGCTCGACCGTCCCGAGGTTGGACGACAAATGGCCGCCCGTCTTCGACACACTGTCGAGCACGAACGCGCGCAGTTCATCCGCGAGCGGTTGAAGTTGGCGACGATCGAGGCGGCGCAAGTCCGCCGGGTCGTCGATGGTTTTCAGCAAGTCGTACATCGTCGTTCCATTGTAGGAAATCAAACGCGCCCGCATTCTGTTGCACGCACCGTAGCATGTGCGCGGCGGCGGGCTTTCGCGTCAGCTGACCCGGTTCACTACCAGGTCGGCAAGTTCGGCGAGACGCTGAGCGCGTGCGCCGAACGGTTTCAGCGCGTCGTGCGCTTCGGCGCGCAGCTGTGCTGCGAGCTCGCGCGACGCCTCGAGGCCGAGGATCGATACATAGGTCGGCTTGTCGTTCGCCGCATCCTTGCCGGCCGTCTTGCCGAGCGTCGCCGAATCGGTCGTGACGTCGAGAATGTCGTCGACGACCTGGAAGGCCAGACCCACGGCCCCTGCGTACACATCGAGCGCCGCCATCGTTTCCGCCGACGGCGTCTCGCCGGCCAGCGCGCCCATCCGCACGGCCGCGCGCAGCAGTGCGCCCGTCTTCATCCGGTGCATCGTCTCGAGCTGCTCGCGCGTCAGCTTGAGGCCGACGCTCGCCAGGTCGATCGCCTGCCCGCCGGCCATGCCGATCGAGCCGCTCGCCAGCGCGAGCTCGCGCACGAGCGCGGCCTGCTGCACCGGCGACAGCGCAGCGGCGTCGGTCAGCGCGACGAACGCCTGCGACTGCAGCGCGTCGCCGACCAGCAGTGCCGTCGGCTCGTCGTACTGCACGTGCACGGTCGGCTTGCCGCGACGCAGTGCGTCGTCGTCCATGCACGGCATGTCGTCGTGCACGAGCGAGTAGACATGGATCATCTCCAGTGCCGCCGCCGCCGCATTGCGCGCCGCTTCCGTCGCGCCGGTCAGTTCGCCTGCTGCATGGCACAGCAGCGGGCGAACGCGTTTGCCGCCGCCGAGGACCGCGTAGCGCATCGCCTCGTGGAGTTTCACCGGCACCGCGGTTTCAGCGGGCAAATAGTGGCCGAGTGCGTCCTCGACACGGTCAAGCACGGACCGCATCCATTGTTCGAATGTCATAGATCGTCGTCTTCGCCGTCCGTGGCGGCCGTTCCGGACGAAAGCGGCTTCAGCGTCGCGCCGTCGAGCACGCGAACCTGCTGTTCCACCTTCTCAAGCTGCTGTTGGCAAAACGCAACGAGGGTCGCACCGCGGCGATATGCCGTCAGTGAATCCTCGAGGCTCAACGCGCCGCCTTCCATCCGGGCAACCAGCGTCTCGAGCTCCGCGAGCGCCATCTCATAATTGTCCGGCAACGGTTCGGTGCCATTGCCGGGCGGCGTGGCGCCTGGGGATGCGGTTTTCGCCATGGACGAGGGTGTCAAATTTCAAAACAAGTCGGACATTCTACGGCAAAAGAGAATTTTCCGACCTGCCGTCTTGGGCACCCGCTACATATTCCGGCCCCACCTTCGACGCACATTGTGCGCCTTCCGATTGCCGCCCGACAAAAAATTGACACAAATCAGGCACTTAATCCTAGCCTTGCGAGGCGAACCGGGTATAATTGCCCGTTTCCCTAAATCGATTTTTCGATGGTTGGGTTGTTCACTGCTTTCACGCTAACACCGGGAGTGGGAATGTCCAATCTGAGCGATGCGCTTCAGTTGAAGTCGGCCCACAGCCAGCTTCCAGTCACTGCATACTTCGATGAGGCGCTACTCGAGCGCGAGATCGAAACCCTCTTCAAGAAAGGACCTCGTTACGTCGGGCACGAGTTGATGGTGCCCGAGGCGGGGGATTATTTTGCGCTGCCGTCCGAGAAGGAAGGTCGCGTGCTGGTTCGCAACCCCGCGAACCAGATCGAACTGCTGTCGAACGTCTGCCGCCACCGGCAGGCGATCATGCTCAACGGGCGTGGCCACACGCAGAACATCGTGTGCCCGCTGCACCGCTGGACGTATGACCTGGAAGGCCAGCTGCTCGGCGCGCCGCACTTCCCCGACAAGCCGTGCCTGAACCTCGGCAAGAGCCCGCTGCAGAACTGGCAGGGGCTGCTGTTCGAAGCCGAAGGCCGAAATGTCGCGCGCGATCTCGCCGATCTCGGCACGAAGCATCACTTCGATTTCTCCGAGTACCACTTCGATCACGTCGAAGTGCACGAGTGCGATTACAACTGGAAGACGTTCATCGAGGTCTATCTCGAGGATTACCATGTCGTCCCGTTCCACCCGGGCCTCGGCAGCTTCGTGTCGTGCGACGATCTCAAGTGGGAGTTCGGCGACTGGTACAGCGTGCAGACGGTCGGCGTGCACAACGCACTCGCGAAACCGGGCAGCGCGACTTACCAGAAATGGCACGAGCAGGTGCTCAAGTTCCGCAACGGCGTGCCGCCGGAGTTCGGCGCGATCTGGATGGTCTACTACCCGGGCCTGATGATCGAGTGGTATCCGCACGTGCTCGTCGTGTCGTGGCTGATCCCGCAAGGCCCGCAAAAGACGACCAACATCGTCGAGTTCTATTACCCCGAGGAAATCGCGCTGTTCGAACGCGAATTCGTCGAGGCGGAACGCGCCGCCTATATGGAAACGGCCGTCGAGGACGACGAGATCGCGATGCGGATGGACGCAGGCCGCCGTGCGCTGATGGCACGCGGCGAGTCGCAGGTCGGCCCGTACCAGAGCCCGATGGAAGACGGCATGCAGCACTTCCACGAGTTCCTGCGCCGCCACCTCGGCGACATCTGACAGCCGGTGCGGCGCTTTGACGCCGCACGGCATCCGGCAGACGAAAAGACGGGCTTCGGCCCGTCTTTTTTTGTTTAGACTTGGAATGTCAGGCCATTCGCACTCCAGGGAGCCGTCATGCCACACACCCACTACACCACGCTCATTTCCGCCGCCAATCTCGCCGAGCGCCTGGCGGCGGCGCCCGGCAGCGTCGTACTGTTCGATTGCCGCTTCGATCTCGCCGATCCCGCCGCCGGCGAAGCCGCGTATGCGGCCGGCCATATCCCCGGCGCACAGTATCTTCATCTCGACCGCGACCTGTCGGGCCGCAAGACGGGCACCAACGGCCGCCATCCGCTGCCGACCCGCGACGCACTCGCCACGCTGCTCGCGAGCCGAGGCCTCAAGCAGGGCCAGCAAGTCGTCGCGTACGACGCGCAGGGCGGCGCCTATGCGGCGCGCCTGTGGTGGCTGCTGCGCTGGCTCGGCCACGATTCGGTCGCCGTGCTCGACGGCGGCCTGCAGGCCTGGGAAGCAGCCGGCCAGCCTCTGGCGACCGACGTGCCGCACCCGGCCGCCGGCGATTTCCGCGCGGCGGCGCCGCTCGAATCGACGGTCGACGCGGCAGCCGTGCTCGCCAACGTGAGCACACCCACGCGCGTCGTGATCGATGCGCGCGCACCCGACCGCTACCGCGGCGAAAACGAAACGATCGATCGTGTGGGCGGCCACATCCCCGGTGCGCGCAACCGCTTCTTCAAGGACAACCTCGCCGCGGACGGCCGCTTCAAGACCGGCCATGAACTGCGCGAAGCGTTTTCCGCG
This sequence comes from Burkholderia sp. Bmkn7, assembly GCF_041103175.1. NCBI lineage: Bacteria > Pseudomonadati > Pseudomonadota > Betaproteobacteria > Burkholderiales > Burkholderiaceae > Burkholderia > Burkholderia sp. Bmkn7. The sequence goes on along the minus strand of NZ_JBGCUH010000002.1, from coordinate 1,424,744 downwards.
GTGCTGGCGGGCACCGAACCGAACCGCGTGATCCTGCAATGCGGCTCCGGCGTCACCGCCTGCCACAATGCGCTTGCACTGGAGGTGGCGGGCCTGCACGGCGCGTCGCTGTATCCGGGCTCGTGGAGCGAATGGAGCGCCGATCCGTCGCGACCGATCGCAACCGGCCCGACACCGTAAGCGCGGCCACAACGCAGCGGCGGCATGTGCCGCCGCTTGCCGTTTACATCACGCCGTACTTGTGGAACCACGCGATCGCGCGCTTCCAGCTCTCCTCCGCATCGGCCTTCACATAACTCGGCCGGTAATCGGCAAAGAACGCGTGGCCGGCATCCGGATACACGACGATCTCCGATTCGCGCGCGAGCTTCGAATCGCTCGCCTGGATCGCCTTGCGCATGTCGGCGAGCGATGCCTGCGTGATGTTCGCGTCCTTCTCGCCATAGAGCCCGAGCACGGGCACCTTCAGCAACGATGCATGATCGACCGGGTTGAACGGCGTCATCTCGTCGGTCTTGCCTTCGACGAACCCGTACCATGCAACGGCCGCACGCACGTGCGGGTTGTGCTCGGCATACAGCCAGCTCTGACGGCCGCCCCAGCAGAACCCGACCACGCCGAGACGTGACAGGTCGCCGCCGTTCTTGCCAGCCCACGCGACGGTCGCATCGAGATCCTCGGTCACCTGCCGGTCCGGTACCTTGCTGATGATGTGCTCGGACAGATCCTTGATCGTCGGATACTTCGCCGCATTGCCCTGCCGCACGAACAGGTCGGGCGCGATGGCGAGATAACCGAGCTTCGCGAAGCGGCGGCAGACGTCGGCGATGTGCGCGTGCACGCCGAAGATCTCGTGAATCACGATGACGACCGGCAGGTTCGTCTTGTCCTTCGGCTGCGCGCGATACGCGGGCACGCTCGCGTCTCCCGAGCGGATCTCGACAGTGTCGACGTCCAGCCCTTCGCTGTCGGTCGTGACCGTCTGCGCCGATACGGGCAGCACCGCCGCTGCGAAGGCACCGCCCAGCGCGGCCTGCATGAACTTGCGGCGCGAGAACGGAACGTGGGGAACCAGGCTGTCGACTTCGGGTTTCAACATGAATGCACTCCTCGATTGGGCGCCGACGTCACGATCGCGGATACGGCATGACGTGGCATCGCGCCGGCATGCGGCGCGGATGTCGCGGCGGTTGGCACCCCGCCGCAAACGGAAACCCGGACAAGATGCCCAATAATCCGTTGTCACGTCAACTGTCGGATATGTAAGACTCGATTACGGCGCGTTGCTTCGACACGTCGATCGCCGCGCAAAAACCGCAGGCGCCCCATCGAATCGCGATGCAACAAGCCGCATGTCGATCGCCGTCGCGCGATCGGATGGTGGCGAATTGAAACGGAAAACACGCGGTCGATGTTGCCCGCCACATGCCGGCACGGCAGCACGCAAAAAAACGACGGGCAGGGACGACGCACGACGTGCGCTCCCCGCCCGCTTCCCCCGCGAACGCGCGCTCAGTGCAACTTGACGCGCGGCAGCGTCGTGCGCCGCAGCCAGTGCGCAACCGTGTCGAGCATCATGCGCGGATAGCCGTGCAGCGCGGCGATGTGCATCCGGTACAGCGACATGTACATGAAGCGCGCGAACAGCCCTTCGATCAGCATGTTGCCGCCGATCAGCCCGCCCATCAGGTTGCCGACCGCGCTGAAGTGGCCGAGCGACACGAGCGAGCCGAGGTCGCGATAGGTGAATTCGGGCAGCGGGCGCCCGTCGAGCCGACAGCCGATTGCCTTCAGCAGGAAGCTCGCCTGCTGATGCGCAGCCTGCGCGCGCGGCGGCACGTTGCGCTCGTTGCCGGGCCATGCGCATGCCGCACAATCGCCTAGCGCGAACACGTTGTCGTCGGTAAAGGTCTGCAGCGTGCGGCGCACGTCAAGCTGGCCGAGCTTGTTGACCTGGAGGCCATCGAGATTGGCGAGCACGGACGGCGCCTTGATGCCCGCGGCCCAGACCGTCAGATCGGCGCGCACCGTCTTGCCGCTCGCCGTATGAACGGCGCCGGGCGCCACCTCGGTCACGCGCTCGGCAAGCATCAGCCGCACGCCGATCTTTTCGAGCAGTTCGGCCGTCGCCGACGACACGCGCTCCGGCAACGCCGGGAGAATTCGCGGCCCCGATTCGATCAGCACGATGCCGACGTCGTGCCGCGGGTCGAGCTTGTGCAGCCCGTAGGCCGACAACACCTGCGCGGTGTTGCGCAACTCGGCGGACAACTCGACGCCCGTCGCGCCGCCACCGACGATCACGACCTGGATGCGCGGCTCGGCCGCCTCGCCACGCGCGGTCGGCGCCGGCGCCTGATGTTCCGCACGCATGCACGCGGCGATCAGCCGCTTGCGGAAACGCTCGGCCTCGCCGACCGTATCGAGCGCGATCGCGTTTTCCGATGCGCCCTGCACGCCGAAGAAGTGGGTCGTGCTGCCGATCGCGATCACGAGCGTGTCGTATTCCAGCTCGCGCGCCGGCAGCAGTTCCTCGCCGTCGCTGTCGTTGATGGGTGACAGCGTCAGGCGTTTCGCCGCGCGGTCGAGCCCGGTCAGCTCGCCCTGCTGGAATTCGAAGCCATGCCAGCGCGCCTGCGCCGCATATTCGAGCTCCTGCGTAAACGGATCCATGCTGCCGGCCGCGACCTCATGCAGCAGCGGTTTCCAGATGTGGGTCGGATTGCGGTCGACGAGCGTGACAAGCGCACGCGCGGGACGATTGCCGCGCGCGCCGTAACGGTCGCCGAGCCGCGTCGCCAGTTCCAGGCCGCCCGCGCCTCCGCCTACGATGATGATCCGATGCATCTGTTCCCCCTTTGCGATTCGACACTGCTGCCGCCGGACAGCGCGAACGCGATGCATTCGCGCCACCCGTTGGATTAACCGGTTCGGACATCATCGATGTGCAGTTCGAAGCACTTCGATGCGACCGCCCCGGGAACGCGGGGTGCGCAAGCCCCCGTGTCCATGACATGCATTGTCCGGGAGCTTGCGCGTTGACCACAAGCAAACCATCTCGATATTCAGCATCCCTGCAACAATATGCCGCAGGAATCGGGAACCGCGTGGCGGTGCGTCAGTGTGCCTCTTCCCAGTTCGCGCCGGCCCCCACTTCGGCGACGAGCGGCACCTTGAGCTTCGCGACGCCGCACATCATTTCCGGGAGTTTCTCGCGCACCAGCGACAGTTCCTCGTCGGGCACCTCGAGCACCAGTTCATCGTGCACCTGCATGATCATCCGCGACGCGAGCTTGTCGCGCGTGAGCCAGTCGTCCACCGCGATCATCGACAGCTTGATCAGGTCGGCCGCCGTGCCCTGCATCGGCGCGTTGATTGCCGCGCGCTCGGCCGCCTGGCGGCGCGGGCCGTTGCCGCCGTTGATCTCGGGCAGCCACAGGCGGCGACCGAAAACGGTTTCGACGTAGCCCTTCTCCTTCGCCGCCGAGCGCGTGTCTTCCATGTACTGCGCGACGCCCGGATAACGGGCGAAATAGCGGTCGATATAGAGCTTCGCCGCATCGCGCGTAATGCCGAGGTTCGACGCGAGGCCGAACGCGCTCATCCCGTAGATGAGCCCGAAGTTGATCACCTTCGCGATCCGGCGCTGGTCGGAATTGACTTCCAGCGGCGTCACGCCGAACACCTCGGCGGCCGTCGCGCGGTGAATGTCCTCGCCCTGCGAGAACGCGCGCAGCAGCGACGCATCGCCCGAGATATGCGCCATGATCCGCAGTTCGATCTGCGAATAATCGGCCGACACGATCCGGTGGCCCGGCGACGCGATGAACGCCTCGCGGATCCGCCGGCCCTCGGCCGTGCGCACCGGAATGTTCTGAAGATTGGGGTCGTTCGACGCGAGACGGCCCGTGACCGCGACGGCCTGCGCGTAGTTCGTGTGCACGCGGCCCGTGGACGGGTTCACCATGCGCGGCAGCTTGTCGGTATAGGTCGACTTCAGCTTCGACAGCCCGCGATGCTCGAGCAGCAGCTTCGGCAGCGGGTAGTCCTCGGCCAGTTTCTGCAGCACTTCCTCGTCGGTCGACGGCGCGCCGCTCGGCGTCTTTTTCACGACCGGCAGCTGCAGCTTCTCGAAGAAGATCTGCCCGATCTGCTTCGGCGAGCCGAGATTGAATTCGCCGCCGGCCAGTTCGTACGCCTGCGCTTCGAGCTCGATCAGGCGCGTCGCGATTTCGGTGCTCTGCGCCTGCAGGCGCGCATCGTCGATCAGCACGCCCGTGCGTTCCATCTTGCGCAGCACGAGCGACACGGGCATTTCGATCTCGCGATACACGCGCTCGAGGCCCGGCTCGCGTGCAACCTGCGGATACAGCACGTGATGCAGCTGCAGCGTGATGTCCGCATCTTCGGCCGCGTATGCGGCGGCCTCCGCAAGCGCCACTTCGTCGAAACCGATCTGCTTCGCGCCCTTGCCGGCCACGTCTTCGTACTTGATCGTCTTGACGCCCAGATGGCGCAGCGCGAGGCTGTCCATGTCGTGCGTGCGGTGCGATTCGACGACGTACGATTCGAGCAGCGTGTCGTGCTCGATGCCGTTCAGTTCGATGTCGTAGTTCGCGAGCACCTGCGCGTCGTATTTCAGGTGCTGGCCGACCTTCTTGCGATCGGCCGATTCGAGCCACGGCTTCAGGCGCGCAAGCACCTCGTCGATCGGCAGTTGCTCGGGCATGTCGGGGCCGCGGTGTGCGACCGGCAGGTACGCGGCCTTGCCCGGCTCGACCGAAAACGACAGGCCGACGAGCCGCGCGAGCATCGGGTCGAGCGCAGTCGTCTCGGTGTCGAACGCGGTCAATGCGGCCGCATCGATCTTCGCGAACCACGCGTCGAACTGCTCCCAGGTCTGGATCGTGTCGTATTCGCGCACGATGTCGGCCGCCACCACCGGTGCAGGCTCGCCTTCCGGCGCATCGGCGCCGCCGCCTTCGGGCGGCGCGCTGTCGACTTCGCGCAGCCAGGTCTTGAAGCCGTAGCGTGCGAAGATGTCGCGCATCAGGTCGCGGGCTTCGCCGTCCGTCTTCAACGACGCTTCGATCGATTCGAGGTGCGGCGCGAGATCGCAGGCCGTCTCGACGGTCACGAGCTTGCGGCCGAGCGGCAGGAAGTCGAGCGCGCGACGCAGGTTGTCGCCGACCACGCCCTTGATGTCGCCCGCATGCTCGATCACGCCGTCGAGGCTGTCGTATTGGGCCAGCCATTTCACGGCCGTCTTCGGCCCGCACTTCTCGACGCCCGGCACGTTGTCGACGGTGTCGCCGATCAGCGCAAGGTAATCGATGATGCGCTCGGGCGGTACGCCGAACTTCGCGATCACGCCGTCGCGATCGAGCGTCTCGTTGGTCATCGTGTTGACGAGCGTGACGCGGTCGGTCACGAGCTGTGCGAGATCCTTGTCGCCCGTCGACACGATCACGTTCATCCCGTGCCGCTCGGCTTCGCGCGCGAGCGTGCCGATCACGTCGTCGGCCTCGACGCCTTCGACCATCAGCAGCGGCCAGCCGAGCGCACGCACGGCGCCGTGGATCGGCTCGACCTGCAACGCAAGATCGGGCGGCATCGACGGACGGTTTGCCTTATAGTCGGCATAAAGGTCGTCACGGAACGTCTTGCCCTTTGCATCGAACACGCAAGCGCTATACTCTGCACTGACTTCCTTGCGCATACGGCGCAGCATGTTGATGATTCCGTAGAGCGCTCCGGTCGGCTCCCCGCCAGGGCCACGCAAATCAGGCATCGCATGGTAAGCCCGATACAGATAGCTCGAACCGTCAACCAATAGCAGGGTCTTACCTTCCAGATTTCGTTCTTCAGGCATTATGAACAAGAGAAAAGTGATTCCGAGTCTGCGTTCACTCGCAGATCAAGAGCGCGCGACGGCCAAGAAGGCCCGCGCATCGTGGCAGATGTTCACGATTATGGCAGAGTTTATCGAGGCGACCGAGTACCTGTCGGAGATCCGCCCGGCCGTCAGCATCTACGGTTCTGCCCGCCTCAAACCCGACACGCCGCACTACAAGCTGGCCGCGCAGATCGCGCGCAAGCTGTCCGATGCAGGCTTCGCCGTGATCTCCGGCGGCGGCCCCGGCATCATGGAAGCCGCGAACAAGGGCGCGCACGCCGGCAAGGCACCGTCGGTCGGCCTGAACATCGAGCTGCCGCACGAACAGGCCGGCAACCACTACCAGGACATCTCGCTGCGCTTCCGTCACTTCTTCACGCGCAAGGTCACGTTCGTGAAGAATTCGGATGCGGTGATCGTGATGCCGGGCGGCTTCGGCACGCTCGACGAGCTGTCGGAAGTGCTCACGCTTATCCAGACGAAGAAGTCGCGCCTCGTGCCGATCATCCTCGTCGGCAGCGAGTTCTGGAAGGGGCTGCTGCAATGGTTCCGCGACCAGCTGATCCCGATGGGCCTCATCAATCCGGAAGACATGAACCTGATGCAGGTGATCGACGATCCCGACCAGGTGCTCGACGCCGTGCTCGCGTTCTACGAGGACAGCGGCGAGGAAGAAGGTTCGGACGACGATGGCCATCCGCCGCGCCCCGAAGAAGACCGGATGTTCTACCTGTAACCGGTCGATGAAGACCGCCGGCCCGAGGGCCGGCATCCCGCTTTCCGCGCGGCAGGCGTGGCGATCCCGCCACCTGCCGCGTGTCACTTTGTAACGCGCCATTAATCGCGCCTGGCGCGCCGTTCGCCGTCGAATGTCAAATTCGCGAGGCCGGTGCCGCGCGACGCGCGCAATCATCCGCAAACGCGGGCCGCCATTGTCAAATGACGCGACCCGGCGCCTGTACCCTGCCCCTGCCGGCCGCCAATCCGCCGTAACAAACCCGCCTCGCGTTTTCCGTCGCGCACCAGCACACTGCATGTGTCGGTGCGGCGTTTCCCCCGGTGGAACGATCCCCCCTCGCTTCCATCGCGTCGCGCCGGCCTTTCACAACGACATCACGGAAAAGAACATGCAACGCTCGCTGATCGCCCTTGCCTTCGCCGGCCTCGGCCTTTCGCTGTCCGGCCTCGCCCACGCCGTCAACGTCGACGTCAACATCGGCACGCCCGCACCGGTCGTCGTCGCGCCCGCGCCCGTCGTGGTCGCCCCGGCACCCGCGGTCATCGTCGGCTGGCACGGCGACCGCTACTGGGACGGCCACCGCTACTGGGAACGCCGCGAATGGGAAGATCACCAGCGTTATCGCGACCGCGAACACGGCCCGGATCGCCGCGGCTATCACTGCCCGCCGGGGCACGCGAAGAAGGGCGAGTGCTGAGCGACAACGCACTCGCCTGACCGGCAATGCCGCCCGTGCGCTTCAGCGCCGGGCGGCCTTGTCGCTTTCAGCGGCGCGTTCCGTGCCATCCCTGCCCCCTACCGACGATGCGAGCGGAAAGCCCGACTGCCGCGCACGCCGCGAGCCGGCGCATCGCGCGCCTGCAACCGCCTCCATGACCGCGTGGCACCGATGGTAGGATCGACCCTGTCCATGGCCATTCCCGCCACCCATGCCACTCATCCGGATCTGGGCTGTCGACCATGCCCTTGCGTCTGGCATCGCCGCGCCGACCGACATCTTCACGGCAGCCAATCATCTCGCCCCGTCATTACGTATCGGCCGGCCGCAGGCCCCGTTTCGCTGGCGCATCGAATCGATCGACGGCAAGCCGGTGCGCACGGCTTCCGGCCAGGCCGCCGCGGTCGACGGCACGATCGACGGTCACGGCACCGCCGATGCGATCTGGCTCACCGCTCCGTTCGTCGCCGATCTCGAGCGGCTGCTCGCCCGGCCCGCGTCACTCGCGCCGCTGTTCGACGCGCTGCGCCGGCAACATGCGCGCGGCACACTGATCGCGACGTACTGCACGGGCGCGTTCCTGCTCGCGGAAGCCGGGCTGCTCGACGGCCGCGTCGCCACGACGCACTGGTCGAAAGCATCGAGCTTCCGCGTACGCTATCCGGACGTGGCATTGCGCGCGTCGGACGTCCTGACCGAACAGGACGGCATATTGTGCGGCGGCGCCGTCACGTCGTATCAGAATCTCGCGTTGCGGGTCGTCGACAAACTCGCGAACGCGCGCCTTGCCGCGGCCGTCGCCAAGGTCATGCTGATCGACGTGAACCGCGTGTCGCAGGATTCATTCATCGATCTCGGCCGGATGGGGCATGACGGGCACGACGATGCGGCCATTGCACGCGCCCAACGCTGGATGGAAAAGCACCTGCGCGAGCCGTTCAGCCTCGCCCGGCTGAGCGATCACGTCGCGATGAGCGAACGCACGCTCCATCGCCGTTTCAGGGACGCCGTGGGCGCGCCGCCGCTCAGGTATCTGCAGACGCTCAGGATCGAAGTCGCGAAGCGGCTGCTCGCGGAAACGACGCTCGCGATCGACACCGTCTGCGAGCGCGTCGGCTATGCGGACATCAGCGGCTTCCGGCAACTGTTCAAGCGCGAGACCGGCATCTCCCCCGGCGAGTATCGCCGTCGCTTCACGCGATAAGCGCGCGCAACCGTCGTAGGGTGCGGTGTCGGAAATGGCATCGTCAAATGGCAGTTTCGCCACTCCGCGTGCCGGCACGCGGTTCGTACACTGGATTCACGTCGCCCGGCATCGAAGCGACGCCATCCTCACCGAACCAGGACACCATCATGCCGATGATCGACGTCTACATTCCCGAAGGTGCGCTCGCACCGCAGGCCGAAGCCCAACTGATGGAAGAACTGACGGGAACGCTGATCCGTCACGAGGGACTCGATCCCGACAATCCGCGCACGCGGGACGTGACCTGGATCTTCGTCCATCGGCCGGCAGCCGTGTATCGCGCCGGGGCTGTCGCGCCTGCGCCGATCTACCGGATCGTGCCGACCGTGCCCGAAGGTCAGTACACGGATGCCGCGCGTGCCGGGCTGATCGCAGACGTGACCGCTGCCGTCGCGCGCGCGGAGGGCCTGCCGGTCGATGCCGTCGCGACGCGCGTGTGGGTCTTTCCTACGGAAATCGACGACGGCTGCTGGGGCAGCCGCGGCGTCGTGCGCCGCCTGCCGGACATCATGGAATATTTCGGCGGCGCCGAACTGCGGGCGCTCGGGGAATGGCGGCTGGCGATCAAACGACAGGCGGATGCGGGTCGGGTTATCGATGCGGTGCGAGATTCGATGTTGGAAACGGCTCGGAGTGGATCGCTCGAACCGGCCGCTAAAGCCGTACGCTGACGCCGGCGCGCAGTTGCTTGTCCGACACGCACGGCAGCGTACCGTACGGCACGTGAAGCAATACACGGACGAGATGCGCCCAAGGGCGAGCGCACCCGTTTAATCACTTATTCGGTCAGTAGCACGGACACTTTTTGACAGGGCCGGGGCCAATCACCGCGACGGGTTTGCAGGGGTTGGACGGGCCAATTACTGCGACGGGTGCACAAGGATTGGACGGACCGATCACCGCGGTTCTGGCCATTGCCGACAGAGATGTGGTGAGCATCAGGGAAGCCAGCAAGAAATTGATTTTCATCAGGTATGCCCTCTTTCAACTCGATAGGAATCGATCGGATCGACTGTTCGCCGTTCCTTCGTACGGGCGTCGAATAACGCCACGCAGGAGAGCATATTCTCGATGACAAGGGCAACCAATAGGACAACTTCCAAATTGCAGAAAATGATCGCGTTCCAGTACTAAGGCCGCGACGCGGCCACCGCGAGTGGCTACGCACGGCCAGACGGAGAGGTACAAGTGCACACCTGCCGCCTGAAGCCCGGTATGCCCCGGTTCGCGACTGCGCCTGATATCGCGACGCATACCGCACCCGGGGCCGCCGTTCACATTACTGAAACGCCACTTCCGCGAAGCTCCGCAGCTTCCGGCTATGCAGCTTGTCGAGCCCGTTCGTGCGCAGGATCTCCATCGCCTTCACGCCGATCTGCAGATGCTGGTCGACCTGCCCGCGATAGAACGTGTCGGCCATGCCCGGCAACTTGAGCTCGCCGTGCAGCGGCTTGTCCGACACGCAGAGCAGCGTGCCGTACGGCACGCGGAAGCGGAAGCCGTTCGCGGCGATCGTCGCGCTTTCCATGTCGAGCGCGATCGCGCGGCTCTGCGACAGGCGCTGCACGGGTTCGCGATGATCGCGCAGCTCCCAGTTGCGGTTGTCGACGCTCGCGACGGTGCCCGTGCGCATCACGCGCTTCAGTTCGACGCCATCGAGCTGCGTGACGTCGGCCACCCCGCGCTCGAGCGCGAGCTGCACTTCGGCGAGCGCCGGAATCGGCACCCACAGCGGCAGGTCGGCGTCCAGCACGTGATCCTCGCGCACGTAACCGTGTGCGAGCACGTAGTCGCCGAGACGCTGCGTATTGCGCAGCCCCGCGCAGTGACCGAGCATCACCCATGCGTGCGGACGCAGCACCGCGATGTGATCGGTGATCGTCTTCGCGTTCGACGGGCCGACGCCGATGTTGACCATCGTGATCCCGCTGCCGTCCGCGCGCTTCAGGTGATACGCGGGCATCTGCGGCAGGCGCGGCGGCGCGGCGCCCTCGGCCGGCTCGCTGCCGAGGTTCGCGTTGTAGGTCACGACGTCACCCGGCTCGACGAACGAGCTGTACTGGCTGCGATACGCGCGCACCTCGGGATCGTCGCTCTCCGTCATCACCGTACGGCCCAGCTTCACGAACTCGTCGATGTAGAACTGGTAGTTCGTGTAGAGCACGTAGTTCTGGAAGTGCGTGGGCGACGTCGCCGTGTAGTGGCGCAACCGGTGCAGCGAGAAGTCGACGCGCGCGGCCGTAAACAGCGCGAGCGGATGCGGCTCGCCCGGCGCCGGCTCGAACGTGCCGTTGACGATGCGATCGTCGAGATACGACAGGTCGGGCGTATCGAAGATGTCGCGCATCGCGAGCAGGCGGTCGCGGTCGAGCTCGCCCTCGAGATGGATGCCTTCGGGAAACGCGAAATGGATCGGAATCGGCTGCGACGACACGCCGATCTCGATCTTCACATGGTGGTTCTTCGCCAGCAGGCGCAGTTGCTCGCGATAGTAGTTCGCGAAGAGGTCGGGGCGCGTGACCGTCGTCTCGAACACGCCGGGGCCCGCGACGAATCCGTACGAGCGGCGCGAATCGACGTGCGTGTTGACATCGGTGCGGATCCGCACGAACGGGTAGCACGCGCGCACGTGCTCGGTGATCGGTTCGTGGCGGCGATAGCGCGCGAATGCGTCACGCAGGAAACCCGTGTTCGTGTCGTAAATGGCGGACAGCCGCGCGACGGCGGCGACCGGATCGTCGAAAGCCTCGACCGACGGGCTCTCGGGCGTCAGCACACGGTGCCGGCGGCTCAAATCGTTCTTCATTTTCATCACCTCGTCTGATCCGGCGACATTACCACGGAACCCGGTCGCCCTTGTGGCTGCCCCCACGCACGCGAGGGCCGGATGGTGCGCAGTATTTGCTAAAATCGGTGGGTTCACTGGAGACTCATCATGAAGCCGCTCATTCTCGTCGTCGCTGCCGCCGCGTTTGCCGCCGCCAGCGCCGCTTACGCCGGCGGCACGCCTGACGCCGACGCGCAGGCACGGGCCGAGGCCAACGAGGCCGCCGGCCTGCCCGATCTCCGCAAGATCAACCGGCCGGGCGCCGAAGTCACGTCGAAAGTCGACTTCGCCGACATCCGCCGCACGCCGAGCTTCCACGAAAAGAGCAAGAACGGCACCGAAGTTACCGAGTACCGCGATCGCGGCAAGCCGGTCGAGATCGACGTGAAGTCGAACTTCGGCACGCGCTACCAGATGAGCTCGACGCCCGACACGTCGCCGAAGCCGCACGACGCGGGCATCCCGATCACGCGCCTGCCGTCGCTGAACCTGCGCTACTGATTCCGTGGCGCGCCGCACCGAACGCCGCGCGCCGCCTTCCTTCACCTGCTGTCGCGACGCACGCCGCCCGCGTGCCGACACCCTGACCTGACGCATCCCGCATGGCCGTTTTCACAGCTGTTTCCGACTCCGATCTCGCGCAATGGATGCGCCACTACGAACTGGGCGACGTGCTTGCGTTCCGCGGCATTCCGTCCGGTATCGAAAACAGCAATTTCTTCCTGACGACGACGCGCGGCGAGTACGTCCTCACGATCTTCGAAAAGCTGACGGCGCAGCAACTGCCGTTCTACCTCGACCTGATGCGCCATCTGGCCGGCCACGGCGTACCGGTGCCGGATCCGATCCCGCGTGACGACGGCGCGCTGTTCGGCGAGCTGCACGGCAAGCCGGCCGCGATCGTCACGAAGCTCGACGGCTCGGCGGAACTCGCGCCGGGGGTCGCACACTGTATCGAGGTCGGGCAGATGCTCGCGCGCATGCACCTGGCCGGCCGCGACTATCCGCGCAACCAGCCGAACCTGCGCAGCCTGCCGTGGTGGCAGGAGAACGTGCCGGCGATCTCGCCGTTCATCACCGACGCGCAGCGCGCGCTGCTGGAAAGCGAACTCGCGCACCAGGCCGGCTTCTTCGCGTCGGACGATTACACGGCGCTGCCGGCCGGGCCGTGCCATTGCGACCTGTTCCGCGACAACGTGCTGTTCGCGCACGCGGCGCCCGGCACCGGCCATGACGTGCGGCTCGGCGGCTTCTTCGACTTCTATTTCGCGGGCTGCGACAAGTGGCTGTTCGACGTCGCGGTCACGGTCAACGACTGGTGCGTCGACCTCGCGACCGGCGTGCTCGACGTCGCGCGCGCCGATGCGCTGCTGCGCGCGTACCAGACCGTGCGGCCGTTCACGGCCGAGGAGCGCCGCCACTGGAGCGACATGCTGCGCGCGGGTGCGTACCGCTTCTGGGTGTCGCGCCTGTACGACTTCTACCTGCCGCGCGCGGCCGAGATGCTCAAGCCGCACGACCCCGGCCATTTCGAACGCATCCTGCGCGAGCGTATCGCGCATACGCCCGCGCTTCCCGAGATCCAAACCGCATGCAACTGATCGAAGTGCCCGCGAAAACGGGCTATGTCTGGTTCCGCCAAGGCATCTGGCTGTTCCGCCGGAACCCGCTCGCGTTCATCACGCTGTTCTTCACGTACCTGCTGGCGATCACGCTGGTGTCGCAGGTGCCCGTGATCGGCTCCGCGCTGCCGCTGGTGTTCATTCCCGGCATCGCGGTCGGCTTCATGGCCGCATGCCGCGACACGGTGGCCGGCAAGACCGTGATGCCGACGATCCTCGTCGACGGCTTCCGCTCGTACGGCACCGTCGCGACCCAGCGGCTGCTCGTGCTCGGCGTGATCTACGTCGCGTCGATGGTGCTCGTGTTCGCCGCCTCGTCGTTCGTGGACGGCGGCGCGCTGTTCCACGTGATGATGGGCGCGGCCGACGAAGCGAGCGCGACGCCGGAAACGCTCGCCGCGCAAGGCACGTTCGGCGCGCTGATGTTCGCGACGCTGCTCTACCTGCCGGTCGCAATGCTGTTCTGGTTCGCGCCGGTGCTGGTCGCGTGGCACGACGTGCCGCCCGCCAAGGCGCTGTTCTTCAGCGTCGTCAGTTGCTGGCGCAATCGCGGCGCGTTCGTCGTGTACGGCGCGCTGTGGTTCGGCGTCGCGCTCGGCACGTCGCTCGCGCTGTCGCTGCTGCTGCAGGCGCTCGGCGCCGGCGCCTATGCGCTGACGATCATGATGCCGCTGACGATCGTCATCGTCACGATGCTGTACTGCTCGTTCTACGCGACCTATCGCGGCTGCTTCGGCATCCAGGAGCCGGGCGCGACGACCACCACGTCCGGCCGCTGAAGTCTCCCGGGCCGGCGCGTGTCGCCGGCCCGCCGCGCTCGCGCCGGGTTGCCGCCCGGCGCCTCCCCCGTTCCCCCGCCTCCGTCGGCCATCACCCCGCGCCGGCCGCCCCCTGTTCATCCCGATCTTTTGCGCGCAAAATGATTTGCGTACAAATTGTTCGCGCGTTCGACGCGCCGCCCGAATGATGGACCGCCCGCCCCCGCTGCCCCAGACGCTCGACGAGCAACTCTGCTTCGCCCTCTACTCGACTTCGCACGCGATGACGAAGGCGTACAAGCCGCTGCTCGACAAGCTGTCGCTGACCTATCCCCAATATCTCGCAATGCTCGTGCTGTGGGAGCGCGACGACATCGCCGTGAAGGACATCGCCGCGCGGCTGGACCTCGACCCGGCCACGGTCACGCCGCTGCTAAAACGGCTGGAGGCGCTCGGCTACGTCGAGCGCGTGCGCAGCGCGGCCGACGAACGGGTCGTGAACGTGCGCGTGACACCGGAAGGCCGCGCACTGAAGGAGCGCGCGCGCTCGGTACCCGCCGATCTGTTCTGCGCGATGCAGCAGTCGCCCGAGTTCCTGGTCAGGCTGCGCGCCGATCTCCACCAGTTGCGCGACGCGCTGTCGGCCGCCAACGAACGCTGACGACCAAGCATCGGCAAACGGGCCCGGCACTGCCGGGCCTTTTCTTCAAAATTTCATTTGCACACTAATGATTTGTGTTCTATATTTTCCTCGTGGCCGGCGACACCCCGTTCGACCGGGCCGCTTTTCCTCCCCTTTCCCGACAGGAGCTGCACGATGAACATTCTGTACAAGACCAGCGCTACGAGCACGGGCGGCCGCGACGGCCGCGCGGTATCCGCCGACAACAAGCTGGAAGTGAAGCTGGCCGCGCCGCGCGAACTCGGCGGCACGGGCGCGGAAGGCACGAATCCGGAGCAGCTGTTTGCCGCAGGTTACTCGGCCTGTTTCCTGAGCGCGATGAAATTCGTCGCCGGCCAGGACAAGAAGGCGCTGCCGGCGGACACGCAGGTCACGGCGGAAGTGGGCATCGGGCCGAACGACGCAGGCGGCTTCGGGCTCGACATCGAGCTGCGCGTGTCGCTGCCGGGGCTCGACAAGGCCGACGCGCAAGCGCTGGTCGAAAAGGCGCACCACGTGTGCCCGTATTCGAACGCGACGCGCAACAACGTACCGGTGCGCCTGACGGTCGTCTGACGCGACGCGACACCACGCATGCAAAAAGGGCGCGTGCGGCATGTAGCCGCACGCGCCCTTTTCTGCTGCGTGACTCGCCGGAATGGCGGACCGGCCGGCCCGCCCTGCGCTGCTTAGCGCGCGCCGAACGAATACGGGCGATTCATCGCCGATTCGCGATCGATCTTGCGCATGCGGAATTCGAGATCGTAGATATCGGTGGCTTCGGACAGGTACGCCTCGGCGCGCTCTTTACGGGCCGTTTCAGCGTTCTTGGTCAGCATCAGGAAGAGGTGGCTCAGCAGGTACATGGTCGATCTCGCAATCCAAGGGTTCTTTGACTAGGGTTTTCCCGAATTATAGGGAAAACCCTAGTTCTTGGCCAGCGTCGATCAGACGATGCGTCGTTCGGTCGCCACAGTGCGCCGCTGTGCCTCGAAAAAGGCCCAGATCATCGCGCTCGCATCGGGGCCGACCGCCGCATGAAACGGCACGGCTTCATCGCCGCCGGCCCACGCATGATCGAGCCCTTTCACATGACAGAGCCGCACGACAGGCTCGCCGTCGCGGCAGACATCGGTGATCTGCGCGCCCGCGGCGCGCGTCTCGACCCGCTCGCCGCCGCGCAGTGCGCCGCGGCTGTCGGCAAGCCCGTTCAAGCGCATGAACTGAACCGTCAGCTGGTCGGCATTCTTCGGGGCGACCACGTGGTCGCCGTCGCCCTGGACGATCAGCGCGGGCATGCCCGGATACGCGGCCACATAGACCAGCGCATCGACGGCCGCAGCGGGGTTCTGACGCACGCCGCGCCGCATCACGTCCATCGCGGTAATGCCGGAATTCGCCTCGCCGAGCGCGGGGCCCGAGTGCAGCGCCACCGCCGCGAAGCGGTCGGGATGATGCAGTGCAAGAAGCGACGCGAGGCCCGCGCCGGCCGACAGCCCCGCGACATAAACACGCGATGCGTCGAAACCGTGTTCGTCGACGAGCGCGTCGACGAGCGACGCCACCGCGTTCGCCTCGCCGCGGCCCGCGCGGTCGGTATCTTCATACCAGTGCCAGCAGCCATGTGCGTGCGCGCGCAGCGACTGCTCCGGATACAGCACCGCGAAACCATGCTTGTCGGCCAGCAGGTTCATCCGCGTGCCTTGTGCGAATTCGTCGACGGACTGCTGGCAGCCGTGCAGCATCACGACGAGCGGCATCGCGCCGCGCCGGCGGCCGGGCGGCACATAGAGGCCGTAAGCGAGATGCTGGACGAGGCGCCCGAGCGCGGGTGCCATCGGATGTTCGCCACGCGTCCATTCACCTGCCGCCCATGCGGCCGCGCGCGGGCGCACACGCGATTCGCGCGGCGGGGACGGATCGGATACGACGGAAGACGCCGCTGCCTCGAGTGCGTCGCGTGTGATGCGCTGCGCATCGCGCGCCGCGCGTTTGGCGGCCGGAGACAGCATGCGTTTCATGCCGCCCAGCCACACCTTGGTCAGACTTTTGGTCATCGATCGGGCTCGCAGTCAGGAAAAATAGGGGCACCACAGCGGATGCGGCGTTCGACTTTGTGCAATGCACCATAACATTGTTTCCGGGATTTTTCCTGCACGCGGCTATTTCCCGGCCGCGCAAAAAACGGGGCTCGGGCGCACGCGGCGCTATACTGGGGCTTCGCCGCTTGTATCCGTTGTAGTCGTTCTTTCCGGCTCGCGCGTTGATTTAAGCATCTTCCCCGCCTCCGTTCGTCCCCTTCCCGATGTTCGACCTGTCGTCTCACCTGTGGATCATGATCACCGCGTTCGGCGGCGCCGGCCTGACCTTGCCGCTCGCGATCACGATCGCCGTCTGGCTCGCGCTCGGCTACTCGTGGCAGCGCGCGGCCGCGTGGCTCGGCGTGCTCGCGGCCGCGATCGGCCTGGTCGCGTTGACGAAGATCGCGTTCCTCGGCTGGGGCATCGGCATCCGCAAGTGGGATTTCACCGGGTTCAGCGGCCATGCGATGCTGTCGACGTCGGTTTATCCGGTCGCGATTTTCCTGGCGCTGATCCGCACGCGCACACCGGTGCGGCTCGCCGGCATCGCGCTCGGGCTCGCGGCCGGCGTCGCGGTCGGCGTGTCGCGCGTCGCGCTCGACGCGCATTCGCCATCCGAATCGATCACCGGCTGTATCGTCGGCGCGATCGCCGCGCTCGCGTTCATCGCGGGTTCGTGGCGCGCGGTGCCGCACCGCTGGTCGGTGCCCGCGGTCGTCGCGAGCCTCGCGCTCGTCACCGTGGCGCTGCACGGCATCACGGTGCCGTCGCATCGCTGGGTCACCAAGGTGGCGCTGCAGCTGTCGGGCCACGAGCGCCCGTTCGTCCGCGCGCGCTGGAAGGCCAACCCGAACTACCGCCCCGCATCGCAGCCGTCGTCGCTGCAGCGCACCCAGTCGTCGTCGCAGACGCTCCGCACGTGACCGGCCGCCCGGCCGGCTCTCCTTTTCAGGTCTGACCATTACATGCGCGCCGTCGCATGTGCGGTATGTCGAGCGTTATAACCCGCCCTATATTACGATTACGGTTTCCACCCATTCAAACGAACTCGCCATGCGCTCAACCGTCCGTCCGCTTCGCCGCACCCTGCTTCGCCTGCTGCCAATCGCCACGTTGGCCGCCGGGGTCGCGTTCAGCGCGCCCGCTTCCGCCGCCGGTGAACTCGTCGTGTCGGCCGCCGCCAGCCTGACGAACGCGTTCAAGGCCGTCGGCGATGCGTACGAGAAGCAGCATCCGGACACCAAGGTACTGTTCAACTTCGGCGCGTCGGACGTGCTGATGCAGCAGATCGCCAAGGGCGCGCCGGCCGACGTGTTCGCGTCGGCCGACCAGAAGGCGATGGATCGTGCAGCCGACGAAAAGGTGATCGTGCCCGGCACGCGTCGCGATTTCGCGGCGAACTCGCTCGTGCTGATCGTGCCGGCGGACAGCCACGCGGCCGCGCCGACGTCGCTGAACGACCTGACCGCGCCCGGCGTGAAGCGCATCGCGTACGGCGACCCGGCGTCGGTGCCGGTCGGCCGCTACACCGAAGGCGCGCTGCGCGCGGCCGGGGTGTGGGACGCCGTCAGCGCGAAGGGCGTACTGGCCGCCAACGTGCGCCAGAGCCTCGATTACGTCGCACGCGGCGAAGTCGACGCAGGCTTCGTGTTCGGCACCGACGCGGCGATCATGCCGGGCCGCGTGAAGGTCGCCCTGACGGTGCCGACCAAGACCGCCATCACCTACCCGATCGCCGTGGTCAAGGACAGCCGCCACGCCACGCAGGCGCAGTCGTTCATCGACTTCGTCGCGTCGCCGCAAGGCCAGGCCGTGCTGTCGACGTTCGGCTTCAAGCCCGCGGGCAAGTGAGCGTAACGCGATGCAAGACGCCTGGGTCCCGCTGCTGCTGTCGCTGAAGGTTGCCGGCTGGGCGACCGCGCTCGACATCGTGCTCGGCGTCGCGGCCGCGTTCATGCTCGCGCGCTGGCGCTCGCCGCTGCGCGACGTCGTCGATTCCGTGCTGACGCTGCCGCTCGTGCTGCCGCCGACGGTGCTCGGGTATTACCTGCTCGTGCTGCTCGGCCGACGCGGCGTGTTCGGCGCGTGGCTCGACAGGCTCGGCATCGAGCTCGTCTTCACGTGGCAAGGCGCGGTGATCGCGTCGATGGTCGTCGCGTTTCCGTTGATCCTGAAATCGGCGCGGGCGGCGTTCGAAGGCGTCGATCCGCATCTCGAACGCGCCGCGCGCACGCTCGGGCTCGGCGAAGCGGCGGTGTTCTTCCGCGTGACGCTGCCGCTCGCCACGCGCGGCATTCTCGCGGGCGCGCTGCTCGCGTTCGCGCGCGCGCTCGGCGAGTTCGGCGCGACGCTGATGATCGCGGGCAACCTGCCCGGCCGCACGCAGACGCTGTCGGTCGCGATCTACGCGGCCGTGCAGGCAGGCGACGACAGCACGGCCAACTTCCTCGTGCTGGTGACGTCGATCACCTGCGTGCTCGTACTGCTCGCGACCGGCTGGCTCGTGCCGTCGCGTGCCCGGCGGAGCCAGCTGACATGACGCGCCGGCCTCGCCCATCGTCGTGCGTGGCCGGCCGGCTTCTGCGGAGGCCCGCATGAGCCTCGTCGTCGACATCCGCAAGACCTACGCGAATGCCGAGCGCCGCTTCACGCTCGACATGTCGTTCACCGCGACGACGCAGCGCGTCGTGCTGTTCGGGCCGTCCGGCGCGGGCAAGAGCATGACGCTGCAGGCGATCGCCGGCCTGTTGTCGCCCGACGAAGGCACGATCGCGCTGAACGGCGAACCGCTGTTCGACGCCGCGCGCCGCATCGACGTGCCGACCCGTGAGCGCCGCGTCGCGTACCTGTTCCAGGACTACGCGCTGTTTCCGCATCTGAACGTGCGCCAGAACATCGCGTTCGGGCTCACGCCGGGGCTGCGCAACCCGCGCGCGAAAGCAGTGCCGCCGGAAGTCGCGTACTGGCTGCAGGCGTTCGATCTCGAGGCGCTCGCAGGGCAGTATCCGTCGCAGCTGTCCGGCGGGCAGAAACAGCGCGTCGCACTCGCGCGCGCACTGGTCGCGCAGCCGCGAATCCTGCTGCTCGACGAACCGTTCGCGGCACTGGACGGCGCAATGCGCCAGCGCATGCGTCACGAGCTCGCCGAGCTGCAGGCGCGGCTCGATATCCCGATGGTGCTGATCTCGCACGATCCCGACGACGTCGCCGCGTTCGGCGACCAGGTCGTGCAGTTGAGCGAAGGACGCGTGCAGGCGGCGACGCCGCACGCCGAGTGGCCGACGCGCGTCGCCTGAGCGTGCGAGGCCGTGGTCGTGGCCGTCGTGGCAAGCACGTTGGAGCCTGAGAGAAGCCGCCAGCAGCGGCACAAGCGGAAAGCGGAAACGAAGCCGGCGCCGTACCGATACAGCGGCGACGCCGGCTTCGCTCCGTCCGTCACACAGCGGCCGAAGCGCGCCGGTGCGCCGCCGCTCAGCCCGTCACCGCAAGAATCACGCTCGACGCCTTGAACAGCGCGATCGCGCGCCGGCCGGCGCCGAGCTGCAGCGCATCGACGCTGTCGTTGGTCACGACGGCCGTCAGCGTCCCGCCGCCGTCGAGCGCCAGGGTCACCTCGCTGTTCACCGCGCCCGCTGCAACGGTTTCCACGCGCCCGCGCAGCTGGTTCCGCGCGGACACCTTCAACGCGTGCTCGCCGTCGTCGGCCGCGAGCACGACCCAGGACGCCTTCACGAGCGCGCAGGCATCCGCGCCAACCTGCAGGCCGAGCGCATCGGCGCTCTCGTGCGTCAGCACGGCAACGACCGGCTGTCCACCGGGCAGCGTGAGCGTGACCTCGTCGTTGACGGTGCCGCGCACGATCGCCGCGACCTTGCCGAACAACTGGTTGCGCGCGCTGGTCTTCATCCCGATCCGGCCGATCAGCGCCCAGTCGACGTCGAACCCGGCCACGGCCGCGCTCGCGGCCTCGATGAACCGGCGATGCTCGCGCTCGATCGTGCGGAACGCGGCGATCAGCGACGTCGCGCGCGGCGTCAGCGTCGTGCCGCCGCCGCCCTTGCCGCCCGTCGAACGCGCGACGAGCGGTTCGCCCGCGAGATTGTTCATCGTGTCGACGGCATCCCACGCGGCCTTGTAGCTGAGGCCGACGGCCTTCGCCGCGCGCGTGATCGACCCGGTGTCGCCGATCGCCGCGAGCAGCGCGATGCGCGTGGCGCCGCCGAGCGTCTGCTCGCCGGCGCGCAGCCACAGCTCGCCGCCCAGTTCGAGCGGTTCGGCGGACGGGGAAGAATGCGGAGCGTCGGTCATCGGGATACGTGCGGGAATTCGACCGGAACCGGAATCGGGCCGGAATCAGGCGGCCATTATAGTCGGCGCGTGCCGCTCAACCCGGCTTGCCGTCGAGCTTCGGCGGCCGCAGGCTGGCAAGCAGCGTCTCGGCGTCGCGCGCCGCGCGCTGCTCGAGCGCCGCGCCGTAGCCGCGCACGAAACCGAGCTGGTACGGCGGCGCCGCCAGTTTCTCGAGGTGGCGCAGCGCGACTATCGCGTCGTTGGCTTCGCCGAGCACGCTCTGCACGCGCGCGAGCGTCTTGACCGTCTCCGTGCGCGTGCGGCGCGACGCCAGCGACGCGAAGAACTCGAGCGCATAACGCAGCCGCTTCGCATCGATCCGCACCCGATGGCGCGCGGCCGTATCGAGCGACGTGAGCGATGGCGACGCGTACAGATGGCCGAACAGCCGCCGCACGCGCTTCGTCGCGTGGCGCCGCAGCGAGGGGGCGTCGTCTTCGGCGTGCGGCAGCGCAAGCGAGCCCAGCCATTCGAGCCAGCCGAGCGTCAGCCGCGCGTAGCGGGCCGAATGCAGCGCCTGCCGCAGCTCGCCCCGTGCCGCGACACACTGCGCGCGCGCGGCGTCGAGCGTGCCGTTCCATTCGCCGTCGCCGCGGTCGGCTGCGATCAGCGCGGGCAGGCTTTCGGTCGCGAACACGTCCCAGTCGCGCACCGTGCCGAGCAGCGCGGCAAGCCAGTGCATGTCCACGCCGAGCGTGTCCCGCCACTGGCGGTCGGCAAAGCGCGGGAAGAAGCGCATCAACGTACGGAGGCGGCGCAGCGCGACCCGCATCTGGTGCACGAATTCGGGGTCGTCGTACTCGAGCACGCCGCCCTCGTTGCCCAGCCATTGCGCGGTGATGTCGCCTGACAACGCGAACAGCGCGGCGCGCTGCGTGCGCACGCCGGTCAGTTCGACGGGCTGCGCCTTGACGGGCCCGCTGGCGGCCGGCTCGGCCGCACACGCGCGATCGATCACGCTCGTCAGCTGGACGAATGCGGGCCACGCGCCGCTCAGTTCGCGCGCCGCGGCAAACAACGCGTGCAGCGCGGCCGTGCGCGCGGCCAGGGTTTCCCAGTCCGGCGCGGCAAGACGCAGTTCGACGTAGCGGCGCGGCGGCTCGTCGCCGCGATGCAACGTGACGTCGTCGAGCGTCATCTCGACCACGACGCCGCTGTCGTCGGCCCACCGCCCGCGCCGCCGCTCGCTGACGAGGCGCAATGCCGACGATTCCGGCTGCATGCCGGCCTCCGGGCGCCCGGTCGTATCCGGTGCGACGCCGTCGACTTCGCCCGTCGCGGCGCCTGCCGCCTCGGGTACGGGCAACGGCATCGCGACAACGATGCCCGCATGCTCCGCGTCGAACAGTTCGCGCGCCGTGACCCCTGGCGCAAACACCTTCGTGCGCGACGCAACGACCCGCCTGCCATGCGCATTCGACTCGACCCACGTCCACCAGCTTGCGCCGGGGCTCGGCTCGGCCTCCTCGATCTGGCACGGCTCGATCGTCACGCGCTCATGGCCGCGGCGCATCCGGACCTGCGGGCAGATCCGCCACGCGCGCACGAGTTCGGCGCCGAAATCACGCTGCGCGCCACGGGCGCGACCTGCGGCCTTGGCTGGCCACCCTTCCAGCGACAGCGACAACACGATTTCCAGCACACGCGACATGGAGGCTCCTGCACATGAAGAAGCGCCGGCGGTCTTCCGATCGCGCCGGCGTCGTCCGTGAAGCTGCTTCCATAGTACACGCCGCAAAAACGCGCGGGCAACGATCTGGCCCTGTCGCCCTGTCGCAGGTCAAACGGCGTACTGCGCGAGGCCGTTGCCGAACGACCAGTTCTCCTTCAGCACCTCGACGAGACTGATGAATACGTCCTGCTGCCGCACGCCGGGCTGCTGCGCGAGGTTGTCCGCGATCGCCCGGTACAGCGCGCGCTTCTGCTCGAGCGTGCGTGTGTTGTTCGCGGTGATCTGGATCATCACGAGATCGTCGCTGCGTTCGATGTCGAGGTAGTGGCGGCCGTACACGAAGTTCTCGGCCGCATGCTCGGTGACGACCATGAAGATGTCGTCCTCGGGCACGTTGAACGTGTGCATCAGCGCGCGATGCACGCCGTCGACGAGCGCCGCGCGGTACGCGGCCGGTTTGCCTTCGCGGACTGCGATACGGGTGAATGGCATGGTCCTGCTCCTGTCGGTGAAGTTGATGTTGACGTTGACGTTGACGAACGGAAACACAGCGTCAGGTTAGGTGCACCGAACTATAATGAACAGTCATTGATGAATATTTCATCCATTTACATCGAAAATGAAAGTCCTCGACCTCGATGCCGTACGCGCGTTCGTGCTGGTCGCCGATCTCGCCAGCTTCACGCGCGCCGCCGATGCGCTCGGCACCACGCAGTCGGCCGTGAGCCTGAAGCTGAAACGGCTGGAAGCGCACCTCGGCAAGCCGCTGCTCGCGCGCACGCCGCGTGTGGTCAAGCTGGCCGCCGACGGCGAGAATTTCCTGCCGGCCGCCCGCGCGCTGCTCGACGCGCACGACCACGCGCTCGGCGCGATCTCGGCCGGCACGCACCGGCTCGCGCTCGGCGTCAGCGAGCATGTCGCCGTGCCCGACCTGCCGGCCGTGCTCACGAGCCTGCATCGACAGGACCCGGGGCTGTCGCTCGAAATGCATCTCGGAACGTCGACGAACCTGCTCGCGCAATACGACGAACGCCGGTTCGACGCGGTGATCGTGCGGCACGAGCCAGGCGAAGACCCGCCGCGCGAAGACGGCACCTTGCTGTTTTCCGAGCCGCTGGCCTGGCTCGCCGCGCCGGACTGGGCACCGCGTGCGGGCGAGCCGCTGCCGCTCGCGGTGCTGGCCGGCCCGTGCGGCGTGCGTGCGGCCGCGCTGCGCGCCCTCGATCACGCGGGGCGGCCGTGGCGAGAACGCTTTACGGGAGGCGGTGTCGCGGCGGTCACGGCCGCCGCTGCCGCGGGGCTTGCCGTCTGCCCGCTCGCACGGCGTGTCGCGCCGCGCACGCTGGCCGACGTCGGCGCGAAATTCGGGCTGCCGCCGCTGCCGCTGTCGCAGGTCGTGCTGTACTCGCGCGTGCGCGACCCACGCGCCGCCGCCGCGCTGCGCAGGTTTGCCGACAGCCTTGCAATCTCGGCGTAAACTGACGGGTTTCGCCGCCCGCAATCTCCAGAAGAATTCCAATGAAGCCCGAAGCCCGCAAGCACCTCCGTGCCAACCTGCTGATGCTCGCCGCCGCCGCGATCTGGGGTTCGGCTTTCGTCGCGCAACGCCTGAGCCTCGACGTGATCGGGCCGTTCCTGTTCACGGGGCTGCGCTTCCTGCTCGGCGCGCTGGTGCTGGTGCCGCTGCTGACGCTGAACACGGCGTCGCGCGCGCAGCTCGCGGCGATCCGCCGTGCGCCGGCGCTGCTGCTGCCCGGCCTCGCGCTCGGCGGGCTGCTGGCGGTATCGATATCGCTGCAGCAGATCGGCCTGCAGTACACGCGCATCGCCAACGCGGGGTTCATCAGCTCGCTTTACGTCGTGATCGTGCCGCTGATGGGTGTGTTCGCCCGTCACCGGATCGGCACGGGCACGTGGTTCGGCGCGCTGCTCGCGGCGATCGGCCTGTATTTCCTCAGTATCGACGAGCACTTCTCGGTGCTGTACGGCGACTGGTTCCAGCTCGCCGGCGCCGTGATCATCGCCGCGCACGTGATGGCCGTCGGCCATTTCGCCCGGCGCCACGATCCGCTCGTGCTCGCGTTCCTGCAATTCCTCGTATGCGGCGTGGCGTGTCTCGCGGTCGGCCTCGCCGTCGAGCCGGTCAGCGGCGCCATGCTGCGCGGCGCACTGCCGACGCTGCTGTACGGCGGCCTGTTGTCGGTGGGCGTCGGCTATACGCTGCAGGTCGTCGCGCAACGCGACGCCGCGCCCGCGCACGCAGCCGTGATCTTCAGCATGGAAGGCGTGTTCGCGGCGCTCGCCGGCTGGGCCGCGCTCGGCGAAACGCTGACGCTGCGCGCGCTCGTCGGCTGCGCGCTGATGCTGGCCGGCCTGCTCGCGTGCCAGTTGCTGCCGAACGGCGACGCCCGGAAAAAGGACGAGGACGCACTGCCGGCGTGACACGCACCGTCCCTATAATGGCGGTTCGCGTGACAACCACGCCAACCGCTTCCGACAGGCCCGCTCCGTGACGTCCACTTCCGTCGATCCCGCCGCCGACCTGCTGCGCGAACGCGCAGCGCACTACGCCACCCAGGCGGCGCTGTTCCTGCGCGACCAGGCGCTCTCCACCGCATCGCACGACCTGCGCAGCCCGCTGAATGCCATGCATAGCTGGGCATACGTGCTCGAGCGCCAGCTCGCCAACGCCGATCCGAACCTGCAGCGCGCGCTCGCGGGCATCCGCACCGGGATCGACCAGCAGGTCGCGCTGATCGACGACGTGCTCGATGCGCCGCGCGCGGAAACGCGCACGCTCGCACTCGCGCCGCAGCCGTTCGCGCTGCGCGCGCTGCTCGACGACACGCTCGCGCTCGTCCGTTTCGCGCTCGCCGACGCACGACAGGTCACGCTCGACGCGACGCTGCCGGACGGCGAACCGTCGCTGACCGCCGACCGCGAACGCATCGCGCAGGCGCTCTGGACGATGCTGACGGTCGCGGTCGAAGCCAGCGCCGCCGGCGGCCGCGTGACGTTCGCGTGCGCGCGCGACAGCGTGCAGTTCACCGCACGCGCCACATGCACCGTCAACGCCGACACGCTCGCCGATCCCGCGCAGCCGCACGCGTTCGAATCGTTCGCACGACGCGAGCTGCTGCGCGAGCGCGACGCGAAACGGGTCGCGTGGGCGCTTGCGCTCTGCCAGCGCGTCGCGCTCGCACACGGCGGCACGTTCTCGCACGACGCGTTCGCCGATGGCGCAACCGCCACCGTCACGTTCTCCGTCCCCGGCGAGGCGCCGGTGTAAGCCAGCGGCCGCCCGATACATTACGAATTCCTTTCTGGCTCTATACTGACGGGCCTGTCATAACCGGAGTGATTCTTTGTTACAGATCTTCGCGCTCATCGGCGCGTTGTTCCTGGTGGCCCTGAACGGGTTCTTCGTCGCGGCCGAATTCGGCCTGGTCAAACTGCGTGCCACGCGCGTCAAGACACTGGCCCGCAAGCACGGCCTGCGCGGCCGCATCCTCGGCATCGTGCACGGCCGGCTCGACGCGTATCTTTCCGCGTGCCAGCTCGGCATCACGCTCGCGTCGCTCGGCCTCGGCTGGGTCGGCGAACCGGCGTTCGCGCAACTGCTCACCCCGCTGCTCGACCTGATCGGCGTGCAGTCGGAGCGCGTCGTGCACCTGATCTCGCTGGTGTTCGCGTTCTCGCTGATCTCGTTCCTGCACATCGTCGTCGGCGAACTGGCGCCGAAGTCGATGGCGATCCGCCAGTCGGAGAAGGTCGGCCTGTGGGTCGCGCTGCCGCTCTACGCGTTCTACTGGGCGATGTACCCGGCAATCTGGGTGCTCAACAACAGCGCCAACGCGGTGCTGCGGCTCGCCGGGCTGTCGGCCGACCATGGCGGCGACGCGCACTACTCGACCGACGAATTGAAGCTGATCCTGCGCAGCCGCCGCAGCACGGCCGGCAACTCCGCGCAGCCGGCGCGCGGCACGTACAGCAACGACGAGTGGAACACGCTCGCGCATTCGCTCGATTTTTCGTCGATGACCGTGTCGGACCTGATGCGGCCGGCCCATGAAATGATCGGCCTGCGCCGCGACCTGCCGCTGCCCGACAACATGGAGATCGTCGCGCGGCACCGCTTCAGCCGCTATCCGCTGTTCGAGGATGCGTCGCGTGAACAGGTGAGCGGGCTGATCCACCTGAAGGACCTGCTGCTCGCGCGTCACGCGGGCGCCGCGCTCGAAGACCTGTCCGACTATGTGCGCCCCGTGCAGTACGTGAAACCCGACACGCCGGCCCTCGACCTGTTCCGCCGTTTCCGCAAGGGCGCACCGCACTTCGCGCTGGTCGGCAACAAGGGCGAGAAGCCGATCGGCTTCCTGACGCTCGACAACCTGCTGGGCGCGCTGGTCGGCCAGATCCACGACGAGTTCCGCCAGGGCGACGCCGACTGGAGCCGCCTCGACGACGGAACGCTGATGGGCAAGGGCAGCCTGCCTGTCGTGTCGCTCGAACAGGCGCTCGGCATCGACATCGACGAAGGCCGCGCGGAATCGGTCGGCGGCCTCGTGATCCAGGCGCTCAGCGACCTGCCGACCGAAGGGCAGCGCGTGTCGTTCGACCGCTTCGACGTCGTCGTGAAGAAGATGAACGGGCCGCGCATCGTGCTCGTGCGCGTCTACCCGAAGATCGCGAAAGAGGCCGACGAATGACGGCCGCGCGTGGTTGCCGCCGCCGCACGCGATGAACGCGACGCTGCCGCGCTGCTGCGTGATCACGCCCGAGCCGGCGTCCGCGTCTGCCGCCGATTGCGCGGCGTTCCTCGACCGGCTGTCGGCCGTGCTCGCGCGCGGCGAGACGCTCGTGCAACTGCGCGTGAAATCGCTCGACGCAGCCGCGTTCGCGCGGCTCGCCGCCGCGGCGCTCGCGCGCTGCGGCGCGGCCGGCGCACACCTGATGCTGAACGGCCCGATCGATGCAGCCGGCGTGGTGCGGCTCGACGGCGCCGGCTGGCATCTCGACGGCCGCGCGTTACGCGCCGCCGCGCAGCGGCCGTTGCCGGCCGGAAGATGGGTGTCCGCGGCCTGCCACACGCGCGACGACCTGCTGCTGGCCGCGCGCGCCGGCGCCGATTTCGTCACGCTGTCGCCCGTATTGCCGACGCTCAGCCATCCCGGTGCACCAACGCTCGGCTGGACGCAGTTCGGCACGCTGGCCGCCGAGGCCGCGATGCCCGTCTTCGCGCTCGGCGGCATGAAACGGTCCCACCTCGACGACGCACGCCGCCACGGCGCATACGGCATCGCGGGCATTCGCGGGTTCTGGTAGTCCGGGGATTTCCAGCGACGCAACCGGGCGCAGAGGCGCCCGGCCGTTCGGACATTACCGCCTCACGTCGTCATGCGTTCAGGTTCGGGCGGCGCATTCCGCGCCACGCGCCGTCATCGATGCGACGTGCGTCGTGCGTGAGCGCATACCGGTTGACGTCACCCGTCAGCCACGCGACGAGCGAGTACGGCGGCAACTCCCCTTCATCGACCCGGTCGCGCGCACGCGCCGGCGTCTCGAACACGACCCGCCCTCTCGGCGCATCGAACGGCACCGCCTCGGGCGACAGGTTCAGCGCGATCGTCAGCGTCTCGTCGTCGGCGAGCCGCCATGACGCAAGCAGCGCGTCGGCATCGCCGTCGCCGTCCGACTTCAGCGCACGCGCATCCTGCGGCCGGCAATCGGACAACCTCGGCGCGATCAGCTTCGCGCGCACCGCCAGCGCCGACTGCACGAAATGCGCGCGATCGGCGTCGCGTGCGGTTTCGTCGAAGATCAACGGGATCTGCGGCGTGAGCAGCGACAGCGCAAGCGCGGCCAGACCGGCCTCCTGCCCGTGGTCGCCCTGCCCGCTGTCACGCCACGCGCCATCGGACAGCACCAGCGACGTCAACGACAGTCCGCTGTCGGCGGCCATGCCCTCGCCCGACCCGGCCGGCTGGAATGCGGCCCCGGCCGCGGTCAGCGCGCGGGCGAGCGTGTGGATCGACTGGTGCGCGGAAATGCCTTCATGAGCCGACGTGTCGCGGCCCGTCAGCCGGTGCAGCGCGCGTTCGCCGCACCCGTTCCACTGCGCATCGAAATGGGTATCGGCAAGATGCGCGGGATGCCGCTCGCTGCCGAGTACGAGGTGGATGAGCCGGTCGGCCGGCACCGCCGCGCGCACGCGGTCCGCGATCTCGCGCAGCCACGACACGCCGATCCGGTCGGCTTCGCGCAAGCGCAGCCCGTCGCAACGGTACTCGTCGATCCAGTACAGCGCGTTGTCGCAGAAGAAATCGCAGACTTCCGGATGATCGAGCGCGAGCGGCGACGCCTGCAGCGGATCGTCGCGCGTATGGAAGAACGGCGCCGCGTAGTGGCGCAGCGCGTCGGTGCCGCTGCCGAAGCGCGCGTAGTCGAGTTCCAGCAGCACCGCGAGACCGTAGCCGTGCGCATCGTCGATCAGCGCCTTCAGCGCGTCGGGGCCGCCTTCGGCCGCGAGCGGCGCGAACGGCAGGCTGTCGTGCGGCGACGCGAGCAGCTCCAGCGCGGTCACGCCGAGGCGCGCGAGTTGCGGCAGGCGCCGGCGCACGCCGCCGAAGCCGCCCACCGCGTGCGGGCGAATCGCATAGAGCGAGATGTCTTCCCATGCGCGCCCGCGCCAGAACGTGTTGCGCCACGTGAACGCGCGCGGATCGACGACCTCGCTCGGGCCGTCGAGCCCCTCGGGTTGCGAGCGCGATGCGGGATCGGGAATCGATACCGTATCGTCGAGGCGATAGCGGTAAAGCGCCCCCGCGCCGCAATCGGCAAAGACTTCGAACCAGTTCGTGCCGGCAGCCGTCATCGGAACGAGCAACGGGCCGAAACCGGTATCGAGTTCGAGCTGGACCTGCGTGCTGCCCGGTGCCCACACGCGAAAATGCGTGCGCTGCGTCGCGCAGAGCGCGCCACAGGGCTGTGCGCCGAACGGCAGGCAGTGAATGTAGTGCTGCGCATACGGGTCGTGCGGACAATCGGACATCATGCGCTCCTCGTGCGTACCGAGCGGCATGGCCGCGCCAGCGGCGCGGCACATCGGGGCCCGGCATGCGACGGCCAGGCGGGGGGAGAAACGAGTATGCGCCGGATTCGCCATCGCGATGCAACGTCCCCGGACATTATTAAATGCGAATCGACCCCTGGAAAACCCGCGGTCCGGCAAGCGTCGGCGAGGCAGGTAGCCCGCATACCGGAATGCCTGCTCGCCTTGTTGCACCGGCCGTGCCCGCTTACGCTCTGCGCGATGCTCGTGGACATACCGTCCGCGCCCGACCCGAGGAACCCGCCATGTCGCTTCCCGCCAGTGCCGCCAAATTCGATCCGGCACGCGCACACGAATACGCCGAGCAATCCCGCATCGCACTCGCCGGCTACGATGCCTGCCACGAACTCACCGCGTGCATGCTCGCATCCACAATCGCTGCACCCGACGCGCGGATCCTCGTCGCGGGCGCGGGCGGCACGGGGCAGGAAATCTGCGTGGCGGCCGCGCTCGAGCCGGGCTGGCGGTTCACGGCCGTCGACCCGTCCGGGCCGATGCTCGCGCTCGCGCGCTCGAACGTCGAGGCCGCGGGCTGCGGCGCGCGCACGGCGTTCGTCGAGGACGGTGTCGATGCGTTGCCCGACACACCCGCGTTCGACGGCGCGACGTTGATCGGCGTGCTGCATCACGTCCCGGGCGACGAAGCGAAGGCGGCGCTGCTGCAGGCGATCGCGCGGCGCCTGAAACCCGGCGCGCCGCTCGTGCTCGCCGGCAATCATCGCCGCTACGCGGACCACCCTCGCCTGCTCGACGCATGGCAGCAGCGCTGGCGCATGAAAGGCGCGACGCCCGACGCAGTGCGCGCGCAACTCGCGAAGATCCTGCAGGGCGCCGATCCGCCCGCGTCCGAGGAAGCCGTGTTCGCCCTGCTGCGCGACGCGGGCTTCGATGCGCCGCTGCGCTTTTTCGCGAGCCTGTTCTGGGGCGCGTGGATCGCCGTCCGGCGCGCGTGATGGATCGGGGCGGTCGGCTAGACGCGGTCGGCTAGACGCGGTCGGCCAGACGCGGTCGGCCAGACGCGGTCGGCCAGACGCGTCGCGCCACGTCGCGCGACGCGTTTCGCTGGTGCGCCACCCGCGCTG
The DNA here is from genome assembly GCF_041103175.1 of Burkholderia sp. Bmkn7. Classification (NCBI taxonomy): domain Bacteria; kingdom Pseudomonadati; phylum Pseudomonadota; class Betaproteobacteria; order Burkholderiales; family Burkholderiaceae; genus Burkholderia; species Burkholderia sp. Bmkn7. The sequence continues at coordinate 1,393,981 of NZ_JBGCUH010000002.1, read as the reverse complement.
GGTATGATGTCGTTCCCGCCCCCACTTCCGGCGTCGACATGCTCACCGTCCATCACCTGAACAACTCGCGCTCGCAGCGCGTGCTCTGGCTGCTCGAAGAACTGGATGTGCCGTACGAGATCGTGCGCTACGCGCGCGACCCGAAGACGATGCTCGCACCGCCCGAGTTGCGCGCGATCCATCCGCTCGGCAAGTCGCCGGTCGTGACCGACGAGGGCCGCACGTTCGCCGAATCGGGCGCGATCATCGAATACCTGGTCGAACGCTACGCCAACGGGCGCCTGGCGCCGCCGCCCGGCACGCCGGAGCGGCACGACTACACGTACTGGCTGCACTACGCGGAAGGATCGGCGATGCCGCCGCTGCTGCTCAAGCTCGTCGCGCTGCGGATCGCGCATGCACCGATGCCGTTCTTCGCGCGGCCGATTGCGCGCAAGATCGCCGACACGCTGCAGTCGGGCTTCGTCGATCCGCAGATCGCGCTGCATCTCGGCCATGTCGACGGTGCGCTGCAGCGCACCGGCTGGTTCGTCGGCGACAGCTTCAGCGCGGCCGACATCCAGATGAGCTTTCCGCTCGAGGCCGCGACCGCGCGCGGCGGCGATGGTCGGCATCCCGCGATCGCGCGCTTTCTCGACGCGATCCACGCACGGCCGGCCTACCGGCGCGCGCTGGAGCGCGGCGGCCCGTACGAACTGCTCAAATGACGCGGCGCACGACCGCGGCCCGCGTCAGCTCAGCAGGCCGGCTGCCACGTTGATCGACAGCCCGAGCACGGCCATGTTGAAGTAGAACGACAGGATCGACTGCGCGAGTACCGAGCGCCGCGCGGAGCGGTTCGCCAGCGACACGTCGGCCGTCTGCGACGCGACCGCGAGCGTGAACGCGAAATACAGGAAATCCCAGTAGTCGGGTTCCGGATTGCTGTCGGGAAAGCGCAGCGCGCGGTCGTTGGATGCCGAGCCGTAATAGAGGCGCGCGTAGTGCAGCGTGAAGATCGTCGGGATCAGGAACCATGCGCCGAACAACGTCGCGCCCGTCACCGCGTAATGGCCGAGCCCCGCGCGAAACCCGACGCCCTTGGCGGTCGCCAGTTCGATCGCGATCGCGGCCACGCTCGCGACCGTCGCGAGGCAGACGACCGTCAGCACGGTCGTCGCGCTTTCATCCTCGCGGATCGCGATTTCACGCACCTTGGAATGGTGCGCGGTGACCATGCGCACCCACATCAGCGCGAGATACAGCCAGATCGCACAATCCCAGCCGATCAGCGCACGCACGGTCGGACGCAGCGGAAACGGCAGCAGCACCGCGCACAGCACGCCCGCGACGAACGCCGCGACCATGCGCGGCCGGTTGCGTAATACCTGCGGATAAAACGTCATTGTGTGATTCCGAAAGCGGATGGAAAGGGTTCGGCCGACGCGCGGGACACCCCCGCCGCGCCGCACCGGCGGGTAGCGCCCCGATTATCGTCATTCCGTCGTGACGTGGCGATGGGCGCGAGCGCCTAAGATAATGGGATGACTGCCACCGCCCCCCTCTGCCACCATCCCGCGAATACGGCCGGCCGTGACTTCGTCGTCGGCGACCTGCACGGCTGCGTGGATGTGCTGCGCGCGCTGTTGCACGACACCCGCTTCGATCCGGCTCGCGACCGCCTGTTCTCGGTCGGCGACCTCGTCGACCGCGGCCCTGCATCCGAAACCACGCTCGATCTGCTCGACCGCCCGTGGTGCCACGTCGTGCGCGGCAATCACGAGGAGGTGCTGAGCCTCGTGGCGCGCGGCAAGCTGTCGCCCGACGCGTGGCGCGGAATCGGCGGCGACTGGGGCGCCGACCTGCCGGCGGAACGGCTGCACGCGCACGCGGCGCGCGTCGACGCGCTGCCGCTGGTGCGCGTGATCGGCGACGGCCCCGGGCGCTTCAACGTGCTGCATGCGGAATTCTTCGGCTCGGACGCCGATCTCGACACGGGCAACTATTCGCACGACGTGCGCGAACGGCTGATCTGGGGCCGCGATCTCGTCCAGGGGCTCGCCGATCCGGCGCGACAGGCCGGTCTGTCGCTGACCTGCACCGGGCACACGCCGGTGCGCGCACCGCAGCGGATCGGCGCGCAGTGGTTCATCGACACGGGTGCGTTCGCACCGGCCGGGCGGCTCACGCTCGTCGAGCCGCGCACCGGGCGCACCTGGTCGATGACGCAGGCCGAGGCGCGCGAACGCCACGCGGGCGACTGGCCGTTGCCCTGATGCCCTGATGCCCGCGCGCGCACGCTAGCCGACCTGGTTCAGTTCGAACACCGCATCGACGGCCGAGCCGTTCCAGTTGTATTCGAGGTAGGCCGCGTGATGGCAATCGCGCAGCAGCGCGGTGCGGAACGCCGCCAGGCACTCGCCGCGCGGGTCGCGCACCGACGGATAGACGATCCCCGCACCGCCGGCATTGCGCACCGCGCGGCCGAGCGCCTGCCCGGCGCTGTAATCGAGCGGGTGCAGCAACGCCGGATCGCGTTTCGGCCACATGCGCACGTCAGCCACGTCGCCTTGCGCGATCACCGTATAGAGCCGCATCTGCTGGCGCATCGGCGGCTCCTTCGTCGCCGCCAGGAACAGTGCGCTGTGATAACGCGTTTCGGCGATCGCCGTATCGCGCGAGCGCGCGCAGTAGAACACGCCGTAGCTGCCGTCGGAAAAACGGCTGCCCTGCGGATTCAGGTGCGTGAACGCGGCCATGATCGGCCCCCAGCCCTGCCCGTAGCGACGTTCGGCGGGCGGGACGAGGTCGAGCGTGCCGACTTCGTTGCGAATGCGGTCGTTGGTCAGCGATTCGAGCGCGTAAAGCGCGTCGAAATCGTCCGCCGACGCAACGCGGTCGAACAGGTTGATTGCCGGGAAACGGGTGGGGATCACGCGATAGGCAGGCGCCCAGTCGACCGCGGTCGTGGGCCATTGTTGTGCTTGGATCGGCATCGTCACGCCCAGCCACCTCGCATCGCGTCGAGATATTGGCGGACGGCGACCAGATCGCCGACATTGCCGGCGAGCATCCGGTCGAGTGCGCGCTTGCCGCCGAACGGCGCCGCGTCGTTGGGCCGCTTGACCCACGCATCGGCCGCGGCCGGCTGCGGCAGCAGGATCTGCAACGCCTTGTAGATACCGAGCAGCAGCGATAGCCGCTCGAGCGTATCGCGCGGCAGCCGCGCCGATTCCGGCGTGGCCTTCCACTTGAAGAACGTCGAACGGCCGGGCGACCCGAGCAGCACGATCTGTTCGTCGATCGTCAGTTCCCAGTCGCGCGCGATGTTGAAAAACGCACGCAGGCCGGCCGCCGACATCTGCGCGACCGAGGCCTGCGGCGGGGAGGAATGCGATTCGTAGGCGGGCTGTGACATGATCGTTAGTCTCGAAACGAATTTACTAACAAGATTAGTCCATTTTCGCATTTTTGCAAGGGTCGGCACCCGGCGACCGATTCACGCATCCGGCAAAACGATATTTTTTGTCCATTCTGGACTCTGATTTTATTTTCTGCGTTAATGGCCGTGCGGACACCGCGCGCAGATGCGGCTCGGGTCCGTGAAACCGTGTCGCACAGAACCGGAAGCACCCCGCCAAGGAACGCACCATGAAGAGACTGATTGCCGCTGTTTCGATCGCCCTGCTCGCGGTATCCGCAGGCCCCGCCGTCGCGAAGGACTGGACCACCATCCGCTTCGGCACCGACGCCAGCTACGCGCCGTTCGAGTCGAAGGCGCCCGACGGCAAGCTCGTCGGCTTCGACATCGACCTCGGCAACGAGATCTGCGCGCGCCTGAAGGCGAAGTGCGTGTGGCTCGAGAACGATTTCGACGGGATGATTCCGGCGCTGAAGGCGAAGAAGTTCGACGCGGTGCTGTCGTCGATGTCGATCACGCCGCAGCGTGCGCAGCAGATCGGCTTCACGACGAAGATCTACAACCAGCCGACGCGGCTCGTCGTGAAGAAGGGCTCGCCGCTGCTGCCGACGGCCGAATCGCTGAAGGGCAAATCGATCGGCGTCGAGCAGGGCACGACGCAGGAAACGTACGCAAAGGCGTACTGGGGCAAGCAAGGCGCGAACGTCGTGTCGTACCAGAACCAGGACGGCGTGTACGCGGACCTGACCTCGGGCCGCCTCGACGCGGCGCTGCAGGATGAAGTACAGGCCGCGATCGGGTTCCTGAAATCGTCGCGCGGCGCGAACTACACGTTCGTCGGCCCGGAGCTCGTCGACGAGAAGGTGCTCGGCATCGGCGCCGGCATCGGGCTGCGCAAGGAAGACACCGACCTGAAGGCGAAGATCGACGGCGCAATCCTCGACATGGTCAAGGACGGCACCTACAAGCGGCTCGCGTCGAAGTACTTCGACTTCGACATCTACGGCGGCTGAAACGGCGTCGCGCGCGTACGGGCGCCACTCCCGTCGCGCGCGTCCGACCGCCCCTCCCCTCACCACCGGACGGCAACGGCATGACGCCGTTTGCCGTCGCATCGAATGCATCATCCGTCGCACGCGCGGCAAGACCCTCGCGCTTCATTCGGATTGCAGATCAACCGTTCGCACCGACGATGCCCGGCGCGAACGGATATCGTGCGGCTTCGGTCAATAGGCGAAGACCGGGCGTCGAGGTACCGGCGCCCGAGCGCACATGCCCTTGCGAATCGGGTTCGCGTGCAGGAAAGTACCGACCCGGCGTGGATGACCGGCAATCAGCCGGATCCGCCTCGCACCGGGCGCGGAGAGATGGCCTGTCGATGCATGCCGGCCGGCCGAGAGAGCGACATGCGACCGGCGATGCTCAGCATCACTGCGATCGCGGCCTGCCGGCCGCGGCGTGTGGCGATCGTTCATTTTTCTACCCCGTGTCAGTCTGATGGTTGTTCCGGCAACCGGACCAGGCCGGTGCCCCGACGATCAGGCGACGACGCTCCGTGCTCGCCGGAACGCGGCTGTTGCGCCGCGCTCCGCCGCCGCATCCCCGCGGACCGTGTCCTGGCCGGTACTGACAGGGTTCGCTGCCGAACCGGACGGACCGTGCATCGTCGACTTTCGCACGCCCACTTTCGCAAGGAGCGGGCCAGCTTCGCGCGAGCCCGTCCGGACAAGGGGCCGGCCGGGCAGCGTGGCGGCCGGACCGGGTGCCGAATGCGGGAAGTTACGAAACTGAAACACGCGGCGCGCGGCACGCGCGGGCCACGTGGCGGCCCTGGCTTGCCGGATAAGGCTGAACAATGAAGCACGGCATTTTTACCGATGGACGGCCGGCCGTTCACGCCGATTCGCCGCGAAAATTCGCATGGCCGCCGACGCGAAATGTTTCATGCGCTTTACATGTCGCCGGCAGCACGCGGGCCGCGGGTTGCCCGCACCATCCATCCGCCGGTGCCGGGCCGGCCGGGCGCACGGCTATACTGCGAAACCGGCGCGCGTCGTGTCCGCATCGGCGCCTCCGGCCGGCGGATGCCGTGCCGCACGACGACGCTGCAAACCGCCACACACGCCGCCCCACCGCCCGAACGATCGCCCCGCCGATGATCCGTACCCTCTATATCGCCGAACGCGCCAGACTGATTCGCTTCGGTGTGTCGGGCCTCGGTTCGACCGCGCTGCATGCGTTGATCGCGGCCGCGATGTTCGCGCTGTTCGACGCGACGCCCGTAGCCGCGAACGCGGTCGCGTTCGCCTGCTCGACCGCGTTCTCGTATCTCGCCAACACGCTGTGGAGTTTTTCGTCGCCCGTGACGTGGGGCAACTTCATGCGCTTTCTCGCCGTCGCGATGGTCGGCCTCGTCGTGACGATGCTGCTTGCGCACGGCGCCGTGGCGCTCGGACTGGCGCGCGCGTGGAGCGTCGTCGCGGTCGTGCTGTGCGTACCGCCCGTCACGTTCGTGCTGCACCGGCTCTGGACCTATCGCTGAACCGGCTCACGCGTTGCACGTGCGCCGCTCAGCCGACCCGCTGATGCCCCGCGTCGCCGGACGGCGCGCCGTCGTGCCCGCCGTTGTCGCCGTTCCCGCCGTTGTTGTCGTGATCGTTCAGCCCGTGCTCGATCATCATCCGGTAGAGCGTCACGCGCGAAATGCCGAGTTCGGCGGCGGCCTTGTTGATGCGGTGATCGTTGCGCAGCAGCGCATTCTCGATCGCGGTGCGCTCGGCGAGCGCCCGCGCCTGTTCGAGCGTCACGGGTTCGGTTTCGCCCGGCGTATCGAGCCCGAGATCGTGCGGCGTCAGCAGCCGGCTTTCGGCCATCACGATCGCGCGCCGCACGCGGTTGATCAGCTCGCGCACGTTGCCGGGCCACTCGTAGCGCCGCATCGCGTCGAGCGCGGCCGACGTGAAGCCGCTGATCTTGCGGCCGCTATCGGCCTTGTATTTCTGCAGTACGTAGTGCGCGAGGATGTCGATGTCCTTGCCGCGCGCGCGCAGCGGCGGCTCGTGGATGCGCAGCACGCACAGGCGGTGATACAGGTCGGCACGAAAGCGCCCGGCCTCGACCGCGCCGTCGAGATCCACGTGGGTGGCCGAGATGATCCGCACGTCGACTGGAATCGATTCCTGCCCGCCGAGCCGCTCGATCTTCCCTTCCTGCAGGAAGCGCAGCAGGCTCGCCTGGCTTTCGACCGGCATGTCGCCGATTTCGTCGAGAAACAGCGTGCCGCCGTTCGCTGATTCGATCCGGCCCGCGCGACGCTGGTTCGCGCCGGTGAACGCGCCGCGCTCGTAGCCGAACAGTTCCGACTGCAGCAGGTGATGCGGAATCGCGCCGCAATTGATCGCGATGAACGGCCCCTTGCCGCGGCCGGAACGCTCGTGAATCGCGAGCGCCGTCAGCTCCTTGCCGGTGCCCGACTCGCCCGAGATGAACACGCTCGCGTCCGTCTTCGCGACCTTGCGGATCGTGCTGAACAGCTGCTGCATCGCCTCGCAGTTGCCGATCATCCCGTGTTCGCCGATCGACGCCGCGTACGCCGCGCCATCGACGCGATCGAGCGCGGCCATCCCGCGCGCGTGGCCGAGCACGTGCGAAATCCACTCGTACGGCAACGGAAGGGTTACGTAGTCGAAGCAGTAGCTGCGGATCAGCTCGCGCACGGCCGGGCCGATCGTGACACCGGCCTGGGCGATGGAAATCCAGCCGATCGACGGCTGGCTCAGGCACGCCTTCAGCGCGGGATACTCGCGCGACGTGAACCCGGAGAAATCGACCAGCCCGGCGGCGACGCTCACGCCGGACGTCATGTTCTGCGCGGCGCCGGCGGTCTTCGCGACGGAGATTTCCCAGCCCAGCCCGCGCAGTTGCGCAAGCAACGGCTCGTCGGGCGAACGCATGATCACGAACAGCTTGCGTCCATCCTCGGGCGCGGTGACGGACACATGCGTCATCTCGGGCACCGTGTGCCCGTTTGCCTCAGGTGACCTAGCAACCATCGTTGTTCCCCGCTTGGCATTGGTATCGCGCGCCCGGCTCGCCGCCGCTTGCGACGAACCTCGATCGAACCGACATATTGGCCGCATTTCCGTCCGAATAAAATCCCCTCGTGCATGAATCGCGCGTGAGGTGGACAGTGTCATCAACGGTATATCGATGTGGCCGGCGCGCGGCTAGATGGGTGTTATCCCGGTGGCGTGCGCGGCGCGCGCGGTCCACGGGCGGCCACGCGACGCGCAAAGCCGCGCCGGTGCTGGCGCTCGGCGTTCTCGGGCGATGCGGCACCGACAGGATCGGCCCGGCCGCGCATGCGTGCGCGGCCGGTCGACCGGCCGCCGGGATGCCCGCCCGGCCGGTTCGAATTGATTTCGGTCAATCGTCAGAGGAAGCCGGCTGATGCAGGAACGCAACACGCCCGGCCCGATGCCGCGCACGCCGGCGCAGCGGCGAGATCAGCGGCCCGATGCGAGCGGCGCCGGCGCGTTCGCACGGCCACGGCCGACCGGCGTGCCGCCGTGTTCGCCGTAGGTGGCGGCAAGCGCGTCGACGCGCGCGAGATGGTGATGATTGTCGTGGTCCCACGGATGGAAGCCCGGCCGGAAGAAGCTCAGCCATTCGCCTGCGATGCGCGGAAACAGCCCGCGGCGCGGCCCGTACAGGAACGCGATCATCCGCAGCATGCCGCGCACGTGATGGCCGGCGCCGCGATCGCGCCACAGCAGCGTCGCGTGCATCAGGAACACGGTCGGCCAGAACGTCAGCGTCGTCAGCAGATACACGCCGATGCGGATCAGGTAACGACGCAGCCCCGGCGCCATCGCGGTGTTCCACACGTCGAACGACACGGCCTTGTGCTCGGTTTCCTCGAGCGCGTGCCAGATCCACATCTGGCGGTAGCCTTCGACCGAACCCTCCAGGCGCGTCGGGTCGCGCAGCAGCCAGTCGGCAAGCATCGCGGTGTAGTGCTCCGCCGCGACCGTGTGCGCGAGCTGCACCGAATGCGGCAGCTTGCGCTTCATGTAGCCGAGCACCGCCCACACACGCTTGTCGAGCTTGCGCGCGGGCAGGTGGTTCGCCTGCATCAGCTCGTTGTACTCGATGTGCTCGCGCGTGTGCATCGCCTCCTGGCCGATGAAGCCGAGCACCTGCTGCTTCAGCACGGGATCGTCGATCCGGTCGCGATAGTTGCGCACCGAATCCATGAAGAAGCGCTCGCCGGCCGGGAACAGCAGCGACAGCGCGTTGAAGAAATGGGTCACGTGCGACCCGAGGCCATGCCAGTCCTTCGCGCGTTCGACCGGCAGGTCGAAGCGCAGGTCGCGGCGCACCGGCATGATCCCGGCTGCGGTGGCGGAAGCGGCTGACTTCATGTTCATCGTTCTCCTGGTTCCGGAGCGGCCCGGCGCGTCGTCCGACGCGGCCGGCGCGGGCTCGGGCGGCGCATCGCGCACCGCCAAAATCTTGACATCGACAGCTGTAAAGATAGGCCGCCCGCGGCGACGCGCGCAAGCCGCGCGGTAGATGCGCGCTTCCAAACAGGGCACGGTCGAAAAGGCGGAAAAAACGGTGGTCAAGCGGCGTCCGGACACGGCGGGATTCGAACGCACGTGAACGCACGCGAGCCGTTCGCGGCAGTCGGCACCGCATCGCAGCGGTGGCCCGGAAGCCCCGCGTGGCGGGCATTTCACGGAATCCGGCAACCCTGAGCGGCACGTTGCCGAGCGCGCCGGTAGCACCGATTCATACACGCGTCGCACTCGCGCGGTGCAACCTCGGTCGCGGGGCTGGCCGGAAATTCAAACGCGCGTTCCATTTGCGTTCCGCGCGATCGCGGCCGCGACGGCCCGCCGCCGTCCGCGATACGCGTGCGACCGGCCGAAAGCCATGAGCGGCGGCCCGCAGCGCGCTCGCCTACAATAGCGGTTTTACCCATCCTTTTTCAGGAGAAGTCATGTCTGTCATCACGACCGAATCGGGCCTCAAATACGAAGACCTGACCGAAGGCACCGGCGACGCAGCGCAAGCCGGCCAGACCGTCAGCGTCCACTACACGGGCTGGCTGACCGACGGTCAGAAATTCGATTCGAGCAAGGATCGCAACGACCCGTTCGCGTTCGTGCTCGGCGGCGGCATGGTCATCAAGGGCTGGGACGAAGGCGTGCAGGGCATGAAGGTCGGCGGCGTGCGTCGCCTGACGATCCCGCCGCAACTCGGTTACGGCCCGCGCGGCGCAGGCGGCGTGATTCCGCCGAATGCGACGCTCGTGTTCGAAGTCGAACTGCTCGCCATCTGACACGGCACACGAGCCCCCGGCTGACGCCCCGCCCCGTGGCACACCTTCCGTCCCCCACTGTCGCGCTGCAACGCTACGACGCGCTCGAAGCGTCGGACGTGCACGACTTTCACCAGATCGTGCTCGGCATCGACGGCGCGATGGTGATGGCGGTGAACGGCGTCAGCCAGCGTCTCGACCGGCACCGCGCCTGGCTGGTTCCAGCCGGCGCGCGCCATGATTACGCGGGCCTCGGCGAGAATCGCCAGCTCGTGCTCAATCTTCCCCTCGCATCACTCGCGGTGCCGCAGCGGCTGTTCGACAGCGCGCGCGCCGTGGCAATCGATCCGGCCCTGACGTCACTGGTCGCGCAGATCGCGGCGGCGGCCGCGCAATTCGAAGCGCCTGCCGCCGACGCGCCGCATGCGGCCGTGCACCGTTTCCAGTGGCAGGCCGCCGCCCGGCTGTGCGGCGCGCTGCTCGACGAACGCGACATCGCCGCGCCCGCATCGGGCCTCGATTTCGCGCGCATCGACCGCTGGCTGCGCGCGCGGCTCGCCGAGCCGCTGCGCATCGCCGATCTCGCCGCGCACTGCGGCTACGGGATGCGCCGCTTTCATCAGCTGTTCGTCGATGCGTTCGGCGAAACGCCGCATCGCTACCTGCAGCGGCTCAGGCTCGACGCGGCCGTGATCCTGCTCGCGGATGGCCGGTATCCGCTCGTCGATATCGCCGGGATGGTCGGCTTCGCGGATCAAAGCACGTTTACGCATGCGTTCACGAAGCGCTTCGGCGTTGCGCCGGGACGCTGGCGCGGCGAGCGGCATTGAACGCCGCCAAGGTTCCGCGCTGAGCACGCGTCAACACGGGTCGTAGCGGCACGGTTGGGCGCGCGGCGCTCACGTCGGCCCAAGCGCAACATTCTTCGCTCCTGCTTCGCTCCTGCTTCGCTCCTGCTTCGTTCTTGCTTCGTCCCCGCTTCGTCCCCGCTTCGTCCCCACTGCGTCCCGCTCGCCGCCCTGCTGCTTCGTCCCCGGCGCTTCGACGCTTCACGTCCCGCTGAAACATCGCCGGCCGGCCGCGCCCTACGATTGGCGCATGGACACGACCATCCCCTCCTCCGCCTTCCCGCCCGCGCTCGCCCGCGTCGTCGCGACCGTCAGCACCGGTTTCGTCGTCACGCAGCTCGACGTGACGATCGTCAACATCGCGCTCGCGCATCTCGCCGGCGAACTGCGCTTGCCCGTCGCCGGCCTGCAGTGGGTCGTCGATGCGTACACGCTCGCGTTCGCGGTACTGATGCTGTCGGGTGGCGCGCTCGGCGACCGCTTCGGCGCGCGCCGCCTGTACATCGCCGGCCTCGTGCTGTTCGCGCTTGCGTCGCTCGCGTGCGGCGCCGCGAGCGCGCCCGCGATGCTGATCGCGGCGCGCGCACTGCAAGGCGTCGGCGCCGCGGCGATGCTGCCCAATTCGCTTGCCCTGCTCAACGATGCGTGCCGGCACGACCCGCGCCTGCGCGCGCGGGCCGTCGGCTGGTGGACGGCGGCCGGGTCGATTTCGATCGCGGCCGGCCCGGTCGTCGGTGGCCTGCTGATCGCGGCGTGGGGCTGGCGCGGCATCTTCCTCGTGAACCTGCCGCTGTGTGCGGCCGGGCTGGTGGCCGCCTTTGCGTGGATACCCGCGTGCCGTGCGGCGGCAACGCCGGCCGCGCCATCCCGCTCCGTCCGCGCACTCGACCTGCGCGGCCAGTTCATCGCGATCGCGATGCTGACCGCGTTGACCGGCGCCGTGATCGAATGGCGTCCGCTCGGCTTCACGCATCCGGTCGTCGCCGGCGGTTTCGCGCTGGCGACGCTCGCCGCGCTCGCATTCGTCGCGGTGGAAACGCGGACGGCCACGCCGATGCTGCCGCTGTCGCTGTTCCGCCATCGCACGTTCAGCGCGGCCGTGCTGTTCGGGATCTGCGTAAACCTCACGTACTACGGCACCGTGTTCGTGCTCGCGCTGTACCTGCAGCGCGCACGCGGCGAATCGGCGTTGCAGGCCGGCCTCGCGTTCCTGCCGCTGACGGGCGGCTTCCTGCTGTCGAACCTCGCGAGCGGCCGCGTCGTGGCACGTCACGGCCCGCGCGCGCCGATGCTGGCGGGCGCGCTCGTCGCCGCGCTCGGCTACGGATCGCTGCACTTCATCGACGCGTCGACGCCGCTGGCCGTCCTGCTCGTGCCGTTCCTGCTGATTCCGTCGGGCATGGGTTTCGCGGTGCCGGCGATGACGACCGCCGTACTCGCGTCGGTCGCGCCCGAACGGGCCGGCATCGCGTCGGCCGTGCTGAATACCGCGCGGCAGGCCGGCGGCGCGATGGGCGTGGCCGCGTTCGGCGCACTCGCCGGCGGCGGCGGCGCGGCGCAGGTCGTGAACGGGTTGCGGATCGAAACGGCCGTGTCGGTCGCGCTGCTGGCCGCCGCCGCGCTGCTCGCGACGCTGGTGCGGCCCGATGCGCATCGCGGCGCATCGTCCGTGCGTCAGGCCGTGCCGGCGGCCGATTAAACGGCTGCGGTCATGCGTCGCCGGGGTCCCGCTGGATCAGGTGACGCCACGGAAACACGTTGTCCTTGAAGTGACTCACGTAACCACCGCTGCCGGCCTGGATCACCATGAACGACAGCCGCGGATGCAGCGCCTGCAGCGCTTCGAGCGCCTCCCGGTCGAGACAGGTGTTTCTCAGCGTCAGCCTGCGGAGCCGCTGGCCGGCGCGGCTCTTCAGCAGGCGCTCGTAGGCGTCGAACGACGTCACGCTGCCGGCGTCGCGCTCGCGCTTCCACGTCGAATGCAATGCGGTCGACTCGGAGAAATCGAGCCAGCCGAGCGACGGCAGGTTGTCGCAATCCGCCAGGCGATCGATGAACTGCTGCGTGTCGTCTCCGCCGCCGATGCGCAGCCGCTCGAGATGCGCAAGCGGGACATCGAAGAAACGCGCATCGGGCGCGTTCGGCACCGTCAGCTCGGCGAGATATGGCGCCTTCGCGGCAAAGCGGGCAATCTCGCCGCCCTCCTGCATGATCAGGTCGCGGCGCACGATCATCGACTGGTTGTGATCAGCCGGCTCGGTCGGCCGCACATACAGCGAACGCAGCATCGGGAAGCGCGCATCCGAATCGAGCAGCGGCCCGAAATCCCATTCGCGCGTGCCGTTCGCCCCTTCGTCGATGCCGCTGAACGCGAGGTCGGTCACGAGATCCGCGACGTCCGGCAACGCCAGACACTGCAGCGTCCAGTCGAACGGTTCCTCCCAGGCGCCGCCGAAGTACCGGACGTGCAGCCCCGCCCGCATCGGCGCGACCGTGACATGGTTGAAATCGGTCTGCCACAGCGGCTCCGCGGGATCGGCATGGTCGCGCCCGTCCTCGGCGCCCTCGCGCTCGCAGTGGTCGTGAATGCGCCGCTGCAGGTCGAGCAACAGCCGATAAGCGGCGGAATCCAGCGGATGGGACATGGCGATGCAGCTCCGGTCGGCGACGATCGCGACAGTCTATCCGACCGTGCAGCCGTCGCGCACGACGCTCATCGCCGCCGTGCGCCCGTTTCGTCGCCGACCTTCTTCACGACCGTCTCGCCCGCCTTCACCGGCCGGCCGTCGTCGTGGCGCAGCGCGAGCTTGCGGATCGCGCGCCCCGTGTGGCGGTCGACCAGCACCGAATGCGGCTCGCCTCGCGCGAACAGGTTCGCCTCGCCCCACTGCCGCAGCATCACGATCACCGGGAACAGCCCTTCGCCCTTCCTGGTCAGCACGTACTCCTGATACGCGCTGCCGTCCGACGCCGGCACGACGTCGAACACGCCCGCATCCACGAGCATCCTGAGCCGGTCGGACAGGATGTTGCTCGCGACGCCGAGGCTCGCGCGGAAATCGCCGAACCGGCGCACTCCGTCGAACGCATCGCGCACGATCAGCAATGCCCAGCGATCGCCGACGATATCGGTCGCCCGCGCCACCGGGCACGGCGAATCCGCAAGACTTTTCTGCCTGGCCATGTGCCTCTCCGCAATCTTGCCGGCCGCCTTTTCGGCAACACCGGCCATCCGTGCACGGACATCTCGCCCGCCGCACAACAGGTTGCATTTTAAAACTACTTTTCCTACACTCACACCAGTTTCAATTTGCAACTACTTTGCGCGAGGAAATCCATGGCGTCTTCCTGTCGTTCCGGCACCGTTGCATCGAACGCATCCGCGCCTGCCGCGCATCCGGCCGCAGTCGGCACCCTGTCCACGGCGCGCGTCGCGACGCTGGCCGTCTGCTGCGCGGCCAGTGTCGCGAATGTCTACTACGCGCAGCCGCTGCTCGATTCGATCGCGCGGGATTTCGGCGTGTCGCAGGCGAAGGTCGGCGGCGTCATCACCGCGACGCAGCTCGGCTGTGCGCTCGCGCTGCTGTTCGTCGTGCCCCTCGGCGACCTGCTGAACCGCAAGCGCCTGATCGCCGTGCAGCTTCTGCTGCTGACGGCGGCCTGCATCGGCGTCGCCGCATCGTCGACGCGCATCGCGCTGCTGGCAGGGATGGTCGCGGTCGGACTACTCGGCACCGCGATGACGCAAGGGCTGATCGCATGCTCGGCCGCGCTCGCGGGCGCCGGCGAACGCGGGCGCGTGGTGGGCGCCGCGCAAGGCGGTGTCGTGGTCGGGTTGCTGGCCGCACGCTCGTTGGCCGGCGTCGTCACCGACATCGCGGGCTGGCGGGCCGTCTATCTGGTATCCGGCGCGCTCGCGATCGCCATGCTCGCCGTGCTGTCGCGACTGTCGCCGGACGAAAACGGGCCGCGCGAGCGCATCGGCTACGCGGCGCTGCTGCGATCGATGGTGTCGCTGCTGCGCGACGAACGCGTGCTGCGCGTGCGCGGCGCGATCGCGCTGCTGATGTTCGCGGCATTCAGCATCTTCTGGAGCGCACTGGTGCTGCCGCTGAGCGCACCGCCGCACGCGATGTCGCATACGCAGATCGGCGCCTTCGGCCTCGTCGGCGCACTGGGCGCGGCGGCCGCCGCCCGCGCGGGCCGGCTCGCGGATCGCGGGCACGGCGAAGCGACGACCGGCGCCGCGCTCGCGCTGCTCGCGTGCTCGTGGCTGCCGCTCGCGTTCGGCAATTCGTCGATTGCATGGCTGGTGGTCGGCATCGTGCTGCTCGACGTCGGCGGGCAGGCCGTCCACGTCGTCAACCAGAGCATGATCCTCGGCACGCGGCCCGATGCGCACGCGCGCCTCGTCGGCTGCTACATGCTGTTCTATTCGGCCGGCAGCGGGCTCGGCGCGATTGCATCGACGATGATGTATGCGCGCGCCGGATGGACGGGCGTCTGCGTGCTCGGCGCGATCGTGAGCGTGGCGGCGCTCGGCGTCTGGGCCGCGACGCTCAGGCGCACGTGACGCGTGCCGGCGTCGCGCATCGGATAGGGTGAACGAGCCGGCCCTGCGCAGGCGGCCGGCACGCGAACCGGCCGCGCATGCGCGCCGGTTCGGCTTCCCGTTCGGCTTCCCGTTCGGCGCGCCGATTGCGCGCCACGGGCGCTCAACCTGCCGCCCGGATCGCCTCTTCGTACACGCCGGCCACGCGCCGCGCGATCACCGCGTTGTCGAAATGATCGCGTGCATAGCGCTTGCACGCGGCCTCGTCGGGCAGCGTGATCGCGCCCGACAGCGCACCGCCGAGCCCTTCCGCGATCGCGTCCGCGCCGGTGGACGGCAGCACGAGATCGTCGGACAGCCCGGCCACCGCCTCCGGCAATCCGCCGACCGGCGTGACCAGCACCGGCGTGCCGGACGCGAGCGATTCGACGGTGATCAGCCCGAAGCCTTCGAGCGCGACCGTCGGCACGACGCTGACCGTCGCCGCGCGGTACAGCGCGGCGAGATGGTTGTCCGGCACGAAGCCAAGCAGCTTCACGTTGTCCTGCAGGCCTGCCGCATCGATGCGCTGCTGCAGTTCCTCGCCGATCTTGCCCTTGCCGGCGATCAGCAGCAGCACGTCCGGGTGACGGTGCTTGAGGAGGCCGATCGCGTCGATCAGGTCCTCCAGCCCCATGCGCCGCACGAGCCGGCGCACGGCCAGCACGATCGGCCGGTCCTGCGGCAGTTGCAGCTTGTGCCGCGCCTCGGCGGGCGTGAGCGGCGTGTCGAACTGCGCGGTATCGACGCAACCGGGAATCACGCGCACACGCGACGGATCGATCCCGTAGCGGTTCGTCAGGATCTGGCCGAACGCCTGCGACAGCACGATCAGCCGCGACGAACGCGTATAGACGGCCTGCTCGAGATAACGCTTCGCGCGCTGGCCGAGCGACGCGGCGCCCTCGACCTGGCTTTCGTCGGCCCACGGCCCCTGGAAGTGCGACACCTGCGGAATCCCGCGCGTGACGTCGAGGCCCGGGAACGTGTACAGCGCGAAGTGCGACGAGATCACGTCCGGCCGCTCGCTGCGGATCTCCTCGCGCAGCGCGCGCCGCGCGGCGAGCATGCGGCGCGCGAGCGGCTCCGATGCGGGGCCGAAGCCCTGGATCGCGCCGCCCGTGTCGTCGGCGACCTTCTGCGAGCCGGCGACGAGCCCGCGCACCTCGACGCCCGCGCCCGGCAGCGCGCCGACGAGCGAGTAGTACATCCGGTCGAGGCCGCCCGCGCGTTCGGGGAACCAGTGCATGCCGATCTGCAACGATTTGATCGGCCGGGAAGAGTGGGACATTACGATTGCTCCTGCGTCACTGCATGCTCGACCCGCTCGAAGGCGGACGGCTGCGTGGGTTGGCCGATGCGCCGGTAGAGCGCGACATACTGGGCGCCCATGTGCGCCCAGCCGAAACGGGTCATCAATTCGCGGGCCGCGTCGCCCATCGCGCGGCACGTGTCGCGCGACGCCGCGAGCGAGCCGATCGCCTGCGCGAGCGCGGCCGGATCGTCCGGGTCCTCCAGCACGATCCCGCATTCGCGCGTGATGATTTCCGCGCCGCCCGCCGTACGCGCGGTGACGACCGGCAGCCCTGCCGCCATCGCTTCCAGCAGCGACAGGCTCATCGCTTCGTAGCGCGACGGGAACACGTAGGCGTCGACCGAGCGCATCAGCGTCGGCATGTTTTTCACGAGGCCGAGGAAATGCACGCGCGCATCGATGCCGAGCGCGCGCGCCTCTTCCGGATACGGGCTGCCGGGCAGATAACCGGCCACCGCCAGGTGCACGTTCGCGGGCAGCTTCGTCAGCGCCTTCAGCACCGTGCCGAGGTTCTTGCGCGGCGTGCGCAGGTCGCCGACGAACAGCAGCAGGAACGCGTCGTCCGGCAGCTTGAACGCCGCACGGTCGGCCTGCGCACCGGCGAACGCGCTGCCGTCGACGCCGTTGTAGATCACGCTGATCTTGCGGCTGTCGATGCCGAGCCCGGCGATCTCGTCGGCCACCTTCTGCGACACGGCGGTGATCGCGCGCGACCGCTTGTACGCCCAGCGCTCGAGCGTGGTGTTCACGCGCGTATAGACATACTGATAGGCCGACCACAGCCCCTTCGTCGGCCCGAACGGATAGTACGGACTCTTGAACCAGCCGCCGTGCACGAAGTGCGCGGTATTGACGTCGGCCTTGATCCACGAGATGAAGCCGTTCACGTGCAGCACGTCGTATTCGCTGCGGTGCGCGCGCAGCCAGGCCGCGCTCTTCAGCGCGAACACCTGCTGCTTGACGAGATTCGACGGCCAGAAGCCGCCGACCTTCACCGGCACCCAGCGCACGCGCGGGTCGGCCAGCAGCTCGGGCGCGACGTGCGACGCGACCAGCGTGACCTCGTAGTTCTCGGCCAGCGCCGCGCGCGCGATTTCGTAATTGACGCGGCCCTGGCCGTCGTTATGTCGCACGACGTGCGTGACGATCGCGATTCTCAATGGTCGCCTCCCCGTGAATGCGCGGCGGCCAGCAGGCGTTGTGCCTTTTGCCAGTGCGCCGCGGCTAGTATCGAAAAAATGGCTGTGAACATCAGCAGGCCGCCCGTACCGATCAGCGAGTTCGTGAACACGAGCATCGCGAAGGTCGACAGGCACAGGCTCAGGCACGCGCCGACGAACTTGTCGTTGCGCAGCTTGAATGCCGCGCGCAGCGTGCGGCCGAACAGCATCACGACGCCCGAGAGATACAGCAGTGTTCCGGGCCAGCCGAGCACGAAAGGCACGTTCATCACGCCGCTGTCGAAGCTGCCGTACTTGCCGAGCTCGCCGCTGTCGCTCGACAGCTTCGTGGATGCACCCGTCGCGCCCATCCCCTCGCCGGCGACGTCGGTGAACGCCGTCTGCGCGAAGGTGGCGTAGAACTTGTTGCGGTCGTCGTAGCTGCGGTCGTCCTTCAGGTTCGTGATCGACTGCAGACGCGCGCCGAGACGGTCGGCCACCGGCCCGACGGTCAGGAGCGGCACGCACAGCCCGACCAGCACGACGCCGCTGATCAGGATCCGCATCCGCACGCGGTTGCTCGACTGCACGAGCTGGATCGCGAGCGCGATCACCCAGCCGCCCCAGGTCGAACGCACGAGACACAGCGCGAACGACACGAAGCCGGCCGCGCCCGCGAACCAGCGGATCTTCTGCGGCGCGGCGAACACGAACACCAGCGCGCCCATGATCGCGAACGCGAACGGCCCGGACGAATTCATCGTGCTGAACACGCGCACGCCGTACGGCACCGGCTCGCCCTGCGAACCCATGTCGGAGCCGATCATCCACAGCACGTCCCACTGCGGCATCACGAAGTACTGCACGACGCCGTACAGGCCCATCACGAGCATGCCCCACATGAACGTGGACAGCAGCACGTCGCGGTATTCGGGATAGTCGCGGGCGTTGACCATGATGTGAAAACCGATCAGCACCGGGTACACCCAGTTCGCGAGGTCGTAGGTCGCGGCCATCACGCCGCTCGACACGATCCCGACGAGGTACGCGTACGCGAGCCCGAACAGCATCAGCAGGATCGGGATGCCGCGCCGCTGCGCGAGCACGCGGTAATGCCGGATCAAGCCCAGGCCGGCGATCATCGTCACCGCGAGCGGCGCGACCTGGATCAGGCTCGTCGGCGTGAACGCGCCCTTCGACCAGTCGGCGAGACGCCGCACTTCCGGGCTCAGGAACCACACCCACCACATGAAGCCGACGTAGCGCGCCGGACTCTTGAAATACAGCCAGATGCCGACCGCGATGGCCAGCACCGGAAACGCGAGCGTCAGCACCTTGCC
Organism: Burkholderia sp. Bmkn7; assembly: GCF_041103175.1. Taxonomy (NCBI): domain Bacteria; kingdom Pseudomonadati; phylum Pseudomonadota; class Betaproteobacteria; order Burkholderiales; family Burkholderiaceae; genus Burkholderia; species Burkholderia sp. Bmkn7. The sequence continues at coordinate 1,375,002 of NZ_JBGCUH010000002.1, read as the reverse complement.
CTGATGAATGGCAATCAGCGCGGCGGTGAAGGACCACAGCCCGGCCTGTCCGACCCAGTGCTTCCGCTCGGGCAGCCAGCTGCGGTGGCGCGACGGTGCGCGTTCGGCGGCAATCGTACTCATCGATCCGCTCTCACCGCGACGACGGGCGCGAATCCGCGAGCGGCATCGCGAGGCCCGCCGCCGCCGGCGTCCGGCGCCGGCGCAGCATGTCGCGCGTGATCCGCACGTGCTGCTCGGCGAACGCCTGCGTGGTCAGGTCGCGCTCGCGCAGGCACGCGGCGGCGGCGCGCGCGCAGCCCAGCGCCGCGACCGGATCGGCCGCGAAGCGATCGGCGGCCTGGCGCATCGCCTGCGCGTCGAAGGCCGGCACGTAGGCGGCCGTATCGTGCGGGAAGTAGTCGCTGAGGCCGCCGACGTCGGACACGATCATCGGCTTGCCGACCGCAGCCGCCTCGAGCATCACGGTGATGCCCGACGCGTGGAAATTCGGCCGCAACGGCACGACGATCACGTCGGCCCATGCGTACAGTTCATGCTGCTTCGCGAGCCCCGACGCCGAGCCGATCTTCACGTTCGGCGCATGCCACTCGCGCGGCACGCGGCGCCGGGTGGCCAGCCGCACGTCGTAGCGCGCGTCGCCGCCGAACGCGGCGAGGAACGTGCGCCAGTCGCGGTCGCGGTCGTTGCCGATCGCCGCGATCCGCAGCGGCCGGTTCGGTTGCCATTGCCGCGGCTCGACGATCGGGAAATCCTGCGTGTTCAGCCCGTAGTAGACGAACTCGGCTTCGCGGCCGAGATAACGGCGGCACAGGTCGGCGTTGTCGCGGGCCAGCGTGGTCAGCGCGTCGGCGCGCGCGATCAGCTTGCGGTACAGCCAGCGGCGCGGGCCGCCGAAGCTGCCCCACTTGTCGAACAGCCACACGCTCTGCGCGAGCAGCAGCGGACGTTTGCCCTGCTCGCCGGCCAGCTTCAGGATCAGCGACGCCGCAAGGTGCTCCTGCTCCGTGTGCGTCCAGATCACGTCGGTGTTCAGCAGCGCGGCACGGTTGCGCCATGCATGCACGACGTCGAAGCCGAGCGCCGCCTTCAGCGCGCGGCGCGCGAGGCTGGCGACGCGGCTCTCGCCGCCGTCCTGCGAATAGGTCAGCCGGAATTCGTCGGATTCGGCGTGGTGATAACCGTACAGGCAGCCGATGTTCTCGCCTTTCCGGTAGGTACGCGGATCGGCGCCGTGGAACAGATGGACATGAACCTTGGTTGCAGTCATTCGAGCCCTTCTCCGGGTTCGGCCGCGCGGCGTTGCGCGCGGCTCGTTCAAGACGTCACCGGCGGCATCGCCGCACGGTGGGGGGCAAGGTTCGCGCGGCGGGCATCGCGCGCGCCGCGGCGCACCGCGCGCCACTGCTCGCGGATCCGCTCGCGCTTCGCCGTATGCAGCGACAGCAGCACGTGCGCGAGGCCCGGGTAGACGCGCGTACCGACCAGCGTCCACCACCACCACGCGATTTCGCGCCGCACGGGCGGCAGGTGCTCGCGCAGGATCAGGTGCAGGTTGTACGCGCCGTTGCTGATCGCATTCAGCGACGCGGCATCGCGCCGGTCGTCGTCGAAGCGTTCCGCCGGAAAATGATCGACCGCGATCGCCGGGTCGTAGACGAGCTTCCAGCCGTTGCGCTGCACGTGCATGCTGAAACCCATGTCGTTGTGCACCTGCGCACCGGCGCCGCGCAGCCGCGTGTCGAAGCGCAGCCGCTCGATCGCGGCGCGGCGGTAGCTCATGTTCGCGCCTTTCAGCATGTCGACTTCGCGCATGCCGCCGACGCCGAGGTGATGGTTGCCGACGATCTTGCCGGACAGCGTGAGCTGGCCGACGAGCTCGCGCGATTCGTCGAGCACGCGGCCCTTCTCGTGCACCCAGTCGCGCCCGCCGACCGCGCCCACGCGCGGGTCGGCCTCGAACGCCGACTCGACGCGGGCGAGCCAGTCGGGATGGGGTGCCGCGTCGTCGTCGGTGATCGCGACGATGTCGCCGTTCGCCGAGTCGAGCCCCTTGTTCAGCGCGGCGACCTGGCCCGGCACATCGACCGGCACGATGCGCAGCGGCAGCGCGCCGCCGACCGCCGGATCGGCGAGCCGTTCGTGCGTGGCATCGTCCTCCGGGCGCGCGACGACGATCACCTCGTCGGGCAGCCGCTGCTGCCGCTGCAGCGCCAGCAGGCAGCGCGCGAGGTCGGCGGGGCGCCGATAGGTCGGAACGAGCACGGAAATTTTCATCGTTGGTTCTCCTGTCGACCGGACAGGCGGCACGCGCGGCCCGCCCGGTTACGTGCGATTCGGATCAGGCGCTCAGGTATTCATGCACGGCCGCATAACCGCGGCCGTAGCCGCGCGCCTTCGGCGGCACGCCGTTGAAGATCCCGCCTTCCAGATCGACGCCCGCGGTACGCAGGCGCTTGATCGCGTCGGCGATCTCGCCTTCGGTATGCATGCCCGAGCGCAGCACGAGGAACGTCGAGCCGGCCATGCGGCCGATGATGGTCGCGTCGGTCACCGCCAGCACCGGCGGCGAATCGATCAGCACGACGTCGTAGCGCTTGCCGAGCCCTTCGAGGTATTGCGGCAGGCGCGTCGACATCAGCAGCTCCGACGGGTTCGGCGGGCGCGTGCCGGCCGAGATGAACGACAGGCCCTGCACCGGCGTCTCGCGCACGGCGTCCTCGAGCGCCGACTGGTCGCTCAGCAGCTCGGACAGGCCCGGCTGCGAGGTGAGGCCGAAGTAGCGGTCGAGCAGGCCGCGGCGCATGTCGGCGTCGATCAGCAGCACGCGCTTGCCCGAATGCGCGAGCAGCACCGCGAGGTTGACCGTCAGGAAACTCTTGCCGATGCCGGGCGTCGGGCCCGTCAGCACGATCACGCGGTTCTTCGCGTCCATCATCGCGAACTGCATCGCGGTGCGCAGGCTGCGCAGGCTCTCGACGCTCAGATCCTTCGGACGCAGGCTCGCGAGGATCGGCCGTGTGCGGCTGCCGCCCTTCTCGGCCGCCGCGTCGAGCTTCACCTGTTCGGCGCTTTGCGGCACCAGCCCGTACAGCGGCAGGTTGAACGTGCGCTCGATGCGGTCGGGGTCCTCGATGCCCTGGAACAGGTTGCGGCGCAGGAACACGACGCCGGTGCCGAGGATCAGCCCGAGGAACACCGCGGCCGACAGGATCAGCACCTTCTTCGGCTTGACCGGGTCGCCCGGACGCAGCGCGGAGTCGACGAGGTGGATGTTGCCGCCCGTGCCGGCCTTCTGCACCGACAGCTCCTGCACGCGGTTCAGCAGCAGCACGTAGATGTCCTCGGCGACCTTCGCGTCGCGCTGCAGCTGGACGGCCTTCACTTCGGTGGCCGGCAGGCTGCGGAAGCGGTTGCTGAACTTGTCCTTCTCGCCCTGCAGCTCGGCGAGCTGCTGCTTCGCGGCGATCACCATCGGGTGCGAATCGGTGAAGCGCTGCGCGAGCGACGCGAGCTGCAGGCGCTGCGCGGCGATCTGCTGCTCGTACTGCACGCTGCCCTCGAGGTAGACCTTCGCCTCGTCGCTCGCGTTGATCGAGCCCGACGTGCGCTGGTACCGCGTCAGCGCGGCTTCCGCCCGTTCGAGGTCGGCCTTCAGGCGCGGTTCCTCGCCCTTCAGGAAGTCGAGCATCTTGGTCGCTTCGGCCTGCTTCGCGACCACGTGCTGGTTCAGGTACGACTGCGCGAGCGCGTTCGCGATCGCGGCGGTCTGGTCCGGGTCCTTGCCTTCGAGCGAGATCTGCACGACGCCCGTCTGCTTGCCCTGCTCGGTCACCTGGATGCCGGCCTGGAACCCGCTGATCGCGTCGAGATCGTTGTAGCGGACCACCGTGAACTGCGTGCCGGGGCGCGCGACGAGCTTCGACACGAGCAGCGTCACGCCGCCGCCCTGCGTCGATTCGCCGACCTGGCCCGACAGCAGCCGCGTGCCGTTCTGGTCGACGAGCGAATAAGTGCCGTTCGGGCCAGCCGTCAGCGTCAGCTTCTTGCCTTCGAGCGCGGGCACGACGCTGATCGAATCGACGTCGGCGACTTCACCGCCCCATGCATACGATTTCAGGCCGAGCCACGGCCGCGACGGCGTGCCCGGCGTCGCGACACGCGCGGCGAGGCTGCCGATCAGCGGCAGCGTCTTCGGCACGACCGAGAAATTCAGCTTGAACTGGTCGACCACCGGCGCGACGACGCCGCGGCTCTTGATGATCTCGATTTCCGCGTCGGTCTGCGCCTGCTGCGGGCCGCTGTTGATCGTCGCGCCGGTCTGCGTCTGCGTGAGCGCCTGCGACGTGTTGTCGTTGCTCTCGACCCGCACGTGTACGTCGGCCTGGTACACCGGCTTCGCGACGTAGCAGTAGAGGCCGGCGAGCGCGACGACCGTCACCGCGATGCCGAGCAGCAGCCAGATGTCGTCCATGATCACCTGGAGCAACTGGCCGAGGACGACGTCCTCTTCCTCGGTTTTCACGGACAGATCCGCGTAGGAGTGTTTCGCTTGCGTGTTCACCATTCGTTCCCGCTTGAGTGGTGCCGGGGCGGAGGTGCCGCCCCGGCGGGCTATCAGCGCGTGATTTGCCGCATGTAGAAGATCGTCTGGATCGTCGGCAACACCTGCTGCAGCACACGGTTGAACTGCACCGAGCTGGCCGTGCTGACGTAGACCACGTCGAGCGGCTGAAGCGGGAAGCGGCTCGACAGCATCAGCGCATCGGGCTGCGTCATGTCGAGACGGAACACTTCAGGCTTCGTCGGGTTGTCGCGCATGCCGCGCATCACGTAGATCTTGCGCGGGTTCGCATCGGTGTCGAGGATGCCGCCGCCGGCCGTCAACGCGTCGGCGATGGTCAGCTTGCCCTTGAGCATCGGCACCGTGACCGGCGTCTTGACCTCGCCCATGATGAACACGCGGCTGTCGCTGCGGTCCGGCACGTTGATGATGTCGCCCTGCTGCAGCATCACGTTCTGCCGCACGTCGCCGCGGTCGAGCACGCCGTTCGCGTCGAGCGTGTAGAGCTTGCCGTCGCGCGTCAGGCGCACGCGCTGCAGATCGGCGTCGGTCGTCGAGCCGCCCGAACGCGAGATCGCGTCGACCAGCGTCAGCGGCACGTCGCTCATCGCGAGCGGGCCCGGCGTCTTCACCTCGCCGGTCACCTGCACCTTCTGGCTGCGGAACGACAGCACGCGCACGTCGAGCTGCGGATTCTTCACATAACGCGCGAGTCGCGTGGCCAGCTCGTCACGGGTCTGCGCGATCGTCTTGCCCGCCACGTGGATGCGGCCGACGAACGGGAAGAAGATCGTGCCGTCGGCGGCCACCGTCTGGCCATAAGGATCGGCCTGGCCCGGCAGCGACGACGAATAGGGTTGCTGCAGCGCGCCCGCGATCGTCTGCGTCGTGTTGCCGCCGCTCGAGAACGACTGGCCCTGCGGCGTCGTCAGCTCCGGGTGGTCCCAGACGGTGACGCCGAGGATGTCCTGCGGCCCGATGCGGTACACGTATTGCGACGGATCGGTATAGCGTCCGGGCGGCAGCGGATGATCGACCTGCGCTTTCTGCAGCTGGTCCATCACCACTTTGGCGTCGATGTAATGAACCGGATAGGTCTCGGCCGCTTGCTGCCGGCCTTCGTCCTTCAGGTTCGACGAGTCGAGGTAGTTGCCGGGCGCGGTTGCACAGGCTGACAGGAAGGTCGTCAGCGCGACGGCAAGCGCCACCGGGCGCATCGGGCGTTTCAGCATAGTTTCTGTAGCCATCCTTGAACCAGACGTTCGATCAGTGAGTAGCTCTCGCGGTAATCGGCCTCGGGGCCGCCGTGCGGGTCGGCAATCTCGGCCCCTTCCCACTTGCCGAGCAGGTGGACCTTGCCGCGCGCGAACGGATCGACCTGTTCGACGGCCGCGATCTGTCCGCGCTCGCTGACGAGAATCAGGTCGGCGTCGCGCACGATCCGGCGCGACAGCCGCCGCGAGCGGTGGGTCGTCGCATCGACGCCCCGCTCGGCGAGCAGCTGCCGCATCACCGGATCGATGCCGTCGCCGTCGTTCGCATGCACGCCGGCCGAATGGAACGTCGGGCGCGGGCCGCCGCGCGACGCGGCGTGCGACTTGAACAGCATTTCCGCCGCCGGGCTGCGGCAGACGTTCGCGTGACAGACGATCAGGATGTTCCGGAACATGGCGTCTCGTAACGAGTGACGGGAAACGGGTTACGCGCTCGCGGGCGCGGTGCCCGGCACACGCGCGGCGACGGCCTGGCGCGAGCCCGGCCGGCCGATCGGGTGGTATTCGATGCCCTGCTCGCTCATCGTCTCCGGCTCGTACAGGTTGCGGCCGTCGAAGATCACCGGCGCTTTCCACAGGCGGCCGAGCGCGACGAAGTCGGGGCTCTTGAAGATCTTCCATTCGGTGACGATCACGAGCGCGTCGGCATCGCGTGCGGCCTGCGCCTCGTCGTCGACGAAGCTCAGGCGCTCGAGCCAGCTCGGATGATCGGCGAGATCGAGCGCGATCACGCGGCGCGCTTCCTGCTGCGCGACCGGGTCGTACGCGGCGATGCGCGCCCCGCGCGACAGCAGCTCGGCGATCAGCTCGCGGCTCGGCGCTTCGCGCATGTCGTCGGTGTTCGGCTTGAACGCGAGGCCCCAGATCGCGAACGTGCGGCCGGTCAGGTCCTCGCCGAAGCGGGCGACGATCTTCTCGGCGAGCACGCGCTTTTGCGTGGCGTTGACCGACGACACGGCCTTCAGGATCTGCAGTGCCTGCCCGTGCTCGTCGGCCGTGCGGATCAGCGCCTCGACGTCCTTCGGGAAGCACGAGCCGCCGTAGCCGCAGCCGGCATACAGGAAGTGATAGCCGATGCGCGGATCGGAGCCGATCCCGCGGCGCACGGCCTCGATGTCCGCGCCGAAACGGTCGGCGAGGTTCGCCAGCTCGTTCATGAACGAGATGCGGGTCGCGAGCATCGCGTTCGCCGCGTATTTCGTGAACTCGGCCGAGCGCACGTCCATGTACAGCGTGCGTTCGTGGTTGCGGTTGAACGGCGCATAGAGCTTCTTCATCAGCTCGCGGGCGCGCTCGCCCGGCACGTCGTCGTCGCAGCCGATCACGATGCGGTCCGGCCGCGTGAAATCGTCGACCGCCGCGCCTTCCTTCAGGAATTCCGGATTCGACACGACCGAGAACATCTGGTCGCCGCCGCGCTTCGCGAGCTCTTCGGCCACCGCCGCGCGCACGCGCTCGGCCGTGCCGACCGGCACCGTCGACTTGTCGACGATCACCTTGAAGCCCGTCATGTAGCGGCCGATGTTGCGCGCCGCCGCGAGCACGTATTGCAGGTCGGCCGAGCCGTCCTCGTCGGGCGGCGTGCCGACCGCGATGAACTGCACGTCGCCGTGCGCGACCGCGGCCTCGATATCGGTCGAGAAGCGCAGGCGGCCCGCCGAGCGGTTGCGCGCGATCACTTCCTTGAGGCCCGGCTCGTGGATCGGCACGCCGCCGTTGTTCAGGATGTCGATCTTTGCCTGGTCGACGTCGAGACAGAACACGTCGTGCCCGATGTCGGCGAGACAGGCGCCGGTGACAAGACCTACGTAACCGCTGCCGATGATAGTCAGATTCATGATGTGTCGGACCTCTTGACCAATGATTCGAAATTCGTAAAACCGCGATGCCTGCGTGGCGCGGCCTCGGTACTCAGTACGCGTTGCTGCCGGTGAAGCCTTTCCAGAGCGTCAGCACGACGATCTTGATGTCGAGCCAGAACGACCAGTTCTGCATGTAGTACAGATCGAGCTTCACGCGTCCCATCATCTTCTCGATCTGGTCGGTCTCGCCGCGAAAGCCGTTGATCTGCGCCCAGCCGGTGATGCCCGGCTTGATCCGGTAGCGGAACATGTAGCCCTTGACGAGATCCTTGTAGATGTCGTCGTGCGCGAGCGCATGCGGGCGCGGGCCGACGACCGACATCTCGCCCTTCAATACGTTGATGAACTGCGGCAGCTCGTCGAGGCTCGTGCGGCGCAGGAACCGGCCGACCGGCGTCACGCGCGAGTCGTTCTTGGTCGCCTGCGTGACCTGCCCGGCCACTTCCTGGTGCACCTTCATCGAGCGGAACTTGTAGATCTCGAACTCGTGCCCGTCGATGCCCTTGCGCTTCTGGCGGAAGAACACCGGCCCGCGCGACGTCAGCTTGATCAGGCCGGCGATCACCACCATCACCGGCGCAAGCGCGGTGAGTGCGGCCAGCGCGAACAGCCGGTCGAACACGAACTTCGGCAGGATCCGCACGTCGGTGATCGGCGACGCCGCGAGGTTGATCGCCGGCACGCCGAGCACCTCGACCACTTCCTGGTTGAAGAACGACAGCGTGCGCACGTCCGGGATGAAGCGGATGTTGACGAAGTCGTGGCGGAACACGGTCACGATCTGGTGAATCCGGCGTTCCTCCGTGATCGGCAGCGTGAGCCACAGCTCGCTGATCGCGCGGCTGCGCACCAGCCACACCAGCGATTCGAACTGCCGCTCGATGCGCACGTCGTCGAGCGCGACCTCGCCCGGCGCTTCGCTTTCGTCGTAGACGCACACCGGGTTGAAACCGGCTTCCGGCCGCGCCCGCATCTGCGCGATCAGCCGCCGCGCCGCCGGCGTACCGCCGACGATCGCGACCGCCTTCAGGTTGTAGCCGCCGCGGCGCAGTTGCCGCAGCACGACGTGCACGCAGGCTTTCGAGCCGGCGAGCAGCGCCATCGTCACGAGCGCCCAGTAACCCAGCCACAGCCGCGACAGGTCGCCCGACTGATGGAAGCTGAAGCTCATCAGGATGCCCGCGAGCTCGACCACGAGCCAGGCGAACGCAACCCGGCCCACCAGCCCGACGAGACGCTTGCCGCGCCACGACTGGTAAATGCCGATGGCCGGAAAGAACACGACGACGAGCAGGCAGTCGAACAGCACCGTCGTGCGCTGCAGGTCGTTGAGCCAGATGCTGCCGCCGTGCAGTGCGGCGGCGATCAGCGCCCCCGCTACGACCATCGCGATATCGATGACTCTCGCCAGCACGCTCAACATGTCTGCTTCCTCTTTGAACAGGCGTTTGCCGAACAGCTCCTCGTGCGGCCCGTGCCGCACATTCGATTCAAACGTTGCATGACGCTATTGAAGCGGTAAGAAAATTCCGCCTCAAGCGCACAAGTATTTCGAAAAATAATCGGAAATTCTTGCTGCGTAGTTTTTGAATTAAATCGGCAGCTTTTCCCGAAATGATCGCGAATCGGGAATTTTTCGGAAGCTTTACGGTTTCCGCTCGCCCTTTGCGGACGGTCAACACCAGCCGATTCACCGATTTATTTTTTACTTTTTTATTTGCACCGGATGCTGGCGAGGAAAATTCTTTCCGGCGAATGCCAGGCGAATATCAGGCAATGGGCCCGGTTTTATTGTCGATTTACTTCATGCTACAACGGCAGGCACTGACTTCAACCGTGGAGAGTGTCAACATGAATGCTCCGGCCGTGGCTGCCGAAACGCGCCATTCCCCTTCCGCCGCACCCGCCGCCGGCACGCGCGTCGCCGTGCAACCGGTGATTCTCGCCGGCGGCTCCGGCACGCGCCTGTGGCCGATGTCGCGCGAGCGCTTTCCGAAACAGCTGATCGGCTTGCTCGGCGAACATTCGTTGCTGCAGTCGACCGCGCTGCGCCTCGACGGCCTGGCGGGCGATCATCCGCTAACCGACGACGTGCTGATCGTATGCGGCGAGGATCACCGCTTCACGACCGCCGAACAGCTGCGCCTGACCGGCAAGTCCGCGTCGATCATGCTCGAGCCGATCGCCCGCGACACCGCGCCCGCGCTGACGCTCGCCGCGCTGCGGCTCGTCGCCGACGCCAACGACGCGATCATGACCGTGATGCCGGCCGACCATGCGGTGGCCGACCTGCCGCGCTTTCACGCCGCGGTCGCGGCCGGCGTGCACTGCGCGAAGCAAGGCCGGATCGCGACGATGGGCATCGTGCCCAAGCACGCGGAAACCGGCTACGGCTACATCCGCGTCGGCGCGCCGCTCGGCGACGCCGCGACGGGCAGCCTCGACGTGCGCCGCCTCGATCGTTTCGTCGAGAAACCGCATCTCGAACTCGCTCAGCAGTACGTCGCATCGGGCGAATACTGGTGGAACAGCGGGATCTTCATCGTGCGCGCATCGGTGTGGCTGAAGGCGATCCGCCAGCTCGAACCCGCGATCTACGCGGCCTGCGAACAGGCCGTCGCCCAGGGCAAGGCCGATGGCGATTTCTTCCGCGTCGATCGCGACGCATTCGCCGCGTCGCCGTCGAACTCGATCGACTACGCGGTGATGGAGCCGCTCGCGAGCCTGCCGCAACTGTGCGAGAGCGTCGTCGTGCCGCTCGACGCGGGCTGGTCGGACGTCGGCTCGTGGGATGCAATCTGGCAGATCTCGGAGAAGGACGAAGCCGGCAACGTCGGCCGCGGCCACGTGCTGCTCGAAGACGCGGAATCGACGTTCGCGCATTCGGAAAGCCGGCTCGTCGCCTGCGTCGGCACGCAGAACCTCGTCGTCGTCGAAACCCCCGACGCCGTGCTCGTCGCGGACAAGTCGCGCGTGCAGGACGTGAAGAAAATCGTCGGGCGCATCAAGGCGCAACGCGGCGCGGAAGCGTCCGATCACCGCAAGGTGCATCGCCCGTGGGGCCACTACGACTCGGTCGACATGGGCGAACGCTTCCAGGTGAAACGCATCGTCGTGAAACCGGGTGCGCGGCTGTCGCTGCAGATGCACCACCACCGCGCCGAACACTGGATCGTCGTGCGCGGCACCGCGCGCATCACGCGCGGCGACGAAACGTTCCTGCTGTCCGAAAACGAATCGACGTACATCCCGCTCGGCGTGTCGCATCGCCTCGAGAACCCGGGCAAGATGCCGCTCGAGCTGATCGAAGTGCAGTCGGGTGCGTATCTCGGCGAGGACGACATCGTCCGCTTCGACGATACCTACGGCCGCCAGTAACACACGTACACGCCCGGGGCGCCGCTTCGACGGCGGCGCCCCGGGCGATGCAGGCATGGAAAGACGAGGCTTCCGAGCGGGCGTCGTGGCACACGACGGCCCGCCCTTTTCACCGGTGCGGCGATCAGCCCACGCGGTACACGTATTCGCGACGCTCCTGCTGCACCGGATCGTTGCGGCTTTCGGACAGCGCGCTCGTGTGACGCTCGGCGATGAAGCGCTTGATGTCCGACTCCGCACGCGCGAGCGCGGACAGGCCGGCCAGCACCTCGCCTTGCGGCGCGCGTGCCGGTTCGTCGCTCGCGCCATGGCGATCGATCCACTGACGTGCCCAGTCGAGCGCGAACTGCTCGGCTTCCTCGGCATCGGTGAAGCGCGGGCCGATCAGGCCCGAACGCTCGACGCGCCGCTCGTCCTGCGAGATCTCGGCCCACGCGCGATACATCAGGTTCTGCACGGGCTGCGCGATGCCGCGGATCGTATAGCCGCGATACTCGTCGACTTGCGGTTCGGCCGCGGCGAAGCTCGCCGACGACGCACGCGCATGGCGCAACTCCACCGACCGCGCGCCCGGCACCACGAACGACGCGTCGGACGGCCGCGCTTCGGCGTCGTCCTGGATGGACGACTGCGACGCGCCTTCGCCATCCCAAACGTTTGCGTGCGCGACCGGCAATTGCCACGACTCGGGGTTTTGCCAGAACACGCCGCGCAAACGATCGTTGTCGGGCACGGGCTCGGCACGGCGTGCGGGCACGACCGGCACCGGCGGCGGCGGGATATACGCGAACGTGCGCCCGCTGAACTGGGTCAGCACGTCGATCATCTGCAGCAGCGTGCCGGACGCCAGCCATTCCTCGTAACGGCGACGGCACGTCGGCCCGGACGGGTAACGACCGGGCAGCTTCGACCAGGCTTCACCGGTCGTCAGGATCCAGAGCACCGCGTTGGCGACGACGCGCGGTTCGGCACGCGGACGCCCACGACGGTTCAGCCGGATGGGTTCATCGGCGATCAGCGTTGAAAGACGAAACCACTCTTCATCGGTAAGCTCATCGAAGAACATAGTAGATCTCTCCACGCAGCCAGGCCGGGGCTGCGATTGGCGGCGCCATCGCGACACATCGCGTCGCGGGGCGGCCAGGTTGCACATTATGCTTATCCGGTGTTGTGCATGCCGGTGCGACACCGCACTTTCACGGTGCCGCCATTCCCGGCAATGGCGCACAAATCACGGTCTCACTCCAATGTGGGAATTTTTGTGCACGAAGCATACCATCCCTAGGGTTTATCTCAATATGACAATGACTTAATGTTACGCACTGAAACAACCTGCCAAGGGTGCGTAATGTATTTATGCTTGAATTTTTTTGCGGGATCTTTATGCCCGACGCTGCAAAGGCCCGTCTGGCGGGGCTCTCCAGCGTATGAAGAATGCCCGCGAATGGGCATTTTCGGGCCGGCGCGCCCCCTGCCGGCAACAATCCCGCGCATTGCTTCCCAACATCGGTAAATCAGGGAAAAAAGCGTAACAAGATATTCACGAATCGGTAAATCATTCAAATTTCGCCGATTTTAATTATCTCCGTGCACAATCTTTTTATTGTTTCTCTGCGAGTGATGAAAGCACGGTGACGTGCGATGCACGTCTTTCGCTGGATGCAAGTTCGTGACGCCTGTTACATCTTCGCGGCGGCAGGCGAGCGATACGCGTCGCATCGCGTGCGGAGATCGCGTTTCGGGTCGGAACGGAAAAATGGAAACCGGTGCGCAGGACGCACCGGACGTGCCGGAAGCGCCGCTGACGTGCTGCGGACGCGTCAGCGCAGATCGCCGGCCAGCGATGCGGTCACGTCTGCGTCCACGCGCTGCGCCGGCATCGTGTAGGCCGGGTGATCGCAGCCGATCGACAGCGCCGCCCCGCCCTTGAGCGCCGCGCGCATCGGCGCGTCGAGCTCGAAGCGCAAGAAGTGCACGGCCGACGTCTTCTCGGCGTTGTCGCGCTCGAGATCCTCGTCGGCGATCGCATAAATGCGCGCGTGGCCGTCGACCTGCAGGTACACGCGATCCTCGACACCGATCAGCCGCGCGAGCGCCGCCCGCCGTTCGACCTCGTGCTCATACTCGATCTGCATCGTCGCCTTCAGGTTCGTGCCGTCGGGCACGAGCGGCAGATACGCTTCCAGCTCCCCTTCGATGCCGGCCTGGTCGAAGATCTTCTCGATGTGCAGCATCTCCTGGATCTGATAGCGGATCGTCGTCTCGTCCTCGAACAGGAAGCGCAGGTGGTTGCCGAGGGCTACCGCGCGGCGGCGCTTGTACGCGACGAGCCGCGCGTGTTCGGCCTTGCGGATCTTCGCGTACGCTTCGAGCGTCAGCAGGGAGTCGCGGGTCAACGTCATGGGATGTCCTCGTGGGTCGGCCTGCGGCGGCTCAGATGCCGTATGCGCGGCGCAGCAGCGTGAGCGGATGCGCGAGCGGCGCGGACGGCAGCCCGTTCTCGTCGATGCCCTGCACGATGTGATGGCCGGCCAGCGCGCAGTCCGACGACACGAAATCCGGCTGCGGCTCGGCCATCGCCTTGAACACGGGGCCGCCGATCCGCATCGCGTCCGCATGAAACTCCTTTTTCACGCCGAACGTGCCCGCGTGGCCCGAGCAGCGCTCGACGACGTTCACGCGCGTATCGGGCACGAGCGACAGCGCGTCGGCCGTCTTGCGACCGATGTTCTGCACGCGCGCATGGCAGGGCACGTGATACGACACGGTGCCGAGGCCCGTCTTGAAATCGGTCTTCAGCAACCCGTCGCGATGCCGCGCGATCACGTATTCGAACGGATCCCAGAATGCGTCGGCCACCGCGCGCACCGCGTCGTCGCCGGGGAACATCAGCGGCAGCTCGCTCTTGTACATCAGCACGCAGCTCGGAATCGCGCCGATCAGTGCATAACCTTCGCGCGCATAGCGCTCGAGTACGGGCAGGTTCACGTCCTTCTTCGCGGCCACGCCGGCGAGATTGCCCTGCTCGAGCAGCGGCATTCCGCAGCAGGCTTCGCGCGTGACGAGCTCGTAAGGGATGTCGTTGTGCGCGAGGATCGCGAGCAGGTCGTGGCCGATGCCCGGCTCGTTGAAATTCACGTAGCAGGTCGCGTAGATCGCGACCTTGCCGGGCGTGCGTTCGCCGTCGCGCACGGGCAGGCCGTCCGACGGTTTCGCCGCGCGCCGGAACTTGCGCGGCGCGAATTCCGGCAGCCACGCATGGCGATCGACGCCGAGCGTCGCTTCGAGCGCATGACGCGCGGGCGGCGTACGGTTCACCGCGTTCACCGCCTGCGTGACGATCGGAATGCCGGCAAAGTGACCGAGCGCGTCGGTGTTCGACAGCACCTTGTCGCGCAATGTCGCTTCGCCGCGCTTGTAGCGCGCGGCCTTGCCGCGCAGCATCAGGTGCGGGAAGTCGACGTTCCATGCGTGCGGCGGCACGTACGGGCATTTCGTCATGTAGCAGAGGTCGCACAGGTAGCACTGGTCGACGACCTTGCCGAACGCCGCCTTCGGCACTTCCTCGATATCGCCCATCGGCGTGTCGTCGACCAGGTCGAACAGCGTCGGAAACGCGCCGCACAGCGACACGCAGCGCCGGCATCCGGCACAGATGTCGAACACGCGCGTCATTTCCGCGTCGATCGCGGCCTGGTCGTAGAACGCATCGGACTGCCAGTCGAGCGGATGCCGGGTCGGGGCTTCGAGACTGCCTTCCTTGTGGGGCATGGGGCGCTCCAGCGTGGCGCGCATGCGCGCCAGCGCCGCCCGCGCGTGCGGGCAGCGATGAACGAACAGCCGGCCGCTTGCCGGTCGCACGGCCTGCCGTGCGGCCCGCGGCGGCCCGTCAGTCGACGAGACTGTCCAGCGCCTTCGTATAGCGGTTCGCGTGGCTGCGTTCAGCCTTCGCGAGCGTCTCGAACCAGTTCGCGATTTCGTCGAAGCCCTCGTCGCGCGCCGTCTTCGCCATGCCCGGATACATGTCCGTGTATTCGTGCGTTTCGCCGGCGATCGCCGATTCGAGATTCAGTCGCGAGGAACCGAACGGCAAGCCCGTTGCCGGATCGCCGACGGCTTCCAGGTATTCGAGATGGCCGTGCGCATGGCCGGTTTCGCCTTCGGCGGTCGAGCGGAACAGCGCGGCGACGTCGTTCTGGCCTTCGACGTCAGCCTTCGAAGCGAAATACAGATAACGCCGGTTCGCCTGCGATTCGCCCGCGAATGCGGCCTTCAGGTTCTCTTCGGTTTTGCTGCCCTTGAGTTGAGCCATTTGCGCCTCCGTTCGAGTCGGCGCGGCCGCGTGCGAAGCCGGGCCGATCAGGTATGTGGGGAACGATGCGTGCGTCGCGGCGCGCGTATCGTGCTCTTCAATCTAGGCGCTCGCGTTCGCATCCCCCAATAGGCTTTTTCAATCCGGACGATAGTCGGCGCGTTGCGCGGCGGGGCGGGATGCGTTGCCGGGATGCGTTGCCGGGTGGCGGGTGGCGGGTGGCGGGTGGCGGGTGGCGGGTGGCGGGTGGCGGGTGGCGGGTGGCGGGTGGTGTCCGGTGTCCGGTGCGCGGTGCGCGGTGCGCGGTGCGCGTTCGCGTTCGCGTTCGCGTGTGCGTGTGCGTGTGCGTGTGCGTGTGCGTGTGCGTGCTGGGCGCTGCGCGCCTCACGCGTCGGTCGCACGCCTGAGCAACAGTTCGCGCTCGCGCTCGTTGCGCGTCAGTTCCGCCGCGCGGCGGAATTCGGCCTTGGCCTCGTCGGCACGGCCGAGCTTCGCCAGCAGGTCGCCGCGCACGCTCGGCAGCCAGTGATAACGCGCAAGCGCCGGATCGTCGCGCAGCACGTCGACGAGTTCGAGCGCCGCGGCGGGCCCGAATGCCATCCCGACGGCCACCGCGCGATTCAGTTCGACGACCGGCGACGGCGCGACCTCGGCGAGCGCGTCGTACAGCGCGACGATCTGCGCCCAGTCCGTGTCCGCCGCCTGCCGCGCACGCGCATGGCAGGCGGCGAGTGCAGCCTGCAACGCATACGGCCCGCGCACGCCGCCGAGCTTCGTCGCCTGCTCCAGCGCCGCGAGGCCGCGCCGGATCAAAAGCGGATCCCAGCGGCTGCGATCCTGGTCGAGCAGCAGGACGGGCCGGCCCTGCGCGTCGGTGCGCGCGTGCATGCGCGACGCCTGCAGTTCCATCAGCGCGACGAGCCCGAGCACTTCGCTCTCGTCCGGCGCCAGCCCGGCCAGCACGCGGCCGAGCCGCAGCGCCTCGTCGCACAGCGCCGGGCGTGTCCAGTCGTCGCCCGCGGTCGCCGCGTGGCCTTCGTTGAACACGAGATAGATCACCTCGAGCACCGACGCGAGCCGCGCGGGCCGCGCATCGGCGGCCGGCACCTCGAACGGCACGTGCGCCGCCGCGAGCGTGCGCTTGGCGCGCACGATCCGCTGCGCGATCGTCGGCTCGGGCGTCAGGAACGCGCGCGCGATCTCGCCCGTCGTCAGCCCGCCGAGCAGCCGCAGCGTCAGCGCGACGCGCGCATCGGTCGACAGCACCGGGTGGCACGACGTGAAGATCAACCGCAGCAGATCGTCGCCGATGTCGTCGTCGCTCGCGTCGGCGAGCGCATCCGCGATGTCGGGCACGACATGCGCTTCGAGCGCGTCCATCTCGTGGCCGAGCTGGTCGCGTTTCGCCGCGTGGAGCGACTCCTGCCGGACCCGGTCGAGCGCGCGGCGCTTCACGGCCGTCATCAGCCACGCGGCCGGGTTGTCGGGCACGCCGTCGACGGGCCAGTGCTCGAGCGCCGCGACGAGCGTGTCCTGCGCCAGTTCCTCGGCCACGCCGACGTCGCGCACCACGCGCGCGGCGCGCGCGATGATCTTGGGCGCCTCGATCCGCCAGACCGCTTCGATCGCACGGTGAGTCGCCTCGAGCGTCACGACGCCTGCCCCTGGGCGGACGCATCCAGCGGCATGGCCATCAGCTCCCATGCATGGCCGTCCGGATCGTCGAACCCGTGGCCGTACATGTTCGGATACTCGCGCGGCGCCTGCGGCGCGGACCCGCCGGCCGCGAGCGCCTTCGCGACGATCGCGTCGACCTCGGCGCGGCTGTCGCACGAGAGGCACGTCAGCGCCTGCACCTGCGTCGCCGGATCGACGATGGTCTTGCTGGTGAAGGTCTGGAAAAACGGCCGCACGAGCAGCATCGCGAAAATCGTGTCGCTGATCTTGATGCAGGCGGCCTGTTCGTTGGTGTAGGCCGGCACGACCTCGAAACCGAGTGCCTGGTAGAACGTCTTCGCGCGCGGCAGGTCGGCCACGGGCAGGTTGATGAAAACCATCTTGTGCATGACGGATGCTCCGGTGAGACTGGATTCGGGTGGATTCAGGCCTGGGTGCGGCCGACGTGGAGATCGCGGAACCGCTCGACCGCGTCGCTCGGGGTGAGATCGTCGAGCTCGAACAGCGGCCGCACCTCGATCTCGCAGTCCATTTCGGCGCCGAACGGCGCGGGGAACCGGCGCGTCCATTCGAGCGCCTCGTCGCGCGAACGCACCTGGATCAGCGTATAGCCGGCGATCAGTTCCTTCGTTTCGGCGAACGGGCCGTCGATCACCGTGCCCTTGCCGCCCGTGTAGCGCACGCGCCAGCCACGCGCGCTCGGCCGCAGCCCGTTCGCGTCGAGCAGCACGCCGGCCCTGGCCAGTTCCTCGTGGTAGACGGTCATGGCTTCGACCAGCCGGTTGTCCGGCAACGCGTCGGATTCGCTGACGGCGTTCGCCCGGATCATGATCATGAATCGCATCGTTTACTCCTTGTCATCGGTGGAAGGCGGCGCGCGTTCGGCGGCGCCTTATCCGGACGACGGCCGGAAGACGCCCGGATCGACACGTTCCTCTACCAATCAGGGTAAATACCGAGTCGCAGCATTCACAGGAAGCACGGGCCGACCGCGCGTACCTCGACCGTGCACCATTGCGCGGCCGGGCACTGGCGCGCGATCTCGATCGCTTCCTCGCGGGTGTCGACGTCGACGAGAAAGAAGCCGCCGACCATCTCCTTCACCTCCGCGAACGGGCCGTCGAGCAGGCGCGTCTCGCCGTCGCGCACCTGCACGCGCGTGCCGCGCTCGGAACGCTCCAGCGACTCGACACCGCGCAGCACGCCGCGCGCCTTCAGCGTCTCGGCGAAATCGACCATCCGCGCGTACAGCGCCTGGCCTTCGTCGAGCGTGCGCTCGGCACGCTGGTCGGTCGGCTCGACAATCAACAGCATGTAGGACATGGATTTCTCCTGTGGGAACGGGGCGCGGCAGCGTGTGCTGCGCGATCGGGATGCGCCGCCGATGCAAAAGCGTAACAGCCGCCGTGCGCGTTGCATCGTCGGCCGATCGGCACACTGGCCGGACGGCCAATTTCGCCGCTTCCTGACATTTTGCCGTCAAGATGCTTTCCCGAATCGTCGGATTTTCTTCCTGTGGACCGCCCCATGTCACGCCTGCTTTCGCCGCCTGCCGTTGCAGCGTTCTTCGTCCTCTCCACCCTCTTCGTCCTCTTCGCCGGGCCCGCCGCGGCCGCGCCGCCGGTCAGCGCCGGCTGCGGCGGCGCAACCACGCCGATTGCCGACCTCCGCGGCGCCGGCGGCCCGTCGCCGCTGGCCGGGCAAACGACCTCGATCGAGGCGATCGTCACCGCGGCATTCACCGGCGCCGACGGCCTGGGCGGCTTCTTCGTCCAGCAGGCCGACGCGCAGCGACGGCACCGGCCGGGCGTCCCGGAAGGCGTGTTCGTGTACGCACCGAACGCGCGTGCGAAAGCCGGCGATCTCGTGCATCTCACGGGCCGCGTCGACGAGCGCTACGGCCGGACGCAGTTCACACTGTCGGGCGGCATGACCGTCTGCGCAAGCGGGCAGACCGTCACCCCGGCGACGCTTACGCTGCCGGTCGCCACGTTATCCGTGCTGGCCGCGCATGAGGGCATGCGCGTGCGCCTGCCGCAAACGCTGACGGTCAGCGATACCCACGCACTCGGCCGCTACGGCAGCGTCGTCCTCAGCCACGGCCGGCTGCGCATCCCGACCCACGTCGCACCGCCGGCCGAGGCCGCCACGCTCGCGGCAGCCAACGCACGCAATCGCATCGTGCTCGACGACGGCTCGAACCGCCGCGATCCCGCAACCGTGCGCTATCCGCCACCCGCGCTCAGCGCCGCCAACACGCTGCGCGCGGGCTACACGGTGCGCGGCGGCGAGGGTGTGCTCGAACTGCGCTACGGCGCATGGAGGCTGCAACCGGTTGCCGGCGCGGCGCCCGTCTTCGATGCCGCCTCGAACCCGCGTACCGATGCGCCGGCCCGTCATCCCGATGCCGACGCGCGCATCGTGTCGTTCAACGTATTCAACTATTTCAATGGTGACGGGCACGGCGGCGGATTCGATGCCCCGGCCGGCCGAGGCGCGAAAACGCCCGCCGTGTTCGCGCGGCAGGAGGCGAAGATCGTTGCGGCATTGCGCGCGCTGCGTGCCGACGTGATCGGGCTGATGGAAATCGCGAACAACGGCCACGGCGACACGAGCGCCGTGCGGCGTCTCGCCGCGCAGCTTGGCGAAGGCTGGCGCGTGGTCGATCCCGGCACCGCGCGGCTCGGCCGCGATGCAATCGCGGTCGCGCTGCTGTACGACAGCCGCACGGTCGAGCCGGTCGGCCGCGCCGCGACCGTCTCGCTCGGCGGCCGGCATCGCCCGCCGCTCGCGCAGACATTCCGGCGCATCGGCGGCACGCGCGCGTTGACGGTCGCGGTCAATCACCTGAAATCGAAGAACTGCCCGAACGCGACCGGCGCCGATCTCGACCGGTCGGACGGCCAGGGCTGCTGGAACGCGGCGCGCACGCGGGCCGCCGTGCGCATCGCCGGCTGGCTCGCCGGATCGCCGACAGGCGCCGCGGCCGATGGCGTACTGCTGGTCGGCGACCTGAACAGCTATGCGAAGGAAGATCCGGTTCGCGCGCTCGAATCGCGCGGCTACGCGAACCTGGTGGCGCGCTTCGTCGGCGATACTGCGTACAGCTACGTATTTCGCGGCGAGGCCGGCAGCCTCGATCACGCGCTCGCGACGCCGGCCCTGACCGCGCGCGTCAAAGCCGTGCACGTCTGGCACATCAACGCCGATGAACCGTCTGCACTGCAACCCGTGCCCGATTACAAAACGACCGCACATCGGTCGTCCTATTACGCACCCGACGCGTATAGATCGTCGGACCACGATCCCGTCGTCGTCGACCTTGCACTGGACAACGGCTCGCGAATGCCGGCCGCAGGCACAAACCCTGCTCGCCCGTACAGCGTCGATTAGTGCATTTGCATCAGCCCATCGCCTGCAATGGCACTATTTACCTGGTACCCCGGGCGACGCCATATTTACCGGACATTCACTTCGTATCGCTTCTTGTTGCACGCGTTTCGCCCATTTGAGAATTTTTTTCAATCTTCGCGCGGCCCCGCGTGGCGGGGCTTTCCGGCAAATCCGCCAACGAATTGAAAATTTGTCTCGAAACTCAACCGGGCCAAGTGAATCACATTAGTTGCTGGGATTCGTCTTATCTTCAAATTGGCCTTGAATCGAAGGAGGATAAACACCATGGCGCTCACTGACTCGATCGAACACAAGCTGGACCGCGGCCTGTCCGACATTCGTCGCACGGGCCGGCGCGTGGGACGCACGACGCGCTCGGCCGCCCGCGACCTGCATGCCGACGTCACCGACGATCTGCGCGGGCTGGTCGATGAACTCGAAGATCTGCTGAAAAACGACGGCGACGGCGATATTGCCGCGCTGCGCAAGCGCGTGCAATCCAGGCTCGATGAAGCACGCGGCGCGCTCGACCATGCGTCGGGCAGCGCAGCCGCCCGGCTGCGCGATTCCGCCGAACGCGTGTCGCAGGTCGTGCAAGACAACCCGTGGCAAACCGCCGGCGTCGTTGCCGGCCTCGCGTTCGTTGCGGGCCTGCTCCTTGCCCGCCGTTGAACGGAGCCGGCCGTCCCGCCGCCCGCCCCGTCCGTCATCAATCAGACAAAGAAGGAGAAACGCCATGCAGAAGACCTTTGCCATGAAAGCCGCCGCCGCCGTCCTGCTCGGCAGCCTCGCGCTCGCCGGCTGCACGACCACGCCGGACAAGCCGGAAGGCGCCGCGGCCAGCGCGTCGAAGCGCCAGTCGATCGACGCCAGCGTCAACGCGACGCTCTCGCGCCTCTATTCGACGGTGCCGGGCTCGCGTGAACTCGTCGCGAAATCGCGCGGCGTGCTCGTGTTCCCGAGCGTGCTGCAGGCCGGCTTCATCGTCGGCGGCCAGTCCGGCAACGGCGCGCTGCGCGTCGGCGGCAGCACGGTCGGCTACTACAACACGTCGTCGCTGTCGGTCGGCCTGCAGGCCGGCGCGCAGTCGAAGGCGGTCGTGTTCCTGTTCATGACGCAGGATGCGCTCGACTCGTTCCGCAAGTCCGAAGGCTGGTCGGCCGGCGCCGACGCGTCGGTCGCGGTCGTGAAGGTCGGCGCGAACGGCGCGGTCGACTCCAACACGGCCACCGCACCGGTCGAGGTGCTGATCCTGACCAACGTCGGCCTGATGGGCGACCTGTCGGTGAACGGCACGAAGGTCACGAAGCTCAACATCTGACGATGCGGCACGCGGCGTTGCGCCGCGTTTGCTTCCCGGCAGCGCCGCGGCCCCGGCCGCGGCGTTTTCGCATGTGCCGCGCGCAGCCGCTATGATGGCGGCACCTTTGCGGGCATACTCCGGTTCGGGCCGCCCGGCGGATGGCCGCCCGCAGCGCGTTGCGCCGTGAACCCGTGACGATCGCGAACCGATCGCGCACGGGGCAACGAGATTCAATCAAACCACGCATCAATCTGCGCGAATGTCATCCATGGATAGCGGACACGACCACCAAAAATTCTTCTATTTCCTGCTGGCCGCGGTCACCGTCGGACTCTGCTGGATTCTCACGCCGTTTTCCGGCGCCGTGTTCTGGGGCACCATACTGGCGATCCTCTTCCAGCCCGTGCAGCGGTGGCTCGCCGCACGCTTCGGCAAGCGGCGCAACCTCGCCGCGCTCGTGACGCTGTCGCTGATCGTGCTGATCGTGATCCTGCCGCTCGTGTTCGTCGCCGCGACGCTCGTGCAGGAAATCGCATACGTGTACCAGGAAATCAAGACCGCGCAGCCGAACTATTCGCAGTACTTCCAGGACATCATCCACGCGCTGCCTACGTCGATCCAGCACCTGCTGCAGAAATACGGCCTGAGCAACCTCCCGGGCATCCAGAAGAAGCTGACCGATGGCGCCGCTCAGATCAGCCAGCTCGCGGCAACCCAGGCGCTCAGCATCGGCCAGAACACCTTCCAGTTCGTCGTGAGCTTCGGCGTGATGCTCTACATGGTGTTCTTCCTGCTGCGCGACGGCGGCGAGATCGGCCGCCGCGTGCGCCGCGCGCTGCCGCTCGACGACGAGCACAAGAACCTGCTGCTGGCCAAGTTCACGACGGTCGTGCGCGCGACGGTGAAGGGCAACATCGCGGTCGCGCTCGTGCAGGGCGCGCTCGGCGGCCTGATCTTCTGGATCCTCGGGATCGAAGGCGTCGTGCTGTGGGGCGCGCTGATGGCGTTCCTGTCGCTGCTGCCCGCGATCGGCGCGAGCCTCGTGTGGGTGCCGGCCGCGCTCTACTTCCTGATGATCGGCGCGGTGTGGAAATGCGCGATCCTCGTCGCGTTCTGCGTGGGCGTGATCGGTCTCGTCGACAACCTGCTGCGCCCGATCCTCGTCGGCAAGGACACGAAGATGCCCGACTGGGTCGTGCTGATCTCGACGCTTGGCGGGATGGCACTGTTCGGCATCACCGGCTTCGTGATCGGGCCGCTCGTCGCCGCGCTGTTCATGGCGAGCTGGGACATCTACGCACGCGCCGAACAGAACGAATGACGCAACGCGTGGCCACGTGCCACGCCCCTGCCGACGCGCGCCGTCACGGATGACGAATGCGGATCACGACGGGCGCCACGGCGCCCGTCGCGTCATCCGCCGCGAGCGTCATCACGCCGCCATCTGCTGGCAATCACTTTAGGGAGACACGCCCCGACAATACATGAGACAAGTCCGAAACTTGGGCGCGGTTGATCGACCGCCTCGCGGTCGACACCCTCTCGCGGCAGCGTGCGAACGACATCGCACGCCGAGCCGCGGGCCGCTCACGCGTCCGGATCGACGCGCAGCACGAGCTTGCCGCGATGATCGCCGTCGAACAGGCGATTCAGGACGTCGGGCGCGTTTTCGAGACCGTCTGCGACCGTCTCCTCGGCCTTGAGCCGGCCGTCGCGCAGCCAGCCCGAGAGCGTCTGCACGGCCTCGCGGCTCTTGCGATAGTCGAGGATAAGGAAGCCGCGCATCGTCAGCCGCTTCGAGATCAGCACGCCGACGTCGTCCGCCGCCCGGCCGCTGTTGTAGTTCGAGATCACGCCGCACAGCGCGACGCGCCCGCCGATCACCATCCGCGACAGTACCGCGCGCATCACCTCGCCGCCGACGTTCTCGAAATTCACGTGCACGCCGTCCGGCGTCGCGGCCTTCAGCTGCTGACGGAAATCGTCGGCCTTGTAGTCGACGGCCGCATCGAAGCCGAGCGTCTCGGTCAGGTAGCGGCACTTGTCCGCGCCGCCCGCGATGCCGACCACGCGCGCGCCGTGGATCTTGCCGATCTGGCCGGCGATCGAGCCGACCGAACCGGCCGCCGCCGATACCACGAGCGTCTCGCCCGGCTGCACCGGCGCGATGTCGGTCAGCCCGTAGTACGCGGTCAGCCCGCTCATCCCGCACGCACCGAGCAGCGTCGGCAGCGGCAGGCCCGACTGCGCGGGCAGCTTCACGAGCTGCGCGGCCTGGTCGGCCGGCACGACCGCATAGTCCTGCCAGCCGACGAGCCCCTGCACGAGATCGCCTTCCGCGAAACCCGCGTTGCGCGACGCCACCACGCGCCCGATGCCGAGCGCGCGCATCACCTCGCCGATCGCCACCGGCGGCAGGTATTGCGGCACGTCGCTCATCCACACGCGGTTGGTCGGGTCCATCGACAGGTACAGCACGCGCACGAGCACCTCGCCGTCCGCGAGCGCCGGCACGGGCGCTTCGACGAGCGAGAAATGTTCGCGGCCGACCCGCCCTTCCGGGCGCGTCTTCAGCAGCAGCTGGCGGTTCACGGGTGTCGACATGCTGTTCTCCTCCAATCGTTGTGGTTCGGGATGCGCGTCAGACCGCGCACATGCCGCCGTCGATCACGAGTTCGGCGGCCGTCACGAAACGGCTCTCGTCGGACGCGAGATAAACGGCCGCATGCGCGACGTCGTCCGGCTCGCCGAGCCGGCGCAGCGGAATGCCCCGCGCGAGCTTGCGCGTCGCGTCGCGTTCGCCGAGCGACTGGAACAGCGGCTCGACGATCCCCGTGCGGATAAACGCCGGGTGAATCGAATTGCAGCGCACGTCGATCTCACGGCGCGCGCAGTCGATCGCGACCGACTTCGTGAGCGATGCGACGGCTGCTTTCGACGCGTTGTACGCGGTGAAATCCGGTTCGACCTTGAACGCGGCGACCGACGAGATGTTGATGATCGACGCGGGATGGCTTTCCGCCAGATACGACAGCGCATGCTTGCAGCCGAGCACGATGCTCTCGACGTTGATCGCCATCACGCGCCGCCATTCGTTCAGCTCGATTTGCGCGGGCGAGCCGATCGAGCCGACGCCCGCGTTGTTGACGAGCACCGACAGCCCACCCATCGCGTCGACCGCCTGCGCGAGCAGCGCCTGCCAGCGCGCTTCGTCGCGCACGTCCTGCGTCGCGGCGAACGCGACCGGCGCCGCATGGCCCGCGTTGAGTTCCTGCGCGAACGCGTCGAGCACCTCCGCGTCGGCGATGTCGGTCACGAACACGCGCGCGCCCTGCTCGACCATCCGGCGCGCGATCGCGCGGCCGAGACCGCCTGCGGCGCCCGTGATGTATGCGCACTTGCCGGCAAGGCGCGAAGAAACGACTGTCATGTGACCTGCTCCTATCGTGAATCGTCGTCGCGGAACGCTGCCGCGACGGATGTTCCGTGCCGGTTCCCGCCAGCGCGGGCCGGTCGACCCTTCGCCGCCATCACGAGGCGCCGCACGGTTTCCGCGAGTATATCGAGATGAGCGTGACGCGCGCCGGACACGCCGGCCAGCCCGCCCCGGTTGAACGACAGCCAGCGTACGCGAATGCCGCCGATCGATGAAATGAATCTTCGTTATGCCCGGTCATAGGCTGGGCTCATGACCTTCGCGTATCGGCACGCACGCGCAAGCCGGCGCGGCCGGTCACGCAGACCGGCTGGTTCGTCGAATCGTGTCATGGCGAGGGTCGGGTTCCGCGCAGGCGAGGAAGCAATCGGGAAGACGGGCGGCGTGGAATCGTGCAACCGCCGGGCGAATGCGGCAGGAAAGCGGCGCCGGGGCGCCGCGGCCGGCGACCGTCAGAAGCCGTCGCCCGACGGCGCGCGCACGAACGCGCAGAGTTGCGGCGAATGCGTGTCGATCATCTGCTGGAACGGCGCGCGGTGCCCGTACGCGATGCCGGACACGAGCAGCAGGCACACGGCCGCGACGCGCGGCGAGAATGCGCGCTGCCGCACACCATCGTAGCCGCGCAGGAACACCAGCGCGACCAGCGCGCCGAGCATCCAGCCGACGATCACTTCAGGAACGGTATGCGAATGATCGAACACCCGCGCGACGGCCGTGACCGCGCCGATGGCCAGCCCGGCCGCGATGCCGGGCACCTTGCCCGGCCGGAACGCCTGCCACAGCATCGACAGCGCGACGGTCCACACCGACGTCGACAGCATCGTATGGCCGCTGATCACGCGGAAATCGAATTGCGGAAGCTCGATGCCGCACCCGGCATACAGGATCTTCGTGGCGCCGACGACGCCCATGCCGGCGGCGAGCAGCACGCCCCAGCGGGCGGCGAGGCGCCAGTCGGTCAGCGCGAGCCAGGCCGCGCAGGTCAGCGCGATCGGCAAGGTCAGCGCGGCATCGCCGATGTTGCTGATTTCACTCCACATAACGGACTTCGGACGACGATCGAAAGGCCGCAGTTTACCGCATGCGCGCCGCGCGACTGTGTCAGCCTGTGACAGGCTGTATCAGCCCGCGACACCGGTAATCAGCAGCAGGTTCGTACCGGTGATGACGACGAACAGCGCCCACGCGGCGGCCTGCATCCCGCGCCCGATCGTGTGCTCGCCCATCGTGTTGCGATCGCTGACCGAGCGGATCAGCGGCCACATCGCGAACGGCAGCTGCAGGCTCAGCAGCACCTGGCTCCACACGAGCAGTTTCCCGACCGAGCCGTCGCCGAGCCACAGCACGCCGATCAGCGCGGGCACGAGCGCGAGCCCGCGCGTGATCAGCCGGCGCTGGTAGCACGGAATCTTCGTATGCAGGAAGCCGTCCATGATCACCTGGCCGGCGATCGTGCCGGTGAGCGTCGAACTCTGCCCCGACGCGAGCAGCGCGATGCCGAACAGCAGCGCGGCCGCGCCGCCCGCGATCGGCGTAATCAGGTTGTAGGCCTGCTCGATGTCGGTCACGTTGTGCTGGCCCGTCGCATGGAACGCCGCGCCCGCGACGATCAGGATCGCCGCGTTGACGAGCATCGCGACGAACAGCGACACGCAGGTATCGATGCGCACCAGCGCGAGCGTGTCGCGGATCACCCCGCGCGCCCCGCCGACCACGCGCCGCGTCTGCACGACCGACGAATGCAGGTACAGGTTGTGCGGCATGATCGTCGCGCCGACGATGCCGAGCGCGAGCACGATCGCGTCCTTGCGGTCGTGGCCCGGATCGCCCGGCACCAGCCCGCCGGCCACCGCGTGCCAGTCGGGCGGCGTGATCGCGACCTGCGCGACGAAGCAGAACGCCATCGTCGCGATCAGCGCGAGCACGATCGCCTCGATCTGCCGGAACCCCTTGCCCTGCAGGCCGAGCACGATCACCGTGTCGAGCGCGGTCAGCACGATCCCCCACGCGAGCGGCACGCCGAGCAGCAGCTTGAACGCGAGCGCGCAGCCGAGGACTTCCGCGATGTCGCACGCGATGATCGACACCTCGGCGGTCACCCACTGCACGATGCGGCCGACCCGCCCGTAGCGGTCGTAGCTGGCCTGCGCGAGATCCCTGCCCGCCACGAGGCCGAGCCGCGCCGCGAGCATCTGCAGGAAGATCGCCGCGAGGCTCGAGAACGCGACGACCCACAGCAGCGAATAACCGAACTGCGAGCCGGCCTGGATGTCGGTCGCCCAGTTGCCGGGATCCATGTAGCCGATCGCGACCAGCAGGCCGGGGCCGAAGAAGCGCTTGAGCTTCTGCCAGCGCGGCGCGCCGGCATCGATCGTGATGCTGCCCTTTACTTCCGACGGGCAGAAAGGGGCTGTGGCGGTGGTGGGGAGGAAGGACATGGAAACCGGGGATCGAAATCGCGACAGGACGATTCTACGGGTATCCGTCCTTTTTTTTCCCGCGCGGCGGCGCACGCGGCGCATGGCTCCCCGGCACCGTCGCAGGCCTCCCCGTGCGCATCGAGTGTCGGCGCACCGCGGGTGAGGATCCGTTCACGCTCGGAGACGCGATATTCGGTCGGCGACATCAGCATGCGCTGGCGGAACAGCTTCGCGAGCCGCTCGCCGCTGCCGAACCCGGTGCGGCGCGCGACCTTGTCGGCCGGCAGCGTCGTGTGGACCAGCATGTGGCAGGCGCGCTCGAGCCGCACGTGCTGGACGAATTCGGTCGGCGTCACGCCGATCTCCTTCTTGAAGCGCCGCAGGAAATTGCGCTCGCTCATCGCGGCGGCCTGCGCGGCGTTGGCGATCGAGATGCGGTTCACGCTCTGCGCGCGCAGCCGCTGCGCCGACATCCGGATCGACGGGCTCGCGCTCAGCTCCCGAAAGGCCCACATCGACTGCGCATAGCGTTGCTCGACCGGCCGCAGCATGTTGCTGGCGATCTCCTGCGCGGCGCCGTCGCCGAGATCGACGCGGAACATGTCGAGCACCGCGGCGAACACGTCGGCTTCGCCGGCCTGCAACTCGACCGTCGTGGCGACCCGGCGGCCGGCCCGGCCCGGCCGCCCTTCGATCGCCGCCGACGGTCGCTGCATGGCCGCGAGCGTCGGCAGGTCCATCGCGTCGACGATCCAGCGTGCGTGGCGGCGGATGTCGGTGAGGCGACGCTGCAATGCGTCGTCCCAATTGACGGCCGCACGGTCGCCGTGAAGATGAAAGAACGCGAGCGCGCGGCGACCGTGCTCGTCGCCGAGCGGATCGGCCGCGATGCTCACCCCGGACGACGACTGCAACAGCCCCCCGCTTTCGGATACGTACTTCAACTGGTAATCAGCACTGTATGCGTGCAGGCGATTCGCCAGATTGAAAGCCTCGCCAATACGCGCGGCCTGGGCCAACGAAAACCCCGTACTCAAATAGATAACGACCCATCTCTGATCTGCTGCATTCACTGGCCAAGCCCCCGACTTGTTTCGACTTCTTCTAATACCGTCGAACTGTCAGGCTTATATTTGGTTTGAATGCGTGCGACAGGACGGCTATCCCGAAATATGAAGCGACGGCATCTTAGCCGAACGGGTCGCGGCTTTGGCGCGAAATGGCCGAGGTGGACAGCATGATGGCGGATTACTACAGGCTGCCAGGGGTTGCTGGTGGGCCGGTGCGGAATTGCACGGGCCGATATCGCCAATTGTTGCGATCATGGGCATCGAAATCCGCGCATTTTCATGACGACGAATTGCGGCGGGTATCCGGATAAATGCATCGCCGAATATCGGCGCAAACGATATTCCCATGTATTCAACGCCGCCGATCGCCACGCAGGAAAGCCCGCGTATCCGTTGCCCGCGCATCCTTTAGAATCGCTCCACCATTCACCACGCCACCCGCGCCCCGTGCCCGCCGACCATCGTCTCGACCTGAACCTGTTTCGCGTGCTCGACGCCGTCTACGTGCATGGCGGCATCGGCGCGGCCGCCCGCGCGCTGCATCTCACGCAGCCGGCCGTCACGCACGCGCTCAACCGGCTGCGCGCGCATTTCGACGATCCGCTGTTCGTGCGCCAGGGCAACCGTGTGGTCGCAACCGAACGCACGCGCTCGATCATCACGGACGTGCAACTGCACCTGAAGGGCCTGCAAGGCACCGCGCGCGCGCCGTCGGCATTCGATCCCGCGACGCTCGACCTGAGCATCGCGGTGGGCATTCGCGACGTGCTCGAATCGATCGCGCTGCCGCGGATCGTCGCGGCGTTCGCCGACGAAGCACCGGGCCTGCGGCTCGTGAGCCGGCGCATCGCGGTAGCCGGGATCGAACGCGAACTCGCATCGGGCAATCTCGATCTCGCCGTCGATCGCCGCGTGCCGACCGGCCCGCGCATCGCCACCGAACACCTGCTCGACGATTCGCTCGTCGTCGCACTGCGCCGCGATCATCCGCTTGCGCGCGAGCCGTTGCGGCGCGGCGACTATTTCGCGGCGCGGCATGTCGCGGTGTCGTCGCTCGGCGAGCCGCAATCGCTCGACGTGCTGCTCGGCAACGATGGCCGCTTTCGCGATATCCGGCTCACCTGTCAGCACTATTTCGCCGCGTGCCAGATCGCCGCGACCGGCAACCTGCTGGTCACGTTGCCGCACACCTATGCGTTGCGGATGGCCGCGATGCTGCCGATCGTCGTGCGGCCGCTGCCGTTGCGGCTCAAGCCGTTCCCGCTCCTCGCGTACTGGCACGAATCGCGCGACGCCGATCGTGCGCACCAGTGGGTACGCGAGCGCATCGCCGCGCTCGTGCGCAGCAGTGCCGGCGGCGCGGACGCGTAGCCGCATCGCGCGCGCCATCGCCATCGCCATCGCCATCGCCATCGCCATCGCCATCGCCATCGCCATCGGAGCGGTATGCTGACGGCTGCGCGCCGCCGCGCGGCGTCCACTTTCCGCTTCCCGGCTCCCTTATTCCCTTTTTCCTTTTCCCGCTGACCGGAGACTTGCCATGTCGCTCATCCACGCCGCCGCCGTCCTCGACGCCGATGCGCCCGATTACGTCGTCCAGCTTCAGGCCGGCACCCACGCGCTGACCGGCGACGAAGCCCCACGCGAGGGCGGCCAGGATCGCGGGCCGGCGCCCTATGAATTCGTGCTGGCCGGCCTCGCGCAATGCACGGCCGCGACGCTGCGCATGTACATGCAGCGCAAGGCGTGGCCGGCCGCGCGTATCGACGTGCGCACCGAGCTGCACGCCGATCGTGAAGGCACGCAGTACGTGCGCCGTGTCGTGACGCTCGACGGCCCGCTCGACGATGCGCAACGCCAGCGCCTCGCCGAAATCTGCGAGAAGACGCCGGTCACGCAGTTCATCAAGCGCGGCACGCGGATCGACACGACGTTGAACTGACACGCAACGCACACGACACACGAGCGCCGCGCAAATCGCCGCGCAAAAGGAAACGGGGGGCCGCGCGCGATGCGCGGCCCCCCGTTCGTCGACACCGTCAGGCGCTTACAGTCCGAGCGCGGACAGGTCGAGCTTGCCGTCCTTCATCGGCGGGCACCAGAAATACGCGCCCGTCAACGGCCGCGTGAAGCGGAACAGGCCGTCGACGATCCCGTCTTCCGCGCCGCTCATCCGGCGCATCTGCACGTCGAACGCGCGGAACGAGCAGCCGAACGCCACGAAGTAGAGGCCCGCGCGGCGCGCGTCCGACCACGGCGACGAACGGCGCAGCATGAACGCTTCGGGCTCGAAGCTTTCCTGCGCGGTGCGCTTCACGTGCGCGAACTCGGGTGCGTCGTCGAGTTCTTCGTTGTCCGAGCGGCGGCGCCCGATGATGTTGTCCATGTCGCCCGACGGAATGCGCTCCATCTGCTCGAAGTCGTGCAGCCATTGCTGGACCGCGACGAAGCTCGCACCGTCGAGCCCCGCGCCCTGCCCGGTCACGATCGCCGCGGCCACGGCTTCGTCGCCTTCCGGGTTCTCGGTGCCGTCCTCGTAACCGGACAGGTCGCGATCGTTCGAATAGCGGAAACCGTCGACCGCATCCTGCAACGCGAACGCCGGCGCCAGCGCGCGTTCGATCGCCCGCGCGCGCAGCACGATCTCGCCGCGATCGTCGCCGCGCAGCCAGACCCACACGTCGGCCGGCGTCGCCGGCAGCGTGCGGTCCTTCACCGCGAACGCCGGGAATCCG
Source organism: Burkholderia sp. Bmkn7 (assembly GCF_041103175.1). Taxonomy (NCBI): domain Bacteria; kingdom Pseudomonadati; phylum Pseudomonadota; class Betaproteobacteria; order Burkholderiales; family Burkholderiaceae; genus Burkholderia; species Burkholderia sp. Bmkn7. The sequence continues at coordinate 1,343,575 of NZ_JBGCUH010000002.1, read as the reverse complement.
GTCAGGCCCGGCACCGGGTGCCCGAGGTGCGCCGCCAGCGCATGCCCGAACCCGACGACCGTGTCGCGTCCGTCGACGATCTCGCGCAGCGCGGCCAGCGCCGCCGCCACATTGCCGTCGTTCGACATCGTGAAAGTGAGGTATCGGGCCGCCGTATCGATCGGGGTCAGGATGCCTTGCTGAACGTCGCTCATCGTTTCCTCAGGAATGTATCGTGAATCTGCGAGGGTCTCGGCGCGGTGCGCCGCAAACGTCGAAGTGTAATCGATGCGTGTGCCGGCCCCTGCGCTGCCGCACTGTGGAAGGCCCGCAAAAGAAGGGCCGAAGCCCTGAATACTAACCGTATCGACGCTGCAACGCCGCATTCGTCAGACGTTGCAGGGCGCCCGGCGCTGCTGATAGAATCATTTCCACGTCTTTTCGGCGTCCTTTCAACCGTTCACTTCAGGGGAGGTGCAGATGTTCCGAATGCCAGCATCCTTCCCGAACGTGGTCCCACGGCGCAGCTGATCCAGCCCGCCGTCCGCGCCGGCTCCCGAGTTTTCCGCTAACCCGTCAGCCGCGCCGTTTCCCGACAGCCCCGTTTCGTTTCGCCGCACGGTTTCCGCGCGGCCCGGCTGTTGCGTTTTCGATGTTCGCCCAACCGGAAAGCCCCGTCGCGCGATGCGCCGGGCAACGACACATGACCAGAAAAACCACCCATCTGGGCGGCCAGGCATTCCAGGCCGTCTTCGGCTTCACCTTCCGTTACTGGCGCAAGCAGCCGGCACGCACCGCCACGGTCGCGAGCCTCGCGCTGCTCGCCGCGCTCGCCGACGTGCTCACGCCGCTGTTCGCCGGCCGCCTCGTCGACGCGCTGTCAACCGGGCTGACCGACCGCGCCGCCGCGTGGCATGCGGCCCTCGTCGCATTCGGCACGCTCGCCGCGCTCGGCCTCGGCGCGACGGTGCTGCGACAAGGCGTCTACCTGAACATCATCACGCTCACGCTGAAGATGATGAGCGAGATCGCGGCCGCGTCGTTCCATCGCGTGCAGCGCTTCTCGACCGACTGGCACGCGAACAGCTTCGCGGGCTCGACCGTGCGCAAGATCACGCGCGGCATCTGGGCGCTCGACCTGCTGAACGACACCGTGCTGATCGCGCTGTTGCCGTCGGTCACGATGCTCGTCGGCGCAACCGTGCTGCTCGGCACGCACTGGCCCGTGATGGGGCTCGTCGTCGGCGCGGGTTCGCTGCTGTACATCACGGTGACGGTTGCGGTGTCGCTCGGCATCGTCGCGCCGGCCGCCCGGCTCGGCAACCTGTGGGATACGCGCATGGGCGGCGCGCTCGCCGATGCCGTGAGCTGCAACGCGGTCGTGAAGGCGTTCGGCGCGGAAACGCGCGAGGAAGCGCGGCTCGCCCGCGTAATCGGCAAATGGCGGCAACGCACGCGCCGCACGTGGGTGCGCGGCACGCTCAACGGCGGGTTGCAGGGCGCGATGCTCGTCGCGATGCAGGCCGCGATGATCGGCGCCGCGCTGCGGCTGTGGGTGAACGACGAGGCGAGCGTCGGCGACATCGCGTTCGCGCTGACGATGTTCTTCATGCTGCAGGGCTACCTGCGCGACGTCGGCATGCACATCCGCAACCTGCAGCGCTCGGTGAACGACATGGAAGAACTCGTCGCGCTCGAACGCCAGCCGCTCGGCATCGACGATCGTCCCGGCGCGCCGGCCATCCGGATCGGGCAAGGCGAGATCCGCTTCGAGCACGTGACGTTCCGCTACGGCAACCATCCGGTGCCGCTGTACGACGATTTCTCGATGCGCATCGCGCCGGGCGAGCGGGTGGGCCTCGTCGGCCACTCGGGGTCGGGCAAGACGACGTTCATCAAGCTGATCCAGCGCCTGTACGACGTGTCGGGCGGCCGTATCACGATCGACGGCCAGGACATCGCGCAGGTCCGGCAGGATTCGCTGCGCAGCCAGATCGCGATCGTCCAGCAGGAGCCCGTGCTGTTCCACCGTACGCTCGCCGAGAACATCGCGTATGCACGCCCCGACGCGAGCCGGGCCGACATCGAGCGCGCCGCGCGGCTCGCCAGCGCGCACGACTTCATCGCCGCGCTGCCGGACGGCTATGACACGCTGGTCGGCGAACGCGGGATCAAGCTGTCGGGCGGCGAACGCCAGCGGGTCGCGATCGCGCGCGCGTTCCTCGCCGATGCGCCGATCCTGATCCTCGACGAAGCCACGTCGAGCCTCGACAGCGAAAGCGAGCTGCTGATCCAGCAGGCGATGGAGCGGCTGATGGTCGGCCGCACGACGCTGGTGGTCGCACACCGGCTGTCGACCGTGCGCGCGCTCGACCGGCTGCTGGTGCTCGACCGTGGCACGGTGATCGAGGAAGGCAGCCACGACGCGCTGATCCGCATCGACGGCGGCATCTATCGCCGGCTGTTCGAGCGGCAGGCGCTGGAACTCGCGAAGGGGCTCGCCGATTCGCCGCGGCGCGCGGCGGACAATCGTGCCGGGCCGCTCGGCGAGCCGGCCGAGGCGTGACGCAAGAAAGGCGCGACGCGCGCCGGTGGTGCGGTCATCACCGCCGGCGCGCGTCGACAAATGGATCCGGATCGAGGCCGTGCCAGGTGCACGGCCTTTTTTTCGGCCGCGAATTCCGCCCGCCCCTCCGGAAGCCGCGCGCCGCAAGGCCGCCTCTTCCGGTATCCCTTATCATGTGGGCCAGCAAGTTTGCGACAAGGGATCGACCATGTTTACAGGAATTGTCCAGGGCGTTGCCACCATCAAGACCATCGCCGACCACGGGGAACTGAGAACCTTCAGCATCGAATTCCCGGAACGGTTTACCGACGACATCGAGATCGGCGCCAGCGTCTCGGTCGACGGCGTCTGCCTGACGGTGACGACCATCCATTCGCCGGAACTGATCGACTTCGACGTGATGCTGCCGAGCCTGAAAATCACCACGCTGGCCGACCTCACGACAGGTGCGCGGATCAACGTGGAGCGGGCCGCGAAGGACGGCGCGGAGATCGGCGGGCATCCGCTGTCCGGCCATGTCGACTTCACCGGGACCATCCGGCACATCGCATCGTCCGAGCATAACCGGATGGTGCGCATCGGCGTGCCGGACGCATTCAAGCGGTACGTGTTCGCGAAGGGCTATATCGCGATCAACGGCTGCAGCCTGACGGTGTCCGACGTCAACCGCGACGAAGGCTGGTTCGATGTCTGGCTGATTCCCGAAACGCGACGCGCGACGACCTTCGATGCGAAGGGCGTCAACGACACGGTCAACATCGAGATCGAGCGCAGCACGCAGGTGGTCGTGGACACGATCCGGGAATCGGTCAAGGAAACGCTCGGCGAACTGAACGGTGTCGTCACGGCGTTGCTGGCCGAAAAGGGCATCGATATCGAGGAGCTGCTGGCGCGCCATGTCGCGCGCCTGCCGAAGCCGTAACGGATGGCGGCGCGCTAGGTGATCCGCTGGATCACCGAGTACCGGCCGCCGTCGCAAAACACCTCGACCCACGGCTCCGCTTCCTCGAACGTCCAGAGGACGAGATCGAGATCGACCGGTTCGTCGTCGTCGGGCCAGTGCATGTTCCACCCGCCCGAGACGGCGACCACCCCGCCCGTGTAGAGCGGGCATTGCGCCATCCACTCACGCTCGTAGTCGTGTGCCGCGATGCCCTTGAAGTTGCCGTTGAATCCCCAGTCGCGTTGCCAGCCCTGCGCGTCGAGATAGGCGTCGATCGCGGCTGAGCCGAAGCGGAACACCGCGTCGACCGGCGGGAGCGACGTCGCGTCGGACCGGCACAGCGGGCGTTCCGACCGGACGGGCTGCAAGGCGGTTTCCACGCGGCCCGATGTCCCGCCCTCGTCGAGATACACGTTCAGCCAGGTGCCGTCCCGCTCGACGGAGACGCACGGCGCGCCTGCTTCAACACCGTGCCAGTAGCCGGTGACGGGTTCACCGCCACTCGCGAAGCGATATTGACGGCATGGCCTGGCGAGGCGCCGCGCTTCGATCAGAAAGTCTTCCAGCGTCATTGAATGTCGTGCTCCCGGTTTCCGGCACCGCGGGTGCCGCATGGATGCGTCGGGCCGCCGCCCGCGACCGGACACGGATCGTGTTCACGCGACGGCATCGACGCCACGATGAAGCGTTCGATGTCGCCCGCCACGCGGTCGGGCGCGCCGTCGCTCGAGAACCGCCTGCAGTTCAGGCGCATGAAGGCGGGAAACCGCATCGCCTTGCCTCGCCCGTGTCATTCGGCTTCGGCCTGCGCGCCCTTGCCCACCGCCACGCGCTGCGCGCGATAGATCCCCGCGTGCCCCGAGAACAGATACGCAACGACACACGCGACGATCGCATACACGCCGATGTCCGCGCCGAACAGTTCGATCGCCATGATCGTCGACGCGATCGGCGTGTTGGCCGCGCCCGCGAACACCGCGACGAAGCCGAGCCCCGCGAGCACGGGTACCGGCAGCGCCAGCACCTGGCCGAGCGCGTTGCCGAGCGTCGCGCCGATGTAGAACAGCGGCGTCACTTCGCCGCCCTTGAACCCCGACGCGAGCGTGACGACGGTGAACGCGAACTTGCCCGCGAAGTCGTAGAGCGGCAACGGGCCGTGAAACGCGGCCTCGATCGTCGGGATGCCGAGGCCGAGATACTGCGGCACGTTCAACGCGGTCGCAGCCGCGGCGACCAGCAGGCCGCCGAGTACCGGCTGCAGCGGCGCATAACGGATGACGCGGCGGAACCACGCGGTCAGCGCATGCGTCGCGAACGCGAACAGCCGCCCGACCACGCCGAACGCCACGCCCGCGACGACCGTCACGGCCAGCCCCGTCGCCGACACGGCCGGCACGAACGGAATCGCATAGGCCGTGTGATGCACGCCCCACGCGCGACAGACGACGTCCGCGACGATCGCCGACGCGACACAGATCAGCAGCGCGTCGTACCGCACGCGCCCGATCGCCAGCACCTCGAGCCCGAACACGGCGCCCGCGAGCGGCGTGCCGAACACCGATGCGAAACCGGCCGCGATGCCGCCCATCAGCAGCACACGGCGATGTTCACGATCGAGACGAAACACGTGCGTGACGCGATCGGCGAGCGCGCCGCCCATCTGCACGGCCGAGCCCTCGCGGCCGGCCGAGCCGCCGAACAGGTGCGTGACGACGGTCGCGACGAGCACGAGCGGCGCCATCCGTTTCGGCACGAGCGCCTTCGGGTCGTGGATCTCGTCGATCAGCAGGTTGTTGCCGCGCGCGACGGACTGGCCGAAGCGATGGTAGATCCAGCCGGTCGCGAAACCGGCCGCCGGCAGCCCCCACAGCAGCCACGGATGCGCGACGCGCGTGCCGGTCGCCCAGTCGAGCGCGATCAGGAACAAGGCGGAAGCCGTGCCGGCCAGTGCGCCAAGCAGGGCCGAGAGCGCGAGCCAGCGGCACACGTAGCGCACGGTCGCGAGAAGATCGGCAGAAGTCGTGAAGAACATGATTTCCAGATTCGACGGCACATCAAAACCTGGGCGGCAGAATACCGCATGGACGGCCTGCGACCTCCTGACGACCCAGGAACACGCAGGCATCATCAGCCGGGCTTACCGGCGGTTGAGGGTCGCACCGTGCGCAACGCGCCGCGTACGACCGCAGGGAGGCATGCCATCTCCGCAGGCCGCCATTGTACGCGAGTACGCGACGCTCCGCGCCGCCCGCAATGCGGCCGCCAGCGCAGCGGAACGGGACGGTGTCGCCGGCCCCTCGAGCGCCGTCAGTCGCGCAGCGGACGCGTGATGCGCGAGATCAGCTGGGGCGCGATCCGTTCGAGCGGCAGGATCGCCGACGCCGCCCCGATCGCGGCGGCCGCCTTCGGCATTCCGTACACGGCGCTCGTCGCTTCGTCCTGCGCGATCGTGTGGCAGCCCTTTGCGCGCATCGCCTTCAGGCCGAGCGCACCGTCGCGCCCCATGCCCGTCAGCAGCACGCCGAACGCTTCGCCCTGCCAGCCGTCGGCGACGCTGTTGAAGAACACGTCGATCGACGGCCGGTACGGTGTCTCGACCGGATGCCGCGTATAGCCGAGCACGCCGCGCGGCGACAGGTAAAGGTGATCGTTGGTCGCCGCGAGCAGCACCTCGCCGGCCTGCGGCACGCTGCCCTGCCGCGCGACGCGCACCGGCAGCCGCGTATAGCCGTCGAGCCACTCGGCCATCCCGAGCGCGAACGCCTGGTCGACATGCTGGATGATCACGATCGCCGCCGGAAAGTCGGCCGGCAGCGCGCGCAGCAGCGCGGTCAGCGCGGTCGGCCCGCCCGCCGATGCGCCGATCGCGACGAGCGTCGGCTGGCCGCGCTCGGGTGCGGGCCCCGGCGGCACGAGCGCCGCGGAACGGCTTTCGAGCAGCCGGCCGATCTGGTCGATCTTCGCGAGCAGCGCCTGCGGCGACGCATCGGTCGACAGCCCGAGCGCGAGCGTCGGCGTGTCGACCGCATCGAGCGCACCCGCGCCCATCGCCTCGTAGACCGACGACGTGTTCGCGCTGACGCTCGCCGTCACGATCAGGATCGCGCAGGGCGCGCGCGCCATGATCCGGCGCGTCGCCGCGACACCGTCGACCTTCGGCATCACGAGATCCATCAGCACGAGATCGGGCGGATGCGCGACGCAGAAATCCACCGCCTCGTCGCCGTCGGTCGCCACCCACAACACGCGATGGTCGGTGCGCAGCGCGATCACGCGGCGCAGCGCCTCCACGGCCAGCGGCAAGTCGTTGACGATGCCGATGTTCATCCTCGCGCGTCCCCGATCAGGTCGTGCACGGCGTCGAGCAGCGCCTCGTCGTGGAAGCTGCTCTTCGCGAGGTAGTAGTCGGCGCCCGCATCGAGCCCGCGACGGCGATCCTCGTCGCGATCCTTGTACGACACGATCATCACCGGCACGCGCTTGAGCATCGGATCGCCCTTGATCAGCGTGACGAGTTCGATGCCGTCCATGCGCGGCATGTCGACGTCGGTGACGACGAGATCGAACGCATCGCTGCGCACCGCGTTCCAGCCGTCCATCCCGTCGACCGCGACCGTCACGTCGTAGCCGCGCTTTTCGAGCAGCTTGCGTTCGAGCTCGCGCACCGTCAGCGAATCGTCGACGACGAGCACGCGGCGCCGCCGGTCGGCCAGCGCCAGTTGCGGGTCGCGCGTGAGCCGCGCGAGCTGCCCGCCGCGCACGAGCTTGTCGACCGAGCGGATCAGGTCCTCGACGTCGACGATCAGCACCGGATCGCCGTTCTCGAGCAGCGCGCCGGCCGCGATGTTCTGGATCTTGTGCAGGCGGCTGTCGAGCGGCTGCACGACGAGCATGCGCTCGCCGAGGAAGCGGTCGACCGCGACGCCGTACAGCTCGGGTTCCCCGCCGACGACCACGACCGCCGTGCTCGTGCGCGCGACATCGGGCTCACCCGCGTCGAGCAGCTGATGCGCGGCGACGAGGCCCGCGCGCCGGCCGTCGAACGGGAAATGCGGCTGCCCTTCGAGCACGTCGATATCGTCGTGCGAGAGTTCGAGCGTGCGGCGCACGTGCGCGAGCGGGAACGCATACGGCTCGCCGCCGACCTCGACGAGCAGGCTGCGGATCACCGACAGCGTGAGCGGCAGCTGCAGCACGAAACGCATGCCCGCGCCCGGCTCGTTGAAGATCCGCACCGCGCCGCGCACGCCGCGCACCATCTCCTGCACCGCGTCGAGGCCGACGCCGCGGCCCGACACGTCGGTCACCGCGTCGCGCATCGAGAAACCCGGCAACAGCAGGAATTCGAGCAGTTCGGGATCGGACAGCCGCGCGGCCGTCTCGTCGTCGGTCAGGCGCTGGCGCACGACGGCCGCGCGCAGCGCGTCCATGTCGACGCCCGGGCCGTCGTCGATCACGCTGACCAGCAGCGAGCCGGCACTGTGGCGCGCCTCCAGCGTCACGCTCGCCTCGGCCGGCTTGCCGCGCGCGCGCCGCGCCTCCGGCGAATCGACGCCGTGGTCGATCGCGTTGCGCAGCAGGTGGCCGAGCGGCGCGTCGAGCAGGTCGAGGATGTCGCGGTCGACCTGCGTGCCCTCGCCGACGATCGAGAAACGCACCTGCTTGCCGAGCGAGCGCGCGAGATCGCGGACGATGCGCGGATACGCACGCGTCGCGTCGCCGAACGGCCGCATCCGGCATTGCAGCGCCTCGTCGTACAGCTGCTCGGCGATATGCGTGCTGCGCCGCTCGAAGCGGTCGAATTCGTCCATGCGCTCGGCGAGCGAGCGCTGCAGGTCGTTCAGCATGTGCCGGACTTCGTTCATCGACGCGAGCATGCCCGCGTCGAGATCGTCGGCGAACTGTTCGTACATCAAATCGAGCGAGCGGGCGGCGTCGCGCTGGGCGCGCTTCACGCGCAGCATCGATTCGGCGAACGGCTTGAGCCAGCGCGATTCGACCAGCGATTCGCCGGACAGGCTCAGCAGCCGGTTCAGCGTATCCGCGCGCACGCGGCGCATCGCGCCGGCGCCGGCCACGCGGCCGGCCTGGGCCGGATCGGGCACCGCGCCCGAGACCGCAAGCGGCGGCACCGCGGCACTCGCCCCGACGGGCTCGTTCGCGGCACCGTCGTGCTCGCGATACGGCACGACCGTCGGCGGCGCCTGCGGCGGGACGGCGCCCGACACCTGCATCGTCTGCGCGCCGTCGGCGCCCGTGAGCGCCGCCGCGAACACGTCGATCTCCGTCTGCGTCACGGGCTGCGCCTGCGGATCGCCGACGCGCACCAGCAAATCGACGCCCGCCAGCAGCACGTCGACGTGCGTGGCCGTCAGCGCGATCGTGCCGGCCTGCGCGGCGACGAAGCACTCCTCCATCCGCCCCGCGATGTCGACGCCGAGCGGCACGCCGACGATGCGCGCGGCCCCCTTCAGCGAATGCGCGGCGCGCATGCATGCCTCGAGCGCGACGGAATCGGGCTCGCCCGACTCGAGCGCGAGCAGCCGCTCGGACAGCGCCTGGGTCTGCGTGCGCGTCTCCTCGCGATACAGCTCGAGCAGCGACAGGTGGCTCAGGTCGTCATCGCCGCTCATCGCATGCTCCGTGTGACTGCGTCGAACAGGCGGTCGTCGTCGAGCAGGCCCACCGACTTGCCGCGCCACGACAGCACGCCGCGCGACAGGCCGGCGCTCGCGCGCCCGACCGTGGCCGGCACGGGCACCCAGTCGGATGCGCCGAAGCGCAACACACCCTCGACTTCGTCGACCGGAAACACGACCGGCTCGCCCTGGTGCGCGGCGACCAGCAGCCGCGTGAAGCGGCCGTCATCACCGCCCTTGCCGCCCTTGCCGACATCGAGCCCGAGCAGCGCGCCGATCGAGATCGCGATGCGCAGCGTGCCGCGGATGTTGACCACGCCGCGCACGGCCGAATTGCGGCGATGCGGCAGCGAATGGATCGGCCGCGTGCCGGCGATCTCGCGCAGCACGCCGATCGGCAGCGCGAGCCATTCGTCGGCCACGCGGAACGCCAGCGCCGCATGGCGCGTATCGGCGTCGGCGTCGCGCACGTGCGGCGCGCCGGGCGCGCTCATCCGGCGCGTGGCGTCGGCCATCTCCGCCCCGCCGAGCGGGCGCTCGAGCAGCTTCGCCGCGTGATACGCATACACCGGGCAGTTCAGGCAGCGCAGGCACTCGTTCAGCCGCTCGCACGTGCGGTCGCCGCGCGTGCCGATCCGGTTCCAGCAATCGTCGACGTCGATCGTCGTCTCGTCAAAGGCAGCGGCGGCGCGGTTCATGAATTCCTCTGGTCATCGCGGTGTCGGTCCCCAACCGTAGTCTTGTCAGCCGGCCGAGCGCCGTGCACGCTCGAGCAGCCATTGCGCGCCCGCACGATCGCCGCCGACGTCAAGCAGCGTCGCGAGATGGGTCAGCGCTTCGTGATGCGTGGGCCGCAGGTACAGCGCCTTCCTGTAGAAATCGCCGGCTTCCGATGCGCGCCCGCGCGCATCCGCGATCAGCCCGTTCAGGTAGAACGCATCGGCATGCGGCCCGACGCGCGCCGAGAACTGCGCGAGCACGCGCTCGGCCTCGTCGAACGCGCCGGCATTCGCCAGCGCCTGTGCGTCTTCCAGCGTCGGCGCGGGGCCTTCGGCCAGCGGCGCGCCCGTTGCAACGGGCGCAACCGGTTCGGCCGCCACTGCCGGCAGTTCGGCCCGTGCGTCGAACGCGGCCGCGGGCATGGCCGGCGGCGCCGCCGCGAACGGCTCGCGTGCGTCGCCGAGCCAGGCCGGCGGCGCGACCGCCAGCACCGGGCGTGTCGCCGCGGGCGGCGCGACCGTGAAGCGCTCCGCGCGCCGGTACGGCGCCGCCGCCACGGACAGCGGCGCCGCCGGCCGGGCCGCGTAGGCATCGGGCGCCGCGCCGGCGGGCTCGCGATGAAACGCGAATGCCAGCGGCACGCGCGCCGAGCGCATCCCGTGCCGCATCGCGACCCCCGTCTCGGCCGGCCCGACGAACAGCACGCCGTCGTCGGCAAGACGCTCGCCGAGCGAGCGGATCACGCGATCCTGCGCGTCGCGATCGAAGTAGATCAGCACGTTGCGGCAGAACACGAAATCGTAGCGAAGGCCCGTGTCCGCCACCGGGTCGACGAGGTTCGCCTGGCTGAACTGCACACAGGCGCGCACGCGCTCGTCGAGCAGCCAGCCCTCGCGGGTCGGCGTGAAGTGCCGCGCGCGAAACTCCGTCGCGGTGCCGCGGAACGCGTTGCGCCCGTAACAGCCGAGCCGTGCCTGCTCGATCGCGCGCGGGCTGAGGTCGATCGCGTCGATCGTGAAACTGGCCGGGTCGAGCCCCGCGTCGAGCAGCGCCATCGCCGCCGAAAACGGTTCCTCGCCCGTCGAGCACGGCGCGCTCAGCACGCGGATCACGCGGCCGGGCAGCGCCGCGAGCCGGTCGGCCGCGAGCCGCGCGAGCGTCGCGAAGGCCTCGCGGTCGCGGAAGAACCAGGTCTCGGGCACGACGAACAGCTCGATCAGCGCACGCCGTTCGTCGGCCGATGCGTTGAGCTGCTGCCAGTAGGCGTCGAGCGCGTCCTGCGTCACGGGCGGCCGCGCCGCCGACGACAGGCGCTCGCCGTCCGCCTGCAGCGCGTGCACGCGCTCCGTCAGCGCGCGGGTCAGGAAATCGTTGCCGAGCGAATCGGGGTCGATGCCGGTCTCGCGCAGCAGCCAGCCGCGAAATCGCGATTCGGACTCTTTCATGCGGATTCTCCCCCGTGGCCCGGCAGGCCGTCGTCGAACAGATACAGGCGTGCAACGTCGTCGATCAGGTCGGCAACCGATACCTGCTGCACGACGCCGTCGGGCGTATTCGCGACGGGCCCGAGCCAACGCGTGCGCGCGGTCGAGATGCCGCTCGCGCGAAACGCCGCGCGGTCGATCCGCATCGTCTGCGTCGCACGCTCGACGATCAGCCCGATCGTGCGCTCGCCGCCCGCCTCGAGCGCCCGGTAGCGGACCATCACGAGCCGCGTCGAGCGCAGCGCATGCGCGCGGCGCCCGAGCGCCAGCATCGGCACGTCGATCACCGGCACCGGCTGGCCGCCGCGCATCAGCAGCCCGGCAATCCATTCGGGTGCGCCGGGCACGGCCTTCGTGACCGCGAGCGGCAGCACCTCGTCGATGCCGGCTGCGTCGAGCGCATAGCGTTCGCCGTCGAGCTCGAACATCAGGAACAGCGCATGCGCGCCGTTCTGCGTGTCGGCGCGCGTCACGCGTCGACCTTGAAGCGCGACACGCTGGTGCGCAACTGGTTCGCGACGAGCGTCAGGTCGTCGATCGCCTGCGACGACTGGCGCAGCGACTCGGCCGTCTGCTGCGCGGCCTCCGACAGCTGCGACAGCGCCTGCGTGATCTGCTCCGCGCCGTTCGCCTGCGTCTGCATCCCTTCGTTGACCATCTGGAAGCGCGGCGAGAGCGTCTGCACCTCGGCGATGATCTGCGACAGCTGCCCGCCGACCTGCTGCACGTCGAGCATCCCCCGGCGCACTTCCTCGGAGAACTTGTCCATCCCCATCACGCCCGCCGATACCGCCGACTGGATTTCCTTCACCGTCTGCTCGATATCGTAGGTCGCGACCGCCGTCTGGTCGGCGAGGCGGCGGATCTCGGTCGCGACGACCGCGAAGCCGCGGCCGTACTCGCCGGCCTTCTCGGCCTCGATCGCGGCGTTCAGCGACAGCAGGTTGGTCTGGTCGGCCACCTTGGTGATGGTCGCGACCACCTGGTTGATGTTCAGCGCCTTCTCGTTGAGGATCGCGAGCTTCGCGTTCACCGAGCCGGCCGCGTCCATCACGCTGCGCATCGTCTCGCCCATCCGCGTGAGCCCGCTCTGGCTCACGCCCGCGAGTGTGGCCGACTGCTCCGCCACGCCGGCCACTTCGTTCATCGTGCGCACCAGGTCGCGCGACGTCGCGAAGATTTCGCGCGAGGTCGCGCCGATCTCGGTCGTCGTCGCCGCGGTTTCGTTCGCGGTCGCCTGCTGCTCGCGCGACGTCGCCGCGATCTCGGCGACCGACGTCGTCACCTGCAGCGACGACTGCTGCGCACGCGCGACGAGCTCGGTCAGTTCGTCGGCCATCCGGTTGAAGCCCGTCTCGAGCGTGCCGAATTCGTCGCGGCGGCGCAGGTCGAGGCGGCGCGTCAGGTTGCCGGTACGCATCACGTCGTGCACCTCGACGAGCCGCGCCATCGGGACGGTGACCGAACGGTACAGCATGTAGCCGAACCCGAGCGCGGACAGCAGCATGATCGCCAGTGCGGTCGCGAGCACGACCTCGGTGTCCTGCACGGATTCACGGATCAGCTTCGCCGACTGATCGGCGAACTTGCGGTTTTCCTGCACGAGAATATTCGCATTGCGCACGACCTCGGCCCATGCGGGTTGCACCTTCGAATACCCGGCGACCGCGTCGTCGTGCGATTGACGGTGGCGCTGCACCGCTTCGTTCAGCAGCGGCAGGTAGTGGTCGTAGGTGCCCCGGAAGGTCGCGAAGCGCTGCCGGTCGTCGTCGCGAAATATCGAGTTCTGGTACTCGACCGACAACGAATCGATGTCCTTCGCCACTTCGGCGATCTTCGCGAGATCGCGCTGGACGCTTTCGGGATCGGTCTCGACGAACGTCGCCTGCTGCAGCAGCATGAATGATTCATTCACTGCGCCGCGCAGCGACGACGCGAGGTAGACGCCGGGCAGCGAATCGCGCTCGATGCTGACGGCTTCGCTGTTGATTGCACGCAAGCGCTCGTAGGACACGCCGGCTGTCACCAGCATCAGCACGAACAGCACGCCGAAGCTGAGCAGGATGCGATTGCCGAGCGTCAGCCGGGCAGCGCCGATCGTCGGATGCAGGCTTTCATTGGTCGCGCGGGGCGTCACGGTGGCCATGTTCGTTATGGGCTTTCTATATCAGCGTTGAAAAAATCCGCGCCCGCCTGCGCGCCGGACGGCGCGCCACGAGCGCATCAGGGCTTGCGGGCAGCGCGGCGCCGGCAGGCCGCGCCGTGACATCACCGCTCCGCTTGCGCCGGCAGCCGAAGCGCGACCATGAAGCCGCGCGCCGTATTGCGCATCAGGATCTGGCCGCGATGCCGCGCCGCCGTCGCGCGGACGAACGCGAGCCCGAGGCCGAAGCCGCCGCGCGCCGCGCCATGCGCGGACTCGAGCTGCACGAACGACTCGGTCGCGGCCGTGCGCTGCTCCGGCGCGATTCCCGCGCCGGTATCCTCGACGCCGATCAGCCATGCGTCGTCCTCGCCGCTCAGCGTGCAGTGCACGTCCGTGCCGGCCGGGCCGTACTTCAGCCCGTTGTCGATCAGGTTCGCGACCGCGCGCGTCAGCATCATGCGGTCGCCCATCGTCACGCACTCGGTATCGGGCACGTGCGCGGTGACCCGGCTGCCGAGCCCGGCCGCCTTCTCCCACAGCTGGTCGACGGCGTCGAGCACGATCTCGTTGAGGCTCACGACCTCATGCGCGCGGCGCTCGGACCGCGCGCGGGTCAAGTGAATGAAGCCGTCGGCAAGCGCGAGCGCGCGCCGCGCATGGCCGGCAATGCGTTCCATGATCGCCGGCATCTCGCCGTGCTCGGCGCGGTAGACGTCGAGCAGCGCGAGGATCGACGTCTGCGGCGAACGCATGTCGTGCGACAGGAAATCGAGCGCCTCGTCGCGCTGCCGGGACATCAGGTACGAATTCGAGTGATAGCGGATCCGTGCGGCCAGTTCCATCGCGTCGGGGAGCTTCACCAGATAGTCGTTCGCGCCGGCGATGAACGCCTCGCGCTTGACGATCGGCTCCTCCTTCGCGGACAGCACGATGATCGGCACGCGAGCCGTGCCGGCGTCCGCGCGCCACGCGCGGACGAGATCGAGGCCGTCGATCTCCGGCATCACGAGATCCTGCAGGATGACCGTCGGCTTCACGTCGCGCGCGACCGCCATCGCCCGGTGCGCGTCGGTGCACACGTGCAGGTCGATGTCGTGTTCGCTGCGCAGCGCGCGGCGGATCACCTCGCCGACGAACGGTTGATCGTCGACGAGAAGGACCGATAACCCCGATTCAAGACAATCCGAGGCATTATCAACGCTCGATTCTTTCATAAATACAGTTTCAAACGCCGATTCTCCAATCGATTCTTTCATAGGAGTTGTTTATCAGACTTGGACGCTATCTTAATTAGGCGGTTGAAAAAACCGCCCGATTCCGCCGATTTGGCCTGTCGGCATTGGCCTTGCAGGGATCCGGACGCCGATTTCTCCCCGTTGGCGGCCGCATTACCTCCGCATCCTTTCTCTCAATAAACATAACCGGCTGATTCTAAATGAAATTAGAACACAGCATCTATCTCCTTCCGGTTTAGTTTTGCCAAATATGCAGAAAGAGACGGAATCAGTAAAATCAGATCATTTCCGGATTCGAAAGACGATAACGTTTGCGAGACCGGCGCCATAAGGTTTGCATGCGCTGCAAGGCCGGTTGTCCGTCACATTTGGGGCCGGGTTGGAATGCGCCCAATCGGCGGGCGTGAGGAAGAAAAAAAAGCGCGCCGGGCAACGATCTGCCCATGCGCGCTTCCGGTCGCCGGCAACGGCCGCCGGATGACGGGATGACGGCGCCGCGCAGCCCTATCCGCGCGCGTGTTGCGCGGACACTTCCTGCAGGTCGAGGTCGCGTTCGAGCGCGTGCAGCATTTCGTCGTGGATGCGGCCCGAACGGTGCAGGCGCAACAATTCGGCGCGCCCGGCCCTGATCGCGGCCAGCACGACGTCGTAGTGCGCGGTGCGCACTTCCGCCGGGTACGCCGGCTCGTCCTTCGCCCGCTCGGTCAACTCCGCGCGATACGTGTACTGCTCGAGCAGGCGCGGATGGATCACGACCCCGTTCTCGTCGCGCACGAGCGGCTGGATCGCCGCGAGTTGCGCGGCCTCGACGTACGCCCACGTCTGCGGCTCGGTCAGGTGGTGCGCCGCGCGTTCTTCGCGCTGCGGCAGGCGCAGCAGCCGGATCAGCGGCCCGATCGTCGTGCCCTGCAGCAGCACGGTGACGAGGATCACCGCGAACGACGCGACCAGGATCACGTCGCGACCGGGCATCGCCTCGGGCAACGACAGCGCGATCGCCAGCGTGACGACGCCGCGCATCCCGGCCCAGCTCATGATCGTCGCGGCCTTCCAGTCCGGCGCCTCGCCGCGCCGCGCGATCCCCCGCACCGGCCACTTCAGCGCCTCGACCGCATAGATCCACACGAAGCGCGACACGATCACCGCCGCCAGCACCGCGAACATCGGCGGCACCATCGTCGCGAGCACCTGCTCGAAGCCGCCGAGCCGGTGGATCGCACCGCGCAGCGACAGCCCGATCAACACGAACACCATCGCTTCGAGCAGGAACACGATGACCTGCCAGAACGCGGTGCCGCGCGTGCGCACGGCCGCCGAGAACACCTCGTGCTGATGCCAGCCGACGATCATGCCGGCCGTGACGGTGGCGATCACGCCGGATACCTCGACCATTTCGCCCGCGATATAGGCGATCCAGCCGGTGATCACTGCGACGGTGATCACGAGATAGTCGTCGTCGAGCTGCTTCAGGAACCACACGACGAGCTTGCCGACCACGAAGCCGATCGCCACGCCGCCGAGCCCGAGCTCCGCGAAGCGCACGACCGCGTGCTCGAGGCTGAACGCGCCGGTGAGCGCGGCCGCAACCGCGAAGCGGAACAGCACGAGGCCGGCCGCATCGTTCAGCAGGCTCTCGCCTTCGAGCAGCACCATCAGACGGCGCGGCAGCGCGACGCGTTCGAGCACGGCCTTCGCCGCAACGGCGTCGGGCGGCGACACGATCGCGCCGAGCGCGAAGCACGCGGCCCACGGCAGCGACGGCGCCACCCAGTGCACGGCGAAGCCGACCGCGAACGTCGTGAACACGACCGCGCCGATCGCCAGCAGCAGGATGCCGCCGACGTTGCGCTTGAACTCCTCCCACACCGAGAAGTACGCGCCGTCCATCAGCAGCGGCGGCAGGAACACCAGCAGCACCAGCTCGGGATCGAGATCGATCGGCGGCAGGCCGGGGATGAACGCGATGCCGATGCCGCCGATCAGCAGCGCGGCCGCAGGCGGCAGCCGCAGCCGCTTGGCGAGGCATTCGAGCGCGACGATCGCGAGAAATGACAACAAAACCAGCTTGAATGCCGAGACGGGAGACATGAATCGACCTCGTGAAGAATGAATTCGCGCTTTCCGGCGTCGTACCCCGGTCGGCAGTTTCGCGCGATTACATCACGAGGCGAGTCCCGTAGTCGAGCGTGTTCCGGCAGCCCGCCACGCGACGCGGGCACGATCCGGACACGATCCGGGCGCGATGCGAGCCCGGCGGGGCCCGGCGTCGGCCCGCTGCGCGCGACGCCATGAAAAACGGCACGCGGGCCGGCCTTGCGCCCGCCCGCGTGCCGTCGCGGCACCGCGCATCCCGCCCCGCGTTACCGGCGCCGCACGACCATCAGCCGCGGCTCGGTCATGTCCTCGATCGCGTAGCGAATCCCTTCGCGGCCGAGGCCCGAGTCCTTCACGCCGCCGTACGGCATGTTGTCGACGCGGAACGACGGCACGTCGTTGATCACGACGCCGCCGACCTCCAGCTCGTCCCACGCGCGCTGCGCATGCGTGAGCGAATCGGTGAACACGCCGGCCTGCAGCCCGAAGTCGCTGTCGTTCACGCGGGCGAGCGCATCGTCGAACCGGTCGAACTTCTCGAGGATCGCGACGGGGCCGAACGCCTCCTTCCGGTACAGGTCCTGCTCATGCCCGACGTTTTCCAGCAGCGTCGCTTCGAACATCGCGCCGTCTACCTTGCCGCCCGCGACGATCTTCGCGCCCGCCGCGACGGCCGCGTCCATCCATCCCGACAGCCGGCGCGATTCCGATTCGGAAATCATCGGCCCGACGAACGTCGACGGATCCTTCGGATCGCCCATCTTCAGCGAACGCGTCTTTGCGATCAGCTTCTCGCGCAGCGCGTCGTACAGATCGGCATGGACGAGGATCCGCTGCACGCCGATGCAGCTCTGGCCCGACTGGTAGTACGCGCCGAACGCGAGGCGCTCGACCACGTAGTCGAGCCGGTCGCGTTGATCCGCGTCGACGATCGCGGCCGCGTTGCCGCCGAGCTCCAGCACGACTTTCTTCTTGCCGGCCTTTTCCTTCAGCGCCCAGCCGACGGCCGGCGACCCCGTGAACGACAACAGCTTGAAACGCTCGTCGGTCGTGAACAGGTCGGCGCCGTCGCGATGCGCGGGCAGCACCGAGAATGCGCCCTTCGGCAAGTCGGTTTCGGCGAGTACCTCGCCGATGATCAGCGCGCCGATCGGCGTGCGGCTCGCGGGCTTCAGCACGAACGGACAGCCGGCCGCGAGCGCGGGCGCGACCTTGTGCGCGGCGAGGTTCAGCGGGAAGTTGAACGGCGAGATGAACGAGCACGGGCCGACCGGCACGCGCTTCGTGTAGCCCGTATAGCCCTGCGCGCGCGCGGAGATCTCGAGGTTGATGATCTCGCCGTCGATGCGCACCGACTCCTCGGACGCCACGCGGAACGTGTCGATCAGCCGCGTCACTTCGCCCTTCGAATCGTTGATCGGCTTGCCGGCCTCGATGCACAGCGCCTCGGCCAGCTCGTCGAAGCGCTCGCGAAACCGCGCGACGCAATGGTCGAGCACGGCCTGCCGCTTGTAGACCGGCATCTCGCGCATCGGCTTCGTCGCGTCGACGGCCGCGGCGATCGCCGCATCGATCGCCTTCGCGTCGGCCAGCGCGACGCGCGTGGCGACCTTGCCGCTGAACTTGTCGGTCACCTCCAGATCGGTGTTCGCGTAGACGGCTTCGTTGGCGAGGTAGTACGGATAGGTTTCCTTCAACATGGAACGACTCCTTCCTGTGAACGGGACATTCAGAGTTGCGCCGACAGGCGCTTGATCTCGCGGTTCAGCACGCGCTCGTTGTCCGAATAGTCGATCGGCACGTCGATCACGTGCACGCCCGGCGTCGAGAAACACTCGCGCAGCAGCGGCTCGAGATCGTCGGCCGATTCGACGCGGTGCCCGTGCGCGCCGTAGCTTCGCGCATACGACACGAAATCGGGGTTCTGCAGCGTCATCGCGAAATCGGGGAAATTCATGTTCTCCTGCTTCCAGCGGATCATCCCGAAGGCGTCGTCGCGCAGGATCATCACGACGATGTCGAGCTTCAGGCGCACCGCCGTTTCGAGCTCCTGAGAATTCATCATGAAGCCGCCGTCGCCGCACACGGCGATCACCTTGCGCTGCGGGTGCACGATCTTCGTCGCGATCGCCGACGGCAGGCCGGCGCCCATCGACGCGAGCGCGTTGTCGAGCAGCAGCGAATTCGGCTCGTGCGCGCGCCAGTAGCGCGCGAACCAGATCTTGTACATCCCGTTGTCGAGGCAGACGATGCCGTCCACCGGCAACGCGTTGTACAGGTCGTTGACGATCCGCACCGGATACATCGGGAAACGCGCGTCGTGCTGCCCTTTCTGCAGATGCGCGTCGAAATGCTCCTTGATCATCCTGAAGCGCTCGAAATCCCAGTGCGATTGCGGCGTCACCGCTTCCTTCATCTGCCACACCGCGTTCGCGATGTCGCCGACTACCTCGATCTGCGGGAAATAGACGGGATCGACCTGCGCGCCGAGGAAGTTCACGTGGATCACGGTCTTGTCGTCGGTGCGCATGAAGAACGGCGGCTTCTCGATCACGTCGTGGCCGACGTTGATGATGCAATCCGCATGCTCGATCGCGCGATGCACGAAGTCGCCGTCGGACAGCGTCGCGTTGCCGAGCCACAGCGGGTGCGTCTCGTCGATCACGCCCTTGCCCATCTGCGTCGTGAAGAACGGGATGCCCGTCTTGTCGACGAATTCGAGCAGCATCTTGCAGGTGGTCTTGCGGTTGCCGCCCGCGCCGATCATCAACAGCGGATGGCGCGCGGCCTGGATCGCGTCCACCGCATGCGCGACCGCCTTCTCCTCGGCCACCGGCCGGCGGCTGTAGCTGCGCGGGATCGGCTTGCCGTCGCCCTCCTCGTGCGCGATGTCTTCCGGCAGCTCGAGGTGCGCGGCGCCCGGGCGCTCTTCCTCCGCGCGGCGGAACGCCTCGCGCACCGCCGACGGGATGTTGCCGATCGACACGATCTGCCGCGTGAACTTCGTGAGCGGCTGCATCATGTCGACCACGTCGACGATCTGGAAGTGGCCCTGCTTGCTGGACTTGATCGGCTTCTGCCCGGTGATCATCAGCATCGGCATCCCGCCGAGCTGCGCATACGCGGCGGCCGTCACGAAGTTCGTCGCGCCGGGCCCGAGCGTGGCGATACACACGCCGGTACGGCCCGTCAGGCGGCCGTAGGTGGCGGCCATGAACCCGGCCGCCTGCTCGTGCCGGGTCAGCACGAGCTTGATCTTCGATCGCCGCAGCGATTCGAGCAAATCGAGGTTTTCTTCGCCGGGAATGCCGAACACGTACTCGACGCCTTCGGCTTCCAGCGCCTTCACGAACAGATCCGATGCTTTCATGGGGGACTCTCGGTTGATGCCGCCTGCCCGGCCTACGGACACGCAGCGTTCAGAACGCGCGCCGGCCTACGGCACGCGGACGCTTTACCTACTGGACACAAACCACGGCACTGCCCGCCGCGCAACGAGCGATGCGCGGCGGCGCCTCCGGATAGCGGAGGACAAACGGATCCGCCCGCGCGCGGCAAGCGCGCACGGGCGGCAAAGACGTGATTGATTGTAGACGGATTCGCAGAACTCCGACTTCGGCCGAATGGCCATTTGGCACGCAAACGAAGCGGGCAGCCCTAATGTAGCGGCTACCGAATAGCCCGATCCAACCCGACCCATCTGTGAACCATGGTTGACATACCGCAATCAATGCCCTACAGTGCGCCTACGTTCAGCATCCGGACCACCGACGTCTTCGACGCATGGTTTGCCGGCCTGCGGGATCGCGTCGCGAAGCGCCGCATCCAGGCACGCATCGACCGCCTGTCGATGGGCAATCCGGGCGACTGGAAATCCGCGGGCTCGCCGGTCGTCGAAATGCGGATCGACCACGGCCCCGGTTATCGCGTCTACTACGTCCGGCGCGGAACGATCTGGGTCATCCTGCTCTGCGGCGGCGATAAATCGACGCAACAGGCCGACATACGCGCCGCGCACGCGATGCTCGCGCACCTCGACATGGAGTAATCGATGGACAAGATCAGCACCCGGCCGTGGGATTCGGCCGACCATCTGAAGACCGAAGACGACATGGCCGACTACTTCGAAGCGTGCCTGCAGGAAGCCGGCGACGATCCGGCCTTCATCGCGCACGCGCTCGGCGTGATCGCACGCGCACGCGGCATGTCGCAGGTCGCGCGCGACGCGGGCCTGTCGCGCGAAGGGCTGTACAAGGCGCTGTCGCACGACGGCAACCCGAGCTTCGGCACCATCCTGAAGGTCATCAAGGCGCTCGGCCTGCAACTGCACGGCGCAAAAGCGCACGCATGACGCGCGGGCGCGACCCGTCGCGCCCAGCGCGCCCTCCCGCGATATCCGTGGCCGCGTCAGTGCGGCCAGCCGGCCGCCCAGCGCGGCACCAGCGACACGAGATACAACCCGAGCCCGATCAGCCCGCCGACCAGCGTGCCGTTGATGCGGATGTATTGCAGGTCCTTGCCGATGTTCAGCTCGATCTGCCGCGACATCTCGCGCGCATCCCAGTTGCGCACCGTGTCGCGGATATGACGCATCAGGAAATCCGCGAAATCCGGCGCCATCTCGTGCACCGCCTTCTCGACATGCTCGTTCAGCGATGCGCGCAATGCCGGACTCTCCGCCAGCCGCGCACCGAGCCAGCCGCCGAGCGTCGCGGCCTGCCGGTGCAGCGCCGAATCGGGGCGCGCGAGATCGGCCTTCAGCCACGCGCGCAACTGATCCCACAAGTCGCGGACATACTCGTTGAACGCGGCGCCGTCGCGAACGTAACGCCTGATCTCCTCGCCCTTCGCGATGAACGCGGGATCGTGCTTCAACCGCTCGGTCAGCCGCACGACCGTCCGGTCGAAGCGCTGCCGCAGCTCGTGCTCGGGGTCCGCCGCCACGCCTTCCAGCACGCGGCTCACCGCGCTCGCGAGCATCCGCGCGCCGTTCTCGCCGAACCACTGCGTCGGCATGATCTTCTCGACCTTCGGGTACTGCGTCTTCAGCCATTCGACGATGAAGCCCGCGATCACCTCGCGGTTTTCTTCCTTGTCGAGCACGTCGACCACCTGTTCGATCGCGTCGTCGAGCAGCACCTGGTGGCGGCCGTCCTTCGTCAGCGTGTCGAGGATCGCGCCGGCCGATTGCGACAGGTCGACCCGGTCGATCACCGCGCGAAACGCATCGTGGACGAACGACTGGATCCGCGCGTCGTCGGTCATGTCGAGCGCGAAACTCATCAGCTTCGTCACATAGCCGCCGAGCGCGTCAGTGTTTGCCGGTTCGCCGAGCCAAGCGCCGAGTTTCTGCGCAGGATCGTGCTGGCGGATCTGCGCGGCGAGCGCGTCGGGGCCGAGGAACTTCTCGCGCACGAACACCGCGAGGTTGTCGGCGATCTTGTCCTTGTTCTTCGGGATGATCTCGGTATGACGCGACACGAACGGGATCGGCACACGGCGGAACAAGGCGACGACCGCGAACCAGTCGGCGAGCGCGCCGACCATCGCGGCTTCGGCCACGGCCTTGAAGCCGTCGACCCACGGGCCACGCGGCAGCAGGATCGTCGTGACGAACACCGCGACGGCGGCCAGCAGCAGCCACAGCGCGCGGCGCTTGCTGCGTTTCAGTTCGAGGGCTTTGTCTGGCGTCATGGCGGCAGGCGAATCGGCGATGCCGCTAATATCCCCGATTTCGCACCGGCCGACAAACGCGCGGCATGAAACGCGATGGCCCCGCGCGACCGCCACCGGGCAAAACGTCACCCGCCGCGTCGTGCAATCGTCCGGCAAGCGCGCGGCCGGCGACGTCGTCGCCGACGCGATCCGTCCACCGCGCCCGCCATACTCGCCGCGCCTGCCGCCGTTACAGGAACGTCTTCAAATTCACCGTCGGATCGGCGAGCTTCACCGGATCGGGCACCGCCCCGGCCGCGATCAGCCGGCGCGACGCGCCGATGTCGCGCCCCTGGTTCGCCGCGGCCACCGCGACGATCCTGCCGCCGTCCCCCAGCCCGAACACCGTGAACGGCCCGTTCGCCGGATCGCCGCGCACGACGATCGTGCGTTCGCTGCCGAACAACCCGAGCATCTGCAGGTTGCAGTCGTACTGATCGGACCACAACCACGGCAGCTCGGCATAGGTTTCGTCGGCACCGAGCAGGTTCGCCGCCGCGACGGCCGGCTGGTTCTCGGCCACCTGCCACGATTCGATCCGCACGTGACGCCCGAGCAACGGATTGAAGTGCATCGTCACCTCGCCCGCCGCGAAGATCGCGGGATCGACCGTACGGCAGCCCGCGTCGACGCGTATCCCGTTGTCGACATCGAGCCCCGCTGCCTGCGCGAGCTCGACATTCGGCACCACCCCGATGCCGACCACGACGAGATCGGCCGGCACGTCGCCACGATCGGTCTCGACGATCGCGCCGCCGCCGGGCGCGCGACGGATCGCGCGCGGCAGCGTCGCCATCCGGAAGACCACGCCGCGCGCGTCGTGCAGCCGATGCGCATACGCGCCGACGACTTCCGGCAACGCGCGCTGCAGCAGGCGCGGCGCCGGATCGATCACCGTCACGTCGCAACCGAGCTGGCGCGCCGCCGCCGCGACCTCGAGGCCGATGAAACCGCCCCCGAGCACCGCCACGCGGCGCCCCGGCGCGAGCTGCGCGCGCAACGCACGCGCATCGTCGACCGTGCGGACGTAATGCGGCGCGACGCCTTCGTCGATCTCCCCGCCAAACGTGCGCACCCGCGAGCCCGTGGCCAGCACGAGCCGCGCATAAGGCAGCGTCGTGCCGTCGTCGAGCCGCACGCGCAATGCATCGCGTTCGATCGCGTCGACGCGCGTGCCGAGCCGCAGCTCGATGCGCTGCGCGTCGTACCACGCGGCATCGCGCACGAACGCACGCTGCTCACCGCCCTCGCTCAGCAGCGCATCCTTCGACAGCGCGGGCCGGTCGTACGGCAGCTCGCGTTCCGCGCCGATCATCACGATGCGCGCCGCGGCGTCGCGTTCGCGCAGCGCTTCGGCCGTGCGCCGCGCCGCATGGCCGGCGCCGACGATCACGAACGGATCAGCCGACATTGACTTCCACCTGCCCGTCGACGATCCGGATCGGATAGGTACGCACCGGCTCCGTGATCGGCGCGCATTTCGGCGCGCCCGTGCGAATGTCGATCAGCCCCTGGTGCAGCGGGCATTCGACGCAGCCGTCCTCCACATAACCCTCGGACAGCCGCGCATGGCCGTGCGTGCAGAGATCGTGCATCGCGAACAGTTCGTCGCCGATCCGGAACACGGCGATCGGCTTCTGGCCGGCGACGCGCGCCGCCGGTTCGTCTTCGGAGAATTCGTCGAAAGCGCCGAGCGGATGCCACTCGGCGAGCGTTGCTTCAGTCATGACTGTTCCTTGCTTCCGTATCAGATCGGGGTCGCGAGCAGCGTCTGCACGCGCGACGTGTCGTAGATCACCCGCTTGGTCTTGTAGCGCAGCCCGTCCGGCGTGCGCACGACCGTGTCGTAGTACTTGCCGGCCTGGTACACGTTCGACTCGCCATTGCTGCGCGTCTGCACGACGACGTAGTTGCTCTCGGTGTCGATCTCGCCGTCACGTTCCGCGACGATCGTCAGGCCCGACGTCATGTGCCGGTACGTATGCTCTTCGTAGATGTTCGCGTGCCGCAGCGACACCACGCGGTCGCGCAGCATCCGCTGGTTCGTGCAGTGGACGATCCCGACCGGCAGCCCGAGGTCGGCGTTCTCCTTCGGCACGATTTCGTACGTGCAGTCCTCGGTGAACATCGTCGGCCACTCCTCGAGCCGGTTGTTGTCGAGATGCCCGATATAGCGGTTCTGGAGCATGTAAATCTCGAACCACGTCTTCATGTCTTCCGTCAGGTTTTCCATCGTTCCGCGCTCCCGCTTCAATAGCCCATCAGCTTCTGGTAGCCGACCCAGAACTTGCGGATCAGGCTTTCGGTGATCACCGTGTCCTGCTGGTCCGGATTGCCGCGCGACATCTCGATCACCGACGTCGCGTCGCCGTCGCGCACCGTGCCGCGCTGCACGAGCTCGGTCGCCTCCGTGTCCTCCATCGAGATATAGCCGGCCGGCCCGACGAGATTCGCCTGCTTGATGCGCAGCGCGCGCAGCTCGGGCGTATCGTCCGCGTAGCCGAAGAAGTGGAAGATCAGCTCGAAGTTGTCGGGGCCCTTCGGCAGGATCTGGCGTGCGACCAGCGTGTTGTGGATCTGCTGGATCACGAGCTGCGGGAAGATCGGCTGGATATGGTTCGTGCAGTCCTCGTCGTATTCCGACACGAGATCGAGAATCGATTCGTCTTCCAGATGGAAACCTTCGTCGAACGAGCGAATGTTCTGCTGCTTGTACGCGGCCGACGTATCGTCGCCCGTCTTCGTCACCGTGATGATGCTGTGCAGCCCGTGATTCGCGTCCGGAATCGAGCGCGCCTTCATCCCGACGCGGAAGATGTTGAAGGTCGTATGGAACAGGTGCAGCATGCTCGCGTGATACGGGTCCTTCACGTTCTCCATGTACAGCTTCCAGTTCGACTTCGAATACTGGCGCGTGCAGCCGAGATACTCGATCGGCTTGTGGAAGATCCGGTCGATCCACGGGCGCATCTGCTCGCCGAGGTAGTCGGGCAGCGGCATCACGTCGTCGCTGAAGGTGGCGAACACGAGCCCGCGATAGCTGTCGACACGCAGCTTGCGCAGCCCGTGCTGCTTCGGGTCGAAGTCGGCCGGCATCCCGGACATCCCCTTCTGGCCGCGCCGGAACGGCACGCCCAGCAGGTTGCCCGCGTTGTCGAAGCTCCACTGGTGATACACGCACGTGTGCGAGCTCGCGTTGCCGCGCGACTTGCGGCACACCTGCGCGCCACGGTGCGCGCAGCGGTTCACCCACGCGGAAAGCGCGCCGTCCTCCGTGCGCGTGACGACCACCGGCGTATCGCCGACGAACGTGCTCTTGAAATCGCCGGCGTTCGGGATTTCCGCTTCCAGCGCGACGAAGTTCCACGTCGGGCCGCGAAAGATGCGTTCCTGCTCGCGCTCGTAGACGGCCTGCGAGCTGAACACCTTGTACGGCACGCGCGAGCCGTCGTCGTGCGGAAAGCTCACGTCGGACGCGTCGTCGCGCGAGGCGAACACGACGGGCGATTCTGTCTGCTCCATGTCGGACTCCTTGTGGTTCCGTTTCATTAACAAGATGGAGTCCATTTTTGAAAGGCTAATATTCGCCGTCTATCCGGAAAGTGCGATTGCGGCGGCGCAATATCCACTTTCGGCGGATTTCTGAGCTAGCATGACGGCACACACGACCCTGCGCACGATCGCGACCCATTCATCGGATCGAAGCGCGCGTCGCTCATACAAAGGCTGAGGCCCATGTCCCCAACGTCGTTCGAGCCGCTCGCGCTGCGCGCGCACCGGCTGTTCGAATCCCGCGATCTCGACGAGACGCGCGAGCGGATCTCGCGCGTGATGCAGCCGCATGCGCTGCTGCCGACCGGCCGCACGCACGGCGCGTCGCACATGGATTTCGTCAGGCTCGGCGGGCTCGGGATCGGCACGATCGCATTCGGCGACGCGATGCGCGTGCAGGTCGACGCGGTCGACGGCTACTACCTGCTGATGTTCTGCCTGTCCGGCCAGGCCGAGGTGCGCGCGATGGGGCGGCAGCTCGGCGTCGACGGCCAGACCGGCGTGCTGTGCGCGCCCGGCGAGCGCTTCGACGCGGTGCTGTCGGCCGATTGCGAGCAGTTCGTGCTGCGTATCGACGCGGCGACGGTCGGCTCGCTGACGGGCGACCCGCGCGCGACGCTCGACCCGGTGCTGCACGTCAGCGACGCCGCGCTCGCCGCGTGGCGCCAGCAACTGATGCTCGTCGCACGCTCGCCCGAGCTGCTCGAGCGCGCAAACGCGAACCCGCGCGTCGCGTCGCAGCTCGAACACCTGCTGATCGACCTGCTGATCGAAGGCCACCCGCCGTCCGTGCTGCACGCCTCGCACCGCGACCCGGCGCCGGGCTTCGTGCGGCGCGCACAGGAGTTCGTGAACGCGCACTACGCGCAACCGCTGCAACTCGCCGATATCGTCCAGGCCGCCAACGTGCCGGAACGGACGCTGCGCGACGCGTTCCTGCAGTTCCGGGGAATGAGCCCGATGCAGTACCTGCGCGCGACGCGGCTCGACCATGCGCGCGAGCTGCTGCGCGGCGCGGCGTCCGACCGGCGGATCGCCGATGTCGCGCTCGATTGCGGGTTTACACACCTTGGCCGGTTCGCGATCGCGTATCGGGAAAAGTTTGGCGAATCGCCGTCGGAAACGCTCGACGTGAAGCGATAGCGGCGCGTTCGCTGGCGCGGCCGGTGGCTTGTGGCTTGTGGCTTGCGGCTTGTGGCTTATGGCTTATGGCTTATGGCTTATGGCTTATGGCTTATGGCTTATGGCCTTCGACGCGCAAAACCGGCGCGGCACTTGCATCGACGCGCGTGACATTACGACACCCCCTCCGCATCCACCGGTGCCCGCCGAAACAGACCGTTAGTTGCAATGCCTGAAAGCGACGACGCCCGTCAGGCCGACGCCCCGATCATCTCCCGCGCAATCGCGCAGAACGCGGCCGTGGCGGCGCTTTCGCCGTGCAGCCGGCGGCTCATGATGATCGGCGACGTCGCGGCCGGCTCCGGCAACCGCCGGTAGACCACGCCCTTCACGCGCACGCCCTCCACGCTCTCCGGCACCAGCGACACGCCGACCTGCGCGGCCACGAGCCCGAGCGCCGTCTGCAGCTCGCGCACCTCGTGCACGGCCGCCGGCACCAGCGCGCCGTCGCGCAGCGCCGACAGCTGCTGATCGGCAAAGCTCGGCCGCGGCGTGCTCGGATAAACGATCAGCGTCTCGTTCGCGATATCCGCGAGCGCGAGCGGCCGATCGGGATCGGCGAGCGGATGCCCGACCGGCAGCGCGGCGATCAGCTTTTCCTCGATCAGCGCCTCGCGCACCAGCTGGTCGTCGTCGAACCGCAGGCGGCCGAACCCGACGTCGATCCGCCCGCCCTTCAGCGCGCCGAGCTGCTCCAGCGTGAACATTTCGATCAGCGACAGTTCGACGTCCGGCTGCGCCTCGCGAAACGCGCGGATCACGTCCGGCAGCGCGCCGTACAGCGTCGACGGCACGAAACCGATCACGATCCGCTCCGACAGCTGCGCGAGCCGCCGCGTCAGCGGGCCGAGCTCGTCGGCCTGGTCGACGAGGCGTTTCGCCTGCGCATAGAACACGCGCCCCGCATCCGTCAGTTTCAGCGGCCGCGCGCCGCGCTCGAACAGCGGCAGCCCGATCTCGTCCTCGATCGCCTGGAGCTGGCGGCTCAGCGGCGGCTGCGTCATGTGCAACCGCTCGGCCGCCCGCGTGATGTTCATTTCCTCGGCGACGGCGATGAAGTAGCGGAGCTGGCGCAATTCCATTTCATGCCTCAAAGGTATGGAAGTAGTCGGAAAGAGTGTTGGACGACGCGGGGCGGGAATTCCTACCATGTGCACCAACAGGAGGAATCGCATGATAGCAACTGCCGCCACCATCGAACGCATCGAGACTTTGCTGGTCGACGTGCCGACGATCCGGCCCCACAAATTGTCGGTCGCCACGATGAATTGCCAGACCCTCGTGCTGGTCCGTGTTCGATGCACGGACGGTATCGAAGGCGTCGGCGAGGCGACGACCATCGGCGGCCTCGCCTACGGCGAGGAGAGCCCCGAAAGCATCAAGGTCAACATCGACACCTACTTCGCGCCGCTGCTGCAGGGCATGGACGCGACCCGCCCGGGCGCCGCGATGGCGCGCGCCCGCAAGCTGTTCCAGGGCAACCGCTTCGCGAAGTGCGCGATCGAGACCGCGCTGTTCGACGCGCAGGCGCGCCGCCTCGGCGTGCCGCTGTCGGACCTCTTCGGCGGCCGCCGGGCCGACGCGGTGGACGTCGCCTGGACGCTCGCGAGCGGCGACACGCAGCGCGACATCGCGGAAGCCGAAGCGATGCTCGACGCGCGCCGCCATCGTGCGTTCAAGCTGAAGATCGGCTCGAACGCGGTCGCCAGCGACGTCGCACACGTCGTCGCGATCAAGCGCGCGCTCGGCGAGCGCGGCGACGTGCGGGTCGACGTGAACCAGGCATGGAGCGAAACCGACGCGATCTGGGCCGGCGCACGGCTCGCGGAAGCGGGCGTGAGCCTCGTCGAGCAGCCGATCGCCGCGACCAACCGCGCGGGGCTGAAACGCCTCACGCAACTCGCGCAGGTGCCGATCATGGCCGACGAGGCGCTGCATGGCCCCGTCGATGCGTTCGCGCTCGCGCAGGATCGCGCGGCCGACGTGTTCGCGGTGAAGATCGCACAATCGGGCGGCCTGCAGGGCGCGGCGAGCGTCGCGGCGATCGCGGCGGCGGCCGGCATCGAACTGTACGGCGGCACGATGCTCGAGGGCGCGGCCGGCACGATGGCGTCCGCGCAACTGTTCAGCACGTTCGACTCGCTGAAATGGGGCACCGAGCTGTTCGGCCCACTGCTGCTCACCGAGGAAATCCTCGTCGAGCCGCTGCGTTACGAGGATTTCAAGCTGCACCTGCCGGCGACGCCCGGCCTCGGCATCACCTTCGACTGGGCCCGCATCGAACGCATGAAGCGCGACGCCCGCTGACCCCACACGACAACCGAAACCGGAGACACACATGGACAAGCAAGCCATCGACGCCCTGCTGAAAACGTTCGACGACGCCGCGGAGAAGCCCGGCAACCCGCGCGTGCGCGCGATCGTCAACCGGATCGTGAAGGACATCTGCTACACGATCGAGGATTTCGACGTGCAGCCGAGCGAATTCTGGACGGCACTCAACTACCTGAACGAAGCCGGTCGGGAATTCGGGCTGATCGCCGCGGGCCTCGGCCTCGAGCGCTTCCTCGACGTGCGGATGGACGAGGCCGAAGCAAAGGCCGGCATCGAGGGCGGCACGCCGCGCACGATCGAAGGGCCGCTGTACGTTGCCGGCGCGCCGGAATCGGTCGGCCATGCGCGCCTCGACGACGGCACCGATCCGGGCCAGACGCTCGTGATGCGCGGCCAGGTGCTCGGCAAGGACGGCGCGCCGATCGCGAACGCGCTCGTCGAGGTGTGGCATGCGAACCATCTCGGCAACTACTCGTACTTCGATCAATCGCAGCCCGCGTTCAACCTGCGCCGTTCGATCCGCACCGACGCGGAAGGCCGCTACAGTTTCCGCAGCGTGCTGCCGGTCGGCTACAGCGTGCCGCCGGGCAGCAAGACCGAGCAGTTGCTCGACCAGCTCGGCCGCCATGGCCATCGTCCCGCGCACATTCACTTCTTCGTTTCGGCGGACGGTTATCGTAAGCTGACGACGCAGATCAACATCGAAGGCGATCCGCACATCTGGGACGACTTCGCATTCGCGACCCGCGAAGGGCTGATCCCGAAGATCAAGCAGGCCGAAGGCGCGGAAGGCAAGCCGTACGGCGTCGACGGGCAGTTCGCGCTGATCGACTTCGATTTCTCGCTGCTCAAGGAAAAGCAGGACGTGCCGGCAAGCGAAGTCGAGCGAGCCCGCGCGCAGGCGTGAGCGGCCTTCCCGTTCGACGAATCGACAACGCAAGGAGTGCAGGATGCTGTTTCATGTGGAAATGACCGTCCGTCTGCCGACGGACATGGATCCGGTCAAGGCGGCCACGCTGAAGGCGGAAGAAAAGGCGATGTGCCAGCGGCTGATGAACGAAGGTACCTGGCGTCATC
Source organism: Burkholderia sp. Bmkn7 (assembly GCF_041103175.1). Taxonomy (NCBI): domain Bacteria; kingdom Pseudomonadati; phylum Pseudomonadota; class Betaproteobacteria; order Burkholderiales; family Burkholderiaceae; genus Burkholderia; species Burkholderia sp. Bmkn7. Next base: position 1,312,909 of record NZ_JBGCUH010000002.1, on the reverse strand, counting down.
TGTGGCGGATCGCCGGGCAATATGCGAACGTCAGCATCTTCGACGTCGAAAGCGTGCAGCAACTGCATGACCTGCTGAGCCAGTTGCCGCTGTTCCCGTATATGGAGATGGAAGTGCGCGCGCTGTGCCGGCATCCGTCTTCGGTGCGGGAAGACGATCGGTAAGCAGGCGATCGAGTTCCGACAAGACGGGCGGCCCGAGATTGCATCGCGGGCCGCCCGTTTCGTTTCGCCATCCGCCGGGGTGGAGCGGGTTGCCACGCGGCCGGCTTCCGCTCATCCGTCGCGCCGATCTCCGGAAACGGCTCGATTCGCGCGCAGGTGTCGATATGCCCGCGCGCCGCTTTCCCGAACGGGCCCGCCATGCGTCATCACTACGCGTGCGCCAGATGCGCGGCAAACCCCACCGTCCCCGGCACGATCTCCTCCTTCAGCGTCAACGCCGGAATCTCGTAATCGCCCGCGTTCTGTCGCCGGAACGGAATCGGCGGCGCGGTCCACAACGCATCGAGACGCTTGCCGAGCGCCGCACGCGTTTCGTCGAAGCGCGCGTCGTTCATCTTGCCCGTCCGGTAGATCACGAACGGCGGCAGCACGTCGAACCCCGGGTAATACAGGATCCCGTGGTGGATCGGGAACAGCACGTCATCGATCGGCCCGTTGATGCCGCGCGCACTATAGTGCGATTCCCACCCGCCTGCCGTGACGATCAGCATCGCCCGCTTGCCGGCCAGCGACCCTTCGCCGTAGCGGTTGCCCCAGCGCGTCTCCGAATGCTCGCCGACGCCATACGCAAAACCGTACGCATACACACGCTCGACCCAGCCCTTCATGATTGCCGGCATCGAGAACCACCACAACGGAAACTGCAGGATCACCGCGTCGGCCCACTTCAGCTTCTCCTGCTCGCGCGCGATATCTTCACTTTGCGTGCCGGCCGCGAATGCGAGCTTCGAGTCGAGCGACGGATCGAACCGCGCGTCAGGTGCGCGACCGGTCACGTCGTTCGCGTCGAACGCCGCCTTCCAGTTCATCGCATACAGATCCGTCACCTGCACCGCGTGGCCGGCCGCTTCGAGATGCTCGACGGCAAAGTCGCGCAGCGCGCCGTTCAGCGAACGCGGTTCGGGATGGGCATAAACGATCAGCACATTCATGTTCGTCACTCCTTTGATTGAACGACTACAGGATGCCGCCGCCAAAGGTATATTTGAAATGAATTCCTGATATTCCAGGTATAGCCATGAATAATCTCAGACGACTCGACCTGAACCTGCTCGTCACGCTGGACGTGCTGCTCGCCGAGCACAACGTCACGCGCGCGGCCGAGAAGCTGAACATGTCGCAGCCGTCGGTGAGCGTGCAGTTGCAGAAACTGCGCGACCTGTTCGGCGACCCGCTGCTGTTGCCGGGGCCGCGCGGGATGCGGCCGACCGCGCGCGCGGAAACCCTGCGCGAGCCGTTGCGCGATGCGCTCGAAGCCGTCGAACGCGCGGTCGTTCCGGCCACCCCGTTCGATCCGGCGACCGCGACGAACACGTGGCGCGTGGCCGCGACCGACTACGGCGAATCGACGATCGTGCTGCCCGCGCTGCACACGCTGCGCTCGGCCGCGCCCGGTACGCGGCTCGCCGTCGTCGAACTCGCGCCGCCGCGCATCGAGCAGGATGCCGAACGAAACGGCATCGACCTCGCCTTTCATACGACAGAAGGGTCGCCGGCCGGCATGCGGCGCCTGCCGCTGTTCGTCGAGCGTTATGTGCTCATCGGCCGCGCCGGGCATCCGAAGCTGAAGCGGCGCCCCACGCTCGCGCAGTTCGGCACGCTCGAACACGTGATCGTGTCGCCCGATGGCGGCGGCTTCTTCGGCGTGACGGACGAAACGCTCGCAAAGGTCGGTGCCGTGCGGCGCGTCGTGCTGTCCGTGCCGCACTTCCTGTTCGTGATGTCGGCGGTCGCGAGCACCGATCTCGTCGCGATGCTGCCCGAGCGACTGGTGCGCGACGTGCCTGCGTTGCGTGTGGTGGACGCACCGGTCGAGGTGCCCGGCTATGAAATGTCGATGCTGTGGCACGAGCGCGTGCATCGCGATCCGGCGCACCGGTGGCTGCGGGAGACCATCGCGGCGGCGGTCTGACACGGCCCGGTTGCCGGACGGCTGCCATCTGCTGTCATCGGGGGCTTGAAAGTGTGCCGATCACTGTATATATTTACAGTGTTTCTGCGTCATTTGACCCGAATTCCGTCCCCCGAGACGGTCTTTAGTGAGGCGACCATGTTCCAGTCATCCGCATTCGATCCCGAGCAACCCGGCTTCAATCCCGTCCACTTCGAGCGCGCCGCGCGGCAGGCGGTCGTCGATCTTCAGCGTGTCGTCGGCGGCCCCGCGCAGCGGGCGCTCGGCTTGCGGCGCCGCAGCCATCCGGCCGCCGTCCGCACGATGAGCTGGCAGGCGCTGCTGAATGTCGAGGAGCTGGCGTTCTCGAACTCCGGCTTCCTGAACCGCAACGATCCGACGGTCGTCGACGCCTTCATCCGGCTGCGCGACAGCCGATTGGTCGCCGCGGACGTCGAGGAAGCCGTCGACTGGAAGCGCGACGACGACGATTTGCCCGCCGTTTATCTGATCGTCAAGGCGATGCTCGAAGCGGAAGAGCGCGAGACCCAACACGCCGAGATGGAGTGACGGCGGCGACGCGCGGCCCCACCGTTACAGCCGCGCCGCGAGGCGCGCACCCTGATCGATCGCGCGCTTCGCGTCGAGTTCGGCGGCCAGTTCCGCGCCGCCGATCAGGTGCACCGAGCGCCCAGCGGCCTGCAACGGCGCGAGCAACGCGCGCTGCGGCTCCTGCCCCGTGCAGAGCACGATCGTGTCGGCTTCGATCAGTTCGTGATCGGTGCGCTCCTCGCCGTACGACACGTGCAGCCCGCGCGCATCGATCAATTCGTAGTTCACGCCGCCGATCATCTTCACCTGCTTCATCTTCAGCGTCGCGCGGTGAATCCAGCCGGTCGTCTTGCCGAGCCCCTTGCCGAGCGGCGCGGCCTTGCGCTGCAGCAGCGTCACTTCACGCGCGGGCGGCGTGACCTGCGCACGCGTCACGCCGCCACGCGTCGCGGCCGGGTCGGTCACGCCCCACTCGGCCTTCCACTCGTCCAGATCGAGCGCCGGCGATTCGCCGTCCTGCACCAGGTACTCGGCGACATCGAAGCCGATCCCGCCCGCGCCGACCACCGCGACACGCCGTCCGACGGGCTGCTTGCCCGCGAGCACGTCGATGTAGCTGAGCACGTTCGGCCCGTCCTGCCCCGGAATCTTCGGGTCGCGGGGCGCGACGCCCGTTGCGAGCACGATTTCGTCGTAGCCGCCCGCGATCAGGTCGTTTGCGTCGACGCGGCGGTTCAGGTGCAGGTTCACGCCGGTCAGCTCGACCTGGCGGCCGAAGTAGCTCAGCGCTTCGTGAAACTCCTCCTTGCCGGGAATCCGCTTGGCCATGTTGAACTGGCCGCCGATCTCGGCCGCGCCGTCGAACAGGTCGACCCGATGGCCGCGCTGCGCGAGCACGGTCGAACACGCGAGCCCGGCCGGCCCCGCGCCCACCACCGCGATGCGCTTCGGCTGCGATGCGGGCGTGTATTTCAGCTCCGTCTCGTGGCACGCGCGCGGATTCAGCAGGCACGACGCAATCTTGTTCTTGAACGCGTGATCGAGACACGCCTGGTTGCAGCCGATACAGGTGTTGATCTCGTCGGCACGGCCCTGTGCGGCCTTGACCACGAACTCGGCATCCGCGAGCAGCGGGCGGGCCATCGATACCATGTCCGCGCAGCCGTCCGCGAGGATCTGCTCGGCCACTTCGGGGCGATTGATCCGGTTGGTGGTCACGAGCGGAATGCCGACCTCGCCCTTCATCTTCTTCGTCACCCACGCGAACGCGCCGCGCGGCACCGACGTCGCGATCGTCGGCACGCGCGCCTCGTGCCAGCCGATCCCCGTGTTGATGATCGTCGCGCCCGCGCGCTCGACGGCCTTCGCGAGCTGCACGGTTTCGCTCCAGTCGCTGCCGTCCGGAATCAGGTCGAGCATCGACAGCCGGTAGATCAGGATGAAATCGCGGCCGACCGCTTCGCGTGTGCGTTCGATGATCTCGATCGGCAGCCGGATGCGGTTCTCGTACGACCCGCCCCACTGGTCGGTGCGCTTGTTCGTATGCATCGAGATGAACTGGTTGATCAGGTAGCCTTCGGAGCCCATGATCTCGACGCCGTCGTAACCGGCTTCACGCGCGAGCTTCGCGCAACGGACGAACGCGCGGATCTGCCGCTCGACCCCGCGCGCGCTCAGCTCGTGCGGCGCGAACGGCGAAATCGGCGACTTGATCTTCGACGGTGCGACCGCGAACGGGTGATAACCGTAGCGGCCCGTATGGAGGATCTGCAGCGCGATCTTGCCGTCCTCCGCATGCACGGCCTCCGTGATCTCGCGATGGCGCCGCGCGGCGGCCGACGTCATCAGCGTGCCGCCGAACGGCTTGGTCCAGCCGGCCACGTTCGGCGCGAAGCCGCCCGTCACGATCAGGCCCACGCCGCCGCGCGCGCGTTCCGCGAAATATTCGGCGAGCCGCGGCAGCGTCTTGCGGCTGTCCTCGAGGCCCGTGTGCATCGAGCCCATCAAGACGCGGTTCTTCAGCGTCGTGAAACCGAGATCGAGCGGCGCGAGCAGGTGGGGAAAGGGTGTCGTCATGATGATCGTGCCAGTAAGCGATGCGTGACATCGTAGGCGCGCGCCGCCTTGAACGTGAGGGGGCAAACAGCCATAATGCTTGTCATTTCCGGCCAAAACGACATGACTTCCCCTCTCGCCAAGGACCGCCTCGGGCTGCGCCGGCCGACGATTCCGGTCGCCTACACGCGCCTGCTGCTGCTGGCGCTGGCCGCGCGCGGTGTCGACCTGACCGCCGTACGCGCCGGCACGGGCCTGCGCGATGCGGTGCTGGCCGAACCGGACGCGCGCGTCGCGCCGTCGCAATGGGGGCGGCTCGTGCTCAATGCGATCGAGATCGGCGGCGATCCGGGCATCGGGCTCGCGTTCGGGCTGCTGCTGAAGCCGACCGTGCACGGCTTTCTCGGCTACGCGACCCTGACCGCGCGGGACATCCGCGACGCGCTATCCGTCACGCAGCGCTACTTCCGGATGCGCAACCGCCAATATCGCCTGACCTATGCAGAAGACGAACGCGGCGCGACGCTCGAACTGCACGGCGTGCAGGCGAGCCCCGTGTTGCAGCATCACGTGATGTTCGAGTTCGTGCTGACCGGCCTCGCGCAGAACATCTCGCAATGGGCCGGGCGCGCGTCGCCGCCGATCGCGCTGCAATTCACGTGGCCGGAGCCGCCCTATTTCGCACGCTATCGCGACCAGTTGCCGCCGGTCGAATTCGGCTGCGCGGCCAACGCGCTGTGGATCGCGCGCGACGTGCTCGACTGGCCGCTGCCGCTCGCCGACGAAGTCGCGCATCGGCAGGCGCTCGTCCAGGTGGAGCGTGAGTATGCGCAGGTGCGCCAGGAGGAAGGCGATCTGGTCGAACGCGTGCGTGCGGAGCTGGCACGTGGAGCCGGCGATTACCCGGGGCCGGAGACGCTCGCCGATGCACTGCTGGTGTCGACCCGCACGCTGCGGCGCCGGCTCGAGGAAGCCGGGTCGGGCTATCGGCAGTTGCTCGACGAAGCGCGGTTTCGCGACGCGAAGCAGTTGCTCGCCGCGTCGGATCTCGACCTGAAGACGATCGCCGAGCGGCTGCAATTCACCGACCCGGCGAATTTCACGCGCGCCTTCAGGCGCTGGGCCGGGCAGACGCCGAGCGCCTATCGGGAGGCGGCTGCGGGCACGGCACGCGACTGATGCAGGGCCGCGACCGGCACGAGGTGCCGGCCCGTGATTTCATCGGTATGATCAATCCCACGCCCAAGCGGCGCCGACCGGCGCACTCTCCCGCCCCATGCCCAAGCACACCACGCTGATCGAGTCGACGATCGACCGTATCGATACGAACCTCGTCCGGATCAAGGCCGACAGCAGTAAGGTGCCGCTTTATCGCCTGACGATGCGGAACGCCTGCTACTTCATCGCCGCCGACGATTTCGACGCGGAGGCATTCAAGCAGATCGATCGATTGAAGCCCGGGATGGCCGTGCGCGCATGCATCTTCGACGATCGCGGCCGTCGCCGGATCGCGTGGCTCAGAAGCAGCGACCTGGCGATCGCACCCTACGATGCGCTCGGACAAAGGGACAGCAACCTGACGCTGCTCACATGGGCGTCGATCGTCTTCGTGCTGAGCCTGCTGATCGGTGCCGCCGTGTTCAGATCGGGCTGGGCGTTCGTCGGCGTCCTGGCCTTGCTCGCGAGCATCATCAGCCTGCTGGGTATCCTGCTCGCGATAGCGGGGCTGTCCGATCTGGTGTTCCGGCCTCAGCGTCGCGAGGCGCAGGAAAAGTGGCGGTACGAACCCGCCGGGTTCACGACGGAACGGAGCAACGGATGACCGGCCGCACCATGCAAATCGCATCCGGCCGCGTGACGTCCGTCAGCCAGAAGACGATCACTACGCAGGTCTGGAGCAACAATCTCGGCTGGACGACGCAAGGCATCGAGGAGATCGCGCTGCAGCTCGACACGTTCGACGCGCCGCTCACGCTCGTGACCGGCGCCACGCGCAGCCTGTTCATCGTCGCGGGCGATCGGCTGGAGGTGGCATACGCCGAAGGCCCGGATCGCCCGGCCATCTACGGCATCCGCAACGCGACCGACGCCTCGGTGTATCTGGTTCGACCCGCGAAAGTCGCCGGGGCCCGCATCGATGTGTACGCGACGCTATTCCTGCTGGTCGTCTTCGTCTTCATTCTCGGCATCATGTCCGCGGTGTCGCGCAGCCTCGACGGGATGCTCGACACGTTCGCGTGGTTCGCCGGGGGCGCGATCGGGTTCTTCCTGCTGAGCACGATCCTGCGCACCGTGTTCGGCGTGATCGTGTGGCCCGAGATCCGGCGGCTCAGGCAGCCCGGCGGCAAGCGCGAAATGAACGCCGCAAGGCAGGTGCTGTCGCTCGCGAACGACGATACGCCGAACATCCGTTTTCTCTGACTTCTCCGACGCGATACGCACGCGACGCGTCAGCAGCCGACGACGATCCGCGCTCCGCCGTCACCCTCGCCCGCCTCGATCCGCACCTCGCCCTCGGCGGCGACGATCGCGTCGTACACGTCGTCGCTCACGCACACCACCGGCACCGCGATCGCATACAGCTCGGCCGCCACGATCGCGCCGATCGAGATGATCAGGTCGCGCTCCTTCAGCACGATCCCGACCGGCCCCGTGCCGTTGCGCACGGCTTCCGCGAGCACGCTGCTGCTCGAACTCGAGCCCTTCGCGTGCGGCATCACCATCACCTTGCCCGCGAGGCTCGCACCGGCCTGCGGATGCCCGCGATCGACGATCTTTCCCGCGCCCGAGTCGTAGCCGCCCCAGAAACTGAGCGGCTTGTCGAGCACGAACGCGCGCGCGCATGCGCTGCCCGGCACAAGCGTGTCGCCCGTCAAGCCCTTGCCCGTCGCCGTCGCTTCAGTCATCGAATCGCACCTTTCCTTCGAACGCCGACCGCACGCATTCGCGCATGCTGCCGTACGCGACCGTCACGCCGATGTTCGCGGGCGCATACGACGCCCATTTCCCCGAATTGGTCATCACCAGCCCCGACAGTTGCTTCATCACCGGCGTGATGTACGTGCAGGTGTCGACGACGATCTGAATGCCGCGCGCGGCGAATTTTTCCGCAAGGCCGGCCTCCTCCAGTTCCCACAAGATGAAGCGGCTGGTGTTCACGTAGAAATCGCAGGCCGGCTTGCCGTCGAACGCGTCGAGCAAGGTGCCGAGCGTGCGGAATTCGGCCAGCGAGAAATGCGGCGTGCCGAGCGCCACCGCGACGAGTGCGTCGCCGGCCGCGCAGTGGTTCAGCGTGCGGCGAATCTCGTCGAGGTCGGCCATCGCGACATCGACCGTGCGTTGCGCCGCCTGCCCGTGCAACGCCGCGTCGAGCGTCGGCGCCTCGGGTGTGATGCCCACCGCATGGAACAGCGCGACGGCGCCGCTCGATGCGGCCGCCGCGCCCAGCGCCTTGAGTTCGTCTTCGGTGGTATCCGCCGGCAGCCCGACGATCGCCGGCACGACCGCGCCCGCGATCCTGCCGATCAGCAGACCGAGCGCGGCGAAATAAATGTCGCGCGACGGCAGGCGGCTGAAGTCCGGCGCGTTGAACACGATCCGCGCGGCGCGGTTGGCTTCGACGTGCAGCCCCGCATACGGCGCGCGCCCGGTGATCGCCGCAGCCAGGTCGAGAAAATCGCCATACCGGCTCGTGCGCGCGCCGAGCACCGAGTTCGCGAACACGATCGCGTTCGATTCGGCCCACGCGATCTGCTCGCCTTTCGCGGGACGGTTCTTCAGTTGATACGGCGCGCACGTGAAGCTCGACTCGCAGCCGAGTTGCAGATGCGCGTCCATCAGGCGCTGCGCGTCGCGCTGGATCGTGCGATCGCCGTGGTACAGCTCGGGATGGATCAGGTCGAGCGACCCGACGTTCAGCGTGGTCGGCACCGCGACCTTCGCGCCGGTGTCGACGAAATATTCGACGAAGTCGAGGCTCGTCCGGCCGTGGTAAAGGCAGCCGTCGATATGCGCGGACGTGATGTCGATCAGGTGCGGCGCGGACATCACCTGCGCCGTGCGTGCGACGATCCGCATCGCGCGCGCGACGCCATCGCCGTCATCTCCGCGCAGCATGGCGCTGTCGCGGTCACTCAACTGCAGCATCGGTTGCTCCTCTGACGCGTGCCGGCGGCGCCGGCCCGTGAAATCCGTCAGGGGACTCTACAACTGGAAATAAAAACTGTCCAGATCCACGTCGATCCGGACAGTTTAAAAAACCAATTTCAGCCTTGCAGCGTTACCGAAGTGGACAATGGCTCGAATTCCGCTCCAGTTTGCCGCCGGTTCGTCTAGCGTTCCGCGGTCACGCTGAACAGCTCGTCGCGCAGCGCCTTCGCGCGGTCGCGTCCGAACTGCGTCTCGAATTCGTCCTGCGCGGCCTGCCACGCAACCAGCGCCCGCGCGAACGTGCGTTCGCCCGGTTTCGTGAGACTCAACGCATGCGCACGCGCATCGTGCTCGGACGCGGCCGTCGCGACGAACCCGTCGCGCTGGAGCGGCTTCAGCGCGCGCAACAGGGTCGTGCGATCCATCACGAGGCGATCGGCGAGTTCGCTCATCAGCAGGCCGGGCCTGCGCGTCAGGTTCGACATGATCGAGAACTGGGCGGGCGTGACGCCAACCGGGGCCAGATGGCGTTCGTATAGTTGCGTGACGAAGCGCGCCGCCTGACGCAGCGCGAGACAGTTGCACGCCTGGGCAATCGAGGTGTCGTTCATGTTTCGCAATTTATATGTGCATATGCATAAAGTCAATGTACACTCCGCCGTAACCAGGCCGGTGGCCGGCCCGCGTGTCAAGGAGACGGACATGGACTACATCGACAAGCTGAGGATCTTCCGGTCGGTGGTGGAGCTGCGCAGCTTCACGCGCGCAGCCGACATGCTCGGCCTCGCCCGGCCCGTCGTGTCGCGCGCGGTCGCGGATCTCGAAGCGCGCTTCGGCAGCCGGCTGCTACACCGGACCACGCGCCAGGTCTCGCTGACCGAAACCGCCGAGCGTATCTACGAGCGCTGCGCGGCCGTGCTGGACGAGCTCGACTCGCTCGAAGCGGAAGCGCAGGCGCCGACGCGCGAGCCCGAAGGCCTGTTGCGGCTCGTCGCGCACACGACGGCCGCGCTGAACCGGCTCGTGCCGCTGATCGCCGGCTTCAAGGCCGCGCACCCGAAGGTGCGCCTCGACGTGACGCTGACCGAGCGCCCGGTCGATCTCGTCGGCGAAGGCTACGACATCGGCATCGTCGTGCCGTACATGCTGACGAGCGAATCGACCGTCGTGCGGCTGATCGAGCGCATTCCGGTCGTGATCGTCGCGACGCCCGCGTATCTGCAAGCGCATGCGCGCCCCGAGACACCGGCCGACCTGGCCGATCACCCGTTCGTGCCGATCTCGCCTTCGCTGCGCCGCCCCGCCCTGTCGTTCCGCATCGACGGCGACCTGCTGACCGTGCCGTTCCGCTTCGACATCTCGTCGAACAGCCCCGTCTTCAACCGCGAAATGGTGATGCACGACTTCGGCATCGGCGTCGTCCCGAAAACGCTCGTCCAGGCCGAACTCGCGTCGGGCGCGCTCGTGCAGCTGCTGCCCGACGCCGACCTCGTCGACGCATCCGTCGAGATCAAGCTCGCGTACGCGAACCGCGCGCTGCTGCCCGCGAAGGTCAAGGCGTTCATCGACTACACGGCCGCCTACTGCGACCGCGAAGGCTGGATCGTTCCCGCCGCGGCCTGACCGGGCGCACGAACGCGCCTCGTTGCAGCCGATTGGTACAGCCACGACACCAATCTGATCCCGCCCCGCCCATCGCTTCACGCGATCCAGCGCCCTAACATGTGCACATGCACAAGACCACGCTCACCGACGACGATTGCTTTGCGGTCCGGCAAGCCGCCCGGCGAATCTCGCAGTTCTACGAGCGCTATCTGTCGCGCGCGGGTGTCACGCCATCGCAATACAGCATTCTCGCGCTGCTGCGCGACCAGCCCGGCCTGACGATGGCGACCTTGTCGAGCATGCTGGTGATCGAACGCACCGCGCTGCTGCGCGCGCTCAAGCCGCTCGTCGGCGCGGCGCTGGTGGCGGGCCGGATCGAGCCGCCGTGCCGCGGCCAGACGTTCGCGCTCACCGCGCACGGCGAAACCAAGGTCGCCGATGCGCACGTGCACTGGCTCGCCGCGCAGGAAGCATTCGAGCGGTGTTTCGGGTCGACGCAGGCGGCCCGCCTCAGAGACGAATTGTTCCGGATCACGCACAACCTGCCGGAACGCTGATTGACGACTTCCCCGACGGACGGCACGCCGTCTTTCGTTTTGATACGTGCATATACATAGGTGAATCGATGGAAACGACCCAAGCCGCTGCCGCGTCACGCGAAGCAGCCACAACCGACCAACCCGCGAAGCAACAGCGCCGCGTGCCATGGATGCGCATCGCGGTGGGCGCCGTCGTCGTCGTCGTGGCCGCCGCCGCGCTCGACTGGCTGTTCGTGCTGCGCTTCCAGGAAAGCACCGACGATGCCTATGTGGGCGGCGACGTGACGGTGCTCGCACCGAAGGTCAACGGCTTCGTCGACAAGATCCTCGTGACCGACAACCAGCGCGTGAAGGCCGGCGACGTGCTCGTGCAGCTCGATGCGCGCGACTACGACGCGAAGCTCGCGCAGGCCAGCGCCGAAGTCGACAGCGCGCGCTCCGCCGTGACCGAACTCGAGGCGAAGCAGCAACTGCAATATGCGGTGATCGGACAGCACGCAGCGGACAAGAACGCTTCGTCGGCCGAGCTGACGCGCGCCGCATCGGATCGTGTGCGCTATCGCGAGCTCGTGAAATCCGACGCGGTGTCGAACCAGATCGTCGAACGCGCGGACGCCGATTATTCGAAGGCCGGCGCCGCCGTCGAACGCAGCGACGCCGCGCTGCTCGCGTCGAAGCGGCAGCTCGATGTGCTCGGCGCGCAGCTCGCCGACGCGCGGGCGCGCGTGAACACCGCGCTCGCCGCGCAGCGCGTCGCCGCGCTCAACGTCGAATACACGACGATCCGCTCGCCGGTCGACGGTTACGTCGGCAATCGCACGGGCCGCGTCGGGATGCTCGCGAACGTCGGCGTGCCGCTGCTGACGATCGTGCCGGCTTCCGGACTGTGGATCGACGCGAACTTCAAGGAAGACCAGCTGCGCAAGATGCACGCGGGCGATCGCGTCGACGTGTCGCTCGATGCGTCGAGCACGCGCCTTCACGGCCGCGTCGACAGCCTCGCGCCCGCGACCGGCGCGACCTTCAGCGTGCTGCCGCCCGAGAACGCGACCGGCAACTTCACGAAGATCGTCCAGCGCGTGCCCGTGCGCGTGCATCTCGATCCGCAGCCGGGCCTCGAGCACGTGCTGCGCCCCGGCCTGTCCGCGGTCGTGACCGTGCATACCGGCCGCGCGAGCTGAACGGGAGACGACGATGACCACCGCGTTTTCCGGCGACCCGGCGTCGCAACCGACGAAGCAGCGCGTTTTCGCCTTCGCGCTGATGTGCGTCGGCTTCTTCATGGCGACGCTCGACATCCAGATCGTCGCGTCGTCGCTGCGCGACATCGGCGGCGGCCTGTCCGCCAGCCAGGACGAATTGTCGTGGGTGCAGACGGCTTACCTGATCGCCGAGATCATCGTGATCCCGATGTCGGGCTGGCTGTCGAAGGTGATGTCGACGCGCTGGCTGTTCGTCGCGTCGGCCGTCGGCTTCACGATCACGAGCATGCTGTGCGGGCTCGCGTGGGACATCAACTCGATGATCCTGTTTCGCGGGCTGCAGGGCGCGCTCGGCGCCGCGATGATCCCGACCGTGTTCACCACCGCATTCGTGCTGTTCCCGGGCAGGCAGCGGCTGATCGCGTCGACGACCATCGGCGCGCTCGCGTCGCTCGCTCCGGCGATCGGCCCCGTGATCGGCGGCTGGATCACCGATCAATGGTCGTGGCACTGGCTGTTCTACCTGAACCTCGTACCGGGCATCGCGGTGGCCGCACTCGTGCCGCGCTACGTGCATATCGACGAACCCGATCTCAGCCTCATCAAGCGCGGCGACTACCTCGGCATCGTGCTGATGTCGGGTTTCCTCGGCTGCCTCGAATACGTGCTGGAGGAAGGCCCGCGCAAGAACTGGTTCGGCGACGATGCGATCGTGATCTGCGCGTGGATCTCCGGCATCTGCGGCTTCCTGTTCCTCGTGCACGCGCTGACCGCCAAAGATCCGATCGTCGACCTGCGCGCGCTCGCCGTGCGCAACTTCGGGATCGGCAGCCTGCTGTCGTTCGTGACCGGCATCGGGATCTTCGTGACCGTGTTCCTGACGCCGCTGTTTCTCGCGCAGGTGCGCGCGTTCAGCTCGCTGCAGATCGGCATCGCGCTGCTGTCGGTCGGTGCGTTCCAGTTGATCGCGCTCTGCGCGTATGCGTTCGCCGCGCGCTTCTTCAGCCTGCGTGCGTTGCTCGTGTTCGGGCTGATCTGTTTCGGGCTCGGCTGCTACCTGTACACGCCGATCACGCACGACTGGGGCTGGCGCGAATTGCTGCTGCCGCAGGCGCTGCGCGGCATCGGCCAGCAGTTCAGCGTGCCGCCGATCGTGACGATGGCGCTCGGCTCGCTGCCGCAGTCGCGGCTGAAATCGGCGAGCGGCCTGTTCAACCTGATGCGCAATCTCGGCGGCGCGATCGGCATCGCGGTGAGCGCGACGATGCTCAACGACCGGCTGAATTTTCACTACCTGCGGCTGAACGAGCACGTGAGCGCCGGCGAACCGCAGATCGCGTCGCTGCTCGATCGACAGGCGGCTTACTGGGGCTCGGTGGCCGGCAATACGCTGAATACCGCGCAGGCCGGGCTCGCGAACCTGCATCGGCTGATCTATCGCGAAGCGCTGACGCTCACTTATGCGGATGCGTATTACGTGCTGTCGCTGTGTTTCGTCGTCGCGCTGTTTGCCGTCGTGTTTTCCAAACCCATTACGTTGAACGCGCCGCCGCCGGACGCGCACTGAGGCCAGGGTCATCATCATGAAAAAGCTACTCGTGGCGCTGGCTGTCAGCGCATTCGCCGCCGGGTGCGCGGTGCAGCCCGCGCAGCATCCGGCGCTGTCCGAATCCGTCCAGACGCTCGCCCCCACCGCATGGTATACCGACGTGCCGCGCGCGGACATCGACGCCGCCGCCTGGTGGGCGCAATTCCACGACCCTGTGCTCGACCGGCTGATCGCGGTTGTGCTCGACGGCAACCTCGATCTGCAGGCCGCCGCCGAACGCGTGAAGCAGGCACAGGCGCTGACCGTGCAGAAGCGCGCGGTGCTGCTGCCCGAAGTCGACGCCACCGCGCATGCGGCCGACGCACGCCAGAACACGCCACCGCCGCTCGGCTATGTGCGGCAGGCCGGCGCGGGGCTCGCGCTGAGCTGGTCGCCCGACGTATTCGGCGGCGAACGGCTCGCCCTGCTCGCCGCGCAGGCGGAACTCGTCGGCCAGAAGCATGCGGAAGATGCGATGCGGCTCGCGCTCGCAGCGGATGCGGCGTCCGCGTACGTCGATCTGCGCTGGGCACAGCAGGAACTGAAGATCCTTCAGGACAACGCGAAGATCCGACAGCATGCGCTCGAGCTCACGCGCAAGCGACAGGCGTTCGGGCTGTCGACGGAACTCGACGTCACGCGCGCGCAGAACCAGCTCGACGCGCTCGAAGCGCGGATTCCGCCGACGCAGGCGCAGATCTCGCATCAGCTCAATCTCATTGCCGTATATTCGGGGCGCACGCCGGAATCGGTCGATCGGCTCGTGCTCGCGCAGGCCGGCGACATTCCCGCGCCGCCGGCTGGCGCGCCCGATACGTTGCCTTCGCAGGCGTTGCTGCGACGGCCCGATGTGCTGACTGCGTATGCGCAGGTCGAGCGGCGGGCGGCGCAAGTCGGCGTGGCGAAGGCCGAGCGGTATCCGAAGTTTTCGTTGAACCTGACGGACGGGATTCTCGCGGCTTCCTATCTCGGGTTGCCGACGTTGACCGACAACCTGTTCAGCGCGGCATTGAGTGCGACGAGCCCGATCTTCAATGCGGGGCGGATTACGGCCGATATCTCGCAGAGCGAAAGCCGGATGCGCGAGTCGGAACTCGGGTTACGGCAGACGATGCTGCAGGCGTTGCGGGAAGTCGAGGATGCACGCGCGAATCTCGTCAGCGCCGATGAGGCGACGCGGCGGCTCGATAGTGCGCTCGCTGCGTCGGACAAGGCGCTCGGGCTGGCGAATCAGCTCTACAAGGGTGGCGCGACGGATTTTCTGGATGTGCTGTCGGCGCAGGAGGTGTATCTGCGCGATTCGGATTCGCTCAACCAGGTCAGGCGCGAGCATGCGCTCGCGGCGGTCGCGCTTTATCGGTCGCTTGGGGGCGGGTGGAGCAGGAACGACGCGACGGGTGGGCCGACGGTGGAGGCGGTGGCGAAGAACTGAACGTGATCCCGATACGACGCCGGCCTCGACACTTGCCGGCGTCCCGCTCGTCAACCGCACGACCCCAGACATTTGACCGACGACAACGCGATCAGGTAAACCGCCAGCCACGCAATGCCCAGCCCCGCGATGACGGTGACGATACGCGTGACGCGCTTGTGCCAGAACCGGATCGCAGCGAACACGCCGGCAGCCAGCAGGAGCCCGATGAGGATCGGGCCGAGCACGTTCATCGCAGCGTTACCGATCCAGCGCCAGCTTCGCGCCGAGCCCCAACAGGATCGTCCCCATCACCGCATCGATCGGCTTGCGCAGTTTCGCGTAACCCGTCTGCACGCGGTTCGTCGAGAACAGCACGGCCACCGTGCAGAACCATGTCAGCGATACGGCGACGACCACGGCCAGCGTCGCGCCATGCACCCATGCCGGCGCATGCGCGGGCAGCAGCGTGACGAACAGGCTGCCGAAGAACGCGGCGGCTTTCGGGTTGGTCAGGCCGACCAGCAGCCCTTTCCGGTATGCGTGCACGCCGCCGCGAACGATCGGCTGGCTTGCCGCTTCAGCCTGCCTTGCCGACTGGCGCAGGCCCCACAGCGTCCTGATGCCCAGGTAAATCAGGTAAGCCGCACCGGCGATGCGGATCGCCTCGTACAGCCACGCGAGCTTCGCGACGATCAGCCCGAGCCCGAAAATCGCCATCGCCGCCCACACGGCATGCGACGACGCAATGCCCAACGCGGCCAGCAAACCCGCACGGCGATTGCCGAGCGCATGGGACGAAACAGCGATCAGGTCGGGGCCGGGGCTGACGCACGCCAGCAACATCACGCCGCCGACTGCGGCGAGTTGGGGAAGATAGCTCATGGCGGTTCGGGAGGATTCAGGTGAGGAGGAATGCCGGCTAACTCTAGCACGCCGATTTTGGTTGCATGCGGGACGATCTGAAACGCGGCGCGCCGGCAGCCGGCACACGTTTTCTCATGCCGTCGCCGCGCGCCTTGCACCCGCGTATTACAGCGGCGGCCGCTTCAGCTTCACCCAGCGCTGCACCGACGGCCGCTCCCACTGCGCACGCGCATAGTCGGCGAGGCGCTGCGGCACCGGATCGTCATTCAGCACCAGACGGTTCAGCATCACCGCGAGGTCGACATCCGCGATACTCCACTCGCCGAACAGGTTTGCCGCACCCGGTGCGAGCAGCTTGCCGGCGGCCGCAAACAGCTTCTGCGCGGCAGCCTGCGCCAGGCTCGACAGCGGCTCGCTCGACGGCCCGTAGAACAGCACTTCGGTCGACCGTTCCGTGCGGATCGCCATCAGGTCGCTGCGCAGCCACGCCTGCACCTGTCGCGCCTGCGCGCGCTGGCGCGGATCGGCTGGATAGAGCCGTGTGCCCGGGAAGATCTCGTCGAGATACTCGGTGATCGCCGACGATTCCGACAGCGCGAAATCGTCGTGCACGAGCGTCGGTACGCGTTGCGTCAGCGACGTCGCCGCGTAGTCGGGTGCGAAATGCGCGCGGTTGCCGAGATCGACGGTCACCCGTTCGTAGGTCAGCCCTTTTTCCTCGAGGGCGACGAACACCGACATCGCGTAAGGGCTCGCGTATTGCGTATCCGCATAGAGACGGAGATTTCCGGTTTGCACGACAGGCTCCTTGTCAGGGCGGAGATCGGCGACCGTGCGGGAGGCGCATCGGCAGGCTCCGCGTGGATCGATGCGGCATGTGCGACGGATTAGCCGCCGCTTGAAAAGCGATGTTCGAAGTTTTGTTTGCGCCGCGGCGGTTGGTCAGACGGCGTGGGGCCAGCGGTAGCCGATCACTTCGTTCAACGGGTACGCGAGCTCGCGCACCTCTTCCAGTTGATTGCCGCCGAACAGATGTACGTGCTCGTCGTCGTGACGCAGGTAGAAACCGACATGCCCTTTCCAGCTCGCGGGATCGTCGCGCGTCAGGATCGCGATGCAGCCGTACACAGGGCGCTCCAGCGGCCGGCCCCATTCGAGCCACGAACGCGCGAGCGCGGAGCCCGTGCCGCGAATGCCGGCATGCGTCATGCACCAGTTGACGAACGACGAGCACCAGGAAATCTTGTCGTCGTAGCCGACCAGGTTCGTCTGGTTGTTGTATTCGACGATGCGCGGATTGACGCTGCCGGGCGGATGGCGGCGGATGCCGAGTTCCGCCATCGCGACGGGCATCCAGGGCGGGTGGGCGGTGTCCGGTTTGCGCTCGGGGTTGAATGAGGTCACGTCGTTCTCGGGCAGGCGAGTGTGATGTGCGGTCAATCTTCGCACGAATGATGCGCGGCGACGAGCACCTGTACGCGTGGCCTCGCGTTGAACGAGCGCGTTCAAGTGTTCGCCGACCATGCTCGGCGACTGGCCAGCTTCGGAACCGGGAGAGCGTGGCGCGCTGATCGAATCGAAGCGTAACGAATCGATCGCGCGCAAGGGTTGGACGCGCGTTGTCGTGCGCGCCCGGGTGACTCGTCTGCGCGGGGTGTCGGGTACCGCGGCGTTACCGTTAACCGCGTGTGTCGATCCAGCGCCGTGCCCAGCGGGCCGAGTGCCGCAGTGCCTGCGCTTCGCTCGCGAAGTAATCGAGCGAATAGAACTGGTAGCGGCCTTCCGCGGGTGTGCTGTCGGTACGTTCGAGCACCAGGTTGGATGAAAAACTACCGTCGGGCAAACGATGCGCCGAGGGTTGGACGGCATAGCCGTTGTATTGTTGAATTCGTTTGTTTTGCATTTTTAATTTTAATCATGTTCGAGTGCGCGCATGCCGTGCGCAATATGCACGGACGCGCCGATTCAAAGCCATTGCAAGCTGAATCTGAAGCTTTCGGAAAGCGAAAGTGCGGCGTTGCTGCCGGAGGGGGGAATGAAGTGCAACGAGGCGTGTGGCGCTTGGCGAGCTGCTGAATGAACAGATGCAGCTAAGAGCAATCGCGCCAACTTCAGGAGACGAAGCTCCGTGGGGGTGTCGCTGCGACCCGGCGTCCGTCGTGGGAGGCCGGGCCCTTCAAACTTTACAGCGGCTTGATGTTGGCCGCTTGCAGACCCTTCGGGCCCTGCTTCGTTTCGAAGCTCACTTTCTGGTTTTCAGCCAGCGTCTTGAAGCCGTCGGCACGAATTTCGGAGAAATGGGCGAACAGGTCGTCGCCGCCGTTATCCGGCGTGATGAAGCCAAAACCCTTGCTGTCGTTGAACCACTTGACGATACCGGTATCCATGAAGATTCCTTGAGAAAAAAATAGAGAGATGTGCGCTGTTGAAGCGCGCGTGAAGCGTCAAGGAGGGAGAGGACAACGAATACCGCTGCGGAGAGCGAGCAATTGATGAACAGCAATCGGACTTCTTGGACTTCGATGCGTACACTAACCGCCAGGCCGGCGCGCGTCAACTGCTAACTTGTAACTGTTTCTGCTGGCGACCCGTTTTTCGGACAAAGCGATGCGACCCTGCAGGTCGCCATGACCTGACCATGCGAACCGAACGCTCAAGCCGCGATGGGTTTTTGCATGAACACGCTCAACGGGTCGTTCGTGTAACCGCCGAACGGCCCGCGGCGCTGATATCCCGCGGATGCATATAAAGCCAGCGCCTCGTGTTGATAGGGTCCGGTTTCGAGCGTGAGCAACGTGCAACCGAGATCGATCGCCCGTGATTCGAGCAGCGCCATGAGTTTCCTCGCGACACCCTGCCCGCGACCTCGCGGGCTGACGTACATCCGCTTCAGTTCGCCGAATTGGGGGTTGAGGACAACCGCGCCGCAACCGATCGCCTTGCCGTCGCTATCCCGCGCGACGGCAAACAGCACATTGGCTTGATTCAGCGACGCGATATCCAGAGCGTGCCGGCTCTCGGGCGGGTACAGGGTGTCCTGGTACGCATCGAGATCGGCGATGAGGGCGATCACGTCAGGCTGATCGGGGGACTCGAAGGCAATGGTCATGGCTGACGAAGCTGGGCACAGAAAAGGGAAACTGAAGTACCCGGCGACGAAGCGGTATTCGACATCGATGGCTGCCTGATCTTCAGTCGCGGATTGTCGGCGATGCTTCCGGTGCTGTCGAACGTGTCAAAAAGCGGGCGAATCCGCTCGCCTCGCGATTCCGAGGCAATCGCATTCCGTCCTATTGAACGACGGCATCGACCATCGCCTGTGCTTCGGAAAGAAACCGCGAATAGCGCCGCTGTTTGGGCAATTGCTGCGCGAAGCAGGCTGGCCGCTGTTCCTCTGGCACGTGCTCCGCACTGCAGGCGACGATCTTCGGCAATGTCGCGTCCCGCCACAGGATATAAATCCGCGCGCCCTGCCTGATCGACACGGCCAGCGTATTCGGCCCGTCCGGCATCCCGTCCTGGCTTTCCCCGAGCAACAACGCCTTCACCACCGCATCGGCCGGCTTCCGCTTCACCGGCAATTCGGCGAACCGGAATGCCGCGGCGTCGTGGCCGAACACGTCGGTGTAAAACGTCGCGTTATCGAAAATCGACGCGACATCATCCGTCGACCTGATCCCCGCATCCGCCGTCCTGGCCCAGGCCGTCAAAAGCGGAACCGTCGTCACGACGAGGTTCACCTTGCCGTCACCCGACTTCAGGAACAGTCCATCCGGCCCGGGCGTCATCCCGTCGTCGATGGAGAGACCGTCGACGGTGCTCCCCGCCGTCGCGGAAAAGCCTCTCGCCCTGACCTTCCCGACAAGCCTGGCCAGCCGCGCATTCACCTCCGACGTGTACTTCCTGTCCAGTTCCGCCTTGTCGTCCGGTTTGGCCGCCTCGATCGCGTCGACAGCCTGCTTCCGATACGCCAGGTAGGAATCGGTCGGCGACGCAATCACCTTCGCCCCCACACCGGCGATCACCGCAACGAGCACCACCGCCCCCACCCCGATCTTCCACCTGGAAAAACGCTTCATTTTTATGGACGTCACCGAATCCCGCACCGACATGCATAACGGCTGCCGTGAACCCACGGCAGCCGTCCCTCAGAAACGCTCCATTCTAAAACGCGAATCAGGCTTCATTCATCCACCTTGAAAGCCGACACGAGCCTCGTCAGCTCCGCCGCCTGCTGTTTCAAGCTCGCCGCCGCCGCTGCGCTTTCCTCGACCAAAGCCGCATTCTGCTGCGTCATCTGATCCAAAGACTGCACCGCATCGCCGATCTGGTCGATCCCGGCGCTCTGCTCCAGGCTGGCTTCGGCGATCTCGCTCATCATCGCGCTCACGCCCTGCACCTGCGACACGACATCGCTCATCACCTTCCCTGCCTCGCTGACCAGCCGCGATCCGGTGTTCACCGTGCCCGCGCTGTGCTCGATCAGCGCCTTGATCTCCTTGGCCGCCTGCGCGCTGCGCTGCGCCAGATTCCGCACTTCCGACGCCACCACCGCAAACCCGCGCCCCTGCTCCCCGGCCCGCGCCGCCTCGACGGCCGCATTCAGCGCGAGAATGTTCGTCTGGAACGAGATGCTGTCGATCATCACGATGATCTCGGAGATCCGCTGCGACGCGTGGCTGATCTGCTCCATCGTCGTCACGACCTCACCCACCACCTGCCCGCCGCGCGCCGCCGTATCCGACGCGCCGTTGATCATCTTCGCGGCCGTCGTGGCCGTCTCGGTGTTGTTGCGCACCACGGCCGTGATCTCTTCCATCGACGAAGCCGTCCGCTCCAGGTTGCTCGACTGCCCTTCGGTACGTTCGCTCAGATCGGCATTCCCCGACGCAATCTGCGCCGAACCCGTGGCAATCGACGCGGACGCCGCGCGAATGCTGTGCACCAGCGTCGACAGCGACGACACGAACCGGTTGAACGCATCCGACAACTGCCCGATTTCGTCCTGGCTCTCGACCGTCATCCGGCGCGTGAGGTCGCCCTGGCCGCTGGCGATCTCCGACAGCAGCGTCGCCGCGCGGCGGATCGGCGCGGCAATCGCGCGGCCCACCAGCCAGATCACGAGCAGCGCGACCGCGAGGCCCACCACCGCCGCGACCAGCGCCGCGCTGCGGATCGCGCGTGTCACCGGCCCGAGCAGTTCGGCCTGCGGCACCTCGACGACGACATACGCGTTCAGCTCCGGAATGAACGACGTCGCGATGAAACGCGCGCCGCCGTCGCCGTCGTAGCTCAGGTACGCATACGGCTTGCCGGCCAGCAGCGTCGACGACGCATCGCCGGGCAACCCCTGCTGGTCCTTCATGAAATGCTTGCCGTCGATCAGCGACGAATCGCGATGCATCATGATCGCGCCGTCGGGACGCACGAGATACGCGAACCCGGTCTCGCCGATCCGGTAGGCGGCGATCCCCTTCGCGAGCGCATCGACGGACAGGCTCATGCTGGCCGCGCCGATCGGCACGCCGTCGAGCTCGACGCGGCTGTTGATGAACATCATGTAGCCGCCGACCGTCACCTCGCGATCCATGTTCACGTCGAACGCCTTGCCGGACGACAGGAAGCCGGTCAGCCACTGATCCTTGTCGGTCACCTTCCGCTGCAGGCCGGATTCGTTGTAGTAGTTGCCGCTCTTCACGGACACCCACTGCACCGACGCGGCCTTCTGCTCGTCCTTCACGTTCTTCGCGAGCTGGATCCAGTTGCGCGTGCCGGCGTCGGGTTCGCCGTCGGCTTCCCATTGCAGCAGGAACGCGTCGCGCGCGAGAATCCGCGACGCGGCGATCGGCCCGGCCATCTGCCGCTGCACGTCTGCGCGGATGCCGTTCACGGCCGTCGGCAGCTCCTCGCGGACGACACGGTCGCGCACCGCGTTGCCGATCAGACGGATGCTGAGTCCGCTCGAGATCGCGACGAACACGAGCAGGCAACTCGTCATGCTGAGAATCAGCTTGTTCTGAATGGAAAGCTTGCGCCAGAAATGCATGGGGAACCCTCGATAACCGCTCGGTCTGAGCCAGTTTGGGTTATCGGCATGCACGCGCGGAACCGCATCGCGGATTTCAGATGTTCATCATGCGAGATTCGTTATGTTGTTGTCAGGCGGGCATAACCGGCCGCCTGTCGACTCGCGATCAGCGCAGATCAGTATGCAACGAAGATCGTGACACGCCGGTTTCGCGCCCGCGAAGCCGCATCGTCGCCCGCGACGAGCGGCTGCGTATCGGCCCGCCCGATCGCCGCCACGCGATGCGGCGCCACGCCGCGCTCGGTCAGGTAGCGCACGACGCTCCCCGCACGCGCGGACGACAGCTCCCAGTTCGATTCGTATTTCGCGTTCGCGATCGGCACGCTGTCGGTATGCCCTTCGACGAGGATGTCGCCGGTCGCGTGCTCGCTCAGCGCCTGCGCAATCTGGTTCAGCACCGGCGACGAATCTGGCAGCAAACGCGCATCGCCGACGTTGAACAGGATCTTCGCGTCGATGCCGATCTCGACACCATGCGGCGCCTTCACGAGCGAAATCCGGCCGTTCGACTTCAACGAATCGAGCAACGCGAGCCACGGCGGCGCAGGGTCGGGCGTAGCCGCATCGGCAGCGCTCGCGGCACCACCCGCCTGCCGCGCAAGCGTCTGGTACCGCGCGTCGAGTGCGTTGTATTTCGCGAGCTGGAGCACGTACAACGCGAGGAACAGCACCATCAGCGTCGTGATGAGATCCGCGTACGAAATCAGCCAGCGGCCGGACTGCGCGCCTTCGAGCTCGTCGTCGCGATCGGCGGCGGAGACACCGTCAGTTCGAGCAGTCATGTTGTTGGGAATCCGGGTTGATCGTCCGACACACGCGTCACGCAAGCGATTCCACCGCGCGCCCGCGCACGTCGCCGGTCAGGCGCGTTTCGATCGTATGCGGCGATTCCTTGCGCGATATCGCCAGGAAACCGTCGAGATACAGCTTGCGAAACCGCAGCTCGCTATCGATCTGCGCGCGCAGCTTGCCGTAAAGCGGCAGGAACACGAGGTTCGCGAACGCCAGCCCGTACAGCGTCGCGATGAACGCGACCGCGATGCCCGGCCCGAGCTGCGCCGGTTCGAGGATGTGGCTCGTCACCTGCACGAGCCCGAGCACCGACCCGAGAATGCCGAACGTCGGCGCATATCCGCCCGCCTGCTGCCACACGCGCGCGGCCGCCAGGCGGCTGCGTTCGTAGGCATCGAGTTCGCGCTGCAACGCGTCCTCGAGCACGGCGGTCGACACGCCGTTCGCCAGCAGTTCGAGCCCGCGGCGCGCGAACGGATGGATGCCGCTCACGTCCATCGATTCGAACGCGAGCAGCCCGTCGAGCTTTGCGCGGTCGCCCCATTCGAGCAGGTCGGACAGGTTCTTGCGATCGACCTCGCGCGCCCGCACGAACGCGAGCCGCAACTGTTTCACCGCGTCGAAGAAGCGTGCCCAGGTGTTCTGGATCATCACCGCGCCGAGCGTGCCGCCGAGCACGATGACAAGCGCCTCGAACTGGAACAGCATCGGGAAATGCCCGCCTTCGAGCGCGAAGCCGAACACGATCGCCGCGCCGCCAAGCACCACACCGGCCAGGGTCAACAGATCCATGCGCGCCCCCTTGGTCATGCATCCGATGCCGATGCGACGGGCGCGGTGCCCGCCGCCGGCGCCTTCGCCGCGCGAACGGCATCCAGCACGCGCCGCTCGATGTCCTCGATCTCGACCGGATCGAGCTT
Source organism: Burkholderia sp. Bmkn7 (assembly GCF_041103175.1). Classification (NCBI taxonomy): domain Bacteria; kingdom Pseudomonadati; phylum Pseudomonadota; class Betaproteobacteria; order Burkholderiales; family Burkholderiaceae; genus Burkholderia; species Burkholderia sp. Bmkn7. Next base: position 1,289,026 of record NZ_JBGCUH010000002.1, on the reverse strand, counting down.
GAGCTCGCGACGCATCACCCACGACACCTCGTTGCGCCGCGCCTCGGTCATCACGGAGAACAGCTTGTCGGCCACCGCGCGATCGTCGAGATTCGCGATCAGCTTCGCGAGATCGTAGGTGTCGAACGCGCTGATGACGTCGAACAGCGTGCGCGGGTCGATCCACACGAGATCCTCCAGCGCGCGCACGTCGCCGCCGCGACGCGCATTGCGCCGCGAGAAGTACGCGACGCCCTTCTGTTCGACGTAACTGAGCACCTTCGATTTGCGGAACGCGAACACTTCGTCGGCAATCTCGCCGTTCGACAGCTTGTTGAGCAGCATCGTCTTCTCGACGCCGATCAGCGATTCGAGATCGGCGAGCTCGATGAGCTCGAGTTCGCTGTTGATCGACAGGTCGAGATCGTGATCGGCCACCTGCTGCGCGCGATCGATCACGCGCGCGGCGTCGAACGTGACGACCTGGCGCGCATCCGACGACGCCGCATAATCGGCCGCCCCGCCGGCGTGGTCCGCCTGCGCCGCTTCGATCGTGACGAGATTGAGCTTCTCCATGCGTCGCAGCATCGCGAGCACGTGCGGCCGCGAGTGGCCGGCGATCGCGCGGCATTTGCGGATCACTTCGGCGAGCGGCACCGACGTTTCGGCCGCATGCGCCTGCATCGGCCGGCGCGTCCATGAGTCGCCGGCGTCGCGCGCGTCGGCGCCCGCCATCAGCGCCAGCACATGCGCATACGACAGCACGCCCGGCATGAAGTCGGCATGCGTATAGGTCGCGAGCTGGTCGTCCTTGCGCTTCACGCGGCGGATCATCGTGCGCACGATATGACGCAGCAGCGCCGACACACGCTCGATTTCCTCGTCGAGCATGCCGGCCGGCACGACCGTCAGCTGGCAGAATGAAAGCGCCTTCGCGGTATGGGCACGCGGCTCGGCCGCGAGCAACGCCGATTCACCGAAGAACTCGCCCCGACCGAGCGTCGCGACGACGACGCGCTTGTCGTCGCATCGCGTGGACAGTTCGACCTTACCGTCGGTGATCAGAAAGATGACGGGCTCGCCCGCAAAACCCTCGGAATAAATGATTTCCCCGGGCGCCGCCGTACGCGTCCACGATTGCTGACGATTCAAGTCGATTCCCCTGCTGCGCTGATTGTTGCGGACTGCGCGTCGCACGTCGGAAGCATGCGATCGCGAGTCGTCCCCGTGACTCGTTTACGTCATCGTGCTCAACATCCTTTAGGGCATTCGTCCTCGCGTCGAATCGAAATCAAGGTAAAACGTTTGCGCGTTACGCGGCCAGATCGAAACGTTCGTTTCGATGCCGGTGCGTGTAGTGCAATTGAAAGCGACGGGCGATCCCGCGCGTCAGAACTCCATGTCGAGTTCGTCGATGTCTTCGTGCTCCGCCTTCGCCGCATCGATCCACTCCGCCACGAACGGATGCGCGAGCACCTGCATGCAGTACTCGGCGATATCGGGCTCCAGCTTCACGTCGTAGGTCAGGAAGCGCGTGACGACGGGCGCATACATCGCGTCGGCAATCCCGATCTCCGCGCCGAACAACCAGGGGCCGCCGTACGCGGCCAGGCACTCGCGCCAGATCGTCACGATCCGCTCGATGTCGTGCTGCGCGCGCGACCAGATCCGGAAGCCGGGGAAATGCGCGCGCAGGTTCATCGGCAGCGCGGATCGCAACGCGCTGAAACCGGAATGCATCTCGCCGCAGATCGACCGGCAGTGGGCGCGCGCGCGCCGGTTCTCGGGCAGCAGCCGCGCCTGCGGCCGGATCTCGTTCAGGTATTCGGCGATCGCGAGCGTGTCCCACACCGTGTTGCCGTCGTGCGTCAGGCACGGCACGAGAATCGACGGCGACAGCAGCAGCAGCTCCGCGCGCGACGCGGCATCGATCGGCACGCTGACCGTCTCGAACACGAGCCCGCTCAGCTTCGCGAGCAGCCAGCCGCGCATCGACCACGACGAGTAATTGCGGCTGCTGATGGTCAGCGTCGTCTGTCCGGTGGATTCCATGTCGCTCCTCTGCTGGTTGCCGTTCGTGCCCCTGCACCGAAACGGACGCGTCACGCCGTTACCCGCACCATGCCTGTGCGGCCCATTCGCCGAACTGGCGCAGTGCCGCACGGTGGCGCGCCATGAGTCATGCGCGGAACCGGTTCGGCAGCACGTCTCCTGCACCCGTCCGTCGTCACGTGCCGCCTGCACCGCCGCGTTCCCGAACTGCGTGCAACGCGCGTGCCAGCCGCACGCTGGCACACGGCTTGCCTCGTTCCCTGCATCGCGGCGCAACGAGCGACGGTCATGAACCTGCTTGCCTATCCGTTTTATCAATGGTCTGCGGAATGCCTGCGCCCGGCGCGTGCATGGGCGGCCACCACGCGCGCGACGATGTCGCTGTGGCCGCCCGCGACGTCGACGCCGACCGGCCGCATGCTCGACGCGCTGTGCGAACTGCTCGAGTGCTGCGCGTTCTCGCACCGGCGTCCGCCGTTCGGGATCGAATCGATCGTCGTCGACGGCGACACGGTGCCGATCGTCGAGGAAGCGGCGGCCGTCACGCCGTTCGCGACGCTGCTGCATTTCCGCAAGGCGCGGCCGGTCGCGCGCCAGCCGCGCGTGCTGATCGTCGCGCCGATGTCCGGGCATTTCGCGACGCTGCTGCGCGGCACGGTGCGCACGATGCTGGCCGATCACGACGTGTACATCACCGACTGGCACAACCCGCGCGACATTCCGTTGACGGCCGGGCGCTTCGGCTTCGACGAATACGTCGCGCACGTGATCGACTTCATCCGCCAGATCGGCCCGGACGCGCACGTGCTCGCGATCTGCCAGCCGACCGTCGCCGCACTCGCGGCGGTCGCGCTGATGGCGGCCGGCAGCGATCCGGCGCAGCCCGCGAGCCTGACGCTGATGGCCGGCCCGATCGACTGCCGCGTGAATCCGACCAAGGTCAATGCGCTCGCGACGAGCCAGCCGATCGAATGGTTCGCGCGCAACCTGATCAGCGTCGTGCCGCCCGGTTTCGTCGGCGCGCAGCGGTGCGTGTATCCGGGCTTCGTGCAGGTCGGCGCGTTCATGTCGATGAACCCGGACCGGCACGCGGCGTCGTTCGCCGATCTGTATTACGAGCGCGCGAAAGGCGATCCCGCGAAAGCGGACACGCTGCGGCACTTCTACGACGAATATTTCGCGACGGCCGACCTCACCGCGGAGTTCTACCTGGAAACGGTCGAGAAGGTGTTCCAGCAATACGCGCTCGCGCGCGGCGAGCTGACGGTCGGCGACCGGCTCGTCGAACCGGCGGCGATTCATCGCACCGCGCTGTTGACGATCGAAGGCGAGAAGGACGATATCTGCGCGGTGGGCCAGACGGTGGCCGCGCAGGAGCTGTGTTCGGGGTTGCCGCCGTATCTGAAGACGCACCACGTCCAGACGGGTGTGGGGCATTACGGCGTGTTCAACGGCAGCCGGTGGGAAACGCAGATCTATCCGATCGTGCGGGCGACGATCCATGACAACGAGCCGTACGATCGCACCGCGGGCGCGGAAGGCGATACGGACGGCACCCACTACGTCACGCTGCGTGCACTGCTCGATGCGCGTGCCACCGGGAGCGACGCGGCGGCGGAAACACGCTCGCATCACGCGCACTGAGCGCGGTTGGCGGCACAAATGCATCGCCCCGCCGCAGAGGCGGGGCGACGTTGGCGGCTGCGTCCGGCCGACGCGCGCGTGCATGCACTCGCGCGCCGGCCCTGCGCGTTACGAGCAGGCCTTGCCGTGCGACGCGTGGTAGCCCTTCGCCTTCGCGTCGGCTTCCGACATGTAGCTGCCGTGCTTCGTCTTGCCATAGTACTTGTCGGTCGAGCAGTGGTAGACCTTCGTGCTGTCGTTCGCCCACACCTTGCCCGCGCCGCCGCCCGGCGCTGCGGCCGCGGTCGTCGCGGCGGCGCTCTTCGCGGGAGCGGTGCCCGATGCCGGCGTAGCGGAAGCCGCCATGGCCGGCGCCGCGGCCGGTGCGCTCGCCGCCGCGGCGGCCGATGCGCCGTACCAGGTCTTCACGCCCTTGTGGCCCGCGCATGCGCCCTTCTTCGACGCGCCCGAGTAGAACGAGCCGTCCTTGCACAGACCGGTCGTGCCGGCCGGCGCGCTGGCCGGAACCTGCGCGAACGCACCGATCGACACACCCATGCCGGCGACCAGCGCGGCGATCAACATCGTTTTTTTCATGGTCCTCTCCTGATTTGCCTGACTGAAGAATGCATTCCGGGTCGCCCCGGAAAATTCGCGCTTACCGCACCCAGCGGCACACGCGATGGTGGTGATGATCGACGTGGCACACACGATGCGAATGCGCTTCGGCAAGCGCCGGAACAAGAACCGCACATGCCACTGCGGTAGCCGTCAGGATCTTCGCGATGCGCTTCATGAAACTCTCCCGGGTAAGGTCAACCGGCGATCCGGCTGGTACCTCCTTAACGCCGGTCGTCGGCAGGCCGTGCACCGCCATCCCGCGCAATTGACGATCTTTGACATCGTGGCGCGGCCAGCGCCTCGAAACTGACGAATGTCTTTCTTTTCTTTCCGGATCTTCAGCTTTCCAACCGTTCGGAATTCGAAAGAATGTTTCCGGGGAAGGGAAAACGTGCAGCAGGCGTGATCGGTACGCACGGAAGCTTCCGGGGAGCGCGCAACAAAAAAACCGCCCGAAGGCGGTCCGATGCAGGCGTGCGCGTGACGCGCGCCCAGGGCAACCGGGCAGCTACGCGCCCGCTTCCCCCCACGGCGTCGGCGGCGGCACGGCGCACGGCCCGTCGACGTCGATCGACTTGAAATCGGCGGGCCCGACGATCTCCAGGTATTCCATGTCAGGCGAGTAGTCGAACAGGTAGTGGACGATCCCCGGCGCCTGATGCACGCAGTCGCCGGCCGCCACCAGCGTCTCCTGTTCGCCGTACATGAAGCGCGCCCAGCCCTTCAGCATGATCACGATATGGAACTCGGCCTCGTGACGGTGCCAGCCGGTGCCCGCCTCCGGTGCATGATTCGCCCTGACAAGCTGCGCGACGACCTTGCCGTTCGTCGCAGCCGCGATGCCGAGATCGCGATACAGGAAGAAGTCGCGCAGGCCTTCGCCGCGATACGCGGTGTCCTGCGGCTTCACATGGGAAAAAGCGGTGGTGGTCTGCTCGCTCATCGCGGTGCTCCTTCATCGAAAGGATTCCGCGTGACAAGCATTTAGCGTTCCACCCTGCACCACCGCCCGCCTGCTTACTTCAGCCGCCCCGACAGGAACTGCCCGAGCCGTTCGCTCTTCGGATTCACGAGAATCTCCTGCGGATTCCCTTCCTCCTCGATCTTTCCCTGATGCAGGAAGATCACGTGATTCGACACGTTGCGCGCGAAGCCCATCTCGTGCGTGACGACGACCATCGTCCGGCCTTCCTCCGCGAGCTTCTGCATCACCTTCAGCACTTCGCCCACCAGCTCGGGATCGAGCGCCGACGTCGGCTCGTCGAACAGCATCACCTCCGGCTCCATCGCAAGCGCGCGCGCAATGGCCACGCGCTGCTGCTGGCCGCCCGACAGGTGCGACGGATACATGCCCTCGACGCGCGGCGCGAGCCCGACCTTCTCCAGGTACTTGCGTGCGCGGGCGATCGCTTCGTCCTTGCCGATCCCGAGCACGGCCATCGGCGCTTCGATCACGTTCTCGAGCACCGTCATGTGCGCCCACAGGTTGAAGTGCTGGAACACCATCGACAGCTTGGTGCGCATCCGCTGCAGCTGCTTCTGGTCGGCCACGCGCAGCGAGCCGTTGCGGTCGCGCGTGGTCTGGATCGGCTCGCTGCCGATCGTGATCTGCCCCGAGCACGGCTGCTCGAGGAAGTTGATGCAGCGCAGGAACGTGCTCTTGCCGGAGCCGCTCGAGCCGATGATGCTGATCACGTCGCCGGCCTTCGCCTTCATCGACACGCCCTTCAACACCTCGTTGTCGCCGAACTTCTTGTGCAGGTTGTCAACGGTAAGCTTGTACATGCTGGGTCCTTCCTTGCGAATCTTGCGAATGCGTTAATGGCCGTTAATGGCCGCGCGGCGAGAGGTACGCGAGCCAGCGCGTCTCGAGCTTGCGGAACGCCCAGATGAGCGTGAACACGACGACGGCGTACAGCACGGCCGCGATGCCGTAGGCCTGGAACGACATGTACGTCGCCGAATTGACGTCGCGCGTGACCTTCAGGATGTCGGGCACGGTCGCGGTGAACGCGAGCGTCGTCGCGTGCAGCATCAGGATCACTTCGTTGCTGTAGCTCGGCAGCGAGCGGCGCAGCGCGGACGGCAGGATGATCCGCGTATAGAGCTTGAAGCGCGACATCCCGTAGGCCATGCCGGCCTCGATCTCGCCGGCCGACGTCGCCTTGATCGCGCCCGCGAAGATCTCCGTCGCATACGCGCATTCGTTCAGCACGAACGCGAGCAGCGTGCAGTTCATCGCGTTGCGGAAGAACGTGTCGAGCAGCACGTGGTTGTGCACGACCTGCAGGCTGTAGATGCCCGTGTAGCACATCAGCAGCTGCACGTAGAGCGGCGTGCCGCGGAACACGTACGTATAGAGCCACACCGGGCCCGAGATCCAGCGGTTCGACGACGCGCGCGCGATCGCGAGCGGCACGGCGAGCGCGAAGCCCAGCGCGATCGACACGACCAGCAGCCACAGCGTGATCGCGAGGCCGCTGAAGCGGTAGCCGTCGGTGTAGAGATAGCTTTGCCAGTACTGGCTGACGAGTTCGATCACAGTGCGAGCCTCCGGACGCCGACGGAATAACGCTTCTCGAGGTGATGCAGCACGACGTTCGACACCGTCGTGATCGCGAGGTAGATCGCGCCTGCCGCCAGCGTGAAGAAGAAGAAATCGAGCGTGCTCTTGCCCGCGTCCTGCGACGCCTTGACGACGTCCGCGAGGCCGATGATCGACACGAGCGCGGTGGCCTTCACGAGCACCTGCCAGTTGTTGCCGATGCCGGGCAGCGCGAAGCGCATCATCTGCGGGAACAGGATGCGGCGGAACACGCGCCAGCCGCTCATCCCGTATGCGAAGCCCGCTTCGAGCTGGCCGCGCGGCACCGACAGGAACGCACCGCGGAACGTCTCGGTGAAGTACGCGCCGTAGATGAAGCCGAGCGTGATGACGCCCGCCACGAACGGGTCGATGTCGATCTGGTCCCAGCCGAGCGCGTCGGTGAAGTTGTTCAGCAGGATCTGGATCCCGTAGAACAGCAGCAGCATCAGCACGAGATCCGGCACCGCGCGGATCAGCGTCGTGTAGAAGGTGCCGATCGACTTGAGCACGCGGTTCGTCGACAGCTTCGCGCTCGCACCGATGAGGCCCAGAACGAGCGACGCGGCCAGCGACAGCACCGCGAGCTTCACGGTCTCGACCGTGCCGGCCCACAGAAGCGGGCCAAATCCTTGGAAGATCATAGAAGGGATCCAGAACGAAGTGGCTGGATTGTCAATAGCCATTAACCGCGCATCAAACGATATCTGTGCACTACCTGATGCGACTTGCTCATCAAGCCGGGGGCATCCCACGAAGCGGATTGCACCCGGCAACGGATGCGGCGCGCGCCGCAGGCGATGCACGCCGCACGGACGGTCAGCCGCCGTAGACGTCGAATGCGAAGTACTTCTTCTCGAGCTTCTTGTACGTGCCGTCCTTGATGATGTCGGCGATCGCGTGGTCGATCTTCGCCTTCAGGTCGGCGTCGTCCTTGCGCAGCCCGATGCCGGCGCCGTTGCCGAGCGTCTTCGGATCGTCGATGTCCTTGCCGGCGAAGTCGAAGCTCGCGCCGCGCGGCGTCTTCAGGAAGCCGATGTCGGCCTGCACCGCGTCCTGCAGTGCCGCGTCGAGGCGGCCCGACATCAGGTCCTGGTACACACCGTCCTGGTTCTGGTAAGGCACGACCTGCACGCTCTTCGGCGCCCAGTACGTCTTCGCGTAGGTCTCCTGGATCGTGCCCTGCTCGACGCCGACCGACTTGCCCTTCAGCGATTCGGCCGTCGGCTGCAGGTTCGCGCCCTTCTTCGCGACGAGGCGCGTCGGCGTGTTGAACAGCTTGTCGGAGAACGCGATCTGCTCGGCACGCGCCGGCGTCATCGACATCGACGACAGCACGCCGTCGAACTTCTTCGCCTTCAGCGCGGGGATCATCCCGTCGAAGTCGTTCTCGATCCACACGCACTTCGCCTTCAGGCGGGCGCAGATCTCGTTGCCGAGATCGACGTCGAAGCCGACGACCTTGCCGCTTGCGTCCTTCGATTCGAACGGCGGATAGCTGGCGTCGACGCCGAACCGGATCGTCGACCAATCCTTGGCGTGGGCACCGACCGCGATGCAGGCAAGGGCAATACTGAGCGCGAGTTTCTTCATGGCGTTCCTGTCGTAGGCGAACTGGGCAAGGGTCCCGTCGGACGGACCGCACCGGCGCGGCCGGCACGGCGCCCCGCCGTGAACCCTTCCAACCCGGGCATCGCCTCGTCCGGCGACCGCCCAAGTTGTACATACAACTTTGCCCGCGCAGGTGCACCACCAGCAATCCGTGTTTATCTCTAATTGTCGGCGGATTATGGCCGTGGGTCGCAAATTTCCTTCAATTTCAATTAATTACGAATTACATCGAGCTAAACAACGGCTTTCTCCGCGCGCAGGTTGGTGGCCGGGAGCGGGTTTTCACCTGTCTAGACCTGTCGACGCCGCATCACGCTGCCCGTCCGTCATGCCGACCGTTTCCAGACCGACCAGCCGGTAGCCGAACTGCAGTTCCGTCAACAGGTGCCGCGGGCGCGCCGGCACCGGTTCGAGCTTCTGCCGCAGGTTCGTCATGTACACGCGCACGTAGTGCGCGCGCTCCGCGTCGTGGATCCCCCACACCTCGGCCAGCAATTGCCGCGCGGCGACCACGCCGCCGCGCGCGCGAATCAGCGCGGCGAGCAGCCGGAATTCGAGGCGCGTCAGATGAACCGGCTCGCCGCCGCGGGCGACTTCGTGCTTGCCGAGATCGACGGTCACGTCGCCGAAGCGCACGATCGACGACGATTGCCCGTCGGCCGACACGAACGCCGCGCGCCGCAACTGGGCGCGCGCCCGCGCGAGCAGTTCGGGCACGCCGAACGGCTTCGGCAGGTAATCGTCCGCGCCCGCGTCGAGCGCCGCGACCTTCTCCACCTCCTGCTGCCGCGCCGACAGCACGATCACCGGCACCGTCGACCATTCGCGCAGTTCGCGGATGAACGTCTTGCCGTCGTCGTCCGGCAGCCCGAGATCGACGATCACGAGATCGGGCTTGCTGCTCGACGCGTACATCCGCGCCTCGCGGGCCGTCGACGCCTCGCAGGTGTCGAGCCCCTCCTGTTCCAGTGCCATCCGCACGAAACGGCGGATGTCCGATTCGTCCTCGACGACAAGTACGCGCGATCTGATCATGTCCGGCTCTCGTGTTCGATGTCGGGTGGCGCACCCAGTGGCAGGCGAATCTCGAACCGCGCGCCGTGCGGATCGAGCGGCACCGCGCGGATCGAGCCGCCGTGCGCGTTGACGATGCTGCGGCACAGCGCGAGCCCGAGCCCCACGCCGCTGATCGACGATTCCTTGCGCTCGCGCTCGAACGGCTCGAACAGCGGCTCGGTGTTGCGCGCGACGAAGCCGGGCCCGTCGTCCTCGACGAACACGTACAGCGTTTCGCCGAACACGCGTGCGCGCACCGCCACGGCCGCCTCCGCGCCCGCGTACTTCGCCGCGTTGTCGAGCAGGTTCATCAGCACGCGCTCGATCAGCAGCGCGTCGACGTCGATCAGCGGCAGGTCGGCCGGCAGGTCGGCGCTCACGTCGCGGCCGGCCAGCACGCCGGCCGAATGCGCGAGCGCGCTGCCGACGATCTCGTCGAGCATGTGCCACTCGCGATTCAGCCGCACGCCCTCGCTCTGCATCCGCGCAAGATCGAGCAGGTTCACGACGAGCCCGTGCAGCGCCTCGGCCTGGTTGCGGATGCCGTGCGCGAGCGCGGCCGGCTGCCCGTCGGCCAGCCGCTCGGGCCGCTCGAGTGTCTCGGCGAGCCCGCGGATCGCGGTCAGCGGCGTCTTCAGGTCGTGCGACACGGCGGCGAGCAGCGCGTTGCGCAGCCGCTCGCCTTCGATCCGGACGAGCGTGTGCTGCGCGACGCCGACGTAGTGCACACGTTCGAGCGCCATCGCGATCGACGAGCACAGCGCGTCGATCAGGCGGCGATCGTCGGGGTCCGTGGGTACCGGCTGCGCGTCGCCGAACAGCACGAGCACGCCGCGCACGCGCATCGGCGCCTTCAGCGGCAGGTACTGCGCGGCCGCGCGCTCGAACGGCGGCAGCCCGCACCCGGCCCCGCGCGCATGCTCGTAGGCCCAGCGCGCGATCGGCGCTTCGACGAACGCGGCGTGCGGCGCCGGCATCAGACGGTCGTCCGCGTCGGGCAGCACGAGCGCGACGCGCACGCCGAGCAGCGGCGCGATCGTGCCGGTGCAGATCGACGCGATCTGTTCGGTTTCGATCGCCGCCGACAGGTCGTGCGCGACACGCGCGAGCGCGGCCGAGCGCTTCTCGTTTGCGCGCGCGGCCCGCGCCTCCGCGCGCAGGCGTGCCGCGAGCTGGCCGATCGCGAGCGCGACGGCGAGCATCAGTGCGAACGTGAACACGTACTGCGTATCGGACACCGCGAACGACAGCCTCGGCTCGACGAAGAAGAAGTCGAAGCAGCCGACGCAGACGAACGCGGCCCACGCACCGGCCAGCCGGCCGAGCCGCAGCGCGATCAGCACGACGGTCATCAGGAACAGCATCACGACGTTCGACAGGTCGAACACGCGCAGCAGCGCGCTCGCCGCCAGCGTCGCCAGCGCGCACACGAGCGTGGCGAGCAGCAGCGGCACCGCGTACTGCGACACCCACACGTGCGTGCGCGGGCGCGCCTCGCGCACGGCCAGCGCCGGCCGCGTATCGGGCCCCGCGCCCGCGATGCGGTCGGCCAGCGCCGCGCACGCGCGCAGCACGGCTCGCCAGCGGTCGCGGCGCGCGCCGGCCCCGCTGCGGCGGGCAGCGGTGTCCCGCCGCCTCGTTGCCCGTCGATTCGCATCCTTCACGTTCACATTCACATCCATGATCGCTTCCGGCAATTGAAACGCCGAACGGCCCCGCGCACGCCGCGAAGGCGTGAGCGGGGCCGCGACGGCGCGTTCGGTCAGATAAACGGCGTCAACAGCATGTCGATCAGCTTGATGCCGATGAACGGTGCGACGATTCCGCCCACGCCGTAGATCAGCAGGTTGCGCCCCAGCAGCTTGCCGGCCGGCTCCGCGCGATACTTCACGCCCTTCAGCGCGAGCGGGATCAGCGCGACGATGATCAACGCATTGAAGATCACCGCCGACAGGATCGCCGACGTCGGGCTGTGCAGGCCCATCACGTTCAGCGCGCCAAGCGCCGGATAGGTCGCGACGAACGCGGCCGGGATGATCGCGAAATACTTCGCGAGATCGTTGGCGACGCTGAACGTGGTCAGCGCGCCGCGCGTCATGATCATCTGCTTGCCGACCTCGACCACTTGCATCAGCTTCGTCGGGTTGCTGTCGAGGTCGACCATGTTGGCCGCCTCCTTCGCCGCCTGCGTGCCGCTGTGCATCGCGACGGCCACGTCGGCCTGTGCGAGTGCGGGCGCGTCGTTGGTGCCGTCGCCCGTCATCGCGACGAGATGGCCCTTCGCCTGGTGCTCGCGGATCAGCCGCAGCTTGTCCTCGGGCGTCGCTTCGGCCAGGTAGTCGTCGACGCCGGCTTCCGCCGCGATCGCGGCCGCGGTGAGGCGGTTGTCGCCCGTGATCATCACGGTCTTCACGCCGACCTTGCGCAGTTCGGCGAAGCGCGCGGCGATCCCGTGCTTGACGATGTCCTTCAGCTCGATCGCGCCGAGCACGCGGGCGCCGTCGGCGACGACGAGCGGCGTGCCGCCGCGCCGCGCGATTTCGTTGACGGCCGTCTCGACCGCCTGCGGAAACGCACCGCCGAGCGCATCGACGTGTGCGCGGATCGCCGACGCCGCGCCCTTGCGCACCTGCCGCCCGCCGATATCGAGGCCGCTCATCCGCGTGCGCGCGCTGAACGGCACGGCAAAACCGCCGTCGATCGTCTTGCCCTCCAGCGCGAACCGCTGTTTCGCGAGCGCGACGATCGAACGCCCCTCGGGCGTCTCGTCGGCAAGCGACGACAGCTGCGCGGCCTCGGCCAGCGCACGCTCGTCCACGCCCGGCGCCGGCCGGAACTGAACGGCCTCGCGGTTGCCGAGCGTGATCGTGCCGGTCTTGTCGAGCAGCAGCACGTCGACGTCGCCTGCCGCCTCGATCGCGCGGCCCGACGTCGCGAGCACGTTCGCGCGCATCATGCGGCTCATCCCGGCGATGCCGATCGCCGACAGCAGCGCGCCGATCGTCGTCGGGATCAGGCAGACGAGCAGCGCGATCAGCACGGTCAGGCTCACCGCCGAACCCGACGCGTTCAGCAGCACGCTGAACTGCGAGAACGGCAGCAGCGTCGCGCACACGAGCAGGAAGATGATCGTCAGCGCGACGAGCAGGATCGTCAGCGCGACTTCGTTCGGCGTCTTGCCGCGCTTCGCGCCCTCGACCATCGCGATCATCCGGTCGAGAAAGGCCTCGCCCGGCTGCGCGGTGATCTTCACGACGATCCAGTCGGACAGCACGCGCGTGCCGCCCGTCACCGACGAGAAATCGCCGCCCGACTCGCGGATCACGGGCGCGGATTCGCCGGTGATCGCCGATTCGTCGACCGACGCGACGCCGTCGATCACTTCGCCGTCGGCGGGAATCGTGTCGCCGGCCTCGACGAGCACGATGCTGCCGGTCGCGAGTTCGTCGCTCGGCACGCGATGGCTGGTGCTGCCGTACCGCTTCGGTTCGTCGAGCACCTTCGCGTACACGCGCTTGCGCGCCGCGCGCAGCGCGTCGGCCTGCGCCTTGCCGCGCCCTTCGGCCAGCGCCTCGGCCGCGTTCGCGAACAGCACGGTGAACCACAGCCAGCACGCGACCGCGAAGATGAAGCCGGCCGGCGCATCGCCGGTGCCGGTCAGCGCCTGCAGCCACAGCACGGTCGTGACGATGCTGCCGAGATAGACGACGAACATCACGGGATTCTTCAACTGCACGCGCGGCGCGAGCTTGCGGAAGGCCTCGCGCAGCACGGCCGTCCGGCGCATCGGCGGCACGGCGCCGACCGGGATCGCCGCCGGATTGATCGGGGTTTCGATATGGGACATGAGTGACTCCGTGGTTCCTGCCATTACTTCGCGCCGGCCGCCTGGCCGAATGCGCGATCCAGCGCGAGGTTCAGGTCGAGCACGCGCACGCGCGGTTCGCCGAGCACGCCGAGCTGGCGCGGCGATGCGATGCGTTCGACCAGCGCCGCGACCTGCGCGGCGTCGACGTCGCGTGCCTGCGCAACGCGTGCCGCCTGCAGCCGCGCGTTCGCCACCGAGATCTGGGGATCGAGCCCCGATGCCGACGCGGTCACGGCATCCGCCGGTACCGGCATGCCGGCGGCGAGCGCGTTCTCCTGCCGGTACGCGCGTACCCGCTGCGCGATATCCGCGAGCAGCTTCCTGCTGGTTGCCCCCTGGTTGCTGGCGCCGCTGCCGGCCGCGTTGTACGGCTGGTCGACCGTCTTCGACGGATCGGCCGGATCGGTGCCGGTCGTCGCGCTCGGCCGCCCGTGGAAGTAGCCGGCGCGCGTGAAGTGCTGCCCGATCACCGTCGAGCCGATCGTCGTGCCGTTGCGCTCCACGAGACTGCCGCGCGCCTGCGACGGGAACAGCACGTTCGCGACGCCCGTGGTGAGCAGCGGATACGCGATGCCCGTGACGAGCATGAACAGCACCGACGATGCGATCACGGGCCGCACGAGGCCGCGCGTCGCCGCGCCGAACGAAGAACCGGGTGCCGGCGCGGCGGCGGCCGCTGCCTGGCGATTGCCTTGCATCATGATGTTTTCCTCAGAACAGTTGGCCGCCCGACATCAGCAGGTGCTCGACGACCGGGCCGAGCGCGAGCGCGGGCAGGAACGTGAGGCCGCCGACGACCAGGATCACGAAGACCAGCAGGCCAGCGAACAGGCCCGTCGACGTCGACAGCGTGCCCGCGCTTTCCGGCACGCTCTTCTTCGCGGCGAGGCTGCCCGCGACCGCGAGCATCGGCAGCAGCGTCAGGTAGCGGCCGATCAGCATCGCGAAGCCGATCGTCGTGTTGAAGAACGGCGTGTTCGCGTTCAGGCCCGCGAACGCGGAGCCGTTGTTGGCAGTGCCCGACGTGTACGCGTACAGCACCTCGCTGAAGCCGTGCGGGCCGAGGTTCGCGAGGCTGTCCATCGTCGAGTTCAGCATCGCGGCCAGCGCGGTGAAGCCGAGGATGCTGAACGGATGCGCGAGCACCGCGAGCATCACGAGCTTCATCTCGCGCGCCTCGATCTTCTTGCCGAGGAACTCCGGCGTGCGCCCGATCATCATCCCGACCAGGAACACCGTGAGGATTGCGAACGTGAACAGGTTGATCAGGCCGACGCCGTCGCCGCCGAACACGTTGTTCAGCATCATCTGCGCGATCGGCACGAGGCCGCCGAGCGGCGTCAGCGAGTCGTGCATCGCGTCGACCGAGCCGGTGGTCGCGGCGGTCGTGACGGTGGCGAACAGGCTCGTCTGCGCAATGCCGAAGCGCATCTCCTTGCCTTCCATGTTGCCACCCGGCTGCGCGGCGCTCATCTGCTGGTCGACGCCGAGCCCCGCCACGAGCGGATTGCCGTGCTGCTCGGCCGAATAGATCACGGCCAGGAAGCCGACGAACATCACGACGAACGCACCGAGGATCACCCAGCCCTGGCGACGCCGGCCGATCATCGTGCCGAGCGTGTAGGTCAGCGCGGACGGAATCAGCAGCATCGACAGCATGTGCAGCGTGTTGGTGAGCGGCGTCGGGTTCTCGAACGGATGCGCGGCGTTCATGCTGAAGAAGCCGCCGCCGTTCGTGCCGATGTGCTTGATCGATTCGAGGCTGGCAACGGGCCCCGTCACGATCTGCTGGCGCGCGCCTTCGAGCGTGGTCGCCCACGCATCGGACGCGAGCGTCTGCGGCATGCCCTGCCACACGTACACGAGCGCCATCGCGAAGCTGAGCGGCAGCAGCACGCGATAGGTCACGCGCGTGAAGTCGACCCAGTAGTTGCCGATGTCCGCCGCGCTCTTGCGGCTCAGCCCGCGGATGAAGCCGCCCGCGGCCGCGACGCCGGTCGCCGCGCTGGCCACCATCAGGAACGTGATGACGGCCATCTGCGAGAAGTTCGACAGGCTGCTCTCGCCCGCATACGCCTGCCAGTTCGTGTTCGTGATGAACGACGCGGCGGTGTTGAACGCGAGGTCGGGGCTTTGCGCGGCGCGCTGCAGTGCGTCGAACGGCAGCGTGTCCTGGATGCGCAATAGCAGATAACCGAGCAGCATCATCCCGGCATTGCTGAGCAGCAGCACCATGCCGTAGCGCTGCCACGACATCGCTTCGTCGGGATTCACGCCGAGCAGCGCATAGGTACGGCGTTCGACCCACGCGTGGCGCGGGCTCGTAAAGGCGTGCGCGAGCCATTTCCCGACGACGGGCACCAGCGCCAGCATGATCGCGAGAACGATCGCGAATTGAATGAGATTGTTGAACATGTCGACGCTCGCTCAGATCCGGTCAAGGCCGGTGACGAAACCGGCCGTCAAGGCAAAGAACGCGAGCGTGAACAGAATGAAAAGCAGATCGCTCATGACATCCACCGATATTTTCGAATTCCTGTTGAATCGCGCCGATCAATACCGCTCGGGTTTGATCAAGGCATGAAACAGATAGATAAAGAGCGCGAGCGACAGCGCGCCGGTGATCCACAACATGGCTTTCCCCTTTTTTCGTATGCGCGGCGACGCCGCGCGATCGTCGGCGTGGCGGGCCTTGCCTTGCCGGCGCAGGCCCGTGTGACGCCCCCATGCTCGTCTGGCGAATGGGATGCGACAGTGTAGAAATCCGCGTATCAAAGCGGTGTTCAATTTCTTTACAGGGAATAAAAAAGCCGTAAAGACGAAAGCCGGCCGACGGGGCATTTTTATGCGTTCTTTTCAGGGCCCGCGCGAGTCTATACACCGTATCGTCACCGCGATTCCTAGAATGGGCGGCATGTTCAGGACGAGATCTCCGCGGTGCGGAGCACGATGTGACCGGGGTGCCAGCATGAAACCGACCAGAACCGAAACCACCGCTTCACGCGATCTGCCGCCCGTTCGTTCGCGGCGCCGGTACCCCGCCGACGAACGCGTGCTGCTGTCGATCCGCGTCGAATCCGACAACCTCGCCGTCGTGCGGCGCCTGCTGCACCAGGCGGTCGGCACCGCGCTCAATTTCTACACGGCCGCGATCGACGAGCGCACCGGGCGCGCCTGCATCGAGCTCGAGGTCGCACGGTCGCAGGCATCGCCGGCCATCCTGTCGATCCTCCGCCTGCTGCCGGCCGCCGAGTTCGGCACGATCCGCCTGTTGCAGCACTAGCGGCGTTCGCCGCGGCCGCGCGTGACACGCGTCACGCGCCGCCTCCCCTTTTCAACGATTCATCGATTCATCGATTCGAACGCGTGTTCCGGTGCGAACGCGCGACGAATCGTCGTTCCCGTCGCGACGGGCCTTTCCAGGAAGCACTCAGAATGAAAAAAGCAGTCGTCGGTACCCTTTCCCTCGCATTCTTCGGCGCCGCCGCGCATGCGCAAAGCAGCGTCACGCTCTACGGGATGCTGGATGCGGGCATCGTCTATACGAACAACCAGTCGGGTAAAAGCGCGTGGCAGCAAGGCAGCGGCCTGCTGTCGAATACGGTCTTCGGCCTGAGCGGCAACGAGGATCTCGGCGGCGGCCTGCATGCACTGTTCCGCCTCGAGAACGGCTTCAACCTGAACAACGGCACGCAGTCCTACCGGAACACGATGTTCGGCCGCCGCGCGTACGTCGGCCTGCAGAGCGACCGGTACGGCGTGCTGACGCTCGGCCGCCAATACGATGCCGTGGTCGACTACCTCGGCCCGCTCGCGATGGCGAACAACGGCGACGGCAACAATCTCGCGTCCCATCCGTTCGACAACGACAACATCGACGATTCGTTCTACATCGACAACGCGGTGAAATACACGAGCCCGACGCTCGCCGGCTGGCAGTTCGGCGGCCTGTACGGGTTCAGCAACGCGGCCGGCGGCTTCGCGAACAACCGCGCGTACAGCGCGGGCGTGTCGTATGCGAACGGGCCGGTCAACCTCGGCGCCGCGTACCTGCAGCTCAACCGCGGCGGGCTGACGGCCGGCGGCGCGCTGTCGACGAACGACGGCCCGAACTTCCCGGCCGTGCGCCAGCGCGTGATGGGCGCGGGCGGCAGCTACGCGTTCGACCGGCTGACGGTCGGCGCGCTGTGGACGCACTCGATGTTCGACGAAACGGCCGCGTCGTCGCTGCCCGGCGCGCTGAACGCGCTGCGCTTCGACAACTTCGAGGTCAACGCGCGCTACACGCTGACGCCGGCCGTCTCGCTCGCGGGCGCCTATACGTTCACCGACGGCCGCTACGACGACGCCACCGGCAGCCACCGGCCGAAATGGCACCAGGTGACGCTGATGGCCGACTACGCGCTGAGCAAGCGCACCGACGTATATGCGGAGACGGTCTACCAGCACCAGTTCGGCGTGCCGTCGGGCGCGACGCTCGGCTTCGCGAACGTGACGGGGCTCGCGGCTTCGTCGACCAACACGCAGGTGGTCGCGACGGTCGGCATCCGGCACCGGTTCTGACCGCGCGCGGACTGCCGCGGGCCGGCCGCTCTGTGCAATCCCGCATGGACGCGCGCCGGCCGAACAGGGATCATTCGGGAAATCCGGGCCCGCACGCCCGCGAAACCGGTACACTCGGCGCCGGGCGCGCGCCGGATCGGCATTCGGCGGCGGGCCGCCGCCGACTCTCGAACCGTGATCCCATGACCACACCGATCTATCAGGAAATCAAGGACTTCATCCTCGCGCGCATTCATGCCGGCGAATGGGCGGAAGGCGACCAGGTGCCGTCGGAGAACGAACTCGCGCGCGAATTCAACGTCGCGCGGATGACCGTGAACCGCGCGCTGCGCGAACTGACGGCCGAGCAGGTGCTCACGCGCACGCGCGGCTCCGGCACGTACGTCGCGTCGCCGAAGTACGAATCGACGCTCGTCGCGATCCGCAGCATCTCGGACGAAGTCGCCGCACGCGGCCACGGCTATCGCGCGCAGGTGCTGCTGGTCGGCGCGGCCGTCGCCGACGCGAAGCTCGCCGACGAACTGCAGCTCGACGCGGGCAGCCCGATCTTCCATTCGCGCGTGCTGCACTTCGAGAACGACACGCCCGTGCAGCTCGAGGAACGCTGGGTCAATCCGGCCTGCGCGCCCGAATACGCGTTGCAGGACTTCACGACGACGACGCCGAACCAGTACCTGACGCGCGTCGCGCCGCTGCAGCGCGTCGAATACCGGATCGAGGCCGCGATGCCCGACGCCGAAACACGCCGCCACCTGACGATGGACGACCGCGAGCCGTGCCTGCTGCTGCATCGGCGCACGTGGTCGCAAGGAATGGTCGCGTCGGTCGCCAACCTGTGGCACCCGGGCAGCCGCTATCGCTTCACCGGGCATTTCTGAAGTCGACGCGCGGGCTCAGCGCGCGCCCGACCGTCCCCAGCGCTCGATCGCACTGACGGCCAGCGTCAGGCCGTCGTCCCGCGCGATGCGCGCGCCGAGTTCCGTTGCGCGCGCCTTCGTGTCGCCGCGCTCCGCGAATGCGATGGCCCGCGCCAGCGCGGCGGCCTCCACGCGCCGCCCCGCGACCGGCGCATCCGCGACGCCGAGCCGCTGCAGCCGGTTCGCCCAGAAGAACTGATCGCCCGCGAACGGCACGACGACGGACGGAATGCCGGCCCGCGCAGCCGAATGCGTGGTGCCCGACCCGCCATGATGGATCGCCATCGACACACGCGGGAACAGCCTGTCATGCGGCGTATCGCCGATCACATGAACGTGCGCGGGCAGCATCGACGCGTCGATGCCGCTCCAGCCCGGATGGAACAGCGCACGCCGGCCGCCGAGCGCGCGCACGAGCGCATCGGCCATCCCGGCGCGATCGAAGCCGGCCATGCTGCCGAAACCGATGTACACGGGGGGATCACCCGCGTCGAGAAACGCCGCAAGATCGGGCGGCGGTTCCCATGCGTGTGCATCGATTCGCCACTGGCCGCAGGCCAGCGCCTGCGACGGCCAGTCGGCCGGGCCCGACAGCAGTGCCGGCGACACGCCGTACAGCATCGGATGATCGGCCCACACCCGCCTGCGCGGCGGCAACCCGCACACGCTCGCGCGCGCCGCGTTCGTCGACTTCCTGAACGCCTGCCACAACAGCGCGTTCACGAACCGGTGGCTCGCGCGGTTCAGCCAGCGCGGCACCTTCCCCGGCGGCAGGAACGGCGACGCGAATTCCGCGGTGGGCGTAATCGGGATCATGCCGGCGCCGATCGCCGGCACGCCGCGATACTCGGCAACCGACAAGCCGACGAACGATACGAGCCCCGACACGAGGATCGCGTCGCACCCGGCCGACGCCTCCGCGACCTGCCGCATCCACGCGGCCGTGTTCGCGTTGGCGATCGCCGCGAGCGCCTTCGACGTGTCGTTGAAGCCGCCGCGCCCGCGCACCGCATCGGCCAATGCGCCCTCCGGCGCAATCGCGCGGCGGATATCGCCGGACAACGCCGCCGACGGCACGCCGAGCATGGCGGCCGAGCCGAGCGTTGCCGCGTCGGCCAGCAGCCGGACGTCATGGCCGGCATCGATCAGCGCACGACCGAGCGCCGCGAGCGGGCGCGTGTCGCCTTCGGTGCCGTAGGTGGCGATGACGAGCTTCATGCGTGACTCCTTGCACCCGACGGAGGCAGGTGGATTCATAAAAATGCACGTCGTATACTAATGCAATTCGTGCACTTTTATCCGATCCCTCGCCATGCCGACTCCGACCGACGATCCGGGCCGCCGCGCGCGCAAGCGCATCCAGATGCTCGCGCATCTCGCCGCCACCGGCGCACGCCTCTTCGACGCGCACGGCTACGAAGCCGTCACGATGGAGCAGATCGCCGCGCAGGCCGATGTCGCGAAGCGCACGCTGTACAACCACTTTGCGACGAAGGAAGCCGTGCTCGCGCACTGGCTCGAAGGCGAACTCGCGCGCGATCTCGCCCATCTGCAGCGCGATGTCGCGCGGCGCAAGACGTTCGTGTCGCGCATCGGCTGTGTGCTCGATGCATCGGCCGCGTGGTGCGAGCAGCATCCCGCGTACCTGCTCGCGTATCTGCGCCATCGCTTCCTGAACATCGGCGTGACCGAACCGGAAAGCGGCAACGAGAACGGCAGCGATATCGCGTTCGTGTGGCAGCAACTGATCGCAGCCGGGCAGCAATCCGGAGAACTGAACGGCACGCTGCGAGCCGACCAGCTCGCGACGTGGTTCCATCACCTGTATCTCGCGGCGATGCTGCGCTGGCTGACCGTGCCGGGGCTGTCGCTGAAACGGGAGTTCCAGGCGGTCGCGAAGCTGTTTGTCGAGGGCGCGGAAGCGAAACGCTGAACGGCGCCGGTGATGCATCGAGCACGACAGAACCGGCCAGCGCAGCGCCTACGGTGAATACGGTGCGATAACCGCGTCGCGCGGCGCATACGCATTTTTACGACGAACACATGCATCGCATGCCAAATTTCCCGCGCGGCAGTATGCTGGCGACGTACGGCTGCGCACGACGCTTCGGGTAATCCCTGTATCGGCACATCGTCGCGCGGCCGTCGCGACCGCAATCATGCGTTGCAAGGAGGGATTCGTGATGGCAACCACGCATCAGCACTTCCACCTGGAACTACGGCACGCCACCGCGCCGACCTATTTCATCAGCTACCTGTTTCCCGCCTTGCTGTTCGTCTACGAGCTGCTGCGCGTGGGCCAATGGATCCGCGATCACGGGATGCAGTTCGGCGCGTTCAAGCAGATGGGTTACGAGTATCTGCTGATGCTGCTGTTCGTCGGGCTGCAGATCTTCGTCGAGGCGATCTTCCTGCTCGGCGCCGCGATGCGCCGCGACAATCGCGACTTCGAGCACCGGCTGCCGAACGTGATTCTCGGCATCGGTCTCTCGATCGCGCTGCTGGCGATCGATCTCGCGATCCAGCTCGCGTTCTGAATGCACGCTGCCCGCTCGGGGGCTCAGGCGCCCGAGCGGTGCAGGAGTTCGCAGACCGCGGCGAGCACGTCGACCGTCCGCCCGCATCGTCGCTCGATGACTTGTGTCAGCGAGTCTTGGACTCGTTCATGACAGGCTTGCTTCTAGAACGCATTTGCCCTTCCAGCCAGTATGGCGGGATACGGGACATCAAGCTGCTCTGCCACGTGAGCGGCGTCCATGTCTTGCCACCATCCTCCGAATACACGATCTCGGGATTGTCCTTGTCCGCCATATGCGCATAATTGGCTGCGAGCCAGACATGGTTCGGATCGGCAACGTACGCACTGACAGCCTGGGAAATCGTATCAGGCAATTGGGTCGTGACCCACGTGATGCCATCAACGGAGCGGATCAACGTTCCCTCGGTCGTGCCCGTTATCCACCAATGTCCGTTCGGTGTCCAACCCAGTTCAAACAGATAATCCGGGTTGCCGAGATCGGTCGATTTTACGGCGCATGTCTCGGGCGAAATACGGACGGCAAGATAACGAGTATCGCCGGCCTGATTGCCGCCCAACGTTACCAGGCCGACCAGCGGCCCGTCCGCATCAACGAAGCGGACGGCACCGCGCAGAAACTCGCTGGCACTTCCGTCTGCCGGATCAAGGCCCAGTTTCCTGACATTGACTTCGCACTCGTGCCCACCACGCCGGACCTTCACCGAATGACGAACATCGTCAGCAGACACGGTGTAATGAGCGCCGAGGACGATGGCTCGTCGATCTGCGTCGGCTTTTACCACACGACCATTGGCGCTATCGATGACCCTGTTGCCGATGTAGAAGCGCCCCTGCGTGTCGGCGCTCACCAATGGCCAATAGTAGCCCGCCGTATCGGTCACGGCGATTTGCCTGTCATCAGCCAAGACGAACCGCAGGTACTCCGAGTACTTCTGGAAAATCGTCAGCCGACCGATCTCCAGCTTGTGTACCGGATTGTCTGCGCCTGAATTCGCCGCATCAGCGACGCTTGCCGCGCCCCCGAATGCAAACAAGGCTGCAGCGAGCGTAGTCTTGATCCATTTAGCGCACTGCATCGGATTCTTCCTTACCCAATTCCGAAAGCCAAAACTTTGAGTTGCCGATAATCGTGCCACTATGACGCGAGGAGCGGGATCTGAAGTTATCGTATATATATTTCGAGTTCGGCCCACCTGCAATGAAAGCCTTCACTGCGTCGATCGATTCCTGCAAATCAGAACACTCGCTCTTCCCCAACGCCTTATACTTCGGATTTCCGGAATTAATGAATTTCGGCCTCGGCTTCGGCTGCAACGAGTCAAATTGACCAGCAGCATTGCAAACCATGGAAAACGTCTTAGCAATATAATCGTTTCTTGGATATCCCTTTCGATTCAATCTGAAATAGAAAACGTTCAACAGAGCCTCTTTCTCGATCCGGCGATCGCTTTCATCGGGCAGTATCCCTGCTCCGCTCGACTCCGCATACAACACCCGGGCCAGGTAATTAAGGTCTGCCCCAGAGAACGTCAGATTTGCCGTACGCGGAGGACTGTTGGCGATCTTGAACGTTTCTTGCTCATCGATCCATTGGGGCTGACAAATATTGACCTCAACCCCTGCCGAATCATTTTTAGGGGTGACCTTTCCTTGTGCCTGGGCCATTGCCTGTTTCTCCTGATGCACTTGCAGAACTGTAAGCCGTTCGTCGTACGATTTTTTGATTTGCAGCGATAGTTAACGTGCCGGGCTCGAAATAACCAGAATCGATAAATTCGCATCCGAATCGTCGATCCGGCCTGTTGCAGGAAGCGACGCACCGTCGCGCGGGGTCAAGCCGCACGTGAGCGACAACAACGGTCGTCCGCCCATCCAGTCGGGGCTTGGCTGCGACAGGCTCACTTTGACCGGCGCCCTGTTTATGAAGGAAACGGGCACCACGTATCGCTGAACCAGAATCTGTCCGGATCCCGCATCCATCGCGTGCAGCCTTTGTGTCACTTGCGCGACGTCGCCGCAGTGCTGCTCGACGAGACGGGCAAAACGCGCACTCGTCACCTCATCGAGACTGAACTGCGGCAGTGCCTGATAGCGGATGGTCAATACGCCCGTCGAATCAGCCGGCACTGGAATGACCCAGGAGTACGACACGAAACCTTCCCAATCGCGGCCATCGCTCAGTTTCATTCCCAACTGAGGTTTAATTCGAGCAACTTTCGCGAGATCGCTCTCTTCACTCGGAAGCGGATCCAGGCCTGCCGCCCTTACCTCGCCTGTCACGTCCTTGCCGAGAAAAAACGCGCGCCGCCCAGTGACGAGCGGAATCGCTTTTCCGTCGAAGGTCACCTTCAAATCAGAAAAGCTTTTGTCATAATTCTCCTCGCCAGCGCCAAGACGGTGAAACAGTGGTGTGTATGCGTAATACCCCCTCTTCACCAAAGCATGCGTTTCATTACTCAATCGTGCGGAAACGGTGACTGTTTTCCCATCCAGCGACACCTCGACGTCAGATGGCCGGGCGTTGCCCTGTATCGCGCCGATCGTCAGCGGCACCGCATCTTCGAACTCGAAGGCCTGTGTGCATGTGGCCGCCATCGTCATAATCGCCCCGATCAAAAATCGCTTCGCACTCTTCATCATTTGCAATCGTCGGCAGACGGTAGGATGTAGTATCGATACACCGTGTACGGATCGCTCCGAAATACTTCGATGTTGTACGGCCCGTATGGGTGGTGAGTCCGGCCATTGAACGCAGTGTACATGTTGTTGTACTTTTTCTGCCCGCGCTTGTACAGGTTTCCGTCATATTTCGG
Source organism: Burkholderia sp. Bmkn7 (assembly GCF_041103175.1). NCBI lineage: Bacteria > Pseudomonadati > Pseudomonadota > Betaproteobacteria > Burkholderiales > Burkholderiaceae > Burkholderia > Burkholderia sp. Bmkn7. The sequence goes on along the minus strand of NZ_JBGCUH010000002.1, from coordinate 1,264,800 downwards.
GCTGTCGGGCGTAAACGGCGCATAGATTGCCATATGGCCATCCCAGAGCAACACGTCTCCCGCCTGCAACTTCTGTTTCGCCGGATCAATTTTACGAAAGCGATTCGTGGTTCGCGCAAAAGCCGCAAATGACGCAGTCGTCTGATATGGATAGGGAAATCCGGCCTCCACATAAATCTTGTTCGTCGACCCCGAACAGTCTCCGAGAACGGACTTTTCCGACGCAGCGCCAACCATGCGATATGGCGTACCTTCCCATGTGGCCGCCACGTTCACGACTTTCCAACCTTCGTCTTCGGTGATGAATCTGCCAGCCGTGCAATCCTTGCCCGCTGTGATGGTCGTATCACTCGTCGCGGATGAGCTCAATGTAACTGGATCCATTAGTTCACTCCGGTGTCTGCGGGATAGTCATCATGATTGCCGGGCCTATAGAGCAAATCCACTTTTACGATCTTTTCGCTGGTAAACAATGAGGTTTTGCCTTCGTCATCGGTCATGCCCTCGATGAGGCGACCGTCCTCCGCACGTATCTGATAGGGCATGTTCGCGATCGGCTCGCCAAAAGCATCTCGCACGACGAAATGCTCGTCGTAGACGTCATCCACGATTTCAAAGTGGACGGGCTGTCCGACGTAGCCTTCCACGACTTGCGTTTTTCCGCTCGCATCGGTCGTGCCTTCGATTACGTCATCGCCGATCGACATTCGGTATTTCTGATTCGGGACGGGCTTACCGTCATGCGATCGAAGCACAAAGTGCTGGTCGCCGGATTCCTGCTTCGTTATTGGCATGACAGGCAGGGGCACCGTTGCGCTTGCTGCGCCAGTCTTTTCCCACGATGCACACTTCTCCAGGATCTGCCCGGGCGTGCCGTTTTCGATCCCGCTACCGCTGATCTTGATGTATGAGCCGCCCGCTCCGACCCAGATCTCCTTTTCAGCTGACAGCACTACTCTTCCATTGCTGCTTGTGATTGTGACGTCCTTGAGGGCGGCGAGTGCCATGGCATTTCCTTGCGCCTGGAGTTCCACCTTCCCGTGGGCCGCAAACAGCTTCATGCCAGCGTTCTGAACAAAGATACTGAGCTTTTCACCGATGGTCGCAAGCAGGGATTTGCCGGCCACAACGTGCGTACTTTCGCCGCTGACGAGGTTAACGTGCTGATCTGCTGCAACTTGCGTTGACTGTTGAGTGGACAACGCAATGCCCGCCGGGCTCGCCATCAGCAATATCGGCTTCGAGAATCCATTTGCATTGCCCATTCCGCCACCCGCAGTTCGACCGCCCGTCGAAGCGCCGGCGGTATTCTGCTCCATCGCAGCACTGAAGGCCTTGAGCGCACCATACCCCTCTTTCGTGCCTTCCGCGCGAGCCTGGACACTGGCATCCGATAAAGTCTCCATCAGACTCTCGGCGTTCACGAGTTGTCCTCGCGATTCGCCTGCATCCAATGCCTGGCTGCTCATTTCCTTCGAGTGTGTGCTCACGTAAAGCCCACGATTCGCTCGCACAGCACCGTAATGGTCCGTCTTCAAGTCAAAGCCGCTGCCGAGATACGAGCCGCGCATATTGCCGCTCTGCTCAACTAGGTACCCGAGATGCAACAGGCTGTTGCCGGTGCTGCTCATCAGCCGAACGCGGTTTTGTCCAGTAGCGTCGTCCAACGCTAGTTCGTTAAAGCCGGCCCCGGCGTATTCCTTAGTCCGGTAACCCGACAGAATGCCGTTGCTGTGCCACTGAGGCCGGACGGCGCCATTGAATACGCGATGCAAAACAATTGGGCGATCACAGTCCCCCCCGACATGCCCTACGATGACCTCTTCGCCGACACGCGGAACGTGAATACCGCCGTACCCTCCGCCTGTATCCGATTGCGCAACGCGCACCCAGCAAGAGGCCTTCTCGTCGCCAGGGTTGAGACGATCCCAAATGAACCGGATCTTGATCCGGTTGAGCGCATCCGTATAAACCTCTTCACCCTTTGGTCCAACCACCATCGCCGTCTCCAGATGCATCACCGGCTTCGTGTGCTCAAACGGACTGCGGTACGGGACCGTGACACGCTGCGCTTCGACCTGTACTAGGAAGAAACCTTCGCTGCCGTCGGAATGGCGAATCGTGAGCGACGCGTCGCCCGAGTAGCCGGCCATGGCTTCATCGACCCGCCCCTTCAGGCTATGCGGAAAGTTCTTTTCTTGTCCGGAAAGCGGCAGATTATTCTCGATATACCGGGAAACCTTGATCGCAGCGAATTCCCGTTGGCTCTCCGAATCGCTGTCGTGCTCGGGGTGATTCTCCAGACGGAAACGAAGCCCAGCATCAATGCCACGGACACCGCCCGCGCCATGGAAGCGCTTTGCGCGCGATTCCCATTCTTCAAGATGGATTTGGGTCAAATGATCGCCACGATCCTGATCCGAATAGGTGTACGCGCCCGTGTACGAATAGATCTCGAGCTGGCTGGGCAAGTCGCCTTGATCCAGCCGCGACGGCAACGACGTGCCTTTCGGGCTGAACGACGACGCGGGGGCCTTGTAGTCGAATGTTCGGGTCGTGTAGGTCACGCTTTGCAGCGTGCGCGATCCGGACCACTGGGTGAACGCGTTGGCCTCGCTATTCGCGCCTGAGCGGTAGAACCGCACGGTCTCCGGAGACATCTTGTCCAGATTGTGGATATCGTCGACGATCACGAACGTATGCGACTTGCCGTCGTTCGCCTGTCGCCAGAAGCCGTACAACCCCTCGGACTCCAGCAGCCGATGCACGAAATTCCAGTCCGTTTCGCTTTGCCGGCAATATGAGCGCGATGGCAGCGGCTTGGACAACACGAACTGGAATTGCCCTTGCGCCTGAGGATGCGCGTTGAACACATCCGTGACGATCTCGTCGACCGGTTTGTCCTGCCAATGCCGCATATCACTGCGGAACTTCAGGAAATGCATCCACGACGCGAAACTCAACTGATAGGCAGTCAAGCCGCCATCGGCGCCCAATCGGCGGGCCGTATGGATATAGCCGTTGATCGGCAGATAAGATTTGTCCTCTTGCTGAATCCACAACGTCATCTGTTGTGCGATAAGCGTCTTCAGTTCGATGTCGCCAGCCGTTGATACCATGTCAAGCTCGACGGCGAAATCCCGGCCTAATTCGACATGGGTAACCGCCCTGCGGGGTAATAACGTATTGCTGGGTAGACTCGGAATTTCAGATTTCAGCAGCCGGTCTTGCTGAATCAGGCCACCGCGAATGGCCTGTGCCAGTTCGATCATGTTCATGCGTCACTCGTTCGACATTCTTATTGGATACGCCCGCGCCCATGCCCGCACTTTGCTGCGAACAAATGGTTCCCCGACCTCACGTGCCGCCACAGAACCACCCCGGAAAGACTGGGAATTTACTACATGTTGATTCTTAAAGAAACGCTCGAGCGACATCTCCGGCCCATTTCCATTAGAGATCTAGCCCTAACTGCTCACAGCAAGGTAAAAACACCATCCGCTCAATATCGATTCAGAAAAAATACCGACACAGTGCGGTCACATACTCAACTCGGCGTCCGTGAGGTCGCCATTTCTTGTTTCAACCCGATGGTTGTCGTCTTATGCAGTCCCCCTCGTCGGTCTCGCGCGGGTCAACTGCACAGGCGCGAACGATTCCTCTGTTTTCAGGCCAGGACGGCGGATCAACAACTCATCGCACGACCATCCTGCGCTCACACCCCATGCCGCGTCAGGAAATCCTTCACCGCGTCGAGCACGTCGTCGGTCCGCTCGCGGTGCGGCATGTGCCCGCACCGGCCGAGCAACAGATAAGACGACGGCCCCGCGACGCGCGCGGCGATCCGCTTCGGATGCACGTCGGACCCGTATTCATCGTCTTCGCCGTGAATCGCGAGCGTCGCGCATTGCACGCGCGGCAGTTCGTCGTCGAGACTCCAGTGGCGAAACGCCGGCGACAGCCACGTGTCGACCCACGCGCGCAGCACCCATTCGGCCTTGTCGCCGTGATAGCGCGCGAGCCGGTCGAGCTGACCTGGCTCGTCGAACTGCTGCCCCGCATCGCGAATGCCGGCCAGCGTGCGATCCTCGACGAATGCCTGCGCGGCGATCGTCACGAGCGCACGGCAACGCGCCGGATAAGCGGCGGCACACCCGACCGCCATCCCGCCGCCGACGCTGTGCCCCAACGCGACGAACGCGTCGACATCGAGTTGGTCGAGCAATGCGGCGAACGCATGGTCGGCCTCGTCGCGCACGAACGTCGTGCCGAGTTTCCCCGGGTGCCGGTCCGAGCGGCCGAAGCCGAGGCGGTCGTAGGCGATCACGTCGCGCTGGGTGGCGCTCGCGAGCTGCGCGGGGAAGTCGCGCCACAGGTCGACGCAGCCAAGCGAATCGTGCAGCAGCACGATCGGCGCGGCCGGCTTAGGTGCGGCCGGCTCAGGCGTGGCCGGCTCGGAGGCGGCCGGCTCGCCCGCACCCGCTGCCCGTTGCACCGGGCCGCCGCGCCAGCGTTTCACGAAGAGGCGCCCTTGCGGCGTCTCGACGGTTGTCTCCTCGATCGGAATGTCGGTCATGTGCCTGTCGTCTGCATGAAAGCGGCCGCGCCTCGGCGGCCTTGCCGGATCCGGCGATGTTGGCCCGCGCCCGCGCCCAGCGTCAAGCAAGCCCCCACCGCCCGCGCGTTCATTCGGGCTGCGGCGGCAGATACTCCATCTGCGCCTCGTCGTACAGCCGGTAGATCAGCGCCTGCATCGCGCGGATGTCTTCCGATTCGTCGAGCATCCGCATGCTCATGATGATCGGCGACACGAGGTTCGGATCGTCGAGCGGCTTGTAGCTGATGTCGTCGCGCTTCAGCCCGTACACGCTGTGCGGCACCACCGACACGCCCTCGCCCATCGCGACGAGACCGAGCGCGATCTGCAGTTCGCGCGTCTCGTAGATCTTGCGCGGCTGCAGCGCGCGATCGTGAAAGGCCGCGAGCACCTGGTCCGCATAACTCGGGCGCGGCGCCTTCGGAAAGATGATCAGCGTGTCGTTCACGAGATCGTGCAGCGACAGCACGGGCTTCGCGCTGTCGAGCACATGGCCGACCGGCAGCGCGACGATCATCCGCTCCTCGCGCAGCACGACGCGCCGCACGCTCGGGTCCTCGTGGCGGATGCGCCCGAACCCGACGTCGATGCGCCCTTCCTTCAGCGCCTTGATCTGGTCCATCGTCGACATCTCGTGCAGGCTCAGCTCGACGGCCGGATACTCGCTGCGAAAGCGCCGGATGATCTTCGGCAGCATCCCGTACAGCGTCGAGCCGACGAAGCCGACCGACATGCTGCGTTCGATCTTGCCGACCCGCTTCGTCATCGATTCGAGCTCGGTCGTCTGTGCGAGCAGCTGCACCGCGTGCGAATAGAAGAAGCGCCCCGCGTCGGTCAGCTTCAGCGGCCGCGCGTTGCGCTCGAACAGCGGCACGCCGAGCGCTTCCTCGAGCTGCTGGATCTGCCGGCTCAGCGGCGGCTGCGCGATATGCAGCCGTTCGGCCGCCCGCGTGAAATTCCGCTCTTCGGCAACCGCGACGAAGTAGCGGAGGTGTCTCAACTCCATGTTCGATGTCTCCCGGACAGCGATCCGGCGGTCAACCCCGGCCGGACGATGTCGTCACGATACCGCAGGCGGCGCGATCCGCCACGCACGGCCCCCGCCCGGCGCCACCCAAAGCAAAACGGGAAGCCCGCGAGCTTCCCGTTGCCTGATCGACGCCGCGGCATGGCGGCGTCACGCGCCGTCCGTCACACCTCGGTCGCGTAGAGCGCGTCGCGCTGTGCGTCGCTCAGCGAGTCGAGCGGCACGTCCGGCAGCTGGTAGCAGATCATCGTGCCGTACAGTTCCGCGAGGCAATTGCTGCCGGCATCGAGCGCGTAGCCGTCCTCGCCGTCGGGCGCCGGCGGGTACACTTCACGCCACGCGTTGATCGCGGCTTCGATTCGCACGATGGAAACGGGTCCGGCCTTCCGCTCGGCGGGTGATGCGCTCATGGATTCCTCTGGGTTGCGCGCTCCGCGGGCCTATCGGCCCGGATGGAACGATGAAAACGCCGGGCATCTCGCCGGCCGCCGCACCGCGCGCGCGCCGGATGCCGATCCGCGCTGCGCGCCCCGCGCCGGCCGGGCCATGGCCCGGTAGGGTCGGGCAATATAACCGGCTTTGACCCCGTGCAGGCAAAAGCCGGGCAAAAAAAACGGGAAGCGCGCGGCTTCCCGTTTCATCGCATGCCGCGCGGCTGTACGCCGCGCCCGCGTCAGCCCGCGGTTTCGCGGTTCGCCACCGGCTGCCGCTGCGCGCCGCGGCTCGCGGCGATCCACGGCGCGATTTCCATGTCCTCGTAGCGCACGAAACGGCTTTTCTTCAGGAACCGGAAGCCGAGCCACACGACGAGGAACAGCGGAATGCCGACATAGGTCGCGGCCACGCCGGCCCAGTCGATCCGGTTCGCGAGGAACGCCTGATAGTCCTGCCCGAGCGCGATCACGAGGCACAGCACGAACGCGAACAGCGGGCCGAACGGGAACCACTTCGACTGGTACGGCAGCTGGTCGAGCGCGTAGCCCTGCTTCACGTAGCCCTTGCGGAACCGGTAGTGGCTGACCGCGATGCCGAGCCATGCGATGAAGCCCGTCATCCCCGACGTGTTCAGCAGCCACAGGTACACGGTCTTGTCGCCGTACAGCGACGTGAAGAAGCACAGCGCGCCGACGGCCGTCGTCGCGTACAGCGCGTTGCGCGGCACGCCGCCGCGCGACAGCTTCGCGAAAATCCTCGGCGCACGGCCTTCGGTCGCGAGGTTGTAGAGCATCCGCGTGGATGCGTACATGCCCGAGTTGCCGGCCGACAGCACGGCCGTGAGGATCACCGCGTTCATCACGCCGGCCGCGAATGCGAGGCCCGCGTGGCGGAACACGAGCGTGAACGGGCTCACGCCGATGTCGGTCACGTCCGTCTTCAGCAAGTTCGGGTCGGTGTAGGGAATCAGCACGCCGATCACGAAGATCGCGAACACGTAGAACAGCAGGATCCGCCAGAACACCTGGCGCACCGCGCGCGGGATCGTCGTGCGCGGGTTTTCCGATTCGCCGGCCGCGACGCCGATCAGCTCGGTGCCCTGGAACGAGAAGCCGGCGATCATCGCGACGCCCATCAACGCCGGCAGGCCGCCCGCGAACGGGGCGTCGCCGATCGTCAGGTTGCCCCAGCCGTTGCTTGGCGCGCCCTTCAGAATGCCGAAGATCATCAGCAGGCCGACGCCGATGAACGCGACCACCGTGACGACCTTGATCAGCGCGAACCAGTATTCGGCTTCGCCGAAGCCGCGCACGGTCAGCGCGTTGAGCAGGAACATCACGCCGAGGAACGCCGCGCTCCACCACACGCCGGGCACGTCCGGAAACCAGTAATGCATCACGAGCTGCGCGGCGACGAGCTCCACCGCGATCGTCACGGCCCAGTTGTACCAGTAGTTCCAGCCGAGCGCGAAACCGAAGCCCTCGTCCACGTATTTCGCGCCGTAGGTCGCGAACGAGCCCGACACCGGCATGAACGCGGCCATTTCGCCGAGGCTCGTCATCAGGAAGTAGACCATCAGGCCGATCAGCATGTACGCGACCATCGCGCCGCCGGGGCCGGCCTGCGAGATCGACGCGCCGGACGCGACGAACAGGCCCGTGCCGATCGAGCCGCCGATGGCGATCATCGTCAGGTGGCGCGCCTTCAGCGCGCGATGAAGCTTGGGTGGGTTCGCGGACGAACCGGGTTGGTCGGATTTCGGAAGTGCGGACATAAACGAGACGAACGTTGAGCGGGCCGGCATCCGTAGCCGGCGCATGCGGAATCGGAGCGCGGGGCGCGTCCTGCGATGCATTCGATGCGGCCCCGATACGCGTTGCGCGGCGGGCGCCTGCGGCGAAGCGCGGATTCTACCTGATTCGTCACGGGGGCAGCTCAGGTGCCGCCACCCGCGGCCGCTCCGGAGATTTCGCAGAATCAAGGGGTTGGCCGCGTCGCGACCGGGCCGGCCGGGCCGTCGCCGCGCGCCGGTAAAAAAACCATGCGCATCGGGTGGTCATCCGGTTTTCCGCTGCCACGGTGTTTCTCCGCCACCTTGTCGCCACCTTGTCGCAATCCGCCAGCTACCGCGACGGCACACATAATCGCCGGGTAATCACGGGATTATTCAGACAAAATGACCGATATCGGCAATTGATTCAAATCAAATCACCCGCACCTAAAGCGGTAACGATGCGTAACCGTTTCAAATCGCCGCCCGGGCATGCATCTTTTGCATGCGCACACGAATGCCGCGAATTCGCGAGATAATGCGGCCCGATTCGAAATCAACAGCGAGCGGAATCGCCAACGACGCGATATCCGCCGCCCGCCGCCCTCGAGGATGAAGTCATTCACGCTGCCCGCCACGCTGCGCCGCCATACGGCGTCGATCGTGGCACGCATTCTGTCGCCCCGCGGCGTGCTCGTTGCGGGGATTTTGCTGCTGATGTTCAGCTGGGGGCTTTCCACGGCGCTTTTAATCGAGGCGCGACGCGATGCATATGACCATGCGGTCGAAAATGCACGCAACCTGATGCTGCTGATCGAACGCGATATCGCGCGCAATATCGAGCTCTACGATTTGTCGCTGCAGAACGTCCTCGACGGCGTCGCCGATCCGGAACTGACCACATTGCCGCCCCGCCAGCGCCATCGGCTGCTGTTCGACCGCGCCGCCACCGGCGAATATCTCGGGTCGCTGTTCGTGATGGATGCGCACGGCAATATCGTGATCGATTCGAGCGCATCGCCCGCGCGGCAAGGCAACTTTGCGGATCGCGACTATTTCGCCGTGCACCGCAACGATGTCGCGCAGGGCCTCTATATCAGTCGGCCGTACGCATCCCGGCTGCGCGGCGGCGCGCTGACGATCGCGCTCAGCCGCCGGATCACGCTGCCCGACGGCTCGTTCGGCGGCATCGTCGTCGGCACGCTCAGCATCGACTACTTCCGCGCGCTGCTCGACGGCCTCGCGGTCGGCAAGCACGGGAGCGCGGCCATCGCCGAGCTCAACGGCACGCTCGTGAGCCGCCTGCCCTACGACGCGCGCGTGGTCGGCATCGACCTGCGCGGGTCGCCGCTGTTCATCGAGGCGCTGCGCAGGCAGGAAGGCGTGCTGTCGGGCGTCGGCAGCATCGACGGCGTGCGGCGCGTCTATGTTTACAAGCATCTTGCCGGCCTGCCGCTGATCGTCGACGTCGCGCCCGCCGAGGTCGACATCTACGCGTCGTGGCACCACCGCGCGATCTGGACCGTCGTGCTGATGTGCCTGTTCACCGGGTTCATCGCGTGGGGCTCGCTGGCGCTGTCGCGCGAACTGAAGCGCCGGCAGGTCGCCGAATCGAAGCTGTACCGGCTCGCGCACACCGATGCGCTGACGGGCCTCGACAACCGCGGCACGTTCGACACGGTGCTCACGAAGGAGGCGCAGCGTGCGTCACGCAGCGGCCGCCCGCTGTCGGTGCTGTTCGTCGACGTCGATCACTTCAAGGCGTTCAACGACTACTACGGCCATCCGGCCGGCGACGACGTGCTGCGGCGCGTCGCGCAAACCGCGTCGCGCTGCCTGCGTCGCGACAGCGATCACGTCGCGCGCTATGGCGGCGAGGAATTCGTCGTCACGCTGCCCGACACCGATGCGCAAGGCGCGGTGACCGTCGCCGAAGGTATCCGGCGCGCGATCGCGGAGCTCGGCATCGAGCACGTGAAAAGCCCGTACGGACGTGTCACGGCGAGCATCGGCGCGGCGACCTCGGCCGACGGCCGCCTGAATGCCGCGACGCTGCTGCAGCGTGCCGACGAGGCGCTGTACCGGGCGAAGTCCGGCGGACGCAACCGCGTGCTGGAAGCGCTGCCGGGCACCGCGGACGCATGACAGCGCGCTGACGTGACGCGAAGCCGCGCGGCGGCCGACCCCGCCGGACGACCGCGCCCGTGGACAGCCCTGCCGCGTTCGGCTAGCGTTACGTCTGCTGCGCACGCGGCGCGGCGCCGGCCCGCGCAGGCCGCGATGCGCGTTCCGGCCACTCCAGCTCCGCCATGACCACCCCGTTCCCTGCCCGGCTGCCGCCGCTCCTGCGCAACGCGCTCCGCCCGCTGCTCGACCCGTACCGCCGCTACCGGCACGCGAAGCTGATCCATGCGGCGCGCGTCGCGCTCGCGATTCTCGTGTCGATCGCGCTGTCCACCGGCCTGAACGTGCCGCACGGCGAGTGGTCGACGATTACCGTGCTGATCGTCGTCGGCGGGCTGCAGCATCACGGCAACATCCGCAAGAAGGCGGCCGAGCGCGCGCTCGGCACGTCGATCGGCGCGCTCGCGGGGCTCGGGCTGATCCTGCTGTATTCCGCCGCGCACGCGCCGATCGCGATCTACCTGCTGATGGCGCTCGCGTGCGGCGTCTGCGCGTATCACGCGATCGGCAAGGCCGGCTACATCGCGCTGCTGTCGGCGATCACGATGGTGATCGTCGCCGGGCACGGCGACAACGAGATCGTCGACGGCCTGTGGCGCGCGGTGAACGTGCTGATCGGCATCGCGATCGCGCTGGCGTTCTCGTTCGCGCTGCCGCTCTACGCGACCTATTCGTGGCGCTACAAGCTCGCCGACGCGCTGCGCGCGTGCGCGGCCGTGCATGCGCGGGTCGCGGGCGACCGCCAGGTGAGCGACGACGCGCACCTGAAGGAAATGGCCGCGCTGAGCGCGCTGCTCGTGCAGTTGCGCTCGCTGATGCCGTCGGTGTCGAAGGAATGCGAGACGTCGATGACGCAGCTCGAGGCGATCCAGCGCAGCCTGCGCCTGTGCATCGGCTACCTGGAGATCCTGTCGAGCGCGGTGCCGGCCCGCGACGACCTCGCGGCCCGCGAATACATGCGCGTCGACATGAAGGCCGTGAACCGGCGCATCCGCGATACGCTGGTGGGCGCGAGCCGCGCGCTCAAGTTCGGCACGCCGAGCCGGCTCGCGCCGCGCCGCCGGCCGGCCGAGCCAGCGCACGACGCACCGCCGCCGCAGCTGTCCGGCTACGTGTCGATCACGGCCAAGCTGGCCGGCGAAGTCGATCAGTTGCGCGAGAAGCTGCTCGATACCGCCCAGTCGTGGAATATCTGACGCTCGCGGGCATCCGGGCTTTATGCCGGCGTCTTTCATATTCCTTTCGGCGCGACACACCGGCATCCCGACCGCTGCAGCCCGGCCATCCGGCCGATCCGGCCCCGGAAACACGGCCGGCGTCCGCGCTCATCGGCGCCTGATTTGCCGTGATTTCGCGCCGTCCCGGGCGGCGTTCTCCACCCGGTTAACCGCCCGTCAGGCCCGCCGCGACAGGCCCGGCGACGGTTCCGGACAAAAATCAACCCTTGCCCCAACCTCCCGGACAGCCGATACTCGCATATTCCGCGAAATACGATCCCACCGGCTTCAATCCACGGTAATTCCTATGAGCACGATTCTCGAAAGCCTCCCGACCGGCCAGAAGGTCGGTATCGCCTTCTCCGGCGGCCTGGACACCAGCGCAGCGCTGCACTGGATGAAACTCAAGGGCGCCGTCCCGTACGCATACACGGCGAACCTCGGCCAGCCCGACGAAGACGATTACGACGCGATCCCGAAACGCGCGATCGAATACGGCGCAGCCGGCGCCCGCCTGATCGACTGCCGCGCGCAGCTCGTCGCAGAAGGCATCGCGGCGTTGCAAAGCGGTGCGTTCCACATCACGACGGCCGGCGTCACGTACTTCAACACCACGCCGATCGGCCGCGCCGTGACGGGCACGATGCTCGTCGCCGCGATGAAGGAAGACGGCGTCAACATCTGGGGCGACGGCAGCACGTACAAGGGCAACGACATCGAGCGCTTCTACCGCTACGGCCTGCTCGTGAACCCGGATCTGAAGATCTACAAGCCGTGGCTCGACCAGACGTTCATCGACGAGCTCGGCGGCCGAGCCGAAATGTCCGAGTTCATGAACCAGGCAGGCTTCGCGTACAAGATGTCGGCCGAGAAGGCCTACTCGACCGATTCGAACCTGCTCGGCGCGACGCACGAAGCGAAGGATCTCGAAAGCCTCGAGAGCGGCATCAAGATCGTGAACCCGATCATGGGCGTCGCGTTCTGGCGCGACGACGTGAAGATCGCCGCGGAAGAAGTGACGGTGCGCTTCGAAGCCGGCCAGCCGGTCGCGCTGAACGGCGTCGAGTTCACCGACCCGGTCGAGCTGCTGCTGGAAGCGAACCGCATCGGCGGCCGTCACGGCCTCGGCATGAGCGACCAGATCGAAAACCGGATCATCGAGGCGAAGAGCCGCGGCATCTACGAAGCCCCGGGCCTCGCGCTGCTGTACATCGCATACGAGCGTCTCGTCACCGGCATCCACAACGAAGACACGATCGAGCAGTACCGCGAGAACGGCCGCCGTCTCGGCCGCCTGCTGTACCAGGGCCGCTGGTTCGACCCGCAGGCGATCATGCTGCGTGAAACGGCCCAGCGCTGGGTCGCGCGCGCGATCACCGGCGAAGTGAAGATCGAACTGCGCCGCGGCAACGACTACTCGATCCTGAGCACGAAGTCGCCGAACCTCACGTACCAGCCGGAACGCCTGTCGATGGAGAAGGTGGCATCGACGTTCTCGCCGCGCGACCGGATCGGCCAGCTGACGATGCGCAACCTCGACATCACCGATACGCGCGACAAGCTGCGCGTGTATTCGCAAGTCGGGCTGCTGACGCCGGGCGAAGCATCGGCGCTGCCGCAGATCAAGGGCGACGACAAGTAAGTCGCGTCGCTCGACGCCGTGCCGCATCGCTGGATGCGGCACGGCCGGGCAGGCTGCGCGGGTCGATCCTCTTCTTCACGCACGCAGCCTGCCGCTCCCGTCCTCTCCCCCGCCTTTCCGCTTCCCCTTCCGCAGTTGCATCACGCCGCGTAGCGCACCAACGGCACTGCGCCGCCGCACCAATCATGGCAAGCTGCGAGTCGTTCGATTTCTTCGTTGACTCATGACCACCCTGACCGTCATCCACCTGAACGGCCCGATCAACAGCGGCAAGACGACGATCGGTCTCGCGCTCGCCCGCATGCTGCCCGATGCGCGCTTCATCGACGGCGACGATCACGATGCGCCCGAAGACGCACCGTTCGACGTGCAGTGGGCGATCGCGCTCGAGCGTCTCGTCACGCAGATCGCGAACACGCGCGAGCGTCATCTGGTCATCGCCTATCCGATCGGCGACACGGAATTCGGGCGACTGCGCGCCGCCTGCGAGGCGCGCGATGCGCGGTTGTTCGTCGTGACGCTCGCGCCGCCCGAAGCGATCGCGTCGTCGAATCGCGGCTCGCGCGCGCTGACTGACTGGGAGCGGAGCCGGATCGCCGAGATGTATCGCGAAGGTTATGCGTCGCGGCCATTCAGCCAGATGGTGCTCGATACGTCGGACGCGACGCCCGACGCCTGTGCGGCGCGTATCGCGCGGCACGTCGCTGCGACGGCGTCGTAGAGCGGCACGACGGTCACCGTCACGGCGAACGGCACGACCGGGACCTTCACGATGGATTCGAGCTTCGTCAGCGAGCGTTTCCGTTTCAAGGCCGGCGACGTCGACCGGACGGTTGTGTCCGGCACGCCGCCGACGACGCCCGGCACGGTCGTGAAGTTCCATGCGCTGACGCTCACGCACAGCTGATCGTGCCTCTCGGTGCACGAAGCCGGGCGGGCTCGCGATACGCGCCGTCCCGGCGCACCGGCCGCGCCTACGAGTGATGCCGCACGCCCGGCACGGCCGCTTCCTTCTCGCCCTTGCGGCTCAGCATCAGCGTGACGACCGCCGACACCGCGAGCGTGCCCGCCACCACGTAGAGCCCCGCGGCATAACCACCCGTCACGTGCTTCAGCCAGCCGATCGCGAACGGCCCGACGAACCCGCCGAGGTTGCCGATCGAGTTGATCATCGCGATGCCGGCCGCCGCGCCGGCACCCGACAGGAACGCGCTCGGCATCGCCCACAGCGGCGCCTTCGCGGCACTGATCCCGATGTTGACGACGACTAGCGCGAGCACGGTGAGCAGCGCGGTGCCCGCCTGCCCCGCAAACACGAAGCCGATGCACGCGAGCACGCACGGAATCACGACGTGCCAGGTGCGCTCGCCGCTGCGATCCGAATGCCGCGCCCAGGCGATCATCGCGACGACCGCGGCGATGCTCGGGATGCCGGTGAGCAGGCCCGTCTGCAGCGCGGTGAAACCGAACTGCTTGACCATCAACGGCGCCCACAGGCCAAGCGTGTACAGCCCCGCCGACGTGCCGAAATAGATCAGCGCAAGCGCCAGCACGCGCGGATCGCGCAGCGCCTGCCACGCGCCGGCGGTATGCCCGGCATGCGTGTGGCGCGCATCGGCTTCGGCTTTCAGCTTCGCGACCAGCCAGTCGCGCTCGTCCGCCCGCAGCCATCCGGCCTGCGACGGCGAATCGGTCAGGCACCTGAGCACGACGAAGCCGAGCGCCACCGCCGGCAGCGCTTCGACGATGTACAGCATCTGCCAGTCGGCGAGCCCGAACATCGGCGGCATCTGCATGATCGCGCCCGACAGCGGCGAACCGATCGCGGTCGAGATCGGCGCGGCCGCCATGAACCACGCGGCGGCCACCGCGCGCTGCTTCGCGGGAAACCACAGGCTCAGGTACAGGATGATGCCGGGGAAGAATCCGGCCTCGGCCATGCCGAGCAGGAAGCGCAGCACGTAGAAGCTCGTCGGCCCGGCCGCGAATGCGGACACGGCCGACACGATCCCCCACGTGACCATCACGCGTGCGATCCAGATGCGCGCGCCGACGCGATGCAGAATCAGGTTGGACGGCACTTCGAACAGGAAGTAGCCGATGAAGAACAGGCCGCCGCCGAACCCGAACGCGGTCGGCGACAGGCCGATCGCCTTGTTCATCGTCATCGCGGCAAAGCCGACGTTGACGCGATCGAGAAAGCTGACGAAATAAAGCAGCATCACGAACGGAATGATGCGCCACATCAGTTTCCGCGCGACGCGGGTTTCCAGATCCGCTTGCATGTGTCTCCTCCTTCGAGGTCGAGCCGTGCTCTGTCCGTGAATGCTTGCCGGCGCCGCCGCGAAGCGGGTGCCCGGGCGCCCGGGTGCCCGGCTCGCGTCGGATGCGCGAGTCGCGGGCAGGAAAACGAGGACGAAGAACGGGCGACGGCCGCTTACCGGTTGCGCACGCGCGCCGCCGCTACGTCGCGGCCCGCCCGCCCATCGCCGCCCGTGTCGTCAGGCGGCGATCGCCGCGTTCGCGACACGCTCGCAGACAGCCGCCGTCACCTGCGCGGTCGTCGCGCTGCCGCCGAGATCGCGCGTGTGCAGCGACGGGTCGGACGTCACCGCCTCGATCGCCTGCATCACGCGCGCGGCGGCTTCCGCTTCGCCGAGGTGGTCGAGCAGCATCACGACCGACCAGAACGTGCCGACCGGATTCGCGAGCCCCTTGCCCATGATGTCGAACGCGGAGCCGTGGATCGGCTCGAACATCGACGGATAACGACGCTCGGGATCGATGTTGCCGGTCGGTGCGATGCCGAGGCTGCCGGCGAGCGCCGCGGCGAGATCGCTGAGGATGTCCGCGTGCAGGTTGGTCGCGACGATCGTGTCGAGCGACGCCGGCCGGTTGACCATGCGCGCGGTCGCCGCGTCGACAAGCTCCTTGTCCCACGTCACGTCGGGAAACTCCTGCGCGACCTGCTTCGCGATCTCGTCCCACATCACCATCGCGTGCCGCTGCGCATTGCTCTTGGTGATTACGGTCAGCAGCTTGCGCGGGCGCGACTGCGCGAGCCGGAACGCGAAGCGCATGATGCGTTCGACGCCGGCGCGCGTGAGGATCGACACGTCGGTCGCGGCCTCGATCGGATGGCCCTGGTGCACGCGGCCGCCGACGCCCGCATATTCGCCCTCGGAGTTCTCGCGGACGATCACCCAGTTCAGGTCGCCGGGCCCGCAGCGCTTCAGCGGCGCGTCGATGCCGGGCAGGATGCGCGTCGGGCGCACGTTCGCGTACTGGTCGAAGCCCTGGCAGATCTTCAGGCGCAGCCCCCACAGCGTCACGTGGTCGGGCACGTCGGGGTCACCCGCCGAGCCGAACAGGATCGCGTCCTTGCCGCGCAGCGCGTCGAGGCCGTCGGCCGGCATCATCGCGCCGTGCTCGCGGTAATGATCGGCGCCCCAGTCGAAATCCTCGAACTCGAACGCGAAGCGGTCGCTGCCGCGGGCCAGCGCTTCCAGCACCTGCTTGCCGGCCGGCACCACTTCCTTGCCGATCCCGTCGCCGGGAATCGTTGCGATACGGTAGGTCTTCATGCGCACATCCTCGATTGATCGTCAGCGTGGAGGCACTTTACCGAACCAGGAGTGCGGGAACCGGTGCTAGACTCAAAGCATCTTTAACTTGAATTCATGAATCCCGTCATGGCGGATACCGTCCAGCCGGCCGATCTCGGCTTCTTCTCGACGCTCGCCGCGTCCGGCAGCCTCAGCGCGGCCGCGCGCGAACTCGGGCTGACCGCGGCGGCCGTCAGCAAGCGGCTCACGCAGATGGAGCGGCGCGCGGGCGTCACGCTCGTGAACCGCACGACGCGGCGGATGATGCTGACGCCGGAAGGCGACGTGTATCTCGACTACGCGCGCCGGATCCTCGACCAGATGGACGAACTCGGCGAGTTGCTCGGCAGCGCGAAGCAGCGCCCGAAGGGGTTGCTGCGCGTGAATGCGACGCTCGGTTTCGGGCGCAGCCACGTCGGCCCGGCGATTTCGCGCTTCGTCGCGCGGTATCCGGAAGTGTCGGTGCAACTGCAGTTGTCGGTGATGCCGCCGCCGCTCACCGACGACGCGTTCGACGTGTGCATCCGCTTCGGCGAGCCGCCCGATTCGCGCGTCGTCGCGCGGCGGCTCGCGCCGAACCGCCGGCTGCTGTGCGCGTCGCCCGCCTATCTCGCGCGGCACGGCACCCCGGGCGCGCCGCACGACCTGACGCGGCACAACTGCATCGGCATCCGCCAGGGCGACGAGGGTTACGGCGTCTGGCGCCTGACGAGCGGGCGCGGCACGGCGCGTAATACGGAAGCCGTGCGGATCAACGGCAACCTGACGACGAACGACGGCGAGATCGCCGTGAAGTGGGCACTCGACGGGCACGGAATCCTGATGCGCGCGGAATGGGATCTGCGCGACTACCTCGCCGACGGCCGCCTGGTCGTCGTGCTGCCCGATCACGAAACGCCGGGCGCCGACATTTATGCGGTGTATGCGCAGCGTCACCAGATGTCCGCGAGGATTCGGGCGTTCGTGGATTTTCTGGCGGAGGAGCTGGGGCGGTTGAGGACGGTGTAGGAATCGGCACGGCACGCCCGGTGTCTCCGCGCACACGGCACGGAAACAAGAATGCCAATATTTTGGCTATTTATTTGAGAAATAGCCAAAATATTGGCATCCCGCATAGTCGACCAGCCCGCGAGACGCCGATGAACCGCACCGATTATGCTAATATTCTGGCATTTCCGTTAGCAAAACGTTGAAATATTAGCCTCATGGCAAAGAAGACCGCCCCGCTCCTGCCGGTATCGAACCAGCTGCTCGCCGAATTCGGCGAGCGGCTGAAACTTGCGCGCCTGCGCCGGAAACTGACGGCCAAGCAGGTCGCGGAACGCGCCGGCATGTCGCCGATGACGCTCCGTTCACTCGAAGCCGGCGGGTCGGGCGTCACCATGGGCGCGTATCTGTCCGTCATGCAGGTCCTGGGGCTCCAGAACGATCTGGAAAATCTCGCTGCCACGGACGAATTCGGACGCCAGCTTCAAGACGCGCGGCTCGTCAAACCGAGGCCCGATCGACGAACCGTGCCGCCGCCGTCTTCTGCCTCAGCATCGGAGCCCAAACGGCGCAATCGTGCAACCGCGTCTTCCACCACGAAAGCGACCGACACAGGCAGCGCCGCCTCCGACACCACCGACCACGGCGATGTCCGCGGCACGACGGCGGCCGACCTTGCCGCATTGCTGAAGCCGGCACGAAAGCGGCATGGGGAGCATCGAGGGAAATGACGACGATCGGTATCTACGCAGATTGGGACGGTTTGGCGGAACCGCAAAAGCTCGGACTCCTGCACAGCCGCAAGACGCGGGCGAGCGAACGGTTCGAGTTCCAGTATGCGTCTGCCGCGCTGGCGGCACCCGAATTCGCGAACGTGCAGATCGATCCGGCAATCGGTTGCTTCGACGGCCCCCAATACCCGGCCCCACCGCGAGAGACGTTCGGCGCCTTCGCCGACTCCAGCCCCGATCGATGGGGCCGCATGCTGATGGATCGCAGGCTGGAGCGTGACATTCGCGCCGGCCTGCGACCGAAAGGCACTCGCCTGCACGAGTCGGACTACCTGCTTGGCGTGCACGACCTGTACCGTGTCGGCGCATTGCGTTACAAGCTCGACGACACCGGAGAATTCCTCGACGACCGTCACGATCTTGCCGCACCGCCGTTTGCCGAGATCCGTGAACTGGAGCGCGCGAGTCGCGCGCTGGAGGAAGACGTCGACAATACCGCCCCGAATGGCCGCGACTGGCTGTCGATGCTCATCGCCCCCGGCGGCTCGCTCGGCGGCGCAAGACCCAAGGCAAGCGTGGCCGACGATCAAGGCCGCCTTTATATCGCGAAGTTTCCGAGCGCGCGCGACGACTACGACGTCGGCGGTTGGGAGATGGTCGTCAATGCGCTGGCGGTGGGTTGCGGCCTCAACGTCGCGCACGCCGAAGCACGAAAATTCGCCAGCGAGCATCACTGCTTCCTGGTTCGGCGATTCGATCGGACGGCGGAGGGCCGACGCCTGCATTTCGCGTCGGCGATGACCATGACCAACCACGTCGACGGCGACGACGCGTCGACTGGCGTCAGCTATCTTGAACTGGCCGAAGTGCTCATGCGGCACGGCGCGCAGCCGAACGCCGACTTGCGCGAGCTGTGGGCGCGAATCGTCTTCAACTTGCTGGTCTCGAACACCGACGATCATCTTCGCAATCACGGCTTCATTCTGGTACCGGGTGCGGGGTGGCGGCTCTCGGCAGCCTACGACATGAACCCTGTCGCCGTCGCCGACGGGCTGAAACTCAACATTACGGAAGCCGACAACGCTCTCGACCTCGAACTTGCCCGCGAGGTATGCGAATATTTTCGGCTCAAGCTACAGGACGCCGACGAGATCATCGCCGACTTCAGCAGCATCGTCGGCCAGTGGAGAACGCTTGCGACACGGCTCGCGCTCCCTGCAAGGGAACAGGAACGCATGGCCGGCGCGTTCCATCTCGCGAGCGCTTGATCGCGCTACATCCATCGCGCCTCCTTCACACCATCGCGGCCTCACTACGCTCGCGATCACCGACCTCGATCGTTTCCGGCACCGGCCGCCGTACGACGCCCGCCGCAACGACCAGCCCCTCCCCGCTTCGCGACGCTTCCGAGAACCGCTCGACCATCCAGTCGACGAACGCGCGCACGCCGGGCGACACATGCGGGCGCTTCACGTACACGGCCGACACCGCGATCGCACCCGGCCGCCAGCACGGCAGCACTTCCCGCAACCGCCCCGCGTCGATCAGCGGCTGCGCGGCGACGCGCGGCGGCTGGATCAGCCCGAGGCCATGCACGCCGCACGCCAGGTACGCCCGCTCGTCCTCCACACTGACGATCCCGTCGAGCCGCACCTTGCGCACCGCGCCATCGACGAGGAACTCGAGTTCGGCCGCACGCTGCCCCGGAACCGGCGACGTGCCGACCGCACGATGCACGGCCAGATCGCCGAGCGTGCGCGGCGCGCCGTGGCGGTCGAGATACGCGGCGCTCGCGCATGTCACGCGCTCGAGCGTGCCGAGCCGGCGCGCAACGAGCGACGAATCGGGCAGTTCGCCAAGCTGGACGCTGCAGTCGATCGCGTCGCCGATGCGATCGGCCGGGCGCCCGGATACGCCCAGCGTCAGCGCCAGGTCGGGATGCCGCGCATGGAACTCGCCGAGCGCCGGCAGCACGATCGCGTCCGCGACCGCCGCCGGCAGCTCGACGCGCAGCGGCCCGCTCGGGTGCAGCGCGGCGCCGCGAATGCTGGCCTCGAGCTCGTCGACATCGGCCGTGATGCGCACGCAGCGCCGGTAATACGCGTCGCCTTCGGGCGTCGCCCGCAGCGCGCGCGTCGTACGCACCAGCAACGGCATGCCGAGTGCCGTTTCGAGCTCCTGCACGGTCCGCGTCGCGGTGGCGCGCGAAATGCCGAGCGCCTGCGCCGCGCGCGTAAAGCTGTTCATTTCGACGATGCGCGTGAAGATGCGCATCGCGCGGATCGGATTGTCCACCGGACACCCCTGCATGTTTGCCGCATGCCGCGGCGCACGCTTGCGCGCCCGCCGTGCCTGCGTATCGAGGAACGCCGCGCCGCCGGCGCGGCAGACGGTTCAGCCGTTCGCCGCCGCGGCGCGGCGCGCCGGGTCGTCGAGCAGCCGTTGCGCCAGCGCGAGTGCGTCGTCGCGGGTGGCGGCCGCGTTCAGCGGATAACCCCAGACCTTCTCGAACGCGCCCGAGAACGCGTCGAGCGCCACGCGCCGCGCGGCGTCGGGCTCGATCGCGATCATCGCGGGAATCCATTCGCGCGACTGCGCGCGGTTGGCCTTGCTCCACTTCGCGAGCTGCTTGCGCAACTCGTGATCGTCGGCGCCGCGGTCATCGCCGGACGGCGCATCGTCGGTCAGAAGAACGAACGGTTCGCGACGCGCGAGCAACGCGTCGAGCTCGGCGATCAGGCTGGCGGGGTCGGTGTGCGTCGAACCGGTGTAACGCAACCAGACAAACGGGAATTCGGTCGTGGTGATGTGCATGTCGGCCTCCAGATGAGAACGATTCTCATTTTATGGATCGAGGCCCACGGCGTCATTTATCGTCCCGGCCAACCGCTTGCTCGATCCGGCCAATCGCGCCTCGACGGTGCGGATCGCACCGTTCAGCGTTGCCGGTCGGTCAGGAATTGCGTCGGCGACTTGCCGGTCGCCTTGCGGAACATCGTCACGAAGCTGCTCGCGCTCTCGTAGCCGAGATCGATCGCGATCTGGTGCACGCGGCGGCCGGTCGTCAGCATCCGCAGCGACAGCGCGACGTGCAGCCGCCGGCGCCAGTCGCCGAGGCTCATCCCGAGTTCCTTCGCCGCGAGCCGCGTCAGGCTGCGCTCGCTGATGCCCGCGCGCCGCGCGAGTTCGGCCAGCGGCGACTTGTCGGCCGGATCGGCGAGCAGATGGTCGATCAGCTTGCGCAGCCGGCGATCGGCAGGCATCGGCAGGTACAGGTCCTCGACCGGTGCGGCGACGAGTTCGTCGAGCAGCGTCGCCATCAGCCGCCCCTGCGGCCCGTCGACGTCGTACAGGTTCGGAAAGCTCGCCGCCTTCAGCAGCAGTTCGCGCAGCAGCGGTGACACCGACAGCGTGCAGCAGCGCGCGGGGAGATCGAGGGCGGCATCCGGTTCGACCAGCACCGCGTAGAACGTCGCGCCGGCCGAGCCGCGCGCTGCGTGCGGGACGTCGCCCGGAATCCATACCGTGCATTGGGGCGGCGCGCTCCACACGCCGCCGTCGATCTCGCAATAGATGACGCCGCTCAGCGTGTAGAGCAACTGCGCCTGCGGATGGCTGTGCCGCTCGAGCCGCCATTCGGGCTCGACGACCGAGCCGCCGAACACGACGAGCGGACGCGGCACGTGGAAGACTTCGTCATCCGCTGCGGGATCGGTGGTCGGAGGAAGCTGGCGCATGAAACGGTGGACGATGGAGGAAGCCGGACGCCCTGCCCGCGCGTCCTTTCGTGCTTATACCAGAAAGGCGCCGGCGCGGCCCTGCCGCCCGGGCGGGTGTCCGTGCGGCGTCTGCAGCCGCCTGCCGAAGCGAATACAATGCCCCGATCCCCCGCCGCCGCACCCACCTGCCGGAGCCGTCATGTTCGACCTGACCACGCTGACCACCTTCACGGCCGTCGTCCTGGGCCTGTTCCTGATTCCCGGCCCCGCCGTGCTGCTCGTGCTGAGCCGCACCGTGCAGGGCGGCCGCAAGACCGGCATCCTGACCGGCCTCGGCGTCGCCAGCGGCGACTTCGTGCATACGCTGTTCGCGGCCGTCGGCCTGTCGGCGCTGCTGATGACGTCGGCGCTCGCGTTCAATGTCGTGAAGGGGATCGGCGCCGCGTACCTGATCTATCTCGGCGTGCGCGCGTTGCTGGAGAAGCAGTCCGATCCGTCGCTGCCGAGCGTATCGCCCGTCACGCCGCTCAAGGCGTACCTGCAGGCGATTCCCGCCGAGGTGCTGAATCCGAAGACCGCGCTGTTCTTCCTCGCGTTCATGCCGCAATTCGTGCATCCGGAACGCGGCTCGACGTTCGTGCAGTTCGCGGTGCTCGGGCTGATCTTCGTCGTGCTCAGCTCGCTCTACACGACACTGATCGCCTGCTCGATCCGTCCGCTCGGCCGCATCGTGAAGCGGCTCACGTGGCTCACGCGCTGGCAGGGGAAGATCATCGGCTCGATCTT
The DNA here is from genome assembly GCF_041103175.1 of Burkholderia sp. Bmkn7. Classification (NCBI taxonomy): domain Bacteria; kingdom Pseudomonadati; phylum Pseudomonadota; class Betaproteobacteria; order Burkholderiales; family Burkholderiaceae; genus Burkholderia; species Burkholderia sp. Bmkn7. The sequence goes on along the minus strand of NZ_JBGCUH010000002.1, from coordinate 1,242,099 downwards.
CATCGCGCTCGGGCTGCGCGTGGCCGTGCAGCAGCGCTGACACGCGCGGCCGCATGACGTCCGCCGCCCCGCCCGCCGGCGAAGCGCTCTACACCGACCCGCGCCTCGTCGCGGTCTACGACCTGTTCAACGCGGGCGATCGGGATTTCGCGTTCTACGCGTCCGTGATCGGCACCGCACGCCGACGCATCCTCGACCTCGGCTGCGGCACCGGCACGTTCGCGCGCCGGCTCGCGGCAGCCGGGCACGACGTCACGGCGATCGATCCCGCGCCGGCGATGATCGAATACGCCCGACGCCAGCCGGGCGCCGACGCGGTCCACTGGCTTGCGTGCGGGCTCGACGGCCTGCCGCCCGACGCGCCGCCGTTCGATGCGGTCGTGATGACCGGGCATGCGTTCCAGTGCCTGCTGACCGACGCGGAAATCGATATGACGCTGCGCGGCGCGCGGCGCGTGCTCGCCGACGGCGGCCGCTTCCTGTTCGAGACCCGCAATCCGCGCATCGCGCCGTGGCGTGCATGGACGCCGGCACATTCGGCACGCAGCGTCGAATCGCGCGAATCGGGCATCGTCGACCTTCATCATGCGGTGCGCTCCGTGGACGGCGCGATCGTCACGTTCGACACGCACTACCGCTTCCGCCGCGACGACACGGTGCTGACGAACACGAGCCGGCTGCGCTTCATCACACAACCCGACCTGCGGGAGCGCGTGATCGCGGCCGGATTCCCGTCGGCCGACTGGTACGGCGACTGGCAGCACGCGCCGTTCGACGCTGCGGCCAGCGCGGAGATCATCGCGATCTGCCGCGCGTGAGTGCGCGTTCCCGACCGCGTCAGCCCGCCACCGGCAGCGTGTCCACCGCATACGCATGCCGCAGCGTGCGGCCCAGCACCGGATCGTCCAGCTCGACTTCGAACCGCTCGGCCGGCCGGATGCCGCCGATCGCCGCGAGCGTGCCGCACAGCATCGCGGTGCCGTCGACGAAGCGGCCGCCGTGGCGCGCGAATTGCGCGAGCAGGTCGTCCGGTGCGCGCATCGCGCTCACCTTGCCTTCCTGGTACAGCACGCGCTCGCCTTCGATCGTCGCGTATGCGCGCAGCACGAGCTGATCCCAGTGCCCGGCCACGTCGTCGAACTTCCACAGCGTGTTCGCGCACGGCTTGCCGCACATCTGCTTCGACACCGTGATCCCGTACGTCTCGACCTCGCGGTCGGTGTGATCGGACGCGATGCCGACGAACGTCTCGCCGCCGTCGCGCACCAGCACGAATTCCGCTTCGCCGCTGCTCTGCCCGCCCGACACCTGGATTGCGGGCGACGGATCGAGGCGGTCGGCCGCGACGCGGTAAAACACGGGCGTCGTCGCCGGGCGCTTGACGCCCAGTTCCTCCAGCTCGCGGATGTGCTTCTCCATGGCGGCCGTGTCGCGGCCGGTCCAGCCCGCGATCACGAGCGTGTCGATCGCGATCGCGCGCTCGGTGCGGCCGTCGCGACCGTCGATCGCGAACGTGATGGTTTTCATCGAATGCTCCTCGTAGCGGACAGCGCACGCGCGATGCGGCGCCGCACGCGTTGTGTCGTGAATGGCCAGGCTCAGGCCGGGTCGTAGTAGTGGATCTCCAGCAGCACGCAGCCGCCGTTCGACTTGAACGGGCCATGCCATGCGCCGGGCGGGCGCACCGCGTACGTGTAGCCCTTGAACGGCGTGCCGCCGTTGCCGTGTTCGTCGTTGCCGACGGTCAGGTCGCCTTCGACGAGAAACACCTCTTCCCAGTAGTCGTGCACGAACGGCTTCTTCGTATGCAGCCCGGCCGGCAGGCGCAGCAGGCGCGTGCGGCTGCCGCGTTTGCGCTCGGTGTCGAGCGCGCCGGACAGGATCAGTTCCTGCGCGCCGGATGCCGGGTCATAGCCTTCCGGCAGTTGCCAGTCGCGCTGCATGTCCAGCGCATGGAATTCGTCGTGAAGCTTGTTGATGGCCATCTGTCTCTCCTGTGGCGATAGCGGATGAGTCGAACGCGATGCGGCGCGTCAGGCGGCGTGCGGCGTCGACAGTTCCTGGTTCAGCGAATAGCTGCCGAGCATCGAATCGACGAGATGCGACGCGCGCTGCCAGTCGTACGTGCGATACGCATGCCCCTTCGTGACGAACGACGCGCCGGCGTAGAACAGTTCGTACTGGTTGTGGCGCGACGCGAATTCGGAGCCGACCGCATCCCACGCGAGCTTGAAGAACTTCACGCGCTCCTCGGACGAACACACCGGCGACTTCTGCGTCTTCTCGATGATGCGCAGCAGGTCGGGGTTCTCGAAATCGCGCACGCTGGACGGCAGCATGATCATTCCGCCGCCGGCGAGCTCGCGCAGCGTGTTGAGCACCTTCGAATAGAGCTGCTGCGTGACGACCTGCGAGCCGTACAGCATGTTGCGGTCGGGCACGTAGAAGCCGTTGACGACGGTACCCTTCGCTTCCATCCCGTAGACCCACGCCTCGACCATCGACGCTTCGGCCGCGAGCTGGCCCAGCGTTTCGCGCACCTGCGGGAATGCATTCGTGCCGTTGACCTCGGAGATCTTCAGGCCGAGCCCGACGAGGAAGCGCAGCTTCGTCATCAGGCGCACCTGGCATTGGTAGTTCTGGTACACGTGCGCGGGCGTCGCGTGGAACTGCTTCGCGCACATCGCCGTGTTGCCGGCAACGAAGATCCGTTCCCACGGCACCTTCACGTCGTCGAAATACAGCACCGCGTCGTTCTCGTCGAAGCGGCTCGACAGCGGGTTGTCGAACACCGACGTCGCGTTCTCCTCGTACGACTTGCGCGACAGGATCTTCATGCCCTTCGCGTTCATCGGCACCGCGAACGACAGCGCATACATCTCGTCGCCCTCGCGCAGCGGCTGGATGCAGCTGCAGAACACCTCGTTCGCCATGATTCCGCTCGTCGCGAGCATCTTCGCGCCGCGCACCGTGATGCCTTCGGCATCCTGATCGACGATGCCGACCGCGAGGTACTTGTCCTCCTGCTCGTGCGCGGCCTTCGACTGGTTCGCCTGCGGATTCACGATCACGTAGGTCAGGAACAGGTCGTTGTCGCGTGCGTAGCGGTAGTAGTCGCGCAGCGCGCCCGCCCGCGCCGGATCGTATTGCTCGAACACGTCGGCGCCCATCACCATGCCGGCAAGACAGGACGCGACGTGATCCGGCGAACGACCCATGAAGCCGTAATGCAGCTCCGACCACGCTTCCAGCGCGGCACGGCGTTCGACGAGTTCGTCGTAGGAGGTCGGCAGCTGCCAGATCCGGCTGACGCGGTTGCTCGAGTCGGGCGACACGAACGTCATCTTCTCGACGTTCTCGTCGCGAGCCTGGTAGTCGTACAGGCTCGCGTAGCTGCGGATCGAATTGCGGAATGCCGCATGCGCGGTCACGTCGCCGACCGGCTGGCCGTTCAGGTAGACCTGCCGCCCGTCGCGCAGCGACGCGATGTGCTGGGTCCCGTTCTTGATCATGATGTTCTCCTGGGTGGAATGAAACGTGGATTGCATTCAGGCAGACGGCGCGTGCATGCCGTCGAGCGTGCGATAGCGGCCGCCGAAGAAGATCAGCGGGCGCCCTTCCGAACGAGCGCGGTACCGTGTCACGCGGCCGACGAAGATCACGTGATCGCCGCCGTCGTACTGCGCATAGGGCTCGCATTCGAACGTCGCGAGCGCATCGGGCAGCAACACCGCGCCGTCGTCATCGGCCGCGCCGGCACGCCAGCCCCACTTGTCGCCGTTCGCTTTCGCGAAGCAGTTCGACAGATGCTGTTGCGTCTCGTCGAGCACGTTGACCGCATAGCCGCCCGCACCGGCCAGGTCGCCGAGGCTCAGGCTGCGACGGTCGACCGAAAACAGGATCAGCGGCGGGTCCAGCGACACCGAATTGAACGACGCGACCGTGATACCGATCGGCGCCCCCTCCTTGCGCGGGGCGGTAATCACCGCGACGCCCGTCGCGAACATCGACAGCGCGGTGCGAAAGCGCCGCTGCGCGTCGGCACCCGCACCGGTTCCGGCATGGTTCTCGCTCATCTCGTCCTCCTTGGGTTGCATCGCCGGATTCCGCAGCGGAATCCAGCCCAACAAAGCACCGTTACTTAGCTTTGTTATTTAGCTTTTATTAAATGTAAACACAAAGGCGGGTTCAAGTTGTCGTAAACCCTGACCTAGAAAGCTTTGTTTGAAAGACAACCCTACTGACGGGATGGGTGTTGCGCGGCGCCCGCGAATGTCCACGTACACTGCGGCTACCCTGTTCCGCGGTGCTTTCGCGCACTGCGGGAGACACCGTTTTCCGGAGCCGCATCGATGCAATCCCGCCCGATCTACATGGACTACAGCGCGACGACGCCCGTCGATCCGCGCGTGGTCGACAAAATGGTGCCGTTCCTGCACGAGCAGTTCGGCAACCCGGCTTCACGCAGCCACAACTACGGCTGGGATGCCGAGCAGGCGGTCGAGGAAGCGCGCGCGCACGTCGCCGCGCTGCTCGGCGCCGATTCGCGCGAAATCGTGTGGACCTCCGGCGCGACCGAGGGCAACAACCTCGCGATCAAGGGCGCCGCGCACTTCTACCAGGGCAAGGGCAGGCATCTCGTCACGGTGAAGACCGAGCACAAGGCCGTGCTCGATACGTGCCGCGAACTCGAACGCCAGGGCTTCGACGTCACGTACCTCGACGTGCGCGAAGACGGCCTGCTCGACCTCGACACGGTGCGGCAGGCGCTGCGCGCCGACACGATCCTGGTGTCGGTGATGCTCGCGAACAATGAAACGGGCGTGATCCAGCCGGTGGCCGAGATCGGCGCGCTGTGCCGCGCGCGCGGCATCGTGTTCCACTGCGACGCCGTGCAGGCGGCCGGCAAGATCCCGGTCGACGTGAATGCGTTGAACGTCGACCTGCTGACGGTGACCGCGCACAAGGTCTACGGCCCGAAGGGGATCGGCGCGCTGTACGTGCGCCGCAAGCCGCGCGTGCGAATCGAAGCGCAGATGCACGGCGGCGGCCATGAGCGAGGGATGCGCTCGGGCACGCTGCCCACGCACCAGATCGTCGGGATGGGCGAGGCGTTCCGGCTCGCGAAGGAAGAGATGGCGGAGGAAAGCCCCCGCGTCGGCGCCTTGCGCGACCGCTTGCTGGCCGGCCTGTCGACGCTCGACGAGGTTTACGTGAACGGCGATCTGGCCCGCCGGATTCCGCACAACCTGAACGTCAGCTTCAATTTCGTCGAAGGCGAATCGCTGATCATGGGGATCAAGGGTGTCGCGGTATCGTCAGGCTCGGCGTGCACGTCGGCATCGCTGGAGCCGTCGTACGTGCTGCGCGCGCTGGGCCGCAGCGACGAGCTCGCGCACAGCTCGATCCGCTTCACGCTCGGCCGCTTCACGACCGAGGCCGAAGTGGACAGCGTGATTGCGCAGGTGCGCGACACGGTCGGCAAGCTGCGCGCGCTGAGCCCGCTGTGGGACATGCATCTCGAAGGGGTCGACCTGAATACGATCGAGTGGGCCGCGCACTGAGTGCGGTCGAGCGTCAGGCGGGCTGGCGGCGCGTGCGCGTCAGCCTTTTTCCTGGCGCGCGATCAGGTGCGCGAGATCGAGCGTCGCGCGGTCGCCGTTGGTGACGAGGCGGTCGATCACCGAGCAGAGCGCCTTGAATTCGGTCTTCGTCACGCCCTCGAACAACACGTTGTTGATGCGCTGCTGCGTATCCGTGAGCGCCTTCAGCAGCTTCGAGCCGGCCTGCGTGACCGTGAGACGCATCTTGCGCTTGTCGTCGGGGTCCGGGCGTTTGTCGATCAGGCCGAGTTTCTTCAGCTTGCCCGTCTCGATCGTGACGAATGCGCCGCTCAGGTGCAGGTGATCGGCGAGGCGGTTGACGGTCACGACGTCGTCGTGCGAAAGATGCGAAACCGATACGAGCAGCGAATACTGGATGCCGGTGAGGCCGATCAGCGAGCCGAAGCCGTCGCGTACCGACAGCAGGCGGGCCGCAAACGGCAGCAGCCCGTTGATCAGGTGGCGAAATTCCGTGTCCGTGCCGTCGATCAGGCAGGCCGGGTTGGTGATGGTCAGAACGGACTCCTCTTGCTGCTTGGCCATGACTTCGACGCTCCGTACGGTCATGCGAATTTAGCTTTGAAACGAAATTATACGGCAAAGGCACATGCGCCCCTGGCCAGATCCGGCCGCTGCGCGTGACCCCATTTCCCGCTACAGGAGGCTCGTCCATGCCCTTCCCGCTTCATCCCGCGTCGGTTCGCGCGCTGCTCGAATGCTATCTGCGCGCAAAGGACCTGAACCGGCCCGCGCTGATCGCCGACTGCTTCGCGACCGATGCCGAGCTGAGCTTTTCGCTCGCGAACGACGACATCGATTTTCCGCCGCGCGTGACGGGCGCGGCCGCGATCGCACGCACCCTGGTCGAGGAATTCGGCGAGCGGTTCGAGCGGTGCCGGACCTATTACGTTTGCACGGAATCCGAAGTCGACCCGCATGGCATCAGCGGGATGTCGTGGCTCGTCGTGATGCGGCAGAAGGACAACGGCGCGTTGCGGATCGGGCACGGCACGTACCGCTGGCAGTTCACACCCGACAGCGAAGGCGGTGCGCGGATCGCCGCGCTGCACATTCATGTCGCGCGCATGGATACGATCGACGATCCGAAGTCGACGAAACTCGACGCGCTGCATGCGGCGTTCGGGTATCCGTGGCTGCCGGCGCACGCGTTCGCGCGCGGGCTGGCGGATGTCGCGGCCGCGCAGCCGGAATGGGCATTCCTGGCGCCGTTTCACGAGGCGGCGGCAGCGGCGGCCGGTTGAAACACGGCTGAAGCGCGTCGCCGCTTCACGTGCGGGCAAGGAGCTGACGGACCGTCATCACGCGCGGATCGTCGATCGTCAGAACCTCGCCGTAATGGGCGATCGTTGCCCGGTGGTCGAGCAACAGCGGAATCGAGACGCGCCCGAGCAGCGTCCGCTCGACCGCTTCGCCGAACGTGAATCCGCACAGATGCACACCGTCGACCACGCAATTGGTCGAGAACACCCGGCCCTGCGCATCGACATAAAACTCGGCGTACCCGAGATCGTCTTCGGCGAAGCCGATCATCGTCGTCCCGAGCGCCTGTTCCCACGCGTCGATCTGGTGATCCTTGCGCGCCAGCGCATGAAAGGCGAGCCCCATTCGCGCGCAGGTCTGCCCGCTGGCGGAAGCGCCCACGATCAGCCCGCCGAATTCGCGCAGGATGACATCCCCCGGATGCTCGCCATCGCCGGACGACACCCGGCAACCGGAATCGCCACGCCACCCCGAATCGGCAAACAGCGCCTTGACCGACAAAGGAATCGCGATCACCACCACCCTCCCGAGTTTGCGTGCACGATACCGCACGCGCTATCCACCATGCGCGACACAGGAAATGCATCGCGCGTGCCCGTCACCTCGACGCATCGAGCGCGCCCCTCACCCCCTCCCAATCCAGCCCGAACCGCGCGAGATACTTGCGCAGCCTGTCCGCGTCGTTCGGCTGCTTCTTGCTCTGCCGCGACACCGCGAACAGCGTGCGCCCGGCTTCCGACAGGCTTGCCGACACGCGGCACACGTCGAGCACGCGTTCGAGCTGCGCACGGTCGAACAGGTCGAGTTCCGCCGCGCGCGCGCCGAACACCGCTTCGACACACGCGTCGGACGATCCCGCGCCGCCCGGCTGAGACCACGTGCGCGTCAGCCGTTCGACTTCCTGTTCGGCAAGCGCTTCGGTAATCCGTCCCGCATCGGCCAGCGTCGCCATCCGCGTGACCGACGCGGACAGCTCGCGGAAGTTGCCGGCCCACGCCGCACGCGGCGACGCGGCGAACGCGAGATAGCGCCGCTTCGCCTCGACGTTGAAACGCACCTGCTCGCCCTGCTCGCGGCCGAACCGGTCGAGTTCGAATTCGAGGTTCGGCTCGATGTCCTCGCGGCGCTCGGCCAGCCCTGGCAGTTCGTACGTCCACAGGTTGATCCGCGCATAGAGATCCTCGCGGAAGGTGCCGGCCGCCACCATCTGCCGCAGGTCGCGGTGCGTGCCCGCGATCAGTTCGAAATCGCTGGTCGCCTCGACGTCCGCGCCGACCGGCAGGAAACGCTTCTCCTCGATCGCCTTCAGCAGCATCGCCTGTTCGTCGAGCCCGAGTTCGCCGATCTCGTCGAGAAACAGCAGCCCGCCGTCCGCCGCGCGCAGCAGCCCGGCACGCGCCGACTGCGCGCCCGTGAACGCGCCCTTCACGTGGCCGAACAGCGTCGACATCGCCGCGTCGCCGCGCAGCGTCGCGCAGTTGATCTCGATGAACGGCCCCGCGAGCCGATGGCGGCCACGCTTCAGCTCGTACACGCGCTTCGCGAGAAACGACTTGCCGGCGCCCGTCGGCCCGACCAGCAGCATCGGCGCGCGCGACCGCACGGCCACGCGCTCCAGTTGCTCGATCAGCGCATTGAAGCGCGCGTTGCGCGTCGCGATGCCGGCCTTCAGGAACGACACCGTCTCGTCGCGCTCGCGCGTGAAGCGCTGCGCGATCCGGTTGTAGCGCGACAGGTCGAGATCGATCACCGACATCGTGCCGGGCCCGCTCAACCCCTCGTCGGTCTTCTGCGGCGGTGCCGTCTGGGCGAGACGTGCCGGCAGGTAGCGCGCCTCCGCCAGCAGGAACCAGCAGATCTGCGCGACGTGCGTGCCGGTGGTGATGTGGATCAGGTAGTCCTCGCGGTCGAGATCGAACGGGTAGGCGCGCGCGAAATCGTGCAGCGTCGCGTAGACCTCCTCGAAATCCCACGGATCGCGAATCTCCATCGGGACGAGCCGCACGTCGGTGTGCGGCGACACGCGCTCGAGGTCCTGCTTCACGCGGTTCGCGAGACGCCCGAAGTTCGGCGCGTGCAGCAGTTCGAGCCGGTCGACCGGCATGTCGCGCTGCTCGCACAGCGAAATCGTCGGCCGCCAGTTGCGCCAGCGGCGCTGCGAGCCGCCGCCCTGGTCGAGCACGGTACCGAGAAAACCGATCGCGACGGTCTTGCGCATGTTTATCCCACAAGATAAGAGGCGATCCGATTGTATCGAATTTTCCGGATCGAGCCATAGCCGGATTTCCATGCACTGCCGGTCATGACAAATAACTTCCCCTTTTATTTCAAATGCTTGCGATTTATTTCGCGCATTGCGCCGCCCGCTGGCACGCTCCTCGCTAAATAGAAAGCGCCGGATGTCCCGCTGGCCCGCGAGCCAGGGTTCACAAAGCCCTGCTGGTGCGCCGCCGCCGAACCTGTTTCGTCGCGGTCGCGCATGCCGCCATGGGCAGACGAAGGCAAACGGGCGCGTACTGGAACTTCGCCCGGGTTCGAATCCCGGGGCGCCCTCCGTTCGGTAGCTCATTTGGGTAGAGCAGCCGGCGCAAGCCGGTGTGTAGCGGGTTCGAATCCCGCTCGAACGCTGTCCGCAAGGACAGCCTTGTAATGAAAGCAGTACCCGCCGGTGCGGGCCGCGAGGCCCGCCGCGCGTCGGACCGGTTGCGGTTCCGCGCGATCGGCCGGACGGCCGCACGGCCCGCGCAAAGGCGCACGACGACGCGAAGCAGGATGCGTCGCCGCGCACTTCGGCGCCGGGCCTGCGCGCCGCCCGCCCGGTTGCGTCGCCCCGCGATCCGCACGACGCGCGTCACCCGGCGGTCATCGAAGAAAAGGACAAGAATATGTGGATGCGACATGTAGTGAAAAAGAACGAACGCGCGCTGCTGATGAACGAGGGCGATTTCGTGAAGGTGCTCGAACCGGGCGTGTTCAAGGCCTTCGATCCGTTCAAGCGCCTGTCGGTGCAGACCGCGCGTCTCGACGCGCCGCTCGCCGACGCGGCACTGGCCGATTACCTGCGTCACGACGCACCGGACGTGCTCGCCCGGCACTTCGTCGCGATGGATCTCGCCGACGACGAAGCCGGCCTGCGCTACGAAGACGACGTGCTCGTCGAGATCCTGGCGCCGGGCACGCGCCGGCTGTACTGGCGCGGCCTGACCGCGCACCGTCTCGAGCGCGTCGATCTCGCGCAGGACAGCGTGCTGCCGGCCGCGCTCGTGAAGCGCATCGCGCAACCGGCACTGCGGGCGCGCGGCGTGGCGGGCCTGGCGGGCGTACTGCTGGCGCAGGTGCCGGCGTACCACGTCGGCGTGCTGAAGATCGACGGCAAGATCGAGCGGTTGCTGGACGCGGGTGTCTCGGCGTTCTGGCGCTTCAACCGCGACATCGCGGTCGAACTCGTCGACCTGCGCGTGCAGGCGCTCGAAGTCGGCGGACAGGAAATCCTGACGCGCGACAAGGTCGCGCTGCGGCTGAACCTGTCGGCGACGTGGTGTTATGCGGACGTGCTGCATGCGTTCGGCCAGCTGCAAAAGCCGGTCGAGCACCTGTACCGCGAGCTGCAGTTCGCCCTGCGTTCGGCCGTCGGCACGCGCTCGCTCGACGAACTGCTGGAAGACAAGCAGTCGATCGACGACGTCGTGATCACGCAGGTGCGTGCACGCCTCGGCAACTCGGGCTTGGACGTGCGCAGCGTCGGCGTGAAGGATATCGTGCTGCCGGGCGACATGAAGACGATCCTCGCGCAGGTGGTCGAGGCGGAAAAGTCCGCGCAGGCGAACGTGATTCGCCGCCGCGAGGAAACGGCGGCCACGCGTTCGCTGCTGAACACCGCGAAGGTGATGGAAGAAAACCCGACCGCGCTGCGGCTCAAGGAGCTGGAAACGCTCGAGCGCGTCGCGGAACGGATCGACCGCATCTCGGTGTTCGGCGGTCTCGACCAGGTGCTGAACGGACTCGTCAGCATCAAGGGCGCCTGACGGGCGCAACGGCGCGGCGCAAGTGTGCCGCGCCGCATGAATGAAGGAATCAGGTGAAGCAAATGAGTGCAATGGATTACCAGGTGATGGAACTGGCGAACGGCAAGCCGGTGAAGATGTGGACGCAAGGCGTCGCCGTCGAGGACGAAGCGCGCGCGCAGCTGCGCAACACCGCGCAGATGCCGTTCATCTTCAGCCACGTCGCGGTGATGCCGGACGTCCACCTCGGCAAGGGCTCGACGATCGGCAGCGTGATCCCGACGAAGGGCGCGATCATTCCGGCCGCGGTCGGTGTCGACATCGGCTGCGGGATGATGGCCGCGCGCACGACGCTGACGGCGTCCGACCTGCCGGATTCGCTCGCGGGCCTGCGCGGTGCGATCGAACGCGCGGTGCCGCACGGCCGCGCGCCGGGCCGCCGCGATCCGGGCGCATGGGGCGACCGCACGCCGGCCGCCGTGACCGAATCGTGGAAGTCGCTGCAACCGGGCTTCCAGCGGATCGTCGACAAGTATCCGAAGCTGGAAAAGACGAACCACTACGCGCACCTCGGCACGCTCGGCACCGGCAACCACTTCATCGAAGTGTGCGTCGACGAAGCGGACCACGTGTGGTTCATGCTGCACAGCGGCTCACGCGGCGTCGGCAATGCGATCGGCAGCCTGTTCATCGAACTCGCGCAGGCCGACATGCGGCAGCACATCGCGAACCTGCCGGATCGCAACCTCGCGTATTTCACCGAGGGCAGCCGCCACTTCGACGACTACGTCGAGGCGGTCGGCTGGGCGCAGGACTACGCGCGGCGCAACCGGCAGGCGATGATGGATGCGGTGATCGGCGCGGCGCGCGGCGTGATCGCGAAGCCGTTCTCGGTCGACGAACACGCGGTGAACTGCCACCACAACTATGTGCAGCGCGAACGCCATTTCGGCGAAGACGTGCTCGTGACGCGCAAGGGTGCGGTGTCCGCGCAGAAGGGGCAGCTCGGGATCATTCCGGGCTCGATGGGTGCGAAAAGCTTCATCGTGCGCGGGCTCGGCAACCCGGAAAGCTTCTGCTCGTGCAGCCACGGCGCGGGCCGGACGATGAGCCGCACCGAGGCGAAGCGCCGCTTCACGGTCGACGACCAGGTGAAGGCGACCCAGGGCGTCGAATGCCGGAAGGATTCGGGCGTCGTCGACGAAATCCCGATGGCTTACAAGGACATCGACGCGGTGATGGCGGCCCAGCGCAGCCTCGTCGAAGTGGTGCACACGCTGCGCCAGGTGGTGTGCGTGAAAGGATAGCGCGGTGCGCGGCCGATGGCCGGCGGCCGCGCGCAACGAGAGAGAAACGAGACAATCATGAAAACGGAACAACTGACTGCCGTGCGCAGTGCGCACCCGGTCGACCCGGCCGTGCGGGCGCGCGTGATGGCGGAGCTCGCGGAAGTCGAGCGCCGCCATGACGTGAGCGTGCTGTTCGCATGCGAATCGGGCAGCCGCGGGTGGGGGTTCGCCTCGCCGGACAGCGACTACGACGTGCGCTTCGTGTATGCGCACCGGCGCGACTGGTACCTGAGCGTCGAAGCGCAACGCGACGTGATCGAGCGGCCGCTCGACGACGAGCTCGACGTCAGCGGCTGGGAACTGCGCAAGGCGCTGCAACTGCTGCGCCGCTCGAACCCGACACTGCTCGAATGGCTCGACTCGCCCGTCGTGTATCGCGAAGACGCGCGCTGGGCGCCGCGGCTCAGGTCGCTGGCGTCGGCGTTCTTCTCGCCGGTGCGCGGGCGTCATCACTACCTCGCGATGGCGAAGAAGAACTTTCGCGGCTACCTGCAGGGCGACACGGTACGCTACAAGAAATACCTGTACGTGCTGCGGCCGCTGCTCGCGGTGCGCTGGATCGACGCGGGGCTCGGGATGCCGCCGATGCGTTTCGCGGCGCTCGTCGACGGCACCGTGCACGAGCCGTCGGTGCGCGCGGAGCTCGAGGCGCTGCTCGCGCTGAAGATGAGCGCGAACGAAAGCGAATACGGGCCGCGCCGGCCGGCGATCCACGCGCTCGTCGAGACGATGCTCGCCGATGCCGAACACGATCGCGAATACAAGCGGCCATGGGGGGACGTGACGATGCTCGACGCGTTCCTGCGCGACGTGGTCGACGCCCGATGAAAAGCGAACGGCGCGGTGCCTGCGGGCATCGCGCCGTTTGCGCATCCGTTCCGTACACGTGCGACCACACCGCCCAGCAACGTACGTGCCCGCACACAAAGCGTCGCCGCCGCGATCGGCGCGCTGTGCGGCGGTATACTCGACACCGTTCGGCAAAGCGCGCCGCTGCATGCGCCGCCGCCTTCGACCGCCCCGCTTGCTGACGATGCGCTTGCAGTCCGACGTCTTGCGCCCGCCCATCCACAGTCGATACGAACCGTCATGTCGCACCGCCTTTCGCTCGCCATCGCCGCCCTCCTCGCCGTTTCCCCGATCGTTGCCCAGGCCCGTCCGCTCACGCGGCCGCCGGTCGAGCGCGACTTCAAGAACTGGTCGGTCGTCTGCGACAACGTCAATCGTTGCATTGCCGAAAGCCATGCCGACGACACCGACGACTCGCGCATCAGCCTCATCCTGCGCGTGACGCGCGATGCCGGCCCGGACGCGCAAGCGTCGCTCGCCCTCTATGCGTCGGCGCCGCTCGACCTGCGCACCGCGCGCGCGGACGGCCGCCCGTTCGACGCGATGGCGGCCCAGTGGCATGCGTTCGGCGGCAAACCGGACGACGACGAAGCACACCCGTTCCGGATCCGCACCGACGATCCGGCAACGGTTGCCGCATGGCTCACCGCGGCGCGCACCGCGCAACTGCTGAGCTTCGGCGATCCGGCGTCGGCGCAAACCGCTCGAACGCCGTTGACGGGATTGAACGCCGCGCTGCTGCTGATCGACGACACGCAAGGCCGGGTCGGCACGACGACGGCGCTGCTGCGCCCCGGCAACCGGCCCGCGTCGTCGGTGCCGACCGCGCCGGCACTGCCGCCCGCCGTCGTGCCGGCGCCGGCCGTCGCGGACCTGCCGGCCGGCGGGCAGCGCCCGCTCGTCGACGCGGTGCTCGCGAAGTTCGGCGACGACATCAAGCAATGTGCGGCCGACGTCGAAGACGAAATGTCGGCCGGCGATCGCCGGAAGGCGTCGCGCGCCGTGGCGATTTCCGCCGACGAGGCGCTCGTCGCGATACCGTGCCAGACCAGCAGCATGTATAACCACACCGACCTGTGGTATCGCGTGAAAAGGACGGCACCGTTCACGCCGACGGCGATGAATTTCGGCGAGAACGCGAACGCGGGGCTCGACTCGGCGTCGTTCGCGAACGAACTGACAGAGGCCGCCTACGACCGTACCCGCGCGACGCTGTCGAGCAAGGTCAGGCTGCGCAGTGCCGGCGATTGCGGCTCGACCGCGTCGTGGATCTTCGACGGCCGGCGCTTCCTGCTCAGCGACATCGCCACGCACGGCACGTGCAACGGCCTGTTCGACGATCAATGGCCACGCCTGTATCGACGCGCCGATGCGCCGGGAAACCGCTGACGCGTGCATCGCACCGAAACACGCCGGCAGTCACACCCATAACAAACCGAGGGGCCGACCCATGCATCTCCCGTTCATCGACGCGTCGCGCAACGCGACTGCGACGCGGCGCACGCGCGGCTGGCGTGGCGCAATTGCGTTCGCGCTGCTCGCCGTCACCGCGTTCGCCTTTTCGCCAATGAAGGCAGCACGCGCGGCAAGCGCCGACGATGCGGTCGAGATCCCGTTCTGGTCGCGCGACTGGGTCGGCACGATCGGCAACCGGCATGTCGAAGTCTCGCTGTCGCGCGTGGCCGGCACGGTATCGGGCTCGTACTGCTACGCGCCCTGCACGTCCGACAAACGCTACCGGCTCGCGCTGAAGGGGACGCTCGACGCGCACGGCGCCACGCTGTCGGAACGCGACAGCGGCGCGAAAGCCGGCGCCGATCGCGTAACGGGCACGTGGCGCGTGGCATCGCTCGACAATGCGGTGGCCGGCACGTGGGCGTCGCCGGACGGCAAACGCACGCTGCCCGTCTCGCTCGCAACGAAACAGGACGGCAGGCCGTTCCCTTACGAGATCCGCCTCGTCGCGGACAAGCTGCCGGACGACGACGGTTCGTGCAACGACCCGCCGCACGTCGCCGCGATCCGCCTGTACGATCGCGGCCGCCTCGTGCAGACGCTGCAGACCGATTCACGCGGCACCTGCGGCCTGTTCACGCCCGATTTCGCCGACGTGAATTTCGACGGCTGGCCCGACCTGATGCTCGCGCAATCGATGGGCGCGAGCCCGAACATGCCATACCAGACGTGGATCTTCGACCCGAAGACGCGGCGCTTCGTCGACGCGCCGCAGGGGCTGCAGGGCATCACGTCGCCGGAGTTCGATGCCGTGCACCGGATCATCTGGACGAGCTGGCGCGCGAGCTGCTGCGAGCACGGCGTGACGACCTACCGCTGGCAGGGCAACGACGTGAAGGAGACCGACTCCGCCAGCAGCTACCTGCTGCCGGTGCTCGACGGGAACACGCGCCGCTATTGCTACGTCACGCCAGGCTACAGCGACGGCTACATCGAGTTTCCGCAGCGCATCGAGCAGACCGGCACGGGGCTGCGCTCGACGCTGGGCACGCTGAAAGACTGCGAGGCGGACGCGTCACCGTGGATGGCGCGCGTGTACATCGGCATCTGGAAGCCGGGCGCGCCCGGCCACGCGCCGACGCTCGTCCGCACCGAAAAAGTCGCGTGGAAGCGCACGCCGACCCGCGCCGGCATGAAGTTCTGCCCCGACGTGCCGTTCTACGACAACGGCCGCATCCGCCGCATCGTGCTGCGCGACGATCCCGACCAGTGCAACGACAGGAATCCCGACCAGAACTAGCGCGCGGGCCGCCCTCACGTCATGCGCCGACGATCGAGATCGAGAACCCGTCCCAGCCCTTCTGCCCGACCGTCTGCACGGCCGTCGTGGTGACGTTCGGCGCGGCCGCGAGACGCGCGAACCCGTCGCGCACGCCGGCCACGTCGGGCTCGCGATTGCCGGGATCGGCCACGCGCCCGCCGCGCACGACGTTGTCGACGACGATCACCGTGCCGGGCCGCGACAGCTTCAGCGCCGCGTCGAGATAGACCGGGTTGTTGTCCTTGTCGGCATCGATGAAGATGAAATCGAACGGCGCTTCGCCCGCGTCGACGAACCGCGCGAGGCTGTCCTTCGCGCTGCCGACCACCACCGTCACGACCTCCGCGAACCCGGCACGCGCGATGTTCCGCGTCGCGACCTTCGCATGTTCGGGGTTCAGCTCGAGCGTCACGAGCGTGCCACCCGGCGGCAATGCGCGCGCGAGCCAGATCGTGCTGTAGCCGCCGAGCGTGCCGACCTCGAGGATCCGCCGCGCGCCGCGGATCGTCGCGAGCAGTTGCAGCAGCTTGCCCTGGTTCGGCGCGACGTTGATCGCGGGCAGCCCGGCCGCGTCGCTCGCCGCCAGCGCGGCGTCGAGCGCGTCGTCGGACGGCACGAGCGTCGCGGAGAAATACGCATCCACCTGGTTCCAGTGTTCCTGATTCATCGCGCCCCCCCTTGTTTGCGGAAAGGGCATTCTATGCGCCGCACCGCCATAAGCAACAAACCATTCGTTCTAAGGGCCGCCGCGCACGTGCTCCTATAATCGCTCGACCACCACAACAACAGACGGAGCACCCATGACCGATCAGGCCTCTTCGAACTGGCGCCTCGAAACCATCGCCGTGCACGGCGGTTATCGTCCCGACCCGACCACGCGCGCGGTCGCCGTACCGATCTACCAGACCGTTGCGTACGCATTCGACGACACGCAGCACGGCGCCGACCTGTTCGACCTGAAGGTGCAGGGCAACATCTACACGCGGATCATGAACCCGACGACGGACGTACTCGAGCAGCGTATCGCCGCGCTCGAGGGCGGCATCGGCGCGCTCGCGCTCGCATCGGGACAATCGGCCGTCACCTACGCGATCCAGACGATCGCCGAGGCCGGCGACAACATCGTGTCCGCGAGTTCGCTGTACGGCGGCACCTACAACCTGTTCGCGCATACGCTGCCGCAATACGGGATCACGACGCGCTTCGCCGATCCGCGCGACCCCGCGTCGTTCGAGCCGCTGATCGACGCACGCACGAAGGCGATCTTCGCGGAATCGGTCGGCAACCCGCTCGGCAACGTCACCGACATCGCCGCGCTCGCGGAAGTCGCGCATCGCCACGGCATCCCGCTGATCGTCGACAACACGGTGCCGTCGCCGTATCTGCTGCGCCCGTTCGAGCACGGCGCGGACATCGTCGTGCATTCGCTGACGAAGTATCTCGGCGGGCACGGCACGAGCCTGGGCGGCGCGATCGTCGATTCGGGCAAGTTCCCGTGGGCCGAGCATGCGGATCGCTTCAAGCGGCTGAACGAGCCCGACGTCAGCTATCACGGCGTCGTCTACACGGAAGCGTTCGGGCCGGCCGCCTATATCGGCCGCGCGCGCGTGGTGCCGCTGCGCAACATGGGCGCGGCCATCTCGCCGTTCAATGCCTTCCAGATCCTGCAGGGCATCGAAACACTGGCGCTGCGTGTCGAGCGGATCAGCGACAACGCGCTGAAGATCGCGCAGCATCTCGCGCGTCACGAGCAGGTCGAATGGGTGAATTATGCGGGCCTGCCCGACCACCCCGACCATCCGCTGGTCGCGCGCTACCTGTCGGGCCGTGCGCCGGGCATCCTGACGTTCGGCGTGAAAGGCGGCCGCGACGGCGGGGCGAAGTTCCAGGACGCGCTGAAGCTGTTCACGCGGCTCGTCAACATCGGCGACACGAAATCGCTCGCGACGCACCCGGCATCGACGACGCACCGGCAACTGTCGCCGGCCGAACTCGCGAAGGCCGGCGTGAAGGAAGAAACGGTGCGGCTGTCGATCGGCATCGAACATATCGACGACCTGCTCGCCGATCTCGACCAGGCGCTCGCGCAGGTGTGACCGGCACGGGCGCGCCGGCTTGCCGGTGCGCCCTGTATCGAATGTGTTGACCTTGAAGCGGCTTCAGGGTGTTCAATCCCCGGTTGATGCCGGGGCAACGCCCGGCGTGCATGAACCGTACCCTGCGGCCGGGCAGCCGGACGCCGAGCCCGCTGCGGTACGCCAACCGTTCGAGAAGCCTCATGACACCGACCGCGAAGCTTGCGCTACTGACGTTACCGCCCGTGCTGGCGGCCTGTTTCGGCGCACTCGCCGCCGCGTGGCGCGCCCCCGGCCCGACCACGTCGAGCGTCATCCAGCATTTCACCGGCGGCATCGTGTTCGCGGCCGCGGCGCTCGAACTGCTGCCGCAAGATCGCGCGCATGCGCTGTTTCCGGTCGTCGTCGGCTTCGTGCTCGGCATCGCGCTGATGCTCGCGATCCGTGCGTTGTCCGGCGCGATCGAGACGCGCTTCGAGGACGCGCGGCTGCCCGTGAGCCTCGTCATCGTCACCGCGATCGACCTCGTCATCGACGGCCTCGTGCTCGGCATCGCCTTCTCCGCGAGCACCGAAAGCGGCATCATCCTGACCGTCGCGCTGACGCTCGAGGTGCTGTTCCTCGCGCTGTCGGTCAGCGCCGCGCTCGCGGCCGCCGGCATCGGCCGCATGCTGTCGATCGTCGTGCCGGTCGGGCTCGCGGCACTGCTGAGCATCGCGGCCGTCGCCGGCAACGCGGCGTTCGCAGGGCTTCCCGCCAATATCTACGCGGCGCTGCTCGGGCTCGGCACCGTCGCGCTGCTGTACCTCGTCACCGAGGAACTGTTGGTCGAAGCGCATGAGGTGCCCGAAACGCCGTTTGCGACGGCCGCGTTCTTCATCGGCTTCATCGTGTTCTTCCTGATCGAAGGATCGGTGAAGGCCGGATAAACCGGGCGCGGCCGCGTACCGGTTACCACGTCGTCGCGCCCGTCGGATACGTATCGACGATGCGCGTGCCGTTGACCGGCGTCACGCCTTCGTCGCGCAGCGCGGCCCACAGGTCGATCGCGTGTTCGCGCGACTTGCGGCTGCCGTCGTCGGTCAGCACGTTCAGTGCGATCACCTCGTCGCGGGTCGTCAGTTGCAGTTGCTCCTTCAGCTTGCGTGACTGATGCGACGCGGTGCGGATATCGCCGAGCAGGATCCGCTTCTCCGCGACATCCTGCCCGCCGCCTGCATCGGCCGGCACGAACGTCAGCCGTCCGTTTCCGACTTCGCATTGTCCGCGCGTGAACGTCGCGCTCCACTCGCCGGCCGGCACGGTCGCGAGCTCGCAGCGCATCCGCTCGTTCGCGCGGCGGCCGACCTCGTGCGCCGGCGCGTGCGACAGCGCGCGTTCCGGCCAGCCGGCCGCGATCGCAGCCGTCGACACCAGGCACGCCGCGAGCACGATTCCTTTCGCGAAATGGCGCATGGCACTCTCCTCTTCGTGTGGGATGCGGCCGGCGGGCACCGTGCCGGCCGGCCGCGCATGAACGATCAACGAACCGCAAGACGGTTGTCGTGCGCATCGACCCGCGGCGCCACCTCGCCGCGATGTACCGTCGCGCGATGGATTTCCTGGTTGCGCGCGACGGTGGCCGGGCTCGCCGGGTAGTCGTGGTTCGGGCTCGGGATCACGCCGTCGTGGCGCGCACGCACCAGTTCCTGACGGACTTCCTGACGGGTCTTCTGCTGCGCGGCCGCTGCCTGCGAGAGGGCCGCAATCGACAGGACGGCGGCGGCGATGACGATCATCGGTCGCGGAATGTTCATGTGGCTCGCTCCTTGCTGGAAAGATGTGACAGGAGCCTTCACTTTGATCCGGCGGCGGTGCGGAATCGTGATCGCAGCATGACGGTTTCGTCACTGCCCCGACCGCTTCTATATCGCACTCCCAATGAAAACCGGTCGCAAGTTTCCAGGCTGATGACGCGGCGATGACATTTTTCTCATTTGTCCCTCACCTTCACGATCCGAACGCTTTCCAGAATCGGCAGCGCGATTGCGACATTCCGCGCCTGCCGCACCAACGCGCGGCGCCGGAATCGACCGATGCACGGATCGATCCTCTTGAACCTCAGGGACACACCATGAAAACTCCAGTTCGGCTCGCGATGATGTCGGGTGCGATGCTCGCGGCCGCCCAAGCGGCACACGCGTCGGAAGTCACGCTGTACGGCCTGTTCGATACGTCGTTGACCCACGTGTGGAATGCCGACGCGAACGGCAGGAATCTCGTCGGCCTCGGCAACGGCAACCTGCTCGGCAACCGCTTCGGCGTGAAGGGCGCGGAAGATCTCGGCGGCGGGCTGAAAGCGGTCTTCACCCTGGAAAACGGCTTCAACCCGAACAACGGCGCGCTCGGGCAAGGCAACCGGATGTTCGGCCGGCAGGCTTTCGTCGGCCTCGAAAGCGCGCGCTGGGGCACGCTGACGCTCGGCCGCCAGTACGACGCGCTCGCGGATGTCGCGTGGCCGATTACCGGCGATTTCTACTTCGGCAGCGTCTATGCGACACCCGGCGACGTCGACAACTACGACACGTCGTCGCGTACCGACAACGCGGTGAAATACACGTCGCCGGTGATCAACGGATTCCAGTTCGTCGGCATGTACGCGCTCGGCGGCGTGGCCGGCAAGAGCGGCGCCGGGCAAACCTGGTCGGCCGGCCTGTCGTACAGCAACGGCCCGGTCGACGTGGCCGGCGGCTACTTCTACGCCGCCAATCGTTCAGCGCTCGCCAACGGCATCCGCACCGGCTGGAACGGCACCTCCGACGGCACGTTCGACGGGTCGCTGGTCAACGGCGGCTACCTCTCCGCGAAATCGATCGGCATCGCGCGCGGCGCGGTGCGCTACAGCTTCGCGCCGTTCGCGGTCGGCATCGACTACAGCAACGCGCAGTACAAGGCCGATGCGATGTCCGCATTCCAGAGCACGCAGAAGTACGACACCGCGCGCGGCTTCTTCAACTACCAGGCGACACCCAGCCTGCTCGTCGGCGTCGGCTACAGCTACACGCGCGCCCGCGGCGATACGGGCGCGACCTATCATCAGGTGTCCGCCGGCGCCGATTACGTGCTGTCGAAGCGCACCGATCTCTACGCGGTCGGTGCATGGCAGCGCGCGAACGGCGAACAGCGCACGCTCGACGGCGGCACGCAAACGGCGCAGGCGTCGATCGGTTCCTATGGTTATGGCGGAACGCGCACGCAGGGCATCGTCAATCTCGGGTTGCGCCACCGGTTCTGATCGTGGCGGCGATACACGCGCCGCGTGACGAAAATTTCATGTTCCGATCAGGTTCGCGAAGCGTCGCTTCGCTACGATCGGAAACGTGACGGGCAGCGCCCGTTCCAGACCACGCAAGCGGGTCGCTGCCGCACGGCACGTCACGCGTTAGGCCCGGACTCGTCGAGTGCCGGGCTTCTTTTTGCTCGTCGCGAATCGACATCCTGTGTGTTCGGCGACGAACCCGCGACCGACCGCGCGCTATCCCGAACGCCTCCCGCCGCCTACCCGGCAACCTGAGAGCGCGCAATCGCGTGCGGTGCGATCGCGGTCAACGCGTGCCGCTGCGCTGCGGGAACAGGCACACGTGCGTCTTGACGTACAGGTTCGGATTGCCGCAGCGATGCCCCGCATAGTCGATCTGCTCGCCAGGCATGAGGTCGGCCGGCACCGGCTTGCGCGCGGCGGCCGGCGTGGTCGATGTGGCCGATACGTTGGGTGTTGGGCCGGAACGCGTCGATGTGCAGCCCGCGAACAGCGGGACGATAAGGACTGCGATCAAGGCGAGGCGAATGGCGGGACAATGCAATTTTCGGTCCGGGGTGAAAGTCGGAAAGGGCCGCCCGCATTCCATGCTGCTGTCGCGGACGGCGCGAATGCCGTCGGCCAGGTCGACCATCGGCAGGCTTCATGTTCCGCTTCCCGCTCATCGCGCCCATGACGCGAACATGACGATTGCATCATGTCGGCCGCGGTCGAACGGCACATCCCGGCATCACGCAATCTGACGCATTTTTCATCTCGCGATCACGATCACGCACGGCCGCTTTCGCATACTGGGTCCATGGTTCGCCACCCGGCGGCCCTGATCAAGGAGAGCACTCGATGAAAACCGCACAACTCGCAGCACTGTTCGTCACCGCCACGCTGTCGCTCGGCATGGTCGCGCAGCCCGCATTCGCGCAGACGCAAACGCAGGGCAAGACCCGCACACAGGTCGTCAATGAACTGAAGCAGGCGCAGCACGACGGCGTCGTGCCGACGAGCAAGACGCAGTACCCGCCGAGCGGCGAGCTCATCGCGCGCAACAAGGAGCTTCACGGGATTTCGGTGCATGGCGGCGAGAAGAAGCCGCAGACCGACAACCACGACGAACTGACCGCGCGGCAATGATGCCCGGCCGCACGGCCGCGGGCAGCGCGCCACGCGCGGCCGCCTCATGGCGAACGCGCGGGCGTGCCCGCCCGCGGTGTCAGGCGCTGGCGGCCGCCAGCCGCTTCGGTTCGGCCGGCTGGCGCGGAAAGCGCAGCCAGAACGTCGTGTGGCGGCCGGGGTCGCTGTCGACGCCGCATTCGCCGCCGTGATTGTCCATGATCGACCGGACGATCGCGAGGCCGAGCCCGGTACCCGACGCCGAATTGTGCCGCGACGGATCGACGCGATAGAAGCGCTCGAAAATCCGCCCGACATGCTCGGCGGCAATGCCGGGCCCCGTGTCCGACACGGCAATCGTCGTCGCACCACCCTGCTCCACGCAGTCGATCGTCACGACGCTGCCGCGCGGCGCGTACCTCAGCGCATTGGACAGCAGGTTGCTCAGCGCGCGCTGGTACAGCGTCAGGTCCGCATCGACCCACGCGTGACCGTCGACCTTCACCTGCACGCCCGCATCCTCCGCAAGCGCCTCGTAGTAGCCGGCCACGCGCCCGGCCTCCTCCGCCGCATTCAATCGCCGCACGTCGATCGACGTGCCGGCCTGTTCCGAACGCGCGAGAAACAGCATGTCCTCGATCATCCGCGACAGCCGCTGGTATTCGTCGATGCTCGACTCGATCACGTTCCGGTATTCATCCGCGCCGCGCGGCTGCGACAGCACGACCTGTGCGGCCGCCTGCAGGTTCGTGAGCGGCGTGCGCATGTCGTGCGCGAGATTCGACGAGAACTGGCTCAGCCGCGTGAACGACTCGTTCAGCCGCCCGAGCATCCCGTTGAACGCGTGCTCGAGTTCCTTCAGCTCGCCCGCGGTATCGAGTTCCGGCAGCGGATGGGCGAGCCGGCTCGTCGACATCTGCTCGGCGCGCGCCGCGAACCGCCGCAGCGGGCTCAAGCCCAGCGCCGCAATGCCGTACGCGATCGCGGCCGCGAGCATCACGCCGAACACCTCGATCACGACGATCGTATAAGCGTGCGTGCGCAGCAGCAGCATGTCGGCGCTGCGGTCGTACTGCACCGCGACGCGTACCACCGGCGCGCCTGCGCCTGCGAGCGGCACGGACGTCACGAGATACTGCTGCCGCGCGCCGGGCGGCGCGACGCTGACCGGCACGCGCCCCGCGTCGAGCGACAGCAGCGGTGCAACCAGCCGGAATCCGGGCGTGCCGACGAGGCGCGTGCCCGTCGCGTCGTAGATCGCGAGATCCATGTTCGGATGGCCGTGCAACTGGTCGATCCAGATATCGACGTTGCGCGTGACGTCTGCCGTCGAGCGCGCTTCGGCCAGGTGCGCGCCCAGCGCGGCGGAAATCCCGGCCATCTGCTCGGCGGCCGTCGTTTCGACGCGATTGCTGAGCGCCTCGTAAAGCGCGACCCCGCTCGACGCGAGGATCACCGACGTCGACAGGATGATCAGCGCGGTCAGGCGTCCGCGCAGCGTACGCGGCAGCAGTCGCGCGATCATGCGGCCGCGCCGCCGCGCGCTTCGAGCACGTAGCCCATTCCGCGCACGGTGTGGATCAGCTTCGGGTCGTACGCGTCGTCGATCTTCGAGCGCAGGCGCCGGATCGCCGAATCGACGACGTTCGTGTCGCTGTTGAAATTCATGTCCCACACCTGCGACGCGATCGTCGCGCGCGGCAGGATTTCGCCTTCGCGGCGCATCAGCAGCCACAACAGCGCGAATTCCTTCGCGGTCAGCAGGATCGTGTCGCCCTGCCGCGTGGCCTTGCGGCGCGTCAGGTCGAGTTCGAGGTCGGCCACGCGCAGCGTGTTCGAATCGCGCGGCTGGCCGCGCCGCAGGATCGACTTGATGCGCGCGGTCAGCTCGACGAAATCGAACGGCTTCGCGAGATAGTCGTCGGCGCCGAGCTCGAGCCCCTTCACGCGATCGCCGACATCGTCGCGCGCGGTCAGGAACAGCACCGGCGTCGACTTGCTGCGCCGCAGGTTCTGCAGCAGCGTCCAGCCGTCCTGCCCGGGCAGCATCACGTCGAGCACGAGCAGGTCGTACTCCTCGGTCTCGGCCTGGTGCTGGCCCGTGATGCCGTCCTCGACCCAGTCGACGACATAACCTGCTTCCGTCAGGCCCTTGCGCAGATATGCGCCCGTCTTCGGTTCATCTTCGACAATCAGAATTCGCATCACGCATTACCCTTGAAAAAACCCAGCCGGCGCAGCGCGCCCGACACGAAGCCGCCGCCGAAGCCGCCCGCCAGCGCGGCACGCCACGACACCGCATGGCTGACGCGGTACAGCACGGGCAGCACCAGCAGCGTCAGCGCCGTGGACGACAGGATACCGCCGATCACGACCGTCGCGAGCGGGCGCTGCACCTCGGCGCCGGTGCCGGTCGCGAACGCCATCGGCAGGAAACCGAGCGACGCGACGAGCGCGGTCATCAGCACCGGCCGCAGCCGCGTGAGCGCGCCTTCGCGCACGGCGGCCTCGAGCGGCGTCCCTTCGTCGCGCAGGTTGCGGATGAACGAGATCATCACGAGCCCGTTGAGCACGGCCACGCCCGACAGCGCGATGAAGCCGACCGCCGCCGTGATCGACAGCGGAATCCCGCGCAGCCACAGCGACACGACGCCGCCGCTCAACGCGAACGGAATGCCGGTGAACACGAGCAGCCCGTCCTTCACGTTGTTGAACATCACGAACAGCAGCACGAACACCATGAACAGCGCGAGCGGCACGACGAGCTTCAAGCGCTCGCTCGCACTCTGCAGCTGCTCGAACTGCCCGCCCCACGACACCCAGTAGCCGGCCGGCACGCGCACGTCCTGCTGAAGCTGCTCGCGCGCGTCGGCGACGAACGAGCCGACGTCGCGCCCGCGCACGTTCGCGCTGACGACCACCCGCCGCTTGCCGTCCTCGCGGCTGATCTGGTTCGGGCCCGGTGCGACGTCGATCGTCGCGAGCTCCGCGAGCGGCACGTACGGCGCCGCCGCGAGCGGTGCGCTGGCGCCGGCCGCCGGCGCGGGCAATGCGATCGGCAGCCGCTTGATCGCCTCGATGTCCGAGCGCAGCTCGTCGGGCAGCCGCACGACGATGTCGAAGCGGCGGTCGCCCTGGAACAGCGTGCCGGCCTTCTGCCCGCCGACGGCCGCGGCCACCGTATCCTGCAGGTCGGCCACGCTCACGCCGTAGCGCGCGAGCTTGTCGCGGTCGAGATTGACGGTCAGCACGGGCAGCCCAGTGGTCTGCTCGACCTTCACTTCGGATGCGCCCGGCACCTTCTGCAATGCCGCCGCGATCTGCTCGCCGGTCTGGTTCAGCACGGCCATGTCGTCGCCGAAGATCTTCACGGCGACGTCGCTGCGCACGCCCGAGATCAGTTCGTTGAAGCGCAGCTGGATCGGCTGCGAGAACTCGTACGCGTTGCCCGGCAGCTCGGCGAGCGCTTCCTCGATCTCCCGCACGAGCTGGTCGCGCGGCTTCTTCGGGTCGGGCCACCGGTCGACGGGCTTCAGCATGATGTAGCCGTCCGACAGGTTCGGCGGCATCGGGTCGGCCGCGATCTCGGCCGTGCCGGTGCGCGCGAACACGCGCTCAATCTCGGGGAAGCGCGCCTTCAGCGTCTTCTCGATCGACTTCTGCATCTCGACCGACTGCGACAGGCTCGTGCCGGGAATCCGCAGCGCGGCGACCGCCAGGTCGCCTTCGTTCAGGCTCGGGATGAACTCGCTGCCGAGCCGCGTGGCCAGCCCGAGCGTGACGAGCACGATCGCGCCCGCGCCGAGCATCACGCGCACCGGCCGCGTCATGAATGCCGCGAGGACCGGCTCGTACGCGCGCCGCGCCCAGCCCATCAGCCGGTTTTCCTTCTCCTCGACGCGCTCGCCGATGAACAGCGCAACGGCCGCCGGAATGAACGTGACGGTCAGCACCATCGCGGCTGCGAGCGCCATCACGACGGTAATGGCCATCGGATGGAACATCTTGCCTTCGACACCCGTCAGCGCAAAGATCGGCAGGTACACGACCATGATGATCAGTTGCCCGAAGATCAGTGCGCGCCGCGCTTCCTGCGACGCGCCGAACACCTCAGCGAAGCGCTCGTCGCGCGTGAGCGGCCGGCCGGCGGCGGCCTGCGCATGCGCGAGCCGCCGCACGCAGTTCTCGACGATCACCACCGCGCCGTCGACGATGATCCCGAAGTCGAGCGCGCCGAGGCTCATCAGGTTCGCACTCACCTTCGCGTTGACCATTCCGGTGAAGGTCATCAGCATCGACAGCGGGATCACGAGCGCGGTGATCAGCGCCGCGCGCATGTTGCCGAGGAACAGGAACAGCACGGCGATCACGAGGATTGCGCCTTCGAGCAGGTTCTTCTTCACCGTCGCGACGGCCTTCTCGACGAGCACCGTGCGGTCGTACACGGGAATCGCCTTGACGCCGGACGGCAGCGTGCGGTTCACGTCCGCCATCTTCTCGGCGACGGCCTTCGCGACCGTGCGGCTGTTCTCGCCCATCAGCATGAAGACCGTGCCGAGCACGACTTCCTCGCCGTTCGACGTCGCGGCGCCGGTGCGCAGTTCGCGGCCGATGTCGACCACGCCGACGTCCTTCATCCGCACCGGCACGCCGCCGACGTTGGTCAGCACGATGTTCGCGATGTCGTCGACCGTGCGCGCCTGGCCCGGCACGCGCACGAGATACTGCTCGCCGCGCTTCTCGATGTAGCCGGCGCCGACGTTGTCGTTGTTGCGTTCCAGCGCGCGCACGACGTCGGCGAGCGTCAGCCCGTACGACATCAGCTTCGCCGGATTCGGCGCGACACGGTATTCCTTCACGTAGCCGCCGATCGAGTTGACCTCGGTCACGCCGCGCACGTTCCGGAGCTGCGGCCGCACGACCCAGTCCTGCAGTTCGCGCAGGTCGGCCGCCGTATAACGCGTGCCGTCGGGCTTGCGCGCGGCGGCATCGGCCTCGACGGTCCACAGGTAGATCTCGCCGAGCCCCGTCGACGTCGGCCCCATCGCGGGCGCGATGCCGGGCGGCAGCTTGTCCTTCGCTTCCTGGATGCGCTCGTTGACGAGCTGCCGCGCGAAGTAGATGTCGGTGCCGTCCTTGAAGATCACGGTGACCTGCGACAGCCCGTAGCGCGAGATCGAGCGCGTCTGCTCGAGGCCCGGCAGCCCGGCCATCACGGTCTCGACCGGATAGGTGATGCGCTGCTCGGCTTCGAGCGGCGAATAGCCGGGCGCGGCCGTGTTGATCTGGACCTGCACGTTGGTGATGTCGGGCACCGCGTCGATCGGCAGCTTCTGGTAGCTGAACACGCCCAGTGCGGCCACGGCCGCGATCGCCAGCATCACGAGCCAGCGGTGCGCAATCGCAAAGCGGATCAGGCGTTCAAACATGGCGGGGTTCCTTGAAGCGGGGCACGGTCACCTTCGACGGACGGGCCGCCCAGCCGGCCACCCGGCGGGCCGGAAATCTGGCCGGAAATCTGGCGGCGAATCTGGCGGCGAATCTGGCCGCAAATCGGGCTGCAGACCGGGCCGTGCTTCGCACCACGGCGCACACGTGATGCTCATTCATGTTCCGCGCTCCCCTTGCCGAGTTCGGCCTTCAGCACGAAGCTGTTCGACGCCGCGTATTCCTGGCCCGGCTTCAGCCCCTTCAGCACTTCGGTCGCACGTTCGTCGCGCCGCCCCGTCTCGACGGCCTGCGCGACGAAGCCCTTCGGAGAACGCACGAAAACGGACGGTGCGCCGTCGACGTCCTGCAGCGCGTCGCTCGCGACCGCGAGCGGTACGCCCTGCTTGCCCGCGTCGACCGACACGTTCACGAACATCCCGGGCCGCCACACGCCGTCCGGGTTCGGCAGCACGACACGCGCAGGCGCGGTGCGCGTCTGTTCGCCGAGCAGCGAACCCACGTACGCGATCGGGCCGCTCGAACGCGATTCGAACGCGGTCGCGACGACCGTCGCGTCGCGGCCCACCCGCACGTCGTTGAGCCGCTGCGCCGGCACGGCCATCTCGGCCCATACCGTCGACAGGTCGGAGATCACGAACATGCTGGCATCGGCGGCGATCGCTTCGCCGGGCGTCGCATGCTTCTCGACGATCGTGCCCGCGAACGGCGCACGCAGTTCGTAGCGGTTCAGCGCGCCCGCGCCGGCGGGCGCATTCAGCGCGGCGAGCTTCTGCCGCGCGTTCTGCACGGCGATCTCGGCTTCGCGCAACTGCACCTGCGCCTGCTGGTAGTCCTGCTCGGCCGAAATACGCTCCTGCCACAGCGTGCGTTCGCGCTCGTAGGTCGCGCGTGCGCCCGACAACCGGCGTTCGGCCGTCAGCAGCTCGCTGCGCCGGTCGGCTAGATCGGTGCTCGCGATCACGGCCAGCACCTGCCCCTTCGCGACGTTCTGCCCGAGCGACACCGACACCTGCTCGACGATGCCGGCCACGCGCGGCACCACGTGCGCGGTGCGATCCTCGTTGAACTTGATCTCGCCCGGCAACTGGAACGGTGTCGCGATCTGCGCGGGGCCGGCCTTCGCGAGTGCGATCTTCGAGGTCGCCAGCTGTGCGTCGGTCAACGCGATCGCACCGTCGGCGCGTGCGAACGGGAACGAGGCGGCGTCATTGCCCGCCTTCACGTCGATCGTCGCATCGAACACGTGCGGCTTGGCGATCGACTGCGCGGACACGAACTTCTGGCCGGCCGCGTCGAAACGCAACGGCTCGTGCGTGCGGTCGTAGCGGACCAGCGTGCCGGACACGGTGACGCCCTTGCCGGCCGGCTTGCCGTCGACGAACGGATAGACGACGAGGCGCGCGTCGCCGGGCTTCTCCGTCATCACGATTTCGACGGACAGCTTGCCGCGCCTGAGCACGACACCGCCGCGCTCGCCGGCGGCTTCGGCGGATGAAGCGGCTTCGGGCGCCGCCGACGCGGACGTGTCGTTGCCGCCACCGTTGCGCGTGACGCCGAGTGCGCCGAGGACGATCCCGGCGGCGCCGAGCACGACCGCCGCGATGATCAGGATTCTGCTGCGTGACATGATGATCCTTCAGGTAATGGAGGCGTCTGTTGCGCTATTGCGTGACAGGCACAAGCGGCACAAGCGGTACAAGCGGTGCAAGCGGCGTACCGACGAGCCGGCCGATGTCGGCACGCGCGGTATGGGCGTCGGCGAGCGCGCGCACGTATTGCGACTGGCCCTGGAACAGCGTGCGCTGCGCGTCGAGCACGTCGAGGAAGCTGAACTTCCCGAGTTCGTAGCCGCGCGACATCGCGTCGAGCGCGACGCGCGCGGCCGGCAGGATGTCGTCCTTCAGCCGCTGCGCTTCCTGCGCGGCGGCTTCGAAATTCGCGTAGACCTGCGTGAGTTCCAGCCGCAGGCGCGTGCGTTCGCGATCGAGATCGGCGTTCGCCCGCGCGGCCTTGTGCGTCGCCTCGAGCAGCGCGCCCTTGTTCGTGTTGAACAGCGGAATCGGGATCGACACACCGACCACGGCCTGGTTGTCCGGCACGCCGCCCGTGGTCACGCGCTTCACGCCCGCGCTGATCGTCACGTCCGGAATGCGCCGCGCGCGTTCGAGCGATACGGCCGCGTTCGAGCGCAGCATCTCGGCGCGCGCGATCCGCGCGAGCGGCGCGTCGTCGAGTTGCGCGGTGAGCGCGGGCAGCGACTCGACCGGCGGCACGGCTTCGAGGTCGCCGAGCACCGCCAGCCGGCCGTCGCGTGCCTCGCCCATCACCGCGTTCAGTTTCTCGCGTGCAACCTCGACACGGCCGCGCGCAGTCACGACTTCGATCTGCACGCCGGCCGCCGCCACGTGCGCCTTGGTCGCCTCGACCGGCGACACCTTGCCGGCCTGTGCACGGCGGCTCGCGAGATCCGCGGAGCGCGCGGCGATCGCGGCCGATTCCTCGGTGACCTGAAGCTGGCGCTGCGCGGCGAGCAGCCCGTAGAACGCGGCGATCACGTCGGCGCGCACGACGGCGCCCTGTTCGTCGAGAGACGCATTGGCCGCCTCCCTGCCGTACGACGCGACGTCGAGCCGCGCGCCGCGCTTGCCGCCGAGTTCGATCGTCTGGTTCAGCAGCACGGTCGACGTGCGTTCGGCGCGACGGAAGCTTTCCTGCAGGAACGACACTTCCGGATTGGGGCGCGCACCGGCCTGCATCAGCGCGCCCGCGGATGCATCGACGTCCGCACGCGCGCCTCGCAGCGCCGGATTGTTCCGGGCCGCGGCCGCGAGCGCATCGGCAAGCGTCAACGAAGTGGAAGGGCGTGCGTCGGGGGGCGGTGCGCCGATCGGCGCGGCGCCGCCGGAGGCTGCCGGAGCCGGCTCCGGCGACAGCGACGGCTGCGCATGGGCCGTCGCAGCCACCGCGAAGACGACGGCCACGGCGAGGTTGAGCTTGAGCATGTTCGGTTCTGCGGTAACGGTTCGCGACCGATGCTACGGTCCGGCCGCAGTGCGAACATGAGGCGAAGATGACATTTCCGTCATCTTGGGGGCGTTGTACTCGCCCAACCAGCGTGCGTATCTGCCCAGGGGGCCATCTGTACGCGGCGTCCGAGCGGTCGCGTGCGATCCAGCGAAGCCATCAAAGTTCGCCGGACCGATCGCATTACTTTCGATCATTCAATTCGATCACGTACAAATCAAAAGACCTCTTTGCATTCCGAAATTTCGAACTAGTTCTATAGACAAGTTCACTTGAAAATATGATTGTTCGAGGTTCCGGAAACACGAACGTAACCACGCCGCTCCATGACTATTGAAGCGTAACGGATACCGCACAGATCTTCACCTGCAACACTGATAGCGCCGAGCAGACGCGAAGCTTCGATACCAATGCGACAACATCCTTGAAAATCTAAACGATGGGGCCTTGAAGCCATGAACAATTTTTCTGACAACAACCAATACAATTTTGATGCTGGCGGAGACAAAGATTGGTTTCTCGTCCACTCCGGAGCAGTCACCAACACAAATCCGGGATCAACGGTTGACGTTTACATCAACACAACACCAATTTGCCCCAACATGACCAACAAAGAATTCAGAATTATGGTAGCGCGCCTGCTTAAATGGTCCATCATTCTTGTCGAAAGAAGGATTACCGATCTGAATCGATATGACAAGACCATCAAGGATAGAATGACCTATTGGTTCAATCGATGCGACGAGAATACCCGGCGATATCTTATCAACGGCTTCTCACGACATCTCTCCGTACTGAAGACGCTAACACCACACAACTTCGTCCGAACCGATCCGAACCTCGACCGAATGTTAGGCTGCGTTCCGAATATGAGTGACATCGATAACGAGGCCGCTCATGTTTGCGGACCTAATACGGAGCGAAAACTTATAAGTATCGCCGTGAAATTCTGCACCGGCTTGCGCGACCAGAATATGTTCGGAGATTCCCGGCTGTCTACGCTCATTCACGAAGTAACACATTTCATTGACACCTTCGGCAGCAGCGACCCTCGTTACGGGATTGATCCCACAGCAGCCGCATGGGCAAGGGCCAATCCTGACCTGGCGTTGAGAAATGCGGATACACTCACCGGATTCGTGATCTACGGCGAAAGCTTATTTGCAGATTAAGGAACCGAAATCAACATGAGAATTTTTATCACAACACTCGTCAGCGCGATTTCAGGATTATTAATTTTTCCCGCATACGCCACTGCAGAATGCCAGGCATCACAAAATCTTCCATCACAACAACTGTTCGTGCCATTTTCACCCAACAGCCACGAGATCACCGATTCCGATAAAATACGAATTGAACGCTGGGTGTCAGAAATCAATTCCAAGCACCCAATTCAGAACTGGATCTACATAATTGGCAGCGCATCCAGAAATGAAACCACTCCTACCCAACTCGCGACAAAACGTGCTTCCGAAGTGACAAAGACCATCATAGACGATGGTTTGATAAACGCACCATTTCAGATAAAAACGCAAATTTATCCGATCAACAGCGCGGGCGAATCAACGTTCGTAACCCGTGAAGTCACCGTACAAGTGAGTCCCGGCTGCCTCGACAACTGCTGTACTGACCATTGACATGAGAGTTGGCTTATTTATCGCCGCTGCGTTTGCGGTGAGCTCAGCGCTTCCGACACTCGCGTGCGACAGCCCATCGAATCTATCCAGGTAAGATTTCGATAACGATTCGAGCAACATATCAATCGCCGAACCAGCGAAGCTGCCAGGGTACTCTCAAAAATCAAACGACCCCTTGCTTCGCGCGCCGGCGCTGCACGAGCCAGTCGAGCAGTTGCCGCCCGTCGCGCTCACCGAACCACCGTGCGTGCCCGATCAGATACCCGTCGTATGCGATGTCGACGATGGTCGGCGCATCGATGATGCAGCCGAAATAAGCCACTTCCGACAGCGCGAACTCCGTATGCACGATCGGCAGCATCGCGACCAGCGCCGCATAGGCTTCGTCGCCCAGCGGTTCGAGTGACTCATACCCGTCGAGCAGCGCGTCGATCTGCGCGTACTCGACGCGCCGCGCGTCGGCCGGCGCCATCCAGTCGACCGTATTGCGCTCGATCGCGAGCGCGAGGTCCATCACCGCGCAGGTGCGATCCGACAGCCCGAAATCGAGCACCGTCCGCACCTGCGCGCCGGGCCCCGCCTCGGTCCACAGCAGGTTCGACGCGTGCCAGTCGCCGTGCGTCCACAGCGGCGGCAGCGCGGGCAGCAGCGGCACGAGGCGCGCGTGATACGGGCCGATCGCGTCGGCCACGTCGCCGCGCCAGTCGCGCGCGCCGAGTGCGCGCACGAGCAGCGGCTGCGCCTCGACCCAGCGTTCGAGCGCGCCCGCCAGATCGTCGGACGACAGCACGCGGAAGCTCGACAGCAGCGTGCGCACGGGCCGCGCCGGCGCATCGTAGCCGGCCGACGCGCGATGCAGCTCGGCCAGCGCGCGGCCGGCCGCGTAAGCGTGCGACGCATGCGTGAACGGCTGCCACGACATCACGCCGCGATACGGGTCGACGCCGGGCGCGAGCACATGCACTTCGTAGGTCCAGTCGCCGGACGCGAATGCGGTCGCACCGTTGCGATCCGCGAGCACGTCGACCACCGGTATGCCGCGTTCGCGCAGGTGCGCGATGAAGTGATGCTCTTCCTCGAGCCCCGCGACATCGCGCAGGCTCGCGTGATGACGCTTGACGAACAGCCCGCGCCCGTCCGCCATCCGCACGAGCACGGCCGCCGCGAACTGTCGCGGGCTGTGCCACGTGAGCCGCTCGGGCTCGCCGGCGCCGTCGATGCGCGCGAGCACCGCCGCCACCTCGTCGTGCGTCATCAGCGGCCAGTCGCGTTCGGCCTGCTCGCCGTCGACACCGAATTGAGGCGGCGCGACGTCACGCGGCAGGGCGCCGTCCGGCTCGAGTGGGAATGACATGAACGACGTTGCTCCGTAGTTGAATCGGCGCGTGAATCAGCGCGCGCCGCCGCCCGTTGCCAGCGCACCGCCGGCCGCCGCGCGCAGCGCCGCGGCCGTGCGGCTCCAGTCGCGCCAGCCGACGACGGCCAGCCCGACGAACAACGCGTAGAGGCCGGCCGTCAGATACAGTTCCTTGAACACGAACATCCCGACATACACGACGTTCACGACGATCCACAGCCCCCACGATGCGATGTAGCGCCGCGCGGTCCAGTATTGCGCGACGAGGCTGAACGCGGTCAGCGAGGCATCGACGAACGGCAGCGCCGCATCGGTCCAGCGCGCCATCATGCCGCCGAGCAGCGCGCTGCCGACGACGGCCGCGATCAGGTCGGGCAGCATCTGCATCGGCCGCACGCCCGTGACGGGCGCGACATCGCCTGCCGGCGCCGCATTGCCGTCAGCCTCGCTCGCGCGCTGCGCGAGCCAGCGTTGCCAGCCGTACACCTGCAGCACCGCGAATGCGCCTTGCAGCAGCATGTCCGAATACAGCTTCGCGTCGAAGAAGATCCAGCCGTACAACGCGACCGACACGAGCCCGACCGGCCAGCACAGCATGCGCCGCTTCGCGGTCAGCCAGATCGCGAGCGCGCTGACGATCACGCCGGCGATTTCGAGTGGGGACATCGTCTGTGCTCTCCAGGTTAGCTGCCGGGGCTGCGGGTCACGCGGCCGGTTCCGGACGGTCAGAAATCATAGGTCAACGACACGCGGGCGGTGCGCGGCGCACCCGGGAACAGGTACGCATCGCCCTGCTGCTCGCCCGCATCGCGCCAGTAGAACTTGTTGAACAGGTTGTCCACCGACACGCGCAACACCGTGCGATGGCCGCCGATCTTCGTCGTATAACGCGCGCCGAGATTGAACACGAACCACGCCGGCACCTGCGCGGTGCCCTCCTCGTTCGCGTTGCGGGCCGCGCTGTACTCGACGCCGCCCAGCACGTTCAGCCCGGCCACGCCCGGCACCGCGTAGTCCGCATACAGCGACGCGCGCAGCGCGGGCACGTTGATGACCTGGTGCCCTTCGTAGGCCGGCGAACCCGAATCGTACGCGCGCGCGCGAATCGCCGCGACGCTGGCCGTCAGCCCCAGCCGCTCGGTCACGCGCCCGGCCGCGCCGAGCTCGATCCCCTGGTGCCGCTGCGTGCCGCGCTGCACGAACGTGTAGGTCGTGCCCGATGCGTCCGGATCGGCGAACTGGAACGGCTTGCTGATCGAGAACACGGCGGCCGTGAGGCTCAGCCGGTCGAGCCAGTCGTATTTCGCGCCGACCTCGAACTGGTGCGATTCGACGGGCGGCAGGAACGCATACGCGTTGGTCGCGCGCACGGGCGCCTGGTCGCCGAGCGACAGCGCCTTGCTGTACGACGCGTACAGCGACAGCACGTTCACCGGCTTGTAGACGAGCGCGACCTGCGGCAGGAACACCGAACGGTCGGTGTGCGTCGCGTCTCCGTCGAGGCTGCTCCAGCTGCGCTGGCGCAGCAGCACCTCCTTGCCGCCCGCGAGCACCTGCCAGTGTTCGCCGATGCTGATGCGGTCGAGCCCGAACACGCCGTACTGCCACGAATCGAGCTGCGGATACGAAGGCCCGGGCGTATTCGGCGACGGTGCGAACGTGACGTCGGGTCCGTAGATGTTCTCGCTGCCGACATAGTCGTACACGGCGGTCGCCATGTGCACGACGCGGCGCTGCACGCTCACGCCGAGCGTCAGCTCGTGCCGCAGCGGCCCCGTCGCGAACTTGCCGGTCGTGACGGCACGCAGGTCGTCGTTGCGCCGGTATTCGCCGGGGCTGCGGAAGTCGTACACGTCGTAGTCGCCGTTCGCGCCGAAGAAGAACGGCGACGTCGCGCCGGCCGTGCAGCTCGCAGCGTACGAGCAGCCGTACGCGAACGCGCTGTTGTCGTCGATCATCGTGCGGCTGCGGCCGGCGGCGATGTAGGCTTTCCAGTCGTCGTTGAACTGGTAGTCGAAACGCGCGTTCAGGTTCAGCGCGTCGGTCGTCACCGGCTTCGCCCACGGCTGCGTGCCGAGCGCCTTCGACGTCGTCTTGACCGACGGCACGACGGTGCCGCCGAGCAGCTGGTAGCCGGGTGCGGAACGCTGGATCCACTGCTGGAATTCGGCGTTGAACTGCAGGCTCGCGCGCGGGCTGATGTCCCAGTCGGCGGCGATCGAGCCGAACGTGCGCCGTCCGTTCGTGCCGTCGATGTAGGAGTGCATGTTCTCCTTCGCGGCATTGATCCGGAAGCCGAACTGATTGTCGGGGCCGAAGCGGCGGCCGAGATCGACGGCCGCCGACGTCGAGCCGCGGCTGTCGACGCCACCCGTCACGCTCGCGACGTTCGCCGAGCGCTTCGTCACGAAGTTGATCACCCCGCCGGGCGCGACGACGCCGCTGTCGATACCCGCAAGCCCCTTCAGGATCTCGACGCGCTCCTTGTTCTCGAGCGGCACGTTCTGCTCGCCGGACACCGTCAGCCCGTCGATCCGGATCACGCTCGCGAGATCGACCGGAAAACCGCGGATCGCAAAGCCTTCGAAATAACCGACCGGCGCATAGTCGTTGACGACCGACGCGTCGTTGCGCACGACGTCGCTCAGCCGCTTCGCCTGCTGGTCGTCGAGCTGCGCGCGCGTGACGACGCTCACCGACGCCGGCGTATCGCGCAGCGGTGCGTCGTCGAGCCCCGCGACGGATGCCGTGCGTGCGCGCAGCGCGTTGCCGCGCTCGCCGCTCACCGTGATCGTCGGCAGCGTCGCGCTGCCGGCCGCGCCGGCGTCCGGCGCCGGCGTGTCGCCCTGCGCCGCGGCGGCCTGGGCCGCGAAAAGCGTGATGCCGACGCCGACACCAAGCCCGACCTTCGCGCGCCGCCGCCGTGCGGGCGACGCTGTTGTTCTATTCACCGTCATTGCTCTGGATGGAAAACTCGCCACTCGACCCTGTCGAAACCCGTTACGAAGCTGCGAAGCGTGCCCGCGACCGGGTCTGCCTCCGCCGGACGCACGCGCCGGCACGACATTCGTCAGACGAACCGGGCGAACCAGACGATCCGGCACGCAAGCGGGCCGCTCGGTCGGGAAGACGCAGGATGGGACATCGGATTCAGGTGACGCACCGTGAACCGACGCTGCCGTCGACCGGTTCGTCGGGGCGTGTCGGGCGGCCGGCTGCATCGCGCGGTCTTGTCATGCGGAGGACGCTTCGAACGCCCCGGTACGGGCGCGACGGTCTGGTACGCGCCGTTCGCTGGAACGGCGGCGTGCCCGTCGCGCACGACATCGCGGCGCGGCGCGCATTTTACCCCGGGCGGGGCGGGCTGCCCTGGAATCGGGCGAATCGGGTGAATCGGATGGGCGAGGAAGGCGGGAACGGGAACCGCGCGATTCGCGCGGCACGGCGACGGTGCCGATGTGCGCATGACTGGCGTCGTGCGCGGCCACCTCGATGACCGGCACCGTCGCGCGCCGGTCATGCGGCCGGAAACCGGAGCGGGAACGTTCGCCCGCTCGCGATTCGGCGGCCGGTCAGAATCCCTGCATCGTCGCGGTCGGGTCGACGACCAGGTGCACGACGCCGTAGATCACCGCGCCGACGAGCAGCGCGAGCACGATCGCCACGAACGGCAGCAACGTGTAGTTGACGTTCGCGAGATCGGCCGCGTGCGCCTTGCTGTTGCGTACGCCGAAGAAACTCCACAGGACCAGCTTGATCATGCCGAGCAGTTTCATGGTTGTGCTCCTTTCATCGAATCGGTTGACGCTATCGTCGATCCGACCGGCATCCGAAAAAAGAAGCAGTTGCGCGCGCTTTTCGCGCAGCAGGCCGTCTGCGGCCGCATGTCGCAGGGCACGTCAGCGGTCGAGCACGAGCGGCTCCGACCCTTGCGCGGGCCGCGCGACGCACAGCAACGCGCAGCCGGGTTCGACCGGCGCATCGGGCGCCTGCTCGTAGTCGACCGCGCCCGACAGCACGCGCGTCGCGCACGTGCCGCACGACCCGGAGCGGCATTCGGACGGCACGGCCACGCGCTGCCCTTCCGCGAATTCGAGCAACGTGCCGCCGGCGGGCGTCCACGCGGCATCGCGGCCCGTGCGCCGGAACACCACCGGCACGCTCGCGACCTGCGCCCCCGTCGTGCGGGTCGCGCTGCGGGCCACGCTCGACGGCCCGAACGCCTCGAAGCGGATGCGTTCGTCCGGCACGTTCAGCGCGCGCAGCCCGTCGTACAGGTCGCGCATGAACGCCGACGGCCCGCACAGGTAGAAGTCGTAATCGTCGAACGTCAGGAGCCGCTTCAGTTGCGCGATGTCGATGCGGCCTGCCTGCGCTGCCGAGCCATCGTGAGGATGGCTGTCGAACCAGTGGAGCGACAGCCGCGCGTCGGCGGCCGCGATACGTGCCAGCTCCGCCGCGAACGGCCGGTCGGCCGCGTCGCGCGCGCCATGCACGAACACCACGCGGCGCGATGGCCGATCGTCCACCAGCGCGCGGCGCAGCATCGCGATCATCGGCGTGATGCCGATGCCGGCCGACACGAGCACGGCCGGGCGCGGGCTCCCAAGATCGAACGTGAAGCGCCCGCGCGGCATCTGCACGTCGAGCGTCATGCCCGCCTGCGCGTGATCGTGCAGCCACGCCGACACGCGCCCTTCGCGCTTCACGGTGATCCGGTAATGCGTGCCGCCCGGTACATCGGAGAGCGTGTAGCTGCGGATCGTCGGCGCGTCGCTTCCCGGCAGCGCGACACGCAGCGTCAGGTGCTGCCCGGCTTCGTAGGCGGGCAATGCGCCGCCGTCCACCGGTTCGAAATGGAACGAGCGAATCGCGCGCGCTTCGTCGACGATCTTCGCGATGCGCAGCGGCCTCCATGCGGGTGCCGATGCGGATGTCGACGCGGATGCCGATGCCGATGCCGATGCCGATGCTGATTCTGATGCGGCTGCGATGACCGATGTGGTTGAAGTCTGCACCAACCCGCCCGCCGCACCCGCACCCGCGCCCGCCGCCATCGCCGCGAACTGCGGCGCACGTTCGACCGCCGACCACCGGAACGGCAACACTGCGCGCATGCGCCGCACTTCCCGCACATGGAACCGCACGACCCGCTGCGCGCCGTCGAACGACGCGACGAGCGGCCCGTCCCACACGATCTCGGCGCGCGCGGCCACAACCAGCAGGTCGCCGTTGTCGAAATCGACGAACAGCAGCCCCGCGCGCGGATCGTGCTGCAGGTTGCCGAGCGTGTTGAAGAAGCGGTTGCCGCTGAAATCCGGCGTCGTCAGCGTGTGCGCATCGTCGACGCGCACGAAGCCCGGCATCCCGCCGCGATGCGACACGTCCGCGCCACGCGCAGCGCCCGCGTCGGTCGACGTGTTCGCGCTCGCGACGAAGAACGTATCGGCCTGCGCAAGCAGCGCTCGATCGGCGTCGTTCAACGCGTCCGATACGTCAGGCCCGGCGGACGCGCCGGCTTCCCGGGCGACGAATGTCGGCTTGCGTCCCTGGATGTACTTCGCGCAGTTGCCGAAGCTCTGCTCGACCGCGATCGTCAGCGCGTCGCCGTCGACCGCGCGCACGACGCCGTTGACACGATTGCGCCGCCGCGTATCGAATTCGATCCCGAGCCCGCCGAGCGGCGCGCCCGGCTGCCACGCGCCGTCCAGCGGATCGCCCGGCAACGCGCGCGCCGCGATGCGCAGCGTACGCGGGTCCGGCGACGTCACGAACCCCGGCGCGCCGGCCCGCAGCGTCGCCCACGGCTGGCCGTTCGCATCGACGCCGCCCAGCACGAAGAACGGCAGTTGCGCGAAAAACGTCCGGTGCTGGTCCGGCATGAAACGCCGGATCCCGCGCCGGCCGGCCGAACCCGCGGCCTCCGTCACGCCCGCGCGCTGCTGCACGGCAAGTTCTCCCGCGTGAAACGGCGCGGTATCGAGTTCCCAGCCCGGTACGACGGTGGTCGGGGTGTTCATCGCGTTCTCCGTGGGCAGGCGCGGTGTCGGTGGGCGTTACGCGGCAAGCAGGCCGGCGCGCGTCGTCGGCATCGCAACGAACCCCGGCAGCGCCTCGACGCGTGCCAGCCACGCACGCACGTGCGGATACGGTTCGAGCGACACGCCGCCTTCCGGCGCGTGCGCGATGTACGAGTACGCGGCGACGTCCGCAATCGTCGGTTGCGCACCGGCCGCGAACGGCTTGCCGGCCAGCTCGCGATCGATCACGTCGAGCACTTTCGCGGCCGTACGCTTGGCCGCTTCGTGGTCGAGCTGCGCGCCGAACACGGTCACGAGCCGCGCGGCGGCCGGCCCCGCTGCGATCGGCCCGGCCGCATACGAGAGCCAGCGCTGCACGACGGCCGCGCCGGCCGGGTCGTCGGGCAGCCAGTGCGCGTCGCCGTAGCGCTTCGCGAGGTACACGAGGATCGCGTTCGAATCGGCGATCACCGTGCCGCCGTCGTCGATCACGGGCACCTGCCCGAGCGGATTGAGCGCGAGGAACGCCGGTTCGCGCTGTGCGCCGGCCGCGAGATCGACGTCGACGGTCTCCGAAGGCAGGCCGAGCAGCGACAGGAACAACCGGACGCGATGCGCATGCCCGGACAGCAGGAACGAGTAGACGCGAATCGGCGAAGCAGGCTTGCGGACGGCAGACATGGAAAACACTCCGGAATCTCGCGCCGCCGGGGATCGGCGACGAACACCTGCAGCGTAGCGCTCGCCGTTCGTCGCCAGAAGACGGATAATCGTGGAAACATTATCCGCTCCCATAGGACAATAGACGATGGCCGATCTGCGCGACGTGAACCTGAACCGGCTGGCGGTCTTCGTCGCGGTGGTCGACGCCGGCTCGCTGACGGCCGCGGCCGAGCGGCTCGGCCTGGCGAAGACGGTCGTCAGCACGCACATGCAGCGCCTCGAGTCCGAGGTCGGCGCGAACCTGCTGGTGCGCACCACGCGGCGGCTGAGCGTGACCAACGCCGGGCGGGTCTTCTACGACGCGTGCCGCGACATCGTGCGCGCCGCCGAAAGCGCGCTCGACGCGGTGTCGTCCGACGCGGGGCCGCTGCGCGGCACGCTGCGCGTGAGCGTGCCGATCGACTACGGCGCGCTGGTCGTCGCGCCTGCCGTCGTCGCGTTGCGCGACCGGCATCCGGGCCTCGACGTCGAACTCGTCGCGAACGACCGCGTCGTCGATCTCGTCGCGGACAACCTCGACGTCGCGATCCGCATCGGCCGCCTCGCCGATTCGAACTATCGCGCGGTGCAGCTCGGCACCTACGAGAAATGGGTGGTCGCGAGCCCCGCGTTCGTCGCGCGCCACGGGCGGCCGCAGGATACCGATGCGCTCGCCGCGCTGCCGTTCGTGATGCTGTCGACGCTGCCGCGCCCGCAAACGCTCGAACTCGAAGACGCGAACGGCGGCACCGCTTCGGTGCGCTGTGTCGCGCACGTCGTGTCGAACACCGCCACCGCGTGCCGGGCGATCGTGCTCGCGGGCGGCGGCTTCGGGCTGCTGACGGACTTTTCGACCGCCGACGACGTCGCGGCCGGCCGGCTCGTGCGGCTGCTGCCCGCGTGGCGTTCGGCGCCGGCCGGGATTCACGCGGTGTATCCGTCGACGCGGCTGCCTTCACCGAAAGTGCGGGCGTTCATCGATGCGATGAAGCAGAGGATTGCGGAAACGCGGCCCGTGCAACCGGCAAAGCGCGGAAGCGGGCGTTGATGCAAGCCGTTTGGTCGCCGGGAATGACGGAGGCCCGGAGCGCTCAATGCGCGAGCATGAGCCTTCGCATCAGCAAGGACTTCAGGTCCTTGCGCGTATCGCAGACGATATGGACATACAGGGTGTCGCCGCGAACCTCGTAAATGACGCGATTCATTCCCGCGATGATCTGGCGGTACTGCGTCAAGCCGACATTCGCCAGTTCATCCGGAACCCTGCCTCGATCGGGGAAGACTCGAATCGATGCAACGGCGCTCTTGATCTCGTCGTAACTCGAGCGCCAGGCCACCGCCCCGAAGTTCGATACGACATAGCGTTTCAGCGCCTTCAAATCATCTTCTGCAGACCGAATGAAAACGGCACGAAGCGTCATTGTTCATCATCCGTGTCGAGGTCCGCGAACACGTCCTCGACAGGACGAAATTGCCCTTTTTCGATCTCCCGGTGGCCCAGCGCAAGCAGCTTGAGGAGCGCGAGCGTCTCCTCATGCTCTTCATACGATTTGACATCCATGACGACAAGCTT
The DNA here is from genome assembly GCF_041103175.1 of Burkholderia sp. Bmkn7. NCBI lineage: Bacteria > Pseudomonadati > Pseudomonadota > Betaproteobacteria > Burkholderiales > Burkholderiaceae > Burkholderia > Burkholderia sp. Bmkn7. The sequence goes on along the minus strand of NZ_JBGCUH010000002.1, from coordinate 1,199,993 downwards.
CGCCTCGCCATTCTGGGTAATCAACATCGGCTCGCGGCTCTCCGAAATATCCTTGACGATCTCGGCCGCATGACTCTTGAGATAGCTGATTGGCTTGACTTGAGTGGAGAATTTCATACGAAGCGCCTGCTGCCCGATCACAATGAGACTGATTATAGTCCGAATTCAGTCTTGCTTCGGACGGAAGGGCGCCGATGCGGGGCCGGCTCCCCCTTTCCTACCCCGCCTCCCGCAACGTCCCCAGCAGCACCTTCCTGCAACTCGCGACCATCTGCGCTTCCGGATCGCGATATTCCGTGAGCAACCACGCCGCGCCGACGTTCGTCATCGCGCCGACGAGCGCGAGCCCGATCAGCCGCTGCTCGGTGCGTTCCGCGGGCGTCGCCGCTTCGCGCGGCGCGCCGATCGCCATGATCAGCTTGCCGAAGTCGATCAGCATGCGCTGGTAGGTCATGTCGGTATCCGCGCTCACGCCCATCACCTCAAGCAGCAGCACGCGCGCCGCGCACGGGTCGCGCAGGAACGCGAAGAACGCGGCGAGCCCGGCATCGATGCTCTCGCGCAGATCGCCGCCGCGCTCGGCCACTGCCCGCGCGACTGCCTCGTGCAACTGCTGCGCGTGATGCAGGTAGGTGCAGCGCAGCAAATCCTTGGTGCTGTCGAACGCCGCATAAAAATAGCGATCGTTCAGCTTCGCTTCCTGGCAGATCGACCGTACCGTCGCCTTGCGGAACCCGACCGTGCCGAACACGCGCGTCGCCGCGCGGATCAGCGCGTCGCGCCGCTCGGCGGCCCGTACCTCGGGCGCCACGCCGCCATACGAGCGGCCCCGTTTTTCCGTTTCGAGTGCTTTCTCCATTCCGCTATTTGACATCAGGACACCCGAAAACTAAAGTGGTGACGACCAACACCACATTAGACGCGCCGCCGGTACAGGGCAAGCGGAACGGGAGGAGCAACGGATGAACGGGTTTTCCGGCAAGGTCGCCGCGATCACGGGCGCCGGTTCGGGCATGGGCCGCAGCCTCGCGGTCGAGCTTGCGCGGCGGGGCTGCGAGGTCGCGCTCGCCGACGTCAACGAAACCGGCCTCGCCGGCACGGCGGCCGCCTGCGCCCAGCATGGCGTGCGCGTGAGCACGCGGCGGCTCGACGTCGCCGACCGCGATGCGGTATTCGCGTGGGCCGATTTCGTGCGCGCCGGGCATGGCAAGGTCAACCTGATCTTCAACAACGCGGGCGTGTCGCTGGCCGCCAGCGCCGAGACCGCGGACATCGCCGATCTCGAATGGATCGTCGGCATCAACTTCTGGGGCGTCGTGCACGGCACGCAGGCATTCCTGCCGCACCTGCGCGCGTCGGGCGACGGACACGTCGTCAATACGTCGAGCCTGTTCGGGCTCGTCGCGATGCCGACGCAAAGCGCTTACAACGCGACCAAGTTCGCGGTGCGCGGCTTTACCGAGGCACTGCGGATGGAGCTCGAACTCGACGGCGCGCCGGTGAGCGCTACCTGCGTGCATCCGGGCGGCGTCGCGACGAACATCGTCGACGCGGGCCGCGTCGATACCAGCATCCACGCACTCACGGGCCAGGACGAAGCGACCCATCGCCGCCAGGCGAACCGGCTGATCAACGCGACGACGGCCGACGAGGCCGCGCGGCAGATCCTCGCGGGTGTCGAGCGCAATGCGCGCCGCGTGCTTGTCGGCGCCGACGCACGCCGGCTCGACAGGATCGCGCGCCTGCTCGGCGCCGGTTACCAGTGGCTGATGCTGCGCCACGTGCGCCGCGCCCGGGCCCGCAACCTCCGCCCGAAGGAAGTCCCGGCCGCGCTCCCGACCACGCCCACCAAGGACCCCGCATGACCTCGACGACGACCGACCGGCGCGACGCGCCGCCCGCCCCCGGCGACAGCCGCGACCTCGACGTGCTGATCGTCGGTGCCGGGCTGTCCGGCATCGGCGCGGCGTATCACCTGAAGCAGCGCTGCCCGTACGCAAGCGTGGCCATCGTCGAGGCGCGCGACGCGATCGGCGGCACCTGGGACCTGTTCCGCTATCCGGGCGTCCGTTCGGATTCCGACATGTTCACGCTCGGCTACAGCTTCCGCCCGTGGCACAGCGACAAGGCGATCTCCGACGGCCAGACGATCCTCGACTACATCCGCGACACCGCGCGCACCTACGGCATCGACAAGACGATCCGCTACGGCCAGAAAGTCGTCGCGGCCGACTGGGATTCGAACCGCGCGCGCTGGACGGTACGCATCGAGCGCACGCAGGGCGGCACGACCGACACGCTCGTCTACACCTGCCGCTTCCTGTTCATGTGCAGCGGCTACTACGACTACGACGCCGGCTACCTGCCCGACTGGGCCGGAATGGACACGTTCGAAGGCAAGCTCGTGCATCCGCAGCACTGGCCGAAGGACCTGTCGTACGCGAACCGGCGCGTCGTCGTGATCGGCAGCGGCGCGACGGCCGTCACGCTCGTGCCGTCGATGGCGGCCGACGCGCAACACGTGACGATGCTGCAACGCTCGCCGACCTACATCGTGTCGCTGCCCGCGCGCGACAGGATCGCGAACGCGTTGCGCCGCGTGCTGCCGTCCCGGCTCGCGCACCGGCTCGTGCGCGTGAAGAACGTGCTGCTGACGATTTACCTGTACAACGTGTCGCGCCGCAAGCCCGACCAGACGAAGAAGTTCATCATCCGCGCGGCCAGCAAGCAGCTCGGCCCCGACTTCGACGTCGCGAAGCACCTGACGCCGCGCTACATGCCGTGGGACCAGCGCGTGTGCCTCGTGCCGAACGGCGACCTGTTCAAGTCGATCCGCGCGGGCCGCGCGTCGATCGTCACCGACGAGATCGAGCGCTTCACGCCGACCGGCCTCAAGCTGAAGAGCGGCCAGCAACTCGACGCGGACGTGATCGTCACCGCGACCGGGCTGAAGGTGAAGATGCTCGGCGGCGCGCGCGTCACGGTCGACGGCCGCGCGGTCGACCTGCCGGAGACCGTGTCGTACAAGGGAATGATGTACAGCGACGTGCCGAACCTCGCGTCGTCGTTCGGCTACACGAACGCGTCGTGGACGCTGAAGGCCGAGCTGATCGCGCGCTACGTGTGCCGGCTGCTCAATCACATGCGCGCGAACGACTACGACACGTGCGTGCCTCGGCTCGGCGCCGGCGAGCTCGGCGACGTGCCGGCCGTCAACCTGAGCTCGGGCTACATCCAGCGCGCGGCCGGCATCCTGCCGAAGCAGGGCCATCGCAAGCCGTGGAAATTCCACCAGAACTACGTGCGCGATCTCGCGTCGCTGAAGTTCAGCGCGCTCGCCGATTCCGCGATGCATTTCGAACGCCGCGCGAAAGCCGGCACGGCCGCCGCGGCGCCGGTTGCCGAACCCGCACTCGAACCCCGTTGAGGCCGACATGACCCCTACGCTCCATCTGATCCAGAACGTCCTGCTCGGCGTCGTCGCGGCGCTCGCCGCGCTCGCGCTGTTTACCGGTTACGTGGCCCGTCGCGTGACGCGCGCGTTTCCGCCCGAAGGCCGCTTCGTCGACGTCGGCGGCGACCGCATCCACTACGTCGAATACGGTAGCGGCCCGCCGATCGTGTTCGTCCACGGGCTCGCCGGGCAACTGCGCAATTTCGCGTACCTGCCGCTCGCGCGGCTCGCGCAGCAGCATCGCGTGATCCTCATCGACCGCCCGGGCGCCGGCCGCTCGCTGCGCGGCGCGGCTTCGCAGGCGAACGTGTTCGCGCAGGCCCGCACGGTCGCCGCGTTCATCGACGCGCTGCGGCTCGACAAGCCCGTGCTGGTCGGCCACTCGCTCGGCGGTGCGATCGCGCTTGCCGTCGGCCTCAACCATGCGGACCGCGTGAGCCGGCTCGCGCTGATCGCGCCGCTGTCGCACCAGCAGACCGAGCCACCGGCGCCGTTCAAGCCGCTGATGCTGCCCTCGCCGCTCGTGCGCCGCTTCGTGTCGTGGACCTTCGCGATCCCGCTGACGATCCTGACCGGCCGCAAGGCCGTGCGCCAGGTGTTCGCGCCGGAAGACGTGCCGCGCGACTTCCCGGTCAAGGGCGGCGGCCTGCTCGGGATGCGCCCGCACGTGTTCTACGCGACGGCGACCGACCTGCTGTCGGCGCCCGTCGACCTGCCCGCGATGGAACGCCGCTACGCGGAACTCGCGCTGCCGGTCGACGTGCTGTACGGCCGCGCCGATCCGATCCTGAACTGGCGCGAGCACGGCGACGCGCTCGCGAAGAAATCGGCGCGCGTGCGGCTGAAGGTCGTCGAGGGCGGGCACATGCTGCCGGTCACGATTCCGGAGGCCACCGCCGACTGGCTGCTCGAAGTCGCCGCCGCGCCGGCCGAGGCGGCGCCGCAGGCAGCGCGCGTCGCGCACTGAGCCGGAAACCGGCGAAACCGGGCCTGATTCCGCGCCTGCCGTGCAGCCGAAGCGGCGGCAGAATCAGGCTTCGTCGTCGGGCACCGACAGCCCGAGATCCGAGATCACCTCCCGCGCGCTGCGGAATGCCTCGACCGCGGCCGGCGCGCCCGCGTACAGCGCGCTGTGCAGCAACACCTCGCGGATCTCGACGAGGCTCGCGCCGTTGTTGAGCGCGCCGCGAATGTGCCCCTTCAGTTCCGTGCTGCGGCCGAGCGCTGCCAGCATCGCGCACGTGCACAGGCTGCGCGTCTTCAGGTCGATCCCGCCCCGCTGCCACGTGCTGCCCCACGCATGCTCGTTCAGCCAGTCCTGCAGCGGGCGCGAAAAACCGTCGAGGTCGCGCATCGCGCGCTCGACGAACGCCTCGCCCATCACGTCGATTCGTCGCGCCTTGCCGTTTTCCCTGTCCTGTTCGCTCATGTCCGGGTCCTGTATGGAGTCGTGGCCGCGTCGGCATCGTCGGCAGCCGGGGATTTCGCGCCATGTTCATCGGGCCGGCGCGTTTCGTCAAAGATGCGGCCCTCGGTTCGAAGCCATCCGCGCAGCGCGATATCGAACGCTACGTAACATCACGCCGCGCGTTACGGCGGCTTACGGGAACATCGCAACCGCCGCGCCCGCGCACCGAGCATGCCCGTCGCGCGAAAGCGCCGTTACTCCGTTTAAATCGCGCCGATATTCCCGATACCTGCAATAAAGCGCGACACCGTTTCGCGAATTCTGTCGTGGCGCGGAATTTGCAGAGAAGGCTTGGACACACTTCCAATGTCGAGGCCAACATGCACACACTCTTCAAGAAGACGACGGTAACGATGGCCGTCTCGTCGCTGCTCGCACTATATGGTTGCGGCTCGGTCGACGGACCGACGACCCCGCCGACGATCAAGCCGAGCACGTCAGGGACGGGCGGCAGCTCGGGGACTTCGGGTACGTCGGGCGGTGGGACGTCGGGGACTTCGGGAGGCGGGACTTCGGGTAGTTCGGGGACTTCGGGTACGTCGGGTACTTCCGGTACCTCAGGCACTTCCGGTACGTCGGGTACCTCCGGTACGTCGGGTACTTCCGGTACGTCGGGTACCTCCGGTACGTCGGGTACCTCCGGCACGTCGGGTACTTCCGGCACGTCGGGCACCTCTGGTACGTCGGGCACCTCCGGTACGTCGGGTACTTCCGGTACGTCGGGCACCTCCGGTACGTCAGGCACTTCCGGTACGTCGGGTACTTCCGGCACCTCGGGTACTTCCGGTACGTCGGGCACCTCGGGCACCTCGGGCACCTCGGGCACCTCGGGCACCTCGGGCACCTCCGGCACCTCGGGCACCTCCGGCACGTCGGGTACTTCCGGTACGTCGGGCACCTCCGGCACCTCGGGCACCTCCGGCACGTCGGGTACTTCCGGTACCTCGGGCACTTCCGGTACCTCGGGCACTTCCGGCACCTCGGGCACTTCCGGCACCTCGGGTACTTCCGGCACCTCGGGTACTTCTGGCACGTCGGGCACTTCCGGCACCTCGGGTACTTCCGGCACCTCGGGCACTTCCGGCACCTCGGGTACTTCTGGCACGTCGGGCACTTCCGGCACCTCGGGCACCTCCGGTACGTCGGGTACTTCCGGCACCTCGGGCACTTCCGGCACTTCCGGCACCTCCGGCACCTCCGGCACCTCGGGCACCTCGGGCACCTCGGGCACCTCCGGTACGTCGGGTACTTCCGGCACGTCGGGCACTTCCGGCACGTCGGGCACTTCCGGCACTTCCGGCACGTCGGGTACTTCCGGCACGTCGGGTACTTCCGGCACCTCGGGTACTTCTGGCACCTCGGGTACTTCCGGCACCTCGGGTACTTCCGGCACCTCGGGTACTTCCGGTACGTCAGGCACCTCCGGCACCGGCGTCACCCCGCTCGGCAACGTCCTCCAGAAATCCGGCAACCTCGTGACGGCAGTCGGTACGACGGTCGCAAACGGCGGCGGCGTGATCGGCGGCGTGCAGATTCCCGGCACGAACCCGACGACGGCCAACAGCGTCGGCAACGCAGTCACGAGCCTCGGCAACGGCGTGCAGGCGCTCGGCAACGGCGTCGCGGCCGGCCTCGGCTCGATCGGCGTATCGGCGAACCCGCTCGGACCGACGCTGACGTCGACCACCGGCCTGCTGACCGGCGCCGGCGGCGCGGTCAACAACCTCGGCAACGCGGTGAAGAGCCTCGGCTCCGGCCCGCTGTCGCCGCTGTCGCCGGTCACGACGCTCGTCGGCGATCTCGTCAACACCGTGGGCGGCGCCGTCAACTCGACCGCGTCGGGCCTCAACACGGCGCTGAACAGCTCGCCGGTCCAGCAGCTCGAGACGCAGGTCGGCAAGGTGATCAACCCGATCACGAACACGCTGACCGGCGGTGTCACGACGCCGGGCGCCACGCAGACGCTCGGCGGCGTCACGCTGCTCGGCACGCCGCTCAACGGCCTGCTGAGCGCGCTCGGCAACGGCCTCGCCCTCGCCGGCACGAAGGTCGGCGGCGCAACCGGCAACCCGGTCGGCACCGGCCTCGGCGGCGTCGTGGCACAGCTCGGCAACACGGTGACGTCCACCGGCGGCCTCGTCCACGACAACAACGCGGGCAGCTCCAGCAGCGGCACGGGCGGCAGCAACCCGCTCGCCCCGATCACGGGCCTGCTCGGCACGCTGACGGGCGGCCTGGGCGGCGGCAGCTCGAGCGGTTCGGGCGGCACGAGCGGCACGAGCAGCGGCGGCCCGCTCGGACCGGTCACGGGCCTGCTCGGCTCGCTGACGGGCGCGCTCGGCGGCCTCGGTTCGAGCGGCACGAGCGGCACCGGCGGAACGAGTGGCACCAGCGGCACCGGTGGCGCGGGTGTCGGCGGCCTGCTGGCGCCGGTCACCAACCTCGTCAATTCGCTGACGCCGCTCGGCGCCAGCCTCACGGGCACGGTCACGACGCCGGGCGGCAACGTGACGGGCACGCTCGGCGGCCTGCTGTCGAGCGGCCCGGTCGGCACGGTGACGGGTGCACTGACGACGCCGGCAGGCGCCGCCGGCGCCATCGGCACCGCGAGCCCGGGCGGCGCGGCCGGCACGGCCACGACGCCGGCTGGCGGCGGCTCCGTGGCGGCCGGCCTGACCGGCAGCTCGAACGGCGGTGCCGCGGGCGGCGCCGGCAACCTGCTGTCGCCGGTGACGAACCTCCTCGGCGGTCTGCTGGGCGGCGGCACCAAGAAGTAACGCTTTACCTATCAGAACCACAGGCCAATGGCCGGGCGCGCATCCATACAAAGCCCGGCCGACGGCCGGCGTCACCCGCCCAGCGGGGGCGCCGGCCTTCACCCGTACGAGGATCCGATCATGAACTCCACGCTTGACGGCATCGCCGCGGTCCAGGACCGCCCACCCCGTTCCGCCACGCCCCTGCGCGCCGGCCTGCTCGGCATCGCCGCCGGACTGTTCGCGCTGTGGATCACGCGCGGCCAGCCGACTTTCGATGCAGCCACGCGCGCGGTCATCGCCAGCCTCGCGATCATCGGCACGATCGCGCTGCACGAAATCTTCATCTCGCGCGTCTACCTGCGCCCGAGCGCGGGCCTGTCGCGGCAGGCCGTGCGCCCGCTCGGCATCGCGCGCGTCGCGACGCGGCTCGGCGCGCTGGCGTCGATCTATGCGGGCATCGGCGCGATCTACTGGCTGCTGCCCGAATACCACGGCGCGTTCTACCGGCCGTTCTGGTCGCTGCTGCGCTCGCTCGCGCCGTACGTGATCGTCGCCGCGCCGTTCTACTTCGCGTGGATGGATCGCCACCAGCGCGAGACCGACGACGCGTACCTGCTGTGGGGCCGCTTCCAGTTCCGCCGCGAGCAGCCCGCGAGCTGGAAGCCGGTGCGCGAGATGCTGGCCGGCTGGGGCGTGAAGGCGTTCTTCCTGCCGCTGATGACCGTCTACCTGTCGAAGGACGCCGATCACCTGACCGCGTCGCTCGCGAACGCGATGCACGCGCCGGCAACGATCGCGACCTTCATGTTCATGTACGACCTGTCGTTCACGATGGACCTGATGTTCGGCACCGTCGGTTACCTGTGCACGTTCCGCATCCTCGACAGCCACGTGCGCACCGTCGAGCCGACGACGCTCGGCTGGGTAGCCGCGCTGATGTGCTACCAGCCGTTCTGGTCGCTGTTCTCGAACAACTACATCCGCTACGAAGGCACGTTGTTCTGGGACAACTGGCTGCAGTCGGCCCCGACGCTGCGCGTGATCTGGGGCACGGTGATCATCCTGCTGCTGCTGACCTACGCGCTGTGCACGATCTCGTTCGGGTTGCGTTTCTCGAACCTCACCAACCGCGGGATCATCACGTCGGGCCCGTACCGCTTCACGAAGCATCCGGCGTACATCACGAAGAACCTGTCGTACTGGATGGTGTCGGTGCCGTTCGTCGAGCCGCTCGGCTGGCAGGTCGGGCTGATGCACTGCGCGGGGCTCGTCGCGGTCAACCTGATCTACTACACGCGGGCGAAGACCGAAGAGCGGCACCTGATGCGCGACCCCGATTATCGCGCGTATGCCGAATGGATCGCGCAACACGGGTTGTTCGCGCGGATGAAGCAGGCGTTCGGGCAGCGCGCGCCGGCCTGACACGGCGGCGCAAGGCGGGGCCTGCTGCCCCGCCCACGCTTGCGTCGGCGTTCGCACATCGCCGTTTCGCCGGTTCCGGCACAGTGCGCGCGCCCTCGCGATCAGATACGCGCGCAGCAGTGCTCGCTGCCGCGACTCGATCGCGATCCGCGCAACGCGAAGCCGTGTGCGTACGACGAGGCACTCGGCTTCGCACGCGTCGCGCTTCGTCCGCTGCCCGGCGGTTACATCGCTTCGCTCTACGAGCGCGCGCTGGCCGGTTGACGGCACCGGCCACGCGCGCACTACCCGGCAGAGACTGTCGGGCCCACCCGCCGCTCAGGCTACGACATGCGCCCATGCGGCCAATTGTCGCGAAACGATGCGATTCTCCGCGTTTCGTCGCTTTTCTCCACCGATACGATTGCCCGCCCCCGACTCCTCGCGTATGGTGCTGGCCGTCCGCGCCCGATCGGTCGCCCGGACACCCGACCGTCGTCGCGCACGACGGCCGCGCGGGCCGTGCCCGCCGTCACCGTCTCCGCGGCACCGCCCATCGGCGCCGCGCATTCATGAGGAGAGAGACGTGATTCACAAAGTCCTGATCCTGTTCGCACTCTGCATCGCGGGCCTCGCCGCGATCGCCGCCGGTTTCCAGCACATCCCCAGCTGATTCGCGGCCCCGGCTCGCTTCGCCGAGCCCGGGGGCCGCACCCATTCCTCTCCCCTCTTGCGATGAACCACTTTCTCGGACCGCCCGGGACGGGCGCCTTTTGCCATGCGCATCGACGTACAGCATTCCCAGCACGACATCGACGATGAACTCGACTCGCTCTACGCACGCCTGCACCAGCCGGGCCATCGCCTGCACGGCCTGCCGGCCGTCGCGCTCGGCCGCTCCGGCCTGATCGTCCGCCACCGCGAGGCGGACGGCGAATACTTCCTGTACGTCGAGGATCCGGCCGCGCGCCAGCTCGCCGGCTATACGGTATTCAACCGCCTGCCCGAAATCCCGCGTCGCGCCGACCGCTACCTGCGCGCGCCGCACACGCGGCTGCGCAGCACGTCGCAACGCAAGGGCCTCGCGACGACGCTGTATCGCTGGGGACTCGACGCCGGCCTGTGCCTGATCAGCGGCGCCCGTCAGTCGATCGGCGCGGCGCAGCTGTGGACCGCGCTGGCCCATGACTATCGACACGGCTTCGTCGACATCGAAGGCCGCGCGCTGTGCTATCTGGGCGAAGCCGTTGCCGACGACGTGCACGGCGCGCTGCATACGCGTCGTCTGCTGCTCGGCAACGGGTGGGAAATCGGCGCATTCGCGCGCGCGGCCGGGATGGCCGACGTCGTTGCCGCAGAATGTCGCCACCCGGGATTTCCGCGGGAAAGGCGCGAACCGCACCGCTTGCACGGGGGCGCCAAAGCGCGTCACTCCGCCCGTGCACCGATGCGATAATCCGTCGGGCCGGCGCGCCCCCATCGCGCAAACCACCCAACGACACGCTCCTCGATGGCTACCGAACTCCAACCCGATTCCGAGCGCCGCATCGACATCGTCGCGTTATGCGGCAGCCTGCGCGCGCAGTCGTATAACGCGGCGCTGCTGGATGCGGCGGCACGCGTCGCGCCGCCCGGGACGCGCATCACGCGCTTCGATCGCCTCGGCGAATTTCCGCTGTTCAACCCCGACGCGGAATATCCGTCGCCGGCCGCGGTGCGCGACCTGATCGATCGCCTGAACGCCGCCGACGGCGTGCTGATCGCGAGCCCGGAATACGCGCACGGCGTGACCGGCGTGATGAAGAACGCGCTCGACTGGGTCGTGGGATGCGAAGCGTTCGTGTACAAGCCGGTCGCGGTGCTGAACGCATCGCCGCGCGCGACGCATGCGGACGCGGCGCTGCGGGAAACGCTGTCGGTGATGTCGGCGAACATCGTCGAGCGCGCGTCGATCACGCTCCCGATCCTCGGCAGCCAGCTCGACGCGGCACGCATCGCCGCGCATCCGCCGTTCGCGGCGGCGCTGGTCGAGGCGCTGCACGCGTTCGGCGCGGAGATTGCCGAAGGCGCGTCAACACGCTGACGTTGCGCAACCTGGATTCCATCGCAGTCCGGATTAATCGGACGCCGTGCCCATCGACGGGCGCAACGTCCGGCCCGGATCATCGTCCGCGATAGATCGGTCTGTCGGCCGTCATCGAACCCGATTCGCTCGCGGCCGGTGCCGCCATGCCGTATCCACTGGTATCGGCCGTCGACGTGCCGGTCGAACCGATCTTCTTCAGCGCTTCCGCCAGTCGTGCCGGATAGTACGGGTCTTCGCCGTTCTGCCGGTAGCCGGCTGCACGCAGGGCGGCCAGTTCGGCCTTCACCTCCGCGCGCGTCACGGTGGACTGCGGCGCGGCCCACGCGGAAATGGAAACGGAAACGGAAGCGGTCGCGGCAACCGTCGCGAGAACATACAGGGCAAGCTTGTTCATCTGACCTCTCCTGAGCATCGACGACGTTGTCGACGGAGAGTGAGTCGCGCCGCGTGCGCAAAGATGACACTCGCCGAAGAAAAAATCCGGCATCGCGTCGCGGTGCAGGTGCCACGCGGCATGCCGGCAGGAGCGGCATGTAACGGCGCGTTGAACGAAAACCCGAACGTCTGTCAGATTCCGCCGGCTCGCGCGACTACCGGCATGTGGCCCGGCGCCACCCTCTGTTTTCGTTCAAAGGGTCCGACATGAAAACCAGAATCTGGATACTGATCGCGTCGCATCTCGCGACGGGGCTCGCGGCGTTTGCCGCGGGCATCTACGTGCTGCCGATCCTCACGGCGACGGAAGGCGCAAGCGCCGTCGAGCTGCAAGTGGCCGCGGAAAACGCGCGCCATACCGGCCGCTTCGAACGCAACCTGCCGGGCAGCGACGCGCTGCACTGGGCAGACGGCAAGCTGACCGTCACCGATTCGTCGATCGCGTTCGAGGGCGACATCGCACCGGGCCCCGACTACAAGCTCTATCTCGTGCCGGCCTTCGTCGATACGCGAGCGTCGTTCCTCGCGATCAAGGCGCGCGCCGTACGCGTGGGCGACCTGAAGACATTCGGCAATTTCGTCGTGGCGCTTCCCGACGACGTGAATCCCGCGCAATACACGTCGGTCGTGATCTGGTGCGAACGCTTCTCGAAATTCATCAGCGCGGCCCGCTATCAAAGCGCGCCGGCGTCGGGCCTGACGTCGATGTGACCGGCCCCCGGCGGCGGCGATGCGTGCCCGCGCGCTACCGGCTCTTGCCGCGCGCGCCCTTCTTCACCGTCTTCGCGCGCGGGGCTTCCTTCTCGGGCTGCGCGCCGCCGCCGGCGAGATCCTCGAGCCATGCGAGCGCATCGACGTACGACAGGAACTGCTGCAGATATTCCGGCGACAGCTCGCGCATCGTCGCGAGCGACCGGTGCACGAGACTGTTCGAATTGAGCGGCCCCGCGTTGCGCGGCACCTGGTCGAGCGACTGGCGGTATTGCTGTTCGGTGCGGACCTTCGACCACATCGTGCGGAAGTAGTCGACCAGCTCGGGATCGAGCCCGCGCCGGTCGGCCTGCGCATCGCGGCCGAGCCGTTCGACGAGCGCCGCCAGCGACGGGCCGCGTCCGGCCGCACCATCGTCGGCTTGCGCGATGCCGCTCGCGGCGGCCTTCGCTTCGTCGGCCCGCGCGACGACCGCCGCGAAGCCTTCGATCAGCGCGGCGAGCCGCGCGTCGAGCAGCCCGCGCGCGTTGCCTTCGAGCGCGGCCGCACGCCGCTCGAGCGCGTCGATCCGTAGAAAGCGCACGCGGTCGAGCCGGTCGGCGCCCTGCTCGCGCCATGCGTCGAGCGTCGCGCGAACGTGCGTCGCGTCGTCGGTCACTTCGCGTTCCCTCCGTTCGATGCCGACTTGCGCGGCACCGGCGCGATCTCCACGCGACGGTTCTTCGCACGGCCTTCATCGTCCGCATTCGAGCTGACCGGCTGTTCCGAGCCGAACGCGGCCGCGAACACCGACGACGCCGGCACGCCGGCGTCGATCATCGCGCGCGTGACCGTCAACGCGCGCTTGGCCGACAGTTCCCAGTTGTCCGCGAACTGGCGGTTGCCGGCATGCACCTGCTGGTCGTCGGCGAAGCCGCTGATCATCAGGATCTCGTCGCGTGTCTTCAGGTAGGCGGCGAGCGGTGCGGCCAGCGTCTTCAGCAGGTCGCGGCCGGCAGGCTGCAACTGGTCGGAGTTCAGCGCGAACAGCACGTTGCCGCTGATGCCGATGCGCCCGTTCACGAGCGTCACGCGGCCGGCCGCGAGCGGCCCGGCGAGCGCCTGCTCGAGCGACTTGCGCTGCTGCGCTTCCTGCTGGCGCGCACGCACGGCTTCCTCGAGCTTCGACGTGAGCTGCAACTGCATGCCGATCACGCCGACGAGGATCAGCACGAACGCGCCGAGCAGCACCGACATCAGGTCGGCGAACGCGGGCCACACCGGCGCGGAGGACGCGCCGCCGTCGATTTCGTCGTGCATGCGTTACGCTCCGACGGACGCCCGCCGGCCGGCGAGCTGCTGCAGGTCTTCGACGATCTGCTTCTGCGACATCATGCTCAGGTCGATCACCTCGCGCGCCTGCGCGACGTAGTACTCGAGCTGCTCGTCGCTGCGCGCGAGCGACTTCTCGAGCGCGGCCTCGATGCGTTGCAGATGAGTCAGCAGCTTGTCGTTCGACTCGCCGAACACCTGCACTGCCATCCCGAACGCATCGCCGAGGCTCGCGACCTCGACCGCGCCCGCCGTCACTTGCGCGGCCACCGAGTCGAGCTTGCGCGTTTCCGCGTCGACGGTGTCGTTGAAGCGCGCCCCGACGCGGTCGAGCAGGTCGGCCGACGTGCTGACGAGCGCGTCGATCGCGGTGCGCTGTTCGGTCGACGCGTGATTGACCGCACCGAGCAGCGTTTCGAGCGTCGCGAGCAGGCGGCTGCGTTCCTCGAGCATCGCGGTGTCGTGTACCAGGCTGTCGGACAGGCGCTGGCGCAGCTCGGCGACGACGTCGGCCGCGGCCTTCGGCGCCTCCGACGCCGCCTGCACGAGGCGCGCGATCTCGTTGATCGTGTCGCTCGCATGCACCTGCGCCTGCGCGGTGATGTCGTTCGCGGTGCGGGCCAGCGTGTCGCAGATGTCCTGCTGGCGCGTCGCGGCCTGCGCGCTCGTGTGCGCCCATTCGTCGCGCAGCGCGGCCGCCATCGCGGCGAGCGAGTCGTTCCACGCGGCGAGGCGTGCTTCGTCGCGGGCGGCCAGTTGCGTCTGCAGGCCCGTGTGCGAATCGCGGATCGTCGACAGCAGGTCGTTCGAGCGCTGTTCGAAGGTCAAAGCCTGTGCGGTCAGGTCGCGCGTCGTTTGCGCGAGTGCATCACAGATTTCCTGCTGACGGCCTGCGCTGTGCACGCCTGCGCGTTGCCATTCGTCACCGAGCTTCGCGGCCATCGCGGCCAGCGATTCGTTCCACGCGGTGAGGCGTTCCTCGTCGCGCGCGGCCAGTTGCGCCTGCAAACCCGTGTGCGACTCGCGAATCGTCGACAGCAGGTCATTCGAGCGTTGTTCGAAGGTCGAAGCCTGCGCGGTCAGGTCGCGCGTCGTTTTCGCCAGTGCGTCGCAGATTTCCTGCTGACGGCCTGCGCTGTGTACGCCCGCGCGTTGCCATTCGTCGCCGAGCTTCGCGGCCATCGCGGCCAGCGAATCGTTCCACGCGGCGAGACGCTCCTCGTCGCGTGCGGCCAGTTGCGTCTGCAGGCCCGTGTGCGAATCGCGGATCGTCGACAGCAGGTCGTTCGAGCGCTGTTCGAAAGCCGAAGCCTGTGCGGTCAGGTCGCGCGTCGTTTGCGCGAGTGCGTCGCAGATTTCCTGCTGACGGCCTGCGCTATGCACGCCTGCACGCTGCCATTCGTCACCCAGCTTCGCGGCCATCGCGGCCAGCGATTCGTTCCACGCGGTGAGGCGTTGTTCGTCGCGCGCCGCCAGTTGCGTCTGCAGGCCCGTGTGCGAATCGCGGATCGTCGACAGCAGATCGTTCGAGCGCTGTTCGAAGGCCGAAGCCTGCGCGGTCAGGTCGCGCGTCGTTTGCGCCAGCGCGTCGCAGATTTCCTGCTGACGGCCCGCGCTGTGCTCGCCTGCGCGTTGCCATTCGTCGCCCAGCTTCGCGGCCATCGCGGCCAGCGATTCGTTCCACGCGGTGAGGCGCTGTTCGTCGCGCGCGGCCAGCTCGGTCTGCAGCCCCGCGTGCGACTCGCGCATCGCGGCAAGCGTCGCGCCCGAATGGCGTTCGAACGTCGCGGCAGCCTCGCCCAGCGCGCGCGCATGCTGGCCGGCCAGCGTCTCGCCGACCTGCTCCTGACGCGCCAGCGCATCGCGCCAGGCATCCGACAGGCGGCTTTCGGTCGATTCGAGGCGCGTCGCGACGCCGTCGAGCAGGTCCGTCGAACGCTGCGCGAAGGTCTCGGTGAACTGGCCGAGCGTCGTCTGCAACTGCTGCGCGACGGCATCGCTCGCACGGCGCTGTTCGTCGAGCGCGCGGCTCCAGACGGCCGTCACGTTGCCGGTGGTCTTCTCGAAACCGTCCGTCAGCCCGTCAAGCTGACGCTGCACGGCGCCCGTCACGGTGTCGCGCAGCGCGGCCATCTCCTGCGCGAGCCCCGTCATCGTCGCGGCGACGACCGGCTGCAGCGCGGCACCGGCCACGCGCGCGCTTTCGGCGGCGCTTTCCTTCAGCGCGTCCCCGACATTCGACGCGAGGCCGGCATACGCGCGCTCGGTCCGATCGAAGAACGCTTGCTGGCTCTCGATCTGGCGATCGTGCAGCGCGACGCTGCGCGCCTCGAGCGACGTCATCATCGTCTGCAGGCGGTCGACCAGCGCCGGCATCACGTCGGCCTGACGCTGCAGCAACCGGAACGATTCGTCGCGCTGATGCGCGGACGAGTGCACGCGCAACGTCGTCGCGATCTTCGCGTCGAGCTGCTGGGCCGCGTCGATCCGCTCGCGGCGCACGAGCGCGGACAGCAGGCCGAGCATCGCGGACGTCGCGACGCCGGCAATCGACGTGCCGAATGCGAAGCCGAGGCCCTTCACCGGCGCGATCAGCGACGCGCGGATCGCGTCGAGATCGGTCGCGCTTTCGAGCGCGGCGCCCGTGCCCTTCAGCGTGACGACCATCCCGAGCAGCGTGCCGAGCATGCCGAGCAGCACGAGCAGGCCGACGAGGTAAGGCGTGAGCGACGGGCCCGGCAGCGCGACGCGCGCGCCTTCGACCCGCGCGCGCACGGCGCCGCGCAGGCCCGGGTGCAGCGTGTCGAGCCACGTGTCGAGCTTCGCGGGCGGCTCGGTCAGGCGGGCGACCGCGTGCGACAGCGTGGCGGTGGCCTGCCGGTAGCGCAGCAGTTCCCATGCGCCGGCGACATAGCACGCGGCGATCAGCAGCGTGACGGCCGACGCCAGCGGGTTCGACGCGACATAGCCGACGCCGATCCAGCCCACAGCGAGCAGACCGGCGACGAAGACAACGAGATCAAGGCGAATTCTGGACATAGCGTGTTGATTAGCAGGTGCGAAGGGCCGCGAGCAGCCCATCTACCGTTTGAAACCGGACTTCGAGTTCGGCAAGCAGGATGCTTTGCATCTCGTCGCGAAACGTATCGAGCCATGCGCCGGGCACGATCGCCGCGACGGCCGGGCTGTCGACGATCGCCGCGCCGTCATCGGCGGGATCGGCCGCGGCCGCGGATTCCGCTGCGGCTGCCGCCGCGGCTTCGGCATCGGCCAGCGCCTGCCGCTCCGCGTCGCGCAGCCGCCCGAAGCGCGTACCGAGCAGCGCGGGCACGGCCGACAGCAGGCTGCGCTCGCGCGCACCGAGCACGCGCTCCATGATCGCGTCGAGCGTCGCGAGCCGCGCCATCCCCGACGAGCTGGCGGCGAGCGCGACCCGCAGGCGGCCGCGCAACTGGCCGATCGCCGTTTCCATGTCCTGCTGCAGGGACAGGTAACGCTGGCGGAAGTCCGCGAAATCGGCCGTGTCGGCGGCCGGCGGCGGCGGATCGCCGGGCCGGCGCCGCGCACGCGGCCGGTTGGTGGCCGTGATCGCCTGCGCGAGCTCGTGGCGCACGCGTGCGCAGTCGCGCTCGGCGTCGTAGCCGCGCACGCCGGCCGCGACGCCGGGCGGGCTCGCATTCAGCGCGGACGACAGCGTGATCGCGTCGGTCCAGCCGAGCCACTGGCTCAGCCGGTCGGACAGCGTCTGCCGGGATTCCGCGACGTCGGCATCGGCCAGGCGCGCGAGCAGCCGGACGAGCGCCGGGCCGCTCAGCGCCGGGCGCGGAGGTGCTTGCACCATGCTGCAAACCGTCAAAAAAGGCAGCAGTTTACACGTCGCCGGGAGGTCGACCGCCAGAATCGGGGAAGCGCCGCCGCCCGGTGGCGCGTGCGGCACTCGCGAACGCCCGCCACACAAGGCTTGGCGGGCCGTGCGCAGTTTCCTGCAATCTGACGCACGATCATTCAGCCAGTCCACTATTGCTACGACTAGTCGCTATTTGAGCCTATCAGAATTGACTTGAGGGCCGCCTAGCCCGTCCTTGAATGCTTGTAGCAGCGACGGCCGACTCGGCAGCACTTACTCGTTATCAGACCACAACCAGGACAGTGAACGCTGACGGGGCTATCTCGGGCCAACACTGCCCACTAGCGCAATGCTGTATATTCATACAGTATTCCACTCGGAGGAGGCAGTGTTGGCGAGGTCAAGATCGCATTCACAAAAAGTGCGACAACATCGTCAGATAGCGCATCAATGTGGCCAATTTCCGAAACATAGATAGCGAAACGCGTTACAATGCGACACGTTTTCGTTTCATCAAACATGGCGACCAGAATGGAAAATATTTCAGAGGTTCTAAAAATCCTCGACGGCGCCCTTCGCTCGAACGCGTCGATGGCAACCAGCTACGCTGGGCTCTTGGCTGAGAAGCTGGAACAGGTCGGTGAACGGCAACAAGCCCGCCTCATTCGAGAACGGCTCGCAAGAGCCCCAAGTGCGCTGGCAAGCGCGCAGGATGCTGCAGACGGAATCTCTTTTAACAGTCTTCCTGTCGATGGCGAGAGTCGACTGCACACCGTCGACGTCAGCAAACCTGAGGCCGACTCTACTGCCCTGATGGTTCCCGACGCGGTCGAAAGTCGTCTCGCCGACTTCCTAGCAAATGTCGAGCATTACGAAAATCTTCTCCGAGCGCGCGCGGCGTTACCCAGTCGCCTTTTGCTCTATGGACCGCCGGGAACAGGAAAGACCCAGACTGCGCGCTGGATCGCTGCACGACTAAACTTGCCACTGCTCACTGTACGTTGCGACACCTTAATTAGTAGCCTGCTCGGCCAGACAAGTCGCAACCTCCGCAGAGTCATGGATTACGCAGAGCAAAGTACGTCCGTTCTATTTTTGGACGAGTTCGATGCTCTTGCTGGCGCCAGAGGCAACGAACGTGACGTTGGAGAATTGCAACGAGTAGTCATTTCGCTCCTGCAGAACATTGATGCGCTGTCCCCCAACACCATCCTCGTCGCTGCAACCAATCATGAACAGTTGCTCGATCCCGCAGTATGGCGCCGCTTTAGTTTTAGGATTCCAATGAGCTTGCCAGATGCTCATATGCGCGAAAAGCTCTGGCGTCATCTATTGGCCGACTATGCACCCAAGGATCTAGCATGGAAGGTACTTGTTGACTACTCCAGTGACGCATCGGGCGCTCTCATTGAGCAAGTGTGCTTGGACGCAAAGCGTAGCGCAGTCATCGCAGGCAACGCGACCATTGATCAACTTCAGATATTCCGTCGGCTCGGACTCGCACTTGCGCTAATACATGGAAAGATACTCAATACGAAAAATCAAGAAATCGCATATTTGAGAGAGTGGTGCCGGACAATTTTCTCGCTGCGCGCGCTTGCTGCAGTGTATAGTTCTTCGACACGTCAAGTGTCAACTATACTAAACGGGGGAAGCACCGATGGTACAACGCAAAAGCGTCCAAAGTCCGAGGGGACAAAACTCAAAGACTAGCAAGCCCGCTAACGCTGAAAATCCATTTATTCACGTCCCATTTGCTCGACAGGATCTATCCATTCCCAATACGGGGGGATCAGCAAAAAAAATCCACGTTCCTGTCGATGATGAATATCGACGATCCTTGGTCCGCTCGCTAGACTCAGCAACAGCTGATCTAGCGAATGACTTGGCACGATTCCCTAACGCCTTAGGCCCCTTGGTTTTCACACTTCGCGAGGATGCCGTCGCGAAAACTCATAGGCCACTCAAGCTGGTTGAAGAGTCTGGGATTCAACCAGCTGGGCACGGTGGCATCAACGAAATGCTTGTCGCAGCCAATGCAGCCACTCTACAAGTATTGAGATCAGTCATACTGACTCGCACTATCCACGAAATCAAAGCCAATCTCAGTACCATTGAGAAAATTTCGGCGTGGTCAACCAAGAGAAGAAATCCACACGGAATCCCCTCTCTTCGCAAAACAAGTGGCATCATTGTTGACATTTTTCAATATTTTTCGGAAGAAGCCACGAAGCGGAACCTCAATTTCATCGAAAACTGGCTCAATAAAAAGAATATTAAATTCTCAATAATTGAACGCATCAAATCTATCCCAATGCTTCGAATTGGGGATTCCCACAGAGTCAACGATAGCGATCTAGCAGAACTCATTTCCTACCCGGGTCTTCGACACATCTATGCCGAACCACAGTACTCTGCAAAAGTAACGTCCGGAAATGTGGCCATCGAAGTAGCGAAAATTCCACCGCCAGACGCGCAGATTGATGCGGGAGAAATTCCGACTGTTGGTGTGTTTGATACTGGCATCTCCAACAGCGCGACATCACTAAAACCATGGATCGCTAGCAAGGATATTTACGTATTACCCCCCGAGACAAACTATGAACATGGGACAATGGTAGCCTCGCTAATAACCAGCTCCGGCCACATGAACGACGGGCACAGCTGGCTTCCAGGAGTAGGATGTTTAATTCACGATGTCTGCGGATTAGAATCAAATGGCGCCGGAATTGGAATTCTTCTCGAACGCATCAAAGAATCAGTCGAGAAAAAGCCAGACATCAAGATTTGGAATCTTTCACTTGGAGCAAATCAATGCTCCGATATCGAGTTTAGTGAATTCGCAAAAGAATTGGATGCTATCAGTGATAAATTTGGCGTCTTATTTGTCGTTGCCTCAGGAAACTACCTAGACTCGCCTCGACGTACGTGGCCTCCAACCACTGCGCTTTCTGATCGCGTCTCTAGCCCGGGGGAATCTGTTCGAGCCCTCACTGTAGGCTCAGTAACTCATTTAACTGCATTCGGCTCATATACCAGCGTCGGAGAACCTCCTCCGTACTCACGTCGCGGCCCTGGCCCCGTATTCACTCCGAAGCCGGACATTGTGCACGCTGGAGGCGGAGTTCATAAGCCATGGGACATTGGAAATGCCAGCATCAAAGCACTTACACCCGACAACCAAATCGCTCACACATTTGGCACTAGCTTTGCCGCACCTATTGCCTCCAATCTTGCAGCTCATACATGGTTTGCACTCGAGGGGAGAAGCAATCTCACACCGCACCCGGCCCTCGTGAAGGCATTGATGATTCACGCGGCCCAATTGTCGTCCCCCGACTACAATCCGATCGATCGTCGATATTTTGGCGCAGGCAGGCCTGACAATATACTTCGCACTTTATATGACAGTGACGATAGCTTCACATTAGTCTTCGAAGCACAACTATATCAATCGATGCGCTGGAGAAAATCCCCATACCCAATCCCAGAATCACTTATTCAAAATGGGAAATTTAGAGGAGAGGTCATTATTACTGCGACCTACAATCCTCCACTCGACGGAAATGCTGGAAGTGAATATGTTCGGGCCAACATCGAATTGGGATTCGGCATTCTCTCCGCAACAGGTGAGTTTCATGGTCGAGTGCCAGGCGAAAGCGAAGTCGGAACTACCGGATACGAAATGGCGCAGGTAGAACATGGAGGGAAATGGGCGCCTGTTAAAATACATCGCAAGCGCTTCCCCAATGGCACCGAAGGAACTCAGTGGGCGCTGCAAGCAGGGGTCAATCTCCGTGCATTCCAGCCCGCATTAGTTGACCCGTTGGTCGCCACAATTGTGGTCACATTGAGATCCGTAGACGGGAATCCAAATATCTATGAAGAAGGTGTCCGTGCGCTGAACAACACGTCGTGGACTCATACCATTCTGCCCTATCGAATTCCGATCATTACCTAAGTCTAAGGTCCCCGCCCACGGCGGACGGGGACACTTATATTTTAACTGGCCTGCAAACAGGCCTATTCTGCAACTCGTTCTTCATCGAGGCTGGACAATCCTCAGTTTGCAAAACTAGACCAGTACCCTGCCCCCGCCGCGCTCAGATTCCCGCTTTCGGCGCGTTAAGGATCAGCCGCAGCCCGAGCAGCGTGATCGCGCCGGCCGCGACGCGGTCGACCCACTTCTTCGCGCGCAGGTAGAGCTCGCGCGGCCGGCGCGTGGAGAAGCACAGCGCGACGATCGTGTACCAGCCGAACTCGACGCCGAACACGAGCGGCGGCAGCGCCAGATAGCACCACAGCGGCGGATGCTGCGGGAGCAGCGCCGCGAAGATGCTGCCGTACCAGATCGCCGTCTTCGGGTTGCTGAGCTGGGTCGTGAGGCCCGTCCAGAACGACTTGCGCGCGCTGCCGCCGCCCATCGCCCGCGGATCGTCCATCGCGATCGGCCGGTCGGCGCCGCGCCAGATCTTCGACGCCATGTAGATCAGGTACGCGCCGCCCGCCACCTTGAGGCCCACGTACAGCCATTCGACGGCCTGCAGCAGCGTGTAGAGCCCGGCCAGCGCGACGCCGCCGAACACGATGCCGCCGATGCCCATGCCGAGCGCGGTGGCCAGCCCGTCGCGGCGCGACAGCCCGATCGCATTGCGGGCAACCAGCACGAAGCTCGGGCCCGGAATCATCGCGCCGAGAAACAGCGCAGCCAGGATGGCGAGTACGGCAGCCGATGCGGTCATCGAAGTCTCCTTGGTAAGCGACGCCGAAGCGCCGGCGCCTGCATGTCGTGTTCGACGGTCGAGCCGTTGATTCTGGCACGCTTTGCACATGGCCGAAAGCTGCGTGGCGCTGCTATGCTGGCCCTCTTTCCCGCCAGTCGCGCCATTCGCGCCGCCCGTCGCGCTCCATCCGGTGCCGGGCACCGCGTTTCCCGGGCGGGATTGGTCGCCCCGCGCGATCGGCCCCCCTCTCTCTTTTCGACCGGACACCCCGTCATGCGCGTTTTCCACCTGCCCATCGTGCTCGCCTCGCTGCTCGCCGTGCTTTCGCTCGACGCCCGCGCGGCCGAGCTGCCGAAGTCGATCGCCGCGCAGCTGCCGGGCGGCTACCAGCCGCTGCTCGCGCAAGCCGGGCCGGATCTCGACAACGGACGGCACAGCTTCCTCGTCGTCGTGCACCGGGCGGTCGACACGCGCGAGCAGCCGTCGCCGCGCCCGCTGCTGATCTTCGAGGAGCAGGCCGACCACGCATTCCGGCTCGCCGCGCGCAACGACCAGGTGGTGCTGCGCGCGAACGAAGGCGGCCAGTGCGATCCGTTCGATCCCGACGATGCCGCCGACAACGGCTTCGCGGTGAAAGGCCGCTATTTCACCGTGCAGAACTTCGTCGCGTGCGGACAGCACTGGACCGACTACGTGACGTTCCGCTACGACCCGCACACGCATGGCTGGGTGTTTTCGAACCGGATCGTCACCGAATCGTTTCCGCTCGACGACCAGCCCGATCACGTGACCGTCACGCGCGCCGACGCACACCGGCCGGTGTCGTTCGGTCAGTGGACGCGCAAGGACTGACGCGGCCGGCGCAACGCGTCGCGACCGCTTGCATCGCACACCGGCCGGCGCGGACACGGCCGGGCCCGGGCACGCGTCGCCGCCTCCGCCCCGCCGGCGCTCGCGAGCGCACGCCAACAGGACTACCATAGGCGCTCGCCGTCGCGCGACCGTGCGCCGGCCCCGGCCTCGCACGCGGCTCGCCCGCACGCGTTCCCTCGCTGCACCCGCACAGGAGGACGTCATGACGCAACACTTCGACGCGATCGTCATCGGCACCGGGCAAGCCGGGCCGCCACTCGCCGCGCGGCTGTCCGCCGCCGGAATGAAGGTCGCGATCATCGAGCGCGGCCGCTTCGGCGGCACCTGCGTGAACACCGGCTGCATCCCGACCAAGACGCTGATCGCGAGCGCGTACGCCGCGCACCTCGCGCGGCGGGCCGGCGAATACGGCGTGTCGGTCGGCGGCCCCGTCACCGTCGACATGAAAGCCGTGAAGGCACGCAAGGACCAGATCTCCGGCCGCTCGAACCACGGCGTCGAGCAATGGGTGCGCGGGCTCGCGAACACCACCGTGTTTCAGGGTCACGCCCGCTTCGAGCGCGCCGATGCGGTGCGCGTGGGCGACGCGCTGCTCGAGGCGGAACGCATCTTCATCAACGTCGGCGGGCGCGCGCAGGTGCCCGCGATGCCCGGCCTCGACACGGTGCCGTACCTGACCAACTCGACGATGATGGACGTCGACTTCCTGCCCGCGCACCTCGTGATCGTCGGCGGCAGCTACGTCGGGCTCGAATTCGGCCAGATGTATCGACGCTTCGGGTCGCAGGTCACGATCGTCGAGAAGGGCCCCCGCCTGATCCGCCGCGAGGACGAGGACGTGTCGCAGGCCGTGCGCGAGATCCTCGAAGGCGAAGGGATCGACGTGCAGCTCGATGCGACCTGCCTGAGTGCACGGCGCGACGGCGACGGCATCGCGGTCGGCCTCGACTGCGCGGGCGGCGGCCGCGAGGTCGCGGGCTCGCACCTGCTGCTCGCGGTCGGACGCGTGCCGAATACCGACGATCTCGGGCTCGACCGTGCGGGTGTCGCGACCGATGCGCGCGGTTATATCGAGGTCGACGAGCAGTTGCGCACGAACGTGCCCGGCATCTGGGCGCTCGGCGACTGCAACGGGCGCGGCGCGTTCACGCATACCGCATACAACGACTACGAGATCGTCGCGGCCAACCTGCTCGATAACGATCCGCGCAAGGTGTCCGACCGCATCACGGCGTACGCGATGTATGTCGATCCGCCACTCGGCCGCGTCGGCATGACGCTCGCGGAAGCGAAGCAGACCGGGCGCCGGCTGCTCGTCGGCACGCGCCCGATGACACGCGTCGGCCGCGCGGTGGAAAAAGGCGAAAGCCTCGGGTTCATGAAGGTGATCGTCGACGCGGACAGCCATGCGATCCTCGGCGCGACGATCCTCGGCGTGACGGGCGATGAAGTCGTGCACGGGATGCTCGACGTGATGGCCGCGGGCGCGCCGTACACGACGATCAGCCGCGCGATGCACATCCATCCGACCGTGTCGGAGCTCGTGCCGACGCTGCTTCAGGATCTGCATCCGGTCGAATGACGCGCGACCCGGCGAGCGGCCGCGCACGCTGAAGCCGCTGATCGATCGCACGTTCGCGTTCGCGTTCGCGTTCGACGCCATCGTGCACGCGCATCGATACGGGGAAGCCGGCGCGCAGGCCGGGAAGATCGTCGTCGCGGCCTGAAGGGTGTCGCGCGGGCGGCGAGTGCGGCCGTCGCAGGCGGCCGCACGACCGCCGCCCGCTCAGCCTTCGAAATACCGCGGCCGGTCGATATCGGCCAGCAGCCCCGGCTGCGTCGGTGCCCAGCCGAGCGATGCGCGCGTGCGCTCGCTCGTTGCCGGCGCATCCATCCCCGCGAACATCGCGAACCAGCCGAAGTGCTCGCCGGCTTCGGCCGCCGTTTTCGCGACGACCGGCACGTCGAGCCGCCGGCCGATCACCTCCGCGATGTCGCGGAACGGCACGCCCGTGTCGTCGACCGCGTGATAACGCGCGCCGGCCGCGCCGCGTTCGACCGCGAGCCGGTACACGCGCGCCGCATCGAGCCGGTGCACGGCAGGCCAGCGGTTGCCGCCATCGCCGACGAAGGCCGACACTCCCTTCTCCCTCGCGAACGCGATCAGGCGCGGCACGAAGGCGTGATCGCCGTCGCCGTGCACGGACGGCGGCAGACGCACGACCGATGCGCGCACGCCGCGCGCCTCCAGTGCGACCGCGGCCGCTTCCGACGCACGCGGATAAACCGACGACACCGGCACGTGCGGATCGTCTTCCGTCGCCGCACGTCCGGGCGCGACAAGCGCGAGGCCCGACGTGACGACCAGCGGCCGGGCCGAGCCCGCGAGTGCCGCGCCGATCGTCTCGATCGCGCGACGGTCGAGTTCGCAGTTCTGCGCGAAGCGCGAGAAGTCGTGATTGAATCCCGTGTGGATCACCGCATCGGCGGCGTCGGCGCCGCGCGTGAGGCTGTCGAGGTCCTCCAGCGACCCGCGATGGACGTCGGCACCCGCCGCCGCAACCGACGCGGCGGCCGCGTCGGACCGCGCAAGACCGAGCACCGAGTGCCCGGCGGCCACGAGTTCGGCAACCACGGCCGAGCCGACGAATCCCGACGCTCCAGTAACAAAGACACGCATGTTCAGTACCTCCGGATGGCATGGAGGCTTACTATCTGTCGACGGCCGCTCGCGGTGAAGTCGTGACGGTTTACCGGTAAACGAACTAACAGGATATGGCTGACACCCCCGACAACCTGCTCGGCGCGTACCTGCGGGACCGCCGCGAGAAACTCGACCCGGCCGCGCTCGGGCTGCCGGCCACGCGGCGCCGCACGCCGGGCCTGCGACGCGAGGAAGTCGCGCAGCGCGCGCACGTGAGCGCCGCGTGGTACACGTGGCTCGAACAGGGGCGCGGCGGCGCACCGTCGGCGGACTTGCTCGACCGGCTCGCCCGCGCGCTGCAGTTGAACGACGCCGAACGCGAGCACCTGTTCCTGATCGGTGTCGGCCATCCGCCGGAGGTGCGCTATCACGCGACCGACCACGTGTCGCCGCGCGTGCAGCACGTGCTCGATTCGCTCGACGCGAGCCCCGCGATCGTGCGCTCGGCGACGTGGGACGTCATCGCGTGGAACAACGCGGCGGCCGCGACGCTGACCGACTACGCAACGCTATCGCCGGAACGGCGCAACATCCTGCGGCTCATCTTCGTCGATCCGCACGTGCGCGGCGTGCAGGCGAATTGGGCACGCGTCGCGCAGTTCGCGGTGGGCGCGTTTCGCGCCGACGTCGCGCGCGGCGGCGCGACGCAGGCCGTGCAGGCATTCGTGGACGAGATGCGCGCGACGAGCGCCGAGTTCGACGCGCTGTGGCGCGACCACGATATTCGCTCGCACGAGGAAGGGACCAAGGAGATCCACCATCCCGCCGTCGGGCGAATCGCGCTCGAATACGCGGCATTCGCCGTGAGCGGCCGGCCCGACCAGACGCTCGTGATCTTTACGCCGGAGACGGCGGACGACCGCGCGCGCATTCGGGCGCTTGTCGCGGCCCGCGAGAAATACGAAATTCAGCGATTCGCGTAACGATCGCCCTCTTCGATAAACGACGAATCTCCATATTTGTGCGACGCGCCGCCACTATCGGCGCGTCGATTGTCAGCCTCGGGGCGGCGATCCCGGGTTCTGACGGACAACACCTCCAACCCCAAAGGCAATCGAGCCTCGATGGCCGACGGCAAGCTCACTACGCGTGGCCATCGCATTCCGCACTGATTCCCAGTCGAATATTTAATTTTCACCTGGCGTAACGCGCGCTTACCCTTTCGGCATCGCATCACAGGGCCACCGGCCCCTCCCTGGAGCATCCCGATGTCCGACCCCGGCACCGCGCAAGCTGTCCGCCGCCCGCATGCGGCTTCCGTGTCCCATGGCGCGCTCGCGCTGCTGGTGCTGGCCGGCCTCAACCTGCGTCCGTTCCTGACCGCGTTCGGCCCCGTGCTCGACGTCGTGCGCGCCGACACCGGCCTCGGCTTTCGCGCGGCCGCGCTGCTGACCACGCTGCCGTTCGTGCTGATGGGGGTCGTCGCCGGAGCCGGTGTCGGGCTCGCGCGACGCGTCGGCGAGCAGCGTGCGCTGACCGTCGCGCTGGCGCTGATCGCGGCGGGCTGCACCGCGCGCCTGTGGACGGGCGGCAGCGCCGGCCTGATCGCGACCGCCATCGTCGCGGGCGCCGGCGTCGCCGTGGTCCAGGCGCTCGCGCCCGGCCTCGCGAAGCGCTGGTTCGCCGGCCGGCTGCCGCTCGCGATGGGCCTCTATTCGGCCGCGCTGGTCGGCGGCGGCGCCTTCGGCGCGGTCGCGAGCCCGTGGCTCGCCGCGCACGGCGGCTGGCATCTCGCGCTCGCCGTGTGGGCCGTGCCCGCGTTCGTCACGCTCGCGCTGTGGCGCGCGAAGGCACCGCGCGACGCCGTGCACGCGACGGCCGCGACAGCGCCGCTCACCGCGTTCGCCCGCATTCCGCGCGCATGGCAGCTCGCGCTGTTCTTCGGGCTCAGCAACAGCGGCTACGCCAGCCTCGTCGCATGGCTGCCCGCGTTCTACCGCAGCATCGGCATGAGCCCGCAAGCGAGCGGCAACCTGCTCGCGTGGATGGCGCTGTTCCAGGCGACCGGCGCGCTCGCGATGCCGCTGCTCGCCAAAGGTTCGCCCGACCGCCGCGCCGTGCTGTGGCTCACGCTCGCGCTGCAGGCGGCCGGCTTCGCCGGGTTCGCGACGCTGCCCGCGTTCGCGCCCTCGTTCTGGGTCGCATGCGTCGGCCTCGGTCTCGGTGGTTTCTTCTCGATGAGCCTGATCGTCACGCTCGACCACCTGCCCGATGCGCGGCTCGCGGGCGCGCTCGCCGCATTCGTGCAGGGCATCGGCTTCCTGACCGTCGCGGCGAGCCCCTGGCTGATCGGCTGGCTGCGCGACGCGGGCGGCGGCTTCGCGACCGCCTGGTGGATGCATCTCGGCGTGATCGCCGCGATGGCCGCGCTGAACGCCGTGTTCTCGCCCGCCGGCTACCGGCACGGCATGGCGCGCATCACCGGCGCCGCCCGCTAACGCCCCCTTTCGAATCCGGACGCTTCGCCGGCCGCTTCCGGCGAAACGTCCAGCCGCCCGCGCGTGGCCGGGCGCGGGCAGTCACGCCTGTCGGCCGCCAGTTCGCTTCACCACATACAACATCGACCGGTATTGGAGACAACCATGAAAAAGCTCGTTCTCGCCATTGCGCTCGCGCTGACGGCAGGCGCCGCCACCGCGAAGGACCCGGCAGTCCTGCGCCTCGGCGTCGACCCCAGTTATGCGCCGTTCGAATCGCTCGCGCCCGACGGCAAGCTCGTCGGTTTCGACATCGATCTCGGCAATGCGATCTGCGAACGGATGAAGGTGCGCTGCGTGTGGGTCGAGAACGCGTTCGACGGGATGATCCTGGCACTGAAGGCGCGCAAGTTCGACGGCGTGCTGTCGTCGATGAGCGTGACCGAGAAGCGCCTCGCGCAGATCGCATTCACCGACAAGATCAACAACGTTCCGCCCCGGCTCGTCGCGCGGCGCGGCTCGAACCTGCAGCCGACGCCCGAATCGCTGCAGGGCAAGAGCGTCGGCGTCGAGCAGGGTTCGACGCAGGAGACTTACGCGCGCACCTACTGGGAGCCGAAGGGCGTGATCGTCCGCACGTACCAGACGCAGGATCTCGTCTACCAGGACCTGCTGTCGGGACGGCTCGATGCATCGCTGCAATCGTCGGTGCAGGCCGACCTCGGTTTCCTGAAAACCGCGAAGGGCGCGAACTTCGAATTCGCGGGGCCGCCGCTGCACGACCCGAAGACGCTCGGCGTGGGTTCGGCGATCGGCGTGCGCAAGGATGACGACGCGCTGCGTACGCAGATCAACCAGGCGCTTGCGAGCCTGATCCAGGACGGGACGTACCAGCGGATCGCGAAGAAGTATTTCTCGTTCGATATCTACAACTGACGGACGCGCAGCGGACAACACGAAGAGGCGTCGCGCATGAATGCGCACACCTCTTCTTCGTTCACCGAACGATATCGACTACGCCGCTCGCTGCAATAAATCCGTTGCGAAAGACCTCGCATGCTCGACGGCTTCCTGCGCGTCGCCGAACACACCGAGCTGATCCCAGTGTTCCTCGGCTCCATACGTACCCTTCACGGCAAGCGCCCGCTGAACGCTCAGCTGCGCCGCGTACTTGCCATCCTCCAGCGGTCGAGCCGTCGCCACCACCTTGTGCGGAGGACTGGCGCGCTCCGGCTGAATCAGTTCGACCGCACCGCCGGCCGTGTCGGCGTACATCAACTCGTTCCTGGCTTTGCAGTCCGGGCAGTAGAAGCACCACCCCGCGTCCTCCTGATGGGGTCTGACCTGCCCGCGTGCGAGCACGGCGCGGCATTCAACGTTTTCGCAGATGAACGGCATGGCAGTCTCCGAGGTTGTTTGCGGAAAATCCTAGCATGTCCGCCGAAGGACAACCACCGTCTTCGTCATCGACATGGGCACCGGGCGGGTGATGCGGATAGCCGGGTCGACCGGATGCTCGCGAGACCGACGTCACCCGGGATAAACTGTCGGCTCGACCGACGAACCGAGCCATCCCTCATGTTGATCCGCGTTGCAACCCTGTCCGATGCCGTCCCGCTTGCCGAATTGAAACGCGACACGTTTCGCGAAACCTTTCTGCAGGACGGATTCGGCATCGACTACCCGCCGAACGACCTGGCTGCGTATGAGGCCCGAACCTACTCGGTAGAAACGATCACGGGCCAGCTCGACGATCCCGAATGCCGCACGTGGGTCGCTGAAAGCGACGACGGCACGCTGGTCGGCTATGCGCACGCGGGGCCGTGCAAGCTCCCGCACCCGGACGTCGCGGAAGGTTCGGGCGAGATCCATCAGATCTACCTTCGGCGAGGTACGCAAGGAACCGGCGCCGGGCGCGCCCTGTTCGACTCCGCGCTGGAGTATCTGGCAACGGAACGGCCCGGCCCGGTATGGCTTGGCGTGTGGTCCGGCAACGCGAAGGCGATTGCCTTCTATGAGAAGGCAGGGTTCACGCGTGTCGGTACATACGATTTCAAGGTCGGAGAATCGACCGATCTGGAATTCATCTATCGACGCTGAGGCGGTGGATCGAGAAGCGGTGCGCTTGACGCGCCTTCAGTAACCGCGGGGATAAGGCGCCGGCGTCATTCGCGGATCGTCGGCAGGCATGTCGACATTCAGCAAGGACAGAAGCTGCCGATCCAGGCAATGCTGCGGAAAGAAGCGATTGAAATAGGAAACGTCCTCGCGTCGATCCGCCCTCTGGAACATCGCTTCGATCGGCCCCCAGTAGTATTGCCAGGACAACCTGTCCATCTCGCGCTGTCGATCGTCCGGAAGTGCATCGACCTCAATCGTGCTCAGCCCGTCATGCATGAATCGATAGACACGCCAGAGCCGGTCGCTCAGGAAATTCGGCGCACTCGGCGAAAATGCGACATAGTCCGCATCGGCTTCGTGCCGATACCCCGCAATGCGGGTGAATGCCTGAAAGGACGGAATGCCGGCCATGCTGTCCGGATCGCGTAATTCAAGCTGGTAGAAATAGAACAGCGTCTCCGTGTCCGCGTCATACCGGATGACCAGCTTGTTGCCGGGATGGTGATACCACCCGGTTGCCGGATCCACGAATCCGCCCTGACTGTCCGGCTGCAGCCCCGGCTTGATGCCGAGGATGCATCGAACATCGTCGATCAGCGCATCACCCCAGTCGGCATAGAATCGGCTCAACTGTGTCCTGCCAATCGATACAGCAGCATAGATACCTACCGGCTCCATGTGTTTGCTCCGTCAGGGTTGCGCCGACTCACCACCACGCATGTTACAACCGGCCCCGGCGCGGCCATGCCGGCGCGTTGCAATCAATCGAACCGTATCCGGGGTTTGTGACGTAACCGGAACGAACAATGGGCAGGCGCACGTGCGTAAAACGATTCGACCATTGCGTCAACTCAGGCCGCGCCGCTCCGGGATACTTTCATTTCCGGCGCGTCACTTGCGTTACGATTCACGCCATCCTCAACTCCGTGGAAGCACATGAAAACTCGTGCCATTGCGGTGGGCACGGCGCTCGTTGCGCTTTACGCCGCCGCCGCGTCTGCCCAGGAACCCGGCGCGCCCAGCTACGACACCTACAAGTCATGGCTGGTCGCCTGCGACAACGGTTTGACGTGCGAGGCGAAGGGTCTCGCGAACGGTGGCGAGACCGGCGCAGACTTGCGCTTCATTCGCTCAGCCGGGCCGAACGGCGCGCTCACGGTACGGCTGAGCGTCGCCACCAACACCAGCATCAATCTCGATGACCTGCGCGTCGACGACGCGCCGATGCGGCTGGACGACTCGGCCTGGAGCGAGAAATTCGACGACGGGATAGCGACGTTGTCGACCACGCAACCGGCAGCTGTGGCGGCCTTCGTCTCACGCCTTCGCAACGGCACGAAGCTTCAGTTCGGCGAGGATGCAGGCGCTTATGTTCCGCTCGATGGCATGGTCGCCGCGCTCCTGCGTATCGATGACCGGCAAGGGCGCATCGGGGGAACTAGCGCGTTGATCCGCAAGGGGCCTGCCCCTGCGTCGCAGGTCACACCCGCTCCGTCACTGCCCGTCGTACCGAAGCGGAAGATCACGTTGCAGTTGTCCGATCAGGAAGAAGAACACCTGATCGCGCGCGCGAAACGAATCCGGGATGCCGGCAGTTGCGAGGAGAATGCGTCGCGCTATCTCCATGAAGCAGCGTATGCACTCGACAAGCACAACGCGCTCGTGTTTCTTCCATGCATCATGGGCGCCTACCAGGGTTCGTCGGATGTGTTCATCGCACCGCGTATCGGCGGCGGAAAACCGGAGCCCGTCAAGCTGCCGATTCCTGAAGGGGGCTTTTCAGACCCTTCACTGGTCGAACCGGACTTCGACCCGGCTACCGGCACGCTGTCCACCTTCGGCAAGGGACGCGGGCTGGCCGATTGCGGCTTTCAGGCCAGCTGGATCTGGGATGGCCATGCGTTCCGGATGTCGGCTGTGTCGCAGCAGAAAACGTGTGGCGGCGTTCAAGGCGGCGACTGGCCGACGCTCTATCGGTCGCGAACGAAGTAGCCCAACGATCGCTCTCGATGGCGCAAGTTCCATGCGGTCGTTGTTTCGACCACACTGGAATCGACAGACCGGAGCATCGCCGCCGATTCAGCGGCGCTGTCGAACGAACAGGCCGGCCACGCCGGCCCGCCACCGCACGACAACGCCCACCCGCCCGCTCAATAGCGGCTCCGCCCCCACAGCGTCTTCGGCTCGTCGAGCAAATGACGCAACCCGCTGCGCTCGATCGTGATTGCCGCGACTTCGTTCACCCGTTCGAGCACCGCGTTCTCGTCGACCGACAACACGCGCCGATCCTCCATCAGCACCCTTCCGCCCACCATCGTCATGCACACGTCGGCCGCGTTCGCGAAGCAGGTCACGCGATACACGGGCATGTTCATCGGCATCATGTGCGGCCGGAACAGGTCGACGAGGATGATGTCGGCGAGCTTGCCGGCTTCGAGCGAACCGGCCTCGTGATCGATCGACAGCGCCTTCGCCGCGTCGATCGTCACCATCTCCAGCACCTTGCCGTGCGGCAGCACGTCCGGGTCGCGGAAATGCCGGCGGTGGTAATGCATGCATTGCCACATGTGGCGGAACATGTCGTAGCCGCGATCGGGCGCCGCACCGTCCGACGCGATCGCCACCGTCACGCCCGCATCGATCAGCTCGGGCACCGGGCAGCGCCCGATGATCGACATGATCGCGCTCGGGTTGTGGACGATCGCGGTGCCCGTCTCGACGCACGCCGCGATGTCGTCGTCGGTCAGGTCGATGCTGTGCGACATGAACGACGTCGGGCCGAGCAAGCCGAGCTCGCGATGCGCGAACGCGAGCGTGCCCGCGCGGTGGCCGTCCTGCGTGAACGTCAGCCCGCGCTCGCGTGCGAGCGCGCCGTAGCGGGCGGCCTGGTCGCGGAAGTCGTGTTCATACTGCGCCAGCTCGGGATCGTGTTCGGGCCCGTACACGGGCAGCGTGAGCGCGATGCGGATCCGGCCGCCGGCATCGCCGTGGCATTCGTCGACGATGCGCACGCATACGTCGAACATCGTGTCGAAACCGATGTCGCGCGTGTCGCTGCCCTCCGGCGTGTGGCGCGTATAGGCACGCGGCGCGGGCGGCCGCGACGGGCCGACCGCGACGATCGAGCGCGTACCGGTGCGCACGACCGCGTCGCAATGGCGCCGCGCGTAGACCGGATCGTCGACGCGCATGATCGAATTGCCGCCGCCGAGCAGCGATACGCCGGTCGTCACGCCGGCCTTCAGGCGTTCGAGCGCGGCGAGATGCGATTCGGCTTCCCAGAACGCCTCGTCGGACGCGCGCGTGTAGATCGTCTCGGCCGCGGCCGACCACGCATCGCCGTCCGCGCCGCCGATCGTGCGCAGCATCGCGTGGCCCGCGTGCGCATGCGCATCGATCAGGCCGGGCAGCACGGCCTTGCGGCGCGCATCGATCGTGCGCGCCGCACGGTAACGCGCCTGCAGTTCATCGGTGCCGCCCACGGCGACGATGCGCTCGCCCTTGACCGCGACCGCGCCGTTCTCGATCACGCGCCGCTGCGGGTCCATCGTGATTACGCAGCCGTTCGCGATCAGCGTGTCGATCGCTTCGCGGTCGTCCTCTCGCATGCGCTCTCGCTTGTCCTCGGTCGTCATTGTTCGGTGTCCTGTTGTGGTTCGATGGGTCTTGCTGCCATCCAGTGGCCGAGCGGCCGGGCCGCCGGGTGGAACCCCGGCGCCCCGGCGACGGCGTCATGCTCGAAAAACCGTCACGCCGAACCGACCGGCGCGGCGACCCGCGCCTTCAGCTTGCGCTGCACCGCGCTGATCACGACGAACACCACCGCGTTCACCGCGAGCGCGACGAGCCCCGGGTTGATCGACGTCAGCGTGTTCGATGCGCCCGGGAACAGCGACGCGAGCGTCACGCCATAGTAGTTCGTCATCGCGATCACGATCGCGCCGGCGACGATGCCCGCGAACGCGCCTTCACGCGTGCCGAACGGCCGCTTCAGGAAGCTCGAGGCGAGCATCGGCACGAGCTGCGTGAGCAGGCTCGATGAGAAGATCGCGAGCGTGACGAAGGTCGCGCCGCCGCGCAGCACGAAGTAGACGACCACCAGCGTGAAGACCGGCAGCGCGATGCGCGCGACGCGCGTCACCTCGCGGTCGGTCGCGTTCGGCGCGAAGCCTTCGCGGTAGATGTTGCGCGCGATCGTCGTCGATGCGTTCAGCATGATCAGCGATCCCGGCACCAGTGCGGTGAGCAGCCCCGTGCCGCCGACGATGCCGACGAACCACGCAGGGAACGTCTGCTTCACGAGCCGCAGCAAAGCGAGATCGGTCTGCGCGCCCTCGAGCCCGTGCACGGTCATCACGGCCGCGAAGCCGACGAGGAACAGGAACGCGATCAGCACCTGGTACAGCGGCATCAGGATCACGTTGCGGCGCAGCGCGCGCTCGTCCTTCGCGACGTAGATCGCGGTGAAGCCGTGCGGATACAGGTAGTAGCCGAGCGACGTGAGCAGGATCGTCGAGTTGTACCAGCTCAGGTTGAAGCCGTGCTCCGGCATGCGCAGCAGTTCGGGGTGCGCGGCGTCGATCTTCGCGAACATCTCGCCGAGCCCGCCGTAGTAATGCATCGGCAGGTACAGGCCGAGGAAGATCGCGATCGCGAGGATCAGCACGTCCTTGAAGATCGCGATGCTCGCCGAGCCGTGGATGCCCGACACGACCATGTACACGGCCATTAGCGTCGCGGCGATCCAGATCGCGGCCGCCTGCGGAATCAGCCCGTACGACATCTCCGACACGATCACGCCGAGCCCGCGCAACTGGATCATCAGCAACGACACCATCGCGAACACCGCGACGATCGACACCAGCACGCCGATCGCGCGGCTGTCGTACTTCGACGCGAAGTAATCGGCGAACGACACGAGTCCGCGTTCCTTCGCGTAACGCCAGATCGCCGGCAGCATCCAGTAACCGATCACGAATGCGAGGCAGCCGTACGACAGGATGTAGAACGCGGGCACGCCCTTGCTGTAGGTCCAGCCGCTCGCGCCGAGGAACGAGAACGTCGAGAACGCCTCGCCGGCCATCAGCAGGAACGTGAGCAGCGAGCCGAAGCCGCGCCCGCCGACCGCCCACTGCTCGAGCGTGAGCTTGCGGCCGCGGCGCGCCATCACGCCGATGGCGAGCGCGAACACGGCGAACGCCGCGATGATGACGATCGAAGCGTTCATCGCGCGTCTCCCGAACGGCCGGCGCGGGCCGCGTCGCGCTCGTCGAGATGGAACAGGATCGCGAGAATCGCGGCCGTGGCCGCCATCCAGACCAGGTTCCAGACGAGCAGGAACGGCAGCCCGAACAGCAGCGGACGCGCGTCGGCAAGCGAGCCGCCCGCATACATCCCGACGAACGGCAACGCCGCCAGCAACAGTTTCAGTTTCATGAGTGCCTCCTCCGGAAGACGCGCGTGTGCGTCAGAACATCAGAACTTCTGGCGGATGCCGACCACCACCGCCACCTGCGACGTCGTCGTCGACGCGCTGTCGGTGCCGTCGATCCATGCGTGGCCGACACCCGACGACGCCTTCTGGTAGAAGCCGTTCACGTACACGTCGGTGCGCTTGGACAGCAGGTATTGCACGCCGGCCGATACCTGGTGGTAATGGCCGCTTTCGCTGGCGCGCGCGACCTGCGTATAGGTGTAGCCGGCCGCCGCCATCAGCGCGGGCGTGACCATGTAGCGCAGGCTGCCTTCGTAGTTGTTGAAACGCAGCGCGCCGCCCGTCGCCTGGCCGAAGTTCGAGCCCGTGTACAGCAGGCCGAGCGTTGCCGGCCCGATCGCGTAGCTGCCGCCCGCCCCCCAGATCTGCTGGCGGATCGCGCTCCCGAGGCTCGCACCGAACACCGATGCGGACGACGGATAGTAGTTATCCGAAGCAACTGCGCCGCTCGTGCTGACCGCCGGATGGTTCACGCGCGCATACGCGGCGCCCGCGTTGAGCGGCCCGTTCACGTACGTGACGCCCGCGCTCCAGCTGTTGTCGTTCGCGAAGCCGGTCGAGTTCGAGAAGCCGTACACGAGGTTCGCCTGCAGGCCCGCGATCGTCGGCGACACGTACTTCACCGCGTTGTTGAGACGGAACGTGTTGTTGATGTCGTCGTTGTCGAACGGGTGCGTCGAGTACTGCGCGAGGAAGCTGCTCATCTGCAGCGAACCGAGGATGTCCTGCGTCGAGTTGTACTGGCGGCCGAGCGTCACCGTGCCCCAGTTCGCGCCGCTCAGGCCGACCCACGCCGAACGCCCGAACATCCGGCCGCCCTGCCCGAGCGCGCCGTTCGCGACGTTGAAGCCGTTCTCGAGGCGGAAGTTCGCCTTCAGGCCGCCGCCGAGATCCTCGGAGCCGATCAAGCCCCAGCGCGGCCCCGATTCGTTGCCGCCCGTGAACTGCCACAGCGAATGGCCCTTCGCGTTGTTCGTGTAGGTCACGCCCGCGTCGACGATCCCGTACAGCGTCACCGTCGACTGCGCGTGCGCGGCGCCGGCAAACAGCATTGCGATCGCGGCGCCCATTGCGACGCCCATTGCGACGCCCGTCTTCCCACCCTTCATTCGCACCATCTCCGTCATCTCCTCTCCAAACCTGCTCATCGATGTTGTGTTTTGTTGGTCCTGCCCATGCTTCCCGACCGGGTTGTATAGACAGTCGCTGGATGGTATCCAGCCGCAATCACATCAAGAAATGAAATGTTCAACTGGCCGGCAGTTGAAAATCGAATGAGAGGCGGGGGAGGGGAAATGAGCGGGGGTCACGCGGCCCCGCAAGGGAAACGAAAGCACGCGGGCCCGCTGGACGCGGTGCGTTTTGATCGGACGTGAATGGCTTGCGTAAGCAAGCTGACGAAACGGCGACGCGCGAGGCGGCTATACGGTTTTCCCTGATAATCCGTGCATCGGCCGCCGCAACGCGGCGTCGAACGGATTGGTACGTGGCCCGATCGCGTCGGCCTGGCGCCGCAGCAGTTCGACGACCATCGGCATCCGGTCGTCACCGAGGCGCGACGCGAGCGTGCCGACGCTCAACGCGCCGACCGGATAACCGGTGCGATCGAGGATCGGCACCGCGACACCGGCCATCCCGTCGAGCACACCGCTGTTGCGGCCCGCGTAGCCGAGCTGCCGCACGCGTTCGATCTCGGTACGCAGGTACACCTCGTCGAGCACGCCGTAGCCGCGAATGCGCGGCACGTTGAAGCGGATCACTTCCTCGCGTTCCGCTTCCGGCAGGAACGCGAGGATCGCAAGGCTGCCCTGTCCGACACCGAGCGCGATGCGGCCGCCGATGTCGCCGGTAAACGAACGGATCGGAAACGGCCCCTCGCACAGGTCGAGACACACGGCGTCGAAGCCGCTCTTCACCAGCAGGAAGATGGTCTCGCCGAGGCTGGCGCACAGCCTCAGCAGCGCGGGACGGCACAACGTGCGCATGCTGCTCGGGTTGCCGGCCTGCGCGGCGAGCGCGAAGAAATCGACACTCAGCCGGTACAGCTTCGACTGCTCGTCCTGTTCGACCATCCCTTCCGCGATCAGCGATTGCAGGATCCGGTGCGCGGTGCCCTGCGTGAGGCCGACGGCCTTTGCGAGATGCGTGACGCGCACGCCGTCCTGCTGCATGCCGGCCAGCGCGCGCAGGATCGCGAACGCGCGCTGCAGCATGCCGGTGCCCGGTGCGCCGGCCGCATCGACGGCGTCCTCGTCCGGGCGCGGCGCGCGCGCGGCCGGCGACGTTCCGGTCGAATGGGGTTCCTGCATGCCGGCTCTCCTTGATGATTTCATTGAACGGAATACGTGAGCCGCCATTGTCGTCCCGCCGAAATTCCACGGGCATCCGGGTGTGCACGGGATTGACGCGTGCATTTCGCGGCATTGCCACGCGCCACCCAGCGGAACGATTCGCTCGCGATTTCCCCAACCGTTCCGTTCAATGGAATTTTTCAGAAATTCCTCCCGTTCAGCAGAATTCGAAATTGACGCTCCGAAATATGGCTGGCTAGAGTCCGCCACATCGGTACACCGGCCACGCGGTGTGCGAACCCGGAGCTTCCCATGTCGTTTCTCACGCTTACGGATCTGACGAAAACCTTCGGCGAACTCACCGCCGTCGCCGACGTCAACCTGTCGGTCGAACAAGGCGAATTCGTGTCGCTGCTCGGGCCGTCCGGCTGCGGCAAGACCACCACGTTGCAGATGATCGCGGGCTTCGTCGACGTCACGCGCGGCCGCATCGCGCTCGACGGGCAGGACATCACGCACCTGAAGCCGAACCGGCGCGGGCTCGGCATCGTGTTCCAGAGCTATGCGCTGTTTCCGCACATGAGCGTCGCCGAGAACGTCGGCTTCGGCCTCGACATGCGCGGCGTCGACAAGGCCGAGCGCGCCGAGCGCATCCGCGCGGCCCTCGCGCTCGTGCGTCTCGACGCGCTCGCGCACCGCTTCCCGCGCGAGCTGTCGGGCGGCCAGCGGCAGCGCGTCGCGATCGCGCGCGCGGTCGTGATCGAGCCGCCGGTGCTGCTGCTCGACGAACCGATGTCGAACCTCGACGCGAAGCTGCGCGAGGACATGCAGTTCGAGCTGCGCGCGATCCAGCGCAAGATCGGCACGACGACGATCATGGTCACGCACGATCAGTCGGAAGCGCTGTCGATCAGCGACCGCGTGGTCGTGATGGAAGCCGGCCGCATCACGCAGACCGATACGCCGTACCGCGCGTACGAGCGCCCGGAGAACCGTTTCGTGTCGCAGTTCATCGGCAAGGCGAACCTGCTGCCCGGCACGATCGTCGCGCACGACGGCGATGCGATCCGCATCGACCTCGGTCACGATCTCGCGGAAACGGGCCGGCTCGCGCACCTGCCGGCGCGCGAGCGCGACATGCGCATCGGCGATGCGGTGTCGGTCTGCATCCGTCCCGAAAAGCTGCGGCTGTGCGCGCCCGATGCCGGCCGCTTCGCCGCGACCGTCACGAGCCGCTTCTTCCTCGGCAGCCAGTGGCTGTACCGCGTCGACAGCGCGCTCGGCGAAGTGCTCGTGTGCTGCCAGAACGAAGGAGCGGAGCCGCTCGCGGAAGGCGCGCCGGTCGGGATCGACTGGCACAGCGACGCGGTGCGCGTGATGCGCCGGGAGGCCTGAATGCGACAGCCTGCCCGTCCACTCCCGAATGACGGCGCGCCGGCCGGGCTTGCGCGCTCGGCCGCGGTGTCCGCCGACGCCGCACCGGCACGCGCCGCCGCCGCGCCCACGATGCGCGCGAGCTGGCGCGCCCACGCACCGCTGTGGCTGATGTGCGCACCCGCGTTCGCGCTGTTCGCCGCGCTCGTGCTCGTGCCGCTCGCGATGACGTTCATGCTGACGTTCTACCGCTTCGATCCGGCCACCGGCCCGATCGCCGCGTTCCAGTTCGGCAACTACGCGGAAGTGCTCGGCTCGTCGTACTTCCACACGATCTTCGCGCGCACGTTCGGCATCGCCGCGCTGACCACCGCGATCTGCGTCGCGATCGGCACGCCGGAGGCATACGTGCTGTCGAAAATGCGCGACCCGTGGCGCTCGCTGTTCCTGCTCGCGATCCTCGCGCCGCTGCTGGTGTCGGTCGTCGTGCGCGCGTTCGGCTGGAGCATGCTGCTGAACACGAGCGGGCTCGTGAACCAGGCGCTCGGGCTCGCCGGCCTCGGGCCGTACAAGCTCGAATACACGACCTTCGCGATCGTGATCGCGCTGGTGCACGTGATGCTGCCGTTCATGGTGATCCCGGTGTGGACCGCGCTGCAGCGGCTCGATCCGCAGACCGAGCATGCGGCGCTGTCGCTCGGCGCATCGCCGTTCACGACGCTGCGCCGCATCGTGCTGCCGCAGCTGATGCCGGGCGTGCTGTCGGGCAGTCTGATGGTATTCGGGCTGTCGGCGAGCGCGTTCGCGATTCCGGGCCTGCTCGGCGGACGCCGGCTGAAGGTCGCGGCCACGGCCGTCTACGACGAATTCCTCGGCTCGCTGAACTGGCCGCTCGGCGCGACGATCGCCGTGCTTCTGCTGGTCGCGAACCTCGTCGTGATGCTCACTTACTACCGCGTGCTCGAACGCCGCTACGCACGCAGCCTCGGAGGCGCATCGCGATGAGAAAGAACGGCCCCTTTGCCCTCGCCTTCCACACGCTCGTGATCCTGTTCGTGCTCGCGCCGCTGGTGATCGTCGTGCTCGTCGCGTTCACGCCCGACGAGACGCTGACACTGCCGACGCACGGGTTCTCGCTGCGCTGGTTCCGCGCGATCCTCGACTATCCCGACTTCGTCACCGCGTTCTTCAACAGCGTGAAGCTCGCGTTCGCGTCGGCGACGCTGTCGCTCGCGATCGCGCTGCCGGCGGGCCTCGCCATCGGCCGCGCGACGTTTCCCGGCCGCGCGTTCCTGAACGGGCTGCTGCTGTCGCCGCTCGTGATTCCCGGCCTCGTGCTCGGCATCGCGCTGCTGCGCTTCTTCGCGCTGATCGGCGCGACCGGCTCGTTCGCATGGCTCGTGCTCGCGCACATGGTCGTCATCACGCCGTTCGTGATGCGGCTCGTGCTCGCGTCCGTCGCGGGCCTCGACCGCAGCATCGAGCAAGCCGCGTGCTCGCTCGGCGCGGACCCGTGGACGACCTTCCGCCGCATCACGCTGCCGATGATCGTGCCCGGCATCACCGGCGGCTGGCTGCTCGCGTTCATCAACAGCTTCGACGAACTGACGATGTCGATCTTCGTCACGTCGCCGCAGACGGTCACGCTGCCGGTGCGCATGTACATGTACGCGACCGAGTCGATCGACCCGATGATGGCGTCGGTGTCGGCGCTCGTCATCTTCATCACCGCCGGCGCGATGCTGCTGCTTGATCGCGTGTACGGCCTGAACCGCATCCTGATCGGCCAACACTGATGACGACTTCCGTTTCCCGTTCCACCTGCATCCCGGACGACGGTGCGCAGTTCGTGCGCGTCGCCGAACGCGAACGTGCCGCCGTCGCGTTCACGCTGGACGGCCGCCCCGCGCTCGCGCTCGCCGGCGACACCGTGCTCACCGCGATCCTCGTTGCCCAGCGGCGCGTGCGCGTGAGCGAATTCAGCGGCCAGCCGCGCGCGGGCTTCTGCCTGATCGGCGCGTGCCAGGACTGCTGGGTGCGCACCGAAACCGGTGCGCGCGTGCGTGCATGCTCGACGCCGATCGCCGAAGGCATGCGGATTCTCACGTCCGCCCGGCCGGCCGCGACCGGAGACGCAGCGTG
Organism: Burkholderia sp. Bmkn7; assembly: GCF_041103175.1. Taxonomy (NCBI): domain Bacteria; kingdom Pseudomonadati; phylum Pseudomonadota; class Betaproteobacteria; order Burkholderiales; family Burkholderiaceae; genus Burkholderia; species Burkholderia sp. Bmkn7. Next base: position 1,158,381 of record NZ_JBGCUH010000002.1, on the reverse strand, counting down.
AGCGCCGCACCGCAACCGGTGATCGTCGGCGCGGGGCCGGCCGGCGTGCGCGCGGCCGAAGCGCTGGTCGACTCGGGGCTGCGCCCGGTCGTGATCGACGAGAACGCGCGCTGGGGCGGACAGATCTACCGGCAGCCGCCGGCCGACGGCGCGTTCGCGCGCGGCAAGCGCACGCTGTACGGCTTCGAGGCCGCGAAGGCCGACGCCGTGCACCGGACGATGGCCGCGCTGCTGCCGCATGTCGACTACCGGCCGAACACGCTTGCCTGGTCATGCGGCGCAGGCCGCGTCGACACGCTGCAGGATGGCCGCGAAGTGACGGTGCCCTACTCGCACCTGATCATTGCGAGCGGCGCGACCGACCGCTTGTTGCCCGTGCCGGGCTGGACGCTCGCCGGCGTCTATACGCTCGGCGGCGCGCAAGTGGCACTGAAGGCGCAGGGCTGCGCGATCGGCCGGCGCGTCGTGTTCGCGGGCACGGGCCCGCTGCTTTACCTCGTCGCCTACCAGTATGCGAAGGCCGGCGCGCAGGTCGCGGCCGTGCTCGACACGAGCCCGCTGCGCCGCCAGGCCGCTGCCGCGCCCGCGCTGCTGCGCATGCCGTCGACGTTCGCGAAGGGGCTCTATTACATCGGCTGGCTGCGCGCGCACGGCGTCGCGATCGAAACGGGCGTCAGGCTCGAGCGCGTGCTCGGCGACCCGCACGTGACGGGAATCGCATGGCGCGCCGCCGGTGACGGCGCACCGCCGCGCCTGCTCGACTGCGACGCAGTCGGCCTCGGCTTCGGCCTGCGCTCCGAAACGCAGCTCGCCGATCTCGCCGGCTGCCGGTTCGGGTTCGACCCACTCAACCGCGCATGGCTGCCCGAGCGCGACGCGGCCGGCCGCACGTCGGTGCGCGGCCTCTACGTCGCCGGCGACGGCGCGGGCATCGCGGGCGCCGACGCGGCCGAGGCTTCGGGCCGGCGCGCGGCGCTTGCGTTGCTCGACGACGCCGGCATCGCGTCGCCCGCGCCCGCCGGCAAACCCGACGCGGCGACGCTCGAACGCACGCTCGCGCGCGTCGCCGCATTCCGCGCGGGCCTCGAAGCGGCGTTCGCGCCGCCGGTCGAGCAGGCCGCACGCTGCGCGGACGACACGATCGTGTGCCGCTGCGAGGAGGTCGACGCAGGGACGCTGCGCCGCTGCGTCCGCGACGGCGCGGCAACCGAGCTGAACCGGCTGAAGGCGCTGACGCGCGTCGGAATGGGCCGCTGCCAGGGCCGCATGTGCGGCGACGCGGCCGCGCTCTTGCTGGCCGCCGAAACCGGTCGCCCGCTCGCCGACGTCGGACGGTTGCGTGCGCAACCGCCCGTGAAGCCATTCCCGATCTCGGCCGCGCTGGCGGGCGACGATGTCGCGGCGATTCCCGACGAGGCACGCGATGAATGAGACCCGGCATTACGACGTCGCGATCGTCGGCGGCGGCCTCGTCGGCGCGTCGGCCGCACTCGCGCTGACGCGACGCGGCTTGCGCACCGGGCTGTTCGAGCGGCGCGATTGCGGTGCGCAGGCGAGCGGCGTGAACTACGGTGGCGTGCGCTGCCAGGGCCGGCCCGCCGAGCAGCTGCCGCTCGCGCTGCGTGCGCGGCGCATCTGGGATCGCCTGCCCGAACTGATCGGCATCGACGGCGAATTCGTCGTGTCGGGCCACCTGCGGCTCGCGCGCAGCGACGCCGACCTCGACGCGCTCGATGCCTACGCGACGCTCGCCCGCGAACACGGCCTGCCGCTGCAGGTGATGCGCGGCGATGCGTTCCGGCGGCGTTACCCGTGGCTCGGCCGTGCGGCGCTCGGCGGCTCGCTGTGCGAGACCGACGGTCACGCCAACCCGCGCCTCGTGTCGCCCGCGTTCGCGCGCGCGGCCCGCGCGGCGGGCGCGGACGTGTTCGAGCACACCCCCGTCGACGACGTTCACCACGACGGCACACGCTTTCACTTTCGGGCAGGCGGCCGCGCCTGCACCGCGACGTGGCTGATCAACTCGGCCGGCGCGTGGGCAAACACGATCGCCGAACGCTTCGGCGAAGCCGTGCCGATGGAGCCGATCTACCCGAACATGTGGGTGACCGAACCGCTGCCGCCGTTCATCGCGCACAACCTCGGCGTGTACGGCGGCGGCGTGTATGCGCGGCAAGTCGCGCGCGGCAACTGCGTGATCGGCGGCGGGCGCGGCCGCGGCGACGGCGAATTCGGCCAGCCGTCGGTCGATACGACGCGCGCGGTGATGCGCGATGCGTGCGCGCTGCTGCCCGCGCTGCGTGACGCACTGCTGATCCGCACGTGGAGCGGCGTCGAAGGCTGCACGCCCGACCACAACCCGATCATCGGCGCGAGCCGCACGACGCCGCGCCTGCTTCATGCGTTCGGTTTTTCCGGCGGCGGCTTCCTGCTCGCGCCGGGCGTCGGCGACGTGCTCGCCGATCTCGTCACGACCGGCGAAACCGCCACCCCGCTCGATGCATTCTCGATCGGCCGCTTCTTCCGCGAAGCCGAGCCGACCGCCCCTTTCCGTCAAGAGGAGACCCACAAATGAAACTGCCCGCAACGATCGCGGCGGCCGCCGCCCTCTGCATCGCAGGTGCCGGCGCGCCCGCGTTCGCGCAAACGAAGACGATCTACGTCGGCATGAACGGCGGCCCGATGGAGAAGGCCTACACGAGCCAGGTACTGCCCGACTTCGAGAAGGCGAACAACGTGAAGGTGGTCGTCGTGCCCGGCACGTCGTCGGACGTGCTCGCGAAACTGCTCGCGAACCGCAACAAGCCGCAGATCCACGTCGCGTTCCTCGACGACGGCGTGATGGCGCGCGCGGTCAGCCTCGGCGTGTGCCAGAAGCTCGACGATTCGCCGGTGCTGAAGGAGTTGTATCCGTTCGCGCGGATGAAGGACGACGTCGGCGCGGGCGTGCAGCTCGGGATGACCGGCATCGCGTACAACAAGAAGCTGTTCGCCGAGAAAGGCTGGACGCCGCCGACGTCGTGGATGGATTTCGCCGATCCGAAATACAAGGGCAAGGTCGTGTTCCAGTCGGCGTCGAGCAGCACGTTCGGGCTGCACGGCTTCCTCGCGATCAACCGGCTGCTCGGCGGCAACGAGCAGAACGTCGAGCCCGGCTTCAGCAAGTGGGCGAGCACGGTCGGGCCGAACGTCGTCGAGTACATCCCGAACTCGGCGAAGATCTCGGAGATGGTGCAGACCGGCGAAGCCGGCCTGTTCCCGCTCACGCCGACCGGCGTCGGCGACCTGCAGGACAAGGGCATCCCCGTCGCCTACGCGAACCCGAAGGAAGGCCCCGTGCTGCTGCTCGTCGACCTGTGCGTGGTCGCGAACAATCCCGATCCGCAGCTCGCGCAGAAGCTCGCGCAGTTCCTGCTGTCCGCGCCCGCGCAGACGAAGGCGGCCGAGGCCGGCAAGCAGATTCCGACCAACCGTCTCGCGAAGATGCCCGCCGCGATGCAACAGAGCCTCGGCAATGTCGACGATCTCGTGCGCAAGGTGACCGTGGTCGACTGGACCGCGATCAACGCGCGCCGCGCGCAGTGGGATACGCGCTGGAACCGGCAGATCGAGCGGTGACAGCATGCCGGGCGCGCGGGCACGGCCGCGCGCCGCATGACCATCATTTGCGGGAGTGATGACACTCCCCTTTTTCTGCGGATTTGACCGGGGGCGCGGTGCCGACAACACTAGCCCGCAGTGCTGCAAAGACGGCACGCGCCCGCCCCCCTTCAGAGTCCGCCATGTACCCGACCGACACCGTGCAATCCCCGAGCGCCGCCCGGCCGCTCGCCGACCGGCAACTGCGCCGGATCGTCATCGCCTCCGTCGCCGGCAACGCGATGGAGTGGTACGACTTTTTCGTGTACGGCACGGCCGCGGCGCTCGTGTTCGGCCACGTGTTCTTTCCGCCCGGCGCGTCGCCGCTCGCGGGCAGCCTCGCCGCGTTCGCGGCATTCGCGCTCGGTTTCGTCGCGCGGCCGCTCGGCGGAATCGTGTTCGGCCACGTCGGCGACCGCTACGGGCGCAAGGCGTCGCTCGTGTGGACGCTGCTGATCATGGGCGCATCGACCTTCGCGATCGGTCTGCTTCCGACCTATGCGCAGGTCGGCCTGTGGGCACCGGCGGCGCTCGTCGTGCTGCGCCTGCTGCAAGGCATCGCGTCCGGCGGCGAATGGGGCGGCGGCGTGCTGATGATCAGCGAGAACGCGCCGCCCGAGCAGCGCGGTTACTACGCGGCGTGGAGCCAGCTCGGCGTGGGCGGCGGCTTCGTGCTGTCGTCGGCCGCGTTTCTCGCCGCGCAGGCGCTGCCGGACGATATGTTCCGCACCTGGGGCTGGCGGCTGCCGTTCCTCGCGAGCATCGCGATCTTCACGATCGGCATCTATATCCGCCGCCACCTGCCCGAAAGCCGCGACTTCGAGCAGGCCGGCCGGCGCGGCGCGCACACCCATCTGCCGATCGTCGAGTGCATCCGCCGCCATCCGAAGGAAATCCTGCTCGCGATGGGGCTGCGCGTGGCCGAGAACGGCGGCGCCTATATCTTTCTCGCGTTCTCGCTCGTCTACGGCAAATACGTCGGCATTCCGAACGGCGTGATGCTGACCGGCGTGATGATCGCGATGATCGTCGAGATGGGTGCGATGCTTGCGTGGGGCCGGTTGTCCGACCGGATCGGCCGCAAGCCCGTGTACCTGATCGGCGCGCTGAGCCTCGTCGCGTGCGCATTCCCGTTCTTCTGGCTGCTCGACACGCGCGCGACACCGCTCGTCTGGCTTGCGCTGACGGTCGGCACGGCCGTCAGCCACGGCGCGATGATCGGCACGCTGCCCGCGCTCGTCGGCGAGCTGTTCAGCACCGAGGTGCGTTACTCGGGCGTCGCGCTCGGCCATGAAGTCGCGTCGATCTTCGCCGGCGGGATGTCGCCGCTGATCGCCACCGCGCTGCTCGCGCGTTATCACGCATCGTGGCCCGTGTCGCTGTTTCTCGTCGCGCTCGGCCTCGTCACCGTCGCGACGCTGTGCATGATGCGCGAAACGCGGATCGTGAGCGCCGCTCCCGCTGCTCCTGCTGTTCCCGCTACCGACGCGCGCGGCGACACGGCGTGACCACGACGCTTCGATCCGCGCAAGCGGGCCGATCCGCACCGGCAGGCGGCGAACACGGCGGCGGCCGGCACGGCCGTTCCGGGCGCGTGCCACCGGCCGCGCCCGCCACCCCGGCGCGCCGCCTAGTGGCCGCCCTCCCCCCGCGCGCCGTCGAACGCCGGCGCGAGCCCCAGGTGATCGAGCAGGCGCGCGAATTCGCCGAGCCGCTGCCGCATGTACGCGGGCACGTCGACCTCCGCGTAGTCGTGGAAGCCCGCACCCGTGCGCACGCCGTCACGCCCGGCTTCCATGTTGCGCACGACGCTCGCGGCCGGCGCGAAACGCGGGCCGATCTCACCGGCCAGGTACTTCGACGCGTAGTACAGGATGTCGCAGCCGCCCCAGTCGATGAATTCGAGCAGCCCGAGCACCGCGAAGCGCGGGCCGAAACCGGTGCGGATCGCCGTGTCGATGTCCGCCGCGCTCGCGACGCCCTCCTCGACCATCCGTGCGGCCTCGTTCATCGCGAGCGCCTGGATGCGCGGCACGATATAACCGGGCGCCGGCCCGCAGATCACCGGCTTCTTGCCGACACGTTCGAGCAACGCGGCGAGCGACTCGACGACGGCCGGATCGGTCGCATCGCTGCGGCTGATCTCGACGAGCGGCATCAGCAGCGCGGGATTCAGCCAGTGCGCGTTCAGCATCCGCTCCGGATGCGCGACGTGGCGCTGCAGCTCGGTGACGACGAACGTCGACGTCGTCGACGCGATCGTTGCATGCGCACCGACATGCGCGCCGAGCCAGCGCAGCGCGTCGGCCTTCGCATCGAGCACTTCGGGCAACGCCTCGAACACGATGCCGGCCTGTCGCACCGCATCGGCCGCACCGTCCCGGGCGACGAGCGCGATGCGCGCGACCACGGTTTCGGCCTGCGCGGCGTCGATGCGGCCGAGCGCGACCTGCGCATGCAGCGGCCTTTCGATCTCGTCGCGCGTGCGTGCCTCGAAGGCGCACCATCCGGTCGCGTCGCGCGGCTTGAAGTCGACCAGCGTCACGTCGAGCCCCGCGAACGCGAACACGAGCGCGATCCCCTGCCCCATGCGCCCCGCGCCGAGCACGTGGACACGCGTCACATCGGCGCCCGCCTTCATGCCGCGTACCCCGCGTCGAGCAGCGCGCGCATCGCGTCCATCGACAGCGCGGCGAGCCCCAGCCGCTCCAGCGTGCGGCCTTCCGCATACAGGTCGCGCACCGCGACCGCGCTCGCAATGCTCAACAGCCCCTGCGCGACGGGCGTCGGCACGCCGGCCCGACGCCCGCACGACACGATGAACGACAGCCCGAGCCGGGTGTCTTCGAGCATGTAGCGATGCGTGCGCAGATCGATCTTCTCGCGCCAGTCGCCGCTATCGGTCAGCTTGCCGTGCGCGCCGCGCCCGTACATCCATTCGTCGCTGTCGGTCGCGTAGTGATCGGCAAGCGGGAAATGCGGCGCCGGGTAACCGAGCGCCTCGCGCACCGCGATGCGTTCGGCGTCGAGCGCGTTCGTCACGCGGCGAATCGACGGCTGCGTGCCTTCGTTGTGGATGTCCCATGCGTCGAAGTGTTCGAGCGGCCCCGCGTTCATCAGGATCAGCGGCGGATGGATCACGGGGCCCGCGTTCATCAGCGCGCCGGACAACGCATCCTCGACCGGTTCGACCGACGGATAACCCGCGCGCAGCACGTCGAACGCCCAGCCGGCCGCGTTCGCCGGAAACACGCCGGTCGGCAGCCGCGTCGCGTACGCGCTGATCACGACGTCGTTGTCGCCGTGCCTGCGCACGAGATACGGCAGCGTGCCCGTCTCGGCGAAGGCGACGCGCGAACGGTTGCCGGCATCGGCCGCCGCGCGCGCGAACACGACGCTGCCGAACGTGCCGGGCGGCAGGAACACGACCTGGCCGTCCTCCAGCAGCGGCGCGACCTGCGCGGCGAGCGCGTCGTGCGAGGTGGCCGGCAGCGGCACCACGACGAGCCGCGCGCCGCGCAACGCGGCCGCGAGATCGCCGCTCAGGCGGATCGCGCCGGGCGCGTCGCCGAGCGGCACCGTCCGCTTGCCGCGATAGTCGGTCACGTTCAGCACGCCAAGCTCGCGCAGCCGCGCGTGCGGCTCGCGGTCGCGCCGCCACCACGTCACGTCGTGGCCCTTCTCGAACAGGTCGATGGCCGCCGCATGGCAGCCGTGGCCGCCGCCCAGAACACATACCTTCATCGTCTTCTCCCGGTGAATGAGTGCTTCCGAGACTACGCGTCCGCCCCCGCCGCGTCGCTTCAAAACGCGCAACGGCACGCCCGTTCGCGCAACGCAATCGGGGCGACACGCACGAAACCGCGCCCCTGCATCCGATACGAGGTCCGTGAATGGATATCGCCCTTTCCCGCCATGCGCCGAATAGGCTCGGCACGCTGCACGCCCCCGACGAAGTCGAACGCGCGGTCGCGCACCGGCTCGGGCCGCACCGGATGGCCGCGCGCGGCCGCGATCCGTTTCATGCGGAGCTGTACGAAGTGCCGCTGCATCACGGCGCGCTGCTCGAACTCTGCTACGGCCGCGAAACGCGCATCGACTTCGGCGACGATGCCGGTCACTTCCTGTTCAGGCTGACGCTCGCCGGCGCCTGCGAACTGCAGGCCGGCAGCGTCGTCGCGCGGGCCGGCCCGGGCGAGCTGACCGTATCGTCGCCCGCGCTCGCCAGCCGCCTGAGCACGAGCCCCGATTGCCGCAACCTCGTGCTGCGGCTCGAACGCGGCGCGCTCGAACGCAAGCTGCAGCACATGCTGCGGGCACCGCTCACGCGGCCGCTGCAGTTCGATCTCGCGGCCGGCGGCACCGACACGGGCGCCGCGCTCGTGCTGCCGACCTTCGAATACCTGTGCAGGCTCGGCGCACAACCGTGTGTCGGCACGGCCTCGCCCCTCTTCGGCGCCGATCTCACCGCGTGGCTGATGTCGCTGCTGCTCACGCACCTGCCGCACTCGTACAGCGACGCGCTCGCACGCGGCACGCCGCCGTTGCCGGCGCACGTGCGCCGCGCGTGCGATCACGTCGACGCGCACCTCGGCGAGCCGCTCGCGCTCGCCGCGCTGGCGGCCGTCGCGGGCGTCGCGCCCCGCACGCTGCAGCACGCGTTTCGCGCGTTCCTGCACACCACGCCGGCCGCCTACGTGCGCGAGCGCCGGCTCGCCGCCGTGCACGCGGCGCTGCAACGCGGCGACACGTGCAGCGTGACCGACGTGCTGATCGCACACGGCATCCATGGCTTCGGCCATTTCGCGAAGGCGTATGCGCGGCTCTACGGCCATGCGCCTTCCGTCACCGCGAGGCAATCCCGATGACGCACGCCGCAACCGGCCGCCCGGCGGCCCCGACCCGCGTGGAATCCACGCCGCACGACAGCGACCTGTCGGAACTGCGCGTGCAGGATCTCGACCTCAACCTGCTGAAGACGTTTCGCGCGGTCTACGAGGAGCGGCATGTCGGCCGCGCGGCGCTGCGGCTCGGCGTCACGCAGCCGTCCGTCAGCCATGCGCTCGGCCGGCTGCGGCTGATGTTCCGCGACGCGCTGTTCGTGCGCACCGGCACCGGCGTCGAGCCGACACCGCGCGCGCAACGGCTGGCGATCTCGGTCGACAAGGCGCTCGCGATCCTGCAGGACGTGCTCGACGAAGGGTCGCGCTTCACGCCCGACAGTACGCAGCGCGTGTTCCGCCTGCACATGAGCGATTTCGCCGCGAGCGCGTTCCTGCCGACGCTGCTCGCCGCGTTCGACCGCCGTGCGCCGGGCGCGGTGATCGAGACGCTGCACGTCGACGAATGCCAGCTCAACGTCGCGCTCGAATCGGGGCGCATCGACTTCGCGCTCGGGCATTTCGCCGACGCGTCGAGCCACTTCCAGCGCACCGCGCTGCTGCACGAGCGCTGCGTGCTGCTGATGCCGCGCCGCGCCGCGCAGCGCGTCGCGCTCCCCGACGATTACGTGCTCGATGGCGAGGCGCCCGAGACATTGCGCTTCGTCGCGGTCACGTCGCATCCGCAATCGATGCAGCTGCTGGAACGGCATGGGCTGATGCCGCGCGTGCGCGCGGCGCTGCCCGATTTCATGGTGGTGCCCGCGCTGCTGCGCGACGGCGACTATGCGCTGATCCTGCCGGAGACGATCGCGATCACGTTCGCGGCGCGGCAGCCGTGCGCCCTGTACGAGATCGCCGGTGCCGGCGAATGGGCCGTCAACGCGTACTGGCACCGGCGCTTCGACGCGGACCCCGGCCATCGCTGGTTGCGCGCGCTGCTGCTCGAGCTGTTCCACATCGGCGAGCTGGCGCCGTTCGACGCATGGCTCGCGCCGCAGCCGCCCGCCTGCGCATGACGGCGCGAAGGGCTCGGACGGCGCAAGCGGGCAGCGGCGCGCGCCGGTCAGAACGACGTAAGGATGCCCGCGACGATCGAGCTCGCCGTTGCACCGGGCTTGGCGACCGCGACGCCGCCGCCCGCCGCGCCGTTGACGACGAAGCGCGCATGCGCGCCGTTGCGCACCATCGCGGCGCCCGTGTACAGCACCGTGCGCTTCGACAGCGGATAGTCGAAACGGATGCCGTACGAATCGGCGTTGCCGTCGCTGTCCGCGACCTTGCGGTAATGGCCGACGCTCAGCAGCAGCGACGCACGCCCGATCGGCACCGTCGCGCTCAGCTCCATGATGTCGCTGTGCGGATACGCGCTCTGGCTGTCGATCGCGGTCGCGACGTCGGGGCCGCCGCGATGGCGCAGGTACAGCGCGGCGACCTTCACGACATTGAAGTCGTACGAAATCGCGCCGAGCGTGTAGTTGCCGCTCGCGGCCGGGCTCGTGTCGCCGAGCGCGGCCGCGGCCACCGGGCTGAACTTCTGCTGCATGTAGTCGATGTCGACCGACAGGCCGCCGCGCACGTAGTTGAGCCCCGCGCCGTACGTATCGCCGAGCGTCGCCGGCTGCCCGGCCGCGCCGTTGGTGCCGCGCGCGGCCATCGCGCGCAGCATGAGGCCCGCGTAGCGCGGCGACGTATAGCGCATCGAGTTGCGCACGCGCAGGAACGCGGGCCCGACGAAGTTGTTCGTCGCGTTGCCCCACGCGAGCCCCGCGCCGAGTCCGGGCAGGCTGTACGTGACGAGCGTCGTGTGCAGGATCGTGTAAAGCTCGCCGAACTGCACGCCGCCGAACGGCCCCGTGATGCCGACCCACGCTTCGCGGCCGAACAGCGCGCTGCTGTTCGACAGCGCGCCGCTGGCCGCGTTGAAGCCATCCTCCAGCTTGAAGATCGTCGCGTAGCCGCCGCCGAGATCCTCGACGCCCTTCAGCCCCCACTGCGAAGCGAACAGGTTGCCGCTGCCCATGCGCGTCACGTGGTTCGGCCCGGCGTTCGCGTATTCGATCGCCGTGTCGACGCGGCCGTAGAGCGTCACGCTCGATTGCGCGAATGCGGGCAGCGCCGCGCAGGCCAGCAGCGCGGCAAGCGGTACGGCAAGCCGGTCGGCCCGCCTGTTCGGTTGATTCATCGTCGTCGTCCCGTAGAGGTTCCGGCGCCTGTCGGTATCGCGCCGGCTGGTGTGAAGCGCGTTCGCCGCGAAGGGCCAACGCAGCCGATCAAAAACGGGCCGAGTCTAGGAACGACAATTTCGGACGTCGACACAATGCGCTCTATAACGCTTATAGATGCGTCGCATGATGCGCGCGCGCCCCGCTGCAAGCGCGCCGCGCGGCGGCCGGCGCGCGCAACCCTGGTGTTTTCTTTATCCGGGTCGGTAGATGCCCGTGTGGCGCGGCTGTCACTCCGGCTATGGCGGCCGGATTTGGCCGACTACGCTGCGTCTCCGACACGTGCCCCCGCACGCTTTCGCGCCGCGACGGCGCCCGGCCCCCGAGGCCGATGCCGCGCTTATTCACCGCCCGCTCCTGGAGAATCCGCATGTCCGCATCCACGGCCCGCGCTGCCGACGGCAAGCGCTATACGTACGAATGGTATGTCGTCGTCATCTGCATGCTCGCGTACGTCTTTTCGTTCGTCGACCGCCAGGTCCTCGTGCTGATGATCGAGCCGATCAAGCGCGACCTGCACCTGTCCGACACGCAGTTCAGCCTGCTCAACGGCTTCGCGTTCTCGCTGTTCTATGCGGTGATGGGGCTGCCGGTCGCGTATCTCGCCGATCGCTACGCGCGCCCGCGGATCATCTCGCTCGGCATCGCGCTGTGGAGCGTCGCGACCGCCGCGTGCGGGCTCAGCCAGCATTTCGTGCAGATGTTCATCGCGCGCATGGGCGTGGGCGTCGGCGAGGCCGCGCTGTCGCCCGGCGCGTATTCGATGCTCGCCGACTACTTTCCGAAGGAGAAGCTCGGGCGCGCGATCGCCGTGTATTCGCTCGGTTCGTTCATCGGCGGCGGCGTCGCGTTCCTGATCGGCGGTTACGTGATCGCGCTGCTCAAGCATGCGAGCGCGTTCACGCTGCCGGTGGTCGGGCAGGTACATGCGTGGCAGGTCACGTTCCTGATCGTCGGGCTGCCGGGGCTGCTGGTCGCGCTGCTGTTCGCGGCGACCGTGCGCGACCCGCAGCGCAAGGGGCTCGCGCAGGATCGCTCGGGCGCCGTGCGGCGCGTGTCGATACGCGATTCGCTGCGCTTCGTCGGCACGCATCGCGCGACCTTCGCGTGCCACTACCTCGGCTTCTCGTTCTACGCGATGACGCTGTACTGCCTGCTGAGCTGGACGCCCGCGTTCTATATCCGCCGCTTCGGGATGACGGCCGTCGAAGCCGGCTACACGCTCGGCATCGTGCTGCTGGTCGCGAACACGGCCGGCGTGTTCTGCGGCGGCTGGCTCAACGACTGGCTGCTGCGACGCGGCCGCGGCGATGCGCCGATGCGTGCCGGCGCGATCGGCGCCGCGTGCATGGTGATTCCCGCGACGCTGTTCACGCAACTCGACTCGCTGCCCGCTTCGCTCGCGATGCTCGTCGTCGCGATGTTCTTCGCGTCGTTCCCGATGCCGACGTCGACCGCCGCGATGCAGACGCTCGCGCCGAACCAGATGCGCGCGCAGATCTCCGCGCTGTTCCTGCTCGTGTCGAACCTGATCGCGCTCGGCGTCGGCACGACCGTCGTCGCGCTGTTCACCGATCGCGTGTTCGGCGCGCCGGCGGCGGTCGGCCATTCGATGTCGATCGTCAACGTCGCGGCGGCCACGCTCGCCGCGCTGCTGCTCGCCGCCGGCTGCCGGCACTATCGCCGCAGCCTCGATCGCGAGCGCGGCCATGCGTCGGCAGCGGCACCGCAGGCGGCCGAGGCGGGCAACGCAATCGCCGCGCGCTGAATAACGGGCGCGCTCCGACGCCGACCATCATCCATCTCACTGATTCAGGTATCGCTTTTTAATCGATTTGATTTATGCGATGCCCGTCCCTATTCTCGATCGCATGACGGCGCGGTGTCTGCCGCGCCGCTTTCCTCGTACCCCACGGAATTTCCCATGCAAGCGAACCGCCACCAGGTCCGGATCGACGCGCTGATCGACGCGGCGCAGGACATCCGCTGTTTCCGGGTTTCGCGCATCGACGGCCAGCCGTTCGACGCGTACGAACCCGGTGCCCATATCGACGTCACCGCGCCGTCCGGCGTCACGCGGCAATACTCGCTGTGCGGCAACCCCGACGAACGCGGCAGCTACCTGTTCGCGGTGAAAAAGGAAGCGCAGTCGCGCGGCGGCTCGCGTTCGCTGCACGACGATGTGCAGGTCGGCGCCGAGCTGTCGATCGGTACGCCGCGCAACCTGTTTCGTCTGACGGATGACGCGAGCGAGCACGTGCTGATCGCGGCGGGCATCGGCATCACGCCGCTGCTGTCGATGGCGTATGCACTGCACCGGCGCGGCGCGCGCTACCGGTTGCATTACTTCGCGCGCAGCCGCGAGCACGCGGCCTTCGTCGACGAACTGTCGGCCGAGCCGTTCGCGTCGCACGTGACGTTCCACTACGGCGTCGAGCCTGATGCGCTCGTGGCCGCGCTGGGCCGCTGCGTCGAATCGGTCGACGCACGCGCGCACGTCTATACGTGCGGCCCCGGGCCGTTCATGGAGGCTGTCGTCGCGGCGGCCGCGACGCGCGTGCCCGAAGACTCGATCCATCTCGAACGTTTCGCGGCGGAACCCGTCGCGGCCGATGCGGGCCACGCCGAAGCCGGCGCCGGCCCGGCCGACGGCTTCGAAGTCCGCCTGCAGCGCAGCGGGCAATCGGTGCGCGTCACGCCCGACACGTCGATCGTCGACGCGCTCGCGCGGATCGGCATCGAAGTCGATACGTCATGCGGCGAAGGCGTGTGCGGCACCTGCATGGTGCCCGTCGTCGACGGCGAGCCCGATCATCGCGACCACTGTCTCAGCAAGGCCGAGCGCGCGAGCAACACGGTGATCTGCTGCTGCGTGTCGCGCGCGCGCTCGGCGGTGCTGGTGCTCGATCTCTGACGCCTGCGACACACGCGGCGCGGGTTCAAGACGTCCCGTGTCGTCGAACCGCTCGACGACATCGGCCGGTCATCCGCATTGCCCTCGTCCTCATGAGTCGCGCGTCGTCGAACCACTCGACGCTTCCGGCCGGCAACGCGCGCATCCGGGCATCGCCTTCGTCTTCAGGGCTCACGCGTTGTCGAACTGCTCGACGAGTTCGGCCAGCAACATGCGCATCCACGCATTGCCCTCGTCTTCATGGAAATGCTCGTGCCAGTGCATCGTCACCGGCGCGGGCGGCAGCGTGACGGGCAGGTCGTACAGGCGGAACGCGTTGTCGCGGTTCAGGATCCGCGCGAGCCGCTTCGGCAGCGTCGCGTACAGATCCGTGACCGACAGCACGCTCGGCAGCGCGACGAAGTGCGGCACCTCGAGCGCGATGTTGCGGCCCACGCCCTGCGCGCGCAACGCGTCGTCGAGCGCGTGGTGGCTGTGCTCGACCGATTTCACGTTGACGTGCGCGGCGCGCACGAATTGCTCGAGGCTCAGCGCGCCGCCGCTCGGCAACCCGCGCCGGCGGCCCGTCATGCATACATACGTTTCCTCGAACAGCATCTGGTGACGCGTGCGCGGCATCAGCTCCGGCAGGTTGCCGATCGCGAAATCGAGCCGGCTCGCGCGCAGCGCTTCCTCGATCTCCTCCACCGGCAGCGGCTGCACGCTCAGCGTCACGCGCGGCGCGCGCTCGCGCAGCGCCTGGCAGATCGCGGGCAAGTACGCCATCTCCCCCGCATCCGACAGCGACAGCCGGAACGTACGCGTGCTCGTGCCCGGATCGAAGCGCTCCGCGTAGCGCAGCGCCACGCGCACCATGTCGAGCGCCTTGCCGACGATGCCCGCGAGTTCGAGCGCGACCGGCGTCGGCTGCATGCCCGAGCGCGTGCGCACGAACAGCGGATCGTCGAACAGCGTGCGCAGCCGGCCGAGCGAATAGCTGACGGCCGGCTGCGACAACGCGAGCCGCTCGCCGGCCTTCGTCAGGCTGCGTTCCTCGACGATCGCCTGGAATACGCGCAACAGGTTCAGATCGAGATGATCGACCGACGTCATGACCGCCTCCACTATCACTATTCGTCAAATTGATGCGTGAACGCATTCTAAATCAGTGAAGCGGATTTTTACGCAGGTGCGCGCAATCGCCGTCAGGCTTCCGGGCGATGGAACATCTCGTGGATCACGCCGCGCAGCCACGCAATGCCCGGGTCCGCCGCGAACTGCACGTGCGTGTGCATCTGGATTTCGATCGGCGGCAGCACGAACGGCAACGGAAAGATCCGGAACGCGCGGCCGCGGTTGAAGCGCTCGGCGACGCTGCGCGGGAAGATGATCGCCAGATCGGTGTGCTGCACGATCTCCGGCGCGACGATGAAGTGCGGCAGCCGCAGCACGACGGTGCGCTCGACGTGCAACTCGTCGAGCCACTTCTCGACCATCCGGTGGCCGGTCGCATTGCTGCTCGCGTAGATGTAGCGCAGCGCGGTCAGGTCCTCCTGCGTCGGCGCGCGCTTGCGCAGCGGATGGCCGGCCCGCACCATGCACACGTGCTCGTCCGAGAACAGCGTTTCGCTCACGCAGCCGGGTCCCGGATCGGGCACGTAGCCGAGCGCGAGATCGATCTCGCCGCTGCGCATCGCAGCGCCGACCGCGTCGACGGTTGCGCTCGCGATATCGACGCGAATGCCGGGTGCGACGTCCGCAAGCCTCGCCAGCAGCGGCGGCAGGAAATAGAACTCCGACATGTCGGACATCGACAACCGGAAGGTACGGTTCGCGGTGGCCGGATCGAAGTGCGCGACCTGCTGCACCGCGAGATCGATGATGCCGAACGCGCGCGTCAGCGGGCCGTGCAGCTGGCGCGCCGTGTCGGTCGGCGCCATGCCGGTCGGCGTGCGCACGAACAGCGGATCGTCGAACAGGTTGCGCAGCCGCCGCAACGCGTGGCTGACGGCCGGCTGCGTGAGCCCGAGCCGCTCGCCGGCCGCGGTCAGGCTGCGCAGCTCCGAGATCGCGAGAAACACGCGCAGCAGGTTGAGGTCGGTGACGACCGGACGGGATTGGGTCATGGCGCTCGTGAGCCGCGGCGGGGCGCCGACGCGGCGGACCCGCAATCGCGCGACGCGGCGCGGACTACTCGATCGATGTTATCTCAAAACTATCGCTCGTCATCGGGAAATGTGGCGTGGCGCCGGTGAACGGCGGCAGCGCGTCGAAGTCCCTGCGCATCAGCAGCCGGACCGGCGACGCCAGCGCGTGCTCCAGCGCACCGGCATCGTCGAACACGACCTTGTTGCGCTGCATCGCATCCGCGCGCGGCACCGGCAGCGCGGTCCGGTAATCGATGCGCGTATAGATCTCGATCGCGCGGATGCCCGGCAACTGCGCCATCAGCGGCGGATGATGATCGAGATAATGCGACAGCCACGCGTTCGGGTCCGCGGCTTCGCCGTCGTAGCTGACGAGGTAGGTGCAGCTTTGCGCGGCCGCGCGCGGGCCGGCCAGCGGAATCGGGCGTACGGCCATCGCCTGCTGGACGACGCGCCGCCCGGCTGCCTGCCAACGCGCGACGCACGCATGCGCGGCCCCCGTCGGCGCAAGCATCGCTTCGAGCGTGCCGAGTTCGGCAAAGTAGCCTTGCACCACGCATGCCGGCGACGGCGGGCGCGCGACGGGGTCGGCGCGATCGGCGGCCAGCGCGGCGGGCCGATGCACGACCAGCCGCGTCAGCCCGGGCACTGCGCGCAGCGCCGCGATCGCATCGTCGAGACCCGGTGGCGGCACGCCGGCGTCATCGTCGCCACCACGATCGACGATCAGGAACAGGCAAATGTCCATCCGTCACCCCGCCTGCGCGGCCAGCGGATGCGCGAGCCGGTGGAACGCGCGGCCGAAGTAGATCAGCCCGTCGGCCGCCGCATGCAGCGCGATATGGTCGACCTCGACGAACATCACCGAATGCGAGCCGACCGTTTTGCTGTCGATGATGCGCCCTTCGAGGCTGACGTTCGCGTCGGCCAGCACCGGGACGCCGGTTTTCCCGTCCCGCCAGCGCGCATCGTCGAAACGCGTGTCGCCCGGCGCCATGCCGGCGAACGCCCTCGCGACCTCCTGGCACGCGGATGGCAACAGGTTGATCGCGACGCGCCCGTTGCCGTGCATGATGTCGTGCGCACGGCTGCCGCGGTTGACGCACACCAGCATCGTCGGCGGCGTGTCGGTCACCGAGCACACCGCGCTCGCGGTGATGCCCCAGCGGCCGTGCACGCCGTCGGTGGTAATGACGTTGACGCCGGCCGGCAGACGCGACATCGCCTCGCGAAAGTCCTGGCGCATGTCGTCGTGGATCGTTGCATCGTTCATCTCAAGCTCCTGCTGCGAAGAATCGGCGCGATCGCCGGTCACGGATACGGTGTCACGGGTGCGATGCCGGCAAACACGGCACCGGAGCCGTCATAGGTCGCCTCGCCGAGAAACGCGTGCTGCGTGACCACGATCGAATCGCGCACCAGTTGCTGCAGCCGGTTCTCGCGATAGATCGCGGCCGTGCCCGCCAGCTGGTACGCCTGCATCACGACTTTCGCGCACACCTGCGCCGCGTGCGTCGCGCTCAGCCGCAGCAGGTTGGCCTGTTGCGGCGACACCGGCCGGCCGGCGGCCAGCGACGCCCACGCGGCCTCCGCCGTCTCGTAGAAAAACGCGCGCGCGCTGCGCCAGTCGGCCTCGGCCTTCGCGAGGCCCTCGCGGTAGTACGGACGATCGGCGAGACGCGGCGCACCGGTCGTCGTCTTCGTCGCGCCCGACATGGCGGTGAGCAGGTCGAGCGCGGCGCGCGCGATGCCGACGTTGACCGCCGCATGCACCTGCGCCTGGTAAGCGACCGCCGGATAGCGGTACAGCGGCTCGTCGACGGTCGGCTCGCCGCCGCGCACGAAGGTCCAGGCTTCGTCGACGAACTGGTCGTTCAGCGCGAGATCGTGACTGCCGGTGCCCTGCATGCCGACCACACGCCAGTTCTCGACGATCTCGACGTCGTCGGCGCGAAACACGGCCGTGAACGGCTTGCCCGGCGCCCCGCCGTCGGCTGGCGCACCGCCGATGCCGACGCCGATCCAGTCCGCGCCCTTGCAGCCGCTCGCGAAGCGCCAGCGCCCCGTCACGCGGTAGCCGCCCGGCGCACGCTGCGCCGGCTGCAGCGGGTACAGACCACCGGCGAACACCTGGTCGGGACCGTCCGCATAGATCGTGCGTTGCGTGTCGAGCGGCAGCGCGGCGAGATAGGTATTGGCCGACCCGAATGCCGCGACCCACGCGGCCGACCCGTCGGCGACCGCGATCCGTTCGAGCATCGCGAGGAACACGTGCGGCGGCAGCGCGTCGCCGCCAAAGCGGCCCGGCGTGCCGGCGCGGAAGATGCCCGCGCGCTTCATCATCGCGATCACGTCGCGCGGCACGTGCGACAGCCGGTCGAACTCGTCGCGCCTGCGTTCGACTTCGGCGATCACCGCCTCGAGAGGCAGCGGCGAGCGGTCGGCCGGTTGCGGTGACGCGGGCGCGTCGGGCACGACGGCACGAATGGCGGAATTGGCTTGCATGGTGACTTCCTGAAAGGGCGAAGGGTCTGGGCGAAGGGTCTGGACGAAAGGCTTGGCGACGGTCAGCGCGAGCGGGCTGCATCGCGCATCGCCTTCGGGTGGGTTTCCGGCGCGATGCAGGTCGCGACGACCGTGATCGCACCGAGGATCACGAGATAGATGACGATCGGCGTCGCGCTGCGGTAATGCGCAAGCAGCGCGGTCGCGATCACCGGCGACAGCCCGCCGCCGAGCACCGACGCCATTTCGCGGCCGATGCCGAGCCCCGAGAAGCGCAGATGCACGGGCAGCAGTTCGCTGATGAACGCCGGCTGCGCGCCTTCGAGGATGCCGATCGCGACGCTGTTCGCCAGGATCAGCGCGACGATCACGTGCGAGAAGCGGCCCGACTGCAGCAGCGTGAAGTACGGATACGCGATCAGCACGACGGCGACGGCGCCGAGCAGGTAGACGGGCTTGCGGCCGACCCGATCGGTCAGGCGGCCCGCGAACAGCGTCACCGGAATCATCAGCAGCATCGAGATCACGAGCCCGCTCAGCAGCCACGAAGCATCGAGGCCGATGAACTTCCCGTATGCGAGCGAGAATGCGAAGAACAGATACGACACCGCGCCTTCGCCGAATCTCAGCCCGAACACCGTCAGCACCTCGCGCGGGCATTCGCGCAATACGTCGACGAGCGGCGTCGCGCTGGCCTTCTGCGTCGAACGCGCTTCGGCGAATTCCGCGCTTTCGCCGATCGAGCGGCGCATCCAAAGGCCGAACCCGACCAGCACGATGCTCGCGAGGAACGGGATGCGCCAACCCCAGCGCTCGACGTCGGCGGCCGGCAGCTGCTGCACGAGCAGGAACGCGGCGGTCGACAACACGAAGCCGAACGCCGCCCCGCACGGGCTCCACGCGGCCAGCGCGCCGCGCCGCCCGGCCGGCGCGTTCTCGTGGATCAGCAGGATGCTGCCGCTCCATTCTCCGCCGGCGGCGAGCCCCTGCAGCACGCGCAGCAAGACGAGCGCGACCGGTGCAGCGATGCCGATGTCTCGATAGGTCGGCAACAACCCCATCCCGACCGTCGCCGCACCCATCGTCAACATCGTCAGCATCATCACGGTCTTGCGGCCGTAACGATCGCCGATGTGCCCGCACAGCAGGCCGCCGATCGGGCGCGCGACGAAGCCGACCGTGAAGCCGCCGAACGCCGCGATCGTGCCGGTCAGCGGATCGCTGCCGACCGGAAAGAACAGCTTGCCGAACAGCAGCGCGGCGGCCGTCCCGTACAGGAAGAAGTCGTACCATTCGAGTGCCTGACCGAGCACGGCGGTGGTGACCGCGCGTCGAACCGAATGCGTGCTGCGGGAAGCGGGCAACGCAACCGCAGACAGGGGCGCCGATGAGTTCATGTGGAGTCCGAATAGAGTCAGTTGTCCTGCCGGTCCGGCATCCGGCGGCAGGTCCGCGATCGAATCTGTTCACTGCGTCCGACCACGATAAGAGCGCAGCCGGACCCGGTCAAATTCCTGCCAAAAATGCCGCCCATGAATCGCATGCATGGTCGCGACGCATCGCGAGTCACCCGCGTAATTATTCATCCTGCTTATTTGACTGCATTTTTTAGATCAATTTGACGGATGGAATCGCGACGACGAAACTGGTTCCGCTATCCGCACGAGGTCCGTCCGACCGGGCCTTGCGCTTCCTCGCGACTCTTCCCCCACGACAACGATGAGCGACATTCCCTACCAGACGATCGACACCAGCGCGTTGCACGGCCTCGCGCAACCCGACCGCATCGCACCGGCGATGTATCACGATCCCGCGTTGTTCGAAGCCGAGCTCGAGCGCATCTTCTACCGCACCTGGATCTGGGTCGCACACGAGAGCGAGCTGCCGAACCCGGGCGACTTCATCACGACGACGATCGGCCGCCAGCCGGTGATCGTCGTGCGCGACAAGACCGGCGAGATCAACGTGCTGCAGAACCGCTGCCGTCATCGCGGCGCGACCGTCTGCGAATCGCACAAGGGCAACGCAAAGGGCTTCACGTGCCCGTATCACAGCTGGTCGTACGCGCTCGACGGCACGCTGCGCGCGCTGCCCTACGGCGACGGCTACGAAGGCGTGTGCGAGAAAGGCGACCTGCCGCTCGTGAAGCTGCGCGTCGGCGTGTACCAGGGGCTGGTCTTCGCGAGCTTCAACGACACGATCGAGCCGCTCGAGGATTTCCTCGGCGGCGCAAAGCCGTGGATCGACCTGTTCATGAAACAGGGCGCCGGCTACCCGATCAAGGCGAACGGCGAGCACAAGTTCAAGTTCAAGGGCAACTGGAAGATCCAGCTCGAGAACACGACCGACCTCTATCACTTCCCGGTCGTGCACAAATCGTGGATGAAGTCGATCGACGACGAGACGGCCGCCGCGATCACGAGCTTCATGACGAGCGAGGACGCGTTCTGCCGCGGGCTCGGCAACGGCCACAGCCTCGCGGTGCTGATGCCCGAGCTGATCGATCTCGACGAAGACGACGGCGCGCCGCTGCCCGAGCGCTTCGCGCCGCTCGCGGCGAAGCTCGCCGAACGCCACTCGCCGGACGATGTGCGCCGCATCGTGCGCTCGCTGATGGGGGTCGGCTTCAACCTGAACCTGTTCCCGAACCTCGCGCTGTCGATGGCGTTCTTCCGCGTGCTGCGGCCGATCGCGGCGAACGAAACCGAGATCCGCCACGTCGCGCTCGCGATGGACGGCGGCCCCGACGAAGCGAACCGCGAACGGCTGCGCATTCACGAGCACTTCCAGGGCCCGTTCGGCTTCGGGAGCCCCGACGACGCGGAAGCGTGGGAGCGCGTGCAGCGCGGCGCGCACGCGGGCCCCGACGTGCCGATCCTCGTGAATCGCGGGCTGAACCGCGAGACGACCGCCGCGAACGGCGAAAAGACCGCCCATGCGACCGACGAAACCGGCATGCGCGAGGCCTACCAGCAATGGCGCAAGATGATGGAGCAGCAATGATGGACGACCGCAACGCCCTCTTTTCCGAGCAGACCTTCGCCCGCGCGGTCCAATTCGTGTGGCGCGAAGCCGAGATGCTCGACCGCCGCGACTATCGCGCATGGCTCGACCTGTGGGATCCGGCCGGCCATTACGTGGTGCCGATCGATCCCGACACGACCGATTTCGCGGCGACGCTGAACTACGTATTCGACGACCAGGACATGCGCGAGAAGCGCGTGCAGCGGATGGTGTCCGGCTATTCGGCGTCGGCCGCCGACGCCGCGCGCACGGTGCGCACCGTGTCGCGCTTCACGCTGGAAAGCGGCAGCGCCGGCACCGTCGAGCTGAAATCGGCGCAGGTCGTCGTCGCGTACAAGCGCGGCGTCGCGACGCTGTTCGCGGCCGACGTCACGCACAAGCTGCACGTCGATGCCGAAGGCGAAATGCGGATTGCCGAAAAGGTCGTGCGCCTGATCGACTCGACCGAAGCGCTCAGCGCGATCGGCTTCCTGCTGTGAGCCGTGGCCGGTTCGCCGTCGCCAACGCAATGGTGAGCCGGTCACCTTCACCTGTGAGCGGCTGCCGGCTCGCCGTCGCCCACACAAAGGTGAGCCGGTCACCTTCACCTTTGAACGGCCACCGGTTCGCCGTCGCCCGCGCAACGGTGAGCCAGTCACCTTCACCTTTCCGGACGACCATGCCCACACTCGAAGTTTTCCTGCCGGCCGGCCACGACGACGCGCGCAAGGCCGAACTGATCGCACGGCTCAGCATCGCGACCGTCGACGCGATCGGCGCACCCATCGAATCCGTGCGCGTACTGCTCACCGAACTGCCCGCGACACATATCGGCCTCGGCGGGCGCAGCGCCGCGGACGGCGCGCCGCCGTCGCTGCCGGTAATCGTCGCGATCCTGATCGCCGGCCGCACCGACGAACAGAAACGCGCGCTGATCGCCGCGCTGTCCGACGTGGGCGCGAACGTGCTCGACGCGCCGCTGCAGGCGACGCGCGTGATCATCAAGGACATTCCGAACACGGACTTCGGCATCGGCGGCCAGACCGCGCGGGCGCTGGGGCGCTGACCATGCATCGCGCGTCGCCGCCTCGCCGCGACACACCGACGCGGTTGCGCTCACCCGTCGGCAAGCGGCAGCGTCACGCGGCAGTCGAGCCCGCCGCCCTCGGCCGCGCTCGCGCCGATCAGGCCGCCGTGGCGCGTCACGATGCTCTTGCACAGCGACAGCCCGATCCCGTTGCCGCCGGCCTTCGACGACGAGAAGCCGTCGAACAGCCGGCCGTGCGCGCCGGCCGCGATGCCCGGGCCGTTGTCGATCGCGCGCAGCTCGGCGTGCCCGGCCACGTTCGCGGTGCCGAGCGTCAGCATGCGCGGCACGCGTTCGCAACCGGCGAACGCCTCGATCGCATTGAACGCGAGATTCAGGATCACCTGCCCGATCAGCACGCGCTCGCAACGGATCGGCAGCGGCACGTCGGCCTGCACGATCGCGACCGTCACGCCGGCATCCTTCGCACGCAGCTCGATGAAATACGCGACGTCCGCGAGGATGTCGCGCAGGTCGGCGAGCGCGACGACCGGCTCGCGCTTCACGATGAATTCGCGCACGCTCTTGATGATCAGCGCCGCATGCTCGGCCTGGCGGTCCGCACTGCGCAGCCCCCAGATCGCGTCGTCGATCGCGCCGCGCCCGTTCAGCCGCTGCACCGCCCCTTCGATGAAATTGCGCACGGCCGCGAGCGGCTGGCTCAGCTCGTGCGCGATCACGCTCGCCATCTCGCCCATCGCGTTGTAGCGGCCCGCGTGTTCGAGCATGCGCGCTTCGGCGCGGCGCGCGTCCTCGATCGCGACCTCGTCGCTCACGTCGCGGAACTGCACGAGCAGCCCGTCGAGATCGCCCTCGATCTCGACCTGCCGGCACAGGATGCGCAGCCAGCACGGCGAGCCGTCGCGCCGCACGATCCGGTAGCGCTGCGGCGCGGACGGGCACGCGGACGGCGCATCGTGCAATTGCGCGACGAGCCGGTCGCGATCGGCCTCGGAGCAGTAGTCGAGCACCTCGCCGAGCGCTTCGTCGGGCGCGAGCCCGAGCACGCGGCGGCCCGACTCGCTGATGAACTGCACGCCGCCGCGCGGCGTGACGACCGCGATACCTTCGTCGAGATCCTGCATGAATTCGCGCAGCCGCGCCTCGTAGCGGCGCAACTGCTGGCGCACCGCCTCTTCGGCGCTGATGTCGCGGAACTGCACCATCACGACGTCGCGCCCGCGCAGCGGCACGTAGGTGGCGGTCGCCTCGGACAGCATGTCGACGCCCGTGCGCGACCGGTAGCACCATTCGTACACCTGCGGCCCGTCGACGAGCGCGCGATCCCACGCGCTCACGGCGATCTCGCGCCGGTATTTCGGCTCGGGACGCGTCATGTCCGGCGCCTTCAGCGGCAGCAGTTCCTCGACGGAAAAACCGAGCGCGATGCACGCGGCGCGGTTCGCCCACACGATCGCCTTCGTCTGCGCGTCGTGCAGCAGCACACAGGTGGTCAGCGCGTCGAGCAGCCGGTGGAAATCGTCTTCGTCAGGGAAACTCATGATCGGCTTCGGATGAAGGCGCGCGGCGTCGCGCGGCCGGAAAGCCAACATAGCACCGGCGCGCGCCGATCGCATCTGAAGATTTCTTTAGGCCGGCACGGAACCTCACCAGTCGCGCGGCCCAACGCACCAATTGCTGCGTGTTTTCGGCGTTTCTAGACTGGTTGCATCGTCGTGTTGCCACCCGAGACAGCACGCATGCCGCCCCGCATCCGAACCCCTATCCGTCCAGGAGACAACCATGCCGCAAGCCGCCCTCGCCATCGAACCCGCGCCGTCCTCCCAGCCCGTGGCAGGCACCGCGGCCGCGCGGTTGTCGCCGCTCGACGCCGTGATCGAAACCGTCGCCGCGCGCCGCGACGAATTCGATCGCCTGTCGCACGTGCCGCGCGACGTGATCGCGCTGTTCAGGCAGGCCGGCATCTATCGCGCGGGCACGCCGCGCCGCTTCGGCGGCGATGCGCTCGCGCCGACCGCCTTCCTCGACATGATCGAACGGATCGCGACCGCCGACGGTTCGGCCGCGTGGGTGGCGAGCTTCGGCTCCGCGAACGTCTATCTCGCCGCGCTGCCGCTCGAGACCCAGGCCGAGCTGTACGCGAGCGGCCCCGACCAGGTGTTCGCGGGCGGCCTGTTCCCGGTGCAGCCGGCGCAGGCCGCGCCGGGCGGCTGGCGCGTGAACGGCACGTGGAAATTCGCGAGCGGCTGCAAGGGTGCCGACTGGCTCGGCGTCGGCATCGCCGTGCCCGGCGCGCAGGACGCCGCGCCGAACAAGCCGCGCACGGCCGTGTTCCGCGCGGCCGATGTCGAGATCGTCGAGAACTGGAGCGTGGTCGGCATGCAGGGCACCGGCAGCCACGACCTGCGCGTCGACGACCGCTTCGTGGCCGAAGCGTGGACCTTCGTGCGCGGCGGCGAGCCGACCGTCGACGAGCCGCTGTACCGCTACCCGACCGTCGCGTATGCGGCGCAGGTGCTGGCCGTCGTCAATCTCGGCCTCGCGCGCGCGGCGCTCGACGTCGCGAACCGCATGTCGGGCGGCCGGCAGACGACGACCGGCGCGCCGCGCCTCGCCGATCGCGCGTATTTCCGCATCGAGCTCGCGAAGGCCGAAGCGCAGCTGCGCTCGGCACGCGCGTTCTTCTACGACGCAACCGACACGGTGTGGCAATCGATCCTCGCGGGCAATCCCGTGACGCCCGACCAGGTCAGCCTGCTGCGGCTCGCGGCCACGCATATCGCACGCGAAGGCGCGAGCGTCGTCGAACGCGCGTACCGCCTCGGCGGCACGGCGGCGATCTATCGCACGCATCCGCTTCAGCGGCTGCTGCGCGACGCGATGGTCGTCACGCAGCACGCGTTTCTCGCGGAGGGCAACTTCGACGGCGCGGGCGCGGTATTTACCGGCGTCACGCCGTTTCCCGGCTACCTGTAACCCGCGCAACCCGCGCCCGGGCGGCGCTGTTTCCCGAACGCGCATGGCGCCGATGCGGAAGCACCGCTACCGGCCGGCGCATGCGCCCAACCGTTTCCCCTGGAGAACCCGAGATGTCCGATTCGAATCCGCTGCCGCTGCGTGTCCTGTTCTGCTGCGGCGTGTCGCAGAACTTCTTCGACCTGCCGCGCGAGAAGATCGGCGAAGTGTGGCAGGCGTACGGCGCGATGCTCGCCGCCGTCGAGGCGATGCCCGGCGTGCGCGTGCTCGGCGTAATGGACGACGACCGCCTCGTGGTCGGCCAGGCCGACGGCGCGCCGTGGACCTTCTACATCATGGCCGACGTCGCCGATTTCGACACGACGGTCGCCGTGTGCAACCTGTATCGCACGACGCCGGTCGGCGAATACAACCTGTGGCGCTACGGCAAGATCGAAGCGCGGGTCGGCCGCGCGCTGACCGTGCCGCCGGCCGCGAAACCCGCGTCGTGAGGCGCGCGATGACCGACCTGTCTCGCAGCTCGTCCCCCGGCCTGATCGACGCACTCGCGCAGCGCGTGGCGGCGCTCGACGCACTCGCGCAGCGCGTGGCGGCGCTCGACGCCGAGCGCGCGGTGCGCGCGACGATCACGCGCTACATGGCGCTGTGCGACGTGCCCGAGGATGCCGGCGACGGCCCGTCGCTCGCCGGCCTGTTCACACCCGACGCCGTGTGGGAAGGCATCGGCCCGCAGTACGCGCAGAAGTTCGGCCGCCTCGAAGGCACGGCCGCGATCGTCGCGATGCTGGGCCGCTACCTGCCGCCCGATCCGCATTTCTCGGCGAACCTGCACTTCCTGACGTCGGAGTCGATCGAGATCGGCGCCGGCAACACGAGCGCGCGCGGCCGCTGGATCATGCTGCAGGCGTCGCGCTACGCGAACGGCACGGCCGAGCTGATCGCCGCGCGGCTGACCGTCGATTTCATGCCGGCCGGCGACGGGGCGACCTGGCTGATCCGGCACTTTCGCACCGAACGCGTGCTCGACGGCCCGTGGCCGCTCGCCGCCGCGCCACGGCCCTGATGCTTTCCACCGCTTCCGCACGATATCGACCATGACAGGCTTCATCGACACCTTCACGCTCGGCGGCCCGGGCCCCACGATCGCGATCAAGGACACGATCGACATCGCGGGCCATCCGACCCGCGCGGCGAGCCGCGCGCTCGCCGATGCTCCGCCGGCCGCGCAACATGCGGACGTCGTCCGCCTGCTGCTCGACGCGGGCTGGCAGATCGCCGGCAAGGCGAACATGCACGAGCTCGCGTTCGGCATGACCGGCATCAACGACTACACGGGCACGCCCGTCAATCCGCAGGATGCGACGCGCATCCCGGGCGGCTCGTCGAGCGGTTCCGCTTCGCTCGTCGGGCTCGGCGCGGTCGATGCGGCGCTCGGCACCGACACCGGCGGCTCGATTCGCGGGCCGGCCGCCTGCTGCGGCGTGGCCGGGCTGAAGCCGACGTTCGGCCGCGTGTCGCGGCGCGGCGTCGCGCCGGCCGATACCACGCTCGATTGCGTCGGGCCGTTCGCACGCGATATCCGCACGCTGGCCGCGGTGATGGCCGCGATCGCACCGGGCTTCGATCGGGCGCAAGCGGCGGCCTCCGTGGCGGGCTGCACGATCGCGCAGATCAGCGTCGAAGCCGATCCGGCGATCGCCGCCGCGCTCGACGCGGCCGTGCGCGTGTCGGGCCTGCGTTCGCACGCGCTCGTGCTCGACGAAATGCCGGCGTCCTTCGCGGCGGGGCTCACCGTGATCAACGCGGAAACGTCGCGCGCGTTCGGCCATCTGGTCGACACCGGCAAGCTCGGCGCCGATCTCGATGCGCGGCTGCGCACCGCCGCGACGACGACACCCGCCGCCCTCGCGGAAGCCGAAGCCGTACGCGCACGCTTCACCGCGCAGGTCGACGCCGCGCTCGAACTCGGGGACGTGCTCGTGCTGCCGACGCTGCCCGCGCTGCCGATCACGCTGCAGCAGGCGCGCGACGGTGTATCGGTGATCGCGATGTCGTCGCTGATCCGGCCGTTCAACCTGAGCGGCCATCCGGCGCTCAGCCTGCCGCTGCCGCTGGCCGGTTCGCCGCTGAAGGCGGGCCTGCAGATCGTCGGGCGCAAGGGCGCGGACGAGCGGGTCTGCGCGATCGCGGCACACTTCGAAGCGGCCCTCGCCGCATGAACCACGATGCGGGCGCGGCTTCACCGTTCACGCGCCCGCGAACCAGGGAATCACGCATCATGTCAGACCGAGTCGTCCTCGTTACCGGCGCCGCACGCGGGCTCGGCGCCGTCATCGCCGACCGCTTCCATGCGGCCGGCTATCGCGTCGCGCTGGCCGACATCGCCGCCGACGCCATTCATGCGCATGCGCGCGAACTCGACCCGGGCGGCGAACGCGCGATCGCGCTGCCGCTCGACGTCACGTCGAAACGCGATTTCGAAGCGGCGCGCGATGCGCTCGTCGCGCGCTGGGGCACGATCGACGTGCTCGTGAACAACGCGGGCGCATCGAAGGTCGTGCCCGCGATGGAGATCACGGCCGAGCAGTTCGACCAGGTGATCGACGTGAACCTGCGCAGCGTGCTGTTCGGCTGCCAGGTGTTCGGCCAGTATTTCGCGGAACGTGGTGCGGGCCGCATCGTCAACATCGCATCGCTCGCCGGCCAGAACGGCGGCTCGGCAACGGGCGCGCACTACGCGGCCGCGAAGGGCGGCACGCTGACGCTGACCAAGGTGTTCGCACGCGATCTCGCCGCGCGGGGCGTGACCGTCAACGCGATCTCGCCGGGCCCGCTCGATTTGCCGATCGTGCATGAAAGCGTCGCGCCGGAGAAACTGCGCCAGGTGCTCGCGAGCCTGCCGGGCGGCAAGCTCGGGTCGGCCGGTTTCGTGGCGGATGCGGCCGTGCTGCTCGCGTCGGGCGACGCGCACTTCGCGAACGGCGCGTGCTGGGACATCAACGGCGGGTTGTACATGCGCTGAGCGGTGGGCTGCATCGCTTGTGCGCTGCCGACCGGTGCCGACCGGTGCCGCGCGGGACACGTGTGAGACTCGTGCGAGCAGGCCAACGCCGCGTGCCCGCCCCCCTATCGCGACGGCTCCCCGTCGTCGCCCCACACGACCATCACGTCCCGCACGAGCGCGGCGATCGACGTCGCGCCGAGCTTCTCCTTGATGCTCGCGCGATGCACGTCGACGGTCTTCACGCTGATCGACAGATCAGACGCGATCTGCTTGCTGCCCTTGCCGTCCACCACGCCGCGCAGCACTTCCTTCTCGCGCGCGGTCAGCGCATCGAGCCGCTGGCGCAGCTCGCGGTGGCGCTGGCTCACCGCGTGCCGCTGCTGCGCGAGCCGCAGCGCGCGCTGCACGCGCTCGAGCATCTGCTGCGAGTTGTACGGTTTCTCGACGAAATCGATCGCGCCGTTCTGCAGCGCGCGCACGGACATCGGAATATCGCCGTGCCCGCTGACGAAGATCACCGGCAGCGTCGCGCCCCGCGCGTTCAGTTCGGCCTGCACGTCGAAGCCGCTCTTCTCCGGCATCCGCACGTCGAGCACCAGGCACGCGGGCAGGTTCACGTCGAAGCGCGCGAGAAAATCCGCGGCGTTCGCGAACCCCTCGGACGCGATCCCGACCGATTCGAGCAGCCAGGCGAGCGACGTCCGCATGCCGCTGTCGTCGTCGACGATGTATACGATCGGTGCGGATGACGTCATCGCGGGGGTCTCGCTGAATATCGGTATGGGTATCGCACGCGCCGCCTACGGGGCCGGTTGCCGGCGCGTCGCGCACGTCGTTCGCTGGGGATGCGCGGCACATCATAACGAGCCGAAAACCTGCTGAAAACCCCTTCACGGGCCGCACGAACGCACATTCCCGGTTTTTTTCGCGCGTCGCGCCGCGTACCTAGGTAGAACCTTTAGACGCGTTGGCGAGAACGCCATCTCCATCGTCAATCGTGCGAATGGTCGTCCGCCTTTTCGCGACGTACGCTTGGGTCATCGTCGGCGATCAGGCGCTGCACCCGCAGCGCCGCACGATCGCCGCTCTCGTCCAACCAGGAGCGCCCATGTCTTCCACGACCGATATCCAGCGACCGGCACGCGTCGAGCCGACCGACGCGCAGAAGGCCTTCCGGCAAGCGATGGCCCACCTCGGCGCGGCCGTCAACGTGATCACCACCGCCGGGCCGCACGGCCGCTGCGGGATCACCGCGAGCGCCGTGTGCTCCGTCACCGACACGCCGCCGACGCTGCTCGTGTGCCTCAACCGGTCGAGCGCGATGCATGCGACGTTCGAACGCAATCGCCACGTCTGCATCAACGTGCTGCCGGCCGAACACGAACAGCTCGCGCGGCACTTCGCGGGGCTCACCGAGCTGCCGATGGACCGGCGTTTCGAACTGCCCGTGTGGGATCGCGGCGAGCAGGACGTGCCCGTGCTGCGCGACGCGCTCGCGAGCCTGCAGGGCACGATCGCCGACATGAAGGAAGTCGGCTCGCATTCGGTGATGTTCATCGAGGCGACATCGATCCGCGTGCGCGACGACGGCGACAGCCTGATCTACTTCGGCCGTGCGTTTCATCGCGTATCGCGCACGGCGTGCGTGCGGTGAATCGCGCGTGACTACGCGGCGGCCCGCAACGCGCGCTGCCCGGCCGCGAGCGCGGCACCCGCGAACAGCGTCAGCGCCGAATACACGAGCCCGCGCGCGAGCCCCGCGCTGTCCGACACCCAGCCGATCGCGACCGGCCCGGCGATCTGCCCGAATGCGAAGACCGTCGTGAACGCGCTGATCCCTTTCGCCCAGCCGTCGGGCGGCAGGTTGTGGCGCACGAAGGCCGTCGTCGACGCGACGGCCGACAGGAACGTCGCGCCGAACAGCACGCCCGACGCGAACGCGGCAACCGGATGCACGAACATCGCCGGCATCAGCGTCGCGATGCCGAGCAGCGCATTGAGCACGGCCAGCGCCTGGCCGCCGCGCATCCGGTCGAGCAGCCCCGACCACAGCCGTGCCGAGACGACGGTCGCGACGCCGAGCATCACGTAGAACGCGGCGACCACCGTGCCGCTCATTCCCGCGCCGCGCAGCAGCGCGACGATGAACGTCATGTAGCCGATGTAGCCGACGCCGAACAGGCCGTAGCCGGCCAGCGCGAGGGCGAATCGCGCGGGGCTCGCGGTCGCCGCCGGCACCGCACCGTCGCGCGGCGCGGCGGGTGCCGCGTGCACGCGCTCGATGCGGCGCGCGGCCGACACGGCTACCGCCGAGAACAGCACGCATGCGAACGCGAGCGCGAACCACGCGGGCTGCCAGCCATGTACGCCCTGCGCGAGCGTCGCCGGCACGAGCAGCGACGAAGCGACGATGCCCCATCCGGTGCCGCCGTAGTAGAGGCCGAGCAGCAGGCCCGCATCGCGCGGCGACGCCGACGCGAGCCGCGCGGCCAGCACGCCGCCGCTGATGAAGATCAGCGCACTGCCGACGCCGGTCGCGAGCCGCTGCACGAGCAGCGCGTGCATGCCGGACGTGAGCCCGCACGCGGCCATCAGCAACGCGGTCAGCACGCACCCGGCCGCGAGCAGCGTGCCCGCGCGCCAGCGTCGCGACAGCAACGGAAACGCGAGCGCACCGATCAGGTAGCCGGCCGCGTTCGCCGTGTTCAGCGCGCCCGCTTGCGCGAAGGTCCAGCCGAGATCGGCCTTCATCGGCGGCAGCAGCAGCGCATACGAAAAGCGCGCGAGGCCGAGCGCGATCGCGCTGCCGAGCGACAGGCCGATCGCGAGCCGCCACGCGGCCATGCGATCGGGGTCACGTTCGGGGGTATGGCGGGTCGCGCCGGTGTCCGGCTGCGACGGGCCGGCAGGCTCCGGTTGCGGCGCTGCGCGCATCGCGTGTCTCCTTTGTCGTTCGAAGCCGGGGAGTCGACGCGACGGAACCGGCGTTTCGCACGCGCCGGTCCCGACTGTCCGTCGAGGCTTCCGATTCTGTCGACCGATCATACTTGAGCCGTCACGGGCAAGCACGCGTGGAAGGACGGCAGCCGCTTGCCGGCGCTAGCGCGGCAATCCGGCCATGAAGGCCGTCAGCAACGCACGCCCCTCCGGCCACTGCGCCAATCCCGCTTCCGCGTTCAGGTGGCCGCGCGGGCCGAGCCGCAGCGGCGTCGCGCCACGTGCGCTCGCCCATGCGATACCGCGCCCGGACGGGTCGTACCCGTCGTCCGAACTGGCGATCGCCAGCACCGGCAAACCGCCGAAATCACCGCCCGGCACGTTCGCGA
Organism: Burkholderia sp. Bmkn7; assembly: GCF_041103175.1. Taxonomy (NCBI): domain Bacteria; kingdom Pseudomonadati; phylum Pseudomonadota; class Betaproteobacteria; order Burkholderiales; family Burkholderiaceae; genus Burkholderia; species Burkholderia sp. Bmkn7. The sequence continues at coordinate 1,126,735 of NZ_JBGCUH010000002.1, read as the reverse complement.
ACGCACGCGCCGCGGCCGGAAAACGCGGGCCGCCCGGATCGGGCACCGCAACGAGCCATGCGCCGCGCACGACACGCGCCGACGCCGCGCGCCAGTGCGCGAACAGCAGGCACCCCAGCGAATGGCAGATCAACACCGGCGGCGCCGCGGCTTGCGCGACGGCTTCATCCAGCGCCGCCATCCAGTCGCGCAGGTCGGGGGCATCCCATGACGCGGGCGCCATGCGGATGGCGCCCGGAATCGCGGCCTCCCAGTGGCTCTGCCAATGATCCGGTCCCGAGTTGCCGATCCCCGGCACGATCACGATCGTTTGGTCCATCTCCATCTCCGTCTCCATGAACAGGCGAGCGCTCAGTCTCGTCCGCCGGAAACCGGCCGGGAATGGCAAGTCATCGGTTATTGAGACAATATGCCGATGAATTAACGGAGCGGGAAAACGGACATGTCGAATGGAGAGCTCGATCGCCTGGATCTTTCGATCCTCGAGGCACTACAGGAAAACGCGCGGATGCCGCTGTCCGAGGTGGGCCGGCGCATCGGGCTGTCGCAGCCGGCGACGTCGGAGCGCGTCAAGCGGCTGGAAGAACGCGGCATCATCGCCGGCTACGGCGCGCGAATCGATCCGGCGGCGCTGGGGTTGGGGATGATGGCCATCATCCGGCTGAAGACGACGCACGAACACATCAAGCCCGCGCTGCGCGCATTCGCCGAGATGCCGCACGTCATCGAGGTTCACCGGATGACCGGCGAGGATTGCTTCTTGCTGAAGGTACTCGTGCCGACACCGGGACAACTGGAAACCATCATCGACGCGATTGCCCGGTTCGGCGCGGTCACGACGTCGCTGGTGCTCCGCTCCGAGCCGGCCAAACCGCTCGGCAAGGCGCTGCTCGGCTGACACGGCATCGGGCCGCCGACACGCCCGTGCCGACCGGCGATGCATTCGTATGCAGCGCTGCCGCGCACGACGTCGGTCGCCATGATCGAGGCTATCTAAATTCCGATAACAATTCGCCGAATACGATACATCGATTCCGATTCATTTCATTGAAAAAATGACATTGAATCCGTCGATCTCTTTACCCGCCTTTTACCGCACGTGTGTCGTCATCCCGCGTTGTTTAGCACGCCGACGCTAAAATCCTTGCAACGCATTGCATTCGCAAATTCGTCAGACTAATATCAACGCCACTCATCTGGCATTCACGAAATACCTGATGAGGAGTGGCAACTTTTTAGCCGCGCTTTCATGTTGAAACACTCATGTTCACCACAGGAGAATTGACATGCAGGACACCCAGCAGATCGAATTGCTTGACTGGATGCAGGAAGACACGCACCCCGAGGCCATCGACATGATGGTCGAGGACGCCGTGGTGCCGTTCGGCACCGCGCTCTGGCCGGTCTGAGCGGGCCACCCGTTCTCGCGGAAGGGCCGCGGCCCTTCCGCCGCTTCCGGAGACACGCATGCTGAACCTGCACCGCGCACTCGGCTTCCACCCCGCGCTGCGCGACAAACTGGCGCGCGGCGAATCGGGAAAACTGCTGGTCGGTCACGACACCCGCAACCGCGACATCGCGTTGCGCGCATTTGCCGCCCTGCCCGATTCACTCGACGCCACGACCCTCTGCCTCGAAAGCACCCCGCCCGCCGATATCACCGCCGCACTCGATGAAGCCGACCTGTTCGTGCTGCTGTACGACTCGTCGTGCCTGCCGACACCGTCGCCAAGTGGGCCGCCGTTCCTCGCCGCGATCCGCCCGGCGATCGTCGAGCACTGGAGCAAGTCGGTGCTGTTCAAGGATTACGGCCCGCATCTCGACGAGGCGTTCGCCGAATCGCTCGACGACATCGCGGCACGCAACGGCCGGCTGATCGACGCGGCCGCGCGCGCATCGCAGATCCGTTTCATCGACGAAGCCGGGAACACGCTGGCGGGCTCGCTCGCGCCGGACCAGAAATGGACGAGCGTGGACGGAATGGGCAACCTCGACGTCGTGCCCGGCGAGATCGCGACGCACGTGACCGATCTCAACGGCACGATCGTCTTCAGCGGCACGTTTCTCGGCACCGTGCCGTTCGCGATCAAGTACAAGGTGGCCGAGCGGCTCGCGACGCTGCAGGTCGAGAACAGCACGATCGTCGGTTTCGATACCGACGACACGGGCTTCCGGCGCGATTTCTCGGCCTATCTCGACCGGCATCCGAATCACCGGCGGATCGAGGAATTCGGCATCGGCACGAACCTCGGCATTCGCGGGCTGTATGGCCGCAATGCGGGGTTCGAGGAACGTCATCCAGGCCTGCACCTCGGGCTCGGCGGCGGCGAAAACGGCAGCCACCATCTCGACCTGATCTTCGCGCGCGGCACGCTCGCGCTCGACGACCGGATCGTGTTCGACGGCGCGTTCGCCGTCTGATTCGGCCGTTGCGTGCTCAGGCTCCGGCGGCGGGTGTGTCGCCGAGCCACTTGAACATCACGAGGCAATCGACGAACCCGAGCCGCGCGTGACGATACGCACGCGGCAGGCGCCCGACGATTTCAAATCCCAGCTTCTGCCACAGCGCGACCGCCACCTCGTTCGTCGAGACGACCGAGTTGAACTGCATCGCGCGGAAACCGCGCTCGCGCGCAACCTGCTGCGAGTGCTCGCACATCAGGCGCGCGACGCCACGGCCGCGCGCGGCCTCGCTCACCATGTAGCCGCAATTGCACACGTGATTGCCGGGGCCGGCCGCGTTCGCCTTCAGGTAGTACGAGCCCAGTACCGCGCCGTCCTCCTCGGCGATCCACGTGCAGAGCGGCGCATCGAGCCATGACGCGCGCGCCGCTTCGGGTGTCGCATCGGGATCGAATGCATAGGTTTCCTGAGCAGCGACGATGGCGCGATAGGTCGGCCAGAAGCGCGGGAAATCGTCGTCGGTCATCGGGCGAATCGTGATCATGCGGGTTCTCTCTTGATTGGAATGCCGGCCGGACAGCCGGCGATCGTGGCGTAATTCAGGAACGGCCGCCGTCCCGTTGCGCCGCGCTGCGATACGCGCCCGGCGGCACGCCGTACCAGCGCTTGAACGCCTGCGAGAAACTCGACAGGTCGCTGAAGCCGAGCCGCTCGGCCACTTCCGCGAGCGACAGGCGTGCGTCGCCGAGCAGCGTCTCGGCCATCGCGCCGCGCGCCTGCGCGAGCAGCGCCCGGAACGTCGTGCCCTCCTCCTGCAGCCGGCGCTTGAGCGTACGCGGGCTCGTGTTCAGCAGCCGCGCCATGTCCTCGAGCGAGAACGGCGCGGGGCCGGGCGTCGCGCCCAGGTACTGGCGCACCATCTCCGACGTGCCCACCCGCGCCCGCCGCGCTTCGAGCAGCTGGCCGCACATCTGCTCGCACATCGACACCGTCAGCGGATTCGCGTGCGGCAGCGGCCGGTCGAGCAACGCGCGATCGAACGCGAGACTGTTCGCGCGCGCCGAAAAAACCGGCTCGACGCCGGCGATGCGCGGCACCGGCGCGGACGGCGCGCGCGTTGCCTGCACCGTGAAGCGCGACAGCTCGAATGCGTCGCCGCCGATTTCCCGCAGCAATACGGCCGCCGCCGACATGTCGCGCTCGACGAGGAACCGGCTCAGCGCGCCATCGAGTTCCGGCGCGCCGAAACTGAGCACGCACGTGCTGTCCTCTTCACGATACGTGATCACGGTGAATGCGTAGGTGAGCGGCAGGAAGCGCATCGCCAGCGCGAGTGCGTCGCGCGCGGTCGCGCTCGCGATCAGCCCGTAGCCCCACACGCCGTACGCGGAGAAGTGGTAGCGCAGGCCGACCTCGAACCCGAGGCCCGGCGCGCGCCCGAGCGCGCGCAGCAGGTTGCCGGTCAGCCGCAGTTCCTGCGCGGCCGTCACCTCGACCTTCGGATCGTCGAGCTGCGCGTTGGCGAGCCCCGTGCCGGCCAGCAGCGTCGCGTGCGGCACGCCGCGTTCGTCGCCGAAATCGACCAGCAGCCGGGCGCTGGCCGGACTCCGGGTGAAATCCCAGAAGCTCATGCGGAGAAACCCTCGAAGCGCCGATTTGGCCCAAATACTAAAACAATTGTCCCGAAGCAGCATTGGTGTTTTCCCATGCGGCCAGCACCATCGGCGTCATCCCAGTCGTCGCCCGAACGACGCCAATGCCCTCCGGAGGAGACACCATGCGACGCAGTCGCCCGACCGATCCCGCTGCCCGCTTCGCACGCCGGCGCACCGTGCCTGCACGAACCCCTGCCCCTGCCCGGCCGCGCGCCGGCCGCCCGTGCGCGCTGCCGCGCCCCGCCTGATCCATCGACCATCGGAGGATGAACCCATGAGCAGGACTTTCGACTACATCGTCGTCGGCGGCGGGTCGGGCGGCTGCGTCGTCGCCGGGCGGCTGACCGAGGACCCGGCCGTGACCGTCTGCGTGCTCGAGGCCGGTGGCCGCGGCGACGGCACGCTCGTCAACGTGCCGACCGGCGCGGTCGCGATGATGCCGACCCGCGTGAACAACTGGGCCTTCGACACGGTGCCGCAGCGCGGCCTCGGCGGGCGCATCGGCTACCAGCCGCGCGGCAAGGCGCTGGGCGGTTCGTCGGCCATCAACGCGATGGTCTATGTCCGCGGCCATCGCGTCGACTACGACGGCTGGGCCGCGCTCGGCAACGAAGGCTGGGCCTACGACGACGTGCTGCCGTACTTCCGCCTGAGCGAGCACAACGAGCGCTTCGACGATGCGTGGCACGGCCGCGACGGCCCGCTGTGGGTGAGCGACCTGCGCACCGGCAACCCGTTCCATGCGCGCTACCTGGAAGCCGCGCAACAGGCCGGCCTGCCGCTCACCGACGATTTCAACGGCGCGCAGCAGGAAGGCATCGGCATCTACCAGGTCACGCAGAAGCACGGCGAACGGTGGAGCGCGGCGCGCGCGTACCTGTTGCCGCACATCGGCCGCCGCGACAACCTGACGGTCGAGACGCATGCGCAGGTGCTGCGCATCCTGTTCGACGGTACGCGCGCGACCGGCGTCGAAGTCCGGCAGCACGGCGAGGTCCGCACACTGCGCGCACGGCGTGAAGTCGTGCTCGCGGCCGGCGCGCTGCAAACGCCGCAACTGCTGATGCTGTCGGGCGTCGGCCCGGGCGGCGAACTCCGGCAACGGGGCATCGCGGTGCACGCCGACCTGCCCGGGGTCGGCCGCAACCTGCAGGATCATCCGGATTTCATCTTCGGCTACCGCACGCGCAGCGTCGATACGATGGGCGTATCCGCGCGCGGCGGCCTGCGCATGCTGCGCGAGCTCGCGCGCTTTCGCCGCGAACGGCGCGGCATGCTGACGTCGAATTTCGCGGAAGGCGGCGGTTTCCTGAAGACCCGCGCGGACCTCGACGCACCGGACATCCAGCTGCACTTCGTCGTCGCGCTCGTCGACGATCACGCGCGCAAGCTGCACGCCGGCCACGGGCTGTCGTGCCACGTGTGCCTGCTGCGGCCGCGCAGCCGCGGCTCGGTCACGCTCGACAGCGCCGATCCGCTCGCGGCGCCGCGCATCGACCCCGCGTTCTTCGACGATCCGCGCGACCTCGACGACATGGTCGCGGGCTTCCGGCTCACGCGACGGCTGATGGAAGCGCCGGCGCTCGCCGGCTGGACCACGCGCGACCTGTTCACCGCGAACGTCGACACCGACGATGAAATCCGCGACGTGCTGCGGCGGCGCACCGACACCGTGTACCACCCGGTCGGCACGTGCCGGATGGGGCACGACGCGCTCGCCGTCGTCGATCCGCAGCTACGCGTGCGCGGCCTGCAGGGGCTGCGCATCGTCGATGCATCGGTCATGCCGACGCTCGTCGGCGGCAACACCAACGCACCGACGATCATGATCGCCGAGAAGGCCGTCGACCTGATCCGCGGCGTATGCCGCACGTCCGCGCGGCCGCAGCGCGAAACCGTCAGGATAGCTACGGATACCGTTCCCGCTTCGCGCGCCGCGCACGAAGCCGTCCAGCCGGAGGAGACCCGCCATGTCGTCGCGTGACGCTGCCCACCTGACCGAATCCGCCGCACCGCTCGCGGCGATCATCATCGGCGCCGGCTTCGCCGGCATCGGCATGGCCATTGCGCTGCAACGTGCCGGCATCCACGATTTCTCGATCGTCGAGCGCTCGCACGACGTCGGCGGCGTGTGGCGCGACAACAGCTACCCCGGCGCCGCGTGCGACGTGCCCTCGCACCTGTACTCGTTTTCGTTCGAGCCCAATCCGGCCTGGTCGCGCGTGTTCGCACCGCAGCCAGAAATCCATGCGTACCTGCAGCATTGCGCGCGCAAGTACGGCCTCGCGCGCTACCTGCGCTTCGGCGCCGACGTCGCGCATGCGCGTTACGACGAAGCCGCCGCGCTGTGGCGCGTCACGCTCGCCGACGGCACGACGCTGAGCGCCGCCGTGCTCGTCAGCGGCACCGGGCAGCTGAGCCGCCCCGCGATGCCCGACCTGCCCGGCATCGACACGTTCCGCGGCCGCGCATTCCACTCCGCGCACTGGGATCACGACTACGCGCTCGCCGGCAAGCGCGTGGCGGTGATCGGCACCGGTGCGTCGGCGATCCAGTTCGTCCCCGCGATCGCCGGCGACGTGCAGCGCCTGACCGTGTTCCAGCGTTCGCCGGCCTACGTGATGCCGCGCCCCGACCGTGCGTACCGTCCGTGGGAAAAGGCGCTGTTCCGCACGCTTCCGTGGGCGATGAAGCTGCATCGCGCATCGATCTACCTGCGCTACGAATCGCGCGCAATCGCGTTCACGCGCCTGCACGGGTTGATGAAGGTCGCGGTCGGCCGGCCCTTCCGCAAGCTGCTCGCGCGCGACGTGCCGGACGCCGCGTTGCGCGCACGGCTCACGCCCGACTACCCGATCGGCTGCAAGCGCATCCTGCTGTCGAGCGACTACCTGGCCGCGATGAGCCGCGACAACGTCGAACTCGTCACGCAGCGGATCCGGCGCGTGACGGAGCGCGGCATCGAGACTGTCGACGGCGTGCATCATCCGGTCGATGCCATCGTCTACGGCACGGGGTTCGCGGCGACCGAGTTCCTGTCGCCGATGCGCATCACGGGCCGCGACGGGCTCGACCTGAACGACGCATGGCGGCGCGGCGCGCAGGCGTATCTCGGGCTGACCGTGCCCGGTTTTCCGAACTTCTTCATGCTGTACGGCCCGAACACCAATCTCGGCCACAACTCGATCGTCTACATGCTCGAAAGCCAGATCGCGCACGTGATGCGCTGCCTGCACGCGATGCGGCGCGACGGCGCGCGCGAGATCGACGTCGACGCGCGCCGCTACCGGCGCTTCAACGCGCATGTGCAGCAGCGGCTCGAAGGATCGGTGTGGAACAGTTGCAAGAGCTGGTATGTCGACGCATCGGGACACAACAGCACGAACTGGCCGGGCTTCACGCTGACCTACCGGTGGATCACCCGCTTCACCGGGATGTCCGCCTACCGCTTCACGCATCCGGCGCCCGAATCGGCTGCCCCGACGCGCGACGTCGTGGTCGCGCCGCCCGCCGGCCCGCTGGAGGCGCTCACGGCCGCCTCGCTGCGCGGTTTCCTGCGCGTGGCGTTCCGGCCGCTGATCGGGCCGCCGTTCGGCGCACGCATGCAACGCCGCGTCGTCGCGCTGCTGTCGCCGCTGATGCCCGGCACGGGCGGCACGCTGCGCTACCGTACGCTCGCGCACCGCGTGCCGGTCGAAGTGGTCGCGCCGAAACGCGGCGACACGGGCGGCGCGATCCTCTATCTGCATGGCGGCGCATTCTGCCTCGGCGGCCCGCATACGCATCGCGGCGTGACGACGCGGCTCGCGAACGACGCCGGCCTGCCGGTGTGGGTGCCCGATTACCGGCTGGCCCCCGAGCATCCGGGCCCGGCCGCGCTCGACGACGCGCTGGCCGTCTATGACGCGATGCGCGCGCAGGGTTACGCGCCGCACCGGATCGCGCTCGCGGGCGATTCGGCCGGCGGCGCGCTGGCACTGGCACTGGCCATCGCGCTGCGCGAGCGCGGCGAGCCGGCCGCCGCCGCGTTGCTGCTGATCTCGCCCGTGACCGATCCCGCGCTCGGCGGCGCGACGCTGGCTTCGCGCCGCCACGACGATCCGATGATCCGCCGCGGCTGGCTCGAGCAAGGGCTGCGCTGGTATCACGGCGCCGGATCGGCGGCGGCCCGCGGCGCGCTCGATACCGACCTGCGCGGCCTGCCGCCGATGCTCGTCCAGGCCGGCGACCAGGAAGTGCTGCTGTCGGACGCGCAGCGGCTGGCCAGTCACGCGCAGGCCTGCGGCGTGCCGTGCCGGCTGGAGATTCATGCGGCGCGCTGGCATGTGTTTCATCTGCAGTCGTTTTACCTGCGCTCGGCGCGGGACGCGTTGCGCACGCTGGCGGAGTTTGCGTCGGCACGCGTTGCCGCGACGGCATGACGATGCAACGGTAACGCACGAGGATTTTCCGGCGGACGCACCGCGCGATGCGCCCGCCGTCGGACTGTTCGCGCACTTGCTTCACGTCCCGCTCATGGCGCGTGCCCTCGGCACGCGCCATCGACACCGGCCATTCGGCCGAATCGCCACGCCAGGTAACGGATGAAAGAATGATCTTCGTCCGGGAAGCCGGTTTCGCCGCCTGCACTGCAACTGCCACGCATGCGGCGTCCAGTGTCGTTCCGGCTCGCCGATAGGCACGCCCCTGCGCACACCACCCGGCAACGCGCACGACCGCCTCCTTTTTCATCCACCTTTTTTGTAGCTTATAAGTTACAATGCTCTCCAAGTTCGAACTTCTTCGCTACCAGTGCGACGATGGTCGCGAGCCCTTCACCGAATGGTTGAACGCCGTGCGCGACAAGCTTGCTCAGGCCCGGATTCGCGAACGCCTGCGCCGCGTGCAGACGGGCAACTTCGGCGATTGCGAGCCTGTCGGCGAAGGCGTGATCGAACTGCGCGTCCACGTCGGCGCCGGCTATCGCGTGTATTTCGGGCGGTACGGCGGCGCACTGGTGCTGCTGCTGTCAGGCGGCGACAAAGGCAGCCAACCCGACGACATCAGGCGCGCCAAGGAACACTGGTCGAACTGGAAACGGAGGCAAACATGACCAAGCTCAAAGGTGCGGTATCGCACCACGACGCGGAAGTCGCCGAACTCGGCGCCGACCGCGAACTCGCGGTGGCCTATCTGCGCGTCGCGATGGAGTCGCTCGACGATCCCGACAACCGCGCGGCCGGCCTGCTCGCGCTGCGCACCGTCGCGGAAGCGTACGGCGGGCTCGGCGCAGTCGCGGCCGAAGCCGGCATCAGCCGCGAATCGCTGTATCGCACGCTGTCCCCCAACGGCAACCCGACGCTGAAAACGCTGCTCGCGGTGCTCAAGACCGTCGGCTTGCGCCTGTCCGTCGTCCCCGCGCAGCCGGCGCACGCGTAAGCGGCGCACGGCCCGCTCACGGCCTGACCATCCATACCAGCAGCATCTCGGCCGGCGCGGCCGTCGTCCCCGCCGGCGGATGCTCGATCGTCGGCTCGACCGCCAGCGCCTTCGCGATCGACGCCGCATCGTCGATCGTCGTCGAGCGCACGATCGTCATCAGCCGCGCCGGCCGATGCAGCGTCTCGCGATACAACGCGCCGTACCACAGCGGCCGCATGCCGAGCGCGTCCTGCAACACGTACGGATAACGCCACAGCCGCAGCACGAGGCGGCTTTCCGGCTGGCCCGGATCGACGCGCACGAACACGCGGCGCGTGCTTTCGCCGTGCGTGTAACGCGGCAGCACCGGCAGCGCGTCGGCGGGCGCCTGCGGCAGCAGCCAGCGCAGCGCGGTGGCGGGCGACCACGGCGTCGCGCGCTGCCAGCCGGCCTGCGCGAGATGCCGGTCGAGCGTGTCCGACGTCGCGCTCCATTGCAGCGGCAGATATTCCTCGCGGTCGCCGCCGATCTCGGTACGCCGCACCGGCACGCGCTGCCATCCGCCGCGCAGCCACTGGTCGACGGTCATCGCGACCACGTCGCCGACATGCGGGCGCGCCGCGCGGTCGAGCTGCCATTGCGCAGGAACCGTCCATACGCCGGCCGTCGCGAGCACCACGGTCACCGCGATGAGCGCGCCCCTCGGCTGCACGTGCTCGCGCACGCGCCAGTACGCATGGGCACCGGCCAGCAACGCGAACCAGGCCAGCCCGAGGCTCCAGCCGCCCAGCAGGCCTGACAGCCACGTGTCTCCGACATACAGCCGCGCGAAACCGCCGAGCACGATCCACAGCACCACCGCGGTCACGACCGGGATCCGCCACCGCGCGGGCCGGTCACGCGTCAGCACCCAGCCGAGGCCACTGCTTGCGAGAATCGCGAACGCGGCTTCGGCATCGGGCAGCGGTACGTGCAGCGCGCCGGGCGGCAGGCTCGCGGGCGTCGCGCCGGGTACGCCCGCACCGAACGCCGGCACGAGCACGACGGCGACGCCGACGGTCGCGAGCCACCACGCGGCGGTCAGCCAGCAGCGATGGATCATCAGCCAGACGAGAAACGCGGCCGCGACGATCAGCCCCGTATCGTGCCCGTGCAATACGGCAAGCGCGCGCATCACGGCGTCCACCGGCGGTGTGCGCAGGTTCTGCAGGAACGCATACAGCGCGATGTCAGCGTGCGTCAGCGGATCGTTCGCGACGACATCCTGCACGAGACCCGCGAACAGCCACACACAGCCGACGAACAACAGCGCGAGCGCGGGCACCGCGCCCGGCAGGCCGCGCACGTATGCGATCGCGTCGTGCAGCCGCGCGCCGAACCGCGGCCAGCGGTGCGCGCATGCGTGCCCCCCTTCGACGAGCGCACGACGCAACAGCGGCCAACCGCGCCGCAGCGCGATGCGCACGCCGATCCACACGAGCGCGACCAGCGCCGCGACCACCAGCAGGATCACGGCGACCCGCACGCTGATCGCCGCCGCGAGCGCGGCCGACGCGCCGAACACGATGCCCGGCGCGACGTGCACGGGCGCCCAGATGAGTGCCGAGACGATGTTGACCGGATAGAACGACCGGCGCGGCAGCGTCGCGCAGCCGACGACGACCGGCACGACCGCGCGCACCGGCGCAAGAAAACGTGCGAGCACGATGCTCTTCACGCCATGGCGCAGCACGAACTCCTCGCCGCGCCCGTAGGCGTTCGCATAACCGAAGCGCGCCCATGCGTTGCGGATCATCCCGCGGTAGTGCCGCCCGAGCTCGTAGCTGATGCCGTCGCCGATCACGGCGCCGACTGCCGCGACGCCGATCGTCGTCCAGCCGTCGAGCGCGCCCGCGCCGATCAGCGCACCGGCCGCGAACATCACGGCGCCGGCCGGCACGACCGTGCCGATCAGCGCGATCGCCTCGGCGCACGCGGTCACGAACACGACCGCGAGCACGAGCAGCGGATGCGCGCCGATCGCGCCGATCCACGCGTGGATCGTGTCGCTCATTGCACGCTCCATGGCGAAGCGACCCGGCGTGAGAACACCGGGCCGGCGATGGCATGGCGAGCGTTCATCGGGCGGTGCGCGCGGTCGCGCGGGCGTGGCGGATCAATCGAATTCGTGCTGCCGCGCGTCGGCCTCGAGCGGCGCGTCGTGGTAGCCGACCGTCGCGATCTCCTGCAGATAGCGCGCGAGAAACGCGCCGATCGATCCGGCGGCCTCGTACTGATGCACGTGGCGGAATTCGTGGGTCAGCAGGCGGCGCGTGTCCTGTCCGCGCAGCACGTACACCGCATGACCGAGCGTGAGCCCGATCGTCCCCGGCGACAACAGGCCCGTGTCGCGGGCGATCGCGGCGAGCGTCGGCGTCTCCGGAAACGGCATGCGCTCGACGATCACCAAGCGGATCCGCTCCGGCTGCGCGACGCCCACCGCGCGCGCGTCGTCGGCCTGCGCCGGCGTCAGCGGCGCACCCTGCGCGATCCCGCGTGCCGCCTCCGCTTCGGCCCACGCGACGGCGGCAGGCAGTGCGGACGGCAGGATATCGGCAAGATCGATCATCACGGGGGCTCCTCGTTGGTGTCGTGGCATCGGGCACCAGTTTAGTCCCGAATCCGGACGGTTCGCGGGGCGGCTTGCGGGGCGGTTCGCGGGGCGGCTTGCGACCCGCAAGCCGCCCGGTGCCCGCCGCCGCGATCGTCCGGGAATACCCTGATTCGCGCCCGCCCCGCCGCGTACGTTTTCCCGGAAATTATTTCGTTTCAGTACACATTCATCGAAAACCCATCTCGAAAATTTCCCGGATGTGTACCGTTTTCGGATTCGGCGGAATATATTGATCAGAAGAACGGCCGCGGCGACCACCGGACAGCAGGGCGCGGCGTCATCCCGAAGAGGATCGCTAGATGATCAGGGTAATTCTGGCTGACGATCACGCAGTCATGCGGGACGGACTGCGTCACATCCTGGAAACGGCCGGCGGTTTCGAAATCGTCGGCGAGGCGAGCGACGGCTCGGCCACGCTCGCGCTGGTCGAGCGCGGCGCCGCCGACGTGCTGCTGCTCGACCTGTCGATGCCCGCGCCGACCGGCATCGAGCTGATCCGGCTGGTGAAGCACCACGCGCCGTCGCTGCGCATGCTCGTGCTGACGATGCACGCGGAGGCGCAATACGCGGCGCGCGCGTTCAAGGCCGGCGCAACCGGCTACCTGACGAAAGACAGCGCGACCGCCGAGCTCGTGGAGGCGGTCTGCAAGATCGCGGCGGGCGGCGTCTACGTGAGCCCGTCGGCGGCCGAAAGCCTCGCGCTCACGCTGCGCGCGCCGGCCGCGGCACTGCCGCACGAACGGCTGTCCGCGCGCGAGCTCGACGTGATGCGCCGCATCGTCGCCGGCCAGACCGTCACGCAGATCGCGACCGAACTCGCGCTCAGCGCGAAGACGGTCAGCACGTACAAGACACGGATCCTCGAGAAGATGGAACTGCCGCACGAAGCCGCGCTCGTCCGCTACGCGGTGCGCCACGACCTCGACCCCGGCGGCGACGCATGACGGCCGCCTTCCACCTTCCGCCCTCGCCCCCGGACGACGACACCTCCGACGCGTCGCGCCTGTTCATGTCGTCGCTGCCGCCGGGCCGGCGCGAACGGCGGCTCGCGCTCGCGACCGTGCTCGTGTCCGCCGTGATCTTCGCCGCGCTTGCGCCATTCGCGGGCAGGCCGCTTGCGCCGGGCTGGGCGTTCATCCCCGTGTACCAGTCGGCGATCGTCGTCAACGACATGGTGACGGCCGGCCTGCTGCTCGGCCAGTACGCGATCCTGCGCGAGAAGCCGCTGCTCGTGCTCGCGGGCGGCTACCTGTTCACGGGTTTCATGGCCGGCACCCACATGCTGACCTTTCCCGGGCTGTTCGCGCCGACCGGCCTGCTCGGTGCCGGCGACCAGACCACCGCCTGGCTCTACCTGTTCTGGCACGGCGGCTTCCCGCTGGCGGTCGCCGCGTACGCGCTGCTGCGTGCGGCATCGCGTGCCGCGGGCCCGATCCCGGCTCCGCAACGCCGCGCGGCGATTCCCGTGGTGCTGTGCATCGCGGCCGCGCTCGGTGCGACGGCCGCGCTCGCGCTGCTCGCGACGGTCGGCCACGACCTGCTGCCGCGCATCATGAACGGCAACCGGATGGCCGCGACGATGACGAACGCGATCACGATCGTCTGGGGGCTGAACCTGGTGGCGCTGATGCTGATGTGGCAGCGGCGGCGGCGTCATTCCGTGCTCGACCTGTGGGTGATGACGGTGCTCGTCGCGTGGCTGTTCGACATCGCGCTGTCGGCGATGCTGAATCACGGGCGCTACGATCTCGGCTTCTACGCGGGGCGCGCATACGGTCTGGTCGCGTCCGGCGTCGTGCTGTTCGCGATGCTGTTCGAAAACGGCCGGCTGCATGCGCAGACGGTGCGCGCGCTGGCCGGCGCGCGCTACCAGCATCTGCTCGTCGTGCAGAAGAGCGCGCAGCTGAACGACGCGAACGAACGGCTCGAACAGCGCGTTGCCGCACGCACCGCGCAACTGAGCGCGTCGAACCGCGACCTGCGGCGCGAAGTCGAGGAACGCGTGCGCGCCGAGCGTGCGCTGCAGGCGTCGCGCGAGGAGCTGCGCGAGATCGCCGCGATCAGCGCGAGCGCACGCGAAGCCGAGCAGCGCCGCATCGCACGCGAGCTGCACGACGAACTCGCGCAGACACTCGCGACGCTGAAGAACGATCTGGAATGGCTGATCGATCGCGTGCCGCAGGACGACGCGCTGCTGGCACGCAAGATCGCGGCGATGCACACGCTGGCGCGCGGCGCGGTGGCCGCGACACGCCGCATCGCGTCGGACCTGCGCCCGCTGATGCTCGACGATCTCGGTTTCGCCGCCGCGATGCAATGGCTCGTGGAGGATTTCCGGCACCGTCACGGCATCGACTGCGCGCTGCATGTCGACCCGCCCGAACTGCAACTCGACGAGCCTTACGCGACGGCGGTGTTCCGCATCGCCCAGGAAGCGCTCGCGAACGTCGCACGGCACGCGGCCGCGTCGCATGCGAACGTCGCGCTCGTGCAGGCGAACCAGGCGATCGAGTTGACGATTCGCGACGACGGCGCGGGATTCGATCCCGGCGTGCCGCGCAAATCGGGATCGTTCGGGCTGGTCGGGTTACGCGAGCGTGCGTATCTCGTTGGCGGCACGCTGCGGATCGCGACGACCCTCGGCGAGGGCACGACGGTCGAGGTGGAGATTCCGCTGTCGCCTGCGCCTGCTGCGGTCGCGCATGGCGGGACTGGGGGGGGCGAGGATTGATCGCTGATCGAGGCGGTAATGTCGGCGAATGCCGGCTGCCGCGTCGATCATGCGTCAGTGGTAGTCGTCTTCCCGTTGATGTCGCACGGCTGGAATCGTGACTTGCTCGGCCGCTTCAATCTCGAACAGCAGGACATGGCCCGACTTGCCGAAAGACACGATCAGCTCACGCAGGAACGGATTCCCATCGTCGATCTTGCGGCATGTGAACGGAAACATCCGGAGCATGGCGATACCTTGTTCGATCGCGTCCGCAGCCCGCTGCCGCTGCATCGGTATCACGTTCGAGCTGGTATCGATGCATCCGTGCCAGATCCCCACGGGCCGCACGTGTATATCGGACCCGATAGATCAATCTGCCGCAGTCGCTGCTCTCGCAGCGTTCAGCATGCCCTCGAGTTCGGCCTGCACGTCGGCGGCATCGACGTATTCGCCGGTACGGCGTGCCTCGTCGCGCGATGCAAGGCCGCGGGTGACAAACTCGCGCCGCAGGCGACGACGCGCGATACCATCGCGAAGCGCCGACTCCATGAACGCAGACAACGTCTCGTTTTCCTCAAGAACCGACTCTGCCGCCTCCCGCAATTGCGGATCGACACGCAGCGCCGGCATGGTCGCGGTTTTCATCGCACACTCCATGGATTACATATGTAATCCATGGTAGCCCCCCCTCCTTTACGCGTGCAGTCGGCCATTTGGCCTGACCAACGTGTCCGGGACCACAATCCGGCCGCGCCGCGTGCCTCACGCCCGCACCGCCACCATCCCCCGCTCCGAGCGGGTCCACGCGACCAGCGCGCCGATTCCGAGCAGCGCGAGGCACACGATCGGCACGATCATCGGCCCGAACGCGGTGCCCGTGACCTTGCCGGCAAACGGCATCAGGTTCTGGCTGAAGAAGCCGCCGAGGTTGCCGATCGAGTTGATCGCCGCGACGCTCGCCGCCGCCCGCGCGCCGGTGAAGTAGCGCGGCGGCATCGACCAGAAGCACGGATACAGCAGCGGGATGCATGCGCCGCCGAGCACCAGCGCGATGAAGCGCAGCGGCGTCGACGGCAGCACGAGGCTCAGCAGGAAGCCGAGCGCGCCAAGCGCCGCGACGATCGCGATCGTGCGCAGGATGCTCTTCGCGCGGCGCAGTTTCCCCGGCAGCCACACCAGCAGCAGCACGGCAAGGGCCCACGGCAGCATGCTCAGGAAGCCGTTCGTCGTGCTCGACACGCCGAACGATTTCACGAGCGTCGGCAGCCAGTACGTCACGCCGTACAGCGACGTCGACATCAGCATGTAGGTCGCCGCGAACAGCATCACGCGCGGGTCGAGCAGCGCTTTCCACGGCTGGCCGTGCTCGGCCTGCGCGGGTTTCTCGCGTTCGAGCGCGGCCTCGACGACCTGCTTCTCGCGGTCGTCCAGGAAAAGGGCGTCGCGCACCGACGCGGGCAGCACGCGGAACACGACGATCGCGACGATCACTGCCGGGATGCCCGTCGCCACGAACACCCACTGCCAGCCCGCGAGCCCCCACACGCCGTTCAGGCTCAGCAACACGCCGCCGACCAGCGAGCCGAGCATGTTCGCGAGCGCACTGCCGAGCGTGAAGATGCCGAGCACCTTCGCGCGATAACTCTGCGGAAACCACAACGTCAGGTAATAGATCACGCCCGGATAGAAGCCGGCCTCGGCGATGCCGAGCACGAAGCGCAGCGCGCAGAACGCGGGCATCGACGTCGTGAAGCCCATCAGCACCGTGATCAGCCCCCACGTCAACATGATCCGTGCGAGCCACACGCGCGCGCCGTAGCGATGCAGCGCGAGCGTGCTCGGCACCTCGAACAGCAGGTAGCCGATGAAGAACAGCGACGACGCGAGCCCGAACGCGGCTTCCGTCATCCCGAGGCTGTGCACCATCTGCAGTTTCGCGAAGCCGACGTTCTGCCGGTCGATGAACGCGATCAGGAACATCACGACGAGGATGGGCAGCAGGCGCCGCGCCATCTTCGACATGATGCGCTGTTCTTCGGCGGACGCGGGGTCCAGGGTGTCGGTAGCATTCACTTCAGGCTCCTTGCGTGAATCGGTTGCATAGCGGTTGCATGTCGTTTGAATCGGCGCCGCGCGCGACGATCGCGCGGGTGCGGGGCATGTCGGGGAAAGGAAGCGGCGGCATCAGCGCGACCGGTAGTCGTCGAGCATCGGCGCGAACATCTCGTGCCATGCGCGCGGCTTCGCCTTGATCGTGCCGGCCAGGTACAGGAATTCGACGTAGTCCATCAGCTGGTTCGGCAGTACCGAGAAACGTGTGTCGGGCGCGGCGAGCATCCGCATCACGTCGTCGTGCGACACGCCGACGCCCGACGACGCCGCATACAGCGCGGCCGCCGCGCGCGGGTCCTGCGCGATCAGGCGGTTCGCTTCGTCGAGCGCGCCGAGAAACGCGACGGCCAGCGCGGGGTCCGTATCGACGAGCCGCTTCGGCGCGAATACGACGTCGAGCGTCAGCGGGCCGAGCACGTCGACCGAATTCACGACGCGGTGAATGCCCGGCTGCCGCAGCTCGAGCGTCGAGAACGGCGGCGACGTGAAGTGCGCGGTCACGCCGTTCTCGCGCCGGATCAGCGCCTGCATCGCCTGCGGATGCGGCAGGTTCACGGTGATCGAATCGAGCTGCGCGAAATGCTTCGCGCCGAGCTGCCGGCTCGCGACCATCTGCAGCACGACCGCCGACAGCGACGTGCGGATGCCGGGCACCGCGATCCGGTCGGACGGCGTGAAGTCGCGCAGCGACACGAGGCCCGCGCGGTTCGCGTTCAGCGACAGCGACGTGGTGGACAGCCCGCTGATGCCGATCACCTCGACGTTCGGAATGCCGCGCGCCCGCGCCCACAGCTCGATGAAACCCGGTGCGCCGGCGCCCGCGAAATCGAGCGTGCCGGCCATCATCGCGTCGTTGACGGAATTGCCGCCGTCGAGCAGCACCCAGTCGACCGCGACGTCGCGCACGCCGTGGCGCGCCGCGTGCCGCTCGAACAGCCGCTGCTTCTCCATCACGAGCAGCGGCAGGTACAGCACCCCGAAGCCTTTCGAGATCCGGACGGTGCGCGGCTTCGCGCGCACGAGCGGCGGCGCGGCCAGCATGCCGATGCCGGCGGCGATCAATGCGCGGCGGCGCGGCGACGTCGTCATGCGCGGGCCGCCGTGCGACGGATGGCAAACGGCCACGCGAAAGCCCGCGTCGCGCTGCGTCGCGCGTTCGTCGTGCCCGTGACATGCTGCATGTTGCCGTCTCCTTGAATATTTCTGGTATTAATGCCGTCCTTGCGTGCTGCATCCGGCTCGACACAGGTTATCGACCGAGTCTGAGAAAATGCTGACATCCCGGCCCCGGGAAAACCCCTAACCCACTCATCTGCGAAACGGCACCATGCGCATTCTCGTCGTGGAGGACGATGCCGAAATCGGCGCGGCGATCCGCAGCCGCCTGGCGCGGCTCGGCCATGCCGTCGATCTCGAGACCGACGGCGCAACCGCGAACGGGCTGCTGCGCGTCGAGCGCTTCGACCTCGTCGTGCTCGACGCGAACCTGCCCGGCATGGACGGCTTCGCGGTGCTGCGCAACCTGCGCGCGTCGGGCAGCACGACACCCGTGCTGCTCGTCACCGCACGCTCGGCGATCGACGACCGCGTGAGCGGCCTCGGCCTCGGCGCCGACGACTACCTGGTGAAGCCGTTCGACTACCGCGAACTCGACGCGCGTGTGCAGGCGCTCCTGCGCCGCAACAGCGGCCACGCGAACGACGTGCTGACGCTCGGCGGCCTCGTGATCGACCGCAGCAGCCGCCTCGCGGAACTCGATGGCCAGCCGCTGTCGCTGTCGCGCCAGGAATTCGCGCTGCTCGAAATCCTCGCGAGCCGCCCGCAACGCATCTTCTCGAAGGACGAACTGCTGAACCAGCTGTTCAGCTTCGGCAACGAGCCGACTGCGAATGCGGTCGAGCAATACGTGACACGCGTGCGCAAGAAGCTGCAGGGCAGCTCGGTCGAGATCCGCACCGCACGCGGGATGGGGTATCAGATTGCCGCGCACTGACTGGTTCCCGAAGACGCTGTTCGGGCGCACGCTGCTGTTCATCGCGCTCGTCGTCGCGTCCGGCGCGCTCGCGCTCGCGGCGATCGCGCGCTACTACGCGGGCGTCGCGGCCGAGCGCGCGTACGACCAGCTGCTTGCCGGCGCCTCGATCCAGGTCGCGGAAAACCTCTACGTGCAGGGCGGCGTGCTCGCGCTGAATCCGCCGGTGGCCGCGCTGTCGACGCTGTCGCGCTACGACCTCGTCTACTACAAGGTCGTCGATTCGCGCGGCATCGTCGTGGCCGGCTACGGCGATCTCGCGAGCCCCGCGACACTCGCCGCCGCGAAACAGGGTCCGGCGTTCGCGAACGGCCTGTACCAGGGGCACCGGATCCGCACGGCAACGATTGCGCGCTACATGCCCGAGGAAAGCACGCCGGGCTGGGCACTCGTGACCGTTGCGCAGACAACCAACGCACGCCAGCAGCTCACCAACGACATGAGCCTCAAGGTATGGACGCTGATCCTGCTGATGAGCGTGCTCGCGATCGGCGCGAGCGGCCTCGCGATCCGGCGCGGCCTGCGCCCGCTCGCGCAGATCGGCACGATCATCGCCGCGCGCGATCCGGCCGACCTGCGGCCGGTGGCCTTCGACACGCCGAGCGAGATCGACGCGATCATCGGGTCGATCAACGGATTGATACACCGCCTGGCCGAACGCATCAACGCGATGCAGCGCTTCATCGCCGACGCCGCGCACCAGATGCGCACGCCGCTCGCGCGGCTCGACGCGCAGATCGAACTGCTCGACGGCGAATCCGATCCCGCTCGCCACGCGGCACGCCTCGACGCGCTGCGCGCGACCAGCGCGGACGTCGGTCGCCTCACCGGCCAGTTGCTCAATCACGCGATGGTGATCCATCGCACCGAAGCCGTGCCGCTGCAACCGGTCGAACTCGTCGCGCTCGCGAAGGACGTGCTCGGCCGCACGATTCCGCTTGCGGGCGAGCGCGATGTGGCCGTGGCGTTCGCGAGCGATGCGCCGCTGGCGTGGATCGACGGCGACGCGATCAGCCTGCAGGAAGCGCTGTCGAACGTACTGCACAACGCGTTGCTGCACGGCCACGCGGACGACATCGTCGTGTCGGTCGCAACCGCCGGTCACCCCGACGGCGCGATCACGCTGACCGTCACCGACAACGGCCGCGGCATCCCGCGCGAGCACTGGGACGCCGCATTGCAGCCGTTCGTGCGGATCGCGCCGGACGGCAGCGAGCGGCGCACCGGGTCGGGCCTCGGGCTCGCGATCGTGCAGGAAGTGATGAAGGCGCACGGCGGGCGGGTCGGATTCGCGTTTCCCGACGCGGGCGGGTTCGCGGTCGTGCTGACGTTTCCGCGCGCGGCGGTGGCCGGTACGAAAGAGACTTAGACCGCCGGCATCGCGCATGCAGCGGCACCTGATGCGGATGCGCGACAGCGGTCAATCGTCGCCGTCGTCGCCAGACGCCGTCGCGCTGCGCTCCGCGTGCCGCGCCGCCAGCCGGTCGAGTTCGTCGTACCGGCGGTCGCAAAACAGCCGGCACAACGTGTCGACGTCCGCGCGCGATTCGACGTCGATCGTGTCGACGTTCCGCTCCAGCTTGCCCTTTCCGAGGCCGAACAGCCCCTTCTTCATCCGCATCGAAACGGCGAACAACTGGAAGCCCGCCGCGTGTGCATCGCTCAGCGCGGTCACCCACAACTCCCGCTGATCGTCGGCATGCTGCAGCACGAGGGCCGGCAACGGGCCCGTCTGCGTGTCGTCCCACTGCGCATGCTGCGCGACCCACGGGAACGCGTCGAACGCGTGCATGAACGACGCGTAGTCCGTCGCG
Source organism: Burkholderia sp. Bmkn7 (assembly GCF_041103175.1). Taxonomy (NCBI): domain Bacteria; kingdom Pseudomonadati; phylum Pseudomonadota; class Betaproteobacteria; order Burkholderiales; family Burkholderiaceae; genus Burkholderia; species Burkholderia sp. Bmkn7. Next base: position 1,105,953 of record NZ_JBGCUH010000002.1, on the reverse strand, counting down.
CCTTGCGGATCCAGCTGATCGAAGTCGTAGCCGACTTTCTGGACGGAATAGGTCAACATGCGCGGCACTCCGTGGCGTTCGCGATCGCGAAAACGTCAATCTACCTTGAATGCCGCCACCGATCATTATTTTTCGCAGGCCTGACGGAACGGCGCGGGAGCCACGTCACGCGACGTGGCCCGGCAAACCGCACCGGCCTCCCGTGCATCGCCGCGCCATCGGCACGGTTCGACATCGCGTCGAACGGGAACATGGCCGGCATGCCAGGATCGATTCGCCACCGTTGCGGCATGCAGGCTGCCGGGCCATTCAAGAACGCCCGGCCGCTCCGCCGGCACGCCACCAGTCATTCGTGCGCGGCGTCGTACGCAATCCGGAAGCCCGTGTGTCCGGTCGACGTATCCCGCGGCCGGCCTGTCCGGGCGGCGATGCGGTAGCGATAACAGTAGTCGCGATGGCACAGATACGAACCGCCTTTCAGCGTGTGCTCCCGCTCCGCGAGCGCCTGACGGTTCCGGGCCTTTCCCGCGCTCGACAACGACTGCGTCAGGAACGGATCGGCGCACCATTCCCACACGTTGCCGCTGCAGTTGTACAACCCGGCGGGATTCGGCGAAAACGCATCGACCCGAACCGTGCCGGCATACCCGTCCGGCGACGTGTTCAGATGGGGAAACACGCCGTGCCAGATATTGCAGCACTGCATCTCGTCGGACGGCTCCTCATCGCCCCACGGATACCGGCGCGCCTGCGCGCCGCCTCTTGCCGCATGCTCCCACTCGGCCTCGGTCGGCAGCCGGCCGCCGCACCACGCCGCGAAGGCGCACGCATCGTTCCACGAAACATGCACGACCGGATGCTGCTCGCGCCCGCCAAGCGACGAACCGGGCCCCTCCGGCGCCGCCCAGTTCGCGCCGTCGATCGCCAGCCACCACGGCGCGTCCGCGGTGCCCACCAGATGGTTCGCGGAAACGGCGGACGATCGAAACACGTAGCTCCAGCCGATGCGCTCGGCTTCCGTGCGATACCCGGTCGCGGCGACGAACTCCGCGAACCGCGCATTCGAGACGGCATAACGATCCATCCCGAACGCGCGCAGCGTAACGCGCCGCCGTGGCCCCTCGCCGTCCGCCTTGATGACGGGCGTATCGGTGCCGACCCAGCTCTTGCCTGCCTCGAACCAGACGATGTCCCGGTTCGACGGCACGCCGGCGCCTGTGCTGTGGATGCCCGACGCGCACGCATGCGCCGAAACGGCGGACAGTTGCTGGCGCTTTCCCGCGCCGGGACAGCACGATCGATGCTTGTCGTTGTTCAATTTTCCTCCTCGCCGGACCACCGCTTCTCCGACTCTGCCGGCCACGGCATGTCAAAACCCGGATTGCATCGCACGTCAATCACCCGACGTCGCCCCGGCCGGCGCCGCGCGCTTGCGCTCGATCTCGGCGCGCATCGCCCGTGCCTGGACGGCCAGATGCGCACGCAACCGTTCGGCGCGATCCGCGTGGCTGCGGGCCAGGAGCTGTGCGGGCTCGATCGCGCCGGTGGACGGCAGCCCGAGCCGCGTGTATTGCTCCTGCGGCGCATCGTTGGCCCGCATCAGGTCGCGCATGAGTCCGGCCATCCGCAGTTCGACCGACTCGTCGTACAGCGGACGCTCCTGTTTCGGATCGTCATGCAGGTCGAACAGCAGTGTCCCCGACCGGTACGCATACCCGATCGGCCGGCTCGCGATCTTCATCGTCCGCACGCCCTTCGTAAACGAAAAGGGTTCCGACAGTTCGATATCCTGCAGTTCCTCGACACCGAACATCTCCCGCATGTGGGTCGGCATCAACGTGTATTCGTACAGCGGTTCGTTACGGTCCGGGTCGGCGCCCGAGCGCATGTACACATAACGACCGTCGGTCACGTTGACCTGTTCGCCATGCATGCCGAACAGCGCAGCCTCGCGAACGGGAATGTCTTCGTCGATCGTTTTCCCGAGCGCGCCGCCCTGCATGTCCGGCGTGGATTCCAGCCCGAAGAAATCGAGCAGCGTCGGCGCGATATCGATCATCTGAACGAGCGACTGGCGCCGCACGCCTGCCCGACGGCAGCGCGGATCCCAGATGAACAGCGGCGTGTTGGCGAGTTCGTTGAACCACGGCTGGACCGTCTTCGCCCACCAGCCGTGTTCGCCGAGCATGTACCCGTGGTCGGTGCACACGATCAGCATCGTGTCGCGCCACAGATCGAGCTCGTCCATCAGGTCGAGAACCCGCCCGAGCGAACGGTCGCACATGGACACGAGCGCGGCGTACCCGGCTTGCGCGGTACGCATGTCGCCGTCCGTCTCGCCGGCGGAGACGGGGCCGTAGGGCGGCCAGTCGAAGTGCGCGTCGCCTCGATCGCCCGGGTAAAGGTCGCGATACTTCGGATAGCTGGCGAACGGCTCGTGCGGATCGAACGTCTCGATCTGCAGGAACCATGCATCCTTGTCGTGATTTTTTCTCAGGAACGCTTCGCCCGCATCGAAGGTCAGCGTTTGCGGATGAAGATCCTCGGTCGGGTAATACTGGCGGTTCACGAAATCCTGCCGCGCGGCGCTCTCCTTCAACGCGCCCTTGAGCCGGGCCGGCATCGGAGGCGGCCCGAGCTCCGCCTTCCATGGATCGCCCTCCTGCCCCCGGAAGAATTCCCAGCTGCTGTATCGCGTGTGATAGGTCGCGCCGCCATCTTCCCAGTAATGCGGATGATCGCTCGCCAGATGGGCATGAATGCCTTTCTTGCGCAGCATGGCCGGCATCGAATCGTCGAACGGCTCCAGCGGCCCCCAGCTGCGATGCAGAAAGTTGTAGCGCCCGGTATGCAGTTCCCTGCGCGCCGGGATGCAGGCCATGCTGCCGATATAGCAGTTGTCGAAAGTCGCGCTGCGGTCGGCGAGCCGCTGAAAATTCGGCGCGTGGACCCAGGTGTTGCCGTACGGCGGCAGCATGTGCCGATTCAGGCTGTCGTACATCACGAGTATGGCTTTCATGATCGATTCAATTCACTCTACGTTTGATGCGTTGTGCGTGGCTGCCTCGTTCACGCGCGTTTCGCCGCCGGAACGGTCGCGCCGTCATGCCCGATGCAACGCACGCGATGATTCAAAGGGTGCCCGTCTTACCGGGTCTGCGGACTGATGCGCAGCCGATTGCGTACCTCGCCGACACCCGGCACGCGCTGCGCGGCCGACACGGCCAGCGCGGCCTGCTCGGCGTCAGCCACCTCGCCGGACAGCGTGACGACGCCGGACTTCGCGAAGATGAGCAGACGGCTCGCATCGAGACGCTTCGTTCGCGCCAGCACGCCTGCCACCTGCTTGCGCAACTTGCGATCGGCCGCCTTCGTCGCCTTGCGCGACTCGCTGCCCGACGCCGACGCTACCGCCGACGCTACCGCCGATGCCGCCGATACCGCGTCCGGCGTCGATGCCGCGCCACCCTGCGATTCCTGAGCCGCCGCGCTCAGCGCACTCAATGCGATCATCGCTGCCGCAACGTGGCGGCATCCCGTTCTACCAACCTGCATGTCGTTTCTCCCGTGATTCCCTGGCATCGCGCCGCTTCATGCGCCGCGACGCCATGGGCAATATCTCTAGAACTGCGTCATGACGCCGATCGATACACCGCTCACCGTGCGCCCGTCGGGACGCAGGTTCAGTGCCGACACGTTCGTCGGATCCTTCTTGTAGGCTCCCGAGAAGCCGTTCCGGTCGAACTCCACATAGAGTTCCGACCGTTTCGACAGGAAATATTCGAGCATCGCGTACGAGGTCATCTTCCGGCCATCCGCCCCGGCAACGTTTTTCAGGTTGCTGGCCATGTCGTAATAGGTGGCGCCGGTGAACTGCAACGTCGGCGTGATCTGGTAGACGATGCCGACCCCGGGAATGTTGTCGCGCCGCTCGCTGCCGGCCGCGCTCGCCGCGGAAACCGCCAGCGTGCTGTAGCTCAGGTACAGCCGCGTCGGCCCGAGTTGCCACGTCGCGCCGCCCATCGCGGTTTTCGCCCACTGGTCGGTGGTGGCGCTGTAGGTCTTCTGGTACGCAGCCGCCAGCAGCAGCGAGCGGAACTGATAACTGGCGCCGACGGACAGATTCGTACCCGTGTGCCAGTCGCCGGCCACGCCGCCCGGCGAATAGCTTGCTCTCAGCGCAAACCCGCCGAGTCGGCCGACGTATTTGATCGTGTTGTTGAAGCGGGCATCGAGCGTAAAGAAATTGCCGCCCCAGACAATGCCGGGCGTCATCGCAAGCGTCGAGCCATTGGCCTGGTTCGGATCGAGTTGAACGCCGATATCTTCGGCGGCGTTCAGCTGGCGCCCGAGCGTCAGCCGGCCGAATCCCCCCTCCAGCCCGACGTACGCCCGCTGCGAGAAAAGCGTACTCGACGATTTCAACGCACCAGTACCCAGGTTGAAGCCGCTCTGCAGCAGGAACACGGCTCTCACTCCACCGCCCAGGTCCTCCTTGCCCGTGAAACCGAGGGTATTGCCCGCAATCGGATTGTTGTCGAAGCCAACCTGTTGCCCGCCCTTCCCGCCATCGGTCCATCGAACACCGCCGCCGAGCGTGCCGAACAGCGTCACGCTCGACTGCGCGTGCGCGCTTCCGGCAATCACCAGCGCAACCATGCCAAATGTCAGTCTCCTCACCGCACCGCTCCTCCAATAATTAATCATCCTTATTAAATTGCACGTTCCACCGGACTACATCTCGCCTGGCTTCTCCGAGCCTTGTGCGAGCCGGGCGCGAATGCGTAGTGAACGTACCGCCTTCGCGCCCGGTTATTGCCTATCGATCTTCCTGCGCGCGCCACTCGCCGGGTCGCGGCAAATCGACCGGCGGGAAACGGGAGCCTTTCGCGGCGGGCAGGACGTCAGCCGTCTCGACTTGCCAGCGCAACAGGCGCTCCAGCAGCCCCGCCTCGATGTCGGCATACTCCGGCTGGCCGGCCAGGTTCGTCGTCTCGCTCGGATCGGTCGTGCGCCGATACAGCTCGGGCGCCTCGTAAAGGCGCCACACATACGTCCATTCCGGCGTCCGGATGACAGCGGCCTTGCCCACGGTTTCCGGTTGCCCGCTTTGCAGCTTCGCCTTGATGTCGTACGGAAAGCCGGCCTGCTCGAAATGGTCGACTTCCCGGGTCAGAAAGCCGCCCTCGCTGAACACCTGCTCCCGATGCGTCTCTCCGGCCGCCCGAAGGCAGGGTGCGAAGCTCTTCCCGTAGTGCGCATGCGTCGCTTCCAGCCCCGCCAGCTCGAGCAGCGTGGGAAACACGTCGATCATCTCGACCATTGCGCTCGAGGTCGTGCCGGCCACGTCAGGCCCGGACGCGCCCGATACGATCAGCGGATTGCGCAACAGGCATTCGTGCACGCCCGACGGCCACTTCTCGGCGAGCCCGAAATCCCCGAGGTATTCACCGTGGTCCGAAAAGAACGTGGTGATCAGGCGCTCCGGCTCCGTGGCCCGGGCAGCCGCGTCCATCACGCGGCCGACATGATGATCGAGTCTCGACACCATGCCGTAGTACACGGCGCGCAGTTCCCGCCATTGCGCATCGGTCAGCTGGTCCCATCCATGCGCGCTGGACAGCGCATCGACATACGCCGGCATCCGGCCACTGCCGACGGCGCGCTCGGGCACCGCGGCGCGGTCGTACATCGAGAACCACGGTTCCTCCGCTTCGAACGGCGGATGCGGCGCGAACAGCGGGACATACAGCACCCACGGCTCGCGAGGCGGAGCGGCAAGCCAATGCTCCGCCGTGCGGATCACCACTTCGTCGTATTCGATCGCCGCCTGCTCCTTCGAACGCTGCCCCCGAAAGAACGCACGCACCATCGGGTCGGCAGGGTCTCCCTTTGTCTTGCTCTGCAGGAATTCCGCCGCGCTTCGCCGCGTCTCCTCCGGCAGGAAGCCATACTCGTGCGCCGAACGCTCGGTCGCGCCGGGCGCGAACGAGTCGCCGCGACCGCCTGCCATCGCGACGTGATAGCCGTTTTCCTTGAAGACGCGCAGGAAATTCGGCTCGTCCGGCCCCAGCAGGTAACCGAGCGTGCGATGGCCGGCCACGTGCGGATACTGTCCCGACAGGAACGACACGCGCGACGGCGAACAGACACTGTGTTGTCCGAATGCCTGCGTGAATGCGACGCCGCCGGCGGCGAGCCGGTCGAGGTTCGGCGTGAGGACGGGCGTCGCGGGATGGACCGCGTGAACGCAGTCGGCACGCAACTGGTCCGCGACGATGATGACGAAATTGGGCTTCGTGGTCATGAAATATCCGTTGGAAAAATACGCGTCGAGGTCAACGAACCGACCTGATCGCGGCGATGACGATCCCGCCGAGCAACACCGCGCAACTTGCCGCGATGAACAGCGCGTCGAAGCGGATCGCACCGCCCGGCCCCGTCAGCCAGGTGGCGAGAAGGGACAGGGACAACTGCGGCACGACGTTCGCGAGATGGAACACGCCCATGTCCTTTGCCGCGGCATTACGATCGGGCAGCACTTCGGTCACCAGCGCGAGGTCGACGGCCAGATACGCGCCCTGCGCCACGCCGATCCACGCGATCACGGCCAGCAATTGCGGGAACGTCGTGCAGAACAGGAGCACCGGAAACCCGAGCGCCATCCCGATGCCGGCCCCGATCACGAAGACCTTGCGGCGCCGCAGCCGATCCGACAGGCGACCGAACACCAGTGCGCTGGCCGTCATGGCCGTCGTGGCCACCAGCAGGCACAGGAACATCGCGTGCGGCGTCTCTTTCGTCGACAGGCCGATCCGGTCGCGCAGATAGAACAGCAGGTAGTACTGCAGGCTGCTCACGCCGAACAGCACCAGCGCACGCGACAGCCACGCGATCGCGAAGTCGGGATGCCTGACCGGATTGGTCCAGAAACTCGCCGCCAGTTGCCGCCACTGCAGCGGTTTCACGTGGCCGGCATCCAGCTTCCGGTCGTTGGTCAGCATGACGAAGCAGACAATCGCCACCAGCGCGATCGCCCCCTGTACCAGCGCGATCGAAACGAGGTCGGGCGCCAGTTGCCTCGCGATCCCGACGCCCAGCAACACACCGATCGGCGGCGTGAATCCGACGAGCGACGAATAGACGCCGAGCTTTTCGGAGCGGACCTGATCCGGCAGCACCGCGTTGAGACCGCTCAAGGTCGAATTGAAGGTCAACGCCATCAGCCCCCATCCGAGCGCGAGCTGCGCGGGCGTGCGAGCGGTCGCCATGACGGCCATCGCACCGAGCCCGCCCAGCATGCCGCCCAGGATCCACGGCTTGCGCATGCCCCAGCGCGAGCGCGTGTGATCGCTCAGCACACCGAAGATCGGCTGCGCGATCAGGCCGATGAACGAGCCGATGCCGAGTGCCCGCGCCAGCACGGCTGCCTTGTCGGTCGGCGAGATTCGTTCCGCCAGCATCGGCAGGATCACCATCGGATACGGCAACATCGCCAGCCAGACGCCGACGAAGGCGACCGTCAACGTCACGCCGAGATACCGGTTGCCCGTTTTGCGGGCCGATACAACCATCAATTCGTCCATAATCTCTCCATTCATCGTCCGCCGCCGTCCGCTCAGCGCCCGAACACCCGCCCGTCGAGCTGCACCGCCCCGACGATCGCGTGATCGGTCGCCGCATGCGCCAGCGCGATGCGATACGTGCCACCGTCGATCCGCCACTGTCCGGCCTGTCCGTCGAACCGGGCCAGCAGGCGCGGATCGACCTTCAGCGACACACGGACGGATTCGCCCGCGCGCAGCGTCACGCGCTCGAAACCGAGCAGCCGCATGCGCGACTCGCCGCATGCATCCGTCAGGTAGAGCTGCGGCACGTCGTCGCCGTCGCGCGTGCCCGTGTTGGTCACCGTGAAACGCGCCGTTACCGTGTCGCCGCCTTCGAGCCGCAGGTCGTCGTACGCGAAGCGCGTATAGCTCAACCCGAAACCGAAGCCGAAACGCGGCGGCCGCCCCGTCTTCGCGAACCAGCGATAACCGACCTCCGCGCCCTCGTGGTAGTGCACGTCGATCGGCGTGCCGAGTTCGACATCGGCACCCGGCAGCGCCGGATGCGGCGTATCCGCGACATCGGCCGGGAACGTGACCGGCAGCCGGCCCGACGGATTGACGCGGCCCGTCAGGATCTCGGCGATCGCCTGCGCGCCCGCCTGCCCCGGATACCACGCCTGCACGATCGCGGCGACTTCGCCGCTCCACGGCATCGCGACCGGATTGCCGGTCTGCAGCACGACGACCGTATTGGCGTTCGCGCGCGCCAGCGCGTCGATCAGCGCATCCTGGCCGAACGGCAGCGTCATGTCCGGACAATCGAAACGCTCGCCTTCGTGACGGATCGCGTTGACGATCACGACGTCGGCGCGGCGCGCGAGCGCGACCGCGTCCGCGACGTGCGCGCCGCTGTCGTATTCGACGATCGCGTCCGGCCGTTGCGCACGCAGCGCCGCGAGCGGCGACGCACCGCCGATGCACATCGCGGTCGGCCCGAGCAGCGGATGGCTGCGCATCGGCACGACCGCTGCATAACCGCCGTGCGGCATCACCTGGCTGGAGCCCGACCCGGACAGCACGCCCGCCTGCGCGAAACCGCCGATCACCGCGATGCGCCGCGCCGTTTGCGCGAGCGGCAGCACCTCGCGTTCGTTCTTCAGCAGCACGATGCCCTCGCGGGCGATCTGCAGCGCGATCGCGTCGTGCGCGGCGAAATCGACCGGCTCCGGCGCGCGCTCGCGATCGATGCCGACCGCGTAACAGGAACGCAGGATGCGCGTCACCATCTCGCCGATGCGCGCCGGCGGCACCTTGCCTTCGTCGTACGCGCGCCGCAGCGGCTCGTTGAACCACTCGGCCTCGTCGAGCTGCGCGCCCGAGTGCTGGTCGAGGCCCGCGAGCGCGGACTCCCAGCCGTACACCGCGCGCCAGTCCGACATGATCCAGCCCTTGAAGCCCATCGCGTCCTTGACGACGTCCTGCATCAGATGCCGGTTGCCGCTCGTGTACTCGCCGTTGACCCGGTTGTACGCGGTCATCAGCGCGCCGGGATCGCCCGCCTCGATCGCGATCTGGAACGCGAGCAGGTCGCTCTCGCGATGCGCATCCGGATCGATCACGGCGTTCAGGAAGAACTTGTTGGTCTCGCTCGCATTGAGCGACACGTGCTTGAGCAGCGCGATCACGCCCTCGCGCTGCGTGCCGGCCACCACGCAGCCGCCGATCCGCCCGGACAGCAGCGGATCTTCCGATACGTATTCGAAATTGCGGCCGTTGCGCACGTCGCGCACCAGATTGATGCCGCCGCCCAGCGCCACGTTGAAGCCGCGTGCGCGTGCCTCCTTGCCGATCGCCGCGCCCATCATGCGCGCCAGCGCCGGATGGAAGGTCGCGCCGAGCGCCAGCCCGGCCGGGAACGCGGTCGCGCGCTCGTCCGCGGTTTCGGTATGACGCAGGCCGAGGCTGGCGTCGGCCAGCTTCAGCGCCGGCACGCCGAGGCGCGGCACGCCGGGAACGTAGCCGGCGATGACGGGCAGGTCGGCCGGCACGCGCGGCTCGCGGCCGGTGCGGCCGAACACGCGCACCATCAGGCTGTAGAGCAGCGAAAACCGCTCGTCGTCGGTCATGCGGGCTTCGGTCTCCCGCGCACGGGCGTCGGGACAATCCGCCGGCGCCATGCTCGCGGCGGCCGGGGATTCGATGGGGGTCTGCAGTCGAGTCGAGGATGTCATCACGCGTTACTTCGTATGAATGGGACCGGCCGACACCACGCTTGCACCGTCAGCCGAACTGTTTCCACCAAATAATTATCCGAGTGGATAATTATTGTTTTGGGCGTGAGTGTCAAGCGGGTAAAGGCGGCAACGACGGCGGGGTTTTCCCCGACCCGGGCGGGCCAGGAGGTCGCCCCCGGCGCGCGGCGGCGGGTCGGGACGGCCCGTTGCGGCCGATCCGCGCGGACGGCACAATCCGGGGATTCGATCAAGGACAGGACAGATGCAGATTGCACGGCAGGCACAGCAGGAACGCAGCGAGCAGACCCGTTCGGACATTCTGGGGATCGCGCTCGAACAGTTCTCGACCCGCGGTTTCGACGCGGTCAGCCTGCGCGACATCGCGGACGCGGCAGGCGTCAACCACGCGATGATCCGCTACTACTTCGGCAACAAGGAGAACCTGTGGCGCGCCAGCGTGACGCAGCTGTTCGACCGGTTCATGGAAGGCGTCGCGTTGCCCGACCCGGCGTCGGACACGTTCTCGATCGACGCCGTCAAGCAGTACATCCGCAACTACGTGCGCTATTGCGCGGCGCACCCCGAGCACGCGCGGCTGATGATGCAGGAGGCCAATCGCGATTCGGAACGCCTGAAGTGGATGGCGGAAACCTTCGTGCGGCCGCGCCACGATCGCTCGGTGCCGCTGGTGCGCTACGTCAGCGAAACGACCGACGGGCTCGCGCGGATCGACCCGGTCGTGCTGCTGTACATGATTACCGCGATCGCGCAGGTGCCGTACCTGCTGACCGCGGAAATGCGCTACGCGCACGGCATCGACGCGCTCGACGAGAAAGCGATCGATGCGCATTGCGACGCGGTCGTCGCGTTCATCTTCCGTTGAAGCGGCGGGTGCGCGGGCGGGCCATGCACCGCCGCGCCCCCGGCCCGGATCGCGCGATCAGGCCGCGACCTCGCCGCCCAGATACGCGTCCCTGATCCGCTCGTCGTCGAGCAACGCCCTCGCCGGGCCTTCGAGCACGACGCGCCCGGTCTGCAGCACGTACCCGTAATGCGCGATCTCCAGCGCGAGGCTCGCGTTCTGTTCGACCATGAACACGGTCACGCCCTGCTTGTTGATCGCGTCGATCAGTTCGAGCACCTTGTCGACGTAAAGCGGCGACAGCCCCATCGTCGGTTCATCCATGCAGATCAGCTTCGGCCGCGCCATCAGCGCGCGCGCCATCGCCAGCATCTGCTGCTCGCCGCCCGACAGCGTGCCCGCCCGCTGCGTCAGCCGCTCGCGCACGCGGGGAAACAGGTCGAGCACGCGTGCATAGTCCTCCGCCACCGCCGTGCGGTCGCCGCGCGTGTACGCGCCCATCAGCAGGTTCTCGCGCACGCTCATGTCGCCGAACAGCCGCCGCGCCTCGGGCACGGCCGCGATCCCGCGCCGCACGCGCTGCGGCGTCGCGAGCGCCGTCACGTCGTCGCCGTCGAAGCGCACGATGCCGCGCTTCGGCCGCATCAGCCCGAGAATCAGCTTCATCGTAGTCGACTTGCCGCTCGCGTTGCCGCCGAGCAGGCTGACGATCTGGCCGCGACCGACTTCGAAGTTCACGTCGAAATGCACCTGCACGGGCCCGTAGAACGTGTCGAGGTGTTCGAGTTTCAGCAGCGCATCGGTCATGGTCGTGTCGGATTCGGAAGCAAGCGCGGTCATGCGGCCGCCTGCGTGGTGTGTACCGCGTCGGCACCGCCCGCATGGCGGCGGCCGAGGTATGCCTCGATCACGTGCGGATCGTGCCGCACGTCACGCGGCGCGCCTTCGGCGATCTTCACGCCGTTGTCGAGCACCATCACGCGGTCGGACACGCGCATCACGAGTTCGAGCTTGTGCTCGATCAGCAGGATCGTCAGGCCGCGCGCCTTCAGCGACTGGATCAGTTGCAGCATCTCGGCCGTCTCCGTCTCGTTCATCCCGGCCGTCGGTTCGTCGAGCAGCAGCAGGCGCGGATGCAGCGCGAGCGCGCGGCCGATCTCCACGCGCCGCCGGTTCGCATACGACAGGCTGTGCGCCGGATGATCGATGCGCGGCGTAAGCCGTTCGCCGAACCCGGCGATGATGTCGCGCGCCTCGTCGCGCAGCGCCGCTTCCTCGCGTCGCACCGACGCGGGCCTCACGAGCGCGCGCCACACCTCGGCCGCCGCGCCGAGCGCGGGCCAGCCCGGCCGCGCCGCACGCAGCCGCGCATGCGCGCCGATCAGCACGTTGTCGAGCACGCTCAGGTTGCCGAACACGCGGCCGTGCTGGAACGTGCGTGCGATGCCGAGCGCCGCGAGGCGCTCGGGCGCCGTGCCCGTGATATCGCGGCTGTCGAACGTCACACGGCCGGCGTCAGGCCGGTCGGTGCCCGCGATCAGGTTGAACAGCGTCGACTTGCCCGCGCCGTTCGGGCCGATCACGCTCAGCAACTCGCCGTCGGCGAGTGTCAGGCTCGCACCGTCGAGCGCGGTCACGCCGTCGAAGCGGCGCGTCAGGCCCTGCACGTCGAGCAAGGGTCGATTGGTGGTCATCGCGTTCCTCCTCACACCGTGCCGAGCAGGCCCTGCGGCCGGAACCGGACGAGCAGCAGCAGCACGAGGCCGTAGATCAGCATCCGGTAATCGGCCGCCCAGCGGAACAGCTCCGGCAGCCCGATCAGCGCGATCGCGCCGACGATGCCGCCGAGCACGTTGCCGAGCCCGCCGAGGATCACCATCGTCAGCGCGAGGATCGACACCTGCGAATCGAAGGTCTGGTGATTGATGTAGCTGTACAGGTGCGCGGCAATGCCGCCGCTCACGCCGGCCGCGACGCCGCCTACCGCGAATGCGATCGCCTTGTAGCGGTTCGGCGCGATGCCGTGTGCGCGCGCGGCGACGTCGTCCTCGCGCACCGCGCGCAGCGTGCGGCCGAGATGCGAGCGCAGCAGCCGCACCTGCACGAGTGCGAACGCGACGAGCACCGCGAACGTGAACCAGTACGCGGCGCGCGCGGTGCTCGCCCACGGCAGCGGCGCGATGCCGGTGATGCCGAGCGGGCCGCGCGTGAGGCCATCCCAGTTCAGGATCACGAGGCTCACCACTTCGCCGATGCCGAGCGTCGCGATCGACACGTAGTGCCCGCGCAGGCGAAACGCCGGATAGACGAGCACCGTGCCGAGCACGGCCGTGATGACACCCGCGCACGGGATCGTCACGGCCGGCGACCAGCCGAGATCCGACGACAGCAGCGCCGACGCATACGCACCGATCACGAGCAGCGCCGCGTGGCCGAGCGAGATCTGGCCGACCGTGCCCGCGACGAGCGTGAGGCTCAGCGCGAGCAGCCCGTACAGCCACGCGTTGGTCAGCGTCTGCAGCACGTACGGCGACGCGCCGAGCCACGGCAGCACGGCGGCCAATGCGATCAGCGCGACGAGCACCGGACGCGGCACGCGCACGGCCTTCGCGGCCGCGAGGAAGGTGCCCGTCATCGGCTCGGGCGGCAGCGTGCGGTTCCCACTGAACAGGCCGTTCGGCCGCCACACGAGGAACACGATCAGCAGCCCGAACGCAAACAGGTCGCGGTAGCTCGTGCCGAACAGCGCGACGCCGTAGCTTTCGACGAGACCGAGCAGCAGGCTGCCGGCGATCGCGCCCGGCACGTTGCCGAGCCCGCCGATCAGCAGCGCGACGACGCCCTTCAGCGTTGCCTGGAAGCCCATCGCCGGATCGATGCTGTTGTAGTACATGCCGACCAGCAGCCCGCTCACGCCGCCGAGCGCGCACGCGATCGCGAACACGGTCTGGTTCACGCGGTCGACGTCGACGCCCATCTGCAGCGCCGCGTCGCGATCCTGCGCGGTCGCGCGCACGGCCCAGCCGAGCCGCGTGAAGCGCAGGAAGCCGTACAGCAGCGCGGCCGCCGCGATGCCGATGCCCGCGATCAGCAGGTCGAGCGAGCCGAGCGTCGCGCCGGCAATGCGCAGATGCCAGTCCGGCAGCGGCGTCGGCACCGCACGCGGGTCCGCGCCGAAGGCGAGCTGCGCGAGCTGGTCGAGGATGAAGCTGATGCCGATCGTCGCGAGCAGCGGCGCGATGCGCGCCGCGTGGCGCAGCGGCCGCAGCCCGATCCGCTCGATCGCGACGCCGAGCGCGCCGCAGCCGACGACGACCGCCGCGAGCGCGACCGGCAGCGGCAGCCCGAAGCGCGTCAGGCACAGCCAGCCGATGAATGCGCCGACCATGTACACCGAGCCATGCGCGAAGTTGATCAGGTGCGACACGCCGAAGATCAACGCGAGCCCGACCGCGAGCAGCGCGTAGATGTTGCCGACGATGAGGCCGTTGAGCGTGTAGTCGAGCCAGGAAGCCATCACGATGCGTCCGTCACGTGCATGCGGTTCGGGGTCAGCGCGCCGCGAGCTGCGGTTTCGCGCCGTCCCACAGCGCCCACTGCCCCTGCTTCACGACGAGATACACGGTGCGCGCGCCCGCGACGCGGCGCGTCTGCGGATCGAAGCGCACCTTGCCGAAGATCACGCTCGGCACGTCGCTGATTTTCGCGAAGCCGTCGTGCGCGGCCTGGCGTGTCGTGCCGTAGCGGCGCAGCACTTCCGCCGACAGGATCAGCGCGTCGTATGCGCGCGCGACGAACGAATCGGGATCGGCATGGAATTTCGCGCGATAGCGCTGCACGAACGCCTGCACCTCGGGGCGCGGTTCGGCCGGGAAAAAGTTCGATTCGGTATACACACCGTCGACGGCCGCGCCGCCCAGCTCCAGGAATTTCGGCGAATACACGGAGCCGACCGCCGCGATCGGCAGCGTGACGCCCGACGTGCGCGCCTGCCGCACGATCTGCGCGCCGTCCGCGTAGTACGAGATCAGCACGATCGAATCGGGCTTCGATTCGCCGATGCGCACGAGCGTCGAACGGAAATCCTTCTCCGCCGGCTGGTAGCCTTCGGCCGCGACGACCTGCGCGCCGAGCCCGGCCACCGCCTTCGCGAAGATGTCCTTGCTGGTGCGCCCCCAGTCGGTGTTCAGGTACAGCACCGCGATCCGCTTGAAGCCGAGCTCCTTCACCGCGTAGCGCGCGAGCAGCGGCTGCTCCTCGGCCTGGCTCAGCGCGGTGCTCCACAGATAATCGCCGCCCTTCGTGAAGTCCGGGTGCGAGTTCGTGAAGCCGAACTGGATCAGCTGCCCGCGCTGGTAGATCGGCGATGCGGCCATCGACGTCGCGCTGGAGAAGTCGCCCAGCTCGATCGCGATGCGCGGATCGGCGACGAACTTCTGCGCGATCGCGACGGCCTGGCGCGGGTCGCTCCGGCTGTCCTGGAAGTCGATCGCGAGCGGCCGGCCATGGATGCCGCCGCTGCCGTTGATCTCGTCGAGCGCGAGATCGAAGCCGCGCTTCCATTGCTCGCCGTATTGCGCGTCCTGGCCCGTGAGCGGCCCGCTCACGCCGATCACCACCGGCTCGCCCGATACGCCCGCGGCGAGCGCGCCGCCCGTCGACAAGCCCCATGCGGCAGCGAGCGCCGCCACCGTGCCCAGCACGCGCCGCCATGCGCCGCGTGCGTCGTTCCCCGAAACGTTCATGCGTCCCCCAGCTTCAGTCAGTCGAAAAGAGTGAGGGCATGTAACCATCCGGTTCAGGACGATCCAACGAAGTTTTGCGTATATCGATATCGGGCGCGGCGCGAAGCCGGCGACGCCCGCGAACGGCCGCCTGCACGCGCTGCCGCGCGCGATGAGGCGGCACGCATCGCATCGCGTTGATTCGATTGGCGTTTCCGGTACGTCACGCGTCGCCACCGATGTGCCCGCGCGCCCGTCCGGCCATCGCGACGATCCTGCGCTTCGCAGTTTTCGCGCTGTCGATAGCAAAATTCATTATATGAATCACGCATGCTCACACTTCTACAATGCGCAAATCGCATCATCGGAAGGTGTCATGGAGCTGCATCAACTCGAAGCGTTTTCCGCGGTCATGTCGACCGGCAGCGTGACCGGCGCGGGCGAACTGCTCGGCCGCTCGCAGCCGGCCGTCACGCGGCAGATCCAGGAGCTCGAAGCCGATCTCGGCTACGCGCTGTTCGACCGGCACGGCCCGCGCGTCACGCCGACACGGCGTGCGTTCCTGCTCTACGAGGAAGTCGAGCGCTCGCTGGTCGGCCTGCGTGCGATCGAGGCACGCGCACGGGCGCTCGGCGACGAAACCGCCGAACCCGTGCGCATCGCGGCGACGCCTTCGCTCGCGGCGACGCTCGTGCCGGCCGCGCTCGCGGGCCTGCCCGACGGCGCGCAGGCGCCGCACTACCAGTTGCGCAGCGAATCGGCCGAGCATGTCGTGCACGAGGTGCTGGCCGGCACGGCCGACATCGGCGTCGTCACGCTGCCGATGGCGCATGCGGGGCTCGACGTGCACTGGATCGCGCAGACGCCGTGCGTCGCCGTGCTGCCCGCCGGCGACCCGCTCGCGGCGCAGCCGCGCATCGCGCTGCGCGATCTCGCGCGCCGCCGCATCGTGACGGTCGCGAACCGGCACCGGCTGCGCCAGCGGATCGATGCGGCATTCGCGGCCGCGCGGGTCGACGCACGCGTCTTCATCGAAACCAATGCGTCGCTGAATGCGGTGATGGCCGCGCGTGCCGGCATCGGGATCGGCATCGTCGATCCGGCCACCGGTGTCGCACTGCCGGTGGACGGCGTCGTCGCCCGCCCGCTCGACGTCGACATCCCGTTCGCGTTCGGCGTCGCGACGCCGGCCGGCAAGGCGCGCACGGCGGCCGTCGATGCGCTGCTCGACGCGCTGCACCGTACGACGCGCACCCTGCTCGACGACGTGATCTTTCACGAGGCCGCCGCGCACGACGCGCTGCTGCGCGGCGACCGGCTGCGTGCCGGGCGCCCGCCACGTCCTTCGAATCCTTCAAATCCTTCACGCCCTTCCAGCCCGCCACGCACGACACGATCGCGCCGCACGCGCCCGGAGGCCGCATGACGATGCCCCCCGATGCACTCCACGCACTCGAAACCCGGCTCGCTCAAGACCTGCGCTGGCTCGACCTGCCCGCGCCGTCGTGGGTGCCGCCGCGCGAAGCCGACGGCACACGCGTGCTCGACGTCGCGATCGTCGGCGGCGGCATGGCCGGGCTCGCGGCGGCGGCCGAACTGCGCCTGCTCGGCATCGACAACCAGTGCGTGATCGACCGCGCGCCGGCCGGTTACGAAGGGCCATGGGTCACGTTCGCGCGGATGGACACGCTGCGCTCGCCGAAGCAGCTCGCGGGCCCTGCGCTCGGCCTGCCCGCGCTGACGTTCCGCGCCTGGTTCGAAGCGCAATACGGCCGCGATGCATGGGACGCGCTCTACAAGATTCCGCGCACGCAATGGATGGATTACCTGCGCTGGTACCGGCGCGTGCTCGACCTGCCGGTGCGCAACGACACCACGCTCGTCGCGCTGCGCCCGCGCGACGACGGCCTGCTCGCGCTCGACGTGCACAGCAACGGCGAAGCGCAGACGCTGCTCGCGCGGCACGTCGTGCTCGCGACCGGCCGCGACGGGCTCGGCGGCCCGTACGTGCCGCCCGTCGCGCACCGCGCGCCGCGCGCGCGTTGGGCCCATTCGTCCGAGCCGATCGACTTCGCGGCGCTCGCGGGCAAGCGCATCGGCGTGGTCGGCGCGGGCGCGTCCGCGTTCGACAACGCAGGTACCGCGCTCGAAGCCGGCGCCGCGCGCGTCGACCTGTTCTTCCGCCGCGCGGACATTCCGCGCATCAACAAGCTGACGGGCATCGGCAGCCCCGGGCTCGTACACGGCTATGCCGATCTCGACGACGCGACGAAGTGGCGCTTCATGCACTACGCGCTGACGTCGCAGACGCCGCCGCCGCGCGACAGCGTGCTGCGCGTGTCGCGTCACGAGCATGCGCATTTTCATGCGGGCAGCCCGATCGAGACGCTCGCCGAACATGCGGACGGCCTCGACGTGACGACGCCGCGCGGGCGCTACACCGTCGATTTCCTGATCTTCGCGACGGGCTTTCATTCGGACTGGACGACACGTACGGAATTCGCGTCGTTCGGCTCGCACGTGCGGCGCTGGAAGGATCGTTATCGGCCGGCATGGGGTTTGTGGCTCGACGAACTCGCGGAATCGCCCGATCTCGGCCCCGCATTCTCGTTCCAGGAACGCGAGCCCGGTGCATGCCCGGCCGTCACGCGAATCCATTGCTTCAACCATGCGGCGAGCCTGAGCCACGGCAAGCTGTCAGGCGATATCCCGGCGATCAGCGCGGGCGCCGAGCGGCTCGCGCGCGGCATCGCGAGCCGGCTGTTCGATGCGGATCGCGATCGCCACTACGACGCGCTCGTCGCATACGCGAACGCGGAACTGCAAGGCGACGAATGGCGCGACGCCGATGCATGAGCGCTCGCCCATCGACCACATAAACGACCAAGGAATCCTGAACGATGACTGAATCCATCACGCCGGCCGATGCGCCGGACACGATCGATGCGGTGGCCGGCCTGCACGACGGCGACGCGATCGCCGCACTGCGCCGCGCACGCGAGAAGGTGCTGCTTCATACGCGGCTGAGCGAGGCTGCCCTGTTCGATCCCGCGCTGCCCGATCTTTCGTTAATCGAAAGACTGCACACGGCCCGGTATGTCGCGCACAAATCGAAGGCGCCGGCATTGACCGATACCTATCGCGCGCGGCTGATCGACGCGGGCGGCACGCTCGACGATATCGCTCGCGCGGGTGTCGATGCGTTCGACGCGCTGCCTCGACGCATCGGCGCGATCCTGGCGCATGCGCGCCTGCTGACGCTCGCCCCTGTCGATGCGCGCCCGTCCGATCTCGACGCGCTGAAGTCGGCCGGGCTCACGACGCCCGCGATCGTCGCGCTGTCGCAGCTCGTGGCGTTCGTCGCGTACCAGTTGCGCGTCGCCGTTGCCGCGCAGGCGCTTCAGGCACGCACTGCAACGGAGGCCGCATGACGACGACCGCCCACGGCTTCACGTCCGACACGCTCGGCTGGCGTGCGTGGCTCGACATCGTTTCGCTCGATGCCGCGACGCCCGAGCAGCTGGCCGTGCTCGACGCGAGCCACCCGCAAGCGAAGACATCCGACTATTACCTGCTGCTCGTCCATCTGCCCGAGATCCTGCGGCAACGCTCGGGCGTGTTCAACGCGATCATGTACGGCCCCGGCGGGCTGTCGCGCGCCGAGCGCGAACTCGCCAGCACGGCCGTGTCGCGCGTGAACGGCTGCGTGTATTGCGCATCCGTGCATGCGCAGCGCTTTGCGCAGCTCGCGAAACGCACCGACGTGATCGAGCAGGTATTCGACGATCCGGCGACGGCCGGCACGACGGCGCGCGAACGCGCGATCGTGCGTTATGCGATCGCACTGACGGAGCGGCCCGAAACGGTCGATGCGCGCGATATCGCCGCGCTGCAAGCCGAAGGGCTGACCCATGAGGAGATTCTCGACCTGTCGCACGCGGTCGCGATCTTCGCGTGGGCGAACCGGTTGATGCTGACGCTGGGCGAGCCGGTGTTTCCGGAACCGGCGTCACTCGCCTGATGCCTGGCGCCTGACGCCCGCCCCACCCCGAACACGGGCTGACGCAGGCGCCGCCCGCGTCACGCCTTGTGCGTCGACAGCAAGATACTCGTCTCGGTATTCGCGATCCCGTCGATCAACCGGATCGCGCCGAGCACACGATCGAAGTGCTCGAGCGAATCGGCATGCACGGGATCGGTACGAGGCTCTGACAGGCCAGAAGGCCCCGGCTTGGAAATAGCACATTGCAAGCAGCCAAACCAATAAGATCGACATCGCTTACCGGCTTTCCATTTGCATAGCCGTAGACATTGATGCCTCCGGCGTATCCGATCGGCTCCTCGCTAACAAACCGCTCCGCCTCCCTCCGGATCGCAGTACCGGTACCGGTTGGAATGCAGCGCCGTTACCGCGTCATCTGGATGGAAATAGCGCACAACCCTTCTTTAAACTGATTGAAAGTGACCCGTTCGATTTGCCGACGTCCACAAACCTTTCCATTTTCCAATACACTTTGGCCTCGCCGTTATTCATCAAATAATTTTCCGGAAGAATATGCGCCACGCTGTCGATATAAATTCTCTCACTCCGAACTTGATTAATCGATATTGATACACAAGTGAGGTTGACTTTTATGTTGATCGCACCGGCACTTGAATCACCTATCCTCATTTTCCCGTATACCAGCGCCTTATCTATTTCGGCTTCTCGATATGCTTTTCCGCCCTCTATCTCGACATGAATTTCTGTTCTGCCAAATTTTTCCGTGGACTGCAGCATGCTCACCTCTTCAGAATATCCAGATGCCGATGGCGCGAGGAAGAAGAACACAAAAGATACGGCGATCCAAGATGGTTTTCTACTAGGCATCACTTTTTTGGATAAAGAAGCTTTATCCACGAGTTAGGTCTAAATGTGAACGTTGGATTTGGGACATTTATGCCGGCACAGCCCAACACATCAACCACCAAGTCTTTGCAATTATTTCTATAAAGATTGTATTTGCGTTCACCAGAATTGTGAGCATCCATTGATCCATTGGCGCACATGGCAATTGCCCTGTCTTGATCTGTTGTGGTTTTGTACATAAGCGTCCCATCCGGCGGCATTGCAATGGCTTCGATGCTAACACCGGCAGGCGCATTTGAACCCGTCAAGAATCCGATGTTCCCGCCAGACGATGTTTCGCCAGCAGCGCCTTGGTTGAAAGCGAACCAAGCTCCACGCTCATTCAGGAAATAGAGTGTCGCGTGCCCGTTCCCACCGGCTGCCGCGGGATCAATGCCAATTCCGTAGTCGAGGCCCAAAGGGTCAGCCCACCTGACGGGGTTGGGCGCGTATGCGTGCGGGTTTATACCAGCGGCCAACCTCATCGGGTCCTTGCTCACGAACCGGCCCACTTCCGGATCGTAGTACCGGTATCGGTTGTAGTGCAGCTCCGTCTCGTGGTCATGGTACTGCCCCTGGAACCGGATCGGGTTGCGCAATTCCACGCGCCCATCGGATGCCTTGCGGATCACTTCCTTGACCGCGCCCCAGGCAATCTCGCTGTGCTCGTCCGTCAGTTCCTGCGGCGTGCCCAGATGGTCGCACTGGTACCACGCCAGACTATTGATGGCCGGCGCGGGTGGTGGCGGTAGCCACAGCGGGTCTTCGTCCCGCCGGTAGTAGTCGCCGTACTCGGGCTGGTCATGCAGAAGGATGGCGTCGTCACGCACGGCCTGCGCCACTGGCACAAAACTGCCCGGCTCGTACACGTAGTGCGTGGTGCGCGCGCCAAAGCCATCTTCGTCGGCGATCTTGCTTTCCCAGGCCATTGTGTCGCCGTCCCACTCGTACAGCGTGAAGCCGCATTGCAACTCGCGGTTGCGCTTCACCCGCTCGGCGCGGTTCCAGTGCGGCCCTGCTTCTCTACGTTCCTCGTAGTGCGCCTTGCTGTACTTTGTCAGCCGCCGGCCCAAAGCGTCGTAGCTGTAGTCGGCCTGCAGTCGCTCGTCTTCGAAATGCGTGAGGCGGTCGAACAAGTCCCAGGTGTAGCGGCTTTCCTTGCCCTGGTGCCAGCGCTTGCTGAGGTTACCGCGCGCGTCGTACTGGTAGTGGGTGCCGGCGTATTGCTTGAGCAAGTTATCCAGCGCCTTGATGCGCGGCATGTGCTGGCGCTCCGCCTCGCGCTTTGGCAGAGAAAGGGATAGAACATGCGCCGAATTGAGCAATGAATCGGGAGCCTTTTTCATCCGAGGCCCACATTCGGCGGAAAGCGTCCAGTGCAACTTGGACAGAGTACTTTCGAGCGATCATATCCCCACAACAGAGAAGCACAGATTCTCATCGCCATAACCTTTTGATTTATTAACCAAGGCTTCCAACAAGATGCCTTTTTGATCGATGGCGATCCTCTCGAAGTCATTACTCATTCCATAAATTAATCCCATATACCTTGCCCAGAGAAAATTAGAGGATCCGACAATACTTCCAGATACAGTGAAAATTTATCCTCAGGCAGAAGATAAAATGTTAAATAAATGCATTCTAACGCGAACGAAATCTCTGCAACCTCTTTCCGCCTAGAGTTAGTTCATGATGAATTTATACGAAACCGTAGTTCGTTCACATTCGTCGCCATGGCGCCATTGCGTTAGCCGCGAAAATCACTAGCCTCAAACTCATCCATAATTCGACGCAAAGCGATTGATTCTTCGCCATCGGGATTCGCTTCATGCAATCGCTCAAAAAATAACTCTGCGAGATAGTATTCATTTTCGCTCCTGATTCCCCCCCTTTTCAGAATGGCATCTAGCTTCTTCCTATCCTTATCAAAGAAGTCAGGAAAATCATTTGTGATGATTTGGTTGTATTTTTTTATAAAATCCCTTCTTTCAGCGATCGGTATGTAACTCATGAAATCACTAGTCCCTCGGAGCCCTTGCCTTACTCCCTCAGCCAAAGTTGAAGCAGATACACCCTCGGACAGTCCTTGAGAGTACTTTTTTCGACCAACCTCCCAGGACTCCTTAAACCTCAACAGCATAGGGTGTTGATAACTAGCCAAGAGAGAAACAACTCGGTCGAAGGTGCCAAGAAGCTTCATCAACTCAGCTGTTTTTTTTGACGTTCTGGTCATGAAATTCGCTCACTATTTCCAAATTCTGAATCTAGATGGGGAATTATCTTGGAGTGCTCCGAATTCCGCCGTCGAAGCAGCGTCATACAGGAAGCCGCGTGGATTCCAATCCCCGACCCCATTAATCATGTTTCTTGCGCTCCCACCAACACTTTGAGCGCCACCGTGAAAGTCTATGAGCTGTTGCTCCCGGCCACGTATCGCTTCTCTATTAACCGAGAACTTATCCAAGACCGGTGGAGCAAATCCTTCCGCATTCAGATGGCCTTGCTGCAGCCCTCGCCTGTGTACCAGCGTATTGGGATCACCATATCCTGACGTTCGCCCACAATACACCTGCCGAGTCATTGGATGAGTCCTTGTATACGTTGCATGGTAATACGGCAGGCGATTGGGGGTATCACCTGTCAATAGGAGTGGCAACAGCGCCCCTGCTGTCCTGACTGAGGGTACAGGAACATCTTTGGGGACAGACAGAGGCGATGGCACCGCAATTGTGCCACTCAACCCCAACGGATCCGCCCATCCCACCGGATTCGGGGCGAACTGGTACAGACTCAGCCCGCCTGCAAATCCAATCGGGTCCTTGCTGACGAACCGCCCCACCTCCGGATCGTAGTACCGATACCGGTTGTAGTGCAGCCCCGTCTCGTGGTCATGGTACTGCCCCTGGAACCGGATCGGGTTGCGCAATTCCACGCGCCCATCGGATGCCTTGCGAACGACCTCCTTGACCGCGCCCCACGCGCGATACTCTGCACTCCACACAATCTCGCTGTGCTCGTCGGTCAGCTCCTGCGGCGTGCCCAAGTGATCGCACTGATACCAGGCTAAGCCATCTATCGGTGGCGCGGGCGGCGGTGGCATCCACAGCGGGTCTTCGTCCTGTCGGTAGTAGTCGCCGTACTCGGGCTGGTCAAGCAGCAGGATGGCGTCCTGCCTCACCGCCTGCGCCACCGGCACGAAGCTACCCGGCTCGTAGACATAGTGCGTGGTGCGCGCGCCGAAGCCATCCTCGTCGGCGATCTTGCTCTCCCACGCCAGCGTGTCGCCGTCCCAGCCGTAGAGTGTGAAGCCGCATTGCAGGTCGCGGTTGCGCTTCACCCGTTTGGCACGGTTCCAGTGCGGGCCGGCCTCGCGACGTTCCTCGTAGTGGGCCTTGCTGTATTTCGACAGGCGTCGGCCGAGGGCGTCGTAGGTGTAATCGACCGCAAGGCGCTCATCCTCGTAGTGTGTGAGCCGGTCGAACAGATCCCAGGTGTAGCGGCTTTCCTTGCCTTGGTGCCAGCGCTTGCTGAGGTTACCGCGCGCGTCGTACTGGTAGTGGGTGCCGGCGTACTGCTTGAGCAGGTTGTCCAGCGCCTTGATACGAGGCATGTGCTGGCGCTCGGCCTCGCGCTGCTCGGCTGGGTCGATCAGGTTGCCGGCCGGGTCGAACGCAAAGGTTTCATGGCCCAGGCGGCTTTGTGCCTCCAGCAGCCGCCCCACCGGATCGTAGCGGTAGGCCAGTTGGCCGCGCCGCGTGTCGTTGATATCGGTGAGCTGGCCGCTGGCATCGTAGCGGTAGCGACGCACCAGCAGACGGCTGCCGCCACCGGTCTGCGCGGCCGGCCCCACAGGCTGGAGCGTGTCGCGCGCCAGCACCTGCTCGCTCAGCCTACCCATGGCGTCCCACTGCTGCGTCTGCAGCAGGCGGTTGCCTTGCAGGCGCGCCACCTCGCGGTGCAGGTCGTCGCGCTCGTAGCTGACCAGTTCGCGCTCGTTCAGTTGCAGCGCCAGCAGGTGGCCGCTGCCGTAGGTGAGCCAGCTTACGCGGTGCCCGTCCGGGCGCACGGTGGCCGTGCGCTGGTTGAGCGCGTCGTATTCGTGCTGCCATACCGCTACCAGCGGCTTGCCCAGGCTGATGTAGTGCTGATGCTCGCGCACCAGGTTGCCGGCCGCGTCGTGGAACCATTGCAGGCGACTGTCGGCATTGGTCGCCAGCGCCAGGTTGCCATTGAAATCATAGGCAAACTGCTCGCGCTGCCAATCCTTCTCTCCCGGTTCGGCATCGCCGGTTTGCAGCGCCGCACGGCGTTCTACAAGACGGCCCATGGCGTCGAAGGTGTAGGCGGTGATGCGTTGCCCGTCCACCGCGCGCGCCAGCTTGCCAGTGGTTTCCTCGTACTCGTAGCGTGTGGTGGCGCCGTCAAAGCCGGTTTCGGCCAGCAGGCGCCCCATCGGGTCGTAGTGAAACTCGGAGTCGCGACCGTTTTCGTTGCGCAGCACGGTGAGCTGGCCAAGCTTGTCCCACCGGTAGCGCAGGTGCTGGCCGGCCGCGTCCACCCGGCTGGCGAGCAGCCCGGCCTCGGTGTAGCCCCACTCGGTGCGCCGGCCCAGCGCATCGACGTGGGTCAGCAGACGCCCTTCGGCGTCGCGCTCGAAGTGTTCTTCGCTGTTGTCCGGGTGGCGGATGGCGGCGAGCTGGCCGGCCTCGTAACGATAGCGGCTAACCTGTCCGGCCGCGTCAGTGAACTGGATCATCTGGCCGCGTTCATCGTAGGCCCACGTACTGGCCTTGCCCGAACAGTCGACGTAGCGCGTGAGCTGGCCGTTGGCGTTGTACTCGAGCTGCTTGGTCTTGCCGCTGGCGTCGGTGATGCCGATGGGCAGGCCCATCAGGTTGTACGCGTACTCGGTCTTGTTGCCCAGCGGATCGATCGCCTCTGTGAGCCGGCCGCGCGTGTCGTAGTCGCGCAGCCAGAGGCCGCCCTCGGCATCGCTGATCTTGATGAGCTGGTCTTTCGTATCCCACGCGTAGTGCACGGTGGTGCCGTCGGCCCGGATGTGTTCGAGCAGGTTGCCGGTCTCGTCGTAGGCGTAACGGTCGTCGCTGCCATCGGGACGGATGTGGTGGACGATGTTCTTGGCATCGTCGCGGAGGAACCACTCGGAGCGTTTGTCCGGATGGATGATGCGGTAGGTGTACCCGAGCCTATCGTAGTAATGCCGTGTTTCCTGCCCGTGGGCATCAGTGACGTAGGTGAGGCGGATGTTCGAGTCCCACTCCAGCCGCACCTCGAAGCTGCCGTCGTCGGCCCACTCGTGCACGGCTCGAGCGTCGGGGCCTTCGCCCTGCCATTCCAGATTCATCCCGCGGCCGGTACGGTCGGTGTAGCGGGTGATCAGGTGGTGCTGGTACTGATAGGTCCAGACCTCGGCGTTTTCATCCTGGGCCAGCGTGAGGTCGCCGGCTTCATCGTAGCGGTACAGGCACAGGCGTCGCAGGGGCTCGTCCTCGCCCATCAACCACAGGCCGATGATGCGTCCATGGGCGTCCACGTCGGTGCCCAGGTGCGTGTGCGGCCGGCTCGGGTCGTCCTGATAGGTGACCAGGTCCGACAACACGACGCGCTCGTCCACGCGGTGGTCGTAACCCAGCAGCAGGCCGGCGCCGCCGCGCAGCTCGACCTGCACGAGCAGGAAGCGCTCGCCGTGGCGCTGGTAGGTTTCGCGGCGCTCGTAGCCGCGGCACAGGACGAGCTGGTGGTCGCTTGCGCGCACGAGGAGGAGGTCTTCGATGCGATCCTCATGGAACTGCCCGACCTTGGGTAACGGGTAGTCATGGCTGCGGCCGTCGGCGCCGTGATAGCGCAGGCCGTCGCCTTGCACGTCGATGCGTGTGGTGCAGGGGGTGATCCAGCGCGCGCCGAGTTCGTCGTGGTCGTAGGCGTCCAGACTGGAGCGGTAGGTGCGCGTCCAGGCAAGGGGGAACGGGCCCGGCAGCGCGAAGTCGGTGTGCGAGCGGGTTTCGGCGCCCGTGGCAAAACTGATGCTGCCGCCGCTGCCCGGCGGTGCGCCGTTTTTGCACAGATTGGCGTCCTGCTCGGCGGGCCGCTCCTTGACCCGTACATCAAGGGACTCGCCGGGGATCTGGCGTCCAGCGATGCTGGTCGCGTCGGGCTTGATGCTGGCACTCTGCCCGGCGCCCGCTTTCCGGGCATCAAGCGAGCGGAGCAATCCTGCTGCAACCCACCCCACGCAGCCTGCCTGCGTGGCCTTGCCTTGTTGCCGCACCTGCTTGCCCAACAATGCGGCGAACTGGCGCAATGCCTGGGCGTTGGTGCTGACCAGCGCCGGCGACTCAAGGGGTGAATTCTGTTCGAGAGGGGGGCGGGCAGCCGCGTTGCGGCGAAGGAATTGATAGGCTGCGTCGTAGAGGTTGGAAAACGCAGCGGCTGGATCGCGCAGTTCGGTCGTTGCCGATGTGCTTGCCCCCAGGGTGGCCGGCGCAGAAGGCTTCATCCGGGCCAGGGCCTCCAGGCCGTTCGCAAGGTCCAAGAGCAGGCTTTCGCCGAAGGCGGCCGCCGCGTCCAGCAGAGCGGGGAGTCTTGACTGCACCTGTCGCGCGAGGTTGTCCAGTTCCCCCTCGATGCTGTTGTTCAGGTTGGCGGTCAGGGTGCGCAGTGCCGCCTCGCCCACCAGCCCATTACTGGCCTGCAGGAGTTCCTGCCGCGCCAGGAACAGGGTGGGCCGCAGCATCATGCGGGCAGCGGCGGTACCCGGCTCGGGCATCAGGCCGATCAGGTTCAGGCTGACGCTCAACCAGTCAGAGGCGTGAGGTTCGGGGTGGGTCGTGAGGGTGACGATATCGCCGAGCAGATCGGCCAGGTTCAGGATGTTGAGAACGGCGGGGAAATTCCCGGCGACGGCGCGCAGACGGTCCAGGTTCACGCTGCCATGGCTGATTGCGCCCAGCCATTCGTCGAACGCCGAAATGCTGAGGGCCACGTCGCCCAACTGGATCTGGTTGAGCGGGGCAACCGAGATTGAACGCTCGCGGGATGCGTTGGTGGAAGTGCTGGATGTCTGGCCTGCCATAGATCTCCCGAAGCCGAGCACCTGCGGCTACGGTACGGCAAACCGGGTTAGCCGCAAGCCCCTCAGCAAATGTGGATGTACATGGACTTCTTCAGACGCCAGCATGGGCATTGATCAACGGCGGGGATATGAGACGACACCGAAAATTCATGCCGAAATTCCGCAACTCGTACGAAATTCAATCCACGATCGTCGTTGACGATGTGGATCTTGCCCCTCGGATTGAGTGCCCTCAGGGCTGTGTCGGTGAATGCCATCTGCTTCGTCCATATGATGCGGCGGATATCGAGAAGCGCACCGCAACTCAGCGGTAGCGTGATGCGCTTAGGACGACGCGCGCCACGAGGTGGCGCACCATGTTGACCTATTGGACTCAGAAAGTAGGCTACGACTACAACCAGCTGGATTCTG
Organism: Burkholderia sp. Bmkn7; assembly: GCF_041103175.1. Classification (NCBI taxonomy): domain Bacteria; kingdom Pseudomonadati; phylum Pseudomonadota; class Betaproteobacteria; order Burkholderiales; family Burkholderiaceae; genus Burkholderia; species Burkholderia sp. Bmkn7. The sequence continues at coordinate 1,078,191 of NZ_JBGCUH010000002.1, read as the reverse complement.
AGGGAGCGACGGCCTAGCCGTCGTTCACGCAGGCATTCGATGCGTTCCCGTGGGCCGCGCAGCATACCGAATGGAACGAATTACAGGATGGCCCGTTGCCCGCGCTCGTGCGGCAACATGGCGGTGATCAGCGTGTTGTGGATCACTGCGATTGAACGACGCGCATTCGGACGGCTTCCAGTTGAATGCCGTATCCATACGGGGCGATGCACGTCGGCGACTACGCCTTGTGCGTCGACAGCAAGATGCTCGTCTCGGTATTCGCGATCCCGTCGATCAACCGGATCGCGCCGAGCACACGATCGAAGTGCTCGAGCGAATCGGCATGCAGCTCGGCGACGAGATCCCAGCGCCCGTTGGTACTGTGGATCGATGTGACGTTCGGATGCCCGCGCAGCACCTTCACCACTTCCGCGCCGCGGTTGCCCTGCACGGCGATCGACATCAGCGCGCGGATCCGGTGGCGTTCCGCCGCCGGCTTGAGCCGCACCGTATAACCGACGATCACGCCGTTTTTCTCCAGCCGCGTCAGCCGGTTCTGCACGGTCGCGCGCGCGACGCGCAGTTCCTTCGCCAGCGCGACGACGGGCAGTCGCGCGTTGTCGCGCAGCAGCGCGATGAGCTGCCGGTCGACATCGTCGAGCGTGATCATGGGCGGAGCTTCCTGTTGAACGTGAACCGGCCGCCAGCGTGCCGGAGGCTGCGCATTCTGCGCCAGCGAAACCTGTCAAAGTGCCGGATCGGGTTGGCATTCTGCCAAGTCTATCGATAAATCTGCCACTTTTGCTGTCTTTTTGTTGGCTCGACTCGCGGAAATAATGACGTATCGACCGGCCGGACACGCCGCGCCGCCGCTTTCCATACAAGCCCGAGCCGCGCCGAAGCACCGCCCGGTCGACCAGAACGCCAGGGACATCCGTACCGGCACTGAGAACTTGGAGACAGACGCATGACCCGCTTCCTCGACGTTCCCGCCACCGCCCGACTGATCGCCAGCACCGGCGTCACGACGTTCCTGCGCGAACTCGTCGACACGCTGCGCGCCGATTACCTGCGCTGGGCCGACTTCGACAAGTCGCCGCGCGTCGCGTGCCACTCGCGCGACGGCGTGATCGAACTGATGCCCGTCGCGAACGCGTCGCTGTTCGCGTTCAAGTACGTGAACGGCCACCCCGTCAACGCCGCGCGCGGGATGCACACGGTGATGGCGTTCGGCGCGCTCGCCGAAGTCGACACCGGCTACCCGCTGCTGCTCGCCGAACTCACGCTCACCACCGCGCTGCGCACGGCCGCCACGTCGGTGCTCGCCGCACAGGTACTCGCCCGCCCCGATTCGCGCACGATGGCGCTGATCGGCAACGGCGCGCAGAGCGAATTCCAGGCGATCGCGTTCCACACGCTGCTCGGCATCGACGAAATCCGCGTGTTCGACGTCGATCCGCGCGCGACCGACAAGCTCGTGCGGAACCTCGCCGCGTACCCGGCACTGCGCGTCGTGCGTGCCGCATCGACCGCCGACGCCGTGCGCGGCGCCGACATCGTGACGACCGTCACCGCCGACAAGGCATACGCGACGATCGTCACGGCCGACATGATCGAGCCCGGCATGCACCTGAACGCCGTGGGCGGCGATTGCCCGGGCAAGACCGAGCTCGAAGCAGGCGTGCTGCATGCGGGCCGCGTGTTCGTCGAATTCGAGCCGCAGTCGCGCATCGAGGGCGAGATTCAGCAGATGCCGGCCGACTTCCCCGTCACCGAGCTGTGGCGCGTGCTGCAACGCGAGACGGCCGGCCGCGAACGCGCGGACGAAGTCACGGTGTTCGACTCGGTCGGCTTCGCGCTCGAGGATTATTCGGCGCTGCGCTACCTGTATGCGCTCGCGCAGCAGCACAACGCGGGCGTCGAGATCGCGCTGATTCCGCCGGCCGTCGACCCGAAGAACCTGTTCGCGCTGATCGACGATCCGGCCGCGATCGCGCAGGGTCACGCGGCATACGTGACCGAAGCCGTCGCCGCGTTCGCGCGCTGACCGTGATGCCCGGGCGGCCGGTGCGCCGCCCGTTTTCTGCCCTTCGCTCCTGCCTGTCATGAATCTCGTATCGATCCAGGCGCCGGCCGCCGTCGTGATGATCCGGCCGCACCGCTTCCTGCCGAACCCGCAGACCGCCGCCGACAACGCCTTCCAGCGCACGGCCGGCAACGGCACGCCCGACCTGCCGTCGGTATCGGCCGCCGCGCGCGACGAAGTCACGGCCGCCGCGCAGACGCTCGCCGAGGCGGGCGTGCGCGTGCATGTATTCGACGACCACGGCGAGCGCGACACGCCCGACTCCGTATTCCCGAACAACTGGTTCTCGACGCACCCGGGCGGCCATATCGCGCTGTATCCGATGTACAGCCCGAACCGCCGCCGCGAGCGGCGCGCGGACGTGATCGAGATGCTGAAGGCCGAATATCGCGTGCAGGACGTGATCGACTACTCGGGCCTCGAATACGACGACGTGTTCCTCGAAGGTACCGGCGCGATGGTGCTCGACCACGTCGCGCGGATCGCTTACACCGCGCGCTCGCGCCGCGCCGATCCGGTCGCGCTCGAACGCTTCTGCACGCATTTCAATTTCGAGCCGATCTGCTTCGACACGGCCGATGCCGACGGGCGCGCGATCTATCACACGAACGTGATGATGAGCGTCGCCACCGAATTCGCGATGGTGGGCCTCGACCTGATCGCCGACAGCCGGCGTCGCGGAGAAATCGCGCAACGCCTGACCGAAACGGGGCGCGCGGTGATCGCGCTCGATCCATCGCAGATCGCGAATTTCGCGGGCAACACGCTGGAATTGTCGGGCAAGGACGGGCGTGTGCTCGCGCTGTCGCGGCGCGCGTTCGATTGCCTCACGCGCGACCAGCGCACGGTGATCGAGCGCTCCGCGCGGCTGCTGCCGCTCGATGTGCCGACGATCGAGCTGGCCGGCGGGTCGGTGCGCTGCATGCTCGCGGGGATTCATCTCGCGCGGCGGGCCGTTGCGCCGGACGCGATCGCCGTGGAGTCGGCCGCATCGTTGCGTGAAGCGATGGCGCCGGTCTGACCGCCGCACGATCCGTACAAACGAAAACGGCTGCCGATGCATCGGCAGCCGTTTTTTCAAGGTCGTCGAATCCGTGAGCATCGACGGCATGCTCAGGTATCCCGACGATACCGTCGCGTCACCGCGCCGCTCACCCCGCCAGCAACTTCAACCCGGCCGGCAGCGTCTCGCCGAAAACGCGTACCGTATCGGCTTCGTCGAACGCGATCGCTTCGCGCACCATGTCGATCCACGCCGGCGACGCATTCGCGGCCGACAGGCGCTTGATTACCGCGTCGCGCGTCACGTCCGGCAAATCGCGCGAACGGTCTCCGGTCATCCGCGCAATCTGCGCAGCGGCAAACGCGGCCGGCTCGACCTGTTTCCAGTCGAGCGCGAACAGCGCATCGAGCCAGCCACCGGCGACTTCCGCCGGCACGACGCTGTGCGCACTGCCGTAAAACGGCCGGCGCGCACCGATGCGCCCGAGCGCCCACGCGCACAGCGCACGCTCGGCAGGCTTCTGCAATTGTGCGATCAGGCGTTCGGCCAGTTCGACCTTGCGCTCGACGGGCAGCCGTTCGAGCGACGCGGACAGCCGCGTCATGTCCGCCGGGCCGACCTTGCCCGGATCGAACGGCAGCTTGCGCCGCTTGTCGTCGGTCGGTTCGAGGAACGCGATCGCATCGCGCACCTGCGCCTGCGCATCGTCGTCGAGGCCGCCGGCCACGCGCCGCCACAGCGTCCACCACTCCGACCACACCTGCCCGTCGGTCACGTACTGGATCCCGTCATCGAACAGCGGCCACAGCTGCTCGATGCGCCAGGCATCGAGCGGATGACCGAAACCCGGACGCAGGCAATACCCGGCAAGGTTCAGCCACGCGCGCTCGTGATCGGCCGAGCGGCGGCGGCGGCGGGCGCGCGCGAGCAGCGCGTCGAACAGCTCGCGCGCGAGCGCGACGTCCCACGCTTCACGCGCGCCGAGCACCTGTTCGAGTTGCGCGCGCAACCGGCGCGTGTCTTTCGGCGCGACACCTGCTGCCTTGCTGCCGAACGAGCGCTCGATCAGCTCGATCGCCTGATCGAGCCGCGGATGTCGCGCGGGCGCGGCGTCGTCGCCGTGCACCGGCGCATCGCCGCGCAACTGGAATTCGAGCTTCCAGCGGCGCGCCGCATCGTCGGTCGCGATGCAATGCATCTCGAGCGTGCCGACCTCGGTCAGCGACGCGGTGAGCTTCACCGGCGTTTCGCGCGCGTCGCCGCCCGCCTTCGCGTCGACGACCGTCGCGATCGGCGGCAGCCGCACGAAATCGCCGCCGTCGAGATCGACGAGATCGCCGGGCCGGTACGGGGTCTCGGCCACGGTCGACATCAAGTGAAAACGCACCGGCTGTCCGAGCTGCAACGCGAACGTGCGATCGTCGAGCCGGATCTCGCGGCCCTCTTCCGCACCGCGCGGCAGCAGGCAGACGCCGCGTGCGGCGGAATCGGCCGCGCCGTCGTCGAGCACGAGGAAATAGCTGCGCGCGGACCCGCCGCCGATGCGCGGCGCATGCCCGGCACGCGCGAGCCCGTACGCGACCGCGCCGCGTGCGACGGCCACGTCCGGATGCGCGTTGTGCAGCACGTCGAGCGGCGCGCCGCGCCATGCGCCGAGCGTCTGCGCAAGACGGCCGGCGAGCGCGCCCGCGCGGAACACGCCGCCGTTGAGCAGCAGCGTGTCGGGTAGCGGGCCGTCCGCATGGCGCTGCAGGAACGCGGCGACATGCCGCGTGACGGCCGCGTCGCTCGCATACGGCAGACCGAATTCGACGATCGCGGCGCGCGCACGGCGCGGCAGCTCGCCGGCCTCGACCTGCGGGAAGAACCCGTCGACGACGATCTGCTCGACTTCCTGCCGCGTCAGCTCGGCCGAACGCGCGCCGCCGACGAGCCTGCTGCCCGCGCCGAGCAGCGTGACGGTGACCGACGCCGGCGCATCGTCGCCGAGCAGCCGTTCCTTCGCCGCGCGGCAGCGCTCGACGAGCTGCGACAGGCTCGCGGCCGACAGCCGCGTGCCGGGCTCGGTCAGCCGCGTCTCGACCAGGCGCGCGAGCGCGAGGTCCATGTTGTCGCCGCCGAGCATCAGGTGGTTGCCGACGCCGACGCGCGTGAAGGTGGGCTCGCCGTCGTCGCCCGGCGCGACATCGACGAGCGTGAGGTCGGTCGTGCCGCCGCCAACGTCGCAGATCAGCACGCGCCGCGCGGCGGCAAACGTGTCGCGCAACGTGTCGCGCTGGCCGTACAGCCAGTCGTAGAACGCGGCCTGCGGCTCTTCCAGCAGCCGCAGCGCGGGCAGCTTCGCGCGTCGCGCGGCCTCGACCGTCAGTGCGCGCGCGCCGTCGTCGAACGACGCGGGCACCGTCAGGATCACGTCCTGCTTCGCGAGCGGCGCATCGGGGAAACGCGCGTCCCACGCATCGCGCACGTGCGCGAGATAACTCGCGCTCGCGTCGACCGGCGACACCTTGTCGACGCCGTCGGCCGCGCCCCACGGCAGGATCGCCGCGAGCCGGTCGACCGACGCGTGCGACAGCCAGCTCTTCGCGCTCGTGACGAGCCGGCCCGGCACCTGCGCGCCGAGCGTGCGCGCGTAGCGGCCGATCACGGCCGGCGGATCGGCGGCCGCGTTTGCGCTTGCCTTCGCAGCGGCCGCCCACGGCAGCCGCAACGTGTCCGGCGGCAGCTCGCCCGCCGCCGGGTGATAGCGCACCGACGGCAGCAGCGGCTGCGCGGCCACCGCGCCGGGGCCGACCAGCTGCTCGACGTCGAACACGCGGATCGCATCGGAACCGGCCTCGACGTAAGCGACGACCGTATTGCTCGTGCCGAGGTCGATCCCGACCGTATAGCGCTTCATCGCGCTCAGGCGGCGCCGCGCACGTCGAACTCGACCTTCCAGCGCTCGTTCGTGCCGCTCGGGATCGCCTCGAGTTCGAGCGTGCCGGCTTCGGTCACGCGTGCATGCAGCTTCACGGGCACGACCTCGCCGACGGTGCGCCCTTCGGCCGGCAGCGTCGCCTGGATTTCCTCGAGCTCCTGCAGTTCTTCCGGCGACCAGTAGTCGAGCAGCGTGCCGACCTGGTCCTGGCGGCGCACCGACGAACCGAAGAAGCGGAACTGCACCGGTTCGCCGACGACGAGGCCGAACTCCTGCGGCGGCAGCGCCGCGTCCGAGCCTTCCTCCATCCCGAACGGCGCGACGCACAGCGCCTGCACCGGCGGCTCGAGCCCCGGCACCGCGGGCATCGCCGATTCGATCGCGACGTAGTACGCACGCGCCGTGCCGCCGCGAATGCGCACGCCACGCCCGCGCTTCACGTAGCCGTAGTACGCGGCGCCGCGCGCGACCGCGAGATCGAGATCCGCGCCTTCGAGCAGGCGGGCGGGCGGCGCGCCTTCGGCGGCGAGCCAGTTATTGAGCGTATCGAGCACGCGCTGCGTGAGCAGCGTCGACTTGAACACGCCGCCGTTGAACAGCACGGCAGTCGGGTGCAGGAACGTCGCGCCCTGCGGCAGCGTGCGCTGCAGGCCCTCGAGTGAGTCGAGCGCCGCGACCTGGCGGCCGAGGAACGCCGCGAGATGGCGCGTGATGCCGGCATCCTGCGCATACGGCAGGCCGAGCTGCGTCAGGCCGACGCGTGCGCGGCTCACCGGGCGCGCGGCTGCGTCGACCTGCGGGAAGAAGCCTTCGAGGATCGTCTGCGTGAGTTCCGCGCGCGTGAGCTCCGTGCGGATCGACCCGCCGATCAGCTTCGAGCCGCGGCTCGGCACGACGAGCGGCACCGCGTCGGTCGACGGATCGGACAGCAGCGTTTCCTTCGCGGAACGGCATGCGTACGTGAGCGCCCGCAGCTGCCACGGATCGGCCTGCGTGCCCTGCTGCGCGAGCTTGCGCGCGACCACGTGCGCGAGCGCGAGGTCCATGTTGTCGCCGCCGAGCAGGATGTGCTCGCCGACCGCCACGCGATGCAGTTCGAGATTGCCGTCGCGCTCGACCACCGCGATCAGCGACAGGTCGGTCGTGCCGCCGCCGACGTCGACGCACAGGATCAGGTCGCCGACCTGCACCTGCTTGCGCCAGCCGCCCTGGCTCTTCTGGATCCAGCTGTAGAGCGCAGCCTGCGGCTCCTCGAGCAGCGTCATCCGCGAATAGCCGGCGGCGCGGGCGGCCTCCGCCGTCAGTTCGCGCGCGGCCGGATCGAACGACGCGGGGATCGTGACCGTCACGTCCTGGTCGGCGAACGGCGCGTCGGGATGCGCGTGGTCCCACGCTTCGCGCAGGTGCGTCAGGTAGCGGATCGAGCTTTCCAGCGGCGACACGCGCGACACTTCCGGCGGCGCATCGCTCGGCAGGATCGCCGCGCGGCGATCGACGCCCGGGTGGCACAGCCAGCTCTTCGCGCTCGACACGAGGCGGATCGGCGTGCCGGCGCCGCGCGTGCGCGCCATCTCGCCGACGGCGAAGCCGCGCGAGGCCGTCCACGGCAGCGTCAGGTCGCCCTGCGTGAGTTCGCTTTCATGCGGCAGGTAGAGGAACGACGGCAGCAGGTCGCGCGACTCCAGCGCGCCGGGCGCGGTGAGCTGCGCGATCGGCAGCACCTGCTGCGTGATGGTTTCGCCGTCGCTCGCGGCGCTGTCGACATACGACAGCGCGCAGTGGGTCGTACCGAGATCGATACCGATCGAATAGCGCGGATCGCTCACAGTTCCACCTCCGCCGGTGCGACGACCGAGGCGTCGTGGCTGCCCGTCAGCTTCGGCAGGCGCACGTCGGCCACGCGCCAGCCGCGATGGCTGACCGTGCCCGTGAACGGCGCGGCGCCGACCACGTTGCCGGTCACGCGCACGGCCGTCGCATCGAAACCGGCCGGCAGCGTCACGCGGCTGCCCTCGGCTTCGTCGCGCACCGGCACGATCGTGAAGTGTTCGCGCAGCGCGGCACGGCAGCCGTCGTGCACGAGGCGGGCGGCTGCGCCGATCTCGGCGTCCGCGTAACCGGCGATGTCTTCCTCGACGAAATCGATGAAGCGCGCATCGCGCTGCAGCAGGCCGAGCAGTTGCAGCGCGGCCTGCGGGCTCGCTTCGCGCAGCTCGGGGGCAGGCGCCTTCACGGGTGCGGGGGCCGGCGCAACGGGCGCGGCAGCCGGGGCCGGGGTCGGCGCGACCGGCGCCGGGGCGCCGTCGCGCACGCGCAGCACGCCGGCTGCGAACTCGCGGTTGCCGAGCACGGAGAAGAACGTGCCGACGGCAAGCGACAGCCGGCCGAAGAAGGACAGGTTGGATTCGGGCATGAGGTCTGGACTCCTGTGGGCTCGCGACACGGCGAGCGATCTTGCCTGGGCGCCGGGCGGCGGCGTGCGGATTGCGCACTGCCGCCGCCCGGCGCGTGATTCGGTCGCGCCCTCGCGGGTGCGGAAAACCCGTATTTTGCCCTGTGGCGGGCGAACCGGGCAGAAGTTGGGGGACAGAACGTCGCGGCGCGACGGTTTCGGCCGCGCCGGCGCGCACGGCGGCCGTGCCCGGCCGCGATGCTGCGGCGCGTCAGCGCGGCTTGCGCCGCCGGGCCGCCTTCGCTTCGAAATCGCGCGACAGCATGCCGAGCGTGACTTCGCCGAAGCGGGAGAGCAGCGTCGTCTCGGCCTCCTTCAGCGTGGCCGACAGGTGCGCGTTGACGGCCTGCTCGACCAGGCATTCGGCCTCGTCGTCGGTGACGAGATCGGAGAACAGCGGCGGCTCGCCCACCGCGCCATAGACGTCGAGCAGCGTGATGTCGTCGAGCGCGACGCTCAACACCCACCCGCCGCCATGCCCCTTCTCCGACTGCACGTAGCCGTGGTCGCGCAAGCCGCCGAGCAGGCGTCGCACGACCACCGGGTTCGTGCCCAGCATCGTCGCGATCGTCTCCGACGTCAGCGGGCCGTCGGCCTGGTCCATGTGGATCAGCACGTGCAGCATGCGCGACAAACGGCTATCGGTTCTCACGGGCGGCGCCCCTCTCTCGAAACTTTTGAAGTTGCGTGAATGATACCACCGCCCTATCATGCAACTTCTCGTGTTTCATGAGTTGGCCGCCATCGGAACACGCCCTTCATTCACGCAGGTTCAGGAAAGGAGCGGGTGCATGCATGACCATCATGAAGTGATCGGCGGCAGCTTTGCGGGGCTGTCGGCCGCGATGCAGCTTGCGCGGGCGCGCCGCCGCGTGCTCGTGATCGACGCCGGCCGGCCGCGCAACCGCTTTGCCGCGCACGCGCACGGCTTTTTCGGGCAGGACGGCAAGCCGCCCGCGCAGATCGTCGAGGAAGCCGCCGCGCAACTCGCCGCGTATCCGACCGTGCGGCGGATCGCAGGCGACGCGCGCACGGTCGACCGCGATGCGGACGGCCGCTTCCACGTGACGCTGGCCGACGGCAGCCGGGCCAGCGCCGACCGGCTGATCCTCGCGACGGGCAACCTCGCAAGCATCAACGAGACGTTGCTCATCCGAGTTCGTACTCTCAAAGCTGCCGCAGCCAGCGGGAACGTCAGAGCGTTCTACAAAGCATCATTCGAAAATGATTAGATCGATTAGCCAGCGGCCATGATCGCCAGCAACCGGCCGAATCGGGAACCTTGAGCGGCCCCGAGCGGGCCACTGGCAAATCCGGGCAGACTTCACTATATCGGCAGACTCCAATTCACCGCTCGCGATTCTTGCGTGAACCTAACGGTGAGATGGGACTGATGGTGTAAGGAAGTACGCCTCTTCATAGCAAACACACGACTGCGAGATTACGGCGTCTCGTTGTCGCCGATGCTGTCGTATGACATTGTCAGGGGAAAAGTCTTAACTGGTACCACTTCAGCCCCAGACAAGAACAATGGTCCGCGTTGCGTCTGACCAAACGGCCACGCATCCAACAAGTCGTACGGTGTCGGGTAGAACGGGATGGTGGTGGTCTTGCCATCAAGGTGTGCGTCGCGGCCCACTGCTGGGAGAGCTACTTGGAACATCTCGTTCGCGTACATGAGGATGAAATACATGTAGGGAACGGCGATGTCGTCGCTCTTGCGCCGAAGCAACTGAATAGCGATCTTGTCGTTCGGAAGTGGGCCGGGCACAAAGGTGCGAAATACTGGAATCTGAGCAAGACCGGTCGGTGCATGCGGCGCTCGTAGCCACGCTAGTGCGTGAGCGTACTCGGCAACATCCTGTTCCGACATAACGGTCAAGGCCATCTTCCAAAACGTTTTGAGAACGGCGATCGGTGTATGGGGATCGCGACGCAACGTGAAAGTAACTTGACGGTTTGCCTCATCGACTTGGAAGATAGGGTCGCTCTCACGAGCCGTGACCTTCAGACGGCTCTCTTTGTACTCAATCCGCCAGCCGTCACGGGAACCTTTAGCCATCGTCGGCACCCCGTTTTTCCCTTTGATGCGCATCATCGTGCGCATTGGCTGCGACCAAGTACCGAAGTCGCTCTCAATGGTTCTTCCGAACTGGCCATTACATTCGTCGCACTCGTATTCCGAAAAAAGACTTTTGTTGCCGAGGGCCTCAGGTAGCGCATGAGCTACCGTTTCAAACGTGACCTCAGCATCGCTGCGTCCGCAAAAGCGGCAAATATGCAGGCCGTCTGCACGCTTCAATACAACCTTGCTTCCGGCCTCCAAAATCCACTGGCCTGCCGCTTCGAAATTTGCTTCGTAAAAATTGAGAGCATCGGCAATTGAACATTTCCGTGCATTGTCGTCGTGCTGTGTCATAGATTCTTCCTGAACGAGATAAAGATTTTTGTTCGTCAGTGGCTCAATTGCGGAATTCGACGACTCCCCTTTGACTAAACCGTTCGTGGCTGCACTACGCAATGCACAAGCGCCGCGAGACGGCGGACTGTCAACATGCCCCAACTTATGCTGCCGTCAGGCGATATTATGCGTTTTTTACCTTCGAGCAGATGACGCTGGTTGTTGATAGGAAAAATATGAGTGCATCAATGGCGGACGGCTCCACCAACATTCACGCGAGACACTAAACTTCGATACACCAGCTGAACGATTTCATCAAGCTGTTGCATCGACCAGTTGACTCCACCATCCGTTGCGGTCGCTTACCTCAACGAGACTCGCTGCCGGGAAGCGGCACTTCGCTCGGTCGGAGCCCCTACCCGTGCTTTCGCCCCTCTGCGGCACGCGAGACCTCTGATTTCAATTCCACTGGGATCCCTATGCGAGGACGCGAAGCTTCGCATCCGCTCCAAGTTCGATGGCCTGAGTCCAACTGTTCCACATCCTGGGCTCGAACGTCTGCAGCAACTCGGGGCAGCAGTGATCGTCCGCAGACATTCTGGTCAGGAACATACAAATCGGTGCGTGCACCGGCTTGGACCAGCTCTCAGACGCCAGGTCGGTTTTCACCTCGAGAAGGCGTCCGTCATTCGCGAATCCGGCATACAACGTAACAAGGTGGCCTTCGGCGACTTTGATTACGGCGCCATGCAGCCGAGTGATCGCCCATAGGCTTACGAAACTCTTTGCCCCTGCCAGCTTCTCGAGATCTGCGCGTTCAACCACGCCATTACTCATACATACCTGCACAAAGCCCTCGTAAAGCGCCTCGTCGGTAAATGCCGGCTTCCAGACAAATCGGTTGGCAAGGTAGCCGACCAACGCCATATCGCTCTGAGACAGTAGCTCGCCCGCGGTTAGCTTTCGCAGTGCCTTATCGAATTTTTGCCGTGCCGCGTCCCGCCTCAATCCAGAACCCAACTTTAGCTCTTCGTCCGTCGACAAGCTTAGATTCGCGAAGCCAGCCGCCCTCAGATCTTCAAGCGTCGGTTTCAGCCCCCGAAGACCGAGGCTCCAGACACGAAAGCTCGTGAAGACATCGCGAACTCGTTGCGTGACAGGGCCTTTGCTCCGTTGGTCGCGATGAGCAAGAAAGTCTCCAACCTCACGGAAGCTCTCCGTGCCATGGGAGGACTCCCGTTGGTCGAGGAACAGACGATCAAGATCTTCGGGAGTGGCTCGGCCCTCCACAAGCCGGCGCGCGCGCACTTGCAGTTCCGTTTTGATCATTAGAGTAACTTCATAAGCCGACGCTGCCTCACCCGCACATAGTCAGAGTGCGTCCGATGCTCTGAATATAGGGCGCCCTAGCCAATCATAGGTCGATACTCCCCCAGGCCTGAGGGATTTCACGATCCAAAAGAGGAAGCCTTGAATGGACGCATCGAAAGCCGCTGCTGGCGTACGACTGCCCTTGGCTGAACTGAGTCAGACGATCTGACGCTGCCTGCTTAGTCTAGTCCAATTTTATACAGCTAACCGAAGTCTACTCAGCCTGATAGTCGCAGCAAGTGGCAGAGATTCTGCTTCAGTTGCTCCCCCACCTCATCTTCCTGCATGCCCCATATCGCCGCCAGTGGGACTCGCACGGACCATGCATCCCACGGCTGCAGTTGCATCCCAGCTACGCTCGTAAACGGACCGTCCGTTTCAGGTAGCACTCGGTGTAGAGGCATTCGCGCCACCAGCGCCCGCCCTTTCTCACCCTCGAGCATCGTAGGACCAACGCTGAACCAACAACCAATGCGGACAGCAGTCTCAAGTTCAGCGAACCCGCCCGAGAACCAATGAAGCACAGGTACGCCGGCATGCTTCGTCGTAGCCAGCAGTTCCAAGACTCGGCGTCCAGCACCGCGCGAGTGGATGCTCATCACCTTTCCTTGGCACCGTCCGCATTCAGTGAGGGCCGCCCGAAGGACCCTCTCCTGAATGGAAAGAGATCCTCGAAATCTAGGAGAACCATCCATCCCAATCTCGCCAACAAAACGTGCTCGTGAGATTCCCTCAATAAGGTCGTCCAGCTCTTCGTGTTTGGCCGCAGCCACTTCCGGATGCAGGCCGATTCCAACCTGGATGTTCTTCAAACCGCGAAACACATGCGACGTTGCCCGGTAGGCGCGCGGACTAGTGGTGACCACGAGGGTAAACTCGTTCCTTCTGTTCACCTCCTGCGCAAGCTTGAGGCCATCGGGATACAGGTCAAGGTGTGAATGAAAGTCAATCACAGGATTTGCTCATGCCGCAAAAGCACGCCCAGTTCCGCTAAGCCACGTTGCACGACGCCTTCGAACTCTCTTCGGAGGCTTGGCTCTGCGAAGGACAGCTGGCCAGCAGTGAAGAGGCGGACGCCACTCTGCTCGACCTTCAAAACCGCAACTGCGACTGCACCGATGTCATTGGGCTCGTTTTCGAGTTGCGCTCCTCGAAGTGAGGGATACACGTAAGTCGTGTCGTCTCGGAGGTTGGCTCGAATAAATGATGCACGGCGAACCAAACATGGAACACAGCGGCCGCAATGTTTATAGCCGTTCCGGACGAAACGACCACAACTCGTGGCTTCCGAGGCAACATCAGCTAGCACTGTAGATGCCCGGCATTCGGCCATCATCTCCCCTTTTGTCATCGCCGCATACGGAAGACGCAGCACGGCTCGAATTCCAAGCTCATCCCACAGCGCTTGTAATCGCGCCATGAACACAGGATGTGTGGTCTTGGTACTAAGGCTTCCGACTCGACCAGGGTTGAGCGGTATGTTTAAGCTGATGAGTCCGTTCTCTGGAACGAAGACTTCGACGGGCCTCGGCAATGCAGTGATCGTAGTCGCGAGATGGTCTGCAGCGACCGCCGCGAACGCGAAGAAGCCGATGGACCGCCCGCGCGTCGAACCTTCGATATCCTCCACCTTCGGACGGATATTCTGGTTCCATTGCAGATGCCGGTCGTTCCCGCCCAGTCCGATCGCAAAGCGACTCTGCGTCTCCTTATCACCCTTGGCGGTTTGGGACACAAGCAACGGGTGGCGACCTTCTTCGGTCAAGTCTAGCGCCCCCACAAGACTGTCCAGGCCGCCGGATAGCAAGCAAACGCAGTCCGCATTGAAGATGGTCGGCACCTTTGGCCGCGGAGGGGGATAGCCGCCATCAGTAAAGGTAAGCGTCCAGAAATCGCCGGTCAGGAAACGTAAGGCCTCTTCAATCTTCGCGGTCAGGGCCTGGTACGGTTCGGGCTCGTAGAGCACCACCTCCAGCTCTATCTGGCGGGTCCAACCATCCGGACTTTGCGCTCGCTCGAGGACGTTGTCGGCTGCGTTCACGGCCAGTGCAAGTGTCAAGAAGTCCCAGCTCCGGGCGCTCGGGGCAACACCAGCAGCGACGATGTCCTTGATGAGCGCCGTTCCAACCGTACTCACGTCCGCCAGGCCATCGTGCTCGTACATCGAGACGTAGTCGACTCCGAACTCTCGTTCAGTAGGAATGCAATCCTTCGGTCCACAAAACACGCGTGTCATAAACCTGCCTCGAAGAGTTCAAAGGTCATCTTCAGGGTCTCCTGGAAGATCGCGTCCAGGTTCGACCGCGTAGGATTTGGATTCGTGCCCCGAAGCAGATCAAGGTGTTCACCGATCTCTAACTTGATGAAGATGCGCATTTCACGCTCGCGCTGGACCGCGATGGTTGGGTCGACCTTCGCACTCTCCAAGAGTGGACCGAGGTCAAAGCAAAGCCGATGAGTTACCTCCAATGCGAGGTAATTCTTCATGAGCTCCCAGATGTCGGGCGTCTGCAGATGCATTAGGTCTATGCCAGGGTTGTCCAAGACAAGTTCCGTTAGCGCCGACGCCATCGAACCACGAAGCGCCTCTTCATCGGCACTGCCACCCGGCGGAGAAAGCTCCCGGACAATGGCGTCGACTACGTCATCCGCGGTCGGACTTCCGCTTTGCAGGTCCTGCACCCACTGTCGCGCCTCAACGGAGCTGCCTTGGGTAACTGCGTTGAGAAAGGTGAATAGTTCTGCGCCGGCTCGCGTCGAGACGCGCATTCGGGTCGATGCTGCACTGGCCCCTCCGCTGCCCTTACGTGAGTAATGTCCGAGGGCGTCTCGAAGGCTGTCGGTGTTACCGCTCTTGATGAATTTTTTTAGCTCGCGCCGCGCCTCAGCGAACCGAGCAGGCTGAGCGGTTCCAAGTGCGCCCGCTGGCGGAACCGGTTCATCATCCGTAGCCGGAACCGTGTCGCCGCCAAGCCCCTCGAGCACGTCGTCAAGCCAAGGAGGATCAAGACTCACATTCGGGCCAGGCCCACGGCTTGAAGTCGAAGTTCCCATCAATTCCCCCCCTTGAACGTCTTCAGGTACTTCTTGACCGGCTCAGTCGACTCCAGGTCGTCGCGCCAGTCTGCGAGCAGAAGCGCTGCCCAAGGTTTGTTCTTCAGCTTGGGGAGGATCGCGACGGGCCTCTGAGCCGGCGGAATTTCCTCCAGTGCTTGAACAAACTGCCCACCTAGCTCAGGATGAGCCTCGGTGCAGTTCAAGCAGCGCAGAAGATCTACGGTGTCCCACTGCCCATCTCGAGCCTTTCGAATAACCCGGGTAAGGATGCGCGATACGTCCGCTTGGCTCAGCGCCATGAGTTGGGTTACCAGGACATTGGAAACTTCCTTTGCCTCCATCGTCGCCTCCAGAAGCCGCTTAGCCTCCTCAGACAGCTCGTCATAGGCCGCCAGTCCAAGCGAGCGGTCTCGACTCAGATGCAGAAGGGCTCGCAGGTCCGAACCTGCCAAGCGAGGACTCAAACGCACCCACTGCTGATAAAAGGACGTTGACCACGAGGCGTGTGGCGCAACGTACTCGTCGTCCGCCTGCGCAGCAACTTCTAGTGACTCCAAAAACTCGGCCTCGCCATTAAGGCTAGAGGCGACCGCTTTGACGAAAAACTCAAACGCCGCTGGCGATGCCACGCGCTCGAGTAGCTGCACCTTCACCAATTGCTCGATGGCGATAGGCATATTCATCGCCTTCGCGATGGTCAGCCGAATCATGAGGTTATTCAGGAAACGCTTGATGAGTCGCGGATTGCCAGCGATATCGCTCGCGCTGACTAAAAGTGGTGCAAGCTGGTCTGCGATATCCAGTGAGTTCGAGATGCTTTTAGCCTCGCTGCCGTACACCTTTGCCAAGTCGTCGCGTGCGATGCCCTTTCCCCAAGCAGTCTTCAGAAGTTGAAGAAGAGCGTCCTGCCCTTGCGCCTGAACCTTCGGGGTCAGTTGCCCTTGCCTAACGGCCAGTTCAGCCATTAGCAACGCGAGGTACACCTTCACCTCGTTCACACCGAGCCGAGGCACTTTGAGCGGAACCTGGATGAGCTTGTCGAAGTAGCTCGTCACAAGCCCGCTCTCTATATCTACGCCTGCGAAGTGCGCTCGGACCGCTCCGCGAATCATGCTTTCATCCGCGGCGATTACGAATGCCGTGTTCTTTACGTGCAGCAGTAACCGCATGGCCTCTAAGGTTGCGATAGCAGTGTGAGGCAGGCATCGGTCCAAGTCGTCGACAAACACGACGAGAGTGACACCCATGTCGGCAAGCAGCTTTGCGAAGGCCTCCCTGAGCGCGTGAATCTCCTTGGGTAAAGAGTCTTCCTGACGCTCAGCAATCAGTTCCTTCAACTCAGGTTTGAGATCAGCGTAGGCATCCTTTAGTGCCGTCAGCTGTTCTTCTCTCTTCGCCTCGTCGGAGAGGCCCTTCACGAACCCCGTCGCCGCACCGATGAAAGCGCCCAGTGGGCCGCCGGCGACCGAGCCAACGCCAGCGTGAGCGAACATCGGTGCGGCGATGCGCGCCACCTTCAGCAGCCGAACGCGCTTTGCGAAATCTAGCGCTTTGTCGACAAACGTCTTGCGCTCTTGTGCCTCTTCGAGCAGCCGGTCCGAAACCGCCTGTAGTAGTGCTTGGCGCGCATCCTCATACCCTTGATAGAGCCACGCGTTAAACTCCATAACGATATACGCTCTAGAATCGGGAGCACCCTTCGCCGCCCCGGTTTCGAGGTCAGCCTTGGTCAACTTTACAAGTGTCGACTTACCAGTGCCCCAACCGCCCGACACGCCAATGGTCAGCGGTGCGCCACCCGCCTGTCGAATCAAATCCGCTGCCGCGCGAGCAACCACCCCGAAGTTGAGCAAATCAACTTCTGCCTCAATGTCGTGCCACATGTCGTTTTCCCCTAAGGCGCTTTTATTTCTTTCCCCTGATATTGCCATATTACAGGTAAATTTCCTGGCTCGATCTACCAACGTGGCAGAACAACACGAAATCGCCCTATACTCACTCCGGCCGTTAGCACATACCGAAAGACAACAGGCCGGCAGTTCGTCATGGCGAGTAACCGCGAATATCGTTCACATGGCTGCGACGGTCGTTGAGCGGCGGCCCCTCTCAATTGAGAGCGATGGTGAATGCAGAGTCATGCTAACTGCATGAGTCTCAATCGGAACGGAAGCATGCGTTGATTGGGATGATACGATGTCTCATCGCAGTTCCATCAAATCCGCGTTACGCGCAGAGACCGATAAAGAGAAAGCAGCTATGAAAAAAGAATGGATTCTTCAAGAGAAGGAAACTCGCAGACTCTTCGCCACGGCTACTTGGGTTCCGCTTCGAGCGTCGATCAACGATGAAAACGCTCCGGGCCAGGTTCGCGAGATTGGCTATATCAGCGAGTATTTCGGCTGCGGATCGGTCGCATTTCCGCCAGAACATCGAAAAGTTGCAGAGAGACTTCACTGGAGTGACATCGGTATCGGGCACAGCGCACGGCCACATGCCTACGAAGATGGTCACTATTCACCTATCGATCAGTACCAATATCGTGACAAAGAACCGATCGGCGTCGAGCTTGTTTTCGAACACAATCAACCAGTAGTGGGCGGCAACTTTTGGATACTTAATCCCGATTTAGTTGTGGCTCTCGGCCTGATTAAAGAAGGAAATAACTGGGTACGACCAGAAGAGGATTTCGTGGTCGTTGTCCGTGAGATTGTTGACGAGAATGGGGATTTTCGCTCGATCGAGATCAAGCGGGAATTTCTCATGGACTATCTAGCGGCGAGAAATCTTTCCCTGCGACTCTCTTACTATCGCCAAAGAGTCGAAAATGTGGCGGTAGTTGCGGATAGCGATTATGCGGATCTAGAGGAACGGCAAGGGGACCGAGACAATGGTCGCTTTGAGCTTCGGATTCGCAGTTTAAAAGATGTCTTTGGTGGAAGTTGGGCAACGTTCCGGGTTTGGAGAACCGACATCGATGAGGAAGAAGACGCCCCGGTGATGGGCCCGGAAAGTGACGATAACACGGCATCCGAAACCTCTCGCGGGCATGAGAGTAATTATGACGGTGTGCGTTTTGAGGGCGAGTTCTGGCGAGACGAATGGATCGATCATCGAGGACTCAGTGTGCGTGTTCGAGGCGACGCGGATCAAACTCTTCCTCAATACATCGTGGAGACCGACGGGACACGAATGCCATCTGTCGAACTGAACTACGAAGACGTTGGTCGATGGCTGTGGTTCCGTTTCAGCGTAGTAAGCGATCTTCTCAGTCACCGCGGCTTCTCGCTCAAGTGGTATACGGCCGAAACGGGCGGCACTCGGTCTACCTCAGGGTTTACGCCGCATTTCGGTATAAACTCCTCCGACCTCGTAACCGTTTATGCCCAAGATGTCACCAGACTTGCCGCGTGGGAACAGCGCATTTGGGCAGCTCATAACGTTGCTCCTGAAGGAGGAGTCTCAAGCGAATTACTAGCATCACAAGTGAGGACTGATCCAGCCTCCACTCATGCAGCCGAGGTAATGTTCTTTAAAAGCATGCGGATGTTAGAAGCGGGGTTCCAACGAGATTGGGGCATCTCGCTATTCACTCATGACGTCGACGATGAAGAACTTATGCAACACGTCTGTCGCTTCGCAAGTAAGGATCAATCTACTTTACTCCGCTTAGCAAAGGAGCTCGTTCGCACGTTTTCCGATCGACTGAATGTTCGAGAGCTTCGCAAGCTCTCAACCCATGCAGAAAAAGACAAGTTGGGATCGAACAAACTTCTTCAAGATATATTATCTCAGAAAGTTGGAGCCGAAGAAGCACGCGCAATTTTCAGCGAAATTGCGGGCGCATACGATATGCGAGTGGGCGATGCCCATCCGACCGGGTCGAAAATATCCGACGCGATAAAGCTTGCCGGAATTGACGAAGGAAGGTCGTTTATGAGACAAGGTGAGCAACTAATATATAATTTTGGCCGGGCAATTTGGCATACTGGAAAATCTCTTTTTTCGCAAAAAGAATAATCGATGAGCAAGACTTCTGGTCGATAATATTTACCAGTATCCGCGCTCGTCGACTCGAACTGGACATCTCTCAGGAAGCGCTCGCAAACATCGCCGACATAGACCGAAGCCACATGGGGAAGATTGAACGTGGTGAGCGAAACGTCACGCTTCTGAATCTGGTGAAAATCGCGCGTGCGCTCTCTTGCCGTCCCTCAGATTTGCTGGCTGCGGCTGGACTCTAAGGCGAACACACCAGCTATCTCACACAAGCACGATGGCGACATACAACGCACTCGAGGCATATCTGCGCAGCCTGCTCGGCGACACTGTCAGACTCACTTTTGACGAAATCAATGAGCTGATTGCCCCACAAAAGCTGCCTGCCTCCGCGTATAAACACCCAAAGCAGTACCTGAGCAACTCGAAGACCCAACCTATTCCTGCAGCTTGGTTACGCGCCGGATGGGAAAAGTCAAATCACAACTTCGATCAATGGTACGTTGACCTACGACGCGTTGTACCACTCGAATCCATAACGTTGACAGATGACGTCGGCGATGATGCTGCTGACAGCGAGAACAGACAACTCGTCAACATCAAGACGCGGCGTGGCCAGACCGATTTCCGCAACCGTCTCCGGATAGCGTATGACGGCACCTGCGCGATCACTGGTTCGAAGGTCACGGCCCTTCTCGAGGCGGCGCACATCGTGCCGCACGCGCTCAAAACTGACTACTCCACGTCGAATGGGCTGCTGTTGCGCGCCGACATCCACACTCTGTTCGACCTGCACCTGATCGCCGTCGAGGCAGGCGCCTATGTAGTGGTTTCGCGCACGCTAGAAGGGACGGAGTACGCGCAATTCCACGGCCAGCGCTTCGTTGTGTTTCCTGACGCTCCGAATGACCAGCCATCCGCAGATCAGCTGAAGCGCCACCATAACCTGTTCCTCGCGCGCGAAAATACGCTGTAGATCACTGGAAAACTTGTGCCGAGCTACAAGAGACGGGATTCACCCAGTTGCTAACTCTCAAGAGATTTCAGTGACGACGAGTCACGCCCATATCCCCCTACTGCGGCACCGCCATATCGATGGATCCGCACCCAATCTCCCCGTTATCCATTCGCGTTACCTGAATGTTGATCTTGGCAAGATGTCTCGCCGGCGTAGCAATCCATCGCATCACCATCATCTTCTCATCGCCACCGGGAACATCGTTCCCGGTTTCATGTTGAAACAATAGATCCTGTACACCCCCTGCGGCAAGATCTGGCACGCTCAAGAGGTCGTCCAGATGGCTTTTTCCATCGAAGGATTTCCCCACACCGACCTTGTCGAGCTTGTGCGTCAGATACATGTTGAGCACGCGATCGAGTATCTGCTGGGTATGCTTGAAGTTCCGCTTCTTGCCGTCGTCGTTAATTTGATCGTTATCGCAGTACCAAAACAACCGTTGATTCTCGTACGTGAGCAACTCTGCGAACACGGCAATAATGTTCGTCACACGAAGAACCCTCTCAGCCGCAGGTCCGGCCCAAATCCCAAGGTCTTCCCTCTCCAACTGCTCAGTCACAACGGGATGAACTTGCCTTTTCTCCTTGCCAAACACGGTCTTGATTTTCGTATCAATGGCAATCGTGATGACAGTCCCATGGATGTAGCTATCAACAATCTCGAGGTACTCCCCTAGGGCACGCGACTTTGCCCCGGACTTTAGCTTTTTGTAAGAAAATTCGCTATAGGGCGTCAGCAAACCGTACTTTTCCCGTAACGCCTTTACCTTCTCTTCGAACGGCCCCACCTTGTTATATGCCAAGAACAGGAACGAATAGGTGATAAATCGTGCTGCCTCGTGTTCGCCACCGATGTCTGACATGACAGCGATATTCCTATCGTCGGAAAAATCAGGCAATTCGCGAATCTTTTCCTGAACAATAGCGTTCAAGAGGTGCGAAAAATACGGATATTCATCAGAAATCTTGGACAACCTGAATGGGCCCGGCTTGAAGATTTTCTTCGGAATCGGAGCGACAATGAAAGTGACCTTCGATGCCCCGGGCAGGCCAACTTGAGGCGATTCCATCGCGGCATGTATCGCAGCTTTTTTGAACGGAGGTTTCATCGGAAGCGGAAAGGTCGACAAAATTGGGGGTGTGCCGCAACTCTAATCGCCATACACTCGGCTGCGAACAGAATGAAATAATCATTTACCAACTGCAGAGATTGTTTGGCATTAAATTTACCACCCATTCCAAAGCAATACAAATGCTCTCAGGAACGCATCACAGTCCTGCGAATTCCAGGTTACATCGCCATTTCCGTTAAGTAGCGTGTATTGCGCGTTTGCGCAAAGAAATGCCGAGCGATCGACGCTGCACAACCAATTCAAACACGCAAACACGGTCGCCTGATAAGTATTTCCGAAGCAATGCGATGGAACGTTCCACAGCAATCCTTCAATATAGTATGACGGAGCTACTCCCTGGGCCAAGAGACCTAGCTCGATCATCCGCTCTCTTGCGTTCTTGAATATCCGGACGATGTGCTTGAACCATTCGCTTGCCTCCTGATTCTTTGCAACAAGGTTTTCACGATGCTGCCTAGGATAGTTTACAACTTGCGTCCCGTCGCTTTTATGGAAGCTGATTCCCTCGACATACAAGGAATCAACACCTCCGGCGTAGCGCAAGTAGTTTCGATGCTGCCTTGCGATCAAAACATCCGCCTTCCGCCGATTGCCTGATGGTCCGATGGACACTGCCTTCGTCCCAGGCTCCACCGCGTCACCAAATACTCGCCGCAAAGCTGCCAACACATCAGCCCGGTACTCCTCATAGGAATATGTGGCGTAGACCAGGCCGGCATGAAACACCAATTGCTGCATCGGCGGCAGCACTCCCAGCTCATAGGTAAAAACAGAATCCAATTGGATTACGATGTCTACGTCGCTCTCCCTCCATATGTTGGTGTCATTTCCATAGGATCCCTGTAGGAAAATGCTGTATAGCTTATCGTGATATCCCGTTCCGTCAGCAAGAAGCGCTCTTCGCACTGATGCATACGTATCCCTGGACGTGGCTTGTGCACCGATCTGTGCCCACGTTGCAAGTTGATCTTCTGGAATAGCCACGACTTTCCTCTCAGGCCAGCAACGCTTGTAGATCGCGTTCGTGTTTGCCGAACGACTCTGTTCCACGCTGGTACAGGATATTCAGCTTCCGGATGTCATGTTCCATCAGGTCCGTTGCCATGTCCGGCGTGGTAAAGGAATCGTTTACTCGAACCATCTGCACGTCGTGAAAAAGGATGTCCGAAAGCGTCTCCATCGACGTAGTGTTTATATTGAGTGTTTTCTGGAGAAGTCTGACAAGGAAAAAACGGAATATCAACCACTTATGCGCGTAACGCGGCGGCTCCGGGTAATTACCAACACCCAAACTAACTACCCGTAGTTGGTCGCGTTTGTAGCCAAGTGCCATAGTCGCTTCCGCGATCGCAAACAAGGTAGGGTTATTGGCGCAGTATCCACCGTCGATCAACTCGACCTCGCTTCCGTCATGGATGGTGACGAGCCTTCGATTGAAGTACGGATATGCAGAGCATGATGCTACGACAGCCTCCGCTACAGTGCAGCCGAAGCCGGGAACGAAGGTCGCACGACTGCCGTGCGCCTGCCGAACGTTACTCTTAAAGATCATCGGACGCTCTTCCCTCCAGCGAGCACTGACGATGCCCACATGCGTCTTCATTGCGTCGAATTTAAGGTCCCCATAGACGTCATGTGAAAGCTGCACCAAGGCTTTGGTGCGTCCCGCGCATGTCCGAAGTCCCATCAATGACGGGACGTGTGTCCGGTACAGCGTATGTATTTCATCGACGCTCTTACCGAGTGCTAGCAACGACGCGATAATTGCGCCCGTGCTGGTTCCGAACACCACGTCGAAGTGATCAGAAAGAGGCTGACCACCCAGCGTGGCCTCAAGCTGTTTCAGAACGCCAAGGGTATAAAATCCCTTGGCCCCACCTCCGTCTAAGCTGAGGATTCTGCATACACCTTGTGTATCGTCAACGATTGTCATGAGAGCGTTTGAAGACTCGGTCGCGATCGCCCCTGGTGGAATGCATGACTACACCTAGGCAGTCACGTTGTTCAAGGATTAAGGTAGCCGTCGTTCATGTCCGAGTCAGGGCTAAACTCGGAAACTCTATAGATAATCGACCTCTCCCCTTCCATCGACGCTTCGATCCGCTTCAGGGCTGCATTCACCCTCCAACATTGATCGGCGTTCAAGTAAAACCGATGCTCATCGAGCCAGTTACGTGAGCGATAGTAATTGTTGCTTGTTGCGTTTTCCAGAGTCGAAACCATTTTCTCGATTTCATCTCGACCGACTCGTGGACGCAGCAGGGGAAACACATCGACAGTCCGATCGTCAGACACGACGATTGCAAGTCGCGCCGAGTTGCCGCTGGACACATATCGCACGCCAGAGTTGAATCTTGATCCGCGCGATGGCGTACACGCAGATGTCGCCATCCCGTCGAGAATGACCCCAACTGCGTGACAGGTACCTTCTGGGTCAACAAGAATGGTCCCGTCGATGCCGCTCGCTCGTTCGAACAGCGCCGAGGTTATTTTGACTGCTTGAATGGTCGTCCCCTGCCGAGCGAGACGGCGTGCTTCGAACTCAGCATCCTGGGCGACCACGATCATACTTCCGTGCTTTTGCTGAACCGCGTTGCAGAACAGTTCCCACATCAGCTGCTTTGCATCAAGGGACGACGCAGGGAATAGGCGTGAATAGTTATCGATAAATCGATCCTGCGTAATCGGCTCCTGCGGTAGGGTCGGCTCGCCAAATCGACATCTGAGCAGACCCCGCTCGCCTAGGCGAACCTCCCAATGGTAGTGGTCAAGAAAATCGACAATAAAGACAGGGGAGCCGTCGAGATCGCGATCCGAGTTAATTTGGCCGAGTCCGTAGATCAACTCGCTATCCGCGATGAGGGCGACGTCTTTAGATGCCATTTGCAGAATTTTCCTAGCCCACCGCGGCTCGCGGAACGGGACCGGCTCATCGAACCTTAGGAGGTAGTCGATCGCTGCGGATTTGGGATCAGCAAGAACGAGCTGACCAACACCATGAATCCCCTCATACATAAGGGAGGAAATCATATTGAACCGTTCCAACAGGTCTCCCGGCACATAGTGCCCCGACACCATATAGGCAGGAGTACGCATAAAATTGCTCGCGGCCCGTCGAACAATCTCCTCTGATTTCTGCCCACCAAATTTCGCCCCCCGCCCAGGTTCGGGAAGCCGCAATTCGTCGCTGGCTGCGGACAGCAACTCGCCAATGCAGGCCTGTACGAAGCTAGCAACGCCGCGCGGTATTCTTGGATCATCTGTATCCGGTTGCTCCAATGGCGGAAATTGCTCGAACAATTTCTCGGGGACCTGGAGGACCGGGACAACATAGTAGCTGTCGACGAGCATGGGATACCCACAAAATGATCGCCTGGCGTTTTCCTTGTCCCCATTTTTGAGCGCCGCGTGCACCGCCATTCGAACCGAACTGCGGCGAATGTTCTCCGGCTTTTCGCGCATACGTGGCGCGTCGCCATAGATCATGTTCTGAAGCGGGTGGCCAGGTATGATTGACTCGATTTGTTCGAGCAAATCTGCAAACGGCTGAAGATCCCATTCGTCATCCTCGGGTTCGAGGCACACCGGATGGCGCGCCGTCGCCTGCGGCGCCTTTGCGCCCACCAACAAAACCCGCGGAGTGATATCCGCACCTATCTTTTCAAATACACCTTTGGCCAAAATTTCGAGGCCAATGCGAAAGCTGCGCTGATATTCGAACATATACAGATCGACGTAGTGCATGACCGTCTGAACTCCGTGTTCCAGATCACGTGATGCTCAAGCGACATCGATCCCAGTGCCCGAGACACCACATCGACGACGCCGTCGCACAATCGCTTGCTCACTCTCAAACTGACTACCTTGAGCAGCGCTCCCGTCTTTAGCGATATCAGTCAATTGTAGAATTACTACCGAAGCCACTCTCTTAATTCACCCACCGCCTGCTCTATCAAACCGGTAGACAAGACAAGTATGACAACGAGTTCATCGAGTTGGTGGATTTCCTCATAGCCGATAGGCGCCATCTCAATTTTCTGGGTGAAGCTGTGAAAATAGCGATCATCGTCTCCTTCAGCCTCTAACTGAACTACACGCGCCACCTTACCCGTCTCGACGTTCCAGAGGTTAAAAATTGGATTGCCGTCTAAAAAAAATACTCCATTATTGAATCGATCGGACAAGTAAGGCTTGTATCGCCTACGATAACTGTCATCCGCTTTGGACCAGTCGCCCCCACCCTTATGCTTTGACCAGAACCGGCCAAACCAGTAAGCTCGATTCGCACGATATATCGCCCAATTATTATAAAACCCTCTATAAATAATCTCGCTCATACAAACGCCCGCCCCGCTTTAACCTCAATATCAACTCGACGATCCTTGTCGTCCCTGATCGGATATGACTTTGAAGTTACGCTGGCTCCACCATTCTTTGCACATCTGCGCATGAAATCGCGAGCGCGAGCAAAAGCATCTTTTCTGATCTTTTGTTCTTTTTTGGCCAACCCCGATTCCAACGCCTTGCTTTTTACCAACCCGTCTTTACACGGCAAAGGCACAGGATCCGCCCAAGGCTCTGATTCCTCAATTCCCCCGCCCTGTGCCTGAATACGACCTCGATTCGCAGGAGCAACTGTTATTTTATTCTTCATCCCCGACCCAATCAGTCCCGTGGTTGTAAAAAATCACCTGAGCTATATATTTTTAAATCATTCTACAGATTTTCAACCCTTGCGCACTCATTTGATTCGATTCTCTCGGACGCCCGACGTGTCTCGAACTCCCGATTTAAGGTTCTGACCGGGCCATTCCGACCCTAGTCATTTGAACCGGTGAAACGCTTAAACGCTCAGGGCTACTTTTCCAAATCATGTGAAACGTCCCCCGCGCCTGGCGCTACTTTTCGAGTGATGCTGAACACCTCAGTCGACGGCAGCGGAACGTCCTGCATCTCAATATACCCCGGACTATTTGCTGCTGAGAAGCAGTGCGGCAAGCAAGCCCAGTCCGATCGCAATTGCTGCCTGGTTAAGGGGCTTTTCAGTAATGACCTCGACGCCTTCGCTTACCAAGCGTGCTTCGTATGCGTCAGCTTCTTGCAAGACTTCGGCAGAACTGGTGTGGAGTAAAGCGCACACCCGCCGTAACTGCGAAATATTTAGCACCGATTCCCCCGACTCCAGCCTTGAGTACGCCGACTGCGACATTCCGAGGGCGGCAGCCAGTTCACCCTGCTTCAGGCCGATTTGCTCACGCCGCTGCACAAGCAACTTGCCGACCAAGGCTGAGTATGAAACGACGGGCGCTGGGGTGAGCGTTGACTTTTTCTGCATCTATGCATTTAATGCAAATATGTACAAATTGGAGAGTACCATGGATTCTGTTGAACGTCAGCAGGACATCTGGAGTTATCAACCTGGCACGGTGGTTCGGGTCAATCATGGGTGGTATGAGCATGTCGGCATGCTCGGAGATCGCTTGACCGGAGGGGAGCGGAGCGTACTTTCCTTCTCTGCACAGGCTGGCGGCTTTATCGAGGAACCGTTTAGCGAATTCGCTCGAGGGCGGGACGTGAAGGTCGATGGTTTCCCCGGCAGCCTTCACCCGATGATCGTCATGCAGCGAGCACGAGCCATGGAAGGACGTCGCTATGCCCTGATGACCCTGAATTGCGAGCACTTTGTGCGATATGCACACGGGACTGTCATCCAAAGTCCACAGTTGCAATTGTGGACGCTTCTTGGAGGCGCCCTGGGATTGTTAGCCATAGCTGCTCGCGCGTAGTCGATCCCCTACTCGCAGAAGGCGTGCATTCAGGTGCATCGCTCGTCAGGAACGAGATCACCTGAACAACATTGCGATCGCCGTCAGGACCCGTATTTCCATAATTTGGCACGACTAGTCGAGCCCGGTCTCTACACGTGGGGTAACTTACCTTGGGCAGCACAAATCTTGTTGTCCGTGAAACGCTTACGCCTCCCTCAAGACATGTTAGTTCGCTCAAGTAATTGAAATTAAACAGAAATGTACAGTCTAACTGTTAGAAACACCCCTTAAGGTTCGGACGTCAGCGCGCGCCCATGATCCCCTGGCCGGCCTGTTGAAGCGGGTTCGTCGCGCCGCATGCGGCGAGCGAAGCGGCCGCGACGACGATTGCGAGGCGGCCTGCCAGGGGACGGGTAAAGACGGACTTCATAAGGTGAGAGGCTCCATTTTTTTCGTTGGAATAGGTCTCGGCCTTCCACGGCATGCACCGTGCTGGTCTGGACACGCTGCACAGAAAGCCGGACGTCGTCTCTATATCGGCGCAACGCGACCGTTCTTTAAGCCGTCGATACCGGCGACGTCGCCCGCGCCGCCGCTCCGATGGCTACGACGCGTGATATGCGGTTTAATGCCTTGCATCGTTCACATTAAGAGACACGAAATGCTCGACCTCGACGACCTTCGGCTCGTACGCGCGATCGGTACGTCGCGCTCGCTGGCCTCCGCCGCCCGGCTGCTCGATCTCACGCCGCCCGCGGTCACGATCCGCCTGCAGCGGATGGAAGCGCGCCTGAACGCCAGGCTCGCGGTGCGGCAGTCGAAAGGGGTTGCGTTGACCGACGAAGGACAACGGCTGTACCAGGAGGCCGTCGACATTCTCGAGCGAGTGGAAGCGCTGCCGGTCAGCATTTCAGGCGACCACGGCGACGTGCAGGGCACGCTGCGCGTCGTCGCCCCGCTCGGCTTCGGGCGAAAGTACGTCGCGCGGATCGTGCGCGACCTGCAGCGTGCACACCCGAAACTCGACATCGCGCTCCACCTGTCGGACAGCCCGTTGACCAGCGCGTCGGGGGCCGACGTGGTCGTGCACGTCGGCAGCCTCAAGTCGTCGTCGTGGATCGGCTATCCGCTTGCGCCCAACGAGCGGTTTCTGTGCGCGAGCCCTGGCTATGCCCGTCGCATCAAGGCATTGAACCATCCGTCCGACCTGGCCCGATACGACTGCCTGTGCCTGCGCGAGAACGACGAGGACATCCCACGATGGCGCTTCTCGTCTGGCGACGACGTCAAGGGTGCCCCACGCCGGTCCGCCGTGATCCGCGTCACCGGCGCGCTATCCTCCAACGACGGCACCGTCATCACCGAATGGGCGCTGGCCGGGCACGGGATCGTCGAGCGCTCCGAGTGGGACGTCGCGCCGCTGCTCGCGAACGGCAGGCTCGTCCGGTTGCTGCCCGACTGGCACCTGCCGCCCGCGCCGGTCACGGCGCTGCTGCCGTCGCGCACCGGCCGCTCCGCACGGCAACGGGTCTTCCTCGACGCCGCGACGCGGTTGCTGAGCCCGCCGCCGTGGCGCGGCAAGGCATGAGTTGCGCCGAGCTCGAGCTCGGGCTCGGGCCCACGCGATCCGGACGATTAAACCGTGTTTAATGCCGTATTAGCGTTGCGTTAAACACGCGGCCCGTCGACGCCCCTACAGTGTTCGCATCGGCAACCTTCCGAGGCAACGCATCGTGGACCTTCAAACCCTCAACACCCCGGCCGCCCTGATCGACGTCGGCCGCATGCGTCACAACATCGGCCGCATGCAGGCACATCTGGACGCGCTCGGCGTGCGGTTCCGGCCGCACGTCAAGACCACCAAATGCACGCACGTCGTCGATGCCCAGATCGCCGCGGGCGCGCAAGGCGTCACGGTGTCGACGCTCAAGGAAGCCGAACAGTTTTTCGCGCACGGTATCCGCGACATCGTCTACGCGGTCGGCATGGTGCCCGCGAAGCTCGGCCAGGCGCTCGCGCTGCGCCGGCAGGGCTGCGACCTGAAGCTGGTCACGGACAGCCTGCCCGCCGCACACGCGATCGCCGAATTCGGGCGCGCGCATGGCGAGCGCTTCGAAGTGTGGATCGAGGTCGACGTCGACGGCCACCGCTCGGGGATCCCGCCCGACGCCGGCCTGCTGATCGACGTGGGCCGCGCGCTCGTCGACGGCGGGCTGGTGCTCGGCGGCGTGCTGGCGCATGCGGGCTCCAGCTACGACTACAGCACGCCCGAAGCACTGGCGGCCATCGCCGAACAGGAGCGCAGCCGCACCGTGCGCGCGGCAGAACGCCTCCGGGCCGCCGGGCTGCCCTGCCCGGTCGTGAGTATCGGCTCGACGCCCACCGCGCTCGCGGCGCGACACCTCGACGGCGTCACCGAGGTGCGTGCCGGCGTGTACGTGATGTTCGACCTCGTGATGCACAACATCGGCGTGTGCGACCTGTCCGACATCGCGCTGTCGGTGCTGACCACCGTCATCGGGCACCAGGAAGAGAAAGGCTGGGCGATCGTCGACGCAGGCTGGATGGCGATGAGCCGCGACCGCGGCACGCAGCGACAGGCGCGCGATTTCGGCTACGGGCAGGTGTGCACCGAACACGGCGACGTGCTCGGCGGCTACGTGATGAGCGCCGCCAACCAGGAACACGGGATCGTGTCGCACACGGGCGCACCCGACTCCGGCATCGCGCAACGGTTTCCGATCGGCACCCGCCTGCGCATCCTGCCGAATCACGCGTGCGCCACCGGTGCGCAACATCCCGAGTATCAGGCGATCGGCGACGACGGCAGCGCGCAGGCGTGGCCGCGCTTCTATGGTTGGTGAGCCGAACCGCGCGCCTGCACCGTTTCGCCGATACATTGACTATTTGTCCAAAATTGGACAAAATTTAAACACCTCGTTTTGCGTTGCGCCGAAAGCGCTTGCCCGAACATGCCGACAGACGCCCGACTCCTGCTTCTCGACCGCGATGCCGTCGAACCCGCCCTCGAGGCCGCGCAAGTGACGGCGGCGGTTCGCGAAGCCTTCGTGTTGCACAGTCAACGGGCCGGGCGCGTGTTTCCGGTGGTTCGCGAGAAGCTGCACACGGGCGGCGTATTCGGGATCAAGTCGGGCGACGTCGCGCGTCAGGCGCTGCTCGGCTTCAAGGCGGCCGGGTTCTGGCCCGGCAACCGGGTGCTCGGCGGCGAACCGCATCAGGCCACCGTCGCGCTGTTCGATCCGGCCACGGGCCGCCCGCTGTGCATCATGGACGGCAATGCGATCACCACCGCGCGAACCGGTGCCGCCGGCGGCCTCGGGCTGCAACTGCTCGCGCGGCGCGACAGCACGCGAATCTGCGTGTTCGGCACGGGCGTGCAGGCGCGCGTCCAGCTCGACTACGCGCTCGGGCTGCTGCCGCAACGCTGCACGGTGCGGTACGTGAACGTCAGCGGCGAGCCCGACCCGGGGTTCGAATCGGCGTTCCGGGAGCGATGCACGATCGGCGTGGCACGCGACCGGAACGACGCGGTGGCCGATAGCGACGTGGTCATCACGGCCACGCCGGGCGGCGGCCCGCTGTTCGATGCGGATGCGGTTCGGCCGGGCACCCACCTGACCTGCGTCGGCGCCGACACGGCCGGCAAGCGCGAGCTTCCGGCAGGCGTGCTGGAACGCGCGCGCATCGTCGTGGACGATCACGATCAGGCGCGCAGCATCGGCGAGTGCCAGTGGGCGCCGGATTTGCCACGCACTGAAATCGGTGACATCCTCGCCGGAACCGCGTCGGTCGACCGCGCGCCGCACGAGATCACCGTCTTCGACATGACCGGGCTGGCGCTTCAGGACCTGACCGTCGCCCGCTTCCTGTATCGACAGGCCCTCGAAAACGGCACCGGAATCTCCATTCCGTGGCCGTGGTAAACGAAACCCTCTCGTCAACCGCCATGCGTCTCGCCAAAGTTTCCGCCCTGTCGTTCGACCTGGACGACACCCTGTGGCCGTTCGGGCCTGCCGTCGTACGGGCCGAAGCGGCGCTTCACGCATGGTTGATCGAGCACGCGCCCGGTACCGCGCGTGTGCTGTCCACGCAGCAGGCGTTGAGCGGATTGCGTGAGGAATACGAACGATTATTCCCCGGGCTCGCCGGCGATTTCCGTGCGATGAGGATCGGATCGATCCGGCTTGCGCTGGAGCGTGCGAACGAGGATGTCGCGCTCGCCGAGCACGCGTACGCGGCGTTCTTTGCCGCGCGCAACCGGGTCGAATTCTATGACGATGCGTTGCCGGCGCTCGCGTGGCTGAGTGCGCGGTTTCCATTGATCGCGGTGACCAACGGCAACGCCGACCTCCGGATGACCGGCGGCTGCGAATACTTTCGTGCGACGCTCAGCGCGCAGGCGTTCGGGGTCGCGAAGCCGGAGCCCGGGATCTTCCATGCGGCGGCGGAAACGCTCGACGTGCGGCCGGCGGAACTGCTGCACGTCGGGGACGACTATCACCTCGATATCGTCGGTGCGTTGAACGCGGGGCTTCAGGCAGCGTGGGTGGTTCGCGACCCGCATCCGGAACCGGAACGTGTGCAGCAACAGGCCGCCGCGCCGCACCTGACGCTCAACGACCTGTCGATGCTGTGTCGCGCGCTCGGCGGGCCTGACGACGTAGCGTGAGCGCAAGCGCCTGCGTGCGCCGCGTGCGCGACGCACGCATTACCGCCATGACTTGCTGACGACAGGCACTCGCCCGCTGCGCAAATGGAACGGCCGGCCGCCGCACGCTCACGCCGCCTTGCGCGCGTCCGCGATCCGCTGCGGCGCGTTCGGCCGCGCATACAGCCGTTCGAGGTACGCCCGCAGCTGCGGGAACGATTCGATCAGGTTGCACTCGCCGGCCCAGTCGATCAGGTAAGCCGTCACGCAATCGGCCACCGTCAGCGTGTCGCCGACGATGAACTCGCGCCCTTCCAGATGCTTGTCCAGAATCGCGGCCATCGTCCTGAAATCGTCGCGCGCCAGCTCGATGTCGGCCGGCGAGCGCTTCTCCGGCGGATACAGGAACGAATGCCGCGTGATCCGCCACAGCGGCTGCTCGAGCTCCGTCACCGCGAACATCACCCACCGGTAGGCCTGCGCGCGCAGCGCCGGATCGACCGGCAGCAGCGCCTTCTCCGGGTACTTGTCCGCGAGATACAGCAGGATCGCGGCCGATTCGGGAATCACGAGGTCGCCGTCCACCAGCACGGGCACCTTGCCGGCCGGATTGAGGCGCAGGAATTCGGGCCGCTTGTGCTCGCCCTGGAGCAGGTTCACCGAGACGAACTCGAAGTCGGCATCCAGCTCCTTCAGCCCCCACAGCGCGCGTTGCGAGCGGGTGCCGGCAAATCCGTAAAGCTTCATCGCCAGTCTCCATCCAGAATGTCGGAAATGTCCGCATGCCGGCCACGGCGCTTCGCCGATCCGCAACGCCTGGCCTTACGCGTCGTTTACGCGCCGGGAATCGCCAGCACCGGCATCACGTCGATCGCCACGCCCGGGAACAGCGTGAAATGCGGATGGCCTTCGAACAGGGCGGCCGCCGCATCGTGCGACGCCGCCCGCACGACGGTAAAGCCGCTCATCGCGTTCGACGTGTCGGTGACGCCGGCCGCATCGATCGTCTTCGTCTTGCCGAGCGGCCCGCCCATCTCGACGATCGCGTCGCGATTGCGGTCGACCCAGGCATGCCACGCGGCGATACCGTCGCGCTCGCGCGTGCGCCGTTCGTCTTCCGGCAGCGCCAGCCAGGCCTTCATGGCCGGGCTATCCTTGGCGCCGAGAAATACCGCGAGATACAACTGCTGTTGAGCACTCATGCCGCCTCCTCCGGTGACGGGCACGACGGACTGCCGCGCCTCGACCTTGACACGATAGGTTGATATCAACACAATTGCAACATGGCACGAAAAGAAAAGCTCCCTTTCGAAACGACGCTGATGGTGCGCGATTGCTGCCTGTGCCTGCACATGCAGCGCGCGGCGCGTAATCTTGCGCGGATCTTCGACGATGTGCTGCGCCCGCTGGACCTCACCAACGGCCAGTTTTCGCTGCTGATGGCGCTGAACCGGCCGCAGCCGGCGCCGATGAAATCGGTCGCCTCGCTGCTCGCGATGGATCGCACCACGCTCACGGCCGCGCTCAAACCACTCGAGCGGCGCGGCCTCGTCACGATCGCGCAGGACCCGGACGACCGGCGCAGCCGTCTGCTCGAACTGACGCAGGCCGGCCACGACCTGCTGGCCGAGGCATTTCCGCTGTGGCAGCAGACGCATGCCGAGATCGAACGGCCGTTCGCACCGGAGGAAGTCGATCAGTTGCGCGGCCAGTTGCGTGTGCTGTCCGTCGATCCGGCCGCACGCGGCTGAACGGAACCGGCGCGCGACTTACCGCGGCAGGCCGGCCGGCTTCCGGCCTTTCTTCGGCGACAGCAGTTGGGCGAATTCCTGCAGGAAGGCCACGGGCCCGTGCGCATGCAGCGCCTGCCCGCTGCTCAGCGCGCCGTCGATGACGGTCGCGAGCCGCAGCGCGAAGGTTTCCGGTTCGTCGACGCCCATCGCGCCCGCCAGCTCGGTCAGCCGGCGCCGCAGCTCCTGCTTGTGCGCGACGGCCACCTTGCGGGCCGGATGATTGCCGTCCGCGTATTCGGCGGCGATGTTGATCTGCGGGCAACCGCGATAGCCGGGGCGCGCGATGCGTTCACCGATCCATTGCAGCTGCGCATCCAGTTCCTCGCGCGGCGTGCGACGGTACCGCGCGGCCACCGCATCCCAATGCGCCCAGAAATCGGCGTCCTCGCGCAGCAGGAACGCTTCGATCAGGTCGTCCTTCGTCGCGAAGTGACGATAGAGGCTTGTCTTCGCCACACCCGCCTGCGCGACGATCAGGTCCACGCCGACCGCGCGCGTACCCTCCCGGTAGAACAGCTCGCTGGCCGTTTGCAGAATGCGTTCGCGCGTATCGGGCGCGTTCCCTGGTGTACCTGTTTCCTTTTTCATCCCGACCCGGCCGTACTGGCCGCCCTTGCCGCAACAGTGAGCCGATCATAGCACCGCAGGATTGACGACGATACAGGTCTGTACTATAAAACAGACCGTTCTGTATCGGAGTTGATCATGGGCGATCGAACGACGGTTGCAGTCTATGGCGCCACGGGTCATACCGGGCGGTTTGTCGTCGCCGAGCTCGCACGGCGCGGCCTGCGCGCGATCCGCATCGGCCGCGATGCGGCGCGGCTCGCGGAAGGCGGCGGCGAAGCGTCGCTCGCGCGCGTCGCCGCGATCGACGATCCGGCCGCGCTCGACACCGCGCTGCGCGGCGCGGATACCGTGATCAACTGCGCGGGGCCGTATCTCGATACCGCGCTGCCGCTGGCCGATGCCGCACTGCGGGCCGGCATCCCCTATCTCGACCTGACGGCCGAGCAGCCGTCGGTGCTGGCGCTGGCCGAACACTGCGATGCCCGGGCACGCGCCGCGGGCGTGACCGTCGTGCCGGCCGCGGCGTTCTACGGCGGCCTGGCCGACCTGCTCGTCACGGCCATCGTGGACAAGAACCTGCCGATCGAGCGCGTCGATATCGCGACCGGGCTCGACCGCTGGCACCCGACGCGCGGCACGCGCGTGACGGGCGAACGCAACCGCGCGGTACGGCTCGTGCAGAAGGACGGAAAACCGACGCCGGTGCCGTCGACCCCACGCGAACGCGCATGGCCGTTCCCGCCGCCGATCGGCCGGGTTGACGTCACGCTGCTGCCGTTTTCGGAAGTGATGACGCTCTCGCGCCACCTGCGCATCGACACGATGGAATCGTGGCTCGCGACGCTCGCGCTGCGCGACGTGCGCGATGCCGCCACGCCGCCGCCCGAGCCGACCGACGCGCTGGGCCGCTCGGCGCAGCAGTTCGCGATGGACGCGATCGTCGTGCAGGGCGGCACGACGCACCGCGCGACCGCGTCCGGGCGCGACATCTACGCGGTCAGCGCACCGATCATCGTCGAAGCCGCCGTGCGCCTGATGACGGGCCGCACCGTCGTGTCAGGCGGCGTGCGCAGCCTCGGCGAACTGTTCGACGCACGCGATTTTCTCGCGGCGCTCGATTCGGTGGCAGTATCGTTCGGCACGACGACCGACCCGGTTTTCCACAAGGAGACACAAACATGAGCAGCAACGAGAAAGGCGCGTATTTCCGGTCGCTTCACCGCGCGGGCCAGCCGCTGGCGCTATTCAACGTGTGGGACGCCGGCAGCGCGCGCACGGCGGCCGACGCGGGCGCCGTCGCGCTGGCAACCGGCAGCTGGTCGGTCGCGGCGGCCAACGGGTTCGTCGACGGCGAGCAGATGCCGCGCGCGCTCATGATGGACGTGCTCGAGCGCATCACGCGCGCGACCGACCTGCCCGTCACCGTCGATCTCGAAAGCGGGTACGGCGAGCGGCCGGAAGATGTCGCCGCAACGATCGCGCTCAGCATCGAGGCCGGCGCGATCGGCTGCAACCTCGAGGACAGCTTTCCGGCGACGGGCGAATTGCGTGACGTCGAAGCCGCCGCTGCGCGTCTCGCGGCAGCCCGGCAGGCTGCGGATCGGGCAGGCGCCGACTACTTCATCAACGCGCGTACCGACGTGTTCTTCAAGGCGCCGGCCGACACGCACGACGAGCGCCTGCTCGACGCCACGCTGGCCCGCGCACGCGCATACGCGGCGGCCGGCGCCGACGGGCTCTTCGTGCCCGGGCTGCGCTCGCCGGCGCTCATTCGCGCGCTGACGGCCGCATCGCCGCTGCCGGTGAACGTGATGCGCGTCGCGGAAACGCCGACATTGGCCGAACTCGCGGACTACGGCGTGGCCCGCATCAGTCACGGGCCGTATCCGTACCTGCAGGCGATGAAGACGCTGGCGGAGATGGTCAGGCAAGGCGGCTAGGCGATTCGCGGGACGAACGGCCTCGCGCGCGCATCGATCGAACGATTACATCCCGTGTAATTGGCGCACGACACGGCCGCTCCTACGCTTCGGGTGTCGCGCCGCCATTCCGGCGGCGCTCATCGCCCCGGAGACGTCATGTCCGCCTACCCGCTTCACACCCTCGCCTCGGCACCGGCTGAATCGAAGCCCGTGCTCCAGCAACTCCAGCACACCTTCGGCACGATCCCGAACATCGCGGCGGCCATGGCCGCGTCACCGGTGCTGATCAACGGCTTCATCGGCCTGTTCGAGCGCGTGCACGCAAGCAGCCTCACCGAGCCGCAGATCCAGACGCTCCTGCTCACCAACGCGGTCACGAACGCGAGCGAGTGGCCGGTCGCATTCCATACCGCGCTGGCGCTGAAACAGGGTGTGACCCACGCCGACGTCGACGCGATCCGCCGCGGCAACCTGCCCGGCGATGCGCAACTGGCCGCGCTGTCGGCCACGGCACGCCAGTTGATCGACACCCGCGGCCGCCTGGCCGATGCCGACCGGCAGGCGTTCCTCGACGCCGGCTTCAACGATGAACAGTTGCTGGAAGTGATCGCGGTGGTCGCCGCGTCGACGATCACGAACTACGTCGGCAGCGTGACGCGGCCCGCGCTCGAAGCACCGTTCGACGCGTTCGCGTGGCATGCGCATGCCGCGTGAGTCCGATATAGTCGTTCGCGTCGCTCACGGAACGCCCACGGAGGCACGATGAACGCCAGCCGCCGCGATCGGCACGCGCCGCCGCACGAACTGGGCCGGTTGCTGCGCTACTGGCGCGACGTGCGCGGCGTGAGCCAGCTCGACCTGTCGCTCGACGCGGGCATCTCGCAGCGCCAGATCAGCTTCATCGAAAGCGGGCGCAGCGTGCCGGGCCGCGACACGCTGCTGACGCTCGCGCAGACGCTCGATGTGCCGCTGCGCGAACGCAACGCGCTGCTGCTCGCGGCCGGTTATGCGCCCGTGTATTCGGAAGCGCCGTGGGATGCGCAGGAGATGCACGGCGTGATCCGCGCGCTGGAGCGGGTCGTGCACCAGCACGAGCCGTTTCCGGCGATCGTGATGGATCGCCACTGGAACGTGCTGATGACCAACGACGCGGTACCGCGCTTTTTCGGCTGCTTCATCGACATGGCCGCGCGCGACGGCCCGCGCAACCTGCTGCGCCTGATGTTCGATCCGCACGGCATGCGGCCGTTCATCGCCGACTGGGATACGGTATCGCGCAGCCTGCTGCAGCGCGTGCATCGCGAATCGGTCGGCCGCGTGATCGACGACGACACGCGGCTGCTCCTCGACGACCTGCTCGCCACCTCCGATGCGCCGAGCGACTGGGCATCGCCGCCGGCCCCCGCCGCCGCGCCGTCGCTGCCGGTCATCCCGATCGGCTTCGTGCATGAAGGCGTCGTGCTGCGCTACTTCTCGCTGGTCACGACGGTGGGGACGCCGCAAAGCGCCGCCGCGCAGGAATTGCGCATGGAATGCATGTTCCCCGCCGACGACGCAACCGACGCGCGCCACCGGCAGTTGCTCGACGCGCACGCGCCGATGCGCTGAGCGGGGGCATCCGGCGCACGCGCGACACCTTCGAAACTCAGGATGCCTTGACGAAATCGATGAACGCGCGCAGCGCCGGCGGCACGAGGCGGTGCCCCGGGTAGTAGAGAAACGGCCCCGAAAACGGTCGCCACCACGGTTCGAGCACAGGCTCGAGCGCACCGCTGTCCATATGCGGGCGCAGCCAGTCTTCGAACAGATGGACGATCCCGGTGCCGGCGATCGCCGCGTCGACCATCAGGTCCGTCGCGCCGCCGATTTGCACCAGCAGCGGCCCGGGGGCCGGCTCGACCCGCACGACCTCGCCGTCGCGCTCGAACTCCCACGGCGGCATCGCGCCGCTCGCGAAGCGTCCGCGCACGCAGCGATGATCGAGCAAATCGCGCGGGTGACGCGGCCGGCCATGACGGTCGAGATAACCGGGCGCGGCCGCGGTCGCGAAGCGCTGGATGCGCGGGCCGATCGGTACCGCGATCATGTCCTGTTCGAGCCGTTCGTCATAGCGGATGCCGGCGTCGCACCCGGCCGCCAGCACGTCGACGAAGTTCTCGTCGGCGATCACTTCGAGCCGGATATCCGGGTACGCATCGAGGAAACGCGGCACGATCGCGGGCAGCACGAGCCGGGCCGCGCTGACCGGCACGTTGAGCTTCAGCGTGCCGGCCGGCCTGTCCCGGAATTCGCCGACCCCGTCGAGCGCCGCTTCCACTTCGGTGAGCGCGGGCCCGAGACGCAGAAGCAGCCGCTCGCCGGCCTCGGTGAGCACGACGCTGCGCGTCGTGCGATGCAGCAGGCGCACGCCCAGTCGTGCTTCCAGCCGGCGCACGGCCTCGCTCAGCCCCGACGCGCTCAGGCCCGTCATGCGCGCGGCGTCGCGAAAGCCGCTGGCGCGCGCCACTGCCATGAACGCATTCAGGTCGCCCAGATCGGTTTGCATTGTTCGCCTTTTCGTACAACCCGTTCGGATTATGACGGCTTATCGCGCAGACGGCCAATGCCTATGCTGGACTCACTTTCGACAGGAGCACAGTCATGTCCGACATTCGACACACCGCCGCCTTCCGGCTCGGCGACCGCCACGTCAAACGCATCGGCTACGGCGCGATGCAGCTCGCGGGACCGGGCGTATTCGGCCCGCCGAAGGACCGCGATGCCGCCCTGAACGTATTGCGCGAAGCCGTCGCATCCGGCGTCGACCATATCGACACCAGCGATTTCTATGGCCCGCACGTGACCAACCGGCTGATTCGCGAAGCATTGCATCCGTATCGCGACGATCTCGTGATCGTCACCAAGATCGGCGCGCGACGCGGCGACGACGCATCGTGGCTGCCCGCCTTCGCGCCCGCCGAACTCGAACGGGCCGTACACGACAACCTGCGCAACCTCGGTGTCGACGTGCTCGACGTCGTCAACCTGCGCATCATGTTCGACCCGCACGGGCCGGCAGAAGGATCGATCGAGGCGCCGCTGAGCACGCTCGCCGACCTGCAGCGGCGCGGGCTCGTCCGCCACGTCGGCCTGAGCAACGTCACGCCCGCGCAGGTCGCGCAGGGCCGGCGGATTTGCGACATCGTGTGTGTGCAGAACCACTACAACGTCGCCCATCGCGGCGACGACGCGCTGATCGACGCGCTCGCCCGCGACGGCATCGCCTATGTGCCGTACTTTCCGCTCGGCGGCTTCTCGCCGCTGCAGTCGTCGACACTGTCCGACGTGGCGGCGCGCGTCGGCGCGACGCCGATGCAGGTCGCGCTCGCGTGGCTGCTGCGTCGCGCGCCGAACATCCTGCTGATTCCCGGCACGTCGTCGGTCGCGCATCTGCGCGAGAACCTCGCGGCGGCCGGCCTCGTGCTGCCGGACGATGCGCTCGCGGACCTCGACCGCATCGCAGGCGCCGGCACCGCCTGACGCCCGACGGGCGGACGGCCGCCGACGGGCCTGCACCACCGCGCCACCATGCCGGCCTGCCGGCCGGTCAGGACGCGGCGACGCCGACCCGCTTCGGCACGCCCGTCACGATCGCCGCGACCGCGACGGCCAGCACGACGGCCGCGCCCACGAACACGCCAGCCGCGCCGTTCGCGTCGAACACGACGCCGCCGGCCGCCGCACCCGTCGCGATGGCAAGCTGGATCGCCGCGACGATCAGCCCGCCCGCGCTTTCGGCCTCATCGGGCACGGTGCGCGTGACCCAGGTCGACCACGCGACCGGCACGCCGCCGAAGGCCATCCCCCACAACGCGACGAGCACCGCATCGATCATCGGTGCGCGGCCGAGCGCGACGAGCGCGACGGCGAGCACGACCATCAGCGCGGGCATCGCGATCAGCATCGGCCGCAGCCGGTGTTCGAGCACGCGGCCCGCGAGCGACGTACCGACGAAGTTGGCGATACCGTAGCCGAGCAGGATCGCCGACAGGCCGTTCACGCCGACGCCCGCGACCTGTTCGAGGAACGGCCGCAGATACGTGAAGAACGCGAAGTGCCCGGTGAACACGAGGATCGTCGCGAACATCCCGAGGCCGACGGTCGGCCGGCGCAGCACGTCGATCAGCGTCCGCAACCGCGTCGTGCCGCTCGGCGGCAGCGACGGCAGCGTGACGAGCTGCGACACGAACGCGATGCCGCCGAGCGCGCCCGCGATCAGGAACACGTTGCGCCAGCCGATCAGGTGACCGAAGTAGCTGCCCATCGGCGCGGACGCGATCGTCGCGACTGCCACGCCGCTGAAGATGATCGACAGCGCACGCGGCACCATCGCCGTCGGCACGAGCCGCATCGTGGTGGCCGTCGCCATCGTCCAGAAGCCGCCCAGCGCGACGCCGAGCACGACGCGGCCGATCAGCAGCATCGTCAGGCTGGTCGCGAACGCGACCGCGAGATTCGACGCGACGAGCAACACCGAAAACGCGAGCAGCACGCGCCGCCGGTCGATCGTGCGCGTCACCGCCGAGATCAGGAGGCTCGTGACGAGCGCCACCGTCGCGGTGGCCGTGACGGCCTGCCCGGCGACGCCTTCGGTCACGCCGAGGCTCTCGGCCATCGGCGTCAGCAGGCTCGCGGGCAGGAATTCGGCCGTGACGAGCCCGAACACGCCGAGTGCCATCGCAAATACCGCGCCCCAGGCCGGTTCGCGGGGGGCCGCCGTCGCGGCGACAGAGGAAATTCCGGGATTCATGCGTCGTTCCGTGTCGTTTAGGGAAAATACCGATGACGGCGTATCGTAAGGAACCACAGCAGGACGGTCTATGACATACAATCCGCTCTTGTTGATCGATCGTCCGAATCTCGCCATGTCCGAGCCCTTGTCTTCCCCCGCGTCCGACGTACACGACCTCGTCAGCGAACTGCTGCTGGGGATGCGCCTGAGCGGCGTCCAGTACCGCCGCATCCAGGTGGCGCGGCCGTTCGGGCTGAGTTTCGGCGATGCGCCGGGCCGCGCGCAGTTCCATTTCGTCGGGCGCGGGCCCGTGCTGCTGCGCGACGCGAACGGCGAGACGATGCGGCTCGAAGCCGGCGACGCGATCCTGCTGCCGCACGGCGGCATGCACGCGCTGGTCTCCGACCCCGATGCGCCGTGCCGCGAGATCAACGGCTTCGAGGTCGCGAAGATCTGCGATACGG
The DNA here is from genome assembly GCF_041103175.1 of Burkholderia sp. Bmkn7. Classification (NCBI taxonomy): domain Bacteria; kingdom Pseudomonadati; phylum Pseudomonadota; class Betaproteobacteria; order Burkholderiales; family Burkholderiaceae; genus Burkholderia; species Burkholderia sp. Bmkn7. The sequence continues at coordinate 1,036,816 of NZ_JBGCUH010000002.1, read as the reverse complement.
TCGCATCGGTGGCATCGGCGGGCGCGTCGCCGGCAAGCTGCGCGACGACCGAGCCGGGTGCCGGCGACGCGCTGATCTTCAGCGCGTGCATGGAGCTCGACCTCGGCGGCATGCAGCCGCTCGTCGGCACGATGCCCGAGTTCATGCACGTCGGCACGCTGCTCGCGCGCTACCCGGAAATCCGCCCGATGCTCGATGCGATGGAGCGCGAATCCTGTTCGGCGCGCGCGGGCTTCGCCGGCATCCTCGCGCGGCTCGCGGACGTGGTCGCGGCGTTCATCGTGCGCGGCTGGGTCGAATGCGGCTGCGGCGACGCGACGGGCTGGGTGCAGGCGCTGCGCGAACCGAAGCTCGGCCGCGCGATCGTCGCGCTGCATCGCGATCCGGGCCGCAACTGGAGCGTGGCGGAACTCGCCACCGAAGCGGGCGTGTCACGTTCGGTGTTCGCCGAACGCTTTCTCGCGGCCACCGGGATGACGCCCGTGCGCTACCTGACCGAGCTGCGGATGCGGCTCGCCGCGCAATGGATCACGCGCGACCACGAGACGATCGAGGCCGTCGCGTACCGGCTCGGCTACGGCTCGCTCGCCGCGTTCAGCCGCGCGTTCAAGCGCGTGGTGGGCAAGCCGCCGGGCGCCGTGCGCGCGGACGGCGAGGCGCGCGTCGAAGCGTAACGCGTGATTGCCGCGCTCAGCCGCTGCGCGCTTCCAGCCTGTCGACCAGCGCCGTCGCGCACTGCACGGCAAGCGCCGCGCACTGCTCCGCATCCACCACCGCGCCGCCGGCAACGGTGCCTTGCACGATCCGGCCCAGCAATTCCTTCGAGAGATCGGCGATCTCGTGATCCCGTTCCGTCATGATGTCCCTCCTGCGCGTCGACCGATGGTCTCCACGCGCTCACGTCCCCTGCCCGTTCAACGTTCAACGTTCAGCGCCCTTTCGCCCGCACGACGATCTGCGCCTGCGTGTCGCGCTCGATGCGTTCGAGCGACGCGCGCAACGCCGTGAATTCGTCCGGCGTACACACCTGGCGGCCGAAATCCGCCGTCATCCGCCGCGAGACCTGCACGACATGCGCGGCCGCGTCGAATACGTAATGCGACGTGAAGTCGACGAAGCGGTCGTGCACGGCCGTATCGGCCGGCAGGTCGGTCACCGCGACGTCGGCCGGCAGCGCGATCTGGCCGGTCTCGTCGAACGTGCCGCCGATACAGCCCCACGGCTGCGTGCGCACGGGTTCGGCCAGCCAGCTCTCGACCTGCGTCGCGATGCCGCCCGTCAGGCTCGACAGCGCGGGTAACGCGGTCGTGCCGTCGGGCCATACGAAATGATCGAGCGTGCCGGAAAGCGTCACGTCGAACGGCCCGTCGGTCACGCGCCGGTCGCTGGTCGACAGTTGCGCGCGGCCGCGCAAGCCGCTTTGCCGCAGACGGTTGTTCGCGAGCTGGACGATGGCGTCGGGCGGCGCACGGCGAAACAGGTTGCGTTCGAGTTCGGCCGTCCAGCCGTCATCCTCGATGTACGCGTGAAACTGCGCGGCACCCGGCCCGGCCGCATCGATTTGAACCCGCGCGACGCGGCCGCGCGGCTGCGTGGCCGGCGTGCGTGACAGCACGCCCGTATCGACGAGCAGCGCGGGACGATCCATCACGATGGGCGGCAGATAGCCGAACGCGATGCCGGCCGTCGTCGTATCCGCATAACGGGCGAGGTCGGGCAGCCACGTGATCGCATGATTGATCGCCCCGCCGCCGTAACCGGGCACCGACGGCAGCGTGTAGACGGACCCGAGGTTGATCAGCACCGGTTCGCTGCGGATACCGACCGCCGCGAGCAGCGCGCCGAACAGCGCGACATGATCCTTGCAGTCGCCGTAGCGGTTGCGCAGGATGTCGGTGACGCGATGCGGCGCGGCAGCCGTTTCGCCGAGAAACAGCCCGACGTAGCGCACGTTCGCCTGCACCCAGTCGTACAGGATGCGCGCCTTGTCGCGCGGATCGGCGGCGCCCGCGGTCAGCGCGCGCGCCAGTTGCGTCACGGCCGGATCGTCCGTGCCCGGATCGATGGCCGCGTTGCGGTAGCGCGCGGCGAACGCCGCATAGTCGGGCAGCGTCGACACGACGAGCCGGTCGCCGTAGGTCGCGTAGCCGACCGCGCCGTTCTCGATGCGGTCGTACGGGCCGTGCCGGTAGTCGAACTCGTAGCGCGTGCGGCCGTTCGCGGTGACCGGAGGCAGCGCGACGTAACCGCGCGCATCCGCGTACAGCGGCATGTCGGCCGGCACGTCGAAGATCAGCCGCTGGTTGTCGACCGGCTCGCGCGACGGCTCCACGGTGTAGCCGAAGTAGCCGCGGTTGACGGGCTTCGTGCGGGTCTTGCGGAACGCCACGCGCGTGCTCGACCCGGCTTCGACGCCGGGATACACGACGGTGCGCAACAGCCCGTCCTGGAACGTCGGCGCGCCGGCCGAACGCGGTTCCTGCACGTCGCGGATGCCGTCCACGCCGACCGGATGCGCGACACCGTCGCGGTCGATCGTCTCGGCCGCGAGCAGCTCCACCTTCTCGAGATTCTTGTCGAACCACACGTAGCGCTGCGCGACGGCGTCGATGCCGTTCGCGTCGTTCGCGCGCAGCGTCGAATCGTCGTGCTCGTCGAGCGAACCGTCGTGCTGGATCACGAATTCGTGGACGTCGCTGACGAGCGTGACGGGCGCCGTGCCGGCCGCGTCGTGCGGCGCGTCGGCGGCCACGCTCGCACCCGGGCTCGCACCGGCCGCATGCGATGCGCCGAGCGCAACAGCACATGCCAACATCCAGCCGGCCAGGCCGACAGAAAAGCGCACCACATCGCACCTCGTCGCGGTTCGGAAAACGCGGCCTCGCGGCGGGCAAGGTCACGCGCGCGGCCCTCGTGCCGGCCAGTGTGGGCGACGCATCCGCACGCGTCAAGCCGGCGCAGGCCGACCTACAATGAGTCATCGATGTGTCATCGCGCGCGGCCGGGAGGCACCATGGAAAGCGCAATCGTGGAAGGCGTCGTCCTGCTGGCATTCGCCGCACTCGCCGCGCTGTTCTTCTTCAAGCGCCCGGGGCGCGACCGCGCGAGAGCCAGATTCCATCATCCGCTGCTGCGGCGGCCGAACCGTCCGCATCGGCATCACCGGCCCTGACGGCCGCTGCCCGGTCGCCGGCGAAGCGTGCCGCGTCCACGCGGGCGTGCAACGCGGCCGCGCCCGCTCGCTAACCGACGTTCATCGGCAGCAGCACCATCTGCTTGCCCTCGACGTGCAGGCGCGCCTGCAACTCGACCGGCGTCTGGTTGTGCAGCCAGGCCGTCAGGAAATTCACGCGCCGGAAAATCAGCTTGCTCGCGAAGCACACGGCATTCGGGTACTCATCGAGCGTCGACGACGCGAGGTTCATGAATTCGACGACGGGGTTCGTGCCGAACGCGATCCGGTAGTCGGCCGCGATGCCGCTGCGACGGCAGTGCGCGACATAGTAGTCGAGCGCCTCGGTGATCGAGTGACGCAGCCGTTCGAGATGTTCGTGACCGTCGTACGCCTTCGCGTCGACTTCGCCCACCGCGAGGAAGATCACGTTGCGGAAGTGCCCGGGAAACAGCCGGTTGACCCACAGCAGCGCGTGCATGCTCGCACCGCGATGCTTGCCGACCAGCAGCACGGCGGTCGGCTGAGACGGGTCTGGCTTGCCCGGCGCGGTCGCCTCGTCGACTTCGGGCGCCTTGCCCGAGAACAGTTCGTCCTCCTTGGCGAGTTGCGCGCGCGTATACGCGTAGTGGCGGTTGATCATGAAGCACAGCGCGATCACCGCGCTCGTCACGAGCACCGTGAGCCAGCCGCCCGCCGTGAACTTCTCGATCAGCGTGATGCCGAGCACGGTCGCCGTCACGCTCAGCCCGAGCGCCGACAGGAAGAAGTGCTTGAGCCAGCCCGGCTCGCTGCGATGACGCCACCAGTACGTGCACAGCCCGAGCAGCGACAGGCTGAACGTGAGGAACACGTTGATGCTGTACAGCACGACGAGCACGTCGACGTTGCCGTGCGTCCACAAGAGGATCAGCAGGCTCGACAGCCCGACGACGATGATGCCGTTCTGCCGCACGAGGCGCCCCGACAGGTCGCGGAAATGGCGCGGCACCCATGAATCCGACGCCATGTTCGACAGCACGGCCGGGCCGTCGAGGAAGCCCGTCTGCGCGCCGACCAGCAGCAGCCCGGCCTCGAACGCGAGCACGGCCGCGAGCAGCGCGTGGCGCGCGAACGCCGAGCCGAGCCCGAGGTGGTCGATCACGCTGCCGAACACGACCGCGTTGAGCGTCTCGCCGTCGACGGGCTTCGCGTGCCACAGCATGTACAGCAGGATGATGCCGCCGGCCGTGAACGCGAGCGACGTCGACATGTACCACATCGTCACCTTGCCGTTCGGCACGCGCGGATCGGCAAGCATGTTCACGTTGTTCGACACGGCCTCGAGGCCCGTATAGGTGCCGCCGCCGAGCGAGAACGCGCGCATCAGCAGCGCGAGCAGCACGAACAGGCCGAGCGACTGCGACATGCCGTGCGCTTCGTGCACGGCGTCGGGCACAACCATCGCGAGGCTGCTGCCGTGCACGGCGACGCCGTACACGATCAGCCCGAAGTGCAGGATCACGAAGCCGATGAAGATCGGCAGCAGCACCATGATCGATTCGCGCATCCCGCGGAAATTGAGCCCCGTCATCATCAGGATCAGCACGATCTCGGTGGTGAGCTTGAAGGCTTGCGCGCTGACCGGCAGCAGGCTGAAGAATGCGTCGACGCCGCTCGCGAGCGACGTCGCGACGGTCAGCACGTAATCGACCAGCAACGCCGCGCCCGACACGAGCCCGGGCTTCGACCCGAGCAGCGCCGTCGCGACGCGGTAGCCGCCGCCGCCCGTCGGGAACAGCTCGATCACCTGGTTGTAGCCGAGCGCGATGATGAACACGGTAGCCGCCGTCGCCAGCGCGAGAAACAGCGCGAGCGCGTGGTGCTGGCCGAGCGCGAGGAACGCCTCCTCCGGGCCGTAGCACGACGACGACAGGCCGTCGGCGCCGAGCCCGACCCAGGCCAGCAGCGGCGTCACGGCGATCGCATGCCGCGTGCGCGGATCGAGGGGGTCGAGCGGCTTGCCGACGAGCAATTGCCACACTTTCTGGAATGCGGTCATGGTCCCCTCCCGGAACGTCCGGCACCACGCGCTGCGTGATCTTTTAAAACTAATCGACGCACGGGCGCGGCGCCAGTCCGCATCTTCCATAGGGGCCGCCCGGCGGCCCGGCACCGCTTTCAGCGTGTAAACGAACGACGCCGGCAGCCACGCGCCGGATCGTCCGCCCGCACGCACTCGCGCAACACGACGAACCTGCCCCGGCGACCTTCGCGGTGATCTTCGTGGCGACCTTCACGGTGATCTTGCCGGCCGCCTTCCCGCGCCCGCCGGCCCCACACGTCGTACCGCCCGATACCGGCCCACCCCGCTCGCCGCCACCTTCCCCCCCCGCCCCGGCGCAACCGGCACCTGCGCCCCGTTCGTGCGTTGTTCCCCGCAATTCGACTTTTGTGCGCGCGCAACAATGGCGATGCCTCGCGCCCGGCGCCCTGCGGGAACCCGTCTCCCGCTCGGCACCGGGCGCGACGGTCTTCAAAAACCACATCTCTCGAGGACATACCATGCAACTCCAATCCCATCCCGCGTGCCGCCCGTTTTATGAAGCCGGCGAACTCACGCAACTGACTGCCTTTTACGAAGAAGGACGTAATGTCATGTGGATGATGCTGCGATCGGAGCCGCGGCCGTGCTTCAACCAGCAACTCGTTACCGACATCATCCATCTCGCACGCGTCGCACGCGACTCGGGCCTGCCGTTCGACTTCTGGGTGACGGGCTCGCTCGTCCCCGAGCTGTTCAACGTCGGCGGCGACCTGAGCTTCTTCGTCGATGCGATCCGCAGCGGCAAGCGCGACCTGCTGATGGCCTACGCGCGCTCGTGCATCGACGGCGTGTACGAGATCTACACGGGCTTCGGCACCGGGGCGATCTCGATCGCGATGGTCGAGGGCAGCGCGCTCGGCGGCGGCTTCGAGGCCGCGCTCGCGCATCACTACGTGCTCGCGCAGAAGGGCGTGAAGCTCGGGTTCCCCGAGATCGCGTTCAACCTGTTCCCGGGCATGGGCGGCTATTCACTGGTCGCGCGCAAGGCCGATCGGGGCCTCGCGGAGCAACTGATCGCGACCGGCGAAGCGCACGCATCCGAGTGGTACGAGGATCGCGGCCTGATCGACCAGACGTTCGACGCGGGTGACGCGTATCTCGCGACGCGTACCTTCATCGACGTGACGAAGCCGAAGCTGAACGGCGTGCGCGCGATGCTGCGCGCGCGTGAGCGGGTGTTCCAGCTGTCGCGCTCCGAGCTGATGGACATCACGGAAGCATGGGTGCATGCGGCGTTCACGATCGAGCCGAAGGATCTCGCGTACATGGAACGCCTCGTGATGCTGCAGAACCGGCGCGTGTCGAAGCTGCGCACGGTGTAGTGCGACGGGCGCCGCCTGCGGGCGGCGCCCTTTCATGAACGGCGCTCAGGCGATCAGCCTGAGCTTTCTCGTTTCCGCGAGCCACGCCTCGAACGCCTGTGCCGGCATCGGGCGCGCGTAGTAGTAGCCCTGCGCGTGATCGACGTCGAGCTGCTTGAGGAACTCGGCTTCCGCATGCGTTTCGACACCTTCGGCGATCACCGCGAAATTCAGCGCCTTCGCGAGCGACACGACCGAGCGCACCAGCGCCTGCGAGCGCGGATTGCGGTCGATGGCCGTGATGAAGGTGCGGTCGAGCTTGATCGCGTCGAGCGGCAGGCGCGACAACTGCGACAGCGACGAATAACCGGTGCCGAAATCGTCGAGATGGATCTCCGCGCCGAGCTGGCGGAACTGGCGCATCAGCCCGTTGGCCGCCTCCTCGTCCTCGATGAAGCAGCTCTCGGTCAGCTCGATGTCGAGCAGGCCGGGCTTCAGGCCCGCGGCGTCGAGGATCGACGCCATCTGGTGCACGATGTTCATATCCTGCAACTGCCGCGCGGACACGTTCACCGCGATCCGGATACCGAGCCCCTTCGCCTTCCACGCGGCGGCCTGCGCGGCCGCGGTGCGCATCACCCAGCGCCCGAGCGGCGCGATCAGGCCCGACTCCTCCGCGAAGCGGATGAATTCGATCGGCGCGACGAGCCCGCGATCGGGCGACTGCCAGCGGATCAGCGCCTCGACGCCATGCACGTCGCCGGTCGCGATATCGACGACCGGCTGGTAGTGCAGCACGAACTGTTCTTCTTCGAGCGCCTTGCGCAGGTTCGTGTCGAGCCACATGTACTTCGCGACCTTCTGGTTCATCTCCAGCGAGAACACGCGGTACGTATGCTTGCCCTCTTCCTTCGCGACGTACATCGCGGTATCCGCGCTGCGGATCAGCGTCTCGAGCGAGTCGCCGTGCTGCGGATGCATCGCGATGCCGATCGAGCAGCTCGTGTAGACCTCCATCAGCCCGAGATGGATCGGCGTGCGCAGCCGCTCGAGAATGATCTGCGCGGTCGCTTCGAGCAGCGGCCGCGTGCCGTGCTCGAACAGCACGAGGAATTCGTCGCCGCCGAGCCGCGCGAGCGTCGCGCCGGACGGCAGGCAGCCGCTGATGATCGCCGACACGTCCTGCAGCAGCCGGTCGCCGGTGATGTGCCCGTAGTGATCGTTGACGCGCTTGAAGTTGTCGAGATCGAGGAACAGGATGCCGACCTGCCCGCGCGTCGCGGCGGTTTCCGCGGCGATCGCCGCGTGGATGCGCTCGCTGATCGCATGGCGGTTCGGCAGCCCGGTGAGCACGTCGGTGTTCGCGAGTTCGGTGAGCCGCTGCTGCGCGCTGCGCTCCTCGGTGATGTCGATGCCGGAGCAGATCAGGAACTGCTCGTCGACCCCGCTGCCGCTCTGGACGAACTTGTTGCGGAACTGGAACAGGCGCGGCCCGTTGACCGTATTGATGTAGCGCTCGACCGCGAACGAGTGGTTGCTCGCGAAAAAGCCGGTGATGTTGCTGCGCGACTGCGCGCCCTGCTCCGGGCTCATGAACAGCTCGAACGCGCTGCGGCCGATCACATCGACCTCGCGCTTGCCCGTCACTTCCTCGCACAGGCGGTTGAAGCGCTGCACCATCCCGTTGCGGTCGAGGATCACGACGAGCGAGTTCACCTCCGACACGACCTGCTCGGCGAACGCGAGCCCGTGCGCGAGATCGACCGCGACGGACTCGGCATCGGAATAGGCGGAGGCCGTGCCGGCCCAGTTGGTCGTGTCGACCTTCCGGCCGACGAGATGGAGCCTGACCGGTTCGCCGTACAGCGCGATGTCGAGCACGAGGTGCGACGTGACGCCGGTCAGCGCGCGGATGCTCGCGGCCTGTTCGGCCGTCAGCGCGACGGCGACGTTGGTCAGGCCGCGGACGGCCGCCAGTTCAAGTGCATTGCTGTCGCTGCCGAGACGCCAGCAGGGGCTGCGCGTACCGACGTGCGCCTCGAGCACCGCGCTATCGTTTTCGTCATCCATGGAGACGCCCCGATCCAGAAAAAACGCACAGTGTAGACGGAGGCGAGTCGGCCGACCGCCCCTCCGGGCCGCGCAGCGCGCTCCCGGAAAGGCAACCGTGGTTGCCGTGATGATGGGCCTCGTCCCGTACTTGTTTCCAGCTAATGCGACCCGGCGTTCGCGCGTGATGCGCGCAGGTTGTGCCTAACGAATGATGAGAGCCATCTTATCAAATGACGATCGAGAATGGCACTCACATTTAGAGCAGAGTGTCAAGGAATTGGGACTCGATTGGCAAGCCGGATTTTTCATGATTGGCAGCCCGTCTGAACGCGGGTGCGGCGGTGCACAACGCGCCTGGCGCGACAGGCTGAACGCCCCGCCGAGCGGGCGTTTGCGGCCGATTCCGGAGTACGGGGGCAACGCTGCGGCGGGCTCGTGGCGACAGGGTCGGATCGCGTTCCTGCGACCCGGTTTTCCGTATTTTTTGATTCCGTTCGGGCATTAATGCACGGCTTTATTCCACAGTCCGTTGCAATGTTATCCGCGTGCCGGCGCGGGGCGCCCGCGCCGGTCGCCCACGCCGGTCGCCCGGCTCAGCCCGCCGCGCCGTATCCGCCGCCGCCCGGGGTTTCGACGACGAACACGTCGCCCGGCGCCATCTGCGCACGGCCGATATGCTCGAGCGCCTCGACCGTGCCGTCCGCGCGCTCGATCGAGTTGCGGCCGAGGGCGCCGGCCTCGCCGCCCGCCGCGCCGAACGGCGCGTGGATCCGGTTGTTCGACAGGATCGACGCGGTCATCGGCTCGAGGAAGCGGATCCGCCGCACCGCGCCGTCGCCGCCGCGCCAGCGGCCGCCGCCGCCCGACCCGGCGCGGATCCGGTGCGAATCGAGCCGCACCGGGTAGCGCCATTCCAGCACCTCCGGATCGGTGAGCCGCGAGTTCGTCATGTGCGTCTGCACCGCGCCGACGCCCGCGAAGCCTTCGCCGGCACCGCTGCCGCCCGCAATCGTCTCGTAGTACTGGTAGCGATCGTTGCCGAATGTGAAGTTATTCATCGTTCCCTGGCTCGACGCAACGCAGCCGAGCGCGCCGTACAGCGCGTTGGTGATGGCCGACGACGTCTCGACGTTGCCCGACACGACCGCCGCCGGATACTCGGGATTCAGCATCGAGCGGGCCGGCACGATCACCGTGAGCGGCTTCAGGCAGCCGGCATTCAGCGGGATGTCGTCGCCGACCAGCGTGCGGAACACGTACAGCACGGCGGCCATGCACACGGCCTTCGGCGCGTTGAAGTTGTTGTCGAGCTGCGCGGACGTGCCCGTGAAGTCGATTTCCGCGCGCCGCGCGGCCCGGTCGACGCGGATCGCGACGCGAATCTCCGCGCCATTGTCGAGCGGGTAGCGGTACGCGCCGTCCTGCAGCGCGCCGATCACGCGCCGCACCGCTTCTTCCGCGTTGTCCTGCACGTGCCCCATGAACGCCAGCACGACGTCGCGGCCGAACTGCGCGACCATCCGGCGCAGCTCGTCGACGCCCTTCTGGTTCGCGGCGACCTGCGCGCGCAGGTCGGCCATGTTCTGCTCGACGTTGCGCGCCGGGTAGCGGCCCGACGCGAGCAGCGCGCGGGTTTCCGCATCGCGCAGCGTGCCGGCCGACACCAGCTGCCAGTTGTCGATCAGCACGCCTTCCTCGTCGATATGCGTCGAATCGGGCGGCATCGAGCCCGGTGTCGTGCCGCCGATGTCCGCGTGGTGGCCGCGCGAGCCGACGTAGAACAGCGGCGCGTCCGAGCCGTCCGCGAACACCGGCGTGATGACGGTCACGTCCGGCAGGTGCGTGCCGCCGTGATACGGATCGTTCAGCATGAACACGTCGCCGTCGCGCATGCGGCCGCGGTTGCGCTCGATCACCGTGCGGATGCTCTCGCCCATCGAGCCCAGGTGCACCGGCATGTGCGGCGCGTTCGCGATCAGGTTGCCGTCGCCGTCGAAGATCGCGCACGAGAAGTCGAGCCGCTCCTTGATGTTCACCGAGTACGCGGTGTTCTGCAGCCGCAGCCCCATCTGCTCGGCGATCGACATGAACAGGTTGTTGAAGATCTCGAGCCGCACCGGGTCGGCGTCGGTGCCGAGCGAGCGGCGCGTCGGCAGCGGCGTCGTGCGTGTCAGCACGAGGTTGCCCTGCGCGGTCATCTGCGCGCGCCAGCCGGGCTCGACGACGGTCGTGCCGTTCTGTTCCGCGACGATCGCCGGGCCGTCGATCGCGTCGCCGGCCAGCAGCGTGTCGCGCACGTAGAGCGCCGCATCGTGCCATTGGCCGCCGGAATAAAAGCGCACCGCGGAATGCGCGCGCAGCGCGTCAGAGTCGCTGCCGTCGCCGCGCGGCGCGAGCGGGGCGATCTCCACCGGCGCGTCGGAGCGGCCGATCGCCTCGACCGACGCGAGTTCGGCCACCAGCGGCGTGCCGGGCATCAGGAACGCGTAGCGCTGCCGGTACGCGGCCTCGAACGCCTGCTGCATCGCGGCGACGCTGCCGGCCGGCACGTCGAGCGTCGAATCGGTGCCCTGGTAGCGCAGGTGCACGCGGCGCTCGATCGCGATCCGCGCCTGCGGCACGCCCTGTTCGAGCAGCGCGCCGACGGCCTCGTCGGCCAGCCGGTCGAGCGCCGCGTTCAGCGCCGGCAGCGACGCGTCGGACAACACCGCCTCGACCGCACGCTCGCGCATCGCGGTCTGGTCGGCGAGGCCCATCCCGTATGCGGACAGCACGCCCGCGAGCGGGTGCGCGAACACCTGCGTCATCCCGAGCGCGTCGGCCACGCCGCACGCATGCTGGCCGCCCGCGCCGCCGAACGTCGTCAGCACGTAGCGCGACACGTCGTGGCCGCGCTGCACCGAGATCTTCTTGATCGCGTTCGCCATGCTGCCGATCGCGATTTCCAGGAAACCTTCGGCGAGCGCCTCGGGCGTCTCGCGCCGCCCGGTCGCCGCGTGGATCTCGTCGGCGAGCGCGGCGAACTTCGCGACCACGCCGTCGCGGTCGAGCGGTTCGTCCGCATGCGGGCCGAACACGCGCGGGAAATGATCGGGCTGGATCTTGCCGAGCATCACGTTGCAGTCGGTCACCGTCAGCGGGCCGCCGCGCCGGTACGCGGCCGGCCCCGGGTTCGCCCCGGCCGACTCGGGCCCGACGCGCAGCCGCGCGCCGTCGAAGCCGAGCACCGAGCCGCCGCCGGCGGCCACCGTATGGATGCTCATCATCGGCGCGCGCATCCGCACGCCGGCGACCTGCGTCTCGAACACGCGCTCGAACTCGCCGTGGTAATGCGACACGTCCGTCGACGTGCCGCCCATGTCGAAGCCGATCACGCGCTCGAAGCCGGCCGCCTGCGCGGCGCGCACCATCCCGACGATGCCGCCGGCCGGGCCCGACAGGATCGCGTCCTTGCCCTGGAACGCGTCGGCACGCGTGAGGCCGCCGCTGCTCTGCATGAACTGCAGGTTCACGCCCGGCATCTCGTGCGCGACCTGCTCGACATAACGACGCAGGATCGGCGACAGGTACGCGTCGACGACGGTCGTGTCGCCGCGCGACACCATCTTCATCAGCGGCGACACCTCGTGCGACACCGATACCTGCGTGAAGCCGATCCGGCGCGCCAGCGCGGCCAGCGCGCGCTCGTGCGCGGTGTAGCGATAGCCGTGGATCAGCACGATCGCGAGCGCGCGCACGCCCGAGTCGTACACGCGGCGCAGCGACGCTTCGGCCTGCTCCGCGTCGAGCGGCACGACGACGTCGCCGTGCGCGCCGACGCGCTCGTCGATCTCGACGACGGTTTCGTACAGCGCGTCGGGCAGCACGATGTCGAGATCGAACAGGCGCGGCCGGTTCTGGTACGCGATGCGTAGTACGTCGCGAAAACCGCGCGTCGTCGCGAGCGCGGTGCGTTCGCCCTTGCGTTCGAGCAGCGCGTTGGTCGCGACCGTCGTGCCCATCTTCACCATGTCGACGCGCTCGGGCGTGATCGGCTCGCCGGCCGCAAGGCCCAGCAGGTGGCGAATCCCGGCCACGGCCGCGTCGCGATACTGCTCGGGGTTCTCCGAGAGTAGCTTGTGCGTGACGAGCGTGCCCTCGGGCCGGCGCGCGACGATGTCGGTGAACGTGCCGCCGCGGTCGATCCAGAATTGCCAGCGCGCGGCGTCGGAGGAAACGGGGGTGTCGTGTCGGTCAGTCATGATGTCGGGTCGATGCGTCGTGAAATCGAGGGACGAGCGCCGCCGCACGGCGCGCGCGGCGCGCCATGTCACGGGGGCGATGAAAGGGGGGGACAACGCGGGGCGGACCGCCCCGCCGGTTCAGGCGGCGTCGAGTTCGCGGCCGCGTGTCTCGGGCAGCGTCAGCGCGGCGACGATCACCACGCCGTATGCGGCGACCGCGAAGATGCCGATGCTCATGCCGAGCCCGTATTGCTTCGACAGCGCGCCGATCAGGAACGGGAACAGCGCACCGATCGCGCGGCCCACGTTGTAGCAGAAGCCCTGGCCGGAGCCGCGCACGCGGGTCGGGAACAGTTCGGTGAGGAATGCGCCCATCCCCGAGAAGATGCCCGATGCGAAGAAGCCGAGCGGGAAACCGAGCCACAGCATCGACGCGTTGGTCAGGTTCAGCGACGTGTACGCGAACGCGATCACCATCGAGCCGAGCGCGAACAGGATGAAGTTCGGCTTGCGGCCGAGGCGGTCGGTCAGGTACGCGCTCGTCAGGTAGCCGACCCACGAGCCGAAGATGATCATCGCCAGATAACCGCCGGTGCCCATCACCGTGAGGTGGCGCTCGGTCTTCAGGAAGGTCGGCAGCCACGTCGTGATCGCGTAGTAGCCGCCCTGCGCGCCGGTCGTCAGCAGCGCCGCGCGCAGCGTCGTCGTGATCAGCTTCGGCGCGAAGATCTCGGTGAGGCGCGGCGCGTCGGCCACTTTCGCCTGCGCGGCCTTCTCCTTCTCGTAGACGTCCGGCTCCTTCACGTAGCGGCGGATCGCGACGACCAGCAGCGCCGGTGCGAGCCCGACGAGGAACAGCGCGCGCCACGCCTGCTCGGCGGGCAGCACCGAGAACAGCAGCGCATACAGCAGCGCGCACAGCCCCCAGCCGATCGCCCAGCCCGACTGCACGAGGCCGACCGCCTTGCCGCGGTCGCGCGCGCGGATCACTTCGCCGATCAGCACGGCGCCGGCCGTCCATTCGCCGCCGAAGCCGAAGCCCATCAGCGCGCGTGCGGCGAGCAGCTGATGGTAGTTCTGCGCGAGCCCGCACAACGCGGTGAACACGGCGAACCACAGCACCGTGAGCTGCAGTGTGCGCACGCGGCCGATCCGGTCGGACAGGATGCCGGCGATCCAGCCGCCGGCCGCCGACGCGAGCAGCGTGACCGTGCCGATGAAGCCCGCATCCGCGAACGAGATGCCCCAGGTCGCGACGAGCGTCGGGATCACGAACGACAGCATCTGCGTGTCCATCCCGTCGAGCATGTAGCCGACCTTGCAGCTCCAGAACGCGCGGCGCTCGCGCGGCTGCGCGTCGCCGTACCACGAGAACAGGCCGTTGCGCTCGGGGCTCGCGGGCTCCGCGGCGCTCGCCGCGAGGGTCTTGCTTTCCATGGTGATGCTCCTGTCGTGATGCGCCGTCAAACGGCGGTCGTGCGTGCGGTATGTCGTGCGATATGTGGTGCGGGCCGTCGTCGCCCCGGATCAGAATACGGCCAGCGACGCGTTCGTGATGTCGGTCATCAGCATGTGGCCGGGCGTGTGCGCGATCGCGATCGGCAGCTTCGCGTCCATCAGCGCGGTTTGCGGCGTCACGCCGCACGCCCAGAACACCGGCAGCTCGCCGTCGCGGATCGTCACCGCGTCGCCGAATTCGGGCGCGTTCAGGTCGGCGATGCCCAGTTCGCGCGGATCGCCGAGATGGATCGGCGCGCCGTGCACGCCCGGAAACCGGCTCGTGACCTGCACCGCGCGGATCGCGTCGGCGCCGCGCATCGGCCGCATCGACACGACGAGCTGGCCACCGAAGATCCCCGCCCGGCGGTTCGGGATCGACGTGCGGTACATCGGCACGTTGCGCCCCTCCTCGACGTGGCGCAGGCCGATCCCTTCGCGGGCCAGCATGTCCTCGAACGAGAACGAGCAGCCGATCGCGAACACGACGAAATCGTCGCGCCACAGCGCTTCCAGCGACTCGACGCGCTCGGTCAGGCGGCCGTCGCGGTAGACGTTGTAGCTCGGCACGTCGGTGCGGATGTCGAGATCCTCGCCGAGCGCGTCGACCCGGAACGCGCCCGGTTCGCCGACGCCCAGCAGCGGGCAGGCTTTCGGGTTCGCCTGGCAGAAGCGCAGGAAATCGTGCGCGTACGCATCGGGCAGGATCGCGAGGTTCGCTTGCGCGTACGGACCGCAATGGCCCGCGGTCGGGCCGCGGAATGCGCCGCGGCGCACGGACTGGCGGAATTCGGAAGGCGTCATGAGGTTCTGTCGCTTGTCGGTGTGTCGTCGGGATGACGGTGCCGTGTCATCGGATACGGCGAAGAATAGAAAAGAAAAAATTTTGTCGCCAACGAGTTTTTTTGCGCTTCGTGTATAGAATTTCTTAACAGATCTTCGGGTTTTCCCCGGCTCCGTTCACTTTTCCTCACCGGCAAAGTGCGCATCCACGCTCCGTCCGACCGCCATGAACACGCGTTTTCTCGAAACCTTCGTCACGCTCGCGAAGTTGCGCAACTTCCGCACGACGGCCGCCGCGCTGCATGCGACGCCGGCCGCGATCTCGCAGCGCCTGAAGGCGCTCGAGGACGAATTGCAGACGGTACTCGTCGACCGCGACAGCCGCGAGTTCCGGCTCACGCCGAACGGCGAATACCTGCTCGGCTACGCGAAAGCCGTGGTCGAGGCGACGCAGGAACTGCTGGCCGCCGCGTCCGGCGAAAGTGCGCTGCGCGGGAAGCTGCGGCTCGGCGTGATCGAGACCGTCGTGCACAGCTGGCTGCCGCACTACATGCGGCGGCTGGCGGCCGACTATCCGCAGCTGGAAATCGACCTGACCGTCGACGTCAGCGTCGTGCTGCAGCGCCGGCTGATGGCCGGCGAGCTCGACCTGATCATCCGCGTGGAAGGCAGCGACGAAGCGTCGGTCGTGTGCGACGCGCTCGCGAACTATCCGGTGCGCTGGATCGCGCGGGCGGGGCTGCTGCCGAATACGCGCTCGGGCCTCGCGCGGCAGGTGCTGCGCCAGCCGATTCTCACGTATGGGCGCGGTACGGCGCCCCACCGCGCGCTCGAGGATATCGTCCGTACCCTTGCGCATGCGCACGGCGTGCCGCTGTCGGACACGCGCATCACCGGGTCGCCTTCCATCTCCGTGAT
Organism: Burkholderia sp. Bmkn7; assembly: GCF_041103175.1. Taxonomy (NCBI): domain Bacteria; kingdom Pseudomonadati; phylum Pseudomonadota; class Betaproteobacteria; order Burkholderiales; family Burkholderiaceae; genus Burkholderia; species Burkholderia sp. Bmkn7. Next base: position 1,020,784 of record NZ_JBGCUH010000002.1, on the reverse strand, counting down.
CGTTCAGCTCGTGCGCGACGGTTTCGGCGTCGCGGCGATTCCGGTGCTGTTCGTCGATGCGCTGATCGAGAGCGGCGAAGTCGTCGAACTGCCGCTGCAGCCGTCACCGCCGTCGATCGTCGTGTCGATGTCGCGGCGGGCGGATGCGCCGAGGTTCGTGCACGGCGCGTCGATTGCGGCGCGGGTCGCGTGTCATGAGTATTGCGAGAAGAGTACGCGGCGGTTGGTTGAAGCGCTTTGAGGCGTGGGTTGCGCAAAGCCGTGTTTTTCGGGTGCCTGAGCGTATAGCCCAGCCACCTTGGCCATGCTTGATGAAGAATTGATTGCACGCGATACCGCGGAAATCCGCGTTCAAGCGCGAGCTTCCAGACGCGGCATGTCGTTACTTATCTGCAATGCGAAATAAATGATTCAGACAGCTATTCACGCGGATAACCCTCCGTGCGGCTGCATCAGCTTGCCGTCGCCGTACTCGCGCAGCACCTTCGAAATCACGACGCGATAGCCGTCCAGCCAGCGCGCCTGCTTCGCCTTTGCCTCGCGATGCGCCGGATGCTGCATCAACTGCTGCAGCGCCGCCTCCGACTCCCAGTAGTAGACGTTCTGGATCAACCCCGATTCGGCGTTCTCCCACGTCTCCTCGCCGAGATAACCGGGGGTCGCGCGCGCCATGTCGGCGATCTGCCGGTCGAGCCGGTGGAACTCGTCGTCGTATTGACCGGCACGGAAAATGAAGGTCGACGCGTACATGCCTGCTCCAGCGATAGCGATTGAAAGAGCGGCGATTGTAAGGCACGGGCAGCGTGCCGCGATCGTCACGCGGCCAGCGGATCGGCACCGGCCCGGCCGGCGAGCCACGCGTCGATGCGCGGCGCGTCTTCACGCATGCCGGCCGTGGGCGCCGGCATCGCGGCCAGCGCGTGCCGTGCACGTTCGAGCGCCTCGCCGAAGCCGCGCAACTCGCGCGTCGCGGGGCGGTCGCCGGCATGCCGGCGTGCGAGTGCCGCGTCGATGTTCACGGCGATCAATGCACGCTGAGCGTCGATGAAGTCGATGCACAGCGTGCGGCAATGCGCGGATACCGACGCAACGGCGAGCAGGACGGGCACGATCGACACGGTCAGGTAGCCGCCGGGTGCAAGCCGCGACAGCGCACGATGTCCCTCCTGCCCGCCGCCGGTCAACGATGCGAACACCGCGTCGCGCCACACCGCGCGCTCGAACACGAGCGCATCGCGATATGCATCGAGCGCCGCGCGGTCTGCGACCTGTCCGGCCGTCACCAGCGGAATCGGGAACGAAGCCGCGACGGGAGATTGCGTGCTCGTCGTTTCGACAATGCAGTCCGCGCCAAGCCACGCCGCATCGTCGCGCCGCGCAGCCAGCACTCGGGACTGCAACCGGTCGGGCAGCATAGGATCGAGTGGCACCGCGCCGCAGATCGACGGCTTGTCCGCATGCACGCTGCAGCGGCCGTCGTCGGCCAGTGCCGCGCAACGGCCGAGCGACGGATAGTCGTAGCCCTGCAGCGTCAGCGCGATCCATTCGCTCCCCGCGCCGCCGGTGCGGTGAAACAACTGCCCGGCCAGCGCATCGAAAGCCGCGACATCGTCGGCATCGAACGCGTGCTCGCGGCCGCCCGCGCGCCAGCGCTCGCCGATCCGCCGCTTCGGCACGCGACCGATCGTCAGCGCACCGACGAAGCGATGCCGATGCCGGAACAGTTCGCGCAACGACAGCGTCGGCGCGCTGTTGCAGCAGCGTCCGCATGCGTTGCACGCGAGCAGGTAGGTGTCTACCACGGCCGTCGCACCGAATCCTGGTAGCGCGTGAGAATGAAGCGCGCGACGTCGTCCGAGTGATAGGCGGCGACGAGCTGCGTCACCCACGGCTTCGCGCGATCGGCATCGCGCACCGTCAGCACGTTCGCATACGGCGAGCGCGCGTCCTCGAGGCTGATGCTGTCGCGCGCGGGTTGCAGCCCGGCACGCGCGGCATCGTCGCTGTCGATTGCAACGAACGCGGCCTTGTCGAGCGCCGCGTAAAGGCGTTCGCGGCGCAGCGCGACGAGCTTCAGCCCGAGCCGGTTGCCGGTCACGTCGCGCAACGTCGCATGCAGGCCGGCCTGCTCGCGCAGCGTCACCAGCGTGTCGTTCTGCAGCAGCACGAGCGCACGCGCCATCCCGCGCGGATCGGCGGGAATCGCGACCGTCGCACCGGGTTGCAGTTCGTTCAGGTTCTTGAGCTTGCGCGAATAAAGCGCCATCGGCAGCGTGACGGTCGGCGCGATCCCGGTCAGGGCGTAGCGTTTCTGCGCGCGCGTCGCGGCAAGCTGTTGCGCATCCTCGAAGCTGGCCGCGTCGATCCGGCCATCGGCCAGCGCCGCGTCGATGCGCGACGCATCGTCGAATTCGACGACGTCGATGCCGAATCCTCGTGACGCGGCGACCCGCTTCACTTCGTCGAGGATCTGCGCATGCACGCCGCGCGTCACGCCGACGCGGACGGCCGCCGCAGTCGCCGCAGTCGCAGCAGTCGGTGCAGTCGCAGCAGTCGATTCAGCGGCGATGGCCAAAGCCGGATGAGCGCCCCCGCACGCAACCATCAGCCACGCGCCCAGGTAGTGCACGACGCGCTTCATGACGCATCCCTCAGAATCGTGCGAAATCCGATATGCGACGCACCGAGATCGGCTTCCTGCTGTTCACGCGACGACGCGCGATAGCGCACGCAGTAATCGCGCGAGCACAGGAACGAGCCGCCCTTGATGACCATCGGCGTATCGTGCCGACGCGTCGGCGGCGCGACGGCTGCCGTGTCGCCGTTGGTATGCGACTGGTGCGGGCCCGTATAGGCGTCCTTCGTCCACTCCCACGCATTGCCGATCATGTCGTAGAGCCGGAACCCGTTCGCCGCGTAGCAGCCGACGGGCGCGAGCCCCGCATGGCCGTCCTCGGCCGTGTCGAGCACCGGGAACGCGCCCTGCCAGTAGTTCGCGGCCGGCTTGCCCTGCGCGTCGCGCGGCGCCGCGTCGAGCGACGCGTCGTCGCGGCCCGCCTTGCCCGCGTATTCCCATTCGGCCTCGGTCGGCAGGTCGCGGCCGAGCCAGCGCGCATACGCGAGCGCATCGCGCTGCGTGACGAGCGTGACGGGCAGGTTGCCGATCCCGTCGACGCCGCTGCCCGGCCCGCGCGGATGGCGCCACGATGCGCCCTTCACCCACGACCACCACGCGAGGTCACGCGCGTTCATCTCGTCGCGCGTCGGCACATGGAACACGGCCGCCCCGCCCTGCTGCTCGGCCTCGGTAACGTAGCCGGTAGCCTGCACGAACGCGGCGAACTGCGCGATCGTCACGTCGGTCTGGTCGATCCAGAAGCCGCCGACACGCGTGCGGCCGTCGCCCACCGGGCGCTCGTCCGCGTAGCCGCGCGTGCTGCCGAACACGAACGCGCCGCCGCGCAGATGCACCATCCCGGCCTTCGGGTCGTCGCGCCACTTTGCCGGCAGCCCCGAGTAACGCTCGCATTGCCGCTCCGAGCCGAGCGGCGCGAGCGCGCGGCCGCGATTCGCGTCGTCGAATGCGTCGCCCCCCGGCGCGACGGGATTCGCATAACCGGCCGCGAACGCGGCGGCGAACAACGTGGTGGCCAGCGCCGCGCCGATCGTCCAGAACCGGAACCGCATCGTGTCGCCCCGGTATCAGTAGTAACCGCGCGGACGCAGCGGTTCGACGCCGCCGACGTTGCTCATGTAGGTCTTCCACTGGTCGACGAGCGTGCCGATCACCGACGGGTTCTGCGCCGACACGTCGGTCGTCTCGCCGCGATCCGACGCGAGGTCGTAAAGCTGCCAGTGTCCGTCGAGCGGCCCGAGCGGCGGTTCGGTCCACAGTGCCTTCCAGCGGCCGTCGGCGCTGCGCAGGTAGGCGCGGCCGTAGGCTTCGTCGCCGAACGGCGTCGTATGCACCTCGCCCGTCGCCGACCCCGTGAGCACCGGCAGCAGCGACTGGCCGGTGACCGGATACACGTAGCGGTTGTTGTAGACCACCTTGCCCTTGTTCTGGTCGACGCCCGTCAGCGTGTTGACGAGCGGCGGCGCCGGCTGCGAAGGCGGCGTGACGCCCGCGATCGCGAGGAACGTCGCCGTGTTGTCGGTCACGTGCGTGAACGCGCGCAGCGTCGGCAACTGCTGCGTCTGGCCCGGCAGGCGCACGATCGTCGGCGTCGATACGCCGCCTTCGGCCGAATACCCCTTCGTGAGCCGGAACGGCGACGCGCTCACCTCGGCCCAGCGCAGCCCGTACTGCAGGCGCTGCGCGTTCTGCTTGCCGTTGTCGGTGCCGAGGGTCGAGTAGACCGGCTCCTGCCCGTTCGCGGTGTCGGTCGCCGTCGGGTCTGCGCCCGAGTCGATCGGCCAGCCTTCCGCGCCGTTGTCCGACTGGAACATGATGAACGTGTTGTCGTATTCGCCGATGTCCTTCAGGTGCTGGATCAGGAGTCCGATGTTGTAGTCGAGGTTCTCGACCATCCCCGCATAGATCTCCATATAGCGTGCCTGCGCCCGGCGCTCGGCCGGCGACAGGCTCGACCACAGCTTGTCGACCTTGCCGGGGCCGTAGTCGCTGTAGCCGTCGGCGGCTGAATGCACCGCGCTGACGTATTTCGCATTCGCGGTGCCGTTGTTCGCGGTCGCGGGCGACGCCGCCGTCGTTTCGGGCAGGCCGTCGAACGGCTTGAAATCGGCGGGGATCAGGCCGAGCGCCTTCTGCCGTGCGATCCGCGCATTGCGGATCGCGTCGTAGCCGGCGTCGTACACGCCCGCGTACTTGTGCAGCCATGGTTCGGGCACCTGCAGCGGCCAGTGCGGCGACGTATACGCCGCGTACGCGAAGAACGGCTTGCCGTCGCGCTTGTTCGAATCGATGTACGAGATCAGCTTCTGCGTATAGAAATCGGTCGAATAGAACACGGCCGGGCTGCCGCCCGCACCGCCCGGCTGCCCGGGCTGGCCGGGCTGCACGTAACGGCCGTCTTCCGTGTAGTTCGACGAGCCGGCCGGCTCGTGCGCGAAGTGGTTGGTCGCCGCACCGCCGAGCAGCACGTAGCTGCGCTCGAAGCCCCATTGGTCCGGCGTCTGCCCGCTGCCCGTCGCGCTGCCGACGATCCCCGAGCCGATATGCCACTTGCCCGCGATATACGTGTGGTAACCGGCATCCTTCAATAGTTGTGCGAACGACAGCGCACGATCGTTCAGGTAGCCCTCGTAGCCGGGCAACCCGCGCCGTTCGTCGGTCGGTACCCCCATCGTGCCTTCGCCGACCAGATGGTGATCGGTGCCGGACACCAGCATCGCGCGCGTGATCGCGCAGACGGTGCCCGTGTGATGGTTCGACAGGATGCGGCCCGACGCGACGAGCGCGTCGAGGTTCGGCGTGTTGATCTCGCCGCCGAATGCATGGATGTCGGAATAGCCGAGATCGTCGGCCATGATGTACAGGATGTTCGGGCGTTTCGCCGCGAGCGGCGGCGCGGGGTTCGTCGATGACGACGGCGGATCGCTGTCGACGCCGCCGCACGATGCGAGCGACAACGCGCCGGCAATCGCGGCGCAGACGACACGGAAACGAACAGCATGCAACGGCGAAGCGGACTTTTTCATCGTTCTGGAACGCGCGATCTACGGGATCGGCGATCTTAGCGTCGCGCGCGCGGCCCCCAAAGTCCGATTCGTCACATGCTAACGGGGCGGCGGAATATGCGCGCAAGCCGAATACCGGCCATCAGCACGCGCGTATGCATGCGCCCGCGCCGCGCGCCGAGGCCGGCCGCCGCCGGGCCGCGCGACGGCTCGGCTGCGCGACTGTGCGTCGTACTTCAGCTGCGCCCGCCGAGGCTGCCGCCGCCGTCCACGGCCAGCACCTGCCCCGTGACGAAGCCGGCCTCGTCCGACAGGAAGAACGCGATCGCGGCCGCCACGTCGTCGGGCGTGCCGAGCCGGCGCGCGGGAATCGTCGCGAGCACCTTGCGTTCGGCTTCGCTGCCGACGGGCCGCGTCAGCCGGAACAGTTCCGTCTCGATCGGCCCCGGCGCCACCGCGTTGACGGTCACGCCATGTTCGGCCAGTTCGAGCGCCCACGTGCGCGTGCAGCCGACGAGCGCGCTCTTCGCGGCGGAATACGCGGTGCGATCGAGACTGCCGAAAATCGCCCGGCTGCAGATGTTGACGATGCGCCCGTGGCCGCGCGCCTTCATCGCGTCCGCAAAGTGCTGCGTGACCTGGATCGCGGCCCGCACGTTGAGATCGAACACGGTCTGCAGCGACCGGAAGTCGATCTGCCCGAGCGGTTGCGGCATCACGATGCCCGCGTTGTTCACGATACCGTCGACAACGTGCTGCTCGCCGATACGGGCAAGCGTTGCGGCCGTCTGTTCGATGTCGGCGAGATCGCACGCGCGCAATTCGCCGGGAAAGTCGATGCCCTGCACATTTCGCGCGAGGCCGATGACGTGATGACCGTGCCGTGCGAGCAAGGTACTGACCGCGAGGCCGATGCCGCGCGTTGCGCCGGTGACGAGATAGGTGCGAGATGACATGCGTGCTCCCGAAGTCCGTTCACGTGAAGAGCGTGGAGAGAGGTTGCCGGAGTGGAGATCCGGAACCTGCGCTTTGGTCGGACGATTCTACGTGCGTAACGGACGTTACGTCGTGTCGTTACGAGCGTGTCCGTAGCAACACGTTACGTTTACCGCGCATCAGCTGCGTAAGGAATTTCCAAATCACGATTGGCACGATTTATCGTCTGATTTAATCGCAATACGCCGAATGAAAAAGAAAGATTGTTAATGAGATATCACATCCGCAAACGTTTTACGCGAATGAAATGTACATCATAAAAATTAGACGAATAACGACTTTAAAATAAATTCCGTTTGAAACAGCGACAGGCATGCCTCTTGCTGACTCCCCCCACCATGTGCCGCGTTCGACCAGGAACGAATAACCCGAAAATCGGGCGCCGCCATATTTCGTACAAATGAATCCGGGGTCGGGGAAATGGAATCGAGCGCAAGCAGGCGATTTGCCTGGGGGGCCGTGACGTGCCTGTCGCTGGTCGCGACGGCACGCGCGCAGGCCCAGGACACCGTCGTCGCGCCGCCTTCCGCCGCGGCGAACGGCGGACATCCGATCGCGCCGCCTTCGACGCTGCTGAACGCCGAGCGGGTTCTCGAAGCACCGAAGCCCGCGCCCGGCGCGGGCCCGGCCGTTGCGCAGCCGGCGGCGGGCGCCGCGGCGGCCGGCGCACGGGCGGCCGCCCGCCACGCCCTTCCGGAAGATCAGCTCGGCGGCACGGTGACCACCGATGCCGTGACGCTCGCCGGCCGCGATTTCTATACCTACTTCTCGCAGACGTGGTCGGAAATCCCGCTGAGCGAGCGCTACATGGTCGCCATTCACGAACGCCCGTCCGGGCGTTACGGCAGCCTGATCTGGGTCGAGTTCCAGCAGAAGCGCGTATTCCAGACCTTCCTGCCGATTGCGCGGGCCAATGTCAAGGCCGTGGCCGAAAGCGCCGCCAATATTTCCTTTCAAACCGTCATTCAGGACGATCTGTCGAATTTGCTGTTCCCCGATTCGGATCTGGCGAAAGACGAGATTTAGTCGATTAATCGAAAACAAGGGGTTAGGAGAAATGAATCGAAACGGATTGAGCTTGATCGCCCTGGTCGCGATGACCGCGGTTTCGCCTTGCACATGGTCGTCGACACTGGTTTATCAGCCGAACAACCCGAACTTCGGCGGCAACCCGGCAAATGGCCCCAACCTGCTCAACGAGGCGAATGCGCAGAACAAGCACACGGATCCGTCGCTGTCCGCGTATTCGTCGCCGACTTCCACGTCGTCCCTCGACCAGTTCAATGCGCAGCTGCAGCAGGCGATCCTGTCGCGCGTCGCCAGCTCGGTGACGAACTCGATCGTCGGCACCAACGGCGACCTCAAGCCGGGAACGATCAGCACGGGCAATTTCACGATCGTCGTGAGTGCGGCCGGCAACGGCAACCTGCAAGTGACGACCACCGACAAGACGACGGGCGCGACGTCGACCTTCATCGTCAGCAACGGCCAATGAATCGAAAAAAACGACTGGGCGAATCATGAGAAAAAACGCTGAACGGGCACGCTTCGACACGGGGATGACACGGATCGCAACGATTGCAGCGCTGCTGCTGTCGCTGGCCGGCTGCGTCACGCGGCCGATGCCCGCGCTGAGCAATGCCACGCTGACACCGCCGACGCGCACCACGCGCGACCTCACGCATCTCCCGCCGCCGAAGGGCAAGATCGTCGCGGCCGTCTACGGCTTTCGCGACCTGACCGGGCAGTACAAGGCGTCGCCGGACAGCTCGTTTTCGTCGCAGGTCACGCAGGGCGGCGCGTCGTTCCTGGTCAAGGCGATGCGCGACTCCGGCTGGTTCACGCCGGTGGAACGCGAAAACCTGCAGGACCTCCTGACCGAACGCAAGATCATGCGCGCCACCGACGGCGCGGATGCGAAGAAGGCGCAGAACGATGCGATGGCGCCGCTCATGCCGGCAAACATCGTGCTCGAAGGCGGCATCGTCGGCTACGACACGAACGTCCGGACCGGCGGGGCCGGTGTCGCCTACCTCGGCATCAGCGGATCGATGCAATACCGGGTCGACCAGGTCACCGTCAACCTGCGCGCGATCGACATCCGCACGGGCCAGGTGCTCAACAGCGTCTCGACGACCAAGACCGTCTACTCGTATCAGGTCGACACGGGCGTCTATCGCTTCGTCGGCTTCAAGGACCTGCTGCAGGCGGAAGTCGGGTTGACCCGCAATGAACCCGCGCAGATCTGCGTCAACGAAGCGATCGAATCGGCGCTCACGCACCTGATCGTCCAGGGTGTCGCGAACCAGACCTGGGCGCTGAAGAACGACCAGGACTGGTACGACCCGACGATGCAGCGGTATCTGCAGGAAGACCGGCAATACGCACAGGACATGGAGGACGCCAACACCGCGTACGACCCGCAGAAGATCGATCGTCCTGGCGCGTCCACTCATTAACCGGCATCAGGCCGGCCAGCGGAGAAAACATGATGAATCGACAGCGTGAGCGGAACGGGCGTGCCCGCGTGATGCGGCGGGTGCTCGCGACCGCGGCGGCAGCGGCGGCCATGCAGGCCGCGTCGGGCGCACCCGTGCCGCTCAGCGATCTCGGCCCGCCCGAACCTGCATTCGACTACAGCGGCAACATCGTCGCGGTCCGGCAGGACGGCGGCGGCAACGGCGCGTCGCTGGACCAGGCGGGCCACAACGGTGCGCTGATCCGGCAGGCCGGCGACGGCAACTCGATCGTCGCGCGGCAGACCGGTGCGCAGAACTGGGTCGCGGCTTCGCAGGCCGGCTTCGGCAACACGTTGAAGGCGACGCAGCGCGGCAACGGCAACACGTTGCAGGTGCAGCAGAACGGCGCCGGCAATTCGGTCGATTCGACGCAGGTCGGCACGTCGCTGTCGGCGCGCGTCACGCAGAACGGCAGCAACAACGCGGTGAACATCGTGCAAGGCGGCTCGAACACCGGCATCCAGGTGATTCAGACCGGCCACGGTGCGCGCGCCACGGTGCTGACGCGGTAACGGTTACGCAGGTCGCAGGTGCTGTGCTTGAAGTGCAGAGGGGTGAGGCGTGAGAGCGTCCTCGAATGGCGGGGGTGCCGGCAAAGACCGACTTTTCCGGCAAATTTTCTTTCGAATCAGGAGCAACAAATGAAGGTGACCAAGTCTGCAATCGCAATCGCCGTGCTGATGCTCGCATCGGCCGCCGCACAGGCCGATTCATCGGGTAACACCGTGAGCATCGGGCAAACCGGCAACTACAACTCGGCAACCGTCGAACAGACGGCGACGACCGGGGATTCGGTGGCGATTAGCCAGTCGGCGTACGGCAACGATCCCCGCTACGGGTTCGTCGCCAACGTGACGACCCAGGGTGGTACCGACGATACGACCGTGATCAACCAGAACTCCTGGTGGGCGCAGCCGTACTCGAGCGTGAACGTGTCGCAAACGGGCTCGTCGCACGAGAAGAACTACGTGACGCAATCCGGCGGCGGCGATTTCTCGGCGACCATCACGCAGACGACGTCGGCGTACACGGGCGGCCCGCAATACGACGTCAACACGATCAACCAGCACAGCTACATCGACACCGCGTCGATCTCGCAGCAGGGCGGCGGCTGGAACACCGTGACGATCAACCAGGGCACGCCGAGCCAGACGGCGATCGGCAACAACGCGAGCGTGACGCAGACGGACACCATCGGCAACACCGTCGGCATCACGCAGACCGGCAACAACGGCACCGCGTCTGTCCAGACCTCCTGGGGCGGCGCGAACACGACGTCGATCACGCAAACGGGCGGCGCGACCAACGCCAACGTGACGCAGTTCGCGGAAGGTGGCGACAATGTCACGACGAACCAGAGCGGCACCGCAACCGCCAACGTGAATTCGTGGTTCGGCGGCGCCAACCTGACGACGATTTCGCAATCGGGTGGCGTGGCCGGCAGCACCGCGACGGTCAACCAGATCCTGGCGAGCAGCAATACCACCTCGATCACGCAGACGGCGGACGGCAACAACGCCATGGTCAACCAGACGCTCGAGTTCGGCGACGCCGCGACGATCAACCAGTCGGCCGCCCAGAACACCGCGGCGATCTCGCAGCAGTTCGGCTTCGGCAACAGCGCGACCATCACGCAAACCGCCGCGAACAACCTGGCAACGATCACGCAAACCAGTTCGGCAGGCTCGACGGCATCCATCACGCAGAGCTCGGCGAACAACCAGGCGTACGTGGCGCAATCGGCGGCATCGGGGTCGCTGACGACGGTGAACCAGACGCTCGACATCGGCAACTACGCCAATGCGTCGCAGACGGGTGCGGACGACGTGCTGAGCCTTTCGCAGGCCGGCGGCTTCAACGTCATCAACGCGTCGCAAGTGTCCGGCACGGGTAACCTGGGCTACGTGACGCAGACCGGCTACAACAACAACGCCACGCTGGTGCAACAAGGCAACGCCAACTACGCGAGCATCAACCAGAACGGCTTCAACAACACCGTTTCGGTCAAGCAGCACTAAGCGCCGCCGGCGTAACGGAAAGGCCGGACGGATGCCCGTTCGGCCTTTTTTTCATTCGACAGGGGACGATCATGGTTGGCATTCACGATCTCAGCGCCTATTTCGACATCGCCGCCAGCGCCGGCGGCGTGAATATCGTGCCGCACGTGCGCGCGGCCGCACCGGTCGACGTGTCGTACAGCCTGCGCATCACCCGCACCGGCGGCGCGGGTTCGGCCTCGCTGACGCGCTCCGGCGAATCGCGGCTCGCGGGCGGCGAGGATCAGCCGCTCGCGACGCTTCGGCTGAGCGTCGATTCGAGCGATATCTGCAAGGCGACGCTGGTTCTGCACGTCAACGGCGAGCATGCGGAGTATTCGGTGGACTGCAATCCGCGTGGTGCGTCGAGTTGAGATGTTGCGGCGACCGCATGGCCGACCGCGTACGCCTCACCCATCCGACGCGAGCATCTTCGGTATCTCGTCGACGAGCGCATCGATGACGACACGCACCTTCGACGGCACGTGGCGTGATGCCGGCCGCACCGCGAACACTTCGGCGCCCGACACGCTGTTGCTGTCCAGCACGAGCGCGAGGCGGCCGTCGCGCAGGTAAGGCGCCATCAGCCAGCAGGGGAGCCACGCGAGGCCCGCGCCGGCGGCGGCCGCATCCGCAATGGCCTGCAGGTCGTCGAGCCGCAGGCGCCCGGCCGGACGATGGTCGTGCACCGCGCCGTTCGCGCCGACTATCGGCCACGGCGTCGGCTGCCCGCCGCGCGAATACGCGATGCCGACGTGCGATGCGAGTTCGTCGAGCCCCGCCGGCCGGCCATGACGTTCGAGATACGCGGGCGATGCGCAGATGCCCATGCGCTGCACGCCGAGCTTGCGGCCGACGAGCGCGCTCGTATCGGCGAGCTCGCCGATGCGCACCGCGATGTCGAAGCCGTCGTTGACGAGGTCGGCCACGCGATCGCTGAACGACACGTCGATTTCGAGCCGCGGATGGCGCTCCACGAGGCGCCGCATGAGGGGCGCCACGCATTGCCGGCCGAACAGCACGGGCACGCTGATGCGCAGCCGCCCCGCCGGCTCGCGCTGGCCCGCGTCGAGCGCGGCCTCCGTCTCGCCGAGTTCGGCGAGCAGCCGCCGGCACTGTTCGTAATAGACGAGCCCCTCGTCGGTCAGGCCGAGCTGGCGTGTCGTGCGCTGCAGCAGCCGGGTGCCGAGACGGCGTTCGAGCCGCGCGACGACCTTCGCGACCGCCGAGCGCGTGACGCCGAGCCGCAGCGCGGCCGCCGCGAAGCTGCCCGAATCCACCACGTCGACAAATTCGGCAACCCCTCTGAGCCGCTCGTCCATGCCATTTCGCTCCGGTTGGGTAACAGGTTTGTGTCCATGCAGGCGACAGTCGTCGGCCGAATTATCGTCAATGCGTCCCTGCGCGCAACACTATGATAGTCCGCACTATCTCGAAAAAGGAGTCGACATGCACGCATGGCAAGTAAAACCGGGCGACGGTGTGGCCGGGCTTCGGCGCATCGACGCGACACGCCGCGCGGTCGGGCCGACCGACGTCGTCGTGAAGATCCATTCGGCCGGCCTGAACTATCGCGACCTGATGTTCGCGCGCGGCGACTATCTCGGCATCGGCAACGAAGCGCTGATTCCGGTTGCCGACGGCGCCGGCGAAGTCATCGAAACGGGCCGCGACGTCACGCGCTTCAAGCCCGGCGATCGCGTGATCAACACCTACTTCCCGAGCTGGATCGAAGGGCCGCCGACGCCGCAGAAAACCTCGGGATCGCCCGGCTCGCATTTCGACGGCGTGCTGGCCGAGCACTTCGTGTCCGACGAAGCGGCGCTGGTCGCGATTCCCGCGCATCTGGACTACGACGAGGCGGCGACGCTGTCGTGCGCGGGCATCACCGCATGGAACGCGCTGTTCGCCGACGGCGGCCTGGGGCCCGGCGCGACCGTCGTGCTGCTCGGCACGGGCGGCGTGTCGGTCGTCGCGCTGCAGCTCGCGCATGCCGCGGGGCTGCGCACCATCGTCACGTCGTCGAGCGACGCGAAGCTCGAACGCGCCCGCGCGCTCGGTGCGGACGCAACCATCAACTATCGCGCCACGCCCGAATGGCAACACGACGTGCTGCGGCTCACCGGCGGCGCGGGTGCGGATCTGGTCGTCGAAGTCGGCGGCAAGGATACGCTGCCGCGCTCGGTCGCCGCGACGAAGATGGGCGGCACCGTGTCGGTGATCGGCGGCCTCAGCAGCTTCGGCGGCCCCGAGCTCGGGCTGCTGTCGCTGATCGGCGGGATCCGGCGGCTGCAGGGGATCATGGTCGGCAGCCGCGCGATGCTCGACGACGTCGTGCGCCTCGTCGACGCGAAGCGGATCAAGCCGGTGGTCGATCGCGTGTTCGGCTTCGACGAAGCGCCGCAGGCGTATGCGTACCTGCAGTCGGGGCAGCACTTCGGCAAGGTCGTGATCCGCGTCGCGCAGTAAGCGCATCGGGGTGACGGGCAGCGGGCGGCTTCGCCCGCTGCATCCGGCGTCAGAACCTGTTACGGATCCCCGCGTGAATCATCAGCTGCTTCGAGGTCGACGACAGGTCCGCCGCGCCGGGAACATAGGCCTGGTCGAGCGACGAGCCCGTCGCGTCGCCCGCGATCCGCTGGCAGGCGCCCATCAGGTATACGTCCGTGCGCTTCGACAGCGTGTAGTCGGCCATCAGCCCGAGCGAATGGATCTTCGGCTTCGCAGTGCCCGTCGTCGCGTCGTAGCGCACCGTCGTGTACACGTACTGCGCCCCGACGAACAGCGCGGGCGTAACCTGGTACTTGCCGTTCACTTCGAAGTTCCGGTACTTGATCGACGTCACCGTGCCGCCTGCGAGCGGGCCGGTCACGGGCTCGATCGTTTCGTCGCCGAACAGGTAACCGACGTTCGCGGTCGGCCGCGTGACGTTGCTGCTCGTGTACGCGAACCCGACCGTCGCGGGCCCCGCCGTGTAGTTGATGCCCGCACCGAAGATCCGCAGCCGCGCCGACGCGAAGTTCGCATCGGCGCCGACCGATCCCGAGCCCGCGATCGCGCCGCTCGGCGTCGCACCCGGGTTGTCCGCATTCAGGAAGGCTGCGCCGACGAGCCACCCGCCCTGCTCGTACTGCGCGCCGACGCTCCACTGCCGGTTGTTCGCAAAGCCCGTGTCGTTGCTGAAGCTGTACGTGCCGCCGAACGAGAAGCCGGCGAAATCCGGGCTCGCATACTTGACCGTGTTGTTGACCCGAAACGTATTGCCGGTGTTGTCGTTGTCGAGCGGATGCGAGAACGGATAGACGCCCCAACTGCCGTTCGCGGTGGTCGGTGCGAGATAGTCGACCACCGCATCGTATTGCCGGCCGAGCGTCAGCGTGCCGAACCGCGCGCTGCCGAGGCCGACGTACGCCTGCCGCCCGAACATGCGGCCGCCCTGCGCGAGCGTGCCGTTGTTCACGTTGAAGCCGTTCTCGACCTGGAACAGCGCGCTGTAGCCGCCGCCCAGGTCCTCGCTGCCCTTCAGCCCCCAGCGGCTGCCCTGCGCGAAGCCGCTCGCCATCTGCCATGCGCCATGGCCGCCGACATTGTTCGTGTAGTCGATGCCCGCATCGACGAGGCCGTACAGCGTGACGCTGCCTTGCGCGAACGCGGGCGCGGCGCACAGTGCCGGCATCGCGACGAAAATCAGTCTCCAGTTCATCCGTCATCCTTATTTATTGTGTCGTTACCGCGCCATGCATGGCGCCACCGCTTACTTCGCGCCGTAGATGTCGAAGTCGAAATACTTCCGGTTGATCCGCTGGTACGTGCCGTTCGCGAGGATCGTCGCGAGCGCGCGGTTGAAGGCGTCGCGCAGGTCGTTGTCCTGCTTGCGCAGCCCGAGCCCGTCGCCCTGCCCGAAATACTTCACGTCGTCGATCGCCGCTCCGACGAACGCGAAATCCTTGCCCTGCGGCTTCTTCAGGAAACCGTCGCTCGCCGCGATCGATGCCTGGAACGCCGCGTCGAGCCGGCCCGTCACGAGATCGGCATAGACCTGGTCCTGGTTCGGGTACGACACGATCTGCGCGCCGGCCGGCTGCCAGTTCGCGATCGCATAGTCGGCCTGCGTGGAGCCCTGCTCGACGCCCACACGCTTGCCCTTCAGCGCGCCGGCCGTCGGCAGCAGCGGCGAACCCTTGCGCGCGACGAGGCGCGCCGGCGCATTCGAGATCCGGTTCGTGAAGGCGATCTGCTGCTGCCGCTTAGGCGTAATCGTCATCGACGACGCGATGACGTCGAACTTGCGCGCGAGCAGCCCCGGAATCATCCCGTCGAAACTCGATTCGACCCACACGCAGCGCGCATGCAGCTCCGCACACAACGCATTCGTGATGTCGATCCCGAAGCCCGTCAGCGTGCCGTCGGGCAGCTTGTACTCGAGCGGCGGGTAAGTCGGATCGACCGCGAGGCGAATCTCCCTGCCCGCCCAGTCACCCGCATGCGCCGCCCCCGCCGCCAGCGCCAACGTGAGCGCCGCCATCCGTTTCCATTGCTTCCACTGCTTCATTGCCAGTCTCCTTCCTCGTGTGAATCGTCAGTCAAGATCATGCGGTTGCGTCACGCGAGATAACGCTCCGCCAGCGCAATCCAGTAGCTCGCGCCGGTGGCGAGGCACGTGTCGTTGAAGTCGTAGCCGGGATGGTGCAGCCCGCATCCGGCGCCGCCTTCGCCGTTGCCGTCACCGTTGCCGATCGACAGGTAGCTGCCGGGGCAAGCGTTCAGCATGAACGCGAAGTCCTCGCTTGCCGCGATCGGCCGCAGATGGGGGATCAGCGCGCCGTCACCGCCCCATTCGCGGGCGACGTCGCGCGCAAAGGCGGTTTCCGCCGCGTGATTGACGAGCACCGGATAGTCGTGGCGGTAATCGATCTCGGCCGTCGCGCCGTAGCTCGCGGCCTGCCCGTGCACGATCTCGCGAATGCGCCGTTCGAGCAGCGCGCGCACGTCCGGCGACAGTGCGCGCACGCTCAGTGCCAGATCCGCGTGCGGCGGGATCACGTTCGACGCGGTGCCCGCATGGATCGAGCCGGCCGTCACGATCGCCAGGTCCTGCGGGTTCACGTTGCGCGACACGACGGTCTGCAGCGCCATCACGATCGACGCGCAGACGACCACCGGATCGTTCGTCGTATGCGGCGCCGCGCCATGCCCGCCGCGCCCGGTCACGCGCACGCGCACCTCGTCGGCCGATGCCATCGCCGGGCCGTCGCAAAAGCCGAGCACGCCGGCCGGCAGGCCCGGCACGTTGTGCATCGCGAACACCGCATCGCACGGAAACTGCTCGAACAGCCCGTCGTCGATCATCCGCTTCGCGCCGCCGAGCCCTTCCTCGGCCGGCTGGAAGATCAGGTTCAGCGTGCCCGTGAAGCGGGCGCGCTCGGCCAGGCACCGCGCCGCCGCCAGCAGCATCGCCGTATGGCCATCGTGGCCGCATGCGTGCATCACGCCGTCGCACCGGCTCGCATGCGGCAACCCGGTCGCCTCGCGGATGGGCAGCGCGTCCATGTCGGCGCGCAGCCCGAGCCGCTTCCCGGTGCCTCGCGTCAACGTGCCGACCACGCCCGTGCCGCCGAGCCCGCGCGTCACCCGATAACCCCGCGTTGTCAGGAAGCCGGCCACGAGGTCGCTCGTCGCATGTTCCTCGAAGCCGAGCTCCGGATGTGCGTGCAGCCGTCGGCGCAGCGCGATCATCTCCGTCTCGATGGCCGCCAATTCCGGCTGGATTGGTGTGTGGTTCAACCCCGATTCTCCTCGATGTACACCGGTTGCCGATCGCCCGAATGACCGATCGTGGCCGCATCGTAGGCAGCGAAAATCCCGGCGAACAGCCGCGGTTTCGTTATGATGACAACCTTTCGTTGTCGGGTATCACGCCATGGGTACGATCAGGCTGCATCAGCTTCAGGCGCTCGTCGCGAGCGCGGAGGCCGGGAGCATCCGCGGCGCGGCGCGCACGCTCGGGCTGTCGCAGGCGGCCGTCACGCGCGCGCTGCGCGAGCTGGAGGCCGGCGAGCGCCTGCCGCTGCTCGTGCGCGCGCCGGAAGGGATCGGCTTCACGGAATACGGCAAGACGCTGCTCACGCACGCGAAGCTCGTGCTGAAGCAGCTCGAACATGCGCAGAGCGATCTCGAACGCATGCGCGGCCGCATCGAGGGCCGGCTGAGCATCGGCGTGACGCCGTGGCTCACGAAGACGTTCCTGGCGGAAACGGTGCTGCGCTTTCGCGAGCGGATGCCCGACGTGCGCCTCGAACTCTACGAGGCGCTGATGGCCGTCGCGCAGCCGCTGTTGCGTGACGGCAGCATGGATTTCGCGCTCGGGCACGTGCAACCGGGCGGCACGCAGGAATTCGCGTTCGAGCCGATGCTGCGCTACGAGACATCGGTGATGGTGCGCGCCGGCCATCCGCGCGAACACGCGCGATCGATCCATGACCTGCTCGAGAACGACTGGGTGCTGAATTTCGCGGCCGACGGGCAGGCCGCGCTCGTCGACTACCTGTTCACGCGCCACGGTGCCGACATCGACGAACGGCGCATCGTCCGCGCGCAGTCGGCGGCGATGCTGCAGACGATGCTCGAACAGGCCGACATGTGCACGTGGTGCCCGACGATTCTCGCCGCGGTGCCGCCGTTCGGCGAACGGATGCGCGCGTTGCAGCTGAAGGAGACTTTCGAGCCGCGCGACCTCGGGATCGTCACGCGGCGCAGCAGCACGCTGAGCGACGCGGCGCGCTGCTTCATCGACTGCCTGCTGCACGTGATCCGCCGCCATGCGCGATCGGCACGCAAGGCGGATCTCGCGCTGTTCAGAACGCTGTCGCTGCTGGTCTGACGCGCGGCCCCGTTCGTCTTTCCTCCAAAGCGCATTCGCGAAAAAGCATTTCCGAATCCGTTATTGGATCGGGCCGCCGCGCATTTTTATACTCGTCAGCACTCTCTTCCAAAGAGTGCCAGCCAATCTCGACAGAACAGCACAGGACGAACCTATGAGCCTACGCCCCTTGCACGACCGCGTGATCGTGAAGCGACTCGACCAGGAAACCACCACCGCGTCGGGCATCGTGATCCCCGACAGCGCCGCGGAAAAACCCGACCAGGGTGAAGTGATCGCCGTTGGCCCCGGCCGCAAGGATGCGGACGGCCAGCGCATCGTGCCCGACCTGCAGGTCGGCGAGCGCGTGCTGTTCGGCAAGTACGCGGGCCAGGCCGTCAAGCTCGACGGCACCGAGTTTCTCGTGCTGCGCGAGGAAGACATCGTCGCAGTCGTCAACCAGTAACGGAGCGCAATCATGGCAGCGAAGGAAATCATTTTCAGCGACGTCGCACGGGCCAGGCTGACCGAAGGCGTGAACATTCTCGCGAACGCGGTAAAGGTCACGCTCGGGCCGAAGGGCCGCAACGTCGTGCTCGAACGCAGCTTCGGCGCGCCGGTCGTCACGAAGGACGGCGTGTCGGTCGCGAAGGAAATCGAACTCGCGGACAAGCTGCAGAACATCGGCGCGCAGCTCGTGAAGGAAGTCGCGTCGCGCACCAGCGATGCGGCAGGCGACGGCACCACGACGGCCACCGTGCTGGCGCAGGCGATCGTCCGCGAAGGCCAGAAGTACGTCGCGGCCGGGCTCAATCCGCTCGACCTGAAGCGCGGCATCGACAAGGCCGTCGCGGCGGCCGTCGACGAGCTGAAGAAGATCAGCCGTCCGACCACCACGAGCAAGGAAATCGCGCAGGTCGCGACGATCTCCGCGAACGGCGAGGAATCGATCGGCCAGCGCATCGCGGAAGCGATCGACCGCGTCGGCAAGGAAGGCGTGATCACCGTCGAGGACGGCAAGTCGCTCGCGGACGAGCTCGATGTCGTCGAAGGGCTGCAGTTCGATCGCGGCTACCTGTCGCCGTATTTCATCAACAATCCCGACAAGCAGATCGCCGAGATCGAAAGCCCGTACATCCTGCTGCACGACAAGAAGATCTCGAACATCCGCGACCTGCTGCCGGTGCTCGAACAGGTCGCGAAATCGGGCCGGCCGCTGCTGATCATCGCGGAAGACGTCGAAGGCGAAGCGCTCGCGACGCTGGTCGTCAACAACATCCGCGGCATCCTGAAGACGGTGGCCGTGAAGGCGCCGGGCTTCGGCGACCGCCGCAAGGCGCTGCTCGAAGACATCGCGATCCTGACCGGCGGCCAGGTGATCGCCGAGGAAACGGGCCTGACGCTCGAGAAGGCGACGCTGGCGGAACTCGGCCAGGCGAAACGCATCGAGGTCGGCAAGGAAAACACGACGGTGATCGACGGCGCGGGCGATGCGAAGAACATCGAGGCACGCGTGAAGCAGATCCGCGTGCAGATCGAGGAAGCGACGTCGGACTACGACCGCGAGAAACTGCAGGAACGGGTCGCGAAGCTCGCGGGAGGCGTGGCGGTCATCAAGGTCGGCGGGGCCACCGAGATCGAGGTGAAGGAGAAGAAGGACCGCGTCGACGACGCGCTGCACGCCACGCGCGCGGCCGTCGAGGAAGGCATCGTGCCGGGCGGCGGCGTCGCGCTGATCCGCGTGCGGCAGGCGATCCGCGAACTGCAGGGCGTGAACGCCGATCAGAACGCGGGCATCAAGATCGTGCTGCGCGCGCTCGAGGAACCGCTGCGCCAGATCGTCACGAACGCGGGCGAGGAAGCGAGCGTCGTGGTCGCGAAGGTGGCCGAAGGCTCGGGCAACTTCGGGTACAACGCGCAGACGGGCGAATACGGCGACCTCGTCGAATCGGGCGTGCTCGATCCGACCAAGGTCACGCGCACCGCGCTGCAGAACGCGGCGTCGGTCGCGGGGCTGCTGCTGACGACCGATGCAACCGTCTTCGAAGCGCCGAAGGATGCGGCACCGGCGGCTGCGCCGGGCGGCCCGGGTGCGGGCGGGCCGGGGTTCGACTTCTGACGGCGTGTCGCGTGTGCCGGTTCGCCGGCATGCGCGACTGGCACGCACAGCAAAACGCAGGCAACGCGTGGCGACGAAAGTCGTCACGCGTTTTTTTCATGTGACTGGCGAAAACGGGCGGCGTGCCGGCACGCCGGTGCGCTCGGGTAAGATGAACGCCCGTCCGCCGCCCCGCCGTTCACGCCATGCCGACCGTACAAACCATTCTCGACGACTACGAACGCCTCGGCTGGAGAGGCAACGATCCGATGTCGCAGATGCTGGCGCTGCGACGCGACAATCCGACCGCGCTCGCCGACCTCGTGATCGCATCGTTCGATCGGGCGTTGCCACATGCGACGTTCCTCGATGCCGCACTCGACCTGATGGACGACCTCGCTTTCGCGAAGACTGCGGCCGAAGCGTGGCAAGACGTCCGCAACGGCGCGTGGAACGAGCGGCTCGCGAGCGTGTTGTCGAGCGTGGTGATGCAGACGCCGCAGGTATTTTCCGATCACTGGGACGTGTTCCTCGACATCGCCACCACGAAGCGGTCGCCGCGCGTGTACTACGAGGAAAACGCGTGGCGGATGCTCGATCCGGCGACGGTCGATGCATGGCGCGGCCGGCTTGCCGAGACCCCCTCCGGCGACGACGCGGCGCGCGAACGCGCCATCGCGCTGCTTCATTCGCGACACCCCGCGGCCGTTCGCGACGCGGCGGCGTGGCTGTTTTCCGACGATCCGGGCAAGTGCGCCAACTGGCTCATGTCTGCCGGCTATGCGCAGGAACACGACACGTTGCGCGCGCTGCATGGCGAGTCGCCGCTGCACATCGACTTCGGCCCGACGCTGCGTGCGCCGAGGCTCCGCGAGATGCCGAAGTGGAAACGCGAGATTGACGCGCATCACCCGACCTGGCACGCACGCGATTCGCATCGATCGGGCGCGCGCTTCGGCGGCGTGTCGCCGCATCGATGCGGCCTGTGTCACGAGCCGCTGCATCGGCTGCTGATGCTACCGCAACCCGCGGCAGCCGGCATCGACAGCGCGACGCCCGTATCGTTCGACACCTGCCTGTCGTGCGTCGGCTGGGAGAGCGACGGCCCGCTGTTCCACCGGCACGACGACGCCGGCAACGCCTGCGCGCACCCGTCCCAGCAACGCGACATCGCGATCCAGCCCGAGTATCCGGCGGCCGCGTTCGTGGAAGCAGACGTTGCACTCTTCGCCGCGCCGGCACGCTGGACGCGGCAGGACTGGGGCGAATCGAACGACAGGCAGAACCTGAGCCGTGTCGGCGGCGCACCGTCGTGGGTACAGTCGGCGTGGTATCCCGACTGTCCGGATTGCGGCCGCAAGATGTCATTCGTCATGCAACTCGACTCCCACTTTCCGCAAACGGACGGCGGCGAATGGCTGTGGGGCAGCGGCGGCGCGAACTACACGTTCTGGTGCGCGCCGTGCCGCACCAGCGCGCATCTCTGGCAGTGCACGTAGTTCACGGCGCGATCCCGCACCGGCCACGCAACCTTTACGACCTTTTTACTTGCGCCCGCGCATGCGTTCACTAGAATGTGTTCGCAATCGATCCATCACCGAGTACGTACATGCGCATCCGAAGTCCTCGCCCTCCGAGTTGCTTTTCTGCCTGACAGGCAGGACGCCTGCGTCTCTCTTTTCCCGAGCCACCGTCCTGCCAGCAGGCGGACGGTGCGCGCCGTAGTCATTCCCGTGCACGCTTGAACACGACGTCGATGCGTTGATCGCGCGTCGTGCGGGCAAGCGTGTTCCCGCGGAACATCCCTTGCAACGTCGCGCCATCGATCCGCCCCCTCAGGCAACGATCGACTGGCATGCCCGCATCCGGCATGTCGATCCAGTCGCCTTGCTTCGCATCCCTGATTTAACCCACTGAATTTCCCGATACCGGAGCCCGATCATGTTCGAGATCGACAAGCAGTACACCCGCGAATTCATCCATACCGCGTGCGGCGGGAGCAAACAGGCATTCCTGCCGACGAAGAACGGCAAGGTCGTGGCCGCGTGCCTGCGCACGGACCTCAACCCGCACGCACCCGACGTGATCCTCTGCGACGGCAGTGCATCCGCGCGCGCGGCCGGCAGGACGCTCGCCGCGCAACGCGATGCGATTCCGGTGTTCATCCGCATGGCAACCGACGCATACCGCTTCGTCGGCCGGTACGTCGTCAGCGAATCGCTCACCGCACCGCTCGACTGCGCACCCTACGTGCGCAACAGCGGCTTCACGCCCGGGCAGATCTCGCGCGTGCTGAAACTCAAGCGTTGCTGACGCGCGCAGCGCGCGCCTTTCCGGTCGCCTTTCATCAAGGAGCAATCATGCTTGGCCTGACGTTCTGGAAACACGTGATCGGCACACGACCCGATGCCGCCCGCGACGATCGCGCAACGGCACTCGGCCGCCACCGCGTGCGCTCGAGGACGCTGGTGCTGACGAGCGTCGCGGTGGCATTTGCGGCGATCGCGTTCGGCGCGCCCGTCGTCGGCATTTCGGTGTTCCTGCTGACGACGTTGCCGTTCGTGCTGTCGGGTACCTGACGATGTCCTTGTCGGACACGCGGCGGGCGCCAGCGCAATCGATACGAAATTTTAATGCGGCGCCCCCGCGTCTCTGACACCGTCTTTACGCGCTTTTGTCTAGGATTTCCCTGTCATCCCGACACGGAGAGATCCGCATGCAAACGCAGCAGGCCGCCATCGGCGGTCACCCCGACCTTCCCCGCCGCCGCGTCGCCACGCCTGCCGCGATCCGGCTGGCCGACGCGTGCCCGCCGGACAACATCCTGCTCGACGTGCCGGTCGAAAGCGCGACCCAGTTGTTCGACCTCGCCGCGCGATACATCGAGCGCGGCAGCGGAGTGCCGGCGGAGCGCATCAGGACCGAACTGATCAGGCGCGAACAGCTGGGCTCGACCGGCCTCGGCCAGGGCGTCGCGATTCCGCATGCGCGCATCGATGGGCTCGGCTCGGCCGTCGCGCTGTTCGTGCGCGCACTGTACCCGTTCGCGTTCAACGCGCCGGACCGTAAGCCCGTGCGCGAATTCATCGTGCTCGCCTTGCCGAAAGCGGACGATCGCGCGCACCTCGAACTGCTCGCCGACGCGGCACGGTGTTTCAGCGACCGCCCGTTCCGGCAAGCGTCGCGCGACGCGCTGACGCCCGACGAGATTCACCGGCTCATGCAACGCATGCATTGACGCCGCACCGTGCGGCGTCAGGCACTCCCTTCATCCATCCGGATTCCCATGTTCCCAGACCCTGAAAGCTCCACCCTTACGTCGCATCGCGTGGCCGGCCTGGCGCGCTCGCTGCCGTTCATGCAGGCCCTGCACGGGCAGACCGTCGTCATCGTAGACGGCGGCACCGCGAGCGACGCGCACGCTCGCCACGCCTTCGCGCAGGATGTCGCGCTGCTCGCGCTCACCGGCGTTCGACCGATCGTCGTCCAGGGTGTGCCGGCCGCATCCGGTACGCAATCGATCCACGCCGTTCATGCGGCGATGGCGGGCGTCAATCATGAACTGGTGCGCCTGATCGGCAGTCACGGCGCCAAGGCGATCGGCATAGACGGCCACGACGGCGGCCTGCTGGTAGCGAGCGCCCGTTCCGACCGCACAGACACGAGCGCGGTCGCCCGCTTCGACGGCACAGCGCTGACCGCGCTTCTCGAGAACGGGCTCGTGCCCGTCGTGATGCCGGTCGCCCCGGACGACGCAGGCCGTGATCACCTGCTGCGCGCGGAACGGCTCGGCAGCCTCTTCGCGCAGCGCACGGGCGCCGTGACGCTGGTGATGATGGTCGACGGCACGCTGCTGCGCGAACTCGGTGAGCTCGCCGGGCTCTATGGCATCACGGAACTCGAGCAATGGCTGGCCGAGCATCCGGCCGCAACCGCAGCGCCTTGCGTGCGGGACGCGCTCGATGCGCTCGCGCACGGCGTGCAGAACGTCCATCTCGCCGATATCGGGCAACCCGAATCGCTGATCGACGAACTGCTGACCGAGGAAGGATCGGGGGTCGTGTTCTGCCGGCGCGGCAACACCGACCTGCTAGCGGAAACCCGCCGCTACTTCGCGGATTCGGCGAGCGTGCTGCGCGACGGCTTCAACGTCGAGCAGAAGCAGGTCGTGCGGTTCTGAATCTTGCTGCAGAAACGCTCGCCGCGCGGTGCGCAGTGCCGTCAGAACATCTGGCGCAGGCCGACGGCAGCCCCGACATTGTTGGTCCTGCCGATCTGGTCGACCTTGCCCGTGAGCCGGTTGGTGGCACCCGGATAGTCGGCCGCGAACGCACCGTTGCCGCGCGAGAAATCGACCGTGCCGTAGACCTCCGTATGCTTGGACAGCGCATACTCGGCCAGCACGGTCGCCGAGTAGTTGATCCCGGAGCCGAGCGTGCCGTCGAGCCGCTCCGCGTTGCGTGCGTGGCCGTAATAGCCGGCCACCGTGATCAGCAGCGGCGCGGTGGCCTGCCAGTTGGCGCCGACGTAGAACGTGTCGTCGATGCGGTTCGGGCTCCCGCCGCTCAACGCCGGTGCGCCGGCCTGCTGCATGTTGAAGTCGGTCGTGCCCGTCTTGTCCTGGCCGTGCAGCCAGCCGGCCAGCAGGCGGACGGAGGGCGTCACCTGATACGCGCCGCTCACGTGCAGAAAGTTCACCTTCGCGCCGTTGGTCGCACTGCCGTTCACGGACGATACCGAGGTCTGCTGGAAGCCTGCGTTGATCGACGCGGGCCCATGCGCGTAGGTAAGCTCGATGCCGTAAGTGCTGTCGAGGCCCATCGCACCGGCATGATTGCCGAAGCCGTAGATCGCATCGACGCTGAACCCGTTGTACGTGAATGCGTACTTCACCGAGTTCGGCACCGTCAGGTAGTTGCCAATGCCGTTGTACGCCCAGCTGTCTTGCCAGTAGTCGCCGACGGTCATCGGATCGAATACGTCGCCCATCGTGTCGTACAGCGGCGCGTACTGGTTGCCGAACGTCAGCGTGCCGTATCGGCCGCTCGACAGGCCCACGTAGGCCTGCCGGCTGAACAGCGTGTTCGCGACGTGCAGCTTGCCATCGCCCAGCTCGAAACCGTTCTCGAGACGGAAGATCGCCGACAGCCCGCCGCCGAGATCCTCGCTGCCGCGCAAGCCCCAGCGGCTGTGCGTTTCCGGGCCGACCGTCATTCCGATCAGGTCCTTGCCGTCAGGGCCGGCATTCGTCTGATAACGGATCGCCGTATCGACGAGGCCATACAACGTAACCGAACTCTGCGCGAACGCGCACGATGCTGACATCGTGAAAGCGGCGCCGATACAACCGGTGACAACGGTGCGTCTCATGAAAGGCCTCCCTGAGCCATTGATTTTGTAAGCAGTCCGACAGTATTCGTGGACGGACGCCATTACTGCGAACGGGAGAATAATCGGCCATATTCGCGGCACCTATTACCGCTTCTGGATTGGACCTTTCCAGCGTCGTCAACAATCGCTGTCGTGCACGATGCGGCGGCCCGGCGCGATCGAGATCCGCTGTCGCGGCCTGCCGGACGGCGGGCAAATCACGTGCCGCCCCGATGAATCGCACCGTACCGAAACGCGGCACCGACGGTTCGATGCCCGGCTGTCGGAGCATGGCCACGGCGCGCGGAGCGGGAACGATCCCGACACGGTGCGTCCTTCGCGACCGGATGCCCCGGCGTCGAATCAGGCGCGGGCGGCATCGATCCGGAATACCGCGATCGTCGCTTCCAGCTGCCCCGCCTGCGCTTTCAGCGCCGCCGCAGCAGCCGATGCCTGCTGCACCAGCGCGGCATTCTGCTGCGTCACCTGATCCATCTGCGCGACGGCCTGATTGACTTGCTCGATGCCTCGCGACTGCTCGTCGGACGCGGCGGTAATCTCGCTCATCAGTACGTCGACCCGTCGCACCGACGCCAGTATTTCCGTCATCGTCCCCGTCGCGCGATCGACCTGCCGTGCGCCGGTGTCGACGCGCCTGAGCGAATCCGTGATCAGTTCCTTGATTTCACGCGATGCCGCGGCACTGCGCTGGGCCAGCGAGCGCACTTCGCCCGCCACGACCGCGAACCCGCGCCCCTGTTCGCCGGCCCGGGCGGCTTCGACCGCGGCGTTCAACGACAGGATGTTGGTCTGGAAAGCGATGCCTTCGATCACCGTGATGATCTCGGCGATCTTGCCTGACGATTCCGACAACCCCCGCATCGTCCTGACGACCTCTTGCGCGGCCTGATTGCCCTGCTCGGTCAGCAGCGCCGCGTCGCTCACCACCTGGCTGGCCTGCTTCGCGTTCTCGGCGTTCTGGCGAACCGTCGACGTCAGCTGCTCCATGGACGCGGCCGTCTCCTCCAGCGACGCGGCCTGCTCCTCGGTCCGTTGGGACAGATCCATGTTGCCCTCCGCGATCTCCCGAGCGGCGGCGTCGATCGCGTGCGAGCCGTTCTGCACCGCCCGGATCGTCTGGAGCAGTTCGCCCTGCATCGTCTGCAAGCCGGTCAGCAGTTGCCCCATTTCGTCGGTCGAATGAACCTCCACCCGGGTCGTCAGGTCGCCTTCGGCGATGGCGCCGAAATGGCCCAGTGCGTTCGCCAGCGGTGTGCCGATCGCCCGTTGCAGCGACCACCATGTCAGCGTGGCCGCCCCGAGCGCGACCAGGCTCCCGGCAAACGCCATGCCGATGAACCAGTGGAAGCGCGCCTGCGCGGCATCGAATGTCGCCCGCGAAGCCGTGATCTGGAGCTGTCCGAGCGCATCCATGGCGTCGGACGCGTCGATGAACAGCGACGGCGGGATGCGTCGCCAGACTTCCGGAATCTTGGCCGCATCATGGGTGGCGATGACCTCGAACATCGGCTCCAGACCGTTGTCGACCAGCGCCTTGAACTTGCTGCCGGCGTCGGCCGCGCGGCGGGCCTCTTCGGGGCCGGAAAACGGCAGCGCACGATAGGCGTCCCATGCCTTCCTCGATGCGGCCAGCATGTCGCGGGCCACACCGGTTTCCTGCGGAACTTCGTCGCTGGCAGGATCGAGCGCGATGCGATACAGCCACAGGCGCGTCCTCGACAGCGCGACATTCGCCTGCCCGAGCGCCTCCGACGAAGCGAGCCGTTCGGAATAGAGCGTCTTCACGTCGTTGTTTCCGATTGCCATGCCGACCACGCCGATGATGCCGCCGACGACCAGCAATACTCCGAGAAAACCCATCGCCAGCGCCAGACGGGTGCGAATGCTGAAATTCTTGATCATGGTCAGGAGAGCGTTGAGCACGCCGCCGGTGCATGCGACGCATGCGCGTGAAACCAGTCGGGTACGGCACGTGCAAGGTCGACTTCCCGATAACGACCAAAGTGACGCCGGGATTAACGCGGAATCCGTAACGGACGTTTCCAGAAGCGGCGAGTTGTGATCCGCACAAGTCCGTGATAGCGAGGTGTGCAACGCTCGCACGCCGAATCGTCCGATGAATATCCGGGTGCCCGGGCGCCGGCGGGCGCGCGTGTCGCGTGATCGCACGCCAATGCGCCCCTGCGCTCACGTCGGGCTGCTTTCGACCGTGCTCGCTGCGTACCGGCTTCCACGCGAATTGATCTGGATACCAAACCATTCGACCGTCCTGCCCGAAGCTCGCCGATAATGCCTCAGCCACCCGGCGAGCAATCAACCCGCAGGACCGCTGCTCGCCAGCGTCCCGCTGCGCAGCCTGGCCGGGCCATGCCCGAACTTCGTGATCACCGCTTCGACCGCGATCGCCCAGCGCCGCGCCGCGCACCGGCGCGACGACCGGCTCTGGCCGCCGCGGCGGGATGCCAGGCGCAACGCACGGCGCAATGGCGCTCCCGTCGATGCGCCGGTTGCCGATCCGGTGCCAGCGGCCGGGCTATGGAGGATGGAGCGCGACGGATAGATGCTCACGGAACGTCGAGCGGCGCGTCATGCCCGCATCGCCATGCAAATGAGCCCGCTTGCGACAGCCCGTTGCCGGGCGCCACAAGCGGGCTCCTCGCGGACGACATGCGTCAGCGTCGCGTCGCCAGCCTTCTCACGACGCTCACCAGCGCATCGACTTCGTCGCACGTGTTATAGAACGCGAGCGACGGCCGCACCGTTGCCTCGAGCCCGAACCGCCGCAGGATCGGCTGCGCGCAATGATGCCCCGAGCGCACCGCGATGCCCTCTTCGTTCAGCGCCTGCCCGACTTCCTCGGTCTCATAGCCCTTCAGCACGAACGACAGCACGCTCGCCTTGTCGCGCGCGGTGCCGACGAGGCGCACGCCCGGCACCGGTGCGAGCACGCTCGTCGCATACGCGAGCAGGTCGTGCTCGTAGCGCGCGATGTTCTCGATGCCGACCCGGCTCACGTAGTCGAGCGCGGCACCCAGCCCCACCGCATCCGCGATGTTGCCGGTGCCGGCCTCGAACCGGTTCGGCGGCGGCTGGAACACCGTGCGCTCGAACGTCACGTCCGCGATCATGTTGCCGCCGCCCTGCCAGGGCGGCATGTCGTCGAGGATCGCGCGCTTGCCGTACACGACGCCGATCCCGGTCGGCCCGTAGATCTTGTGCCCGGAGAACACGAAGAAATCCGCATCGAGCGCCTGCACGTCCACGCGCATGTGCGAGATCGACTGTGCGCCGTCGACGAGCGCCTTCGCGCCCGCCCGATGCGCAAGCTCGACGATCTCCTTCACCGGCACGACCGTGCCCAGCGCGTTCGACACCTGCGTGACGGACACGATCTTCGTGCGGTCGTTGAGCAGCTTCCGGTATTCGTCGAGCAGCACCTGCCCCGAATCGTCGACCGGAATCACGCGCAGCTTCGCACCCTTGAGCGCGGCAAGCTGCTGCCACGGCACGATGTTCGCGTGATGCTCGAGGTTCGACACGATGATCTCGTCGCCTTCGCCGACGTTCTGCACGCCCCACGACTTCGCGATCAGGTTGATCGCCTCGGTCGTGCCGCGCACGAACACGATCTCGTCCGGCGACGAGGCGCCGATGAAGCGCTGCACGGTTTCCCGCGCATGCTCGTAGGCATCCGTCGCGCGGCCGGCCAACGCATGCGCCGCGCGGTGGATGTTCGAGTTCTCGTGTGCGTAGAAGTATGCGAGGCGGTCGATCACGGCCTGCGGCTTGTGCGTCGTCGCCGCATTGTCGAACCAGACGAGCTGCTTGCCGTTCACGCGCTCCTGCAGGATCGGGAAATCGCGGCGAATCGCGTTCACGTCGAACGGCGGGTGCGCGCCGCGATACAACTGACCTTGCGGCTCGGCGGCGTGCGTATCGTCGATGAAATAACGCGGCACCTCGCTGCCCGATGCGCGCGACGCCGGCACGTCGCGATGCACGGCGAGCAGTTCGCGCAGCGCGTCGTCGCCCGGCAGCCCGAACGCTTCCGGCGACGCGAGGCCGTTCGACGGCACGACGATGTCCTGCGGCGTCGCCTGCCAGCCCTGCAGCGAACCGTCGGTGAAGTAGTACGGCGATGCCTTCGCCGCACCGTCCGGCGCCGGCGCATTCACTTGCGGCACACCGAGCGCCGCGCCGCCGACGCGCGGTTCGAGCGCGGGCGCGATCGACACGGCGTTGTCGGGCAGCCCGTTCTGCGCGGCCGCATGCGGCGCGAGCGCCGGTGCGCGGTTGCCGAGCGACAGCACGTGGGTCGGTGCGGACGGCGCGAGGTTCGCGCCGGGCACTTTCCCTTGCGGGAGCGCGAGACCGGGCACGCCGGTGCCCGCGCCGCCCGGCCCCGCGAGCGGCGAGCCGCCCGGAACCGGGTTGCTCACCGACGCAAGGATCGGCGCGGCGGCCGGCAAGGCCGACGGCACGCCGCCGACCGCACCGCTGCCCGCCGACACCCCGGGCGCGGTGGCCTGCCCGGGCGGCGTCGAGAAGAACTCGGACGCGAGCCGCGCCAGCGTCGCGGGATCGGGCAAGCCGGCCGGCAACGGCGCGTGCGGCAGCGCGTGCGCGTCGCCGCCGGCCAGGCCGGGATTAACGGTAGGTGTCGGGATAGTCATGGAACTTGGCGATTTCGACGTCATCGAGGACAGCCAGCGCATCCGGCGAATGGACCGCGAGCGAGCAATACAGCGAGATCAGGTACGACGCGATCGCCTGGTTGTTGATCCCCATGAAGCGCACCGACAGGCCCGGGCCCTGCTCACCCGCGACACCCGGCTGATAGAGGCCGACCACGCCCTGACGCTTGTCGCCGACGCGCAGCAGCAGGATCTTCGTCTTGCCGTCCGCGACCGGCACCTTGTCCGACGGGATCAGCGGAATGCCGCGCCACGTGAGGAACTGCGAGCCGAACAGGCTGACCGTCGGCGGCGGCACGCCGCGCCGCGTGCATTCACGGCCGAACGCGGCGATCGCGAGCGGGTGCGTGAGGAAGAACGCCGGTTCCTTCCACACCTTGGTCAGCAGTTCGTCGAGGTCGTCCGGCGTCGGCGCACCCGTCAGCGGGAAGATCCGCTGGTCGTCGGTCACGTTCGCGAGCAGCCCGTAGTCGGGGTTGTTGATCAGCTGGCTTTCCTGCAGCTCCTTGATCGTCTCGATCGTCAGGCGCAGCTGTTCCTTGATCTGGTCATGAGGACTGCTGTAAAGATCGGAGATCCGCGTATGCACGTCGAGCACGGTGCTCACCGCGTTCAGGAAATACTCGCGCGGCTGTTCTTCATACGGCACGAAGGTCTGCGGCAGCACGCTTTCGTCCTCGAGCTGCGTGCACGCGGCACGCACGGCTTCCGGGTTCTTCACCTGGTTCAGGCGATAGATGCCCGCTTCGACCGGCACCCATTGCAGCAGATGGGTCAGCCAGCGCGGCGTGATCGTGGAAAGCTGGGGGACGGTCTTGGTAGCGTTCGCTAGTTGGCGGGCGGCGTGATCGCTCAGCGCAGCCGTGCCGCTTGCAACGGTCGACATGTGTGGCTCCGGGTTCTTAAGATGAAAAACGGGATTGCTTATGACGCTGGGTGATTATCGGAAGCACGCACCTGCCGGCTCAACATGCTATAGCCGTCATGCCGCGTGCGACCGAAAGGGAAAGGTGACGAGGCGGCCTCAGGTGACGAACGTGCCCGGCAGCAGCGTCGAGATCGATACGTCGAACGCGCGCGCGATCTTGTCGGCCGTGACGATCGACGCGATCGCCTCGCCGCGCTCGATCTCGCCGACATACGAACGGTTCAGCCCCGCATGCTCGGCCAGCTGTTCCTGCGACCACGTGCGCGCTTCGCGCAGCCTGCGCACGTTGGCGCCGAAGTGATGGATGAGGTCGCTCATCGCGCCTCCTATGCGACACGCGCCGCCGCGCGCGGCGCGGCGTTCGCTTCGCTGCGCAGCACCGCCTGCGTGACGTTCTCGCCGGCCGCCACGTCCTGCGTGAGCCATACGTTGCCGCCGATCACCGCGCCGCGCCCGATCGTCACGCGGCCGAGGATCGTGGCGCCCGCGTAGATCACCACGTCGTCCTCGACGATCGGATGCCGGGCGAGCCCTTTCTCGAGATGGCCGGCCGCGTCGCGCGGAAAGCGTTTCGCCCCGAGCGTGACGGCCTGGTACACGCGCACGCGCTCGCCGATGATCGCCGTCTCGCCGATCACGACGCCGGTGCCGTGGTCGATGAAGAAGCCCGCGCCGATGCGCGCGCCCGGATGGATGTCGATGCCGGTCTCCGCATGCGCCTGTTCGGCGATGATCCGCGCGAGCAGCGGCAGGCCGAGCCCGTACAGCTCGTGCGCGAGCCGGTGATGGATCATCGCGAGGATGCCCGGATAACACAGCAGCACCTCGTCGACGCTGCCGGCCGCCGGATCGCCGTGGAACGCGGCCAGCACGTCGCTGTCGAGCAGCCGGCGGATCTCGGGCAGGCGCGCGGCGAACGCCTGCACGGCCGTCGACGCGACTTCGTCGACATGATCGACCGGCCCGTCGGCATTGCGCTGCCGCGCCGCGTAGCGCAATTCCAGCTTGACCTGCGTGAGCAGCGCGTTCAGCGCCGCGTCGAGTGCATGGGCCACGTGGAAGTTCTCGCTCTCCTGGCGCAGCTCGGGCGGCCCGAGCCGCATCGGGAACAGCACGCCCTTCAGCGCGCCGATGATCTGCGCGAGCGCTTCGCGCGCCGGCAGGTCGCGCCCGCCCGGTTCGAGCGAGCGCCGCTGCTTCTCGCGCCATGCGCGGCGTACGGTCTGCAGCGATTGAACGATGTCGTCGATGTCGAATGCGGCCATGCTGCGTTCTCCCTGTCTCGGCCGTGAATCAGTCCTGTGCCCACGGCAGGCCGCGAAAGCGCCAGCCATTGCTGCCGCCGCGATGCTGCCGTTCGTCGAGATCGCCTTCGAACCCTTCGAGCACGTTGAATACCTGCGTGAAGCCGCCCTTCGTCGCGGCCTCGGCCGCCTGCGCCGAGCGGTTGCCGCTCCGGCACAACAGCAGCACGACGGCCGCCTTGCCCGTCTTCGCTTCCAGTTCGCGCACGAAGCGCGGGTTGCGCGTCAGGCTCGTGCCGGTCGCCCACGGCACGTGCAGCGATTCCGGCACGTGACCGACGAATTTCCGTTCCTCGGCGGTGCGCACATCCACCAGCAGCGCATCGCCGGACGAGAACAGCGCCCACGCGACTTCCGGCGCGACACCGCCCGCATAGGGCGTGCCGGCCGCCGCAGCGGCCGCGCGCGCGTCTTCGAGCGCCTGCTGCGCAGCAGTTCGTTCTTCCAGTTCAACCGTCATGACACTTCCTTGTTTTCGCGGATTCGTATGAACAAAAACACCGGGAATGCGGCCGTTGCAGCTTGCGTGCTGTCTATAGCCGTCAGCGCCACTATGCGAGGGCGGCCGGGGAAGCTGAACCAATAAAAATTCATTTCCTAATCAGCGTTGCGGGGAATGCAATAGCAGACGCGCGCTATCGCCGCGGGCTCGCGGGTGAGCAGAACAGGCGCAATGGTGGCCGTTCGATGTCGCGCATCGAAGGCATTCGAAAGGAATCGCGGGAGACGATCAACGCGGCGGGTGGCGCGTTGCGATGAAATCCGAAACGGGATGCAGGCGCTGGCGCGCCTGCATGGATGACGCAAGAAGTCCTGCTGCCGGCACGCGTCTGCACGATGCCTGACGGGCATCGCCGACGCATTCGCTTGTGCGTCTGCCGGTTACTGTACCGGGTCGACCGGCGCAACCGGCACGCCGCGCGCTTCGATGTCGCGCCCGGCGAGCAGGCACAGATCCTCGCGATGGTGCGCGGCGACCACCTGCACGCCGACCGGCACGCCATTCTCGAGTGACGTCGTCACGGCAAGCCCCGGCAGCCCCATCGCCGGCAGCGCGCGCAACGTGAGCTGCGCCTCCCACACGCGATCGAACCCGTCCTGCCCCTGCCGGTCGAGATCGTCCGGGAACGGCAGCTCCGACGATACCGGTAGCAACACGACCGCATATTCATCGAGAAACAGCCGCCACTGCCGTGTCAGCGTCGTACGCCGGACGAGCGCGCGACCGATCACATCGGCCGGCAGGTCGCGCACCTTGCCGCGCACGGCCTCGACCACCGCCGCCGCGCCCGGATCGCCGTCGCCGGCAACCGCGTTCGCCAGTGCATCGAAACCGTCGCCGAGCCAGAGCTGCTCCTGCAACAGTGCGGCCTCACGCATCGGCGGCGTGTCGTCGATCTCGTCGACGGTCCAGCCCGCATCGACCAGCCGTCGCGCGGCATCGCGCAACGCGGCCTCGACTTCGGGCACGACCTGCAGGCCGCCCGGCCGCACGCATAGTGCCGCGCGCTTCGGCACCTCGCGCCCGTCGAACGGCACCGCCACGTGCCACGGGTCGCGTGGGTCGGGCGCGGCGAACGCACGCAGCGCGAGCGCGAGATCGTCGATCGTGCGTGCGATCGGGCCGGCCGTCGACATCAACTGCGCACCGATCGCCCGCTCGGGCGACGACGCGTTGAACGCCGGCACGCGCCCGAGCGACGGCCGGATTCCGTGCACGCCGCATGCGTAGGCGGGGTAACGCACCGAGCCGCCGATGTCGGTGCCGACGGCAAGCGGGCCGATTCCCGCGGCCACGGCCGCCGCCGCGCCGCCGCTCGATCCGCCCGGCGTCAGCGACGGATGACGCGGATTGCGCGTGTGGCCGTGCACGAGATTCGACGTGAACCAGCGCAGCGCGAACGTCGGCGAATTGGTGCGGCCGAGCAGGATCGCGCCGGCTTTTCTGAGGTTGCCGACCACCGGGCTGTCGGCATGCGCGATCAGGTTCTCCTGCAGGCGCGTGCCGTTGGTCGTCGCGAAACCCGCCTGGTCGACGTTGATCTTCACGGTGACGGGCACGCCCGAGAGCGGCCCCGGATCGTCGCCGCGCGCGATCGCGCGATCGACTTCGTCGGCCTGACGCCGCACGTCGTCGGGCCGGTGTTCGATCACCGCGTTGATCGCCGGATTCACCGCGTCGAGACGATCGAGCACGGCGTCCGCGACTTCGCGCGCGGACACGTCACGATGCCGGACGCGTTTCGCGAGTTCGGTTGCCGGCAGTTGCCACAGTTGCGTCATGACTCCTCCTCGTGAAAAGACATCTCCGTCACTCGCGCCACCGCGCTTGCCTGCGAAAGCGCGGTGCCGCGTTCACTCACTGCGTTTCCTGCTTCGCCCGTTCCGCCGCCGCGATGATCGCGTCGGCCACGGCCTTCGGCTGGCTCAGCATCGACACGTGGCTGCCGTTCACGCGCGCGACCGTCGCGCCGATCCGCTTCGCCATCGTTTCCTGCAGCTTCGGATCGATCATCCGGTCCTGCGTCGCGACGACGAACGTCGACGGCTTCACATGCCACGCGGCCTGCGTGACCTTCTCCGAAATGCAACCGCCGTACCACGGCCCCTGGGTCGCCGCGACGATGCGCTGCTGTGCGGGCGGCAGGTCCGGCGCGAAATCCTGCGCGATCGCCTTGTCCGACAACGTGGCGAAGCCGCCCGCATCCTTGCGCAGTTCGCCGGCCCATGCGGGTGCCGGCAGCCCCTGCGTGACGTCCGCGATCGACTGGCCGTTGTCGGGTGCGAACGCGGCGACGTACACGAGCGACTTCACCTTGTCGTCGTTGCCCGCGTCGCTGATCACGACGCCGGCCCACGAATGGCCGACCAGCACGACCGGCCCCTTCTGCTCGTCGATCGCGCGCTTCGTCGCGGCTGCATCGTCGGCGAGCGAGCTCAGCGGATTCTGCACCGACACCACGTGCAGCCCGCGCGCCTCGAGCAGCGGAATCACGCGGTTCCAGCTCGACCCGTCGGCGAATGCGCCGTGCACGAGCACGACGTTCGTGCCCTTCAGGTCGTCCTTCTGCGCAGCCTGCACCGCGGCCGCACCGAACAGTCCGCCGATCACCGCGGCGGACACCAGAACGCGCTTCATCAAACCGGCCATCGTCTTGCTCCTTGCTCTGTTGTGTTGTGTTGTGTTGTCTGAACGTGCCGCGGTGGCGGCTGCGCCTGCGCACGAGGCAGGCGCGGCACCGGATCACGAATGCGCGTACAGGTCGTCGTATGCGTTGTGCGCGGAATGCGCTTGCGCCGCGTCGCGATGGCCGGCACGCGTTGATGCGTCGGCCACGTTGTCGCCTTGCGACTTCGACGGGCCGTTCTGGTCGGAACGCGCGACCTGCAGCGCGGCGGCGACGTCTTCCGGGTAATGCGGTTCGCTACGCGCCGGGTTGTAGCCGGCCTGTTCCAGGCGGACGAGTTCGGCGCGCACGTCGGCACGCGTGAGGCCGTGGCCGGTATCGGCAAACGACAGGGTGGGGACGGCGGCGAGGACGGCAACGGCGAGGATGCGAGCGGCTTTCATGAGGGTTCTCCTTGAAGGAAGTAGGTCGGTCGATCATTCGGCATCCGATCCAGATCGTCTGGCATCGAACGTTTCCTGCATGTCGACAGTAGAACCCGCCCACGTATCCGGCATGTTTCTGAAGCAGGGTTTCAGTGCAATCCGATGTTTCCGGAGCAGCGCTGGATACAGTGCGATACAAACTCGTCGAATTCGCCATGCAGGTACGGACGATATCGACTCAATCACCGGCCGATCAGGACACGGCGCCGAGTACAAGTGCGTCACCCGGCGGCTTCGGCTAATGACGGACCTGACCATCTCGACGGATGGGGAAACCGCTTGCTTCTGCCGCGCTTTTCCAGTGACGAAGCAACACACCTGATTCCTGCCCGGAAACACATTCTGACGTTGTGGACGCAGGGGCTCGCCGCACCCAACAAGAACGACGATATGGTCTGCACCGATCCGAAGTCCTTTACTACGCTGCAATCGGTAGCGGGTATCGCATACGGCAACGAAGGCACGGAGACGTTCAAGGGCTTCTACCACAAGTACATGTATAGGTTTCCGCTGCTGCTTCATTCGCGCTATGCCTCCAATCCCAAATACTTCTACACGGTACAGCCCGCCAACAAAAAGGATTGGCGCGAATTGGCAGGCATTCGCGTCGAGCTTGCGATTCCGGAGCGACTCGAGGCGGACGAATCGCAGAGCTATTTGCAAAACTCGATTCGAAAGACGTTTTCGATGGGCAATCGGTATTTCCCGACGATGTGGAGCCGCGACACACTGCCCGATGTGCAAATCACGCAAGGCGGCGCGAACGCCGGCTTCGCGGCGCTGAACAAGGCGTTGGACTACCTGCGGGACAACCCCGACAAGACCGCGTGGGTGGTGAACTGGGATGCGCCGAATTTTCCGCCGCTCGACGCGCAGATCAACGAGAACCTCGTCGTGCTGTTTCTCGCCGGCCCGAACTTCGACACGCAGCGCGAACCGCTCGCCTGGATCGGCAAGGCCGCCACCGGCAACACGCAAGCGTTCTCGCCGAAGGTCGGCACGACGCGAACCGTGCAGGCGTGGAAAGCGACCGTCGACCAGGCAGCGCGCAATGCTGGCGTCGCAGTCCCGGATCTCGAGTACATCGTGCACGACGCAGGGAAAGGCAGTGACGCGGCCTCGTCACGTCTCGTCGCACTCGCGCAGACCTTGACGGAAACGCTCCCGGAATACGATCCCCGGCAACAGGCCTTCAACACGGCCGCCCTGCTCGGTGACATGGGAACCGGCAGCGCCTTGACCGACGTTGCGCTGGCGATCGGCCGGATCAATCACTTCGGCGGTAACGCATTGGTCGCCGGCACGACCGACCCGGAGCATCCCGTCGCGGTCGTCGTCAGGCCACCGTCGACGCTCACGCCGATCGATCCGGACAAGGACTGGTTCCGCGCGCGTGGCGGGAACAATGCGTACCTGCCGTGGTGGGGACGCCGGCACGACACCAATTACGGAATGCAGGGCTATTCGTGGTGACGCAGATGGCTCGGAGGCGCGATCCGTGCGACCAGGATCGCGTCGCCGAGTCATTCATGGGAATGGACGCAATACGGGAATCGGCCACGCAGGCGACGCGCCTACGGCGGCCGGGTCGAATCCGGAGCCAGCACGAGCGAGGTTATGGGGCGAGCAGTCGCACACCATTCGCCACCGGTGACGGGACGTTAATGAGCCGCGAGCATCCCGGCGACTCACCTTGCTCACGCCCCCGTCACGGCGCCAGCCGCGTGAACACGTAATCGTGATTCTTCACCCGCGCCTGGTGGCACGCAAAGCACGTCTGGTGCTGGCCGATATCGGCCGGCACGCCGTTGATGAACCGCCCGAACCCCCAGCCGCCCGTCGACGCATAGCGGCGCGAGTCCTTCACCATCACCTGCACGGTCGTTGCCTGCCCGGGCACCGTCGCCGGCGCGAACTCGTCGGACTGCTTGCGCTTGTACGCGAGCTTCACCAGGATCGTGCCGTCCGGAAACGGCAGCGTCGCCTGTTCGAGCGCACGGATCGCGACGGGATTGCCGAGCACGACACGCAGTTCATCGAGCGGCGCGGCTTCTTCGGCCGGGGCGACCATTTCCCACTTCCGGTAGCCGGGCGGGATCGTCACGCCGTAAATCGGCGACGCGGCGGCGGCAGCCGGCTTCGGCTGCTCCGCGAACGCGGCCGGGCCGCTCGCCGACCACGCGCCGGCCAGCAGCACGCCCGCGACGAACCCGCGGCGCACGCCGCGCCGCACGCGACCCATGCGCGCCCGCATCACAGGTGCTCCACTTGCAGGATCGCATCCGCGAACGCCTGCGGCGCTTCCTGCGGCAGGTTGTGGCCGATGCCGCCGGTGATCGTGCGGTGCTGGTACTTGCCGGTGAACTTCTTCGCGTACGCGGCCGGTTCCGGATGCGGCGCGCCGTTCGCATCGCCTTCCATCGTGATCGTCGGCACCGTAATCGCAGGGCCGGCCGCAAGGCGCCGCTCGAGGTCGTCGTATTGCGCCTCGCCCTTCGCGAGCCCGAGACGCCAGCGATAGTTGTGGATCACGACGGCCACGTGATCGGGGTTCTGGAACGACGCGGCCGTGCGCGCGTAGGTTTCGTCGGAGAACTGCCATTTCGGCGATGCGAGCTGCCAGATCAGCTTGTTGAACGCATCGCGGTTCGCCGCGTAGCCCAGCGCGCCGCGCTCGGTCGTGAAGTAGAACTGATACCACCACTGGAATTCGGCCTGCGGCGGCAGCGGCTTGCGGTTCGCCTCCTGGCTGCCGATCAGGTAGCCGCTCACCGACACCAGCGCCTTCACGCGCTGCGGCCACAGCGCCGCGATGATGTCGGCCGTGCGCGCGCCCCAGTCGTAACCGCCGAACACCGCCCGGTCGATCTTCAGCGCATCCATCAGCGCAACGATGTCGACGGCCGTCACGGCCTGCTGGCCGTTGCGCACCGTGTCGGCCGAGCGGAACGTCGTCGACCCGTAGCCGCGCAGGTAAGGCACGATCACGCGATAGCCGGCCGCGACGAGCAGCGGCGCGACTTCCGCATAGCTGTAGATGTCGTACGGCCAGCCGTGCAGCAGGAACACGACCGGGCCGTTCTTCGGCCCGAGGTCCGCATACCCGACGTTGAGCACGCCCGCGTCGATCTGGTGGATCGTCCCCAGCGACGCGGCACCGGCCGCGCGCTTCGCAGGCGCTGCATCGGGCGCCGACTGCGCGTGCGCCAGGGCGCTGAAGCCGAGGTCGGCGAGGCTGAGGCTCGCCAGCGTCGTACCCAGGATCAGGCGGCGGCGGGTGTTCACGGTTTCGGGCATGACTCGTTCTCCAGTGTCGATCGCTAAGGAAGGTGACCGCGGCACGTGCGGGCACTCGGGAATCTGCATTCTCGGCAGCGGCGCATGGCATCGCGCCGCCGTGTGAATCGCTTCACCGGTTTTATACCCGAGCCCTGGCGAGGCTTTGTATCCCAACGTATCTGTCGGCGAACACGACACACGACGATTCAAAAATCGGGCGGGAAATACGGGTTCGCAGGGGCCACGTGCCACGCGCCGGCCTGCCCCGCCGATGGCATGGCCACGCACCGCCTCTCGCTTCGGCGCCGAAACGCGGCGATACTACGCCGCTTGCCGTGACAACCCGCCCGATTGCAGGTGACCGAATTGACCGATGCCGACCAACAAGACGCTCCCGTGCGACAGGCGGGCACGCACGGGCCGCCGCTCTGGCTCGCGACCATCCTGACCGCGTTCGGGCTTGCGGCGCTTCTGCTCGCGTGGTTCTCCGGATACGCCACCGCCTACTGCGACACCCTTGGCGGTGCCGTGGTCTGGGTCGTGTTTTTCACGGCGGCTTTCGTTTTTGCCGCCTTCCGGGACAACTGGAACATCTTGCCGGTCGGGCTGGTTGCCTGCATCGCGCTCGCCGTGGTCGTCCGGCGGCTTCCGCGTTTCAAGGTAACGTGGCGTCGATTTTTGATCGTGCTGCCTTGTGTCTATGCCGCGATGATGCTTCTCACGTGGCTGAGGGACGTACACGGCACGTGCCGGATCATCTGACGGCGACGCCGCCCCGAGACATCGCGGCGGCATGACACCGCCCCACTCCGCCGATGAACACGGGCCGCATGCCGGCCGGCGCGCATTCACCGCTCGAACCACGCCGCCGCACGCAGCCGTTCAGTCCTTCCGGTCCGGCAGGATATGCGCGCGAATCGAGCGGCCCCGCCACGAGATGTGATCGATCCGGGCGCGCAGCGAGTAAAGCGCGACCGACGACAGCGTGTTGAACCGGAGCAGTGCGATGGGGGTGCCGATCCCGGCCGGCACGCGCTCGATCGCATCGAACTGCGGGAATCCATGCCGCGCCAGGAACGCGCCGACCTCGTCGTCGCGCGCGTGTTCTTCGACATTGACCAGCAGTAGTTCAGCCATGAGGATTCCTTGCTCGTTCGTCCGTCACCGGATCAGCCGGTGCGTATGGCGCGCGATCATCAGTTCTTCGTCGGTCGGGATCACCCACGCCGATACGCGACTCGATGCCGTCGTGATCAGCGGCCCGCCCGTGCCGTTCGCGTCGACATCGATCTCGACGCCGAGCCACGCCGCACGGCGCAACACCCCCTCGCGAATCGCCGCCGCGTGCTCGCCGATCCCCGCCGTGAACACGACGGCGTCGATTCCCTCCATCGCGGCCGCAAGCGAACCGAGTTCGCGCGCGATGCGGTAGACGTACAGCTCGATGGCGAAGCGTGCGTGCGGGTCGTCGCTCGCGAGCAGGGTGCGCATGTCGCTCGACAGGCCGGACACGCCGAGCAACCCGGAACGCCGATAGAGCAGATCCTCGACGGCGCGCACGTCCATCCGGAGTGCTTCCATCAGGAAGATCACGACACCGGGATCGAGGTTGCCGCAACGCGTGCCCATCGGCAGCCCGTCGAGCGCCGTGAACCCCATCGTGCTCGCGACGCTCTTGCCTCCCACGAGCGCGCACATGCTCGCGCCGTTGCCGAGATGGGCGACGACCGTGCGCCCGCGCGCCGCCGCCGGCGCGACGTCGGGCAGCACGCTCGCGATGTACTCGTACGAGAGCCCGTGGAAACCGTAACGGCGCACGCCCCGGCTGGTGATCGACGCGGGCAGCGCGAACGCCTGGGTCACCGCGGGCTGCGTGCAGTGGAACGCCGTGTCGAAGCAGGCCACCTGCTCGACGCCGGGCCGCATCGTTTCGAGGATACGAATCGGCGTCAGGTTGTGCGGCTGATGCAAAGGCGCGAGCGGGGTGAGTTTCTCCAGCTCGGCCACGATCTCGGGCGTGACGCGCACCGGGCCGCTGAAGCGTTGTCCGCCGTGCACGACGCGATGGCCCACCGCCGCGAGACGGTGCCCTTCCTGATGCGCGCCCAGGAACGCGGCGATCTGCTCGAGCCCTTCCTGATGGCCGAACGTATCGCCGCCGGCCCATTGCCGTTCGTGACGCTCCGCGTGGCGGTCGACGGCGCTGAAGTGCGCCGTGGCCGTGTACAGGCCCTCGACCTGGCCATGCACGATCAGGCCGAGCGTGTCGCCGTGCACGTCGAATGCGGAAAACTTGATGCTCGACGAGCCGGCATTCAACACCAGAATCACGTCTGCCATGGCGTCACCCCACGCGCCGGGCCGCTTCGCGCTGCACGTTCGCGACGAGCATCGCGACCGCGCAGGAAGCCAGCCGGGTGATCAACGAATCGGCACGACTCGTCAGGATGACCGGCACGCGCGCGCCGAGCACGATGCCCGCCGCATCCGCGCCGGCCAGGAACGACAGGCTCTTGGCAAGCATGTTGCCCGCTTCGAGGTTCGGCACCATCAGCACGTTCGCGTGGCCGGCCACCGGCGAATCGATCTGCTTGATGCGCGCGGCTTCGGGATCGATCGCGTTGTCGAGCGCCAGCGGGCCGTCGACGAGCGCGCCGGTGATCTGCCGCCGATCCACCATCTTGCACAGCGCGGCGGCTTCGAGCGTCGACGGCACTTTCGGGTTGACCGTCTCCATGGCCGAGAGGATCGCCACACGAACCTGCGCAAAATCCAGCGCATGCGCGAGATCGATCGCGTTCTGCAGGATGTCGACCTTTTCCTCGAGCGTCGGCGCGATATTGATCGCCGCGTCGGTCACGATCAGCGGGTCGGCGTGCGCGGGCACGTCCATCACGAAGCAATGGCTGATGCGCCGGCCCGTGCGCAACCCGGCATCGTGCCGCACCACTTCGGCCATGAGTTCGTCGGTGTGAAGGCTGCCCTTCATCAACGCGGACGCGCGGCCGTCGCGTACGAGCCGCACCGCCGCCGCTGCCGACGCCTCGCTGTACGGCGCATCGACGATCTCGTGATCGCCGATCGGCAGCTGCAACTCCGCGGCGGTCGCTTCGATACGCGCACGCGGGCCGACCAGGATCGGCTCGATCAGCCCCTTGCGCGCCGCCTCCAGCGCGCCCTCGAGCGAGCTTCGATCGCACGGATGCGCGACGGCCGTCGGCATCGGCGCAAGCGCCTGGCAGTGTTCGATGAGGCGGCGATATTTCTCGTGTCGGGTTTCCATTGCGGTTCCTCGCTGTCCGTCACTGCACGCGTTCGAGTGTCGCCAGCGGCCCCCTGGCCGGCAGCGTGGCAGGCGGCGCGCCCAGTACCGCACGAATGCGTTGCAGCGCCGCCCACTGTTGCTCGCTCACCGACGCGCTTTGCACGCGCGCATCGCCCAGCAGCTTGTCCAGCAGCGTCAGCAGCCGCTGGCGGTCCTCCAGCCGGGCAAGCAGCACCGGCAGCGTGGCGACGGCCTGTTGGGGCGCGTAAGTCGCGATGATCTCCTGCTCGCCATAGATGCGCCGCCACTGGTCGGGCGGCAGGTTCGGCAGGTATTCGGCGTAGGTTTCGGCAAGCTCGCGCTCGGCCGCAAGCTGCGCCAGCGGAAACGGTTCGCCGTTGCGCTCGAGCAGGAACGCCGCCCGCGCAACCGCTTCGGTGTAGCCGCCACGGTCGATCGACGCGAGCGCCGCCTTCACGAACGGCAGGTCGCGGGGGTCCGCCGCCGCCGGCGCAGCCGCGTGGCGGTCGCGATACTGCTCCCCGAAATGAAGCAAGGCCGGCTGGGTGTACAGCGTGAAGAACAGCGACTCGATGCTTGCATCGCGCATCGCGCGGAAACAATCGAGCGACGCGCTGACGATATCCGAGCCACGCCGTTCGAGCTTGCGCCATGGCTCGATGTCGTCGGCCGGCTGGCGGTGGGCCCTGACCGTGTCGGCGGCGGGCTTCAGCCAGCGAAGCCAGGGATTCAGGTCCGAAAACGCCCAGCGCTGGAAGCGCAGCGGATGAAAGTCGCGCAACAGGTGCGCGGTGGTCTCGTTCGATGCCTGCTGCACGTATGGCTGCATGAACAGTTCATACGCGCGCTGCGTGAATTCGGACAGCGCGGCGACGGCCTCGAACGCTTGTTCGTCCTTGCGCCCGAAGCGGTTGAAGTATTGCGCGATCTCTTCCAGACGGTGCTCGGCGAAGGTGACGTCGTACGTGACCTTCCCGTCGGCGCCCTTCACTTCCTCGATCGACATCGCATAAAGGCCGGGCGGCAGCGTTTCGACGGCATCCAGCACGCTGACGATCTGCGCGTGCTCCTTCTTCGCGACCTTGCCGGACACGAAGATGCCGAGATGCCCCACGTCCTCTTCCACCAACCCGATGATGACCTGCCCGCGCGCCTTGATCTCCTCCGTGCTGCCGTAGATGTCCGCGACCCAGTTGAACGCCTGCTGCGGCGGCGTGATGTTGTCGCCCATCGACGCGAACAGGATGATCGGCGAACGGATCTCGCGCAGGTCGAACGCCTTGCCCGATCCGTCTTTCACTTCGCCGGACCAGAGCTTGTTGCCGATGAACAGGTTGCGCGTGATCCATTCGATCTCGTCGCGGTTCATCAGGTAGTAGCCGCCCCACCAGCGCTCGAACTCGAGGAAGCGCGGCGGCTCGGTGTCGATGTGGTCGTACACGTGGTAATACTTGTCCCACAACGTGTTCGCCGGGTTCAGGTTCTCGAAGTTCTGCACGAGATAGGCGCCGTCGAACTTGCCGTTGCCCAGGTCCGACGCAAACGACGCGAGCCACGTGCCGCCGAGTATGCCGCCGGCATAGCG
The DNA here is from genome assembly GCF_041103175.1 of Burkholderia sp. Bmkn7. NCBI lineage: Bacteria > Pseudomonadati > Pseudomonadota > Betaproteobacteria > Burkholderiales > Burkholderiaceae > Burkholderia > Burkholderia sp. Bmkn7. The sequence continues at coordinate 976,556 of NZ_JBGCUH010000002.1, read as the reverse complement.
CATCGGATTGTCGCCGGGCCCCTCGCTCCACGCGCCGCTCCAGTACGACATCGGGGCGCCGTTGATGACGATCGGGCCCGTATCGTCCGCCGACGAACTCGCGAGCATCATCGCGGCCCAGCCGCCCTGGCAGTTGCCGACGATGGCCGGCTTGAGGCTGTCCGGATGCAGTTCCCGCACTTTCCGGACGAACGCCTGTTCCGCGGCACACACGTCGAGCAACGTCTGGCCGGGCTCGGGCTCCTGGAAGAACACGACGAAATACACGGGATGCCCCGCGCGCAACGCCACGCCGACTTGCGAATCGTCCTTGAAGCCGCCGATACCGGGGCCGTGCCCCGCGCGCGGATCGATGATCAGGTAGGGCCGCTTGCCGGCGTCGACGATCACGCCATCCGGCGGCTGGATGTGAACGAGCGCGTAATTGACGGGCCGTGCAAACTGCCGGCCGTCGAGCACGACGTCGTAGTCGAAATGCAGCACCGGCTTGAGCCCCTCGGCCATGCGCTCGACATATTGCATGCCGCGCTCGCGCAGCGTGTCCCAGAACAGCAGCGCGCGCTGTGCGGCGTCGACCGCGTAATGCCACGCGCCCAGCCGCGAGAATGGCATGGCAAACGGGTCGGCGCCCGGCGCCTGGCCGGGGCCGTCGCTGCCGTCGAACGCTTCGCCCAACCGTTTCCCGTACTGTTCCAGCGCGTGCTGCGTGCGTTTTTGCAGGACGTGGACAATCTCCGTGGCGATCTCATGACTGCGCGCCAGTTGCGTGGCAGCATCCATAACACTGTTCTCCAGAGGGGCAAGGTGAATCTCGACGCATTCCGGGAGCGGCCGCCTCGCGCCAGGCGTCAGCCGAGCACGTGCATCCCCGCGTCGATGTAGTGAATACCGCCGGTCATCGCGCGTGCGGCATCGCCGGCGAGAAAGGTGCACAACGCACCGACGTCGTCGATGTCGAGCGGACGGCGCAATGGCGCACGCCGGGCTGTGTCGTCAAGCAGATGGTCGAAGTTCGGCAGCCCGGATGCTGCCCGCGTGGCCAGTGCCCCGGGCGACACCGCATGCACGCGAATGCCGGCCGGCCCCAGCTCGACAGCGAGGTATCGGACGGTGGCCTCCAGCGCCGCCTTGACCGGGCCCATCACGCCGTACTCCGCGATGACCTGGTCGGCTCCGATATAGGTCATCGCCATCAGGCTTCCACCGGACGTCATCAACGGCTCGGCCAGTTTCGCCATCCTGATGAACGAGTGGCAGGAGGTATCCATCGCGAGCGCGAACCCTTCCGGCGAACTGTCGACGACGCGCCCGTGCAGATCGGCCCTGGGTGCATAGGCAACGGCATGCAACAGAAAATCGAGGCCGCCCCACTGTTCGCCGATCGTGTCGAACACCTCGCGCATCTGGTCGGCCCGGCTCACGTCGAGCGGCATCGCAATCGCCGGCTTCAGCTGGTCCAGCAACGGTGCGATGTACGGCAACGCCCGGTCGGATTGCCACGTCACCGCCAGCTCGGCACCCGCCGCACGAAATGCGCGCGCACATCCCCACGCGATGCTCTGCTCGTTCGCCAGGCCGACGACGATGCCTCTCCGACCTTCAAGCGGGCGCATGCCGTCGCAAGCCATGCGTGACTCGCGCACGTCGTTATTCGTCATCGCGAAACCTCGGGTCGTATTTTTTCACCGGGCGAAACCGTGAAAAAGCCGATTCGGCTTTTTGCCGCGTGCCAATAAACAGGATGATTTGTCCGCACTCAGGTGCAGTCGCGGATCATTGTATTGAGGGTTTCAATACATCAGTCAATTCACGCGACATATTTTGATTTTTATCAAAATCGCTTTTTAATCAAATAATTACGATGGAATGTTTCTTCCAGAACGGGTTTTGTTCATCGATATGTCATTCAATCGTGAACGGAAGCGCCGTGCTGTTTCTGCCGTAAAACGGCCGCTTAAACAGGTAACGCGGGCAGCAATAACGACGCTACGGTGAATTCAGGAACGTGCACGACGGAAGCAAACGCCGGCCGCATCCGCGCCGGCCCGCGTTCGCCCGTCCTCCCTCGCTTACACGCGCCGCAACGGCCGGAACCCGGCGCGCACTTCACGCGCGAACAACTCCGGCTCCTCCCATGCCGCGAAATGCCCGCCCTTGTCGACTTCGTTGAAGTAGATCAGGTTGTGATAGCTGCGCTCGGCCCAGCTGCGCGGCGCCTGGTAGATCTCGCCCGGAAACACCGTGATCGCGGCCGGCAACGCGATATCCACCGCATTGAAGTTGTTCGAGTGATCCTCCCAGTAGATCTGCGCGGCGGACGTCGCGGTGTTCGTCAGCCAGTAGACAAAGTGGCTGTATCGGTTCATTTACGCGCTCTGAATGCGTTGACTACGCCTACAACGAACAGGGTGAGTCCGGCGACCGCCATTAAAACGGGCACGGCAAAGACCAACGTCAACTGCGTATCGTTTTGAATATGCCACTGGTCGAATGCACCAATGGCCATAAAGACAATGAAGACAGAGAACAGCCCAACCCCGGCGACAATCAGCCCTGCGCCCCACCCCATGAGCTGCTGATGGCGAGAGGGTCTATACGCTACTGGTTCCATAAAAATTCCCCACAACGAAAGCGAACGACGTGTGAATTAGTGGACCGCAACCCGCACCCAATCTAACGCATCTTTCGCGTGCTCAGTGGTTAAAGGTGCCTTTGATTTCTATGCTCTTTTCCGGTTAGAGGCCTTTAAGTCAGGCAAGGCTCGTCCTAGCAACCCCTAATAACTGCTCCATGAAACGATGAGTTAGCGCCCACCGTTCGCCAACGAAGCAGAAGGCGTCTCCGGACGCGGTGTATCCAAGATGAGCCGTCCCTCGACCGACACTGCCGCCTCCGAAGACGATCCCCGCTCTTCGGGCAAAGGGTAGACGTCAACCCATTGGCATATATCAATCTTTATTTGGGGCCGCAAAAGCGAGCCTTGCCTGGCTTAAAGGCGTCTAACCGGAAGAATGTACGGGAATCAAGGCCCTCCTCTACGGCGTCACGTGCCCCGTCGTGACCCACCGGGCAATGCCGAGCTCGCACGCGTTTGTGAGCGCGACACGGTTCACCATCCCGTGATATCAGCCGCCCGTATTGGTCTGGCTCGCGATCAGCTTCGCTCCACAAGCCAGTTCGTCGCCGTCACAAGCCGCCGGCCGACCGTCGAAACGGCCACGACCCGATACCTTCGCGATGGTCGTAGGGCCGTGAATTTCGCAAATCGCCGGATCGTGCAAACGCGCGATCGCTCGCCCCTTGATACGAGAATGGGGCGCGCCCGACAGGACTCGCCCCCCATGACTATGGGTATCGCCCTCAAGGACGTAGGGTTTTTCGCTCACGACCGACTCCTAAAAATCCCAGCCGAACGTCTGTGGGTTCGCCTTCCGAGCCGCTTCGTCCGGGGGCGTCAGCATCACGATCGTTCCGTGCAGCGGGTCGCGCAGGTTCACCAATGCGCTCGTCTTGCCGTCGCCGTAATCCAACATCAGTGCGAGCGCGAGTTGGACCCAGGTCGAGCTCATTCCCGTGTCACCCCCAATTCGTCGTTGCATGTCGAACGCATCTTTGGAGTCGTCCAGATCGATGTGCTGCGGATTGTCGTGCAGCGACTGCACCAGCAATGCCAACTGGCTGTTCGACGCCCCCGTGTCGTAGAACATGCGGGATGGGTGGATGCCTGTCGGAAGCGTGTCCATAGCCTGCTGCCAGCCCGCGCGTAGTTTCTCGATTTTTTCGCCCTTCTTCAGCGATTCGCCGTGGCCGTCACTCAGATCCACGCGTACCGGTCGATGCAGATATGCCAGAACCGGCCAGGCGTCGTACTCCTTCAATTGCCAGGTCGTCCATGGCACCGGCACCCATGGATTAGGCTTGAAACCTTCCGGCACTTTCAGCGGCGTTGTTTTCCAGAATTCCGGCAGCTTCGATTGCCAGTAGTCCCAAGGCATCTCTTTGTGGGTTGCGTCGCCTGCTGCGTCGCCTGCTGCCCAATAAGCTTTCTGTTCGGCCCAAAAGAAATTCCACAGCTTGATCACGTCGTACTGGGTCTTCGTATTGTCGATCGCTTCCGGCACATCGGCCGTGTACGGTCGGATCAGTCGGTCGACGCGATCTTTGCGTGTTACGAGCACGGCCACAAAACTGTCCGGTCTTGTTGGCACAAAATTGCCGTTCTTATTCTGTTGTGTCAGGTCTTCGCCCGGTGTACTCAAATATGAACGAGTATTCAACCCGTCCTCGATTAGGAGCACGACTGCCGGTAGGTCTGGATGCTGATCGAAGAAGTCGAATACACGTGACACTATTTCGTCGCCGCGTTCGGTGTGGATCTCATCGAGACGAATGTACAGGGTGTTGCCAATGCCGGCACCGTTATCGGCGCTGCTAATATGGGTTGCCATGCGACCGGCATCGGAGTCGTGCTCATCTCTCGGAGGCCCTGCAACGATGACTGGGATCGGCCAGTAATCCGTCCAGTTGCGCAGTGTGTAGCCGAACACATTGTTTTCGCGTTGTTCCTCTGCGGACATCCGCGCCATCGCTTCCCACGGGTAGTCTTTCGGATCCTGCAGGAGCAGTTTGCCGTTCACGCCCGCCTCATCGAGCCGCATTAGCAGCGCGCGCTGACGGAAGCGGTCGACCGTGACGCCAAAGCGGCGGATCTCCAGCGTGAAGCGCGGATCGCGAGCGGCGGCGACAGGCACCGCATCGTCATGTGTGGCAACTGCTTGCACCGCCGTCGGATCAATGGAGCGTGGCGCATTTTGGCGTGCCCATACACTGTAACCGGAATACGCGATGCCGCCGATGAGAGCGATCGGAAGCAGCCAGAGCAGCACGCGTTGAGTCATTGGTGTGGTTCCCCAGGGTAGAGTGCCGCTCACAGTGAGCAGCTTCAATACGGCGGTCCAGAGCAAGGCCAGGACCATGATCAGAGCCCCGAACAGGGGTCGTTTCGATGCGCGGGTAGAAGATGTGATTGTCATCGCGAATCAGAATTTGTTCCAGAGATCCTTGACGCCCTGCTTGGCACTGTCGAGCGCCCCGTCCAACCCCTGCTTCGCGGCATCGGCTTGCTTGCCAAGGTATTCCTGGCCGCGAGCTATACCCTGCTGAACCTGGGTTTTAACCTGATCTGCCTGTGCCTTCAAGCGCTGGTTGCGCTCTTCGATGCGCTTGCGATCCTGTTCGGCTTCCTGCTTCTTCTTAAAGTCCTGCTGTTGCTGGTAGATCTCGCTTACCACCTGTGGCGGGGGGCTCTTGGGCACCAGATGCACGTCCGGAAACGTACCGTCGTTGTAGTATTTGCAGTTCGCTTCGACGATTTCACGGGTAACGGCATCGAGCTCGTAATATTTTGGTTTTCCTGATGCCCGCTGCACCTTATCCAAGGATATCCGCCAATCCGCGATGGCGCGCAGCAGTTTTGCCCATGCCGGGTCATCGACGGCGCGCCCCTGGCCGATGGCGACATCGAAGGCGGTGGCACAGCGGTGGTTGCGCCGCCCGCTCATGACAGCCGAGTGATACGAGTCGGGGGAGCGCTGGGTGTTCATGATGCGCACCTTGGCCTCGTTGGGGGTTTCCTCTCGGATGATCTGCAACTTGCCAGGCTGGAGCGGAAAGGGGGCTGTGACCTGGAGCACGCGGCATCGATCATTGGGATCGGTCTTGTTGTCATTCAGTCGGGCTTCGACCGTGCTTCGATCGGGGATCTGGCTACCAATACCGAAACCGGGCCAGTCGATGGTTTGCATCGGTAGCTTCTGCAGGGTGCCGGGGCCGCCATTGGTGCTCAACACTATCTCGGCTTCGAGCTGGTCGAGGGCCTGCTGACCCGGTTCAAACTCGTTTGCACTGCCATCGAGCGCGGTGCGCTGGGTACCGTCAATCACATTGGCTTGCATGTCCGGTGGAAACGGCGGAGGTAACGCTTCGCCATTGATAGTACGCACAGTGCCTTCCGGGATGTCGGCGCGCTTCAATTTTTCCTTCCACCCGCTGGTTCCATGGGCGCTTTCCCCTTTCTCGCGTAAGGTGAAAGGGCCAGGGGCATCACCAACGAGTACTGGTTGGCCGTTGCGCAAGCGGCGCGTGAACACGCGTTGGCGGAAACTATCGGACAGGAGCCGGATGGTTTCGGGTTTTGCACCGTCGCGCGAGGCCGTGACGCTGCGCGAATCTGGCAGGCCGGACGCTCCCATGCCGTTGATGCCGTTCATGGCGACGGTGGAATCTTCCGGGCAGAAGTACAGATAGACCTTGCCGCGATTGTCACGTTCGGCGAAGGCCAAGATCTCTTTACTGTCATCTTTGGGGCCGGTCAAGCGCGTCGCATGCTGGGGACCCCATTTAGGGCCGGTGATACCGAAGTTGTCGCGCACGACTTTGCCCTGCCCGTCAGTGGCTGAGAGCTGATCGAGTGCTGGCGCGCTGTGCTTCGCTTGTGCGACCAACTGCGTGAGATTTGCGAGGGTTTTGGTGCGCGCGTAAGTTGTTTGCTGTTCGTCACCGGTCTGGCCCAAGCGCTCCGCCAATTCCTGTTCGAGGGTGAAGGGTGAGTCGATCAAGATCAGTGTATCGGCGGGGCGATCGCCGACACTGCAAGCGTCCGGATTGAGGCCATTGATCAAGAAGGCCTGAGCGAGTAACGAGATCAGGGTGCCCTGACTGTGGGCAATGATATTCACGGTCTCGTCAGGGTTGATGATGCGAATCTGCCGGATGAGTGCAGCCAGCCGGACCGCAGCCAACACCATGTAATGGCGGCTCGGGGCTTCGAGCAATGGATGGGTGGGATCGCCCGAGGCATAGTTGAGCGTGGCGGTAAGTTTTCCACCCTTGAAATGCGTGGCGAACATGCCCGGAATGTCGGTCGTGGCGTTGGCGAAGAAACCGCCACCCTTGGCACGGTGTGCGTCTAGGCGGTTACCGAACTTGTCCACATACTGGCCGTTAACGGTCTGCTTGTTGGGGTCCTTCGGCAGATCGTCCTTATTGGCGCGGACGCCCCAATAGAAGGGGATAAGTGGGCTACGCGTGTTGCGGGATTCCTGACGCCGATATAGCACATCGTCGAGGTTTTTCATGAGGTCGGCGGCGGTGACGGCTTTTTTGCTCGGATCATCATGGGCCATGCGCCCGTGCACATACTCGGCCCCCTGGAGATCGGGTCGCCCGAGCCGATCCTTAAGGCCTTCGCAGAGACCGCCCTCGACGGTAGCAAAGTCGGTCCCGAGATCGTTCACGCCGTGAATGAGAATCGTCGTGCACGGGAACCGATGCTCGACGTCGACAGGAGTAGGCGCGTCTTTCGGAAGATTGGATTGCGTGACGGCCTTCTTCTCGCCGACCACCCTCGGGGGATTTTGAGGACTCGCCATGATTTATCCTTGTGCGTCGAAAACCTGAACGTGGGCGATGTGCATCACGTCGCTTTCGGCGAGATCCGTCAACCCTTCGTGATCGGAAACACCTTGAATGACCTGGCCGTTATTCAGCGTGATCTTGTAAGGCCGATTCGGCACCGAGTGCGGAACCTCGCTCGTATCGGTACCCGGGTATCGCAGCCGGAACTTCTGGCTCGTCGGCGCCTGATTGAACCCAGGCTGCGCGACGTGATCGGTATCAGGGCCAACGAAATCGTGTCCGGCCGTATGCGCGGTAAACGCGCTATTCGAGCCAACCTGGACACCTCCACCGATCTTCACGTAGCTGCCGTCTTCCGCGACCAGCCGCAGCGTCTTGCCGCTGATCACGACCTCCCCGTCAACCGCCGTGATCTGCACGCCCTTTTGGGCGATTGCCGACATCACATCCTTCTGCGCCTGCAGCGTCAGAGGCCCCTCGCCAGCGATTGCGCTCACGCCTTCGCCGCGTCCGAACACCTGCACGCCCTGTCCACCCATTGCGTTCAGCCGTTGCCCGCTCACGAGCTGCATGTGCTGCTGCGCGATTTGGTCAACGTTCTCGCCGGCATAGGTCACATGGGTTTTCGGCGTCACGTTCACCGATCCCCCCGGCGCTCCGAATGCCATCAAAGCGGGTGTGCTGGTCGACGAACTGGCGCCGTTGTTGGATGTGCTATCGCCTGCAATCCAATCCTTGAAAGCCGTTGCCACTGCTTGCTGTCCCGCAACGTCGGTGGCCTGCCCGCCGTGCTGACCGGCGTAGTCCCCGAGCGATTTGAAGAGTTGAGCGCATTCGCCGAGGAGTTCGATCAATTCGTCACGATCAAGCTGATCGCCGCTGGCGCGAGTACGGGCATAGGCAGTGAGCAGTATGCCCCGAGCGGCCCGCACCGCGGCCGCCGCGTCGGTGCGCAGCTCAGCGCCCTCGCCGCGCGCCTGTCCGGTGCCGTTCTCACGTGGATGCGTCAGATCCCCGAGGTTCAACTGCGTATGCGCGTGCTCGCTCGCCAGCTGTGCGCTGATTTCATTTGGCGTGTCGTCGAGCCGCAACTGGTTGTAGCGCTGCCCCTTGATTTCCTTCGTCTTGATACCCGACACGTATCGGTTGCCAGGCAGCGAACCGGTGTGCGTAAACGCCGCCGGCGGGTTCGCCCCATTGCCGAGGACAGCGATGATCACCAACCGGTCGGGATCGCCCCCAATCGCCCCGAGCAGGACCTCCATGCCGATGCGTGGCAGAAACGACGCACCGAACTGCGTGCCCGCGAGGCTCGACGCCACCCGGATCGGCGCGCTGTCGCCGGCGTTATCGTTCGTGCCGGCCCCTTGTGCATGGGAGTGATCGGCAGGATCCAGTCCTTGGATCCGCACGTAGACCCGCCCGAGCTCGTCGGTCACAACCTCATCACCGTCGCGCGTAACGATGACCCCGGTCAGCAAATGAACGGGTGGCAGGTCAATCCTGGGATCGTATGCCGGCGTGATCGGGACGCCGCGGCGCACGCACGTGAAAGTGTTTTCGTAGCGCGTATCCGATTCAGCGGACGACGGGGCCAGTTGGGCCGGCGAAGGCGATACGAGGTTCTTGCTCGCTGCAAAGAGCTGCTGCACGCGTTCGGTCAACCCCTTCGGGAGGTTGTTCGAGACGTCGTGGCGAATCGACGTGACGACGAACTGCCGCTTGTCGGCCGACTGCATGTCCAGGTCGGGGTCACCCGTCAGCGTGATCCAGGTGCCGACGGCGAGATCGCGGATCCCGCTTGCGCCGTCGTACTGTTCAGCTTCGAATTGGTGCGCCAGCATACGCGAGCGCGTAAGGCGATCGTGGTCGTCCCACGAGTCGCCCGCATGCGGGACATCGATCGCGACGTCGGTCAGGAGCTTTGCCAGATCGTTACCGGCATCGCCCTGGTCGACTTCGCCCGCCACGGTCGACTCGTCAATACGCGCCTTCTTGTAGTCCCATGATGGTCGACTCGCTGCGCCCGGCACCAGGCGCGCGTGCAGCGCGAACAGTGTGACCGTATCGCGCTCTTCGGTACCGGCGTCGCGTGGGTGTAGACGCACCGTTCCCGCTGGTCCTTCCTGCAACGAATCGGGATTGTCGCAACAGACCAAGGTGTGCACGGGGGTGTCGTCTTCGGAGGTGGATCCGCCCTTGGCGGGCCCTGCCTTGACGAAGATCGAAATCCCTTCGCGACGCAACAAGCGCCGCACAAACGCTGCGTCCGACTCGTTCACCTGGCGCGTCAATTCTCGAGCAGGATAGCGATCGCGATTCAGGAATGACAGGTCGAATTCGAAGGCGCGCGCGAGCGCCGGACTACGCTGCCGCCATTCGTTGAACATCACCGTGAGCACGTCAACGACGCTCTGTTTGCGGAAGACGCGCGAGTTCGTCCGTTTGTCCATCAGGGACAAAGCATCACAAATCGTCAGCTGGTAAACGCACAGCTCGCCATCGCTTTGTCCGATTTGTACGTTCTGAACGATCGCGTTGATCGTCTGCAGCTGGCCACGGTCGGTTACCAGTCGCAATGAAACAGGCACGCCGATAAACAACTTGGGTGGTAGGTCGTGTCGTGTCGATACGCACGTGAGATGGCCGTGGATGCCGGTCATCAGCCCTTCGTGAACGTTTGCGTGCTGAAGCGCAAGCAAGCGCCCCAACGTCCCTTGCAGCCGCCCGAAATTCAAAGCGACCGGACGTCGGTTCCAGTCGACGGCCCCCGACGCGAAGCTACTAAGTGTGTCGCTGATGCTCACTTCGGCCCTCTCAGTTTTATGTTTATATCCGGCAAGCCACAAGGTGGCCCACCGTCAATTTTTTGTCAGACGGTCTCGACTCGCGGCACGAAGTGCCAGCACCCGGCTTCCGGGTTGTACAGCGCCAACTGCTCGGCATCGCCGGGAGGTACAACGATCACATCCTCAGCGTCGAGCGCCCCGACCGACCGCCGGAGCGACGCCTCTTAACGGCCGGCGACGCCAACCACCGTCGAGCGATCTGCAATGTCTCTTGCCATGCAAAAAAGGTCTGCGGACTGGTACAGTCGATCGAGCGTCAACCACGTCGTTGCTTCAATTGCTACCGCCGTTTGGTGCTGACGCCATCGTGCAGCCTGGTCTCGAGCAACCCTGAAGAGATGGCCATCGTGATGCACGACGAACCGGTTCTCGTGGGCAAGCCACGCGAGACGCACTGTGAGCGGCCGCTGTCGATACCTTCCTGAACAGAGGACGCGGCACGGTAGGTGACTCGACAGCAAGACGCCTTCAACTGCCTTTGCATCGTGTCGCAACAGGAACACCATCTCCAATAGCGCATCGAATGGCGGCGGGAAACAGCGAACCGCTGGACCGAAATCCGACCGATCGCCCAATACCGACAAGACATCCATCGGTGCGGGCGTCGTCAGGACATAAACCGCGTGCTCGTAATCCAGCATCCTCATGGTGCCGAACGGAAGTTTCCCGGCGCTTTCCAAGACGTTCAAGGTTCGGCTATTAGACCATATGCCGATTTAGCAAAGCCATTCTAGACGGACTGCGTGACTCAGATCGTCAAGCTTTGTTACGGTGCCCTCGTGGCCGACTCAAGAACGCAAAGCTTACAATTTCATTTGATTCTTGCGAGAAATTCGGGGGGGCGAGCCATTGCGGTCGATAAATTGTTGCGGATCGCGCAAATAATGAATTTATTGAATATATTAATTTAATATATGGATATCGTCGGGAATTAAGGCACGCGCGAACAAGGACGTACCGATAGGTCGACTGCGTCGCCTCGACCGCTCTCTGCTCTTCGAGATCACGACGGGTGGAGTGGTCTAATGAATCCGGACACTGATTTAGGCGAGAATGGTCGCCATGAAGAAGTGTCTGATGAGCAAGCAACAGTGTACGTTTTCCCCGGAGTTCAAACAGCAAGCCGCCTGTCTGGTGCTCGACCAGGGCTATAGCCATATGGAAGCAAGCCACTCGGTCGACGTCGGCGAGACGGTGCTGCCCCGCTGGGTGCGGCAACTTAAGATGGAGCGCCAGGGCGTCACGCCGCAGGGCAAGGCAATTACGCCGAATCAACAGCGCATTCAGGAACTCGAAGCGCGTATCGAACGCCTCGTGCGTGAGGAGACCATTTTAAAGAAGGCCACCGCACTATTGATGTCGGAAGGCATCGAACGTACGAAGTAATTGATCGGATTGGCGCAAGCGAATCGGTCGAGCTGATCTGCGCGGTATTCGACGTGTCGCGCGGTCCTGCCTGTATGCACACCGAGGGCGAGGCCGCCGCGTTGATGCCGATCTGGTCGTGCAGGCGTTGGAGATGGCCTATGCGCAACGTGGTCGACCGCAAGGCTTGCCGTTTCACCCGGTTGAATCTGCCCAATATGCAAGCCGCAAATTCCGTCAGCGCCTCTGGCGCTATCGGATACAGCAAAGCATGCGCCATCGAGGAAATAGTGTGGATAACTCCCCGATGGAAAGGTTGTTCGGCAGCTTCAAGACGGAATGGCTACCGTCAGTGGGGTATATGTCGGCGCAGGAAGCACACCGGGATATTTGCCACCACCCGATGCACCGGTACAACTGGATACGACCGCATCAGTTCAATGACGGACTGGCACCGGCCGTTGCGGAAGAAAAACTTAACCCAGTGTCCGGGATTAGTTGACGACTACAGTATCCCGGATTTGTCTGGTTTGTACGCGTTTGTAGCGACTGCGCGGCGAGCGGCCCGGCCGCTGCGGCCGCTCGCCCGCGCGACGTTCACAGCGCCTTGACGATCGCGCCGTCGACGCGAATGTTCTGCCCGGTGATGTAACCCGCGCCGTCGGACAGCAGGAACGCGACCGTCTTCGCGATCTCGCCGGTCTTGCCGAAGCGGCCGGCCGGGATGCGTGCGACGATCTCCGGCGTTTCCGGCCAGCTGTCGATGAAGCCCGGCAGCACCGCGTTCATCCGGATGTGCTCGGCCGCGTAACGTTCCGCGTAAAGACGCGTCCATGCGCTCAGCGCCGCGCGCAGTGCCGACGAAACGGGCATCGGCTGCTCGGGCGCGTCCGCCGCGAAGCTCGAGATGTTCACCACCGCGCCGCCGCCCTGCTTCTGGAAGACCGGCGTCACACGGCGCATCACGCGCACCACGTTCAGCAGGATCAGGTCGAGCCCGGCATGCCAGTTGTCGTCGGTGATCGCCAGCAGCTCGCCCTTCGGCGGATGCCCGGTGTTGTTCACGACCGCATCGATGCGGCCGTAGCGCGCGAGCGTTTCCTGCACGAGCCGGTCGATGTCGGCTTCTTCCGTCACCGAACCCTGGATGCCGAATCCGCCCAGTTCCTCGCCGAGCGCCACCGCGCTGCCCGACGGCGACATCAGCGCGACGCGATAACCCGTCGCCGCCAGTTCGCGCGCGATCGCCGCGCCCATGCCCTTGCCCGCCGCCGTGATCAACGCCACTTTTTCTACAGTCACGATCTGCTCCTCGTTCGAATCCTGCCGCCGCGCAACCGCCGTTCGGTGCGCCATGGTGGTAATGTAGGTGCATCGATAACGACTGTCGAACCAGTATTTCTGCCTCCAGCCGATAGTTTTTCTACAGCCTGACGATGCCGCCTCGCCCCTCCCGCCTGCCGCCGCTGAATGCGCTCCGCGCGTTCGAAGTGTCCGCGCGGCACCTCAATTTCCGCGCCGCCGCCGACGAGATCGGCGTCACGCAGGGCGCCGTCGCGCAGCAGGTTCGCCACCTCGAGGACGTGCTCGGCCTGAAGCTGTTCGAACGCCTGCCGCGCGGCCTCGCGCTGACGCACGACGGCGCCGCGTATTTCTCCGACGTGCAGCGCGCGCTGCACGCGATCGTCGACGCAACCGACAAGCTCGTGAAGCGGCGCGCCGCGCTGACCATCAGCACGACGCCGTCGTTCGCGTCGAAGTGGCTGATTCCGCGGCTCGCGCAGTTCACCGACGCACACCCCGACTACGACGTGCGCGTGATCGCCGACCCGCAGATCGCGACGTTCCGCCATGACGGCGTCGATCTCGCGATCCGTTACGGCAAGCCGCCGTTCGGCAAGCATCTCGCCACGCATGCGCTGTTCCCGCTCGACGTGTGTGCCGTGTGCAGCCCCGCGCTGCTGGCCGCGCCGGCGTCGCCGCGCGCGCTTGCAAGCCACGTGCTGCTGCACGACGCGCACGACCTGTGGCCCGAGTTCCTCGCCGCGATGCCGGAGCCCGTCGACCTCGATCCGCACAAGGGGCTGCGCTTCAACCAGACGTCGCTCGCGATCGATGCGGCCGTCGCCGGCCAGGGCATCGCGCTCGCCACCGATCCGCTCGTCGAGCGCGACATCGCCGCCGGCCGGCTGTGCAAGCCGTTCGATTTCGCGTTTCCGCTGTCGATGGGGTTTTATCTCGTGTATCCGGCCGAGCGGCGCGATGACGACGCCATCGTCGTGATGCGCGAATGGATGACCGCGCAGGCGGCATCGGACGGGCGGCCGCCCGATTCACCCGATTCGGCGGGCAGCCGCGGCGCGAGAAAGCGCGCTTAGGGCGATATGCCGCGAGGAGACACTCGATGGGATGGGAAGAACGATACGGCGGCATCTGGAAGGGCGTGCTGATGCCCGGCGAGCAACCCGTTGCCGAAACGCACCTCGCCGATCGGCATCTGGTCACGCTGATTGCGCAACGGCCCGATGGCCTGTATCGGGCCGTCGTCCTGGGGCATCACCCCGATCCGCAGTGGCGTCTGCCGTTCTGGGGAGAAGTCAGCGCGCCCGCGATCGTCGGGTCGATCGACGACGGCGAGCAGTACCTCGCCGCGGCATTGGCCCGTCACGTCGAAATCAGCAAATGAGCAGTCCGGCTCAGGGCGCGATCCACCGCCCTTCGTAGCCGCCTTCGTGCAGGTCGAACACCGCGCGGCGATGGCCGGCTCGCGCGAGTTCGAGCCAGTCGATGCGCGTCACGCTCACGTGAAGCAGGCAGAAGTTCTCGCAACCGTCGTCGTCGGGATTGGCGCGCGGGCTCGCCGACACATGCGCGGCTTCAGGCGACTCGACCGGCGTGCCCGGCGGCAATGGAGCGCGATACAGCAGCAGCGTATGCGGGCGGCTCGATTGCCAGATCGAGCGGCGTTGCGCTTGGTCGTCGCAGACCGATGCAACGCCCTCCACGCGAATCTGCACGAGCGCATCGAGATCGCTGGCGACGAGCGCGATGCGCGGATCGCGGCGCAGCTCCGCGACCTTCTCCGAACGCGCATCGGTATGAAACGACAGCACACGATCGGCACGACTCGCCTGACGCAACACGATCGTGCGTACCTTCGGCGCGCCGTCGATACCGAGCGTCGCGGCCTGCAGCATCGTGAACGGCGAACGCTGCGCGCTCACGCCGGATGCGAGGCAGGACCAGAGGCGCTCGTATGTGTGCGCGAGCGATTCGGAAGTTGAGTCGGACATGGCGAAGCGGCGATCGTGCGTGTTGCGATCGCGCAAGCTTAACCGCTTGCGGCGGCGCCGGCACGCGTGCAGCGCGCCGGCCGTCGCCGTGCGGCTCAGTTGTAGCCGAGCACGACCGATGCCGCATCGCCGATGTCGTCCGCCGGCTGTGCGCCGAAGCGGCCGAGCACGTCGGCCACATACTGCGGCCCTGCGCTGATCTGCGACGAGCGGTGCGCGACGGGCCGGTTATCGCCCGCGCGCGGTGCCGCGCCCATCGGTACGGTGTCGTTGACGGTGATGTTCACGTTGCTGTCTCCTCACGCGGCGAGCGCCGCTCCATACGCGCGCACGAGGCGCGCGACGCCTTCCCGGATCGCATCGACGTCCGGCGCGGCGAACGACAGGCGCAGCGATGCCGCGTCGACGTTGTCCGCGAAGAATGCCTTGCCCGGCACGAACACGACCTTGTTCGCGATCGCCTGTTGCAGCAGCACGTCCGACGACACCGCGCCGATCCGCGCCCACACGAACATCCCGCCTTCGGGACGATGAAACTCGATCGCATCGCCCAGGCCGTCGCGCAATGCGTCGCACATCGCAGCGCATTTGCGCTGGTAAGCGGCCGTGATGCGCGGCAGATGGCGTTCGAGCGCGCCGTCGGCCAGATACTCGGCGGCGGTCGCCTGCGTCCACGGCGTGCTGCACAGGTCGACCGTCTGCTTCGCGATCACGCAGCGGCGCGCGATCTCGGCCGGCGCGATCGTCCAGCCCACGCGCAGCCCCGGCGCGACGATCTTCGACAGGCTCGCGAAATGCACGATCCAGTCGCGTGCGCCGTCCACTTCGTCGGCCAGCGCAAGCATCGACGGCACGGCTTCGCCCGCGAAACGCAGGTCGCCGTACGGATCGTCCTCGACGATCAGGAAGCGGTATTGCACCGCGAGACGCAGCAGCTTCAGCCGTCGTTCGCGCGTGAGCGTCGCGCCGGTCGGGTTCGCGAAGGTCGGGACCGTGTAGAGCAGCTTCGGCTGCGCGATCGCGCCGGAGGAAAGCTGTTCGCCGAGACGATCGACGTCGAGCCCCGCGCCGTCGACCGGAATCGTCACGATGCGCGCCTGCTGCAGACGCATCGCCTGCAGCGTCGCCGGATAGGCCGGCTGCTCGGTCAGCACGACGTCGCCGGCCGACACCATCACGCGCAGCAACAGGTCGAGCCCCTGCTGCGAACCGGTCGTGACGAGCAGCTCCGCCGCCGTGCACGCCACACCGCGGCGCGCCATCAACGCGATCAGTTGCTGCTTCAGTTCGGCGAGGCCATCGGTCGGGCCGTATTGCAGGCAGCGCACCGGCTGCGCATACGCGCGCCCGGCGGCCGCGTTCAGGCCGTCAACGTCGAACAGGTCGCTGGCCGGATAACCGCCCGCGAAGGAAATCATGCCCGGTTCGGACAGGTACTTGAACAGTTCGCGGATCGGCGAGCCGGCGGGATTCTGGAATGAGGGAGTGAACGCGTACATGTCGTCGTGAGCTGGATGGCGCGGACGGCCGGGATAGCCGCCAGGTACCGGCCACCGCGGCGCTTCTGGCGCCACGGCGGCGAAATCGAGCCACGATTGTCGATAGTCATTAAGGCCGCGGCAAACGATATCTATGCACTAGGTCTTGCGGTTTGGTCATCAAATGGGGTGTGGCGCGGGAGCAGCAAATGGACGATCGGCCGCGTACGCCGGCATGCCGGCGCCGGGTGCCGGGCACGCGTTGCCGCCGGAAAGCCGATCCGCCCGATTGTTTCGCCGCACGCGCTCCCTGGCCGCCCCGCTCGCCGGGTCCGAACCGGGTCAGTGCGCCGTGCCCACCGGCGCGGCCGGCGGCGGCTTCGGCTTCCACGTCGAGAGCGTGCGCGTGAGGTCGTCCGACACATAGTGCGGACCATCGAACAGGTAGACCGGATAACCGCGATACGCCAGCAGTTGCTTGCCCAGCTCGTCGGCGCTGGCCGAACGGAATCCGCCCCGCTCGGCAGGCCTGAACGCCTCGGCGATGACCCGCACGCGTCGCTTGCCCAATTTTGCAACCAGTTCGTCGAGGTAGGCGCGCGCGACATACGGCTCGCGGGCATAGACACCGCAGCCGTCCTGAAAGAACACGCCGACGTCCGCGGGCAGCCACGCCGCGAGCCAGTCCGCGAGCGCCTTTCCGCCGATGTTGGTCTGGTCGTACACGCTCACCCAGAGCGGCCGCGGCAGCCGTTGCAGGACGGCGGCGAGCTTTGGCGCGTCCTGCCAGGTCGGATCGATCTCGACCGGAAAGTAGTAGCCGGCGACATGCAGCGGAACCGGTGCGCGCGCCACTTCCAGCGACTGGTCGGCGAGCGTCGACAGATGGGTGCGCGCCCGTTTTTCGTCCTGGTAGCCGGCCAGCCCCAGGATGACGTTCCTGGCCCACGGCTCACGACCGATGCGCTCCCAGTCGGGCAGGTGCGCGGCAGGCTGGATCGAGGTGCCGGCGATGAACGCGGTATCGTCGACGACGGTCCATTGAATCAGCAGATCGTGAATGCCGAGCATCTGCCAGTTGCCGACCGGATTCGTCGTCGAGTTGTCCACCTGCCAGACGATGCCGTCCGCGTGCACGTCGTGCGCGGTCCAGCTGCAGGCGGCCACGACGAGCGAGGCGCCGATCGCCGCGAGCGTCGCCGCCCGGGGCGAACGCGGCGCGACTGAAAGCGGGCTCGGTCGCGCGGCGAGCCGAAGCCGGCCCATACGCCGTTGAATCCTGCGCCAGGCCGGGATCGCGTACGTGGTCATCGCTGGCTCTCCGGAAGCATGCCTGCGCGTCATCGTAGCCGATCGAACACAAACGTGCGACCCGCATCGGCAATGCGGGTCGCACAGGGCTGTCGCTACGCCTGCATCACTTGGCCGTCGTGCCGTCCACCCACGTGTAGCCGAGATTCGTAATGCCGGTAATCATGCTCTGGAAGTCCTGGAGCGCCGGCAATCCGAGATCCGGTTCAAGCCAGTACGGATGGAAGAAGAACGACGCGAAACCGTCGCGTACCGCCAGGCCATACCGGGCATTGGTCACGATTTGCTGCCACGTGTACGTGATGCACGAGAACGGGTCGATATTGCAGATGTTGTACTGCACGCTGCCCAGGTTCTCCGGAACGATCCGCTGCCCGTAGTAATCGGCGTTGATGATGTACGGGAAAAACTGCCCGGCCGAAAAGTCCTGGTTGGCGGCACCCGTTCCGAGTTGCGGCTTGGTCGACGTGTAGTACACGGCCCGCTGGAACGTGGTCGGGAACGTGAGGGCTGTCGCCGACGACGCGGCCGGCGACATCTGGTACTGCGGCGCGGCCCAGCCGACGATCTTGTAGCCGTTGAGCGTGAACTCGAGCAGGCCGTCGGCCATTCGGCCTTCCGCCCACGGGATGGAGTCCTCATCAACCGGCCGGTTCTGCACCGCGTACCAGAACTCGTAGTCGCTGCCGCTGACTGCATTCAGCAGGTTCGGCGTCGAATCGTACTGATGCGTATAACCGTGCATCACGATCGAGCCGCCGCGCGCGAGCGCGTAGTTCAGCGCCCTCTTGAGGCCCGTCGCCTGCGCCAGATGGATCGTCTCCGGCACGCCGCCGTTGTAATAGCCGTTCGGGTCCGTATACAACGGGATGGTTGCCATCGTGAACGGAATGTGCTTCGAGTACATGTAGTTTGTCAGCTGCTGCATCGAACTCGTCGTCGTATACGCGTCGAGGTCTTCCAGACGGACGAGCGCACGATGATTCACCGGTGCATTGGTCTGCAGGATGTCGTGCAGGATGTCGCAGATCACCAGGTAGCGATCCGTCGGGCCGATGTAGGAAAACGGCATGTCCGCGAAGTACCAGAAGTTGCCCGAGCGCATGATGTACGGCGCGGTTGCGCCGCTCTGGCTGTTCTTGATGGTGACGAGCGCTTGCGCCTTGGTGGAATCGACGACCTGGGTCAATCCGATGTCCGGATCCGCGCTGATGACGCCCGTCGACGCGTTATAGGCGTAGTACTTGACCATCGACAGGTTCTTGTACGTGACCGTATCGTAGAAGCCCGGATTCGGATTGCTCGCCGACGGCGTCGCGTTCATCCCCGCGAGGCCCAGGAAGCTGAACCCGAAGGTCTGATTGAACGTGAAGGCCGTGTTCCAGGCCAGTTGCCACAGGTTGTACTTGAACCAGACCACCGTCTTCTTGGTGGTCATCACGTCGCTCATGAACGCCGTCGGAATCGGGTTGTTGTAGTAGTCGCCGATATAGAACGTGACGTCGTGGCTGCCGACCATGCCGGACGTGTAGTTCTGGATCGGAACCAGATCGATCGTCGCATTGAAATGGCCAAGCAGGTTCCTCAGCATGATGCTGTACATCAGGCCGAGCTTCGAATAGGGGTCGTTGGCCGGGTTGTCGTACAGCACGAGCGTATGGGCAGTGGTGGCCTGCGCGTGCGCGGTGCCCGGCAATGTCATTTGCGCGAGCCCCGCTAGCAGGGCGATGACGAGCAAGATCTTTTTCATGGCCGTTTCTCCCTAGTCGCGTTCCACATTGCCGTTGAGTTTCTTGACGGAATTCTTGGTGAACTTCGGGCGCCCCGTTTCCTTGTATGCCTTCTCCCAATCCTCGTCGGCCATCCCTGCTTTCACGTTGACGTGAGCCGAGCCGTTCGGGAGCGGAGGCGGCTTGATGTTCATGACGGAAGCGTTGCCTGTCGCCTGCGCATTCGCATCCTGAACGCCGACGGCGATGGCGAACGTGGTGATCAATG
The DNA here is from genome assembly GCF_041103175.1 of Burkholderia sp. Bmkn7. Classification (NCBI taxonomy): domain Bacteria; kingdom Pseudomonadati; phylum Pseudomonadota; class Betaproteobacteria; order Burkholderiales; family Burkholderiaceae; genus Burkholderia; species Burkholderia sp. Bmkn7. The sequence goes on along the minus strand of NZ_JBGCUH010000002.1, from coordinate 956,846 downwards.
CGACGAGTGATCCGGCGATGCTCAACCCGTTTCGAAAAGATTCATTGCGATGCGAAGGCATGATTTTCATCCTTTGATATGCAAAATAAGTTCATCTCGCTCACGAGACGAGCATGGAGAATCACCCTCCGGAATCGGGGCGCCATGTCGTTGATTTTTGCTGCGCAATTGAAACCAGACAAATAAATCCGGGAGGAGATGGCTTTACTTTCAAGCTAGATCCGTACCATCGGTCGCAAATGGGCTTGCGTTAAGGGGGTGAAATTGACGCATCGACGCCACTCAAAAATTGCGTCGATAAAACGTTTCAGGCGTGCAACGCGGCGGTGTCATGAATTTAATCGGACAAACGCGCGAACCCTGTTCGTACGATTCAGGGAAAACCAGTCAATCGCCGAGCTTCGCCGAGCACGACGCGAAAATTTCCTCCGACGACATGCATGTGCAATGACGACTGAAGCACCGGCTTTCCGGTTCGACGCCGGTTCATCCGGCTGGTCACCGCCGGAATCGCGTGACGATTTCCCGACAGCGACAATCGAGGCCCGGCAGCGGGTCGGGAAACGATGTGTCATCCGGTCGATCGACGGCGTGTTTCAGCACTGAAACATTTGGCTCGGATTCGGCGGGCCGATCCCGTTCGGCTAGCCGCGATGTACGTAACGTCAAGGGTCGCGCAGCGATGGCGCACGACTTGCTACATGACCTGTGTGCTGCGGAGTCGGTGCGCGGGGGCACTGCGCAAGCGTCGGGTGGAGAGCGGCTGCAAGCGATCAGGAATGCAGGGACGGAGGCAGGCAGGCAAGCGGTAAACGGGCAGTCAAAAAGTCATCCACTGAACACGTCGCATCGTTCGCGATGCAACGTGACCACATCGGGAAAGCTCGCGTGCTGCCGGCTTTTTCGAACGGCGGGAATTCGCGCGGCGCAAGCCACGGAGTGGACGTGACGGGGCCGGCGAGGACGGGGAACTTTCGTCTTTCGTCGATACGAGGGGAAATAATCAAATAAAAGATAAAATCGCGGAAAAAATGATGGATAACATGATTTGGAGTGCGTACTTATACGCACTTAACCTTGTCGCCATTGTGACCGCAATTGTCATCCTGGTGAGCACACTGGATGACCTCACGCTGGATGCCTGTTACTGGTCGTTTGAAATCCGGCGCATCCTGCGCCGTGAAAAATCGCAAACGATCGATATCGGCATGCTGCGCGGGCTGGAAGAACGGCATCTGGCGCTGATGGTTCCGGCCTGGAAGGAATACGACGTGATCGCCAAGATGATCGAAAACACCTTGGCGACCCTCGAGTACGAGCGCTACGTGATATTCGTCGGCACCTATCACAACGATGCCGAAACCACGGCCGAGGTCGAACGCATGGTCCGCCGGTACCCGGGCAGGGTCACGCGCGCGACCGTGATGAACGACGGGCCGACCTGCAAGGCGGACTGCCTGAACTGGATCATCGAAGCGATCCTGCGCTACGAAGCGGTCCACCGGATTCAATTCGCGGGCGTCGTCATGCACGACTGCGAGGACGTCATTCATCCGGTCGAACTCAAGTACCTCAACCACGCAGTGGCGGATAGCGACCTGGTCCAGCTTCCCGTGCTGTCCTTGCCGCGAAAATGGAACGAGTTCGTCGCCGGATGCTACCTGGACGATTTCAGCGAAACGCACCAGAAGGACGTGCCGGTTCGGGCCCGCCTGACCGGCGTCGTCCCGGGCGCGGGCGTTGCATCGTGCTACAGCAGGCGCTCGATCGAAGCGGCGATGAAGGAACGCAACGGCTCGCCGTTCAACACCAGTTCGCTGACCGAGGACTACGACTTCAGCTTCCGGTTGAGAGACCTGGGGATGAAGGAAACCTTTGCATGCATTCCATTGACGGGCATCACGCGCGATGCAGCGGAAAGACGCGCAACGGGTAGCGTCGCCAATCGCAACCTGCTGGCCACGCGCGAGTATTTTCCGAAGACATTTCGTACCGCGTACCGTCAGCGCACGCGCTGGATCCTCGGCATCGCCTTTCAGGGCTGGGAGCAACTCGGCTGGAAAGGCAATCTTCTCACCCGATACATGTTCTTCCACGATCGCAAGGGCATCGTGACCTCGCTGTTTTCGGTCATTGCCTATGGCGTGCTGGTCAACTTCCTGTTGCTCGGCGCACTTCAGCGATCCCTCCATGTCATCCCCGTCGGCGCCCCGCTCTTCATGGCGAGCCACTGGGTCGCGCCGCTGCTGTGGATCAACACCGCCATGCTGTTTGCGCGGGCCGGCCAGCGCTTCCATTTCGTCAGCAAGCTGAACGGCCCGACCCAGGGGCTGTTGTCGATCCCGCGGATGTTCGTCAACAACCTGATCAATTTCTACGCGGTTTGCCGCGCGTGGCGCATCTACATCGGCCACCTGGTGACCGGCAAGCCCATCGCGTGGGACAAGACCAGCCATACCTACCTGTCGAACGAAGCGCTCGGGAAAGCGCGCATGAAAGTCGGCGAGATCCTGGTCGGCTGGGGCGTGGTCACGCTGGAGCAATTGCAGGCGAGCCTCGAGAAGCAGCTGACCTGCGGCAAACGTCTCGGTGAACTGCTGGTCGAAGGCTGCGCGATATCCGCCGAATCGCTCGCGGATGCAATCGCCGAGCAAGCCGAACTGCCCCGGGTGAGCCTCGGCAACGTCGCGGTGGGCCACTTCGCGGATTCGCTGGCATTCGAGCTGCAGTACGCGTACCACGCCGTGCCGTTTTCGACCGCGGAAGACGGCACGTTGAACGTTGCGGTCGGGCGACCGCTCACGCCGGACGAACAGGACGTCGTGCGGCGCGGCGCGCGATCGAACGTGGCCTACTTCATCGCCTGCGATGCGGAGATTGCCGCCGAACTCTCGCGGCACTCGCGCTTCGTCGAACTCGCCCGCGCACGCGACGGCGACCCGGCGGCGCAGCAGGGCGCCCTCGTGACGAAACCGTCGGGAGAACAGGCATGAAGCATTCGAAACCCCCGATCGCGGCCGGCCTCAAGCGCTGCGCACGGTTGAGCGCACTGGCGATCGCCGTGTCGCTGGCGTGGCACGCGCCGGCCTCCGCCGCGCAGCCGCTGACGCCCAAGGCCTACCGGCTCGCCGACAGCGCCTACAAGGCGATCAATGCCGGCGACCTGCCCCTCGCGGAAGTGTATGCGTCGCGCGCCATCCGGATTCAGCCCGGTAGCGAACAGCTCGGGCTGCTGCTCGTCGACGTATACAGGCGGGAAGGAAAGGTCGACGAAGCGGACGCCTTGGTGGAATCGCTGATGGTTCGTTTTCCGAAGAGTGCGGCGGTGCGCGCGCAGCACGGCTACCTGGCGCAGCGGCAGATGCGCTACGACGTCGCCTGCAGCGATTTCTCGGCCGCCGTCGCAACCGGGACATGGAGCAAGGAGCAGCAGCGCAACCTGCGTCTCGCCTGGTCGGACAGCGCTCTCGCGGCGAATCGTCCGCATGAAGCCGGCATTGCGCTGGCCCCGCTCGCCGATGAAAAATCGGCCGTGGTGCAGCTGCGCATCGCGCAGTTGAGCCTGCAGGCGGGCGACCGCGATACCGCGATCCGGATGGCGGATCTCGCGGCCGGCGATGCGACGACCGAAGGCGAGCGCAACATGGCCGCATCGATCGCGGCGCAGGCGCGGCAGGAAGACCAGCCCGCCCAGGCGCCGGTGGACAATACCGCGCAACAGAAATTGCAGGAAGCCTATGACCTGCTGCGCGACCACAAGGATCGCGAGGCACTCGACGCATTCCAGGAGGGATTCGCCGGCGGCGCCGGCAACGCGATGAACTACGCGGACGCGGGTTATGCCGCCAAGCGGATCGGGTTGAACGACGAGTCCATCGACCTGTTCGAGCACAGCCTCGACGCCGACGAGAACGAACACAAATTCGATGCGCAGCACAAGTTCGGCTATCGACGGGAAGTCGAGCAGCTTCAGCGCACCTGGGGCTTCGTGCTGAGCGCGCCGTACCAGTCGGCCGCGTTCGGCCCGCAAGGCACGATCAGCGTGTTGCAGCCGGGTATCGAAGCGTATTGGCAGCCGCCGAAGATCGGCTACCAGAACGGCCGCATCTTCCAGTTCTTCGTGCGTGGATACGGCACGGCCTACGACGGGACGGGCAACGTGACCGGCATGCCGACCGTGCAGGGTTCGGTGGGCGCGCGCTACAAGCCGCTGCCCGACCAGAACGTCGTGCTGACCGCCGAGCGGCTGTTCCACGTCGGCAGCCTGTCGATGACGGACTGGCTGATGCGCGTGGGTTATTCGTCGGAGGCCGGGACCGACCTGAGGGTGACCGAACCGAGCTGGCGCAGCTGGCAGGCGTATGTCGAGGGCGCGTACTTCATCAGCGCGGGTCGATACATCATTTATTCGGAGTTGCGTTACGGGCACACCTGGCGTTTGCCGATGATCAGCGATCGGCTGACCATCTACCCGCACGCGGCGGTGGCCGGCGATCACGACAATCGACAGCCGGAAAAGACGGCGATCGGCGCCGGGCCCGGCATCCAGTTGCGGTACTGGTTCCGCGAAGGGCGGTACAGCGCGCCGGCAAGTTATCTGGATGTCACGGTGCAATACCGGTTCGGATTGACGTCAGCGGCACGCGCACGTGGTCTCGTGGTACGCGCGACATTGTGGTTCTAACCAACGACGCTGACGCTTGCTCCTGGATGGCGCTTTTCGCTTAGTTGGGCGCCTTGAGCGTGATGATCGTCTGACGCAACAGCTGGAAGTACGAGCTCGTCGAATACGGGAGCATTTGCTCGACGTAGTTCCACCAGAAGAATCCGCCGATGAAACGCGGATCGGCCATGCTGTTGACCATCGGGTAGTAGGTCTTGATCAGGTTCTGCTGCACCGATGCGGGCGCGGAGGTATCCGAGGTGCCGATTTCACCGAAGCCGACCTTCGCGTTCGGGAAGATGCTTTCCAGCGCCGCGAAATCGTTCTTCCACGTCGGGTTCAGCCCCGGGCAATCCTGATACGGGTAGTAGCTGAACAGCGCGTAGTCGGCCTGCTGGCGGACCGTCGACGACAGGAACGTGGTCGGCCACGTCTTCCAGTAATCCTGCGGCTTCTCCCAGCAGTTGTTGCCCTTGCTGTCGTCGTTGTAGTACAGCGTGATGGCCGTCTTGCCGCCGTTCGATTTGACGATCTGGTTGGCCGCCGCAACCATCTGGCCGATCTGCTGCTCTTGCGAGTTGACCACGGAATTCGTGCCGCTCGGGTTGTTACGCAGCCATTCGCCGTTGATTTCGTTCGCGATCTCCCAGACGTCGACGGTGTTCTTCAGCTGCGACACCAGTTCCTGCGTGCGCGCCTGATACGTGGCGAGATCCGTCGGGAAATAGTAGGAATCGTAGACTTCGCCCATCACGTACGCGACTGCGTGCAGGCGCAGCAGAGGCGCGTAGTAGTCGGCGGCCGACGTACCCGGATCGAACACGACACGCACGGTGGGCTTGTACGGCAGGTTCTGCAGCGACGCGACGATGGCGTCCAGTTTGGTCAGGTCGTCGAGGGTCACACCGTAGACGGGATTCTTCAGAGGTTCGACCTGGGCTTCGGCGGGCCGGGATAAAGGCATGAGCCCGGCATAAGCGACGCATGCGGCGATGGCCGTGCGCGAGATTTTTTTCGTCAGTCCTTTCAAAACGCTTTCCGTTATAAAGTAAGAGGAAGCGCGATTTTAGACGAAAATAAAAGCTAATTATCGGATGATACGCGAAGTAGCGGGCCCTAAAACTTCGTTAGGATTGGTATCGAATACGCGCTATCCGGCGTGTCGCGACGGGCGATTGTTACGAAATACTGATTAAATCGGCACGAGGCGCGGAGACGCGGTGGAGGCGTCCAAGGGTTTAGCCGATATCCGGGTGGTTGCTTGCAAACGATTGCGGACATCCCAAGCCGGTAACAACGGATTTCGACTGACAAGCGCGGCAGCGTGAAGGGAGCCGCTCGCCAGGGCCGCGCCTCGTTGAAACGGCCCGAAGAAATCAGGGCGGCCGGAACGTCCGTCGCGAGAGTGAGATCAGACGGGTAAGTCAAAACCCTGATCTCTCGGCCTGCGTCAGATCAGACCTGGGATTGCTTCGCCGTCACGCCATCACGGGCCGTGATCGACCCGAAGCCGACGCACTCTGGCGCATTCGCTGATGCCGAGAGCGAATGCTCAATTGAATATTCCGATTAGACCGTGCCCCGAAGGGTTTCGGCGAATGGCCCGGACTTCAGGCATCCGCCGAGCGTTTGACCGTGAACCGATCGCCGATCGAGAAGCCGACCGGGCCACCGGCACCCGGCAGGCTTCGCAGACGCATGCGACATCACGCTCCCCAACGCTTGAAGACGACGCTGGCGTTCACGCCGCCGAAGCCGAAACCGTTGGCCATCGCGTGAACGATCGGCATGTGCCGCGGCGCATCGCGCACGATGTCCAGGCCCTCGGCGAGTGCGTCCGGCTGTTCGAGGTTCAGCGTCATCGGGACGACCTGATCGCGCAAGGCCAGGGCGGTGAAGATCGCCGCTACGCCACCGGCCGCGCCCAGCAAGTGGCCCGTCGCCGACTTGGTGGAGGTGATGGCGAGCGGGACGTCGACGCCGAACAGGTCGCGCACCGCGGCCAATTCGCCCAGGTCGCCGACCGGCGTCGAGGTGGCATGAGCGTTGAGATGCTGCAGGTTGGACGGAGTCAGGCCGGCCTGCGTCAGCGCCGTCTGCATCGAGCGTCGCGCGCCGCTGCCGTCTTCGGGGCCGGAGGTAATGTGAAACGCATCGGCGCTGGTGCCATATCCAATGAGTTCGACCAGGGGCGCGGCGCCGCGCGCAAGCGCGTGCTCGAGCGATTCGATCACCAGCATGCCGGCGCCTTCGCCCATCACGAAACCGTCGCGGGCCCGGTCGAAGGGTCGCGATGCGCGGGTGGGCGTGTCATTGAAGCCGGTGGACAAGGTCTTCGCTGCGGCGAAGGCGCCCAGGCTGACGCGATCGATTGCGGCCTCGGCGCCACCGCACACCGCGATGTCGGCCTCGCCGCAGCGGATCAGCCGTGCCGCGTCGCCGATGGCCTGGATGCTCGCGGCACAAGCCGTCACCGGGGCACCCATCGGCCCCTTCAGGCCGTGCCGGATCGACACGTGGCCCGCGGCAAGGTTGACGAGAAACGAGGGGATCGTGAACGGCGACAGACGCTTCGGTCCGCGCGTCTCGGTCGTCCGCACCGCGCCCGCAATCGCCGGAAATCCACCGATGCCCGACGCGATGACCGTGGCGGTGCGCCGCTGGGACGCTTCGTCGGCCGGAGCCCATTGCGCCTGCGCGAGTGCCTCTTGCGCGGCGGCGAGCGCGAAGGCGATGAAGCGGTCGATCTTGCGCTGGTCCTTGGTCGACACGATGCGGTCGATGTCGAAGCCGCCGCACCCGTCCTCGTGCACATCGGGCACCACACCGCCCACGCGGGCCGCGATGTCCGCCGTCATCGAATCCGGTAGCCGGCGCAAGCCTGACTGACCGGCCAGCAGCCGCTGCCACGCCAGCTCGACTCCGCACCCCAGCGGCGAGACCATTCCCATCCCGGTGACGACGATTCGGCGGTTCGCAGTGGGCATGATGTGCATGGATTCTGTCCTGGTCGATCTATTGATGATGATCGACATCATACAGTATTGAGTATGATTGTCATCAACACGCAATGCCATGCGCACGAAAGGATCTTCATGAAAGTCTCGAAAACGCAGGTGGCCGAGAACCGCCTCGCCATCCTGCAGGCCGCGGCCCGGCTGTACCGCGAACGCGGTTTCACCGGCGTGGGAGTGGCCGACATCACACGCGAGGCCGGGCTCACCCACGGCGGGCTGTACCGGCACTTCGAATCGAAGGATGCACTGGCAGCGGAGGCCGCGGAATATGCGTTCGAGTGGAAACTCTCCGAGCTGGAGACACCGGATGCCGATGCGAACACCGACGCCGACGGGTTCCTTCGAGCCGGCGTCGCGAATTACCTGTCGCCGCAGCATCGCGACAGTGTCGGCCAGGGCTGCCCGGTGGCCGCGCTCGCGGCAGACGCGGCACGCGAAACGGGTGCGATCGCAGACGCTTTCGCCCAAGGCATCGGGCGCTACATGACGCTATTCGCGCAGCGGAGGCCCGATGGCACCGAGGCTGCGCAGATCGAACCCGAGGACCGGGTTCGAGCAATTTCGATGCTGTCGACAATGGTGGGCGGATTGATCCTCGCCCGAGCCACCGCGCGGGGATTGCCCGCGCTATCGGACGAGATTCTCGCGACCTTGCGCGATCATCTTGCGGCCACATGGGGCCTCGATGAAGCCAACGTCGACGGGCGCGACTGGAAATCGATCGCCGAAGGGGCGAGTCCCCCCGAACCACACCGCGTCCGGTGAACCCGCCCCCTTCCGGTTTCCGCTCAAACAAACGCGTTCCGGTTCGCCTCGATCACCGTCAACGCCGTCATGTTCACGATCCGCCGCACCGTCGCGCTGGACGTCAGAATGTTCACCGGCGCGTTGACGCCCAACAGGAACGGCCCCACCGCCACATTGCTGCCCGCCTCCGTCTTGAGCAGGTTGTACGCGATATTCCCCGCATCCACGTTCGGGCACACGAGCAGGTTCGCCGCCCCCTTCAGCGGCGACATCGGCAGCAGCCTCGACCGCAAGCCCTCGTCGAGCGCGCAGTCGCCATGCATCTCGCCGTCCGCCTCGATATCGGGCGCCTGCCCCCGGATGATCTCCAGCGCCCGGCGCATCTTCACGCCCGACGCCGCACTCCCCGACCCGAAGTTCGACCGCGACAGCAACGCCGCCTTCGGCGTGAGGTTCAGCCATTCCATCTGACGAGCCGCGGCAATCGTGAATTCCGCGATCTGCTCGGCATCGGGATTGTCGTTGACGTGCGTGTCCACCAGCGCGACCGTCCGCTGGTCGAGCAACAGGATGTTCATCGCCGCATACGTGGACGCACCCGGCTTCCTGCCAATCACCTCGTCGACGAACCGCAGGTGGTTGTGATATTCGCCGACCGTGCCGCAAATCATCCCGTCCGCATCGCCGAGCCGCACCATCATCGCGCCGATCAGCGTCAGGCGGCGCCGCATCTCGACCCGCGCCATTTCCTTCGAGATGCCATCCCGGCAGCGCAGCTCCCAATACGTCGTCCAGTACTGCGGGAACCGCTCGTCGTACTCGGGGTTCGTCACCTCGACATCCTGGCCGAGCCGGATCCGCAAGCCGAACCGCTCGATGCGCGCCAGCAGCACTTCCGGGCGCCCGACCAGGATCGGACGCGCCAGCTTCTCGTCGACGATCACCTGCACCGCGCGGAGCACGCGCTCGTCCTCGCCTTCGGTGAAGACGATCCGCGCCTTGCCGCCGTCACGCACCAGCCGGCGCGCCGTCGCGAACAGCGGCTTCATGAACGCGCCGGAGTGGTAGACGAATTGCTGCAGTTGCTCGACATACGCGTCGAGATCCGTCAGCGGGCGCTTCGCCACGCCGCCCTCCATCGCCGCCTTCGCCACGGCCGGCGCGATACGGACGATCAGGCGCGGGTCGAACGGCTTCGGAATCAGGTATTGCGCGCCGAACGCCACGTCGTATGCGCCGTAGGCCGCCGCGACGACTTCGTTCTGCTCTTCCTCGGCCAGCCCCGCGATCGCGTGCACCGCGGCGATCTCCATGTCGCGGGTGATCGTCGTCGCGCCCACGTCCAGCGCGCCGCGGAAGATGTACGGGAAGCAGAGGACGTTGTTGACCTGGTTCGGGTAGTCCGAACGGCCCGTCGCGATGACGACGTCGTCGCGCGTCGCATGCGCCAGTTCCGGGAAGATTTCCGGCGTGGGATTGGCCAGCGCGAGAATCAGCGGGCGCGGCGCCATCTCCTTCAGCATCTCGGCACTCAGGATGCCGCCGACCGACAGGCCCAGGAACACGTCCGCGCCGCCGATCACGTCGGCCAGCTTGCGCGCATCGGTTTCCTGCGCAAAGCGCGACTTGGCCGGGTCCATCAGCGCGGTGCGCCCGCGATAGACGACGCCTTCGATATCGGTCACCCACACGTTCTCGACCGGCAGCCCGAGGTCGACCAGCAGGTCCAGACAGGCCAGCGCGGCGGCCCCTGCGCCCGACGTCACGACCTTCACTTCCGAAATCGACTTGCCGACGACCTTCAGCCCGTTGATGAACGCGGCGGACACGGTGATGGCGGTGCCGTGCTGATCGTCATGGAAGACCGGGATCTTCATGCGTTCGCGCAGCTTCTGCTCGACGGTGAAGCATTCGGGCGCCTTGATGTCCTCGAGGTTGATGCCGCCGAAGGTGGGCTCGAGGCCCGCGATGATGTCGACCAGCTTGTCGGGATCGGTTTCGTTGATCTCGATGTCGAAGACGTCGATCCCCGCGAACTTCTTGAAGAGCACGGCCTTGCCTTCCATGACCGGCTTGGAGGCGAGCGGGCCGATGTTGCCCAGACCCAGCACGGCCGTGCCGTTCGTGATCACGCCGACCAGGTTGCCGCGGCTGGTGAAGCGGTGCGCCTGCAGCGGATCGGCGGCGATGGCCTCGCACACGCCCGCCACGCCCGGCGTGTACGCCAACGCGAGATCGCGCTGCGTCACGAGCGGCTTGCTGGCGACGACCGAGATCTTTCCCGGGGTCGGAAATTCGTGATAGTCGAACGCTGCCTGCTGCTGTGTCTCAGTCTGTTTCATGTTTTTCGATCCGGGCACGGGCGCCAGGCCAGTCCCGGCGCGATCCTTGAAGGTGATTCTAGGGATCCGCCATAAGGTGATGATTCTGTTTTAATATCGCTCCATCACTTTTTCATGATGAATACGTGACCAGTCAATGACTTTTGACGCGAACGACGTGGTCAGGCGGCTGGGCGCGCGCCTGAAGATGCGGCACCTGGTGCTGTTGCTGCAGATCCAGCAGCACGGGTCGCTGACGCGTGTCGCGGAGCACATGGCCAGCAGCCAGCCGGCCGTGACGAACGCGCTGTCCGAGCTGGAGAGCATGTTCGGCACGCCGCTCTTCGAGCGCTCGTCGCGCGGCATGCGGCCTACCGCGCTCGGCGCGGTCGTGCTCGAGCGGGCGAAGGCGATGATCAAGGATCTCGACCACCTCGCCCGCGAAATGGAGGCCGTCGCCGCCGGGCATGCGGCCCACCTGCACATCGGCGTGATCCCGTTCATTTCCGGGCAGATGCTGTCGGCGGCGCTCAAGCGGCTGCAGGCGCGCATGGAACGGCGCCTGACCGTGACGATTCACGAAGGCACCAGCGATCAGCTCCTGCTGCAGCTCAAGGACCACAGCGTCGACATCGTGATCGGGCGGGCGTCGTCGGCGATCGACCTGGGGCAGGTTTCCTTCGAGGTGCTGTACCAGCAGCAGCCGCGCATGATCGCGAGCCGGCGTCTTGCCGCGAAGCTGGCCCGCACCGCGCTGGACTGGCACAAGCTGCACGCGCTCGACTGGATTCTCGGCGCCCCGCATACGCCGATGCGGGAACAGGTCACCGACCTGTTCCTGTCGGCCGGCATCCCGCCGCCCGTGCCGATCGTCGAAAGTTACTCGTCCAAGCTGATCGGCGAGATGATCGCGTCGAGCGACGAGGCCGTATCGATCGTGCCCGCCGACATCGCGGAAGAACTGGTGCGGATCGCCGGCGTGGCGATCGTGCCGTACTCGCTGGTCTGGACACTCCCGCCCATCGCGCTCTTTACCCGCGCCGCCGATTCGCGCTCGCCGGCGCGGGATCTGCTCGTCGACGCGTTGCGCGAGGTATGCAGGGAGACTTACGGGGAAGCGCAGCGATGAGGCTGCGGGCGGCCGCCTGAACGGCGGTTCGCCCCCGCCGGCAACCCACGCGCGCGGCGGCGGCTCGCCGCACCGGCAGCGCGCTACTTGCTGGCGGCGAGGTGACGCAGAATGTCCGCACGCTCGGCGCTCAACACGTGATCCGAGCCCTCGCCGCGGTCATAACGCTTCGCGGTCCGGTAGGAAAACCGCTTCCTGTACTGCCCGATGGCGGGATCGAACGTCCACGCGTCGACGACGAAAAAGTGCTTGCCGAAATGATCCTCGTCGTCGGCCCACACGAAGTCCGCCCGCACGAACACCGGATAGGGTGACACGTCCGGCACCTTCCACATCGCGCGATCGGCCGTCTCGGTCTGGGTGACTTCCGGCATCAGGTTCTCGATCTTGCCGTTCGCGCCATAACGCAATATCGCCACGCGCTCCAGCATCCCGCTGCCCCCGCCCGAGAACATCCCCGAGAAGAACACCCACGAGCCGCCCGACGCAATCGGCAGCCGCTCGGACCGCGGCATCAGACCGAACTGGTAAAGCTCCTTCGACGAATGGGGAACCGGCTCGGGTGGCATCTCGAAGCACGGCGCACGATCGGGGAGCACGCAGAGTTTCACGCCGGACAGCGGAAGCCCGTCCGAATCCTGCCGGCCCTCCGCCTGGGTGAAACGCGGGAATGCCGGTTCGCTCGGGGCGGCCTGCGCACCCGCGATGCCGGCGACGGAAATGCCCAGGATCACCCCGAGCGACTTGACGACCCTGCGCATGCACCTGCCCTCTCTCTCATGTTTTGATAGCCGCGAATTGTCGATGATCCGGCCGCTTCTGTCGAATGGGCGGTTGCGGCCGGCGCTGCGCGTCGCGCCGGTTCGTCAGACCGTCGCCAGAACCAGCCGCCCCGGCGACGCGCCGATGTGCAGCCCGTCGGCGCGATTCGCGAGATAGCGCCGGTTCAACTCGTCCGGCGTCCATGTGTTGCTGTGGCTGAAGCCCAGCGCGGCGAGCGTCGCGGTCAGTGCGTCGGGTTCGAAGAAGCTTTTCCACGGCTCGCCACGCTCGGCGAATCGCGCCGTCATCTGCTCCATCGCGATGCGCATGATCGGCGGCAGGCTCGACAGCGGAACCACATATTCGAGCAGGACCGCGCTGCCTTTGGCACACCCGGCGATGAAGCGCAGCGTGTCGATCACCGCGGCCTCGTCGAGATACATCGTCACGCCGAGCCAGCTGAACAGCGCCGGTGCATCGGCATCGAAACCGGCGCGCGCCAGCCCTTGCGCGAGACCGACCCGCTCGAAATCGACCGGCACGAATTGCAGCGACGGCGGCACCGCCATGCCCGCCTCGCGCAAACGAGCCTGCTTCCACGCCTGCGTCGCCGGCAGGTCGACCTCGAACACGCGCCCCGGCGCATCGGCTCGCCGGTATGCGCTGGTATCGAGCCCCGCACCCAGCACCACATACTGGCGGATGCCGCGTTCGATCGCGTCGGCCCACACGTCGTCGGCAAGCCGGCTGCGTACCACCACCGTACTGCGCATACCCACCGTCATTGGCTGGCGGAACTTGTCGAGGTTGTCGCGCAAGGCTTGCGCCTCAGCCGCACCGAGGACGGTCAGCGCGGCCGGATCGTCGAGCACCAGCGGCCGGTCGAGCAGCTGGTGCGCGGCCCGCTGCGTGGCCACCAGCAACGCGCTCGGCTTGGGCCCGGCGTTCACCGGCGTCGTGTCGGGGCCGACGACATACGCCCGGTTCAGATAAGCAAGCAACGCATCGTCGAGGCCGATGCCCAGTTGCAGATCCGGTTCGCGCATCATCGCATCGCGCACGCGTGCTTCGAGCGCCGCGTCGTCGCCGCAGAAGCTGTCGAGAAACAGCTGCTGCCAGCGCTTGACGATCGCCTGCACCGGTGCGGCGCCGGCGTCGACGCCCGCATCCATTTGCGCTCTCAGTTCGACCACCAGCGCCGGCCACGCTCGATGCTTCATGGCGGCGAACTGGCGCCGCCGCACCTCGTCGGCCTGGGTCGGGTCGAGGTGTTTCGCAAGCAGCGCGCAGCGCGCGTGCACGAACGCTTCGTCGATCCATGCCAGCATCTCCGCCGTGATGCCGACGATTTGCGGAGCACGCGGTTCGTCGAGCTGAATCGCCATCAGCTTGGTCGCGAGCGTCGGATCGTTGCGGGTCATCCGGACCACGAGCCGGATCCAGCGCCACGCCAGTGCCTGGGCGGCCTCGCTGCCGGCCGGCAGCGCCTGCTGCCGGGCAACGCGAACTTCTTCGATCAGCGCGGCCCACGACGGATCCGTCGGCGCGATCGTATCCGGCTCGGATGCGAGCAACGCATCGAGTTCGTCGTCTTCAAGGTGTTTTTGGATCATGTTCATCCACTCCAGAGCGTTCAGCCAGTCGGTCGCCGTGGTCTCGTCGCCGGCGGCGATCATGTCCACGATGTATTGCAGGTGACGACTCAGGCGCTGCGCGCGCGATGCCTGTGCATCGAGTTCCGCGATCTGGCGCTGCAGAAGCTGGAGCGGCGAGCCGGCCAGTTGGCCGTCGAGGCTCGCCTTGATGTCCGGCAGCGAATACCCGAAGCGTTTCAGCGCCTCGATCCGATGCAGCCGGATGAGGTCGTCCCGCCCATACAGGCGCGCGCCGCCGTCCGTGCGCTGCGTCGGCGACAGCAGCCCGATCGCATCGTAGTGGTGCAACGCACGGACGCTCAGTCCCGCCTTCTTCGCCAGATCGCCGATTTTCAGTCGCATTTTTTTCCCGGTCGTCGGTGTCGACCATAAAAGCTGACGTAGCGTCAGGTGCAAGGGAAATCGAAGGGGGCGTATCCAGTTGAACGCCAAGGAGCGGGTTTCTCGTACAGCGACCAGACAATCCCGTCCGATATCAACCCCACGCGAATGAAGTCAAGCGACTCGTAATAAGCGCAGAGCGTCACGTTTTCGACAGCGCAATCGAGCCGGACATAATGCCGGTTCAAGCTGCTCACCTGGCGAGCGCACCAGTCGAGCATGAAACCGCCGAGCCCGAGCCCGTTGAAGCCTTGCCGCACGCAAAGCCCGTGCACGTAACCGGCGATCGGTGCCTGCGGCCCCCAGTGCCGGTCTTCGCCGAAGCCGAGCGAGAACGTTCCGGCCAACGCGCCGTCCAGCTCGACGACATACACGTCCTTTTCAGAAACGTTGCGCCGCACCCACCGTTCGGAGAATCCGTCGCCTTCCTTGCCCCACGCATGGTCGCCGTACGTGAGCTTCTTCGCGTGTGCGTCGTTCCGGATCCGGGTCAGCGCCGGTACGTCGTCTGCCGTTGCCCTGCGGATGCTTGTCGAAGTCATCGCCCGTTTCTCCGTGGCGTCGTCACGTCGCGGCTCGGCAGCCGCCATCCCGCCAAGCCGCATTTTCGACAGCGGGCACTCGCCCGGTCAGCCGAAGGGACGACGCTCTCATGAAGCTGCCGTCTGGAACCAGCGCGTACACGGGCCCGTGTAAATGAGCACGGTCGCGATCGCATTGGCGAGAAAGCCCACTTCGATCAGGCTCAGCCTGAAAGGGAGCCCCATCACGAGAAGGGCCATCGTCGTGACGACCGTGAGCCCCAGTTCCAGCACACGCGCCAGCTTTTGTCGCTGGCACAGGCCCACGATCAGGCTCGCGTTCAGCAAAAGCCAGAAGGCCTGGATGATCCCGATCATCGCAGCGCCTTTGCGCATGAGCACGGCTTTCGCCGCGGGGATTTCGCCAGCCTGGTCGAAACCCAGCATCGTGAGCCAGACGGCGAATCCGGCCTCGATGAGCCAGACGATCGTGAAGAGCGCGATAGCGTGACGGATCTGCAGCGGTGCGTCGGCGCGAAACGCCGGCATGGCCTTCAACTTGCTGATTGGCATCGTCTCTTTCAGGAAGCTTGCGCTCCCCGCCCCGGATTGTGTTCGTATCGTATTTGCCGCTTGCCGATTTCACGACGCAGCGAGTTTCGGCCGAGTCTAGTCCATCCGCGATCGCCGCAGACGCGTACGCGTACGCGCACGCACGCCGAACACGCGTCTAGTGCGAAGCATTCAAGCCCTGCCGGAGAGCCTCGTAGATCCCCGCGCCGGCATCAACGATGAACAGGAGTGCAATGGCGACGCACACAACGCGCCCGATACCGCGCAGGCGCGCCACGCCGACATACAACCCGACAGCGCCGACGCAAAGCGTCACGGGCCAGTAGATGGCCCCCATGAGAATCGCGATGACGGGAAAAGGCAGGTCAATGGCGATGTCACTCATCCCGGAAAGCTCCGTTGCTCGCATGAGGCATGCGTTCGCTCATCGATTCGACGGCGTCGGTCGACCGCCGTCCCTCCGCACCTGACCTTGCAAGCCGCCGCGCCGCCCCATGCTGCCCGACAGGGCATCACCCCTGCGCCTGATGGCACACCACCTCGATATTGTGCCCGTCCGGCCCGATGACAAATGCCGCGTAGTAGTTCGCGTGATAATGCGGCCGCAGCCCCGGCGCGCCATTGTCCTTCCCGCCCGCCTCCAGCGCCGCGCGATAGAACGCATCGACCTGCTGCCGGTCGTCGGCCACGAACGCGATGTGAAGATGCGCCGGCTTCTCCGACGTCTGGAACAGGCACAACGATGGTTTGCCAGGTGGCGACATCTCGATGCCGTACGACGGATCGCCCTCACCCACCACCACGACGCCAAGCGGTTCAAGTGCGTTGAGGAAAAACGTCTTGCTGGCTGCAAAGTCGCTCACGCCGAATTTGACATGGTCAAACATGACTCCCCCTTCGGATGGATGGGTCTGCCGGCACCCGGATCGGATATGCAAATCACCGCGATGTTGCCACATGCAGCGATCGGTGGCACACCTGCCCGCCCTCGAACAAAAAAAGCCCGACACGGTCGGGCCAACGAGCGGGATACAAGAAGAATCCCGCTCACCCCTCATCGAGCGGTCACACCGTGCTGCCTGACGTCATCACGATCCGGGCAAGAGCCGACGATTGCACACGACGTTGCGACCGATCGTCGATCGTCAGGATTCCATGAAAGGGTTCGGAAAGAATGGCTATGGCGAAACGGGGGTGCCGGATGACGCCCCCGCCGGCAGGGTCGGGAGCGGAACGGCCGGTGGCGCCCGCCCGAAAAAATTGGCCCGCACCTGAGAACCTGAAAGCGCGGGCCAAGCCGAGAACACACAACACCTTGGGGGGGATCAAGGCGAGACCAGTCTAGCCCGAGTCGCCGGAAAGAAAATTTCAGGCCGGATTACAGCTATTACTCCATATGACGAAGCATCGGCCGCCGCCGTGTGCGGGCCAAGAGGCGACACATCGTCCGCGAGCGCGTGCGGCATCGCGGCGTGCCGTTCGCCGGTGTCGCTTCGGGCGGGCGATGGATGCGGTCGCGCCTCGGCATGCGTTGCCGCCTTCCCCGCAAACGCAGGCACCACCGAAGCTGGCGGTATCGCCATTCGCGCCCGCCGTGGACACCGCACGCACGCGCCGCAACCGGTCAGGTCAGCGCGCGCCGGACAGATGCAGCGTGAACCACTCCACCGCCGCCCGGCTCGTTTCGTCGAAATGCTCGATATACGGCGTGAAATGCCCGCCCTTGATCTGCAGCAGGCGCTTCGGCTCCAGCGCGTTTTCCCACGCCTTGAGGCACAGGTCGGTCGGCGTCAGCAGGTCCTCGTTGGCCACGATCATCAGCAACGGGGTCGGCGAGATGCGATCGACATACTGGCCCGGCTCGTTCTCGCGCGACATTTCGGCGCTGCGCAGCGTCACTTCGTTTTTCCAGTTCGGCGCACACCGCGCCGCCGACTCGGTGAAGAACCGGTACGCATCCGCGCCCGCCATCGCGCAGGCTGTCGCGGGGTCCGCACTGACCGCCGGCAACATCGCCGGCACGCCGCCCGCGAATCGCTGCCTGCGATCTTCATCGAAGCGAGCCAGCGCCGCGGGCACCAGATCGGAACGCGTGCGGCGCAACGCCGACTGATATCCGCTGATCGTCGGCACCTGCGACACCACGCATTTGACGCGCCGGTCGATGGCCGCGACTTCGAGCACGTGGCCGCCGCTGTAGCTGGTGCCCCAGATGCCGATGCGTGCGGCATCGACGTCCGGGCGCGTCAGCAGATAGCTGATCGCATCGCGATAACCGCGCTTCTGCTGCACGGGGTCGATCTCCTGACGCGGATACCCGTCGCTCGCACCGAAATTCCGGTGATCGTAGAGCAGCACGCCAAAGCCGCCGGCGGCAAACACCTCGGCGTAGCGGTCCAGATATTGTTCCTTCACGCCTGAGAAGCCGTGCGCCATCACGATGGCCGGATACGCCTGCGTGCCGGCGATGCGCCGCGCCGGTTCGTAGTACCAGCCTCGCAGCGTGGCGGCTTCGGACAGGAATTCGATGTCGTGTCGCGTCATGTCGGCTTGCCTCGTTCGGTGTGGATTCGATGACCGACACGATAAGCGTGCGCGCCGCGCCCCGCGTTTGCTGGAAAGACGTTTGCTACGCGGAATCGGACAGTTTCGCGTACGCGCTGGGTGTCATGCCGGCAAACCGGCGAAACACGGTCGAGAAGGCGCTCGTGGTTTCGTAGCCGAGTTCGGCCGCGACGGCGATCACGGAGCGTCCCGAGGCCAGCAGCGGGCGCGCGGCCGAAATCCTGGCCTGCTGGCGCCACTGGCTGAACGACAGCCCGGTTTCGGCAGTGAACAGCCGGGCCAGTGTCCGGCTCGACGCACCGACTTCGTCGGCCCATTGCGTCAGCGTTCGCTGATCGGCCGGATTCGCGAGCATCGCGTCGCAGACCCGGGCAAGACGCCGGTCCTGGCCGGACGGCAGCCGCAACGGTTGCTCGGGGGACCACTCGATTTCGGCGAGCATGAGCTGGATGACGAGCGCGTCGCGTCCGTCGGGATCGACCTCGACCGGGAACGACGACGCACGCACGATCAACTCGCGCAGCAGCGGCGAAACGTTGACCAGGCCCGGCTGATCCGGGTAAGCGGATCGGCAGGCTCGCGGGTCGACGTAGGCGGTGCGCATTTCGAGTTGCCCGTGTGCGCGCATCGCGTGCGGCAGGTCGGGTGGAATCCAGAGTGCGCGATGCGGCGGGATCATCCACAGCGACTGGCAGGCGATGACTTCGGCGATACCTGTCGTGGTGTAGACGAGTTGCGCGCGCGTGTGCCGGTGCTCCGCGACGACGAAGCCGTCGGGAAATGCTTTCGGCATCACGGCCGCGATGGCGGGTGCATGCTGGTAGTCGCGCGGGTCGGTACTCTTCGTGACCGGTGGGACGCCGGTCCGCTTCGGATCCGCCGCCTCGCCGTGCCCGATCGCTTTGCCGTGGCCGCGCCTTTCGACCTTCATCGCTCGTCCTTTCATGTGTGCGGAATCGCCGTCGCGTGCGATCCGGCGAACCGGACGGATGATACGGGAATGTCGGAATGAAGCAGTAAATCGGCAACCCGATCTCACCGCCATACCGCAAACTCGACAAGCAGCGCCGGACTTCCGGTGTCGCCGGTTTCAGCGGCATGCCGTGCGAACTTGGAAGTTCGATTCCGTGCTGCTATCGTTGTGCACGCAATTAATTTTCCGGAGCAGCCGATACATGCCCTTGATCTTGCGCCGAGCGATGGCGGCTGATGCCGCGGAGGTGGCTGACGTGTATCTGCGGTCGCGCAACACGCTCGCATCCTACGCGCCGCTCGCGCACTCCGAAGCCGCCGTCCGCGACTGGATTGCCGACGTACTCGTACCGTCGGGCAACGTGACCGTTGCGATGAACGACGATCGCATGGTCGGCATGGCCGCACACGTCATCACCGACGGTACGGCATGGCTCGACCAGTTGTACGTGTGCCCCGAATTCAAACGACAAGGGATCGGTTCCGCCCTCCTGGAATCGGTGAAGTCGCAGACGGTTGGCAAGCTCCAGCTCTATACGTTCCAGATGAATCGCGATGCCGCCGCGTTTTATGAGCGGCATGGTTTCGTAGCCATTGCATATAACGACGGAAGCAGGAACGAGGAAGGGTGTCCCGATGTGTTGTATTGCCTGACGCGGTAGCTTCCGTCCGCATGCTCCACGTCGCCGGTCTGTCGTCGGTGGGATTGAAGCGGGCTCGGAGCCGGAAAAGACGGGGCAATTCGTCGGCGAACGGCCGTGTTGTGTCGGCCATCTCGATCCGGTGTTGCCATCACGTGTCACAAAAGCCGTAGCGACACGCGATCCGTCAATTACCTGCTGGCTTTCCAGGCGTTTGCGTCGCATGAAGTGGCGCGCTGGCCATCGGCTTATACGCCTCGCACACACAAGAACGAACCGGCTCCCGATGCGCCACAGGCCGCTGGTCCAATATATGATTCATCACCATTCAGCCGCTTCAGGTCGAACGAATGCCCAACTTCCCCCCGGATCTTCGCCAGTGGTATTACTTCGCGGCCGTTGCCGAGGAGCGGCACTTCGGCCGTGCGGCTGCGCGCCTCTCGATGACCCAGCCGCCGCTGTCGCAGGCAATACGCTCGCTGGAACGCGAACTCGGCGTCGAGCTCTTCGCACGCACGAAGCGTGCGGTCGCGCTCACGGCAGTCGGCGAGGCGTTGCTTCCGACGGTGCTGAAACTGCTTGCCGCGGCCGAGGAGCTTCCCGCGCTGGCAAAGAGCCTCGCCCTCGGCGAGACCGGAAGACTGTCGCTCGCGTTCGTCTCGATTGCCGATTACGGGCTGCTGCCCTCGCTGCTGCGCGAATTCGGCATGCGCTATCCGCTGGTGCGATTGCAACTGACCGAAGCGACGAGCGACGTGCAGATCGAAGAGCTGGTCGCGGGCCACATCGACGCGGGCCTGATCATTCCGCCATTGCCGCCACGCTACGTGGCCGAGCTGTCGTATCTGCCGCTCCTGAGCGAGCCGCTCGTGCTCGCGATGCCGAGCGCCGCGTCGACGGCACCCGACGATGTGCCGATTCACCTGAAGGAAGTTGCGGACCTTCCGCTCGTGATTTTTCCGCGCCGTCTCGCCCCGAGGTTTTACGACGCGATCATGGAGTGCTACAGCGACGTCGGTGTCGTCCCGCACATCGGTCAGGAAGCAATCCAGATGCAGACGATCGTCAGCCTCGTGTCCGCCGGCATGGGCGTCGCGCTGGTGCCGCAATCGTTGCGCAATCTGCGGCGAACGGGTGTCGTCTATCGCCCGCTCGCACACGGTTCCTTCGTCGTCGAAACCGGCCTCGTCTGGCGCAAAGGCGATATCGGGCACGTCCTTGCCAGCTTCATCAATATCGTGCGGACACTGGCCTCGGCATGATGCCGGCCGCAGGCGGATCCGTTCCGGCATGTCCGGGCGGATCGGCAGGCCGCTTGCCGCGCGACGACGCGCGGGAAGCCGTCGACGCACGGCCGGCGCGTCCTCGCTCGCGGACGCGCCGGCCGACGCTCACGCCTTGCCGTGCCCCTGCGATCCCGGGCCCGACGAGAATTCGCGGACACCATCGCGATTAATGCCGAAGCCGAGGCCCGGCGTGTCGGGCAGTGCCAGCGTCCCGTTCTGCTCGGCCGGCAGGCCGGTAAACAGGTTCCGGCAGATCTCGACCGCGACGACGTGCCACTCGACCGAGCCGCCGTTCGCGAGCCCGGCGTGCAGATGCATGTTGTGGAACGGGAACGTGCCGCCATTGTCGATCGGCACGCCGAACGCCTGCGCGAGCGCGGCCGCACGCGCCGCAACGGAGAAGCCGCCGCACACGCACACGTTTGGCTGCAGGATGTCGACGGCGTCGTGCACGAGGAAATCCCTGAACCGGAACAACTGCCCCTCGCTTTGCCCGGTGGCGACCGGAATGCCGCCGCGCTTTCTCAGGTCGGCGAGCTTCGCGGGGTCGTTCTCGGCGATCGGCTCCTCGAAGAAACCGATGTCGCAATCGGCCACGCGCTCGGCAAGCCGCAGCGCGTGATAGTGGTCGAGCCCGCAGTTCGCGTCGATGTAAATCTCGGCGGCTGCGCCCACCGCATCGCGCACCGCGCGCACGCGCGCGACGTCGTCCGCGACGACCGGGTCGAGCGAGCGCCCTTCGTCGCGGCGCGCCAGCGCGTGATAACCGACGATCATCTTGATGCGGCGATGTCCGGCGCCGACGAGCGCCCGCGCGGCATGTATCAGCTCCGGGCGCTCGAGCGACGCGAAGCCGAACGTCGTATACAGCGGCACGACCGGGCGCGCGCCGCCGAGCATTTTCCACACCGGCAGCCCGGCGATCTTGCCGATCGCATCCCAGACCGCGATGTCGATCGCGGAAATCACGTGCCCCGCATAGCCGGTCTGCCCGCGCGGGCATAACAGCCAGTACAGCTTGTCGAGAATCCGCTCGCGCTCGACGACGTTCATCCCGACCAGGTTGGGTGCGGCGACGTGATCGATCGCCGCGGCCACGACCGCTTCGTCGGTAATCGCCGTGAAGCCGTGGCCGACCACGCCCTGCGACGTCTCGATTTCGACGATGACGCCCGACAGCTTGCCGGACAACCGCACGCCGGCGATCTCAGCGTCGCCGCGCGCGAACACCGGCGTCGCGGTCACTTTCACGATGTTGTGCTGCATCTCTTCTCCGTTTTTTTGAGGGAATGGCAGAACTGCGGGGGCCGCGTCGTCGCGCGGCATCACCGGCCCTTCTCGCGACGCAGCACGAACGTCAGCCCGATGCCGGTCAGCAGGCCCCAGAACGCGCCCCCGATGCCGAGAAACGCATGGCCCGCCATCGTCACGAGGAAGGTCAGGATCGCGGCCTCGCGCGCGTCCTTGTCGGTGAATGCGTTGAGCAGCGCGCCGCCGAGGGCGTTCATCAGCGCGAGGCCGGCAACCGCTTCGATGATGATCGGCGGCGCGACCGCGATGAACAGCGTCGCGGCGCTCGCCGCGAACCCGTACACGATGTACGCGGCACCGCAGACGATGCCGGCCCAGTAGCGCCGCGATTCGTCGGGGCCGGCCTCCTCGCCGGCGCACAGTGCGGCGGTGATCGCGGCCAGTCCGATCGGCGGCGCGCCGAAAGGCGCCGCGAGCAGGCTGCACAGCCCCGTGGCCGTGAACAGCCGCGACGCTTCGGGCCGGTAGCCGTTGACGTTGAGCACCGCGACGCCCGGGATGTTCTGCGACGCCATCGTCACGATGAAGAGCGGCACCGCGACGCTCACCATCGTCGATGCCGAGAACACGGGCCCGACGAGCGCGAGGTGCGGCAACATCCCGGTCGCGCCGACGCCACCCGTCTTCGCAATGAACGCGATCACGATCAGCGTCGCGACCGCGGCGCACGGCACCGCGAGAATCTTGCGAACCCGCATCATCACGACCCACACGAGCAGGACCGGCGCGACGTACAGCGGATACTGCTCGAGTGCGTGCACCGGGGCGACGCAGAGGTTCAGGATGATCCCCGCGAGCATCGCGTTGGCGATCGGCAGCGGAATCCTCGAGATCGCGCGGCCGAGCGGCTTCCACAGCCCGGCCAGCGTGAGCAGCACGCCGGTCAGCACGAGCGCGCCGACCGCGGCCGGATAGCCGCCCTTCACGGCGCCCAGGCCGAGCAGCAGCGCGGCGCCGGGCGTCGACCACGCAGCGCTGACGGGCATCCGGGTCCGGTAGCTGAGCACGATGCCGGCCAGCCCCATCACGATCGAGACGGCCATCAGGCCGGACGCGGCCTGCGCGCGCGTTGCACCGACGTTCGTCAGCGCATTCACGATCAGCGTGAACGTCGATGCAAAGCCGACGAACGACGCTAGCGCGCCCGCGCCGGCCGCCCGCGCCGAGAACCCGCGATCGGTCTTCATTTCCGCGATACTGCTCATCTGTCCTCCGTGAGATGGATTCGATACGGCGGCGACCGTATCAGTGCGCACCATATGTCGGCTCGCCGCACTCCTGGTTCAACGTTCCCGCGTGATACGCGGCGAGAAACGCGTCGAAGTTGCCGATCTGCGTGCGCTCCAGGTCGGCCTGCCGGCTCAGCGATTCGGCCGCGATCGCGTCGAAACGCGCCTGCACGTCGGCCGGCAGCGGACGCGCGCGGAACGCCCCGGTATGCGCGAGCGTCTGCCGCATCCCGAACGCGAAGCACGCGCCGCCCGGATCGTCGCGCAGCGTGTGCAGCGCATCGAGCACGCGCGCCGACGGCGTCGCCCGCGGATCGTCGAGCTTCGCGTATTGCGCGTCGAGCGCGGCGGTCGTGCGCGTGTCACCGCGCTGCAGATCCAGCACGCCGGCCGCCTCGTTGATTCGCGCGAGCAGTTCGTGCGCCCACACGCGCAGCGCGACGCGCTCGCCGCCACGCTGCAACTCGAGCCCCGGGCGCCGCCCTTCCCGCGCGACCGCCGCGAAGTTGCGCCGGCACGCGTCCTGCTCGGCACCGGCGAGGCACGGGCTGTCGTCGAGCGCGCAGAACAGCAGGAACGCGTCGACAAAGCGCAGCGTCGTCTCGGCGACGCCGTGCGGCGCGAACGGATCGATGTCGAGACAACGCACCTCGACGTATTCGACGCCGCGGCTGCGCAGCGCGTCGAGCGGCCGCTCGCCGCTGCGCACCGTGCGCTTCGGGCGGATCGACGAGTAGAACTCGTTCTCCATCTGCAGCAAGTGCGTGCTGAGCTGCAGCCATTCTCCGTCGCGCTTCGCGCCGATCGCCTGGTACTCGGGGCACGGCTGCGCGACGGCTCGCGCAAGGCCGTCCAGGTACGCAGGCAGGTTGTCGAGGCACGGCGCGAACGCACCCTGCACCCGGTTCTGGTAGCCGAGGTCGCTCATCCGCAAGCTCGTCGCGTGCGGCAGGTACAGCGTCTGCGCATCGAATGCGTCGAGCCCGTGCCGGTCGCCGGCGACGAAACCCGCGCACAGCGCCGGCGACGCGCCGAACAGATACAGCAGCAGCCAGCCGTAGCGATGGAAATTGCGGATCAGGGCGAGATAGCCTGCCGAGCGCATGTCGCGCGCGTCGCGGCCCGCCGGCTCGCATCCGTCGCGCACGTCGCGCAGCAGCGGCCACACGGCATCGGCGAGCGAATAGTTGTAGTGGATCCCGGCGATGCACTGCATCGCCTTGCCGTAGCGGAACGCCAGCCCGCGCCGGTACACGTGCTTCAGGATGCCGATGTTCGACGTGCCGTACCACGCGATCGGAATGCGCCGGTCGTCGTCGAGCGGGCACGGCATCGACTGACTCCACAGCAGCTCGTCGCCGATCGCGCGGCACGCGAAGCGGTGCAGCTCGTCGAGCCGCTCGATCACGTCGGCCGCGTCGTGCTGCGGCGGCGTGACGAACTCGAGCAGCGGCTCCGCGTAGTCGGTCGTGATCGACGGGTGCGTGAGCGCCGCGCCGAGCGCGTGCGGGTGTTGCGTCAGCGCGAGCCGGCCGGCGGCATCGACGCGCAGCGTCTCGCGCTCGACGCCGCATAACCCGTCGCCCAGCAGCGGCAGATGTGCGGCGTCGCTCAGCACGCCGAGCCGGCGGTGGTACGGCGTCGTCATCCATGTGGATCGGGGTGAATCGTGGGTCATTGCGGTCTCCCGGAACGAAATCTGGCGACGCGCCGCTCAGTCGAGCGGGCTCTTCGGCCGCGGCAGGCCGATGTGTTCGCGCAGCGTCGTGCCTTCGTAGCGGGTGCGAAACAGCCCGCGCCGCTGCAGTTCCGGCACCACCATCGTCACGAAGTCGTCGTAGCCGTCAGGCACCGTATAGAACACGACGATGAAGCCGTCGCACGCCTCCGTCATCAGCCACTCCTCCATCTGGTCGGCGATCTCGGACGCGGTGCCGACCATCTCGCCGGTGCCGGATTCGGCCGCCCGCTTCGCCAGCTCGCGCACCGTCAATCCCTCGCGGCGCGCGAGCGCCGCCCATTCGCGCTGGTTGCCCTGCCCCTGTTCCGTGTGCGGCAGCTCGGGCAACGGCTTGTCGGGATCGAACTTCGAGCAGTCGACGCCGAGCCGGATCGACAGGTTCGGGATGTTGCTGTCCACGTGGACGAGATCGTCCATGTAGCGCTTCTTCGCGAGCGCCTCCGCGCGCGTGCGGCCGACATACACCTGGTTGGCGGGCAGGATCTTCACGTGATCGGGGTTGCGCCCGGCCGCGACCGCGCGCGACTTCACGTCGCGGTAGAACGCACGGCCCGTCTCGATGCTGCGCGCGTTGCCGAACACCAGGTCGGCCGAACGCGCGGCCATGTCGCGCGCTTCCTCCGACGCACCGGCGAGCGCGATCACCGGCCAGCCCTGCACGGGCCGCGCGATGTTCAGCGGCCCCTTGACCGAGAAGAACTTGCCCTTGTGGTTGAGCGGCCGGATCTTGTCGAGATCGGAGAACACCCCCGCCTCCTTGTCCATCACGAGCGCGTGATCGGACCAGCCGTCCCACAGCCCCGTCACGACGTCGAAGAACTCCTCGGCGCGCTCGTAGCGTTCGGCGTGGCGCAGCGCGGTCTCGAGACCGAAGTTGAGCGCAGCCTCCGGGTTCACCGTCGTGACGATGTTCCAGCCCGCGCGGCCGCCGCTCAGGTGGTCGAGCGACGCGAAGCGGCGCGCAAGCAGGTACGGATCCTCGTAGCTCGTCGTGCCGGTCGCGATCAGGCCGATGCGGTCGGTGCATGCGGCGATCGCCGACAGCATCACGAGCGGGTCGTACGACGTGATCGTGCCGCTGCGCTTGAGCGCATTCGGCGGCATCGGCATCACCGCGAGGTGGTCGGCGGTGAAGACCGCGTCGAAGCACGCGTGCTCGAGCTTCTGCGCGAGCGACCGGATCACCGGCCAGTTGAAGTTCGCGAGCGTCGGCGCGCTCGGGTGCCGCCACCACGCCGTGTGCAGGCAGATGGGGCGCATGAATCCACCCAGGCAGAGTTGCTTCGTCATACGGGATTCCTCGTCATTGGAATGCGGCGCGAAACGTGCGGGCCGCGCGCGTGCTGCCCGTGTCGGCGTCAGCGCGCGGCGTTGAAGCGGGCGAAGCCGGTCTCGAGGTCGCCGATCAGGTCGTCGGCGTTTTCGAGCCCGATGTGAAAGCGCACGCACGGGCCGCCCGGGTCCCAGTGCGACGCGGTGCGGTACGCACTGCAGTCGAACGGCATCGCGAGGCTTTCATAGCCGCCCCATGAATAACCGAGCCCGAAATACGCGAGCCCCTCGAGCAGCGCGGCGACGGCCTGCGCGGGCGCCGGGCGCAGCACGACGGAGAACAGCCCCGTCGCGCCGCCGAAGTCGCGCACCCACAGCGCATGGCCGGGATCGTCCTCGAGCGCCGGATGGCACACGCGCCGCACTTCCGGACGCGCGGCGAGCCAGCGCGCGACACGCAGCGCGTTCGCCTGGTGCTGGCGAAGCCGCACGCCGAGCGTCCGGATGCCGCGCAGCGTGAGAAACGCGTCGTCCGAGCCGACGCACTGCCCCGTGTCGCGCTGATACTGTTCGAGCGCCGGCAGCGCGCGCGCGGACGCCGACACCATGCCGATCATCACGTCCGCATGACCGGCCAGGTACTTGGTGCCGGCCTGGATCACGAGATCGGCGCCGTGCGCGAACGCGTCGAAGAACAGCGGCGTCGCCCACGTGTTGTCGAACAGCACCACGAGCCCGCGGTCGCGCGCGAGCGCGGCGAACGCCGGCACGTCGCACAGCTCCATGCTCTGCGACGCGGGCGCTTCGAGATACAGCGCGCGCGTGTTCGGCCGGATCAGCGCGGCGAGCGCGTCAACCGACGCGAGCGGATCGAAGTAGGTCGTCTCGATGCCCGCGCGCCGCAGCACGCCGTCGCACAGCTGGCGCGCGGGCTTGTACACCGCATCCGTCATCAGCAGATGGTCGCCGGCCGACAGGCACGACGACAGCGCGGTCGTGATCGCGGCAAGCCCCGACGGGCACAGCACGACACCCGCGCCGTGATCGAGCGCGCGCACCGCGTCCTGCAGCGCGGCCGTGGTCGGCGTGCCGCGCCGGCCGTACACGTACGGCTGCGTGTAACCGAGCAGGTCGGCCACGCTCGGCGCGAGCACCGTCGAGCCGCGATACACCGGCGGGTTGACGAAGCCGTGATGCGCGGCCGGCGCGCGGCCGCCCGTGACGAGCACGGTGTCGACCTGCGCATCGGCCGCCGGATGGTTCGGGGCGGGCCGCACGGTCAGCCCTTCACGATCCGCACGGCGCCGCGCGCCGCGCTCGTCGTCATCGCCGCGTATGCGCGCAGCGCGCCCGACACGCGGCGCTGCCGCTTCTCGGGCTGCCACGCACGCGCGCCGCGCTCCTCCATCGCCGCGCGGCGCCGCCGCAGTTCGTCGTCGGACACGAGGACGTTGATCGAGCGGTTCGGGATGTCGATCTCGATCGCGTCGCCATTCTCGAGCAGCCCGATTTCGCCGCCCTCCGCCGCCTCGGGCGACACGTGCCCGATCGACAGCCCCGACGAGCCGCCGGAGAAACGACCGTCGGTGATCAGCGCGCACTGCTTCGCGAGCCCCTTCGATTTCAGGTAGCTGGTCGGATAGAGCATCTCCTGCATGCCCGGGCCACCCCGCGGCCCCTCGTAGCGGACGATCACGATGTCGCCCGGGCCGACCGCACCGCCGAGGATGCCTTCGACCGCCTCCTCCTGCCCTTCGAACACGCGCGCGGTGCCGGTGAATTTCAGCATCCCGCCGTCGACGCCCGCGGTCTTCACGATGCAGCCGTCGCGCGCGATGTTGCCGAACAGCACCGCGAGCCCGCCATCGCGCGAGAATGCGTGCTCGGCATCGCGGATGCAGCCGTTCGCGCGGTCGAGATCGAGTTCGTCGTAGCGGTTGTCCTGGCTGAACGCGACGTGCGTGCGCACGCCGCCGGGCGCCGCGCGATAGAAGCGCGACACCGAGTCGACGCGGTTGCGCATCACGTCCCAGCGCGCGAGCGCGTGCGCGACGCTCGGCGCATGAACGGTCGGCAGCGTCGTGTTCAGCAGCCCCGCGCGATCGAGTTCACCCATGATCCCGATCACGCCGCCGGCCCGGTGCACGTCCTCCATGTGAACGTCCTGCACCGACGGCGCGACCTTGCACAGCACCGGCACGCGGCGCGACAGCCGGTCGATGTCGGCCATCGTGAAGTGCACCTCGCCTTCGTGCGCGGCGGCGAGCAGGTGCAATACCGTATTGGTCGAGCCGCCCATCGCGATGTCGAGCGTCATCGCGTTCTCGAACGCATCGCGCGTCGCGATCGAGCGCGGCAGCACGCTCGCGTCGTCCTGCTCGTAGTAGCGGCGCGCGAGATCGACGATCGTGCGCCCGGCCTCGATGAACAGGCGCTTGCGCTCGGCATGCGTCGCCAGCACCGAGCCGTTGCCGGGCAGCGCGAGCCCGAGCGCCTCGGCGAGGCAGTTCATCGAGTTCGCGGTAAACATCCCGGAACACGAGCCGCAGGTCGGGCACGCGACGTTCTCGACCGCACGCACCTCGTCGTCCGTCACCTGGGAGTCGGCCGCCACCACCATTGCGTCGATCAGGTCGAACGCGCGGCGCTTGCCGCGGAACGTCAGCTTGCCGGACTCCATCGGGCCGCCGGACACGAAGACCACCGGGATGTTCAGGCGCATCGCGGCCATCAGCATCCCCGGCGTGATCTTGTCGCAGTTCGAGATACAGACCATCGCGTCCGCGCAGTGCGCGTTGACCATGTACTCGACGCTGTCGGCGATCAGCTCGCGCGACGGCAGGCTGTACAGCATGCCGTCGTGGCCCATCGCGATGCCGTCGTCGATCGCGATCGTGTTGAACTCCTTCGCGACCGCGCCGGCCGCTTCGATCTCGCGCGCGACCAGCTGGCCGAGATCCTTCAGGTGCACGTGACCGGGCACGAACTGCGTGAACGAATTGACGACCGCGATGATCGGCTTGTCGAAATCGGCGTCGGTCATCCCGGTGGCGCGCCACAGGCTGCGCGCGCCCGCCATGTTGCGGCCGTGCGTGGAAGTGCGTGAACGATAGGTGGGCATCGTGATCCTCGGTTGATTCGTTGCGAAATGGGGGCGGGCGGCGGACTTCCGTCAATGCGGCCTGCCGGCCGCGCCCCAGTTGTTGTCGTTCTTCGCGAGCGTCGGCAGCACGAACGACAGGATCTTTCTCCGGTCGAGATCGGACGACACGCTGAGCTTGTATTCGAGCGCCGTCAGCTTGATCACGATGGACCTGAGCGCCTGGGTCAGGCGTTCGTAGCCCCCTTCGAAATAGAGTGAGCCGCCACGCTGCGCGATCACGCCGTGACGGGACAGGTAATGAAACAGCGCGACCGACGAGCGCGCGTCGTAGTTGTCGAGCGGCGGCGCCTGCAGCGGGTAGCGGATCAGGCGTTCGGCCAGGATGTACTGGATCGAAGCGCGCAGCACGCGGTCGTCCGAGCGCAGCCGGAACAGCGCGAGGATCGACAGGATGTCGACCCGCAACTCCTCCGCGCCCGCACCGTTGCGCGTGCTCTTCGCATCGAGGTACTCCGGGATCGGCAGGAAGCCCGTGCGATGGTGGTACTCGTGCAGATGGACCCAGATCGCGCTCGCCTGCGTCAGCAGCTCGTCGTCCGCCGAGAGCAGATCCGGGAACGCGGTGGGCGACCAGTTCGCTTCGATTGCCGGGCGCGTATGGCGCTTGAAGCGCTCGACGAACTTGTCGATGAAGTAGTACGCCTTGTGATACGCGCGCAGGTCGGCGTCGATGAAGTTCTCGCCGAATACCGCGACCGCGAGCGGATTGAGAAAGCCGTCCGTGCACATGCGGATCTGCACCGGCAACGCGTTGCCGTCCGGCGCGATCGCGAGCACGCTCGGCGGAATCGGCACGGGCGCGATCGCGGCCGCCTCGAGGAACGCGTCGACGTTGTAGGGCACGTCGAAGAACCCGAGGATGAAGCTCGGGTCCACCGAGTACGTGAGATCGAGCAGGCGCCCCGATGCGAGGCAGCGGTTCTCCAGCGCCACGAGCAGCGCTCGCACATGCGGGTTGTCGGCGTAGTCGCCGAGATGCGTACGTGCGCACTGCGCGATGCGCGCGACGTCGGTGCGAAAACCGCCGGCGAGGATCTCGCCGCGGCAGCGGTTGGTGGCTAGTACGATTTCGCGTTTCATGTCGGTCATCCTGTCGGCACGCGTCGTCACACGACGCGGAACTCCCGCTGCAGATAGACGAGCGTGTCGTCGTCGGGCGCCGCACAGTGCAGCGCCACGACTTCGCCGACCAGCAGCTCGTGCGTCGCCGCGCTCATCGACGCGACGAGCCGGCAGTCGAGCGCGATGCGCGCGCTCGCCAGCACCGGCGCGCGCGTCGCGAGCTCGCCCCATTCGCCCACCGTGAAGCGCGCATCGCGCGCGTGCGCGGTCCGGCCCGCGAACACGTCGGCGAGAAACCGGTCGGCGGCGCCGAGCGTGTTCACGCAGAACACCTCGTTCGCGATCAGCCGCTGCGCCGATACGCTGCCGCGATTGACGGACACGAGCACCGTCGGCGGCGCATCGGACACCGACAGCACGGCGGTCGCCGTCATGCCGCAGCGCCCGGCAGGTCCGTCGCTCGTGAGTACGTGAACGGCCGATGCCACGCGGCACATCGCGTCGCGAAAGCGCTGCGGCGAGGCGCCCATCGACTGGTCGGGGAACAGTGCGGGTTCGTTGTGGATCATGTCCTGTCTCCGTGCATGGGGGAAAAGCCGCGCATCGCTACCGGTTCACCAGCGCCTTCGGCAGCGACAGCGCGAGCAGTCCGCCCAGCGCCATGCAGCCGGCCATCATGTAGAGGCCCGCGTCGTTCGATGCGGTCAGTTGCTTGAGCAGCCCCATCAGGTAAGGGCCGAGGAAGCCTGCGAGGTTGCCGACGGAATTGATCATCGCGATCCCGGCGGCGGCCGCGGTGCCGCCGAGGAACGCGGTCGGCAGGCTCCAGAACAGCGGGATCGCGGTGAGGATGCCCATCGTCGCGAGCGTCAGCGCCGCGATCGCAAGCCCCGTCTGATGCGCCCAGCCGACCGCGAGCACGAGCCCCACCGTGCCCATCGCACCGGGCACCGCAAGGTGCCAGCGGCGTTCGCGAAGGCGATCCGAACTGCGTGCGATCGCGATCATCGCGACCACCGCAAGCGCATACGGCACCGTCGACAGCAGCCCGATCGTCAGCGGATCGGCCACGCCCGTCGCATGGATGAGCGTCGGCAGCCAGAAGCCCACGCCGTACAGGCCGATCACGAACGAGAAGTAGATCGCGCACATCAGCCACACGCGCGGATTCGCGAGCACCGCGCCGAGCGACAGGTGGGACTTGACCGCGTCCTCGGCATTCACGTTGCGTTCGAGCAGCGCGCGCTCCTCGTCGCTCAGCCACTTCGCCTGCGCGATCCGGTCGTCGAGCAGCGCGTAGACGAGCAAACCCGCGACGATCGACGGCAGCCCTTCGAGCAGATACAGCCACTGCCAGCCGTGCCACCCGTTGATGCCGTCGAATGCTTTCAGGATGTAGCCGGAAATCGGGCCGCCGACGACGCCCGACAGCGCGACGGCCGTCATGAACACCGTCGTGATCCGCCCGCGCCGATGGGCCGGATACCAGTAGGTCAGGTACAGGATCACGCCCGGAAAGAAACCGGCCTCGGCGGCGCCGAGCACGAACCGCATCGCGTAGAACGCCGTCGGCGTCGTGACGAACATCGTCAGCGCGGACACCGCGCCCCACGTCACCATGATTCGCGCGATCCAGACGCGTGCGCCGATGCGGTGGAGGATCAGGTTGCTCGGCACCTCGAAGATGAAATAACCGAAGAAGAAGATGCCGGCGCCGAGCCCGTAGGCCGCGTCGGACAGCCCGAGATCGCCGGCCATCTGCAGCTTCGCGAAGCCCACGTTCACGCGGTCGAGATACGACACCAGGTAACAGAACAGCAGCAACGGCATCAGCCGCCACGCGACCTTGCGATAGGCGGCGTCTTCCGACACCCCCGCTGCGGGCAATACGGTCGATACGAGCGTCTCCATGATTTTTTTCCTTGTTTGCGATCGATTGTCATTCGTTGCGCGCGGCGCCTTGCACGCGTCGCCCGACGGCGGCACCCGCGATCCAGCGCACGAGGCAGCGAGCCGTCCTCCTCCGGTCGGCGCGTTCTCGCATGCGGGGTGCCGCGTGCCGCACACCTGTGTGCGGCACGCCGGGCGGGTGTCGATCCGGCTCGCGGGCGCGGATCAGGTGCGCATCGGCCTCGCGAGGTCGGTTCGTGGTGTTGCTGCGGATCCGGGGGCTCGTTGTACGTCGTTGTGCCCGGGCGCTGCGTCGCAGGCAACGCGCAAGATGCGCATGACGCGCGGATGGTCGAAAGCCTGGTTCATGTTCAACCTTTTGCTCACATGCCCGCTTAGGGCGCCTTTAAAACGCTCGTCGACGTTCGAAGTCGCGAACGCACCGCTGGATCGGGCGCTCTTGTGGAGCGCACGATGCCTTGATTCCGTCATGCCGCACGCGGCGGCCGATCGCGCAGCCCCGCCATGTAGGCGACCGTGCGCTCGCGATACGCCGCCGACACGCCCGCGTCGGCGAGCCCGCGAACCAGCAGGTCGCGGTAGCGCGCGCTCGGCGCGGCGTCGCAATCGAGCGTGACCGCACCGCGATACGTCAGCGCATGTACGCGCCGCCCGCCGGGCGCCAGCACCTCGACCGCGTAGCGAACGTAGCGGCCGAGATGCACGCCTTCGCGACGCTCGAGCGCGTCGAGCATGCGCATCGGCAACCGGTATAACGCGCCCTCGACGATCGCACCGGCAGCCGGCTCGATGTTCGCGCAGCAGACCGGCTCGTTGAGCGACGCGTAATTGAACGCGAGGCGATGGCCGTCGAGCTGCGCCGCGCCCGCGAAGTACGTCGCCGCGTCGCAGCCGAGCGACGTCGACAGGCTCGCGAGGTTCATGCACGAGCCGTATGCGAAATACGTGAACGACTCGTCACGAAGCAGGTTGTCCGGCGTCATCGCGACGCGCTCGCGGCATGCGGCGTGCCGAGCACGTAGTGGTCGTAGATCGCCGCGACCGACGCGATCGAGTCGAGCACGAAGTCGCCGATCGGGATGTCGATCCTGAGCGTCTGCTCGATGAACAGCACGAAGTGCACGAGCGACAGCGAGTCGAGCAGGTTGGCGTCGAGCAGGTTCGTCTGCGCGGTCACGCGCGCCGGCGCGCCCGGGTCGATCCCGGCCAGAAACGTCTTCACGCTGTCGATCAATTCGTCGAGGCTCATCATCCGCATCACGATCACGCTCCAGAAACGCACGTTCATCCCGGCCCGCGCGCATCGCACTGGCCGGCTTCGTCTTCACCGAACCGCAAGATCCTTCACATCGTCCTTCGCTTTTGACTTTCGATCGGGCGTCATGCACCATGCGACGCGTCGACACGACAAACCCGGTCAGCATCTCCACCAGAGATAAATAGGAGACTTAATCAATATGACAACTCATACGCTGTTCTACTGCCCCGGCCATCTTTCGTTTGCACCGCACGTCATCCTGCGCGAGCTGGGCGAACCATTCGAACTCGCACTCGTCTCGATCAAGGACGGTGCGACGCAGAGCCCCGAATTCCGGCAGCTCAACCCGAAAGGCAAGGTGCCCGTGCTGCACACCGGCGACGACGTGCTGACGGAGTCGTCGGCGATCCTGCTTTATCTCGCGCTGCGCTTTCCGCAGGCGCGGCTCGTGCCCGATACCGCAATGGGCCTCGCACGTGCCGTCGAGTGGATGAACTGGCTGGCGTCAGTGTTGCCCGGAACGGTCGCGCTCAACTTCCATCCGTCGCGTTTCAGCGAGGACCCGGCTGCGCACGACGGCATTCGCGCGAAA
This sequence comes from Burkholderia sp. Bmkn7, assembly GCF_041103175.1. NCBI lineage: Bacteria > Pseudomonadati > Pseudomonadota > Betaproteobacteria > Burkholderiales > Burkholderiaceae > Burkholderia > Burkholderia sp. Bmkn7. The sequence goes on along the minus strand of NZ_JBGCUH010000002.1, from coordinate 922,074 downwards.
GGCCGTGCGGGCATCCTCGCCGCGTATGCGCAGATCGACGAACGGCTCGCGGCGCGCGACTGGGCGCTCGGCGAGCACTACTCGATCGTCGATCCGATGCTGCTGATATTTTTCAAATGGGGGAACATGCTGAAGCTCGACATGCGCGGGTTCGAACATTGGGCCGCGCATACGGAGCGCATGCTCCGCCGCCCTGCCGTCGCGACCGCGTTGTCGGTCGAACAGATCTCGATCTGGGCGTAGCGGCGAAGCCGGGTCGGGTTTGCGCCCGATCCGGAATGCCGCCCGCGTCCGTCGCGTCTCCTTCATCTTCTCAGGTCCTTTTCGCCGCTTTTCTTTGTCTGTTGCGCCGATCCTGCATACGCGCGCGCACAGGCGTCGCGCACGCCGCGGATCGTCCAGGCCGCGACTCCGGGAACAGGAGCCACGACCGCAATCGCATATGACGTTCTCTGCTTGTGCGGCGCTACACCGCTCAGCTCATTTTCTGCGATCGCATCGAATGCGTGAACAATGCAACATCCATTTCGTGACGTCCAATATATTTTTCGTCTTCCACTAAGTCGCCACGCATATTAATCAGCGATTGGCCAGCGAGTCCGATATTGCCAATCCTTGCGAATTGATTGCAACGGATGGAGCGGGATTAGCGTGCATTGCCGGGGCAAAATTGGCTTCAACTGGCGACCAACCCCGAGCGGTTTCGATATAGCACGTCAGCAACGCAATCGAGCTTCCGGATTTCGTTGAGTGAATTCGCGGAATGCTTCGGCTGCCGACGTCGTGCCGACTTGTTCCGACTTGTTCCGCCGAGGTCGTTGTTAGCGCAACGAAAGCCACGATGGCCGTGCGGAACAGCGGCCCGCCGCTCGCGAACGACAAAGTCGAGCCCGGCTGCGTATTGCTGGGTATTGCCGAACGCACGGCGCCAGCCCGCCTGTGGTTCATTCGGATCACCGATGCCGACGCGGCAACGCAGGTGCGCCGTGCCGCCGAACAAAAGGAAATTGACCGGCTCGCCATCGGCGGCAAACGCGTCGCCGCCTGGGGCCGTGAGCATGACAACGAAAAGCACGCGCGCTCAGTGCAAAAGCGTGTCGACAAACTCGAGGAAGACCGGACCGTCGCCACGATGAGCGGCGGTGAGCGCGCACATCTACTGTCTCCGGCGCTGTCGACGGCCAGCGATCACCCGCGACGATCGGCCTCCCGCGCGCTACGCAATCCGCAGGAACATCCCCGCCTTCTCCGGCAGCGACGACGGCTGGAAACCATAGCGTTCGTAGAACTTCGGTGTACCGTGATCGGCCATCAGGCTGACATACGCGGTCGGCGGCGCATTCTCGTGAACGTAACCCATCAGCGCCCGCATGATCAGGTCACCTACGCCTTTCTTCTGGTGAGCGGGCAACACCGCGATGTCCACGATCTCGAAGAAGCAGCCGCCGTCGCCGATGACCCTGCCGATTCCGACCGGCACACCGTCGCAGTAAGCCACGACGCTGAAGAGCCCGTTCTTCAACCCGATCGTCGCGGCCTGTTCCGACTTCCTGCTCAACCCTGCGGCGAGACGAATGTCGATGTAGGTGGATACCGGCGGAACTTCGTGTCGAATGATGTAAGCCATGCGAGCCTTTCAGGTAAGCCGTACAGGCGGATGGATCGGCCCCGCCGCGGATGAGTCCGTCGAACCCGGAGCCCGGGCGCGCGCATCGAACGAGACCGTGACGACGAATCGGGCGAGGCGGCAGGCCGCGGGTACAACGCCCCACCGCCCACGGCCTCGCCCAGGTCCGCAAAGCGGCTTAGAGAATCCGCTCCAGCGCGTCGGCAAACCGCGCAACCGCACCGTCGACATCATGCAGCTTGTCCAAGCCGAACAACCCCAGACGGAAGGTCTTGAAATCCTCCGGCTCGTCGCATTGCAGCGGCACGCCGGCCGCGATCTGCAAGCCCACGTCGGCGAACTTCTTCCCCGATCGAATCGCGTCGTCGTCCGTGTAGCTGACCACGACACCCGGCGCCTCGAAGCCTTCAGCCGCGACGCTCCGGAAACCCTTGTCGGCCAGCAGCGCGCGAATGCGCTTGCCGAGCTCGAGCTGCTCCGCCTTCACCTTGTCGAACCCGTATGCCTCGGTTTCCTTCATCACGTCGCGCAGCGTCGTGAGGCTGTCCGTGGGCATCGTCGCGTGGTATGCGAACCCGCCGCCCTCGTAGGCATCCATGATCTGCAGCCACTTGCGGAGATCGCACGCGAAGCTGGTGCTGGTCGTGCCGTCGATGCGCTCGCGGGCGAGCGGGCTCAGCATGACCATCGCGCAGCACGGCGACGCACTCCAGCCCTTCTGCGGCGCGCTGATCAGGATGTCGACGCCGCTCGCCTGCATGTCGACCCACACCGTGCCGGACGCGATGCAATCCAGCACGAACATGCCGCCGACCGCATGCACGGCGTCGGCCACCGCGCGCAGATACGCATCGGACAGCATCATCCCGGACGCGGTCTCGACGTGCGGCGCAAAGACCAGATCCGGCTTGTGTTCCTTGATCGCGGCGACCACTTCGTCGAGCGGGGCCGGCGCATACGCGGCCTGCCGCCCCGCTTCGACCGGGCGCGCCTTCAGCACCGTCGTTTCGGACGGAATGCTGCCCATGTCGAAAATCTGCGACCAGCGGAAACTGAACCAGCCGTTGCGGATGACCAGGCACTTCTTGTTCGTTGCAAACTGCCGCGCGACGGCTTCCATGCCGAACGTCCCGCTGCCCGGGACGATCACGACCGACTTCGCGTTGTAGACTTTTTTCAGGGTGCCGGAGATGTCGCGCATGACGCCCTGAAAGCGTTGCGACATATGGTTGACCGAGCGATCGGTGTACACCACCGAATATTCGAGGAGCCCCTCGCGGTCAACATCGGGAAGTAAACCTGGCATGCTCGCCTCCGGTGAAAAATGAACGATGAATTCCGGGCAAGCAGTGTCCGTGACGCGATACCGCCCTGCCCCAATGCAATTGCGCTGTTTCCTCGACGAAAGCAGATTCTAACGAACGCCGCCCGCCGCTTGGGGCATATTTTGGCGGCTGCCCGGCGCAGGCCCGGCATGACGCACCGCAACGCGGCTGCCGTGGCGCCCGGTTCAATCTCCTGCCCCGTGGCCGCCCGCGCCGGCCGGTGCGGCGCACGAAGCCCTGTTCGACGTATGGATAAACGCCACTTCCGGCGCATGCCGCCTACCATGTCGGCACACCTTTCACGACAGAGTCTTCGATGATCCCCAACCGCGCATCATCCCGGCAGCCGTCGGCCGATCCCGCACTCGCCGAGCGCGTCGATGCGGTACTGTCCCGTCAACTCGAAACACATCGCCTCGTCGGTGTGGTCGTCCTGATCGCACGCGACGGCGAACTCGTCTATCGCCGCGCGGCCGGGTTCGCCGATCGCGAAGCGCGCACGCCGATGCGCGAGGACACGCTGTTCAGGCTCGCATCGGTGACGAAGCCGATCGTCTCGGCGGCCGCGATGGCGCTCGTCGCGCAACACAAGCTGTCGCTCGACGACAACGTCACGCGCTGGCTGCCCGAGTTCCGCCCGGCGCTGCGCGACGGCAGCGTGCCGGTGATCAGGGTGCGCCACCTGCTCACGCATACGGCCGGCCTCGGCTATCGCTTCACGGAAGCCGACGCGACCGGCCCCTATGCGCGCGCGGGCGCCTCCGACGGGCTCGATGCCGCATCGATCACGCTCGCCGAAAACCTGCGCAGGATCGCGAGCGTGCCGCTGCAGTTCGCGCCGGGAACCGGCTGGAACTATTCGCTTTCCATCGACGTGGTCGGCGCGCTGATCGAGGCCGTCAGCGGGCTGCCGCTCGCCGACGCCATCGACACGCTCGTGCTCCGCCCGCTCGGCGCCCGCGACACGGGATTCGTCGCACGCGATCCCGCGCGGCTCGCGACGCCCTACGTCAACGACACGCCGCAACCGCACCGGCTCGCCGAAAACGAGACCGTGCCCATCTTCGACGGAACCGTCGGCGTGACGTATTCGCCGTCGCGCGCGCTCGACGCGGATGCCTTCCCGTCGGGCGGCGCCGGGATGGTCGGCACCGCCGCCGACGTGCTGAACCTGCTGGACACGCTGCGTGCCGGTGGCGGCTCGCTATTGCCGGCCGACCTGGTCGACGAGATGGGCCGCATCCACACCGGCAACCTCGAATTGCCCGACCTGCCCGGCGCGGGGTTCGGAATCGGGTTCTCGGTATTGCGCGACCCGCTCGCGGCGGCCTCGCCGGAGTCGGTGGGCACGTGGCGCTGGGGCGGCGTGTACGGGCATTCGTGGTTCGTCGACCGCGCCCGGGGGCTCACCGTCGTGTCGCTGTCGAACACGCTTTACGAAGGGATGAACGGCCAGTACACGATCGATCTGCGCGACGCGATCTACGGCGCCGGCTGACACGCGCAACAAAAAAAGGCCCGACACGGTCGGGCCAATGAGTCGAGACACAAGGAGAATCCCGCCCACCACACGGGGCGGGGTACGCCGCGCTACACGACGTTCTTTTCGACGATCGGCCGGTTTTCCAGCACTCGCGCCCAGCCGAGCGACGACAGGTCGAGCGTGTCGTAACGCCCGCCCAGAATGAGTTCGCTGACCCCGCGCCCCGTCGCCGGCCCTTGCTGCAGCCCGTGGCCGCTGTAGCCGTTCGCGAACACGACGTTGTCGAGGTCCGGGTGATACCCGATGATCGCGTTGTGGTCGAACACGTTGTACTCGTAGTACCCGGACCAGCAGTTCTCCACGCGCAGCGCCTCGAACTCCGGCACGCGGTTCGCGAGCGTCGGCCAGATCACCTCGTCGAACAGGTCGTGGTCGACTTCGTCGAGCGGCAGGTCGTCCGGATCGCGATCCGGGCTCGGCGACGTCCCGCAGATGTACGTGCGCCCTTCCGGCCGGAAATACACGCCGGTCGGGTCGATCAGCAGCGGGCAATCCGTGAGCCTGGCGGGCGACGACACGTTGAAGATGCTGCGCCGCCGCGCATGGACGGGGATGTCGATGCCCATCATCGACGACAGCGTGCGGGCCCATGCACCGGCCGCGTTGACGAGCGTGTCGCACGCATGGCGTTCGCCGTCGGCCGTGACCGCATGCGTCACCTTGCGGCCGTCGCGCACCACCGCCGTCACGTCGGACGGCACGTAGCGCGCGCCCAGCGCCTGCGCCTTCTTGCGCAATGCCTGCACGAGCCCGTAGCCGTCGAACCAGCCTTCGCCGCTCACGCCATATGAGCCCGATACGAGATCGTCGACGTTCAGCCACGGAAACTTCGCGCGCAGCGCATCGCGGTCCATCAGCCGGATATCCGCGCCGAGGCTCGTCTGCAGCGCATGGTTCTCGCGCAGCGTCGCGTCGCCTGCCGGCGTCGCGAGGAACAGGTAGCCGCCTTCGTGCAGGTCGATCGACGGCTGGTGGCCGTCCACTTCGAGCCGTTCGCCGATCGTGCGCAGGAAGTCGATGCCGAACAGCGACATCTGGATCGACAGCGGCGTCGAGAACTGCTGGCGAATCGACGCGGCCGACAACGCCGACGACGATCTCGCATAGGTGGGGTCGCGCTCGATGACGGTCACGGATACCGTGGGATCGGTGGCGCGCAGGAAATAGGCGATCGAGCTGCCGATCACACCACCGCCGACGATGACGACTTGAGAACTCACGACTGACTCCAGTTGCACATGAAGGGCGCGGCCGGCCGGCTGCGCCCGTGGGTTGTTCGTGCCGCGTCGCACGCGGCGTCGCGCAGGCGGACTCGTGCGGCTGCCGCACCGGCGTGCGCCGCGATCGCAACCGATCGCCGATGGCATTTCAGCACGTCCGGCAGCTCCGCGAAAGTCCGCGCGCGCCTGTTGCGTTCAATCCGCCGATTTCGTCGTGACGGGCTGCCACGCGGCGTTCTTCACCTCGTACAGCGTCGAGCTCGGGTTCTTCAGGTCGCCCGTGTTCGTGAACGCGATCGTGCCCGTGATGCCGTCGTAGCGCGTGCCCTTCAGCGCGCCGTTGAAATCGGCCGGCTTCGTCGAGTTCGCCTTCTGCATCGCGTTGATCGCGATCCACGTCGCGTCGTACGCGAACGGCGCATACGCGAGCATGTCGACACCGTACTTCTGCCGGAATTTCGTTTCGAACGTCTTGCCCTTCGCGAGACGCGACAGCGGCTGCCCGTATTCCCACACGGCCGCGCCTTCCGCCGCGTTGCCGGCCAGCTTGATGAAGTTCGCGTTCATCACGCCGCCGCCCGCGAGGAACTGCGCGCGAATGCCGAGCTGGCGCATGCGTTTCACGAGCATCGCGGCCTGCGCGTCGAGGCCGCCGAAGAACACGAGATCGGCGTTGGTGCTCTTGATCTTCGTGAGCTGCGCGCTGAAATCCACCGCCTTGTCGTTCGTGAATTCGCGCGCAACGATCGTGCCGCCGTTCGCCTTCACGGCCTTCTCGAATTCGTCGGCTTCGCCCTGGCCGAACGCCGTGCGGTCGTCGATGATCGCGATGCGCTTCGCCTTGGTCACGCTCGCCGCATAGGCGCCCGCATTGCCGGCGTTCTGCGTATCGGTCGCGATCACGCGATACACGGTGCCGAGCCCGGCGCGCGTGATGTCGGGATTGGTCGCCGACGGCGTGATCATCGGAATGCCGGCCTTCGCGTAGATCTTCGACGCGGGCAGCGTCGTGCCCGAATTGAAGTGGCCGATCACGACGGCCACCTGCGCGTCGGCGAGCTGCTGCGCGGCCTGCACGCCGGTGCGCGGATCGCTTTGGTCGTCCTGCGACGCGACGACGAACTTCACGGGCTTGCCGCCCACCGTCGGATGCGCGGCATTCGCTTCGTCGACGGCCATGCGCACGCCGTTCTCGATGTCCTTGCCGTAGGCGGCGCCGCCTCCCGTCAGCGGGCCGGCGACGCCGACCTTGACGACCGTCTCCTGCGCGTGGGCCGCGCCCGTCTGGAGCGCGAGAATCGCGGCGGTCAATGCGACGCCGGAAAGCGAACGAATGCGGAACGTCATGACAATCCTTGTTCTGGGGGCCGGGATGCAACGCGCGACCACCGCGCGTCGGCGCCCTCTCGCGTGCCGGTCGTCTCGTCCGCTACCGGGGCGTCGTGCAACGCACCTGGCCGGTCGATCGCCGCAGCTCCGTCTCCGAAGAGCCTTTCATCGCGAAAGAGGTGAATGGATTGTGGGCAGCCAATACCCGTGCAGCAAACGAAATATCGGAACTATGTAGTGAGGATTTGTCATCAAGTTCCGCATGCGCGGCCGGCCCGCGGCCCGCGCAACCGTGAACCGCGGGCAGGCAGTTTTCATGGGAAGCGGCGCCGGCGCCCGTCCATCAAGGCCGGTCGTGGTCATGCCGGCAGCGCATCATCGTTGCGACGACGGCCCGGCCGGCCACCGCGACGCCCGCGGCGCCGCGTCATCGGTCAATGCCGATCGGCGTCCGTCTGCTTGCGCGCCGCATCCGCCGCCTCGCCGGCCTGCTCCTGAAGCTTGCCGGCCTGCTGTTCGGCGACGCCTTCCAGTTCCGTCTTGCGGTCGCCCGTGACCTTGCCGAGCGCTTCCTTGACCGAACCCTTGACCTGTTTCAGCTTGCCTTCGATCCGATTCCTGTCCATGGTCGTCTCCTGCGATGGTTGGGGAGAACCGGCGGCGTGACGGCCAGCGCCGCACCGCCGAGTGGACAGGATCGCAAGCGGGCGCCGCGCGCGGCAGATGCGGATGCACCAGCGCGCATGGTGCATTCGTACCGACGGCGTCAGTCCTTGCCGTTCTCGCCCGCCTTCGCGCCGCGCGTGCCGTTCGCATCGGCCGCGCCGACGATCCCGCGTTCGCGCGCCCACACGATCGCCTCGGCGCGACTGTGCACGTCGAGCTTCGCGTAGATCGTCGCGACGTGATTGCGCACGGTGTTCGGCGCGAGCCCGAGGCGGCCGGCGATTTCCTTGTCGGCGAGACCGTGGCACAGCAGGTCGAACACGTCGCGCTCGCGCGCGGTCAGGTCCGACAGTTGGGCGCCCGCATCCGGCGCGTTCGCGCGCCGCACGTTCGCCAGCTTCTCGATCAGCGTGCGGCTGAACCATGACGCATCCTGCATCGCCGTTTCGATCGCGTACACGAGTTCCATCTCCGTGCGCTTGCGATCGCTGATGTCGAGCAGCGCGACGAGCAGGCAGTCGCGCCCGTGTATCGCGACGGGGTCGGCCGACACGACGCAATCGCGCACGTCACCGTCGCGCGTGCGAATCTGCACGTCGGCGTTGCGCACGTTGCCGTCGCGCGCGAGCCGGCCTTCGATGCGCTGCCACGCGCCGCGTTCGGCCCACAACCCGATTTCCTCCGCGGATTTGCCGAGCAGGTCGTCCTGCGCATGGCCCGTCATCGCGGCGAATGCGTCGTTCACGTCGAGCAATTCGAAGCGGTCGGCCGTGACGATCGCGGTGGCGACCGGCGCCATCCGGAACGCCGTCGCGAAGCGTTCCTCGCTCTGCCGCAGCGCGCGCTCGGCCTGCTTGCGCGGCTCGAGATCCATGAACGTAAACAGCATGCATGCCTCGTCGTTCATGTCGATCGGCTGCCCGGCGACGACCACGGCCTTCGTGCTGCCGTCCGCGAGTTTCAGCACGGCCTCCATCTGCGGAATCGTCGCGCCTTCGCCGAGCCGCTCGATCGCGAGCTCGCGCCGTTCGGCCTGTTCGAGCACGTCGACCTCGTATACCGAGCGGCCGAGCACGTCGTCGCGCGCGTGGCCGGTCATGTCCAGAAAACCCTGGTTGACCTTCACGTAGCGCAGGTCGTCGAGCCGGCAGATCACGGCCGGCGCCGGGTTTGCGTTGAAGGTGCGCTCGAAGCGCTCCTCGGCGCTCGCCCATTCGGTCGCGTCGTGCAGCACCAGCGCGAGGCAGTCGGGTTCGCCGGCCGCGTTCGTCAGCACGAGGCTGCGGATGCGGTGGACCCAGCTCACGGTTTCGTCGGCAGCCGATTCCACTTCGACCGTCACGTCGCTGAACTCCTCGCCCGCGATCACGCGATCCATCGGATAGTGGCCGTCGCGCACCGGATGGTTGTTCCGGTAGCGCAGCCGGAAGCGCTCGCGGTAATCGGTGACGGTCTCGCCGAGCGCCTTCAGCTCGGTCACGCCGTGCATCGCGAGCGCGGCCTCGTTCGCCCAGACGATCCGCTGGTCGGGCTCGACCAGGATCACGCCCTCGGTGAGCCCCGCGATGATCTGGTGCAGCTGGCGCCGGTCGGTATGCGACTTCAGCGCCTGTTCGTTTACCTGTTCGTTCATCGAATGGTTGTCCATGTCGTCAGCATGACCGCCGGCCCGGTTGCAGCTTCGTCGGCACGCGCCGGCCGGCGCGTGTGGCGATGATCGCGCGCCGCATCCGTGCGCGACAGGCGCGGATGCACTAACCGCCATAGTACATTCGCATCGCGTGCCGCCACCGTGCGGCATCCCGCCGATCCCCGAAGCATTCTCCGCGCCTGCTTTGCGCGCACCGCAACGCGCGGGCGCCCCTCCTCCCCTTCACGACGCCCCCGTGCAAACGCACTAGCCGATCAGGTGAATTTGCGCGATGCCCGTGCACGTTCGACCCGGTACGCTGGTTCTGCATCGGCGCTCATGCGCTGCCATCCGAACCGCAGAGGAGAAGCACGATGAAGCTGCATCAGACACCCGATCCGACGCGGCCTGAACCGCCTCCGGACAACCCGCCCGAACCGCCGCCCGGCACCGATCCGCCGGTTCCGCTGCCGCCCGACGTGCCGCGCCCGGACATGCCGCCGCGCGAGCCCGGCTACGACACGCCGATCGCCGGGTAATGAAGTCACGCGGTAGTAACGCGCGGCACGATCCGTGCTCCACGATCGGTCCACTCACCCCATCAATCGAAGGAGAACATCAATGAACAAAATCTCGCACCTTTCGACACTGCTCGCCGTCAGCGCGGCTTTCCTGCTCGGCGCCGCGCCGCTCACGAACGCGGTTGCGCAGGACGCATCCACCGACAACGGCGTGAAGACCGAATCGAACCAGCCCGTCACCGACACATGGATCACGACCAAGGTGAAGGGCCAGCTGGCCGCCACCGACGGCCTGAAGAGCGTCGACATCAGCGTGAAGACCGTCGACGGCGTCGTCACGCTGACGGGCGTGCTGCCGACGAAGATCGCCGTGAAGAAGGCGATCGCCGTGTCGCGCGCGGTCAAGGGCGTGAAGCACGTCGACGCATCCGGCCTGAAGGCGAAGGCCTGACCTCCCGGCGCGGCACGCCGCCGCGCTTTTTATCCCTGCACGACAAGGAGCACATGATGAACGAGGACAAGATCAAGGGCCAGTGGAAGCAGCTCACCGGCAAGCTGAAGGCCAAGTGGGGCAAGCTGACCGACGACGACCTGGCCGTCGCGGACGGCAATCGCGAGTATCTCGCCGGGAAGATCCAGGAACGGTACGGGATCGCCCGCGACGCGGCCGAGAAGCAGCTGAAGGAATTCGACCGCGAGCTGTGACGCGACAGCACATTCATCCAACCGCCGCGGCGCCGACGGCGTCGCGGCCACCAGGACCTACGACATGGGCAAATACCTGATCGCCTGGCTGCTCGGCGTGCCGGTCGGGCTGCTGGTGCTGTTCTTTCTGATCACGCACGTGTTCTGACGGCACGGCGCGCGGCATGCGCCAGCCGCTATGCCGCTTTCCGCTTTCCACTTTCCCCAATCAGATCGATGACCGTGACGCCGCGATCCGGCATTCGCCCGATCGCGCGTATTGCGCGGCATCGCGGGGTCCCCAACGCAAATCGGGCAGAACGCCCTTGCGTCCTGCCCGATCCGCTCGTCTCTTCCGAAAGCGACGTACCGCGCTTTCGCGTCGTTACTTCGCCGCGTTCGCCGTCATCTTGAAGATGCCCTGCGCGTTGCCCGCATCGAAACGCAGGTCGGTCACCCAGCGGCGCGCCGCCTGGTCGAACGTGCGCTTGCGCGTGATGAACTCGTAGAACGAGCCCGGCACGTTGCGCTTCACCGTGCCGCCGTCGCGCGTGCGGAACTCGCGCTCGACGGTGTCGGCACGATACGCGGTCTGGAACACGCGACCCGAGCGCGAACGCTCGACTTCCGGCTTCATCGGCCGGCCCTTCGCCTTCTCGTCGTCGGACAGCTTGAACACGTCGGCCACGCGGTCGGTCGCATGGTTGAACGCGTTGCCTTCGGTCGCGATCCACGCCATTTCCGCCGATTCCAGCAGCAGCGTTTCGTAATCGAGTTCGTTCGGCACATCGTGCTGGCGCGCGAACGCACCGACGATCTCCGGCAGCAGCGCGTGCGCGGCGTCGAGCGACAGCCAGCCTTCGCGCTCGACTTCCCACAGCAGCGCGACGGCCGCCGGCGACAGCGGATCCCGCGACGAGCTGACGACGTTCGTCACGGCCTGCTGGAATTCCTTCGAGAAACGTTCCGGATGCAGTTCGCTGACGAAGAACTGCGCGATTTCGTCCGGCGCGTCTTCATGCGCATACGCGCGGCCCGTCATGCCGAGCTTGTCGAGCGGGTAACGACCGTTCAGGCGGAAGCCGAGCGGACGCAGGATGCGCGTGAACGCGGCCTCGCCCGGCGGCAGCGCGCCCGTATGCGGCCAGCGCACCGTGCGCAGCGCACCGTGGTCGAAATAGACCGAGCCGCCGCTTTCGATCGCGTCGGCCGTATAAGCGCGGCCGTTCGCCGAACGCTCGAGCAGCCCTTCGAACAGCGCCATGTTCATCGCCTGCGCGATTTCCGCGCGCGTCACGACACCTTCTTCCCATTCTTCCAGGATGGCCGGCATGTTCAGGGTCGAGAACAGGGCGTCGGTCTTCGCCTGTCCCAGCAGCTTCGTCAGCAAGCTCTCGATATTCGGATTGCGCATCAGGATTCTCGTCTCGGGGGACCGCCGGCAAACGTGCCGGCAACTCGTCGGCCGGCTGCCCAGCGGGCGCCTGACCTTGCGTGGGGAGCATTATTCAAAGGGTTGCAGCCGGGCGTAAAGCGAGATTAAATTGATACGTGATGAGTTTTTGGAATTATCAGCCGTTCCTCGGCCCCGCCTTCCGCCCGGCGCCGCGCGGGCCTGACCGTCAGACGAATCGAACATCATGCGCAAATTCAAGATCCCCAACATGGGCGCGCTCGTGGCTTTCGAAGCCGCCGCCCGCCACGAGAGCTTTACGCACGCGGCCAAGGAGCTGTTCCTGACGGAAAGCGCGGTCTCGCGCCAGATCGCGACGCTGGAAGCCAGCCTCGGCGTGCGGCTGTTCGCACGCGTGAAGCAGCGCGTCGTGCTGACGCGCGCCGGCAAGCTCTACGGCACGCAGGTGCGCCGCGCGCTGGAAGCGCTCGACCGCGACACGCTGTCGATCATCGCGCACGGCAGCGGCGGCGGCTACCTGGAGCTGGCGGTGCTGCCGACCTTCGCGTCGCACTGGCTGATCCCGCGCATCAAGAGCTTCTACGACCGCACGCCCGACGTGCGCGTGAACATGGGCAGCCGCACCGACCTGTTCTCGTTCGAGGACACGCACTTCGAGGCCGCGATCCACTACGGCAAGCCGACCTGGCCCGGTACGTCGTCCGACTACCTGTTCGGCGAGGAAGTCGTGCCGATCTGCTCGCCCGCGCTGCTCGACCGGCCCGTCGAGCGCGTCGAGGATCTGCTCGCCTACCCGCTGCTGCACTCGACGACACGCCCCGGCGCGTGGGCGCAGTGGTTCGAGACACATGGCGTCGAGGACATCCGCACGATGCAGGGCGTGCGCTACGAGCTGCACACGATGCTGATCAGCGCGGCCGCGGCCGGGCTCGGCGTCGCGCTCGTGCCGAAATTCTTCGTCGAGGAACAGTTGCAGCAGCTCGGCCTGGTCGTGCCGTGCGACGCGGCGACGGTCGGCGATTCCGCGTACTACCTCGTGTATCCGACGGAGTTCAGCCACAGCAAGCCGCTGGAACTGTTTCGCGGCTGGCTGCTCGAGCAGGCGAGCGCGTATGCGGCGCCGGAGTGCGCGGAGGAGGATGCCGATCTGGAGGATGACGAGGACGTCGAGTAACGGCGCGGTGGCGTCGGCGTCAGGGCACGGTGGCGTTGCAGGCATGCCGCGCCGGTACGCTGGCCTTGACGACTTTCACCAGCCGCGCGCTATCGGGCGTTTCCAGCCCCGGGCACGCGGTATACAGATCGCGGATCACGAGCGTCGCGCGCCCGTCGAGCCGGCAAACGCCGTGAGGCTGCGCGGCGGGCAGCCGCAGCCCGCGCCGCGCAACGTCCTGGTTCGTGAAAACGATCATGCCCGCACGTTGCGAGCGGTCGGGCAAGCGCATCGCCGACGCATCGTCGTCTTCGAACCACACGTCCGGGCCGATCGCTTCATCGTCGTAATCGACCGCGTAACGCCCCGACAGCGTGATCGTCCGGTCGACATGCACGGCATGGCATTCCGGCTCGGCATCGGCCAGGATCGGCTGCTCGCCCGCCGCGGCCGGGCCGCACGCCAGCAACAATACGGCGCACAGCGTGCGGGCGCAGCCGGTCAGGTTCGATACATCAAGCGCTTGGCGGATCATGGGTAGCGAAAGGCGGGCCATCGTGACGACGACCCGCATTGTCGCGCAACGCACGCGTGATGCGTGACGAGCGTTACATGTGCCACTTCACCGTCGCGGTGAGCGTGCGCGGGTCGCCGGGCATGTTGTACAGGTCCGCATTGCCGTGCGCGGCAATGAAGTAGCGACGATCGAACAGGTTGTCGAGCGTGAGCGTCACGTCGACCTTCTTGCTGCGATAGCCGGCGCCGAGATTGAACGCGGTAAACGACGGCAGCGTGACGAGATCGCTCGCCGACGTATAACGCGCCGACTGGAACTGCATGCCGGCCGCCGCATAGAAGCCGTACGGCAACTCGCGCTTGATCCACAGGTTCGCGCTGTGGCGCGGCATCAGCCCGGGCGTGTTGCTCGCCACCGTGACGCCCGCTGCCGTCGATTGCGCCGAGCCGTCGACCGTGCCGTTCAGGTACGCGTAACCCGCATACACCGACCACTTCGGCGCGATCTCGCCGGTGAATCCCAGCTCCATCCCGTGCACGTGCTGCGTGCCGATCGGCAGCGCGTAGCCAGGATTGTTCGGATCGCCGATCTGCTGGTTGGTCTGGCGCATGTCGAACAGCGCGACGCTCGCCGTCGCCTTGCCGCCGAGGTCGAAGCGCGAGCCGACTTCATACGCGGTGGTCTTCTGCGGCGCGAGCGCGGCGCCGTTCGCGAACGCGCCGGCACTGATCAGCGTATCGGCGAGCGGCGAGAACGACTGGCTGAACGACCCGTACAGCGTCAGCCAGTCGAGCGGTTCGTAGATCAGCCCGACGCGCGGGCTCCACGCGTGATCGGTACGGTCGAGGTTGACGTTCGACGACGTGTAGTCGTGGCGGATCTGGTTCAGGTAGTCGAAACGCAGCCCCGCGAGCACCTTCCAGTGCTCGGTCAGCGAGATCAGGTCCTGCGCGTAGACGCCCGCGAGCCCGATGACGGTCGACGCGTTCGTCTTCGCCCGCGCGCCGGTCGGCACGCCGGGCAGGATCACCTGCTGCGGATTGAACAGATCGTAGGTCGCGACCTTCGACACGCTGTAGATCGTGTCGAACTTCTGCTGCTGCGACAGCTCGAGCCCGTACAGCAGCTCGTGCCGCATGCCGAACAGCGAGGTCTTCTGCGTGAGTTCGAACAGGCCGTCGATGCCGTGGTCGGTGCGCTGGCGCGTCGACTGGTCGAGCGTGACGACCGGGTGTGCGGCGGTCTTGATCGGCTCGTACGTCACGTAGTTCTTGCGTTCGAGCGAGAAGTCGTACGCGCGGATCGTGCCGTGAAACGACAGCGAATCACTGAAGCGGTGATCGAGCGACACCGTCGCGCTCTTCGCGGAGATGTCGTTGTACGAGCTGTTCGCCGCGTCCGCCGAGCCGTAATACGTGTTGATCGGCACGTCGACCGGCCGGCCGAGATACGCGGGCAGCCCCTGGTCCGACGTGCGGCGGTCGTGCAGATAGTCGAATTCGACGTTCAGCACCGTGTCGCGGTCGAGCTTGAACTGCGCGGACGGCGCGATCGCCTGGCGGTTGAGCTGGAACTGGTCGCGGAAACTGTTCGAATTCTCGGCCGCGCCGGTCATGCGGAAACGCGCCGCATCGTTCGCGTTCCAGCCGAGGTCGAATTCGCCGCGCCGCTCGCCGCGCGTGCCGAGCGTCACGCCCACGTCGCGCACCGGGTTCGCTTCCGGCCGCTTCAGCACGCGATTCACGATGCCGCCCGCCGAGCCGCGCCCGTACAGCACGGCCGCCGGCCCCTTCAGCACCTCGACGCGATCGACGTTCGACAGGTCGCGGTAGTACAGCGCGTCGTCGCGGATGCCGTCGACGTACTGGTCCGTGATGCTGTTGAAGCCGCGGATCGTGATCTGGTCGCGCTGGCCGTCGCCGACCGAAAAACCGATGCCCGGCACGTTGCGCAGCGCATCCTGCATCGACGTCGCGTTCTGGTCCTCGATCACTGCGTGCGGAACGACGTTCACCGTCTGCGGCACGTCCATCAGCGACATGTCGGTCTTGGTCGCCGCGCGCGAGTGGCCGCCGTCGTACGACGCGTGCTCGGCAGCCGCATTGACGGAGATCGCGGGCAGGGTCGCCGCAGCGTCGCTCGCCTGCGCGAACGAGGTGCGTGCGCCGGCCAGCGACGTGGCGATCAGAAGCGCATGGCAGGCGCTCTTGTTGAGTTTCATCGTGAACGTAGGGGCTGAAGGAAAAACGGCGAACGAAAACGCATCCGGCCAGCGCGCGCATCACGCGGCGAATCGACCGACGAAACGTTCCGTGAAGGAGACGATGCGCGGGGGATCTCCCCGTCGCATCCGCCGGCCGACGCACAGCCGGCGCGGGTGGCTGCCGGCCGGCGGAACCGGCACGAAACGAGCCGCGGCTTTCTGTCGCGACTTGTAACGGAGCGAAATATTAAACGAGAATGATTCGTGTTTTTAGTAAATTTTCGAGATGTCGCCTGCCCGCAACGTACATGCGCTTGGCGCTCTGCATTCCTGACGAATACCTTTCTGTTTCGCGCTTTGGTGCGGCTTTGACGTAATTAAAACGAAAGAAATTCATTCCCCCGATCGGGCGATGAAGGGCCGGGAGCCAAGCGGGATTCGGGATTCGACGACGAAGAGACTGGAGAGGATCACGAAGCATCCGTCGGAGCAGACGGCATGCATTCAAAGTCCGGTGCGCGCCGGACCGGGCAACCCCGACCCGGCGCTCCGGGCAGCCGACCTCGCATCGGCGGTGCGGCGGATCTTCTTCTGTTCACTGCGTGTGCTCTCAGGTTCGCTACATTTTTTTCTTCGCCGCGCCGAGCCATTATCCGCGCAATCCGGCCACAGGGAAACGTTTGCGGGTGCCTGCAGCGTGTTATATCCAGCATTCCGCAACAGTCTTTCCGGATGCTTTCAAGGCATGCGGCACGATTCGGCAAATCTTGCATTCATGCCGGCGTTCCTTTTTAATGGAACTGGTTCCATTCGCTGATTCGGCCATGTTTCCCCGTGACGCTTCGTCGTGCGCGCGTCATCATGCCGATTCAGGATCGAGGATCGCTCAGCTCAGGATTCGCATCGCCCGTCCTTCCCGGACACCCCGTCAAACGAGACCGTCATGCCCGATTCCGCTTCCCTGCAACAGCTGTTTCCCGCCCTTGAGGACATTCCCGCCGAGTACCGGCTCGCTTCGCCGATCCACCAGCGCGTGTCGCTCGTCGACGGCGAATTGCGCCCGTGGGACGGCGCGACCAAGACCGTGCTGTCGCCCGTGTGCGTGCGACAGGCGGACGGCAGCGTCGAGCAGGTCGAGATCGGCAGCTATCCCGTGATGGGCGAGCCGGAAAGCGACGCGGCGCTCGACGCCGCGGTGCGCGCGTACGACTCGGGCCGCGGCGAGTGGCCGACGATGAAGGTCGAGCAGCGCATCGCGTGCATGCAGGACTTCATCAAGCGGATGGTCGCGCAGCGCGAACTGGTGGTGAACCTGATCATGTGGGAGATCGGCAAGAGCCTCGCCGATTCGCAGAAGGAGTTCGACCGTACCGTCACGTACATGACGCAGACGATCGACGCGCTGAAGGAGCTCGACAACGCGAACTCGCGCTTCGTGATCGCGGAAGGCACGATCGGCCAGATCCGCCGCACGCCGCTCGGCGTCGTGCTGTGCATGGGCCCGTACAACTATCCGCTGAACGAGACGTTCGCGACGCTGATCCCCGCGCTGCTGATGGGCAACACCGTGGTGTTCAAGCCGCCGCAATACGGCACGCTGCTGTTCGAGCCGCTGCTCGAGGCGTTCCGCGACGCGTTCCCGAAGGGCGTGATCAACACGATCTACGCGCCCGGCGCGGTGGTCGTGCCGCACATGCTCGCGTCGGGCAAGATCAACGTGCTCGCGCTGATCGGCTCGAGCAAGGTGGCCGACCACCTGAAGAAGCAGCACCCGAAGTCGCACCGGCTGCGGGCGATCCTCGGCCTCGATGCGAAGAACGCGGCGATCGTGCTGCCCGACGCCGATCTCGACCTCACCGTGAAGGAGTGCCTGCTCGGCGCGCTGTCGTTCAACGGCCAGCGCTGCACCGCGCTGAAGATGCTGCTCGTGCACCGCTCGATCGTCGACGAATTCCTGAAGCGCTTCACCGCCGCGCTCGAGCAGCTGAAGATCGGCATGCCGTGGGAGAAGGGTGTCAGCATCACGCCGCTGCCCGGCATGCATCGCACGGCCTACATGACGGACGCGATCGACGACGCGAAGGCCAGGGGCGCGCAGGTCGTCAACCATTCGGGCGGCGAGTTCAGCAAGACGCTGTTCTATCCGGCCGTCGTGTACCCGGTGTCGGAAGGGATGAAACTGTACCGCGAGGAACAGTTCGGGCCGATCATTCCGGTCGCGCCGTTCGACGACGTCGAGACGGCGCTCGACTACGTGACGACGTCGGATCACGGCCAGCAGGTCAGCATCTTCGGCTCCGATCCGGTGCAGATCGGCGCGCTCGTCGATCCGCTCGTGAACCAGGTGTGCCGCGTGAACCTCAACTGCCAGTGCCAGCGCGGGCCCGACGTGTTCCCGTTCGCGGGCCGCAAGGATTCGGCGGAAGGCACGCTGTCGGTGAGCGACGCGCTGCGCGCGTTCTCGATCCGCTCGATGGTCGCGGCGAAGCAGACCGACAGCAGCAAGCAGCTGCTCGATTCGATCGTGTCGGATCACACGTCGAAGTTCATCAACACGGGCTTCATTTTCTGAGTACGGCGGCCGCGCGGCACGGCTCGCTGACTCGCGAGCCGCTTGCGCCGGCCGTGCGCCCGCATGTCGAGCGCATGCGCTACACGTTCGACACCAGCAGCCGAATCCCCGCCACGCCGAACACGACGGCGAGACACGCTTCCATCGCGCGCCGGCCGCGCACATACAGCCGGCGCGCGCCGTTCATCGAGAACACGAGCGCATAGCCGCCGAACACCAGGCACCCGATCACGAGGCAGCCCGGCACGACGGCGCCGTGCGACGCGCCCGCGCCATTCGACGACAGCGCGACGATCGACACCCACACGAGGATCGCCTTCGGATTGGTCAGGTGCAGCATTGCGCCGCGTACGTAGAAACGCGACAGCCGTTGCTCGCCCGCTGCGTTCAGCGACGCCGCCGCCTTGCCCGACCATGCCGTGCGCCCCGACTTGAATGCCAGCCACATCAGGTACAACCCGCCGAAGATCTTGATCGCGACCAGCAGCTTCGACCATGCCAGCAGCGCGGCCGACACGCCAAGCGCCGCCACCGTCGCCCAGACCATCGACCCTGAAATCACGCCGAGCGCAAACGCGAGCGCCGCCTTGCGGCCCTGGTTCGCGGCGACCGACATGATCGCGAGATTGCTCGGCCCGGGGCTGGCCGTCCCGATGAAATAGGCCGTGTAGGCCAGCAGCAGGTTGGCCGAGAAAAAAGAGTGGACGCTCATGTCGAACCTCGCAGGGATGATCAACGCATTGTTGGCAAACGCGCGCCGTCTGCCCATGGACAATTGGCCGGCAATTCGCTGGGCCAGTTGGACAGGTCGTGCAGCCGGCTCGCCGTGGGCGAATCCGTCTCGGTTTTGAAACACCTGCCACGTTCGCCGCCGGTTTTCGCCGACCGTGGCGGCCATCCCGCAGCGCCGCCTCCGGCCGGGCGAACGCCTGACAGGCGCAGGCGGCAGGCGCGCGGCTGCCCGTTTCGTCGGCCCGCCATGGAACGCGCGACGCAATTTATCCCCGCGTTACGTTACATCCGTGAAGCATTTCGCTTCGCCGGACCGCCCCGCGCACCCGACATGCATCGCGCCGCGCAGGTAGACGGCCTCCTCGATCGCCGCCACGATCCAGTACCGGCGGGACTCGCCGCCCTGCATCGCACCGTCGCTCAACATTGCTCAACAATCGTCCCGCTGCGCTGGTACGGAACCTGCATTCCATTCGGGCGAGACAGCCGCGCCGGTCATCGCGCGGACACAAACCCACCCTCGGGCGCGTCCAGCCGATACGCCCGAACGATTCGCGCAAGCAACGAGGCCTTTCATGGATGCGCTGCCCAATTCGTCCGACACGTCGTTCCAGCTCTTTCTCGCGAAACTGCTCGAACAGCCGTTGCCCGACTGGACCGAAAAACAGCAGATGGAACTCGAGATGGCGCGCTCGCTGTCGACCGAAATGGTCCACCTCGCCGAGGACATGCGCGGCCGCACGCCCGATCTCGCGCGCTGCCTCGTGCTGCTCCGCTACGCGAAGGTGCTCGACTTCATGCTGACGTCGCTCGCCGCGCACCGCGACATTCATCCGCAGACGCTGCGCACGCTGTTCCGCCTCGCGAACCTGAAAGTCGACGATGCGTATCCGGCCTGAGCCGGCACGACGCAGCGGCTGCCGCGGGCGGCAAGCACGGCCACGGCGGCCATTCCCGATTCGCGCGCACGCCCGATAATCTCGCCGCATGAGCATCAGGAACCGGACATCCCGGCTGGCCGGCGCGCTCGGCGTGTTCGTGAAACGCTACGGGCGCAAGGCTCAAAAGCATCTCGACCCGAACGACCGCCGCTACGATCGCGACGTCGAGCGGGCGATGCGGCGCATGTCGCCCGCCGACCTGTCCGATCTGCTCGCCGGCAATGACGACACCGCAAACGACACCCGGGCCGGTTTCGCCGACACGAGACGCACGCCGTGAACGCCGCCGACTTCGACCGGATCTGGCCGGCCATCTGCGACACCCCGGCCTGGTCGGTGACGAAGGGCCAGGGCAGCTTTCTCACGTTCGAATTCGGGCAGCCCGCGCTGCATGTCAGGGAGCCGCTCGCCGGCTCGCCGGGCCTGTCCGCGGCGTCCCGGGACAGGCTCGCGTCGCGGCACGTGACGGTCGCCGGCAGCGGGCATCTGTGGATCTGCTACTGCCACTGGTCGATCGCGCTCGACGGCCTCGAACTCGCGCACAGCGAATCCCGCTCCGGCGACATCGCCGCCGCCGCGCAGCGTCTCGACGGACAGATCCTGCAATCGGTCGCGCCGCACGCCCAGCCGGGTTCGTGGGCATTCGACTTCGACCTCGGCGGCAAGCTGACGACCTGGCCATACGGCGACGATCCGGCCGACGAGCAGTGGCATCTCTACGACCGGCGCTCGGGCAACGTGCTCACCGCCCGCGCGGACGGCACCTGGTCGTATGGCCCGGCGAACGCGCCGCCGGAAAGCGGATCGCCCGGTTCCGGATAGCCGCCGCGCGCGCCGCCTCCGCTTCCGGCAGCACGCCGGGCTGATGCCGTGTATCAGCGTGACGAGCGGCCCCGCACCGCAAACGGAGGTACAATCGCGCGCCATGAACGCACTTCGCCGCTTCCTGCTCCGGCCAGGCGTCGCGCGACAGCTTCTGTGGGGGTTCCTCCTCGTGACGCTGCTGTCCCGCGCGCTGATGTCGGGCGCCGTGATGCTCGATCCGGACGGTCCGGATGCGGGCTCGGTGGTGCTGTGTTCGGGCCGCGGCCCGCTGATCGTCGACGTGGCCGCGCTGGCTGCCCGTTTCGATGCCGGCGCGCCGATCACGCCGGCCAACGATGCGCTCGCGCTCGCCGATGCGCTCAAGCATGACGCGCACGCCGACAACCCGGCTTCCGCCGGAGGCGGCGACAGCCTGTGCGCATTCGGCGCCGCGCTGTTCACGGCGCTCGCGTCGTTCGTGCTGCTGGTGCTGCTGTTTCCGGGCGCCGTCCCGCGGCGCTTCCGGATTCATGTCGCCCCTCTTCCGTTCGTGCGATCGATCTTCGACGATCGCCCTCCTTCCCGCGCGCCTCCCCTGTTCTGCTGACGGTTCCGCCTCGCGGCCCGCGCGCATCGATATGCACGGGCCTGCACGCCGTTCGTCTCATACGACCTGATTCAAGCGTTCATCCGCCTGCCCGCACCGCGCGCGCGACGCCGTCATGCGCACCGTCCGCGCATGGCGCCGCGCCGCCCGCTCCGTCGCTGCGCGCAGGCGGGCGCAACGCACGTTGACGTCCGCCGGCACGCGCCGGCGTGGCCGCTCAACGAACACGAGGAGCTGACACCATGTCGACCACCGTCGAGCGGGCCCTCTCGCCCGCCCATTCCGCCCACGCGGGTTACCGGACGCTCTGGCGCTGGCACTTCTATGCCGGCCTGTTCGTCATGCCTTTCCTGGTGATCCTCGCGATCACGGGCACGCTGTATTGTTTCCAGCCGCAGATCGAGCCGCTGCTGTATCCGCACCGGCTCGTCGTCGAGCCGCGTGCCACGCCGCGCCTCGATCCCGACGCGCTGCTCGCGAGTGCGCGCACCGCGATGCCGGCCGGCGCGACGCCGGTTTCCGTCCAGGTCTCGACCGCGCCGGACCGCAGCGCCGAGTACGTATTCCGGCTGCGCGACGGCAGCCGCGAGAGCGTGTACGTGAACCCGTACGACGGCAACGTGCTCGGTACGCTGAGCGTCGAGAACCGCTTCATGCAGATCGACCGGATGCTGCATCGCAAGCTGCTGCTCGGCAAGACGGGCGAACTGCTGATGGAGCTCGCCGCGTGCTGGACCTTCGTGATGATCGGCACCGGCATCGCACTGTGGTGGCCGCGCGGCACGGCGCGCGTCGGGCGCGCATTGCGGCCCGACCTGTCGCTGCGCGGCCGGCCGCTGTGGAAAAACCTCCACGCGACGGCCGGCATCTGGCTCGCGGCCGGCACGGTGGCGTTCCTCCTGACGGGGCTGCCGTGGTCGGGTTCGTGGGGCAAGAATTTCAAGGCGCTGGCCGCGACCGTGAACCTCGGCGCGCCGGAAGGCGCATGGGGCGGCGCGTCGGTGCGCTCGACGCGCCCGGGTGCCGCCGCGGCGCCCGAGCATGCGCCCGCGCAGGCCGCCGCACCCTCGGGCCATCACCACGAATCCGGCGAGTCGATGCCAGGGATGGTGATGGACGACCTGCCGTTGCCGCAAACGCCGTGGGCGGTCGGCAACGTGCCCGTCCCGCATTCGCCGTCGGCGCCGACCCCGGCCCCGCTGCCGCTGGCCCGCGCGATCGCGATCGTCGCGGGCCTCGGCGTGACGAGCGGCTACACGCTCGCGCTGCCGTCCGGCGCGGACGGCGTATTCACCGCGTCGTACTTCCCCGACGACCCGCAGGCCGAGCGGACGATCTCCCTCGACCAGTACAGCGGCGCCGTGCTGAAGGACATCCGCTACGACGACTACGGCGCGGTGTCGCGCGCCGTGTCGTATGGCACGTCGCTGCACATGGGCCGCTACTTCGGGCTCGCGAACCAGATCGTCTGCGCGGTGTTGTCGCTCGGGCTGGCCGCGATGGCCGTCACCGGCACCGTGATGTGGTGGAAACGGCGCCCGGCCGGCAAGCTCGGCGCGCCGTCGCGAGAACGCGGCACGCCGCCGATGCGCGGCTGGATCGCGGGGCTCGTGCTGCTCGGCATCGTCTTTCCGCTGATGGGCGCGACGATCGTCGCGGTCTGGTTGATCGACCGTCTGCTGTTCGGCCGTGCGGCACGCGCGGCAGCCTGATTCGTCACGCGCCGGCGCACGCCGCGCGCCGACACGGCAAGCCCGGGCCACGGCGTGGCTCGGGCTGTTCGCGCTCGTGCTCGCGCTGGTCGCGCCGCTGATCTCGCAACTGCGCGCGAGCGCATCCGAATCCGTTGGCGGCCTGCCGGCCGCGCCGATCTGCTCGGCAACCGGCAATACGCTCGTGACGCACGCGGAACCGCATGCGCCCGCCGATGCGCATTTCGAACGCTGCGGTTATTGCGGCCTGCTCGCCGGCCATCCGCCGTTGCAGTACGCGGCGCTCCTGTCCGCCGCGCCGGCCGTGCGGCATGCGCCGCCCGCGCCACCGATCCCCGCCGCCCGCCCCCCGTCGAAGCGCTACGCGCTCGCCGCCCGCGGGCCGCCCTCCGCCCGCGCCTGACGCACCTCGCGACCGCGTCGCCGCACCTCGCGCGGCGCCGTCCGCTTCGCCTGCCCGCCTTGCCGCTGCCCGATGCCGAGCCCGCGCGCGTGACCACGCGCGGCGGCCGGCGCCGCGCATGGCGCGCATCGTGTCCGTTTCATCATCGTCATTCCAACCCTACGTACAACGACATGTTTCCCTCGACCCGTATTGCCGTCGCGCTGTCCGGCGCGATCTCCGTGCTCTCCGCGTCAGCCGCATGTGCACAAGGCGCCGCGCCGGCCGACGCGCCGGCCGCATCGACGCTGCCCGCGATCAACGTCAACGCGACCCGCGCGGCAGACTCCCTGACGTCGAAATCGACCGTCGACCTGAAGCGCGCGCTCGACCAGACGGTCGGCTCGGTGGGCTTCGTCGACGCCGACAGCTACCAGAACACCTACGCCTTCACGCTACGCGACGTACTGAAGGACGTGCCCGGCGTGTTCGTCGAGAACCGCTACGGCCAGGAGTTGCGCCTGTCGATCCGCGGCTCGGGGATTGCCCGCTCGTATCACACGCGCGGCCTCGAGATCCTGCAGGACGGCATCCCGACCAACCTCGCCGACGGCAGCGGCGACTACTACCAGATCGATCCGCTCGCGCTGCAGGCGGTGCAGGTCTACAAGGGCGGCAACGGCCTCGCGTACGGCGCATCGACCCTCGGCGGCGCGATCGACTTCATCACGCCGACTGCCCACACCGCCGACGCGCCGAACATCGTGCGCGTGGATGGCGGCAGCTACGGCACGGTGCGCACGAGCGCGCAGATCTCGCGCGTGATCGGCCCGCTCGACTTCCTCGCGAACTTCAGCGTCAATCATTCGGACGGTTATCGCGATCATTCGAAGGGGCAATACGAGCAGTTCAACGCGAACGTCGGCTACCGGTTCAGCCCGGCCGTCGAGACGCGCTTCTACGTCGGCGTGTACGTCGTCGACCAGCTGCTGCCGGGCACGCTGTCGCTGTCCGACGCGCTGAACAATCCGACCAGGGCAGCGCCGAACGCGATATCGGGGGATCAGGCGCGCAACACGCGCACCGAGCGGATCGCCAACCGCACGACGGTGAAGCTCGATTCGGGCGAACTGCAATTCGACACATGGGCGATTCACAAGAGCCTCTATCACCCGATCTTCCAGGCGCTCGACCAGGACGGCTGGACCTACGGTTTCGCGCCGCGCTACACCGGCCGCCTGACGCTCGGCGGGATGCGCAACGACCTGATCGTCGGCGCGCGCTTCTTCGGTGGCCGCACGCAGGCGAACCAGTACGTGAACGTCAACGGCAACAAGGGCGCGCAGACACTCGACTCGACGCAGACGGCGTTCAACTATGAAGCGTACGTCGAGAACCGGCTGTTCTTCATGCCGACCGTCGCGCTGATGACCGGCGTGAAGGCGCTGCATTCGGTGCGCGAGTACATCGACAACGGCGGGCTGCCGCGCAACCCGAACTACAAGTCGACGAACGCGAGCTACAGCGGCGTCAATCCGAAGCTCGGGCTGCTGTGGCAGCCGGACGCGAACACCCAGGCCTACGTCGACATCACGCGCAGCCAGGACGTGCCCGACTTCACCGACCTCACGCAGACCTTCTCGAACACGACGCGCTTCACGCCGCTCGCGGCGCAGCACGCATGGACGATCGAGTTCGGCACGCGCGGCTCGCGCGAGCGCGTGAGCTGGGACGTGACCGCCTATCGCTCGCTCGTGCGCGACCAGTTGCTGCAGTACACGACGAACCCGGACGTGCCGGCCGCGACGTTCAATGCGAACAGGACGGTGCTGCAGGGGATCGAGGCCGGTGCGTCGGTCGAGCTGTTGCGCAACGTCACCGGCCGCGGCGTGGGCGACAAGATCACGCTGTCCGGCATCTGGAACCTGAACGACTTCCGCTTCAAGAACGACCCGCAGTACGGCAACAACCGGATCGCGGGCGTGCCGCTGAACGTGCTGCGCGCGACGCTCGGTTACGCGCGCCCGAGCGGCTTCCACATCGCGGCCACGCTCGACTGGGTGCCGTCGGGCGCATGGGCCGACGATGCGAACACGCTGCGCGTGCCGAGCTACGCGCTGCTCGGGCTGCAGGCCGGCTACGACTTCCGCAATGGACTGTCGCTGTTCGTCGACGCGCGCAACCTGACCAACAAGCGCTACGTCAGCGACATCAGCACCGTCGCGAATGCGCGCACCGCGAACACCGCGATCTTCTATCCGGGCGAAGGACGCAGCGTGTTCGCCGGCATGCGGTACGCGTTCTGATGCGCCGCCTGCGGTATCGCTCGTTACACAGATTCAAAGGAAACCGAAACATGAAGTTCAGTTCGATGCTGCCCGCCGCCTTGCTCGCGGCCTTCGCGCCGGCCGGGCAGGCCCAGGAAAGCGACGCCGCGAACGCCGGCGCCACGCTTGCGCCGATTCGCGTCAACGCGCAGAAGGCAACGCCGCTCACGCAACCGCTGGATACAGGCAGCCGTCTCGGCCTGTCGTCGCTCGAAACGCCCGCGAGCGTCGAACAGATCGATCGCAAGACGCTCGACACGCGCGGCGACAGTTCGATCGTCGACGCCGTGAGCCGCGCCGCCGGCATCAGCGCATCGCCGCATCCCGGCAACGGCGGCTCGGAGCTCGGCGCGCGCGGCTTCGTCGGCTCGTCGTCGGTCACGCAGCTCTATGACGGCGTGCGCCCGTATGGCGCGATCGGCATCACCTTTCCGTTCGATACGTGGTCCGTCGACCATATCGACGTGCTGCGCGGCCCGGCTTCGGTGATCTACGGCGACGGGGCGATCGGCGGTGTCGTCAACATCGTCCCGAAGAAGCCGACGCGCGGCCCGATCCGCAACGAGCTGCAAGCGGGCGGCGGCACCGAGGGCACCGCGCGGGTCGCGTTCGGCAGCGGCGGCGCGATCAACGACAAGCTGTCGTACCGCTTCGACATCAGCGGCAACCGCTCGTCGAACTGGGTGGACCGCGGCAACTCCCGCAACCTGTCGATCTCCGGTGCGCTGCGCTACGACGTGACGTCCGACCTGTACGTGACGGCGTCGTACGCGCAGGGCTTCCAGCATCCGATGCAGTATTTCGGCGTGCCGCTCGTCAACGGCGCGCGCGATCGTGCGCTCGACAAGAAGAACTACAACGTCGGCGACAGCGACATCGCGTTCCGCGACAGCTGGGCGACGGTATCGGCGAACTGGCAGCCGAGCGACAGCCTGAACGTGACGAGCACGCTGTACCGGATGAAAAGCAACCGTCACTGGAAGGATGCGGAGTACTACACGTATCTGCCGTCGACCACGCAGGTCCGGCGCAGCAGCTACACGGAAATCTTCCACGACCAGGAGCAGTACGGGAACGTGACGGCGGCGACCGTGACCACCGCGCTGCTCGGCATGCGCAACACGTTCTCGACGGGTGTCGAGTTCAATCACACGACGTTCCAGCACGACAACAACGCGCCCTATTCGGGCACGTCGACGGTCGACCCGTTCAGCTTCGATCCGGGCAGCTTCATCAACACGGCCGGCACCTATCCGAAGTACCGCAGCCAGGCGAACCAGTACGCACTGTTCGCCGAGAACCGGCTGGCCATCACGCAGCGCTGGTCGGTGATCGGCGGGCTGCGCTACGACCACGCGAGCGTGAATCGCGACGATCTCGTGAACGGCGGCGCGTTCACGAAGGTGTTCGCGAACACGGGCTGGCGCATCGGCACCGTGTACGACGTGCAGCCGGGCCTCGCCGTGTACGGCCAGTATTCGGTCGCGGCCGACCCGATCAGCTCGCTGCTGTCGCTGAATGCGTCGAAGGCGAACTTCACGCTCGCGACCGGCCGGCAGATCGAAATCGGCGTGAAGCAGTCGTTCCTGGACGGCAAGGCGGAATGGACGCTCGCGGCATACCGGATCGTCAAGAGCAATCTGCTGACGGCCGATCCGCTGAACCCGAACCAGTCGATCCAGGTCGGCCGGCAGTCGTCGCGCGGGCTCGAGGCGACGGTCGGCGCGGAGATCGCGAAGGACTGGCGCGTCGACGCGAACGTGTCGATCCTGCGCGCGAAATACGACGACTTCCAGCAGACGTCCGGCGGCACGACGATCTCGCGCGCGGGCAACGTGCCGGTGTCGGTGCCGCAGCGGCTCGCGAACCTGTGGGTGAGCTGGCGCTTCGCGCCGGACTGGACGGGCATCGCGGGCGTCAAGTACGTCGGCAAGCGCTTCGCCGATACCGCGAACCAGCTCGTGATGCCGTCGTACACCACGGTCGACCTCGGCCTCGCGTGGAAGCCGCGCAAGGACACGACGATCACGGCGCGCGCGTACAACGTGTTCAATCGCCGCTTCGTGCAGTCCGCATACTACAACGAGACGCAGTACCTGCTCGGCAACGACCGGCGGCTCGAAGTGCTCGCGAACTACCGGTTCTGACGCGGCGCGCGTGCCGCCGGCACAGGCACGGCGGCGCGCACATCACGCACGCGTGGCCTGCGCGCGCCCCGCCATCCACTTGCGGTAGCGCCGTGTCTGGCACTGCGCGGCCAGTTGCTGCCCGACCAGCGCGCGCAGCGGCGACACCTGCGGATGCGTGCGCCGGCCTTCGCTGAGCCGCGTCAGCTGGAACTTGACGACGGCCATGTTCGCCAGCGAGCCCAGCACCTTGTTCTTCCATCGGATCGGCTGCAGCACCGGCGCGCTGTCCTTGCCGGCCCGCCAGTCGCACGGCAGGTTCGGGTCGATCGACAGCGCGGTCGCGATGCCGACCATCGCCACGCCGCTGTCCACCACCTGCTCGGCCACCGCGCGGCGCCGGATGCCGCCCGTGACCATCAGCGGCATCCGCGCGACGGCCGTGATGTCGCGCGCGAATTCGAGGAAATACGCTTCGCGGGCCAGCGTGCGGCCGTCGCGCGCCTCGCCCTGCATCGCCGGCACTTCATAGCTGCCGCCCGACAGTTCGACGAGATCGACGCCGAGCGGATTCAGCAGTTCGACCACGCGCTTCGCATCGTCCGCGCTGAAGCCGCCGCGCTGGAAATCGGCCGAGTTCAGCTTGACCGCGACGACGAATGCCGGCGACACCGCCGCGCGCACCGCCTTCACGATGTCGAGCAGCAGGCGCGCGCGATTCTCGATGCTGCCGCCCCACTGATCCTGCCGACGGTTCGTCAGCGGCGACAGGAACTGGCTCAGCAGATAGCCGTGCGCCGCGTGCACCTGCACGCCGGTGAAGCCGCTTTGCTCCGCGAGCTGCGCGGCGCGCACGAAGCGCTGCTGCACGTCCGCGATATCGGCTGCCGTCATTTCCTTCGGCACCGGAAACTGCTTCGACAGCGCGCCGAGCGCGAGCGGCACGGCCGACGGCGCGAGCGTCGTCTGGCCGAGCGCCGCCTGCATCTGGCGCCCCGGGTGATTGATCTGCATCCACACGTGCGCGCCGTTCGAGCGCGCGACCTGCGCCCAGCGGCGGAAACGGTCGAGATGCGCGTCGCTTTCGAGCACGACGCCGTTCGGTCCCGTCATCGCGCGGCCGTCCACCATCACGTTGCCGGTCAGGATCAGCCCGACCTGACCGTCGGCCCACGCCTGGTACAGGCGCAGCAACGCGTCCGACGGCGCGTGATCCGCATCGGCCATGTTTTCTTCCATCGCGGCCTTGGCCAGACGGTTCGGAATCACCGCCCCGTTGGGCAGTGCGAGGGGCGCAAACAGATTCATGGTGGGGGCATCCTCGATTGACGATGGCCAACGATAACTTTAAAGTCAACTTTAAGGTCAAGCCCTTTTGGAGCCCACCATGAAAATCGGCGAACTGGCGAAGGCGAGCGGCCTCGCGGCGTCGCGCATCCGCTTCTAC
Source organism: Burkholderia sp. Bmkn7 (assembly GCF_041103175.1). Taxonomy (NCBI): domain Bacteria; kingdom Pseudomonadati; phylum Pseudomonadota; class Betaproteobacteria; order Burkholderiales; family Burkholderiaceae; genus Burkholderia; species Burkholderia sp. Bmkn7. Next base: position 892,592 of record NZ_JBGCUH010000002.1, on the reverse strand, counting down.
GAAGCGAGCGGCCTGCTCGAGCCGGCCCGCCGCCAGGCGAACGGCTATCGGGAATACGGGCCGGAAGCGTTGACGCGGCTGGCGATCATCGACCGCGCGCAGGGCGCGGGCTTCTCGCTCGACGAGATCCGCGCGGTGCTGCCGCCGAATCTCGGTGCATGGCCGCACGACGAACTGCTGGTCGCGCTGCGGCACAAGGTCGATGAAATCGCGCTGCTCGAACGGCGTCTCGCGCAGAACCGGCAGCATCTGGAAACGCTGATCGACGAGATCGAAAACAAGCCGGCGGGCGAGGATTGCGCGGGCGCCGCGCAGCGGATGCTCGATCGGCTGTGCGAGCAGGCCGACGCACCGCCGGCGCCCGCGCCCGTGCCGGCCCCGAGGCCGACGCGCAAGCGCGCATGACCGGTTACACTGCGCCCCGGACGAACGATCAACCCGCGCTGCGGCGAGACGAGTCGACGCGTGTGCGCCGGCTTCCGCGGTGCGACCTCCAGACCCGATCCGCATGACGATCTCCCGCATCACAGGATGCCTCGTCGCCGCGCTGCTGACGTCCGGCATCGGCGGCACCTACGCCGCGACGTGCGGCGACACGCCTTCTTCAATCCGTTGCCCGGATACACCCGCCCTTCCGGACGACATCGTCGCGCAGCTTCCCGCTGGCTACGAAGCGCTGGATGCCGCGTCGGGGCGCCTGACCGACAGCTCCCGCATCGGCTACGTGGTCGTCGCGCACCAGCCCGGCGAGTCGATGCGCAACGCATCGCTACGTCCGCTGATGATCTTCCTGCAAGGCAAGGACGGGCACTACCGGCTCGCGGCGCGCAACGACACCGTGATCATGAAAGCCGACGAAGGCGGGATGGGCGACCCGTATCTCGATGGCGTCGCCGAGAATGCGCTCACGGTCGAACCCCGCACCTTCACGGTCGAACAGGGCGTTTTCGCGGGGCCGAGCCACTGGCGCGACCGTGTGACGTTTCGCTACGACGCCGCGCACCGCACGTGGGTGTTCCATCGCGAAGTCATGCGGAACTGGCGGCTCAACGACGACCCGAACGGCGATGCGCTGAAAGCCGACCCGGTGCGCGTCACGCGCGCCGATGCGGCGAAAGCCGTCACGTTCGAAGCGTGGCGGCCGGGTTACTGGTGCGATTCGGCGGAGCGGCGCGGAGCCGATCCGGCTTGCAGCAAGCAGCATTGACGAATGCGTAGCTGTACGAATTACGCTGCGTGCGGGCGTGCGGGCGTGCGGGCGTGCGGGCGTGCGGGCGTGCGGGCGTGCGGGCGTGCGGGCGTGCGGGCGTGCGGGCGTGCGGGCGTGCGGGCGTGCGGGCGTGCGGGCGTGCGTGCGGGCGTGCTTGCGGGCAAGCGATATGCGTGGATGCTGCCCCACCACACGGGCGGCGTGCCTGCCGGCACGTGGCATCGTTAGCGGCCGTTCGGATTTCCTTACGTCGCAGGTAATCGACGCGCGTCGCCCGCACCGCGATCATGGCTCCATCGACTCACCTCACGCCACGGAGCCCGCCATGACCGCCTACGCCATCGCCCACCTGCACGACGTCGAGATGTGCGACGACATCGTCGAGTACCTCGAGCGCATCGACGGCACGCTCGCGCCATATGACGGACATTTCGTGATTCACGGCGCGCGGCCGGAGATACGCGAAGGCGTGTGGCGCGGCGACCTGATCGCGATCGCGTTCCCCGATCTCGCCACCGCGCGCGCATGGTACGAATCGGATGCGTACCGGCAGATCCAGCCGCTGCGCGCGCGTCACGCGAGCGGCCCGCTGATCCTGATCGACGGCGTCGACGCGCGGCACCGCGCGACCGACATCCTGCGCTGAACCGCGGCCGCCGCGACGCCGGCGGCGCTTACGACGCGTTGCGCTCCATCGGCTCGCCGACGACGAACCCGCCGCCCTGGAACCGCTGCGCGGGATCGTCGTAGTCGGCGGTCGGCGCCGCCACCGGGAACAACCCGGCGAACTGCTCCGAACTGTCGCGCGGGCGGAAGCCGAGGAAGCCGGCCTTCGTGTTGTCCCACCACTTCACCGGGTTGTCCGACGCGCCGTACACGATCGCATGCCCGACGCGGTTCGTCAGCAGCGAGCAGCGCACGAGCTCGATGAAGTCGCGGTAGCTGAGGAACGTCACCAGCATGCGCGGATTCTTCGGTACTTCGAACGAAGAGCCGATCCGCAGGCATACCGTCTCGATCCCGAAGCGGTCGAAGTAATAGCGCGACAGCGATTCGCCGAAGCACTTCGTCACGCCATACAGGCTGTCGGGGCGCAGCGGCGAATCGGCATCGAGCACTTCCGTGACCGGATGGAAACCGATCGCATGATTCGAGCTCGCGAACACGACGCGCTTCACGCCATGCTTGCGCGCGGCTTCGTACAGGTTGTACGTGCCGGTGATGTTCGCACCGACGAGGTCGTCGAACGGTGCATCGACCGAAATGCCGCCGAGGTGGACGATCGCGTCCACGCCGTCGACGAGCTGCATCACGGCCGGGCGATCGGCCAGGTCGACGACGCGGGTTTCTTCATGCGCGGCCGCGTCGCCGAGCGTCGCGATGTCGCTGACGCGCACGACGTCGGCCCAGTCGGCGAGCGCGCCGCGCAACTGGCGGCCGAGGTTGCCGGCCGCGCCCGTCAGCAGCAGGCGCCCGAACGGTTTGCGCGCGCCGGTGGATGAGGCGTTCATCGAATCTCCTTGAATCTGACCTGAAATCTGACTGGATCGGAAAACGTTTTCCAACTATACGCGGGAGCGCGGCCGAACGTCAATGGCCGAACCCGCTCGCAGCCATCCGCACTTTCCCGATATCGGCGCGTGGCCGCACGACCCCGTTTTCTGCCACAATCCGGCGTTATCGAACGAAAACGTTACCCTCCGCATGAAAAAAGTTTCCCCGACGATCCGCGACGTGGCGGCGGAAGCCGGCGTGTCGGTCGCGACGGTATCGAAGTACGTGAACGGCACGCAGCGCTTTTCGCCGACCGTCGAGGCCCGGCTCAAGGAGGCGATCGAGCGGCTCGGCTACCGTTCGAACCCGCTCGCGCGCTCGATGATCACCGGCCGCACGCGCACCATCGGCCTCGTGATCCTCGACATCAGCAACCCGCACTTCACGAACGTGGTGAAGGGGGCGAACCGCGTCGCGCTGCAGCACGACTACACGCTGCTGCTCGTCGATACCGAGGAGAGCCAGGCACGCGAACGCTCGCTGATCGAGGCGCTCGCGCAGCGCGTCGACGGGCTGATCGTCAGCACGCGGATGCCCGACGACGAAGCCGGCTGGATGCTCCACCTCAACAAGCCGCTCGTGCTGCTGCGCCGCAGCCCCGGCCTGCCGATTCCGAGCGTCGGCATCGACAACCGGCTGTCGACCTACATGCTCGCGCGCCATCTGCTCAATCTCGGCCACACGCGCATCGCATATCTCGGCTTCGGCACCGCGCGCGTGAACGACGAGCGGATCCAGGGCGCGCGCGACTGCCTCGCCGAAGCCGGGCTCACGCTCGACGTGCACGATGCGCATGCGCCGACCGCCGAGGCCGGCGAGCGCGCGTGTTCGCGCGTGATGCTCGGGCCGCAGCGTCCGCAAGCCGTGATCTGCTACAACGACCTGATCGCGCTCGGCTTCATGAAGGAAGCCGCGTCGCTCGGCTTCCGGCTGCCGCAGGACGTGTCGGTCGCGGGCATCGACAACGTGCCGTACGGCGAATACGCGGCGCCCGCGCTGACGACCGTCGACATCCAGAGCGAGAACATGGGCGAGCTCGCGATGCAGAAGCTGATCGACGCGCTCGCGGGACGCACCGATGCGAGTTATTCGACGTTCGAGCCGCGGCTGATCATGCGCGCGTCGACGGCCGCGGCCGGTTGAGTGCCCCGCCTCGAGCCACCAAACGAAACGCGCCGCCCAAGGGCGGCGCGTTCGTTTGCGGACATGCGATGGCGTGACTACGCGCTCACCCCGTCACGCGTCGAGTTGCGCCGGCTTCATCTTCGGCGTGAGCATGTGCATCACGGCCAGCGCGAGCAGGTAGGCCGACGCGCCGATCGCGAACAGCACCCAGTAGTGGCCCGTGCGCTGCAGCACCTGGCCGATCACTTCCGAGAACAGCACGCCGCCGATCGAACCGGCCATCCCGCCGATCCCGACCACCGAGGCAACCGCGCGGCGCGGAAACAGGTCGGACGCCGTCGTGAACAGGTTCGCCGACCAGCCCTGGTGCGCGGCGGCGGCGAGGCCGACGATCAGCACCGCGACCCACAGGCTCTGCACCTGCGACACGAACGCGATCGGCAGCACGCAGCACGCGCAGATCAGCATCGCCGTCTTGCGCGCGCGGTTCACGCTCCAGCCCGCGCGCAGCAGCATCGACGACAGCCAGCCGCCGCCGATGCTGCCGACCGTCGTCAACGCATAGATGCAGACGAGCGGCAGGCCGATGTGCTGCATGTCCATCCCGCGCGATTCGTTGAGCCACTTCGGCAGCCAGAACAGGTAGAACCACCACACCGGGTCGGTCAGGAACTTGCCGATCAGGAACGCCCACGTTTCGCGCTTGCGGATCAGTTCGCCCCAGCGCGGCGCGCCGGCGTTCGCGTTCGCCGCGTCGAGCGCTTCCGCTTCGTCGCGCGGCTCGTCGTATTCCGCGGCGAGCGCGCGCGTATCGGCCTGGCGATAGAGCACGAGCCACACCGCGAGCCACACGATGCCGATCGCGCCGATGATCACGAACGCCGCACGCCAGCCGTAGGCCACCGCGATGGCCGGGATGATCGCCGGCGCAAACACCGCGCCGATGTTCGCGCCCGAGTTGAAGATGCCGGTGGCGAGCGCACGTTCGCGGCGCGGAAACCATTCGGCCGTCGTCTTGATCGCGGCCGGGAAGTTGCCGCCCTCGCCGATCCCGAGCAGCGCACGCACGAACGCGAAACCCATGACCGAGCCGACCGCCGCGTGCAGCATCGCGGCGATGCTCCACACGAGCATCGCGACCGCGTACGAGACGCGCGTGCCGAGCCAGTCGACAATCCGCCCGAAGCCGAGCAGGCCGAGGGCATAGAACGCGGAAAACGCCATCACGATCCGGCCGTACTGCACCTGGGTCCAGCCGATGTCGTGCTGGAGCATCGGTGCGAGCAGGCCGAGGATCTGCCGGTCCATGTAGTTGATCACGGTCGCGAAAAACAGCAGCGCACAGACGGTCCAGCGGTAGCGGCTGGCGGCCGCGCGCACGGCGCCGACGACGGCAGATTGCATGAATGTCTCCGATGCGCGGCCGCGCCCGTCGCGCCGCACGGTATTCGTTGACCGGCGACCGGCGCCGGGGCGGACGGCGGCACGCTGTCGCGCACGGCCGAATCCGCCGATCCATCTGGAAAACGTTTTTCAAAGGATAGGTCGTCAGCCGGCGCCGTGTCAGTCGGGGATTTCGATGAGTCATCTCAAATTGGTCGCGGCAAAAGAGACGACTGTTTTGCAATGTGGCATTAACCGTTTTTCCGAGATTTTCCCGCGATGGGAGCGGGTGAGCGGCCGCCGATACACATGTCCGATTCTGGCCAGAATCGGGGGCCGGGATGGTTTACAGTCGCCTGATGCGGGTCGATTCCCCTCGCCTGCCGCGACGCCGCGAAGAACAATCACACCCGTGAGCCACATGAAACGCCCTGCAATCGCTTTTGCTCTCGTTGCCGGATGCCTGGCGGGCTGCGCCACGCACGATCTCGCCCCCTCGTCAGGCGAAGAAAGTGCCGGACCGCCGAGCACTGTCGGAATGCCCTACCCCGAGAAGGTGCGACGTCACATCAGGCCCAATATCGTGTGGTCAGGGGGTGTCGGACCTCCCGGAGGATGGGTGACGGTCGTTCATATCCGAAGCGCGCCGAGCGGGACGGTCTTCCGGACCGAGGTGGTATGGAAGAGCGGCAATCCGGAATGGGATGCCGCCGTCCTGACTGCCGTCAGGAGGTCGGTCCCGCTTCCACCGGACAGCACCGGCAAGGTACCCGAGAACGTCACGATCGAATTTCGGACCGACAAGCGGCCGCAATAGGCGCAACCATGGAACGGCGATCGTCGGCACCGAGGCCGGCGCGCGGAGGCGCTTGCCGCCGCGAAGCCAACGCTCGGGCAGGGCGAACTTTCTCTCGAGACAGCAGCGAACGCGCTAGCATGCGGCCATCCGCGCCGCATGCGGCGCGCCGGGCGCCGTGGCGCGCGTCTGCCACATTGCACGTGTGGCGCCTTCATGGAGATGTATTGCGATGACTCCCGCTCACCTGATTCCGAGCCCGCTGGGCGACATCGCCGTACGTATCGAGGGCGATGCGCTGACGGGCCTCTACTTCGTCGGCCAGAAATACTTCCCGCCGGTTGCGATCGTGACCGAAGCGGACGCGCTCGCGACGCCTCCGATCGCGCGCAAGGTCGCGGAAGAAATCGCCGAGTACTTCACCGGCACGCGCGAAACGTTCTCGGTGCCGATTCACTTGCACGGCACTGCGTTTCAGCGACGTGTATGGAAGGAACTGCTCGCGATTCCGTTCGGCGAACTCGTGACGTATGGCGACATCACCGAGCGCGTCGGATTGCCGATGAGCGGCGCGCGCGCCGTGGGCGGCGCGGTCGGGCGGAACCCGGTGTCGATCATGGTGCCGTGCCATCGCGTGGTCGGCGCATCGGGCAGCCTGACCGGTTATGCGGGCGGCATCGACCGCAAGCGTGCGCTGCTGTCGCTCGAAGGCGCGGGGTTCGAGCGCGGCACCGGGGATCCGGTACAGCAGGCGCTCGCGTTCTGAGCGAGGGCGGGCCGCCGCGTCACGCGCTCAGCACGGGCCGGCGCGCTTCACGCTTCGCATACGCGCCGGGCGTCACGCGGAACTTCGCCTGGAACAGCGCGATGAACGACGACGTCGAGTCGTAGCCCAGTTGCGCGGCCACCGCGCCGATCGGCTCGCCCGCCTCGAGCAGCGGCAGCGACGCCAGCAGCCGCACCGCCTGCCGCCATTCGGTGAACGACAGCCCCGTGTCCTGCCGGAACAGCCGCGACAGCGTCCGTCGCGTCGCACCGACCTGATGCCCCCATTCGTCGAGATTGCGCGTATCGCCCGGATACGCATGCAACGCACGCGCGATTTTCAGCAGACGCGGATCGCGCGGCAGCGGCACCGTCAGCGGCGCCGCCCGCATCCGTGCGATCCGGTCGGCGATCAGGCAGACGAGCGCACCGTCCGGCCCCGTCTCGTCGTAGTTCACCGGCAATTCGGCCGTGGCGATCACCAGCTCGCGCAGCAGCGGCGTCATGCAGAGGATCGCGCAATCGTCGTGCACGTCGTCACGCGCGATCGCCGCGTCGAGATACAGGCTGTGGAACGCGACACAATCGCGCGTCGACACCGCATGCGGCACGTGCGGCGGTATCCACATTGCATAGTGCGGCGGCAACAGCTGCCGGCCCGACGGCGTCGACACCTCGAGCACGCCGCTCGTCGCATACATCAGCTGCGCCCACGGATGACTGTGCGCGTCGACGCTCGCGTTGCCGGGAATCTCGAACGCACGCACATACAGCGGCCTCGGCAGGCGTGCCATCGGCGGCACCGCGTAAGGGTCACCCGATTGTCCCGCCAGCAACATAAGACGTCCTCCGAAGGTCATTGCACGAACGAGCGCGATGCTACCTTGGCGGCTCTTCTTTCACACGGCTTCAGCCCATGAGCGCTCATACCCGCACCACCCGCAAGACCGTCACCGCGATCCGTTCGACCAAGGGCGTCGGCAGCCTCGTCTCGCTGACCGCCTACTCCGCGCCGATGGCGAAACTCGTCGACGAAGTGGCCGACGTGATCATCGTCGGCGACTCCGTCGGCATGGTGTTGTACGGGATGCCCGATACGCTGCGTGTCACGCTCGACATGATGATTGCACACGGCGCGGCCGTCGTACGCGGCGCCGCGCAGGCGTGCGTCGTCGTCGACCTGCCGTTCTCGACTTATCAGGAATCGCCGGCGCAAGCGTATCGCTCCGCCGCGCGCCTGCTCGCCGAAACCGGTGCGCAGGCCGTGAAGCTCGAAGGCGGCAGCGAGATGGCCGACACGATCCGCTTCCTGACCGAGCGCGGCATCCCGGTGATGGCGCACGTCGGCCTCATGCCGCAGCAGGCCAACGCGACGGGCGGCTTCCGCGCGCAGGGGATGGACCCGCGCTCGGCCGCGCAGGTGTTCGACGCCGCGTGCTCGGCCGAACGGGCCGGCGCGTTCAGCGTCGTCATCGAAGGCACCGCCGAAGCGCTCGCGCGCCACCTGACCGAAACGCTGACGATCCCGACGATCGGCATCGGCGCATCGCCGGCGTGCGACGGGCAGGTGCTCGTGACCGAGGACATGATCGGCGCTTTCGATGCGTACACGCCGCGCTTCGTGAAGCGTTACGCCGATGCGAACGCCGTGATGCGCGACGCGATCCGCCAGTATGCGCACGACGTGCGGCAGCACGTGTTTCCGGAGCCCGCGCATTGCTTCGGGTATGGCAAGCCGCTGCAGCTGATCGAAGCGGCCGACGCGGCCGACGCTGCCGCGTAATCGAATCGCGAGCGCATCGCGCACGCCTCGCGAACCCTGCGATCGCTTCACGCGCGCTTGCGCATCGCATGCGTGACCCGCGCGTTCGCCTCGAATTTCGCGCGATGTGTCGAGAAGAACGTCCGCACGTTGCGGACGTTCGATGCGCCGGTGAACAGTCGCCGCGCGAACTCGTCGTATTCGGCGACGTCGGCCAGATCGGCCACCACGACGAAATCGGGCCCCGGCGACACGCGGTAGCACTGCGTGACCGCCGGCTCCGCGCACACGTACGCTTCGAACGCGTCGTAGTCTTCCGCCGTCTGCCGGTCGAGACTGATCTCGATCAGCGCGGTGACGGCCGTGCCGATCGCCACCGGGTCGAGCACCGCGACCTGCCGGCGGATCACGCCCGCCTCCGTCAGCCGCCGCACGCGGCGCATGCAGGTGGGCGGCGACGACAGCGCGCGCTCGGCCAGTTGCAGGTTCGACACCGACGCGTCGTCCTGCAGGATCGCGAGAATGCGCAGGTCGAGATCGTCGAGGGTGATGCCGGCCATCGGCGGCTCCTTCCGGTCAGGGTGTGAAATTTAATTTCAACATGATAGACGATCCGCCATCCATTTCATTTATTTGTGTATTTTGAAATTTAATTCCATCCGACGCCCTCTACCATCGCTCTCACTGATCCAGACAGGACATTTACGGAGCGCGATATGTGTGGAATTGTCGGGGCGGTCGCCCAGCGGGACATCCTGCCGAACCTGGTCGACGGCCTGAAGCGGCTCGAATACCGCGGTTACGATTCATGCGGCGTGGTGGTCTACCGCGACCGGGCGCTGGCGCGCGCCCGCAGCGTCGACCGCGTCGCGAACCTGCAGCGCGAGATCGCCGGGCAAGCGCTGTCGGGCTACACCGGCATCGCGCACACGCGCTGGGCCACGCATGGCGCACCCGTCACGCTCAACGCGCATCCTCACTTTTCGCCGAGCGACGCGAATGCGCGCATCGCGCTGTCGCATAACGGGATCATCGAGAACTGCGATCAACTGCGCGCCGAACTGCAGGCGCAAGGCTACGTGTTCGCGAGCCAGACCGACAGCGAGGCGATCGCTCACCTGGTCGACCACCTGTATGACGGCGATCTGTTCGATGCGGTACGGCGCGCGGTCGCGCGACTGCGCGGCAGCTATGCGATCGCGGTGATGTGCCGCGACGAGCCGCACCGGATCGTCGGCGCGCGCGACGGGATGCCGCTCGTCGTCGGTGTCGGTGAGGGCGAGAATTTTCTGGCGTCCGACGCGATTGCGCTGTCGGGGATCACCGATCGGATCGCGTACCTCGAGAACGGCGACGTTGCCGATATCCAGCTGCATCGCTACTGGATCGTCGATGCGAACGGCCAGCGCGTCGAGCGCGCGGTGCAGCGGGTCGCCGCGCATAGCGGCGCGGCCGATCTCGGGTCGTATCGCTACTACATGCAGAAGGAGATCTTCGAGCAGCCGCAGGCGGTGGCCGATACGCTGCTCGATGTGTCTTCGATCATGCCGGAGCTGTTCGGCGATGGTGCGTGGCGGGTGTTCAACGACGTCGATTCGGTGTTGTTGCTCGCATGCGGCGGGAGTTATCACGCGGCGCTCACGGCGAAGTACTGGATCGAGAGCATCGCGAAGCTGCCGGCCAGCGTGGAAATTGCGAGCGAGTTTCGCTATCGCGACAATGTGCCGAATCCGCGCACGCTCGTCGTCGCGGTGTCGCAAAGCGGCGAGACGGCCGACGTGCTCGGTGCAGTGCATGTCGCGAAGCAAAGCGGGATGATGCATACGCTCGCGATCTGCAACGTTGCGACGAGCGCGTTGATGCGGGAATGTGCGCTGCAGTTCGTCACGCGCGCGGGGGTCGAGATCGGGGTGGCTTCGACGAAGGCTTTTACGACGCAGCTCGTCGCGCTGTTCCTGCTCACGCTATCGCTTGCGCAAGTGCGTGGACGGCTGAGCGACGACGCGGAGAAGGAACATCTGCGGGCACTGCGGCATCTGCCTGATGCGATGTCGAAAGTGCTCGCGCTGGAACCGCAGATCATGGCGTGGTCGGAACTGCTCGCGAGGCGCGACAACATGCTGTTTCTCGGGCGCGGGATGCATTATCCGATCGCGCTCGAGGGCGCACTGAAGATGAAGGAGATTTCTTATATTCATGCGGAGGCTTATCCGGCCGGGGAGCTGAAGCACGGGCCGTTGGCGCTCGTCAGTAACGAGATGCCGGTGATTGCGGTCGCGCCGAATGACATGCTGCTCGAGAAACTCAGGTCGAACATGCATGAGGTCAGTGCGCGAAACGGCCGGCTTTTTGTGTTCGCGGATGTGGACTGCGGGTTGGTGCCGGGGGATGGGATCGAGGTGATTCGGCTCAACGAATACTACGGGCCGCTTTCGCCGATTCTGCATACGGTGCCGATGCAACTGCTCGCGTATCACGCGGCGTTGGCGCGGGGGACGGATATTGATAAGCCGAGGAATCTGGCTAAGTCGGTGACGGTGGAGTGAGGGGGGACAGACAGGCGTTTTGCAACGAAATTCGGAATTCCGTTGCCTGCATCCTACAAAGAGATGCTCCGCCATGCGGACGGCGTTCTCCACAATGGATTGACGATATGGCCTATCGAGAAGCGCGCGGTGTTCAGGCAGACAATTTTCGAAGCAAATGCCGACCTTCGTGACTCATTCGACAATCGCTTTGTCTACTTTGGTCAACGCGACGAAGAGCTCTACGTCATCAATACAGGTACGCGGCGCTACTGTGCTATCGAATTTGTCGGTAAGCCTATCTGGGAAGAGTTTTCTGACGACAAGGAAATTTTCGAATTCATGCTTGAGCGTGCATGGGAATAATACAGGAACCCCATCCGAGGTTCCATCATCACCTGAACAACAGTAAGTTGGTGCGCTGCCGTGGTCACGGTCACATCATGAATATTCCTCAACGCCCCCATTCAAAATCAATCCGCGCGAACAAGCTGGTTTCCGTATCCACTTGCACAGGACCATACCGCAAAAAATCTTTTACGACTTCGGAATGTGGATGGCTCTTCTTCCTCCTAGGGTCTGAACTAAATACACTTATAGCCGGCTTAATTTTCTCCGCAATTCCATCAAACCAATTGTAACGAGAGCCATGATGCATCACCTGGAGCAGTACAATATTCTTGTTTCGCACCGGGCCCAAGTAGGTTTGTAGTTTTTTCAGCCGCTGAGCCGTGTTCAGGAAGCCATCTCCAGTATAGAGAACCGCCGCAGGCATTTTCGGATGGTAAATGACCCGATGTAATGACTCTATTGAGGGGATACGTTTCGCAACGAAAATTGGCCCCCACGGAACTGAGCTCACCCCTACAAGAGGCCCTGCGTACATAAACAAGGATATGAGATTTTGACGGAAACCACTCGTCCCAAACGCTTTGTATTTCTCCTTTAGATGGTCCAGGATATCTTGACGCTGTAGGTTGTTTGGTGCGAGGAGAAGTTTGTTTCGAAGCTTCGCAACCTCGGACCTGAAACGCGACGTGGCAATATGCGCCAACTCGCTATCGTTATAGGGAACAAACTCCCACACTCGAGAAACTGTGATTGCGGTTCCCGGTTGCATGTATTGCACGCGAATATTCGCCCGAGCCGCTTTCTGCGAGTCATTTGAATTGACAACATCCCCCTCGTCGTCGGGTGCCTCGTCCGTTACGTGAACTGTGACTGGCCACCGATATCGCCCGCCCTCCGGCAAGTCTTGGTTTTCGTCTGGTTTGGGAAAGTCCGGCTCATCGCCATCGTCAAAATCCGGCAGCTCAGGTGTTTCGCCGCCACCGCGCACGAACAGGATGCGTTCAACGCTCACGTCCCGCAGGCCCGCGACAAACGCTACCGGGTTCACCAGAAATTGCGTGAGCTGAGACCTATATGCCGCATCCGCCATAAACACGGTTGCGAGACGCTGCCACAAGGGAACGTAGGGCAGCACGAGTTCACGAATGTGAAACCTCGACAACAACATTACCAGCCCACTGATATGGTCATGGTCAAAGTGTGACACTGCCAGAAGGTCAATCACCGGGCGAGTATTCCCAATGGTTACCTTTTGCTCGAATTCCCGAATTGCCTGGTCCAAGAACCGCCTTGCGGAATTGGTCCCGCAGTCGTAAACCCATGTAAAACAATTTTGTCGTTCGTGCCGACCAAAATTGCCCAGCATTCCTGTACAAAATAATCCCTGACCGACTGCATGGAACTTCACGCGTGCGCTAACTCTGTATTTGACCATCAATCTTCCCCGCAACGTCAATTCTTACGCCAAGCGAACAGTCTCTGTACACGCTTGATACTTCATATTGGTGAAAATCAATCAACCTTGAATAAAAATGAAATGATAATTGTTCTTTGCAACCAATTCTCCCTTCACCTCGCACATCACTCCAGGCGCAAGTTGATTTTGGCAGGATATCTTGTGCGACCATGAGCCTGAACTCTTTTACTATATTGTGAAATTTTCGGCAATCACTCGTTCCAAACGCCTGACTCCGATTCAGCTCGCATTATCGACGTACTGACAGGCGTGGGCCGCGCTCCGTGGATTGACGACAAGCCACCAAGTTGCGACGTACACGACGTCATAGCGAAAATCAAAGTCCATTGTGGTCCCACGCTATCGTAGATTTTTTAACCGCGCTCTGCTCGGGCCGCGAGATTAGGCTGTTAGATTGCAGAAGGCCGCGGCGCATACTTTGACGACGCCGGGTACGCCAGACATGTTCATTAACAGTACCCATACCCCCTCTCTGAGCCCAATTATTTCAAAATAGAGCATAAATCCCTGGATTGCCTCAATCTCGGTGCACTGGTGGGTGCAAGGTTGCGCTTGTCATATTGCCTGCATAGGGTCTTCCCTATATGATTTTGCTCGGCTCTGAGGGGAGCCGACACAAGGAAAGCCAAATGGGAGCGCAGGACCTTATCGCGTTAATGAATGCCGGGGTATTCCAGTCTGACCGAATCGTGAAACTGGACACGCCCGCAGGACCGAATGTGCTGCTGCCGCATATCGTGGTGGGCACCGCTAGCCTCGGCGGTAATTTTGAGATAGCCGTCGATGTGGTTTCGCTGCAGGACTCGCTCGAGCTGAAATCACTCATCGCGCAGCCGGTCACCCTTTGGACTCAGCAGTCTGACAAGACCTACCGTCCACGACATGGGTACGTTCACACGGCCCGCCGGCTGGGTTCCGACGGGCGACTGGTCAGCCTGCAGCTGATTTTCTCGTCGTGGCTTCATTTCCTGAAGTTCCGCAAGGACGCGCGGATATTCCAAGACCAGACGGTCGAGACCATTCTCGAAACAGTTTTTCAAGGTCATCCGCAGGCGCTTGGGGCCTTTCGCATCGATGTGCAGAAGCCTTCGCCTGCGCGCTCGTTCTGCGTGCAGTACGAAGACGACTGGAACTTCGTGCACCGGCTGATGGAGTCGGAGGGCTGGTTCTATTACTTCGAGCACGCCGACGACGGCAAATCTCATACCCTCGTCGTCACAGACGACCTGTATTCGCTCAAACCGCTTGAGCCTGAGCAACTCCGGTTCTATCGAGCTGGCGTCACGCGTCAGCCCGACGCGCTCGTGCACTGGTCGGGCACGCGAACTCTTCAGAGCACATCGTATTCGACAAGTACGTTCGACTATAAGAACCCCGAAGCGCGCAAGGAAAAGTCATTCCCTACCGTCGCAAACCAGGGCGACCTGCCGCAGCAGGCCGAGGTCTACGAGTACACCGGACCGTACACGTACCTGGAGGATGACCGCGGCGACCAGCTTACGAAGCTGAAGCTGGAGGAATGGGAGTCGCGCGCGAAACGATTCTACGCGGTAGGCAGCGCACCGAGCATTGATGTGGGGCACTGGTTCAGCTTGTTGGACCATCCAGAGCACGACCGGGATAGCGCCGAGGACCGCAAGTTCGTCGTCGTCGAAACGAACTGGTACATCCGCAACAATCTGCCGGTGGGCGAAAGTCGCCCCTACCCGCATAGTCTGGACGCCCGTCTTGCCGAGGTTCGCGATGCTCACGATGAGTCAGTGGCGGCATTCACTGTCAAGGACGCCATGGGCAGCGAGGGCTTCTTCCTCGTCGAGGTCGAAGCGCAGCGTCAGAAGGTGCCGTTTCGCAGCCCGCTCGAGCACCGGAAGCCCGTCATGCACCTGCAGACAGCGACCGTCGTTGGCCCTGGGAATGAGGAGGTCTACACCGATTCACTGAACCGCATCCTGGTGCGCATGCATTGGGACCGACGCGAGGGTCTTGGAGCAACATGCTGGGTCCGGGCCGCCTATTCCGACACGGGCGGCGGTTACGGCAGCGTGCATGTGCCGCGTGTCGGAGAAGAAGTCACCATCGATTGGGTCGGTGGGGATTGCGACCGCCCCATTGCGACAGGTCGCGTCTACAACGGGGCGACGCAGCCCCGCTGGCACTCGAATGGCATCCTTTCGGGCTTCAGCTCGAAGGAGTACGGCGGTGGGGGCTACAACCAACTTGTGATGGACGACGCGACGGGCCAGAACCGATTGCAACTCTTCTCGTCGCAAGCTAGCTCCATGCTCCACCTGGGATACCTGATTGCCCAGGACGGTAACGTTCGTGGTAGCTACCTGGGAAGCGGTTTCGACCTGCGTACTGACGCCTACGGCGCCATTCGCGCCAACCGCGGGCTATTCCTTACGACGCATCCCGGCTCGGGCGCCGCGACCCAACAGCTCGAGGTCCAGCAGGCTCAGCAGCAACTCGCCGGCGCGCACAACCTGGTCGAGTCGCTTTCCGATGTCAGCACCCAGCACCATGCCGAAAGCCTGAAAGCGGGCCGAGATGCGCTCAAGGATTTGGCGGACGCCGCGACCGACAATGTCCAAGGGCAAGGACCGGGCGGCGGTGGTCGCACGGCAGGTGGCGGTACTGGCTCAGCCAACGCATTTAAGAAACCCATTCTCCTGGCAGCAAGCCCGGCCGGCATCGCGCTATCGACGCAGCAGTCGGTGCACCTGGGCGCGGACGCACAGGTCAATCTGGTCAGCGGCCAGAGCACACACCTCGCTGCCGGAAAGTCGCTGCTCGCGAGCGTCGCCGAGCGCATCAGCCTTTTCGTCCAGAACGCAGGAATGAAGCTCTTTGCTGCAAAAGGCAAGGTGGAAATCCAAGCGCAGTCGGACAACATCGAGATGACCGCGCAGAAGGCTGTGAAGGTGCTGTCGGCGACCGAGAAGGTTGAAGTCGCGGCAAGCCAGGGCGTCCTGCTGACCTCTGGTGGCGCGTACATCCGAATCCAGGGCGGCAATATCGAGATTCACGCTCCGGGCAAGATAGACATCAAGGGAGCGCAGCATGCGTTCGCCGGCCCCACGAGCGCACCCTACGATTTGCCCGCCCTGCCCAAGGGCGACCTGCACAACAAGCTCGAGTTGAATCTTACGGACGACAACCTGAAGGCCGTGCCTCAGGCCCCCTACAAAGTCGTGTTCGAGAACGGAACGACCTTGGCCGGCAAGCTCGACGGAAACGGTCACGCGGTCCTGCGCGACGTGCCTGACGGCACCGCGAAGGTCTTTTTCGGCGAAGACGCGCGGCCGTTCAATCCACAACCAATGCCCGCACCCACGGAGCTCGCACAGCCTGATGTTCTCAAAGAACTGCATGCAGCCGGGCACGAGGGAATTACGGAGGAAAACCTCTACAGCCTGTTTAATAGATTTTCTGGCCGGCCGGACGTGAAATGAACGAAAACGACCAACAAGCAATCGAAGAGGCCGTCAAAGAGATTGGCTGGTCGATGGCGACCAACGCCGTGCCATTGTTCTACGTCGCGCAGAACGTCTACGACACTACGGAAAGCGTCTGGACGGTGTGGAACGCACGCGAAAGTGCGGACGAGATGACGAAAATCGAGGCCGGTATCGACCTGGTGTTCGCCGTCGTGGGCTGGGTCCCTGTCGTCGGCGCCGGCGTCAAGCGTACGTTCCGCCTCGTCAATCACAAGTCAGAAATCTACGGCCCGCTGCTGTTCGACATTCTGCGTCTGGTCCTCCAGCAAGCCCACATTCAGACCAGCCCGGATGCGCTGATTGACAAGCTGTTTGATGCCTCCGGCGTCAAGAAGTACCTGACCGAGGCGCGCGAGCACATCCAGAAATCCTGGCTGTACCGCGAGATGCCGTCCGCAATGCAGGTCACGTTCATGCAGGCGCTGACTTTCGTCGAAACGAACCTGCCGTACTGGCTCGCGCAGTTCGTCCAGCGCAAGCTGCTCCACTGGCGCAAGAAGCAGCCGAATTCGTCCGCGGTCAGCACTTTGGATGAGCATCGGACCACCGAGAAGCCTGGCGCGAAGGGCGAAGAGGCGAAGGCTGGTCATGACCGCCCGGTCCCGACGCCGTCCAGGGGCGTAGTGAATGCCAAGCTCGCGGTGACCGATATCACGACCGAAATCACCGGCATCCTGGGCGAACACATCGGGGACTACTACTGCTACGAAAAGCTGAAGTGGGGCAATGGCTGGCAGACTCACGACAAAGGCCTGAGCGGCAAGTGGAGCGAGCAGCCTGGCCTGCGGGTCATGGGCAAGCTCAATGACAAAGGCAAGCTCAACAAGCTGTTCGAACTCAAGGCACGCGGTCACGGCATCGACGGCGTATGGCGTGCGGCACCATTCAGCAACCAGATGAAGGACTACGCCATCGTCGAAATGAAGGCATCGACGACGAAGCGCAAGCTGAAGGACCCGAATGCAAAGCATAGTATCTGGAGCAAACTCGGGACAATTAAGGATGAGGTGCGGCCCGCCGCAGACGACCTTCTCGAGCCGCCCGATGACGAGGGTCCCACTGTTCCCACTGGTGGTGGCTCAGGTAAGCCAGGGTCCGGCAAACCCACGTCTGGCGGAGGAGGTGGAAAACCTCCGAGCACCGGGGGAGGAAAGCCTGCCGCCAGTAGCGACGTCAAGGTCCAACGAAAGCCGCAAAACGAGGGTGCTGCTGCGCCAGGCGAAGCGGTTCCGACAACTGAGCCAGTGGCTCCGAAGGACCCGAAAGCCAGCATCGTCCAGATGAGCAACGCCTGGATTCTGAAGAATCTGCCGGAGGCCGTGTCGCGAGATATCGAGCTGTCTATTCTGAATGTAGGCTACTCGCGACATTTGTTGTATGTGCCGTTCTACCTCCCCTCGGCCGCGCAGCACGTCGAAGCGCTTGCGACGGGTGATGAACATGGACACGCCGACCACGACCTACCATTCACTCACCACTACAAGGACGGCGAGGTGGCTGAAGCGGTCAAGCGCAAAGCCGAGCGGCTAAAATCGCGTACCTGACACGAGATATTCGAAATGAGCGATTTTGATTCGAAGCGACGACAGCGTTTTCTAGGCGAGGACTACTTCAAGTGGCTGCTGGCCTCCTTTTCTGAAAACATCGCGAGTTGGGAAGACAGGCTGACCCCTATCGGCGATACTGAAAATGAGAGGAAGGCGCTGACCAGAGGCATTGTTGCCTCCGACAGCTATCGTCGCTTTCTGCTCATGTACACGGGCGGCGCGGACATCAGCCTGCTAAGAGACGAATTCGATTCGGTGGTCTCCGCATTCGAACAACTCACGATAGCCGAGCGCGTGCATCAGGCAGATGATCGGCAGCCGCCGCTCGCGTTCAGTGAAATCGGCGATTATGAGACCGCGATGCAGCTGATTGGCTTTTGCTACCTGCTGCATCGGCGTGACTTGCTGCCGCGCATCGTCGCAATGTTCGACCCGGCCTACCGCGGGAAGGACACACTATACGAAGACCTGCTCGCGTATGAACTCGAAGGGCGTGTTGACGTCGACAGCTGGTTTCACGATGTTCCGTATCGGCCGCTCGTCTTCAGCCTTTACCGCGAAGCGAAACAGGAATGTGTCGACGACATCACGCAATATCTCGAAGCCTGGTATCCGGGCATGGCCGCGGCGGTGTGGCATGACGGCCACCTCGAAGCACGGAAGGGCGACAAGGGGACGTACGTTGGCTATTGGGCAATCGAAGCCGCAGCGGTTGCGTATCTGCTGGAGCTGGACGACAGTTCCTTCCGGGACCATCTGCTGTATCCGAAGGACCTAGCCGACTTTGCGCGCAACTTCGACCCCGCGAAGGGGAATCCGCCAGCACTTCAGAACAACGGACCGAAGACAGTGCGTACCGGTCAGGTATGCCCGGAGACCGGTATCTGGAAAGCACAGGGCCACCATGTGCCTGGCGTGATGGTGCGACAGGGCGAGCGCATGCCAGAAGTGTTCGCTCCGGACCGGTCAGGTGCATACCGCTCCCAACCTGCGCTCTGGGAGTTTGAACGCAAGGCCTGACGCATAGACGAGTTCTCCAAGCCACACGCACAAATTTTGATGCGCGCGGTCTTGTCGAACTTAACACCTTACTTTGCGATGAGGAAACGGTCGCGACTCTTTGCGTCGCGAATCCAGAGCGGAGCGCGACCGCGCCCAGACCACATCTCGCCAGTCTTCGGACGGAGCCGCACACACCGAGGCTCTGTGCGAGGCCGGCCGTAACCGAAACTATTGGAAAAACGAGGGTACCGATATTCAAGACGTGCACGCAAACTCTGACCGGCTTGGGTGTGGCCGAGCAAGCCGAGGAAGTCATTGATTTTCCAATGAAATCTGCGTCAAACCAGAACTGATGGCGACGTGCAACTAAATCTAATGCAACTCAGCACGCGCTCAACTACAACCTCGTTTCGACAGAGCGCAAGCAACGCGCAAAGCAGGACACTCAATAATTGGTTTGCGCGCCCCGCCATCCGGTAATGCATACGCCGGAGGAGAATTCCCACGTCGTTGAACTCGACGAAAATCGACTACGTTCCGGGAAGCCGATATGTTCGCCTTTTAGCCGGGCCAGTCATCGACGGGGATGAACTGCATGTGCTTCGTTCCGGCGACAACAGTATCCAGGAATGCCGGGAACCCATCTGCTACACAGTACAGGTTGCCACATTCGGCCACCTCTGCGATATCCGGCTTGGCGGTGTCGTCGGCATGCAGATTGGTTCTATCCCAATAAAGAACTTTTCGAGCGTCGCCGAACTTCGCAAGCGCATAGTAATTTCCACCCGGATCATCGCCGATCACAAAGAATTCACTCAGGAACCCGACCTCATCCATGACGCGCTCATTCTGCTCAATCAGATCAAAATTTTCATTACTGGCAGCGAGCCCGAACAACGACGAAAAAGAGATCACTCCATTATCGACGCCTGAGAAATCGAGATCGAGATAATCGGCGCCGCTGACGAACAAGCCGTTCCACTTCGCCAGAAAATTCGCATACTCGGCCGGAATACCGAAACCAATCCGGGATTCCAGCTCAGCGAAAAACGGCGCCGCGGGCTTTACACCATACAGAACTGGCACATTACCTCCTCAACACGACGGTCGATTTCACGATCGGGCAGCACCATACGCGATTGAAGCACCAACGGCCCTTGCAAGCAGTTTCTCATCCGATTCTCCCGCACCTCGGGAGGCGCGCCGGTTTGATCGACACCGAACCGGAACAGCAGGTCGGGTAGCGCTCGCTACAGCACTGATCGTTGCCACTTGTCCTTAAGATTGACAAATTCCTTTTTTCTCACCCTCCATTCGCCCGCGTCGTTCTTCATGGTGATTCGGAATATTGCCAACATCCCGACGGTTTGACGAATGATGAAAACCACCTCTCCGCCGGTGGCTTCCACGCCATCTTCAACGTCAGTTTCAGGATCGTAAGTCGGTGGATCAGAGCAACCCAAATCAATCAGACGACCTTGGTTTGCCTTATCCTGCAATGTCCATCTCTCGAAAATACCCAAAAGCGCCTTCCGAGCACAATCATCGACTTCCGATACGTCGAGCCCGCGCTCCAAGGCACTGCGCTTCTGCTTATAAAAATCCTTTTCCCAATGATTCATTTCCGACATGAACGATCTCAACGCCGTTCGCGACCGCACAAAATCATCATCGGTCATCTTCAATCTCTCATGATTGAGAATATCGCCCACAACCAGCCAGGGAGCCGGCAGCAAATCCGTCGATATTTTACCGTGCAGGGTCGGCGGGCCTTTGAGTCGGTCGCATGCTTGCGGAATGGGAAGCGCGCAACGAACAACAGGCGGCGCAACTTCGCTCCGCGCAAGTCTCTCGGAAATGTTCAATGAATTGGCACTGGCCGCGCGACGATCAAAGACAGGCCGCGGGCAAAAATACCGGTGACGTCCAATGTACACGCGACGCAGAGCGCTTTCATTTGGCACCAACATCAGCCGAACGGCGACAACAATCAGGCATCGCCTGACGGCACCCCTCCGGTCAATTCCCGGAGGCGGCCGAACCGGCCCGGACGAAATGATGCTCCATCCTCGTGCGCAGCACGCCATCGAGCGCGGCAAGTCGATCGCGCAGTCGAACCGCTTGCCCTTCCGTCATTTCCCCGAGAACGATCTTCTGCTCGAGAACGTCGCCACAGCGGGCGATGGCCCATCGGTCGACCGTCGCGGTTTCACCTTCGAGTACGGCAGCCGCTGTCGACACGATGCCCGGATTCAATCCCGAAACGAGATGAACCGTATGCGTGAGCGTGAAACCGGGAAGGAGGTGCGACCAGTCTTCACAGACGGTCTGGCGGGAAGCAGCGGTATCCTGGCGCATGATTGCTCCGGTTGAGTGGTTATCGAACCGGTGCCAGCGATGCTGCTCCCGTTTCGTTGCCGTAAATCGGCCGCATCGCCTCAAGGGCGTCCACCTTGCCCGGGAGGGCAGGTTGGCGTCGGATAACCCGACTCTGGATGCTTGGTTTCTCTCGTTCGACATTCCGAACGATGGTTCATTATATCGAAAAGCACGCGTAGCGCAAGAAGTGTCGGGAGAGCGGCACTTTAGCCGGATGACCTCACCGATCCAGCCCTTGTAAGCGAGGCGAAAGGAAGAGCTGTGTCAGTCCTCCTCACCGCCCTCCAACCACACGCGCCCCAAACACCCCGAAACCTACGCCCTCACGCGATATACCTGTTCTTGATCCGAATATCCCGCCCCTTGAACGGCCCCGTATCGTGCTCATGCACATGCACGACCACCTGTTTCGGATCGAACAACCTCGACACCTCACGAAAATCCTGGTTCACGCGCTTCATGCCCTCGACCATCTCGCCATGCAGCGCCGCATCGTCAAGCGGCATCCCTACACTGCCCAACGCCCGTTCGAGATGGAGGTGCAGGAAACTCGTCAACTGCGCATCCTCGGTCGTCGCGAGCTGGAACGTGCTGATCGCGTCATGCAGCACCGGCGAAGCGGACAGAACCTGCTCGATGTCGGACGGGAACACTTTCGCGCCATAGAACGGCACGCTCGAATCGTTGCGGCCGTACACGAACAGGAACGGGAAATGGCTGGTCCGCGCGGCAAAATCCTGCAGGCGCATGCCATGTGCCGACAGACGCCTGTTCAGCTCGCGGAATCGATACGTCCCACCCGAATCGCGAATGTTGTACCGGATCTTCGGCGCGGCGCCCGACTGCCTTCCGATAGTCACCAGCAGTTCGCCATCGTCATTCGTTTCGATCACGTAATCGAGCGCGTTGTACTGGAAGATCATCGGCGGCGTATCGCGGCCGAACAGCTCGCGGCACAGCTCGGGCCGCGTGAGCAACGCACGCCGCAGGCCGATCGTCGTCGGCGTCTCGACGCCGATGTTGATCTCGAGGTCCGACGCGCCATACGACGAGATCACCGTGCTCGCCTTGCGCAGCAGATGGTCGCGCAACGCTTCCGACAACCCTTCCCCGCCGACGATGAAATCGATGTGGTACGCGCTCAGGTCGAGATCGCATTCGTCGACCACCGAGCGGATGAACGGCGGGTAGCCGAATATCAGGTACTGGTATTTCGGCCCGAACAGCTTCAGCGTGTTGATCAGCTTGGCCTTGTCGGGGCCGATCGACTTCATGATGCCGACGTCGACGAGCGACATCGACACGTTCATGCCGGTCGCCCACGGCCCGAGCGCAAAGCAGTTCAGCAGCATCTTGCCGGAGTCGCGGAACACCAGCTGATAGTTCAGTTGCAGGATGCGCTTGACGTCGCTGCGTTCGGCCGCGCTGCGCACCCAGTTGTTCGGCTGCCCCGTCGACCCCGACGATTCGTCGATGACGACACCCGACTTCGGAATGGCGCCACCGTAGCAGCGCTGCTCGATCGAGTAGCGCTTGATGTAATTCTCCTTGGTCATGGCGGGCAGGTCCGACAGCCGCCATTTGCCGCCGGCCTTGTAGCCTTCGGCCTTCAGGAACTCGATGTAGGCCGGGCACGACGTGCTCGCCTTGAGGAACGCGACGCGGGCGCGCATGCGGCCGACATAAGCCAGATAGGGCTGAAAAATCGGCGCGTTGAGGAACACATAGAGACGTCCATCGACGCTGATCACGCGGCGAAGGAACCAGAGCGTCCAGAGAACGGCTTCGAGAAAAAGGCGAATGAGCGTGTTCATGCGGATTGCGGCGAATGGGATGGAACCGGCGCATCGACGAGGATGTCGGCGAGCGCCCTGCGTTGGCTTTGCGGCGGCGTACGCGAGTAGCCGACCTTGAACACGAGCCATGCGCGGTCGACCCCGGCATGCGCGCTGAACCACGCGGCGGCGTCGGGGTTCGTGACCAGGTTGCCGTACGGATGCAGGTACAGGCCGAGGCTCGTCAGCGCGAGCCAGAAGCGCAGCAGGAAGCGGCCCGACTCGATCGCCTTCTCCGGATTGAAGAAGTCGCCGCTCAACACGCCGATCGCCGGCACATGGCCGAGCTGCGACCGGTACCGGCGCTTGAAATAGAAGCGCGTCGGCTTGAACGTCAGGATCTTCGACAGGCGCGCGGACATCCAGAACTCGGCGCGCGACAGATTCATGCAGCGCCAGTCGAGACCGTCGCGATGTCGGGCAGTCGAGCGTTCCGTGAACCGAAACCAGGCCGTGATTTCATCGTGGTAGTCCGCGACGTTCATGTCATGAAACACGGCGTCGATGTTCGCCGCGATGATCGGCTCGATCAGTTCCGCACCCGACAGGTGCGTATATCGATGCCCCCATTCGTCGGCCAGCGCCGCCAGTTGCGTGACGGCGGCATCCGGCACCGGTGTCGGATCCATCGAAATGCGCGACGTGCGGCGCGCCAGCATCAGCGCAGACGGATCGTCGCGCGACGCATCCGCGTGGGTGTTGGCGACGAGCCGCAACGCAGCGAACGGAATCAGCCCCGGCGGCGTCGGTCGGGACAGGATGGCCGCGAATTCCTGCACCGGGCGATGCAGTTGCCATTCGATGCGCAAGCCATGCGGTGCCGCGAGCAGATCGATCGCGTCGATGAACATGCCCATCGCGGACAGCAGGAACGCGCCGGTCGTGTCTTCTTTCGGCAGCGTGCGCGCGCCGTCGACGAACAGCTCGGCGCAATCGTCCGAGATCAGTTGCACCCGCCATGGCTGAACGTTGTGCGGCGACGGTGCGTGTCGGGCCACGGACAGAATCGTGTGCCAGACAGTAAAGGTTTCTGTGGGAATCCCCGGCATATCTCGTGGCTTCCTTGTTGTTGTGCGGCTGATTGCCGTTGTGGCGCGAGAACCGGCCCCTCTCAAGACCGGGTAAAGCTGTGCGCATCTTACATGAGGGCCGAGGCAGCCTCACGGATGCCCGGGGCGGCAGATCGGCTGCGACGCAACTGTCCGCGCCCGAAGCATCGTCCGCCGTCATATGCGGAGCCTCGTGGCCGGTCGAAGCCCCGCTCGAGAAAACCGCTACTTCGACAAATGCAGCTTCTTCGACACGACGATGCCGCTCGACTGACTCACCAGCGAGATGTCACGGATATCCATGTGCAACGTGGAGATCCTCGTCGTGATGTCGGTCGGCTCGTCGATACTCGGATCGGCATGCTCGGTTTGTTCCGTCAGGTAAGGCCGAACCAGCCGCCCGGAGAAAACGAGTGCGAATTCGCCACCCGCTCGTGCGTGCTCGGCGGGCGATAGCCGCATGCGGCTACGAATTGCGGTCTTTTTACCTTGGCCGGAATCGAGTTCGATGATGTCGACGTGCTGGATGTACCCTTTCGCCTTCGCTTCGGGCGCAATCACGAGCCCGCGCCCTCGCGGCCCCGTCGTGACTTTTCCGAGCAGGATGCCCGCACGGTCGTTGCGCTCTGCGTCGAACAGGTCGACGTCCAGCGTCAACAGGTGCCGGCGTGACGAGTACCTCAGCCCGTACCGCACCGGCACCACGAACGTCACGTCACGATCCAGATCGACGGACGCCAGGTCGGGATTCGGGCCATGCCGGTCGACCGCGCTGGAGACCAGGCCGCGAACCCGGTCGGGCAACGAAGGTGAGTGGCTATTGATGTGCAGCTTTTTCAGCGCATCCCGGATTGCAACCGGGTCGTCGCCGGTTATCGGTCGTGCCGGCGACGTGTCGGAACGGACAGCCGACGCGATGCGCGCCGTGCCGTCCGCAGCCTCCGGCGCTGCATGCGCCGCGACCGGCGCGAGCATCATCGTCAGGGCGACGACGCACGCGAAGTTCGAGCGACCCAATGTGGATTTCCGGTAAAACACGACGAACTCCCGAGTTTCTTGCAGATCGATCAACGACGTGCACTATAGGGTGGAATGATCGGCAACGCACCCGCCGTTCGACATTCACGGATGGGCGGTGCGCCCATCATAGGTTCGTCGTCGGCACGGCGGCAGGTCAACGGACACACTACCGTGTTGCCCAGGCGACAACAACTGGCGGAAAACGCGCAGCGCCCCGTCAGGAATCCGCACACTCATCCCCGCCCGTCCTCGCGCCGATACTCCGCCGGCGCCTTCCCCACCAGCTTCCGGAAGTCGCGCGTGAAGTGCGCCTGATCGAAATACCCCAACGCCTGGGCCAGCTCCGCGAGATCGACCGCCTCGCCGCCCGCGAGCTTGTCCGCGGCTTCGTGCAGGCGATAACGACGGATCACCCATTTGGGCGTCACCCCGACATGGCTGGAAAAGAGCTGCTGCAACGTGCGTTCGCTCAACCCCGCACGCCCGGCCAGGTCGCGCACCTGCGTGAGCCCGATGTCCTGCTGCAGCATCTGCAAGATGGCATGAATACGCTCGACCTGCGGATCGTGCGGCGGCAGCACCCGCAACAGCAGCGCCTCGGCCGCCGCCACCATTCCGGCATCGTCCCCGGCGCCGAGCACGGCCGCTTCGGCTTCCGCATCGCCGCAGTCGAACAGCGTCGACACCGGCAGCACCTTGTCGGTCGTCAAATGCACCGGCTTGCCGAAAAACGCCCGGAACGCGCCCGGCCGGAACCGCATGCCGATCACCCTGCCGGCGCCCGCGAGCGTCGTCTCGAACGCCCCCGACACCACACCGAAGATCCCCGTCTGCCGCCGGTCGAACACCACATTCACGCACGGATACGGCAGTGTGCGCTGCACGTAAGGCGGCTGGCCGCGCAGATCCCATTCGACGATCCAGTGGTGATCCAGCACGCCGGCCAGTTCGGCTCGCGGGTAATAGCGATTGAGACGGAAGCGCTGATTGATCGCCTTCGGGCCGACCACGCCCTTGGGCGTGTCGGTCACGTTACGCAGGTCGGCCATGGTCGGGGAACCGGTGAGGTGAAGGCGCAATGATGCACCGCCACAGCGGGTTTTTCCAAGACGAGGGCGCGCAACCGTCCTACATTCGAATCCCTGCCGACGAACGCACCACCGGAGCCCGCCATGCCGCAAGACCGTCACCTGATCCTGTTCCACTCTCCGCGCAGCCGCTCGGCCGGCGTGCGGATGCTGCTCGAGGAACTGGGCGCCGCCTATGAATTACACGCGTTCGATCTCTCCACCGGAAAACACCACGACGCCGAATACCTGCGCATCAATCCGCTGGGCAAGGTTCCCGCGCTGCGTCACGGCGACGTGATCGTCACCGAGCAGGCGGCCGTCTACATGTACGCGGCCGAACTGTATCCGGAAGCCGGCCTGTCGCCGGCGCCGGGCGATTCGCTGCGCGGCCCCTATCTGCGCTGGATGACGTTCTATGGTTCGTGTTTCGAGCCGGCCGTCGTCGACCGATCGATGAATCGCCCGCCCGCGCCCTACTCGACGTCGCCCTACGGCGAATTCGATACCGTCGTCGACACAATCGATGCGCAACTGGCGAAGGGGCCTTACCTGCTGGGCGAGCGCTTTACCGCCGTCGACGTGCTGTGGGGCTCGGCGCTGAACTGGACCACGATGTTCAAGCTGGTGCCCGAGACGCCGCGCATTCGCGCCTACATCGACCGCGTGCTAACACGCCCGGCCATCCAGCGCGCGCAGGCGGCAGATGCCGCCCTGGCGACGGAACAGGACAAGGCCAAAGAGGCGGCCGCAGCGGCGGGGTAATCCATTGGCGGGCCGACCTTGGCACCGTCAAAACACCGTATGCAGCCCCACCCGCGCCACCGTCTGGTTCGCCGAACCTGAAGCCCCGTTCGGATCGAGCACGCCATTGACCTGTGCATTCGCGCCGCTGTTCGCGCGTTGGTAGTCGGCCGACACATAAACCATCGTGCGCTTCGAAAACAGGTACTGAAGCGCCACACTGACCTGATGCGCGTGGTTGTCGTTCACCGCTTCGTTGCCCTTCATGTACATGTACTTCGCGCCCAGCACGACATCGGGCCTGATGTGCCACAGCCCGCCGGTCTCCGCCATCCACACGCCGGCGTCGTTGAACGCGTTGCGCACGGTCGTCACCAGCGCACTCGCGGTCACGGCGCCGAAGTCGTAATGCATCCCGACACCCCAGTTGCGCACGCTGGTGGACGGCACGCCAGGCGCGGGACCGTACTTCTCGTTCGTGTAGGCCGCACCGACCCCGAACGCCCCCATCTCGTAGCTCACCCCGGCGCTCACCGCATTGTCCGCGCCGACCGAGCCGGCCACCCCGCCGAACGCGTACATCACGCCGCCGGAAAAACCCGCGACCGTCGGAGAACTGTACTTGACGGAATTCGCGATCGGCTTGCTGCCAGCCGTGCGATCCCAATCGAACGCACCGGTCGGATTGCCCGGTAGCGCGAGACGCAGGAACGGGCCGTTGCGAAAGCCGTACAGCCCCGAGATGTCCCGCGCGATCGCATTGCCCTTCGAAAAGAGCGAATCCACCATGAAGTCGTACTGGTTGCCCAGCGTGATGCTGCCGAACCGGTTGCTTTCGAGGCCCACATACGCGTTGCGTCCGAAAATCCCCGTCCCGACGATGCTGCCGTTCGCCATCGAGAACTGGTTCACGAGCGCGAACGTCGCGCGATACCCGCCTCCGAGGTCTTCGGTTCCGCGAAAGCCGAAGAGATTGGGCGCGAATATGCCGTCGTCGAACTTGACGTTCTTTCCGCCGCCCTCGTTACTGACATAAGAAATGCCCGCGTCGATCAGACCGAACATCGTCACGCTGCTCTGCGCCGATGCACCGTGCGCCACGGCAAGCATCATCACCGCTCCAAACCTGAGTTTCATGTCGTCTCCGTCTTTTTTATGAAAATGCGAGGCCGCCACCCGCTACGTGGCGGGTGCTCGCCCGGTGCTTCAAAGGAATCGCGCTCATTCAGGCGGAATCGAACAGCGCCCGAACCATGATTAGCTTTACTGATTGATTAACTCGACAACTACCACATCAATCGGCCCCGCTCGTGCTCATCGAAACGCGTGAATCAGGCGCTCCGATGGATGATCCACGCGGTGGAATCCACCTCGACCGTCACGGCCTCCAGCGCCGAACCAGAGCAAGGCCCGTCGATACATACGCCATCGTCGAACCGGAACAGCGCGCTGTGATGGGCGCACATCAACACCTGCGACCGGTAACAGGAAACGCTACCCGGGACGAAATCGAGCGGCACCGAGAAGTGCGGGCAGCGATTCACGTACGCCCACACCTGCCCGCCGCGCCTCACGACGATCACGGGGCGTCCGATGCAGGCCTCGTCGACGACCCGCGCGCCGCCGTCGGGCACATCGGAGAAACGGCAGAGTTGTCGGGCTTCCATGTCTCACACCCGCTGCTCGGGATTGCCGAGGCTCCAGTCCCACGGCCGCACTTCGACGTGCGAAAACAGCCCCTCCTTCACGTACGGATCGTTGCCCACGAACTGCATCACCGCGTGAATGTCGTCCGCCTCCACGACGAGCAGCGTGCCGTTCATCGCGTCACCGTGCGGGTCCAGCGTCGGCCCGCCGAGCCGCACGACCACGCCGTGCTGGTCAACCGAGCGCAGGTAGGTTCGATGAATCGGCCGCATGCGGTCGCGCACGTCGCGCATGCCCGGCTGGTCCGTCGCAAACACCGCAAAAAATCGCGCCATGTCGATCAACTCCGGTCGAGGACGAACGCGCGAAGAGGCCGTACGAGGCACCGTACGCGCAGGCGCGCGCCTCGCGTGCCGTCGAAGCCGGCGGCGACCTGCCCGGTCAACCCGGCATCGCCGTCATGGTGGTCATCGCTCATGTCTGTCTCCATTGACGCGCGAGCCGCTCACCGCGGCGCGCGTCCTTCCCATGCATCCTGAAGCAGCGCGCGAATCGCCGCGCGTTCGATCGGCCGCGGGTTCGCATACGGGTTGCGACAGGCGAGGTCGGCCGCTTCGTCGAGACCGCTCTCCGGCATCCCGAGATCGGCGAGCGCTGGCGCGATGCCGAGCCGCGCGTTCAGCGCGAACAGCAGCGGGCCGGCTTCGGCTGCGTCGTTCCCGCCCAAGGCGCGCGCCACGCGGCGCAGCGCATCGGGCGCGGCGGCATGGTTGTAGTGCGCGGTATGCGGCAGCATCGCCGCATGCGTCTGCGCGTGCGGCAGGTTGAAGGTGCCGCCGAGCGTGTGACACAGCTTGTGGTGCAGCGCCATGCCGACCGCGCCCAGGCAGGTTCCGGCGAGCCACGCGCCGTACAGCGCGCGGCTGCGCATCGCGCGATGTTCAGGATCGCGCACGATCACGGGCAATGCTTCACCGAGCGCGCGGATCGACTCTTCCGCCATCAGACTGATCACCGGGTTCGCGTCTTCCGCATAGAGCGCCTCGACGGCGTGCGCCATCGCATTGATGCCAGACGCCGCGGAAATGTCCGGTGGCAGCGACACCGTCAACGACGGGTCGTAGATCACCGTACGCGGCAGCACCCGTGCGTCGCGCCCGGTGCGCTTCAGCCGGCCTTCCGTGAGCCCGAAGATCGGCGTCGTTTCCGAGCCGGCGTATGTGGTCGGCACGGCGAGGATCGGCAACACCGACTCGAGCGCAATGGCCTTGCCGAGCCCGATCGTCGAGCCGCCGCCGATCGCGACGCAGCAGTCCGCGTCCAGCTCGGCTGCCATCTCGCGCGCGGCATGCGCGACTTCGACCGGCACGTGCATGACCGCCTGCGCACAGATGCCGGCCGCACGCTCGCCCAGGATCGCCTCCACGCGCTCGGCGAGCGGCCGCTGCTCGGGCGTGGACAAGACAAGCGCGCGGCGGGCGCCGAGCGTCGACAGCTCGTCCGGCAGCCTCGCGAGCGCGCCCCATTCGAACACCACGCGGGAAGGCGTGCCCTGATAGACGAAGCGATCCATGGAAAACCTCAGCGCTTGAAGTGCGGCGGCACGTTGCCGTCGACGTTGACCCACACCGATCGCGCTTCCGTGTAGTCGTGCATGGCCTCGAAGCCCATCTCGCGGCCATAACCCGACTTGCCGACGCCGCCGAACGGGCTGCCCGGATTGACGCGCTTGTAGCAGTTGATCCAGCACATGCCTGCGTTGATCCGCGATGCCATCCGGTGCGCGCGCGAGAGGTCCTTCGTCCAGAGGCCGCTGCCCAGCCCGTATTCCGTCGCGTTGGCGATGGCCAGCGCTTCGTCGTCGCTGCCGAAGCGCAGCACCGTGACGAACGGGCCGAACACTTCCTCCTGCGCGACGCGATCGGCCGCGCTCCTCGCTTCGATGACCGTCGGGCGCACGTAGTAGCCGCCGGCGAGCGCCGGGTCCTGCGGCGCGCTGCCGCCGGTGAGCACGCGGCCGCCCTGCTCGCGCGCGACGTCGACGTACGACAGCACGCGATCGAGGTGTTGCTTCGAGGTCAGCGGCCCCATCTCGGTATCGGCGTCGAGCGGGTTGCCGATGCGGATCGACGACGCGAGCGCGACGAATCGCTCGAGGAATTCATCCGCGATGCGTTCGTGCAGCACGAGACGCGAACCGGCGATGCACGCCTGCCCCTGGTTATGGAAGATCGCCCATGCGGCGCCGTTGATGGCCGCGTCGAGGTCGGCATCGTCGAAGACGAGGTTGGCGCCCTTGCCGCCCAGTTCGAGCTGCACGCGCTTCAGGTTGCCCTGCGACGCTTCGACGATCCGGCGGCCGGTGGCTGTCGATCCCGTGAACGCGATCTTGCCGACCCCCGGATGTTCGGCGAGCCGCTGGCCGGCCGTATGCCCGTAGCCGGGGACGATATTGACGACACCGGCGGGGAACCCGACCTCGGCCATCAGCTCGACGATGCGCAACGTCGACAGCGGCGTGATCTCCGACGGCTTGAGCACGACGGTGTTGCCGGCGGCAAGTGCCGGGCCCATCTTCCAGCTCGTGAACATCAGCGGAAAATTCCACGGCACGATCTGGCCGACCACGCCGATCGGCGCGCGCTGCACGTAGTTCAGGAAGCCGGTTTCGACCGGAATCACCGAGCCTTGCAGCTTGTCGGCCATGCCGCCGAAGTAGCGGAAGCAGGCCGCCGTGCGCGGCACGTCGAGCGCACGCGAATCGCGGATCGGGTGGCCGGTGTCCAGCGATTCGAGCTGCGCCAGCTCCTCCGCGTTGGCCTCGATGGCGTCGGCGAGGCGCAGCAGCAACCGGCCGCGTTCGGCGGCCGGCAGGGCCGACCATTTGGGAAACGCGCGCGTGGCGGCTTCGACGGCTAGATCGACATCCGCCGCGTCGGCTGCGGCGATCTTCGTGATGACGGAGCCGTCGTGCGGGTTCAGCACGTCGATCGTGGCGCGGTCGACGGCGTCAACGAAACGCCCGTCGATGAAGAGTTGGGTTTGCATGAATCGTCCTCGGTACAGGGCTGAAGCAGAAGCGGCTGCGTTGCTCAGAACGCGATCGGATACGGCGCGAGCTCACCGCTCTCGTAGCGTTGCGGCAGGTCCGGCGTCGCGTTCTCCCAGACGAGCAGCATCGAGCGCTTCGTCGAATAGCCTTGATGCCGGATGTCGGCGGGCATCGCGCAGATGTCGCCGGCGCGCATCGTGACGCGTGCGCGCGGTGCGCCGGTGTTCTTGTCGCCGATGTCCCATACGATTTCGTCGGACAGTTGCAGGAACCATTCGACGCGGTCGTTGCCATGGAACACCGGCAGGATGAATTCCTCGGTGGTCGGGCAGAACAGGCTGCGCCCGCAGACCGACGTGACCGACGGATTCCACGTGACGTCCGAACGCGACAGGTACTTGAACAGGTTGAACGCGTGCAGTTCGCCCTCGAAGCCCGGCTCGACATGCACCTCCGGTTCGTCCTGCGCGACGTCGAGGAACGCGCGGTTGACCGGCAGGTCGTCGCGCAGCGGCGAGTCGCCTTCGAGGCCCGGCATGCGGCGCGTCGCGATGCGCGTGCGCTCGATCGCCGCGCCGTTCTCGCCATGCTTGCGCCCGAACGCCGTGCCCGTTTCCTCGGGCGCCGCGAACGGATCGAAGCCTTCGTTCGTCCAGTCGTGCAGCATCGCCTTGAAGGTCGCCATGATCGTGGGCGTTTCGAAGGTCTCGGTGTAGTCGACCCCGGCGTCCTTCAGGATGCCGTTGAACGTGCCCGCATACATGTCCACCTTGCCGTAGTGATTGCGCGTGCCGAACACGTGGTCGAAATTCACCCAGCCGTAGAAGAAGCCCCACGCCACGTCGCGCATCATCGCGCGCAGGAACGCGTCCGCCGGCATCGCATGCGTGCGCGTCCGGCCTTTCGCGGGCCAGCTGATCTTCACGAAGTATTCGTCGCGCTGGAACGCGAATTCGCCGAGCTGGAAGCGGCGGTAGCCGGTGACGGGATCGGCTTCGGTCGATCGCACCAGATCGGCGGCAAAGCCCGTGGAAAGGTCGAGGGTGTCGAGGGTGGCCATAACGTGTCTCCTGGGAATGTCGAATGAGGTCGGACGAATCAGTGCAGGCAGATCTCGGCCCACTTCTCCACGGACAGCTCGCCAAGGACGGTCTGCACCAGCGCGACGCCCGGCCGGCTCGCGGTGAAGCGGTATGCACAACCGGCCGGCAGCAGCGCCTGATGGCCCTTGCGCAGCACGACATACCCCATCTTGCGGCCGGCCGGCTGGGCGCCGGCGCTCACGGTGCCGCGCCCCAGTTTCGGCGGCGAATCGAGCTTGATGAAGTCGATCCGGACCTCGCCGTCCATCTGGATCGCGAACTCGTCGTGCGAGCACGCGAACCACGGCGACTGGCCGTCGGTCCGCAGCACTTCGATCACGTATTCGAGGTTCTTGCCGGCGACGACCTTTTCATACGGCGCCGATTTCGATGCGACCTCGAACACGTTCGAGAACGCGTAGTGCCGGGCGCTGCCGCTGGTGATTTCGATCTCGCCCTTCCGGTAATGGTCGAGCGAGCCAAAGACGGTGTGGAATGCCGTGTCGGTCATTGCTGTCTCCTGAGTTGAACTGCTTGTTGGATTCAACTCTAGGGGCAACGCACAGCAGCAACAAGGCAACGGACGGCGATTACGGCATTTGCGTTTCGCGAATAATCCGCACGGTTCAACGCACCCAGCCGCGCTCCACGAGGGGACGATCCCACGGGGATTCGTCGCCGATATATTCCGCGAGGAATTCGACCAGCGCCTTCACTTTCAGCGCCTGTCGCTGCGTTGCGGGATACACGGCGGCAAAGTTCAGCGGCGCGAGCTGATAGTCGGTCAGGATCGGTACCAGGCGGCCCGCGACGAGCGCATCGCTCGCCACCAGAGTGGGCAGGCACACGACGCCACCGCCGGTCAGCGCGTATTCGCGCAACAGGTGGACGGAGTTCGAGCGGATCATGCCCGGCAGCTCCATTTCGACGACCTCGTCGCCGCGCGTCATCGTCCAGCGGTTGCGCGACGGATAACCCGAATACAGCGCGGTCGTGTGCTGCAGCAGGTCGCGCGGATGTTGTGGTGCACCATGCGCGGCGAGGTAGGCGGGCGACGCGCAAAAGAGGCGCCTGACGGTGAACAGGCGCCGTTCGATCAGCGACTCGGAGATCGGCGGAAAGATCTGGAACGCGATGTCGAACCCTTCTTCGACGGGGTCCACCACACGGTCGTTGACGATGACGTCGATCTGGATGCCCGGGTAGCGCCGGTTGAATTCCATCAGCGGCGCGCCGAAATGATCGAGGGCGAAACCGGGCAGCATCTGGATGCGCAGCCGCCCGGTGGGCGTGGCGCGCAGCTCGCGCATCTGGTCCGTCAGCTCGTTGACGCGCCCCACGACCTCCGCGCACTCGCGATAAAACGCCTCGCCCACTTCCGACAGGCGCACGTGGCGCGTGCTGCGATGGAACAACGGCGCGTTGACGAACTTCTCGAGCTGCTGGATGCGGTTCGTCACGACCGAGCTGGTCACGCCGAGCTGCCGCGCCGCCTCGGCGAAGCTGCTCGCCTCCGCCACCCTGACGAATGCCTCGATGCTCAGAAACCGGTCCATGCCGCGCCCTTTTTCGACAGCGAAACCGGCAGTCTACCCGTGCGGATATCGGGTTGTGTCATGCGGGAGGCGTCACTGTGTCACCCAATCGATGTCAATCGCCGGCGGCGGCACCCGCCGCTCGCCGCATGCCCTGCTTTGTTCGCGCGGGCCTTACCGCGACTGCTCGCCGGCCGCCAGTTCCGGCTGCACGGCCACGCGGCGCTGCAGCACGGCCGGCGCGGTTTCCTTCAGCAGCAGGCTGACCAGGATGCCCAGCACGACCGCACACATCGGCAGCCACAGAATGTTCTGGATGCCAAAGTGTGCGGCGACGTAGCCGCCCAGCGCCGGCGCGATGCCGCCGCCGAAGATCTCGCCGACGCCCACCACCACGCCGATCGACGTCGACACGAGACCGACGGGCGCGGCCTCCGTCGCCACCGGGCCGGACAGCAGCGACACCAGGCCGAGCGTGAAGAACGACGCGACGAACAGCACCCCGAACAATGCGAACGGCTCCGGGCCGAGGCCGCGGAACAGATAGAGCATCACGGCCGTTCCCGCGAAGCCGACGATGCTCGCGAGACGGCGGCCGACCAGGTCGGACAGGCCCGGCAGCCCGAACTGCCCGAGAAAGCCGCCGAAGCCGATCGCCGACACGACGAGGCCCATCTTCTGCGTGCCGAGCGCCAGGTAGTCGGTCAGGTACAGCGGCAGCAGCGCACCGAGCACGAATACGCCCGTCATCGCGCAGCACAGTGCGGCCATCGCCACGAGGATGTTGCGGCTCCTGAGCACGTGGCCGAGCGATGCCGGCGCATGTTCCGATGCGACTTCCTTCGCGACTTTCGGCTCGCGGATCACGAAGAACATGATCGCGCCGAGGATCAGGCCGGGAACGGCCACGAGCGCAAACACCCAGCGCCACGACACGAAACCGAGCAGCTGCGTCGCGATGATCGGCGACAGCGCGAGCCCGAACAGCGCGAAGCCGCTTTGCTGCAGGCCGAGGTTCAGCCCGCGCCGCCGCGGATGCGACGCGTCGGCGGTCGCGGCAAAGCTCGTCGGGCAGAACGAGCCCTCCGCGACACCCATCAGGCCGCGAATCGCCATCAGCCCGAGCAGCCCGCCCGCGAGCCCCGAGAAGCCCGACAGCAGCGAGAACGCGATGATGGCCGGAATCAGCACCTTCCTGCGGCCGACCTTGTCGGAGATGCCGCCCATCAGCGCCGCGAAGATGCCCCACGACAAGCCGAGCACGCCGATGCAGTTGCCGACGTCCTGCGCGTTCAGGTTGAGGTCCTTCATGATCGAAGGGAACAGCGGCGCGATCAGCCAGCGGTCGAGGCCGACCAGCCCGAAGCCGAGCGCCAGCAGCGTGACCGCCTTCCACTCATAGGAGGTATCCCACTCGTTTGCTTTCATTTCCGTCTCCGTGGACACAGGTTCGCCTGCGCGCGACGGAGCGCCTGCGCATCAGCCAGGTCCGATGGTTTTTGTGTGCGATGTGAATCGCCGGGAAGCGCCGGCTTCCACTCCGGTTCGACGTATCGAATCCGGCGAGCCGACGGCACAACGATAGGTGCAACGCCAGGGATCGGGTATCGAACGGGCGGCGAACGCGCCATTCGCGATATGCAAATAATCGGCGGCGGTGGGCGGAAGCGACGGTGGGAAGGCGCGCAAGGAACGGCCGTGGGGGTGACGTGACGCGCGATTGTGCGTCACGGGGGAAATCCCTCATGGACATCCGGATGACCGGGGGCTGGTTCGCTCACGCCCGGCATGCACCCGATCCGGCGAGGCCGGACGATACGTGCGGGCAACACATTTCGTATGACAAAAGATGCGTTTTCGATCTTCGCACTCATGCAGTTACGCCATGGTGGGCCGTGACGGAAACCGCCTTCCACACTATAAAACCGAAAACGGCAAAACTGCTGTCAAGCAGATAGCGCATACCGGATGCACGAGCACGATCCTGAACACATCGATTTTTATATTTCAAATCCGCCTTATCCATAATCGAATTAAGACAAATCTAATTTCCAGTTAAAAACATCCAATCCGGTTCAGCATAGCTGCCCGCAACCTTCATCTCCCAGCCTTCCAGAAAGGGATAGCGACAAATACCACCCCTGACGAACCGATATAAGACTTTTCCAATTAAAACAAATGACTCAACCAAGTCATAAAAATGTCGAACACCGTTTCAGAGCGAATTGATTTTCATCTCAAAATACCAATAAACCTTTAAAAGCCCCATTGTTTGATATTCTGCGCAGCGAAATCACGGTCACCGCTTCTTTATCGCACCGAGAATCCGACTAAAAAAAACCAAGCCAAAAAAGCAACGAGATTGCCGTTATGTCGATAGCAACAGCATTACGAAACTTTGCGTCCGGTCTGGTCGACTGGAACACCCGGCCCGTCGCCCTGCACTTCGGGCAGGCGCAACACGCGGTCGGCCATCTGCTGGCGCTTCATCACGCCGATATTCGCGAAGGACTGATGTCGGGAATCGACGGGCAGCTGACCTGCATCTCCACCCATGCTCATCTGGCGCCCACGCTGTTTCTCGGCCTGCCGGTGTCGGTCCGGCTGACGACCGACCGGGGCGACGTGCGGGCGATCAATGCGATCGTGCACGACGTGCAGGCCGGCCAATCCGACGGCGAGTTGACCGTGTACCAGTTGCGCATCTGCGATGCGCTGTCGTTGATGGACCGCCGCATCAATTCCCGCGTCTTCCGGTCGCGAAACGTCATCGACATCCTCGGCACGCTGCTGAACGAATGGCGGCAACGCAGCGCCGCACTCGCGCGCGCGTTCGATTTCGACCTGTCGGGATTGCGAGCCGAACGTTATCCGGCGCGCGAACTGACGCGGCAGGTCAACGAGTCGGACGCCCGTTTCGTGCGCCGGCTGTTGCGACGCGAAGGCATCACCGTTTTTGCCAAGGCGTGGGCGGTCGACAACGCGCGTGGCTCCGCCGACGAGCGGCCGGTCCACACGCTCGTGTTCTGCGACGACCCGCTGCGATTGCCGGAATCGCCTGCCGGTACCGTACGCCTGCATCCGCGCGATTCGGGAACCGCACAACGCGATACGGTGACGTTGTTTGCGCATCGTCAGCGCCTGTCCCCCGGCAAAGCCGGCCGTCCGTCGTGGGACTACAAGAAGGCGCGCATGGACGATTCCGCGATCGCGACGAGCACCGATCAGGGCGACGCCGGCAATGACCTGGCCCGGCTGCTGACCGATGTCGCGATCGACATTCCGCACGTCGGCGACTCGTGGAACGATCACGACCGCATCACGCATGATCGGATACTCGCCCACCAGTTCGCGGCGGAGCGCTACGACGGAATCGGCCACGTCCGCGACATGCCGGTCGGCTGCTGGTTCACGCTGACGGGCGACCCTGAACTCGACATGAAGCCGGCCGAGCAGCGGCAGTTCGTCGTGACGTCGGTACGGCACGATGTCCGGAACAACCTTCCCAAAGACCTGACGAGCCGCGTGACCATGCTGTACGCGGCCAGCCGGAACCTCGCGCAAGCCGACCCAGCCACGCCGGGCGATGCGCCGGAGCAGTCGGACACGCGCTATGAAAACCATTTCACGTGCGTGCGTCGCGGCGTGCCGCTCACGCCGTCCTACGATCCGAGAATCGACCTCCCACCGGCTCACCTGCTGACCGGCACGATCGTCGGCACGCAGGGTGAGGAAGTATTCTGCGACGCGGCCGGCCGCGTGCGCGTACGGATTCATGGCTTCGATCCCGCCGATCACGAACACGCGCAAGGCGCCGGAACGAACGGATCGGCCGGCGACAGCGCACCGATACGCGTCGGCGCGAGTCTCGCGGGCGGAAACTTCGGCACGCTCTTTCTGCCCCGCGTCGGGATGGAAGTCTTGCTGGGCTGCCTGTCGGGCGATCCGGATCGCCTGGTCATCATCGGAGTGCTAAGCAACGGCGCGAACCCGCCCGCGACGTTCACGCATACCGGCGCGCTGCCGGGCAACCGCTACGTGTCCGGGATCAAGACAAAGGAAATCAACGGCGATCGGTACAACCAGCTTCGCCTGGACGATACGCCGTCGCAAATATCCGCGCAGCTGGCGAGCGAGCATGCGCATACCCAGTTGAACCTGGGTTATCTGACGCAGCCCCGCAAGGATGGACACGGTGCCGATCGGGGCGAAGGCGCGGAGTTGCGCACCGATGCCGCGGCGGCCTTGCGCGCGGCCCAGGGCATCCTGTTCTCGACCTATGCGCGCACACGTGCGAACGGTAGTCAGCTCGATCGTGACGAACTGATTCAGTTGCTCGACCAGTGCATGATGCTGTTCAACTCGCTCGGCGACTATGCCGGCCAGCACGGCGGACGGGCCGCGGATACCGCCGGGCAGGAGAAGATCGTCGATGCGTTCCGTCACTGGAAGCCCGACCTTGCGGAAGCCGGTTCGGCCGGCGACACGTCCGCCTTGATGGCGTTCGGCGCACAGGCAGGATCGCTGCACGTCACGCCCAGGACGCATGTCATGTATGCGGGCGAGAACATCGACCAGATTGCCCAGCGGCACGTGCAGGTCGCGAGCGGCGAACGCATCAATCTGCACGCCGGCCATGGCGTCGCGATGTTCGCGCACAGCGGCGGCGTGTCGGCCATCGCGAATCGCGGGAAGGTGACGATCCAGTCGCAGGACGACGACACGCAGGTGGATTCCGCGAAGAACATCCAGCTGACCGCGGCCGGCGGCAAGCTTGCCGGCATGGCGAACGATCAGGTCGTGTTCGTCACGTCGGGCGGGGCGTACCTGAAGCTGAACGGCGGCGACATCGAACTCGGGTGCCCCGGCACGTTCACGGTGAAGTCGGCAGGCCATGCGTGGGGCGGCCCGGCCAGCATGAGCACCGATATGCCGGCGTTCGACCACGCCCCGCTCGGCCGTGTGCCGAAACTCGTTCGCTCGACCGACGGCGATGCGGTGGCGGGGTTCGACGGGCAAACGCAGAGGGGGGCCGGTGCGCCGTCGCACCTGACCACCGACGCGGCCGGTGAACTGCCGGCGGTGCATGGCGATCGGTTCGACACGCTGTCGGTGCAGTTCATCAAGAAGGATGGTTGAGATCATGACCGATTCGATTCTCGATCCTCGGCCGGTAGCGAGTGCGCACGTCCATGCGCCGGTCACGAAGACTGATGCTCCCGACGCGACGGCATCGCGCTCTTTCCCACCGCCTATCGTCGTCGGCCGAACCCAAGGGCCGATGCTGTTCGACAAGGACAAGCGGCTCATCTGCGTCAAGCAACTGCCGTTGCCCGGCGTCGTCATCTTCGTCCACGGCGTCAACTCCGAGGGCGAATGGTACAAGGCGTCCGAAGAGGGACTGTGCAAAGGCCTGAATCGTCGGCTGGGACGGCTGGACGACCAGATGAAGTATCACGGGGTCGATGCCGGGCAGTTGACGCCTGCGAAGTACACCGAGAGCGTGACGCCGGAGGGGTTTCTGAATCCGGACTTGCTGCCGGACAATTACGTCATCCCCGATCCATCGTTCTCGCCCGTCATCCATTTTCGTTGGGGCTACCGCGCGACACTGGAAGAGCTGAAGGAATACGGCGACAAGATCTTTCTCAACGAGAAGGATTATTGGGGAGGCGGCCCGTTCACCAATGGCTGTTCGAGCTTGCCCGATCTCTGGCACGGCGGCCTCGACGACCGCGCCATGGGCTGGATAACCGTACAGGGGATCAACCCGACCAACCGGCCCCTGTATCGCGCGCCGCCGCGTGCCTATGGCGTGCTTGCCGCGTTGCGGCTTGCCAAACTGATCGAGTCGATCCGGAAGATGCGCGCCGACGTGCCGATCACCGTCGTGTGTCACAGCCAGGGGAATATCGTCGGCCTCACGGGTGCGTTCTTCGGTGACGCGTTCCCGGAAGTGGAAGATCCGTGGGGACGCAAGGGGCGCTGCGTCGCGGATGCCTATGTGTTGGCGAATGCACCGTACAGCCTGGCAAACAGCGAAGGCCCGCACAAATCCGACACGTTCATGGACGCGTGGTCGCAACGTCTGACGAAGGACGCCACGGGCCGTCGCGGCCGGCAGACCTACGCGTCGCGCACTCAAACGCTTCGCACGTTCTTGTCCATGATTGGCGACCGCGCCGACCATGAACCGTCGCCCGACACAGTCGATGCCGACATGGCAAACAACCGGGTATCGCCGACCAGCGACAAGTCGTTTACCGCA
Source organism: Burkholderia sp. Bmkn7 (assembly GCF_041103175.1). NCBI lineage: Bacteria > Pseudomonadati > Pseudomonadota > Betaproteobacteria > Burkholderiales > Burkholderiaceae > Burkholderia > Burkholderia sp. Bmkn7. The sequence goes on along the minus strand of NZ_JBGCUH010000002.1, from coordinate 851,920 downwards.
CAGGCTGACCGTGCACGCCACGGTCTGAACGGATCGACGTATGGGCGCGTCACGGCTTATTGCTGTCCGCACGATCAAGTGATTTCGGCGATCACCGTGCAGGGTATCGGCTGGCGCGGCATCGACAGGCACGAACTGGCGGATATCGGCGTACACGGTGTCCTGACGCAGCGCGTGTTCGCGTCCGGCTTCGATCTCGGTGTGCAGAAGCGCTATCGCTATTGGGAAGACGACTGGCGTTACGGCAAGAAAGGCACGAAGCGGGGCTTCTGGTATCCGCCGTCGCCGCCGGCGAAGTTCAATCTGGTTGGTGCGCTCAAGGGAAACGAGTCGATCTGGGGGATGGCGGCAACGCTGTTCTCGGCGCCGATCATGTTCGTCGCGACCGGGTTCAGTTCGGCAATGAACATGTTTCGCGTGAATGCCGATCCGCCGAAGGGTTGGGAGATCTGGGCGGACGCACCGGCGCTGGACGAGACGTTTACGCCACAGGCGTTGAGGTTCGACAAGCCGATTCTGACCGAGGATGGCGAAGCAACAAGTACCTTCAACGAAGGCAACGATCCGCCATCCGCATGGCGCGATGCGAGCAAGGCCGACGCGGACAAACGGGTCGACGATCCTTACGACCAGTACAAGGCGAAGAACAAGGACGGTGACGCGCACGGTACGGCCGCGAGTGAAGCCGGGCAACGTTACGAAGACCGCGCCCTGATGCGGATGGAAGCGCGCCGCACGTTGAACACGGAGTGGCTCGATAGCGACGGTCACGTCATCGGTGAAGACGGCAAAAGCGCTCTACCTGAAGGCTACAAGGAATGGCGAGACAAACAGATCGTGGATTGGCTTGATCGCGGTACGACGAACAGCCCGACGAACCACTCGACGACGATGACCAACCCGGACCATGCGGAAAAGGCGCTTGCGTATGACGTGGCGATCGGTCCGTGTTATCTGACGCCTGATCAGATGTACGACTTGCGAATTGAAGCAGATTGGCGGATGGGTGAAGGTATTCCTGAAGAAAATCCGAACCGGAAATACTACGACTACTTTATGTCCGGGATGCTCGATCGAATGGCGATGCATGAATGGGTTCATGCAGACGATTGTGAGGGCAACATGCCCGACAAAATCGTAGACGAGCGCGAAGGTCAGTTCTACCTGATGGCTGGAGGGCCGCTATGAAGGCTCTGATCGCCACTCGCTTCCGACGCATTGCTATCGCTCTTATGGTCTGGTTAATCGCGATCCCCCTGATGGCCACGTTAATGGCACATGTAGAACAACCGGACCCGGCGCACCTGGAAATTGGAGATTGGATGAAAAGATTCGTAGTTGTGCCCAGCTTACTAGCGCTCGTGGTCTTTCTATTCACCACAGCCATGTCGCGCCCAGCGCAAGCCGAGACAAGCCCCAATCCGGTCACTCGCGCAGTTCCTCAAATGGAAGAACCCGCCAAGCCTTTCGTTGCGCAGGTCGTCGGTCTGATCTGGTTGAATCCATTGCAACGGATGGACTACCCGACAGAGTGGCAGTTGTTGTGGGCACAAGGACTTGTTACTCCGAACTTGAACGACGATATGGTGCGAACGAAGCCTGAAAAATTCTCTTCACTTCGGTCAATTGGCGCACTTGTGTATGGCAATCGTGGGACAGAGACGTTCAAGGGCTTCTACGCCAAGTACGTTGATAAATCCATACTGCTGCTTCGAACGCGCTACGGGATGAATTCAAAGTACTTCTACACAGTGGGCTCCAAGAATCAGAAGGACTGGCGCGAACTCGCGGGCATACGCGTTGAAATTGCCATTCCTTCTCGTCTCGACGCAACGTTCGCTCGATCGCGCCTGGTCGATCGAATGATGACATTCTATGAAATCGGCCCGCCGTCCCCCAAAACTCTGTGGAGCCGTGACACGCCCCCTGATGTGCAGGTCACGCAAGGCGGTGCAAACGCCGGCTTCACGTCGTTGAACAACGCGCTGGACTATCTGCAAGCGAACCCCGACAAGAGCGTGTGGGTGATGAATTGGGACGCGCCGAATTTCCCGCCCACCGATGCCCAGATCAACGAGAACCTCGTCGTGCTGTTCCTCGCCGGCCCGACCTTCAACACCGAGCGCGAACCGCTCGCGTGGATCGGCAAGGCAGCGACCGGCAACGCCGACGCGTTTTCGAAAAAGTCCGGCACGACACGAACAGTGCAAGCGTGGAAGGCAACCATCGACCAGGCGTCGCGCAACGCAGGGATCGCGATTCCAGATATCAGATACATCGTTCACGATGCCGGCACTGGTAGCGACGCCGCATCGGCGCGACTTGTCGGCCTATCGCAGACACTCACCGAAATCCTGCCGGAATACGACCACAAGAATCAGACGTTCAACACGTCGGCATTGCTCGGCGACATGGGAACCGGCAGCGCATTGACCGACGTTGCGCTGGCAATCGGCCGGATCAATCACTACGGCGGCAACGCGCTCGTCGCGGGCACGACCGACCCGAAACACCCCGCAGCCGTCGTGGTCATGCCACCGGCCAATCTCACGCCAATCGATCCGAACGAGGACTGGTTCCGTGCGCGTGGTGGAAACAACGCCTACCTCCCATGGTGGGGGCGTCGTCACGACACCAACTACGGGATGCAGGGCTATTCATGGTGATGCAAGTCGACGCGCAGCGCGTTGAGCACGAACGCACCCGCCACACCAAATCACACTGGGAATGGGTTATATGCGAGGAATCATTCGAGTAGGCGACCAGCACACTCACGGCGGCAAGGTCGAATCCGGAGCGGCGACGAGCAAGGTGATGGGACGCGCGGTCGCCCGTGTCGGCGATGCATGTTCGTGCCCGCTTCACGGCGCCTGCGTAATTGCTGAAGGAGACGAGGCGTTCAATGTCGAAGGCCGCCCCGCCGCATTCCACGATCACAAGACGTCCTGCGGCGCGGCCTTGATATCTACCCTGCAAACTTCCGGGCGCATCTGAATGGCACCGATTCGACGCATGACGGCCGAACAGTTTCGGTTGTTGAGGCTGCACGATACCCGGATCAAGCCGGTGAACCGGTGGGCATTGTTTGAAATCTTCGTCAAGGGCCGGTCGCAGCGCAAGCTCGCCGCCGAACTCGGCATCACCAATTCCGCCATGTCGCAGCTGGTACGGAGAGCGTGGCAGCGATATCTGGCATTGCCGGGCAACGACACGCGCCTGACCACCCTGACGATCACGATCCCTGCCCGGTACGAAAGCGCCTTGCGTGCATGGGTACGCGACACTCACCGACAGGCCACGCTACTCGATCCGCCGTGATCACCCGGTCGAGCCGGGGGAAACGCCGCGCCCCCTTCCCCGTCTTGCAGACGTCGCGGAACGGTGCCACGTATCCCTCGTTTCCCCCGCATCCCTGAGACGGGGCCATCTCGCGCGGCGGCATCGATCAAGAAATAAATTCCCCCAACTTCCACAAAAACAAAACGACATTCCACGATAAGCCCAAACACCAACCCATTTTGGATCCTTTTTCGCTTCTGTCCCCCGTATCATTTCTCCCATTCTGAAAGAACAGAGCAAGAGACGGACATGAGCGAACCCACCACGCTGCACTACCTCGACTACGCAGCCACGACGCCAGCCGATCCCGGCGTGATCGAAGCGATGACGGCCTGCCTCGGCTTCGACGGCATCTTCGGCAACCCCGCATCGAGCTCGCACGCCGCCGGCCGGCTCGCGAAAGACAAGGTCGAGCAGGCCCGCGCGCAAGTCGCCGCGCTGATCGGCGCGGATGCCGACGAGATCGTCTGGACGTCCGGCGCCACCGAATCGAACAACCTCGCGCTGAAGGGTTACGCGGAAAACGCGACCGACAAGCGCCACCTGATCACGAGCCGCATCGAGCACAAGGCGATCCTCGACACGATGGCGAACCTGTCGAAGCACGGCATGTCGGTCACGTTCGTGGCGCCCACGCGCGACGGCGAAATCACCGCCGACGCCGTCGCTGCCGCCATCGGCCCCGATACGGGCCTCGTGTCGCTGATGCTGGTGAACAACGAACTCGGCACGCTGACCGACATTGCCGCGATCTCCCGCATCGTGCACGCGGCCGGCGCGCTGCTCCACGTCGACGCCGCGCAGGCGCTCGGCAAGACGCCGATCGACGTGCGCGCGCTCGGCATCGACATGCTGTCGATGTCCGCGCACAAGGTGTACGGTCCGAAGGGTATCGGCGCGCTGTTCGTGCGCCGCGACATCGCCAACCGGATCGCCCCGCAAATCCACGGCGGCGGGCACGAGCGCGGCCTGCGCTCGGGCACGCTCGCGACGCATCAGATCGTCGGCATGGGCGTCGCATGCGAACTGGCCGCGGAAAAGCTCGACGGTGAAGCCGCGCGGATCGCGGCGCTCGGCGCGCGCCTGACGAACGCGCTCGCCGCGCTCGGCGACGTCACGCAGAACGCGGCCACGGCACGCCGCATCCCGCACACGCTGAGCCTGACGGTGAATGCGCCCGGCTTCTTCCCGTTCATGCTCGACGAAGCGCTTGCCGTGTCGTCGACCTCCGCGTGCAACTCGGCCAGCGGCGCACCGTCGCACGTGCTGACCGCGATCGGCCTCGACGCGGAGACGGCAGGCCGCACCGTGCGCGTGAGCTTCGGCCGCTTTACGACGGAGCAGGACGTCGATTTCGCGATCGCCTGTTTCCGCCGCGCGATCGAGCAGTGTCGTGCGACAGCCGCGAACGGGTTTTCCGCTTCGCGGCAGATCACGCCGGCCGATCTGAAGGCGATCCGCAACGCCGGCTTCCGCTCGGTGATCTGCAACCGGCCCGACGGCGAAGGCGCCGACCAGCCCGCATTCGACGAGATCGCCGCGGCGGCCCGCGAACTGGGCCTCGACGCGCGCTACCTGCCGGTCGAGCGCGACCGCATCGGCGAGGCGGACATCGACGCATTCGGCGCGCTGGTCGACACGCTGCCGAAACCGGTGCTCGCATACTGCGGAAGCGGCAACCGGGCCGGCATGCTGTGGAATCGCCTGTCGGCACGACGCACGGCCTGAGCCGGCACACTTCCGTCGTTACACCGCAACGTCCGCGTTCACGCACGAAGCCGACGCTTCGCTGCCTGAACGCGCGGTGACGCCGGCCTACCCAGCCTCACTTCCCTTCATCGTCGTCCATCGGCGTATAGACCGCCAGCTTCAGCGCGGGATCGTCGTTCGCCTGGAACGTCGCATACTCGTAGCGCTGCGTGCCGCGTTGCGCGTGGACGAGCACCTTCTCGCCCGACACGCCGCTGCGCACGTCGTGCTCGTCCCACCATTGCGCGAACTCGACGCTGCCGGCGCGCAAGCGTTCCACCAGCGCGACGAATGCCGGCTCGCTCGCGTAGAGATCGTGGTTCGTGCGAAACAGCGCGATCATCCGGCGCGCCTCGTCGGCCCAGCTCGCGGCGAAGAGCGCACGCGCGTGCGGCTCGACGAACATGTAGACAAGGATGTTGCGATCGGCTTCCGCCAGCCGGTCGAAGCCGAGCAGTTCGGCCGCGGCGTCATTCCACGCGAGGATGTCCCAGCGCCGCCCGGTCACGTATGCAGGCTGCTGAAGATAGGCAACGAGCCGCGCGATCGCGGGCGGCACACGCTCCGGCACGAACGCACGCGCCTCGTCGCGCCGTGCGAGCGTGCGCAGATGGGCAGCCTCGGCCTTGTCCAGCCGCAATGCGCGTGCCAGCGCGTCGAGCGTCGCATCCGACGGGCTGACGTCGCGCCCCTGCTCGAGCCGCACGTACCAGTCGACGCCGATGCCGGCCAGTTCCGCCACTTCCTCGCGCCGCAGGCCGGGCGTACGCCTGCGTGAGCCGCCGTGCAGGCCGACGGCATCCGGCCGCAGCTTCTTGCGCCGCGAGCGCAGGAAATCGCCGAACGGCGTTCGCGTGGTGACGGTCATCGGGTTCGCTCCATGCAGGGTGGTATTGGCCGATCCTGGGCTCGTGCCGAGCCTTGTTGCGGATTCTAAGCCTGCCAGAATCGATGGGCCCCCTCCATCAGGAACCCTCATGAAAGCTGCGATTCTGAAGTCGCTCGGCCTGCCGCTTGCTATCGAGACGATACCCGACCCCGTGCTCGGCACCGGCGAGGTCATCGTGGATGTCGTCGCGACACCGGTTCTGCCCTACGCGCGCGAAGTGTTCAACGGCGAGCGTCGTTATCCGCTCGAACTGCCGATGGTGCCCGGCTGCGGCGCGATCGGCCGGGTCCGTCAAACCGGCCCCGACGCGACGCAGTTGCAGCCGGGCGACTGGGTGTTCTGCGATCCGACCGTGCGCTCGCGCGACGATGCGCGGATGCCCGACATCGTGCTGCAGGGCTGGAGCGCGCGCGGCGAAGGCGGCAAGCAGTTGCAGCGCTACTTTCACGATGGCCCGTTCGCCGAGCGGCTGCGCGTGCCGACCGAGAACGCGGTACGCATCGGCGATATCGCCTCGGCCGACGCCGCGCGCTGGTGCGCGCTCAATACGCTGCTCGTGCCGTACGGCGGGCTGCTCGCGTCCGACCTGCGCGCGGGCGAGATCCTGCTCGTCAGCGGTGCGACCGGCAACTTCGGCAGCGCATGCATCGCGGTGGCGCTGGCAATGGGCGCGCGGTGCGTGGTCGCACCCGGCCGCAATGCGCGCGTACTTGCCGACCTCGAACGCCGCTTCGGCGACCGCGTGCGCACGGTGGAGCTGACCGGCGATGAAACCGCTGATCGCGCCCGCATGCAGCAGGCAGCGCCGGGGCCGATCGACTGCGTGATCGACCTGATGCCGCCTTCGGTGCCGGCGACGACGGTGCGTGCCGCCGTGATGGCCGTGCGCCCCTACGGGCGCGTGGTGCTGATGGGCGGCGTCGGCATGCTCGGCGGGGCGGGGCTGGAGTTGCCGTATCCATGGATCATGCGCAACGACATCACGCTGCGCGGCAAGTGGATGTATCCAACGGAAGCGGTGACGCTGATGGCGGGGCTGGTTCACGGCGGGCTGCTCGATCTCGGGCATTTCGACGTGACGGCGTTCGCGCTCGACGACGCGAACGATGCGGTCGCGCATGCAGCCGCGAACGGCGGGCCGTTCAAGGTGACGGTGATCGCGCCCTGACCTCGGCACGCGGCGATCGTGGCGGAGCGCGATCCGGTGGAAAGCGCGCGCGAAACACTGCGCGAGTGTCCACCGGCCAAGCCCGGGCGCCAGTGAATTCCGGCACAATGCCCGTCGTGTCCGTCACCCGAAACCCGCATGCCCTGCCCGTCAAACTCCCGCGCGCGGAAGCGCGCCGACGCCGGCGCTCCTTCCTCCGACAGCCCGAGCAACCGGCGGCGTGCCGGCCGGGCCGCCGCGCTGCTGCTCGCCGTGAGCCTCGCCGCGTGCGACGCGACGCCCGTCCCTGACCGGCTCTCGGACTTCGATGCGACCTACGCGATGCAGGAGCGGTTCGGCCTCGGCGACGTATTGGTATTTCTCGGGTCCTGCATCGGCGCCAAAAACCCGACGTATCCGGGCCAGGCCGCCTGCACCGCTGTCATCTACTCGAACGGCCACGGGACGGAAACGCAGGCCGATTTCCACTGGAACGGAAAGAAATGGGCGGCCGAGCCCACCCAGTCGCAGGATCTCCTGCCTTACCCCGATCCCAGGCTCGCGAAGTGGGTGAAGTAAGCGCGCGCGACGCGCCGCTACTTCGGATACTCCAGTTGCAGCGCGACCCAGCCCGATGTCGCGTCTCCGTAGCGTGCCGCGATGTCTCCGAGCACTCCCGGAAGCACCGATTCGCCACGCCGTCCGGCCGGCATCGCCACGCGCGCGTGCCCGGCATTCGCCGGCTGCGCCAGCAACCGCAGCCCGTGCCTCGACTCGATCACGCGCGCGCCCGCCGTCGCGACGACGTCGCTGCGCCAGGTCCGCGCCCACGCGTCGGCGGTCAATGCAACCGGAAGCTCGTCGAACCCGTCTTCGACCGGAAGATCGAACGTCTCGTGCCGCCAGAACGCGAGGCGGTTCGTCAATGCGACCGTCACTGCCGGCGCGGTCAACACGAACCGGCTGCCGTCATGAACGTCGCTCCATGCCTGCGCGCCGACGCGCCGCGCAGTCTCGCGCGCCGCGGCCGGCCCGGCCAGCGCACTCACCAATGCCAGCGAAGCGGGAATCGACGCCGACACGCCTGTCGTCGTCATGACGTTGCCGTCCATCACATAGCGGCGATCGTCGACCCACGTCGTTCCGGTAAAGCGGCGACGCAGGCGATCGCGCGAATACCAGTGCGACGTCGCCGTGCGCTGCTGGAGCAGGCCCGCATTCGCGAGGACTTCCGCCCCATCGCAGATCGCCACCATCGTCGCGCCGCCAACGGCCTGCTTGCGCAACCACGCCAGCACCGCCGGCCGGTCGGCACCGTGCAGCGCGGGAACGATCACGACATCCGCCCCGGCCGGAACGGTCGCGTCGAACCGGTCGAACGTGGTGTCGGCCAGCATGCGCAACGCGGGCATCAGTTCGACCTCGCCTTCGTCGGCCGATACGGCGACGACATCGGCCGCACCGGACGTCTTCAGAATCGCGTACGGAACGATGAAATCGGTCGTCTCCGTTCCTGCATTGTCCGCGACGATCGCCACGAGCGGTCGCACGCGGCCCGCCTTCGGCGCGCCGACCGTGAGCGCTCGTGCGACCGGCGGTGTGTCCTCCGCCCTCACCGGTGCCGCCAGCCCCGCCGCACACGCGCCCAGCATCGCGCACACGAGCAGCACTGCCCCGCCTGTCTTCCCTGACCGCATCGTCCATCCGTATTCGTCGATTGCACGTCCGGAAAATTACAAGGATCATGCTCGCGGTCACAAGGACAACTCCACCGCACTTTCTGCCATGTCCCAGTCAACCTGTTCGGCACGCGACATCGTTGTCGTCGGCTTCGAAGGCGTCCAGTCGCTCGACATCACGGGCCCGATGGAAGTGTTCGCGGTCGCGAACCGTCATCTTCCCGACCATGCGCGGCCGTACCGGCTCACGCTCGCGTCGCAACACGGCGACGACATCGTCACGCACGCGGGCCTGCGCCTCGCCGGTACGGCCGCGCTGGCGGCACTGCCGGGGCAGATCGACACGATCGTCGTCGCCGGCGGCAATGAAGCGGCGCTGCGACACGCGGCGTCGGAAGCCGGCGTGCTGCCGTGGCTGCGCACGCGGATCGCGGACACGCGGCGAATCGCAAGCATCTGCACGGGTGCGTTCGTGCTCGCCGCGGGCGGATGGCTGGACGGCAAGCGCGCGACCACGCACTGGAACCAGTGTGCGACGCTGCAGGCGCTGTGCCCCGACGCGCGAATCGAACCGGACGCGATCTACGTGAGCGATCCGCCGTTTCATACGTCGGCCGGCGTGACGGCCGGCATCGACCTGTGTCTTGCATTCGTCGAGGCGGACTGCGGCGCGCCGACCGCGCTCGCGGTCGCGCGCGAACTCGTGCTGTTCATGCATCGTCCCGGCGGGCAGGCGCAGTTCAGCGTCGGGCTCGATATCCAGGCCAACGCGACGCCGCGCATGCGGACGCTGCTCACAGGGATCGCCGACGATCCGACCGGCGATCTCGGCGTCGCCGCGCTGGCCGCACGGATGCACATGAGCGAACGCACGTTTGCGCGCAACTTCCTCAAGGAAACCGGGCGATCGCCCGCGCAGTTCGTCCTTGCGGCACGCGTCGAGCGCGCGAAGGCGCTGCTGGAGCGGGCCGACTGGCCGCTCGAGCGGGTCGCCGAGCAGTCGGGATTCGGCAGCGTCGACGCGTTGCAGCGCGCATTCGCGAAGCAGGTCGGCGTCTCGCCGCGCGACTATCGCGCCCGCTTCGGCGCGAGGCGCGACCGGCAGCGGATCGCGTAAGCCGGCGCACCGCGCAATACGCGTTCCAGCGTACGTTGAACCTGAACCCCATCACGAACCTGCGGGACGTGCGCCTGAATCACGCACGCCGCGAGTTCCGGCTCGGCGATTCCGTAACGTCCGCAGCCACCAGATGGGGCTTCCGGCGCCTGAGCAGTTTCGCGCGGGACTATCGCGCGATGTTCGGCGAGTTGCCGTCGCCATCGCGAAGCGCCACGCACGCCACGCAACCTGAACGCCTGTCACCTTCCGGCGGCCGGTGCGAACGATCCCGCACCGGCCGCCGCCCTGCCTGCTACGTCACTCGTCCTGTTGTTCCTGCTGCGCCTGCACCTGCCGCTGCTGGATGAACTGCCGCACATCGCTCATCGTCACGCGGCCGGTGTGCTTCGCATCGATCTCGTCGAAGTGCTTCGACACGAAGCCGAGCCCGCTGCTCTGCGCCTGCGCCTTCGTCACGGCCGCGCCGTTGCTCAGCACCGTATTGGCGCCGAGCCGCGCATCGACACGCTGCTGCGCCTGCTGCTGCAACGTCGCGCCGGTCGACGGCAGCACCGGCGCCGCCCGCGTGGCAGGAAAGAACGGACCGTCGACACCGTGCCCGCCGTGCGGCAGCTTCACCGGCGCCACCGACTGCGGCGGCAACGCGTGGGCACTGCTCATCACGGCACCGAGGACGATCAACGGGGACATACGCCGCATCAAATTGATTAGGGACATGATCACTCGCATTCAATGGATGAATAGAGGGTTCCTTTGACAAGGAGTCCGTCGCTCACGGGGCCGCTGCCAGCGTCGTCGCGGCCGTCGCGCCGGGGACGCTGCCGGTCGGCACGCTCGGCGGGTTTTCATCCGGCCACGGCGGCGGCAGCGTATGCAGCGTCAGTGCCGTCGGAATCCGCGCGCCCTTGTAGAACGTCTTCAGGTCCCGCTTCATCTGCGGACGGGCGACGTCGTCCAGGTAGATCATGTGACCGCCCTGGAAGAAGTTCACCTGCAGCTTCGGATTCAGGCCCTTCACCGTCTGCAGCCGCGCGAGCTGCTTCTCGGTGTTGAAGAACGGCGTCGCGAGGTCGTGGAAACCGTTCTCCGCGAGCACGCGAAGCTTCGGGTTGAGCTGCAGCGCACCGAGCAGATCGGGGATCGTGTCGGGCATCGGCTGGCCGTCGTGCGAGAAGTCCCAGACGCCGATGATGTTGTCGTTCAGCGGCAGGTACGTCGCGTTCGGGGCGGTGTAGCCGAGGTAATCCGGCATCTGCGTCGCGAGCGCGTTCGTGAACGGCTGCGAAATCAGGATGTCGGACGGGTCGCCGTCGTTCTGCAGCCGCGGATCGGAGTTCGGCAACGACACGCGTCCGTCGTACCGGCCGATCGTCGTCCCGGGCAGCAGGCTCGTGCCGAACGGATTCGCGTTGAAGTAACCGCGCAGCGCCTGTTGCGTGAGGCTCGACGGGATCGACCACAGCTTGAGCGTCGCGTCGCTCGGGAACACCGGCGTGCCGAGCGCATCCGGAATGCCGAGCTGGCTCAACACCCACGACTGCGAATACTTCTGCAGCTGGTTGTAGATCAGCGTCGTGAACAGTTCCGTCTGCAGTGCGTACAGATCCTGGTTCACCGGTGCCGGCGAAACCTGGTTGAAGTACGCCGCGACCGCCGCATAACCGGGCAGGTAACCGGCCACGGTATCGGTTTCGAGCAGCAGCCCCTCCGTCGACTGCGTGATCGCCACGGCTTCCACCGCATCCGCGAAGTAGTTCAGGATTGCAGACTGCAGCACGATTCCCGTCAGGTGCACGCCGGCCGATTCGAGCGCCAGCGCGAGCATGTCGGTACGCGGCGTGCCGTACGATTCGCCGTACAGGTAGATCGGCGACGTGCTGCGGCTGTTGACGTTCAGGTAGCGCTGGATGAAGTCGCGCATGATGTTCACGTCCGCATCGGAACCCCAGTACTTCTGGTTGGTGTTCGGCAACACGGCTTCCGACAGCCCGGTGCCGGGCGGGTCGATGAACACGAGGTCGGTGGTGTCGATCAGGCTGTCGGCGTTGTCGACGAGCGGATAGTTCGGCCAGTTGCTGCCGAACCCCGGATCGGGCGTGGCCACGCGGGTCGGCGCGAACGAGCCGAGACGCAGCCAGATCGACGACGAGCCGGGGCCGCCGTTATAGACGAACGTGACGGGGCGCGGCTTGCCGTTCTTGCTCGGCGCGGTGTACGCGACATACGACATCGACGCTTCCGCATTGCCGTTCGCGTCCTGCGCGGTCAGGTGGCCGGTGGTCGTCGTGTAGTTGACGGTCGTGCCGCCGTTTTTCCACTGGTAATGCATGACGGCCGCTTTCTCGGACACCTGCGCGGGGGCGAGGCCGTCGGTCGCGTTCATCGAATAGGCGACCGGGTCGACGTACGGCTGGTTGGCCGCAGGCGCCTGACTGCTGGCCGCTTGCGCGCTGGCCTGCTGGCTGGCCGTTGTCTGCGCGAGACTCGATGCGCCGACGGACGACGAATCGTCGCCGCCGCACGCCGCGAGCGCCAGTGTCATCGCGGTCAATGCGCCTAGCCCGGCCATCCGGCCGCGACGGCCATGGCGGCTGCCGGTACTGCTCCTGTCTGGTTTCATCTCGTTCCTTGTGGCTGGTTCGGATACCGCTTCACAAAGGCCGCCCTCACTGGCGAGACGCGCAGCAACACCCGCCACTCGCGCAAAGGCGGTTGGGATCGGACTGCTTCAAGAGACTGAACGTGATACAGACACAGCAAACTGCTGGCGAGAATCGTGCTTGAACCGCCCCCTGCAGTTTGGACTTCTTTTCTGATTACCGAAATTTACGACATCGACAAAATAGGCGGTGCTGCGCCGCGTTGTCAAAGATCATTCCGATATTAAAAATCCCGCAATGATGCGAAGGGCCGCCAGTGTCTGGCATTTGAAAGAAAACGGGATTATTCGTGCAAGGTGCGTCTTGTCGGAAATGCCGCGCCGAATATTTTACTTTTCGCGCACAACGACGAAGCCTTTACTGCATTGATGCAGCACGCTCAATACCTTCAGATCGGCAGGATTTTTCTTTCATTTTTATTATCGCCAACCGATTAATGCATTGCGGCGAAATGCAGGCTTGATTCGAAGATTCGATTCACTTCAATCATTCTTCAATCCGGGGCTTATGCATCTCCGCCATCCATAAAATACCGATTTCGCGGAATTGCATCGATTCCAGTGGAATTATTTACCCGATATCCGGCCGGGTTTGTCGATGCGCGAACGGCGTGCGATTCATCCGCCGCCCGCGCGACGACGTGCGCACGTGCCGCACGTCGTCCATCGCGAAGCCGGTTCAACCCGCGCTCAATGCCCGCCGCCCGGCAGCGCGATATCGATCAGCACCGGGTCGTGATCCGACGAACGATACGCGTCCGGCGCGTAGAACGTCTTCTGCTGCTCCGCCGATTTGTAGGCGAGCGTGTACTGCAGCGCGAGCGGCTCGTCCGCGTTGATGTGCCATTCGTGCACGGCCTTCACGTGCGACGCGAGCGGCAGCGTGGCGAGCGCGTGATCGAGATAACCGGCTTCGCCGTTGTACACATAGCTGTACGCATTCGGGCCGATCCAGCGCGCGACGAGGTTGCGATAGCCGCGCGATTCGAGCGTGCGGATCGGGTCTTCGTACGTGTAGCTGTTGAAATCGCCGATCAGCAGCACGCCCTGGCCCGCGACGCCCGTCGGGGTGCCGGCGAGCCAGTCGGCCACCTTCGCCGCCGCGCGCGTGCGCGTCGGGTTCCAGCAACCCTGGCCGTCACCCTGGTCGAGATCGTCGTTCGCGGCGTCCGGGCAGTTCTTCGACTTCAGGTGGTTCACGGCCACCGTCAGCGCCTGCTTGTTGCCGCCGACCAGCCGGAACGACTGCGCGAGCGGCTGGCGGTTCTTGTCGTCGATCGCGAGCGTGGCCGCGCGGCCGACCGGCTCGACCTTGCGGCTGTCGTAGATCATCGCGACCGTGATCGCATCGCCGCCGAGCCGCGACGTGCCCGGATCGACCACGCGCCACTGGCTGCCGAGCTTCGCCGCGAGCTGGCGCACCGCGCTCAGTTCGCCGTAGCCGTTGTTCTGGATTTCCATCAGGCCGATCACGTCGGCGTCGATCGCCTTCAGCGCGCTGACGATCTTCGCTTCCTGGCGCTGGAATTCCTGGAAGTTCTTCGCGCCGCGGTTGTTCGGATCGTCGAAGCCGCCGCCGAGACCGTTGCCGTTGAAGTAGTTGAGAACGTTGAACGACGCGACGCGCAGGTTCGATTTCGGATCGCGCGCGGGCGCGTTGGTGCGCGGGTTCGTGCGGGCTTCGAATGCCGGCACGGCCGCGCCGGGCAGCGGCTGCACGCGCCACGCGCCGTAACGCACTTCGAGCACGCCTTCGACGTCGCGCACCGTGTAGCCCGCACGCAGCGTGTTCGCGGCCGACAGGCCCGGCGCCGGGTACGGCACGGTCGCGGGGTTCTGCTTGTTCGAGCCGTCGTCGAGGATCAGGCGGTTGCGCGCGTTCGCATCGATCTGCGTCTGTGCCTGCGCGGGCGGCACGACGCTCGTCGGCGTGCGCAGGCGACCGTTGCTGAGCATCACGCTGCCGTAACGGCCGAGTTCGTAGTTGTCGGTGACGTTCAGCGTCTGCGGCAAGCGCACCAGCATCCCTTCATACGCGGCGAACGCGTTCGGGCTGTCGACCGGCAGCGTGAGCGTCGCGGGCGTGACGGTCTGGCCGTTCGCGCACACCGCGATCGCGCCCGACTGCGTGAGCTGCGTCTGCCCGTACTTCTCCTCGACCTTGCCCGTCACATGCACGAGGTCGCCGGCCTTCGCGCGCACTTTCGGCGCATAGACGAACAGGCCTTCCGACACGCCCGGCTGGTTGCGGCGCTGCGCGTCGGCCTGCTGGACGAAGAAGCCGCCGAAGCCGTCCGTGCCGCCGAAATCGGCGGTGACGACGGCTTCGATCGACACGTTCTGGCCGGCGAGCGGCGACGGCGCGCCCGGCCCCTGGATATCGGCGATCGGCGTCGTGCTGCCGCCGCAGTTAGGGCTGACGGGCGCGGCGGTGGCGGCGAAAACCGGCGCGGCGAGCGTCGGGAGCAGCAATAGCGGGGTGAAGAGGCGGATTGTCGAGCGCATGACAGGGAATCCCGGTTGTGAGGGTGGCGAAAGCTTAGCGGCGCTCAATGACAGTTTTTGGTAATCGAAAGACAGGCCGATGTAATTGTCGTCATCACGCCGCGATCGCCGTCGTTCGCATGTCCGGGCCTGAAAATGCGGGGGAAATCGTCCGACAAAAAATTCGTCGTGCTTGCGACGACTCCCCCGCGTGCCTTCGCTCTTGGTCCGCCGCGCTAAACCGTCCCCGGCAACGCGCTCGACACCAGCACGGCCGCCACCATCAGCACGCCGCCGAGCACGACCGCCTCGACCCGCAGCACCGCACCGAATTGCCGCAGCGGGCCGGCCGGCATCGCGGCGGCCGGGTCCTTCAGCGCGGCCAACAGCTTCGGCATCCCGAAGAAGCGGTTGTGTCCGCCGAGCGCCGCGGCAATCAGCACCAGCGCGAGCTTCAGCAGCAGGATCTGCCCGTACGTCGACGCGAGCAGGTTGGCGGGCGTATCGACGCCGCGCCAGCCGTTGTATGCGCCGGTTGCGAACAACACGATCAGCGCATATGTCGATGCATCGGACAGCGACTGCACGAACGATGCGCCCGTCGTGCGTTCGCTCTCGGGCAGGCCGGTGAGCCGCGGCATCACGCCGAACGCCGTCACGAGCACGAGCCCGACCCACGCGCTGATCGCCAGCAGATGCAGCCAGTCGATCCACACCGGTACGCTGAACAGCCCTGCGTCGACCGGATGCCCGCCGTTGCTGCGCGCGAGCGCGACACCGGCGAGCGCGGCCCAGATCGCGAACGGAAAGCGCGAATCGTGCGCTCGCCTGACGAACGACAGCAGCACGACGACGAGCATGAATACGGCGCCGGCCAGCCACGCATGACCGAACCCCGTGCCCGCGAGCATCGCGCGGACGGCCGGTCCGGCGTCGAGCATCGATACGTCGCTCATCAGCGCGCAGTGCGCCCAGAACGCGGTGATGCTGGCAAGCAGCGATATGACGGACGCGATGCGCAGCGTCGCGACGAGCCGCCGCCCGATGCCGTGCTGCCACGCCGACGCGCCGCGCGCGAGCCAGTGGCTGCCGAGCAGCGCGCCGACGACGACGGCGAACCCGGCATTCTGGATCGCCACCGACACGAGCCGCAGGAGACCGACGAAGCCGTCGTTCACCCTGTCACCCGGAACGTATAGGCGCCCTTGGTGCGATGCGCATCGGCCGTCATCGCGACCCACTGCACCGTGTACGCGCCCGGCGCGAGCTTCGGCATCGCAATGGTCATCACGCGCGGGTTCGAGGCATCGACCTTCGCCTTTTCCTGCGTGACGGCGTTGCCGTTGGCGTCCGACACCTTCACCGAACTGAACGTCGGTTCGAGGTCTTCGTTGAAGGTGAGCCGCAACGTGTCGGGCGCCGTGTCGACCGTGCTGCCCGTCGCCGGTGCGGCGCTTTCCAGCTTGCCGTGCGCCAAGGCGGCGACCGGCGCGGCCGCGACGATCGTGCCGGCCACGGCGAAGGCGGCCAGCCGCCTGAGAGTCGTGATCTTCATGTTCATGTCTCGTATCACGGCTTCTTCAGCTCGACGACGGTCAGCGCACCGTTCACGTCCTCTGCGACGAAGTCGATCTTGTCGCCCGCCTTCACCTGCGACAGCATCGCCGGGTCCTTCACCTTGAACACCATCGTCATCGCATCCATCCCGAGGTTCTCGAGCGGACCGTGCTTGATCGTCAGCCTGGCCGCAGCCATGTCGACCTTGCGGATTTCGCCGTGCGACATGCTCCGCTTTGCCGCGGCTTCCTGCTTCGCGCCACCGCTCATGTCCATCCCGGCCATGTCGCCCGCCGCGTACGACGCGGCGGAAAACGCCAGCGCCCAACCCGTTGCCATCAAAACCAGTCCCTGCTTCATCATGTCGACTCCCGTGTGAGTGAATGGAAACCGGCGGCCGCATCGGTACGGCCGCCGCATGCTGCTGCTCAACCGTCCGGCAGTTCGCCGGTGTACTCGTACGCGACGGTGCCCTTCGGATGCCTGAACCAGCCCGGATCGCGATAGTCGTTGCGGCCGAGGCCCTGCCGCACCTTGCAGACCGTGAACATGCCGCCCATCTCCAGCGGCCCGAACGGGCCCGTGCCCGTCATCATCGGCAGCGTGTTGTCGGGCAACGGCATCTCCATGCCGCCCATCGCGCCGCCCGTGCTGCCCATCGCCATGTAGTCGGGCACGAGCTTGCCGATGCGCTTCGCGAGATCCTGCTGCGGCACGCCGATCAAATTCGGCACCTGATGCCCCATCGCATTCATCGTGTGATGCGACTTGTGGCAGTGGAACGCCCAGTCGCCCGGGCGATCGGCGGTAAACTCGATCGCGCGCATCTGCCCCACCGCGACATCGGCCGTCACTTCCGGCCAGCGCGCGGCCGGCGGAATCCAGCCGCCGTCGGTGCCCGCGACTTCGAAGCTGTAGCCGTGCAGGTGGATCGGATGATTCGTCATCGTCAGGTTGCCGAAACGAATCCGCACGCGGTCGCCCGCACGCACCGGCAGCGGATCGATGCCCGGGAACACGCGCGAGTTGAAGGTCCACATGTTGAAGTCCGTCATCTCGTTCACGCGCGGCGTGTAGCTGCCCGGATCGATGTCGTACGCGGCGAGCAGGAACACGAAGTCGCGATCGACCGGCATCGTGCCGCGATCCTTCGGGTGCACGATGAACATGCCCATCATCCCCATCGCCATCTGCACCATCTCGTCGGCGTGCGGGTGATACATGAACGTACCGTGCGCCTCGAGCTGGAACTCGTAGACGAAGGTCTTGCCGGGCGGGATATGCGGCTGCGTGAGGCCGCCGACGCCGTCCATCCCGTTCGGCAGCCGCAGCCCGTGCCAGTGGATCGTCGTGTGCTCGGGCAGCCGGTTGGTCACGAAGATGCGCACCTTGTCGCCTTCGACGGCCTCGATCGTCGGGCCGGGCGACTGGCCGTTGTAGCCCCACAGGTTCGCGTTCATGCCGGGCGCCATCTCGCGCACGACGGGCTCGGCCGTCAGGTGGAACTCCTTCCAGCCGTTCTTCATCCGCCACGGCAGCGTCCAGCCGTTCAGCGTCGCGACGGGCGTGTACGGCCGGCCGTTCGGCGGCACGAGCGGCGGCTGCGTGCCGGTTTTCGTCATCGTAGGCGCTTCGGGCAACGACGCGGCGCCGGCCTTGCTGACCATCGCCGCACCGAGCAGCGCGGCGCCCGAGTGGCTGAGAAATTGTCGACGGGACACCATGTCAATGACCTTCAGGATGCGTTTGCGTCGCGGACGCCGGTTGCGCCGCGGGGGTGGAAACCGGCTGCGGCGCAGCGTCGGCGCTGGAAGCGGATTCCGGCCGGGCAGATGGCGTCGCGCGCGGCACGTCGCCCGGCGTCGGCAGCCGGCCCCCGACGGCCATCTGCAGATCGGTTTCGGCGAGCCAGTAGTCCTTCAGCGCATCGATGTAGCCGTTCACCGCGCCGACCTGTTCGCGTGCATCGGCCAGCAGCTCGAACACGCTCGCGAGCATCCCGTTGTAGCGCAGCAGCAGCTCGTCCGAGATCGTCTTGCGCAGCGGCACGACTTCGTCGCGGTAGTGGGTGGCGACGTCGTAGCTCGTCACGTAGGCCGCATACGATTCGCGCACTTCGGAACGCGCGTCGATGGCCGTTTTCGCGAGCCGGTTCGCCGACTGCATGTAGATAGCCTCGGCCCGCGCGACCTTCGCGCCGCCCCAGTCGAACAGCGGAATCTCGACGCTGATCTCGAAGCCGTGCTCGTGACCCTTGCCGGTCTCGTAGTCGTTCACGTAGCCGAGATCCACCGCATTGACGAAGCGCGTGGCCTTGCTCAGGCCGAGCGACGACGCGACACCCTGCGTCTGCAGCTTCGCGGCCTGGATGTCGAGGCGGTTGCGCATCGCGAAACGTTCGAGATCGGGCAGGTCCGGCCGCGCTTTCGGCAGGTCGGGCAGGCGCTCGGGCAACGCGTATCGCGTGCGTTCGCCCCACAGCCCCATCGCGCGCGTGAGCTTCTCGCGCGCGGCCACGGCCTGCTGGCGCGCCTTCGCGTGCTGCGCGACCGCATCGGCGTGGAACGCCTGTTCCCGCGCGTAATCGAGGCGGCTGAAGTTGCCGGCCTGCCGCATGCGCTGCGCCAGTTCGGCGGCCGCACTCGCGGCATCGCGCACCTGCCCTGCATAGTTCGCGGCCTGTTCGGCCGCGACGGCCTCGACATACGCGCGGCGCGCGTCGGCGGCCACCTTCAGCATCGCGTCGGCGGTTTCGAGCTTGGTCTGCTCGAAGCGGCGGCGTTCGATGTTCGTCGCGAGCGGCAGGGTCAGCAGCGCGAACACGTTCGCCGAGAACGTGCGGCCGAGGGTCAGCTCGCCGTCGCCGGCGCGGGTGCGGCTGAACGCGAAACGCGGGTTCGGCAGCCGGCCGGCCTGGACGAGATCGGCCTCCGACAGCCCCAGTTCCGCGTACGACGCCTGCAGGCCGCGGTTGTTCAGCAGCGCGACCTGCACCGCATCGTCGATCGACAGCGGCCTGGCGAGCAGTTCCTTCGTGCGCGTGTCGACGGCTTCACGGTCGGCGTCGGTCCTGACCACGACCGCGTCCTTGCCGATGCGCTCCAACGCGACGGACGACACCGCGTCGAAACCGCCGTCCTTCGAAAACGTCGTGCAGCCGGCGAGGAAGGCCAGCACGGCCGCGGCCGCGCCGATCCTCGGCGAGATCGACAGCATCGTCATCGCGCGGCCTCCTCGTGCATCGAACGGGTAGCGCCGCCAGCCGCATGACCGGTCGTGCGCCCCTTCGCGGGCCGTTCCGTCACGTCGCGGTTCAGCTGTTTCCAGCCCGGGCCTTCGTCGTCCCGATACGGCCGGTAGCCGTCGAATGCGGACGTCACGGTGACGTCCGGCACCGCCGCGGCGGCGTCCGCCGGATCGGGCAGCGGGGTGTGCGCAGGCGCGAGCGACGGCACGATGGCCGCCGCGCCAAGCAGCGCCGCAGTAATCAATCGCATGAATGGGTCTCGTCGTGTGTCGTCCGGCGGACGCGATGCCGCCGCCGGAGCGGATTGCGGAGCACGGCCGGTCTGGGCCACGGGCATGGTCTAGACGAGAAGCCGGCGCGGCGGCCTGTCGATGCCGCCGGTCAGGAACGACACGACCCCGGCCGCGGGCGGCGGCGAGACGATCGCCGCGCGAACGCCGGCCGCGGCGGGGACGGCGGGCGCGCCCGACATGCCGGCGCCGACGCAGCAGGACACGCACGCGGAACACGCCGGCGCATGCCGGGCGTGGCTGTCGGCATCGTGATGGCCGTCCTGCGCGGCCGGCATCGTGTGCGACGCCGCTTCCATCGGCGCTATGGCAACGCGTTCGCACTGCATCGAAACAGTCGCGAACGACTGGATCGGCAGGCTCAGCGCCAGCAGCACGACGAGGAGGAATTTTCGCCAGTACGACATGGATGCGGAATCAGGCAGGCAACGACCGGATGGGCCGGCGCGGCGCCGTGACAGCGCGTGCCGGGGGACAAGACGGCCGCAGCTTAGCGCCGTCGCGGTGACGACGACATGGCCGAAACATGACCGGATTTTCACGAAACGCGGGCGACGCGCCGCAAGCGCTTCATGACCATTCCGTCATCCGGCGGTCATTCTTCGCGCGCGCTCGGCGCCCTATGCTCACGCGTTACACTGACCGGCTGGAATCACGGACAGCCTGCCTCACCATGCGGATACTGATAGTCGAAGACGAACCCAAGATGGCGTCGTACCTCCGGAAAGGGCTGATGGAGGCGAGCTACACGGTCGACATTGCGGAAACCGGCAAGGACGGGCTGTTCCTTGCGCTGCACGAGGATTTCGATCTCGTCGTGCTCGACGTGATGCTGCCGGAAATGGATGGCTTCGAGGTGCTCCGGCGCCTGCGCGCGCAGAAGCAGACGCCGGTGCTGCTGCTCACGGCGCGCGAGGCGATCGAGGACAAGGTCGCCGGGCTCGAGCTGGGTGCCGACGACTACCTGCTCAAGCCGTTCGCGTATGCCGAGTTTCTCGCGCGCATCCGCTCGCTACTGCGACGCGCGCCGCGCAACGTGCGCGACATCCTGCATGTCGCCGATCTCGAAGTCGACCTGATCCGCCGCCGCGTGCGGCGCGCCGACACCCGCATCGACCTGACCGCGCAGGAATTCGCGCTGCTGCAGTTGCTCGCCGAACGCGAAGGCGAAGTGCTGACGCGCACCTTCATCACGTCGCAGATCTGGGACATGAATTTCGACAGCGACACGAACGTCGTCGATGCCGCGATCAAGCGCCTGCGCGCGAAGATCGACAACGCCCATGAGAAGAAGCTGATCCACACGATCCGCGGGATGGGCTACGTGCTCGAGGATCGTTCGTGACGCGCAGCAGCCCGGCCTCGTATTCGCTGCTGCGGCGCCTGACGCTGGCGTTCGCCGTCGTCGCCGCGCTCGTGTTCGCGCTGACCGGCGCGTACCTGTATCGCTCGCTGTCCGCCGAGCTGACGCGGCGCGACGACATCGAGATCTCCGGCAAGCTCAACCAGTTCCTGCAGCTTGCGCACGCGAGCGGTTCGGCTGCCGCGCTGCGCGCCGATCCGGCCGTGTTTCATGAAGTGCTGCTGTCGCATCCGGGCGTCTATCTCGGCATCTACGACGCGCGGAACCGCGCGCTCGTCAAGCATTCCGACGAAGCCGGCCACACGCTGGCGTCGGTGATCGCCGCGCCCCATCCGGCCAGCGCAACCGGCACCCCGTTCACGTGCGCGCCGCCCGGCATCGGCACGTCGCGCTGCGTGTATGCGCGCGCCACGCTGCCGTCCGGCGATGCGATCCAGGTTGCGCTTGCACGCACGGCGACCGATCGCCAGTCGTTGCTCGAAAGCTATCGCGTCGACATCTGGCTCGCGGCGGCCGCGGGCGCGCTGCTGGTCGGCGCGCTCGGTTACGCGGTCGCGTCGCGCGGCCTGCGCCCGGTCGAGAGCCTCGGCCGGCAGACGTCACGCATCGAGGCGCACAACCTGAACGCGCGGCTCGACGCACGTGGCGGCCCGGTCGAGCTGCGTGAACTCGCGACGTCGGTCAACCGGATGCTCGACCGCCTCGAACGCGCGTTCGTGCGGCTCTCCCAGTTCTCGTCGGATCTCGCGCACGACATGCGCACGCCGCTCGCCAACGTGATCAGTTCGTCGCAGGTCACGCTGTCGCGCGCGCGCACGACCGAGGAATACGAAGCGCTGATCGATTCGAACATCGAGGAATGCGAACGGCTGCAGCGGATGATCGAGAACATGCTGTTTCTCGCACGCACCGACAATGCGCGCCAGCACCTGAAGACCACCGAACTTGACGCGGGCGGAGAGTTGCGCCGGCTCGCGTCGTATTTCCAGGCGCTTGCCGATGAAACCGGCGTGCGCATCGACGTGCAAGGCGAATCGACCGTCGTCGCCGATGCGACGCTGTTCCGGCGCGCCGTCAGCAATCTCGCGTCGAACGCGCTCGAACACGCGCAAGCCGGGTCGACGATCGAGCTGGCGGTGTCCACGCAAGGCGGCTATGCGGTCGTCGAAGTCACCAATCGCGGTGCCGCAATTCCGCCCGAACAGGTCGAACGGATCTTCGAGCGCTTCTACCGCATCGATTCGTCACGGCACGGCGCGGCGCGCAACGCGGGCCTCGGGCTCGCGATCGTGAAATCGATCATGGAGCTGCATCGCGGCAAGGTCGAGGTCGCAAGCCGTGACGGGCGCACGACGTTTGCGCTTCATTTTCCGCGCGGCGTCGAAGGGTAAGGCGTTTCCCGCGCGTGTCGAATCGGCGTGACGGCCGGCGCGACACCAGGCGAAGCACGACGACGACGCCCCTT
Organism: Burkholderia sp. Bmkn7; assembly: GCF_041103175.1. Lineage (NCBI taxonomy): Bacteria > Pseudomonadati > Pseudomonadota > Betaproteobacteria > Burkholderiales > Burkholderiaceae > Burkholderia > Burkholderia sp. Bmkn7. The sequence continues at coordinate 828,932 of NZ_JBGCUH010000002.1, read as the reverse complement.
CATTCCCCCGGTTCGCGCCGGATTTTCGCCTGGCGGCGATTGCGGTCGTTCAGTATCTGGTGCCGGCGATGGTCGGTCAGCTTCTTCCAGTCACGCGCCTCGTCGCGCGTGCGCAGGCAGCCGACGCAAAAGCCCGTGCGGCCGTCGAACGCGCACAGCTCGATGCACGGTGATTTCACGGCCACGGTCAGGCCGCCTTCGCAGGCGTCATCACTTCGACGGTCACGTGCGACACGCCGTCGAAACCCTCGATCAGCGCATGGTAGAAACGCGCGTCGCGCACCGTCTCGACGGTCTCGACCGACACGATCGCACTCATGTGGCCCGGCCCGACACGCCACACGTGAAGATCGTTGACCGTGTCGCCCAGCGCCTCGATCGCATCACGTATGCGCGCCGCCAGCTTGCGATCGACGTTGACGTCGAGCAGGATGCCGCCGGTATCGCGCATCAGCCCGTACGACCAGTTCGCGATCACGAGCGCGCCGACAATGCCCGCGACAGGGTCCATCCAGACCCAGCCGAATGCACGTGCGAGCAGCAGGCCAACGATGGCCAGCACCGACACGGCCGCGTCGGCAATCACGTGAACGTAGGCCGACCGGATGTTGTGGTCGCGATGGGCCGCCGTGTGCGAACCGTGATCGTGATGCGCATGAGGGTCATCGTCGTGATCATGGTCGTGGTCGTGCCCATGATGATGACCGTGCCCATGGCCATGCCCGTGGTGATGGCCGCCGCTCAGCAGCCACGCGCTGGCGAGATTCACCGCGAGCCCCAGCACGGCAATCGGAATCGCTTCGCCGAAGTGAATGGGCACGGGCGCCAGCAGACGCGCAACCGCCTCGTAGCCGATCAGGATCGCGATCATCGCGAGCACGATCGCGCTCGTGAACCCGGCCAGATCGCCCAGCTTGCCGGTGCCGAACACGAAGCGCGGATCGTCCGCATGCCTGCGCGCATAGGTATAGGCCAGCGCGGCGATCAGCATCGCGCCCGCGTGCGTCGACATGTGCAACCCGTCGGCGACGAGCGCGAGCGACCCGAACAGCGTGCCGCCGACGATCTCGGCCACCATCATTGCCGAGCACAGGCCGATGACCATCCACGTCCTGCGTTCGTTCTGCTCGTGCGCCGCACCGAGAAAGATATGGTCGTGCCCGGCGCCGAATGCGTCATCCTGGAAAGCGTTCATGTCCTGCCCCGATTACTTGAAATAGCTGTGCACCACGTCAATCAGCTGCTCGGTCGCGCTGCCTTCGTGTGCGTCAGGCTCGTGCGCATCGACCAGATGCTCGCGAATGTGGTCTTCCAGCACGACGGCCAGCAGCCCGTTCATCGCGCCGCGGCAACTCGTGATCAATTGCAGGACCTCGTTGCAGCCGTGCTCCTCCCCGAGCGCGCGCTCGATGGCCTCGACCTGACCCTTGATCCGGCGCACGCGGTTCAGCAGCTTCTGTTTTTCACGAACGGTATGGCTCATCGACGACGGGCTCCTGGATAGGGAGGGGGAGTATATATCCGGAAGGGTTTCCGTATAGGGGAGAGGGGTATATTTTTTTGGGATGAAGGCTTGTCGAAAGGTATCCGCTCGGCCAGATGCGAAGCGTCAAGGCTGTTTCTCGGCGCGGGAAGTCTGGTCGTCGGCGCATCGACGCCGATGGCACCATGAGCACGATGATTACCGGCGAACACACACGGCTCGACGCACGGCGATTTCACGGCCACGATCAGGCCGCCTTCGCAGGCGCCATCACTTCGGCGATCACATCGGAAACATCGTCGAATCGCACGTCACGCGCTGCATCGGCAGTCTCGACCGACACGATCGGGCATACGTGGCTCGTGCCGACGCGTGGCACAGGGACTGCGACGGGTTTCAGCCCCCGGATCAGCGCAGCGAAATCGGAATTCTCGCCGCGACCCAATCTATCGTGGTCGGCGGCATCGAGATCGTCCGCGTGCTGTCGTACGCATCCGATGCGTCGAAGTAGATCAGCTTGCCGTCGTGGATTTCGATCGGATCGTTTCCAGGCCGGCCGCCCCAGAAGACGAAAAACAGCCGGGTAGCAAGTGTCGACCCGTGCTCATCGGCCACCACGATTTTGATCTGTTCGTTTTGGTCAGCAAAGAGGACATTGCCGCGGTGGCCGCTTCCGCAGATGTTGACGATATAGGTTGTGCCATCGACCTGCTTGATGCCGCCGTTCAGTTTCGCGTTGTAGTTGTATCGCTGGCAGTCGGTTTCGTCGGTCGTGATCCCGCGAACGCTGACGAGATAGAAGAATGCCAGGAAGCCCAGCGTGACGATCGCCAGTCCTGCGCGCCTCGTTCTGCTGAAATGGCCGATATTTCTGACAAGCCGGTAGAAGTAGAGCACGAAGATGATCGACGTGATGGCGAAGATCGTGCTCTTCGTATGCTTGAGCGAGAAAAGCACGATCGCATTCCTGACGTCCACTGGCACGAACATCAATGCAATGGCGACAACCAGGCATGTGACGACAACGGTCGAGACCGCTTTGAGAATGACGACGGTCGCCTTCAGCTGGTAATACGGGACTTTTTTGACGTCGGGCATAGCGCTTGAATGACGATTCGCGAGAGAACCGGTCTCAGCGTAATCAAAACCCCGGCATTTCCAACGTCGATAACGAAGACAACTTGTCAGATCGAGCCGAACCTATGTAGGACATAGCGGTACGGGCAGTCTTCCTACGGCACGACTGTTACAGAAGGTTTCGTCGCCACACGGCTCAACATCGCGTCCTCGAGTTCCGCAGCCCCCTCGTCTGCCAATAAGGCGACCGTGTCAGCCTCCACGGGGGCCGGGCGCGTGGAGTGAACAGATTCGCGTCGACGGGCCGCAGTGGTATGTGTCCCGCATCCCGCCACGAACCTCCTCGACGAAATCGCCCCCCGATCACACGAAGATGGTCACCAACCGCCCATCGATACCGCCGCAGATTGTCGGTCCATGCCAGTCGCTCCGGCACGGTTAGTCTGCCGGCCCTCAAAGGGCATTTGCAGCACGTCACCGACGAGATGCGCGTGTACTGCAGCGACGGGTTCTGCCGGGCAGTCAACCTCGTCTTTGACAACGAGCACTTTCGCCTCTTTTGTGACCGCTTCCGTCGGCCCCGCGATCGACACATCACATCGGCCAGGTCATTGCGTGCCCAGTCATTCAGCGTCTCCCCATACCCACCGACCCGACAATACCGTACGAAATGAACGCTTGTCGAAAGCAACCCGCTCGGCTAGACTGCCCTTCGTCTTTGGGGAGTAGCCTGCTTTCCGTCTCCGGAAAGCGAACGCGTCAACACACTCGGCCTGCGGCCGTGGCGCGTTCAGCCTGATCGGCCTGGCGAGACCATCGGCACATCGCGTCGTTCCTGGTCGGACGTCGGCGGATGTGCCATGGTTCGTCAACGTCCGACCACGGAGTCCCCATGTTCCCCACCGCCCTCTCCCCGCGTTTCGCCGCCGTCCGCACGCATGCCTGCGGAGGTGCCGCATGACGTTCATGTTCGTCGAACTGGCGGTCATGCTGATCGTCATCCTCGTCGCCGCCGAGGTCTTCACCAATGCGCTCGAACATCTCGGCGAACGCCTGAAGATTTCCGAAGGCGTCACCGGTTCACTGTTCGCCGCCGTCGGCACCGCGCTGCCCGAAACGATGGTGCCGCTGCTCGCGCTCGCCGGCGGCACGGCAAACCCGGCCGTGAACGAGGAGATCGGTGTCGGCGCGATTCTCGGCGCGCCGCTGATGCTCGCCACGCTCACCACGTTCCTGATGACGCTCGCGGTGATCCGCTCGCGCGGGCCGCGCGGCACGATCGTGCCCGAACGGACGGGTTTCGTGCGCGACCTGAACTACTTTCTCGCCGCGTTCTCGCTGGCCACCGCCGCGATGTTCGTCCCGCATCACAACGGCGGCGTGCGCGCGCTGCTCGCCGCGATGCTGGTCGGGATCTACGTGATGTATGTCGTGATGACGTTCCGTGCGTCGAACCAGCTCGTCGACGCCGGGCATGGCACCGAGGCGCCGCACAAGATGTTCCTGTCGCGCGTGGGCTTGCCGACCAACCTGGCGACCATCGCGCTGCAGCTGCTTATCGGCGTCGCGCTGCTGGTCGGCGGGGCGAAGGGTTTCATTCACGGCGTGGAAGGCGTGTCGCACGTGCTCGGCGTCTCGGCATTGCTGCTGTCGCTGATCATCGTGCCGATCGCGACGGAGTTGCCCGAGAAGGTCAACAGCGTGCTGTGGATCCGCCGCGGGAAGGACACGCTCGCGTTCGGCAACATCACCGGCGCGATGGTGTTCCAGGGCACGCTGCTGCCGGCGATCGGCATCATGCTGACACCGTGGGAGCCGCGCCTCGAAGTGCTGACCGGCGTGATCGTCACGCTCGCGGCGGCCGCATGGCTGCGCATCAATGCGCGCACGCGCGGGCTCGCGATCTGGGCGTTGCTGGCGAACGGCGCGGGTTACGCAGCCTATCTGTTCCTGACACTGGCCCGGTAACCCGGCTCACGCGGCACGGGCACGCTGCCGCGGTGCGATCGATGCACCGCCGCGCCGCGTGCCCGCGAACGGTTCAGATGCGTGTCTGGTTCACACGCTGCGACAGCTGTTCGGCGCTTTCCTTGCGCTCGCTGTACCGGTCCGTCAGGTACGCGCCGACGTCGCGCGTGAGCAGCGTGAACTTGACCAGTTCCTCCATGACGTCGACGACCCGGTCGAAATATGCGGACGGCTTCATCCTGTCGTCGTCGCCGAACTCCATGAACGCCTTCGCGACGGACGACTGGTTCGGAATGGTCAGCATGCGCATCCAGCGCCCGAGCACCCGCATCTGGTTGACCGCGTTGAACGATTGCGATCCGCCGCTGACCTGCATGACCGCCAGCGTCTTGCCCTGCGTCGGCCGTACCGCGCCGACCGACAGCGGAATCCAGTCGATCTGCGCCTTCATCACGCCGGTCATCGCGCCGTGCCGCTCGGGGGAGCACCACACCATGCCCTCCGACCATTGCACGAGCTCGCGCAACTCCGCCACCTTCGGGTGATGCTCGGGTGCATCGTCGGGCAACGGCAATCCGGCCGGATTGAAGATCCTGACATCGGCGCCCATGGCCGTCAGCAGCCGCGCCGCCTCCTCGACCAGCAGCCGGCTGAACGAACGCGCGCGCAACGACCCGTAGAGCAGCACGATGCGTGGCGGATGCGTCGACGGGCGCGCGGGTTGCAGCAGGCTCGCGTCCGGCACGCGAAACAGCGCGGCGTCGAGTTGCGGCAGATCGTTCAGGCGGTCAGACACGCTTGCCCTCCGCATCGATCACGATTTCGCCGTCTTCCTTTGCAAACGGCCCGTTCTGCGGATCGGGCAGGATATCGAGCACCCGTTCGGACGGGCGGCACAGCCGCGTGCCGAGCGGGGTGACGACGATCGGGCGATTGATCAGGAGCGGATGCGCGACCATGAAGCCGATCAGATCGTCGTCGCTCCATTTCGGATTGTCGAGATCGAGCGCGTCATACGGTGTGCCCTTGCGACGCAGCACGTCGCGAACGGGGATGCCCATCGCCGCGATCAGCGCGCGCAACGCCTCTTTCCCGGGCGGCGTGTCGAGGTACAGCACGACGCGCGGTTCGACGCCGCTGTTGCGTATCATCGCCAGCGTGTTGCGCGACGTACCGCAATCGGGGTTGTGATAGATCGTGATGTCGGTCATTTCCGGAATCCTGATTGATTTCACTTGCGCTCGTACCAGCCCTTCGAACGGTTGACGACGCGCACGACGAGCAGCATGACCGGCACCTCGATGAGCACGCCGACGACGGTCGCGAGCGCCGCGCCCGAGTGGAAGCCGAACAGGCTGATGGCTGCCGCCACGGCCAGCTCGAAAAAGTTGGACGCGCCGATCAGCGCCGACGGGCACGCGATGCTGTGTTTCTCGCCGACGATGCGATTGAGCCCATAGGCGAGCGCTGCGTTGAAGAACACCTGGATCAGGATCGGCACCGCGAGCAGCGCGATCACCAGCGGCTGCTTCAGGATCGCCTCGCCCTGGAACGCGAACAGCAGCACCAGCGTGGCCAGCAGCGCGGCGATGGACCAGGGGCCGATCTTCGCCATCGCGCGGTCGAACGCCGCCTGCCCCCTGGCGAGCAACAGCCTGCGCCACGCTTGCGCGAGGATCACCGGGATGACGATGTAGAGCGCGACCGACGTGAGCAGCGTCGCCCATGGCACCGTGATGGCGGACATCCCCAGCAGCAGACCGACGAGCGGCGCGAAAGCGATCACCATGATGCTGTCGTTCAGCGCGACCTGCGACAGCGTGAACAGCGGATCGCCGCCGGTCAGCCGGCTCCACACGAACACCATCGCCGTGCACGGCGCGGCGGCCAGCAGGATCAGGCCGGCGATATAACTGTCGATCTGGTCGGCCGGCAGCATCGGCGCGAACAGCTGCCGGATGAACAGCCAGCCGAGCAAGGCCATCGAGAACGGCTTGACGAGCCAGTTCACGACGAGCGTGACGCCGATCCCCCGCACGTGCTGGCGAACCTCATGCAACGCGCCGAAGTCGACCTTGACGAGCATCGGCACGATCATCACCCAGATCAACAACCCGACGGGGAGGTTGACCTGCGCGTATTCCAGGCGGCCGATGCGCTGAAAGAGCCCCGGCAGTGCCAGGCCCAGCGCGATGCCGAGCACGATGCACAGCGCCACCCAGACGGTCAGGTAGCGTTCGAAAAATCCGATGGCGGGCCTGGCCGCCGCGGCTTGCGACGGGGCCGCGTGCGAGCCGCTCATGTGCGATCCCCGCAACAGGCCGGCGCCGCCGGCACGCCGCACGCAGCGCCGGCGCAGCAGTTTTCGGTCAGGAACCCGATGAGGCCGCTCATCGATTCGAAGTTCGCCGCGTAATAGATGAACCGGCCGTCCTGACGCGCGGTGACCAGCTCCGCATGCGACAAATCCTTCAGATGGAACGACAGGCTCGATGGCGACAGCCCGATCTGCTGGGCGATCGCACCGGCCGGCAGCCCTTGCGGCCCGGCGACGACCAGCGCGCGAAAGATGGCCAGGCGCGCTTCATGAGCAAGCGCGCCCAGGGCGCGCACGACGAGATTGGAGTCCATGGCGCGAAGGATAGCGCCTTCATTTCCATATTTCAAGAATTGTTGAAATAAAGGTGCCGATTCCCTGTCGAACGGCATAACCGGGCTGCCCCCGACCCGCCGCGCATCGTCGAACGCCGCCACGCGAGCCGCATCCGGCCCCGACATGCGCGGCGCCGGTGCAGCCGCCGCCCCGGTTCGCCGGCGGCGAGGCACCGGCATGTCGTCAGGTCAGGACGCCTTCACGAGCTTGACGATCGTCAGCGTGCCGTCGACCTTCTCGATCCGCACCTTGACCTTGTCGCCCGCATGCGCGTGCTCGAGCATCGCCGCGTCCTTCGCCTTGAACGCCATCGTCATCGGCGGCATCCCGACGTTGTCGAGCGCGCCGTGCTTCAGCGTGATCCGGCCGCTCGCGGCATCGACCTTCTTCACTTCGGCATCGGTCAGCGCGGCGTTCGACTCGGCCGCACCGCCCGACGACATCTTCATGCCCGACATGTCCATGCCGGCCATGTCGCCGGCGGCGAAGGCGGGCGCGGTGAAAGCGCCGCTCGCGAGAACGGCTGCGGTGGTGGTGACAGTGATCCACTTCTTCATCGTGATTCTCCGGTTGGGATGGATGGCACGTTCGTGCCGTGAGGTACTGCATCGGAATGCCGCACGCGGCCCGTGCTTCGCGCATGGCGGCGCTGCAGCAGGAGCCAGGCGGCGGGAATGACGAACATCGACAGCAGCGGCGCCGTGATCATGCCGCCGACCATCGGCGCGGCGATGCGCTGCATCACTTCTGAACCGGCACCGTGGCCGACCATGATCGGCACGAGGCCGGCGAGCACGACGGCGACCGTCATCGCCTTCGGCCGCACGCGCAGCACCGCGCCTTCGCGGATCGCGTCGAGCAGCAGCGCGTCGGTCAGCGGTTCGCCGGCATCGAGCCGGCGCTGCAGCGCGCCCTTCAGGTACAGCAGCATCACGACGCCGAATTCGGCGGCCACGCCCGCGAGCGCGATGAAACCCACCGACGTCGCGACGGACACCGCATGGCCGAGCGCCCACACGAGCCAGAAGCCGCCGACCAGCGCGAACGGCACCGTCGACATCAGCAGCAGTGCATCGGCCGCCGAGCCGAACGTGAGAAACAGCAGCACGAAGATCACCACGAGCGTGACGGGCACGACGGTGCGCAGCCTGGCCGCCGCGCGTTCGAGATACTCGAACTGCCCCGACCACGCGATCGAATAGCCGGGCGGCAACGCGACCAGTTGCGCGACGGCCTGCTGCATCGCGCGCACGGCGCGCTGCAGATCGGTGCCGCGGATGTCGACGTACACGTAGCCGGAGAGTCGCGCGTTCTCGCTGCGGATCATCGGCGGCCCGTCGGCGATCGCGATGCGCGCGACATCGCCGAGGCGGATCTGCGCGCCGCGCGCGGTGACGACCGGCAGCTGCCGCAGGTTCTCGACCGAATCGCGCACCTCGCGCGGGTAGCGGAGGTTGATCGGAAAGCGCTCGCGGCCTGCGATCACTTCGCCGACATCGTCGCCGCCGACCGCCGACGACACCACCGACTGGATGTCGGCCACCGACAATCCGTAGCGCGCGGCGGCAAGCCGGTCGATATCGACGTCGATATAGCGGCCGCCGTTCAGCCGTTCCGCAAGCGCGGACGTCACGCCCGGCACGCGCTTCACCGCGGCCTCGACCTGCTTCGCGATCGCGTCGATCCCGGCCAGGTCCGGCCCGGAAATCTTCACGCCGACCGGCGTCTTGATGCCGGTGGACAGCATGTCGAGCCGGTTGCGGATCGGCGGCACCCATACGTTCGACAGGCCCGGCACCTTCACCGTGCGGTCGAGTTCGTCGACGAGCTTCTCCGGCGTCATGCCGGGCCGCCATGCGCTGCGCGGCTTGAACCGGATCGTCGTTTCGAACATCTCGAGCGGCGCGGGATCGGTCGCCGTATCGGCGCGGCCCGACTTGCCGAACACCGTGTCGACCTCGGGCACGGTCTTGATCAGCCGGTCGGTCTGCTGCAGCAGCTCGCTCGCCTTGTCGGCGGAGATGCCCGGCAGCGCGGTCGGCATGTAGAGCAGGTCGCCTTCGTCGAGCGGCGGCATGAATTCGCCGCCGAGCCGCGACAACGGTACGGCCGTCAGTCCGAGCGCGACGACCGCGACGCCGATCGCGACCCACGGCCGCCGGAGCGTCGCGTCGAGCAGCGGCCGGTACACGCGGATCAGCACGCGGTTGATCGGGTTCGCGTGCTCGTGCGGAATGCGGCCGCGCACGAGATAGCCCATCAGCACCGGCACCAGCGTCACCGACAGCCCGGCGGCGGCGGCGATCGTGTACGTCTTCGTGAACGCCAGCGGCGCGAACAGCTTGCCTTCCTGCCCTTCCAGCGAAAACACCGGGATGAACGACAACGTGATGATCAGCAGCGAGAAGAACAGCGCGGGCCCGACCTCCGCGGCCGACGTCGCGACGAGTTCCCATCGTCGCGCGGCCGTGACCGGTTCGCCGGGATGCGCGTGGTCGTACGCCTCGAGATGCTTGTGCGCGTTCTCGATCATCACGATCGCCGCGTCGATCATCGCGCCGATCGCGATCGCGATCCCGCCGAGCGACATCAGGTTCGCGTTGACGCCCTGGTAGCGCATCACGATGAACGCGGCCAGCACGCCGAGCGGCAGCGACAGGATCGCGACGAACGCGCTGCGCAGATGGAACAGGAACACCGCGCAGACGATGCCGACGATGACGAATTCCTCGATCAGCTTGTCCTTCAGGTTGCCCACCGCGCGCTCGATCAGTTGCGAGCGATCGTAGGTCGTGACGATCTCGACGCCGGGCGGCAGCGAACGCTTCAGGTCGGCCAGCTTCGCCTTCACCGCGTCGATCGTCGTGAGCGCGTTCTTGCCCGAGCGCATCACGACGACGCCGCCCGTCACCTCGCCCTGCCCGTTCAGCTCCGCGATCCCGCGCCGCATCGCGGGGCCGACCTGGATGCGCGCGACGTCGCCGAGCAGCACGGGCGTGCCGGCTTCGTTCGTGCGCAGCACCACGTGCCGGAAATCGTCGAGCGTGCGCAGGTAGCCGGTCGAGCGCACCATGTACTCCGACTCGGCCAGCTCGACGACCGAGCCGCCGGACGCCTGGTTCGCGTTGCCGAGCGCATTCGCGATTTCCGCCTGCGTGATGCCGTAGGCGCGCAGCCTGTCCGGATCGAGCACGACCTGGTACTGCCGCACCATGCCGCCGATGCTCGCGACTTCCGAGACGTCCGGCACGGCCTTCAGCTCGAACTTCAGGAACCAGTCGTTGAGCGCGCGCAGTTGCCCGGGATCGTGACGGCCGGTGCGATCGACGAGCGCGTACTCGTACACCCAGCCGACGCCGGTCGCATCCGGGCCGAGCGACACGGTCGCGCCGGCCGGCAGCCGGCTCTGCACCTGGCTCAGGTATTCGAGCACGCGCGAGCGCGCCCAGTACGGATCGGTTCGGTCGTCGAACAGCACGTAGACGAACGCGTCGCCGAACGACGAGTACGCGCGGACGGTTTTCGCGCCGGGCACGCCGAGCAGCGTGGTCGTCAACGGATAGGTCACCTGGTCCTCGACGATCTGCGGCGCCTTGCCCGGGTACGACGCCTTCACGATTACCTGCGTGTCCGACAGGTCGGGCAGCGCATCGAGCGGCGTTTGCCGGAGCGAGTGGACGCCCCATGCGGCGATCAGCACGGTGGCGAGCAGCACGAGGAAGCGGTTGTGGACCGACCAGCGAATGATGCGCGCGATCATCGTTCGCCTCCCTGCGGCTCGACCTTCGTCAGGCGATAGCCGTCGTCGGTCTGCGTGAACGCGAAACGCACCGTCTGGCCCGGCTTCACGCCAGGGAACGCGGTGGCCGACGGCTTGCCGAACGTCATCGTCATCGCGCCCCAGCCGAGCGCCGGCACGGGCTGGTGCGAGAACGTGATGTCGTCGGCCGTGACCTGTTCGACCTTGCCGATGGTTTCGTAGATCGGTGCCGCCGCTTTCGGCGCCGGCCCGGAAGTCACCGCCGCCCCGCTTGCGCTGCTGCCGCTCTCCAGCTTCGGCAGCACGCTCTTCAGGCTCGCCTCCGAATCGATCAGGAACTGCCCCGATGCAACGACCGTATCGCCTTCGTTCAACCCGCCGAGCACTTCCGTGTCGCCGCCGATGTCGTTGCCGGTCGTCACCTGCACCGGCTGGAGCCGGCCGTCGCCGTTCTTCACGATGACGATCGTGCGCTTGCCCGTCGCGATCACCGCTTCGGACGGCACGAGCAGGCGCGACACGCTCGCCTTCCCGGCGACCCGCACGCGCATCAGCATGCCGGGCGTGAGCTTCAGCGCGGCGTTGTCGAGCTCCACGCGCGCCTGCAGCGTGCGGCTGCTCGTGCTGATGCCGGGCAGCACCTCGCGGATGCGTCCGGTGAAATGCCGCGCAGGATCGCCCGCGAAGGTCGCGTCGACGGCCATCCCCGGCTGCACGTTCAACGCAAGCGCTTCCGGCACCTCGACGATGAGCCACAGCGTCGACAGCCCTGCAATCTTCGCCAGCGTCTGTCCGGGCACGACCATCGCGCCGTCCCGCACGTTCAGCTCGCTGACGACGCCGGTTTCCGGCGCGCTCAGCACGACGTGCGTCTGTGCGCGGCCGGTGCGATCGAGGCTCGCGATCATGCCGTCGGGAATCGACAGCGCCCGCATCCGCGCGCGCGATGCGTCGAGCAGGCTGCCGTCCGTCCCGCCGCGCTTGAGTGCGAGATATTCCTCCTGCGGCGCGAGCCAGTCAGGCACGAACAACGATGCGACCGGCGCGCCCTTCGCGATGCGCTGCATCGGTGCGCGCGCATAAAGGCGATCGATGTAGCCGGTGACGCGCGACTGGACGACCTCCGCGCGCGATTCGTCGAACTGCGTGGTGCCCACCGCGTCGAATCCGGCCGCCGTCTGCTGGCGTCTTACCGTCGCATAACGGATGCCGAGATTCTGCTGCAGGCCCGGATCGATCCGGATACCGGACGCGCCGCCGCCCTCGTCCGCATAGACAGGCTGCAACTGCATGTCCATGAATGGCGACTTGCCCGGTTTGTCGAAATGCTGGTTCGGCACCATCGGGTCGTGCCAGTACAGCACCTTGCGGCCCGTGCTCGGGTCGGTGTTGCCGGACGGTGCGGCGCCGGGCGCTACGGACGACGCGGTCGATGCGCCGCCCGCCGCATCGCGCATGCCCGCGACGTAACCGGCGCCGAGCAGCGCCGCGGCGGCAAACGTCAGCAGCACCGCGCGCGCCAGTGATTGCTTTTTCATGAGGTTCTCCTTCACTGCGCGGCGGCCATCGTCGACGGCACGACCTGATATTCGAGCTGCGCCCAGGTCTGCGACACGTCGCGCCTAAGATCGAGCACCTGCAATTGCGCGTCGAGTTGCGCGCGCCGCGCGGCGAACGTATCGGCGAGTGAACCTGTGCCCGCCCGGTAGGCGGCATTGGCCAGCTGCACGCGCTGGTCGGCGGCGGGCAACAGCGATGCACTCAGGTTCGCGATGCGTTCGCGGCCGCTCGCGAGCGTTTCGGACTGCGTGCGGATATCGGCCTGCACCTGGCGCAGCGTGTCCTCGTACATCAGGCGCGCCTTCGTCGCCAGTTCGGCCTTCTCGGCGACATCGCGGTTCTGGCGGTTCCTGCGATTGAGCGGCAACGGAATCGTGACGCCGACGGACACCATGTTCGAATACGCGCCGCCGCGCTGCTGGTACGCAACCTCCCACGTCCAGTTCGGGCGGCGTTCGCTGTTCGCGACGGCGGTATCGGCTTCGGCGACGGCGATATCGTCGGCGGCCGTGATCAGCGCCGGCTGCGATACGCGCAGCTCGTCCGGCGGCAACGACGACACGAACGACTCCGGCGCGGGCGGCGTGCCCGTGACGTCCGACGCCGGCACGGCGGTCCAGCGCGACAACGCGATGAGCGCGGTCTGGTAGACCTGCCGCGCTTTCAGCCATTGATCCTGCGTCTGCGCGAGCATGGCCCGCGCCTGGACGACATCGGCCGCACTCGCCTTCGCGCCGCGATACGACGCCTTCGTCGCGTCGAATTCATGGTTCATGTGATCGAGCAACGCCTGCTGCAACGCGAGCGCCTGCTTCGCGTAGACGGCGTTCAGCCACGCCGTTGCGGTTTGCTGGCGTACGCTCGCGAGCTGCGCGAGATAACCGGCGCGCTCGCGCCCGACCTGCTCGTTGGCCAGTGCCGAACGCAGGCGCCGCTTGTCGCCGGACACCCACTCCTGCTCGATGCCGATGCGGCGCATCGTCATGAAGTCCTGGCCGACGGTGAAGCGCTGGCCGCCATTGACCGGCAGGTTGTCGATGCCGGCCTTGAGCATCGGGTCGGGCAGCTGGCCGGCCTTCACGGCCGCCTCGGAGCTCGCGCGCACCGAAGCCTGGGCGGCCTGCATCGACGCGGAATGATCGGTGGCGGACTGCAGCGCGGCGTCCAGCGTAAAAGGCGGTTGCTGCGCGTGAGCCGCGCCCGCAACCAGCAGCGCCGCCCAAAGCATGGGCGCGCGCCGGCGCGCACACCGCGCAAGCGGCGTGCCGGGATGGAATGACATGGTTTAACCCCAACGGCGGAACCCCATGGGGATTCCACGTCCTGCGCACAGGACGAACCTCACCGCGAATGCGGCGAACCTATCGGATCGGGATCAGTTGATGCGTGGAGGGCGCCACAATCCGTTCGGATCGCGGACCGGGAGAATTTGCGCGTAGTGGAAGGCAACGACGCTGGCGAATGCAGCGGGACGACTGACTTCGGTGCGAGCGGCCGGATGATAGAGACTGCCGAACTGGCATTGCGCCGTCAGCTTGCAGGGCAGGCCCTTCGCTTTCGCGTGGGCCTTGCCGGTGGACGACGACTGCATCGAATCGCAACCCGGCATGTCCGCGGACATGCCGGCGTCCATGTCCGTCGACATCGACATGCCCTGCTGCATCATCGGGCATTCCCCGGCCAGGCCGCTGGCTGCCAGCCCGCTGATGGGCAGCACTGCGCAAAGCAGCAGCAGGATGACGGTCCGGAGAAATTTCATGCGGGCGATTATAGCGCGGGGTTTTGCTGTGTGGCGGCGCATCGATACGGCGGAACGACGCGCCATATCCGCAGCCGCCACCGCACGCTACCGCGCCAGCGCCTCGGCCTCCAGCACGGCCTGCACCGCCGGCCGCGCGCGCACCCGCTCGTACCACGCACGCAGATGCCCATACCGGGTCAGGTCGATATCCGCGTTGTACACCGACCGCATCCATTCGGCCTTGCCCCAGCCGGTCAGCGCGAACAGGTAGGCATCGGCAACGGTGAACGTGTCGCCGGTCAAGTATGCGTTGCCGTCGAGCTGGCGGTCGATCCATGCAAAACGGCTGTCGAGCTTCGTTCTCGCCGGATCGACGTATTTCCCCGCCTGTACCGCATACAGCAGCGGAATGAACCCCTTGTGGATCTCGGTGCCGAGAAAATTGAGCCATTCCATCAACCGGATGCGCGCGAGCGTCCCGTACTTGGGCGCGAGCGCAGCTTCCGGGCACAGATCCGCGAGATACTGCGCGATCACCGGGCCTTCGCGCAGCAGCGTGCGGTCGTCGAGTTCGAGCAGCGGCACGTAGCCGAGTTCGTTCACATCGTAGTAATTGCGTCCGTCTTCAATGACGTGCTTGCGTGCGTCGACCTTGATGACCTCCGCGTCGATGCCGCCTTCGCGCAGCACGATGCAGATGGCCTGCGAACAGCTTCCGGGAGCGTGATAGAGCTTCATGCGTTTCCTTCGTGGGTTGTCCATGTATCGATTCGCCGCGACGCGGGCGCTAATATCTCGCATCGGCGCATCGCCGGGAAGACGGCAGTCGTTTGTGCCGTAGTCACAAAAAATTTACCGACCAGGATTCAGCACGATGAAAACGAGTGCGACCGGATGTTCCGTTGAAGAAGCGATGCGCCTGCTCGGCGGCCGCTGGCGGTTGCTGCTGGTGTCGTATCTGCTCGACGGGCCGCGACGCTTCAGCGACCTGCGCCGCGACATGCCCGGCATCTCGCAGCGCATGCTGACGCTCGACCTGCGCGCACTCGAAGACGCCGGGCTCGTGCGGCGCACCGTCTATCCGGAAGTGCCGGTGCGGGTCGAGTACGACCTGAGCGCCGACGGCGACCGGCTGCGGCCTGTCGTCGAGGTCATGCGCGAATTCGGGCTGTGGCTGAAAGCGCGCGATGCCGCTGCGTCGTGCGACACCGGCGTGACGCCCGGCGCAGCGGCAGCGACCGGATCGGCCCTTCATTCGAACCGATAACCCTACCCCCCTTACGCAGGAACCCCGTTCATGGAACTTCACGCTACCGTCGGCGCGGCGACGTCCGATCTCGACGACGACGAAAGCTTCGCCAACATCTACTGTCACGACGCCGAGCAGGACTATTGCTTCGCGCTGTCGCGCTTTCCGGACGACACGCTGATCGAAGTGATGGTGCGCGACCAGATCACCTGGCGCGTCAAGGATCTGTCGGTGACGCTGACGGACGACACGATCGACATCGAGATCGAACCCGGCATCGCCGCGCGACTCGACGGCCAGACGCGTTACGTGATCCATCTCGCGCCCGGCCAGTACGATCCGGCCACGCTGCGCGCCGCGCTGAAGGAGATCTTCGCGGGGAAAAGCGGGTTTCAGGACGACAGCACGCGCGGTTAACGGCTCAACCGCACCGTCATCGTCGCCTTCGCGAGGGCCTGGTAGTGAGCGGTGTAGCCGACGACCGCAGGCGTCGCGTCAGGTTCGACCGGCAGCTTCGCCACCTTGAGCGCGGTCAGCGTAATGACGTAGCGATGGGTGTCGCCCTGCGGCGGGCACGGGCCAAGATAGCCGACATGGCCGGTGTCGTTCTTCATCGGGACGGCACCCGCCGGCAGTCCGGCAACGTCATTGCCCGAACCGGGCGCGATGCCATGCGCCGACGCCGGTATGTCGGCGACGACCCAGTGCCAGAATCCGGAGCCCGTCGGTGCGTCGGCATCGAACATCGTCAGCAGGTAGCTTTGCGTGCCTTCCGGAACACCGCTCCACCGTATGGATGGCGAAATGTTTTGACCGTGACAGCCGAAGCTGTCCGATACCTGCGCGCGACCGAACGCGCCGCCGGCAAGCTCCGCACTTTCGATCGAGAAATCGCCCGCCCGTGCCGTACCGGCAGCGAGCATCGCCACGCAAAGGGCGAAACGGGGCTTGACTATCGTCATCGTCACCTCACCAGCAAGCAGGAATGGAACGGACATTCTTGCAATCGCGCCGGCCCCGAACAAGACAAGCAAAGGTACCGGTATCGCGACTACCCGGTAATGTCCGGCCATGCCGGCCCCGCTCGCGGAAAGAGCCGGATGCCGGTACATTGGCGGCAAACGGAAGTCCGGGCCGGCCGCTTCCATCATCATTCACGCCCTTCATGCCTGATCCGATCATGACGCGCCCTTCACGACTGCGTTCGCTGCTCCACGGCTCCATGCTGTTCGTCGCCTGCGCATCGATCGCGCCCGCCGCGCAAGCGGCCAAACCGCTGCTCACGTTCAAGGTCGACGACACCGTCACGGCCCGCGTCGAACGGGCGGACAGCGAGCACGTTACCGTGCGCTTCCTGCCGAGCGGCAAGACGCAGACGCTCGACGTGACCGCCGCCGACGAAGAAGGCCGCTATCACCTCGCGTCGGACGACTACAACTTCGACGGCCACCGCGATCTCGCGATGCACGCGACGCTCGGCATGGTGAACGATGGCTACGGCATCTACCTGTACGACGCCGCGCGCCAGCAGTTCGAGCCATTGCGGATGCCGGCGAGCGACATGCCGCACGGCAATTGCGACGGGCTGGTCAACGTCCAGGCGAAGCCGAAGGAGCGCACGCTGTACAGCTCGTGCCGCGGCGGCCCGATCTGGTACACCGATGCGTATCGCTTCGACGGCAGCGGCAGGATGTACCTGTACCAGTCGAGCGAAGCGATACCGGACGACCTGCGCGACCTGCTCGACACCGACAACGGCCCGTCGTCAATGCTGCTGACCTACGACGCGCAAGGCAAGCGCGTCGCGCGCCGCCCCGACGCCTATGGCGGCGGCACCGTCACGTTCAAGGTGCGCCCGGCACGCCTGCCGCTGCACGATGCGATGTCCGATGCACCCACGCGCCGTTATGTCGTCGCGGGCGACACGGTGGAGGTGATCGACGCGAGCGCCGATTTCCAGTGGCTGAAGGTGCGGTATCGCAACCCGCATGCGGGCGCGGTGCAGGGCTGGGTCAGTGCGAAGGAGGCGATGGGCAACTGATGCAAGCGGTCGCGTATTCGCCACGCTTCCCACATATTGAACGCCGAACATCCCATTAATAGGGATACCTGCCCAAATGTTGACGCACTTCCCGCCGCGACTCTAACGTTCTCCCCAACGCCATTCGATTCGGCCGCCCCGCTCGCGGGCGACGGCCGGGCATGGAACACAGGAGACAACCGTGGCCCAATCCGCGTCGCGCACCCACGCGAACCCGCCGGATCGATTGCCCGCCCACGCCGGCATCGCATCCGATTCAACCGCCCGCGCGGCCGCCGCGCAGGCAGCACCTCCCAGCCGCAAGCGCCTGCTGATCCTCGCGCTGCTGTTCATCACGGTCGTGATCAACTATCTCGACCGCAGCAACCTGTCGATCGCCGCGCCCGCGCTGTTCAAGGCACTGAACATCGATCCGGTGCGCGCGGGCCTCGTGTTTTCCGCGTTCGGCTGGACCTACGCGCTGATGCAAGTGCCGGGCGGCTGGCTCGTCGACAAGGTATCGCCGCGCGTGCTGTATGCGGGCGCGCTCGCGCTGTGGTCGGCTGCGACGTTGCTGCTCGGTTTCGCCGGTTCGTTCGTCGGGCTGGTCGTGCTGCGTCTCGCGGTGGGCGCGCTCGAAGCGCCGGCCTACCCGATCAACAACCGCGTGGTGACGACGTGGTTCCCGACCCGCGAGCGCGCGAGCGCGATCGGCGGCTACACGTCGGGCCAGTTCGTCGGCCTCGCGTTCCTCACGCCGGTGCTCGCATGGCTGCAGGTGCATCTGGGCTGGCACATGGTGTTCGTCGCGACCGGCCTCGCCGGCATCGCATGGGCCGCGATCTGGTATGCGGTGTATCGCGAGCCGCGCGCGTTTCGCGGCGTCAATGCGGCCGAGATCGCGCTGATCCGCGACGGCGGCGGCCTCGTCGATCTCGAAGACCGCATCGCGGCGCGCACCGAACGCGCACCGTCGACGTGGCGCGACCTTGGCGTCGTGCTCGGCCGGCGCAAGCTGTGGGGCATCTATCTCGGCCAGTTCGCGCTGAACTCGACGCTGTGGTTCTTCCTCACGTGGTTCCCGACCTACCTCGTCAAGTATCGCGGAATGGACTTCATCAAGTCGGGCTTCCTCGCGTCGCTGCCGTTCCTCGCCGCGTTCGTCGGCGTGCTGTGCTCGGGCGTGCTGTCGGACTGGCTGATGCGTCGCGGCGCGTCGCAGGGCTTCGCGCGCAAGCTGCCGATCATCTCGGGGCTGCTGATCTCGACCAGCATCATCGGCGCGAACTACGTCACGTCGACCGGCTGGGTGATCGCGTTCATGACGATCGCGTTCTTCGGCAACGGCTTCGCGTCGATCACGTGGTCGCTCGTATCGGGGCTCGCGCCCGCGCGGCTGATCGGCCTCACGGGCGGCGTGTTCAACCTGATCGGCAACCTGTCCGCGATCGCGACGCCGATCGTGATCGGGCTGCTCGTGAACGGCGCGGACTTCTCGCGCGCGATCACCTACATCGCCGCGATGGCACTCGCGGGCAGCCTGTCGTACGGTTTGCTCGTCGGCAAGGTCGAACGCCTCGACGCATGAGCCTCGCGAGGGCGGCACACGCGTGCCGCCCTGCCTTGCCGCCGCCCGCGTACCGCGTCAGAACCGCTGAAACCCGTCGCGCGCGAGATCGTGCGGATTGCCCGCCACGTAGTCGAGTGCGCACGCGTCGGTATCGATGCCGACGGTCAGCAGCGTCTCCCAGCGCTCGGTGTCGGGCATCGACGGATCGGCGTGGAAACACACGACGGCCTGATCGCCGGCCGCACCGCACATTGCCGCCGCGCGCTCGCGCACATCGGCGCTCGTCATCCCGTTCACGACTTCGTTCAGGTACGCGAAGCGTTCGCGCGTGGTCGAGCTGTCGGGCATGCACTCGCCGCCGCTCAGCGCGCGATCGAGGAAGTGGTTCGTATGCAGCAGCCAGCCGTCCGGACGCGGCACCACCACGGCGACACCCGACGGGCTCAGCTCGATGCTCGCCGCGCGCGGGTTCGCGTCCTGCCGCGTGAACACGGTCAGCACCGTGGACGCGCTCACGCGCGCGGTGCGCGCGAGTTCGATCGCCTCCTGCACCGTCGCCGCATCTTCCAGCAGGCGCCGCGCGATCGCGTGCACGGGCACACCGGCACTGTCGTTGTCGCTCGCGTGATGCAGGATGTTGAAGTGCAGCCCGAGCCCCGCGCTGTTCACGCCGAGCTTCGCGAGCATCCCGAACTCGGAGAACAGCTTGACGGTGCGGCCGTGCGGCGTCGCGAACCGCATCAGCAGCCCCTGCGGCGCGAGGCTGTCGTGCCAGTCCCACGTCTGCAGCGTGCGCGGCGCGTGCGGGCCGGCCGGCGCGTAGACGGTCGTCGAGCACTCGCCTTCGGCCGATGCGGGCGCGGTCGCGAGGATCTCGGTGCGCGCGTTCAGACACGCGAGCTGCCAGCGCGGCAGGTCGACGCCGTCGGCGATCGCGTCGACTTCGGCGGCCAGCCGCGGGCACCACGCACCGAGCGCGGCCAGGCTCGCTTCGCCGATCTCTCGCGCGCGCTGCGGCTCGATGCCGAGCTTCGGGAAGAACGCGAGGTAAAGCGCGACCGTCTCGCGAATCTCGGCGGCGAAACGCGCGCCGATCAGGCGGCCGCGCTCGTGCGGATCGGTGAGGTCGGTCACGAAGGTGTGCAGCTTCAAGGTCAAATCTCCTGGGTTGAATGGGTTCCGGGCAAGCACGGCCCGGAACGTGATGCATGGCGCAGCCGGTCGACCGGCATGCGCGCCGGCCGAAACGGCGAGACCCGTCAGAACGGTCAGAACGAATAGATGAACTGCATCCCGGCCAGGTCGTTGCTGCGCGCGTACGTGCCGTTGCTCTTCAGGAACACCGGATGGTTCGCCGCGTCGTGGCGATACTCGAGCTTCACGGTGATCTGCTGCGTCGGATAGAACAGCAGGTCGGCCGTGATCGCGTAACGCTGCGCGCCCTTGCACTCGGTGCCGTTCGTCGACGAACCCTGGAAGCACGCCGGATCGATGCCGAAGCCGCTCGACCCGTTCACCGACGGATTGCCGCCCGCGAGCCCGTACTGGATGTTCGTGCCGCCGCCGCCATTCGACGTGTTGTTCAGGTAGTCGAAACGCAGCGTCGCGCCCATGCGGCCGACCCATGCCTGCGTCCACTTCGTATGGCCGAGCAGCGACATCCCGTACCAGCGTGCGGTACCGCCGTTCCACGCCCCCTTCTGCAGCTCGCCGTAGTCGACCTGCGCGTTGACCTGCGTCTTGTCGTGCGTATAGGTCACGTCGGCTTCCACGTACTTGTAGAGGCCGGTCGGCGACGAGCCGTTGCACTGGTAGCCGTAACCGCCCGCCGTCGCGCACGGCGAGAACAGCGACTGCCGGCCGAGCATCGCGGAAATGCCGAAGTCGAAGGCGGTCGACGTCGCGTTGTCGAAACGCGCGGTGATCGTCGGCGTCCAGTTGGTCTTGGTCGTGTTGTTCGCCGCGTTCGCGATCGCGCCGGCGGTGCGCAGCACCTCGTTGCCGATCACGACCTGCCAGAAGCGCGTCATCGCCGCGTTGGAGCCCTTCAGGCCGACGCCGATCAGGTTGCCCGGTTCGCTGAAGTCGTACAGCAGCCCGTGCGTGAGCGTCAGCATCTGGGTCGACGGCTGCACCTCGTAGCCGGCGAGGCTCGGCATCATCCCGATCTCGAAGGTGCGCGTCGTGCTGAGGGGCACGGTCACCACGGCCTGCGTGACGATGTTGTTGCCCACGCCGCCGTGCGAATTGCTGAACACGTTGCCGAAGCCCCGGTTCGGCTGGATCACGACCTCCGCCGACGGCGCCATCGGGCCGACGCCGAAGGTCTTCTTGATGTCGAGGTAGACGTCGCCGATCGTGCTGTTGAAGTAGTCGTACGCGCCCGGGTCGTGGTTCAGGAACTGGAACCCGGACGTGCGCTGTGCGCGGTTGAACAGGTACACGGGATCGACGTAGCCGGTGATGCTCAGGCCCGCGAGCGGGCCGGTCGTCGCGGCTTCCTGCAGCGAGTCGACCTTCAGCGACGCGTTCGCGATCTGCTCGCGCATCTGCTGCAGGTCGTCGTTCGTGAACGCCGGTGCGGAATCGGCGGCCGGCGCGGCGGCGGCGGCCGTGTTGATCGAACCGATCCTCGCGCCGCTCGATGTTGCGGTGGCGGCGCCGGCTGCGTTGGCGGCCGTCGCGGTGCCGGGCGCCTGCGCGGCCAGCATGCTCGCGCGCAGCTCGTTCACCTGCTGCTGCAGCGCGGTGACCTGCGCCTGCAGCGCCTTCATCCTGCTCGCATCGGTCGCCTGCGGCGTGTGCGCGAATGCCGTGGCCGCGTCGAACGCAAGCAGGCACAGCGCCGTCATGTGTTTGAGTGTCATGTTCTGGGTGGTCGTCGGGACGAGCGCGCCCCCGCCCGCCGCGATCAGCGGCGGGGCGCGCGAAAGGTGTGCGGGAATCGGGGAAGCGGCGGCCGGCTTACTCGGTCTTCAGCTTCGTCCAGAGACGGTTCTGCAGACGCATCAGCTCAGGCGGAACCGGCTTGCTGAGGCTCAGCTTGCGGATCACGTCGGCGGGCGGGAACACGGCCGGATCGCTCGTCACTTCGGCGCGCACGAGGCGCTTCGACGACGGCACGGCCGACGGGTACGACGTGTCGTTGGTCAGGTTCGCGCTCTCCTTCTCCGACAGCACGAAGTTGACGAACTTCAGCGCGGCGTCCGGGTGCGGTGCATCCTTCGGCACGGCCATCATGTCGAACCACATCGCGCTGCCCTCGGTCGGGATCACGTACTTGATGTGATACGGCTTCTTCGCGGAAGCGGCCGCGATCCGCGCGGAGTTCACGTCGCCCGACCAGCCGAGCGCGAGGCAGATGTCGCCGCCCGCGAGATCGTTGATGTAGCTGCTCGAATTGAACTGCGTGATGTACGGGCGCACCGACTTCAGCAGCTCGTACGCGGCCTGGTAGTCGGCCGGGTTCGTCGTGTTCGGGTCCTTCTTCAGGTAGACGAACGCCATCCCGAACGCATCGACCGGCGAATCGAGCACCGACACGCCGCAGTGCTTCAGCTTCTGCGCGTACTTCGGATCGAACAGCAGCGCCCAGCTGTCGAGCGGCGCGTCGTTGCCGAGCGCGGCCTTCACCTTCTCGACGTTCATCCCGAGCCCGTCGGTGCCCCAGGTCCACGGAATGCCGTACTGGTTGCCCGGATCGTCCTTCGCGAGCGCCTTCAGGATTTCCGGGTCGAGCAGCCCGTAGTTCGGCACCTGGCTCTTGTCGATCTTGCGGAAGATGCCCGCCTGCAGCTGCCGCGCCCAGAAGATGTCGGACGGCACGACGACGTCGTAACCCGACGTGCCCGACAGCAGCTTCGCCTGCAACGTCTCGTTCGAATCGAACTCCTGGTAGACGACCTTGATGCCGGTCGCCTTCTCGAAGTTCGCGATCGTCGCCTTGCCGATCGAGTTGCCCCAGTTGTACACGTTGACGACGTCCGCCGCGTGCGCAACTGGCGCGCCGGCCCCCAGCACGCCGCCCAGCGCGAGCGCCGCGCATGCCGTTCCCAGATGCCTGCTCCAATCCCCTGCCATGGTTTCCTCCGTCGATATCATGGTCCGTTCGCGATGAACGGGTGTGTGCTTCGGTCCGGAAAAATGTAGCCAGAGGAAATTGGCCGGTCTGCCCTGCCAATAGGGGGACACGCCGCACAATCGGCGCACCCGGTTCCGGCCGGATGCGCCGAGCCGCGAAAACGAAAGCATCCCGAAAGATTCCGTCACCGCTTCGTCAGCCCGGATGCGCGTTCAGGATGCCTGCATACCCGTGCGCGCGCCGAAATCGTCGCCCACGTGCGTGATGCGGCCGCCCATCATCGTCAGCCCGACATCGATGCGGCCGATGTCGTACTGGCCGACCTCGAACAGGTCGTTCTCGAGCACGACGAGATCCGCGCGCTTGCCGGGCGTCAGCGAGCCGACCTCGTGCTCCATCCCGAGCTGGTACGCGCCGTGGATCGTGTACGCGGCGATCAGTTGCGGAATGCTCAGGCGCTCGGCGATGTCCGGGAACACCGGCGCATCGGGCTCGCCCGCGAGCTGGCGCGTATGGCCCGACTCGATGTGTTCGAGCGGCTTGTGCTGGCAGCGGCACTGGCATGCCAGGCCGTCCATGCCGATCGATACCGTCACGCCTTCGTCGAGGAACGTGCGGAACTTGTACATGTTGCTCCAGCGCTCGTGGCCGTAGTGGTCGCGCAGCTGCTCGGTGTACGCGTCGACCACGCCCCATTGCAGCTGCGTGTTCGCCATCACGCCCGCGCGGCGAAAGCGCGGGATGTCGTCCGGATGCGTGAGGAATGCGTGCGTGATCACGTGGCGGCGGTCGCGCGGCGGGTTCGTGCGGTTCACCGCGTCGAAGCCGTCGAGCGCCATCCGCACGGCCGCATCGCCGACGCAATGGACCATCACGTTCGCGTTCGCGCGATCGGCTTCGACCAGGTAACGGTTGAACGTGTCGGCCGGCATCGTCGGTGCTCCGCAGGTGTCCGGGCGGTCCGCGTACGGTTCGAGCAGGTACGCGGTGTGGTTCGCCTCGGTGCCGTCGAGGAACAGCTTCAATGCGCGCGCCTTCACGAGCGGCGAATCGTACTGCTCGCGATACCGGACGAGCGTGCCGACCGGATCGTCGATCTCGCCGATCACCGCGACGCTGCCGACCACCCGCAGCTTCAGGTCGCCCGCGCGCTCCATCGTCTGCAGCGTCTCGTACAGCAGCGACTGGTCGCCGCTCGCGTCGAAGAAGCCCGCGTCGAACACGGTCGTCACGCCGGCCGCGCACAGCTTCTTCTGCCACGGCGGGATCGATTTCAGGTACAGGTCGATGCCGGTCGGCAGCAGGCCGGCCGCGCTGATCCGCTGCATCAGCAACGAATACGCGGCACCGTCGACGATCAGGCCGGTCGGCTCGCCGGTCGCCGCGTCCTTCTCGAACCAGCTCGCGCCTTCCTGCACGGGCGGCGTCGACGCGTCGATACCGGCGATCTCCAGCGCCTTCGAGTTCACCCACATCGTATGGAAATCGGTCGACAGCAGGCACACGGGGCGATCCGCGCAGATCGCGTCGAGCGTCTCCTTGCGCAGCAGCGCGGGCGGAATCGTCGCCTGCACCCAGCCCATTCCGGTGATCGCCGGCTCGTCCGGATGCGATTCGACATACGCGCGCAGCGCGCCGAGCACCTTCTGCGGATCCTCGTAATTCACGAACGCCTGGAACGCGAACGCGGTCGTCTCGAAGTGCCAGTGCGATTCGACGAAGCCCGGCAGCACGAGCCGGCCGGCCGCGTCGACGACCTTCGTCTGCGCGCCGACGAACGCCTGCACGGCCGCCGTGTCGCCCACGTAAACGATCCGGCCGTCGCGCACGGCGACGGCCTGCGCCCAGGGCTTGTGCGGATCGACGGTATAGACCTTCGCGTGGGTCAGAACGAAATCCGCCGGCGTCGTGGCGGCGTGCGTCGGTTGCATCTGCATGGCCTGTCCTTTCTGGTCATCAGGTTTTCGAAGTGCTTTCACTATAGGCAGACGATTCGCGCCGGTATGCCCCCCCGCCGCCGGGGCTTCCGCGAATTCCGGCCGCCGCACGCACGGTCTTGTCGTCGTTTTGGGGACAACGCACGAAATCCGTGGGGTTGATCCGGTGAATTCCCGGCTGACGCGTGCACGGCGTTCGCGTAACGTCGCGCTGTCCCCCGACCGCCTTCGTCCGACCATGCGACTTCTCCAGCCCGACCCTGCCGCCCGCGGCCACTACCTGATCGGCGTGCGTCCCGACTCACTCGGCGCGACGCTGCGCGCGGTCGGCACACCGGATTTCGTCGGCGCGGTCACGGAGTTCGTCAACGACAGCATCGACGCCGACGCCGTGCACCTCGAGCGCTGGCGCGCCGACACGGGCAGCACGTCGGGTTTCGTCGTCGAATGGCTCGGCAGCGGCAGCCTGCGCTTCGCGGCCGATACGCTGCGCGTGATGGATATCTACTACCAGGACTACTGCCAGGCCGATCCGCTGGTCGCGCCGCTGCGCGGCAAACCCGGCACGCTGCTCGTGCAGCGCCATGTCGACGGCATCGCGCAGGGCGAGTTCCGCCGCCGGATCTTCGACGAGCCCGGCATCGGGCAGGAATGCCTGCTCGTGCACGGCAACGCGCACCTGCAATACGCGCTCGGGCTCGCGCGCACGGTCGGGCGCGCCGCTTTCACCACGGACGAGCTGTTTCACTTCCGGCAGATGGTCGATCTGCTGTTCCCGATGTTCGAGCTGCATGCGCGCACGTGTGCGGCGCGACGCGTGGCGGCGGTGTCGGTGAATGCCGCGTCGCAGGCGAGCTTCGACGCGCGCCTCGAACGCCAGGACGTGCAGCTGTCACGCCGCGAGCACGAGATCTGCCGGCTGATGCTGTGCGGGCGCTCGGTGCCCGAGGCCGCGCAGCAGTTGGATGTGAAGCTGTCGACGGCCGAGTCGTACGTGAAGCGCGCGTTCGCGAAGCTCGGCGTGCGCACGCGCCGCGAGCTGTTCGACTGGGTACTCGTCGACTGCTGAACGCGCGGCCCGGATTTACGCGGCCAGCGCGGCCGCCTTGATGTTGAACGCGCGCAGCAGGTCCTCGCAGAACGCGTCGACGATCGGCTTGTCGCTCGTGCTGCGCTTCATCGCGAGATGCAGCGGCACGTCGAAGCTGAACGTCGCGCGGCCGACGGCCTTCACGAGCCCGCGCTGCTCGAACGGCTCCGCGTAGTGCGCGGGCAGGTAGCCGAGATGGCCGCCCGACAGGATCAGGATCGTCGCGGCCTCGATGCTGTCCGCGCTCGCGGTCACGCGCCGCTCGGGCAGCGGATACTGCTCCTCCGGCACCGGATAGGTGCGCCATACCCAGTCGTGCAGTTGGAGGTCGTCCGCCGTCACGGGCCGCGACGCATGGAACAGCGGATGCCCGCGCCCGCAGTAGATCACCTGCTGCTCGGTGAACAGCGGCGTGTAGAGCAGCCCGGGCACGCGATGCCAGAAATACCCGATCGCGAGATCGAGCTGGTTGTTGACGAGGCTTTCCTCGAGTTCCTGCGGCGACGCGACCTTCATCGCGAACGTGACGGCCTGGTCGCGCTTGCGGAATGCGCCGATCGCGTCGGCCACGCGCGCGTTCTCGACGAGCGGCGCCTGGCCGATCAGGCCGATCGACAACGTGCCGACCAGCTTGCGGTCGATGTCGCGCACGCGCGCGACGAATTCGGAGGTCGCCGCGACGAGCGTGCGCGCGGTGGCCGCGAAGCGTTCGCCCTTCGACGTCAGGCGAAAGCCGCCGCGCCCGCGATCGCACAGCTTGAAGCCGACGCGCGCTTCGAGCGCCGACAGCTGCGTGCTGATGGTCGACTGCCGCACGCCGAGCGACGCCTCGGCGGCCGTGATGCCGCGTGCGTCGACGACGGCCAGAAAGACCCGGATGAGCCGGAGATCGAGATCGGATGTATTCGAGAACATGCCTGAAACCGCTGCGCGTGTGCGCGTTGCCCGGCCGGCACGACGCGCATCGCGCGCCACGCCCGCCGCCTTCGCCGATGAACTTGACCGGACGCGCGCCGCCATCGGCAGCGGTGCGCGTCGAAACCGTCATTCAGGTGCCACCGCGAGCGCGTGTTCCATGCCGAACACGGCCGGCCGCAGCCGCCGGTAGCACAGGAACGCCACCGCGCACAGCACGATCGCCGCGATCAGCGCCGACTGCGTGCCTGCGCGCTCGATCAGCGAGCCGCCCGCGACCGAGCCGACGCCATAGCCGAGCGCGACGCAGCCCGGCGACAGCGCGGCCGACTTGCCGACCAGGTCGTACTGCGGAATCGTCGCGTAGATCAGCAGCGCGCCGCCCGTCCAGCAGCCGATGAACACGACCGCGCCGAGCGTGAACGTCAAGGCCGATGCCGGCATCGCGAGCAGCACCGCCGCGACCGCGCAGCCGCCGAGGTTGACGAGCGCCCAGCGGCGCAGGCCCGCGCCCGCGCCGAGCTTCGGCATCGCCGCGCAGATCACGAGGCTCGCGACGTTCGCGACGCCGAGCACGAGCGACACCGACCTGCCGCTCAGGCCCGCCGCAGTGCCGATCTTCTCGAGGAAGGTCCACACGACGCCGACGCCGCCGTACAGCGCGAGCTGCGCGCACAGCACGAGCATCGCGCCCCGGCGGTCGATGCGGCCGGCGACGCCGGCCGGTGCCGGGGCGGCCAGCGTCTCGCCCCGGCGAAACAGCGGCGTCGCGAGCACGAATACGCCGAGCACGCATGCGACGAAACCGAACACGCCGTGCGCGCCCCATGCGTCGCTCAGCATCGGGAAGATGTAGGCCAGCAGCACCATGCTCCACGCCACCTGCCCCATCAGCATGATCCCGAGATTGCGTTCCGGCGCGCGCGAGTACGACAGGTAGCGCAGCGCGATCCCGTTCAGCCCGCCCGAGCCGACGCCCGCGATGAACTGCAACGCGGAATACGCGACGAGCCCGTGCGTCGCGAGCGTGCCGAGGTTCGCGCCGGCCGCGAGCGTCACCGCGCCCGCGAGCACCCACCGCACCGGCTGGCGGCCTAGCACGAACGCGACGAGCAGCGTGCCCGTCGATTCGCCGAGCACCTCGATGAAGCTCGACAGCCCGAGCGCCGCTTCGCCGAAGCCCCAATGGCGTTCGACCTGCCCGACGATCGCGGGCAGGCCGAGGAAGACCGTCGGCCCGAGGATGCCGAGCAGCAGCATCACGACGACGAACGGCGCGCTTTCCTGTCGCGCTTCGTCCTGCAGGTTCACTACGTTCATTCGATGTCTCTCTCCGTGTCCGCGGCGCGGACCGTCTCCTCGAGGGAGCGGGTTATGGCGGCGGCCCGGCCCGGGCCGCCGTGTCGCTTACATCGGGAAGCCCATCGCCTTGATGCCGCTGATCCACGCGCGCTTCCAGCCGCCTTCCGCATCGGCGCCATCGAACGCATGGAACGTGATCTTCGCGGCGACCCAGCGCATCGGCTCGGGCGGGATGTAGCTCGGGCTCTGGTTCGCGATGTCGAGCTTGCGCTCGGGGCTGTCGCGATCGAACAGGATGTTCAGCCCCATGAACGCGCCGAACCGGCTCGCCGCGACGCCGAAACCCGTATAGCCGGCGACGAACACGGCCTTGTCGCCGAGATAGCGCTTCGCGAACACCGAGCCGCGCGAGCAGTAGTCGATCGGGCCGCCCCACGCATGCGAGAAGCGCACGTCGCTCAATTGCGGGAAGGTGCGGTAGAACGCTTCCGCGAGCCGGTAATACGTCTCGCGCTGGCCGTCCTGATGCGGTTCCGGATCGCCGTCGAAGTGATAGCTCACCAGGCCGCCGAAGATGATGTTGTTGTGCTTCGTCAGCCGGAAATAGTTGAGCTGCGTGCGCGTGTCGTACACGCCCTGGCGATTCTTCCAGCCGATCCGCGCGAGCTGTTCGTCGGTGAGCGGCTCGGTGGCGAGCACGTGGTCGCGCACCTGCATCACGCGGCGGTTGATGTCGGGAATCCCGACCTTCGCGGTGCCGCTGCCGAACACGACGCGCGGCGCGCGCACGCTGCCCTTCGGCGTCTTCACGAACACGGTGCTGCCTTCGTCGGTCACGGTCACGAGCGGCGTGTGCTCGTACAGCTTCACGCCGAGCGACAGCGCCGCGCGCTTCAGCCCCCACGCGAGCTTCGCCGGATGCACGATGCCGCTGCGGTTACGCGACCACAACGCGCCCGCGAACAGCGGTGAATTCAGTTGTTCGAGCGTTTCGTCGCGGTTCAGCAGCACGACGTTGTGGCCGTACTCGCGATGCAGGTCGTAATCGCCCTTCAGGTGCGCGATGTGCTCGGGATCGACCGCGACCGTCATCTCGCCGTTCCATTCGATGTCGGCGTCGATGTCGTAGCGCTTCAGCGTTTCCTCGAAGCCGTCGAGGTTGTGATGGCCGAACGCCTCGAGCTGCGCGATGTCGTTCGGGAACACGCGCACCGCATTCGGCAGCCCGTGCATCACCGACGTCGAGATGATCCCGCCCGCGCGGCCCGATGCGCCGTGCGCGACCTTGCCGGCCTCGATCAGCACCACGTTCAGGTGCGGCATCTGTTCCTTCGCCTGCACGGCCGACCACAGCCCCGTGAAGCCGCCGCCGACGATCAGCAGGTCGGCCGTCACGTCGCCGACGAGTTCCGGCTCGGTGGCCGGCGCGGCCGGGTTGTCGAGCCAGTACGGGAACAGCTTCGTATTCGCGAGCGCCGCCTCGACGCCCAATGCGACCGGCGCGCCACGCAATGCGTGCGCCTGCGCCGGTGCAGTCTCTCTTGCCTTGACTTCCATTTCCATGATCCCTGCCATCACACGCGGAAACGAAACCGCCACCGGGCGCGCGTCACACGGACGACGACACCACGGCGGCGGCTTCGACCATCACGACTTCTCGAGCAGCACGTAGAACTTCTTCGCGTCCTCGATCGTCTCCCAGCGGCCCGCGAAGCCGGCCGGCAGCAGGTAGCCCTGGCCCGGCGTGAATTCCTTGCGGTTGCCTTCGACGTCGGTCAGCGCGATCCGGCCCTCGACGAGCCACACCGCTTCGTCGGCCGCGGTTTCCGGAAACTCCACCGAGCCGACCTTGCCTTCCCACCAGCCGATGAGGTAGTTGCCGCTCTTGCCTTCCGCCGCGCGCCAGTCGCTTTCGTCCATCCCGAAGTCGAGCTTCGTGAATTCGCCGATGCCTGCGCCGAGCGGCAGGATGTCCTTGATCAGTTTGGTCATCAGAATCTTTCGTCTCTTGATTGAAAAAAGCAGAGACAAAGTTACTCATTTACACTGCCCCGGTATGCCCCCCTCCGGGGGGGACAAGCGGTGTTTTCCGGGGCCGGGCAGGTCGCCGGGACACCCGACGGGATTTCCCCCTAATGACGTTTTGCGTGGCCGACGCTACAATCCGCCGGCTTTTCACCGGGGAACCGCATGCTGCTCAACGTGAACCCCTTCCACCGCGACAACGACCGCTTCAACGTGTCGTTCAAGGCGCTGGGCGAGCTGATCGAGACGGTCGGCACGCCGCACTTCGTGCCGCGCCTCACGCAACTGCTCAATGAAGTGGTGCCGCTCGACGTCGCGCACGTCGAACGCTCGCGCGTCGACGGCTCGATGCCCACCGGCTACCGATGCGAATGGATCGGCAGCAGCGGCATCGGCGCGGCGAGCGCCGACGTCTCCGACGTGATGACGCTCTACTACGAGCGTTTTCTCGACAGCGACCCGCTGTTCGCGGGGCTGCGCGGCAAGACGGGCACGATGCTCGTCGTGCGCGACATCGCGGCGATCCCGCCCGGCGAATTCCGCCAGCGGCTGTTCGACGACGTACAGATCGGCCACGAATGCGTGCTCGCACGCGGCACGCGTTATTCGCAGCATTCGATCGCGCTGGAGCGCGGCCGCGACCGGCCGCCGTTCACGCTCGCCGAGATGAACCGCTTTCGCAGCATCAGCGACGTGCTGTTCCCGCTGCTCGAACTGCACGCGTCGACCACGGCCGCGCGGCGCATTGCGCACCCGACGCCCGAAGTCCACCCGCTCGCACAGTTCGACGCGCGCATCGCGGCCGACGGCGTGAAGCTGTCGAAGCGCGAATACGAAACCTGCAAGCACCTGCTTTCCGGCAAGACCGTGCCGGAAACGGCGGAGATCCTCGGCGTGCGCGTCGCGTCGGCCGAGTCGTACGTGAAACGCGCGTTCGCGAAGCTCGGCGTGCGCACGAAGCGCGAACTCGCCGCGTGGGGTTCGGCGACCACCGCGTTCCCTTCCTCCGGCCCGCACGACGGCGCCGCGCCGCCGGCCCTCTCGCGCCGGCCGGATCAGGCCTGATCCGGCCTGACCTGGCCGCGCGGCCGCGTTCGGTTGCGCCGCGTCGATGCGGCGGCGCCACTTGCATCGAGCCCCGTCGATGTAAACGTTGCGACTTCAAAATCTTCGCGCGGGCGTTCTCCTCTACCATCGGCCGATCGCTTGACCTCAGATAAAGGAGACGGCCCCATGCCCCGCGAACTCAATCAACCGATGGGCGGCAACGAGATGCCGCGCTTCGGCGGCATCGCCACGATGATGCGCCTGCCGCAAGCCGAGACGACCGACGGCCTCGACGTGTGCTTCGTCGGCGTGCCGCTCGACCTCGGCACGTCGAACCGCTCGGGCTCGCGCTTCGGCCCGCGTCAGATCCGCACCGAATCCGTGCTGCTGCGCCCGTACAACATGGCCACCCGCGCCGCACCGTTCGATTCGCTGCAGGTGGCTGACATCGGCGACGTCGCGACCAACCCGTACGACCTGAAAGACTCGGTGCGCCGCATCGAAGAGGCATACGACGCGATCGTCGCGAACGGCTGCCGGCCGATCACGCTCGGCGGCGATCACACGATCGCGTGGCCGATCCTGCGCGCGCTGCACAAGAAGTACGGCAAGGTCGCCGTCGTCCACGTCGACGCGCACGCGGACGTGAACGACACGATGTTCGGCGAGAAGATCGCGCACGGCACGCCGTTCCGCCGCGCGGTGGAGGACGGGCTGCTGCAATGCGACAAGGTCACGCAGATCGGCCTGCGCGGCACCGGCTACCACGCGGACGATTTCGACTGGTGCCGCCAGCAGGGCTTCACCGTCGTGCAGGCGGAGGAATGCTGGAACCAGTCGCTCGCGCCGCTGATGGCGCAGGTGCGCGAACGCGTCGGCGACACGCCGGTGTATCTCAGCTTCGACATCGACGGTCTCGACCCGTCGTTCGCACCCGGCACCGGCACGCCGGAAATCGGCGGCCTCACCGTGCAGCAGGGCCTGGAAATCATCCGCGGGATGAAAGGCCTGAACATCGTCGGCGCGGATCTCGTCGAAGTCGCGCCGCCGTACGATCCGACCGGCACCACCGCGCTCACGGGCGCGAACCTCGCGTTCGAGATGCTCTGCGTGATGCCGGGCGTCGCCTACCGCTAACCCGACCGACCTCGACAGGATGAACCTCATGTCTACCGCCGAGCTTTCCCCTTCCGCCGCGACGTTCGTGCTGCCCGCCGCGCGCATCGCCGGGCAGTCCGTGCACACGCATTCCGACCAGGCCGGCGCGCCGATCTTCAACGCGTCGACCGGCGACGCGATCGGCTGGCAGGAATTCGCGACGGCCGCGCACGTCGACGCCGCGGTGCGTGCCGCGCGCGACGCATTCGCCGGCTGGCGCGACACGCCGCCGGCCGAACGCGGCCGGATGCTCGCGACGATCGCCGAACGTGTCGAGGCATCGCGCGACCGCCTGGCGGCACTGCAGATGCAGGTGAGCGGCAAGCCGCCGTTCGAGGCCGAGGCCGATGTCGGCGACGTTGCCGCCACGTTCGCGTACTACGCGAAGCTGTGCGAAGACCCGGCGCTGTTCGCGGCCGAACCGGTCGCGCTGCCGAGCGACGCCGTCACGGCCGAACGCTTTTACGACGCGGTCGGCGTCGCGGCGCTCGTCATGCCGTGGAACTTCCCGATGGTCACGACCGCATGGAAGCTCGCGCCCGCGCTCGCGGCCGGCTGCGCGGTCGTGCTGAAGCCGTCCGAACTCACGTCGCCGACCGAGCACGCGCTGCTCGAGATCGTCGAGCAGGCGGGGCTGCCGGCCGGCGTCGTCAACGTCGTGAACGGCGGCGCCGAGGTCGGCGCGGCGCTGACCGCGCATCCGCTGATCGACAAGATTTCGTTTACCGGCAGCACGGCGGCCGGCCGCAAGGTCATGCAGGCCGCGGCCGTCGACATGAAGCGCGTGACGCTCGAACTCGGCGGCAAGTCGTCGCTGATCGTGCGCGACGACGCCGATCTCGACGTCGCGGTGTCGCTCGCGGTTGCGGGCGCGTTCACGAACGCGGGCCAGATGTGCTCGGCCACCGCGCGCATCCTCGTGCACGACAGCGTGTACCGCAGCTTCATGGCCGCGTTCGAGACGGCCGTGCGTGCGCTCGTCGTCGCGCCGCCCGCCGCGGCACAGGTCGCGATGGGGCCGCTGATCTCGGCCGCGCAGCGCACGCGCGTCGAAACGATGCTCCAGCACGGCATCGATGCGGGCGCACGCGTCGCCTTCAGCGGCCGGGTGACGGATGCCGGCGGTGCGGGCTTCTTCATGGCGCCCGTCGTGATCGCCGAGCCCGCCGCCGACAACCCGCTGTGGACCGACGAAGTGTTCGGCCCCGTCGCGTGCGTGAAATCGTTCCGCACCGACGACGAGGCGATTGCGCTCGCGAACGACACGCGCTACGGGCTCGTCGCGACCGTCGTGACGCGCGATGCCGGTATCGCGAAACAGTTCCAGCAGCGCGTACGCGCGGGGCTCGTGTGGATCAACGCGCCGCAGCTCATCTATCCGCACGTGTGCTGGGGCGGGTTCGGGCTCAGCGGAATCGGCCGTGAGCTCGGCGTCGCGGGGCTGCGCAGCTATCAGGAACTGCGCCACGCGATGCGCGCGATCGACTGACCAGTGCGGCCGTTCAGGCCGTTGGCGGCACCGTGACTCGTGCACGGTGCCGTTTTTTTTTGGTTCTTCGGGGATTTTCGGGGAGAGCGCCGGGGTGTTCGGCTAGCGCCGATCACGAGATTTCAACGCGCGTGAGCCACCCTCAATGCGACAGCACGGCGGCATGGTCGTGCTCGCGAAGCTGGCCGGGAATCTCGCACTGAGCGAGGCCGCCCGCGTCGATCCACGCACGCGTGCGTTCCGCGGCCTTGTCGATCAGTTGCGCGCACTGCGAGTAATCGTATGACGACACGTCGAGCGGACAGAGCGGCGGCACGACGTGGATTTGCGCGCGTGCCCCGTACAACTCCAGATCGCGCACCAGTTGCCGCGCGATCACGAGCGTCAGCGCGTGCGTCGCATGCGCGATCGCGCTGCGCGGCGGTACACGCAACGCGCAGGCGAACCCGGCCGGCAGCACGACGATCCGCTTGACGCCGAGCGCGATCGCAACGGAGATCGGCGTATTGTTCGCGACGCCGCCGTCGACGAGTTCCACGCCGCCGATGCTGACCGACGGAAACACGCCGGGAATCGCCGCGCTGGCCTGCACGGCATCCACGACCGGGCCGGCGGACAGCACGACTTCCCGGCCGTTCAGCACGTCGGTCGCGACGATATGGAGCGGCAACGCGGCCTGCTCGATCCGCCGGTACGGCAGGTTCCTTTCCAGCAGCAGGCGCAGCGCATCGGCCTCGACCAGATGCGGCCGGTTGCGCAGCAGCATCGCGACGAGGCTGCGCATCGAGAACGGCATGATGTCCTGGCGGCGGATCCGGCACCACAGCGCGGCGAGCATCGCGACGCCGTCCTCGTCCGGCCGGCCGGCGAAATAGGCGGCGTTGATCGCGCCCGCCGACGCGCCGACGACGCAATCGGGCCGTTCGCCGCTCGCGACCAGCTCGCGAAGCATGCCGACCTCGATCGCGCCGAGACTGCCGCCGCCGGCGAACACGAAGGCGGTCGAGGAAGTGGGATCGGACGTCACGGTGCGCCCTCCTGCGGTTGGCTGCGACGGTGCTTTCTCCATGATGGATCGTGCGGCGCCCCGGATGTCCTGATGAAAACCCTGCCGGCGCGCGAACCCGCGCCGGCCGGGGAACGCGCCGCGCGCCGCGTTCCCCGGCGTTCCGCGCGGCGCCTTCCGTCGCGATGGGTGTGTCGTTCGCCGCCGTGTTCCGGGCCGCCTCCAGACGGAAATTCGCGCGAAGGCGCCCAATTTTTGACTTCGATCAAGCAAATCGCGCATACCGCCGCTCGCAAACGTGTGCCACGCGTGAATCGCGCGCGCTACGTGGAATCACGGGTTCAGTCACCCCGGCGACCGCCGTTATTGCATCAACACCCGCCGACCCGCGTCGCGCCGCGATACATCGGGACGGCCGCCGGATTCGCATTCGACACGCAACGATCCGGCGCCGTCGCGGGCATGGAGCGGGATGGCCGGACGTCCCGCCCGCTTTTCGACAACAGATGCAGCCGCGCGAGCCGCGCAAGAGGTAATCATGTTTGTAGCCATCGGGTGGATCGTCGTGATCGGATCGGTGATCGGCAGCTTTATCGGCGTGGGCGGCCACTTGCCGGCCTTGCTGCAACCGTTCGAACTGCTGTGCATTTTCGGCGCCGCGCTGGGTGCATCCGTCGTCAGCAATCCGGTCGCGACGCTGAAGAAGACGATCAAGAGCCTGCCGACCTGTTTCAAGGGCGGCGGTTATACGAAACAGCAGTACGTCGAACTGATCGCGCTGCTGTACGAGCTGCTGCAGAAGGCGCGCAAGGACGGCATGATGGCGCTCGAGGCCGACGTCGACGCGCCCGAACAAAGCCCGCTGTTCCAGAAGTATTCGCACGTGCTCGAAGACCATCACCTGCTCGACTTCATCGTCGACTATCTGCGGATGATGTCGGGCGGCAACGTGAATGCGCTCGAGATGCAGGACCTGATGGACGAAGAACTGCATACGCACCATGCAGAGGCATCCGTCGCGGCCAATGCGATCCAGAAGATGGCGGACGGCCTGCCTGCGTTCGGCATCGTCGCGGCGGTGATGGGTGTCGTGCATACGATGGGCTCGGTCGGCGCGCCGCCCGCCGTGCTCGGCAAGATGATCGCCGGCGCGCTCGTCGGCACGTTCCTCGGCATCCTGCTCGCGTACGGCTTCGTCGGCCCGCTCGCGGATCTGCTCAATGCGAAGGGCCGCGCCGCGGCCAAGCCGTTCCAGTGCGTGAAGGCCGTGCTGCTCGCGTCGATGAGCGGCTACGCGCCGGCGGTGGCGGTGGAGTTCGGCCGCAAGGTGCTGTTCACAGCCGATCGCCCGAGCTTCAAGGAGCTCGACGAGGCCGTCCGCGCGACGAAGTCGCCCAGGCCCGCATAACGGAGGCGCCATGGCCGACAATCGCTCCAACCCGTCGAAACAGTCCGCCTCGGCACCGCTCGTCGTCGTGCGCCGCAAGAAAGGCGAGGACCACGACGCCCACCACGGCGGCGCCTGGAAAATCGCCTACGCCGATTTCGTCACGGCGATGATGGCGTTCTTCCTGCTGATGTGGCTGCTCGGCTCGGTGTCCAAATACGACAAGCAGGGGATCGAGGATTACTTCAACACGCCGCTGTCGACGCTCCTGTCCGGCGGGAAAGACGCACAGGCGCCGCGCCCGAGCGTCGTGCAGGGCGGCGGCCGCGACCTGTCGGACCCGGCGCCGGCCATCGACGCGAAAGCGCAACCGGTGCCGGCCAGTTCGCCCGCGGCACCGGCCGACATCGTCGATACGCAGAAGCTCGAGCGCCTGAAGGCGAAGCTGACCGCGGCGATTGCACAGAGCCCGTCATTGCGCGCGTACCAGGACCAGATCCGGATCGCGATCACTCACGAGGGCTTGCGCATCGAGATCGTCGATTCGCTCAAGCGCCCGATGTTCGCGTCGGGCAGTTCGCATCCCGAAGGGTATGCCACCGCGATCCTCACGCAGATCGGTACGGCACTCGACGATGTCGACAACCGCGTGTCGATTGCGGGCCATACCGATTCGACGCCGTATCGCGACGGCCCCACGGGTTATTCGAACTGGGAGCTCTCCAGCGATCGCGCGAACGCCGCGCGGCGCGCGCTGGTCGCGGGCGGATTGCGGGAAGAAAAGCTGCTCCAGGTGCGCGGGCTCGCGGATGTCCTGCCGCTCGACCGCAACGTCGCGGACGAGCCGACCAATCGCCGCATCAGCATCCTCGTGATGAACAACGCCGCCGAGCAGGCGTTCTTTCGGGACGGCGGCAGGACGACGGTGGACGAATCGGCCGGCACCCGGGCCGCCGTGCTGCCGGCGGCGCTCACGCGGCAGCATTAGGCGCGGGCGCATTCACGAACGCGGGGCGGATGTGCCCGATGGGGCCGGGGGCCGGGGGCCGCGTGCAGCCCTTGTGCGGCAGCGTGGTTCTCGGCTTCACGGTCGCGTTCGGAACGGGCGGGCGCGACATCGAGTGACTCGGGCGGTTGTTGGGGCGGTTGTTTGGGCGGTTGCTTGGGCGGTTGCTCGGGCCGTTGCGAGGGCCGTTGCGAGGGCCGTTGCGAGGGCCGTTGCGAGGGCGGTTGCGAGGGCGGTTGCGAGGGTCGTTACCAGGGCCGCTGACGGCACCATGTCTCGTGCATGGTGCCGTTTTTTCGCGCACCCGATATGTTCCGTAGAATATATCGCAACCAGCACTTCCGGAGATTCGCCATGCCCCGCACGCCGACGGATCGCGCCCCGCAGCGCACCGCACGGGAACAGCCGCTCGCGCACAAGATCAGCGCGCTCAGGCCGCTGTCGAGCGACGCGCGTGCGCAGCAGATCACGGATGTCGTCGACGCGTTCCGGCGCCTGCGCGGCAGCGTCGTGCGCTTCATCCGGATGTTCTCGACTGCGCACGCTGAAAACGCGCAGGACGATGCGCTGTCCGCGATGGGCTTTCGTGAACTGCTGTCCACGCTCGAAGACGACGCACGCACCGCCCGCTTCACGCGCCTGCCCGAACTCGAACGGGCGATCGGCCACGCGCGCCGCCTCGAACGCACACGCGACGACGTGTTCTCCGATTCGTTCAGCAACGACCCGGCCGCGATGCGCGACGCAGTCGACGCGCTGGAGCGCGTCGACGTGCTGTTCGTCGGGCTGTGCGTCGAGTACGTGATGGAGCGCCACGCGCCGGCATCGCGTCCCGTTTCACCGTCCGCCCCGGCATCGCCCTCCGCCGCCCTGCCGCTCACCGACCGCCCCACCGCGCTCTGCTGACTGCACCACGCCGCACCACGCCGCATTGCCCGGTGATTTCCCCCGAATTTCGTTCGTTATATTCCGTGGTATATTTCGAGAATCTTTCGCGCATCCGTCTCCGGCCCGACCATGCCGGACAGAGGTCAACATGCACGCTCCGCCCTTTCGCCTTGCCCGCACGGCGGATCTCTCGTCGCCCGGCGGTAATCCGCCCGCGGCAACCGGCACGCGGGTCGATGCATGCTGCGCGCCGTCGCGCGCGCAACTGACCGAGCTGAAGCGCCGCACGCGCCTGTCCGAGCTCGACGCGAACCTGCACTGCTCGATCATCGGCACCTGCCTGACCACGCACGAGCTGCGCAGGCTCGTGCCGAAATACACCGAC
Organism: Burkholderia sp. Bmkn7; assembly: GCF_041103175.1. Lineage (NCBI taxonomy): Bacteria > Pseudomonadati > Pseudomonadota > Betaproteobacteria > Burkholderiales > Burkholderiaceae > Burkholderia > Burkholderia sp. Bmkn7. The sequence goes on along the minus strand of NZ_JBGCUH010000002.1, from coordinate 790,135 downwards.
CTCGACCGCCAGCACGCGACCGACCTCGACATCCATCACGCCGCCGTCGAGCTCGCGATCGACGGCACGGCCGGCGCCAAGGCATTGCACAAGGCGCTCGACGAGCGTTACGCCGGCGCGATCCGCGCATTCGACAGTGCACAGGATGCGGATGACCTTCTTGCGCGCTGGAAGGAGGCGCTCAAGAGCGGCGACATCCCGCCCGCCTACTGGGCGCTGATGACGCATCCGCGCACGACGATGGCCGTGCGCCAGGCCGCGTTCGGCGACCTGCACATGCTGTCGCACCTGGTCGGCGCGGCCAATCGCGCCGATATCCGGCGGCTGGTCGCGCTGGAGGAGGAGAATGCGGCGCTGCACGCGAAGATCGACCGGCAGCAGGCGCGCCTGCAAGAAATGAGCGCGCAGCGCGACGCGGCGCTGCACGAGCGGGATGCCGTCGTTGCGCGTCGGAACGCGCAGCCGCCGGCGGCTGAAAGCGCATTGCGCGACGAAGTCCACGAACTGCGCGAAGCACTGGCCGCGCGCGATGAACGACTCGCGCTGCATACGAGCCGCCGCGAGGCGGCCGAGCAGCGGATCGCCGCGGAACAGGCGAGCGCACGCGCGATGCGCGCGCGGCTCGACGACCTGATGGCGATGGTGAAGACGCTGCGCGCCGAAGCGAGTGCGATCGAACAGGCGGTGCAGGCGTCGGCGGACGATCCCGCCGAACACGCGGCCGATCCGCTGTCGATCCTGCGGGGCACACGTCTGGTCTACGTCGGCGGGCGCCCGGGCTCGAACCGTGCGATCAGGCGGATCGTCGAAACGGCGGGCGGTGACGTGACGCTGCATGACGGCGGTATCGAGGATCGCAAGGGCTTGCTGGCCGCCGCGCTACCGGGCGCGCACATGGTCGTGTTCCCGGTCGATTGCATCGACCACGATTCGATGAACCTGCTCAAGCGCATCTGCGAACGCCACCACGTCGCGTACTACCCGCTGCGGACGGCCAGCGTCGCCAGCTTCGTCGAACTGATCGGGCGGCTCGATGCACAGGCGCGCGACGTCATGGCGCCGGATGCCGCCGCGGGCGGCACGCCGCGCTTCTGCCTGCGGCACGGCTAGACCTGATTCGCTTCGACGCGCTCCCTCTGCCCTTCAGCGGGTCAGTGCAAGCGCGTCGTCAGCATCAACAGGCCCCGGGCAAGCGCTCGCGCAGCGCGCGCATCAGCGCCGCACCATTTTCGTGAGCGCGGCGATTTCGTCGGCACACGCCGCGTAGGCACGCGCCTCGATCCCGCGATAGAGGCGGATGATCTCCTCGCCGACCGGCGTGAGCACGCTGCCGCCGCCGCTCTGCCCGCCATGCTCGGACACCGTCGCCGGCGATTTCAGCGAGCGGTTCAGTTCGTCCATCAGCAGCCACGCACGCCGGTACGACATCTTCAGGCTGCGCGCCGCCGCCGAAATCGAACCGTGTTCGTGCACGGCTTCGAGCAGCGCGACCTTGCCCGGGCCGAGCGCGATCGTGTCGGCCTGCTGGATACGCATCCTGAATCGCACTTCAGGCTTGGGGTGTGCCGGTGTCTTCATGTTGTGCCGCCCTTTGAACGATGCGGGCAAGCATACACGATGGCCGATGCGACGCATGCCGCCCGCGCGCCGGTTCAGACCTCGAGCACGCGGGCGACGATGCCGGCCAGCCGCTTCACGTGGCGCGGCGCGGGCACGAGGTCGGCGCCCGAGAACAGCAGCGGCGCGCCGTCGTCGATCGACAGCGGCGCGTCGCCGCATTCGAACGCGACGATCACGTGTTCGCCGACCGGCGTGTTGAACAGTTCATGCCAGGAAAACGTGACCGCGTAGCCGTCGTGCGCATGCGCGATGAACACCATGCGCTTGAAGTCGCCCGGCGTGTCGTTGCGCAGCCCGGCCGCGTCGAGGAGGTCCTTCAGCCGCGCGCCGCGATACGGCGCGACCGAGCGGATGAAGCGATTCGTCGTGAAGCAGCGCAGGTCGAACGGCTCGGCCGTCGCGCTCGCGTGCCGGCGCAGATCGTCGAGGGTCACCGTCATCGGCCGCACGAATGCGCCCGTTAGTGCGACCGAGCCTGCCGCCGCCTGTTGTGCCTGTTGTGCCTGTTGTGCCTGTTGTGCCTGTTGTGCCTGTTGTGCCTGTTGCGCCTGTTGCGCCTGTTGCGCCTGTTGCGCCTGTTGCGCCGAAAACGCCGCCGTCCCAGCCTTCTCCATCGCCCGCCTCCATGACGGCCTACCGGTGGGCGGGCCTGCGTCGTATCGGCGGATATATTACGCCGCGAAAAAGCCGGCCGGCAGAATGCGCGCCGCATGGGCGGCATAACGGCGGCCGATCGTGCCCCGCGCCGCCCGGCGCTACGACAGCACGATGTTCTTGATGACCTTTTTCAGGCTCTTGAAACTGTCGACCGATTCCGCCTTTGCATCCGTCACCAGTGCGCCGATCCGCGCCGGCTCGCAGAAGCTGATCCGGCTGTTCGTGCCGAGCTTGCTGAAATCGGCCAGGATCGCGACGTCCGCCGCGTTGCTCACCATCGCGCGCGCCACTTCGGTTTCCATCCGGTCGTAGTTGGTCGCGCCGCGGACGGCATCGACGCCGACCGGCGACAGCAGCGCGAGATCGGCGCGATAGCGGAAGATCTCGGCGACCGTGCCGTCGCCGACTGTCGCGGCCGCGCGGGTGCCGATCATCCCGCCGAGCAGGATCGTCTCGTTCCTCGCCTGCCCCGGGTCGCTCGACCGCATCTTCAGCGCGACGTCGATCGAGTTCGTGACGATCGTGAGGCCTGACAGCTTCGCCAGTTCCTCGGCCAGCAGCGTCGTGGTCGTGCCCGCGTCGATGAACAGCGTCTGCGAGCCCGTGACCAGCCTGGCCGCCGCACGCGCGATCGCCAGCTTCGCCTTCACGTGGGTCTGCGCGCGTTCGGCGATCGGCGCTTCGTCGCCCACCTGCACCGCACCGCCGTGCACGCGCTTCAGTTCACCGAGCGCTTCGAGATCGACGAGATCGCGACGCACGGTTTCCCGCGACACGTTCAGGTCGGCCATGATCCGGTCGGTGGAAACCCGCTGCATCTTCGATAACAGAAGCCGGATTCTCTGGTATCGCTCTTCTTGCCACATGGAATGTCCTCGGAATGAACGTCAATGTTATTCGAACGGCGAACTACGCAGCGCTCTCCTCCAGTTTTTTGATGCCGACGAGGGTCTGCAGGGATTGACGCACCGCCTGGCACTCGCTGCTCGTCATCTTCGAAAACACCACGTGGATGCGGTCGTCGTCCGGCGCGGCGTCGTCCTGTTCGATGATGAACCGGACAATGCGCGCCTGGTCGATGCCGGGCATCGCCTGCAGCGACGTCAGCTTCACGGCGCCGCGGCTCGCGAGGATACGCACGCCCCAACGCTGCCGCGTCGCGAACAAGCGTTTCTCGATCGGCTTCAGGCCGGCCAGGATCGCGAGCACGATCGCCGTCGCGGCAATTGCGGCCACATACATGCCGCCGCCCACGGCCAGCCCGACCGCCGCCACGACCCACAGGCTCGCCGCGGTCGTCAGGCCGCGGATGATCTCGCCGCGCAGCATGATCGAACCGGCGCCGAGGAAGCCGATGCCCGACACCACCTGCGCGGCGACGCGCGACGGGTCCAGCGACACGTTTTTCGCGTTCTGGACATCCGCGAAGCCGAACGCCGACACGACCATCACGAGCGCGGCGCCCACCGCCACCAGCATGTGGGTGCGCAATCCGGCCGCCCACGACAGGCGCTCGCGCTCGATGCCGACGAGGCTCCCGAGCAATGCCGCCAACAACAGGCGGGACACGATTTCCAGCTGACTGATCATTCGAGATCTCCTTGCTTTGCCTGGTCCATCCGATGAAGCGCGGCCCGCATGGGGCCGCCGTCCGGTTCTTCCTGCCTGCGCCCGCCCGTTGCCGCACCCGGCACCCGGCGAGTTGTATTTTTGTGCAATCTTGCGATTTTGTGCTTTCTAATATACGGTACGAAAAACTGCAAAGCCAGACCCAGGTTCGTTTGTTTCATCCGATCGGCACGATTAATCGTCAGACCATTCAGGCAATACGATCCGGAACACTTGCTTAGGAGACCAACATGATGAAGAAGGCATGGATGCTGGCCGCAACCCTGCTGGCGGCGCTGGCGACGGCCCCCGCTCACGCATCGGAAGGCGACGTCTGTAAAAAGGTGACGCTCGGCGACGTCGGCTGGAGCGACATCGCGGCCACCACCGGTGTCGCGATGATGCTGCTCGACGGGCTCGGCTACGAGGCGACCAAGACGATCGCGTCGCCGCCGATCGTGCTGGCCGGTGTGAAGAAAGCGCAGATCGACGCCTTCCTCGGCTACTGGGATCCGAGCATGACGCCGACGGTGAAGCCGTTCGTGGACGCCGGCGCCGTCCACCAGTTGCCAGAGCCCAACCTGGTCGGCGCGCGCTATACGCTGGCCGTACCGCAATACGCATCCGACAAGGGGCTCAAGCGCTTCGCCGATATCGCCAGGTTCCGCGACCAGCTCGACGGCAAGATCTACGGGATCGGCGCCGGCAACAACGGCAACGCGCTGATCCAGCGAATGATCGACAGGAACGAGTTCGGGCTCGGCGGCTTCAAGCTGGTCGAATCGAGCGAGGCCGGCATGCTCGTGCAGGTGACGCGCGCCGTGCAGGAGCACCGGATGATCGTGTTCCTGGCCTGGGAGCCGCATCCGATGAACATCGACTACCGGATCACCTATCTCGACGGCGGCGACACCGTGTTCGGCCCGAACTACGGGTCGGCGAAGGTCTACACGCTCGTCACGCCGGGCTATCTCGAACGCTGCCCGAACGTCGGCCGGCTGCTGACCAACCTGAAGTTCACGACCGACGAAGAGAACCAGCTGATGGTGCCGATCATGAATCACGCGGACCCGGTCGCGGTGGCCAGGGAATGGGCGAAGAAGCATCCCGGCGTGCTGTCGAAGTGGCTCGACGGCGTGACGACCATCGACGGAAAGAATGCGAAGGATGCGATCGACAAGCGGATCGGCGCGTAAGCCCGCAAGACAAGGAACCCGGCATGTACAAGAATCTCGCGCTGTTCGATCTCGACCACACGCTGCTGCCGCTCGACAGCGACCAGGCCTGGGCCCGCTTCATCTCGCGGGTCGGCTGGCGTGAGGACGACGCGCACGCCGCGCTGATCGACGAGCACTACGGTCATTACGCGGCCGGCACGCTCGACATGAACGCGTATCTCGCCGTGACGCTCGCGCCGCTCACCCGCTATCCGCGCAAGGTGCTCGAGCGCTGGCATGCGCGGTTCATGGACGAAGTGATCCGTCCGGCGATCACGCCGCAGGCGCGCGAGCTGGTCGGGCGGCATCGCGAAAACGGCGATCTCTGCTGCATCGTGACGGCGACCAACGTCTTCGTCGCGCGGCCGATCGCGGCCGAATTCGGCATCGAGCACCTGCTCGGCATCGAACTCGATACCGACGACGGCACGCCGGATGGCGCGTTTACCGGGCGCAGCACCGGCGTGCCGAGCTTCCGCGAAGGAAAGATCGTGCGCACGACCGCGTGGCTGGAATCGCTCGGCTACGCGCCGTCGGATTTCGAGCGCACCTACTTCTACAGCGACTCGATCAACGACGTGCCGCTGCTCGATTACGTCACGCATCCGGTCGCCACCAATCCCGATTCGAGGCTTTTGCAGGTGGCAGGCACGCGCGGGTGGCCTGTCATGAAGTTGTTCTGATTCGGGCGATATTCTCTGCTGTCCATTTTCATGTCGGGAGGGGTAATGAAATACGGAACACGCAGCACCGGCCTCGATCATTCAGGAATCCGATTCGAGTCGAATAGAAAGCCTGTCGTCAGGTCGCGCCGTTCGGAAAGCCGCTTTCCGCACTGGCGCGGCGTTTTCATGATCGCGCTGCTGTGCACGCTGGCCGCTTGCGGCGATGGCGACTCGGGCACCGCGGCCAACGTGGCGGCCGCGCGCGCGGCCGCACCGGGTTCGGCATCCACGCCCGTCCTGCACTGCGCGAGCACGTGCCACTGACCGACGCTGGCCCCGGGGCCGGCCATCCACGACAGAGAGCGATCATGCAAAACAAACCCACGACACGACGTCAGTTCCTCGCCGATGCGTTGAAGCTCGCCGGCGCGACCGCGATCACGGGCATGCTGCCCGAAAGCATCGCGCGCGCCCAGGCCATTCCGGCAGCCACCGTCACCGGCACGATCCAGGACGTGAAGCACGTCGTGATCCTGATGCAGGAAAACCGTTCGTTCGACCACTACCTCGGCACGCTGGGCGGCGCGCGCGGCTTCGGCGACCCTCGGCCGGTCGTGATTTCGAGCGGGTATCCGGTGTGGCGCCAGCCCTGGCTGATGTCCTACGTGTTTCCGTTCAACCCGTCCCCGCCCTCCGGCACGGCGAACGGCGACACCTACTACGGCGACCTGGATCACAGCTGGAACGGCACGCACAGTGCCTGGAACAACGGCCGCTACGACAACTGGGCCGACGCGAAGACCAGCGGCACGATGTACTACTTCACGCAGAAGGACATCCCGTTCTACTACGCGCTGGCGAGCGCGTTCACGGTGTGCGACGCGTACCACTGCTCGATGCTCGGCCCGACGGACCCGAACCGCCTGTATCTGTGGACCGGGTGCTGCGGCAACGTCGCCGGTTACTCGCCGTACACGACGAACACGATGACGGGCACCGGCTGGACCACGATACCGGAGCGCCTGAACACGGCCGGCGTGACGTGGAAGTTCTACCAGGACAAGGGCAACGGCCTCGATGCCGCACATGGCTACGGCGAATACAACGGCTCCAAAAGCGATCTCTGGTGGAACGGCAATTACGGCGACAACGTCATCCTGAACTTCAGGCAATACCAGAACCTCGGTGCAGGCGACCCGCTCGCGCCGGCGCTCAACGGCACGCAGATCGACCCGTCAGGCGGCGGCAAGGAATACGACACGAACCTCTTCAGCCAGCTGCGGGCCGACGTCGCCAACGGCACGCTGCCGCAGGTATCGTGGATCGCCGCGCCCTACGCATACTGCGAGCACCCGTCGTGGGCCGCGAGCGGCGGCGAATGGTACGTCAGCAGCGTCCTCGATGCGCTGACGTCGAATCCGGCGGTATGGGCCAGCACGGTGCTGCTCGTCATGTACGACGAGAACGACGGGCTGTTCGATCACATGCCGCCGGCCGTCCCGGCCAGTTCCGCTGCCGGCACCGGCCGCTCCACGGTCTCGACGGCCGCCGAATTCGTCTCCGGCAGCGGCGCCGCATCGGACGGCTCGGCGAGCGGCGACGTGCCGATCGGGCTCGGCCCGCGCGTGCCGATGTTCGTGATCTCGCCGTGGTCGAAGGGCGGCAAGGTCAATTCGCAGGTCTTCGATCACACATCGGTGATCCGCTTTCTGGAAGCGCGCTTCGGGCTACAGGAAACCAACATCACGCCGTGGCGACGCACGGTCTGCGGCGACCTGACGTCGGCCTTCGATTTCTCGAACGCCGACCAGACGGTTCCCGCGATCCAGCCGCCGGCAAGCAACATGAACCCGAACGGCCCGGCCGTCCCGATCCCCTACCCGACCACCACCGCGGTGCCGGCGCAGACGGCCGGCCGCAGCACCGCCTGCCGCCTGCCCTACGAGTTCTTCGTGCAAGGCAAGGTCAATCGCGCCGGCAACGCGCTGTCGCTGACGATGACCAACACCGGCACCGCCGGCGTCCACCTGCAGGTATGGGTCGACGGCACGAGCACGATCCCCCGGCACTACACGATCGCGGCCGGCGCGGGCCAGTGCGCGAACCTGTCGGATTCGCTCGCGCTGAATGCCGGCGGCAGCTACGACTATTCCGTCTACGGCCCGAACGGCTTCCTGCAGACGTTCCGCGGCAGCATCGGCTCGTCCGGCAACACCGGATCGACCGCCGAAATCAGCCTGTGCTACGACGTGGCCAACGGCAACGTACAGATCACGCTCGACAACGCCGCCGGCTCGGTCGCGACGACGTTCCAGCTCACCGACAACGCGTACGGCATGAACACGCGGCAGTCGGTCACGGTCGCCGCCGGCGCGACGCAAGCCGTCACGTGGTACGGTGACGGCGGCTGGTACGACGCCAGCATCCGCGACGCGAACGATCCGAATTTCCTGCGCCGCGTAGCCGGCTGCGTGCAGGCGCAATCCGGCACCCTGCTCACGGATTCGGCGATCGGCAATACCGGCAAGAAGTTCGTCGCGTCGCTCGCGTCGCAGGGCTCGACGTTCGGCACGCTGCGCTTCGACTACGTCGCGCCGCCGTGGAGCCACAGCCCGAAGAACTGGGTGGGCATCTTCGCGCATGGCGCGCAGCCGACCAAGGGCAGCTACAAGTCGTGGGCATACCTGCCGAAAAGCACCGGCTCGCTGCTGTTCTCGTCCGCGGCCAACAGCACGCTGGCGTCGGGGCAGTACGACGCGTGGTATCTGTTCGACGACGGCTACACGCCCCTCGCCGGGCCCGTCACGATCAACATCTGACGGCGGCCTGGCCGTGCCGTGCCGGCCGCCTGCATGGGGCCGGCACGCATTCGGGCGCGACGTGCCGCGTTGCGCCCGAATGCGTTCCCCTTCGCGCTGCCCGCGCGACGGGCGCATCGATCAGCCCGTAGAGCGTGACGCTGCTTTGCGCGTGTGCGGCGGTACCGAACATCCCGAGTGCCGCTGCGGCCGCGATGGTCTTGTTCATGTTCACTTCCTGTTGTGGTCGACGCGCGCCTGCATCGTAGCGTGACGCGCGGCGTGTTGACGAATCACCGACTGATTGACGAACGCGAGCCACCGGATCGCCGCGCGCACATACGCGTCATGCGCACGCACGATGCTTCGCTTCGGTACCGGTATGGGCCTGCTGATGTGGCATGCCGCGAGCGGCCGCCTGTGTTGCAGCGCCGGCGAGCGTGCGCACCGATTGCGCATGCCGCGACGACGCGTTGCTCCGGCGATGCAGGTCAGCATCTCTTCCGGCTTTCGTGGAGCGGGTGGACGACGTAGCGCCTGACGACGCCACGCCCTTCGATATATTTTCCGGAACATATCGAGTCGTCACGAAACGGTAAACAACTATTCGGAATCCTGTCGTCTTTCCTCCGCAGGCGGCCGGCGGTCACCCGGATCGAAGTCGCGACGCACGACAGCCCGCATCGCGTCGATGCCGGCGATTGCCTCATGCCGAAATCCAGCATAATCAGGCGGTTGAAAGTGCGCGCTGGCTGGCGCGCGCATCCCGCACACGTTTGCGTCGCCATCCGGTTCACGGTTTGCCCGCGTTTTGCCGTCACGGGAGGAGCCAGTCTGTGCCGGTCTCGCGCGCGGCGAACTGTGCGGGCGCAAAAATCCGCAGCACGCACACACTCGATGCGGCGCACCTCACGATGCCGGCGATCGCATCACCGACGACACCACGCCATCCCGCAGAAGACAGGACACCGACACATGGACCGAGCCGAACACATCAGCATCGAACAGACGAGCGCGATTCCCGCCGACGAACTGGATCGATGCGACTTCTCGTTCGACATCGCGTGGGAATTGAACGCGCCGTATCAGGACTTGCTCGATCTGCGCGCGCTGCCGGCGCGCCGCAAGCACTACGGCTTCGATCCGGCCGGCTGGGCGGACGAGGCGACCGGCAAAACGGCGCTCTTTCGCGCGACGGCCGGCGGCCGGCTCGCCGGCTTCGTGGCGATCAGCCAGAGCTGGAACGGGATGGCCGAGATCGCGGAGCTGGCCGTCGACCGCCGCAGCCGGCGGCAAGGCATCGGACAGTTGCTGCTCGCGGCCGCCGAATCCTGGGCGCGCAGCCACGGGTTCGGCTTCATGCGGCTGGAAACGCAGTCGAACAACGTCGCCGCGTGCAGCACCTATGCCCGCTCGGGCTTCGTGCTGGGCGGCCACGATCGCCTGCTGTACGCGGACGACGAAAACGACGGTGAAGTCGCGCTGTTCTGGTACAAGGACCTGCGCGACGGGCAGACCGCACGGATCCGCACGGTCGACCCGGAATCGATGCGGCCGGCGCGCTGACGCACCGCCGAACGCGCGTCCTTGCCGCCTCTCACGCGCGCCACATCCGGATCATGCCCGCGTCGCCACGATGAACAGACGCGGGAACGGCAGCAGCACGGTGCCATCGGCAAGCGTCGGATAGCCGCCCGGGCCCGCGATCGCGTCGCGATACCGCGCGAGAAACGCCGCGCGCTCGCCGTCGTCGAGCGCCGCGAGGAACGGCCGCAGCGCGCTCCCCTTGAACCATTCGACGACCGCATCGGCACCGCCGCGCAGCGGGTGGTAGTAGGTCGTGCGCCACACGTCCACGCGCGAGCACAGCGGCGACAGCAGCGCGTGGTAATGACGCGCATCGAACCGCTCGGTGCGCGCCGCGCCTTTCAGCTTGTCCGCCCACGGCCCGGCCGCGGCGACCTCGCGCATCAGCCGATGCGCGGGTTCGTCGAGGTTGTCGGGCATCTGCACCGCCAGATGGCCACCCGGCGCGAGCCGGCCGACGAGCGACGGAAACAGCGTGTCGTGCGCGGGCACCCATTGCAGCACCGCATTCGCGAGAATCAGGTCGTAGCCGCCGGGATCGTCCCACGTGGAAATATCCACGACGTCGAAACGCAGGTCCGGCAGGCGCGTGCGCGCGGCGTCGATCATGTCCGCCGACGCATCGATTCCGTGGACCGTTGCGTCCGGCGCACGCGCGATCAGCGCCTCCGTCGAATTGCCGGGCCCGCAGCCGATGTCGATCGCGGTACGGATCGGCGTGTTCGGCACGGCGGCGAGCAGATCGCGGATGGGCCGCGTGCGTTCGTCCTCGAATTGCACGTACTGGGCCGCGTATCGATCGAGTGGGGTCGTCATGTCGTTCTCCTCCTGGTCGGCATGGACGGCCGTGCCGCTGCCCGCGTGCGCGGTGCTGGGGGCCGTCGATGCGAAGCATTCTGCGGCTGTCGTGAAGTTCAGTAAAATGAATTTAATATCGTGATTGATTCAAAATTCTGATGAAGATCGATACGCTCGGTGTCCAGGCTTTCGTCGCGATCGCCGACGGCGGCAGCTTCCGGCAGGCGGCCGATACGCTGCACGTCACGCAGACGGCCATCACGCAGCGGCTGCGCAAGCTCGAAACCTTTCTCGGCGTCGCGCTCGTCGAGCGCACCACGCGCCGCACCACCCTCACCGAAATCGGCCGGCGTTTCCTGCCGCAAGCGCGCCGGCTGCTGAACGAGCTGTCCGACGCGCTCACCGAAATTCGCGAAACCGGCCTGAGCCAGCGCGGCGACGTCACGATCGCGTGCGTGCCGACGGTCGGCGTGCAATACCTGCCCCGCATCCTGCGCGCATTTTCCGCGCACCGCCCGCACGATCGCGTGAAGATCCTCGATCACGCGTCGGCGTCGGTGCTGCAGGCCGTGCTGCATCGCGAGGCCGAGTTCGGCATCGGCATCGCCGGCGACCAGCATCCCGAACTGGTCAACGTCCCGCTGACGAGCGACCCGTATGTACTGGTGTGCCGCGACGATCATCCGCTCGCGAAGCGGCGGCGCATTCGCTGGGCCGCCCTGCAACCGCATCCGCTGATCTTCGCCGGCGAAGTGAGCGGCAATCGCGGGCTGCTCGACGGCGCGCTGAAGACGAGCGGCGTGTCGCTGCATTCGTTCTACGAAGTACAGCGCAGCTCGACGGCGCTCGGGCTCGTCGCGGAGGGGCTCGGCGCGGCGGTGGTACCGAAGCTCGCGATCCAGAAGAACGCGTACCCGATGATCCGCACGATCGAACTCGTCGAGCCCGCGGTGTCGCGCACGCTCGTGCTCGTCACGCGCCGGAGCGCGCAACTGTCGCCGGCCGCCCGTGCGCTGTACGACATGATCGTCGAACAGGCGACACCCTCTCGATAGTGACAGCCCCGCGTCACGAAGGCCATGCCTTCGGGTAGTATCGCGTCACGCGGTCGCGACGAACGGTGCCTACCCGGTGCCGCACACGTCGTGCCGCCGCTGCAACGGCCGTTCCTCACCACCCCTGCACGGAGCACCGCATGGCCTATCGCAACTACCACAAGCGCAAGATTGCAGACCGGGAACTCCATCCCGAAACCCAGATGATGTCGTACGGCTACGATCCGTTCCTGTCGGAAGGATCGGTGAAGCCGCCCGTGTTCCTCACGTCGACGTTCGCGTTCCGCACGGCCGAGGACGGCGCCGAATTCTTCGACGTCGTCGCCGGGCGCAAGCCTTCACCGGAAGGCGAAGGCGCGGGCCTCGTCTACAGCCGTTTCAATCACCCGAACCTGGAGATCGTCGAGGATCGCCTCGCGCTGCTCGAAGATTCCGAAGCCGCCGTCGTGACGTCGAGCGGCATGTCGGCAATCGCCGCGATCCTGCTGACGTTCCTGCGGCCGGGCGACTGCGTCGTCCAGTCCGTGCCGTTGTACGGCGGCACCGAAACGCTGATCTCGAAGTTCCTGCCCGAGTGGGGCATCCGCTCCGAAGTGATCGCCGACGGGCTGTCCACCAGCGCGATCCGCGCCGCGCTCGAAGCGGCCGCGCAAAAGGGCAACGTGCGGATGTGCTACATCGAGACGCCCGCCAACCCGACCAACGCGCTGTTCGACCTCGACGGGCTGCGCAGCGAGATCGATGCGTTCGAAGCGCGGCACGGCTATCGCCCGCTGTCGGTCTGCGACAACACGCTGCTCGGGCCGCTGTATCAGAAGCCGTCGCGGCAAGGCATCGACCTGAGCGTGTACTCGCTGACGAAATACATCGGCGGGCATAGCGACCTCGTCGCCGGCGGCGTGACGGGCACCCGCAGCCTGATCACGAAGATCCGCTCGGTCCGCAGCACGCTCGGCTCGCAGCTCGACCCGCATTCGTCGTGGATGATCACGCGCTCGATGGAAACGCTCGTACTGCGCATGCAGCAGGCCGCGCGCAGCGGCAGCGCCGTCGCCCGCTGGCTCGCCGGCAATCCGCATCGGCCGGTGCGCGTGCTGCATCCCGAGCTCATCGACGATCCGGCCTACCAGGCCGTCTACCGGCGCCAGTGCAGCGGGCCCGGCTCGACGTTCGCGTTCATCCTCGACGGCGGCCGCGAGCAGGCGTTCAGGTTCATCAACCACCTGACGCTCTTCAAGTCGGCGGTCAGTCTCGGCGGCACGGAGTCGCTGATCTGCCATCCGGCGTCGACGACGCATTCGGGCGTGCCGGCCGACGCGCGCGCAGCGGCCGGTGTGTCGGAAGGGTTGATCCGCGTGTCGGTCGGGCTCGAACATCCGGACGACCTGATCGCCGACCTGTCGTACGCGCTGGAGCGTTGCTGATCAGACGCTCGTATCCGACGCGAACGGCGACGGATATTTCAGAGGCCGGTTCGTCGATCCGGCCACTCTCGCCAGCTACACGCGAAAGGTGATCGCCACGACAATCTGACCGCGCGACGCGCGCCGGCCGAGCCGGTTTTCAAAGCACCTTCACCATGAACACGCGCGACGTGCCTTCCGGTTCGCACGGCACTTCGCCGAATGCTTCGTAACCCTGCTTCCGGTAGAAATCCGGCGCCTGGAACGAGATCGTGTAGAGCACCGCCCGCGCGCATCCGCGTCGTTTCGCTTCCGCTTCGGCCTCGCGCAGCAGCCGGCTGCCGAACCCGCCGCCGCGCAGCGATTCGGGCAGGTAGAACAGATCGATGAAGAAGAGGCCGAGCGACGTGCGCCCCGTCAGGCCGCCCACGATCTCGCCCGTCGCGGGATCGGTCACGTACACGTCGAGCGTGGCCGCGTCGGCGCGCCCCGTCATCGCGTGATTGAATTCGCCGAGCTTGCGGCTGATGAAATCGTGTGCGGCCGGCTGCTCGGTGTCGGTCAGTCGCAGGGTAACGTCGGGAAGGGCTGTCATCGGCAGAGCGCGTCAGTGAATGGGCCGCCGGGTGTATCGCACCGTCGGCGGGCGTCGCACGACTATAGCGCGTCGCCCGCCGCGTGGCGACCGCGCGGCTAGCGCGCGATATCGCGTGCGACGTGGCATTCCCACACGTCGATCGGCCAAATCGGGAACCCGAAACCCGGCGCCGAAGGCACCGTTGCGAATCGCGGCGGCTGCGCCGCCTTGCACGTGGCGTCGCCACAGTCACCGTAACCGTAGCCGACCCGCTCGGTCATGAGCGCGCACACCGCACACGATCGCCCCGCTTCCCTCCCCGCGAGCAAGCGACCCACGCAAACGGCGGGCCCGTCATGCGCCCGCCGTCGCTTTCGTCGTGCCGTCACACCATCATGCCCGCCCTCACGCCACCGCGAACGCCGCCTTCATGTCCGCCACGCGGCGCCGTTCCCGCGCGATCATCATCCGGTTCACGACGATCACGCCGATCGTCACGGCCGTGATGAACAGCGTCGCCAGCGCATTCATCTCCGGGTTCAGCCCCAGCCGCACGCGCGAGAACACCACCAGCGGCAGCGTCGTCGACCCCGGCCCCGACAGGAACGCCGACAGCACCAGATCGTCGATCGACAGCGTGAACGACAGCAGCCCCCCCGACAGCAGTGCCTGCGAAATCAACGGCAGCGTCACCACGAAGAACACCTTCAGCGGCGTCGCGCCCAGGTCGAGCGCCGCCTCCTCCAGCGACTTGTTCATCTCCTTCACGCGCGACTGCACGATGATCGCCACGTACGACACGCACAGCATCACGTGGCCGATCCAGATCGTCACCATCCCGCGCCCCTTCGGCCAGCCGAACATCTGCTCCAGCGCAACGAACAGCAACAACAGCGAGATGCCCTGGATAACCTCCGGAATCACCAGCGGCGCGTTGATCATCCCCGTGTACAGCGTGAAGCCCTTGAAGCGGCCGAAGCGCGCGAGCACGAAACCCGCCCACGTGCCGATCACGACCGACGCGGTGGCCGTCAACAGGCCGATCTTCAGCGACAGCCACGCGGCGGTCAGCAGCTCGTCGTCGTCCAGCAGCGCGCTGTACCACTTCAGCGAGAAGCCCGACCACACCGTCACCAGCTTCGACTCGTTGAACGAGTACACCACCAGGCTGATGATCGGGATGTACAGGAACAGGAAGCCGAAGGCGAGGACGCCCGTCGACAGCGGTTTGCTCGGCTTGATCATTTCGCGCCCTCCAGTTCCTTGACCTGGTAGTACTGGAACAGCGCCATCGGCACCAGCAGCAGCATCACCATCGCGACCGTCACCGCGGACGCCATCGGCCAGTCCATGTTGTTGAAGAATTCATCCCACATCACGCGCCCGATCATCAGCGTGTCGGCGCCGCCCAGCAGTTCCGGAATCACGTACTCGCCCACCGCCGGGATGAACACCAGCAGGCTGCCGGCGATGATCCCGTTCTTCGACAGCGGCAGCGTGATGCGCGTGAACGCGACCCACGGCTTCGCGCCCAGGTCGTATGCGGCCTCGAGCAGCGTGAGGTCCATCTTCACGAGGTGCGCGTACAGCGGCATCACCATGAACGGCAGGTACGAATAGACCATCCCGATGTAGACGCCTGCATCGCTGTGATAGAGCCGCAGCGGCGTGTGGATGATGCCCAGCGCGATCAGCGTGTGGTTCAGCAGGCCGTCGTCCTTCAGGATGCCGATCCATGCGTACACGCGAATCAGGAACGACGTCCAGAACGGCAGCATCACGGCCATCATCAGCACGTTGCGGCGGTTCGGTTCCGAGCGCGCGATGTAGTACGCCATCGGATAACCGATCAGCAGGCACAGCACCGTCGACACGGCGGCCATCTTCAGCGAGCTGAGGTAGGTCGCGATGTACAGGTCGTCCTGCAGCAGGAACGCGTAGTGCGACAGCTGCAGCGCGAAGTGCACGACGCCGTCCTTGATCTCGACGAGCGACGTGTACGGCGGGATGCCCATCACCTGGTCGGCGAAGCTGATCTTCAGCACCAGCACGAACGGCAGCGCGAAGAAGATCGCGAGCCACAGGAACGGCACGCCGATCGCGACGCTGCGGCCCGACGGCAGGAAGCGCGACAGCATCGAGAAACGGCCCGGGCGCGCGCGGCCGGCGCCGGTGCTCGCGGCGCCGGCAGACACCGGCGCGGACGGAGTGGAAGCGGAGGTTCTCATCGTGGCGTCCTCACTGCGTCAGCACGACGCCGCTGGCCGGCGACCACGACACGAACACGTCGTCGTTCCACGCCGGCGCGTTGTCGTTCATCAGGTGCGAGCTCGACAGGTTCGACACCACCGTCTTGCCGCTCGGCAGGCGCACGTGGTACAGCGAGTAGCTGCCCATGTACGCGATGTCGGTCACGACGCCGCGTGCCCAGTTGTGCTTCGAGCCCGGTTTCTCGCGCGACACGTGCACGCGTTCCGGACGCACCGAGATGCCGACCGGCATCCCGAGCGGGCCCGTCACGCCGTGGCTCACGTACATGCGTGCCTCGAGGTCGTCGCTTTCGACGAAGATGTGGTCGGGTTCGTCCTCGACCACGCGCCCTTCGAACAGGTTGGTCGAGCCGATGAATTCGGCCGAGAAACGGCTGTTCGGGTATTCGTAGACTTCGCCGGGCGAGCCGATCTGCACGATCTTGCCCTCGCTCATCACCGCGAGGCGGCTCGCCATCGTCATCGCCTCTTCCTGGTCGTGCGTGACCATCACGCAGGTCACGTCGACCTTCTCGATGATGTTCACGAGTTCGAGCTGGGTCTTCTGGCGGATCTTCTTGTCGAGCGCGGACATCGGCTCGTCGAGCAGCAGCAGCTTCGGGCGCTTGACCAGCGAGCGCGCGAGCGCGACGCGCTGCTGCTGGCCGCCGGAGAGCTGATGCGGCTTGCGCTTCGCGTACTTGCTCATCTGCACGAGCGCGAGTGCGTCGGCCACGCGTTCCCGGATCTCGTTCTTCGGCGTGCCTTCCTGCTTCAGGCCGAACGCGACGTTCGATTCGACCGTCATGTGCGGGAACAGCGCGTACGACTGGAACATCATGTTGACCGGGCGTCGGTACGGCGGCAGCGACGCGAGGTCCTCGCCGTCGACGAAGATCTTGCCGGAGGTGGCCGTCTCGAGCCCGGCGAGCATGCGCAGCAGCGTCGACTTGCCGCAGCCGGAGCTGCCGAGCAGCGCGAACAGCTCGTTCTTCGCGATCGTCAGGTTCACGTTGTCGACGGCCGTGCTGTCGCCGAATTTCTTCACGACGTTTTCGATGCGGACGAACGTGTCGTTCGGCTCGAGCATGTGCGTCGTCGGTCGATGCATCGCATCAGGTGTACTGAATGAATCCCGTTTCATGATGGTCCGTTTCAAGCAGGTAAGCGAATCTCAGGCGTCACGCGCGACCGGCGGCAGTCGAGCGGTGCTGGCGGAGAGGGATCGAGCGATTCCTCGTCCGGAACGAATGGCGCAACGAAACAGGCAGGGAAAACGCACGGCGATCGATGGCGATCAGTCGCGAACGACCGCGGCCACCACGCTGGCTGTCATGAAGGTTTCATCGGTTTTCATCGGGCTTTCCGCACGTTTTCGTCGTCTCCAGTGCGAATTTTTAAACCCGTCAAAAACCTTTTGGATCGCGGATTTCCGTTCCGGACATTGAACGGGATCGATGTTTGGGAACGCGGGAAAACGGGGGCACGACCCGCGTCGCGCGGCAGCGCGGGCGCCCCGGCGGCACGGGCGCCGCCGGATGACACGGAAGACGAAACGGAGGGTGGGGAAAACGAGCAGCCGGGCGGCTGCAACGCGCGGCCTGGGCGCCGCGCGGGTCACGTCACTTCGCGTTCAGTTCCTTCCAGCGCCGGTACACGTCGATCGCGCCGCCGTGCTTCTGTTGCACCATCGGCAGCCGGCGTTCCTCGATCGGCTTCGCGTATTCGGCATAGAACGTGTCGAGCTCGAAATACTTGCGGTCGTCGCGGTAGAACGGCGCGTAGTCTTCGCGCGTCGTGATGTAGACCACGCGTTTCGGGCTGCAGTAGTACAGCGAGCCGAGGCACATCGGGCACGGGCTCGCGAGAATGTAGATCTCGCAGTCGGTCAGGTGCTCGGTGCCGAGCTTGCGGCACGCGTCGCGCACCGCGAGGATCTCGGCGTGCGCGGTTGGGTCGCTGGTTTGCGCGACGAGGTTCGGGCTCTCCGCGACGATCTCGCCGTCGCGGACGATCACCGTCGCGAACGGGCGGCCGCCCTCTTCCACGTTCTTCATCGCAAGATCGATCGTGCGTTTCACAAAATCCATGGCTGCGTCCTCGTTGAAACGGAATGGCGGGAACGTGCGGCGGCTTCAACCGGCCGATGCTCGTCGGGCGGGAACCTGCGCGGCACCGCTGCCGCAGCGCCGCGCCGGCGTCAGAACGGCTTGGTCGGCAGGTACTTGCCGTCGAGCGTGATCACCGCGCGCGAACCGCCCTCGGGATCGTCGACCTTCTTCACGTCGAGCCGGAAATTGATCGCGCTGATGATGCCGTCGCCGAACTTCTCGTGTACGAGTGCCTTCAACGTCGTGCCGTACACCTGCAGCATTTCGTAGAAGCGGTAAATCGTCGGGTCGGTCGGCACGCGATCGTCGATGCTGCCGCGCAGCGGGATCGTCTGCAGGAGCAGCACCGCGTCGTCGTCGAGGCCGAGCTTGTCGGCGACATTGCGCGCGGCATCGGCCGGCAGTGCATGCTGGCCGAGCAGCGCGGCCGTCACGAACGCTTCGCTCAGGCCCGTGCCTTCGGTGAGCTGCGCGAACGACAGGTTCTTGCGCGCCTTCGCGAGAACGACGGTCTCCGCGAGCGCGTGGCGGGCGGTCTGGCTGTGCTGGGACTGGATCATGGCAATTCCTCGTGGTGGGGTGGGAGCGATTCAGGCCGCGACGGGAAGCGTCGCGGGCGTGGCGCGGACCTCGGGATGGTCCGCCAGGGAGACGAACCGGCCGGTCGCGCCGTCATGGGCGTCGATGCAGCCCGATTCGATGTCGTAGACCCAGCCGTGCAACGCGAGCCGCCCTTCTTCGAGCGCGAGCCGCACGGCGGGGTGCGTCTTCAGGTTCGCCAGTTGCGCGACGACGTTCTCGCGCACCATCGAGTCGATCCGTTCGCGTTCGCTGCGATGCGTGCGCGCCTCGTTCACGACGCGCGCCGAATCGGCATAACGCAACCAGTGGCCGACGGCCGGCATGTGGTCCATGCACTGGCAGGTGGCAATCGCGGTCATCGCGCCGCAATCGGAATGGCCGCAGATCACGACGTCGGTCACGCGCAGCGCGGCCACCGCGTATTCGACGGACGCCGACACGCCGCCCGGCTCGGGGCCGTACGACGGCACGATGTTGCCGGCATTGCGGATCACGAACAGGTCGCCCGGTTCGCGCTGCGTGACGAGTTCGGGCACGAGCCGGCTGTCCGAGCACGAGATGAACAGCGCGCGCGGATGCTGGCTGCGCGCGAGATCGCGGAACAGCGTGGCGCGCGCCGGATACGCGTCGCGCTGGAACTTCAGGAAGCCTTCGATGATGTCCTTCATCGCGTGTTCTCCGGTGCGGGTGGAATCGATGAAGAGCAGGTTACGCCGGGCTTCCAATAAGGTAAAAGACTGATTTATGATCTAGCTGATAAGCAGGACTTATAGGAACCGCCATGCTGCTGCGCCATATCCACTACTTCCTCGCCGTCGCCGAGCATCGCAGCTTCACGCGCGCGGCCGCCGCGCTGCATGTGTCGCAGCCCGCGCTGTCCCAGCAGATCCGCCAGCTCGAGGAGACGCTCGGCGCGCAATTGTTCGACCGCACCGGGCGCGTGACGCGGCTGACCGACGCCGGCGACGTGTATTTCCGCTATGCGCGGCAGGCGCTGCACGATCTCGCGGAAGGCCGGCGTGCCATTCACGATGTGCAGGATCTCAGCCGCGGCTCGTTGCGGATCGCCGTCACGCCGACCTTCACGAGCTATCTCGTCGGGCCGCTGGTCGAGGCGTTTCACGGCCGCTATCCGGAGGTGTCGCTGTCGGTGCGCGAGATGTCGCAGGAGCGCATCGAGGCGCTGCTCGTCGACGACGAGCTCGATGTCGGCATCGCGTTCGACGAGGTGCAGACGGCCGATATCGCGGCGGAACCGCTGCTGGTCGAAACGCTCGCGCTCGTCGTGAACCGCCGGCATGCGCTCGCCGGAAAACGCAAGGCCGGCCTGCGCGCGCTGCACGACGCGCCGCTCGTGCTGCTCACGGCCGAGTTCGCGACTCGCGTGCAGATCGATCGCTATTTCCGCGAACACGACGTGCGGCCGCGCGTGTCGATGGAAGCGAATTCGCTGGGAGCCGTGATCGAGATCGTGCGCCGCACGAACCTCGCGACGCTGCTGCCCGCGACGATCGCGAGCGGGCACGACGATCTCGTCGCCATCGCGCTCGATCCGGCCGTCCTGCGGCGCACGGCCGTGCTGCTGCAACGAAAGGGGGCATACCGGAGCGCGGCCGCGCGCGCGTTCGTCGAACTGGCGCTGGCGCACGGAGCGGGGGCGGTCAGACGCGCGCGATGACCTCGGCCGCCGTGGTGCACGACACGCACCCTGGCGCTAGCGGCGACCGATCGTGCCGCCGAACCGACTCACTGGAACACCGACATGCCGAACCTGCTACGCCGCCTGATACTCAACCCGGTTGCCGTCGCGGCATTGCTGGCGGGCGCGGCCTGGTGGATCCACGCACAGACGCGCGCCGACGGCCCGTATCGCGTCGTGGGATTCAATTACACCGATCGTGGTGTCTACAGTTTCGTGGTGGATGGCTTCGGCGCGGGCAGCGTGCACGCGCGCCAGTTCGGCGGCGGGGGCGGCACGATGTGCTGCATGAGCGTGCCGCGCGGCAAGAAGACCTGGCACGTCAGGATCACGTACGATCTGACGCCTGAAGAAGACGCCCGGAACCAGGCGCCCGACATCGTCGAAACCGACGTCGCCGTGCCGGCTTTGCCGAACCGGCGCGACGGTTATATCGAGTTTCACTTTCTACCCGGCCGCAAGATCGACGCCCGATGGGTGGCGTACCCGACGATGCCGCGCATGCGTGCCGCCGGGTAATCGGGAAGGGACTGCGCAGCCCACCCGCCCGGCACTGCGTCAGTTGTAACCGAGAATCGCCACCGCCGCGACGTCCGGCCGATCGATCGTATTCCCGACGAGCGACGTCATCGGCTCCTGCAGCACGGCCTGATATGACGTCACGCGCGCGGCCTCCGGCACGCCCGCTTCGTCCGGTGCCGGTTCGTCGAACGCGGCATCGAAACCGCTGTAGAACTCCGGTTGCTTCTGCGAAAAAGTCATCTCCACTCCTTTACCTGATCAAGTTTTCGATGTTCTAACCGACCTGCTTCAACGCCGCCGCATGCACTGCCGCGCCGTCATGTGCGCTGTCATGCGCGGCTTCCGATCGCGCCAGCTGCGCGCGCGTGCGCCGCGTGATGTGAATCACCGCGAACACGACCGGCGCGATCAGCAGGCCTTCCGCCAGTTCGGGATCGACCGGCAGGTTCATCACGTGCAGCGCCTTGAACGCCGCCGTCGCGAGCGACAGCACGTAGTACGAAATGGCGGCCACCGACAGCCCCTCGACCGCGTGCTGCAGATGCAGCTGGTTGCGCGCGGTGCGCTCCATCCCGGCCAGCAAACGCGTCACGTCCTTTTCCTGCGCGAGGTTCACGCGCGTGCGCAGCAGGTCGACCGCCCGCGCGATCCGCGCGGCGATCTGTTCGTGGCGCGCCCATACGCTGCGACAGGTTTCCATCGCCGGCGCGAAACGCCGCTCCATGAATTCGGCGATCGTCGGCATCCCTTCGATGCGTTCCTCGCGCAGTTCGTGGATGCGTGCCAGCACGAGCTTCTCGTACGCCCGCGACGCACTGAAGCGCGCGCCCGATCCCGACAGCGACTCGACCCGTACCGCCAGATGCGTGAGCTTGACGAGCAACGCGGTGTCGTCGCCGTCGGCGCCGCTCGCGTCCATCCGCTGCATCAGCGCATGGAGCGCCGCGTGGATCTCGTCGAGCTCGCGGCTCATCCGGCGCGCGACGGGCAGCGCCAGCAGGGCCATCATCCGGTACGTCTCGATTTCATGCAGGCGCTGCAGCAGGCGGCCGCCCTGCTCCTCGCGGAAATCCTCGTCGACGACGAGAAAGCGCATGAAACCGTCGTCGCGCACATGCCAGTCGCAGAACACCTTGCCGCCGCCGAGCACGTTGCTGCCGACGAGCGCGGGCCCGTCGATCCAGCGGCGCAGGTCGCCGCAGACGAGCCGCGCGGCGTCGCCCGTGAGCAACTCCATGCGCACCGCGACGAAGCGGATGCCGGCAAGCCGCGCGAACCACGCGGCCGGAATGCCTTCGATCGCGAGATCGTCGAAATAACCGGTGTCGCGACGCGGCGCGACGAACGTGAAGGTCGAGAATTCGGTGTGGCGCTCCCACTTCAGGTGCCAGCCGCTCGGCGACTGCACCGCGTAGTGCGTTGCGCCTTCGTGCGGCGCGGCGATGCCGGTATCGCGGCACAGCGCGTGCAGCAGCGTTTCGTGGATGTCGGGCTGGCCGTCCGCGTAGATCGCGTAATGCGTGAGCGACACGGCTTCGGCGAGCCGCAGGAACGGCCGGGCATGTAATTCCGCGGCCAGCGCGGCGCGCAACGGATGGTCCATCATCGATACACCACGCTTCCCTGTTCAGTCCCGCACGCCGGATCGTCCGGCCCGAACGCCGCGCCGCCCTCGGGCGAAACGTCAGCGTGATCGCACTATGGCAGACACACAGCAACAATAAAAACGCATAATGTTGATCGTTACGTTCAGTTTTCCTGATACCCATGAAGATGCTCGATCACGACGTGCTGGCTACCGTCGTCGCCGTCGCGGAGACCGGCAACATGACCCGCGCGGCCGAGGCCGTGAACCGTTCGCAGTCGGCCGTGAGCATGCAGATCAAGAGCCTGGAAGACGCGATCGGGCGGCCGCTGTTCGTGCGCAAGCCGCGCAGCATCGTGCTGACGCGTGAAGGCGAGGTGCTGCTGGGATTCGCCAGACGAATGCTGGCGCTGCGCGACGAGGCGTGGGCGGCCGTGGTGCGGCCGGAAGTGACCGGCAAGGTCGTGATCGGCGTGCCGGACGACTATGCGTCTTCGCTGCTGCCGTCGGTGCTGAAGAAGTTCTCGGCGACCTACCCGAAGGTCGAGATCCAGGTGATGGGGCTGCCGAGCAGCGCGCTCGCGCCGCTGATCAAGGAAGGCACCGTCGATCTCGTCTGCGGCACGCGCATCAAGGGGCTGTCCGGCGACTTCATCCGCCACGAGCCGATGGCGTGGGCCGCGATGACGAACGGGCCGCGCGTGTGGGAAGAGCGGCCGCTGCCGATCGCCGTGTTCATGCCGGGCAGCGTCGCGCGCGAGAACGCGATCCGCAGCCTCGAACGCGCGAAGGTGCCGTACCGCACCTCCTATGAAAGCCCGAGCCTGCTCGGGCTGCTCAGCATGGTCGAGGCCGGCCTCGCGGTCGCGCCGCTCGCGCGCTGCGCGATTCCCGCGCAACTGTCGATGCTCGGCCGCGCGCACGGGCTGCCCGACCTGCCGCCGCTCGAACTGATCCTCGCGCGCAGCACGAAATCGAAGCGGCCGCCGTGCGACTTTCTCGCGGAGCAGTTGATGGAAGACCTGCAGCGTCAGACCGGGCAGACCGGCGACGCGTGATCAGCGCATCGCGCCGAAACCGGCCGCGCCCAGTGCCGCGTTGACGTTCGCGGCCACCCGATCGACGAGCGCCTCCAGCGTATCGCCGCATACCTGCGTGTGTTCCGGCGCGACGTGCTCCGCCCGTTGCCAGCCCCACTGCGCGCCCGACGTGACCGACAGCGTCGCGCCGAAGCGGTTGCCGTGGCGGCGGCCGAAGGTGCTCACGCGCCGCCCGGCCACGTAGTCCTGTTCGGGCAGACAGAGCCGGATCTCGACCGCGACCTGGTCGCGATCGTTGACGCGCGCGGCCGGGCTGACCGTCGCTGCGAACACCTTGCCGATCCGCCAGGTCACGAAGCGCTCCCAGGCTGCAAGCGGCCCGCCGGCCGCGTCGACCCGCTCGGTGTCCACCGACCACTGATGCCGGTCGGGCACGACGATCGCCTGATGCAACAGCATTTCGGCCACGCGCACCGTCGTCACGAGCTGACGCTCGAGTTGCTGGCCCGACGGCAGCGACGCCGTCCGTAACCGGACGCTCGCCGGCCGCACGACAGGGACTGCTTCCAATAGATCCATGACTCCTCCGCATGCATGATCGGCACCGCGCACGCAGCATCGCGCGCCTGTCCGCCGCCTGACGGCGGACGGCACGGCGACCGGCGACCGGGCGGCGGATCGGACAAGCCACCAAGGAACGAACCACCATCCACGAGCAACAGCCGTTCCCGGCTTCACCGTGCCTTCGGCCCCACGCGCAACCGGCGCGCGACCGGCCCGATCACCGCATCGGCCTGCTGCTCGATCAGCATGTGCAGCGTGAAATCCAGGTCTTCCGGCGCGATGTCGAAGTGCACGTGCACCACGTCGCGCACGGCACGCGCGCCGACGACGTACACGCCGAGCGGGGAATGCAGCAGCGCCGCGAGCCGCGCGTGCGCGTGTTCTCCGGAGTCGGCCGTCAGCGTGACGGGCAAGTGCAGGCGCGGGCGCGGCGGCGGGAACGGAATGACGTTGTCGGGTGCGCCGGCGCGCAACTGGCGGCCGGCGACATCGAAGGCGGGAACGGGATGAATGAAGGTCATGGAGCGGACGGAAGCCGTCTCGGCTGTTCGACACGTCCCCAGCTTAGAAGAGACCGCATAAACGTCGTGCAAAAAAACGGGCCGTCCGTGCAAAAAACGGCACGGGGACACAACACGTCAATGACCAGTGGCCAGCGGCTGGCCGCCTGCCGTGCGGTCGCGATGCGCGCGCCGCGACCGCACGCCACCCGCCACGATTCGCGCCATCACGCCGTGCGTCGGCCGCCGCGCTACGCGAACGCTTCGAGCGACGCACGCCGCCGCTCGTCGACCATCGATTCGATCAGCGACACCAGATCGTCGGTCAGCGGATCGCAGATGCCCGGCGAGCGATGCAGTTCGAGATCGGCCGCCGGCAGCAGCGGCAGCCCGTCCGTCTCGTCGAGCACGCGCCAGTTCTCGGGCAGCGTGCAGCGGTCGATCATCGTCACGGCCGCGCCGTGGTTCACCGCGATCTTGATGCCGGTCGGGCTCTGGCTCGTATAGACGACGTGATACGGCCGCCCGGCCGTCGCGAGCGCCTGCAGCCCGCGCTGCCGGTAGCAGCACGTCTCCGGAAACAGCGCGAGCGGCACCGACGCCTGCGGGCCGAGCACGAAATCGCGGTGCGCGGCCCACACGACATCGTGCCGGCCGAGCAGCCGCCCGCCCGCGTTCGGCCCGTGCCGCACGACGAGCGCGACGTCGAGCTCGCCGGCCTGCAGCCGTTCGAGCAGTTCGAGCGACGTGCGGCAATGCACGTGAAAGCGCGCGCCCGGCCGCATCGCATAAAACGACTTCAGCAGGTCGGGCAGCCACAGCTCCGCGTAGTCCTCCGGCAGCCCGAAGCGCACGACGCCGCGATCGCTGCTCGCCTGCTTCAGCGCGAGGATCGCGTCGTTCTGCACCTGGATGATGCGGCGCGCATGGATCAGGAAATTCTCGCCGTCGCGTGACAGTTCGAGCCGTCGGCTGTTGCGCATGAACAGATGCGTGTCGAGCCGCTCCTCGAGCGTGCGGATGCGCAGGCTGATCGTCGACTGCGTGCGATGCAGTTGCCGGGCCGCCGCGGTGAAACCGCCGCTCTCGACCACGGCGACGAATGCCCGGATCAGTTCCGGATCGAGCGAACTGAGCTTCGACCAATCGGGCCTTTGAATGGCAGCCATCGGAATTACTCGCTTTCGAAAAAAGAAGGGAAGACGAAAGATAGGGCTCGGAGTACGCCGATTGTTGTCCGGATGCGCCCGGCCCTCCAACCCCTGCCCGGGTATGACAAACCCGGAGCCGGTACGCGAATGCCCACCCGCCGATCCCGCCCCGCCCGCCGTCACGACACCGGCCGAGGCCCGCCCGGCGGGCGTCCGCGTGACGGGCCAAGGGCTTTCCCGGAGACGACGAAAACTCATAGCCCGATCAGGAAACATCGATTCACCGACCGCGTCGCGGCCCACCACAATCGCCTCACACCCAACCTCATCGACGAGACATCGCAATGACCGCATCCCAACCCAGGCAGCTTTATATCGGCGAAGGCTTCGAAGGCCCCGGCGTCAACCTCGCGCACATCAACGTGCTGGTCGGCCCGCGCAACGGCCCCGCGGGCCAGGCGTTCGCCACGGCCCTCGCGACGCCGTCGGCCGGCCATGCGCCGTTCGTCGTGATCGCGCAGCCGGGCGTGCCGACCAAGCCGCTCACGCTGTACGTCAACAAAGCGCAGATCGCCGGCGATTTCCACGGCAACGCCACGTGGGGCGCGTCGCAGGCCGGCATCGCGAAGGCCGTCGCCGAAGCGCTCGAGAACGGCACGCTGCCGCCCGAAGCGGAGAACGACTGGGTCGTCGTGTCGGCGAACTGGGTGAACCCGCAGACCGACGATCTCGATGCCGTGTTCGAGAACAACTATCGCGCGTGCCGCACCGCGATCGTCGCCGCGATGGAAGGGCTGCCGCATCGCGACGCGGTATTCGCCGCCGCGCGCGACGTGTCGAACCCGTTCTACGCCCCGAAGAAAAACTGAAGACGACAAGCGGCCGACACAAGGCCGCACCTGGAGGAAGCATGGAATACGTCCGCCTCGGCCAGTCCGGCCTGAAGGTGTCCCGCCTGTGTCTCGGCACGATGAACATGGGCACCCCCGACTGGAAACCCTGGATCTTCGACGAAGCGCAGAGCGAGCCGATCGTGCGCCGCGCGCTCGACGCCGGCGTCAACTTCATCGATCTCGCCGATTTCTATTCGACGGGTGTCGGCGAGGAAGTGGTCGGCCGCATCCTGAAACGCAACGCGCGCCGCGAGGAGCTCGTCGTGACGACCAAGGTCGGCTACGACATGGGCAGCTACCCGAACGCGGGCGGCCATTCGCGCAAGCACGTGCTCGACGGCATCGACGCTTCGCTGAAGCGGCTCGGGATGGATTACGTCGACATCTTCATGCTGCACTTCTTCGACGTGAACACGCCCGTCGAGGAAACGATGAGCGCGCTGCACGACATCGTGCGCGCGGGCAAGGCGCGTTATATCGGCGTATCGACGATGTACACGTGGCAGTTCGCGAAAATCATGCAGGCCTGCGAACGACACGGCTGGGACAAGCCGATCAACATGCAGCTGCAGCTGAACCTCGCGTATCGCGAGGAGGAACGCGAGATGGTGCCGTACTGCATCGACCAGGGCGTCGGCGTGTCGGTGTTCAGCCCGCTCGCGCGCGGCCTGCTGACCTGCGAGCCGCAATCGACGCGCAACCAGACCGACTTCTTCACCGCGCAGATGTACGGCGATGCGTCATCGCTCGCGATCGCGGAATCGGTCGCGAAGGTCGCGAAGCGCCGCGGCGTGCCGCCCGCGCAGATCGCGCAGGCGTGGGTGCTGAGCCGCCCCGGCGTCGCGAGCATGCTGGTCGGCGCGGATTCCGTCGCGCAGTTCGACAGTGCGCTCGGCGCGCTCGAGACGCAGCTCACCGAAGAGGAATTGCACGAACTGGAGCGCAACTACACGCCGTGCGACCTGATCAACGACTACACGGCCGGCAAGCGCATCGCGCGCGCGTCGCGTCCGGCGCAAGGCAGTTTCGCGACGGACTGAGGCCCTGAAGGAACGACACACGATGAACGAATTTCTGAGGACCGGCCATTACATCGGCGGTGAATGGCACGAACCGCATGGCGCGAGCGATGCAACTTATCCGGTGCTGAACCCCGCGACCGGCGAGACGATCGCGAAAGTCGCGAAAGGCGGCGCCGACGAAACGCAGCGCGCCATCGACGCAGCCGCGCACGCGCTCCCCGCGTGGCGCGCACTGACCGCGAAGGAACGCGGCGCACGCGTGAAGCGCTGGGGCGAGCTGATGCTCGAACATCGCGACGCGCTCGCCGAGCTGCTGACGCGCGAGCAAGGCAAGCCGCTCGCGGAAGCGCGCGGCGAAGTCGCGTACGCGGCGAGCTTTCTCGAATGGTTCGCGGAAGAAGCGAAGCGCATGTACGGCGACGTGATCCCGAGCCCGAAGCCGGATGCGCAGATCGTCGTCACGCGCGAGCCGGTCGGCGTCGTCGCGGCGATCACGCCGTGGAATTTCCCGCTCGCGATGATCACGCGCAAGGCCGGCCCCGCGCTCGCGGCCGGCTGCACGATGGTGCTGAAGCCGTCGGAGGAAACGCCGCTGTCGGCGTTCGCGCTCGCGGTGCTCGCCGAGCGCGCGGGCGTGCCGGCCGGCGTGTTCAATGTCGTGTCGGGCGACGCGGTCGCGATCGGCGAGACGCTGACGAGTTCGCCCGTCGTGCGCAAGCTGTCGTTCACGGGCTCGACGCGGGTCGGCAAGCTGCTCGCGAAGCAGTCGGCCGACACGCTGAAGAAGCTGTCGCTCGAACTCGGCGGCAACGCGCCGTTCATCGTGTTCGACGATGCCGATCTCGATGCGGCGGTCGCGGGCGCGATCGCGTCGAAGTTCCGCAACACGGGCCAGACCTGCGTGTGCGTGAACCGCTTTCTCGTGCAGGACGGCGTGTACGACGCATTCACGCGCAAGCTCGCGGACGCCGTGCGCACGCTGCGCGTCGGCAACGCGCTCGCGGGTGAGGTCGACCAGGGGCCGCTGATCAACGAGGCGGCGCTCGGCAAGGTCGAGCGGCACGTGGCCGATGCGGTCGCGAAGGGTGCACACACGCTCACCGGCGGCAAGCGTCACGTGCTCGGCGGCACGTTCTACGAGCCGACCGTGCTGACCGGCATGACGGCCGACATGCTGATCGCCGAAGAGGAAACCTTCGGCCCCGTCGCCGGCTGCTTCCGCTTCACGACCGAGGAAGAGGCCGTCGCCGCGGCCAACGATACGCCGTTCGGGCTGTCCGCGTACTTCTATACGCGCGATCTCGGCCGCGCGTGGCGCGTGTCGGGTGCACTGGAAAGCGGAATGGTCGGCGTCAACGACGGGATCATCTCGACCGAAGTCGCGCCGTTCGGCGGCGTCAAGCAATCGGGGCTCGGCCGCGAAGGCTCGAAGTACGGCCTCGACGAATACGTGGAACTCAAGTACACGCTGATGGCCGGCCTCGGCCGCTGACCGCTCCCCGCGGTCGACCCGCGCCGCGCGCGGCGGCCGCGCGGCGCCTTGCTCAGCGCTCGCGGCGCAGCGCCGCGCCGCCTGCGCGCGCCGCCGCGCGCCAGATAACAATCCAGGAGGCAGCTTGACCCAAGCCAACGTTCAATCCGGCACCGCGCGCGCGTTGCCGCTGTCGCGTGGCGCCGATGCGCCGCACCGCCCCGTCGCGCTCGACGACGTGCCGCTCAACCGTTTCCACGTGAAGATCGCCGGCCTGACGTTCGGCGCGCATTTCACCGAAGGCTACACGCTCGGCACGATCGGCTACGCGCTCGCCGCGCTCGGCAGGCAGATGCCGATCGACGCGTTCTGGATGGGGATGATCGGCAGCTCGGCGCTGATCGGTATCTTCTTCGGCAGCCTCGTGTTCGGCTGGCTGTCCGACCGGATGGGCCGGCAGAAGATCTTCCTGACGAGCTTCGTGATCATCACGGCGGCCGCGTTCGCGCAGTTCTTCGTCACGTCGCCGCTCGAACTGTGCGTACTGCGCGTGCTGATCGGCTTCGGGATGGGCGGCGACTTCACCGTCGGCCACGCGATCCTCGCCGAATTCTCGCCGCGCAAGCATCGCGGCGCGCTGCTCGGCTCGTTCAGCGTGATCTGGACGATCGGCTATGTCGCCGCGAATGTGCTCGGCCTTGCGTACGGCGACGCCACGCCCGACGCATGGCGCTGGCTGCTCGCATCGGCTGCCTTGCCTGCGCTGATCGTGCTGGTCCTGCGGATCGGTACACCCGAATCGCCGCGCTGGCTGCTCGGCCAGGGCCGCGTGCAGGAAGCACGCGCGATCGTCGCGAAGCATTTCGGGCCGCACGTGATGCTCGACGGCTCGGCCGAACCGCATGCGAATGCCGGCTTCGCGCGGCTGTTCCAGCGTGACCTGATCCGCCGCACGCTTTTCAACTGCGCGTTCTTCGTGTGCCTCGTGATTCCGTATTTCGCGATCTACACGTTCCTGCCGACGATCCTGAAGACGATCGGCCTCGCCGAGGGTTTCGGTGCGGACCTGCTGCTGAACGCGTTCCTCGTGCTGGGCGCGCTGATCGGCATCTGGCTGACGATCCGGCTGTCGCGACGCGGTTTCCTGATCGGTTCGTTCGCCGTGACGTGCGCGTCGCTCGTCGCGCTCGCGGTGCTGCCGTCGGCGGCGGCCGTCGCGATGATCGTCGCGTTCGCGATCTTCACGCTGACGATGTCGGCGTTCAGCAACCTCGTCGGCGTGTTCCCGCCCGAGTGCTTCCCGACCGAAGTCCGCGCGAGCGGCGTGGGTCTCGCGATCGCGTGCAGCCGGCTCGGTTCGGCGATCGGCACGTTCCTGCTGCCGGCCGGCATCGCGACGCTCGGCTTTCACGCGACGATGTTCGCGCTCGCGGGCGTGCTGCTGGTGGGGATGATCGTGTCGATCGCGTGGGCGCCGGAGACGAAGCATCTGACGCTGGAGGAGGCGTCGGGGCATTGACGCGGCAGGCGGGCGGCGTGGCCGCCTGCTTCGTCACGCTCGAGGCTTTCGCTTCGACTCGCCGCCGATGCGCGCCGGCGGTGCCCATCGCGATTCGAACGAACCCGGCCGTGGCCGGGTTCGCGCATTCCGGGCGCGATGCGATGCGCGCGTTCGTTCAGAACAGAATCGACGCGTAGTCCCGCGCGCCGTGCAGGATGTGAAGAATGTCGATCCGCGCCGGCGGATCACCGACGACCCGATAGAAGATCTGGTAGTTGCCGTGCACGCGGTGCCGCACGCCGTGACGCTCGAAGCGCGGCACCAGCGGAAACGCCAGCGGCATCGCGGCCAGCCCCAAACACTTGTCGCGAATCTCCTGCACGAACGTCACGGCGCGTTGCGGGTTGTCGCGTGCGATGTAATCGGCGACCGCTTCGAGTTCGTCAATCGCAAAATCGGACAGGCGCACGATCAGGCCTGCCGATCCGCCTGCGCCCGATACTTCGCCTCGAGACGATCGAAGACTTCCGCCGCCTCGGCGCCGCGTCCTGCTTCCGCATCGGCCAGGCTGCGCGCGATCACCGCGTCCAGCGCATTCAGTTGCGCCTCGCGATCCTGGATCAGGCGCACGCCTTCGCGCAGCACTTCGCTCTTGGATCCGTAGCGCCCCGATTCGACCAGCTTCGCGACATAAGCCTCCAGTTGCTGGCCCAGTTCCGCACTGATCATGTCGACCTCCCGACCGGATTGAATTCGATCCGCCGAGCGTACCCCGGTTATCAACTATTATCAAGAAGACACGCTCCGGACGGACCGGCACGAACACTTTCACGGCCGATCGGGTGAATGGACGGAACGGGATTCAGGCAGGCTGCGGCGGCGCCGGCATTCATCCGGGTTTCGCCTTCACTCGTGTAGCCTTGCCGAACGCCCACCATGCGGACACCGATCATGATTGAAGACATCGTCACGCCACAACCCGGCCTGAAGGTCTACCCGCCGGACACCGACGTCTTTGCCGAGCCCGATGCCGCACTCGCGCGCCATCTGCATCCGCTCGTGTCGATCGACCTGGCGACGGTCGATCCGTCGTGGCAGGGCTGGATCCACCTGCTCAGCCCGGTCGAACCTTATGACGGGCTCGTCGGGCAGGACACGGCCGCGTACCACAACGACTATCTTCGCGCGAACTGGATCGGGTTCCGGCTCGACGATAACAACCGCTACACGCTGCTCGGCGACGCGCGCTACTTCTATCTGGAAAACCCGCCCGCCCCGCGCGACGCAACCTATCGCAAGGAACTGGAGGCGCATTACGCCGAGCAACAGGCCAGCATCGAAGCTGCGCGCAAGCGGTTCGCCGAATACGGCGTGCTCTACTCGTCGAACCGGTACGCGCCGGACGAGCGCGATTTCAGCCGTGAAAAACCGTGCAATCTCGTCGACCAGCTTGGCGGATCGGTCGGCTGGGGCAACTGGTCGGGCACGTCGGATTTCCCGGTCGACGACAGCGATCCAGACGACATCCGGCCGATCGGCCCCGACGGTGCGCGCTTTCGCTTCGTCGCCGGCGTGACCGGATGGGAATATCGCGCGGCGGGCGCCGACTGGATTCTCCTGTTTTACGAACCGGTCAGCCGCGTGGCGCTGCTGACGTTCGACTGGTCGTAAGGCGGGCGGGACGGCAGGCGTTCCGCCTCGCGGTTGGCCGTTCGGCGGACTCTGCACGGCGGATTCGCGGCGCTATGCTGGGGTTTTCCGCTTTGCGACCGCAACCATGCCCGCCCGCCTTGCCGACCTCAGCCATGTCCTGCCGTACGAGACGACGTACTTCGACGATCGGCTCGCGGTCGAACGAAACGGCCTGGATATTTCCGCGTTGCTGGGGGTGGACGGTCACGTTCCCGACGCGTTGCTGGTTTCGTTGTGCGGAGCGCCCACCGGATCGGAGATTCAAGCCTATCTCGACAGCAGAGGCTGGTTGACGCTCTCGGTCACGAACACCATCTGGATCCGATCCGAAAACCGCGTATCGGTGCGTCGAGAATCGGACACGTCCCTACTTGAACTCAAGACGATCGATCTCGTCGACAACGCAATCGCGGGACTCGGCGCGGCGATGCTGTGGCGCATCGTCAGGGCATCTGATACGTTGGGCATCAGCCGAATCATTGCATTCGCAGCGGGGGGCCGGAAGGCCGCGCCCAAACCGGGCGGGCGCCGGCTACTCGGATACTACGCATGGCCTCGGTTCGGTTTCGACGCGCCCATTCCCGACAAGTGCAGCGATGAAGCGGCGTTGTTCCAGTATTTCCAGGGGCGCCCGGCCGGTCTTGCCGACGGATCGCTCCGGTCGCTGCGTGCGCTCTATGCCACACGATTCGGGCGAGATTTCTGGCGTGTGGCGGGATCACATCGCTGGATGTCATTCGACGTCGCACCGCACGGCACATCGGTGAAGGCGCTGCAAAGATACCTGATCGAAAAGGGGATTTACGAATGAACGCAAAGCACACGCCGATTGCCGGATTCCGGATCGCGCGCGCCACGGCAAAGCGGGGCCGGCCGGCGAACCGGCATCGCGTTGCTCTCGTCTCCGAAGCGAGGCAACTCCTCGATACGCTCGTCGCAAACGAACTCCATCGAAGCCTGGCGCGCGTCATGCGCCAGTCCGCCATCGGGCACGACACACGGCCGGCCGACATGCCGGCATCCCCGCCTCGACGCGCCGTCTTCAACGTCGGGCGTATCGATCTCTCCAAGTGCCAGTTGCCGGTCGAATCGATCGCCGAAATCGAAGCCAGCGGCCGCCGGGAGACACTCATGCACTTCGGACACGACCCTGACGCGTAGCCGGCAACGACGGGAAGAAGCCGTCTGGCCCGGCTCGACATCGAGCGTACAGGTCTCGCGTTGGTAACGATCTTTAACGGACGCCAAAGTTGGAAGCCGTGTGCGACCGGTGCAGACCGATCCGATTTTTCCCGCATTCCGATCAGCCGCGTCCCACGGTCGCCCCCTACCCCTTCCGCCCCACCTGCTCCCGCAACCACGCGGCAAACGCAAGCACGTGCTCGACCGCGACACTCTCCGGCTCGACATCGAGCCAATAGCCGAACGGCCCGATCGGCTGCACCGGCGACAGCCGCACGAGGCTGCCTTCGGCGATCTCCTCCTCGATCATGTTCAGGTCGACCACCGCGAGCCCCGCCCCCTTGCGCGCCGCGCGGATCGCCTGTTCGAGCGTGGAAAACTCGATGCCGTCGCCGATCCGCGCCACCGGCACGCCCGCCTGCTCGCACCAGTCGGCCCACAGCGTCAGGCGCTTGCCTTCGTGCAGCACATGCAGCGACGGCAGCCGGCCGAGCAGCACGTCGAGCGCATCGCCGCGATAACGCGGCGCACCGACGAGCGCATGCCGCTCCATCATCAGCAGTTCCGACTGCATCCCGGCGCGCGCCGTGCGCCCGAAGCGGATGTGGCAATGGCAATCGTCGGCCGGCTCGGTGCGGATCGACAGCTCGACGTCGGGCAGCGTCTCCGCGAGCGTGCCGAGCCGCGGCGAGAACCACTGCGTCGCGAACGTCGGCGGCAGCGACACCGTCAGGCGCCGCTTCGCACCCGGACGCGTGGCGGCGACTTCGTCGACGCCGCGCTCGATCGTGTCGAACGCCTGCCCGATGAACGGCAGCAAGCGCTGGCCGGCCTCGGTCAGGCGCACGCCCTTGTGATCGCGCTCGAACAGCCGCGCGCCGAGCGCTTCCTCGAGCAGCCGGATCTGCCGGCTCACCGCCCCCTGGGTCACGCACAGCGAAACCGCCGCACGGTTGAAGCTCAGGTGACGCGCGGTCTCCTCGAAAAATCGCAGCGCGATCAACGATGGCAGGCGTCGCATGATATGTGTCCCCTTCGTTCGTATCGTTCGTATCTTTAGTGTCGTTCGTGCCGTTGCCGGCCGTCACCGCCGTCCATCCCGCGTGCCGCCCGATCACAACCGTGCGCGCCAGCCGCCGCGCCGTAAAACCCCCGAGGGCCCGCCCCCTCGTTCGCCTCCATTCATCGTCCCCGCGCCCGCGCCGCCCGCCTACAATAAGCATCCCGCACCAAACACGACACCGCCCCGTGAGACGCAAGATGCCGGCGCTGAACGCGCTGAAAGCCTTCGAGATGGCCGGCCGCACCGGCAGCTTCACGCGCGCGGCCGAACTGCTCAACGTAACGCAGAGCGCGGTGAGCCGCCAGGTTCGCCAGCTCGAGGGCCAGCTCGGCGAAACCCTGCTCGAGCGGCGTCATCACCAGCTCGAACTGACGGCGGCCGGCCGCGTGCTGCTGCGCGCACTGCAGCAATCGTTCGACAAGATCGAGCTGACCGTACGCAGCCTGCAGGAAAAAACCCACCTGAACCGCCTGCGTGCGAACGTGCCGCCCACCTTCGCCGCGCGCTGGCTGATGCCGCGGCTCGGCCGGCTGCGCGACGCGCATCCCGAATTCGAGCTGAGCCTCACGACCCGCATTCACGACAGTCTCGGCGAATCGCGCGTGCTCGACTGCGCAATCCGGTTCGGCGACGGCGAATGGGACGGCTTCGACAACGCACTGCTGATGCAGGAGCAGCATATCGCCGTCTGCGCGCCCGCGCTGTATGCGCGGCTGCGACAGGACGGCGCGCCGATCGACCTGAACCGCTTCACGCTGCTGCACGTGCTCGCCACCGACGACCAGCGCTACCTGACCTGGCAGCACTGGCTGAAGGCCGCCGGCATCGCCGACGTCGACACGCGCGGCGGCTACGAATTCGACCTGCTCGACCACGCGATCCGCGCGGCGATTGACGGCCTCGGGATCACGATCGCCGATCGCCACATGGTCGCGCGCGAACTGGCGACCGGGCAGCTGATGCAGGTGCTCAACGTGCACGTCGACGGCCATCAGTCGTACTGGTTCGTCACGCGGCCCGAACAGACGAACCTGCCGCACATCGTCCAGTTCCGCGACTGGCTGCAGCAGGAAGTGTGGCTCGCGAAGCGCCACCTCGAACCGTCGTCGCCGCTTCCGCAAGTGCCGCTGGCCTGACTCGCGATCCGCCTCCCGCCGCCGACCGCTGGCCGCTGGCCGCTGACCGCCGGCCGCCAACCGCCAACCGCCAACCGCCAACCGCGGGCGACACCTTACCGGCTCCCGCACCGATCCGCACGCTGACCGGTCGAAAATACGACAGGGCCGCCGCCCGCGCTCCATCCCGCCACCACCGCAGCAGCCTTGCCGGACGGCCGACTCCGGCCGATTCGCCGAGTAACGTGCGTTTTTCTCATGCCCGGCACGAAAATAAGTCGTTTGTCGTGCGCTAAACGCATGAAGAGAATGGCCTCTGTCCCGTGCCGCGCGTGTCGCCACCCGAAGCGATCCGCCTGCATTCATCGGAGGAGTCACTTCATGCGCACCGAACGCAATTACGTGAACGGCCGTTTCGTCGCCCCGGAAAGCGACGCGTTCATCGTCGTCCACAATCCCGCCACCGAGGCGCCGTTCGCGCGCGTGCCGGCCGCGACGCCGGCCGACGCACTCGCCGCCGTCGACGCCGCAGCCGCCGCGCAGAAGGCGTGGCGCAAGCTGCCGAGCGCCGAGCGCGCCGCGTACCTGCACCGCTTCGCCGACGCGCTGACCGCGCGTGCACCCGAGATCGGCGCGGCACTCGCGCAGGAATCCGGCAAGAGCGTCGAGGACGCGTCGAACGAAGCCGTCTACGCGGGCCAGATCACGCGCTATCACGCCGAGTGGGCACGCCGGATCGAGGGCGAGATCATCCCGAGCGACACGCCCGACGAGAACCTGTTCCTGCAGCGCGAGCCGATCGGCGTCGTCGCGTGCCTGATCCCGTTCAACTATCCCGTCTACACGCTGCTGCGCAAGGTCGCGCCCGCGCTGATCGCCGGCAACACCGTGGTCGTGCGGCCGAGCAACCACACGCCGGTGTCGGCGTTCGAGATCGCGAAGGCCGTCGACGAGGCGGGCTTCCCGCCGGGCGTCGTCAACATCCTGACGATGGATCACGCGACGGCCGAAGCGCTGTGCACGCACCCGGCAGTCGGGATGATCACGCTGACCGGCAGCGTGAACGCCGGCCGCAAGGTGCTCGATTACTGCAAGGCGAACATCGCGAAGCCGTCGCTCGAACTCGGCGGCAAGACGCCCGCGATCATCGAGCCCGACGCCGATCTCGAACGCGCGGCCGCTGCACTCGTCGCGTCGAAGACGACTCATTGCGGCCAGCTCTGCACGGCGATCGAGCGCGTGTACGTGCACAACAGCGTGCACGACCGTTTCGTCGCACTGCTGAAGGAGAAGATGGCGGCCGTACGCATCGGCGACCGGGCGGAGGACGCCACGCGGATGGGCCCGCTCGTCAGCGCATCGGCGCGCGCGCACATCCACGCGATGGTCGAACGCGCGATCGCGGCAGGCGCGACGCTCGAAACCGGCGGCGCGATCCCCGACGGCCCCGGCTTCTTCTACCCGGCCACGCTGCTCACCGGCGTGCGGCAGGACATGGAGATCGTGCGAGAGGAGACCTTCGGCCCGATCATGCCGGTGCTGCGCTACGCGACGATCGACGAAGCGATCGCGCAGGCGAACGACCACCAGTTCGGCCTGTCGTCGGTGCTCTACACCGAGCACTACCGCACCGCGATGACCGTCGCGAACGCGATCGAAGCCGGCGAGCTGTACGTGAACCGCACGCCGGCCGATCCGTACCAGGGCTTCCACGCCGGCTGGAAACGTTCGGGCCTCGGCGGCGACGACGGCAAGCACGGAATGCTCGAATTCACGCAGACGCGCCTCGTCGTCATGAAGTACTGACACCGCGATACCCACGCACCGTTTCCGGCGCGCATACCAGGGCACGACGCCGCGCGCCGGCCCTGACCCGACCAGACCATAAAAAAACTGCAGGCGTCCGCCTCAAGGACGCCTGATGGAGGAAGACATCATGCCGACCCAACCGTCGACGCCCGCGGCGTCGCTCGCGTTGCAAGACGAAGCGCTCGCCGCTCACGCGTCGCAGCATTCCCGCGCGCAACGCTACCTGCAACTGCTGCTGCTCGTGATTGCCGCGGGCGCGATCTATCCGATGCTGTATCTGCGGCAGGTGTACCAGCCGACGATGCTGCAGTTCTTCCATATCGACGACGTGCAGCTCGGCTACCTGTACTCGTCGCTCGGCACGATCTTCCTCGTCAGCTACCTGCCGAGCGGCTGGCTCGCCGACCGGCTGTCGCCGCGCTGGCTGATCTGCTTCTCGCTGCTCGCGACGGGCGCGCTCGGGCTCGTCTACGCGACCGGGCCGTCGTTCAACACGCTCGTGCTGATCTTCGGCGGCTGGGGGCTGACCACCGGCCTCACGTTCTGGGCGGCCGTGATCAAACGCGTGAACATGATCGCGGGCCCCGACGAACAGGGCCGCTTCTTCGGGCTGCTCGACGGCGGCCGCGGGCTCGTCGAGGCGCTGCTCGCGACGATCGCGATCACGCTGTTCGCCTACGTGACGCAAACGCACGGCGGCACCGACGCGGCCGGCTTCAGGCTCGTCGTGCACCTGTACGCGTTCTTCTGCATCGCGCTCGGCGTGCTGCTCGCGCTGGTGAAGGATCCGGCGGGCACGAGCGGCCGTGCGGCCGCCGCGAAGCGCCGCACCGGCAACGACCGGCAGGGCAACGTGCTGACCGACCTGAAGACGCTCGCGGCGATCCCCGAGCTGTGGCTCGTCGCCGCGATCGTGTTCTGCGGCTACCAGGTGTTCTGGGCGACCTACAGCTTCTCGGCCTATCTGCACGAAGGCAATTTCGGGCTCAGCGCAACGGCGGCCGGCTTCATCACGACGCTCAAGCTGTGGATGCGCCCGATCGGCGGCATCGGCGGCGGCTTCCTCGGCGACCGCGTATCGAAGGTGTCGGTGCTGTTCTGGGCGCTGCTGCTCGCCGCGCTGTCGCTCGTCGGCCTGATCGCCGCGCCCGCGCACAGCCCGCAGGCGATGCTCGTCGTGCTCGTGCTGTTCATCGGCATCCTCACCTATGCGATCCGCGGCCTGTACTGGTCGCTGCTCGACGACTGCAAGGTGCCGGCGCATTGCGCGGGCCTCGCGATCGGCCTGATCTCGGTGCTCGGCTATTCGCCCGACGTGTTCGTGCCGCTGATCAACGGCTACGTGACGCAGACCTTCCCGGGCGCGCACGGCTACCAGCTCTATTTCGGCTATATCGCGGCCATCGCGCTCTGCGGCGCGGGCGCGGCCGCCTTCCTCAAATACCGTCTCACCCGCATTCACCGAATCCAGGAGTCCGCATGAAGATCGTTTCGCTCGAAACCCATATCGTCGCCGTGCCGCCGCCGCATGTCGGCGGGATGTACTGGATCTTCGTGAAGCTGAAGACCGACGACGGCATCGAAGGCGTCGGCGAGATCTATTCGGCGACGTTCGGCCCGAAGGCGATGGCCCCGATCATCGACGACGTGTTCGAACGCCACCTGCTGAACCGCGACCCGCATCACGTCGAACGGCTGTTCCGCCAGGCCTATTCGAGCGGCTTCACGCAGCGACCGGACCTCACGATGATGGGCGTCGTCAGCGGCCTCGAAATGGCGTGCTGGGACATCATCGGCAAGGCCGCCGGCAAGCCCGTGTACGAACTGCTCGGCGGGAAGATCCACGAGCGGCTGCGCTCGTACACGTACCTGTACCCGAAGAACGCGAAAGGCGAATACGACTACGACGATCCCGATCTCGCGGCCGAATGCGCGGCCGAGAACGTGAAGCTCGGCTTCACCGCCGTGAAGTTCGACCCGGCCGGCCCGTACACGGCCTACTCGGGCCACCAGCTGTCGCTGGACGTGCTCGACCGCTGCGAGACGTTCTGCCGCAAGGTGCGAGAAGCCGTCGGCAGCAAGGCCGACCTGTTGTTCGGCACGCACGGGCAGATGGTGCCGTCGTCGGCGATCCGGCTCGCGAAGCGGCTCGAGAAGTACGACCCGCTGTGGTTCGAGGAGCCGGTTCCCCCCGGCCAGGAAGAAGCGATCGCGCAGGTCGCGAAGCACACGTCGATCCCGATCGCGACCGGCGAGCGCCTGACCACCAAGTACGAGTTCCACAAGCTGCTGCAGGCGGGCGGCGCGTCGATCCTGCAGCTGAACGTCGCGCGCGTGGGCGGCCTGCTCGAAGCGAAGAAGATCGCGACGCTCGCCGAAGTGCACTACGCGCAGATCGCACCGCACCTGTACAACGGGCCGGTGGGCGCCGCCGCGAGCATCCAGCTCGCGACCTGCACGCCGAACTTCCTGATCCAGGAAAGCATCATGACGTGGGGCGGTTTCCATGCCGAAGTCGTGAAGACGCCGATCCGCTGGGAGGACGGCTACATCATCCCGTCGAACGAGCCGGGCCTCGGCATCGAGCTCGACATGGACGTCGTGCGGCGCCACACGCCGTACACGGGCGAACGGCTGCACCTGCAGATGGGCGAACACCCCGTCGACGTGAAGGATCTCTCCCCCGCGAAGGGCTGAGCGCAAAGGACAGACATGAGCTACGACTACATCATCGTCGGCGCGGGCTCGGCCGGCTGCATCCTCGCGAACCGCCTGAGCGAATCGGGCCGGCACTCGGTGCTGCTGCTCGAGGCGGGCGAACGCGACGCGTCGTTCTGGTTCAAGGTGCCGGTCGGCTTCACGAAGACCTACTACAACCGCCGCTACAACTGGATGTACTACAGCGAGCCCGAGGCGCAGCTCGCCGATCGCAAGCTGTACTGCCCGCGCGGCAAGGTGGTCGGCGGGTCGGGCTCGATCAATGCGATGGTCTATGTGCGCGGCCAGCGCAGCGACTACGACGACTGGGCGGCCGCCGGCAATCCGGGCTGGGCGTACGACGACGTGCTGCCCTACTTCCGCAAGCTCGAAACCCACGCGGCCGGCGCGACCGATCCGCAGCATCACGGCGCGACGGGGCCGATTCACATCACGTCGATGAAGGCCGACGTGCATCCCATCGTCCACGAATTCCTGAAGGGCTGCGGCGAACTGAACCTGCCGCGCACCGACGACTTCAACGGCGCGCAGTTCGAAGGCGCGGGCATCTACGACCTGAACACGAAGAACGGCGAACGCTGCTCCAGCAGCTTCGCGTACCTGCGTCCCGCGCTGGGCCGCGCGAACCTCACGCTGCGCCCGGGTGCGCTCGTGCGGCGCGTGACCTTCGACGGCACGCGCGCCACCGGCGTGGTCGTCGCGGGCGCGCATGGCGACGAAACATTCGTCGCCGCGCGCGAGGTGATCCTCGCGGCCGGCGCGGTCGATACGCCGAAGCTGCTGCAGCTGTCGGGCGTCGGCGATCCGGCGCTGCTCGCGCGCCGGCGCGTGCCGCTCGTGCATGCGCTGCCGGCCGTCGGCCGCAACTTGCAGGACCACCTGTGCGTGAGCTTCTACTTCAAGGCGAACCGGCCGACGCTGAACGACGAGATGGGCACGCTGCTCGGCAAGATGAAGATCGGGCTGCGCTACCTGCTGACGAAGCGCGGGCCGCTCGCGATGAGCGTGAACCAGGCCGGCGGCTTCTTCCGCGGCACGGACGATGCGCAGGAACCGAACCTCCAGCTCTACTTCAACCCGCTGTCGTACCGGATTCCGAAGAGCGACCGCGCGAGCATCAAGCCCGAGCCTTACTCCGGATTCCTGATCGCGTTCAACCCGTGCCGGCCGACGAGCCGCGGCACGATCGAGATCGCATCGAACCGCGCGGAAGATGCCGCTAAGATCCACGTCAACGCGCTCACCACGCGGAAGGATCTCGACGAAGCCGTGCAGGGCAGCAAGGTGATCCGTGCGCTGATGCGCGCGCCGGCGCTGAAGTCGATGACCGTCGAGGAAATCTCGCCGGGGCCGCAGGTCGATTCCGACGAGGCGATGCTGCAGTATTTCCGCGAGCAGTCGGGTTCGATCTACCATCTGTGCGGCTCATGCGCGATGGGGCCGGACGCGGCGACGTCGGTGGTCGATGCTTCGTTGCGCGTGCACGGGCTGCAGGCGCTGCGGATCGTCGATGCGTCGGTGTTCCCGAACATCACGTCGGGCAACATCAACGCGCCGACGATGATGGTCGCGGAGAAAGGCGCGGATCTGATCCTGGCGGATGCGGGGCACGGCGAAGCGTCTGCCGTGAGCGCAAGCGAACGGGAAACGGTCACGCATTGAGGCGGCTGCGTGTTCGCCGATTGCCGTCCCGGCAATCGGCTTCACGACGCCACTCGATGCAACGTCAG
Source organism: Burkholderia sp. Bmkn7 (assembly GCF_041103175.1). NCBI lineage: Bacteria > Pseudomonadati > Pseudomonadota > Betaproteobacteria > Burkholderiales > Burkholderiaceae > Burkholderia > Burkholderia sp. Bmkn7. The sequence goes on along the minus strand of NZ_JBGCUH010000002.1, from coordinate 747,951 downwards.
CGCCGCTGACTATACCCAATAGGACAACACGATCAACGGGTCCCCCCCTTCCTTCGTTGCTCGCCAATTGATGAACGCGCTGCACTCGACGAGTGCGGCGAAAATCTCCGGATTGCGCTCCTTCAACGCTCCCGCATCGTCGATCCGCAGCGACACGATGCCGTGCTCGTAGCAATAGTCGCTCATGCAATCATTCCATGCATCCATGTTCCGGCCGTAGTAACCCGGAAATCCGAATTCGCCCGCGAAGTAGTCGTGAAACTTCGCCCAGTCGCCAAGCGCTTTTCCGTCCACACTGAATCGGTTCATCGAGCCCTCTCGTTCACCGTAGAATCACCGCCGCCGTTCGTCATTCACGCCCCCAAGGCCGCTCGCCCGCATCGAACCGGTCACACCCGCCCGGGCCGATCCCGCGGATCGCCGGCACATCGCAGCGTGCCGCCTCCCGTCCTTCGAGTCACATTCAGTCCCCCGCTCTGCCCCGCGCCTCCACCTCGTCGAACACCCGCACGATGTGATCGATCATCGCGCTCATCCGCGCGGTATGCCGCAGATCCTTGTGCGTGACCATCCAGACTTCATAGGGCCGCGACGACGTGCGTGCCGGCCACACGCGCACCAGCCCGTCGCGCTCCGCGATCGGCACCGGGAGTTCGGCGAGCCCGAGCCCGGCGCGCGCGGCCGCGCGCAGCATGAGATTCGAATTCAGCGCCGACACGATCCGCCCCGCGCGCACCGGCTCGCCGACCACCGTCAGCGGGCTGCGCGCATTCAGGTGCGGCAGGAAGCACACGAGGTCATGCCCTTCGAAGCCGGTGCCGGGCACCGGCTCGCCATGCCGCTCCAGGTATTCCTCCGACGCGTACAGCGCCGTCGGCCATGCGGCGAGCCGGCGCATGAGCAGATCGGGATTGTCGGGCTTGATCGTGCGGATCGCGATGTCCGCCTCGCGCTTGGCCAGGTTCTCCACCTGCGTCGACGTGTTGAGCAGCACGCGCACGTCCGGATGCTCGTCGTGCAGGTTGCGCATCGCGCGCATCACGAATTCGAGCCCGATCGTATCGGTCGTCGTCACGCGCACGTCGCCGGCGAGGCGCCGGTCGACGCCCTGCGTCTGCCGCACCAGATCGATCGCCGACTGTTCCATCTTCTCCACGTTGCGCAGCGCCACCTCGCCCACCGCGGTCGGCACGTACCCGGCCGACGTGCGCAGGAACAGCGTCGCCCCGAGCGCGCGCTCGAGCGCCGCGAGCCGCCTGCCGACCGTCGCCTGGTCGAGCCCGACCGCCCGCGCAGCGCCGCGTAGGCTGCGTTCACGGTGGATCGCGAGAAAAATCCGTGCATCGTCCCAGTTCAAGCGCCCTCTCCCGGTGTGATGCAAATTTGCATCTGTGGTCGTGAAAATCGCTGCGCGAATTCATCAAGGCCCAAGCCTATACTTTTTTCACCGATCACTCATCTGTCTTTCCGAGGCAAACATGTCCGATACGCTCTCCCCCGTTCCCGCCGACATGGCGGCAGTCGAAATCACCCGCCCCGGCGGCCCCGAAGTCCTCGCGACCGCACGTCGCCCGGTGCCGCGGCCGAAAGCCGACGAAGTGCTGATCCGGGTTCACGCCGCCGGCGTGAACGGCCCGGACGTGCTGCAACGCAAGGGGCTCTACAACCCGCCGCCCGGCGCATCCGACATCCCGGGCCTGGAAATCGCGGGCGAAGTGGTCGCGACCGGCGAAGCCGTGCGCGACTTCGCGCCGGGCGACCGGGTCAGCGCGCTGGTGACGGGCGGCGGTTATGCGGAATACGCGGTCGCCCATCACCTCACGACGATGAAGCTGCCGCCCGGCCTCGACATGATCGAAGCCGCGGCGATGCCGGAAACGTTCCTGACTGTCTGGCTGAACCTGGTCCAGCGCGGGCGGCTGCAGGCAGGCGAGTCGGTGCTGATCCACGGCGGCGCGTCGGGCATCGGCACCACCGCGACGATGATCGCGAAGGCGATGGGCGCGTCGACCGTCATCACGACGGTCGGCTCGGAAGCACATCGCGCCGCGAGCCTGCGCCTCGGCGCGGATCACGCGGTGCATTACCGGGAAGAAGATTTCGTGGCCGAAGTCGACAGGATCACCGCCGGCAAGGGCGTGGACGTGATCCTCGACATCATCGCGGGCGACTACGTCGCGCGCAATTACCGGGCCGCGGCGATGAACGGGCGGATCCTGCAGGTCAGCGCGCTCGCCGGGCCGGCGAAGGAACTCGACGTGTGGCCGATGATGACCAAGCGCCTCACGCACATCGGCTCGACGCTGCGCTCGCGCACGCCGGAGGAGAAAGGCGCACTCATCGCCGAACTCGAACGGCACCTGTGGCCGCACGTCGCGGCGGGCACGGTCAAGCCGCAGGTGTTCCGCACCTTCGCGCTCGACGACGCGCGCGGCGCGCACGTGCTGATCGACTCGGGCGAGCACGTCGGCAAGATCGTGCTGACGACGGCCGCGCACCGCGCGGCCTGACCGGGCACGACGCGTCAGTTCACGCTCGTGCGCTTCTCGACGAACCGCTTCACGTAATCGTCCGCCGGACGCGACAGGATGTCGTCCGGCGTGCCGACCTGCACGAGCGTGCCGTCACGCAGGATCGCGATCCGGTCGCCGATGCGCAGCGCCTCGTCGAGATCGTGCGTGATGAACACGATCGTCTTCGCGAGCGTCGCCTGCAATTCGAGAAGCTGATCCTGCATCTCGGTGCGGATCAGCGGATCGAGCGCGGAGAACGCCTCGTCCATCAGCAGCACATCGGTATCGGCCGCCAGCGCGCGTGCCAGCCCGACACGCTGCCGCATCCCGCCCGACAGCTCGTCCGGGTAATGATCGCCATAACCGTCGAGCCCGACCTTCGTCAGCCAGTTGCGCGCGGCGTCGGCCGCGTCCTGCCGCTTCTCGCCGCGCGTGCGCAGCGCATACGCGGCATTGTCGAGCACGGTCTGGTGCGGCAGCAGCCCGAAGTTCTGGAACACCATGCTGACCTTGTAGCGGCGCAGCTCGCGCAGCCCGTGCGCGTCGAGCTTGATCACGTCGCTGCCGTCGATCACGATCTCGCCGGCCGTCGGCTCGATCAGCCGGTTGAAGTGCCGCACGAGCGTCGATTTCCCGGAACCCGACAGCCCCATGATCACGAAGATCTCGCCCGACTCGATGCCGAGGCTCACGTCGTTGAGCCCGACGTTGCAGCCCGTTTCGGCCAGCACCTCGGCCTTGCGCCTGCCCGAGCGCAGCAGGTCGAGCACGCGCGCATGCGCGGCCTGCGGCCCGAACAGCTTGTACACGTGTTTGACGTCGATGGTCGCCATGTCTGCCTCCGTTCCTATGCGCGCGACGATTGCGTCGCCTGATTCGAATCGACGGCCGCCGGCTGCGCCTTGCGCGGCAGCCGGTACGGCACGCGCGACGCGCCTTTCTGCCGGCGCTGCTGCGCGAGCCGGCGGCGCGCGCGACGCTCCTGGCCGAAGCCCTGGCTGATCCGGTCGATCACGATCGCGAGGATCACGATCGCGAGGCCGGCCTGCGTGCCCTTGCCGACGTCGAGCGTCTGGATGCCCGCGAGCACGTCCTCGCCGAGCCCGCGCGAGCCGATCATCGACGCGATCACGACCATCGACAGCGCCATCATCGTCGTCTGGTTGATGCCGGCCATGATGCTCGGCCGCGCGAGCGGCAGCTGCACGTTGACGAGCAGCTGCCAGCGCGTCGTGCCGAACGCACGCGCGGCCTCCGTCACGTCCGGATCGACCTGGCGGATGCCGAGATCGGTCAGGCGGATCAGCGGCGGCAGCGCATAGATGATCGTCGCGAGAATCGCGGGCACCTTGCCGAGCCCGAACAGCATCAGCACCGGGATCAGGTACACGAAGCTCGGCAGCGTCTGCATCACGTCGAGCACGGGCAGCAGCATCCGCCGCAGCCACGCGCTGCGCGACGCGAGGATGCCGGCCGGCACGCCGATCGCGACCGACAGCACCGTCGCGACGAGCATCAGCGCGAGTGTCTGCATCAGCTTGTCCCACAGGCCGAAGCAGCCGATCGCGTAGAGCAGCAGCATGAAAAGCGCGCCGAGGCCGATGCGGCGCGTCGCATTCCACGCGATCGCGCCGACGACCAGCAGCACGAGCCACGGCGGCGCCACGCGCAACGCGCCTTCGAGCGGCACGAGCAGGTAGCGCAACACGAGCACGCTGAAGTGATGGAAGCTGTCGCCGTATTGCGCGACGAAAGTCTCGAGCGCGCTGTTCACCCAGTCGGCGATCGACAGGTGCAGAAAGAAGCCGTTCATGTTGATTCTCCGTCGCGCCGCGAAGGCGCGTGACGGCGGCGGCGGGCGCGGGCCCGCCGCCGCGCGCAGGTTACGCGCCCTTCAGGCTGTCGGCGATCTTCTGCGCGACGTCGGCCGGCACCCACTGCTTCCACATGTCCTGGCGGGTCTTCAGGAACTGCGTGGCCATCGCCGCGCCGTCGATCTTCTTCGTCGTCATCTCGAGGATCGTCTGGTTCAGGAAGTCCATCGGGAAACGCACCTTGCCGAATACGCCGACGAGATCGGGGTTTGCATCGGCGAACGGCTTCGACACGCCGACCGTCAGCCGCGACACCATGTACGACGACGCGCACTGGTGCGTGCTGCTCTCGTCGCGCAGCGTCTTCCAGCATGCGTCGTTATAGGCCGGCATCTTCAGCGCGGTGAACTTGTACTTCGCCATCAGCGCGGCCGGGCCCCAGTAATAGAACACGATCGGCGCGCCGCGCTGGTACGCGGACGCGATCGCCGCGTCGAGCGCCGCGCCGGTGCCCGGATGGAAGTTCGTGTACGACTGGTCGAGCTTCAGCACCTTCAGCAGACGCGTGTTCACTCGCTCGCAGTCCCAGCCCGTCGGGCAGTTCAGGAAGCGGCCCTTGTCCGGCTCCTCCTCGTCGGCGAACACCTGCTTGAACTTCGGCAGATCGTCGACCGACACGAGCCCGGGCGCGACCGGCTTGATGTTGCGCGCCGGATCGCCCTTCACCACGTAGTCGGGCACGAACCAGCCTTCGGTCGTGCCGCCCGGCAGCGTGTCGCCGATCAGTTTCACGGCGCCCGACGAGACAGCCTTCGCGGTGATCTCGCTGCGGCCCGTCCACTGCTCGGCCCAGATCTGCAGGTCGTTGCGCGCGAGCGCCGTTTCGGTGGCGGCCGTGCTGCCCGGCACGACGTCCGTCTTGCAGCCGTAGCCCTTCTCCATGATCTGCCGCAGCACTTCGGTCGCGAACGACCCGCTCTCCCACGTGATGCCCGCGAAATGGACCGTCTTGCCGTCGGCGCACGCGCCGCCGGCCGCGTGGGCCGCGGGCGCGGACAGGATCGCCGCGGCGGCGAGAAGGACCGTTTTCAGTCGTCGAATCTGCATGGTGGGTCGTCTCCAAATCGAATCTGTTGTTTGTGCGTCGCGGCATGCGCGGCGACCGGCGAATCGTGCATCCAGCCACGTCCGGTCAGCCTGCATGTTTCAGCCGCCAATATGTTTAGGGAAACGAGTAATTCCGATCATGGCTATCGGCAGCGCCAATCGATCTCCGGGTGCCCCGCCAGGCCCGCCTGGCGGGCCTCTCGTCCGATTTCCCGCGCCTGCGCACGGGCCCCGCCAGGCTGCGTCGCGCCCCCGTCCGGCGATGGCGCGACCGGCGTTGGCGCGCGGCGCCGCGCACACGGTTTCGACTGTCGAAACGGCCGGTCGCGACCCCATTGGCGAACCCGATCCCATCCATCGAAATTACTCGCTTTCGGTTCCTCTTCGGCTTGGGAAGAATGCGCGGTGTCATCGGAGGAGACACGACCCGGCACAGCCGGTCGCCGCGCCGCCGCGCATCGCGCGTTTCCGGCGCCGCGCGCGCTGCGCCGGAAACGCCCCGGATGACGGGGCGCGCCTCGCCGGTTGCGCCCACGACAACCGATACAAGAAGCTGGATATCCCGGAGATCTCTCAATGAAAAAGACCCTGACGGCGCTCGCCGTAACGGCAACCTTCGCCGCCCCCGTGTTCGCGCAGAGCAGCGTCACGCTGTACGGCGTGATCGACGAAGGCCTGAACTACACGAACAACGTCGGCACCGGCCACGTCTACGAGATGGCGAGCGGCTACGCGCAGGGCAGCCGCTGGGGCCTGAAGGGCAGCGAGGATCTGGGCGGCGGCATGAAGGCGATCTTCCAGCTCGAAAACGGCTTCGACGTGAACTCCGGCCGGCTCAACCAGGGCGGCCGCATGTTCGGCCGCCAGGCGTACGTCGGCCTGAGCCAGGCGCAGTACGGCACGCTGACGTTCGGCCGCCAGTACGACTCCGTCGTCGACTATCTCGCGCCGACCACGGCCAACGGCAACTGGGGCGGCTATCTGCTCGCGCACCCGTTCGACAACGACAACACCGACAACTCGTTCCGCCTCGACAACACGGTGAAGTACGCGAGCCCGAACTTCGGCGGCTTCACGTTCGGCGGCGCATACAGCTTCAGCAACAGCACGAACTTCTCGGACAACCGCGCGTACAGCTTCGGCGCGCAGTACCAGAACAACGGGCTGCTGATCGGCGCCGCGTACCTGCAGGCGAACCATCCGGGCAACGGCTCGGCCGGCGCGATCACCGCGAACGACGCGAGCTACATCGCGGAACGCATGCGCGTGTTCGGCGCGGGCATCAACTACACGTTCGGGCCCGCGACGGTCGGCTTCGCGTACACGAACTCGAACTACAAGAACCCGACCGGCAACGGCTACCTCGGCACGCCGGGCGCGATCATCGCACCGGGCGCGACGGTCAGCGCGATCAAGTACCAGAACTTCGAGGTCAACGGTTCGTACCAGATCACGCCGGCGTTCATGGTCGGCGCGCAGTACGTGCTGTCGCTCGAGAAGTACGACGCGTCGACCGGCGACGCGAAACCGAAGATCCACTCGGTCGGGCTGATGGCCGACTACAACCTGTCGAAGCGCACAGACGTGTACGTGCAGGCCGCGTACCAGCACATCGCCGGCGACAAGACGAACTCGATCCTCGACAACGCGTTCATCCCCGGCACCGACGCACCGTCGTCGACGTCGAACCAGGTAGCCGTGCGTCTCGCGCTGCGCCACAAGTTCTGACGCAACCCGGTTCTCCGTTCTTCACGCGACACCCGCGCCGGTCGGCCCGAGGTGTCTTCGCCCGCCCGCACGCGCCAGCCTGCTGGCGGGTTTTTTCATGCGCGCTGCAACGCGCGTGACCGGCCGATGACGCCGGAACGGGCAACCGGCGCGCAATCGCCCCGGCAACCGTGACAGGTCAACGGACGACGATCCGTCGATACACTGTGGGCCTGCGCAACGGCCGCCATCCCCGCCTTCCTCGATGCCGGCCGTCGCCTTCATTACGCACGGCCCGCCACCTTTCACTCGTGCCGTGCGCCTGCCGCCCATCCCCGAGGAGTGTCACTTGAAGCACTGGCGCCGCGCGCTGTTCCCCCTCGCCGCCGGCCTTCTGGCCGCCGCGACTTCCCATGCCCGCCCGGTCTGCACCGTCGTCGCCGACGCCACCACCGGCCAGGTGCTCGTGCAGCAAGGCGACTGCGCGACCCGCGTCACGCCCGCGTCGACGTTCAAGGTCGCCATCAGCCTGATGGGCTTCGATGCGGGCGTCCTGAAGGACGCGCACACCCCGACGCTCGAGTTCCACACCGGCTACCCCGACTGGGGCGGCGCGCCGTGGCGCGAGCCGACCGATCCGGCGCGCTGGATGAAGCTGTCGGTGTTCTGGTACTCGCAGCAGGTCACCCAGGCGCTCGGGCAGGCGCGCTTCCAGCAATACACGAGCGCATTCGGCTACGGCAACGCGGACGCGACCAGCCCGCAGGGCGAACTGAACGGCGTGATGGGCGCCTGGGTCAATTCATCGCTGCGCATCTCGCCGCTCGAACAGGTCGGCTTCATGCGCAAGATCGCGAACCGGACACTGCCCGTCAGCGCGCACGCGTACGACATGACCGAGCGCATCACGCTGATCGACACACGGCCCGGCGGCTGGATCGTGCACGGCAAGACGGGCACCGGGTCGCCGGGGCGCAAGTACGATGCGTCGCATGCGTATGGCTGGTTCGTCGGCTGGGCGGCCAAAGGGCCGCGCACGCTCGCGTTCGCGTACCTGATACAGGACGACGAACGGCAGACGCCGAACGCCGGCCTGCGCGCACGCGACACGTTCCTGGCGACGCTGCCCGCCCTCGCCGAACCGGGCAGGCCGCAATGAGCGCCGGCCCGCGCAACGCGCGGATCGACCTGCTGCGCGGGATGTCGATCGTGCTCGTCCTGCTGCATCACTTCAACATCCCCTACTCGCTGCGCGAGACGTCGCTCGCGCGCGTATTCGGCTGGGAAACGGTACATGCGGTGGTGCGCAACGGCAACTACGGCGTGACGATGTTCTTCGCGATCTCGGGCTACCTGATCACGTCTAATGCGCGACACCGCTGGGGCAACCTCGGCGCGGTCGACGTGCGCGCGTTCTACGTGTCGCGCGTCGCGCGCATCGTCCCGTGCCTGCTCCTGCTGCTCGCGCTCGTCAACGGCCTCGCGGCGGCCGGCGTGCCGATCTTCCGGAACCACGCGCCGGAGGGCATCGCCGTGTCGTTCTGGCTCGTGAATCTCGCGTCGCTGACGTTCTGGATGAACGTGCTGATCGGCGCATACGGGTGGGTCAACTACGCGCTCGGCGTGCTGTGGTCGCTGTCTGTCGAAGAGGTGTTCTACCTGTCGTTTCCGCTGTTGTGCATCGCGCTGCGCCGCGATGCGCGGCTGGTCGCGTTCTGGGTGGTTATCGCCGCGATCGGGCCCGTGTACCGCTTCACGCATGCCGGCGACGAAGGCGGGTTCCTCTATGCGTACTTCGCGTCGTTCGACGGGATCGCGATCGGCTGCTGCACCGCGTTGCTGGCCGAGCGCAAACGCTGGCAGCGGCTCGCCGCGCCGCTCGTGCAGGGGCTCGTCGCGGCGGCGATGGCCGCGCTGTATCTGGCCTGGCCGATCGCGGAAAGCCACGTCGCCGGCGTCACCGCGATGGCGCTCGGCACGGCCGTGCTGCTGATCGGCGCGCACGTCAACGGCACGCGCGCGCCGGGCCGCCTGCTCGCGCCGTTGCGCCGGGCCGGCACGCTGAGCTACGAGCTGTACCTGTTTCACCTGATCGTGCTCGGCGGGCTGCGCACGTTCTGGCCGCCGTCGGCCACGCATGGCGACACCCGGCTGCTGTTGCTGATCGCGTATCTGGCGTTGTCGGCAGTGCTGAGCGCGGCGATCGCGCGCGGCTATGCGACACCGCTCGACCGCTTCATCAAGCGGGTCGCGTCGCGGCCGTCAACGCGCGTGCCCGACGGTGCGCGGTTCTAGCGGATCGTCGGCCGCCCCTGCCGGGTGACACGACTTCGGAAAAAGAAAAAAGCGGCCAGCGCCCGGCCGTATCGCGATGGCGATACCGGCCGGCCTGACCGTAAACCCCGCGTACGCATCGCACGATCGGCCGAAGCCGTCGGGTCATCGGTAGCGTGTCGCCGCCCGCCGATCAATCCAGATAGTCGGCGTATTCCTTGCGCGCGTAGCGGGCGAGCGTCGTCCACGGCGGCGGCTCGCGCCGCGCGGCCGGCGCCGGTGTCAACGTCAGCTTGCGCACGACGCGGCCATCGGCACTCCGGTATTCGACCGACAGCGGCGCCTGCAGCGTCTCGCTCCACAGGATCCGGTTCACGCCGCGCGCGCCGGGCGTATCGACCGCCTGCTCGTACCAGAGGGTGCCGGGCGCGTCGCCGCGCTTCGCGACCGCGAGCCGCTTCAGCTGCGACGGCGGCGTGACGTAATACGCGTTGTCCCACGAGCCGTCGAAACCCGTGGTTTCGTACTCGGCCGGTGGCACGCTGACGACCGTCCGGTTCGCCGCATCGACGTACTCGATGCGGGCCGTCTTGCCGTCGTAAGTCACATGCCGTGCAGCCGCCTGGAAGTTGAAATGCCTGTGGCCCGCGTGGGCGGCCGCCGGTTGCACGCCGGCGCGGCGGCCCGGGCCCGCATCGTGGTCATGATCGTGATCGTCACCCTGCCCGCCGCCGGCCGACGCGGCGGGCAGCACGCGTTCGACCCACACGTGCCCGTCGCGCCGCACCATCCGTTCGCGATACAGCGTCGTGCGCGTCACGCCGTCGGCCGTCACCGTGCGGCTCTCGTGCAGCAGCACGGCGTCGAGATCGGCCGCTGCACAAGCCGGCAGCGCAATCATCCCGCCGGCGAGCGCACAGAAGATCTGGCGTTTCATCGCGCGTTCCTGTTCATCGTGCCATCACCCGCCTCAGAAACCGAACGCCGAGCGCACGAGACCGAACACCTTCGTGTTGTCGATCGTGCCCTTGAACGCCTTCGCATCGGCGCCGTCGGCGAACAGCATCACGTCGCCGCCGCCGTGCGTTTCCGAACCCGCGCTGCCCATCCGCACGCCCACTTCCTGCAGATACGCATCGTTCGTCGCGGTGGCCGAATCGACCGACGCGCGCACGTTCGGCCGGTTCGCGCCGTTGCCGAACACCAGCGTCGTGTAGGTATTGCCGTCGGCGTCCTTGCTCGGCTGGCCGTCGCGATAGTTGCGGCTGATGTCGAGAATCGGGTTGCCGCGCTTCGAATAACCGTTGATCGTCATCGTGTGGTCGTGGTCGGCCGTCACGACGATCAGCGTGTTCGACAGGTCGACCTTCGACAGCGCGACGCGGATCGCTTCGTCGAATGCCGCCGTGTCCTCGAGCGCGCGCTTCGCGTTGGTGCCGTGCAGCGCGTGATCGATCCGGCCGCCTTCGACCATCAGGAAATAGCCGTTCGAATTCTTCGACAGCACGTCGATCGCCTTCGACGTCATCTCGGCAAGGCTCGGCTGCGACGGCCCTTCGCCCTTGCCCGCGACGCGGTCCAGCTCGTACTCGAGATGGCTCGTCGAACTGAACAGGCCGACCAGCTTGCCGTTGCCGGCCTGCGCGAGCTGATCCTTCGTCGCGACGACCGTGTAGCCCTTCGCCTTCATCTCGTTGAGCAGGTTCCGCCCGTCCGCGCGGCCGCGCTTGTTGGCCACCGGATCGAACGGCGTCCAGTGGTTGCGGCCGCCGCCCATCAGCACGTCGACGCCGTCGCCGAGCGCCGCGTTGTAGCCCGCGCCGCCCGGCGCCGCCTGCGCGGCGATGTCGTATTGCGCGTCGCGATGGCAGATGTGCGAATAGGTCGCGGCAGGCGTCGCGTGCGTGAGCTCGGTCGTCGTGATCGCGCCGACCGCCTTGCCGCGCGCCTTCGCCAGCTCCAGCAGCGTCGCGACCGGCTGGCCGTTGCCCGGCGCGCAGTTGTTGACCGTCTTGTTGCCGTTCGCGTCGCTGCCCGGCGCGACCGCGCGCGTGTCGGACGACATCGACAGCACTTCGTTGTTCATCTTCACGCCGGTCATGTACGCGGCCATCGACGGCGCACTGTCGGTCGTCTGCGCGTCGTTCGAGAAGGTCTTGATGCGCGCGGTGCGCGCCAGCTTCTCCATCGTCAGTTGTCCCGACTCACCGACCTTGTAGATCCGGCTCGCCGTCACGGTCGTCGGCCCCATGCCGTCGCCGAGAAAGAAAATCACGTTCTTCGCCTGGCCGGCGGCCTGCGCCGCGCCGCATGCGAAACCCGCGACGGCCAGCGCCGCCGCGATGCACTTGATGGTCGACATCCTGTATTCCCCTGTACCCGTGTAGTCGGCGCTCACAGCTGCACCGCGTTGCGCACCAGCTCGAAGACCTTGTTGTTCTCGATCACGCCGTGGAACGCATCCGCGCCGCGGCCGATCGCACCGAGGAACACATCCGTGCCGCCGTGCGTCTCGTTGCCCTTGTCCATGCGCACGACCGCCTCCTGGCGATAGTCGTCGGCGCCCGTCACCGCGTCGGTGAGCGCGGTGCCCGCGCGGCTGCCCTGCACGCGGTTCTCGCCGTTGCCGAAGCCGATGATCGTGTACGGCGCGCCGTCCGCGTCCTTCGCGACCGCGCCCGTCTGGTAGTTGCGCAGCACGCCCAGCACGCCGGCCTTGCCCGCTTCCGTCTTGCCGGTGCGCGCCGCATAACCGTTCAGCACCAGCGTGTGGTCGTGGTCGGCCGTGACGACGATCAGCGTGTTCTTCAGGTCGGGATCGGTCTTGCGCACCTTGTCGATCGTCGCCTTGATCGCGTTGTCGAACGCAACCGTGTCCTGCAGCGCGCGCTTCGCATTGGTGTCGTGCAGCGCGTGGTCGATCCGGCCGCCTTCGACCATCAGGAAATAACCGTTCGGATTCTTCTGCAGCACGTCGAGCGCGCGCGTCGCCATGTCGGTGAGGCTCGGCTCCTTCGTCGCGCCGCGATCGAGGTCGTAGCTCATGTGGCTCGACGAGAACAGGCCGACCAGCTTGCCGCTCTTCGTCGCATCGGCGGCCAGCAGGTCGTCGCGGTTCTGCGCGAACGCATAGCCCTTCGCCTTCAGCTCGTTGACGAGGTTGCGGCCGTCGGTGCGCTTGCCGCCGCCGTCCTTCGGCACGAAGAATTGCGTGCCGCCGCCGAGCACGACGTCGACGCCGTCGCCGAGCGCACCGTTGTAGCCCGCGCCGCCCGGCACGAGCTGCGCCGCGATGTCGTTCTCGGCATCGCGATGGCACACGTGCGCGTAGGTCGCGGCGGGTGTCGCGTGCGTGACGCGCGTGGTCGTCACGACGCCGGTGGCCATGCCCTTCGCCTTCGCGATCTCGAGCAGCGTCGTCGCCGATTTGCCGTTGTTCGCGCCGCAATTGCCGGTCAGGCTCGCGCTCGGCTCGATCGCCTTCGTGTCGGGCGACATCGAGATCACTTCGTTGTTGGTCTTCACGCCGGTCATGTACGCCGACATCGACGGCGCGCTGTCCGTCACCTGCGCATCGTTCGAATAGGTCTTCACGAACGCGGTTTCCGGCAGCGTATCGATCGTGAGCGCGCCGTCTTCACCGACGCCGTAGATGCGTGCGGCCGTCAGCGTCGTCATCCCCATGCCGTCGCCGAGGAAGAAGATCACGTTGCGCGCGGCCGTCTGAACGGGCGGCTGGGTAGGCGACGTGCTGGTCGGGCCGTCATCGCTGCCGCATCCGGCGAGCGCAAGGGCGCCCGCGCACAGCAGCGCCGCCGTTTTGATTCGATTCATGGTGCCGGTTCTCCCCGCCGTTGATGCTTTCGAAATGAAAGGCGATGGTAGGAACCCGATGTGACGGCAATGTGAATGGAAACTGGAAGGTGTCGAATGAATTATGAAAGGCGACGGCGAGGCGCCACCGCCGGGCGCCGCGCGTGCTGCGACGTCATTCCGCGTGTTCGGCGGCGATGTTGCGCACGGTCACGATGCGCGCTGGCGGAATGTTTGCCCACACGATCCGGCTGTCGCAGGCAACGAATGCCGAATCGCCGAGCGGGTGACGGCCGGGCGGCCGCAGGTCGTACGTGAACTGGATCATCACGCCGTCGGCCGACAGCACGCGATGGCACTGGCCGACGATCGCCGTCACGTCCTGGCGCGGCAGCGTGCGCAGCGGCAGGCACGACACGATCGCGTCGACGCGCGCGTCGGGCGGCAGCAGGCGTCCGAGCTGCCGCGCGTCGCCCGACACGATCGAGATGCCCGGAAAGCGTCGCCGCAGGTGCTGGACGAACGCCGGCGAACGCTCGACCACGACGAGTCGCCGTGGCGCGACGCCGCGTTCGAGCAAGGCCGCAGTGATCGCGCCGGTGCCGCCGCCGAGCTCGACGACCAGCCCGTCGCCGTCCGGCACCGCATCGGCCATCTCGCGCGCCAGCTGCCGCGAACTCGGGCACAACGCGCCCACCGCGGCCGGACGGCCGACCCACTCGCGCACGAACAGCGCCGAGACACGCCACGCATTCGGCCACATCACAGGCAGCCCTCGAACGATTGCGCCGCCGGCAACGACGCGTCGAAGACTTCATGGAACAGGGCTACGGCGACACGGGGCTTTGGCATGCGCATCCTCCTGGACGAATCGGTCCGTCGCAGGAAGCGCGACGATCAAATCGATTCTAGGAAACGCAAACTTAAGGCGACGTGAAGATTGACCCTGATTCCCCTGATCAATTCGTACCGGATCAACCGCCGGCGCCCGCCCCGTGCGCGGCCCGTCTTACCGCAGGTTGGTTCTCGCCAGCTCGACGATCTCGTCGCCGCGCCCGCTGAGGATCGCGCGCAGCATGAACAGGCTGAAGCCCTTCGCATGCGCGAGCTCGATCTTCGGCGGCATCGCGAGCTCGTACTTCGACGTGACGACGTCGACGACGGCCGGCCCGTCATGCGCGAACGCCGTGCGCAGCGCTTCCTCGACGTTCTCCGAGTGCTCGACCCGCACGCTGAAGATGCCCGCGCCCTTCGCAATCGCCGCGAAATCGGTCGGGCTCAGGTCGACGTTCGTATCCAGATAACCGGCCGCCTTCAGCTCCATCGACACGAAGCCGAGCAGGCTGTTGTTGTACACGACGATCTTGACCGGCAGCTTGAGCTGGCGCGCGGTGAGCAGGTCGCCGAGCAGCATCGACAGCCCGCCGTCGCCGGACAGCGACACCACCTGCCGCCCCGGATGCGCGCCCTGCGCGCCAAGCGCCTGCGGCATCGCATTCGCCATCGAGCCGTGATTGAACGAACCGTGCAGTTGCCGCTTGCCGTTCATCGTCAGGTAGCGCGCGGCCCACAGCGTCGGCGTGCCAACGTCGGCCGTGAAGATCGCGTCCTCCGCCGCGACTTCGTCGACGATCTTCGTCAGGTATTGCGGATGAATCGCGCGGCCCGGCGGCTCGGCTACCGCGAGATCGTCGAGCCCCTTGCGCGCGGCCGCGTAGTGCTTCAGCGCATTCTCGAGGAAACGCCGCTGCGTCTTGCGCGTCAGGCGCGGCAGCAGCGCCGCGATCGTTTCCTTCACGGTGCCGACGAGACCAAGCGCGAGCGGCGCACGATGGCCGAGCTGCGAGCCTTTCCAGTCGATCTGCGCGATCTTCGCGTTCGACGGATAGAACGGCCGGTACGGGAAATCCGTGCCGAGCATCAGCAGCGTGTCGCACGATTCCATCGCGTGATAGCCCGAGCTGAAGCCGATCAGCCCCGTCATCCCGACGTCGAACGGGTTGTCCCATTCGACGAACTGCTTGCCGCGCAGCGCATGCACGACCGGCGCGCCAAGCGTGTCGGCCAGCGCGACCACCTCGTCGTGCGCGCCCTGCGTGCCGCTGCCGCACAGCAGCGTGACCGCGTCGGACGCGTTGAGCAGCGCCGCGAGCCGGTCGAGATCGGCGTCGGCCGGCAGGATCGACGGCGGCGCCGATTCGCTCCATGCCGGCGCTTCGTCCGGGCCGTCGCCCAGCGCGATGTCGCCCGGCAGCACGATCACCGCGACGCCGCGTTCGTCGATCGCGGTGCGCATCGCGCGCGCGAGTACGCGCGGGAACTGCGATGCGTTGGTCACGAGTTCGGCGAAATGGCTGCACTCGCGGAACAGCTCCTGCGGATGCGTTTCCTGGAAGTAGCCGAGGCCGATCTCGGTCGACGGGATGTGCGCGGCGATCGCGAGCACCGGCTGATGATTGCGGTGGCAGTCGTAGAGGCCGTTGATCAGGTGCAGGTTGCCGGGGCCGCAACTGCCCGCGCACACCGCGAGCCGCCCGGTCGACGCGGCATCCGCGCCGGCCGCGAACGCGGCGCTTTCCTCGTGCCGCGTATGCATCCAGCGGATCGAGCCGATCTGGCTCAAGCTGAACGACAGGCCGTTCAGGCTGTCGCCCGTCACGCCCCAGATACGCTCGACGCCCGCTGCCGCCAGCGTCTTCGCCAGGTATTCCGCCATCGTCTGTCTAGCCATCATGCCCTCGCTCGTTGATCGGTCGTCACACGATTGATCCGGCAACGGCGGCCGCCGTTGCCGCTGACGGGACGAGCATACGCGATCGTCCCGCGCGGCGTCGTGACGATGCAAGCGCCCTGCGCGCCGCCGCGGCAGCGATCCGTCGTGCCTCACGCGGCCCCTTTCGACGGCGTCGGGCAATCGTCGGCGCTTTGTCATGGTTGCCGACTGCAGCCGGCAGCCGAAAAGCTGGCAGGCGCGCGTGCGATGCCCCGCTCAGCTCCAGTCGGATGCCGCCTCGTCCGGATCGACGAGCGTCAATCCGGACGCCGGCAACGGCAGCGCGGTCTTGTAGCGCACCTGCTTCAGCGCGAAGCTCGACCGGATGTTCGATACGCCGGGGATCGTCGTCAGGCGCTCGATGATGAAACGCTCGAGCGTGCGCATGTCGGGCATCACGACGCGCAGCAGGTAGTCGGCATCGCCCGACATCAGGTAGCACTCCATCACCTCGGGCCGCTGCGAAATCGCCTCCTCGAAGCGCTGCAGCGCATCCTCGACCTGCTTCTCGAGGCTGACCTGGATGAACACGTTGATCCGCAGCCCGAGCGGCTCGGGGTCGAGCAGCGTGACCTGCTGCCGGAACAGCCCGAGCTTCTCCAGCGCGCGCACGCGGTTGAAGCACGGCGTGGCCGACAGGTTCACCGCACGCGCGAGTTCCG
This sequence comes from Burkholderia sp. Bmkn7, assembly GCF_041103175.1. NCBI lineage: Bacteria > Pseudomonadati > Pseudomonadota > Betaproteobacteria > Burkholderiales > Burkholderiaceae > Burkholderia > Burkholderia sp. Bmkn7. Next base: position 731,288 of record NZ_JBGCUH010000002.1, on the reverse strand, counting down.
CGTTCGTGATCCGCGCGTTCTGCTGCAGCTGGTTCAGGATGCCGATATCGATGCGGTCGAGCCGCCGCGGGTTTGAACTCATGGTCGAAATATTCCGGAAGAGTGGCCACAACCGGAATATTTACACTATCGGCGCGTGAAATCCCAATGAAATCAGACGCATATTTTGCGGATCGGCGGGTAGCATGATCCGACCGATTGCCACTGATGCGCGCCGCTCCCGACCGGCGCGCGGGAGACCTGCGATGACGGACCTGTCGAACGGTATCGACGCCACGCGGCGGCGCGCGGGCGGCGCTCACGCCGACACCGACCCTGAAGAAACCGTCGAATGGCTGGAGGCGCTCGACGCCGTCGTCGCGCACGTCGGCAAGGAGCGCGCCCAGTACCTGCTCGGCCGGCTCGCCGCGCATGCGCACACCCGCGGGCTCGCGGCGCCGCGCGGCCCGGTCACGCCGTACGTGAACACGATCGCCGCGCACGAGCAGCCGCCCTATCCGGGCGACGCCGATCTCGAGGAACGGCTGTCCGCCGCGCTGCGCTGGAACGCGCTCGCGATGGTCGTGCGCGCGAACCGTGCGTACGGCGAGCTCGGCGGCCACATCGCGAGCTACGCGTCGGCATCCGACCTGTTCGAAGTCGGCTTCAACCACTTCTTCCGCGCGGCGCCGGCCGGCACGGGCGATGAAAGCGGCCCGGGCGGCGATCTCGTGTACTTCCAGCCGCATTCGTCGCCGGGCGTCTATGCACGTGCGTATCTCGAAGGTTTTCTCGGCGAGGACCACCTCACGCACTATCGCCGTGAAATCACCGGGCCCGGGCTGTGCTCGTATCCGCACCCGTGGCTGATGCCCGATTTCTGGCAGTTCCCGACCGGCTCGATGGGCATCGGCCCGATCAACGCGATCTACCAGGCGCGCTTCATGCGCTACCTGCAGCATCGCGGCCTCGCGAACACTGCGGGCCGCACCGTGTGGGGCTTCTTCGGCGACGGCGAGATGGACGAACCCGAATCGCTCGGCGCGCTGTCGCTCGCCGCGCGCGAGGGGCTCGACAACCTCGTGTTCGTGATCAACTGCAACCTGCAGCGGCTCGACGGCCCGGTGCGCGGCAACGGCCGCGTGATCGACGAACTCGAAGCGCAGTTCGCGGGCGCCGGCTGGAACGTCATCAAGGTGCTGTGGGGCTCCGACTGGGATCCGCTGTTCGCACGCGATCACGCCGGCGCACTCGCACGCGCGTTCGCCGATACGGTCGACGGGCAGTTCCAGACCTTCTCCGCGAACGACGGCGCATACAACCGCGCGCGCTTCTTCAGCCAGGACCCTGCGCTCGAAGCGCTCGCCGCGCAGCTCACCGACGCGGAGATCGACCGCCTGCGCCGCGGCGGCCACGACGCGCGCAAGCTGCACGCCGCGTATGCGCGAGCGCTCGCGCACCGCGGCCAGCCGACGGTGATCCTCGCGAAAACGATGAAGGGATACGGGATGGGTGCGGCCGGCCAGGGCCGGATGACGACCCATCAGCAGAAAAAGCTCGACGTCGACGATCTGAAAGCGTTTCGCGACCGCTTCCGGTTGCCGCTGTCGGACAGCGACGTCGAGCAGTTGATGTTTTACAAGCCAGCGGAAGACAGCCCGGAAATGCGTTACCTGCATGCCCGCCGGGCTGCCCTGGGAGGCTATCTGCCCAGAAGGCGGATGGCGGCATCGAAGGGGCTGACCGTCCCTTCGATGCCGGCCTGGGGTGCGTTCGCGCTGGATGCGGCCGGCCGCGAGATGTCGACGACGATGGCGCTCGTGCGCATGCTTGCCGCGCTGATCAAGGATCGCGAGCTCGGCCCGCGCGTCGTGCCGATCGTCGCCGACGAAGCGCGCACGTTCGGCATGGCGAGCCTGTTCCGGCAGGTCGGCATCTACTCGCCGCTCGGCCAGCGCTACGAACCCGAGGATCTCGGCTCGATGCTCTACTACCGCGAGGACACGCGTGGGCAGATCCTCGAGGAAGGCATTTCGGAAGCGGGCGCGATCTCGTCGTGGATCGCCGCCGCGACGTCGTACAGCGTGCACGACCTGCCGATGCTGCCGTTCTACATCTACTACTCGATGTTCGGCTTCCAGCGCATCGGCGACCTGATCTGGGCCGCCGCCGACCAGCGTGCGCGCGGCTTCCTCGTCGGCGCGACGTCCGGGCGCACGACGCTCGGCGGCGAAGGGTTGCAGCACCAGGACGGCAGCAGCCACCTCGCCGCATCGACGATTCCGAACTGCCGCGCATACGATCCCGCGTTCGCGTACGAAGTCGCGACGATCGTCGATGCCGGCATGCGCGAGATGGTCGAGCAGCAGCGCGACGTGTTCTATTACGTGACGGTGACGAACGAGAACTACGCGCAGCCGTCGATGCCCGGCGGCGATGCGCAAGCCTTGCGCGAAGGAATCCTGAACGGGATGTATCCGCTGGCGGCGGAATCGCATGCGACCGCGCAAGTGCAGTTGCTCGGCGCGGGCGCGATCCTCGGCGAAGTCATCGCCGCGCAACGCATGCTGAAGGAAGACTGGGGCATCGATGCGGCCGTGTGGAGCGTCACGAGCTTCACCGAACTGCAGCGCGACGGGATGGAGGCCGAGCGTCGCGCGCGGCTCGACGACGACCACCCGCACGCCACGCCGTATGTCACCGGCGCGCTCGCCGCGACGCGCGGGCCCGTGATCGCCGCGACCGACTATGTGCGCGCGGTGCCCGAACTGATCCGCGCGTACGTGCCGCGCCGCTACGTGACGCTGGGCACCGACGGATTCGGCCGCAGCGACACGCGCGACGCGCTGCGCGCGTTCTTCGAGGTCGATCGTGCAAGCATCGTGCTCGCGGCGCTGAAGGCGCTGGCGGACGGGCACGAGATCGACCCGGCCATCGTGCGGGCCGCGCGCGAACGCTACCGGCACGACACATCGCCGGATACGCCGCCCTGGCAACGCTGACGCAAAAACGCCGCGCGACCTGCGCGGCGTTTTTGCATGGATCGGCCGTTGCATGTCGTGACCACCGACGGTCATTGACGCCTCGCGCGCCACACCACCCGCCGCCGAACCGCACTACACCGGCAACGCGTGCGTCGACAGAATCTCCTTGAGCACCATGAACGAGCGCACCTGCCGCACGCCCGGCAGATAGATCAGCTGCTCCGCATGCAGCCGGTTGAAGCTCTCGTTGTCGCGCGTGCGCACCAGCATGAAGTAGTCGAACTCGCCGGTCACGACGTGGCATTCGACGCATCCCGACACCTTCTGCGCGGCCTTCTCGAACGCGGCGAACGCCTCCGGGGTCGACCGGTCGAGCACGAAGCCGATCACGACGAGCATGCCGGCCCCGAGCGGCTTCGGGTCGAGCAGCGCGACGATCCCGCGAATCATCCCCATCTCCTTGAGCCGCTCGACGCGCCGCAGGCACGCCGGCGCGCTCAGCTTCACCTTCGCGGCGAGGCTCACGTTCGAGATCGACGCGTCCTGCTGAAGCTGCCTGAGGATCGCGCGATCGATGCGGTCGAGCGCGGGCGCCGCGTCGGCCGGCGCCGCGGCATTTCTGCTTAATTTCATTGCGTCACTCTCCAATTCTTCGATCCGTAATTGCTTCTACATCGCCTGATCCATTATCAACGTAGGCCGATGGCATTTATTTCGCAAGCTCATTTCGTATGTACTTGCCTATCATTTTTCCATCGGGAGCCCGCGTGCCGGCACTTCCCGAACGAGCTGCTTCCCGTACCCACCTCGCCTTTCCGGAGACCCGAGTCGATGAACCTGCAACGTTTCCCCCGTTATCCGCTGACGTTCGGCCCGACCCCGATCCAGCCGCTCAAGCGCCTGAGTGCACACCTCGGAGGCAAGGTCGAGCTGTATGCGAAACGCGAGGACTGCAACAGCGGCCTCGCGTTCGGCGGCAACAAGACCCGCAAGCTCGAATACCTGATCCCCGACGCGCTTGCGCAGGGCGCCGACACGCTCGTATCGATCGGCGGCGTCCAGTCGAACCAGACGCGCCAGGTCGCGGCCGTTGCCGCACATCTCGGGATGAAATGCGTGCTCGTGCAGGAGCACTGGGTCAACTACGACGACCCCGTGTACGACCGGGTCGGCAACATCCAGCTGTCGCGCATGATGGGCGCCGACGTGCGGCTCGTGGCGGACGGCTTCGACATCGGCATTCGCCGCAGTTGGGAAGAGGCGATGGAAAGCGTGCGGCAGGCGGGCGGCAAGCCGTATCCGGTGCCGGCCGGCTGCTCCGAGCATCCGCTCGGCGGGCTCGGCTTCGTCGGCTTCGCAGAAGAAGTGCGTGCGCAGGAAGCACAGCTCGGTTTCAAGTTCGACTACATCGTCGTGTGCTCGGTGACGGGCAGCACGCAGGCGGGGATGGTGGTCGGCTTCGCGGCCGACGGGCGCGCGGACCGCGTGATCGGCATCGACGCGTCGGCGACACCGGAAAAGACCCATGCGCAGATCACGCGCATCGCGCGGCATACCGCTGAAATCGTCGAGCTCGGGCGCCGCATCGACGAACAGGACGTCGTGCTCGACACGCGTTATGCCGGCCCGGAATACGGCCTGCCGAACGACGGCACGCTGGAAGCGATCCGGCTGTGCGCGCGGCTCGAAGGCGTGCTGACCGATCCCGTCTATGAAGGGAAATCGATGCACGGGATGATCGACAAGGTGCGCAATGGAGAATTCGAGCCGGGGTCGAAGGTGCTGTATGCGCATCTCGGCGGCGTGCCGGCGTTGAGTGCGTATGCGGAGATTTTCCGCAACGGGTAACGCCCGAGCGATCGCGATCCGGCGCGCCCGCGTGCGCGCCGTCACGGCGCCGGCCCGGTCGACTTTGTCGACATCGGGACGGTGCCGTTTCTTCGTTGTGACACGTCCTGCGTCCTTTGGCTGCCGCTTGCCCCGTCCCATCGCGGTGCGCCGCCGCTTTCACGCCCTCCCCCAGCCGCTTCGCACGCGGCATCCCCCGTTTCCTCCTCGCTGATCATCGCCCGCATCGGACGCGACTTGTCTGTCAAAAAACATTGACCATAGGACGTGCTCTCAAATCATTCGTACCTGTACTAAGCCTCACGTGTCCCATTTAGTAGGCGTTCTATTTAAATCACCTCCCTGCTTACCGAAAATTGTCACGGTCGAGTCGATTGCAACGTTTTGCAAACATTCGCCCGCAACAGCACGGCCAAAACCGCCGATGCACGCGCGCAACCGGCCGACAAAGTCAGGCGCCGTCGTCGTCCATCGATTGCCCATCCCATGCACTGCAAGACCGCCGCCCCTCGGCCCGATCCGGGGGTGACAACGCATCGGCATCGAAAACGCACGACGCACCGCCCATCCGACCAATCGACAGGGGCAGGGGTATATGGATACGCCATTCGAAATCCGGCAAGCACACGAGTCGCCCGTCGCAGGGGGATCGCTCGCACGCGTGTCCGATGTCGCGCTGATCTCGATCGGCGCGCTGGCCGCGGCACTGGTGCTGCCCGATACAGGCACCGACCGATCACCCGAACTGGCTGCCGTTGCCTGCGCGGCGACGTTCGCGCTGATGCTGTTCCCCGCGTTCGGCATCTACCGGATGCCGGACGGACGGACGAAACGCCGCGCGGCGATCCTCACCGTACTCGCGTGGCTGCTCGCGCAAGGCTGCGCGGCGCTCGTGATGCACACGCTGGCGCCCGAGTCGAGCATCCCGGCGAACTGGTACCTCCTCTGGACGGCCGCAAGCGGGGCCGCGCTCTGCGTGCCTCGGCTCGTCGCCAGCCGATCGCTCGGGCGGATCGGGCATCCGCCCGCAGGCGGCCATCCGGTCGCGATCGTCGGCACCGGCGCCCATTGCGACGCGGTGCGCGACCGGATTGCGCGGATGCCGTCGGCAGGATTCCGCGCCGCCGCCACATTCGATCCCGACCATGCCCGCCCCGATGTCCGCGCCGACGTCCCGCACTTCGATGCGCTTGACACGTTCGCGCAGCACGTACGCGCGCACGCGATCCCCGAAGTCTGGCTCGCGCTGCCGATCGGCGACACGCGCACCGTGATGGCCGTGATCGATGCGTTTCGAAACGATCTCGTCAACATCCGGCTCATGCCTGACGTCAGCGCGATGACGATGTTCGACGGCGGCATGGTCGACCTCGTCGGCGCGCCGGCGATCAATCTCGTTGCGTCGCCGCTGTCGTCCCGCGCGCTGCTTCAGAAAGCCGTTTTCGATCGCCTCTTCGCGGCCGCGGTGCTGATCGGCACGGCGCCGCTGCTGCTCGCGATCGCGGCGGCGGTGCGGCTCTCGTCGAAGGGCCCTGCGTTGTTCCGGCAGCAGCGCCAGGGCGCGAACGGCAGCACCTTCACGATCCTCAAGTTCCGCACAATGCGGCTGCACGACGACGGCCGTGAAGTGCGGCAGGCCACGCGCGGCGATCCCCGCGTCACGCGCATCGGCGCGTTCCTGCGCCGCACGAGCCTCGACGAACTGCCGCAGTTCGTCAACGTGCTGCGCGGCGAGATGTCCGTCGTCGGGCCGCGCCCGCACGCGCTCCAGCACGACAACCTGTATCAGCCGATCGTCGACGGCTACATCCATCGCTATCGCGTGAAGCCGGGCATCACGGGCTGGGCCCAGATCAACGGGCTGCGCGGCGAAACCGACTCGATCGAGAAGATGCAGCGCCGCGTCGAGGCCGATCTCCATTACCTGCGCAACTGGTCGTTCTCGCTCGACATGCGGATCGTCTCGGCCACCGTTCTGCGCGGCTGGGTGCATCACAACGCGTACTGACCTGCACGCAACGCGCGCCTTTCGAAGCGCCGACTATCACTAAGGATAACTGATGACAAATCCGACACCCGAGCGATCCGATACCGCCCATCCGCGTTGCATGCGTTTGCTGCTGGCCATGGCCGCGAGCGTCACGCTGTCAGCCTGCGTTCTCGCGCCCGGCATGCGGATGAGCCCGCCGTCCGACGCGGCAGACGCGCACGCCGCCAGCGGTGCCCCCACGTTCCGGATCACGCCGATCGATGCCGGCCTGATTCGCGAACTCGATGCGCAATCGGCGAGCCGGCAAACCGGGCAGTCCGATCGGCTTGCCGCATCGCCCGGCCCGTACCGGATCGGCCCCGGCGACGTATTGCAGATCACCGTGTGGGACCACCCCGAACTCGCGGCGTCGCAAGGCCCCGCGCCGCAGAACGCGCCGCGCGCGGCGGATCCGGCATCCGGCTTCGTCGTCGATCCGAAAGGCAACCTGTCGTTCCCGTTCGCGGGCACCGTGCACGTCGCGGGGTTGACCGCCGACGCCGCGCAGGCGCGGATCGTCGCCGCGCTGTCGCGCGTGTATCGCGGCCCGCAGGTGACGTTGCGCGTCGCGTCGTTCCGCTCGCAGCAGGTCTACATCGACGGCGAGGTTCGCACGCCGGGCGCCCAGCCCGTCAACGACGTACCGATGACGCTGTACGAGGCGCTGGGCCGCTCGGGCGGCCTCAGTCCGGCCGCCGACCAGAGCCGCATGACGCTGGTGCGCGACGGCGTGACCTATCCGCTCGACCTGAGCCGGATGCTGCGCAACGGCCGCAATCCGGCCGACGTCGTGCTCGCCGCCGGCGATCTCCTACACGTGCCGGCCCGCAGCGACTACGGCGTGTACGTGATGGGCGAAGTCAACAAGCCGTCGCTCGCGGTGCCGCCGCGCGACGGGCGCCTGACGCTGTCCGACGCGCTGTCCCAGGCCGGCAGCGTGAACGCCGGCACGGCCGACGCGGCGCAGATGTTCGTGATCCGCGGCTCAGGCACGGACAGCCCGCAAGTGTTCCACCTCGACGCGCGCTCGCCGGTGTCGATGGTGCTCGCGAACGAGTTCGAGCTGCAGCCGAAGGACATCGTCTACGTCGACGGCAACGGCCTCGTGCGCTTCAGCCGCGTGCTCAGCCTGCTGTTGCCGGGCGTCAATACCAGCGCCACCGCGGCGCTCGCCGTCAAATGAGCGCGATCTCGACGCTGCTCGTCGTGTGCATCGGCAACGTCTGCCGCAGCCCGATGGCCGAAGCGCTGTTGCGCGCGCGGCTGCCGGGCGTCGACGTGCAATCGGCCGGCCTCGGCGCGCGCGACGGCCAGCCGGCCGATCCGCATGCGGTCGACCTGATGCGCGAGCGCGGCCTCGACATCGCCGCGCACCGCGCACGCCGCGTGCCGCCCGGGCTCGCGATGCGCGCCGACCTGATCCTGACGATGGACGCCGACCAACAACAGCGGCTCGAACGCCGCCTGCCGGCGATGCGCGGCCGCGTGTTCCGGCTCGGCATGCCCGATCCGTCCACCGGCCGCGCGCACGGCTTCGACGTCCCCGATCCCTATCTGGGCCCGCGCGCGTCGTTCGAGCACAGCCTGCGGCTCATCGAATGCGGCGTCGACGCATGGTGCGCGCGCATCGCGCCGGCCGCCCCTCCCACACCTGCCCTTTCCGATTCGAACCGATGACATCCACACCTTCCCACGAGCACGCGCACGACCGCGACGCCGAGCTCGATCTCGCCGGCGCGATCGACGTGCTCGTTTCCCGACGCTGGCTGATCGCCGCCGTCACCGCCGCCTGCATGGGTGCCGGCACGCTGTACGCGTTCCTCGCACCGCGCCAGTACCAGGCCGACATCATGGTGCAGGTCGAGGACAGCGGCGACACGTCGGCCGCCAAGAGCGCACTCGGCGACGTGTCGTCGCTGTTCGACATCAAGTCGAGCGCCGCGGCCGAAGCGCAGATTCTCGCGTCGCGGCTCGTCGTCACGCGTGCGGTCGACGAGCTGCGCAGCTACATCGTCGTACAGCCGAAGCGCTTCCCGGTGGTCGGCGAATTCGTGTCGCGCTTCAACACGGGAATCGCACGCCCCGGCCTGCTGGGCATCGGCGGCTATGCGTGGGGCGCCGAAAGCGCAACACTGGCGCGCTTCGATGTGCCGAAGGCGCTCGAAGGCGAGCGCTTCGAACTCTCGCTGCTCGACTCGTGGCGCTACCGGCTGACGGGTGCCGCGCTGCCCAAGCCGGTCACGGGTACGTTCGGTCACCCGGAATCGTTCGCGACCGCCTACGGCCCGATCGTCATCGAAGTCACCCGCATCGACGCGCTGCCCGACACCCGCTTCACGCTCATGCGCGAATCGCGTGCCGGCACGATCGACGCGCTGCGCCGCGGGCTCGATGTCCAGGAAAAGATCAAGCAATCGGGCGTGATCGTCGCGACGCTGCGCGGCGCCGACCCGCAGCGCGTGCAGGCGCAGTTGCAGGCCGTCGCGAGCCACTACGTGCGCCAGCACATCGAGCGCAAGTCCGCCGACGCCGCGCAATCGCTCGCGTTCCTCAACGCGCAGTTGCCGGTGCTCAAGAAGCAGTTGCAGGACGCCGAACAGCGCTACACCGACATGCGCAATGCGAACGGCGCGATCGACCTCGATGAGGAAGCGAAGCTGATCCTCCAGCAATCGGCCGATGCGAAAACGCGCCGGCTCGAACTGGAGCAGAAGCGCGACGCGATGAATGCGCGTTTCGCGCCGGGCCATCCCGACATGATCGCGCTCGATGCGCAGATTGCGACGCTCGCACGCGAACAGCAGTCGTTCGAACGCCAGGTCGGCCGCCTGCCCGACCTGCAGCAGAACGCCGTGCGCCTGATGCTCGACGTGAAGGTCGACACCGATCTCTACACGGCGCTGCTCGCCAACGCACAGCAGCTCGAACTGGTCAAGGCCGGCAAGACCGGCAGCGTCCGGCTCGTCGACACGCCCATCGCACCCGAAGACCCGGTGCGCCCGAACCGGCCCGTCGTGATCGCCGCCGCCGCGCTGCTCGGTTTCGCGCTCGGCGTCGCGCTCGCGTTCGTGCGCGACTATCTGTTCGGCGGCGTGCGCAGCGCCGACGAGATCGAGCGGCCGCTCGGCATCGACGTCTATGCGACCGTTCCGGCATCGTCCGGCCAGCGGCAGGTCGCCCGGCGCAGCGCGCAACGGCTGCCGGGGCCGCACCTGCTGAGCGTGCTCCAGCCGCACGACCCGGCAGTCGAAAGCCTGCGCAGCCTGCGCACCGCGCTGCGCTTCGCGATGCAGCGCGCGCCCAACAACGTGCTGCTGCTGACGGGCCCCGTGCCCGGCGCCGGCAAGTCGTTCGTCGCGTCGAACTTCGCGGCGCTGCTGGCCGCCAACGGCGAGCGCGTGCTGCTCGTCGACGGCGACCTGCGCCGCGGTTACCTGCACGACGCGCTCGGCGTCGGGCGCGAGGCGGGTTTCGCCGAGCTGCTGTCCGGCACCACGACGCCGGACGCGGCGATCCGCCGCGACGTGATCCCCAACCTCGACTTCATTCCGACCGGCGCGATCCCCGCGCATCCGGCGGAACTGCTCGTCGACGAGCGTGTCGGCGCGCTGCTCGACACGCTGTCGGCCCGCTACGACCGCGTCGTGATCGATGCCGCGCCGATCCTCGCCGTCACCGACGCCGTCGTGCTCGGCCGCCACGCGGGCACCGTGCTGCTCGCGGCCCGCGCGGCGTCGACGCGCGTGGCCGAACTCGGCGAAGCGATCCGGCGTCTCGCGCACAACGGCGTCGATGCAAGCGGCGTGCTGCTCAACGGCGTCGATCCGCGCTCGGGCCGCTACGGTTCGCGCTACGGCGCGTATCGCTACACCGAGTATTGCTACACGCCACCGCGTCGTGGCTTGACGTTGTCGATCGGACGGTCGCTGCGCTCGCTCGTCGCGCGCTTTCGGCGAGGCGCACCGCGATGAACGATCTCCGACACCTCGAACGCCGAGCCGCTGGCCAAGCAACGCGCCCCGCCGCATCGCCAGCGGCCGGCACATCCGTCCCGTCGCGCGCACCCCGCATTCGACCGCTTCGTGTCGCACTCGTCGTCGAGGCGGCGGGCGGCGGCGTGGCCGTCCATCTTGCCGACCTGATCGACGGACTGAGCAAAACCGGCGACGTCGAACTTCACCTGATCGTGCCGCGCGGCCGGCGCTTCGACGGCACGATCCTCGATGCGCGCGTGCTGGCGCTGTGCGCGAGCGTGCACCATGTCCCCATGCATCGCGCCGTCGGCTGGCGCGATGCGTGGGCCGTCGCGCACGTGTATCGGTGCCTGCTGCGGATTCGTCCGGACATCGTGCACAGCCACAGTTCGAAGGCCGGCGCAGTCGCGCGTCTGTGCATCGGCCCGTGGCGGCACGTGTATACCCCGCACGCAATCTACACGCTCAACCCGACCCTGAGCGGCCTGCAGCGCCGCGTGTACGGCACGATCGAAGCGTTGCTCGGCCACTTCCGCTCGCACCGGATCGTCGCCGTCTCGCGCGACGAAGCGCGGCATCTGCACGACGCGCTCGGCATCCCCGCCCATCGCGTCGCGACGATCTCCAATGGTGTCGCGGCGTCCGCGACACTGCCGCGCCGCACCGCACGGCAGGCGCTGGGCCTCCCGGACGACGCGATCGTCGTCGGTTTCGTCGGGCGCCTCAGCCACCAGAAAGGCGTCGACCGGCTCGTACGGATCGCGCGCGGCGTCTATCGCCAGTGCGGCCTCGACGTGCGCCTCGTCGCGATCGGCCCCGGCGACTTCGCGGCGGCGGCCGGCCCCGAGGCCGACGACGTGCCGCCGAATCTTCATGTCGTCGGCCCGGTCGATCGCGCCAGCCGATATTTCTCCGCATTCGACCTGTTCGCGCTGCCGAGCCGCTATGAAGGGTTTCCTTACGTGTGCCTCGAAGCGATGGCCGCCCAGGTACCGATCGTCGCATCGCGCGTTGCGGGCGTGACCGAACTGGTCGAAGGGCACGCCATCGGCGAAGTCGTGCCGAACGACGACGACACGACGCAATTCGCCCGCACCGTCGTCACGCTCGCCCGCGACGCAGCGCGACGCGACGCCATGCGCGACCACTGCGCGGCGACGCTCGCGCAATTCTCCGCCGCGACGATGGTGCGGCACACGCACGACCTGTATCGCGCACTCGTACAAGGACACCCCGCATGACTTCATCCCCTCATGTCGCGCTGCTGCACGCGTACAGCGCCTGCAACACCGGCGACGGCCTGCTGGTCGACCTGTCCGTCTCGCTGCTGCGAGAGGCGTTCGGCGACGCGACACGCGTGTCGGTTGTCGCCGCCGATCCCGCGTCGTTTGCCGGCCACGACGACGTCCGCCCGGCCCCGGTGCTTGCCGATCGCGGCTGGCGCCGGCTCACAGCGGCCGCCCGCGCCGCGTTGCCCGTGCGCGCGAATGGCCGGCTGCGCCCGACCGTCGAACTGCTCGACCGGGCCGACCTGATCGTCGGCGTCGGCGGTGGATACCTGCGCGCGCGCAATCCCGTCGAGGCGCTCAAGCTCGAAGCCGGGCACCTGCTGCAGATGCGCGCGGCGCGCGCATCGGGCAAGCCAGCCGTGTATCTGCCGCAGAGCATCGGGCCCGTACTGTCGGCCCATCCGGTCGGCGCCCACCAGCGCTCGCTGCTTGCCGGATTCGACACCGTGTTCGTTCGCGATGACCGTTCCGCAGCCTTCCTCGCAGAGAATCCGAACACGCGTCGCGCCCCCGATCTCGCCGTGCTCGATTTCGAGCATCGCAGCGATGCGATCCTGCAGCGCGCGGCGCACGCGAATCACGACGTGCGGCACATCGCATTCGTGCTGCGCCGCGCGCCTGCGTGGTCCGCCGCGCAACGCGCACGCTACGACGCGTCGATCCGGCGGCTCGTCAAACAGGCGAACGCATCGTGCCGGATCAGCTTCGCGGTACAGAGCACCGGTCGCGGCAACGACGATCTCGCGTACTACCGCAGCCTCGGCATCCGCGAAACACCGGTGCCGCTCAGGTCATTGCTCGAGCACGACCGGCCCGACGTCACGGTGTCGGTGCGGCTGCACGGCGCGCTCGAATCGATCCTGCACGGCGTCCCTGCGTTCCACGTCAGCTACGAACGCAAGGGCTTCGGCGCCTACTCGGACATGCGGCTCAATGACTGGGTCGCCAACGGCGCGGATTTCGACCCCGCCGACGTCTTCGATACGATCTTCGCGCCCGGCGCGACGGCCGCGTTCTGGGACGCCGCACAAACCGGCTTCGCCGGCATCCGTGCGGCCCGCGTGCGCGTGATCGATACGCTGCGCGCCGCAGGCGGCATCGACGAAGGTGGACGATGCTGACACGCCTTCTGTTGCGCTTCTCGGCGCTCGGCCTGAAATTCGCGCTCGCGATCGTCGTCGCGCGCACGCTCGGCTTCGACGCGATTGCCGCGTACGGGCTGGCGGTGGCCGCATCGGTCATTGCGTCGAAAGTGCTTGGCCTCGGCTTCAGCCCGGAACTGAACCGCCGCCTGAGCGAAACCAACCCGATGCCGGCGATCGCTCACGCGCGTCGCCTCTGCGTCGTCTATGGCGCGCTCTACGTACTGCTCGCCGCCGCGCTTGCCGTGGCGACGCTGAACGAGCCCGCCGCCGCGCTGCTCGCACGATTCGGGCTGCCGGCATCGCTTGCCTGGAGCGTGCTGCTTGTCGCGCTGTCCGAGCACGCGGCGTTCGAGGCAAACGGATGGCTGTTCTCGCTGCACCAACCACGCGCCGCTTCGCTGCTGCTGTTCGTGCGCACCGGCGCATGGGCCGGCATCGCTTGCGCCGGACTGCTTTCCGGCGCGATGCAATCGATCGAAACGGTGTTTGCGATCTGGGTCGCGGTCAACGCATGCGTGGTGGTCGCATGCCTGCGTCGGATCGACACGTTCGCGCGCCGCGTACACGGCATCCGTTTTCCGGGGTGCGAGGCTCATCCGGGGAGCGTGCTGCCGGTCTGGCTGCGCGGGCTGCCCTTCTATGCGGCGGGCGTGCTCCTCGCGGCGCTGCAGTATGCGGAACGCTTCGTCGCGGGCGGCCAGGTGAGCGCCGACGCGCTCGGCCAGTACGTGTTCGCGTGGTCGATCGCCAATGCCGTGCAGACGGTCGCGTTCGCGACGGTCGTCGCGACGGCCGGCCCGCGCTTCGTGCGCACACTGGCCGACACGCCCGGCGCGTTTCTCCGGCAATTGCGACGCGCGGTGGCAGCCAGCGTGGCGGTGACGCTGCTCGCGTCGGCCGCCATCGCGGTCGTCTGCCGCGATCTGTTCGCGTTCGCGCACCAGCCGGCGGACGCCGGTCATGCCGCGCTGCTCGCGGTACTGCTCGCGTCGTTCGTGCTGCGCGCGGCGGCGGACGTCCTGTGGACCGCCGCCATTGCGGTGCGTGCGGGCAGCATCGTGCTGGTCGCGTTGACTGCCATCGCACTGCTGTATCTGCCGCTCGCGTCGCAACTGATTGCTCGCGAAGGCGTCGTGGGCGCCGCATTCGCTCATCTCGCGACGAGCGTCGCGATCGCCGCGATGCTCGCGCTGAGTGTCGCACGGCTCGCGCGCCGGCATCGACTCGCCGCACAAACAACGGAGCTGCGTCATGCTGGATAAGCTGATTTGCGCAGGCCCGCGGCTCAGCCGCGGCCTGATACGCGCGATCGCCGCGCTGGCCGTGCTCGCCTACTGGGTCATCTATGCGAAAGCCGGCGCGTTCCTGCCCGAGTTCGTGTTTCGCGACGCGGAGAAGATCCAGAGCCAGATCGGCGGCGCGAGCACCTACGAAGGCACGTCGTTCGACGCGGTCGCGCAGGTCTATGCCGCGCTCGGCACGACCGGCACACACCTGTTCGTCGCGTCGATCGGTGCGCTCTGCATCTGGCGCGTGCTCGGCCAGGGTACGCGCGCCGGATCGATGGCGGCCTGCATCGTGCTGCTCGCGCCGTGCGTGTTCTTCAATCTGTTCGTCGCGAGCAAGGACACGCTCGTCGTGCTGATGGCCATCATGCTCGCCCGAATCGCGCAGCGCCGCACCACGCTCGTCGCGATCGCGGCCGCAGTCGTGCTGTACGGCGCGTACGCAGCCATCGTGCGCAGCTATTTCGCGCTGATCCTCGCGGTCGCGGTCGGTGTGCTGCTGTTCCGGCACGGCGGGTGGCCGCGCAGGATGCTGCTGATTCCGGCCGTGCCGCTCGCGATCTTCCTGCTGCCGAACGACGTGTATTACCTGCTGCTGCATCCGCGCGACATGGCGTCGGACTATCTCGCCTACCAATCGCCTTTCGGCGCGCGCACCAGTTTCCGCAACCCGCTCGAGCCGGTTTCGTTCGTCGCGTTCTGCGTCGACTACCTGTATGCGGTACTGCGCCTGAATCTGCCGGTGCTGTTTTCGCCCGGGCCGAAGGAATTCGCGATGCAGGCGTTCGTCTGGATCGCGCTGGCCGCCGTATGGCGCCGCGCGCGCGGCGACGGCGGCGCCGGTCGCGACGTGCTCGCCGCGCTCGTCATCGGGCACGCGGCCGTATCGATGCTGTTCGAGCCCGATCTGGGTAGCTACACGCGTCATCTGTCGAGCGTGTCGTTGCTGTGCGCGATGCAGTTCGCTGGCGTGTCGCGTTCGACGCGCGGGACGAGCCGGGCGTCCGGCGCAATCGGCGCATCCCGGGCCGCCGCCGGCCGGCGGCGCTCCCCGGCGACACCGCAAGCAGCCACGTCTGGAGGAACTCATGCGTAACGACGGCATGCCACCCCGCGCGTTCTTTCCCAATATCCAGACCGCACGCGCATTCGCGGCCCTCGCGGTCGTCGCCTATCACATGCACGTGCTGCCATTCGGTCAGGCCGGCGTCGACGTCTTCTTCGTGATCAGCGGGTTCATCATGTCGTGGGTCGCACCGGGCGAAGGTCGTATGTTCTTCCGCAAGCGCCTGGTCCGGATCGTGCCGCTCTATTGGGTGACGACGCTCGGCATCTACGCGATCGCCGTGCTGCGCCCGCACTGGCTGAACAGTACGACCGCGGCGCCCGAATACCTGATCAAGTCGCTGTTGTTTGTACCGTACGTCAAGGAAAACGGTCATTGGGGGCCGCTCAACCTGAACGGCTGGACCCTCGAATACGAAATGCTGTTCTACGTGGTAGTCGCAGCAAGTCTGGCGTGCGTCCGCGCACGCTTCGCGACGGCGTTCGCGGCGCTGATGCTCGCGTCGTTTTGCCTGTGGGCGACCATCGACGGCAAACCGGGTACGGTCGCCCACCATCTGGGGCAACCGATCGTGCTGGAGTTCGGCCTGGGTGTGGTGGCGTACCGGATACTGCGAACCGGTTTCGTGCGTCGCATCGCCACACCGGCGTGGGTGCTCGCGGCATGCGTCGCCGTCGCGGCGATTCCGTTGTCTCACGCGCTTTTCGGTACGCCGCAAGCGTTCGCGCGCATCGCGCTGTGGGGCGTGCCGGCGTGCGTGCTGATCGTCTCGCTGGTCGCGCTCGACATGCGGAACTGGTCGATCACGAACCGGATCATGGCTGCGCTCGGTGCCGCCAGTTATTCGATCTACCTGATCCATCCGTATGTAATCGGTATCGCCGAGAAGATCGTCGGCGTGCGTGCGGATCTTCACACGTGGGCCGGCATAGCGGCCGCGTGCGCAACGCTCTGCGCGGTCTGTGGATGCGGATATGTGTGCCATGTCTGGATCGAACGTCCGATGGTGGCGGCACTGAATCAATGGCTACAAAAGTCCCGAATCCCGGCGCGCTCGCTGTAATCGCATCCCAAACCTCGAGCATCCGCGCAGTATCTTCCTCAACCTGCTCGAAACCGATACGGCGGCGAGCCGACTTTCGCGCGGTTCGACAAATAATTGCCACCCACCGAGTATCCCGATGCCGTTCGCCACGTAGGAGGGGCTAACTTTGGCCCCAAACGATGCCGTCGCGCAAGCATGACGAACATGATGTTGCAACGTCGTCATGCATGCACGATGAGTGTTCGGTTGCGGCACTTACCCTGCCGAATTATGCAATCGCAACAGGCTGTTGAGCCGGCTCTCGTATGATCGAGAAGACAGATTGCGGCAAGGCACGCTCAAGTACCTCGTTGCCGCATCTCAATGAATGCTCGCCGCGGGTCGATATGCCTGAACAGCGAGTGACGAGTGTGAGATCAGCGTAGACCACCCAATTGGCTAGCCAAAGCGAAATATGAAATGATCGCCACTCGCCTCGCACAACGCATCAGAGAGGGTGAAGATGAAGAGAAGGAGGGTAACGGTGGTGGGTCTTCACGGATTGGCGGTGATCTCGTCGCCTTGCTTGCGCAAGGCGACGAACGGCTTGTCCACGCTACGTGACGATCGTGGCCGCCTGAGTGCCGGAGACGACAACGACTTGTTCATCCTGCGCGAACCGAACGGATTCAGCCCGTCGAGTGTCGATTACAACCTCGGGCGGCACTGATCTGACGAAACCTGTCCAATTCGAATGCCGATACTGCTGAGGTCTCGCCCTTACCTCGATGCGCCAGTGTTGCACGCTGAATGCCCCGGAATCGACACAATCTGTCCATTCAATGGAAGCGGTTCACCCGGATAGACATTGAAGACGCCGACGTCGCGGTCATCCACTTTGGCGCCCTCCACCCGATAACGCACATTCCCGGTTGCGCTCAGGCGCGCGCCACTCGCATCGCACACGACGGAAAGCGCCGGACGCTTCTGCGCCGGCAATTGGCGGACGAGCCCGCTGAAGCCTAGATTGACGACCACATTGGCGAACACCTTCTTCTGCTCGGTTCCGAGCATCTTCACCACTGGCTTGACGTCGAGCCGATATACGGTCTCCGTCTCGACGGAGCGCAACGGCTTGAGCGTGAGCGTCTTGGTTTGTCCGGGCTCGAGGGCCATGCGAAACGGAAACGCATAAAGCGAAGGTTGTGTCGTATCCCCGACAGGCTCGAGACGTTCGTCGTCCAACGGCACGCCGGGGTTGAGCAGGCGAGACAGCGAGATGGTCACGTATTCGCGCCGGTCGCCGTTGTTGACGACCTGCACTGTCGTGGCATCCGCTCCGACCTCCACTTCCTTCGGCATCAGATCGATGGCAGCAAAGGACGATACTGGAGCGAGAAGGGATATGGCCAGATATGCGGCAGGGAAGACGGAGGAGAGAAGTTTCATGTCCATGAGTCCGTGAATGAGCGCACGATACGAGCAGCACCGCGGATCAAGTCTTTATCGCGCAGTGTGTCGCGACCGGCGCCGCGCTATGAGACGAGGCTCGCCAACGGCGCCCGGAAGACTACGCGGCGTCGGGAATAAAACAAGCGACGCCGACTTCGAGAACCCGGCAGGTTTGCTCACGTAAGCCGGTTCGTCGATCAGTGCGTCGTCAAGGCGCCTTGACCACCGGTTCGAACGTCATCGACAGGACACCGGTGTAGGTGCCCACCGTGCTCTTGAAATCGCCTTCCGGCGGATAAGCAGAGATCGCGAGATTGTAGTAACCGACCGAATCCGTGCCTGCCACAGGCGGCGCGGGATTCTGGAATGACGTGCTCTGTCCGACCGACAGCGCCTTTGGTTCGCCGCCTTCGTTGCCCAAGTTGACCTTCGGCGACCGGAACACCTGTGCAGCATTGGACTGGTTGCGAATCGTCAGGGGTTCATCCATCCGGACCTGGAACACGCCGCTCGTCGACACGACCTTCAACCGCGCCTGCACTTCATACGGCATCGTCCAGCCGCCGAGCTGCCGCATTTCCAGACCTCTTTCGAACCACCCGCCCTTGTCGTCAGTCACGGTCAGCGTATCACGCTTGGTCACGTGCGCAGTAACCTTGCTCTGGGTCTTGCCGCTCAGGTTCACGGACTGCGACAGTGCGACAGCGGGCACGAACAGCAGCACGATCAGCCCGCTACAGAATGTGGACGTTCTCACGGGATCTCCTATGATTTTGTGACGACGGTGAACGTCAGCACATCGCTGTAATCGCCATCTTTCACAGACGAGTCGACTGTCGCCTTGAAAGTCGGTACGAAGCAGGTTTTGCCCGAGCTGTCGAACGAGACATCCGCATTGCTCGCATTCGGTAGCGACACAGTCGACGTACCGCTGTTCAATGTCAGGCTATAGGGCACGAGTTGCGTTGCGTCCTTCAAGTTCTTGAGGCGGTAACGATTGCTGGCTACGCCGTTGGCGTTGCTCGCATTGATAACGAACTTCTTGTCGCGGACTTCCGTGCCCGTGTAGGTGAAGCAAAGCTGATCCGCCACATTCGTGAAAGTCTTCGATACGTCATTGCCCGGTTGCAACTCACCCAAGTTCCAGTCCGGCGCCGTCATGCCGATACTGACCGGCGGTGCCGTTGGTTTTTCCGGGTCGGCCAATTCGAAGCACCGGCTGGGTACTCCTGGATAAAAATATACTGCCGCCCCCTGTTGAACAACATCAAAATCACCATTCGTAACATTAGCAGGCTTAATTGCAATAGCCTTCCAATCACCGAGCTTGGCTGGATCAAGCAAGATCTCAACCCAGGTGTCAAACTCTGCTTTGGTATTCCATGTTTTCGCTGTCGCACCCGTGGATGGATTGAAGCCACTAAACATCACAAATTTGTCCCCATCATATTTAGCAGCGTAACTCACACCGTCCATTGTCATCGAATTCACAGCCGCACTATTGAGCTTCGGCTTCCCTTGCGAGTCGTACGTATACACCGCAATTCCACGACTCTTGAAATCATAATCGTTGTTACCATTCGTCCCATATCCTTGCAAAAACGACACCTTAACCTTTACATTAAAGGCCCAGCCAGTGTCCGCCCAATAACAATAGGTAGTGCTTAATATGACGCGACCCTGGGTAACCGGTTTAGCCGAAACAATTCCAGAAAATGCAAGAATGGCAAATACCAATACTGAAGATATAAAAAATCTTCCTTTTCCGACGCGCCATATCCTTTCCATCATAACCTCCCCTTGATGACCGCCGTTTACAATGAGAATACGCGTTCCATGCGGGGTCTTGACTCCCGCTCCCGCTCACGCTCTCCGGTCGACCATATGCCCACACTCGACCGCCTTACTGCGGCGGCATTCGACGAGCCAGTTGATAAACCACGACGCCATATCCAATACTGACGACAAGCGGCGCCTGTGTCCCTGAAGCGCTCCCCGTATCAACCACGAGCAGTTCCCTCGGCCTGAAAGTCACACGCCATACCTGCGCCTGCGCCGGCGTAGCGAGTTCCTTCAGCATCACCTGATATTTCTGCCCCGGCGCCAGCACAAGACGGCCGGGGACCACCAGCAGCGCGGGCTGCGGCACGTCAGTAACGGGCACGAGGCACTCCGGGCTTTGTCCCGGGTTCGTAACCAGTTGTTGTGTCACATCGAGGTACAACGGCGTGTCCCCGACGTTCTCGGCCCACAACTCTCCCGGTGGTTTGTCCGGCGTCAATGTCAGCTCGGCGCGGGACAACTTCAAAATGCCCGCTGCCATGCTGCTCGTGCAGCAGAACACCGCCAGCACGCCCAGCACCCAGTGCCGCGTGTGCTTCATCACGGACATTCCAGCGTGATCGGCTTGTCGTCGGCGGACAGCGTCATGCGCTTGGTCGCGAAATGCTGCGGCACTCCAGGGAACACCCCGATGGTTTGCGGAGACGCCGACTTGTCGACCGTCACGTTGTTGAAAATCTCGCGAACATTCCCCGTGTTCTCCAGCGTCACGCCGCCGCGCTCGCAGCGATGCGTCCATCCAGACTGCTGCTTGCCCGGCGGCGGCATATGGCGAACAAGTACGCCGTAGCCGATCGCGACCGACATCGGCGCCGTGATCTTGTCTTTCGGTACCTCATCGACCTTGAGCGACCTTACCGGCACGATGTACAGGCGGTATATCGATTCCTGTTCCGGCTCCACGAGAGATTTCAGAACAATCGCACGGGTCTGGCCCGGGCCGAGCGTCATCTTGTCCGGGCTGGCCAGCAGGCCCGGGTGCTCGAGGTCGCCCAGGTCGACCTTCTTTTCTGGCGTCATGCCCGGATTCGTTACCTTCCGCACCGAGACGTTCAGATAGAGCGGCGCGTCCCCCATGTTCTTGACCGTCACCTTCTGCTCATGGGCGTTGAACAGCTTGGTCGTCGCCGGCAGCACCATCAGTTCACCCTCGGCATGTGCAGGTTGAACTGCAGCCAGCAGCAACCCGCACAGCGCGGGAAGCATGGTTCGCATATTCAAGTTCATTTCGGTTCCTCTTCAATATTCGATTCAGTCGCGATTTCGCACCGGTATTTGCTGCCCTTCGCGTCCTTCAGGTCGCAGCTGTATCGGTGGTCGCCCTGCTGCACCGTGATTGCGCTCAGCATCTTCTTGCTGACGATCGAGAACAGTCCGTTTCGATGGACCGTATCGCCGGTTTCGACGACTTTCCCATTGATGGGCTTGCCGTCAGCAGCATCCGTCAGGAAGCCGCTATAGACCATGCTGATATCGACGCGCGCCTTCGCCGAATAAACCTGGCCCGGATGCGCACGGACGATATTCGCCGGCACTTCGATGTTCATGTCGAGGTCCTGGCTGCTACTCAGCACGCGGGCGAACGCGACATCGTTATATGCGTTCAGCGGCACCGCATAGATGCTGTCGCCCGCGACCGGATTGCCTTCGACATTGAAGCTGTATTTCATGCCTTCAACCTTCGGCGTTGTCAGCAACATCGCGCTGCCGCTCGGGCTGTAGCGCCCGAACGCCATGCCGTCCTTGTTCGCCGCCACCATGCCGCGGTAGTTGAAGTCGACGTTGCTGCCCGCGTTGCTGTTGCCGATGTTCAGCGAGGCGTCGCCGCGCGTGCCGGACCGGTTGCCGTAGACGTTGACGCCATAGTTGCTGCCGACGCGGTTCGCGTTGAGACCGACGGACGACGTGCCGAAGCCGTCCTGGAAATCCTTGCGGACGTCGCCGCTCAACTGCGTCTGCCCACCCGAATGTGCTGCGCTGAAACTCCCTTGTACCTTGTCAAGCGACATGGTCATGTTGAAGTACACGCCATAGCCCCCGTTGGCGCTTTGGGAGCCGCGCTTCTGCACACCCAGCGCGAACGTACCCCACAGCCCGTTCGGGCGATAATTCCAGCGAACCTCGGCCTGATGCGACTCGCCGAAGTTCGACTGCTGATAGTTGTATCCGAAGATGGCTCCGCGGATGTTTCGGCTATACGACGCTGCCGTGCTCGGCTGCCCCTGATAAAAGCGCGACACGTTGGTGTTCTGGTAGCGGCTCACCGACAGGCTGCCGAGCGCCTCGCTCGCCATCGAGAGATTGACGTAACCGCCGAAACTTGTTTCGCCACTCAACACGCCGAGCGTCGGCGTGACGTCGACGCCCGCGATTTGCATCGGCCGCGTGACGTTCACCTCGGCAGCCCACTTCCCACCGTGTCCGGCAAGCGCCGAGGCGCTTAGATAGAACTGCTTCAGATTTTTTCTCAGTCCCGCTTCGAGCAGAAATCCGCCTTCATCCATCTCCTTGCCGGCCGTGACGTGCCATGAATTTCCGCTTGCCGCTCCAAAATTGAGGTTGTTGACTTCGCGGTTTTCACGGCTGATCACATTTCCGTTGCGATCGACAAGGCGCACTTCCATCGTGTAGTACCCGCCGGGAAGATCAGCAAAACTGACCTCGTTGCGCCCGATTGCCGCAGGCCGCTTGACGATCAGACGGCCATTTCGGTAGAACTCGTAATTCCCGTCCGCGGTCGCGTATAGAATCAGCGACCCGCTGTTGTTATTGACCCGCAGGTTCGCCTGGCTGCCGACCGTCACGAACTGGTCGAAGCTCGGCGAAAGCAGCGTGCTGACCGAACCCGACGTATAGTCGATATTGTTCTGCTTGCCTGCCCGCACATACGTGCTGGAGAAGTTCTTCTGCAAGTAATACGACGACACGCCGCGCGTACTGTCACTGCCGTAGCGCGACTGGGTCCGGTTCGCGTACCAGCTCACATAGCCGTAGCTCTGCGACGGAAGGCCGACCCAGGTGCTACCGTTGACGTTCACGGCCCGGTAGCCGCCGGACGCGGCACGCAGGTCCATCGACTGATTGTTGACGATACCGATGCCCGTCTCGGGTGCGATGTAGTCGTCGCGCTTGTCCCGGATCGAAATCGACCGCTTCACCTTGTCGACCGTCACGTAGTAACCGCCGACCTCGAGATCGCAACCGTCGCGGCAACGCTTGTAGTCGAGTTGCGAGACGACCTTTCTTAACTCATCGATGTCGTCTCTGGAAATTCCGTTTTCTTCATACTTGCTTGCGTCGAACTCAAGGACGCCATTCTCATGTGAATATCCGATAAAACCCGGCAAGGTCCGCCCGTTGAACGTCGCCACGTAATTCGCGGTATCATCCATCTCGGCCGCACTGAACCCTTCAGGAACTCCGTACGAGACCTTAAGTTCTGCGAATGAGTGCGATGAAACAAAAAGAAACGCAGCCATCCACAGCTTGTTGAATCGGAAGGGTACTTTTTCGGCGAACACGTTATGTCTTATGGAGGAGTTTTACGGATGGACACACGTTTACTTCCTGTCGCTGTGTTGAAAGGGAAGCCTCTGATGCGAAGCTTCCCGTCAACCTGCTTACTGCTTTACGGAGCTGCAGTCGTGACCGGCTCGAACAGCATGACGAGATCGCCGCTGTAGCTGCCGTTGGTAGTCTGGGTACCGACTTGCGTAGGCGCATCCACGTTGATCGTCAGGTTGTGGATTTCGTCGAAGCCGCCGTTGCCCGAAGTGGTTTGCGTAATTTTCTGAACCGCACCGAACTTGACTTCGGAGTCACCCGACTGGCTGGTCAGTTTGACCTTCGGGTTCTTCATTTCGTAGTAGCCGCTCGACATCTTCAGCGGTTGCGACAGCGAAATGTTGAAATCGGCGTTCTTCGTCCACACGCGGATCGGCAGCGTCTTCGAGAACTTCGTCTGCGTGTAGTCGTTAGCGTCGAGTTCCTCCGTGCCGTACCACGTCGAGCCGTCCGGCTTCGACACGAAGATGCCGTCGTTGATCTGCGCGGTCAGCGTGATCTTCTTCGACACGGAATCGGCCTGCGCCGTTTGTGCGACGGCGAACAGTGCACCGGTAATGCTCAGAGCCAGAACGAGTTTGTTGAATTTCATTGAGTGACCTCTGTTTTAAAAATTAATACTGCGAGATTGAATGCGCATTTAAATTCACATTCACCGCGTGGAAGATCAATTCCACTAACGATATTCTCAAGAAATCGCGATCGACGATAAATAGGACAATCTTTATAAGTCGACCGCAAAATCTAGTACGAGTACGAATTTCAGTTTTCGGCAAGCTCAAGCCGTTGATTGTCAATTCGATATCACAATTCCCTCGACGCCCCGATCGCACCTGGTGATGAGCCCCCTTCACGCGCGTCACGCAAGCTCGGGTTGCGGGAATCGCGATCACTTCACTGTCAATGGCAGCGGTTGTCGGTAGACGACGGAAGGAGCAAAACGGCAAGGCGCGCGGCTAGTCCCGTTCGGAAAAACGCCGAAAACGGGTATCCGCGCACGCGTCGGTATCTAACGCATCGCGTGGATGCGCACAGTCATGCGTTCACGCGTGTCGAGTTCAAAGAGGGAGATGGGGCGCAATCACTCGACGGGGATCGAGCGATGCCGGAATGCATGGCGGTCGACGTTCCAAGAGTTCCGAACAGTCGTGGGAAGGTGATGCTGACATGCGCGGCTGCGAAAGAAACGGGCACGCATTCAAACGGCTCGACCAAATAGTCACATCACGGCTCTCCGGCACTGCGCCATGTCATTTTTCGAGCAATGCGCCGCGCCATGGGCCCGCGAATCGACAATCGTGGCGCGCCCACATCGCGCCACACTCGGTCGCAAATCAGACCGGCTCTGGCGAGCCGCACGACCCGCTCCCGGACAGCCGTTCCAGCGCGCGTTCGATCCGCGCCTCGAACGCCGGCCATTCCGCCCTTATCGCTTCGATGCCGTCTTCGGGCGCGGTTCGTTCGGCACGCGCGCACGCGTCACTTGCCTCGGTATCGCCTGCCAGCGCAAAGCCGCCGCGCATCGAGTGCAATTCGATCTTTATCAGATCGATCTCGCCAGCTGCCAGCGCGCCTCTGATCACCGCCAGCGAACGCAGCGTCGCCTCGCGTAACGTCTGCCGCATCTCATCGGTCACAACTGACGGCCTGTCACGCACCGGTGCATGTGCCTCACCGCTCGCCACCACCCGCCGCCCGCCATGCCGGCGCAACACCGCTTCGAGCGTTCCGATCGACAACGGCTTCAGCACGACCTCCACCGTACCTGCCCGTTCGCAGCGCTGGCGGTCCTCATCGGTCGCGTGCGCGGTCATCGCGATCACCGGCACTGTCGCGCCCTGCTCCCGCAGAAAATTCGCCAGCGCGAACCCGTCGAGTTCCGGCATGCCGAGATCCGTCAGCACGACGTCGAACGGATGCTCGAAAAACGCGCGCATTGCCTCTACGCCGTTGGATACGATCGTCGCGTCGTAATGCAGCGCGTCGAGCTGGTCGCGCAGCAATGCGCGACTCGCGGGATGATCCTCGGCGACTAGCACACGCAGCGGCTCCTCGTCGTCCTCCCGGCCCGGCGGGCCCGCGTCGGCCGCCGCCGTCGCTCGGGACTCGTCATCCGCTTCCGATGCCGATCCATAACCGCGCACCGCATCCGCGAACGCCGGCAGTTCCGGCACGTCGATACGCCACCCGGGTGCGGCTTCGGACAGCGGCAACGCGGCCACGAAGGTCGTGCCTTCGCCAAGACGACTGTCGACGCTCAGCTCACCGCCCATCAGCGTGACGATGCGCTTGCACAGCGGCAACCCGAGCCCCGTGCCGCCGAAGCGGCGATACACCGATGCGTCGGTCTGGATATAGACGTCGAACAGCGTCGACACGCCGTCTTCGGGAATGCCGATGCCCGTATCCCGGACGATGATCTCGACTCGTCTTCCCGCGGCACCGGCCGGCGCGGGCCGCGCCTCGACCGTCACGTCGCCGCGCTTCGTGAACTTGATCGCATTGCTGACGAGGTTCGACACCAGTTGACGCAGCCGCGTCGGATCGCCGACGTAGCCGTCGGCCACTTCCGGCGCTACGCGACAAGCAAGCCCGAGGTTTTTCGCTTCCGCGAGCGGACGGAACATCGCGGTCACGTCGTCCAGCAGGCGACGCAGATCGAACGGGATGCTTTCCAGCACCATCTGGTTCGACTCCGCCTTCGAAAGATCGAGCACGTCGTTGATCACGCGCAGCAACGTGTCCGACGACGAAGCGACCGTATTCAACCGCCGCCGCTCCGCCGACGGTAGCGCCCCGCGCGCCATCAACTCGAGATTACCGATGATCGCATTGAGCGGCGTGCGGATCTCGTGGCTCATCGTCGCGAGGAACGTGGATTTGGCCTTGTTCGCATCCTCGGCGGCCACACGCGCCGCACGGAGCGTCTCCTCCACTTCCTTGCGCGCGGTGATGTCGATCAGTGTGCACAGCAGCACGTCGATGCCGCGGTACTTGGCGCGCACCATGTGCGCATCGAGATACGCGGTGCCGTGTTCCGCGTGCTCGATCGCGAATTCATGCGTGACGAGCCCGTGCGCGCCATCGTCGACGCGCACCTCATCGCGATAAACCTGCCACAGTCTTTTGCCGAGCGGCGACCCCGAAACGGCCTTGTCGTAGGCAGCCATCGCATCGTTGCGCACGATCACGTCACCGTCGGCGAGCGACAGCAGCGCGAGGCCGGCCGGCGCCGTGCGAATCAGCGTGCGATTCAGCGCCTCGCTTTCGATCAGGCGTATCGCGCGCCGATTCGCAGGACGCAGCGCGCGCCGGTCGAACAGGACGATCGCGGTCCACAACACCGCGATGCCGAACAGCGCCAGGGCGCACGTGATGCCGATACGCGTGGCATTGGCCATCGCCACGCTTTGCCACGAAACGCTCTTGATCAGCACGAGGTCGGCCCCTGGCAGGCGATCCCCAAGCACGAAGCGGCCGCCGATGCGATGCGGAACGGCTGGCGCACGATCCCGATTCAGCACGCGATCGAGCATTCGCGCGACGACTCCGCTGTCATGCGTCCGCCCCATCACGATATGCCCGCTCGTGTCGACGAGCACTTTCTCTTCGTCCGGCGCCTGCGGCGCCATGATCCGGTCGAGTTCGGGACGCCCGTTGAAAACAAGCCATGCGAACGGCTCGCCGTTCTCGTTGCGCAGCCGTTGCGCAATCCGGGTCACGGGCCTGCCAAGCAACGGATCGTCGCGCGTCTCGATGACGACGCGGTCATCGACGCCCGCCGGTTCGAGGCGTCGCGCCAGCGCCCGCAGATCGGACGGGGCCAGCCGCGCGGGGGCCCGTGCAGCCAGTTCAGCGCCGAACAACACCAGATAGTCGTCGTTCACGCCGATCAGGTAAGCCGAGAAACTCAGCGCAATCGAAACCGGCGACGGTGTGGCCACGGCGTGGCCCATCCGGTAGAGCGCGCCGATATAGCGCAGATACGCAGCAGGCGAATGCCCCGGCGCCATATCGGCGAACCCGACGACCCTCGACTTCCCGTACGGGTTCGGCCAATCGAGCCGGCCGCCATTGTCGATCAACGTCTGCAGATCGGACGGCGGCACGACTTCGGGGTTGCTGTTGGCCGCGGTCATGTTGTCGGCGAATCGTCCAAGCAACACCTTCGTCACCTGCAACTCGCCGTGCAGTTGCGCCGCTTCCCGCAGGAACGACGAGCGCATCTGGGCAACGTAGTCGTCGACGGCAAGCCGGACGACCAGGAACGCACACAGCACGATGAACACGGTGATCGCCACGCCGCCGCCGTACAGCAGCGCGTACTGCTGGCGCCGGACCCGGACCGGGTCGAACGGTTTGCCGCCAACGGCGGCAGCCTGCGCGGCCAGCCTTTTCAGTTTGTCGGGCATACGCTTCGATGTGGTTTCACTGTCGTCGAACGTGAGCCGGTATTCGCCCTTGCTGGCAACAGCTTGCCGCGGGTGCAACCGTCACGCATCGGACATGCGCGCAGGAACGGTGCGTCACCGTGCCGCCCGCGCTGCGCGCCTGCCTGTGGCCGGTGCCGAGCCGTGTGCCCAGGTCAGTCACGTGCGGTGGGTGCGCCCGGAGCGGACGGATCCTGCACGTCGCCTTCGTCCGCATACCGGATCAGGTCCGCGTCGCGAACGATCCCCAGCTTCTTCATCGCGCTCGACTTCTGGGAACTGATGGTCTGCTTGCTGCGGTGCAGCTGCGTGGCGATCTCGCCCACCGTGTAGCCGGCGCCGAAAAGCCGGACCACCTCGATCTCGCGCGTCGTCAGCGCGCGCGCGACGGGCATCGCATCGCCATCCTGAAGCAGTTGCTTCACGAACGGCGACATGTAGTTCGCGCCGACATAGGCCGCGTGCACGGCGCCGATCAGGTGCGACAGCGCATCCGACTTGCTGAGGATGCAGTGCACGCCCTGCTTCTGGATCGCGCGCAGCACGCTCGGGTTGTCGATCATCGTGATCGTCACGATACGCAGCGCGGGGTAACGACGCTGCAGGAACGACAGCAGCACGAGGCCATCGCCGTACTTGCCGCCTGGCATCACGTAGTCGAGCACGAGCACGTCGCTCGGCTGCGCATCGAGCGCCGTGACCAGATCCGTCGAGTTCGAAACGGCGCCCACCAGCTTGATCGTGCTGTTGCCTTGCATCGCCTGCGACATCCCGAGCGCCGACGCCGGATGATCATCCGCCACCATCACGCGCACTGAAAATTCGTCCATGCTCCTGTTTCTCCCCGAGGCTTCCCGTCACGCATCCGGCGCACGACGCAACGCTCGCATCCTCGCGCCGTCGGCCGATCGTCAGCTACATACGGCCGCCGGACAATAGTGACCTAATTTTAAGATAAATCCGGCCGCGTTTGCCGGTCGGGCGGTCGATGCATCGCGCATCCTGCGCGCCAACTGGCGAACGGGCTGCGATGGCCACGTCGCGCAGTTTGAGGGATCGAACACGCGTCACCGGGGAAATCGGCTATGCGGCGCGCCCGTACGTGCCAGAGGCGGCACTTGCAAGCGGCTGGCCCGTGCGGGTCCTCCACCGCCTGCCGCCATCATACGGAGGGCGTCTCGGCGGACGGGCGCGGGGAGATCCCGCTACGTACCGCCCCGCCACCACGCACTATCGGTGCACCGACTCGCCGGGTTCGTCATGCCGCGCACCTTCCTGGCGCATTTTCCAATCGTTGATCGCGCGCCGTCTCTGAGTCGGCGACATCAGCAGATACTCGTTCATTATCGTCAGAAATTCCTTGCGCGACCGCTCGGACAGCGCCGCGAATTCGATCAGCAATGCGAATATCTTCCCCAGGTGACGCATGGTCTTCCCCTCCAGTGTGATTTGAAATGTGCATTGCGACCGGCGCAGGCACTCTGCCCCTGTCATGTCGGACATGCGTTGCCGGGTTCCGTGTTGCCGGTTACTTGTCATGCAGTGCCGCCTCGCGATCGCCCGGCGCGCTCGCCGCGCTTTCCGGCGCAGCACCGCACCGCTGCCACACAGAGGCAAGCGCGGTGCGCAGGTGGACGAGCGTCACGGGTTTCGTCAGGACGCGCCGCACGCCTGCCGACAGGTAGCGGCGCATGCCATCGGGCGACACGTGCGACGTGATGACCAGTACGTCGCACGCGGCACCTTGGTCGCGCGCGGCTTCCGCCAGCTCGTGCGCGCGCAGATCGGGAAGATCGGCGCCGATCAGCAGCACGTCCCAGTCGCCGCCGGCCAGCGATTCGAGCACCGCGCGCCCGGACCCGGCCTCGGCCACCGTGCAGCCGAGTGCATGCAGCTGCTCGCGGAAAATCGACCCGTCGACGGCTTCGTCGCGAGCGACCAGCACGCGCGGCGCACGAGCGATGGACGGCTGTGACTGTGCCACCCCGGCGCGCCGCCGGCCGGGCATGGCGACAAGCGCAAGTTCGCCACCGGATGAAGCGGCAATCGCGCTTTCACCGCGACACGACGCGCAACACGACAGCGCGGCGCGCAGCCCGCCGAGCGAATAACTCGATACGCGCACCGTGCCGCTTGCGCGGTGCGGTTCGAGCGGGCCATCGCGCGTGGCGAGGATCAGGGGCGCACAGCCGCGCAGGTTGCCCAGTTCGGCGTGCGACCAGGTGTCGGGATCGCCGATCAGCACGACCGGGCCCGCCAGATCGCCCGGCAGGCTCGACAGGGTGTCGTACACGTCGACGTCGAATCCCCAAGCATGCAGGTGCGGCAACGCGAATTCGCGCCATTCGCGATGCGCGGCAACGAGCGTCAGCGCACATGCATGCGCGCGCACGCCGTGCGGCCGGCCGAGCATCGCGACTTTCGTGCCGAGCGGCAGACGGATCGTGAAGCGACTGCCGACACCCGGCTCGCTCTCCACGCCGATGCTGCCGCCCATCGCCGCGACGAGGCGGTCGCACAGCGCGAGCCCGAGCCCCGTGCCGCCATAGCGCCGCGTGATCGACGTATCGACCTGCGTGAACGCCTTGAACAGCTTGCGCCGATGCTCGTCGGCAATGCCGATGCCGGTATCCTCGACCGCGACCGACAGCACCGGCGCGCCGTGGCCGTCCGCAACGACGGCCACGCGCACCGTCACGCGGCCCGTGCTCGTAAACTTGATCGCATTGTTCAGCAGGTTGCCGAGCACCTGCGCGAATCGCGTCGGATCACCGCGCACCCGCTGCGTATAGGCCGCGTCGATTTCGCAGAACAGCTGCAGGCCCTTCGCCTTCGCGATCGGCGCGAACCCGCTCAGCTCGCGTGCGACCGTCGCGATCACGTCGAACTCGATCGACTCGACCTGCATCGCGCCGGCCTCGATCTTCGAGAAATCGAGAATGTCGTTGACGAGCGCGAGCAGGCTCGTCGCCGACGTGCGCAACGTGCCGATGCGGCCGTGCTGGACCGCATCGAGCGCCGAGCGTTCGAGCAGTTCGAGGTTGCCGAGGATCACGTTCAGCGGCGTGCGGATCTCGTGGCTCGTCGCCGCGAGGAACGACGATTTCGCGGCATTGGCCGAATCGGCCGCGCGCACGGCCTCTTCGAGCTTCTGCATCAGCTGGTGCTTCGCGGTGGTATCGGTGACCGCGGCGATCAGCACGTCCGCGCCCTGATAGCGTGCGCCGCATGCGATGAATTCGAGATGCAGGTGCGCGGCTTCGCCGCTGCCGATCACGAGATCGTCGTGCAGCACGCGGCCCGCGCCACCGCTCGCGACGTGCGCCTGCCACGCGGTGGCGATCTGGTTCGACAGCTCGCGATGATCGCCGCCGTTGCGGGCGACCATCTCCCTGAGCGCGGGACTCGCCAGCATGCAGCGCCCGTCGTCGCGCGCGATCAGCCCAAGGCCGATCGGCGCCATCTCGATCACGCTGCGGCACAGCGCCTCGCTGTCGAACACGCGCTGCGAGCGCGCATAGAGCGGCGCGAATTCGCGCCGGTGAAAGCGCAGCAGCAACACCCACATGACGGTGAGCGTCAGCAGCGTCGCCGCCGCCAGCGTGCCCGCCGAATGCGCGACGCCGGCCGCAACGTCGGCCCACGACAGCGCATACGTAAACGTCCAGCCCGTCGATTCGAGCTTGCCGTGAAACATCAGGAAGCCGTCGCGGAACACCGGCGAACCCGACGGGCCGCCGCCACGCCACCGGGCCAGTTCCAGCAGGCGCGCCGCGCGGCCGGCGTCGCCCACGGCGGGATCCATCGCGACGAGCCGGCCGTCGGCCGTCGCGATGGTGAACACGCCGTCGGGCCGATAGTCGGCCAGCCATGACAGCAGGTACTCGGGCGGATATTCGGTGACGAGCACGGCAAACGTTTTACCGTTGTCGTGCGCTTCGGCCGCGATCCGGATGCGCGGCTGCCCCGACACGGGATCGATGAACGGCGCGAGCCAGCGCACGTGCGGACGGCTATCGACGACACCCGGATACGCGCGCTCGAAATCGATGCGCAGCGCGTCCAGCACGCGTGCGCGATCGTCGGGCGACACCAGCGCGGGGTCGTCGCGGTTCCGGTTCGGCACCAGCCCGAACATGCCCGTGCGCGTGCTGTAGTGGTAGCCCTCCAGCGTGCGCCCGCGATTGATCGAGCTCGCCGCGCAGATGCGCGCCAGCAGCACCGACAGCGACAGGTAGCGCGCCACCTCGATGCGATCGCCGGTCTGCCCCGGCACGCCGAGCACGAGCGACGGATGCGGCCGGATCGCGACACGCTGGTCGTCGCCGAAGAAGGCATCGACGACCGATTCCGGCGCGCTATCGGCCTCGCGCCAGATCAGCTGCGCATTCGCGACGCCGTTGCGGAACGAGGTCTCGCTCACCTGGATCTCGTTGAGCGTCTGCTCCAGCCCGTTCAGGTAATTGCGCCGCTCGCCCTCGACATGCCCCGAGACGATCGCCGTCATCCCGAGACCGCATGCGATCAGGACCAGGATGGTAACGACGATGCCGCCACCGAACACCGAGATGCTCAGATAGCGGCGGAGGGATTGAAGCGGACTCTGCGGCATGACGCGCGACGAGGGTCGCGCCCTCGAACGATGCCGATTCGAAGTGCGACGCCTGGCCGGAATTCACCATGGAAAAGATGGAATGAATTCCGACGATGCCAAACGGGTATGGGAGCGTCCACCCCAAATGAACCGTTTCGTACACGTCAAATCCTATTGAGCAGATATTTAGAACTTGACCGAAATTCGGTGCGGGAAAATGTGGCGTTCGGACACATCCCGGCTGCACGTCGGACCCTGCGACGCGCAACCGGGAGGAAGAGGAGGCGAGGAAAAAGGCGGGGGCGGGCCATCAAGCGGCATACCCCCACGG
The DNA here is from genome assembly GCF_041103175.1 of Burkholderia sp. Bmkn7. Taxonomy (NCBI): domain Bacteria; kingdom Pseudomonadati; phylum Pseudomonadota; class Betaproteobacteria; order Burkholderiales; family Burkholderiaceae; genus Burkholderia; species Burkholderia sp. Bmkn7. The sequence goes on along the minus strand of NZ_JBGCUH010000002.1, from coordinate 698,451 downwards.
AAGCGCCGCTCAGGCGGCGAGGCACTTCGGCGGCCGTCGAACGACGGCAGGTCAGTTCTGCGTGAGCGGGTTGAGCGTCGTGCACAGGAACCCCGTGCAGTTCGCCGGCTTGAAATAGAACGACGCCATCACCGGCGTGGGGGCGCCGAGCGCGAGATCGCTCAGATACGCGGTACCCTGCGCGCCGAACGTGTTCGACTGCTGGACGAAGCTGGCGCCGCTCGACTGGATCGCGGCCGACTGGTACGTGAAGGTCGGCGACTGCGTCTGGTCCTTCACGTAGACCCACGAGATCGTGCTGCCGAACACCATCGCGCCCTTCGCGCGATAACCCTTCGCACCTTCGCTGTTGGCCTGCGCGATGAAGTCGCTGACGCTCGTCGTCGGCGTGAGCGCATCGTACGTGTAGGTTGCGCTCGACGCGTTGTTCTTCATGTACACGTTCGACTGCACCGAGCCGATCACCATCGGGCCCAGGAACCAGTAACCCGACTGGCCCTGGCCGTTCGCCTGCGTGAGGAACGCGTTCGGGTCGGCCGGCAGGCCGGTCGTCGTATACGTGTAGGTGGCCGACGAACCGCCATCCTTGCGATACAGGTAGCCGTACGTGAGCGGCCCTTCGTAGCGATAGCCGTTCGTGCCCTGCGTGTTGGCCTGGTTGAGGAAGGTCGTCCAGTCGCCCGGCGCGGATTGCAACTGGTACGTGTAGGTCTGCACGGTGCCGTCGTTCACGAAGATCGAGCGCGAGCCGCCGTCGGACGGGGCGTAGTAGTAGTCGCCCAGGTAGCGGTAGCCCTTCGCGCCTTCGCTGTTGAGCAGCGTCAGGAAGCTCGCCTGGTCCGCCGCGGTCGGCTGCGCGTCGTAGCGCAGCGTCAGCGTGCCGCTGCCTGAGCCGCCCGACCCACCCGAGCCGCCGCTACCGCCGCTTCCCGTCCCGCCGGTGCCGCCGTTGTTGCTCGTGCCCGATCCGCCGCCGGACGACGCAGGTGATGAATTGTCGTCGCCGCCGCAGGCGGTCAGCGCGAGACAGGTCAATGCGATCAATGCAACGGCTTTCATCGGAATCACCTCGAAACGAACAGGACAAACAGGACGAACGAAGCCGGCGCGCGCGGCTCACGCCGCACGCACGGACGATTGCGAAGCGGAAACCGGCCGGCGGCGCACCGCCGGCCCTGGACGTCAGTTGACCTGGAGCTGGCCACCGCGGCCGAGGCCGCCCTTGACGTCCTGCGCCTTGTAGCTGCGCAGTGCGACGACCATCTTGTTGTACGCGTCGATGAACGCGACGACGGTCGCCTTGCCTTCCGGCGTCGACGAGAAGCCCGCGAGCGCACCGCCCACGCCGCCGCCGAAGCCGCCCAGCGCGGCACCGTAGTTGGTCGCCGTCGAGCTGCCTTCCGATGCCGCGATCTGCACGGCCGAGCGCACGTCGAACAGCGTCAGCGTGACGACCGATGCCTTCGTCTGCAGGTGGCCGGCCACCGCCGCCACCGCGCTGTTGCCGATCAGCCCGCCGATCATGCTGCCGATGCCGCCGATCGGCGAATCGTTGATGACGATCTGCGGTTCCATGTAGTAGTCGGCCGCGACACGCTGGCCCTTCTGCTGCTTCGAGCCCGCGCGGTATTCGCCCGAGTTGCGCTGCAGCTGCGTGATGCGCGACAGGCGCGCGTCGCTCTTCTGGTTGCCGATCGACGTGATCACGAAGCAGTTCGACTGCTGGACGGCCAGGCGCAGCAGCGGGTCGATCGTCGTCATCTTGGTCGCGCTGCCGAACGGGCCCCACCAGTCGGCATTGCGGCCGTCGTCGACGGCGATCGTGCCGAGCGGCGACGCGCAGCGCTGCAGCCCCGTGTCGGCGCCGGCGCTCGTGCCGCCCGCGGCGGCACCGGTCACGCCCGCGTTCTGACCGCCGGGCGTCACGACGCCGCCGCAGCCCGCCACGGACGCGCAAAGCGCTGCAACCAGCGCACCTTGAGTGAGACGTTGGGAAAGGTTGGTCTTCATGTCGTTGTCGATCGATTAGAGTCGTTGTTCGGCTTATGTGTTCGTGCGAACTTCGATAAGCCCCCCGGCTGGCGCGCGATGGTGGTCTCCCCGCTGCTGCCCCCGTTGCTTCAGGCCCGGTCAGTAGTACCAGTACGTCTGCTGCCAGACGCCGTAGTACGGATAGCCCGAGTACCAGTAGCCGTAATAGACGTCACGCCATTGCGTGCGCCATTTCCAGTCTTCTTCGTCTTCCTTCTTGGCCTTGCGTGCAAGGTCGAGCAGCTTCTTCGACTCCTTGTCGCCGCGGGCGGCTGCGATCGACAGCCACTTCTCCGCTTCGCGCGCATCGGAGCCCATTTCCTCGAGGCCGAACAGGTAGAAACTGCCGAGCGCCTTCTGCGCCTGCAGGTCGCCACGCTCCGCGGCCTCGCGCATCCACTTGAGGGCCTGGTAGCTGTCCTGGCGCACGCCGTCGCCGCGGAAATAGCGCAGGCCGAGGTCGTAGGCGGCCTTCGGCTGGGTCTTCGCGGTCTGCTTCAGCGCGGCGATGCGCGGATCTTCCCGGTCTTCCGAATCGTCCTTTTTCTGATAGGACACCTGATCTTTAGGACGGTCAGAACAGCCTGTGTCGTCGCAGATCCGCACCGTGTTGCCAGTGACGGACGGATCCTGCGCGCACGCGGCCAATAGCAACAGCAGCCCCGGTGCGAGTAGACGGCGGAACATTGGTACTTTCCTCAAGTTTTATTGGCGCCGCAATTCTTCGAGCTTTTCACCCCCGTGAGCTCGCACCCGGCGGCGCGCGGCGCAACGGATACAATCCGTCGACGCCGACACGCACTCCAAGGCTCTCTCAGGTTCTCTCTTCGAATCGTTCAGTCACCGCTTCATTGTTGTCGCTTTTCGTTGTACCGGCTGTTGCCGGCTGCGATCTCCAAACATGACGCGACAAACAAAGGTGACGTGGTGAGCAATAATAATGGAGAAAAACAGCATGTCAAGGTGATTCGCTTTTTCAAAGTTTGCGTGTCACGTCAGTTTTGATATGCTCTCCCTCGCCAAAAACCCCTGGAGACCCCATCGAGATGTCCAACAGCGAGCAGGCCAACGTCGATCTGATCACCGCCAACAAGGTGCGCGACCTACTGAACCGGAACGGCATTCCGCCGCGAAGTCACAACACGACGATCGCGAACGTGCTCGGCCTCAGCTTCTCTGTCGTCACCCGCAAGATGAAGGGCATGATCCCGTGGAACCTGTCGCAATTGCAGGACATCGCGACGCATTTCGGCGTGCCGCCCGCGATTCTGCTCGACGACAAGGGCACGCAGCCGGCCGCCGCCGAGATGATCGACGCGACGCTCGTGATCGAGTCGCGGCGCTTTCGCTGCCGCGCCGCGATCTCGACCAAGGCCAGCAGCCAGATCGAGACGGACTTCGTCGCGCTGCAGTGGCAGGGCGAGTGGCTCATCACCGAGCGTCAGCACGCGCGCGAGGGCCGCACGTATCCGGTCGACGTGATCGAGCTGCGCTCGACCCAGCCGAACGTGTATGCGGCGCGGATCGCCGTGGTCGACGATTCGCAGGACGTCGCCGAAACCATCTGTGAATATTTCATCGAAAAAGGCGTGAACGCGATCCCGTACTTCGACGGCGCATCGTTCCGCAAGGCACTCGAAGTGGAGGATTTCGACGGCTACATCCTCGACTGGATGCTCGGCGACCAGACCGCCGCCGAACTCGTGCGCGGCATCCGCTCGAGCGAGAACAGCGGCGCGCCGATCTTCCTGCTGACCGGCAAGATCTCGACCGGTGAAGCGAGCGAAGACGAAATCGCGCACATCGTGTCGCACTACAACGCACGCTGCGAGGAAAAGCCGGTGCGCCTGCCGATCCTGTTCGCCGAAGTGGCGCGCGAACTGAAAATCACGCTGCCGGCCGCGGCCGCCGCGAACTGAGACCAGAAACACAAGCCACCACACAACACGACAAAACCGAGGGAATGACATGCGAATTCCGACCATCTGGACCAAGGGCCTGCTGACGGCCTGCCTGCTCGGCATGGCCGCCGCGGCGTGGGCTGCCTCGTCGTTCACGTTCACCGTCGACGGCAGGATCGACAGGCACAACCAGCCGGGCAAGACGGCCTACGTCTTCTCCGAACAGGCGCTGATGGCGCTGCCCCAGCACACGATCGTCACGTCGACGAGCTGGACACCGAAGGCGACCTTCACCGGCCCGCGCCTGTCCGACATCCTGAAGACCGTCGGCGCGCACGGCACGCAGATCGAGTTCCGCTGCATCGACGAGTACACGTTCACGATTCCCGTGTCCGACGCCGATCGCTACGGCGTGATCCTCGCGCGGACGATGAACGGCAAGGTGCTCGACAACGACAACTACGGCCCGCTGTGGATCATGTACCCGCGCGACCAGTATCCCGACGAACTGAAGACGCCGCTCGGCGAAGCCAAGTTCGCATGGCAGATCATCGGCCTGACGGTGAAATGAAACGCGGGCGATGGAAAAATAGAAAAATCATCCTGGTCCTCGGCTCGCTGTGGATCATGGGGTTCGCCGCGTGGGCGTTCCTGCTGTGGGACCTCCTCGCCACCTCGGTCAACGAAGGCGTACTCGAGGGGCCGCGCGAAGGCGTGTTCTGGACCGCTGCGCAATACCGGAACGTCTATACGCGGTTCGACCGGCAACTGATCCTCTACGCGACGCACGAGGACGACGACTTCAATCACGTCCAGATGCAGCTCGACAGCCTGTCGGTGTCGTTCGGCTTTCTGCAGCGGCCGTCGGAAGTGTCCCAGTACTGGCTGCGCATCCCGCGCGCGCGCAACGAGATCGACGCGCTCGGCGAATTCATGACGCGCCTGAAGCGCGACGTGCCGCCGTTGCGCGATTCGCCGCAGCGCGCACGGCAGGTGATCGACGACGTGAATGCGTACTGGCCGAAGGTCAACGGCCTCGCGAACTATTTCCGCGCGATCGAGATGGCGCAGCGCGACTTCACGTTCCATCAGCTGAGGGACAAGCAGCGCGCGATCCTGATCCTCGGCATCGTGCTCGGCGTCATCCTGTGCGCGTTGTTCCTGCTGCTGTTCTATACGATGCGCACGCGCGACGACCTGCTCGAACGGCAGGACGCGGCGCTCGACGCGGAACGCAAGGCGTCCGATCGTGCATTCGAGATGATCGAGGCGAAGAACGCGTTCCTCGGGATGGTCAGCCATGAGTTGCGCACGCCGCTGCAGGCGATCTGCGGATCGGTCGAGATCCTGCTCGCGCGCCCGCAGTCGGACGCGAACCTGAAGACGATCCGGCGGCTGCAGAATTCCGCGCTGTCCCTCGAGGCGCTCGTCAAGGACCTGACCGACTACATCAAGCTGCGCTCGACGAAACGTCTCGCCGAGCTGGATACCGTCGCCATCGCGCCGCTGCTGGCCGAAGTGCTCGACCCGCTGCGCGAGAAGATCGCGGCCAGGCGGATCGTGGTCACGCAGCAAGTCGAGCCGCACGACCTCGCGATCCGCTCCGATCGCAAGCTGCTGCGCCAGGTGCTGTCGAACCTGATCGAGAACTCGGTCAAGTACACGCTCGGCGGATCGATCAAGGTGTCGATCACGCTCGCCGACGCGCCGGCCGGCCAGCAATTGAAGATCGCCGTGCGCGACACGGGCGCCGGCATCGCGAAACAGCACCTGTCGAAGATCTTCGAGCCGTTCTATCGCGCGAACGACGCGGTCGGGCTGCATGTGGACGGAATCGGCATGGGGCTCGCCGTCGTGCGCGAAATCGTGACGACGCTGCGCGGGCATGTGGACGTGCGCAGCACGGTGGGCGAAGGCAGCGAGTTCGTCGTGACGCTGCCGGCCGAAGTGCCCGGCATCGACACCGCCGGCAACGCGGCCGGCGACGCGCCCGCGCTGCCGCACGCGGCCGCATACCGCGGCCGGCGCGCGCTGGTGGTCGACGACGACGACAACGCACGCGAAACGCTCGGCGCGATGCTGTCGGCGCTCGGCATCGACGTCGATCTGTGCAGCACCGGGCAGGAAGGCGTCGCGCGCTTCGGTGCGAGCCGCTACGACATCGTCGTGCTCGATCTCGAGCTGCCGGACCTGAGCGGTTTCGACGTCGCACGGCGCATTCGCGCGGTGGCGCAACCCGACGACGACGGCCGGCATCCGGCGATCCTCGGCGTCAGCGCGTATGAATCGGCTGCGCTGCGCGAGAACAAGCGGGTATTCGACGCATTCCTGCCGAAGCCCGTCCACCTGCGCGAACTCGGCGCGCTCGTCGAGAAACTGCTCGCGTAAGCCCGCGATGCCGTGTGCGCACAGGCACCGCATTGCGAGCCGCGCGCGGCGTCACCCGTCGAGGCTCATTCGCCGATCAGGTGCAGCACGATGTCGCGCCGGTGCGCGGCGCGGCGATGCTCGAACAGGTAGATGCCCTCCCACGTGCCGAGCACCATGCGTCCGTGCTCGACCGGGATCGACAGCTGTACCTGCGTGAGCGCCGTGCGCAGATGCGCGGGCATGTCGTCTGCGCCTTCGGTGTCGTGCTCGTAGCGCGTGGCGTCCTCCGGTGCGAGCGTCGCGAAGTAGCGTTCGAGATCGCGCTGCACCGACGGATCCGCATTCTCCTGGATCAGCAGCGACGCCGACGTATGGCGGCAGAACACGGTGAGCAGGCCGGTGCGGATCGCCTGCTGGTCGACGAACGCACGCACCTGCGGCGTGAATTCGACGAGGCCGCTGCCGCGCGTGTCGACGCCGATGTGCGTGAGGGCCTGTTGCATCTCGGCGACCTCAGGCCAGCGCGGCGAAGCCGTCGGCTTCGATCTGCTTCGCGTCGGCCGGGCGCACGACGCGCGCGACCTCGACACCGTCGCGCAGGAACACCAGCGTCGGCCACAGCTTCACGCCGAACGAACGGCCGAGCGGGCGGCCCGGGCCATCCTCGATCTTCAGGTGCCGCACCGCGGGATGCGCGGAGAACGACGCGACGATCGCGGGCTGCGCGCCCGCGCAGATCCCGCACCAGTTCGCGCCGAATTCGATGACGGTTGCGCCGCCCAGTGCGTCGACTTCCGCGCGCGTCGGTGCATTGGCGGTATAGCGTTGCTCGGTATCCATCGGGCCCTCGTGTGCGTTGGCGGAACGTGGCCGCGCGGTCGCGGCCTGCGATTTCCTACTCTAGCGGAAAAGCGCGCGCGATGCCGGCCGGCCCGTTGCGGCGCCCATGCCGCCTGTGCCCTTCCGGAATGACACGACAAGATTCGGAGCGCCGCGCCGCCGCGACAGGATCAGCATGCGGACTGATCCGTCACCGAGGGCACCCGCCATGAATGCGCCGCATTGCGTCACCGAACCGAACATCCTCTATTTCGGCACGCCCGTCGTGCTGGTCAGCACGCTGAACGAAAACGGCACGCCCAATCTCGCGCCGATCTCGTCCGCGTTCTGGCTCGGCTGGCGCGGCGTGATCGGCATCGCCGCCAGCTCGCAGACCACCCGCAACCTGATGCGCACCGGCGAATGCGTGCTGAACCTGCCGTCGTCGGCGCAGGCGGACGCGGTCGACCGGATCGCACGCACGACGGGCACGCATCCGGTGCCCGACGGCAAGCGCGCGAAAGGCTACGTCTTCGAACCCGACAAGTTCGGCTCGGCCGGGCTCACCGCAACCGCGTCGCAAACCGTCGCGCCGCCGCGTGCGCTCGAATGCCCGGTGCACATGGAAGCGGTCGTCGCGGCCACGCACGGGATCGGCGACGAGGCGCCGGACCTGCGCGGCCATATCCGCGTGTTCGAGTTGCGCATCCAGCGCGTGCACGTGCATCCCGACCTGCTGATGGACGGCTACGCGGACCGCATCGATCCGGACAAGTGGTCGCCGCTGATCATGAGCTTCCAGAAGTTCTACGGGCTGGAGCCGCGGCAGGTGCATGCGTCGCGGCTCGCGGAGATTCCGGAGCGCGCGTATCGCAGCCCCGACATCGAACGTTCGCGTGAAGCGGGCATGTTGACCGGCGCCGGACGGTAACGAAGCGCCCGGCGCAATCGCAGTGAACCGGGCGCTTCGTCATGCCTCCACCGGCGGTAGCGAGGCGGCTGCGCCGACCCCGCACCGCCTCGTTCCGCCTCGCACTGCCGGCCCAGTGCATCGCGGTGCCGATCGCGCGGATCGACACCGCGAGCCTATTCCGCCTCGCGGCCCGCCATGCGTTCCATCCACTGCTCGAACGCGGACACCGCGGCATCGTCGGCACGATCGGCGTTCGTCACCAGCATGTAGTCGTCGGCACGCCATACAGGCGACGCGATCGGACACACGAGGCGCCCCTCGGCGAGATCGCGCCCGATCAGCGGCAGCGATGCCAGGGCCACGCCGAGCCCCTCGATGGCCGCGCCGAGCTGAAGATTCACATGATCGAATTCGACATGACGCGCGGCGCGCAGATCGGAAGCCCCCGCTTCCTGCAACCAGTGCGACCAGGCGGAGCGCGTCGTGGCCGAATGCAGCAGGGTGTGATGGCGCAGGTCGGCCACGCCCTGTATCGGATGCCGGCGCAGCAATGCGGGATTGCAGGCCGGCACGCGCAGGTCGGGCATCAACGGGCGCGATACGACGCCCGCGCCCTGCTCGGGACCGGAACGCACACCGATATCGAAAGCGTCGGCGACATAGCGCAACTTGCGCGATGTCGTCGACACCCTCACGTCGATGTCGGGGTATCGCGAATGGAAATCGGCGAGCCGCGGCAGCAGCCAGCACAGCGCAAAGCTCATCGGCACATTCACCCGCACGACGCCCGATATCCGGTGCTTGAACGTGTCGTGACGCAGCCGCCCCACCGCGGTACCGAGGCGCTCGAACACGTGGCTGACGTCGTTCAGCAACGCGGCCCCTTCGTCGGTCAGCACGACACCGCGCGGACGACGGTCGAACAACGGCAGCCCGAACCAGTCCTCCAGCAGCCGGATCTGCTTGCCTACGGCCCAGTGGGTGACATGCAGTTCCACCGCCGCCCCCGCGAAGCTGCCGTGCCGCGCGACCGCATCGAAAGCGCGCAGCGCATTGAGCGGGGGCAACTCGCCCCGATGCTTCGCCGTGTCCTGGTTGTCGTTCATGACGTGACTTTTTCTCTCCGTTGACGCGATTTTAGTTCAATTGAAATGGCCGCTGCCTCCCCCATAAAATTGACGCATCGAGCGTGAAAACGATGCCACGAGCGGCTTCCACCGACCGCTCGCACGGAGCAAATGACGATGCGCCTGCCGGTTTTTTCCCCTCTCGTGACGCGGGAGACTGCAACGCCCCGACGGCGCGTGCTGTGGCTGTCCTGCATTGCGCACGCAATGCACGATGGTTATACGGACATGATCTACGCGTTGCTGCCGGTGTGGCAGTCGGAATTCGGGCTCGACTTTGCGGCCCTGGCGATCCTGCGCGGCATCTATGCCGGCACGATGGCGACGCTGCAGTTGTCTGCGGGGCGCCTCGCGCAACACCTGGGCAGCGGCACGACCCTCGCATTCGGCACACTGCTCGCCGCGCTCGGTTATGCGCTCGCGGGCGTGTCGGGTGGCCTGCTCGGTCTGGGCGTGGCGCTGGCGATTTCGGGCGGCGGATCCAGCACGCAGCATCCGATCGCATCGGGCGCCGTCTCCCGCCTCTATGGACGCGACGCGAGAGGCCCGCTGAGCATCTACAACTTTGCCGGCGATCTGGGGAAATCCGCACTGCCGGCCGCCATTTCGCTGCTCGTGACCCTGATGCCGTGGCGTCACGCGCTATGGATCGTCGCCGGATTGGGCTGCGTCGTGGCCGCCGTCATCGCGCTCTGGTTTCCCGCCGTGCCGCGTGGCGCAAGCAACACGGCGGCCAAAGAACAGGCGTCCGCTCAACGCAGCGGCACCGGAGGAAGCGGCTTCCCCATGCTTTTTTCCATCGGCGTGCTCGATACGGCGGTACGCATGGGACTGCTGACATTTCTGCCTTTCCTGCTCAAGGCAAAGGGTGTCTCGCCGCAACTGCTGGGAACGGCGCTTGCGCTCGTGTTCATAGGCGGTGCGGCCGGCAAATTCCTGTGTGGCTGGTTGGGCGCGCGCCTGGGTATGGTCAGGACGGTGCTGCTCACGGAGGGCGGTACAGCCGCGTGCATCGTCGCGGTGATGTATCTCCCGTTGGCACTCGCCATGGTGCTGCTGCCGATTCTGGGTATGATGCTCAACGGCACTTCGTCGGTGCTGTACGGAACCGTTCCGGAGATGTCCGCACCCGAGCGCACCGAGCGCGCATTCGCGATCTTCTACACGGGGACGATCGCATCCGGCGCGATATCGCCTGTTCTCTACGGTTTCCTGGGCGACAGGATCGGTGTGCATGGCGCCACGTATGCGACCGCGCTGACCGCCCTCGCGATTTTTCCGCTCGCCCTCGCACTGCGCCCGCATCTGGCGGATGACTGAACAGGATGAACACCATGACGAACGCTGGCTACCCGACCGTCGCCCTCGTCGGTCCGGGCGCAATCGGAACGACCGTCGCCGCGGCCCTTCATGAAGCCGGCCGCACGCCGGTGATCTGCGGCCGCTCGGCCCACGAACAGTTGAAGCTGCGCTTCGACGGCGGCGAGATCGTCGTGCCCGGGCCCGTACTGACCGATCCGCACGCGGTCGAGGAAAGGTTCGATCTCGTGTTCGTCGCGGTCAAGTCGACGCAGATCGCGAGTGCGGCACCCTGGGTCTCCGCGCTATGCGATGCGAATACCGTCGTCTGCGTGCTGCAAAACGGCGTCGAGCAGAAAGCCGCGTTCGCGCCGTATGCGGCCGGCGCCACGGTCGTGCCGTCGGTCGTCTGGTTTCCGGCGCAGCGCGAATCGGGCGCATCGGTGTGGCTGCGGGGCAAGCCTCGGCTCACGCTGCCCGATACGCCGGCGAGCAACGTGGTGGTCGCCGCTTTGCACGGCACGCGCTGCGCGCCGGAGGTGGCGGAGGATTTCATCTCGCTCGCGTGGCGCAAGCTCTTGCAGAACGCCGTGGCGGGACTCATGGTGCTGACCGGCCGCCGCGCCGGCATGTACACGCGAAGCGACATCACCGAACTGTCGCTCGCCTACCTGCGGGAATGTCTCGAGGTCGCGCGGGCGGAGGGCGCGAAGCTGGGCGATGACGTGCCGCAGGAAATCGTCGATGGATTGCATGGCTTTCCGCCCGATTTAGGGACGTCCATCCTTGCCGACCGACAAGGCAACCATCCGCTCGAATGGGACTGCCGGAACGGCGTCGTGCAGCGCTACGGACGAACGCACGGCATTCCGACGCCGATCAGCGATCTGGTCGTTCCGCTTCTCGCTGCCGCCAGCGATGGCCCGGGCTAGCCGCAAGCAAACCCAAGGGATCGGATCGACGCGAGACTCACCGCCTCGTCGGTCATGAAATTCGGCCGCCGTGCGCGTCTGCGATCGGATGATCAGACTCCGTGCAAATCGCCCGGTTGCGTCGGAAAGTGCATCACGGCGAATCAGATAACATACAGGCCGCCACCTTTCCACGATCAGACCGACGGAGTGTTTTCAGTGATTCAACCGACCCCTGTATTCAAGGACAACCTCGCGCAACTGCCGGCCATCGACGGTATCGCGCACATCGATCTCGCCGGCGCGAACGGCGACGTGGTCGCGACCATCGAGAACCAGCCGGGCAAGCAGGGCTCGCTCGCGGTGTACAACTATCTGCAGCAGGCATTCGGCACGCTCGACGCGAAAGCGGCCGAGCACGGCCTCGCCGTGTTCGCCGAACATACGGCCGACGCACGCAACCGCCCGGGCGCGCACCCGAACGTCGATCGTCTGCTGGCGATCGTCGACGGCGGTGAAGCGCTGCGCATCGACGTCGTCGCGAAGGGCTGAGTCGTTGGCGGCACACGTGCGGAACACCGCAACCGTCGCATCCGTATCCGCTTCCCTGGAGATCGCCCGCGTGTCTCGCTTGAGTGCTCTGGCTTCGGGCCGTCGTTTCGCGACGGCCACCGCGATCACGGCCGTTGCCTGGGCCGCGCTCGGCGGCACGGCATCGGCCGCCCCGCTGCGGACAGCATCCGATATCGCCGGCGCGTCGCTCGTGCCGCTCGGCGTGCTGCCGCATTCGCCGGAGGACGGTTCGCTCGATCCGTTTTGCGAGCGATATCGCGCGAAGACGACCACCGCGGCCGGCCGCGAAGTCGCGAAGCGCGACTGGATCGTGACGTCCGAGGCGCCGCTCGGGCGCTACACGGTCGTCACGTTCTCGAGCGGCTTCCGCGCCGGCACGAGCGCGATCTGCTTCGCGCGCAACGGCAACATCGGCGTATTCGACGGCACGACGCTCGTCGCGCTCGGCTATACCGCGCGCAAGGCCGGCTGGCAGCTCGGCTCGGTCGATCGGCTGGAAAACGGCGCGCTGCTGATCTGGGGCGGCGACGGCCCGGCACCGCCCGTCGGCGAACTGCATGAAGAGAACGGCGACCTGCGCTTGACCGGTGTCGCCGCCGAAAGCACACACTGCGGCGGCCGTGCGGTCGTGCCGAACGTGTACGGCGCGCCGCTCGATGCGGCACGCAGGATCCTGATCGCGCACGGCTGGCAACCGCTGCGCCCGCGCGAGAAGCCGGAAGCAACGGACGGTGCGGCAACGCTCGCGAAGCACGGCATCTTCGAAGCCGAAGCGTGTTCGGGTACTGGAATGGGGTATTGCGCGCTGCGCTACCGGAATGCAGCCGGCGTGCTCGGCGTGACGACGGCCGGCGGCGAGCCGGACAAGCCTTCGGCGAATACCGTGATCGACTACCGGGTCGCGTGCCGCAAGCCGGGGGCGCGCTGATCGCGCGAGCATGATGCATGTGTCATGCGATCCGCGCGGTCCGGCCATCGTCCGTTCGCTCGATTGACCGCGCTCACGTGCCCTCCTAAACTGACCTCCCTTTTACGCCGCACCGACAAAAGGGACTGCCATGATCGACCTCTCCACGCTCGCGCTGTTCTCCGGCGCATGTCTCGCCCTGACGGCCACGCCCGGCCCCGACATGCTGCTGATCGCGTCCCGCAGCGTGAGCCAGGGCCGGCGTGCAGGCTTCGCGACGCTCGCGGGCATTCAGGCCGGCACCTACTGCCACGCGCTCGCGGCCGCGCTGGGCTTGTCGCAGCTTTTTGTCGCGGTGCCGCTCGCGTATGACGCCGTGCGCTTCGCAGGCGCCGCGTATTTGCTGTATCTCGCGTGGAAAACCTTCCGTTCGGATGCGACCGCGCTGTCGCCCGTCGCGTCGCCACGCCGCCACTCGACCGCGACGATCTTCCGTCAGGGCCTGACGACGAACCTGCTGAATCCGAAGATGGCGTTGTTCGTGCTCGCGCTGTTTCCGCAGTTCGTGCGCCCCGAGCACGGTTCGATCGCCGGGCAGATTCTCGTGCTCGCGACGGTGCTGAACCTGATCGGACTCGTCGTGAACGGCGCGGTCATTCTTTCCGCGAGCCGGCTGAGCCAGCGGATCGGCGCGCGCCGCCGGCCGTCGAAACTGCCTCAGTATCTGCTTGGGTCGGTATTCGTCGGATTGGCGGCGCGGCTTGCGGTGGCGGGGCGGCAGTAGTCGTAGCCGCCGCCCGATTCAGGTGCCGCCCGAACGGCCAGGTTCAGGCCCGTTCTTGACACACCCGCGCGTATCCGCCACCACCCGCAACGCGTCGCTCTCGAGCAAGCTCGCCGGCGTCACCGTGCGGCGGCGCCACGGGATTCGCCCGAAATACCAGATTTTCCAGAAACCGAGCGGATGATCGGGATTCCGGCGCAACAGCATGTCGAAGGTCTCGACGTCGCCGAGCACGATCCGCGTCGCATCGCGCACGACTTCGCGCACGAACCGCGAGCAGAACTGCCGGCGCGACGCGAGATTGAAACCCGTGTCGTAGACCACGCCGGTCCGGCGCATCGCCGCGTCGACAAGCCGCCGCCGCTGCTCTGCATCGAGCGGCTGCTTCAGCCGCGCGATCACGCATGCGCCGCGATCGGAGCGTGCGAGAAATCGCGACATCGTCGTCACGCGCGATAGCGGAAACGTGCTCTCCGCGATCAGCGTTTCACCGCCGCGCGCGCCGACGACGATGCCGACGTGATTCGTCCATGAGCGCGTTGCGCTCGCTACCTCGAGGAACGGCCGCACGGTCACACGAATGAACACGATGTCGCCGATCTCCGGTGCGACCGGCAACGACACATGATGCGTTTCGGGAGAACCGACGCAGAAGAGGCGCCGCCGGCACGCGCCGGGCGAGCGGATCATGAGCGGCTGGCGGCCGGTGTCGACGACCATACGGACCTCGCGCAAGTGGTGATGGCGCGAGCATGTCAGCAGCGGCCGGACTCCGCATCCGCTTCGTGTGCGAGGCCAGGTATTCGCGCCGCCCGGTGGCGGATTTCGATACCGGGGTGAGGCGGCGCGCGGGCGCCGCCGCCTTCAGCGCGTCGCGCCCAGCGCCACGCGCAGCCGTTCCATCAACTGCGTGTAGTGGCGCAGCACGTCGTCCTTCGGCACGACATTCGCCGTCGCGAAACGGTCGGACCACACCGGTTTCCACTCATACGAACCGTGCAGGCTGCGGTCGCCGTCGGGCGCCTGGATCAGCGAGCGGATCCGCGCATCGCGGCCCGGGCCCGTATGCATGTCGAACAGCGCATGGATATACGTGTGATACGCGTCGTACACGTCGTCGTCGAACAGGTAACGATAGATGTGGAACGTGCGGTCGAGCTCGCGCTTGGCGCGGATCACGTCGTCCGGCGAGATGTCCTTCCAGTAGCCGATCCACGTGTAGAAGCACAGCAATGCATTGAGCTGCGGCGCGACCGCGTCGTACAGCGCGAGCCGCTTCTCGATCAATCGCTGGTTGGTCCATTGCACCAGTTCAAGGCGCTTCAGCCGGCGCGCGACGAGCCAGCCGAGACACGCGACCGACAACGGCGTCAGCACGCCGAGCACGAGCTTGACGATTTCCAGCGAATTCCACGGATTGTTGAATGGCTGCATGAATGGCCCGACAAGAAGGAACGTACCCGCGCCGGCGCATGACCCGGCGCGCGGCGCCGCCTGCCCATTTGCGTCGACATTGACCGTTAGTTGCTTGCGCATCGAACGCCGTGCGACAACACGGGCGACATGCCCGAAGCGGCGCGATGCGTCAGTCTATCGGGCGATTGTCACCGAGCCGTGACCGTTCGTCGACCCGTCGTCGCAACTCCGCGCGCCCGCGTCGCGTTACGTCGGCAGCGCCGACGTCAGCTTGACCTTCTGCATCGGAATGTCCGTCTTCACGCTCAGCACGCCGGGGATGCGCGTGAGGGTTTCCATCTGGAAGCGCCGGTAGTCGTCGATATCGGCCGCGACGACGCGCAGCAGGAAATCGCAGTCGCCCGCCATCAGGTGGCATTCGACGACTTCCGGCATCTGCTGGACGGCGTCGGCGAAACGGTTCACGGATTCCGCGTCCTGCCCCTTCAGCCACACGCGCGTGAAGATCGTCAGGCCCTTGCCGACTTTCGCGGGATTCAGCACGGCCACGTATTTCTCGATCACGCCGGCTTCCTCGAGCAGCCGCACGCGCCGCAGGCACGGCGATGGCGACAACCCGACCTCGTGCGCGAGTTCCACGTTCTGCATGCGGCCGTCGCGCTGGAGCGCGCTCAGGATCCGGCGGTCGATGGCGTCAAGTTTCATTTGGCATCCGATTCCAAGAAATTCCCAAATCCTTCGTTCGATGCCAAATTCTCCGAAAATCATGGCCACAACGCAACCCGATTCGAGTCAAAAAAGCAGACAATCCCTCCCCCGAAGGAGGAGTAATGAGCAGTAGCGTTTCAACGTCGTCAGGGCTTCGCGACAAGCCCGCCTATGTCGCCGAGATGGGCCGCGGATTGCGCGCGGCGCTGCCCGTCATGCTGGGTTTCGTGCCGTTCGCGCTCGTGCTGGGCGCGCAGGCCGCGCAGAAAGGGCTGAGCCTGTTCGAGGTGCCGATGATGACCGGCATGAACTTCGGCGGCGGCTCCGAATTCGCGGCGATCCACCTGTGGACGTCGCCGCCGCACATCGCGCTGATCGTCGCGATGTCGTTCCTCGTGAATTCGCGCCACATCCTGATGGGCGCCGCATTCGCGCCGTATATCCGCCGCCTGCCGCGCCGCCGCGCGTTCTTCGCGCTGTTCTTCATGTGCGACGAAAGCTGGGCGATGTCGCTCGCCGACGCCCGGGCGCGCTCGGCCACCCACATCAGCGTGCCCTACTACGCCGGTATCTGCGTGGGGCTCTACCTGACATGGATCTCGATGACCACGCTCGGCGCGGCGGTCGGCCCG
Organism: Burkholderia sp. Bmkn7; assembly: GCF_041103175.1. Lineage (NCBI taxonomy): Bacteria > Pseudomonadati > Pseudomonadota > Betaproteobacteria > Burkholderiales > Burkholderiaceae > Burkholderia > Burkholderia sp. Bmkn7. The sequence continues at coordinate 682,060 of NZ_JBGCUH010000002.1, read as the reverse complement.
ACGATCGGCGACGTCGAGCAGTACGGCTTCGACATGGCGTTCACGGCCGTCTTCCTGGTGCTGCTGCGCGGGATGTGGAAAGGGATGCGCGCGAGCCGCCCGTGGTTCGTGAGCCTCGTCGTCGCGGCGGCCACGCACCTGGCCGTGCCCGGCGCGTGGTACGTCGCGGCCGGCGCCTGCGCGGGGCTGATCGCCGCGCTGCTGTGGGAGCCGCGCGATGCCTGATTTACCGGATCTCAACACGGTCGTCACGATCGTGCTGATGGCGTCGACGACTTACCTGTCGCGCATCCTCGGCTACGTGCTGCTGCGCAACCGCACGCTGAGCCCGCGCATGGCGTCGGTGATGGAAAACGTGCCCGGCTGCGTGCTGATCTCCGTGATCGCGCCGGCCTTCGTGTCGACGCGCCCGGCCGACCTGCTCGCACTGGCCATTACGCTGCTCGCGGCGACACGCCTGTCGATCCTGCCGACTGTCATCGTCGGCGTCGTGTCGGCCGGCGTGTTGCGGCACGTGCTCGGATAACGCGGGTAACGCCGATCCGTCCCGCCGCATCGGCGGTCTGCCGAACCCGAGAACGGGCGCGCGATGCGCCCGTTTTCGCATGCGCGCACGGTGCAAGGTGCTGCGTGGCACGACAGGCGTCGCGACGGGATGCTAGCCTTGCGGGTGTACCCGCGATGCCATCTCCCCTCATTGCCTACCTGCGAGGATCGTCCCGATGCAAGAAACCCGCCCGCTGTTCGATCGTGTCCTGCTCACCAACGACGACGGATTCGACGCCCCCGGCCTTGAAGTGCTCGAACAGGACGCCACGCAACTGGCGCGCGAAGTGTGGATCGTCGCGCCGGCGGAAGACCAGAGCGGCACGTCGCATTCGCTGAGCCTGCACGAACCGCTGCGCGTGCATCGCAAGGGCGAACGCCGTTTCGCTGTGCGCGGCACGCCCGGTGACTGCGTCGCGATCGCGATCAGCCACCTGATGAAGGATGCGCGGCCCGACGTCGTGTTGTCCGGCGTGAATCGCGGCGCGAACCTCGGCACCGAAACGGTGTTCTCCGGCACGGTCGGCGCCGCGATGACGAGCATGCTGGTCGGCGTGCCGGCCATCGCGCTGAGCCAGGCCTTCACCGATCGCAATGCGGTGCCGTGGGGCACCGCGCTGGCGCTCGCGCCGGACGTCATTCGCCGGCTCGTCGCCGCCGGCTGGGACAGCGACGCGTGCCTCAACGTGAATTTCCCGGCGCGGCCGGCCGAGGACGTGCGCGGCCTGAAGGTGACGAACCAGGGGGCCGGTACGCTGCAGGGCGTCGAGATCGTGTCGGGCCGCGATCCGCGCGAGATCGACTATCACTGGCTGAAACTCGCTCGCGCGCCGCGTGAGGACGATCCGGATTCGGAAACGGTCGCACTCGGCGAAGGGTATGTCGCCGTCACGCCGCTGAAGTTCGAGCGCACGCACGATCACGCGCTCGCGCAACTGCGGTCGCGCCTCGGCTGATCCGCGTACGGAGGCAAAAAAAGCGGTCGCGGCAATCGCGTGCATGATTCTTGCGCGCGGCTGTTCGGCCGCGACATTGCATCACGACATCACCGCATCGCCACCACACCGCGACGCTTTATCCCCACATCACTTGCATCACCGCACTACCGCATCACCGCACTACCGCATTACCGCATCACTGCATCACTGCATCACCGCATCACCGCATCACTGCATCACCACTTCACCCCATCACGTCAGGTTCATTCCCCCATCAAGCATCACGATCTCGCCCGTCACGTAATCAGACGCGACGAGCATCGCGACCGTCTGCGCGATGTCATCCGGCGCCGCCGCCCGGCGCATCGGCGCGCGCTCGCGCCAGAGCTGCTGCGCGTCCGTCCAGTCGGCCGTGAGCGGCGTATCGACGAGCCCCGGTGCGACCGCGTTGACGCGAATCGCCGGCGCGAGCGTGCGCGCGAGCATCCGCGTCGTGTGATTGAGCGCGGCCTTCGCGGCCGCATAGGGAATCGACGCGCCCTTCGGCCGCACGCCCGCATGCGAACTGACGTTCACGACGCACCCGGCCCGCCCGTGCGACGCCGCCTCACGCAGCGCGGCCTCCGCTTCGGCGACGAGCCGGAATGGCGCGATCACGTTGATCTCGTGCATCTCACGCCACACGTCGGGCGTCGCCGCGGCAAGGTCGTCATGCGGAATCACGCGGCTGACGCCCGCATTGTTGACGAGGACGTCGAGCCGCCCGTGCACGGCCAGGGCGTCGCGGATCAGCCGCACGCGTTCGGCATCGTCGGCGAGATCGGCCTGCACGTAGGCCGCGCCGAGCTCGCGCGCCATTGCTCGCCCCACGTCCGCCGAACTGCGCGAATGCAGGATCACCGCATAACCGTCCGCCGCCAGGCGGCGCGCGATCGCCGCGCCGATGCCCGACGTCGATCCGGTGACGAGCGCGACCGGCCGATGCAGCCGCGACGCGCGCGGCTCGGCGACGGTTTCGGTTTCAGGTTCCGTTTCGGGAATCGGGGCAGAAATCGGCGGAAGCGGCGCGTCCATGTCGGGGACCCCTGTCAGTGGCGTTCCCGCATCATAAGCGCGATCGGCGCACACCCGGCCGCCGGCACCCACATCCCGGCGACGATCAGCCCCTTGCGGCCCCAGCAGTCGCTCAGCGGCCCGGTGACGATCCGGCAACTGCCCCACACGGCCGGACAGACGGCCTCCAGGATGCGATCCGCTCGAAACCGGCACCACCGGACGAAGCCATTCGGCCCGCATCGAGGCGGGCCGCTCGCTGTTGCCTGCTGCTACTTCGCTGCCAACGCCAGCGAAGGCGCGAGCGCGCTGTTCGGATCCTGGCCGTTCCACTGGCTGACCCAACCATCGTTAGGCGTCGCCCCCATCACGAAATCGAGCGTGCCGCCGGCCTTCATTTCGTCGTAGGTGATGTACGGCCGATGCAGCGGCACGCCGTTCAGGCTCACCGACTGCACATAGCGATTGACCGACGACGGCGCGCCGCCGCCGGCCGTGTGCGCGGTCACGGTGAAGCGCCGCGACTTGCCGAACTTCAACGCACCGCCGTCTCCGCCGCCCGATGCGACCGGGATGTCGATCGTCGCTTCCTCGAACAGCGGCGTGCCAAGGTAGAACACGCCGCCCACCGGATTCAGCGAATAGATGCCAAGCGCGGACAGCACGTACCACGCGGACAGTTGCCCGCAATCGTCGTTGCCGGGAATGGCCGAATCGCGCACGCGGCGCGGGTCGGCCAGCGCGGCCTTCAGGCTGTCGCCGCTGAGCAGCGCGCGATCGCCGGCCGTCAACGTCAGCGAGTACATGTCGTCCATCACCGTGCGCACGCGGTCCTGCGTCTTCGACGGCATGCCCGCGACGTCGTACAGGTACGGCAGATGGTTCGCCGGCTCGTTCCCGGCGAAGAACTGGCCGCTGCGGCCGGTCAGGTCCGGAAAGCCCTGGTTGTCGAGGAAGGTCAGCGGGTTGGCCGGATCGAACGTGCGATCGAGCTGCGCGATGAACTGGCTTTTCCCGCCGAGCAACGCAACGAGCCCCGGGAAGTCGTGGAAAATGTTCCACGTATCGATCCACGCATTCGATTCGGAGAAGTCCGTCTTCTCCGCCGCCGTCGGGTCGAAGCCCGCCACCCAGTTGCCCTGCGCATCCTTCGGCTGCGAGAACTTCCAGCCGTTGTTCAGCGTCGGGTTGAACACGTTCCGGTAATTCTGGCTGCGCTGCAGGTAGGGCCGGTAGTCGGCCGTGCTCTTGCCCGCCGCCTTGCCGACCGCGGCCGTCGCCCAGTCGTCGAACGCATAGTCCTGCGTCGTCGACACCGATGCGTTGTCGCCCGCGACCACGTAGCCGCGCTGGCGGTACTGGTCGAAGCCGTGCGCGCTCGCGCCCTGCGTGGTCGTCAACGCGGCCCAGATGTCGTCGATGCCCGCGCTCGTCAGGTGCTTCAGGTACGCATCGGCGATCAGCGGGATCGACGGGTGGCCGGCCATCGTGAAGGTTTCCGTTTGCGCGAGCGGCCACACCGGCAGCTCGCCCTTGCCGTTCTGCCTGAACTGCGTGAGCAGCGACTTGACCCAGCCGTCGACGCGCTCGGGCTGTACCAGCGTCATCAACGGCGACTCGGCGCGGAAGGTGTCCCACAGCGAGAACGTCGACGAATAATCGAAGCCCGGATTCGCATGCTTGCTCGTCGTCGGCGGCGACGTCGTGCCGTCGTTGGTCGAATCGGTGCCGACGTAGCTGCCGTCCGCGTTGTTGTAGACGGTCGGCGCGAGCATCGTGCGATACAGCGACGTATAGAACATCGTCCGCTGGTCGGCGCTGCCGCCCTTGATCCTGATCCGTCCGAGCGCGTCGGCCCACACGCGTTCGGCGGCGCCGCGCACCTGGTCGAACGACTTCGCGCCGACTTCCGCGGCGAGATTGGCCTGTGCATCCGCGATGCTCGACGGCGAGATGCCGACCTTCACCGTAACCGCGCCGCTGTCGTTGCCGTCGGCGAACGTCAGGTAGGCCTTGAAGCCGTCGGCGCTGAACGCGACGTGCTTCGTATCGAACGGCTTCGAGAAACGCGCGACGAAATACGTCGGCTTGTTGTTCGCCCAGTTGTTCGTGATCTCCCAGCCGGCGATCGTCTGCGCATCGATGACCTGGATCTTGCCGCTCGCGGTCGAGCCGCCGGTCGGGTTGTCGATGCTGACGATCATGCTGCGCTTCTGTGCTGCCGCGCTCGGGAAATACGTGTAGCGATGCACACCCGCATGCGCGGTGGCCGTCATCTCCGCGAGAATCTTCGCGCCCTTCACGTTCCATGGCGTGTTGCCGCTGCCGGCCGGTGCCATCTTCACGCGGTAGTAACCGGGGCTCGCGGTTTCGTCGTCGTGGCTGAACGACGCGTTGTAGGTGATCGACGCATCGGCGGCCACCTTGGCCAGCGTCGCGGTGTCGACCGGCGCCAGCGTCGGCAGGAACCGCACTTCGCCGCCCGAACCGATGCCGGTGCCCGACAGGTGCGTATGCGTGAAGCCGGTGATGAGCGGATCGTCGTACTGATAGCCGGACGTGCGATCCCAGTTCCACGGCAGCGTGTGCGCGCCGCCGGTCGTGTCCGGCCCGAGCTGCACCATCCCGAACGGCACGGTCGCGCCCGGGTACACGTGGCCGTGGCCGCGAACGCCGCTGCCCCAGTCCGCGTTGATGTCGAGGTTCGCGGTGCCGATCATCGGATCGACGCTGCGCAGCACCGATCGCTTGCCCGCGCCGCCGTTCTCGCCCTGGTCGTTCTGGTCGTTCTGGTTGCCCTGATCGTTCCGGTTGCCCTGCGCGTTCGACATCTGCGCGAGCACGCTCGCATCCGTCGAAGCCTGATCGCCCCCGCACCCCGACAACACGGCAAGGCACCCGATACCCACCACATGACGTAGCTTCATCCGTTCGTCCCTCCCTCTCTCTGCGTCGATCCTGTCGGCAAGAACCGCTCGTTGATCTTCTCGACCGTTACGGCGCGCTGGCCGCCTGCGGGAACGACGGCATCGCGGATGCGTCGGTGCCCCACGTCGCCGCGCTCGCGTCGGCCGTCATCGAATACGACAGCTTTCCGCCCTTCGCGATGTGCTCGAACGGCAGCCACGCGGTCGGGTAAGGTGCGCCGTTCAGCTTCAGCGACTTCACGTAGAACGACGCGGCATCGCCCGAACCCGCGCCCGGCGCGACGATGTGCAGCAGGCGGTAGCTGCCGTCCTGCTGCCCGACGCGCACGACGATCTTCTCGAACTGCGGGCTCGACAGCGCGACGCCGCTCACGCCCGGCACGACCGGGTAGAGACCGAGCGCGGCCCACACGTACCAGCCCGAGATCGCACCGAGATCGTCGTTGCCGGGCAGCCCGGCCGCACCGGTGCCGAACGCGTTCGCGAGCGACGCGTGCAGCACGCGCTGCGTATGCGACGGCGCGCCGGCCCACGCATAGACCCACGGCGCGGCCATCGTCACTTCGTTGCCGACGTAGAAATACGGCTGCACGGTGCCGATGTTCAGGTGCGTGAAGAACGTGTCGAGCCGCTTGACGACCGATGCGGCGCCGCCGGCCTGCGCGACCACGCCACCGAGATCGTGCGGCACGTACCACGTGTACTGCTCCGAGTTGCCTTCCATGAAACCGGTGCCGTCGGTGACCCACGCGCCCGCCGCGGTCTTCGGCTGGATCGCATTCCTGTCGAACAGGTTCTGCCAGTTGCCGCTCGACTTCAGCAGCGTGCCGGCCGTCGCCGTATCGCCGAGCGCCGTCGCGAAGCGCGACACCGCGAAGTCGCGCACCGCATATTCGAGCGTGTTCGACGCGGTCTGGTTGTCGCCCGGGCCCGACGACGGCACGTAGCCGAGCCGGTCGTAATCCGCGCGGCTGGCCATCACCGGCGTGCCGGCACATGCGGCGCCCGGTGACGTGCTGCGCTTCATGATCGACAGCGCGGCCTGCGTGTCGAAGTTCGTCGCGCCGAACGCATGCGCGTTCGCGACGATGATCGATCCCGCATCGCCCGGCATCACGGCCGTCTCGGTATTGAAGTACGCCCAGCGCGGGAACGCGCCGCACGCTTTTGCATCGAGCACGAGCGACTGCACGATGTCGCTGGTCCGCACCGGATCGAGCAATGCCTGAAGCTGCATGAACGAGCGGTCGATGTCCCAGCCGGAGAAGTTCGCGTACATCGTGCGGCCTCGCTCGACCTGACGCGTCGGCGCGGCCGACGCGCCGTTCGACGCGTAAAAGTCCGGATACTGGCCGTTCACGTCGTTGAACACGTTCGGGTGCAGCGAAGCGTGATAGAGCGCGGTGTAGAACTTCGTCTTGTCGGCATCGCTGCCGCCCGTGACCTGGATCGCGTTCAGGCGCGCGTTCCACGCGGCGCTCGCCGCGCTGCGTACCTTGTCGAAACGCCAGTTCCGGTTGCCTTGCGCGTCGGTGCCCGGATTCTCGTCGAGCAGGTTCGCCTTCGCATTCGCTTCGCTGACGAACGAAATGCCGAGCTTCATCATCACATCCGGGTGCTTGCGGTCGACATTGAACGTCAACGCCACGGGGCTGTCGTTCGACAGCGCCGGCTTCGCCGCGAACGGCTGGCTGAATTCCGCGTAGTAGTAGACGGGTACCGCATGCCCGGCCCAGCAGAATCCGCCGCCCGCGATCGTGCCGGACAACGCGCGGTCGCCGACCTGGCTGATCGTGTCGCCCGTCGAGCCTTGCGCGCGATTGTTCAGCACGGTCGGATCGATCGCGATCGTCGCCTGCTGGCCCTGCGCGAGTGCCGGATACGTGAAGCGCGCGAAGCCAGTGCGCAGCGTCGTCGTCAGCTCGGCCTTGATGCCGTTGCCGAGCGTGACACCGTAATAACCGGCCTGCACGGTTTCGTTCGCGTGGCTGAAGCTGGCCGGCGTGCCGGCGTCGCCGGGCGCGAGTTGCGGCATCACGTTCAGGTAGCCGCCGTTCGCCCAGCAGCCGGTGCCGCTCAGGTGCAGGATGCTGAATGCGTTGATCGACGTGTCGCCGTACCAGTAGCCGCCGGAGAAGCCGGAACCGTCGCCTTTGCGGCTGTCGTATTGCGCGGTGGGCGTCATCGGGCTCCACTGCATCATCCCGAACGGGACCGTCGGCCCCGGGAACGTGCCGCCGCCCAGACCCGAGCCGACCGGGTCGGCCGGCTGGTCGGTCGCGTAGTCGGTGCCGATCAGCGGATTGACGTACTGAACGACACGAATGTCGGCGTTCTTCTTCGCTGCTGCGTTGCCGTTGTCGTTTCCATTGCCGTTGCCGCCGTTGCCGTCTTCGTTGCCTTGCGACTGCGCCGCGGCCGACAGATTCGAAGCGGCTGCCGACGGCGAATCGCCATCGCCCCCGCACGAAGCCAGGCCAACGCAGAGCGCCAGCAGCGCCGCTCCCAACCCCCAGTTCCTCGACATCGCCTGTCTCCGTTTCGTTCTTGAATCAAGCTGTTGGTTCGAACTACTGAGCTTTAAATCAGGAATCTTTTCGTGACTTGTCGCGTACGCGGTCAATCGGTCGAAACTGCCGGACGCGTGTATTTATTTCCGTACCCGGATGCCCGAAAAAGACATGCCGGCAGGTCGACATGCCGGCACCCGGGAACGGACAATGCACACAAGCGTGCCCAAATAAACGTGGTTTCTCTACCCCGTATTTTTACGAATTTTTATTTTGTTTATCTAAACAATATGTAATTGATTCGGTTTTTTATACGGAATTCGACATTGCGAATGCGATTGGCAATCAGGGCTGTTTCGGCAGCTCGACGTAGTCTTCAAGCTCGCCGGCGATATAAAGCCGCTTGCCGATACGCGGGTATTCGCAGACATCGTGTTCGAGTCGCTGTCCGCCGACGAGCAGTTCCAGCGGCGCATCGCCGGTGTTCTGCACCGTGTGCGCTTCACCGCCACGCGGAAAGCCGATGAAATCACCGGGCCCGATTTCACTGACGCGTTCGCCGATCGTGACGGAGCCCGTGCCGGACAGCACGTAGACGAATTCTTCCTCGTACAGGTGACGGTGATACTCGGCCGATTCGTGACCGGGCATCAGCGTGAGCAGGTGAACACCGAATTGCGTCAGGCCGGTCAGGTCGCTGAGTTGTCGTTTGAGGCGGACGGCATTGGGATTCAGCGAATGCACCTCGCGCGTCGGTTCCATCTTCGCGATATCGGCGGCCTTCAGCAGTTCCCGGGGAAAGGGAGTCGACATGGGGGTCTCGCAAGCGTGAATGCATCGGTTGAACGCTGCGCCGGCGCGGCGCGCGAGCGGCTATTGTCCGACATTTTCACGCCGGCAGACGTGGCATTCGCACCGCTGTCGCACGCGGCTCACACACCCCCGTTCGTTGCGCGAGCGCATCGATGCGAATGGTGCGCGCCGCGCTGCACGTCATCGCATGCATGAAGGTTGCGCCCGCCAACCTGACGGACGCGGAGGCCGCGTGACGCTCAGCGCACGTGCACGCCGCGCAACGCCGTCAGCAACGCGATGAGCCGATCGATGTGCGCATCTTCCGTGCGCCACGACGACACGCTGATCCGGAACGCCGGCCGCCCCTGCCACACGGTCGCGCCGAACCACACGTCGCCCGATGCCTGTGCGGCTTCGAGGATCGCCGCGGTTTCGTCGTCGGTGCCGGCGCGCACGAGCACCTGGTTCAGCACGACGCGATTCAGCACGTCGTAACCGGCCGCACGCAGGCCGTCCGCAACCCGCGCCGCCTGCGCGCAATGTCGCTCGACCATCGTCGCCACGCCGGCGCGGCCGAGCGCACGCAACGCAGCCCACACGGGAATGCCGCGCGCCCGCCGCGAGAATTCGAGGTTCAGGTTCTTCTGCGCATCCTGCGCGCCGCTCAGGTAGACGGCGTCGCTGTTCATCGCGGTGGCGAGCGCCGCCGCGTCGCGGCAGATCACCATCGCGCCGTCGTACGGCGTGTTGAGCCACTTGTGGCCGTCGGTCGTCCAGCTGTCCGCGCCGTCGATGCCGTCCGTCAGCGCGCGCTTGGACGATGCGCGTGCCCACAGGCCGAACGCGCCGTCCACGTGCACCCATGCGCCGGCCGCCTTCGCGGGCGGAATCAGCGCCGCGAACGGATCGAATTCGCCGGTGTTCACTTCGCCGGCCTGCACGCAGAGGATCGTCATGTCGTCGAGCGGCGGCAACTGGGCGGGGTCGATGCGGCCGTGCGCATCGACCGGCGCGACGACGATGCGCTTCATCCCGAAGCCGAGCACGCGCAGCGCCTTCTTCACCGTGATGTGCGCGAGCGCGGAAATCACGACCTTCACTTCGGGCGCGCCGATCAGCCCGTCCTCGTCGATATCCCAGCCCTTGCGCGCGAGCAGCGCACGCCGCGCGGCCACCAGCGCGACGAGCGTGCAGGCTGTCGCGCTCGTGCCGAAGCCGACCGCGCTGCCTTCGGGCAACGCGAGCGCATCGACGACCCAGCGCGCGGCCTGACGTTCGATCGTCGCCGCGACCGGCGAATTCGCGTACGACGACGCGCACTGGTCCCACGCGAGCATCAGTCGCTCGGCCGCGGCAGCAGCCGGGAGCGCCGCGCCGATCACGAAGCCGAAGTAGTTCGGGCCGTTCGACGCGACCGTCGCGGGCGTGCCGTACTCGTCGAGCAGGCGCAGCACGTCGTCGGCCGGGCGGCCCGCGTCGGGCAGCGGCTCGTCGAAGGCGGCGAGGCCGGCCAGCGCGGCCGCGTCGGGAAACGCGCGTCGCTCGCCGGTTGCGGCCAGATACGCGTGCGCGCGCCGGTCGGCGTCGGCCAGCAGTGCAAGTTCGTCCATGTCGGTTGCCTCGGGGGGAAATGGAATCAGAGTTGCGAGAGATCTTGGCCGAGCTGCTGCAGCGCGCCGTCGATCCGCTTGTAGTACGTGAACTTGCCGACGCGGGTCGCCCGCACGAGCCCGGCATCCGCGAGGATGCGCATGTGGCGCGTGGTCGTGGCCGGCGCGATGCCGAGCTTCTCGGTGATGTACGTGCAGCACACGCCGAGCTCGTCGAAGTCGCCGTGCGGTTGCGGCGGGAAATGCTTGCGCGGCTGCTTGAGCCAGCGCATCACGGCCAGACGGCTTTCGTTGGCCAAAGCGCTGATGCGGGTAACGTCGTCCATGGGGTGCGGTTTCGTTTGACGTTTCGAATATTAGCTAAATGACGAAATGTGGGCAATCGGTTTGAAGGACGATTTCGGCTGGCGATGTGGTGGGTAGGGGCGTTGCGTCGACACGCGATGCAAGCGCAGCGGGATCGCTGCTTCAACGTTTCGCGACAGCCCGTGTAATCTGCATCACGCCGCAGTCAGTGCCTGCGCCATCCGCTCGATCAGCGCACGCACGCGTCTCGGCTGCGCGGCACTGCCGGGATAGACGATCTGCAAGTCGACATCGCCCGGCGAGAAATCGCGAAGGATCTCGACGAGCGCGCCGGACGCCAGATCCTGCTCGACGTCGACCAGCGACTTCAGCGCGACGCCATGCCCCGCGATGCACCACGCCCGCACGAGCGCGCCGTCGTTGGCCACGCGCCGGCCGCGTACCATCACGCGCTTCGCTTCGCCATCGATGCTGAACGGCCATTCGGCATACAGGTCCGGCCCGAAACGCATCACGATGCAGTCGTGAGAAACGAGATCGTCCGGATGCGTTGGCGTGCCTTGCGCGGCGAGATACGCAGGCGACGCGCATACCACGCGCCGCGCGCGGCCGAGCGAGCGACTGCGCAGCGAACTGTCCGCGAGCGTGCCGCGGCGAATCGCGAAATCGAGCCCCTGGCCGACGAGATCGACGTAACCGTCGCCGAGATGCAGGTCGACCGTCACACCCGGGTGCTCGGCCAGGAACGCATCGACGACCGGCACGACGCGCTCGCGCCCGAGATCGGCCGGTGCGCTCAGCCGCACGGGCCCCGACAGCGTCTGCACGCCCAGCCGCACGCGGCTTTCGAGTTCGTCGGCTTCGGCCAGCAGGCGCCGCGCGCCGTCGACGAGCGTGCGGCCCTCGTCGGTCAGGCTGATCGCGCGCGTCGTGCGCGTGAGCAGCGCCGCGCCGTAGTGGCGCTCGAGCGCCGTCAGTCGCTCGGACACCGAGGCCGGCGACAGCCCGACCTCGCGGCCCGCCGCGGCCAGCCCGCCCTTCTCCACGATGCGCAGGAACAGCGCGAGATTGTCGAGCAGCATTGTTCGCTCCTTCCGAAGGATATTTTCGAAGCCTGCCCGATTATCCGAAATGTCCGCAAGCGATACAGTGCGGCAACGCTCGATGTCACGGCCGTCCACCCCAGCGCTTCGATCATCCACAGGAAACCCCGCCATGGAATACCGCACCCTCGGCCGCTCCGGCCTCAAGGTTCCCGTCCTGAGCTTCGGCGCCGGCACATTCGGCGGCACCGGCCCGCTGTTCAGCGCATGGGGCAACACGGGCGTCGACGAAGCGCGCCGCCTGATCGACATCTGCCTCGAAGCCGGGGTGAACCTGTTCGACACGGCCGACGTGTATTCGGACGGCGAATCCGAGCGCGTGCTCGGCGCCGCGATCAAGGGACGTCGCGACCAGGTGCTGATCTCGACGAAGACGGGCCTGCCGACCGGCGACGGCCCGAACGACGCGGGCACGTCGCGCGCGCGACTGGTCCGCGCGGTCGACCACGCGCTGCGCCGCCTCGACACCGACTACATCGACCTGTTGCAACTTCATGCGTTCGACGCGGGCACGCCGGTCGAGGAAGTGATGTCGACGCTCGACGATCTCGTGCGCGCGGGCAAGCTGCGCTACATCGGCGTGTCGAACTTCGCGGGTTGGCAGATCATGAAGTCGCTGGCTGTGGCCGACTGGCACGGCTGGTCGCGCTACGTGGCGAACCAGGTCTACTACTCGCTCGTCGGCCGCGACTACGAGTGGGACCTGATGCCGCTCGGCGCCGACCAGGGCCTCGGCGCACTCGTGTGGAGCCCGCTCGGCTGGGGCCGGCTCACCGGCAAGATCCGGCGCAACGCACCGCTGCCCGAAGGCAGCCGCCTGCACGAAACGGCGAGCTACGGGCCGCCGGTCGACGAAGAACGCCTGTACGACGTGGTCGATGTGCTGGACGCGATCGCGGAGGAAACCGGCAAGACGGTGCCGCAGATCGCGCTGAACTGGCTGCTGCAACGGCCGACCGTGTCGTCGGTGATCATCGGCGCGCGCAACGAGGAACAGTTGCGCCAGAACCTCGGCGCGGCAGGCTGGGCGCTGACCGATGCGCAGGTCGCGAAGCTCGATGCGGCGAGTGCTGTCGAAGCGCCTTATCCGTACTTCCCGTATCGCCGGCAGGCGGCGTTCGCGCGGCTCAATCCGCCGATGCGCGGGTAAGGGACGGTAGCGGCGACGCGGTTGCGTGCCTGTGTCAGGCCGGCACGCCTGCGTGGCCGAGCCGCACGACCTTGTCGGTCGCGCCGATGACCGAGCGCCGGTGGGTGATCGCGATCACCGTGACATCGCGGGCGAGCAGTCGCACGTGTTCCATGATGTCGCGCTCCGTCGCTTCATCCAGCGCGGAACTCGCCTCGTCGAGAAACAGTACGGTCGGGTTGCCGTACAGCGCCCGGGCGATCGCGATGCGCTGGCGCTCGCCGCCGGACAGCTTCAGCCCGCGCTCGCCCACCGTCGTGTGGAAGCCGTCCGGCAGGCCGTCGATGAACGTCAGGATCGTGGCCCTCGCAGCGGCTTCCCGCAAACGCCGAGCATCGTGCGGCCGGCCGAGCAGGATGTTGTCCTCCAGGCTTTCGTTCAGCAGCACTACGTCCTGCGGCACGACGGCGACGGCAGCGTACCAGTCGGCGCGGTCGATGTCCGCGAGATCGACGCCGTCGACGAGAATGCGCCCGCCGGTCGGTTCGATCGACTTCAGCGCCAGCTTGAAGATCGTCGATTTCCCCGCCCCCGTTTCGCCGACGATGAACGTGACGGCCCCGCGCTCGGCGACGAAATCGACATCGGTCACGCCGCGCCCGTTGCCGTATGCGTAGCCGACATGATCGAACACCACGCGCCCTTCGCGCGGCACGAACGCCGATGCGTGCGACACCTGCCGCTCCTCGGGTGCCGTCCAGAGCGCCGCGAACGGCACGAGGGCCGCGCGGGAGCGCGCACTCTCGTCGATCGAGCGCGCGAGCATTTCGAACGGCAGGTTCAGTTGCAACAGCAACGTGTTGAACAGCACGATGTCGCCGATCGACAGCGCACCGGCCTCATGGCGCGGCAGCAGCAACCAGAACGTCACCGAGAACTGGACCGCGAGGCCGAGACCCAGCAGCGCGAGATAGCCGACGTGCTGCAGCACGTATGCGCGCCAGCTGTCGCGCTCGACGCGCGCTTTCTCGGAGAAACGTTCGCTCATCCACCGATGGCTGCCGAAATGCCGAAGCGTCTCCATCGCATTGATCGCGCCGCCGACGAAACGCGCATTCTCCTGCCCGGCCTCGATGGCGCGGTCGAGAAACGCGCGCGAGCGCCGCGCGGCAACGATCGCGATCGTCACTGCGACCGCGCCGTAGGCGGCCGTGATGGCCACGACCTCGAAATTGATCAGCGCGCCGAGCGTGGCGAGCGTCAGCACGATCTGAAGCGTGCCGGGAATCAGGTCCATCAGCGCGAGTTGCACGAGCACCGACAGCGCGCGGCTGCCGCGTTCGTTCGCATTCTGGATTTCAGCCGGATTGTGTTCGACGAAGAAGGCCGTGGTCTTCTTCAGGATGCGCTCGAAGAAGCGCGTGCCGGTGATGAATCCGAGATTCTCGGAACTCATGAAGGACAGGTACTGCACCACGCGTTGCAGCGCGCTGGACAGGCCCAGCAACACCGCATAGAGCACAAAGCCCGGGATCAGCGCATGGAGCACGCCGCGATGCGACAGCGCGTCGATCAGGCGCGAGAACAGATAGGGCGCGGCGACGGCGCTCGCACTCGACAGCACGACGACCGCCGCGACCGTCAGCAGCATCCAGCGATCGGCCTTCCAGTAGGCTCGCAGCACCTCGGCAATCGGATTCGGCGCGTGGTGTTCGTTCATGACGCGAAAAACCGGGGGCGACCCGGATGGCGACAGACGGCCGAAAAGTCTAACAGACCGAAAGAAAAGACACGGCGGCGTTCGGGCGGCATGGCGGCAGCAACACGAGGCCTTCGAAGACCGGTTGGCCGTGGACGCTACCAAACGGCGGATGTCCCTCACATTGACATATCGGTAAATCTCGATATACTCCGCGCCATGGAATTGCTCGACATTTTCAAGGCCCTCTCGAACCGGACACGTCTCGAGATCCTCCAAGGCTTGAAGGATCCCGTGAAAAACTTCCCTCCACAGGACGAAGGGGACGTGCTCACGGTGGGCGTTTGCGTCAGCAGCATTCAGGAGGGTGTCGGGCTGTCGCAGTCGACGGTGTCCGATTATCTTGCCACGCTGCAACGCGCCGGCCTGGTCGAGGTCAGGCGCATCGGTCAGTGGACCTACTACAAGCGCAACGAAGCAGCCATCAGTGCGCTTGCCAAGGCCATTGGCAAAGAGCTGTAATTTTTTGCCGCATCATATCGATAATTCCCGATATCCCTTTTTATCGAAACAAGGAGTTCCAGTGAAAGCGCTCATGCTCAAATCATTTGGCGGCCCGGAATCGTTCGAACTGAGTGACGTACCCAAGCCCGTGCCGCTCGCGGGACAAGTCCTGGTTCGCGTCCATGCGACGTCCATCAACCCGCTGGATTACCAGGTCCGGCGCGGCGACTATCCCGACCTGGTGCCGCTGCCGGCCATTACCGGGCATGACGTCTCCGGCGTGGTCGAAGCAGTCGGGCCGGGTGTGACGGCCTTCTCTCCGGGAGACGAAGTCTGGTACACCCCGCAAATCTTCGACGGGCCGGGCAGTTATGCCGAGTACCACGTCGCCGCCGAAAACATCGTCGGGAAGAAGCCGCCGTCACTGAGCCATCTCGAAGCGGCAAGCCTGACCCTGGTCGGCGGGACGGCATGGGAAGCACTGGTCGTGCGTGCGGCGCTGCGCGTGGGGGAAAGCATTCTGGTACACGGTGGCGCGGGAGGCGTCGGCCATGTGGCGATCCAGCTCGCCAAAGCCATCGGCGCGAGGGTGTTCACGACCGTGCGCGCAGCCAACGTCGAATTCGCCCGAAGTCTGGGGGCCGACGAGGTCATCGACTACGAAAAGGACGATTACGTCGACGCCGTCATGCGGACCACGGGTGGCCGCGGAGTCGACGTCGTGTTCGACACCATCGGCGGCAACACCTTGTCGCGCAGCCCCGACGCGCTCGCACAGCTTGGCCGCGTCGTCACGATCGTGGACATCGCACAGCCGCAAAACGTCATTCAGGCCTGGGGCAAGAACGCGAGCTATCACTTCGTTTTCACGAGGCAAAACCGTGGCAAGCTGGATGAGCTGAGCGCATTGGTTGCGCGCGGACAGCTGCGGCCACACGTCGGCGCCGTCTATTCCCTTGCCGATATCCCGCTCGCCCATGCCCGGCTGGAAAGTCCCCGCCACGGTGTTCGCGGAAAGATCGCGATCGCGGTCGAGCCATTGGCTCATCCCGGCCGTGTCGACGGGTCTTCATGATCCTGTTGCGCGGATGCTCGACCGTTGGCCGTGGCACCATGAAATGCTGTCGCCATGGGCCTACCCATGGTGCCGCGAGCTTCCTATCGTAGAGACCTGCGACGCGCCGGCCGGACCGGCGGCGCGCGCCCTTCTCATCGAAAGGTTCGCCAACAACATGAATGCCGACGACACAGGACTGACCGTACGCGCGGTCACTGAAAACGACTACGACCAGTGGCTGCCGCTATGGGACGGCTACAACCGCTTCTACGGCCGCTTCGACGATACGGCCCTGCCGCTGCGCATCACGCAGCTCACGTGGTCGCGCTTCTTCGACGGCTACGAGCCTGTCCATGCTTTCGTCGCGGAACGTGACGGCAAGCTCGTCGGGCTCGTGCATTTCCTGTATCACCGCAGCACGACGCACGCCGGGCCGGTCTGCTACCTGCAGGACCTGTTCACGCTCGACAGCGAGCGCGGCAAGGGCGTCGGCCGCGCGCTGATCGAAGCCGTGTACGAAACCGCGCGTGCGCATCGCGCCGAACGCGTGTCCTGGCAGACGCACGAATCGAACCACACGGCGATGCGCCTCTACGACACCGTCGCGGACAAGCCGGGAGCCGTGCTCTACCGGAAGGAGTTGTTGCGCTGAGTACGCGCGGCCGGGCGCCCATCTGCCACCTTGCCCCGCGAAGACGACGGCATGCGCGCCCCTTTCTTCAACGCGCTGAATGCAGGAACACCAACCAGCGTCAGCCCCTGGATAAGCCCGCCCGATTGAATGCCATGATGAATGCCACGATCGATCACAGTCGCGGTTACCTCGGCAGCTTGGTAGCCCTCGAGACACAAAATCTCCGGTTACATCCATTTTTGTATCCCTGAGGCTACAATCCTTGCATGCCATTTTGTAGCAGAAGGGCTACAATTAAAGCCGGTTTGGCGCTTTCTGATGCCTTGGGGCTACAAATGACAACATTGGCCGATGTGGGAGAAATGCTGAGGGATGCCCGCCACGCGGCGGGACTTTCTCAGAGTGAGCTGGCTGAGCACGCCGGTGTCGCACGCACGACGCTCGCACGCATGGAGACACTTGCACGAGGCGACATGAGCGTATCTGCGCTCGTCCGCCTCCTTGAGGCCGCCGGCTACGACCTGCGCGTCGTGAAGCGCGGACACGGGCGCACGCTCGATGACGTGCTGGCCGAACAGCGCACGATGGGAGATACGTGACCATGCGCCTCCACGTGTATGTCAAAGGCAAACTCGTTGCTCACCTCTACCGCCAAGCGGACGACTATGCGTTGCGCTACACCGCAGACGCCCTCGACGCCGACTTTGCCAGCCTGACCATGCCCGTTCGCGAAGATGCCTGGGTCTGGCCTCGCGACCTGCATCCCTTCTTCCGGCAGAACCTGCCCGAAGGGTTTCTCTTTCAAGTGATTCGCGAAGAGTTCGGCCCTTATCTCGACGGAACCGACCTCTCGCTCCTGGCCATCATCGGCGGCTCCGGTATCGGCCGGGTAACAGTCACACCCGAAGGCGGCCCCCCTGGCGGCGAGCTCGACCCGCTCGACCTGAAGAGCCTGCTGCACGAAGACATCACGACCGCCCGCTTTGCGGAACTCGTGCGGTATTACGCTCGCGCCGCCATTTCAGGCGCCGTACCCAAATTCCTTGCGCCTGAACTCCGGTCAGGCCAGGCACCCGTAGGCAAGCAAACGCTACGCACGAGCCGGCACATCGTCAAGGGATCCGACGAGCAAACGCCCTATCTCGGTTTCAATGAGCATTACTCGATGCAGGTGCTGGCAAGACTCGGGGCCGCCCGAGTAGCGAAGACCACGATGTCGGACGACGGCCGTGTGCTCGTCGTCGACCGGTTCGACATCGACGAACAAGGCAAACCAGCCCTTGGCCTCGAAGACGCTTGCAGCCTACTTGGCCTGCCTCCGCATGAGAAGTACCGCCCGTCGACCGAACAGGTCCTCAACGCAACGAAGCCCTACATCGGCCCCGCCAATTGGCGACGAGAGGCCGAGCAACTCGGCTGGCAACTCATCACCAACTACGTCGTGCGCAACGCGGACTGTCACGCGAAGAACATCGCACTCATCTACTCGAACATCGACGACGTCATCTACACACCCGCCTATGACATCGTCACCACGGAGGCTTATCCGCGCTTTGCAAACAACCCGCCAGGGCTGAGCATCGAAGGTCGAAAAACGTGGGCTCCGGGGAAAACGCTGGAGCGCTTTTTCAACACGCGCCTCGGCATCCCGCCAAGGCAATACCGCGAAATGGTCGAAGCGCTGTGCGACTCCGCCGTATCGACAGGGAAAGATATCGTCGAAGCAGCAAAAAACGAGACGCGGTGGCGGTGGATCGCCAAACAGATGCTGCATGCATGGAACGAAGGGATGGGATCGCTTCGCAGCACCAAACCGCAGGTCGCACTCAAAGCGCTCACGCCAATCATCGAGGCCGCCGGTTTCTCGGATGCCGACAAGGCCGACAACACGAGAGAGGTCATTGGTCGCTCGGAATTGCTGGCCAATCACGGCAGGGACAACTGACACCCGCATAGTTCAGCCCACCGACACACGTCCGGGTCGCGCTCACCCCACCGGCCGCGCCTTGATCCACAGAAACAGCGGCACGCGCGCCCATTGCTTCAGTTGATCCGTATCGGCCTGATCGGGCGGCGGCTCGCGCAGCGACACGATCGCGAACCCGGCCGCTTCCAGTGCTTCCATATACGCCTGCAGCGGCAGCGACCAGCCGGCGAAATGCATCGACAGCCCATCGCGCGTTTCCACGCCGGCGAAGTGCTCGCGCCCGAAATAGCTGCCCTTCAGCACGAACGGCGCATCGGGTTGCGGCCCCGCGAAGCCGCCGCGATCGCGGAACGGATGCACGAGCGAGATGAACAGCAGCCCGTCCGGCTTCAGCACGCGGCGCGCCTCGTTCAACGCGCGCTGCATGTCGTCGAGATCCATCAGCACGTTGTACGCCATCACGAGATCGAAGCTGGCCGCGTCGAACGGCAGCGACGCCGCGTCGGCCAGCTCGTAGCGATGCGCGGAATCCGCGTGCCGGGCGGCGTCGAGCATCGCGGGCACCACGTCGGTCGCGGTCACGTCGTAGCCGAGCGCCTTCAGCTCGCGGCTCACGCGGCCTTCGCCGCAGCCGATCTCCAGCGCGCGGCCGGTGTCGCGGCCGATATAGGCCGCGAGCCCCGCGCGGTATTTCCAGAACGCATCGTGCCCGGGCTTGCCGGCCCAGCCGATCCATTGGTCGGCGACCTGTGTCCAGTGTTCGGTGATGGCTTTCGTGTCGGTCATGCGCGCTCCCGCCCGGTGGGCGTCGTTGGCTCAGGATGCGCATGGTAAGCCGATGCGGCGGAACGCGCGACCAGGCGGCACCGCGCGGCCGGTTTCCGTTTCCGGCGGCGACGTTCTACAGTGACATAAAACAATCCGCGCCGCCGCGCGTCGCCCCCGCCCGGCGATGCGCACCCGATTCCGAGGACATCCCATGCCGAGCATCCTGGCCGCGCCCGCCAATCTCCCCCCGAGCTCCGTCGCGGCGGAAACGCGCATGGTGCACGACGTCGCGACGCTGAAGCCGTCCGACTACCGCTCGGCGGACGGCGTGTCGTGGGTCATCTCCACCATCACGCCGGCCGCGGACAGCGGCACGAACGTGACCGGCACGACGTACTTCGACTCCGCGAAAGGCCGGACCGTCCCGCTGCCCGACGCGCGCCGCCGCTATGCGAATCGCGGCACGTGGCAGGTCGTCGCGAGCTCGAGCCCTGCCGTGCCCGCTACTGGCCGCTACGACTGGCTGACGCTCGCCTGGCTGCCGATCAACCGGCGGCCGCTGCCGCAAACGCCCGAACACCTGTATTCGCCGTTCATTCGCGGCGGCACGATCGTATATCGATGGAATCCGGCGGCGGAAGGCGGCGAGCAGTTCGGCAACGTGCGGATGATCTTCCCGGAATGGACGCGGCAGGTGGCCGATGCGTTGCGGTCTGCGCCGGCAGAGTCGCCGGACGGCGCCAGCACGTCCGCCGCACCGTCGGCGCTCGATCGCCTGACAGCGGACACGAACCCGATGACCGCCGTGCTCGACTTCGGCGACGCACTGCGCGACGAGCCGGTCGAGCGAATCGTCGCGCGGCTGCCGGCGCTGCTGCGCGTGAAGGACCTGCACGAACTGTCGGCGATCGTATTCCTGTGCCTGTCCGGATCACGCGCCGAAGACCGGCCGCGCCTCGCCGAAGCGATCAACGGATCGATCGCGTCGACCGACGACAGCGCACGCCTGCTCGCGATTGCATATGGCGCGTTCGCGGCCGGCCGGGCACGGCCCTATCCGTTCAACGATGCGGGGCAGGCCGCGCGTATCAACGACGTGTTCGGCGCGTTGAAGCGGCGGACCGCGGCGCTCGACGTGCCCGTCGCGGAAGGCTCGCCGTGGTACGAATTCTTCACGGCATATCGGCTCGGCGGCGCGGCGCCGGGTAACAACCCGTGACGACGGGCACATAGCCGGTGCGGCCACGGCGAAAGCCGGCCTCCCGCTTGCGCGTGGAACCCGTCGCTACGGTGAACCGCGCGCCGTCATCGCCCGTCACGTGAGCGGCGCATGTCTGCATCGGCGCCGAAGGCCGCGACGAATCCGGATCAAACGGAATGTTCGATCTATTCGACCATTTGAACCGGATCGCCCTGTGCTAGATTCGCGCCCGGCCATAGAGCCATCTCAAATAACCCGAACCAAAAAGACCAAATCATGAAATCTGTATTCCGTCATGCCGCTCTGGCATTGGTGACGATCGGCTTCCTGTCGGGCTGCGCCAGCAGCGTGACACGCGACGCCAGCGATCCGGCGGGGGCCGCCGTGACCGCATCAACGATGAAATTCGGCACGAAACCCGTGGTCGTGAAGGTCACGCTCGACAACACCGCGCAGGAAGCATTGAAAGACAACCTGAAGTTCGACGCGAAGAAACTGCAGGAAAAAATCGAAAGCGCGCTGGATGCACGCAAGCTGCTGGCAAAAGCGGATTCGACCGATGCAATGCACCTGAACGTCGAAGTCAACGGCATTCGCGTGCGCTCGAGCTTCTCGGCCGTCATGTTCGGCTTCATGGCGGGCAACGATCACGTCGACGGCACCGTGACGCTGCTCGACGCCGACAATCATCAGATCGACCGCTTCAAGGTATCGGCTTCGTACGCGCTCGGCGGCATCGCCGGCGGCATGGACGATACGCGCATGAGCTGGCTGTACGAGAAGTTCACCGAGCAGACGCTGACGACGCTCGAACCGGCGGCCGGCGCGCAACAGGCGAACGCCACGCAGACGAAGACGCAGTAATGCCCGCCGCCCGGCCGGCCGCCGATGCGCGGCCGGCCGGGCGGCTGCGGTCGCGCTCATCCGCCGGCGACGATGCGGATGTCGCACTCAACGATCGTCGTCGACCGGGGGCCTTTCAGCCTGCCCCGCCTCTCACCGCGCTCCCGCGCGCGGCATGACTCCATCGCCAAATTCCTGAATACGGTCGCAAGCCCCGCTTGCGCGAATGCTCAGCCATCGGTCGGCCGATCAGCAACGACGGTTCATGTGTGTTGCCTCCATCGGAACCCTGTGCCTGCCACCAACCTCGCACCACGCCGTGCGCGAGTGAATGCCCGGTGCCCGAATCCGGCGACGATCCCGTTTCGTCGAATCAGCCGGCATGAATCGGATCGCGGCCGTGCCCATCTGCCGCCACAACGCATACACGATCGCATGTGAAACGATGGAAATGCAGCCGCTCGGGGGAGCCGACCGTCAGGCAGAGATCCCTTTCGAGACACCGGCGGACACCACGCCGGACCGGCGACCGCATTGTCGATGAGCGATTCTCAACCGATCATCAGACCAGCCCGAATAACTGCACGCTTACCGGAAAATGACGGCATCCTGACTATGCACGCGCCGCGCCGGGAACCCGCGCGCATCGGGCCATGTCGAATCGCATCACGACCGTTGACTGCATCGCGTTCATCGGCCGATCATCGTCCTCCTGCCCCCGCTCGATCAAGTCGCCCCTTTCCTGCTCATGTTAAGCATCGGTCCCTTCTCGATCCGCGTCGTCGCGGTGGCCGTCGCCGCGCTGCTCGCGTGGCTCGTCGCCCGTTTCATCCAGCGCCGCCCGCCGGACGGCCAGCACAAGACCGCATCGAGCCTGATCCTCGATACGTTGCTGCTCGGGCTGATCGCCGCGCGCATCGGCTACGTCGCGCAGTGGTGGCACGAGTACGCCGCCGCACCGCGCGCGATCGTCGCGCTCGGCGACGGCGGCTTCGACTGGCGCATCGGCCTCGCGGCCGGAATCGTGTTCGCGGTCTGGCGCGTGCGCCGCGTGCCCGCGCTGCGTCGCCCGGTGATGGCCGGCATGCTCGCGGGCCTCGCCGCGTGGGGCATCGCGCAGGGCACGCTCGCAACGTTGCAGCACGGCGCGCCGCCGCTTGCCGCGTTGCGGCTCGAAGCACTCGACGCCACGCCGGTGCCGGTGCAACGCTTCGCGGGCAAGCCGGTCGTCGTGAACCTGTGGGCCACGTGGTGCCCGCCGTGCCAGCGCGAAATGCCGATCCTCGCGCAAGCGCAGCAGGATCATCCGGGGATGACGGTGCTGATGGTCAACCAGGGCGAAGACGCGCAAGCGGTGCGCGCGTTCCTCGAACAGAAAGGGCTGCGGTTCGATCACGTGCTGCTCGATCGCACACTGCACGCAATGCAGGCCTATGGTTCGCGCGGGCTGCCGACGACGCTCTTCTTCGATGCGAAAGGCAATCTCGTCGAATCGCACATGGGCGAGATCACCGCCGCGCGGCTGAAGGACGCCGTGGCGGACCGCTTCGGCCAGTAACGCGCGTCGGCCGAACGGCCGCGGCATCGCTGCGTCACATCCGCGCCTCGACCGCGGCGAGCGCACGCCGGCAGACGGACGCGCTGCACGCATGATTCGCGGTCGCCGTTGCGGAAAGCACCGCGGCGTTCCCGCGCAAGTTCGGGCGGCACCTGCACGACGCCCATGACATCCTCGGGCGACGTGTGGCGGGCGAATCGGAGTATTCGACCGACACGCTTTCTGACATATCGTCAATAAAGTGACGGCACGGCCCGCCGGCGCAATCGCCGGGGAAGCGTTTCGCAGCAAGCCTGCAAGACATCGGGGCATCCATCCGTGCAGACGAAGACGCTCCGGACCGACACCTGATGCCGGCCGATCTCGGCTAGAGTGATTGCACGTTTTCGCGTGGAATGTCATTTCATTTCGTCATGCCAACGATGTGACGGGATGTCGATCGAAATCCACTGCGTAAACGAGCGCGGCCCGCGCGTGCACTACCACGCGCGGGCCGCTGACCACAACCCACTCTGTACAGGAGTCAGTCATGGCTGACGGGAATCATAACGCACCGGTTCGCTTTCACGATTGTTCCGTGCCCGCTCGCACGTCTTTTCAGACTCGCCGCATCGTTCCACATCTCAGGCTCGCCGACACGGCACCGCCAGCCCTCCATCTGTGGATGAAACTGTCCGGCCGCTGGATCGACGCAGCGGGTTTCGAACCCGGGCAGCGCTTGCGGATCGAGGTGATGCACAAGCGGCTGGTGGTCACGCCGATCGAAGACGGGCCCGGCGACGATTTCGGCCAGGATGCCGATCGCGCAACACGACGGCCGCGGCCGACGTTCTCGGTGATCACGGGAGGCGCACAATGAATCGCAACGACTCGCGACAACGTGCCGACACGTTGCCAGCCGACTTCGGCCTCGATGACGCGGGAGCACTGTCGGCCAAATCCGCGCTCGTTCTGAAGATCAACGCACTGACCGTCTCGCGCGGCCTGAGCGAAGACGAGGCGGCGGCGCTCGCGGAGATGGCCCGGCCGGTCGTCACGCCCGAGCAACGCGAAATGCTCCGGAACGTCTCGCTGGAACTGTTGATGCAGACGCTGGTGTCGCTGGGTCAGCAGGTGGAAATCGTGGTGCGGCCTGCGGGGCCATCGAATTCGGCAGGCATCACGGTTTCGGTCTGACGGTCGGCAACATGAACGAAGGGGAGGGCGTAGCGGCCGGGCCTGGCCGCACCCCCGTCGCCCCGCGTTCAGGCGACGCGCCGGACCCGACGGTCAGGGCCGCGACAACACCATCACACGACCCGACACACGCTGCAGCTTCAGCCAGCCCGTGTCGGCCGTAAATTGAAGCTGCTGCAGCGGAAAATCGAACTCCGCGCGCTGCGCGGCGCTGATCACCGCATCGGCGATCCAGCGGATCAGTTCCTTGCCTTCGTCAGTCGTCTGGTGGCCGTTCTGGACACCATAAAAATAGCGGTTCCCGGCGTTGACCTCGTTCTGAACCTGCATCCAGTGCCCCGGCAGGCCCCGCTGCGTCCTGAACAGATCGGCCACCCGTTGCGTCGTCAGTCCGCGCGCCCACAATGCGCCGTTCACGGCGGGGCGCGCCAGGTTGTGGCGATCGGCTTCCTGGGCTTGCTCCTTGATGTCGCCTTTCAGGGAATCGGGTTTCGTCATGACGCTTTCCTCGCGATGGGCCCGACAAAGGGCCGGTTGAATGGACAAGGGCCACGGAGAGGGAGGCTGACGCGCGCACCTGCGCGACCCTGGCGTCCGTGGCCACCACGAACGACAGGCCGGCGACATGCGCCGGCCTGGCTCACGATATCGGCCGCAGGCCGGTCGTCCCGCCTGCGCCGGGTGAACGATACCCCCATTGCAGGAATTCTTCGCCTGTCAGGTATGTCAGGCTTCGATATCGGGTGTCCGTCCCCATCACGCTTACCTTTTCCCCTTCAACAGGAACGCAGCCACCGTACATCCCGCCATCGCAACACCTGCGATCAGGAACGTATCGCTGTACGCCATCAACAGCGCCTCACGCATCACGCGCTGGTTCACGAGCGCGAGCGCCAGCTCGTGCACGCCGCCGGTCGCCGAACCCGGCAACGCATCGGCACGCGGCACATGCACGCGCGACAGCAACCGCACCAGCATCGCCATCCGCTCCTGAAACGCTTCCGAGAACGGCGTCACGGCCTCGCCGATCCGCATCGCATGCAGCTTCTGCCGCTCGACGACGATCTGGCTCGCCACCGCGATGCCGATCGCACCGCCGACGTTGCGCACCATGTTGAACACGCCGGACGCCGAACCGAGCTGCGCCTTCTCGATTCCGTCGACGGCCATCACCGACAGCGCGATCACGACGAGCGACTGCCCGATCCCGCGCACGACGAGCGACGGCACGATCACGTTAGACGCGGCGTCGGCGGTCAGGTGGATGTTCATCAGGCAGCCGGCCGCGACGAGCGCGAAGCCGAGCACGATCGTCGCGCGCGGGCTCGTGCGGCGCATCAGCGGCGGCGTCAGGAACGACATCACGAACTGCACGAGCCCATACGGGATCATCGCGAGGCCGATGTCGCGCGCGCTGTAACCGTGCAGCTCGGCGAAGTAGTTCGGCACGAGAAACACGACGCCGAACACCACCGCGCCGAACAGGAACTGCATCAGGCTCGCAATCCCGAAGTTGTAGCGGCCGAGCAGCCGCAGGTTGATGAACGGCGCCTCGCGCCGCAGCTCGATCGCGACGAACGCGACGAGCCCCGCCACCGCGACGATCGACAGCTCGACGATCAGGTCGGATGCGAACCAGTCCTTGCGCCCGCCCTCTTCCAGCACGATCTGCAGCGCGCTCAAGCCGATCGCCATCGTCGCGATCCCGAACCAGTCGGCCTGCCGCAGCTTCGCCAACTGCACGGGCACCGGGCGGATCGCCCACGCGATCGCCGCGATCAGCGCGATCGCGGGCGGAATCTGCAGATAGAAGATCCAGCGCCACGAATACATGTCGGTGAGCCAGCCGCCGAGCGACGGCCCGGCCGCCTGCGCGACGTTGTTCGCGACCGCGAACAGTGCCATCCCGAGCGGATGCTTCGACGGTGGCAGCTCGGTGACGATCAGCTGGAACGACAGCGGAATCAGCACGCCGCCGAACGCGCCCTGCAGCGCGCGCGCGACGATCATCGTCGAAATGGTCGGCGCGACCGAGCACGCGATCGAGAACGCGAGGAACCCCGTTGCGCCGACGAGCAGCACGCGGCGCGCGGAGAACACCTGCACGAGCCAGCCGGTGAGCGGAATCACGACGATCTCGGCAACCAGGTACGCGGTCGAGATCCACGAGCCTTCCTCGAAGCTCGCACCCAGCGACCCGCGGATGTCGGGCAGCGACGCGTTCGTCACGTGCACGTTCATCCCCGCCATGAAGCAGCCGAACACGCCGCCGAGCACCGCGACCCACGCGCGCAGCGAGACGGATTCATCTTGCGCGGCCTGCGCGGCCCGCGATGCCGCGGCCGTCACGATCCGGCTCCCGGTGCGCCGCGCGTATCGACGCGCGCGATCACCGACATGCCAGGCCTCAGCACGAGGCCCGGCGGCGGCGCATCGAGGCGGATCTTCACGGGTACGCGCTGCACGATCTTCGTGAAGTTGCCGGTCGCGTTGTCGGGTGGCAGCAGCGCAAATTCGGCACCCGAGCCCGGGGCGAGACCGAGCACGCGGCCGTGCAGCGTGCGGCCCGAGTAGGTATCGACGTCGATCTCGACCGGCTGCCCGTCGTGCATCGCGCCGAGCTGCGTCTCCTTGAAGTTCGCGACGACGTACACGTCGCGCAGCGGCACGACCGCGAGCAACGGCATCCCGACCTCGACGTACTGGCCCGCGCGCACCGCCCGCTGGCCGATCGTGCCGTCGCGTGTCGCGCGGATCACCGTGTGCTCGAGATCGAGTTGCGCCAGCGCGAGCTTCGCGCGGGACGCCGCAAGGCGCGCACGCGCCTGCTCGATCGCGGCCGTGCTTTGCGCACGGCGCCGGCGCAACACCGTCTGCTGGTCGTCCTGCGCGCGCACGGCCGCGCCGGCGCGCGCCAGTTCCGCGCGCGCCTTCAGCGCGTCGGCGTGCGCCTGTTCCCAGCGCTGCCCGCTGGCGGCCGATTCGGCGAGCAACTGCTTGTAGCGCGCCGCATCCGCGTCGCGTCGGGTCGCCTCGGCACGCGCGGCGGCCGCGTCGGCCTGCGCCTGCTCGATCACGCTGCGCTGCTGGCCGACCTGCGCGTCGAGCGTCGCGGCCGCGGCTTCCTCGGCCTGCAACGTCGCATCGGCGGCGGCAACGGCCGCCTGCGCGTCGTCGAGCTTCGCGCGATAGTCGCGATCGTCGAGCGTGACGAGCACGTCGCCGCGCTTCACGGGCTGGTTGTCGTCGACGGCCACGCTTGCGACATAACCGGCCACCCGCGGGCTGACGGTCACGATGTCGGCGCGCACGTATGCATCGTCGGTGTGTTCGATGAAGCGGCCGACCGTCCACCAGCGCCAGCCGAACCCGGCCAGCACGATGACGGTGATGAAGGCGCCGGCGGCGATCCAGTGGCGCCGCGCGAAACGGGCGGATTTCTCGGGTACGGCTGTGGTGCTCATGATCGGAATCGGAAGGGTTGAGTGCGTGCGGATTCACGAACGGCCGGTCAGGGCCCGTTCACGTCAATAACGGGCTTGCGCTGGCCCTGACGCTGCCAGCCGCCCCCCAGTGCCTTGAAGACGGCAACCTGATCGAGCGCGACCTGCTGCGTCGACGCGGCCAGTGCCGCATCGACCGCGACGAGGCTGCGCTGCGCGTCGAGCACGCCGAGAAAATCCAGCGCGCCCGCGTCGTAGTTCAGTTCCGCGAGCCGGAAAGCGCGCGCGTGTTCGGCGCGCGCGGTTTCGAGCGCGGCCTTGTGGCGCCACTCGGCGCCATATCGCGCGAGCGCCTGTTCGGTTTCCTTCAGCGCGCGCAGCACCTGCGCGTCGAACGACGCGCGTGCGGCGGCATCGTCCGCGCGTGCCTGCGCGAGCTGCGCGCGGCTCGCCGCGAGATTCGGAAAGCGCCAGGTAATCAGCGGCCCGACGCCCCACGCGATCGCGTACTTGTCGCCGAGCGACGACGGATCGGCGGTCGTCGACAGCCAGTTCACCGACCCACCGAGCACGATCGACGGATACAGCTCGGCCGTGGCGGCACCGATCCGCGCGTTCGACGCGGCGAGCCGGCGCTCGCTTTCGCGCAGGTCGGGCCGGCGCCGGAGCAGCGCGGCACCATCGCCGACCGGAAACGGCCGCGCCAGCGCCGGCGTCGCATGGCAGCGCGCGGCCGCATCGGGAATCGCGCCGGGCGCGTGCCCGGTCAGCACCGCCAGCTCATACAACGCGGCGCGGCGCGCGCCAGTCAGCGCCGGCAGTTCGGCACGCGTATCGTCGGCGAACGCGCGCGACCGCGCGACTTCCAGATCGGACACGAGACCGTGCGTGCGCTGCCGTGCGGTCAGCGCGGCGAGGCGGTCGGCAATCGCGACCGAACGCTCGGCCACGTCGATCCGCTCGCCGTACGCGCACGCCTGCGCGTAGGCGGCCGTCGTCTCGGCGGCCACCGCGACGCGCATCGCATCCGATGCCGCCTGCACGGCCTCCGAATCGGCGCGCGCGGCATCGACGAGATGGCCGACACGCCCCCACAGATCGACTTCCCACGACAACGCGAACGACGGCGCGAATCCCCGGCGCGTACGCGCATCGGTGCCCTTCGCGCTCGCGACGATCTGGTCGGGCGCGTGCTTGCCGTAGTCGACGCCGAAGCTGGCCGTCGTATCGGGCAATCGCGCGGCACCCGCTTCGTCGAGCACGGCGCGCGCACGCGCGACGCGTGCCGCGGCCACCGCGAGATCGCGGTTTTGCGCGAGCGCTTCGCGCACGAGTGCGTCCAGCGCCGGATCGTCGAACAGCTGCCACCAGCGATCGGGCAACGCACCGCTCGATGCGACGGGCGCATCGACGGCGGCATCGAACGGCGCGCGATGTGCCGCATCGATCGACGGCGGACGATACGGCTCGCCGACGGAGCATGCGCCAAGCATTGCCGCGCTCAGCAGCGTGGCGGCAATGCGCGGCGCGCAAGACGAGGCGGCAAAGGGTAAATCGAAGGAAAGCGAAGCAAGGAAGGAGGCGCGCATCGTGCGGTGGCAGTCGAACAAACGATGGGCCTATGGTAATTTCGGCACATTCAGTCGATCTCGCGCGCAAAGCGCATTCGTCGTCGAGAAAAGGACAAGTGGACCCATTTTTCCGCGCGCTCGAGCGCAAGGACAAGCACAAGCAGATCGCGGTCGCCGTGTCCGACGCGGCGTCCGGTGTCCTGTATCCGCCGCATTCGCACCGGCACGGCCAGCTGATTCACGCGATCTCCGGCGTGATGCTCGTGTATGCGGATGCCGGCAGCTGGGTCGTGCCGACCGGGCGCGCGGTGTGGGTGCCGGCGGGCACGCAGCACGAGATCCGGATGGCCGGCGACGTGCAGATGCGCTCGGTGTTCGTCGCGCGCGAAGTGCGGCCGAGCCTGCCGGCCGAGTGCCGCGTGATCGAGGTCGGCACGTTGCTGCGCGAACTGATCGTGACCGCGTGCGAACTGCCAGCCGACTACGACCTTTCGCATCGCGCGGGACGCGTGCTCGCGCTGATCCTCGACGAAATCGAAATCGCGCCGCTGCTGTCGCTGCATGTGCCGATGCCACGCCATCCGGCACTCGCCGCGCTGTGCACGCGGCTGATCAGCGACCCGTCGGCGGCCGTCACGCTGCAGTCGTGGGCGCGCGATGCGCACATGAACGAGCGCACGCTCGCACGCACGTTCAAGCGCGAGACGGGCATGACGCACGGCGCATGGTGCCGCCATGCGCGATTGCTGCTGAGCCTGCCGCGCCTCGCGGCCGGCACGCCGATCCTCGAACTCGCGCTCGAGCACGGCTACGACAGCCCGAGCGCGTTCGCGGCGATGTTCCGCAAGGCGCTCGGCGTGCCGCCGAGCGAATACTTCCGGCGCCGATAAGCGGCGCTGTCCGTTTCGCGACGATAGCGCGCTGCCGCGCGGCGGCGGCGACGCGACCGCGCCGGGCACCGCCGGCGCAGCCGCCACGACGCCGCTTACGCGACAGCCTTCACCGCCTGCTGCGCGCCAAAAAACGTCGCCTGCGCCGCTTCGTCCGCGCGTGCATACGCGCGGTTGACCCCGCTGATCACCGCGCGGATCGACGCGGTCGTCAGGTTCGCGTCGATGCCGACGCCGAACGCGCTGCCGCGCACGCCCGTGCCGGCCAGTTCCGCGATCGCGATCGCCTTCGCGTCGGCGCCTTGCGACAGCGCGCGTTCCTCGTAGTGCTGGATGCGCAGCGGCGTACGCAGCGCGTGCATCAGCGCGTCGAGCGGGCCGTTGCCTTCACCGCGCAGCACGCGGCGCTCGCCGTGCACGTCGGCGGTCAGCACGATCGTCTCGCGGCCGTCGCGCTCGCTCAGCTCATGACCGACATAACGCAGCGGCGCATCGCCTTCCACGTATTCCTGCTGGAACAGCGACCAGATCTGCGCGCTCGTCACCTCGAGCCCGCTGTCGTCGGTCAGGCGCTGCACGGCCGCGCTGAAGTCGACCTGCAGGCGGCGCGGCAGCGCGACGCCATAACTCTGCTCGAGCAGGTACGCGATACCGCCCTTGCCCGACTGGCTGTTCACGCGAATGATCGAGTCGTACGTGCGGCCGACATCGCTCGGATCGATCGGCAGGTACGGCATTTCCCATACGGCGTCGGGTTTCTGTACCGCGAAGCCCTTCTTGATCGCGTCCTGATGCGAGCCGGAGAACGCGGTGAACACGAGGTCGCCGACATACGGATGGCGCGGGTGGATCGGCAACTGGGTGCATTCCTCGGACGTGCGCGCGACTTCGTTGATCTGCGAGAAATCGAGGCCCGGATCGACGCCCTGCGAGTAGAGGTTCAGCGCGAGCGTGACGAGATCGACGTTACCGGTGCGCTCGCCGTTGCCGAACAGGCAGCCTTCGATCCGGTCCGCGCCGGCCATCACCGCGAGCTCGGCCGCCGCGACCGCGGTGCCGCGGTCGTTGTGCGGATGCACGGACACGATCAGCGCATCGCGGCGCGCGAGGTTGCGGTGCATCCATTCGATCTGGTCCGCGTAGAAGTTCGGCGTGCCGACTTCGACCGTGGCGGGCAGGTTCACGATCGCCTTGTGCTCCGGCGTCGGCTGCCAGACGTCGAACACGGCGTCGCAGACTTCCTTCGCGAAATCCAGCTCGGTCGCCGTGAAGGTTTCCGGGCTGTATTGCAGCGTGAAATGCGTGTCGGTCGCGGCGTCGGCGAAGCGCTTGATCGTGCGCGCCGCGTTCACCGCGAGTGCCTTCACGCCGTCGCGGTCGAGGCCGAACACGATCTTGCGGAATTCCGGCGCGGTCGCGTTGTACAGGTGCACGATCGCGCGCTTCGCGCCGCGCAGCGAGTCGAAGGTACGCTCGATCAGGTCGTCGCGGGCCTGCGTGAGCACCTCGATCGTCACGTCGTCGGGAATGTGGCCGCCTTCGATCAGTTCGCGCACGAAGTTGAAGTCGGTCTCCGACGCCGACGGAAACGCGACCTCGATCTCCTTGAAGCCGATCGCGACCAGCATCTTGAACATCCGCATCTTGCGCGCCGCGTCCATCGGCTCGAACAGCGACTGGTTGCCGTCGCGCAGGTCGGTGCTCATCCAGATCGGCGCTTGCGTGATCGTGCGCGTCGGCCACATGCGGTTCGGCAGGTTGACGGGCGTGAACGGTCGGTACTTCGTCGCGGGGTTCTTCAGCATCATGATGTTCGGTCCTCGGTCGGTTGGTCGGGAAACCGCGGCGCGATGGCCATCAGTCGTGGTGGCAGGCTGCGCGCACAGCGGTGAAAACGGTGGAAAGCGGCACAACGGCAAAGCGGTACGGCGAACGACAGCCTTGGCGGTTGAGCGACCGGGACGGAGCGGAACGATTCGGAAGAAAGACGAACTCAGGCGCCGGTCGACAACCGGGGCCAGGTCGGTGATGCGGGGGAAATCTGGCGCTTCAGGAAAGAAGCAGATGGAAAGCGCGCAGCCGCAGACCCAGCCCGGAGAAACGGGCTAGTAGTCGTAGCGAGAAGAGGGGCTGGGCGGCTTGCATGGCCGGAATCAAATCACAGGGTGACGGGGGCTGTCAACGGGCCTGGCGCAAATGGCGCCGAATTTGATCGCTCAGAATCGGTCGTGTCCGATAGGCATCGCGCAGCCCCGTCGATATGCTTCATGGGTGCGGCGCCGGTGGGGCCCTGTTCGCGTTCGGAGTGAGTGGGTCAATCCACTTCGCCGGTTGCCGCACCCCATTTCCGTTGCGATCGGGTTTCGGCGCAGGCGTTCGGTGGTGGCCGGTGGGCGCGGCCATGACCGAGATGCTGATGTTGAAACGAACGCTGCCAAATGCGAACACCGAACGTCCGCGCCCAAGCCCGCTTGCTGTCGCCTCACCTGCCACCCCCGCCTCCCCTGCCCCGCCGGCGCAATCACGCATCGTTCAGAAAAGCGATATACACGCCGATATAGTTCCCGAATATTTCCAAATAACACCAATTAAACACGCTTCATTAAATCGATTAACCCTGGTTTTCGATTTACTGAACAATAGCCATTCCTCGTCGAATATTTTATGATTTATTTTTCGGCATGCTCGATGCGTCGCATTTCAAACGGCAAACGTTTGTGCGACATGGCTCCAAGCCTTACCCATCATTCCTCAGGAGGAAAGCATGGCCGATTCTCAAACGTCTTCCAATCGCGCCGGCGAGTTTTCGATTCCGCCGAATACCGATTTCCGCGCGATTTTCTTCGCGAATGCCGCCGAGCAGCAACACATCAAGCTGTTCATCGGCGACAGCCAGGAACCCGCCGCATATCACAAGCTGACGACGCGCGACGGCCCGCGTGAAGCGACGCTGAATTCCGGCAACGGCAAGATCCGCTTCGAAGTGTCGGTGAACGGCAAGCCGTCAGCCACCGACGCGCGCCTCGCGCCGATCAACGGCAAGAAATCGGACGGCTCGCCGTACACGGTCAACTTCGGGATCGTCGTGTCGGAAGACGGCCACGACAGCGACTACAACGACGGCATCGTCGTGCTCCAGTGGCCGATCGGCTGACCTGACGCACGGCCGACGACCGACCACCGCCGGCCGCCTCCGGGCCGGCCGGCGGTCGGGCACCGCATTCAGCGGCACCTCGCGCCGCACTCCACGAAAACCCGCCCAACCAACGGAGACATCCATGCCCCTCCTTTCGGCTTCGATCGTCAGTGCCCCCGTGGCGACCTCGGAGACCTACGTCGACATCCCGGGCCTGTACATCGACATCGCCAAGGCAGAGATTCGGAACGGGAAACTGCAGGTCATCCTCAACGTGCCGACGCCGTACGCGACCGGCAACAACTTCCCCGGCATCTATTTCGCGATCGCGACCAACAAGGGTGTCGTCGCGGACGGCTGCTTCACCTATTCGTCGAAGGTGCCCGAAAGCACCGGGCGCATGCCGTTCACGCTCGTCGCGACGATCGACGTCGGCACCGGCGTCACGTTCGTGAAGGGCCAGTGGAAAAGCGTGCGCGGCAGCGCGATGCATATCGACTCGTACGCGAGCCTGTCCGCGATCGGGGAAACGGCTGCATCGTCGTCGCCCGCCGGCGGCGGCAACGAAACCGGTGCGGAGGGCGGCAGCGGTGCCGGCGGCATCGGCGGCGGCGAGCGCGACGGCACGTTCAACCTGCCGCCGAACATCAAGTTCGGCGTCACCGCGCTCACCAACGCGGCGAACGACCAGACGATCGACATCTACGTCGACGACAACCCGAACCCGGCCGCCACGTTCAAGGGTGCCGGCGCGCAGGACCAGAACCTCGGCACCAAGGTGCTCGACTCCGGCAAGGGACGCGTGCGCGTGATCGTGATGGCGAACGGCAAGCCGTCGCGGCTCGGCTCTCGGCAGGTCGATATCTTCAAGAAGTCGTATTTCGGGATCGTCGGCTCGGAAGACGGCGCCGACGACGACTACAACGACGGCATCGTGTTCCTGAACTGGCCGCTGGGCTGAGTAGCACCGCCCTGCCTGCCGTCGCCACGCCGCCCGGCGTGGCGATCCGTTCCAGTGCGTCAGCCGGCGCACTCCCCGCCCGCGCCGCAAGAACGATCAAGTGCCCCCGGCGCCGATACCATACAGTCCGACCGACACCCTCATTGGCACGCCATGAACCCGGTAGGAAAAGCTCTCTGGTTGATCGAAACCGAACTGGACAGGGAACTGACGCTCGACAGGATCTCCACCGGTTGCGACATGTCGCGCTTCGGCTTCTCGCGCCTGTTCTCGATGAATACCGGCTGGCCGGTGATGCGCTATGTGCGGTCGAGGCGGCTCACGCGCGCGGCACGTGCGCTGGCGCAAGGCGCGCCGGACATCCTGCACGTGGCGCTCGATGCCGGCTATGGCTCCCATGAGGCGTTCACGCGCGCCTTCCGCGATCTCTTCGGCGTCACGCCCGAGGACGTGCGGGCACGGCGCACCCTCGACGGATTGTCTCTTGTGGAGCCGCTGCGCATGAAAGAACCGAAGATCATCGACGTGAGGCCGTCGCGCTTCGAAACCGCCGGCAAGCGGTTGATCGCGGGCATGAGCGACCGCTATACGTTTGACAGCAACGAAGGGATTCCGGCGCTCTGGCAAGCGTTCATCCCATACATCGGTACCCTTCCCGGCCAGATCGGCGACGTGACGTACGGCGTGTGCTGCAACCCCGATGCGGACGGCAGCTTCGAATACATCGCGGGCGTGGAAGTCACGAGCCGCGACCGGCTGCCCGCACCGTTTCGCTGGGTCGAACTGGCGCCACAGCGGTACGCGGTGTTCGAACACGCCGGGCATATCTCGACGTTGCACCAGACCTTCTACAGCATCTGGAACGGCTGGCTGCCGACGTCGGGATTCAAGGCGGTGGACGCTCCCGAGTTCGAACGCTACAGCGGCGACTACGATCCGGTGACGGGCGCCGGCGTGCTGGAGATCTGGTTGCCGGTCGAACCTGTGGCGTCAACGTGAACGAACGTGACAACCCATCGGACCACGCTGATTCTGCAGCCAACGTGTTCGACCAGGATGTGTCCACACGATGAACCGGACGGGTTGCCGTTTCTCGAGGTGCGCGATTCACAGCCAGGGTCGTGGCCGCGTATGCGGTCTCCCGACAAAGTTCATTTGCGAAATCAGCGCCTGACATGTGCAACTCGTCGTTGGGTGTTTCCTGCGTCTTCCTGACGAAGAAATGCAGGACGACGAGTTCATCTCCCACCCGGATGCAATGGAACACACGCCCGATGCCTTCACGGCCTCGCGGGCGCAATTCGAGCAATCCTTCCCCCATCGCGCGAATACGGCATCCGCAGATCCGCACCATGTTCTTCCATCGTCTCGACGCGCTACGTGCACTTGACCCTCCGCATGTATTGCGACTCCTGCGACAAAGCGACATGCCCGCTGCCGGCCACGAGCCCCGATCGGGTACCTCTCGTCAGGCTGGGTGAACCGGGTACCCGGCTGCCGTTTGTCAATTCGTCTTCTAGACGCTTCCTTCAGCCTCCAAGGCGACGTCGTTGCGATTCGTAAGCTAACCGAACTATCCAGTTCCTACGTTGCACGTCCGCGGGGTCAACCATCGTGCGACGGGGAAAGCGTCGTCATCGCAACTGGCTGCAGCCAGGCGGCAGACGCGAGCTGCGTGCGCGCATCGAGCGCCACCTGGTTGAACGCCACGCGCCGCTCGCCCGTCAGCTTCGCCGCGTCGCCCGCCTGTACGAGCGCGACCGGGTCGACGAGACGGTCATGCCTGCGCACCTCGAAATGCAGATGCGGCCCCGTGGCCGTCCCGGTGCTGCCGACCGCGCCAACACGCTCGCCGCGCGCGACCCGCATGCCGGTTCGCAGTGTCGGCTCGAACGCCGACAGATGCGCGTAGTACGACGCATAGCCGCCGTCATGGCGAATCACCACGTACTTGCCATAGCCGCGCGGCTCGGTGCCGATGAACGTCACGACCCCACGTTCCGACGCATGAACCGCGCGCCCGGCCGGTGCCGCGAGATCGACGCCGGAATGCACATGACGCACGCCGGTCACCGGATGCACGCGCGCCCCGAAATGCGAGCTGATCCGCGTGGCGTTGACCGGCATCGCAAACCGCGAACCGGCGAGCGGCACGCCGTCGAAGTCGTAATAGCCCCCCGACGCGCCGTCAGCGGGCGCAAACCACACGCCCGCGACGTACTGGCCGCGGAAGCGGAGTTCGAGTGCCGTCACGCGCGTGCCGCCCGGCTGCATCGCGCTGTCGTCGGGTTCATATGCGACGCGGAAGGTGTCGCCGAGTGCGCCGTGCTGTTTCAGGTCGATGCGCCCGGCGACCAAGCGGATGACCTGCGCGGCAACGCCGGCCGGCAGATCGGCGCGCGCCAGCGACGCCCGCAGGTTGCCGACGATCGCGCCGCTACGCGCACCGCGCTCGGCCTCTTCGAGCACGAACGGTTCAGCGGCGGCGAGATCGACGGGACGCCGTTCGTACGCGGCCCGTTCACCCATCGCGGGCAACGCCGATGCAAGACCGTAATCGAACCTCGACGCGTACGCGCGCTCGACCGCACCGCGCGCCGCGTCGCACAGTACGCGGTAGGCCACACAGGCACCGAAGCGCGCAACGGCGCCGTCGCGTTCATGCTCGCTCGGCACGGTCAACGCAGGCGCCGCATAGGCCACGTCGAGCGGCGCTGCCGACGACGCGTGCAAGCCGCCCCACGTCGTTCGCGCGGCATTGAAAAAGGGCACGTCGACAAGGTCGGCCGTCACGGACGGGAACGGCGCGGTGTCGTTGGACACATGCGCCGGCGCGCCCGGTGCACCCGCCACACAGGCGGCCGCGACGACACCGCGCAGCAGCGCGCGGCGCATCGGGAAACCGCAAGCGCCGCGGAGCGCGGGTAGACCTTGTTCGCGTGCGAGACGGAAACGCAGGTCTAACCGCATGACGTCGTCACTCGCTGTCTGTCAATGAAAAATCGGGAAAGAACCGGGTATCGCGGAGGAACGATCGTCGCGACCCGGCAACGTGAAGACGAGTGTATCGGCGCGATCAAAACAGCTGAATAGGACACGTCTTATTTACAGGAAAAGCCGTTTCGTACTAAATCGAAATCGCGATGTCGCGCGCCGGCGGCACGGCTGTGCGGCATTCGACCCCACCCATGCGGGCGAACCATCGTGCCGCAGGGACAGTCGAACGCTGCCGGCGCGTGAACGCGAGCGTGCCCGACCACGGCACGCTCGCGTCGCATCGCACACTGCTCCCCAACCCGGAATCCCTTCATGTTTCTCGACCAACTACATCCGGAACGCTGGACGTTCCTGTGGAACGCGTTGTCCACCCTCTCCCTCAAGCTGTCCGCCGGCCTGGCGTTGCTCGTCGTCGGCTGGTGGCTGTCGAAACGCATCGGCAACTGGCTGAACCGTCTACTCTCGAACAAGGAGCGCGTCGACGACACGCTGCGGCCGATCCTCTGCGACGTCGCCGTGTGGGGCATCCGCATCGTCGCGATCGTCGGCGCGCTGTCGCAGCTCGGCATCGAGACCGCGAGCATCGTCGCGGTGCTCGGCGCCGCAGGCCTCGCGATCGGGCTCGCGCTGCAAGGCACGATGCAGAACATCGCGGCCGGCATCATGCTCCTGCTGCTGCGGCCGTTCAAGGTCGGCGACTATATCGACGGCGGCACGGGTGTCGCGGGCACCGTCGACGAGGTCGGGCTCTTCATGACGCGGCTGACGAAACCGGACGGCATCTGCGAATACGTGCCGAACAGCGCGCTGTGGGGCAGCTCGATTCGCAACTACACGCGCAATCCGACACGCCGCCTCGATCTCGAAGTGGAAGTATCGGTACACGACGACATCGACCGTGCGCTCGATGCGCTGCGCAAGCTGGCGCTCGCCGATCCCGACGTGCTCCGCGAGCCGGAACCGGACGTGATGGTGATGCGGTTCGACGACAGCACGGCGGTCGCGAACATGCGCGTGTGGACGCACACCGACAAGTTCTGGGCGATGCGCTGGCGCCTCGCGCGCCAGGTGCGCAAGACGCTTGCCGATGCGGATTGCGTGCTGCCGATCCGCGCACGCGAGCTGCACATCGTGCACGACGCGGAGCGCCGCGCCGACAGCACGCGAGTGCGCGCGCTGTAAACGGCGAGGGCCGCGAAGCCTGTCCCGCTTCGCGGCCCCCGCGACATCAGGCGCGACATCAACGCAACATCACCGCCGCGTCACATCTTCACGATATCGAGCAGCGCCTTCTTGCCGCTCTTGTACGTGAACACCGAGATCGCGCCGTGCTTCAGGTCGCCCTGCGGCGTGAAGCTCGTTTCGCCGATCACGCCGCGATAGTCGGTGGCCGGCATCGCGGCCAGCACCTTCGCCGGATCGGTGGAGTTCGCGCGTTTCATCGCGTCGACGATGATGTGGACGGCGTCGTACGAGAACGGCGCATACACCTGCATCGGCTGGTGGTAACGCGCCTCGTAGCGTTTCGCGAACGCCGCGCCGCCGGGCATCTTCTCGAGCGCGATCCCGGCTTCGGAGCACACGACGTTGTCGGAGGCCGGGCCCGCAAGCTTCGGCAGGTCGGTCGAGCACACGCCGTCGCCGGCGAGGATCTTCGCGCGCATGCCGAGCTGGCGTGCCTGCTTCGCGAGCGGGCCGCCCGTCGCGTCCATTCCGCCGTACATGATCGCGTCCGGGTTCGTGCCCTTGATCTTCGTGAGGATCGCGCGGAAGTCGATCGCCTTGTCGTTGGTCGCGTCGCGCGACACGACCTTCATGCCGGCCGCCTTCGCGGCCTTCTCGAACTCGGTCGCGAGGCCCTGCCCGTACGCGGTCGCATCGTCGACCACGGCCACCGTCCTGATGCCCATGTTCTTCGCCGCATACATCGCGAGCGCGGGCCCCTGCTGCGCGTCGGTCGCGACGACGCGATAGGTCGTCTTGAAGCCCTGCTGCGTGTACGTCGGATTGGTCGCGGCCTGCGAGATCTGCACGACGCCGCCGTCGCGATAGACGCGCGACGCCGGAATCGACGTGCCCGAGTTGTGATGGCCGACGACACCGATCACCTTGTCGTCGACGAGCCGCTGCGCGACCTGCGTCGCGGTGCGCGGATCGCCCGCGTCGTCCTGCGCGTCGAGCTGCAGCGTGACCTTCTTGCCGCCGATCACGAGCCCCTTCGCATTGATTTCCTCGACCGCGAGGCGCGCGCCGTTCTCGCTGTCCTTGCCGAGATGCGCGATCGCGCCGGTCAGCGGCGCGACGTGGCCGATGCGCACGATCTCGTCCGCGTGCGCGGGCAATAC
Organism: Burkholderia sp. Bmkn7; assembly: GCF_041103175.1. Taxonomy (NCBI): domain Bacteria; kingdom Pseudomonadati; phylum Pseudomonadota; class Betaproteobacteria; order Burkholderiales; family Burkholderiaceae; genus Burkholderia; species Burkholderia sp. Bmkn7. The sequence goes on along the minus strand of NZ_JBGCUH010000002.1, from coordinate 642,433 downwards.
GGACAGCGCGCACGTCAGTGCGGCCGCGCTGGCGAGTACCGTCTTGTGATGTCGATTCATGGTTGTCTCCGTCCTTGTCGCGCTTCGTTCGTGTTCAGATCCGTCGTTCGTCGAAGTCATCCCGCACGCTCACGCGCGCCCTTCGAATCCCAGCAATACGTTCACCGCGTTGATGCCGATCTCGTCGACCATGTAGCCGCCTTCCATCACGAACAGCGTCGGCAGGTTCAGGCGCGCGAGCGCCGCGCCGATGCGCAGGTAGTCGGGCGAGCGCAGCCGGAAATGGCTGATCGGGTCGTGCTCGAAGGTATCGACGCCGAGCGAGACGACGAGCGCGTCGGGCGCATGCGCGGCGATCGCGGTTGCCGCCTGGTCGAGCGCCGCCGAATAGGTGTCCCACAGCGTGCCCTTCGGCAGCGGCAGGTTCAGGTTGAAGCCTTCGCCCGCGCCGATGCCACGCTCCTCCGCGTAGCCGGAGAAGTACGGGTACGACACCGGCGCCTCGCCGTGGATCGACGCGAACAGCACGTCCGCACGGTCGTAGAAGATGTCCTGCGTGCCGTTGCCGTGATGGAAATCGACGTCGAGCACCGCGACGCGCGCGGCGCCCTGCGCGATGCAGTGCTGCGCGGCGATCGCCGCGTTGTTCAGGTAGCAATAACCGCCCATGTACTCGCGGCCCGCGTGATGGCCGGGCGGGCGGCACAGCGCGAACGCCGCGCGCGCCGCGCCGCTCGACAGCAGGTCGGCGCCGGTGAGCGCCGAGTTCGCGCTCGCGCTCACGGCGTCCCACGTGCCGGCGTTGATCGGTGCGCCGGCGTCCATCGCGTAGAAGCCGAGCTTGCCGTCGATGAACGTGGGCGGCGTCGCGGCGGCCGGCATCGCGCGCACCGGCCACACGAGCGGCAGCGCCTGGCAGGTGCGGCCCGTCGCGGCCCACTCGTCCCACGCGCCGGCGAGGAAATCGACGTAGCGCGCGCTGTGCGCGGCCGCGTAGTGCGCGCGGTCGAACGGTTTCGGCGCGATGACGTCGCCCAGTCCTGCGGCACGCACCTGCGCGAGCACCGTCTCGGCGCGAAGGGGGTTTTCGAACGAATCGGTGATCGCGCCGTCCTTCAGTTCGACGCCGCGATGCAACTGGTGATCGCTGCTGTAGACCGTGAGCATGGTTGACTGTTGCGGTGAGGGTGGCAACAGTTTATTGACCACCAGCGGCAATAACTTTGCTTTCGACGCGCGCCTTTCATACAATTTTGAGAAAACCGCCTACGGAATCCCGGAAATGAGCAAAATTCGCGCTTCGGTTGAACTGGATGGCGTGGACCGCGCCATGCTCCGCCTGCTGCAGGACGACGGCGCGCTGTCGAACGCGACGCTCGGCGAGAAGCTGTCGCTGAGCGTCACGCCCTGCTGGCGCCGCCGCAAGCGGCTCGAGGACGAAGGCGTCATCACCGGCTACCAGGCGAATCTCGACCGGCGCGCGCTCGGCATGAACGTGTTCGCGTTCGTGCAGGTGACGTTCAACATGCATTCCGACCAGGATTCCGATCACTTCGAGGAGGTGATGCGACGGCACGACGAAGTGACGTCGTGCCACAAGATCACCGGCGCGGCCGACTACATCCTGCAGGTCGTCGCGGCCGATCTCGATGCGTACGCCGAATTCGTCGAGCGCGTACTGCGCAAGCAGGCCGGGGTTTCGTCGATCCAGTCGAGCCTCGCGTTGCGCGAAGTGAAGTTCTCGTCGCGCGTGCCGGTGCCGGGCGCCTGAACGACGCGGCGAACGCAGGGGCCGTCAGCCGATTATCCGAATACTCATCCCATGGAGCACCACCCATGAAGCGTTTCGTCCCTTCCCTGTCGCTGGCCGCCACGCTGGCCTGCGCGTTCGCCCTGAGCGCCTGTGCCGCACCATCCACGCCGCCGGCCCAATCGTCGGCACCGCCCGCACCGCCGATGGTCGGCAGCGATCGCGACGCGCACGGCTGCATCGGCTCGGCCGGCTATTCGTGGTGCGAAACGACCCAACGATGCGAGCGCCCGTGGGAACTCGCGAAGCAGAAGGGTTTCGCGAATTCGACGCAAGCGTACGACCAGTTCTGCCGGAACGCTGCCGCCAGGTAAAGTGACGTGACGTCGCGCGATCGTGTCGCGGCACGCTGCCGCGACACGACGAGACACAAGCAAGACGCTCCCGAAAAACCGTCGCGATCCCGCGCAGTTATCCACACGTTTCCCGGTTCCGCCGACCGTCATTCCGGAAACCCGGACACGCAAAAAACCCCACGAAAACAACGGTATTTTTCGTTTGTGACACAGCAAACGAGTTCGGTTACATTACGCGCCCCTTGCCACCCCGCCCCCCGCAAAACGCGTCGCGCGCGGCCTCTTTCCACGCAGCCTGAAGCGCCTTCCGCCCAGGCTTGCCGCAAGGGCCCGGGCGCGTCGTGCGCCACTGTGACGCAGGCGCTTGCCTGCCCGCGGGAAGCCGATCCGAAGGTGTCCTTCCCGATGGTTTCGCGTGCGCAAATGCAACGCGGCGCGGTGTCGATCCGGAATTCCGGATTCGCGATCCGGATCTCCGGATCGACGTTTCACCGCGGTCGACACGCGCGCCGGGCGGCTTGGCAAACCGATGCATCCAAGTTGAAAAAGGGATCTGCTGTGATCAAAACGTTACGGGTAATACTGTCGGCGCTCGCGCTGTGCGTCGCCGCGTCGTCCGCGCATGCCGCCGATACGAAGAAGGTCGACGTCCTGCTGGTGGGCGGCGGCATCATGAGCTCGACGCTCGGCGTCTGGCTGCACGAGCTCCAACCTGACTGGTCGATGACGATGGTCGAGCGCCTCGACGGCGTCGCGCTGGAAAGCTCGAACGGCTGGAACAACGCCGGCACCGGCCACTCCGCGCTCGCCGAACTCAACTACACGCCGGAGAAGGCGGACGGCAAGGTCGACATCTCGAAGGCCATCGAGATCAACGAGTCGTTCCAGATCTCGCGCCAGTTCTGGGCGTGGCAGGTCAAGCAGGGCGTGCTGAAGAACCCGCACTCGTTCATCAACTCGACGCCGCACATGAGCTTCGTGTGGGGCGACGACAACGTCCGCTTCCTGAAGAAGCGCTACGAGGCGCTGCAGGCCAGCCCACTGTTCCGCGGCATGCAGTATTCGGAAGACTACGACCAGATCAAGCAGTGGGTGCCGCTGATGATGGAAGGCCGCGACCGCAACCAGAAGGTCGCGGCGACGTGGACGCCGATCGGCACCGACGTGAACTTCGGCGAGATCACGCGCCAGTTCGTCGGCTACCTGAAGACGCAGCCGAACTTCACGCTGTCGCTGTCGAGCGAAGTGCGCGAGATCACGCGCAATGCCGACGGCACGTGGCACGTGACGTGGGTCAAGCTGCACTCGGATGAACCGGCGCAGTCGGTCGACGCGAAGTTCGTGTTCATCGGCGCGGGCGGCGGTGCGCTGCATCTGCTGCAGGCGTCGGGCATCCCCGAGGCGAAGGACTACGGCGCGTTCCCGGTCGGCGGCTCGTTCCTCGTGACGGACAACCCCGAGGTCGTGAAGCAGCATCTCGCGAAGGCGTACGGCAAGGCGTCGGTCGGCTCGCCGCCGATGTCGGTGCCGCACCTCGACACGCGGATCATCGACGGCAAGAAGATCATCCTGTTCGGGCCGTTCGCGACGTTCTCGACGAAGTTCCTGAAGAACGGTTCGTACTTCGACCTGGCGAAGAGCACCAACCTGCACAACGTCGCGCCGATGATGCGCGTGGGCGTCGACGAATTCCCGCTGGTCCAGTACCTCGCCGGCCAGCTGATGCTGTCCGACGACGACCGTTTCAACGCGCTGAAGGAATACTTCCCGAACGCGAAGAAGGAAGACTGGCGCCTGTGGCAGGCCGGCCAGCGCGTGCAGATCATCAAGCGCGACCCAGTGAAGGGTGGCGTGCTGAAGCTCGGCACCGAGATCGTCAGCTCGCAGGACGGCAGCATCGCGGGCCTGCTCGGCGCGTCGCCGGGTGCGTCGACGGCCGCGCCGATCATGCTGAACCTGATGAAGAAGGTGTTCAAGGACAAGGTCGCGACGCCCGAGTGGCAGCAGAAGATCCGCCAGATCGTGCCGAGCTACGGCACGAAACTGAACGACAGCCCGGCGAAGGTCGTCGAGGAATGGACCTACACGAGCGACGTGCTGCAACTGGCGCCGCCGCCGAAGATCGACATGGCGACGCCGTCGCAGGCGACGGCCACGGCCCCGGCACGCCCCGCGAAGGCGTCGGCCGACATGGCGCTGTGATGCGCTGAGCGGCAACGCGTGATTTGAACGGCTATCCGCGAGGATGGCCGTTTTTACGTGCGCGGGCCGCGCCTCCTGCATGATGGTCCTTGCCGCAGGACTCCAGGACGTTGGCGAACGTGACCGACTCAGGCTCGATCAGTGCGAGGAAGGCTTCGCACTGCGGCGGCCCCCGCCAGCCGTCGCAGATGTCCCAAACAGACTGCTGGCTGGTAGCGAACAGAAGGTCGAGATAGGTGCCGTCTCGCAGCGTCACCAGATGACGCGACAGGAATCCCGGTTGATGCCGCAAGTTGCAGGTATCCGAATACGCCACTTTCCACGAAATGCATGGTATGCGAGATCGTGTCGTGGATCTGCACGACTTCGTGGCGTATAACCTGGCGCAGGTCATCGATTTGCACACGGCGGATCGCCGGGACATTCCCACTCATGTTGCCTGACTCCGAGACGAGTACCTGCTCGCCATCGGGACCTTCGAACAGGTAACTTCCGACTGATTTCAACAGCCGCTGTCACTCCACCTGCCATCCTGCTTCGCCCTCGACCAGAGCGCCGCCATGGCTCGTGGTATCGCCTTCGCGCGCCACCGGCTGGCCTTCGATCTCCGTGCCGGGCGAACCGGTTTGAATCTCCGCACCGCAACTGATGCGATCGCCGACGCGCGCGATTGCTCGGCCGTTAATGGCAGCGGACTCGGCGCCGCTGACAACGGTTCCGTCGCCGTGGATGGGACAGCTGTGTCGGTGACCGACGAGTACGACAGGTCGCATATCAAGCTCCTTATGGTTTGTACTACTTTTGAATATCCTGGCGCTTACTAGCGAGCAGGCGAAGACCACCGAAGATGCCGATCGCCAAGGCAGGTAACGAGGCCAGGGCGAGCTTCATAGTCACGACGGTGATGGTGAGACCGACGCAACTGACCACGATCAGCGCACCGAGCACCTTTGCTAGCCACGTGCCCTGGAAATGGCTCTGCTTGATCGGCACCGTCGGGTGGTGCGACCGCCACGTCGCCATGGCTGGGCCAAGCGCCGCCTGGAAGTCCTTGTAGCCGGGTGTCTTGCGGTTACCGAGCAAGGTGAGCGTTGGCTGCTCCCGGCGCGTGAGTCGGATCAGTCCGTCCAAGGTATACGCGGTGATACTGTCAAAGGGGACTGTTCCATAGCGCTTGAAGACCAATGAATCGGGTGTGATGTGCACCACGTCTTTGGCAGGCGGGTACACCACGTGGGCCAGGATCAACGGAGTGGCGATACAGACGACTATCAGCGCAGCGATGGCAAGAAGAGATACTTCGGTGAGCGATGGGAATAGCGCGAGCATCGCCACGACGAACAGGGGAGAAAAAAGCGCCGACAGCGGGGCGACCTGGTGCCACTTGGTGTAGATAACCACGTTAGGTAGGTCATTGACTCCGTTGATCGCCATTTCGAGGCCGGGGTTGTTCATGCAAGCGCACTCCAGAAAATATTTGATCGGCAGCTTCGAGACCGTTGGGGTGTGATGTTGTGTTTCCGGTCGTTCGATAGAGTGGATAATCGCGTCGCCTCACCTCGTGCAGCGCGTCGGCTCTCCCCCATTCAGTGCTTCCGAAGGTGGCGGTGCGCTGCGCACGTTGAACACATGGCACACCACGTATCAGCACAAGGCCGTGGGATGCGTTGGTCCTATCCGCGACCGGGAGCCAGACTGCCCCGGTCACTTCGTCGCAAATTTCGTCTCCACTGGCGATTGCCTCTGCGCCGCTCCCCAAAACGCGAAACTCCGAAAGATCTCGATCCTCGGCGTTTCACCGCCCTCAACCACGAATCAGTGCCGCACCGCCTCGCCCGCCCCCCGTCCGCGCATAAAACTCCTGCTGCGCGAACGCAACGCGCTCGCGGCTCGATCCCCCTTGCGAGAAACTTACTTGTCCACGAGAGAGCGGCCTCCGGCGCCCTAAGCCGGCTTGCCAAGGTGACCGTTTCCCAGACACGGTCTATACAGAGCCACAAGGAAGGCACCACATCCACGCGCATCCTGCAGGGTGAATAGAGAATCCTGAGTCCGTCGATTCACAGTTAGTCTTGCCTCGATTTAACGAACCAAAGAGTCGAGATAGGTTGTGCGCTCCACAGATTTCCGCGCTACACAATGATTCACTGTTGTCTCGTATGCCTGCGTGCCAGGTTCAATGTCGAACGCCTCAATGCGGCAGTCTTTTTCCGTGTGTATCACCCAATATTTGTGCGAGCTAGCCACTAGCTTCGAAAAGTCGACACCCAGGGCAGCGTCGTTGACATACTGCATCTGGATTCGATTAAGAAGGTTCTTATACGACAATGTCACCGCCCGTACCGCTCCTTCTCTTGCGCCCCTGGAACATTCGAATATCTCTTGGCTACTTTCTGCGCGTACGCAATTTGGCTCCGCTGCCTCTACCGCTCCGATCGACAGGAAGTAAAGCATGCACGTCCTAATGATAGCGCCGCGCCCACTGTCATTCATGATCATCGCCGATTTTTCCGTAAATATTCGGCCCGATGCCTTCCTGGCTCGTACTGACTGATGCCCGGGGTATTCTCGATGTATCGAATCAACTCATCAATGTCGTTCCTCATTCCCGCCTCCATTGGTTTGGATCCTTTGGTAAAACCTTGATAAACAAAGTCAACCAACACATCCCTTATAACGGGATGCAATTGCCCCCAAGCCACCTTATCAGGGAAGCCAGACGTCCAGTGATTGTAATTTGCGATCGCCCTGCTTACATAGTCCGGATAGATTAAATTGAACAATCTAATTTGCTGCTCCCAAGATATCTCACCAACATCATTTTTATTCGAAGAAACAAAATCCCGAGCCGCCGATCCCTTCAGTTTTGCCGCCAAGGATATTTTCTTTGCCTGCTCACCCGACATGTCTGATGAGGTCAAGTGATCGAATATCTCATGCTCATCGCGATTACCCATGTCATAGCCTCTGCCAAGAGTTACACCGGACAAGGCATTACCGGGCCAATGTATGACACGACTAAAATATTGCGAATCTTTGATGTCGTTACCTTCTGCATCAAACGTTAATTGGCCAGCTTTAATTACCGGCTGAGGGAGTAAAAAATTAGCCAAGAAACCCAAAGGACTCAGGTGAAACACAAAAGCTTCCGACGAAAAACCAGAAACTTCTCCGGCCACCGCATCCCACCACACCAATTGCGCGATACGCGCTTTCTCCGCCTCCCAAGCTGCCCTCGATGACGGGGGGATCAACTCATCGTAGGCATCCCATGCCTTCTTGTCTGCCTTCCATTCACTCGGATAGCGCAGGATCACACGCGACAGTTGGCGGATGGTGTCACGATCGCGCTGCGCCGCCTTCACTTCGGCCAAGGTGAGCTGGCCGTCGTGATTGGCATCGAGCAGCGCTCGCACTTCGCGCAGCGGCACGTCGAGGTCGGCGTCCTTCAATCCCAATCGGCCGCGCTGAAACTCCTCCATCTGCTTGAAGTCGGCAAAATAGCTGCCGTAGGCGGCCGTGGTTGGCTTGGACTCAATCAGTTTGAAGTCCACCCACTCATTCGGCGAGTGCCGGGAAACGCCTGCATGGCCCACTTCGCCTACCCAGCCGATGGCGGTGGTGCCACCGGTTTTCAGTTGCACCTGCCACCATGCGTTACCCGCTTCATCCAGGGCAAACACCTTGGGCAGCTCCGTGGGGATTTGTTTGTCCGGTCTCGATTGCTGCAACATGAGCCGCGACATGTGCTGCGGCTGCGCACCATTCTTGGGGCCGTTGGCTGCGAACGTCAGCGGAAAACTTTCCCACCCTTGCGCCAAGTCCGCTGTCAACAACTTGCCTCCTTGGACACTGACCAGCGCAGTGTATGCATCTTTGGTGATCCAGACCGGTGTTTGGCTGGCAGCCCCGACGAAAACCCCGCGGAAGCGCGTGGCTCCAGGTTGACCGACCGTCCCCTGCCGAGGCACGCGGACGATATCCGCCGCCGTGTACACGGCCCCATCGTTGAGACGGAACAGATTGGCCTCCTTGGCACCAGTCGGCAACTTGGCTTTGCGGTCGATCCACTGCATACCCCCCGTTGGCTTGACTTTGACGTACAGGGCATCGTCAGGCGGCGTACCGTCCAAGGCGACAATGGTATTCACCGGCAGCAAGCCGGCCTGCGGCGGCGCGAGTACCGGGTTATGCAATTGAGCATCTGGCGCCACCCGCAGCAGCGTTTTCTGCTGAGGCGTGGCCTTTGCCGCAGCAGCACGACTCTTTTCCAGAAATGCGCGCAGTTCCGGGCCGACGATGATCTCGTGATGCATCAGCTTGCGGCTCTGCTGCGGATCCTGTACTCGCCGATACTCACCCATGTGGCCCAACAGTTCGCCAGCTTTGACCGCCGGCGGGCTCACTGGCGTAACCACGACATCAAAGTCCTCCGGCGCCTGGCCTAGTGCTTCCAGCCAGCTCGTCGAGACCCATCCGTTATGCGCGGCGGCTGGCACCTCCGTCTGCGCAGTCGATGGCGGCACGATCGCTTTCTCGATCACGCGCTTGATCTTGACCCACTGTTTATCGCGCTGGAGCACCGTGAAGCGAGCACCGTGTGGCAGGTAACCAAGGACGGGGGAGTCTTTGGCAAACGAAGGTTTCGCGCGCACGCTCAGCCCGATGACTGGCTGATCGGTGGCCCCTTTCGGTACAGTTTGTTTTTCTTTGGCGGTTTCCTTGACACGACAGATCTTGGCCGGCCAGTACGCGGGACGCTTGACCACACTCCCCATGCGTTCGTAATCGCCAAACGAGCGCAAGTGCATTGCCAAGCAGAAGTACGTGAGCTTATTGCCGGTCGGGTATTCCAACGTGTGCCGAGTCAGGACAAACCCGGTACTAAAGGCGGCCGAGGTGGATTCGGCGGTCGTCGGCACATTGGCCGCCCCGGCGGAGGTGGGGTATTCGCGATTGATCCGATAGGCGACCACTTCGCCTTTGGTCATGGCGCCAATGCCCTCGTCGAGGGACAGCAGGTTGGCCATCGCCGACTCATAGTGAATGCCACTATGTACGCCCGATGGTCCGAACACGTAATAACCACCGCTGGCCATACCGAGCGCGCTGTAGTAAACATCGGCGTCGACCACGTCCTTTCCGGCCTTGTCCTTGAAGGGGTATTTGTAGTTAGCCATAAATGTCCGTGTGCTTAGGCATCGCCCGAGAAGGTCAGGTAGAAAGCGTCATCCGGCGAATCACCGAATACCGAGTCGCCAGATAGTGAGAGCACATTCCCTGCACCCTTACGATCCTGGACCATTGGGCCCTTCACGCGGATGGCGACGGCTTCGATCTCCACGCCGCAATCGTCCAGCGTAATCGTGCCGCCGGGGCCGCGCAGGCGGATGACCTCACCAGCTTGCAACTCGACGACCTTGGTGCGATACCGGATAGCCTGTCCCGCCTCCAGCTCAGCATGGCCTGCCACGCGCTGTTTCAGATGCCCACCGATATCGACCGTGTGATTGGCTGCGGTCTTGTCGCGACGATGGTTGCCGACTTCCTCCGTGCGGTCCTTGGCTGTGTGGATGGTGTGGTTTCGGCCGATGGTCAGGAAGTCGTCCTGCCCGATGTCGTGGCGTCGGTCCTGGCCGATGGTGACCTGCTCATCGCGCCCCACGGTCTCTTTGCGGTCATTGCCGATGGCAATGGTTTCGTCGTGCTCGACCTGCTCGCTGCGGTCGTTGCCCACGAAGGTGGTTTCGTCGTGATTGACGTGGATGTTCTGGTCCTTCTGCGCGTGGACGTAGATTTCCTCTTGATCCTTCTCGTCCTCGAAGCGCAGTTCGTTGTAGCCCTCGCCCTTGTGCGTCTGGCTCTTGATCGTCATCCGCGTCTTGTGTCGCGGTAGTTCGTACGGCGGCAACTGCCGCCGGTTGTATGCCCGCCCGATGATGAGAGGCTGGTCCGGATCGCCATCCAGGTTGACCACGATCACTTCCTGCCCGATGCGCGGGATCGCCATGTGGCCCCACGTCGCACCGGCCCAGTTCTGCGCGACCTGAATCCAGCACGAGCTGTGCTCGTCGTACTTGCCCTCGCGATCCCACGGGAACTGCACCTTCACCCGGCCGTACGCGTCGGTGTAGATCTCTTCGCCTTCCGGACCCACCACGGTCGCCGGCTGCGGACCGTCGATACACGGGCGCGGCAGCGGCTCGGCGCGCCACTCGGCATCGTCCGGCACCAGCACCGCTTCGTAGCGGTAGTGCGTGCCTTGCTGCGTGTCAGCACCCTCCTCCGCCTGGCTGGTGTATTGCACGCCGTGATGGACGATGCTGACCGGACGCCAGCCGCGGTTCATGTCCTCACGCGGGTGGCCGGTGAGATCGAAAGCGACTCCCGGTTGCAGGCGCGCATCATCACCGTTCACCCGCGCAATGCATGCGTCGCGGCGATGGCCGCGCAAGCGATCCTGCGTAAACGCCTTGCCACTGCCCTCGTGCTTGTAGCGGCCCGGATAGTCGTAGCGCGCGTAGCCGCGGCCCTGATGATCGAGGTCTGTGCCCTCGCGCGGGTACTCGTGCGGAAAGCGTGGGCTCTTGAAGGTGTAGTCGCGCTGCACCTGGCGCGCGGTACGTACGTTCTCGGTGTAGGCAAACTTGCGCAGGCACGGCGCGGGCTGATCACCACCGGGCGTCGGGTTGTACAGCACCGGTTCGCCCTGCTGCCGACCGTAGATAAACAGGCGGTCGCAGTGGATCAGGCGGTGGCCATCAGCCTTGTGCTGGAAGGCGTAGAAGAAGCCCTCCTCGCGCAAAATACGTTCGATGAAGTCGTAGTCGGTGTCGCCGGCCTGCACGCAATACTCGCGCGCCAAGTGCTCGGCGGTGACGCGCTGCTCGTAGTCCAGCGTCTGATTGTGTGCCTTGAGCACGGCCGTAGCGATCTCGGGCACGCTCAGGGTCTGGAAGATGCGCCAGTCGGAGGACAGCTTCAGGCGCGCCAGGCGCGGCTCGACCACGGCGGAATAGCGGGTGCGTCGAAATCCCGTCTCTCCCTGAACAAACGACGAAACGGCACCATGCACGTAGCGCACCGGCTGCCCACCCTGCCAAATCGTGAGCAGGCCGTTGCGGTCAAGCACCTCGCCAAAGTCGATGGCGGGATTCGTGCTGGCCAATTCCACCTGCAACAGGAAGGTCTCGGACAGGCCCTCGTGCAGGGTGAACTCGACGACCTCGAACGATTCGATGCCACCGGTGAAGGTAAAGCGCAGGTCAGACTGGGTGAAGCACAGGTCGGATTGCATGGGCATCGTGAGCTCTCTGCCACAACAAACCTATCGCGTCTTGCGTCGCCCGATAGATGGTGGCGAATGAATGGCAAACGCACAGGCCAGCGCGGAACTTTCGCCGAGTCGGCCGTCGCAGATGGACATCCATGAACTTCCTACCTTGACAGGCTGCACAACTGTCCTGGTCAGCGACATTGGAAAACAGAAGCGCCCCGGTGACTCGCATCAGTGATGCAACGCAGTCTCTCAGGAGAGTCGATGGTGTATGACAGCTCATGCTGGACGTCCGGCAGCGATAGTTATCTATTGCCACACTCGCGTCTATGGGACAAATTCGAAAACGGTTGCATTCGAAACTAAACCACGGCCAGTCGAATGAAAGGTCACAGACAAAGAACGGTGGCGAGACAAGTATCTGAACGGATTCGGGCAGAAGCGCCGCACGATCGCCAATTTCGTACCGCGTGGTCAATGCGAATCCGGCATCGGTCTCCGCCGAAAGCCAATGCCGGCACCCAGTGCATGCTGTTCTCGATGCGCCAACGCGCTCGCCGGCCTACACAACTCGCGCTGCGCCGGAACGCAGGTTCGACACGTGGTAACGCCGCACGCCGTCGCGAAACAGCCTGCGCCACCACGTATCCGCTAGAATTGCGCCACGCGCGTTCCTGTCCTGTGATCGCGCCCCGATCCATCACCATCCCGACGAACCATCACGCGAACGGCTGCACCGCGCCCCGCCCTTTCGCGCGGACGCCGCGCGCCACGACCGCGCAATACCGGCGCCCTTACCCGACATGCCGGGGCGCCCAACCGAATTCAGCTGGAGAAAAATCCGTGTTTACCTGCCGAAACCAGAGCTGCGGCACGCAGTGGGAACAGTCCGACGTCGTCATCAAGGACGAAGGCCAGGGGCTGCTGTTCCGCTGCCCGCTGTGCGGCGCCCGCAACTACCTCGAGCGCTTCGAGGACGATGAAGGCAACGTCGCCTACGAACAGATGGAAGGCAAGCCTTACCTCGGAGACCTCGAATGACCCAGCCGACCGCCACGCCCTTCAGCGCGCTGCCGCTGACGCCGGCCACGCTCGCCAACCTCGCCCAGCTCGGTTATGTCGACATGACGCCGATCCAGGCCGCGAGCCTGCCGATCGCGCTGGCCGGCCAGGACCTGATCGCGCAGGCGAAGACGGGCAGCGGCAAGACCGCCGCGTTCTCGCTCGCGCTGCTGGCCCGCCTCGACGCGCGCCGCTTCGACGTGCAGGCGATGATCCTGTGCCCGACGCGCGAACTCGCCGACCAGGTCGCGCAGGAAGTGCGCCGCCTCGCACGCGCCGAGGAGAACGTGAAGGTGCTGACGCTCTGCGGCGGCACGCCGATGCGCCCGCAGGCGCAGAGTCTCGAGCACGGTGCGCACATCGTCGTCGGCACGCCGGGCCGCATCATGGATCACCTCGATCGCGGCAACCTGAAGCTCGACGCGCTGAACACGCTGGTGCTCGACGAAGCCGACCGGATGCTCGACATGGGCTTCTTCGACGACATCGCGAAGGTCGCGCGGATGTGCCCGACCACGCGCCAGACGCTGCTGTTCTCCGCGACCTATCCGGACGGCATCGTCAAGCTGAGCCAGCAATTCCTGCGCAATCCGAAGGAAGTGAAGCTCGAGGAGCGTCACGACAACAGCAAGATCCGCCAGCGTTTCTACGAAGTGACGGAGAACGAGCGTCTGCATGCGGTCGGCCAGTTGCTGAACCATTACCGGCCGGTGAGCACGATCGCGTTCTGCAACACGAAGCAGCAGTGCCGCGACCTGCTCGACGTGCTGCACGCGCAGGGCTTCCACGCGCTCGCGCTGCACGGCGAGCTCGACCAGCGCGAACGCGACCAGGTGCTGATCCAGTTCGCGAACCGCAGCTGCTCGGTGCTGGTGGCAACCGACGTCGCCGCGCGCGGGCTCGACATCGCGCAGCTCGAAGCCGTGATCAACGTCGACGTGACGCCCGATCCCGAAGTGCACGTGCACCGCATCGGCCGGACGGGCCGCGCGGATCAGGACGGTTGGGCGCTGAGCCTCGCGAGCATGGACGAGATGGGCCGCGTCGGTGCGATCGAGCAGGCGCAGAAGCGTGACGTCGAATGGCATCCGCTCGCGGAACTGAAGCCGGCCGACGACGGCGTGCTGACGCCGCCGATGGAAACGCTGCAGATCCTCGGCGGACGCAAGGACAAGATCCGCCCGGGCGACGTGCTCGGCGCGCTGACCGGCGACGCCGGGTTCGACGGCAAGCAGATCGGCAAGATCAACGTGACCGAGTTCTCGACCTATGTCGCGATCGAGCGCGGCGTCGCGCGCGACGCGCTGCGCAAGCTCAATGCGGGGAAAATCAAGGGCAAGCGGGTCAAGGTCCGGTTGATGGACGAAGAGTAATGCCTGCGCGCGCCGTGCGACTTGCGCGGCGCGCGCCCGGCATCGTCGGATACTGACGCCTCTCGTTGCGCGTCGATCCGGCTGAGCGCGGCGCAGCGGTGCTCACAACGCTCATGCTGCTCATGCCGCTCACATCGTTCACGCCAGTGCGGGATACCCGTGCGCGGCGGCCTCCTGCGCGAATCGCTCGATCGTGTCGTAGTCGTTCGGCAACAGCCGCTCGAATCCCTTCAGCCGCAGCACGCGCGCCCGTTCGTCATCGGCCACGACCGCGATGTCGAGTGCGTCCTGCAATGCGGCGATCCGTGTGTCTTCCAGCGCCCGCGATGCGATGAACGGCAATCCCGGCGCGGCGGCAGTCATGCCGATGACCCGGATGTCCTTGAGCAACCCGGGCAGCGCGTCGCCCACATACGCGAATGTTACGCAGTCGATCGCCGCGCAATCCGCTTCTTCCGCAGCCAGCGCACGCAATACGTTAAGGTGCGAGCCGAGCGCGGCAACCGAGCCGAAGAAGCGTCCGTCGTGCGCATGCGGCGCAACCGCATGCCGGAGCGCGTTCATCCCGCTGTGAGAGTCGTCACCGTTGAATGCGGCCCGCAGCCCCCGGCAGGCAGCAAGCGTCGTCGCGCCGCCGGCATGTGCGCGTGCCGACACGACCAGCATGCTGCGGTATTGCGCACCGTCGCAGCCGTCCGCATCGAAACGCGGTGTCGCGATCAATCGCACCTCATCACGCAAGCCCAGCATACGGTACGGGTAACCGCAGGTCTGCGACAGCAGCAGGTCACCGCGCCGCCACAGCGCGTGCAGGTCGCCGAACGGTTCGTCGGGCAGCGCGACATCGGCGGGCCCGCCCGCGTTCGCAAACGCGACGAGCGCGTCGCGCAGCAGCGCGCGCCACAGCACGGCATGGCGCGGCGTCACGTTGTACATCGGCAGGGCGGCGATCCATTGGCTCATGCGGCCATTCTACGCAGCGACGGCGGCACAGTGGAACCCGGTTCATCGCGCCGGAACGGGGGCACGACCGTCATGCCACGCGCCCGAAGCTTATCGGCCGCGCGACGATAAGCAAATGCGAATCGATTGGTTGGCCATGCCAAGGGATCCCGGTACCGTCGTGATGCCTGCCCGAGCATCGCCATCGTCGCGATACCGGACAGGCCGACCCTGATCCGCGAGACACCTGCGCACCGGGCCGAGCGCACCGGTTCAACCGCTCGTTCCCCGCACTGCCCGTTCAATCCTGCCTCAACGCCATGGCCGAATACTTCGACGTCGACCACGCGCGTGCGATCGCCGCGCTCCACGCCCGCTTCACCGCTCGCACCGAATGGCCGACCTGGCTGCTGGTCGCCGCGATCTATGGCGGCTGGCTCGCCGTGCTGCTGCTCGTGCGCGAACGACACCTGTCGCTCGCGGCCGCGACGCCGCCGCTGATCCTGCTCGGCGCATGGCACTTGTCGCTGCAGCACGAACTGCTGCACGGCCATCCGACGCGTTCCGCGTTCGTGAACAAGCTGCTCGGCTATCCGCCGCTGACGGTCTGGTATCCGTACACGCTGTATCGCGACACGCACCTCAACCATCACCGCGACGAAGACCTGACCGTGCCGGGCGTCGATCCCGAAACGAATTACGTGACGCGCGAACGCTGGGCGCGGCTGCCGCGCTGGCGTCGCGCGCTGACGGTCGCGCGCAAGACTTTCATCGGACGAATCGTCGTGGGGCCGCCGCTCGCCATCGCCGCGACGGCCGCCGATGCGGTCGCCAGGTTCCGGCGCGGCGACTTCCGCCATCTGCCGATGTGGATCATGCACGTAGCCTGCGTGGTCGTGCTGCTCGCATGGCTGCAACGCGAGATCGGCGTGCCGTGGTGGTACTACCTGCTGGCCGTCACGTGGCCCGCGCTGTCGCTCGCGATGATCCGCTCGCTGTACGAGCACCGCGCCGCGCGGCACCCGAAGGCACGCATCACGATCAACGAAGCCGGCTTCGCGATGCGGCTGCTGTACCTGAACAACAACTACCACCTCGTTCATCACGACCTGCCGAAGCTGCCGTGGTACGACCTGCCGCGCGCGTACCGGATGCGGCGCGACGCGTATGCGAAGAAATGCGGCGGCTTCGTGATCCGCGGCGGGTATCGCGCGTTGCTCGCGCGCCATGCGTGGACGCCGACCGATACGCCCGTGCATCCGTTCGACCAGGGCACGGCGTCGCTGTCGACGGGGAGCGGGGTGAAGGTGGCGGTGGTCGACGAGGTGCTGCAGATCAGTACGTGACGTGCGTCGGCGCCGCACTTCTTCGTGAAGCAGCCCGATTCAGCGACGCGGGCGTCAGGCCGTACGGCCGCCGATTCGTCCGCCTCGCCGCCTTTCCCTTACGAAATGCCGACGATGCTGCTCGCGCCCGCGCATTGCCAATTGCGCCGCCAATGCCCAGAATGACGGCTCATCCGGGGCTTCCAACAATCATTCGCCCCGGCTCTGCCTCGCGGCCGCGCGCCGCATTCCCCGACGACGATGCAACCGAACTCCCCGCCCGGCGCAATCCGCGCGATCGGCAACGACTGGTCCGTTTCCGCGATCACCGCGGGCTTTCTCGCGGTCCTGATTTCCTACGCGGGCCCGCTCGCGATTTTCTTCCAGGCGTCGCAGGCCGCGCACGTGTCCAATGAAATGGTGTCGTCGTGGGTCTGGGCGATCTCGATCGGCGCGGGCATCTCGGGCCTGTTCGCGAGCTGGAAGCTGAAGGTGCCGGTCGTCACCGCATGGTCGGCACCCGGCACCGCGCTGCTCGTCGGCCTGTTTCCGCAACTGACGCTCAACCAGGCCGTCGGCGCCTACATCACGGCCGCGCTGATCATCCTGCTGATCGGCGTGACCGGCTATTTCGACCGGCTCGTGCGTCACATTCCGCGCGGCATCGCATGCGGGATGATGGCCGGCATCCTGCTGCCGTTCGGCACGCACGCGTTCGCCGCCGCATCGGAGCAGCCCGCGCTCGCGTTCGGGATGATCGCGGCCTACGTGATCTTCAAGCGCCTGCTGCCGCGCTACAGCATCGTGCTCGTGCTGCTGACGGGCGCCGCGCTCGCGACGGCGCTCGGGATGACGCATCTCGGCAATGTGTCGCCGAGCATCGCGCACCCGATCTTCATCGCGCCCGAATGGACGCTCGGCACGACGCTCAGCCTCGCGCTGCCGCTCGTCGTCGTCAGCCTCACCGGCCAGTTCCTGCCGGGCATGACGATCCTGCGCGTGTCCGGCTATCACACGCCCGCGCGCCCGATCATCACGGCGACCAGCGTGATGTCGCTCGTGGTCGCGTGCTTCGGCGGGATCACGATCGTCGTCGCGGCGATCACGGCCGCGCTGTGCACCGGCAAGGACGCGCACGAGGATGCGGGCCGGCGCTACGTCGCCGGGCTCGCGAACGGCGCGTTCTACCTGGTCGGCGGGCTCTTCGCGGGCACGATCGTCACGGTGTTCTTCGCGCTGCCGAAGGCGTTCGTCGCGATCCTCGCGGGGCTTGCGTTGATCGGCGCGATCGGCGCGAACGTGCACGGGATCTTCGAGGACGAGAATCACCGCGAGGCGTCGGTGATCACGTTCCTCGCGACGGCGTCGGGCATGACGTGGCTCGGGCTCGGGTCCGCGTTCTGGGGGATCGTGATCGGGTCGTTTTCGTATGCGGTACTGAACAAGGTGCGGCGACAAGTGTGAAGCGCCACGCGCGACGCTCGCCACCGCGTCGTTCAGCGCGCGTGCTGGTGCAATAGCTGCACGAGTGCATCGGCCGGCGCCGTCGCCCCGTAAAGTCGCTCCGACACGCCCTCCTCGACGTCGATCTGCCCGGCGTTGTGCACGTCGTAGAGATCGACGATCAACTGCGCATGGCGTTCGCTGAGGCCCGCGCGCAGCAACGTCGCGGTCCAGGTGTCGCGCGGCAGTTCATGCGCGACGATGGCACGGCCGGCCACCGCGCCGAGCGTATCCGCAATCGCCGTCACGCTCACCCGCTGCGGCCCTTCGACGCTGACGATGCGCGGCCCGTTGCCGCCCTCGGGCGCATCGAGCAGCAACCGCGCCGCGACGACGCCCACATCGGGCGCCCAGACCGTCGGGAACACCTTGCCGACAGGATGGTGGAAGCTCGGCAGCACGCCGGTGCCGAGCGCGAGCGGCAGCACGCGCGCCCAGTTCTGCAGATGCTCGGCCGAACGTAGCAGCGTCAATTGCGTCGGGATCGTTCTCAGCCGTTCCTCGAGGTAATGGAACAGACGCGTGATGCCCGTGTTGCCTTCGCGCTCCGCGCCGTAATCCGACAGGGCGAGCAGCGCAGGCGGCGGGTTGGCGGCGAGCGCGGCGGTGGCCACGTCGATCGTACGCATCATCGTCGCCGCCGGATCGGGGTCGGCGACCGGCACCGGGCACAGTATCTGTACGGCCTGTGCGCCGTCGATTGCCGCAGCTATCGCGTTTGCGTCCGTCAGCTCGGCGATCACGACATCGCAGCCAAGCTGCGCGAAACGCTCACGATGGCGTGCGTCGCGCAACACCGCGCGCACGGGATGGCCGGCGTTGCGCAAGGTCGTCACGGTCGACTGGCCGACGTTGCCTGATGCTCCGAAGATCACGAACACGATCCGCTCCTGGGGGGATGAAGGTGGGGTGATTGTCGGGTTGCGCGGTCAGCGTGTCGGACACAGACAGATGAATCGGACAGAAATGGATGAACGATTCAACATCTGACGATTTTTTCTGATTTCAGAAGCGTTCAGCTCCTACCGGACGAAAGCGTCCCCCAACCGGAAGTACCTGTCGCTCACGTTCGACGGGATGCCGATGAGCGACATTGGCGTTACCAATTTTCGGACTCGTCTCATAGACGCTTAGTGATTCAAAAGACCACTATTCGACCGTGGAAAGCCGATGCTGTTGAGCACCGGCAAACCCAAACCGGTGAGCGGTGGCGGCCATCGAAAATTCGAAATGACTTACGACGCCGAGAAGCGCACTTTGACCGCCGCCGTGTGTATTGAAGTCGAGCGTCTGGATCTTCATCACATCAACCAGTTCACCGGACAAGCTGCCGTCCGTCGGCTTGGGACGTTCGAAAGACGAAGCCCGCGTCACGTGGGTATGGATGCGGCCACTTGATGTGGCGGTGCGCTAGGTAGCATCGCCACCCTTTCAGGCAAGGCATCCCGCAAGGCCATGGGCCAAGGAGTTGCGAACATGAAGATTCTCGGATGGATACGTCAAGGCGACCAGGCCGCCTGCGGCGCCCCCGTATCCACAGGCGACGCGGCTTATGAGAGCCACGGCAGGTCGCTGGCATATCGCGGTGCTTCGATGGCGTGCCCCAAACGATGCGTCATTGCCGAAGGGCACCCTGATTTTGTGCTGCCTAACGGTTGCACGGTGCCGCATCATGGGCAGCGCACCAGTGGTGGGTGTCCACTACAGTCCTCCCTCAACGACGTGCACGGCCTGCGTAATGCGAGTGGTAAGCCAGTCGCGACAACGTTCTATCTGTCCAGTAGCGGCACATGGCTGCCCCGGTTCGGCCCCGAGCGGCTGACCAACAGTAGCCCCGACGAGCAGGTGCGCGCCATCGACCCGAAAACGGGCCGCCCTATCCCTCATCTGGCCTACTACATCGAGGCACCGGATGGTTCGGTCTACATGGGGCACACAGATGCTCAAGGGCTATGCAAGCGCATTGCGACCCATCATCTGGAAACGTTGATCGTATGGTTCGGAGAGGAGGCAACCCGGAAGCAGGAGGACAGCCGATGACCGGGAAGGCGCAGACCAATCGTCAGCAAGGCTCCGTCGCGCAACTGCCCTATCGGCGCAAAATCCGCCTTGTATTGTGGGGTGGCGCGGCCACAACGGGAGATAACTCGGCCTTTCAGTTCGCGGCACTCAACGTCATCAAGGATTACAAAGCACGCGATAAAGGTAACTACGAGATCATCCAGAAGAACATCGCCGTCGCGAAGGACATCGTGTTTCATGTCAACGCCCAAGAGGACGACAGCATCGCCTCGCTAGACATTTTCACGCACGGCGGACCGCAGGCCCTGTACTTGACAACGGCCAGCCCCGACACCAGCCCGACGCTACGCTACGTACTTCATAACTCCAGCCTTTATCGCTCGGTGGGGCGGATGGTTTTCAACGCCGCCGGATGGACGGCCGGATCGGCACTCATCCGCGAAATCTCATTTTCAACGTTTATCACCAACGCCAAGATCGAACTGCATGGCTGCAAGACGGCGGATGCCGCCTCCGACGGTGACAATATCGCCGCCGATTTTTCGCAACGCCTTTTTGCCGCCGGAAAATCGACGTCCACCGTGATTGGCCACGCCGACAAGGCCACCCCCAACATCAAGGGAGGCGGCGAGAAACTTAACGAGCAGGACTATAGACATGGGCTGCGCCTGATCTATCGGAACGGCCAGGTATTGAAGACAACCCGGCAGAAGGGCCAGCTCTCCGAGCGTGAGTTGGAAGCCTTGTCGAGTGAGGAAGGTTAGTGCGATGGTCCGAGGAATCCTGCGCTCACTCGCGGTAGCGTCGCTGGCCGTAGCCGTTGCCCTGGTCTTCTATGGCTTGCTCGACCTATCCCACACGACTAACGGCGACGAATACGTCGACACCCGGCGAATGCTGTTTGATAACGGCGTCTACCCCTTCTTGTGGGGCGTCTCGTTTCTGGTGATCGGCCAACTCACACGATGGTGGGGTTATTGCCCCGTGGTACGGATAAGCTCGCTGGCCGCGCTTGCGTGGTTGGTGACGTTGCGCTTGACCACCCCCGCCCTCGTTCCGGATAGCGGCGTCTTTCCTTCGCTACGGCTATTGGACGAATTGCTCGTCCTGAGCGCAGGATGGCTGTTGCTTACCATGGCGGACGGCTACATCCAACGCGCAATCGCTACGATAGGCCACCTATTTTGGCACCGCTCCTGACATGACACCAAGCGAAATGGATGAGGTGATTTGTCAGCCTGAAGTCAGAGCGACCACAGCGGCACGCGCGCAACCTAATCTCCATCGTCCGAGACTCACGAAACGCTTGTTCGCCACCGCGGTCCAGACGGAAACAGCGTAGGCACCCTCATCGTCAAAGGTCAACCTCGGAGAACAAGATAGTGCGTAGCCGCCCCCTTTTCACCGCTTGCTTTCTCGTTGCGTTCATCGGGTTCTCCGGTTGTTCATTCGCATCATCTGATTTAAACAGCAGCCCCGCAACCGAGTGGACCATGTTCAGAAGAACAGTCGAAGGATATCGAGAAAATATAAATAAAAAGGAGAGCATTAAAAATGCCAGGGAAGCCGAGGAGAGAGGTCGAAAGGCATTCCTAAATGGAGATCTTCAAAAGGCTTACCTCCATGGCTACGGTGACGCAATAGCATGGCTCCCGAGGCCCGAGTATTTTTTTATAGTCGGAGATATCAATCTTCGCCACAAATTATCACTTCACAGCGACTCCCCTTACGCAACATCAGAATACAAGAAATGTTGGGATAAATATCTATTCGCCGTCGACGTACAGAGAACTATCAATTACGATTTTCAAAGAGGATTCGGGCTGACAGAGGAATTGAATTTATCGACCACCAGGAACTCAAAAATCTACAAGCAAGCCATCGCCAACGCATCCTGCTTCGCACGATTGACAAGCAAATATTCTGAAGGAGTAGGTCCACAGTGCGTGCCAGTCAATGAAGTAAAAGCCTGCCTTGGAAGTCCGCTCTTGTTCCTATATCACTAGGCCATAAAACCGCCATCGCCGCTGTTTAGGTTGGGGGTGGCGTCCACTGGCGCTACCTTTCACCAACCCCATTACTGCCCCAGACACATCGCCGTAATCGGTGTACGTTCATGCCCGGATTCCCGGCCGATTGCCTGCAATCACGGTGGCCGTGTCGAAACAGGTACCGAAACCGACATGGTCACCGGATTTGTAGCCATGCGTCAGCCCTTCCCCTCGCCGTCATACGCCAGCCTCAACCCACCCCGCTCACCCGATCGCGCAATCTCCGTCGGTGTCGCACCCACCACGCGATTCATCCAGTTCGCCATGTGACTCTGGTGCGCAAACCCGGCTTCGAGCGCGATCTGGCTGATACTCAGCCGGCCTTCGAGCAGCAACGCCTTCGCCCGCTCGACGCGGCGCCGCACGACGTACTGGTGCACGGGCATCCCGAGCGTTTCGCGGAACAGCACCTTGAAATGCGGGACGCTGATCGACACGAGCGCCGCGAGTTCGGCAAGCGTCATGCGCCGCTCGAGATTCGCTTCGACATAGTCGATCACGCGTGCGGCCGCCTTCGGCGCGAGCGTGCGGCGGCGCTCGCGAAACGCCGGCTGGCCGTCGACCAGCCGCGCGACGAGCGCCGTGCACAGGCTTTCCGCATAGAGCGGATCCGACGCGTCGTCTGCTTCGAGTTCGGCCGCCATCGCCCACGCGATGTGCTGAAGGCGCGGGTCGCGCACCTGCAGCCGGCGGCGGATCTGCCCCTGCGACGGCTTCAGTTCGAGCTGCTCGACGGTGCGCCGCACGAACGTGTCGCTGAGCATGATGTGCAGGATCCGGCAGTCGGCGCTGTCGGTCCACTGGCCGGGCAAGCCGGCCGGAATCACGTCGACGTCGCCATGCGCCTGGATACGCGATACGCGCTCGCCGTCGCACACGCAATCCGCGCGAACGGGCCCGCCGATATGCACGCCGATCCGGTGATGCTCGGCCGCCGGAATCCGGTAGGTGCCCGCGCGGATTTCCAGCAGCGACGCGCCGAAGCCCTGCCAGCCGAGCCCGCGGCTGGAGCGCAGGCTGACCGGGACGCCGTTGTCCGTCGGCGCCGCGAGAATCGCATCGCTCATGGCCTTCCTCCGGTGAATGGGGATGTCGAACGCGCATTGTGACGCGTTTTCGGCCCGCCTGCCGGGCCTGCCGGCGGCTCACCCCGGTCGAGCAGAAAAAGATCATCCGTTTCTGCTCGGGGCCATCCTTGCGTGTGCGCCGGCGGGCGCCGTGCCGCTTACGATGGCCCCATCCGACACCTACGGAGACCGTCATGCCTCACTGCCTTGCGCAACGCACCGCGCTCACCGCGCCGTCGCCCGCCGCCACCCGCCCCTCGTCCGGCCCCCGCTCCCGCAACGACCGCACCACGCTCGCCGCCCTGTGCCTGCGCATCGTCGGCTGGTACCGGCTCGAACGGCTGCTCGCGTCGATCCCCGACAGCAACGACGACTTCGGGCTCGTCTGACCGGCCGCGCGGCCGGCATCGTCCACCTACTTGCGCCGCCGCTCGTGCGGTGCCACCGTCGCGCCGTCGATCACCGGCGCGCCCTGCTTGATCAGGAAATCGCGGAACAGCCCCGTGACCTGCGAAATGCGCCGGTCGGCGAGCGTGACCACATACCATTCGCGTTCGATCGGGTTGCCGGGGAACGGCAGTTGCCCGAGCAGCCCGGTGCGCAATTCGAGTGCACACGCGTGCAACGACAGGAACGCGACACCGAGCCCGGCTTCGGCCATCTGCTTGATCGCCTCGTTGCTCGACAGTTCGGAGCCCACATGGAAGCGGTGGCCGGCCGTCTTGAACAGGTTCTCGACGGTCGAGCGCGTGCCCGCGCCGCGTTCGCGCACGAGCAGGTGCGCGGATTCGAGATCCTTCAGCGAGATGCGCTTGCGCTGCATCAGCGGATGGCCAGGCGCCGCGACGAACACCATCGGATGCTTCGCGAACTCCACCGCATGCGTACGCAATTCCTTCGGCGCGCTGCCCATCACCGCGAGATCGATTTCATGCGTGGCGAGCATGCGGATGATGTCGTCGCGATTTCCAACCTTGAAATAAGTCTTCACATGCGGACGCGTCGCGGTGAATTTCACGAGCAGCGGCGGAATCAGGTACTCGGCCGTCGTGATCGCGCCGATCCGCAGCGTGCCGCCGAGATCGCCCGTCAGCGCGGCCACTTCGTCGCCGGCCTCGCTCCACAGATGCAGGATCTCGCGCGCATAGCGCGACACGATCTCGCCGGCAGCGGTCAGCTGTACCCCGCGCCCCACCCGCTGCAGCAAGGCGGCGCCCACCGCCTCCTCGAGCAGGCGAACCTGCAGCGACACGGCCGGCTGCGTCAGGTTCAGCTCCTCGGCCGCCCGCGACACGCTGCCGAGCCGCGCAATCATGTCCAGCGCCTTCAGCTGCCGGAACGTCGCGGTCTTTCCTATAAGTGAATACATATGGGTCGCTTATAAACATTAAATTGTTCGAGTGGGTTCGAAACTATATCGTCGGTTCTTGAGCAATGTCATCCGAATCGTCATTCAGCGGGAGCCCCACATGGACAACACCACGCCCAACCTTGCAACGGACCGCGCACCGCGCCTGCCGCGCATCGTGATCGTCGGCGGCGGCGCCGGCGGCCTGCACCTCGCCACGCGTCTCGGCGATACGGTCGGACGCCGCGGGCAAGCCGAAGTCGTGCTCGTCGACCGCTACCCGACGCACTTCTGGAAGCCGCTGCTGCACGAAGCCGCTTCGGGCCATCGCGACCCGGCATCGCACACGATCGAGTACGCGGCGCAAGCAAAGCGCCACGGTTTCCGTTTCGTGCAGGGCGCGTTGCAGCGGGTCGACCGCGCGGCACGCATCGCAACGATCGCGGCCGTGCAGGACGCGGACGGCACGGAAATCCTGCCGCAGCGCGAACTCGACTATGACGACCTCGTGCTCGCCGTCGGCAGCGTGACGAACTTCTTCAACGTACCGGGTGCCGCGCGCCATGCGCTGCCGCTCGAAAACCTCGACCAGGCCGAGGATTTCCGCCGGAAGTTCCTCGCGGCCTGCACGAAGGCGAATCACCTGGCCGAGCAGCAGCCCGCGCGACGCGCGGCGCCGATCTGCATCAACGTGATCGGCGCGGGTGCGACGGGCGTCGAGCTGGCAGCGGCATTGCGGCATGCGATCCAGCAGCTGACGACGTACCGCTTCAAGGCGCTGGTATCCGCACGCGACGTGCACATCCGGTTGATCGAAGGCGGCCCGCGCATCCTGCCGGCACTCGACGCGCGGCTGTCCGGCAAGATGCACGCGCAGCTTCGCGCGCTGAACGTGGACGTGCTGACCGATACCCGCGTCGCGGAAGTCGGCGCGGATGCGGTGACGACCGCGACGGGCGAACGGCTCGCGAGCGACATCACGATCTGGGCGGCCGGCGTGGCGGGCCCCGCGATGCTGCGCGAAATCGGCGACATCGCGCTCAATCGTGCGAACCAGGTGATCGTGACCGACACGCTGCAGACGCCGGACGATCCGCACGTGTATGCGTTCGGCGACTGCGCCGCATGCCCGACGGCCGGTGCGAGCGGCTTCCTGCCGCCGCGCGCGCAGGTTGCGTACCAGCAGGCCGTGTATCTGGTCAACGCGTTCGCGCGCCGTGTCGCCGGCAAGCCGGTGGCCGGCTTCACGTTCCGTGATGCAGGCACCGTCGTGTCGCTCGGGCATGCGGGCGCCGTGTACCAGGCCGACCTCGGCGTGCGTTCGCGCTCGCTGATCGTCGACGGGCTCGCCGCGATCGGCCTGTACAAGTTCCTGTATCGCAAGCACCTGTTCAGCGTGGTCGGCGTGAAGCGTGCGCTGTTCCAGTCGCTGAGCCACTGGCTGCAAAGCCGCAACCAGCCGTCGATCAAGCTGCACTGAGCGACGACTCGCACGCAGCATCGCACAACGGCATATCGGGCGACCATCGCTCGATATGCCGTTTTTTTATATGCATATAACGGTTGCATCCACAACGTGCGCGAGTTTGGTGCATCACATCGAAGACCGTCGATGCCAGGCTTGTCGCTCGAAAAATGTCGCGCGACACACATCCCGCGCCGGTTCTGGCTGACACCCCGATTCATTAGTCGAATCGTATAGGTCGGATAAAAATATTAATTGGTTGTGTTTTCAGGATCGACGCTAAGGTGTGTGGCATTCCCGTCGGCGAACGGATCATCACGTTTCTGAAGAGGAATCACCGTGGTTATCGAAGCCATCGTCACCCGTCTCGACGCAGCATTCGCGCAAATCGAAGCAACACCGGATTCGCATGAATCGCGCCATCAACGCGACGCGATCATCCAGTGGCTCGACCGGGCATCGGAAGAAGGATATCGACTCGGTCTCGTCACGACGCTGCCGGCTGCACGGCTCAGCGACATGTTCGAAGGCCAGTTCGGCCGCGCGAACCTCGACCGCTTCTCGGTCGTCGTCACCGACGCCAATCAGCAGGACTCCCGATCAAACCAGCATCCTTTCGACGTCGCACTGCAGGCACTCGGCGTACCGCCCGAACGCGCGGTGGGGATCGCGAGCAGCGAACCGGAGCGCCGGGAAGCCGAGCATTTCGGCCTGTCGCGCTGCGTGAACATCACCGACACCGTGCGCTCGATCGCATCGGCCGGCCTGCACTGACCGCCGGCACACCGGCTGGCGACGGCCGGCCACCCTCGATCCGGCGGCCATCCGACGATTGCCCGACCGAATCCTGACATTCTGCTGTCAAAGTCGCTTGCAACACTTCCGGGCTTGACCGATCCCTCTCGGAGACGGGACGACGCGAAACCGCATCGTCCCGCCCGTTGCACACCACGATGACACGCCCGACCCGCACCGCCGCCGCCCTCGCCGTTGCCTGCCTGCTGCTCGCCGCTTGCGGCGGGGACGATTCGACACCGCCCGCGGCCTCGGCCGACAACAGCGGCTCGACGCCCGCACCGCAACCGCAACCCCAGCCCACGCCGGCACCCGCGACTTATTACCAGACGAAGACGCCATACCGTCCGCAGCAGGACGCCGCGACGTACGAAGCACCGCCCGCCGGCTACGCGCCCGTCTACACCGAACTCGTCGCGCGCCACGGCTCGCGCGGGCTGTCGGGTTTCAAGTACGACGGCGCGATCTACGCGATGCTGGTCAAGGCCGAAGCCGACGGCGCCCTGACCGCGCTCGGCGCACAGCTCAAGGCCGATACGTACGCGATGATGAAAGCCAATGCGCTGCTCGGCTATGGCGTGGCGGGCATCTCCACGCCCGGGTACGGCAACCTCACGCAAACCGGCATCCGTGAACACCAGCAACTCGCCGCGCGCCTCGCGCAGCGACTGCCCGCGCTGTTCGCGGCCGGGAACCGGCAGATCGTCGTCGTCAACTCGGGCCAGGACCGCGCGGTCGACAGTTCGACCTTTTTCTCCTCGTCGCTCGTGGCCGCGCAACCGGCATTGGCCCCGGCGATCACGCTGCCGGCCGCGCCGTCCGGTTATCCCGCGAGCGCGCCGGTCGCGCAGCCGGCCGGCACCAACCGTTTCCTGCTGTACTTCCACTCGCTGAAGCCGGCCACCGACCTCGTGACCGATGCGGGCAATCCGTACTACGCGACCTACCAGGCGAGCCAGGCCTACCAGGCCTATGCGAACGACGCGACGGTGGCCGCGAAGCTCAACGCGATCAAGGCCGCGCCGCAGGCGGCCGACGTCGCGCAAACCGTGCTGTCCGCGCTCGTGTCGCAGGCATTCATCGCGAAGCTCGGCACCAGCGGCTACACGTTCGCGAACACGGGCACCTACGCGTTCACGTCGGCGGACGGCAAGTTCACCAACACGCTGAAGGGCGACGGCAAGACGAAGATCGCGACGGCTGTCGATGCGGTGAACGTGCTGTACAACCTGTTGCAGGTCGCGCCCGCGATGGTGGCGGAAACGGGCGGCGTCACGATGGAAAAGTACATCGGCGCGGAGCAGGCGCAGTATCTCGCGTATCTGCAGGATGCCGAGGACTACTACCAGAAGGGGCCCGGCATCCAGGAAGCGAACCCCGTCACGTACCGGATGGCGAAGGTGCTGCAGGACGATTTCTTCGGCGAAGTCGATGCGATCGCGCGCGGCGACCTGACCCACGCAGCGAAGCTGCGCTTCACGCATGCGGAGATCATGATTCCGTTTGCGTCGATCATGAACCTGAAGAACGTGTTCGTGCCGACGCCGCAAGCGCAGACGTACACATACGCGAACAACCCATGGCGCGGCGATCAGGTGTCGCCGATGGCCGCGAACATGCAGTGGGATGTCTATCGCAACGGATCGCGTCTCATCGTGAAGATGCTGTACAACGAGCGCGAAACGGATTTCCAGGCTGCGTGCGACGGCGCGAAGCTCACGCCGGGCAGTCACTTCTACGACTACGCGGGGTTGAAGCAGTGTTACGGGTATCAGTGACGTGATGCAGGCAACGCCGCGCGCGACAAGCCCGTTTCGAAACCCGGACGCTGCACCTCGCCCGGGTTTCAGCATGCACGCGCCTGCCTGCTAGATCTTGCGGACGCCGTTCTGAAGCAGCGTCCGGTGCAGGAGGTCCACCTGCGACGCCGCGAGCACCCGCTTCGGGATGAGGCGGAACATCACCGCCGACTGATAAAGCAGGATCACAAAACGATCCTCGCTCCAGTGAACGAGATCCGCGAAGCGAAATTCCTCGTGCGAGGTCGGGGAATCGACCACGAAATGGTCGCTGCGCCAGATGACCGTGTGCGGCTGCTGGAGGGTCTTTTGCTGGCTGTAGATCTTGCGAGCGGCACGACGCAACAGCAGATGGTTGAGCAGCGGCACGCCGATCGTGACCACCGCCGCGATTCCCAGCATCCACCAGACGTTCCGCCAATCCGGCAACGCGCCGCTTGCCACCCGGAAACCACCGAACAAA
The DNA here is from genome assembly GCF_041103175.1 of Burkholderia sp. Bmkn7. Classification (NCBI taxonomy): domain Bacteria; kingdom Pseudomonadati; phylum Pseudomonadota; class Betaproteobacteria; order Burkholderiales; family Burkholderiaceae; genus Burkholderia; species Burkholderia sp. Bmkn7. Next base: position 613,634 of record NZ_JBGCUH010000002.1, on the reverse strand, counting down.
AGGACGGCATACGCTATCGACGTGATCGCGAATGCCTTGAGCAGATATTTCCAGTTATATCTGCGCCAAAGATTCAGGCGGTAAGCGTGGACCAGATCGTCCACCGTCGGTTGAAACACGATATCGGTATCGCTCATGTGCGGGCTCGGAATGTTCGCTGTTTTTATGCTTGCGCTGGATTGTTCACCGCGAGCGCCGCGATGCGGACAGTCGGCGACGCGTGCGCAGGGTGACCTGCAAACGAAGCCGCGCGAAAGCGCCGGCCATTCGATGCATGGATCGCCAATATACATGCGCAGAACGCGGACTCAGGCGAATCGCGGATCGACGACGGCGCTCAACCTGTCGGGCATGCACTTCCGACGCTCACGCAACCCGCCCGCCCCCCTGCCCGCTGAGCATCCCGGGCTCGACCAGCATGACCTCGATCCGCTCCTTGCCCTTCCCGGTGTTCTTGCGCTTGAGCGTCAGCATGCCGATCTCGCCGGTCGACGCCGGATGCGTGCCGCCGCACGCCATCGTCGCGAAGCCGTCGACCGTCCAGAAGCGGCGTTGCGCGTCGACATCGCTGAAGCCGGTCACGATGCGCAGGTCGCGCATCGACAGATCGGCCGCGGCCGATTCGATCTCCGGAAACAACGGCGACAGGCTCGTGTCGCTCGCGAAGTCGACGCGTGCCTTGTCCTGCCCGATATGCGCGCCGATGCGCTCGATACCGGGCCGGAGCCGGTAGACCAGTTGCAGCACCATTTCCGCCGCGAAGTGCAGGCGCATCAGCCGGTACCGGCGCACCCAGTCGATGCGCCAGGTCACGCGATCTCCGACGTTCAGCAAATGATCGTGCGGCAGCGTGTAGACGATGTCGAGACCCTGCTTTTCGGCGCGGATGACCTGATAGCCGCCGAGCGAACCCGCGTCGCTTTCCTGTCCGCCCGAAAACGCGAAGAAGATGGTCGCGTCCACCTGCACGCGTTCGCCGTCGACGTGCGTGACGACGGTATCCAGCGTGGTCCGGTAGGGATCGTCCCAGAATACTTTCTGCGTCATTGCCGCCGCGCCTTTCGCCGAGGAAAGCACGCAGGTTAGCCGGATCGCGTCGGGGTGGCTTGTACGATCTTGCGCCCTTGCGCCGGCGCACCGTCATCAGCCATGGCACGCGCTGCAGTCGCGGTATCCTCTTCGCCCTTGCGTTCGACGCTCCACGTATGGATCGGCCGATGCCCCGGCCGCTCCCATTCGGGCGGCATCCACAGATGCTTCAGCCGCTGCAGGATCGGCCCCGGCGCGAATACGTCACGCCACATGTCGACGAATTCGTGCAGGTTCAGCACCAGGAAGTTGTACGAACGAATCTGCTGCGTGATCCCGTAGTCGACGGGCTCCGTTTCCTCGACATAGGTGCCGAACAGGCGATCGAAGACGATCAGCACGCCACCGTAGTTCCTGTCGATATAGCGCGGATTGCGGCCGTGATGCGCGCGATGGTTCGACGGCGTGTCGAACACGTACTCGAACCAGCGCGGCAGCCGCCCGATCGCTTCGGTATGCACGAAGTACTGGTACACGAGATCGACCGCGAGCAGGAACAGCACGACTGCGGGCGGGATGCCGAACCAGACTGGCGGCAGGTAGAACAGGAACACGCCGACGAACGCGTTCAGCAGCGACTGCCGCATCGCCGTCGTGAAGTTCATCACTTCGCCGCTGTGATGCGGCACATGCGCGGCCCAGAACCAGCGCACGCGGTGCGACGTGCGATGAAACCAGTAGTAGCAGAATTCCACGACGACGAAGATCGGCACGATCGTGAGGCCGTTCACCGGCACGTCGAACAGCCGGTGCCGGTAGACCCACGCGAAGATCGCACCGGTGAACAGGAGCCCCATCACGGTCTCGGCCACCTGATAGCCGGCGCCGAGCGACAGGTTCGCGACGATCTCCTTCCAGCGAAACGGCTCGCGGCGGCCACGCCCGGTCATCACCGCGTATTCGATCGCGAACGCGATCAGGAAGACCGGCGTCATGCCGATCAACAACACCTGCTTCCAGTCCACGTCGTTACCCAGGAACGCATGGAGCCACGTCATCAACTCGGTCGGCATCTTCGCAGCCTCGATCAGGAACTGGCCGGCAGTATGGTCGCGCGCGGGTCGCTCCGCGTTGACACTTGCCGACGATTACTTGACACTTTCCGCCATGCCCGCCGCCTCCCCGCTATCGACGCAGCGCGTCTACTACTCGAGCACCTACGTGCGGCTGCTGTTCGACTATCTGTCCGAGCAGGGTAAAGACGCCGCATGCGTGCTGGGCGAGGCGCGACCGCCCGAGGACGACCGCGGGCTCACGCTGTACGCAAGCGCGCACTGGCGGCGCCTGCTCGAATGCGCGGTGCACGTGCTCGACGATCCGCTGCTCGGCCTGCACGTCGGCCAGCGGATCACGCCGGCCCATCTCGGCGCGCTCGGCTACGCGCTGCATGCGTGCCGCGATGCCGGCGCCGCGCTCGCGCGCTGGCAGCAATACGAACACCTGATCGCGAACGTCGCGCGCATGGAAGTGCGCGTCGAGGCGGCGTCGGTCGCGATCGAATGGCACGATGCGCCCGAGCCGCTCGGCCCGCTCGTCGACGAAGTCGCGCTCACGGCCATCGTCCAGTTCGCACGCAACATCACCGGCACGCGTGACGGGCCCGACGAAGTCTGCTTCGTGCACCCGTCGCCCGGCGACGATCGGCCCTACGTCGATTATTTCGGCTGCCCGGTGCGGTTCGGCCAGCCGGTGAACCGCCTCGCGTTCCCGCTGCACCTGCTGACACAGCCGCTGCGCCAACCGGACGACGCGCTGCTGCAGATGATGGAACGGCAGGCAAGCGCGCTGCTGGCCGAGTTGCGGCAGACGGACGATCTCGAACAGTCGGTGCGCGAAGCCGTCGCGCGCCTGCTGACGCAAGGTGAAGCGAGCATCGAACAGATCGCGTCGGACCTGCATGTTTCGTCGCGCACGCTGCATCGGCGGCTTGCCGAACTCGGGCTCAACTTCCGGACACTGCGCGAGGACACGCGGCGGCGGCTCGCGATCGACCACCTGAACGATCCGCGGCTGACCCTCGCGGAAGTCGCGTGGCTGCTCGGGTATTCGGAACACAGCGCATTTACGCGCGCCTTTCGGCGCTGGACCGGCGAATCGCCGCAGCAGTGGCGCAGCCGGCAACCTGCGCGGGCGGCCAGCGTCGCGCGCGGCTGAGCGCCACTGAGCGCCACTGAGCGCCACTGGGCGCAGCGCGTAACCGTGCCGCCGACGAACTCGCGTCCACCCGCGCGGTCGAACGAGCATCGCCGGAGAATCCCATGAAACGCGTTGCCGCTGTCGCTGTCCTGACCCTGCTTGCCGCCGTCAGCTTGCCGGCGGCCGCCGGTGCACCATCCGGCAGCGCCGGGCCGGTTCCCGTTCAATCGCACGCGAACAACTGCGTGCAGTCCCGCAGCGCCACGCCCGACGCGCGCTCGCCGTCGAAGGCGCCGCCGATCCGCGTATGCGTCGGCGATTCCAATACGCAACTGAACCTGCCGTGGTTCCTGACCGATGTGCTCACCGCGGTGGACACGCACCAGTCGGGCGGTGACCTGCTGCGAAAGATGCGCGACGATTTCTGAATCGCGGCCCGCGCGGCGCGCGGGCACCGCATCGTTCACTCATCTTCGGACGCCTGCAGCACCTGCGTGAACGTGCCGACCATGCCAGCCCACATCGCGGGGTCGGCAATGCTGCGCAGCAGCGCAAGCGCTTCCTTTCGTTCGTCTTTCGAAAGCGGACCATGTGCGCCGCGGATGGTGTTGTAGCGCGGCGTGCCGCGCGACGCGAGCGCGCGATCGAGCACGTAATCGCGGGCCTGCCCGTTCATGTCGATCCGGATCCACAGCGAACCGCCGTCGGCTGCGGCTGCACCATCGGTCACGATGACCGTGGGCACGGTATTTTCTTCCATCCCGAAGCTCCGGCGAGACATGCGACCGTATCGCGCGGCGACCGAACGCGGGCCGCGGGCAAGTCGGCAAAGACAGCATCCCGAAAGAATGTTTCTTGTCGAGACACAATGACAAAATTACACCAATTGTTGAATAACAATATTTCGTAATCTCTCATCACATCTTATACTTGCCGCGCACCATCCTCGTGCCAAGAGACGGTGTTTTTTCGTCCCGGCCGCAAGACCATGCGGCCGGGGTTTTTTCGGTGTGCTCCGCCAGTTCATATGCGCCGAATGCGCATGTTCATGGAGGCAAGCCTCGGAATGAACGGCCCATTGCGACGAGGCGGTCACGGGTGTCCGTCGCGATCGTAGGATCGATCGCATCGAGATGGCGGCGCGCATGACGCAGGCGTGCCGTCGATGTATCGACCGGTACGACTTGCCTCTCCCAACACACAACACCAAAGGCGACCGCGGGAATGTCGGCGTTCACGCCAGGCTCGAAACCAGTGTTCCAGCGCAGCGGCGCGTGGCCGCGGGTCGTCTTGTTCGTCGCCGTTATCGTTTGCGTACTCGTGCCGGCCTTCGCGATCGCGCTTGCCGACCGCTATGCGCGCGATACCGTCATCGAACATGAACACGTCGTGGCGAACGATATCGTGGCATCGGTCGACCGCATCCTGGACGGCGCGCGCCTGCGACATGTGGACGAACTCACCGCACTCGTCGGGCGGCCATGCTCGGCGGTATTCCGGACGCTCGCCGAGATAGGCACGCGCCTGCGCTACCTGCGCGCCGTCGCGCTGGTGTACGACGGACGTGTCATGTGCTCGTCGGCGCTGGGGGCAATCGACTTGCCGCTGGGCGCGTACACGCACGAGCCGGAGCCGGGTTCGACGCTCGTCACGCTGCTGCGCCAAACGCCGTTCCAGCAGGGCATCCCGGTGCTGCCCGTGTTTTACGCCACCGCGCCCGGCGCGGGCGTGCTCTACCTGGTCGAGGGTGACTACGTGGCCGACGCGCTCGCGCACGGCGCCCGCTACGGGACGGAAACCGCGACGCTGTCGATCGCGGGTTCGGGCCATCTCGATCAGTACGGGAAGTTCGCGCCGGAATCGGCAGCGGAACCCGCACGCGGCAGCACGATCGTGTCGCCCCGCTGGCCGTTCACGGTGTCGGTTGCGGCATCCACGCGCTACGCGTCGCAGGTTCGGCACCACTATCGGCTGATCGGCATCACGATCGTGCTGCTGGCGGATGGCCTCGTGATGGCGGCCTACCTGCTGGCGATGGCACCGCGCCGGCTGCTGCTGAAGGCCGTGCGCAACGCGCTCAGGCGCGACGAACTCCATGTCGTGTACCAGCCGATCGTCGAGGTCGGGACGCGCAGGACCGTCGGCGTCGAGGCGCTGCTGCGCTGGCAGCACCCGAAGTGGGGGGCCATCAGCCCGGCGGTGTTCATCCCGCAGGTCGAATCGAGCGCGGTGCTGCCGAAAGTGACCGAATTCGTGCTGCGGACCGCCGTGTCGGAACTCTCCGCGCTGACGCCGTCAACGCCGCTGCGCATCGCCGTCAACATCGCGCCGAAGGATCTCGAGCGCACGCGGTTCGTGTCGATCGTCGAGGATGCGATTCGCGCACTGCCGCCCGGCTTTACGCTGGTGCTCGAAGTCACCGAGCGCATCCTGCTCGAGAAGAACGCGCGGACCACCGCGATCTTCCATGCGCTGAGAGCGAAAGGCGCGAAATTCGCGATCGACGATTTCGGCACGCATCACAGCAACCTCGACATGCTGTCGCGTTTTCCGTTCGACTACGTGAAGATCGATCGCCAGTTCGTCTCGCAACTGAACGGCGGCAGCGCGGGATTGATCGAGGGAATCGCGTCCGTCGCGCATCACTACGACCTGAAGATCATCGCCGAGGGCGTGGAAACGGAAGCACAGCATCGCGCGCTGCAGACGGTCGGGATTCAGTATGCGCAGGGGTATCTGTATCAGCGGCCGCAACGGGCAGAGCACTTGAAACGGGATGTCGCGTGGGTGTAGGGCGCCGGTGCGTACGCTGATGCGCCCGCTGCCGAATCGCCGCGGGTCGTCTGGTCGCGCACGCGGCTCACGCCATATCCGCTTGCGGGTTTCACGCCGACGGCATGCCTTGCGACGGTCCAGCGGTCTCGCGACGCACAGCGGCATAGAACACGCGGAACCACACCCAGTAGGCCGCGCCGGTTCCGGCGAGAACGACGACCGGCATCATGCCGGACATCAGGCTGGCTATTCCGAGCACGTCGCCCACGAGGCGCAGCACCGCATAAGCCAGCAGCAGGACCGATACCATCGACGCAAGCGACGCCCCCAGCAGACGCCGGACGTGCAGCCGACCGAGATCGCGAGGCAGGCCGAGCATCGCGCCTGCGAAGACGATCGCGGCGGGCACGACGATCCCTCCGACGTAGTTCAGCATCACGAGCTTGAGATCGTCGTCGAAATGGTCGAGCAGGATCATCACGGCCTGCGTCATGAAAAGCAGCAATACGCTGGCAAACAACCAGGCCGCGAGACCCGCGATGCGCCGCCGCGCATTGCCGCGCGGCGCCTCGGGCAACGCGTCGTTGCGAAACAGGTGGGTGACGAACCACCACGCAAGCCAGGCGACGAGCGCGTAGAGGACGGCATTCACCGGCGCGATGAGCGTCACGATGTGCGTCAGGCTGAGAGAACCACCGCGCAACATGCCCACGAGCGCCTGGAATACCAGCACCTGCGCGGCCTGCCAGACCAGCAGGCATAACGCAAAGGCCGTCAGCGGCAACGCGGGGCGACGGAATGCGAGCTGATCCCGGTACTCTCCATGCCAGCGGACGATCAGGAACACCAGGCCGCTTCGAAACACCAGGCTCCCGATGAAAGTGGACAGTTGCACGGCCAGCATATTCACGGACGGCGAAGACTTCGTCGACCACACGTAGAGGCCGATCAGAAATTGCGCCGTGGTGATGACCGCCGCGATGAGCGCGGCGATACCGGGTAAAGAAATTTGCCGGGAGGAGGCGTTCATGGGGAGTCCGAGGTAAATGGGTTCATCGGCAATGCGTGCGGCGCCGCACTTCCAGGCAAACCGAACAGCCACGCCCTCCCTGCAGCAACAGGACGGCCGGGCATCCGCCGGGAGAATGCGCGTGTGCGTTTCGTGTGGTGCTTCCGGGCAGCGACCCGCGGCCCCGACCGGGGCGACGCACCGGTTGCGACCGTTTCCGGCGAACCGGCTGCACGGCCAAGACCCTCGAGCGTGTCGCGCAGAAGGGCCCGCCCCGGCAACCCGAGGACGAGCGACAGCGAACCGAATTCAATCGGGATCGGTGGATGCGTGCGGTTTTGCGGTCGATTGCCTTCGCTCATGTCGAGCGACGGGCCGGTCGACTGCGGCATGGAGGCTTTCACCAGCGGCGACTGGAAACGAGGCAGGCGAAGTCAGGTCGGCATGCGTCATGCGCTCCCACGCAGCTTGCGCGATGTGTCGGCACGTCATCGCGACCGATGCAGGGATGCCCGGCCCTGCGGTGGCGAATCGGAGCACGATTGCCAGGCCGGAAATTGAACGCGACAAGCGATGCTTGCCGAGCCGGCCGTTCCGCAATTGCGTCCATCATGCGGTACGCATTCATGGCGCCTCTCTCAGAATGATGTTGTTCTTGACCGGCGATTCTACGAACGATGGTTCCGTGACGTCAATCGGGCGGGATTCATCAGCATGCCGGCGGATGATCGGGATCGGACAGGCATGTGTCCCGATAGGCGTCGTCGACGGCACGCAGAAACGCCTTCCGTCCGTTCTCCAATGCCGCGGCCGTGTGCGCGTCCGGCGGGACGGGCATCACGCGGCCATCGGGCGACATCGAATAGCCGAGATCGACGAACGCATCGTCCGGCGCGCGCTTCGTTCCGATCCAGTAGCCGATCGAAACCGAGCTGGCAACGCCGGTCGCGCCGTTGTAACCCACTTCGAATCGTCCGGCCTTGAAGATGCGCGGCCTCATTTTTTCCGCATAGGACAGCACTTCGGCAACCGTTGCGCCATCTTTTGTCCGATGCTGCCTGACCGCCTGTATCCAGTTGGCTTCCGTGGTCGCCGGCAGTGCCTTCACTTTCGGGGAAGCGCATATCGCACGCCCGCTTCCACACAGGCAAGCCGCAACGACGACACAGCCGGCAACACGTGCGACGCGATCAATCGCGAGTTTCATTCAATGATCCTTGACGGGTTCAATCGAGCCCGAATCTTACGATCATCGGCCGGATGCCGGAACGGTATCGCGCATCCCGCGCCGGCACAGCCCCGCGCAAGCGCTGAAATCGGCCGCCCGGGCATCCACGACGAGCGGGTATCTTGACGGCGTTCGAGCAGGGTCCCATTACGGATTCCCCCGTCGATGCCGAGACACCGCATTTCGTTGACGCAAAAAAACCGGGAACCGGACGCGCATCTGCCGCGCTGCGCTTCAGTCGAACGTACGCACCACGGCGGACGCCTTGGTTGCGATCAACCAGTTGCCGTCCACCTTGTGGATGACGAAGTGATCGTTGAACAGCCGGTTGCCGATTCGCACCCGCACCGTAGCCGTTGAAAGGCCGTCCGACACATGCGCCATCGAGAGGATCGCCTCGTCCCTGGGCGCGCCGGTCGATCGCGGACTCGGCCTCCCGTTGATGAGCGCCGCATACTCGTGCGACGCCAGCGTGCGAAACCGGCCTTCATCGAGCCACTGAATCACGCAGCTCGGGTGAAAAACCTTGTCGAAGTCGCGGCTCTTCGGCTCGTAAGCCAAATTGAAGTAGTCGTCGATCAACGCGACTACGGCCTGGGTCTGGGTCATGGCTGGCTTTCCTCGATAGTGAACCGCTCGTATAGTGAGCGATCGCCCCCGCCCTCGGCTACGGCGACCCGGTTATCGCTGCCATTACAGGAACACATGGATCATGGAAGACCTCGACGGAGGACTGGTAAGCGGCTTGCTTGTCCTTGCGGCCCTGGCCGAATCCGGGAGCTTCGGTCGAGCGGCCTCCCGCCTGGGCAAGACCCAGCCCGCGGTCAGTCGCGCGATCCAGCGACTGGAGGACCGCCTGCGCGCGAAGCTCGTGCATCGCACCAGCCGGCACGTCGAAGTGACGGACGCGGGCCACAAACTGTTGTCGAAAGTGCTGCCGTTACTGCAGGGGATCGAGGAGGCGACCGCCGGCACTTCCGGCCAGGCCTCGGTCGCCAGCGGCACGCTCCGTGTGGCGTGCGATGCCGCATTCGCCCGCCTTGTGCTCGCACCGGACCTGGCCCGGTTCATGAAGGAACACCCCGCTCTGCACCTGAAGCTGGAGACCCGGAACGACCTCTCGGACCTCGTCAGCGACGGCTTCGATCTCGCCATCCGCTTTGGCCCCCCATCCGTTTCCACCTTGGTCTGTCGAAGGCTGTACAGCCCGCGGGTGCTGACGGTGGCCGCACCGTCCTACCTGGAGCGACGCGGCCGGCCGAGGTCGCCGCAGGATCTGGTCGACGACGGCCACGAATGCATCCTGGCCATCGACCCGGCTACCGGCCGCCCCTTCGACTGGGAATTCTGGCGTGACGGCGAAAAAACGAAAGTGGCCGTAAGCGGCAGCCTGACCGTCACGGATGCGGGCACCAAGACCGGCGCCTGCGTCGCAGGCTTCGGGATCGCCCAGGTGATCGACCTCGGAATCGACACGCACCTGCGTGCCGGCACACTGGAGCCGGTGCTGACCGACTGGTGCGACGAGACGTTCCCGCTTTACGTCTACTACCCCAGCCGGAACCACGTTCCGGCCAAGGTGAGAACGTTCATCGACTTCGTCGTCGGCATGATGCCCAGGCTGCAGTCCAATGGCTACGGCGCGTGCCGGCAACCGCCATCCGCCGTGCTCGAGACGCTGCGTCGCGAGTAGTCGCCTTCGTTCCGTCGCGCGCCGGACGTCAATCGCGTCGAAAAACCCGAACGCCGGCCGGCACGCGGAAGATCGCGCGTCGCCGGCCGGCTTCCTGCCACCTGTTGCCACCTGTTGCCACGCACACCACCGTCGGCACGGCCGCCATTCAAGCGCTAAAATCCGCCGCCTGGGCATTCACGACGAGCAAGCGTTTTGACGGCGTTCGAGCAGGGTTTCATCCTCACCCGCCACTGGCGGGACACCGCATCCGGCATCGAGATCGAGTTCTGGCTGGCAACCGAACACGGTCCGCGCCGCGTGCGCCTGCGCCCGCAGGAAGCCGTCGCGTTCATCCCCGCCGAACAGCAGGCGCTCGCCGAACGCACGCTGGCCGGCGAGCACGACGCCGAGTTGCGCCCGCTCACGCTGCGCGATTTCCGGCAGCGCCCCGTCGTCGGCCTCTATTGCAAGCGCTATCGCCATCTGTCCGGGCTGCAAAAACGCCTCGCCGCAGCGGGCGTCGACGTCTACGAAGCCGACGTGCAACCGCCAGACCGCTACGCGATGGAACGCTTCATCACGGCATGCGTGCAGTTTCGCGGCCGGCCCGGCCGCGACGGCACGCTGACCGGCACCGAGCTGAAATCCGCGACCGGCTATCGCCCGGCCCTGCGCTGCGTGTCGCTCGACATCGAAACCAGCGTCCACGGCGAGCTGTATTCGATCGCGCTCGAAGGCTGCGGGCAGCGGCAGGTCTACATGCTCGGCCCGCCGAACGGCGATGCAGGCAGCGAAGCAGGCAGCGACTCGGGCACGCGGGACTTCGACCTCGACTATTGCGACAGCCGCGCCGCGATACTCACGCGGCTCAACGACTGGTTCGAAACACACGATCCCGATGCCGTGATCGGCTGGAACCTCGTGCAGTTCGACCTGCGCATCCTGCATGCGCATTCGGAGCAATACGGCGTGCCGCTGAAGCTCGGGCGCGGCGGCAGCGTGCTCGACTGGCGCGCGCACGGCCAGCAGCCGGACCACTTCTTCGCGGGCGCGGCCGGCCGGCTGATCCTCGACGGCATCGACATGCTGAAATCCGCGACGTGGACGTTCCCGTCGTTCAGCCTCGAATACGTGTCGCAGGCGCTGCTCGGCGAAGGCAAGTCGATCGACAATCCGTACCAGCGGATGGACGAGATCCAGCGCCGCTTCGATCACGACAAGCCGGCGCTCGCACGCTACAACCTGAAGGACTGCGAGCTCGTCACGCGCATCTTCGACAAGGCGGACCTGCTGTCCTTCGCGCTCGAACGCGCGAGCGTGACGGGCCTCGCGGCCGATCGCACCGGCGGGTCGGTCGCGGCCTTCACGCACCTGTACCTGCCCCGCATGCACCGGCTAGGCTACGTCGCGCCGAACCTCGGCGACGTGACCGGGCAAAACAGCCCCGGCGGCTTCGTGATGGATTCGCGCCCCGGGCTGTACGACTCGGTGCTCGTGTTCGACTACAAGAGCCTCTATCCGTCGATCATCCGCACGTTCCTGATCGATCCGGTCGGGCTGATCGAAGGGCTCGCGAATCCCGGCGACGACGCATCGGTGCCCGGCTTTCTCGGCGCGCGCTTCTCGCGTACCGCACACTGCCTGCCCGATATCGTGCGCCGCGTGTGGGAAGGCCGCGACGACGCGAAGCGGCAGCGCAACGCGCCGCTGTCGCAGGCGCTGAAGATCATCATGAATTCGTTCTACGGCGTGCTCGGCTCTACCGGCTGCCGCTTCTTCGACCCGCGCCTCGCGTCGTCGATCACGATGCGCGGGCACGAGATCATGCACCGCACGCGCGCGCTGATCGAAGCGCAGGGCTACGAAGTGATCTATGGCGATACCGATTCGACGTTCGTGTGGCTCGGCCGCGCGCACGACGACGATGAAGCCGGCGCCAAGGGCCGCGCGCTCGTGGCGCACGTGAACCGCTGGTGGCACGCGCACCTGCGCGACCAGTTCGGGCTCGAGAGCGCGCTGGAACTGCAGTACGAGCGGCACTACCGCCGCTTCCTGATGCCGACCGTGCGCGGTGCGGAAGAAGGCAGCAAGAAGCGTTACGCGGGCCTCGCGGCGGCGGCCGACGGCGGCGAGGACCTCGTGTTCAAGGGGCTCGAAACGGTGCGCACCGACTGGACGCCGCTCGCGCAGCAGTTTCAGCGCGAGCTGTATCGACGCGTGTTCAGCCGCGAGCCCTACCAGGATTTCATTCGCGACTACGTGCAGCGCACGCTGGCCGGCGAATTCGACGACCAGCTCGTCTACCGCAAGCGCGTGCGCCGGCCGTTGCGCGAATACGAGCGCAACGTGCCGCCGCACGTGCGCGCGGCGCGGATCGCCGACGAGTTCAATCACGCGCAGGGCCGGCCGCTGCAATACCAGCGCGGCGGCTGGATCAGCTACGTGATGACGACGGCCGGCCCCGAGCCGCTCGAGACGATGCGCTCGCCAATCGACTACGCGTTCTACCTGAGCCGCCAGCTGCAGCCCGTGGCCGACGCGATCCTGCCGTTCCTGCGCGACGATTTCGAACGCGTGATCTCCGGGCAGGGGCAGTTGTTCGGCGATTGACGACGTGGCGGCACGGCGGCACGCCCGTCGCCCACTGTGGCGCATTCCGGAAACACAGTTCACCCGGAATCGGCATTTATCCGGCCGGCATGGATTCCTAAACTTGCTTCGTCGGTTCGGTGAACCGCCACGCAACCGTCTGAGGAAATCATGAAATCGATCATCGCCACCGTCGTCGTCGCCACCGCTGCCGCGACTGCCCTGCTCGCCGCGCCGGCCGTGTCGTACGCGCAGTCGTCGCACTCGACGCTCACGCGTGCGCAGGTACGCCAGGAACTGTTGGACCTCGAAGCCGTCGGCTACGACCCGGTCGCCAGCAACGGGGACAACTATCCGGGCGACATCGTCGCCGCGCAGGAGCGCCTGACTGCCAAGCGTCTCGCGGAACGCAACAACGCCGCTGCCGCCTATGGGCCGGGCGGCACGCCGGGCACGGATTCGGGCGCACCTGCGGTCGCGGCGCCGCGGCCGTAACGCGCTGGCGAAAGCGTCGGCGAAGCAGGCCGTTCCGCGCCGCCGGCCGCACATCCGGCTAGAATACCGGCCTGCTGCGCGTCCTGCCGCGGCCGGAGGACATTCACCATGACCGCACGACGCGGTGCCGCGGTCGTCATTGCGCCCGGCCACGAGACAGCCAGCCTGTCGAAAGCCCAGAAGACGTTCAATACGCTCGTCCAGCAGATCGAAGCGCGGCGCGAACGTCTCGGCGCATGGGACGCCGTGACGCCGGCCTTCCACAAGAAATTCGTCGACGGGCTGCTGCCGCTCGAGCAGGCGGCGACGGCGTTGCGGATCAGCTTGCTCAACCGGCTCGACGACGCGTTCCTGCAAAAGGGCTTGAGCAAGGCCGAGCAGCGCACGCTGTCCGACGTGATCGCGAACATGGCGCGCGACCTGCTCGACGTCAGCGACGACGCGCAGTTGAAGATCCTCTATAACCGGCACCGCGCATCCGGCGACGACGACCGCACGGCAGCCGATCGCGCACGGCCGAAGCAGGCACCGGAGCCGGCGCCCGCCCCCGCGCAGGAAGACGATCTCGACACGCTGTCGCCCGACGAACTCGCCGAGCGCATGCAAGCCGAGCTGGACGAACAGTTCAGGCGCGACATGGCCGAGCACGAGGCCCGCGAGGCGCAGCGCGCGAAACGCAAGAAGGCGCCCCGGCAATCGGCGGCGCAAGCGAGGCGCGAAGCCGAGCAGGCCGAATCGAGCAAGTCGATCCGCGACGTCTATCGCAAGCTCGCGAGCGTGCTGCATCCCGATCGCGAAACCGATCCGAAGGAACAGGAACGCAAGACCGTGCTGATGCAGCGGGTCAACCACGCGTATGCGAAAGGCAACCTGCTGCAGCTGCTGGAACTGCAGCTGGAGATCGAGCAGATCGACCGGCGCGCGATCGACGGCCTCGGCGAAGACCGACTGATGCGCTACAACGGCATCCTGGAGGAACAGGTGCGCGAGCTGGACCAGGAGATCCGGCACGTCGAGACCCACTTCCGCCGAACCTACGGCATCGCATCGTCCGTCAAGATCGCGCCCGATACGGTCATGCGGATACTGACGCGCGACATTGCCGGCATGCAGCGCAGCAACCAGGACCTGACCATCGCGGTGCGCGAATTCGACGACCCGGACAACGTCAGGGAATGGCTGAAGGACATGAAGCGCCGTCCGGCATCGTCCCGCTTCGACGACGATTCGTACTGAACGCGCATGCCAGACGCAACGGCGACACGGCGGCGCGGCGCGGGGCAGCGCACCGCGCCGCCGTCACCCGTTCACGCCCGGTGCCCCGAGATCGGCCCCGCTTCGCCGGTCAGGTTGAACACGCTGTCGATCCACGCGAGAAACGTCGAGAACGTGAAATCCGACCACTGCTGCGTGCGGAACGCCTTCATCACCGGCGTCTCGGCCGGGTCCTGCTGGTTCAGCAGGTTGTCGACGAAGGTGCCGATATCCGCGTCGGTGCCGTTCTCGTGGATCCCCGACCCGGTGAAGCTGACCGCCGTCACCTGATGGTTGGCGATGAAGTCGTTGCGCGCCCACGGCATGAAGTAGCCGAAGTTCGGCAACGGGTTCAGCGTCTGCTTCAACCCGTCCAGCTCCTTCCCGAACATCGCGAGCGACAGCGCATCCTTCGTCGCGTCGTCCGGCGCCGCGATCACGGCCGGCACGAACGCGCGATAGTGATACGCGGCGATGATCTTGTCGCGCTGGTAGCTGGAAAAACCGAAGCGATCATGCGGAAAGGTCGCCGACAATGCCGCGTACGCGCTCCCCATGTTGCCGGGGTCGAACCGGCTGGTCAGCCGGCTGTTCACGGTGATCATCCCGTCGGGGCCCGTCATCCCCCACTCGGTGCGCACGCGGTCGTACAGGCCGACCGACGGATGCGTGGCCGCGTCCGCATCAAACGGCGTGTTGAACACAGTGCCGGCGTCGTCGAGCAGCGAACTGTGCGCCTGCGGCTGCAGCGTGTTGCGGAGTGTCGCGTAGTTCGCGAGCGTGCCGTAACCGCCCGCGCTCATCCCGTACACGAGCAGCCGGTTCGGCTTGCCGAAGCCGTGCGACGTCAGCCACTGCGCGACGGCCTGGATGTTCTTCAGCCCGCTGTAGTGCTGCAGGCGCCAGTCGCCGGACGGCGACGTGTAGTTGCGCACCGCGCTGCCCATGTGGATATCTCCGGTGCAATAGGGCACGAAAACCTGTGTCCATTGCTGCGTTTCGACCTTCGGCTCGCCGACGAGAATGTGCGCGAGATCCATGCGCGTCAGCAGCGGCGACAGGAACGACGACAGCAGGCTCTCGTTCGCGGTGCCGTTCATGTAGTTGTGCGGGATGCCGTCCGGGTTGAAGCCGCCGAGGCCGGCCTCGGCACCGGTCGACGTCTGCGTGCAGGTGCCGTAGTCCCAGCACGCGCCGCCCGGCTCCATCATGTACAGCAGGTTGTCCGACTGCGCGCGATTGATGTAGAAACGCATCGGCGTGCCGTTGCCGCACGATGCACCGGTGCTCTCCGGCAACGTCACTTCGTACCACGAATAATAAGGAACCGACGGATCCGGCATCGTCGTATCGGCCGCGTGACCGTTCAGTGCCGCGCAACCGAGCAGCGCGGCAACGGCCGCGCGCAGCAGGCATCGTGCTGTGGACATCTCCCCTCCTTGTCGATGGACATGACGCGGCCGCCGGGCGCCGCCCCGGCCGCGCGGATTCGGCGCTCAGTGCACGCCGGACGGTGAAGCGCCGTCGAACAGCTGGACGCGCAGCGCCTGCAGGCGTTGTGCGATGACGGCTTGCTGCTGGTCGGGATCGGGAATGCTCGCCTGAACCTGCCGGACGACGTCGCGGCTCTGCTGTTCGTACGAGAGATAGCGCGGGTCCTGCGCCGGCGACGGGCCGACCGTCCGCTGCGCATAGGTGTCCCATTGCGCGCGCATCGACCGGATCGCCGCGCCGCGCGTCGCCGGGTCGGCTTCGGTGTCGGTCAGCAGCGCCGCGCTCAGCGCTTCGGCCTGCACGGGCACGATCTCGTTGCGCGCGACGTGGTCGGGAAGTTCGTCGAGAATCCGGCGCGCGAGCGCGTCGCGTTCGGCTTGCGGCAGGCTGTTGCGGCGATCGCCGTAAGCGGCGACCTCGTCGCGGAAGCGCGCGAATGCGACGACGCGCTTCACTTCCGCGTCCGCATCGGGGCGCCCGGCAAGGCTGCGGCGCAGCGCGTCGACGTCGAGCCGTCGCTCCTCGGGGCCCGGTGTCGCGGTGCCGGTACCGGTACCGAACGCATCGGCCGCGCCGGACCGTGTGCCCGCCGCCGCGACCGGCGTGCCGGACGATGCGGCTTGCGCCGGTGTCGCCGCTTCGTATCGCCAGATCGCGACGACGGCCACGCCGATCGCCGCGATCGCGCCCGTGCGCCGCCAGCGTGCCCTGTTCTTCTTCACGTCGCCTCCTCGTCACGTCATGCCGTTCTTCGCCGGTGCATCCGCGAGTAGGTTCTAGGTCGAATCCGGCATGCAGTCAAAAGCGGCACTAGAACGCGGGCACTAAACCCGCGCGCAGCGACGATGGCCGGCAAGACGTTTGAAACGCATTTCGTTGTCGTATCGGCACGCGCGTGATGTCGAGCGTCGTGCCCGTCCGGCGGTGGTTCGCGCCGGCACGCGCGATGTGCGCCGCGACACCAAGCAAGCAACGATCCACCTTCACGGGGCGCGACGCTCACGCGTGCGCGTGGCCGATACGGATGGCCGGATAAGACCCGTCGAACGACCCGCTGAGCGCTTGGTCGTCATTTTGGCCGGCCCTATGCTGGTTTCCGACACGCGTCGAACGGTCGGCGCGGCACATACCCCACCCAGCCGAGCCCGTTCCATGAGCCGTGCAGACCTTCCGCATCGCGCACCCGCCGCAGTCCACGACTATCCGACCTATCGCGACGCGCTCGCGGGCCGCCGCCTTCCCGCCGCATTCGTCGATCTCGACTGCCTCGACGCGAACCTCGCCGACCTGAAGCGCCGCGCACGCGGCCTGCCGATCCGGCTCGCGACGAAATCGGTACGCTCGCGCGAACTGATCGGCGCGGTGCTCGCCGCCGGCCCGTTCATGCAGGGGCTGCTGTGTTATTCCGCGGGCGAAGCCGCGTGGCTTGCGGACGGCGGGTTCGACGACATCGTCGTCGCCTATCCGACCGTCGAGGCCGACGACGTTCGCGCGGTGGCCGCGCAGCTCAGGCGGGGCCGCTCGATCACGCTGATGGTCGACGCTGCCGCCCAGGTCGACGCGATCGACCGCCTCGCACGCGCGGAAAGCGTGACGATCCCGCTCGCGATCGATCTCGACATGTCGTCCGCGTATCCGGGCCTGTATTTCGGCATGTACCGCTCGCCGGTGCGCGACGTGGCCGGCGCACTCGCCCTCGCGAACCACATCGGCGAGCGGCGGCACGTGCGGCTCGACGGGCTGATGGGTTACGAAGGACAGATCGCCGGCGTGGCCGACACGGAGCCGGGCAACGGCGCGCGCAACGCGCTGGTACGCCACCTGAAGCGCCGCTCGGCGCGCGAGATCAACGCGCGCCGCCACGCGGCCGTGCAGGCGCTCGCGGCGGCGGGCTACAGGTTGCGCTTCGTGAACGGCGGCGGCACCGGCAGCTTCGAAAGCACGCTGGGCGACGCATCGGTCACCGAGCTCGCGGCCGGCTCCGGCCTCTACGCGCCGGCGCTGTTCGATCACTATGCGGCGTTTCATGCGCAACCGGCCGCCGGCTTCGCGCTGCCCGTCGTGCGGATTCCGCAGCCGGGCATCGTGACCTGCTCGGGCGGCGGTTATATCGCATCGGGCCCGGCCGGCAAGAGCCGGCTGCCCCGCCCGTGGCTGCCGGCCGGCTGCACGCTGATCGACAACGAAGGCGCGGGCGAGGTGCAGACGCCCGTGCGCGTGCCGCGCGGCGTCGCACCGGCGATCGGCGATCCGATCCTGTTCCGCCACGCGAAGGCCGGCGAACTGTGCGAACGCTTCAACACGCTGCTGCTGATCCGCGGCGGCCGCGTGGTCGGCGAGGCGCCCACCTATCGCGGCGAAGGCAAGAGCTTTTTCTAGCGGGCCGCGCGGCCCGTCGTTCAAACCGTTCAACTCATTCGATCGACAACCACGGAGACAATGCCATGTGGCGTAACTGGTCGGGATATGTCTGCAGTCCTGATGCAACCGTGTCGACGCCCGCGTCGCACGCCGCGCTCGCGGCGGTGCTGCGCGACGCGGCAGCAGCCGGCGCCACCGTGCGCGCGGCCGGCGCCGGTCACTCGTTCTCGCCGCTCGTGCAGACCGACGACGTGATCCTGTCGCTCGACGCGATGCAGGGCGTGATCGACGTCGACCGCGACCGGCGCGTCGCGCGCGTGCATGCCGGCACGCGGCTGTGGGCGCTGGGCCCGGCGCTCGCCGCGCACGGCCTCGCGATGGAGAACCTCGGCGACATCAACGTGCAGTCGATCGCCGGCGCGACCAGCACCGGCACGCACGGCACCGGCATCACGCTCGGCAACCTGGCGACGCAGATCGACAGCCTGACCTTCATGTGCGCGGACGGCAGCGAGATCCGCGCGAGCGCCGACACGCATCCCGAGCTGTTCGCCGGCGGCCGGATCGGGCTCGGCGCGCTCGGCGTGCTGACCGAGATCGGCCTGCGCCTCGTGCCCGCGTTCAAGCTCCGCCTCGAGCGCGGCGGCATGCGGCTCGACGATTGCCTCGCGCAGGCGGACGCGCTGATCGCGAAACATCGCTCGTTCGAGTTCTACTGGTTCCCGCACACGGACACCGTGCTGACCAAGGCGTGGGACATGACCGACGAGCCGGCCGACGCGGTGCACTGGGCGAGCCGCGCGTCCGAGTCGTTCCTCGAGAACACGGTGTTCGGCACGCTGTGCGGACTCGGCCGGCGCGTGCCGTCGCTGTGCCCGGCGCTGAGCAGGCTGTGCGCATCGACCGTGTCGGCCGGCCGGCACGTGGATGCGAGCTACGCGATGCTGTCGACGGTGCGCCGCGTGCGCTTCAACGAAATGGAGTGGTCGGTGCCGGCCGACCGCGGCGCCGACGCGCTGCGCGAAATCCGCGCATTCATCGCGCGCCGCAGCTTTCCGCTGATGTTCCCGATCGAATACCGCTGGGTGCGCGGCGACGACATCTGGCTGAGCCCCGACTACGGACGCGACAGCGTACGCATCTCGGCGCACCAGTATCGCGGGATGCCGTTCGACGCGTATTTCTCGGGCGTGCAGGCCATCTGCCGCAATCACGGCGGGCGGCCGCACTGGGGCAAGGTGCACGCGATGAAGGCCGCCGAGCTGGCGGCGTGCTACCCGCACTGGGACGATTTCCTATCGCTGCGTGAGCGGATGGACCCGCACGGCCGCTTCCTGACGCCGTACCTGCGCACGCTGTTCGGCCTGCCGCAAAGCGCAGGCGCAGGCGCAGGCGCAGGTGCAAACGCAAGCGCCGCCGCTCGCGCCACGCCGGCCCGCCGCGGGACACACCCGATGCACGAAACGGCCGGCGTCGCGCAAGATCGGCCGCGATCCAGCCAGGAGGCCTCATGAGCACAGCCACGCTGCACGCGGCCGCGCAATCGCGTCCCGATCCGTCGATCGGCGCCGTCGTCCGCCTTGCGCTCGCGTTCGCGGCCGCCACCAACGGCCTGATCCTGTCACCGTTCCTCGTCGCGGCGGTGATGACGCGCTTCCGGCTCGACGAAGGCACCGCGACCGCGCTCGTCAGCGCCGAAATCCTCGGCATCGCGATCAGTTGCGCGCTGCTGTCGCACCGGATCGCGCGCGCCGCGCGGCCGTTCACGCTGGCCGGCCTGGTCGGCGCGATCGCCGGCCAGGCCCTCAGCGCGGTCGCGCCCGGCATCGTGTCGGCGGCGCTCGCACGCGGGATGACGGGGCTGTTCGAGGGGATGCTGTTCGTCGTCGTCGCGTCCGGCGTGTCGCAGCGCGCATCGACCGACCGCCTGTGGGGGCAAATCAACCTGCTCGCGGGCATCGTCAACGGCGGCATCCTCGTGCTGATCTCCGCGCTGCCGGCCGCGTGGCTCGGGCGCTGGGTGTTCGCGCTGCTGGCCGCCGTCGTCGCCGTGCTGGCGCCCGCGATCCGCGGCATCGACGCGTTCGCGAGCGCGCCCGCGCAGGCCCGCTTGCGCGCCGGCACGCTGCCGTGGCGGCCGGTGCTCGCGATCTGGGTCGTGACGGCGCTCGTCTATGGCGTGCAGGCGTCGCAATGGGCGATCGCCGGTTTCGTCGGCGAGCGTGCCGGGCTGTCGCCCACGACGATCGGCGTGCTGCTGTCGGTGTCGTCCCTGCTCGGCTTCGTCGGCGCGGCGATTCCGTCGCATCCGGCCAGCCACCGGCACCGCCTCGCGCTGATCTGGGCCGCGCAGCTCGCGATGATCGCGTCGATCGAATGGTTCTTCGGCGCGCGCGGCGGCAGCGCGTACTTCCTGAGCCAGTTCGTGCTGAACAGTGCGTTCTTCGTGATCGTGCCGTTCCTCACCGGCATGCTGTCCGACGTCGACCCGGACGGCTCGCTGGTCGCGCGCACGCTCGTCATCACGTTCTTCGCGGCGGGCATCGGCACCGCGCTGTCGGGCGCGCTGCTCGGCCGCTTCGGCGGCACGCGCGTCGCCCACGTGCTGTGCGTGGCCGTGCTGGCCGCCGCCCCGTTCGTGCGGCTGGCACTGCGCCGCGCGGCACCCGCTGCCGTGGCCGGCGCGGCGCCCTGACCGCAGTGCGCCATGCCGTGGCCGCGACGCACCACGAGAATGGCCGCCGCGGCCTTGGCCCGCGCAAATTTGGCTTTCTACAGTCGTTCCCGACGGCGCGAGCCGTCCATCCCCAGCTCAATGCGGAGTCCAGAAGAATGAATCGTCACGATAGCGTTCGCGCCGCGTGCTGCGCGATGATGGTCCTGGCCGGTACCGGTGCGCACGCGCAAGGCAACGTGACGCTGTACGGCGTGATCGATGCCGGTATCCGCTACGAAACGCACGGCGTGTCCTACGGTGCCGACGGCACGCCGGTGTCGACGGGCCGCAAGATCTCGATGGCCGACGGCGGCGGCCTGACCGAAAGCTACTGGGGCCTCAAGGGCAACGAGGATCTGGGCGGCGGGTTGTCCGCGCAGTTCAACGTCGAAAGCCACTTCGGCCCCAACAGCGGCGCCATCGTGCCGGCCGGCTCGCCGAACTTCTTCCAGGTCGCGTACGTGGGGCTGACGTCGACGTCGCTCGGCCAGCTCTCGCTCGGGCGCCAGTACAACGTGCCGTTCGAGATGGCGTCGCTGACCTTCGGCTCGAACCTGTGGGCCGGCCCCCAGGACCCGTACTTCAACCTGTTCAAGCCGGAGCAGACGATGCTCGCGGGCGCGCGCACCAGCAACATGATCCAGTACGGCGCGCAACTCGGCAGCTTCTACCTGCTCGCGCAATATGCGCCGGGCGGCCACGCGGGCGGCGGCGTGCGCGGCGGCCAGCTCGGCGCGGCCGCCGCGTATGCGCCGGACAAGGGGCCATTCACGGTCGGCGCATCGTTCATGCGCAGCTGGGACGACGTCACGCACGGGAAATTCGACATCTACACGGGCGGCGGCTCGGTGACGATCGGCAACGCGACCGTCAACGCCGGCTACATCGAGAACGCTCGCGACAACGACTTCACGTCGTTCGAGAACGGCCCGTTCAGCCCGACCGATCTGGCGGGGCTCGGCATCATCTCGCCCGCGCAGGTGGTCGACCCGACCGTGCCCGGCGGGTTCCGCCGCCGCAAGATGGCGCTCGCGGGGCTGACCTACCGCTTCACGTCGGCGTTCACGGCGGCCGTCAACGCGTGGTGGACGCAGCAGTCCGGCTATACGGCGGATTTCGACGGCCGTGCGCGCCAGTTCCAGGTGATCGCCGGCTACAGCCTGTCGAAGCGCAGCATGCTCTATGCGGAAGTCGACTACGCGATCTACCGCGGCGGGCTGGTCGGCGCGCAGCTGGTCGGCGTGAACGGGCAGGCGCCGAGCACCGGCACCACGCAGCTCGGTGCGACGGTCGGCCTGCGTCACTACTTCTGAAGCGGGGCCGCGCGGGATGTGGGCGATCGCGGCCGGGGCGGCACCGGGTCTCCGGCCGGGCGGGACGAGTACAATCCATGGAAAAAAATACGGAGCATCCATGGACGATACCGACCGTTATACGACGGCGAATCTGCCGGTCCATCTGTTGCGGTGCCTCGCGGAGACAAGCAAGGAACTGGGCATCGACCCCACGCGGCTGTGCCTCGGGCTCGGCTTCGACGTCGCCGACCTGTCGAATCCGTCGTGCCGGATTTCATTGCGCCAGGCGAGCACGATGATCCGCCGCGCGCTCGAGATGGCGCCGGGGCGGGCGCTCGGCCTCGAACTCGGCACGAGCGAGACGATCGCGTCGATCGGGCTGGTCGGCTATGCGATGCTGACGAGCCCGACGCTGAAGGACGCGATCGTGACCGGTATCGGGCTGCAGCGCCACACGGGGCCGCTGATGCGCTTCGACGTGATGTCGGATGCGCGCACGCTGTCGGTTCGCGCGACCAACGTCTTCCTCGAGCCCGACATCGAGGCGTTCCTCGTCGAGGAGGCGTTCGGCAGCTTCATGAAGATCGGGCGCTCGCTCGTCGGCCCCGCGTTCCAGCCGAAGGTCGTCGATCTCAGCTACCCGCCGCCGGCCTATGCGGAGCAATACGCCCGCGTGTTCCCGTGCCCGGTGCGGTTCGAACAGGAGCAGAACCTGTTTTCGTGCGACGCCGCGCTCGGCAACCGCCCGATCGCGACCCACGATCCGCTCGCGCATCGCCAGGTGCTCGAATTCCTGCAGGACGCGCTGCCGCCCGAACCCGAAGGCACCGAATTTCTCGAATCGATCGAACGGATCATGCGGCGCGACCTGCGGCATGCGCCGTCGCTCGCCGAGATCGCCGCGCAGCTGTGCATGAGCGAGCGCACGCTGCGGCGGCGGCTGGCCGACCAGGGCGTGTCGTACCAGACCGTGATCGACACGATCCGCCGCAAGCGCGCGTTCACGCTGCTCAGCAATCCGCGGCTGTCGATCGAGGACGTCGCACACGAAGTCGGGTTCAGCGACGCGCACAACTTCCGGCGCGCGTTCAAGCGGTGGACGGGGCACGGGCCGAGAGAGGGGCAGCGGGCGGCGATGTAGCGGCGCGGCCTGCCGTCGAGCTTTGCACCGTCACCCTACGCCGCGCCCGCTAGCGAACGATCGAGCGCGACGAGCGTCTGGTATAGCACGCGCGTGCCATCGAGCAGTTGCTGCGGCTCGATCCATTCTTCCGGGCAATGGCTGCGGCCGCCCAGGCACGGAATGAAGATCATCCCGATCGGCCCGGTCGGCGCCACGTACACGGCATCGTGCCCCGCTCCGCTCGGCAGCCGCATGCTCGGATAGCCGAGCTGCGTGGCCGCCTGTTCGACCGCGTCCATCACGAGCGGCTGGCAATCGGTCGGCCGGGCGCGGCTCACGTGCTCCGCGCGCGCGCTCAATCGCAACGCATCAAGCCGCGCGGCCGCACCGGCCAGCAGCGCCTCGGGGAAATCGTCGAGCACCGCGTCGCTGTCGCTGCGCACTTCGAGCATCAGCTCGACATGCCCCGGCACCGCGTTCGGCACGTTCGGCGTCATCGTGATCCGCCCGATCGTCGCCACGACGTAATGCGGATTGCCAGATAGCGCCGACGCGCGCGCATGCGCAGCCTCGATCAGGTGCGCTGCGCCGACGAGCGCGTCGCGACGGATGTCCATCGGCGTCGTGCCCGCATGGTCGGGCTGCCCGGTCACGGTGATCAGCACGCGCCGGATGCCGACGATGTTGGTCACGACGCCGATCTGCAAGCCGCGCGTCTCGAGCACCGGGCCCTGTTCGATATGCAGTTCGACGAAGGCGGCCGTGCTGCCCGGCGCGCGCAGCGGTTCGCGCAGCGCATCCGGATTGCCGCCGATGCGGCGCAGCGCGTCGGCGAGCGTTTCGCCGTCGGCATTCGTCGCGCGCAGCATGCCTGCGTCGAGCACGCCCGACAGCGCACGGCTGCCGACGCACGAGATGCCGTAGTCGCTCGGTTCTTCGGACAGGAAGTCGATCACCTCGAACGGATGATCGAGCACGATCCCGTGCTCGTTCAGCGTATGCGCGACCTCGATGCCGGCGAGCACGCCGATGATCCCGTCGAAGCGGCCGCCGCCGACCACCGTGTCGCAGTGCGAGCCCGTGACGAGCGGTTTCGTGCAACGGCCGCTGCCTTCGCGGCGGCCGATCAGGTTGCCGCCCGCGTCCATCGACACCGCGAGCCCGGCTTCGGCGAACTGCGCGGCAAGCCACGCGCGCGCCTCCGTGAACAGCGGCGAAAACGCACGGCGCGTCCACGGGACGTCGGGCCGCGTGAAGCGCGCCAGTTGCTCGACGCGTGCGTTCAGGCGATCGGCGTTCAACGGCGGGAATACTGTCTGTTTCATTCGGACTCCTGTTGCGTGGCGATCGACCGACTGCCGTGCGGCTTCAGGAAGCGGCCCGATCCTGCCGGATTGACGACGTTGGCGCCGTCGTACACAAGCGCGCCGCGACAGTACGTGGCGGCGATCCGCACCGTGAATTCCATCCCCTCGAACGCGCTCCACTGCACGGCCGACAGGCTGCGCGACGGATCGAACGCATAGCGTTCCGGCGTGAGGATCACGAAATCCGCGTCGGCGCCGACGTCGAGCGATCCCTTGCGGTCATCGAGCAGGAAGTGCCGCGCAGGATTCGTCGCGAGCAGTTCGGCCACGCGCGTCGGCGCGATGCCATGCTGTTCGCAGCCGGTCCAGAACGCCGGCAACAGCGTTTCGAGCCCCGGGCCGCCCGACGCGTTGCGGAATACGTTCGGGTCGCCCTTGCGCTCGAGCCCCCAGCTCACGTGATCCGACGACACGAACGTGCATTCGCCGCGCGCGATGTGCGTCCACAGCAGGTCCTGCTCCCCACGCGGCCGGATCGGCGGGTAGTGCTTGGTTTTCGCGCCGAAGCGCTTCGTGTGCGTCTCGTGATCGAGCATCAGGTACTGCACGCAGGTCTCGATACTTGCGCGATGGCCGGCCTGCCGGAACATGTTGCACAGCGCGAAGCCGCGCGACGTCGACACGTGCACCGCGTGCGCGCGAGCGCCCGTCTCCGCGCCGATCTCGTAGATCAACGCGGTCGCGAGGTTCTCGATCAGCGGCGGATGCGCACGCAGGAACGCATCCCAGCCCGTGTCGCCCGCTTCGATCATCCGCGCGACGTTCTTGCGCGTCATCTCCTGCATCTGGTTGTGCACGCCGCACGCGAGGCCCGACGGCGCGATCAGCCGGAACGCGTCGTACAGCACGTCCTCCTCGACGCGCGGAAACCGGCCGGGTGTCGCCTCGAACGTCGAGAACTTGAACGCGCACACGCCGCCGTCGATCAGACCGGCCGCCGCTTCGAGACCGTGTTTCGCGTTGAGCGTGCCGTACAGCGCGACGTCGACGTGGCAATCGCGCTCGGCTTCCGCGATCTTGCGGTCGAGCTGTGCGCGCGACGCGACCGGTTCCGGATCGTCGTACGGCATGTCAACCATGACCGTCACGCCCCCCGCAGCGGCCGCACGCGACGCGTGACCGAGCCCCTCCTGGTTGGCCTGGCTGGCCGCGTGCACCTGCCCGTCGACGATGCCCGGCAGCACCCACTGCCCGCGCGCATCGATCGTGTCGCGCGCCGCCGGCGGCGCGCCCGCGCCGCGCGCGGCAATCCGTCCGCCACGGATCGCGAGCCAGCCGTCGTCGACCACCTCGCGCGCATCGACCAGCCGGCCGCGCACTACCTGCTCGAATTCGCTCATCTTCGCCTCCTGCTTTTTTTGATCACGAGCAGTTTAGGCAGCGCTCTGCCAGAATGTCTCATGCTGATTTATCGCCCCCACATAACATGGAGTTAAGGCTGTGCGTCTGAACCTGCGCCAGATCGAGGTGTTTCGCGCCATCATGCTGACCGGCTCGATCAGCGGCGCCGCTAAGCTGCTGCACGTGTCGCAGCCAGCCGTCTCGCGGCTCATTTCCTATGCCGAACAACGGCTCGGCCTCGCGCTGTTCGAGCGCATCAAGGGGCGGCTCTACCCGACCCCGGAAGCGCAGCGGCTGTTCGTCGAAGTGAACGCGGTGTACCAGGGCGTGCAGCGCGTCAACGAAATCGCGGAAGACCTGATCGAGAACCGGATGGGCCACCTGCGCATCGCGTGCAGCCCCAATCTCGGGCAATCGCTGCTGCCGCGCGCGATCGCGGCGTTTTACGAGCGCTTTCCCGACGTCCGCATCATCCTGCACACGATGATCCCGAGCGTGCTGCTGCAGGCGGTGCTCACGCAGCAGGTCGAACTCGGCATCGCGTTCCTGCAGGACACGCACCCGAACGTCGAGAGCCAGCCGCTCTATGAAAACCGGATGGTCGCAGCCGTGCCCGCATCGCACCCGTTCGCGCGCCGCAAGACGCTCGCCGTGCGCGACCTAGCGAACCAGCCGCTGATCGGCTATGGCAGCGACATTCCGCTTGGGCAGCTGGTGCGGCGGCTGTTCAGCGACGAAGGGCTCGTGCCACAGGTCAAGATCGAGGTGCAGCAGGCGCACGTCGCCTGCGCGCTCGCGCAGGCCGGCACCGGCATCGCGCTGATCGACGAACTGACGGTCGCGGGGCCCGTGTGGCCGCAGATCGTCGTGAAGCCGGTCGTGCCGACCATTTCCGCGCCGGTCAGCGTGCTGCACCCCGTACTCGCACCGCTGTCGCGACTTGCGCACGAGTTCATCGACACCCTTCATGCGCTCTCCGCGGACGCATGAATTCCGTTGCCCAAACGGGCTGAAAACGTTGTCCAGCCAGCGTTTCGCCATCGCACCAACGGCAGCCGATCGCCGTGCCGACAGCCCGTCGTTCGAGCGTCGCCGGGATTACCCTAGGCTTAACATCGCGTTATGAAGTCTCCATAAAATAGCAATAACGCTCAATATTCGGCGTCCCTAGAATCGTTTGGACAGTACCGCCACACAAGGCTTTCCGGCCGGCGCGTACAGCCCTTTTTCCCTCTCAGGACAAACGACACATGGGACGCATTCTGTCTTCGAAGGACGTCGAAGCCGCCGTCAAGGGCGGTTCGGTTTTCGCATGCGGCGGCGGCGGCTGGGCCGACCACGGCCGTGAACTCGGTACGCTCGCGGTCACGATCGGCCGCCCGGAACTGGTGAGCATCGACGAGTTGCCGGATGACGCATGGATCGCCACGGCCGCCGCGATCGGCGCGCCGGGCGGCCTCACCGACTGGCAGATGCTCGGCGCCGACTACGTGAAGGCCGCGCAGCTCGTGCAGGACGCGCTCGGCGCGCCGCTCGCGGGGCTCATCATCGGGCAGAACGGGATGTCGAGCACGCTGAACGCGTGGCTGCCGTCTGCGCTGCTCGGTACCAAGGTGGTCGACGCGGTGGGCGACATCCGTGCGCATCCGACCGGCGACATGGGCTCGCTCGGCCTCGCATCGAGCACCGCGCCGATGATCCAGGCGGCGGCCGGCGGCAACCGCGCACGGCACGCGTACATGGAGGTGGTCGTGCGCGGCGCGACTGCGCGGGTGTCGCCGGTGCTGCGCAAGGCGGCCGACATGGCCGGCGGCTTCATCGCGAGCTGCCGCAACCCGATTCGCGCATCGTATGTGCGCCAGCACGCGGCGCTCGGCGGCATCAGCCGCGCACTCGCGCTCGGCGAAGCGATCATCGACGCCGAGCGACGCGGCGGCAGCGCCGTGATCGATGCGATCTGCGCGGCCACGCACGGCGAGATCATCGCGAGCGGCAAGGTCGAGCGCAACACGCTCGAATACACGCGCGAAGCGTTCGACGTCGGCCTCGTCTATCTCGGCAGCGGCGCGCAACGCGCGGTCATTCATGTGATGAACGAACACATGGCGGTGGACGACGCGCACGGCGCACGGATCGCGACCTACCCCGACGTGATCACGACGCTCGATGCACAAGGCCGCCCCGTCAGCGCGGGCCAGTTGAAGGAGGGAATGGAGATCCACGTACTGCGCGTGGCGAAGGCACACATTCCGCTGTCGTCGTCGGTATTCGATCCGGCCGTGTACCCGCCGGTCGAAGCCGCGCTCGGCATCTCGATCGCCGACTATGCGCTCGCGCGCTGAACGGAGGTCACGATGACGAACCGCACTTTCGAAGTCGCGTCGGGCAACACGTTGCGCTGCAAGGGCTGGCGCCAGGAAGCGCTGCTGCGCCTGCTCGAGAACGTACTCGCCGTCGGCGAGGATCCCGATCAACTGATCGTCTATGCGGCGCTCGGTCGCGCGGCGCGCGACTGGCCGTCACACGACGCCATTGTGCACACGCTGAAGACGATGGACGAGGACCACACGCTCGTCGTGCAGTCCGGCAAGCCCGTCGCGCTGCTGCGCACGCATGCGAGCTCGCCACTCGTCGTGATGGCGAACTGCAACCTGATCGGCCAGTGGGCAAAGGCCGACCACTTCTACGAACTGGAACGGCGCAACCTGATCTGCTGGGGCGGCCTGACAGCCGGCGACTGGCAGTACATCGGCTCGCAGGGCGTGATCCAGGGCACCTACGAGATCTTCTCGCGGATCGCCGAGCGCCATTTCGACAACGATCTGCGCGGGCGCTTCATCCTGACCGCCGGTCTCGGCGGAATGGGCGGCGCGCAACCGCTCGCGGGCCGGATGGCGAACGCGGCGACGCTCGTCGTCGAGATCGACCAGACACGCATCGACAAGCGGCTGCAGATCGGCTTTCTCGAACGGCAGGCGCGCGATCTCGACGAAGCGCTCGCGCTGATCCACGACGCACAGGCGCGGCGCGAGGCCATTTCGGTCGGCCTGCTCGGCAACGCGGCCGACGTGTTCCCGGCGATCCTCGCGCGCGGCGTCGTGCCTGACATCGTCACCGACCAGACAGCCGCGCACGATCTCGTGTACGGCTACGTGCCGTCGGGCTACACGCTCGACGAAGTACGCGCGCTGCGCGACGGCGACCGCACGCAGCTGATGGACGCGAGCCGCGCGTCGATCGTGCGGCACGTCGAGGCGATGCTCGGATTCAAGGATCGCGGCGCGATCGTGTTCGACAACGGCAACCTGATCCGCACGCACGCGAAGGACGGCGGCGTCACGCGCGCGTTCGAGATCCCGGTGTTCACCGAGGCGTTCCTGCGCCCGCTGTTCTGCCGAGCGATCGGCCCGTTCCGCTGGATCGCGCTTTCGAACGACCCGAACGACATCCGCATCATCGACGACTACCTGCTCGAACACTTCCCGGACAACCGGATCGTCACGAACTGGATCCGGAAAGCACGCGAATGCGTACCGTTCGAAGGCCTGCCGGCGCGCATCGCGTGGCTCGGCCACGGCGAGCGCACGCGGCTCGCGCTCGCAGTCAACGCAATGGTGCGCGACGGCGTGCTGGCGGGGCCGATTGCGTTCACGCGCGATCACCTCGACGCCGGCGCGATGGCGCACCCGAACATCATGACCGAGAACCTGCGCGACGGCTCCGATGCGGTGGCCGACTGGCCGCTGCTGAACGCGATGATGAGCTGCTCGTCGATGGCCGACCTCGTCGCGATCCATTCGGGCGGCGGCGGCTACAGCGGCTACATGACCAGCGCGGGCATCACCGTGGTCGCCGACGGCAGCGCGGCGGCGAACCAGCGGCTCACGCTGTCGATGACCAACGACACCGCGCTCGGCGTGATCCGCTATGCGGACGCCGGCTACGAAGAAGCGCTCGACGAAGCGGAACGCAAGCAGATTCCGCACATCCGGCTGTAAGGCCGTCCCGCACGACGACAGGAGATCGAAGTGAAGCAATCCGCGGTTCCCCTCGACACGGCCACGGCCGTGTCGCCCCCCGCCTCGAGTGCCGGGCGCGCGATCGCCGCGGCATCGATCGGCAACGCGCTGGAGTGGTACGACTTTTCCGTCTACGCGTTCTTTGCCGTATACATCGCGCAGAACTTCTTCCATCGCGGCAACACCGGCACCGAGCTGGTCGAAGCGTTCATGGCGTTCGGAATCGGCTTCATCGCGCGGCCTCTCGGCGCACTCGCGATCGGCGTGTACGGCGATCGTGCGGGCCGCAAGGCCGCGCTGACGCTGACCATCCTCGTGATGGCGGCCGGCACCGGCATCATCGCGTTCGCGCCGCCGTTCACCGCGATCGGCATCGGCGCGCCGCTGCTGATCCTGTGCGGCCGCCTGCTGCAGGGCTTCTCGGCCGGCGGCGAAGTGGGCGGCGCCGCGGCGTTCCTGATCGAGCACGCGCCGGCGGACAAGAAAGGCCGCTACGCATCGTGGCTGCAGGCGAGCATGGCCGCGTCGAACATCCTCGGCGCGCTGGTCGCCACCGCCGTGACGCTCACGCTATCGCGCGAACAGATCGGCGACTGGGGCTGGCGGATTCCGTTCATCCTCGGTCTCGCGATCGCACCGGTCGGCCTGTGGCTGCGCAAGACGCTCGACGAAACGCCGCATTTCCGCGCGGAAATGGCACGCGCCGCGCACGCCCCGGCCGAACGCAAGACGCCGCTGCTACAGGTCGTGCGCGACTATCCGCGTGCGCTCGTGGTCGGCACCGGGTTCTCGGTTCTGTGGGCCGTGTGCGTGTATGCGCTGGTGATCTACATGCCGACGCACGTACAGCGCGCGCTGCATTTCGACGGGCGGGATGCGTTCATCGCGTCGCTGGTCGGCAACTGCCTGATGGCCGTCACCTGCGTGTGCGCCGGAAGCTGGTCGGATCGCTTCGGGCGGCGCACGGTGCTGACCGTCGGCGCGACGCTGATGCTCGTGTCGGTGTATCCGCTGCTGCACTGGCTCGCCGACGTGCACACGCTCGCCGCGCTGATCACGGTGCAAAGCGCGTTCTGCGTGATGGTCGCGATCTTCACCGGTGTCGCGCCCGCCGCGCTGTCGGAGCTGTTTCCGACCCGCGTCCGCGCGACCGGCATGTCGCTGTCCTACAACATCGCCACGACGATCTTCGGCGGCTTCGCACCGGCGATCCTCGCGTGGCTCACGCAACGATCGGGCAACCCGTTCGCGCCTGCCTGGTATGTGATGGCCGCGAGCGCCATCGCACTCGCGTCGATCGCAGCGCTGTCTTCCACGTCACGTCACGCCTGAATTCGGAGAACTGCTTCATGCAACGCTTCCTCATGCGGAGCGCGCTCGCGCTCGCGCTTTTCGCCGCCGTCCCGGCCTTCGCCGACGTCACGCTCGACGGCCGGTCGGCCACACCCGAATCGATCGCGCGCATCGCCGACGGCGAAGCCGTGTCGATCGCACCGGCCGCCCGCCAGCGCGTGGTCGCCGCGCACGACGTACTGCTGAAGGCCGCCGCGGCCGGCCAGCAGATCTATGGGTTGACGGTCGGCGTCGGCCTCAACAAGGACCGCGAGATGGTCGATGCGCACGGCAAGCTGTCGCAGGAAGTCATCGATGCGTCGACGCGCTTCAACATCGGGCTGATCCATGCGCACTCGGGCAGCGTCGGCCCCGACATGAGCGTACGCGTGGCGCGTGCCGCGATGGCCGCCCGCCTGAACGCGATGCTCGATGGCGGCGCCGGCGTGCAGCCGTCGATCGTCGAGGCATACGCGCAGTTGCTCAATCGCGGCGTCACGCCCGCGATGCCCGCGGATGGCTCGATCGGCGAAGCCGACATCACGATCCTGAGCCATGTCGGCCTCGCGATGCTCGGCGAAGGCGACGTGTACTACCAGGGCCGCAAGGTAGCGGCCGCCGACGCGCTGAAGTCGGCCGGCATCGCAACGATCCGCCCGTACGGCAAGGACGCGCTCGCGATCCTCAGCTCCAACGCGTATTCGGCAGGTATGGGTGCGCTGGCGCTCACCGACATGGCGCGGCTCGCGCAGGTGTCGAAGGTCGTGTTCGCGCTGAGCCTGCAGGGGCTGAACGGCAACGTGTCGCCATTCCGCGAGGACACGCTCGCGCTGCGGCCGTTCCCGGCCACGCTGCGCGCGGGCGCCACGCTGCGCACGCTGCTCGCGGGCAGCAGCCTGTGGAACAAGGACCCGGAGCGGCCGCTGCAGGATCCGCTCAGCTTCCGCTCCGGCGTATACCTGCTCGGCGAAGAGGATCGCACTTACGACGAGGCCCGTGCGCTGCTGCAGGTGCAGCTCAATTCGAGCGACGACAACCCGGGTGTCGCGGTCAGCGTCACGCCGAAGTCGGCGCGTGCACAGGATGCGGCGGGCTATGTCGACGGCGGTGGCGCCGTGCTGCCAAGCGCGAACTTTGAGCCGCTTCCGTGGGTGCTCGCGTTCGAACAGCTCGGGCTCGCGCTCGGCCACAACGCGCTCGCGTCCGCGCAACGCATCGTCAAGCTGAACGACCCGCACCTCACCGGCCTCTCGCGCTTCCTCGGCACCGAGGACACCGTGCATGCGTTCGGCGCGATGGAGAAGCCTCCGACCGCGCTCGCGATGAGCGTGAAGTCGCTCGCGATGCCCGTGTCGCTCGACTACCTGCCGGTTGCCGGCGGCATCGAGGACGTCGCGACGAACGCGCCCGACGTCGTGCAACGCGTGCAGAAGCAGATCGACGCGAGCTACACACTGCTCGGCCTCGAACTCGTCGAAGCCGCGCAGGCGATCGACCTGCGCCAGCGCAAGCAGCCGTCGTTCACGCTCGCGCCGGCCACGCAGCCGCTCTACCGCGCGCTGCGCACGAAGGTCGCGTTCCTCGAGCGCGACCGCCCGCTCACACCCGACTTCCGGGCCGCCGATACGCTGCTGCGCGCGTATCGCGACTGAGCGGCGCACCGGCCTTCCTTCGTTTCATCGCTTTACCCGCTGCCTCGATCGTCGTTCGATCGCGGCGCGGGGTACGCACGTCCGTACGTCTGCACGCAGCCGGAACGGCCCGCCGTTCGCCGTGTTTCACCGCCGTCTTCCACCCACACCGCACTGGAACATCATCATGAAAAAACTCCTGTTCGCGCTGCCGCTCGCCGCGGCCGCCACCGCCCACGCGCAAAGCAGCGTCACGCTGTACGGCATCGTCGAGGACGGCGTCGACTACGTGTCGAACGTGCAGGGCAAGCACCTCGTGCAGCTAGCGTCGGGCGTGACGGCCGGCAGCCGCTGGGGGGTGCGCGGCACCGAGGATCTCGGCGGCGGCCTGAGCGCGATCTTCCGCCTCGAAAGCGGCTTCGACATCAACTCCGGCCGTCTCGGCAGCGGGCTCGCGTTCTCGCGCAACGCTTACGCCGGCCTGAACGACACGAAGCTCGGCACGCTGACGCTCGGCCGCCAATGGGACTCGATCGTCGACTATGTCGAGCCGTTCACGCTGAACGGCAACATCGGCGGCTACTACTTCGCGCACCCGAACGACATGGACAACACCGACAACGGCTTCCCGATCTCGAATGCGGTCAAGTACCGTAGCCCAACGATCGCGGGCATCACGTTCGGCGGCCTCTATGCATTCGGCGGGCAGGCCGGCCGCTTCTCCGACAACGCGACGTTCAGCGTCGGCGCGAGCTACGCGGCGGGCCCGGTCGGCTTCGGCATCGGCTATCTGCGGATCAACAACCCGGGCGTGTCGACGCAGGGCTACCAGAACTATCCGGGCTTCACGAACGCGATCTACGGCAACTACCTCGATGCGGCGCGTGCTCAGAAGGTGTTCGGCGTGGGCGCGTCATACCAGGTCGTGCAGTGGCTCAAGGTGCTCGCCGACTTCACGAACACGAACTTCCAGCGGGGCAGCGCGGGGCACGACGCGACGTTCCAGAACTACGAGCTGTCGACGCTCGTCACGCCGACGTCGGCCGTGACAGTCGGCGCCGGCTACACGTACACGACGGGCCGCGACCATGCGACGAACGCGGAACCCAAGTATCACCAGTTCAACCTGAGCGCCGAATATTCGCTGTCCAAGCGCACCAGCGTCTACGTGATGGGCGCGTTCCAGAAGGCGGCCGGCGACGCGCCGGTCGCGCAGATCGCGGGTTTCAATCCGTCGAGCAACCAGAAGCAGGCCGTCGGGCGCGCGGGTATCCGCCACGTGTTCTGACGCCTTGTTCGGCGGGTGCCGTCGCGCGCCCGTCCGCTCCCTCTTCCTTCACGCAATTCAATCAGTATGCCTGTTCATTTGACCCGGATTGCCGGCCGGCGCCGCCGGCTGCTGTCGACCATCGGCGCATCGCTGATCGCCTGCACGATCGCCGATGACGCCACGGCCCAGTCGTCCGTCTCGCTGTACGGACTGGCCGACGTGTATGTCGGCACGCAGAAGAGCCTCGGCAAGCCGCGCGCGTATGCCATGAATTCGGGCGGCTTCACGACGAGCTTCTGGGGAATCGGCGGCCGCGAGGATCTCGGCGGCGGCTACGCGCTGCAGTTCGCCCTTGAAGCATTCATGCGCCCGTCGAACGGCGGCTTGGGCCGCTTCAGCGGCGATACGTTCTTCGGGCGCAACGCGTATGTCGGCGTCGCGACGCCGTACGGTGTGCTGCGCGCGGGACGCAACACGACGCCGTATTACGTCTCGGTCGTGCGCTTCAACCCGTTCTCGACGTCGTTCGGCTTTTCGCCGGCGCTGAACCAGATGTACAAGGGCGTGGCGGGGCAAGGCCTCGTCGGTGACAACGGCTGGAGCAATTCGGTGCTGGTCACGACACCCGGCGAGCGCGCGCTGCAGGCGAGCCTGATCTACGCGACGGGCAACGCACCGGGTCACGCCGGCGCAAACCAATGGGGCGGCAGCATCACCTACGACCGGCAGCGCGCGTTCAGCGCGACGCTCGCGTTCCAGCAGGCGAAGTACGACCGGACACCGGGCGACCTGAATGCGTCGATCGCCGGCTTCACGCAGCAGGACGCCGTGCTGGCCGGCGTCGGCTACGACCTGAAATTCGTGAAGTTCACCGCGTTCTACCAGTACGTGCACGACGCGATCGACGGCGGCGGGCTCGGCACGCACAGCGGACAAGTGGGCGCGGCGGTGCCGCTCGGCTTCGGCACGCTGCTCGCGTCGGTGATGGCCGCGAAAAGCCACGGGCGCGACCGCCCGTCGAGAACGACCTGGGCGCTTGGCTACGACTACCGGCTGTCGAAACGGACCGACGTCTACGTCGCATACATGCGCGATCGCACGAGCGGCTATGGGAACGGCGATTCGGCCGGGCTCGGCCTGCGCACGGCATTCTGAGCCGGTACACGCCGGCACGACGCGATGACCGTTCGCGTGCAGCGTGCGACTACGCGTCCACTGCCCCCTGCTGCAACAACACCGCGTCGCGCTTCTCCAGCAGATGCCGCCGCAGGATCGCCGCGAGCGCCTTGCCGTCGCGCGCCTCCAGCGCCTTGATCATCTCCTCGTGATCGTGCACTGCGCGATCCCACTTCTCGACGTGCTGGTTCGAGCGGAACCGCATCGACATGATCCGCCGGTTGATCGACTGGTACGTGGCGCGCAGCGCCGAGTTGCGCGCGGCCTCGTTGATGCGGTCGTGGATTTCCTGGTTGCGGCTGTAGTAGCCGGGCAGGTCGTTCTGCAGCCGGCACGCGAGCATCGAGTAATGCAGCGCCTTGATCTCCGCGAGCTCCGCGTGCGTGATGCGCTCGCAGGCCAGCTCGCCTGAAAACGCCTCCAGCCCCGACATCAGCTCGAACGTCTCGCGGATCTCCGATTCGCTCATCCGGTACACGCTCGCGCCGCGATTCGGCGACAGCACCAGCAGCCCCTCGGCCGCCAGCACCTTGAACGCCTCGCGCAGCGGCGTGCGCGAGATGCCGAGCGTCTCGCACAGCTCGCGCTCGTTCAGCCGCATGCCCGGCGTGAGCACACCTTCGACGATGAATTTGCGCAGGTGCTCGACGACCGTGTCGTGCAGCCGCTGCCGCTCCAGTTTCGGCAGTGCCGGCGCGCCGCCGGTCTGCTCCAGATCATTCAAATCTTGCATGCAAAATCCTTCCTTCTTGCTTCACGCGATTCTACTTCAACTCGCCCGACCCGAATATCTCCCCGCCAACGCCGGGTAAACACCGGCATTTTCGGTGAAATCAGTGCTTGGGTTTGCCGCGATCGCTCTGCTAAAGTATTTTGCATGCAAAATTCAAAATGCAACCAAGGAGACAGAACGACCATGCTGCAACTCGACTTTCATCCGTCCGGCCGACATTTCCTGCAGATTCCCGGGCCGAGCCCGGTGCCCGACCGCATCCTGCGGGCGATGAGCTATCCGACCATCGACCACCGTGGCCCCGAATTCGGCGCGCTCGGCCTCAAGGTGCTCGCCGGCATCAGGAAGATCTTCAAGACCACGCAGCCGGTGATCATCTATCCGGCGTCGGGTACCGGCGCATGGGAGGCCGCGCTGACCAACACGCTGAGCGCCGGCGACACCGTGCTGATGTACGAGACCGGCCACTTCGCGACGCTGTGGAAGAAGATGGCCGACGCGCTCGGCCTGAAGCCCGAATTCCTCGGGCTGCCGGGCATCGAAGGCTGGCGCCGCGGCGTGCAGCCCGACATGATCGAAGCGCGCCTGCGCGCCGATACCACGCACGACATCAAGGCGGTGTGCGTGGTGCACAACGAAACCTCCACCGGCGTCACCTCCGACATCGCGGCCGTGCGCCGCGCGATCGACGCGGCCGGCCACCCGGCGCTGCTGATGGTCGACACGATCTCGGGCCTCGCGTCCGCCGACTACCGCCATGACGAATGGGGCGTCGACGTGACGGTGTCGGGTTCGCAGAAAGGGCTGATGCTGCCGCCCGGTATCAGCTTCAACGCGGTGTCGCCGAAGGCGCTCGCGGCGAGCGGGCACGCGACGCTGCCGCGTGCGTTCTGGGGCTGGCACGAGATCATCGAGGCGAACAGGAACGGCTACTGGCCGTACACGCCGAACACCAACCTGCTGTACGGGCTCGCCGAAGCGCTCGACATGATCCTCGGCGAAGGGCTCGACGCGGTGTTCGCGCGCCACCAGCGGCTCGCGGAAGCCACGCGGCGCGCGGTGCGCGCGTGGGGCCTCGAGATCCAGTGCGCGGACCCGGCCGTCTACAGCCCCGTGCTGACCGGCGTGATGATGCCCGACGGCGTCGACGCGGACGCCGTGCGCAAGCTGATCTACGAACGCTTCGACATGTCGCTCGGGCAGGCGCTCGGCAAGATGCGCGGCAAGATGTTCCGCATCGGCCATCTCGGCGACTGCAACGACCTCACGCTGATGGCCACGCTCGCCGGCTGCGAGATGGGGCTGAAGCTCGCCGGCGTGCCGGTTGCCGCGAGCGGCGTCGTCGCGGCGATGGACACCCTCGCATCGAACACGCACGCCCCCGCGCTGCGCGCGGCGGCCTGAGCGCCGGCGGGCGGCGCGCACGTTTCCCGCACGCCGCCTGACGCGCCCTTTCCGCTTCACGGGCGGCCGCGCGGTCGTCGCGACACGCACCGGCCGCTGCCGGCGCCCGCCCCGCTTCATCGGCACGACCCACCTCGATGCCGGCCTCGACGCCGGCACGGGCAGCCAGCCAGACAACATCCAGGAGACGAAACATGAAGCTGTTCCGAGCGACCGGCATCGTGCTGGTGATGCTGTGCGTGATGTACTTCATCACGTACCTCGATCGCGTGAACGTGAGCACGGCCGCTGCCGGGTTCGGCAAGGAATTCGGGCTGAACAAGACGGAGATCGGCCTCGTGTTCTCCGCGTTCGCGTATCCGTATCTCGTATTCCAGATCATCGGCGGCTGGGTCAGCGACCGCTTCGGCGCGCGCCGCACGCTGCTCGCCTGCGGGCTGCTGTGGGCCGTCGCGACGCTGCTCACCGGGATGGCCGGCGGCCTCGCGTCGCTGCTCGCCGCGCGCCTGCTGCTCGGGCTCGGCGAAGGCGCGACGTTCCCGGCGGCCACGTCGGCGATGTCGCGCTGGGTGCCGCGCGAGAAACGCGGCTTCGCGCAGGGCGTCACGCATGCGTTCTCGCGCGTCGGCAACGCGGTCGCGCCGGCCGCCGTCGTCGCGGTGATGGCCGTGTACGGGTGGCGCGAATCGTTCTACATCTGCGGCGTGATCAGCATCGTGTGGGTCGCGGTGTGGGCGCTCGTCTATACCGAACACCCGAAGGACCACCCGCGCATCACGCAGGCCGAACTCGACGCGCTGCCGCAACCGAAGCCGAAACCCGCCGCCGTGCCCTGGGGCCCGTTGTTCCGCCGGATGATGCCCGTCACGATCGTGTACTTCTGCTACGGCTGGACGCTGTGGCTGTTCCTGAGCTGGATTCCGCAGTACTTCCTGCACAGCTACGACCTCGACCTGAAGAAATCGGCCGTGTTCGCGTCGGCGGTGTTCTTCGCGGGCGTGATCGGCGACACGCTCGGCGGGATCGTCACCGACCGCATCCTCACGCGCACCGGCAGCCTCAAGCGCGCACGCAGCCGGATGGTGTCGATCTGCATGCTGCTCACGCTGCTGTCGCTGCTGCCGCTGCTGTTCACGCATCACCTGTACGTGTCGATGGCGTGCCTCGCGGCCGGCTTCTTCTTCGCCGAAATGACGATCGGCCCGATGTGGGCCGTGCCGATGGACATCGCGCCGGAATACTCGGGCACCGCGAGCGGGATGATGAATTCCGGCTCCGCGCTCGCGGCGATCCTGTCGCCCGTGATCTCCGGCTTCGTGATCGACCGCTTCGGCAGCTGGGAGCTGCCGTTCATCGGCAGCATGGTGCTGATGGGCGTGGGCGTGCTGCTCGCGTTCCGCATGCAGCCGGAAAGCCGCTTCGCCGACGCACCCGCCGAACAACCGGCCGCCAATCGCTCGCCGGCCTGATGCCAACGGGGCGCTGCCGCCCGCGGCGCCCACCTTTTCCCCGACTGCAACGATGACCCAGGCTACCCACGACCTCGCCGTCCGGCTCGCCGCCGGCTGGCAATACGGCATCGCGTTCGCCGCGCTGCCTTCAGCCCTCGTCCCCGCCGATGCCGACGCCGCCTATGCGGTGCAGGCGCAACTGCTCGCCGAGCGCCGCGCCGCGATCGGCGCGTGGAAGGTCGGCGCGAAACAGCCCGACGGGCCGATCCAGGGCGCGCCGCTGCCGGACGACTGCCGCCATGCGAGCGGCGTCACGCTGCCGCGCGGCGCGTTCCGGCCGCTCGGCCTCGAACTGGAGATCGCGTTCCGCTTCGGCCGCGACTTCGCGCCGCGTGCGCCCGCCTATGCCGACGATGAAGTGTTCGACGGTATCGCGCAGATGGGTGCCGCGATCGAGATCGTCGCGAGCCGCTTCCGCGAATGGCCGGACGTCGCGCCGGCCGCCCAGCTCGCCGACCTGCAGAACCACGGTGCGCTCGTGCTGGGCGAGATGACCGGTTATCGCGCCGATTTCCCGTTCGCCGCGCCGGCCCCGGCGTTCACGTTCGACGGGCACGACATCGCCGGCACCACACCTGGCACCAACCCGGCCGGCGACCCGCGCCGCCTGCTGCCGTGGCTCGTGAATCACGCGTCGCGACGCGGCATCGCGTTGCCGGCCGGCACCGTCGTCACGACCGGCTCGTACACGGGCATGTATTTTCCGCGGGCCGCGGGCACGGCCGTCGGCCGCATCGCGGGGCTGCCGCCCGTCAGCGTCACGCTCGCCTGATCCCTCACCCGATCCTCGCCCGATCCGTTCCCACCCGATACCGACCGCCGCCATGACATCCGCCGTCTCGCCTTCGCTGGTTCGCCCCGTCCATCTCGTGCCGTCGCAAGGCGCCGCGCTGTCGCCGCTGTTCGAGCGGCTGCGCCGTGAAATGCGCGGCGACGTCTACGCCGATCGCGCGAGCCGCGGTCGTTATGCGACCGACGCGTCGATCTACCAGATCATGCCGCTCGGCGTGGTCGTGCCGCGCGACCAGGACGACCTGCGGATCGCGCTCGACATCGCGCGCGACCGCAAGATTCCCGTGCTCGCGCGCGGCGCCGGCACCAGCCAGTGCGGGCAGACGGTCGGCGAGGCGCTCGTCGTCGACAACAGCAAATGGCTGAACCGGATCGTCGCATTCGATGCGCAGGCGCGCACCGTCACCGTCGAGCCCGGCATCGTGCTCGATCACCTGAACGCGTGGCTGAAACCGCACGGGCTGTGGTTTCCCGTCGACGTGTCGACGGCCGCGCAATGCACGATCGGCGGGATGGCCGGCAACAACTCGTGCGGGTCGCGCTCGATCGAGTACGGCAACATGGTGCACAACGTGCTCGCGATCGACGCGATCCTCGCCGACGGCAGCGAATGCCGGTTCGGTTCGCTCGCGCAGCCCGTCACCGATCGCCGCACGCTCGACCTGCTGCACGGTGTCGAACGCATCGCGAAGCGCGAGCACGACGAAATCGTCGAACGCGTGCCGAAGGTGCTGCGCCGCGTGGCCGGCTACAACCTCGACCTGTTCGACTGCCAGAACCCGCGCGCCTACACCGACGACGGCCATGCGAATCTCGCGCACCTGCTCGTCGGCTCGGAAGGCACGCTCGCCCATAGCCGGCAGATCACGCTGAAGCTCGCGCCGCTGCCCGCGCACAAGACGCTCGGCGTCGTGAACTTCCCGACCTTCTACCAGGCGATGGACACCGCGCAGCACATCGTGAAGCTGAAGCCGGTGGCCGTCGAGCTGGTCGATCGCACGATGATCGACCTGTCGATGGAAAACCCCGCGTTCCGGCCCGTGATCGAACGGGCGCTGGTCGGCAAACCGCAGGCGATCCTGCTCGTCGAGTTCGCGGGCGAATCGCGCGACGCGCAACACACGCAGCTCGACCGGCTCGCCGAACTGATGGCCGATCTCGGCCTGCCCGGCAGCGTCGTGAAGATGATCGATGCCGGTGCGCAGAAGGCGCTGTGGGAGGTGCGCAAGGCCGGGCTGAACATCATGATGAGCATGAAGGGCGACGGCAAACCGGTGTCGTTCATCGAGGATTGCGCGGTGCCGCTCGAACATCTCGCCGAATACACGCGCCGCCTGACCGACGTGTTCCACAGGCACGAGACCGAAGGCACGTGGTACGCGCACGCGAGCGTCGGCACGCTGCACGTGCGGCCGATCCTCGACATGCGGCGCGACGGCGCGACGCGCATGCGCGAGATCGCCGAAGAAGCGGCCGCACTCGTGCGCGAGTACAAGGGCGCGTATTCGGGCGAACACGGCGACGGGCTGTGCCGCGGCGAATGGGTCGCGTGGCAGTACGGCCCGCGCCTGAATGCGGCGTTCGCGGAGATCAAGAAGCTGTTCGATCCCGACAACCGCTTCAACCCCGACAAGATCGTCAATCCGCCGAAGATGGATGCGCGCGAGCATTTCCGTTTCGCGCCCGGCTATGCGGCGTTGCCGCTGCGGCCCGCGCTCGACTGGTCGGCATGGAACGTCACGCGCAATCCGCTGACCGGCGAAGAAACCGCCCCCGGCTCGGGCACCGATGTCACGCACGGGCTCGCGTCGGCCGTCGAGATGTGCAACAACAACGGCCACTGCCGCAAGTTCGACGCGGGCACGATGTGCCCGAGCTACCGCGTGACGCGCGACGAGCAGCACGTGACGCGCGGCCGCGCGAACACGCTGCGGCTCGCGGTGACGGGCCAGCTCGGCGCCGACGGCCTCTCCGGCGACGACGTGAAGGCCGCGCTCGACCTGTGCGTGTCGTGCAAGGGCTGCAAACGCGATTGTCCGACGGGCGTCGACATGGCGCGCTTCAAGATCGAGGCGCGGCACGCGTGGAACCGCAAGCACGGCACGACGCTGCGTGAACGGCTCGTCGCGTATCTGCCGCGTTATGCGCCGTGGGCCGCGCGCATGCGCGGCGCGATCGCGTTCGTCAATGGCGTGCCGGTCGTCGCGTCGTCGATCAAGCGATGGATCGGCCTCGCGCCGCAGCGTGCGCTGCCCGGGTTCGCGCGACCGTTTCTGGCGGATGTGGGTGCCGGTGCGGGTGCATCAACGCCCACGCAAACCGGCTTGGCCACCCGCGAAGTGCTGCTGTTCGTCGATACGTTCAGCAACTACCAGGAGCCGGACAACGCGCGCGCCGCGCAAGCCGTGCTCGAAGCGGCCGGCTACACCGTGCATTTCAACGTGCGCGCAGGCGCGCGGCCACTGTGCTGCGGCCGCACGTTCCTCGCGGCCGGGCTCGTCGACGAAGCGAAATCCGAGGCCAGGCGCACGCTCGACGCGCTGCGGCCGTACCTCGAACGCGGTATCGCGATCGTCGGGCTGGAGCCTTCGTGCCTGCTGTCGATGCGCGACGAGTTTCTTGCCTACGGTTACGGCGACGAAGCCACACGGCTCGCGAGCCACGCGTTCCTGTTCGAGGAGTTTCTCGTGCGCGAACACGAGGCCGGCCGGTTGTCGCTGCCGCTGCACGCGATCGATGCGAACGAAGCGCTCGTGCACGGCCACTGCCATCAGAAGGCGTTCGGCGCGTTCACGCCGGTGCAGACGGTGCTGCGCTGGATTCCGGGGTTGAAGGTATCGCCGGTCGAATCGTCGTGCTGCGGAATGGCCGGCAGCTTCGGCTATGAAGCCGAGCATTACGCCGCATCGCAGGCGATGGCCGAGCTGTCGCTGCTGCCGGCCGTGCGTGCGCGGGCGGAAGGCGCGATCGTCGTCGCGGACGGCACGAGTTGCCGGCATCAGATCCAGGACGGCGCGCAAGCGCAGGCCGTGCATGTGGCGAAGGTGCTGG
Organism: Burkholderia sp. Bmkn7; assembly: GCF_041103175.1. Taxonomy (NCBI): domain Bacteria; kingdom Pseudomonadati; phylum Pseudomonadota; class Betaproteobacteria; order Burkholderiales; family Burkholderiaceae; genus Burkholderia; species Burkholderia sp. Bmkn7. Next base: position 570,768 of record NZ_JBGCUH010000002.1, on the reverse strand, counting down.
CGCGGGCATTGCGAAGCTGACCGCCGCCGCGTGCGCCTCACCGCGGTTCGCCGATCCCGCCCATCAGCGTCACCAGTTGTTCGCGCAGCCACCGGCTGCCCTGATCCTGATCCGCACTGCGATGCCAGTAGCAGAAGTATTCGAGCGCCGGCATCTCGAACGGCAGTTCGAGAATCCGCGCCGGATAACGCTGCAGCAGCCGCAGCGGTGCCGTCAGCGCCAGGTCGCCGCGCATCGCGATCAGCGGCGCGACCATGTAGTGCTGCACGCGCATCTGGATGGTGCGGCGCAACCCGAGGCGCGTCAGCTCCGCGTCGACGTGCCCGCTGCCCTTGCGGCGGCTCGACACGTGGATGTGCCCCATCGACAGGTAGTCGTCCATGGTGAGCGTGTCGCCCTTGAACGGGTGATCGTCGCGGATCATGCACGCATAACGATCGCGCACGAGCAGCGCCTGATGCAGGTGCGGATCGCCGATCAGCGGCGCGTCGATCGCGATGTCGACGGAGCCGTTCGCGAGCGCGGTCGCGACTTCGCGGCGGTCCATCGTGTAGCTGCGCACGTGCATGCCGGGCGCATGCTTCTGCAGCAGTTCGCCGAGCGCGGGCAGCAGCAGCGCTTCGGTCAGGTCGCTCATGCTCATCCGGAACACGCGCGTCGACGACGCCGGATCGAACACGTCGCCTTCGTGCGCGCTCGAATCGAGCAGCTGCATCGCCTCGCGCACCCGGCCGACGATGTTCTCGGCCAGCGGCGTCGGCATCATCCCGGCCGGCGTGCTGACGAACAGCGGATCGTTCAGGGTCTTGCGCAGCCGCGCCAGCGCGTTGCTGACGGCCGGCTGCGTGAGATTCAGCACCTCGGCCGCGCGCGTCAGGTTGCGCTTCGTGTAGATCGCGTCGAATACGACGAACAGGTTCAGGTCAATCTTCGAAAGGCGCATCGCCGGATCTCCTTGCCGGCATCTTACGGCGTGCGCCACCGGCTCGTCCACGGCCCTGCGCATCCCGGCGCGACGCTCAGGCGCGCAGCGGCGGCGTCAGGTACGGCGCCGTCGAACCCGGCTCGCCGTCCTTGATTTCCATCCGCGCGATCGCCTGCAGGTGCACCTCGTCCGGGCCGTCGGCGAAGCGCAGCGCGCGGCCCCAGGTCCAGAGGTCGGCGAGCGGCGTATCGGGGCTCAACCCCGCCGCGCCGAACACCTGCATCGCGCGGTCGCAGACGTTCGCGTACACGGTCGGCACCAGCGCCTTGATCATCGAGATTTCCTTGCGCGCGGCCTTCGCGCCGACCTTGTCGATCATCCACGCGGCCTTCAGCACGAGCAGGCGCGCCTGCTCGATCTCGATGCGCGAGCGCGCGATCCATTCGCCGACCGTGCCGTGCCGGTTCAGCGGCTTGCCGAACGCGACGCGCGACTGCGCGCGGTCGACCATCAGCTCCAGCGCGAGCTCGGCCGCGCCGATCGAACGCATGCAGTGGTGGATGCGGCCCGGCCCGAGGCGGGCCTGCGCGAGCGCGAAGCCGCTGCCCTCCTCGCCGAGCAGATTGCTCGCCGGCACGCGCACGTTGTCGAACGTGATCTCGCAGTGCCCTTCCGGCGCGTAGTGATTGACCACCGTGATGTTGCGCACGACCGTCACGCCCGGCGTGTCGCGCGGCACGAGAATCATGCTCTGCTGCTGGTGCGACTCGGCATCGGGATCGGTCTTGCCCATCACGATGAAGATCTTGCAGTTCGGATGCGCGGCGTTGGTGATGAACCACTTGCGGCCGTTGATCACGTACTCGTCGCCCACGCGCTCGATGCGTGTCGTGATGTTCGTCGCATCCGACGATGCGACATCGGGCTCCGTCATCGCGAACGCCGAACGGATCTCGCCGCGCAGCAGCGGCTTCAGCCACTGTTCGCGCTGCGCGGGCGTCGCGAACATGTGCAGCAGCTCCATGTTGCCGGTGTCCGGCGCGTTGCAGTTGAACACTTCCGACGCCCAGCCCACGCGCCCCATGATCTCGGCGAGCGGTGCGTATTCGAGGTTCGTCAGGCCCGTGCCGGGCTCGTCGTCCTTCAGGTGCGGCAGGAACAGGTTCCACAGCCCTTCCGTCTTCGCGCGTTCCTTCAGTTCCTCCATGAACGACACGGGATACTGGCCCGCGTGCACTTCCTCGTTCCACTGGCGGATGCGCGGCACGATGTGTGCATCCATGAATGCGCGCACGCGGCTGCGCAGTTCTTCCACTTTAGGGGTGTAGCCAAAGTCCATGATCGACTCCTCGATTCCGTTCGTCCGGTTCCGTCAGAAGGCCGAGACACCGCCGTCGACGGCGACGGCCTGCCCGGTCAGATAAGTGTTTTCCTTCGCGCACAGCGTCAGCATCGTCGCGACGATTTCCTCGGGCCGGCCGAGCCGCTTCATCGGCGAGCCCTGCGCGAGAAAATCCTGGCGGTCGCCGATCTCGCTGTCGGTGACCATCGGCGTCGTGCTGTAGAACGGGCACACCGCATTCACACGAATGCCGTGGCGCGCGTATTCGATGGCCGCCGTCTTCGTGAGCCCGACCACCGCATGCTTCGACGCCGCATAGGCGGCCAGCTTCGGCGCGCCGCCGAGCCCGGCCATCGACGCGACGTTCAGGATCACGCCTTCGCGCTGCGCGAGCATCTGGCGGATCTGGTGCTTCATCCCGAAGAACACGCCCTTCGCGTTCACCGCGAAGCTCAGGTCGAGATCGGCTTCGTCGGTGTCGATCAGCGCCTTCATCGGCGGCGCGATGCCCGCGTTGTTGATGCCCACGTCGAGCCGGCCGAAACGCTCGGCCGCCGCGTGCACCAGCGCGGCGACGTCCGCTTCGACGCGCACGTCGCAGCGCCGCGCGATCACGTCGGCGCCGGCCGCGCGCAGCGGCGCGGCCACGCGTTCGAGCGCCTCGCCGTTCAGGTCGCCGAGCGCGAGCCGCGCGCCCATCGCGGCGAGTTCGCTCGCGAGCAACGCGCCGAAGCCGCTCGCGGCGCCGGTGATCATCACGGCCTGGCCGTCGTAGCTGTCGATCTTCATCGCGCGCTCAGATCGTCAGGCCGCCGTCGACGACGATGCATTCGCCGTTCGTGTAGCTCGCCGCGTCCGACACGAGGTACAGCACGGTGCCGGCCATTTCGCGCGGTTCCGCGTGGCGGCGCAGCGGGATCTTCGCCTTCCACGTCTCGTAGATGTCCTTGTCGGCGAACAGCGCGCCCGCGAACTTCGTCTTCGTGAGCCCCGGCAGCAACGCGTTCACGCGGATGCCGAACGGCCCGCACTCCTTCGCGAACGCCTTCGTCATGTTGACGACGGCCGCCTTCGTGATCGAGTAGATGCCCTGCCGGTCGCCGGGCTGCAGCGCATTCACCGACGCCGTGTTGACGATCGCGCCGCCGCCGTGTTCCTTCATCAGCTTGCCGGCCTCGACCGACATGAAGAAGTAGCCGCGGATGTTCACGTCGACCGTCTTGTCGTAAGCGGCGAGATCGGTATCGAGGATGTGCCCGAAATACGGGTTCGCGGCCGCGTTGTTCACGAGGATGTCGAGCCGCCCGTGCTTGCCGCGGATATGCTCGAACGTCGCGGCGATGTCTTCCAGGCGCCCGACGTGGCAGGCCAGCGCCTCGGCGCGGCCGCCGGCCGCGACGATCGCGTCGGCCACGGCCTGGCAGTCGTCGAGCTTGCGGCTCGACACGATCACGTGCGCGCCCTGCTCCGCGAGCAGTTTCGCGATTTCCTCGCCGATGCCGCGGCTCGCGCCCGTCACCAGTGCGATCTTGCCCGTCAGGTCGAACAGATTCGTTGCCATGTTGCTGTGCTCCTCCATTGATGTGGTGTCGTGCCCGGCGATGTCAGCGATGCGCGTCGATCACGCCGACGGCCATCTCGGCGAGACGTCCGGCCATCGCGCCGACGCGCAGCGCCTGCTCGCTCGATGCGTTGCCCTGCAGCGCGCGCGCCTTCACGCCCTGCGCGATCGCCGCGAGCCGGAAGAAACTGAATGCGAGGTAGAAATGCCAGTCGCGGATCGGCTCGATGCCGCGCAGCTCGCAATAACGCGCAACGATCGCCGCTTCGTCGGGAATGCCGAGTTCCGCGCGATCCTGGCCCGCGAGCCCGCGCACCTGGCCGCCCGACGGCAGCCGCAGGCACATGCAGAAGTACGCGAGATCGGCGAGCGGGTTGCCGAGCGTCGACAGTTCCCAGTCGAGCACGGCCTGCACGCGATAGCTGTCGCGCGCGAACATCAGGTTGTCGATCCGGAAATCGCCATGCACCAGCGTCGGCCGGCCCGTGTCGGCCGGGCACGCCTTCGGCAGCCAGTCGATCAGCGTCTCCATCGCGTCGAGGCGCTCCGTTTCCGCCGCGCGGTACTGCTTCGTCCAGACGCCGATCTGGCGTTCGAAGTAGTTGCCGGGGCGGCCGTAGTCGGCGAGGCCCACCGCGTCGACATCGACGTCGTGCAACGCGGCCATCGTCTGCAGCAACGCGTCGTAGCACACCGCGCGATCGGCCTTCGGCAGCTCCGGCAGCGCGGGATCCCAGAAGATCCGGCCGTCCTCGAAGCTCATCACGTAGAACAGGCTGCCGATCACGTCGCGGTCTTCGCAGAGGTGATACGGATGCGCGACCGGCACCGCGGTGCCCGACAGCGCACTCAGCACTCGGAATTCGCGGTCGACCGCGTGCGCGGATTTCAGCAGTTCGCCCGGCGGCTGGCGGCGCAGCACGTAACGGCCGCTCTTCGCATGCAGCAGGAAAGTCGGATTCGACTGGCCGCCGGCAAACTTCTCCATGTCGACCGGGCCTTCGAAGCCCGGCACGTGCGCTTCCAGATAGCGCGTGAGGCGGGCTACGTCGAGTTGCTGGGTAGGGTTCGTCATCGTCGCGATCGTTCGTGGGTCAGCCGTAGGTTCGCAGCGCGTGTCGTTCGGGATCCTCCAGATGCGGAATGCCGTTGAACGACGCGAGATGGAATGCATCGGCGTTGAAGAAAAACTGCGAAAGGCTGCTGTTGCGGATCTGCAGGTTCAGCGCGATCGCGCTCGACGGCGGGGCGGCCAGCACCTGCTGCACGGTGACCGCGATCGGGCCGCCTGAGCTCACCGTCAGCACGCGCTGGCCGCCGCCGTGGCGGATGGCCGCGCGGGCCTCGGCCACGCGCTGCTGGAAGTGCGCCCAGGTCTCGGGGGCCGAGTCGCCGAGCTTGTCTTCCGACCAGAGCTGCAGCACCTGCCGCAGCGCGCGGAAATGCTCCTTCATCGAGCCGGCCGCGAGGCGGGCGATGTCCGGGTAGTCGTGCGCGGCGGCGGCGAACAGGCCGTGGAAGTCGTATTCGTTCAGGCCGGGATGGCGGTCGATCTCCGCGCCCTCGCGGCCCATCCCGCGCAGGATCGCGTCGACCGTCTGCGCGTGGCGGTTCATCGTGCCGCAGATCACGCGGTCGAACGCCAGGCCTTGCCGCGCAAAGTATTCGCCGAGCCAGACGCCCTGCTGCTCGCCCGCCGGGGAAAGCCGGTCGTAGTCGTCCGTGCCGAAGGACGCCTGCCCGTGCCGTACCAGAAAAAGTTCAGCCATCGCCTGCCCGCCAGATCAGAAGGATTCAGCATAGGGGGCGGGGATGCATTTTCAAACTTTATTTTCTGAATCGGCGGGTATTCATCGGGTGAATTCCAGGCAGGCCAACCGTGCGCTTGCGCCGGCTTTCGGCCGCCCTCGCCGCGGCACGCGAATTGCGGCGGGAGGCACCGTCCATTCACGACGTCAGGAGGGGTGCGATGCTCGGTACGATCCTCATCATCATTCTGATTCTGCTGCTCATCGGGGCGTTTCCGGCGTGGCCGCACAGCCGAAGCTGGGGCTACTGGCCGTCGGGCTCGGTCGGGTTGATCGTCGTCATCGTCGTGATACTCGTGCTGCTGGGTCACATCTGAGTCCGGCGCCGTAGCTTCTTTACAAACGCAAGCAAGGGCGGGACATCCGTCGGCCGGGCGCGAATCGCGTCGCGCCGCGCTGTCCCGCCGCCTCCGTTCGATTGCGCCGGCCGTGCGGTAGTATGGCGACCTGATGGAACCCCCTGATGGACCTGAACGAGTGGCCATGCCCGAATCTTCTTCATCGCCCGGCGCCGGCCAGAACGCCCAGGCGCTCGTCCTCATCGCCGAAGACGAACCCGAGATCGCCGAGATCCTGACCGCCTATCTCGCACGCGGCGGGCTGCGCACCGTGCACGCCGCCGACGGCCGCCGCGCGCTTGAGCTGCACCTGCAGCTCAAGCCCGACCTCGTGCTGCTCGACGTGCAGATGCCGCACGTCGACGGCTGGAAAGTGCTCGCCGAAATCCGTCATCGCGGCGACACGCCCGTCATCATGCTGACCGCGCTCGACCAGGACATCGACAAGCTCACCGGCCTGCGCATCGGCGCCGACGACTACGTGGTGAAGCCGTTCAATCCCGCCGAAGTCGTGGCGCGCGCGCAGGCGGTGCTGCGCCGCTCGATGGCCGGCGCGCGCCAGGAAGAACAGCGCGTGCTGCGGGTCGCGCCGTTCGAGATCGATCTCGAACACCACGAAGCCACGCTCGAAGTGGGCAGCGAACGGCACACGCTCGTCCTGACGCTCACCGAATTCAAGCTGCTCGCGCAACTCGCGCGCGCGCCGCGGCGCGTGTTCAGCCGCGCCGAGCTGATGGCCACCTGCCTGCCGGAAGGCGACGCGCTGGAACGCACGGTGGACAGCCACGTCAGCAAGCTGCGCAAGAAGCTGGACGACCTCGGCGTGCAGGGCGTGCCGGTCAGCGTGCGCGGCGTCGGCTACAAGCTCTGGAGCTGAGCATGAAGCTCGAGGGCCTGAGCCGGCAGATCGCGCTGACCATGGCCGGGATGGCGTTCGGCGTGACACTGCTGATGGTGCTCACCGCGTACGTCTTCTACTACTTCGCGTTCAATTACTGGCCCGCACATTTCGACACGAAGAACCTGCTGCCGACCGCGCCGGAATGGGTGTGGCTCGTCTCGACCACGTCGGTCGGCCTCGCGCTGTCGGTCGCGGTCGCGGTCAATCTCGCGCGCCGCATCCTCGTGCCGCTTAACTCGGTCACGGACAGCATTCGCCGCGTCGCGCGCGGCGATCTCGACGCGCGCGCCGTCGCGGGCGACCGCTCGCTGCACGAAGCCGCGCTGCTCGCCGACAACTTCAACGCGCTCGCCAGCGAGCTGCAGCGCGTGACCAACGAGCAGGCGATCTGGAACGCGGCGATCGCGCACGAGCTGCGCACGCCCGTCACGGTGCTGCGCGGGCGCCTGCAGGGGCTCGCCGAAGGCGTGTTCAAGCCCGACGAAGCGCAGTTCCGCAGCCTGCTCGCGCAGGTCGAGGGGCTGACGCGGCTGATCGAGGATCTGCGCGTGGTCAGCCTCGCGGACAGCGGCCACCTGAGCATCGAGATCCGCGACACCGATCTCGCGTCGGAAGCGCGTGCGGTGGTCGACATGTTCGAGCCGGCGCTGCGGGCCGCCGGCCAGCATCCGGTGCTCGATCTCGACACGCGGCGCATGTGCTGCGACCCGGTGCGCATCCGCCAGGCGCTGCTGGCGCTGCTGGAAAACGCGCGCCGCCATGCGGTGCCCGGCGCGATCCGCATCGAGACGCGCATCGAACAAGGGATGTGCCGGTTGCGCGTCGGAGACGACGGCCCCGGCATCCCGGCCGATTTCGCGCCGCACGTGTTCAAGGCCTTCCGGCGCGCCGACGATACGCAGCCGGGCGGCAGCGGCCTCGGGCTCGCCGTCGTCGCGGCGATCGCCCATGCGCATCATGGCGAAGCTGTCTGCATGCCGAGCCGCACGGGCGGCACGCTGTTCGAAGTGCAGTGGCCCGACAACCTCACGCCGGCGCCGGAACACGCGCGCTTTCCGGCCTGAGACACCGCCTTTGGGTCCGACCTGACGCCCGCCTTTACCGCACCTCGTGCGGTTCGCGCCCGACCTGTTCGAGCGGCGGGTTGAACCCGAGCACCGTGTACTCCAGCACGGACACCGTCCCTTTCCCGGCCGCGCCCCGCACGACGACCGCGCGCACCGCGCCGGCCCGGTCGAATTTGAGGCGGGTGCCGACGGTCGCGTTGCGCAGCGCCTCCAGTTCCTCGATCCGCGCGATCGCCAGCTTGCGCACCGCGCCGGACACGTACACCGGCAGGAACACCAGCGCGATGAAGATCGACACGGCGTCCTTCGATACGCTGTCCAGCACCGCCTGACCCGACATCACGAGCGACAGCGACGTCGCGGCGACGAAGATCGCGAGCACGGTCGCGCCCACGCCGAGCGACGAGAACCGCTCGGCCGCCTTCTTCATGCGTGCCTTCACGAGCGCGCGCGTGGTCGCGGACGGCACCAGCCATTCGCGCAGCGCGCCATGGTATCCGGCGAAACCGAGGAACAGCGTCGCGACCGCGCTGATGCCGATGCTGGTGTACAGCGCATCGAAGATCATGCAGAGGAATTCGAGCACGAACACGATCACCGGCGGCCACAGCAGCAGCCGGAACGAATAGCCGTCGCGGCCGTGCCCGCGAATCCACCATTTCACCGGCGCAAGCTGCCAGAAGCGGCTCTCCTGGTGGAGCGAAAGTTCTTCGTTGTCGGTCAATTTCCCACCTGTCGGATCCTGCGCCGTGTCGGCGCCGGCCGCGAATCGGCACGGCCGCAGCCGCATTCTCCCAGATGCGCGGCACGGCGAGAAAGGCGCCGCCGCCGGCCTCCGGTTCCCGGTCGACCGACACATCGTGTGTATCGCACACGCACGCTCGCTTGACCCGGCCCTTGGGATCGCCTTTATGCTGGGCGCAACGAATCGACAGCAAGGAGAGTGACGGATGAGCACGTCTACGCCCCGTTTGAACGCGTCGGCCGCCGCCGCGCGGCTCGGCGTCTCGATCAAGGCGCTGCGGCTGTACGAGCGGCACGGCCTCGTCACGCCGGAACGTACGCCGGCCGGGTACCGTGCGTACGGCCCGGACGATCTCGCCCGCGCGGCCGACATCGCCGCGCTGCGCGCACTCGGCCTCGGTCTCGCGCAGGTGGCGAGCGTGCTCGACGGCGACGCGCGCAGCCTCGACGACGCACTGGCCGCTCACGAAGCGGCGCTGGACCACGGCATTCAGGATCTCGTGCGCAAGGTCGATCGCGTACACGCAATCCGCGCCGGCCTCGCGCGCGGCCGGATGCCGGCCGACGGCGAACTGACCCGGCTCGTCGACGACAGCAGCGCGGGCGTGGCATTCAGCCTGCCGTGGCCGTGGGGCGGCGAGTGGTTCGAGTGTCGCGATATCCGGCCGCTGAACTACATCATCGGCCCGCTCGGCAGCGGCAAGACGCGGCTGGCGCTTCGGCTCGCCGACGCACTGCCCGGCGCCACGTTCGTCGGCCTCGACCGGCTGGAGAACGACGGTGCGGCGACGCGCGACGTGCTGCGCACCGATCCTGCATTGAAGTCGCGCGTCGACCGTGCATCGGCAGCGCTCGCCGCCCGAGGCGCGATGCCGTCGGCGGCGTTGACCGCGCTGCTCGTCGCCCTCGAAGCCGAAGGCCCGCGCACACGGGTCGTCGACATGATCGAACAGGATCTCGATCGCCCCACGCAACAGGCACTGATTGCCCGTCTGCGCGAACAGGCCGCCGCCGGGATGCGGCCGCTGTTCCTGCTGACGCGTTCGTCGGCAATCCTCGACCTGTCGGCGGTCGGCCCGCATGAAGCGATCATCCTGTGCCCGGCCAATCACAGTCCGCCTTCGCGCGTGGCGCCTTACCCGGGCTCGCCCGGCTACGAAGCGGTTGCCACGTGTCTTGCGTCGCCCGAGATCCGGGCGCGGATCGCGCATCCCCCGGAAGCGGCGTAAGCCGTCGTCACGGCGCCATCCGCCCCATCCTGCGCGCCATCGCCGGGCTGACCGCATGCACCGGATCGAACCCGAAGAATTCGAGCACGTGGCGCGCGACGTCGTCGCGATCGTTGTCCGCGCAGATCATGTGGTAGCTGTTCTCCAGCACGATCCCGCGTGCGTCGGGCATCTTCTCGAGCAGGAAATCGGCCGAGCGCAGGCTCGTCAGCTCGTCCTCGCGCGCATGCAGCACGAGCGTCGCGCACGGCGTGCCGGCAGCAGCCTCGAGCGCCCAGTCGCGCATCCGGTCGACCTGGCGCACGCACGCGAGCGGCACCCACGCATAGTGGAAACTGTCCTCGCGCTCGAACTTCTTCTTCACGATCGCGCGGATCGTCGCGTTCTTGATGCCGAACGGATCGCCTTCCTCGACGCGCATCCGCTCCGCGACACCCGGCACGCGATACAGCACATGCCGCAACGCCCGGTACCACGGCGTCGACCAGCCGTCGATGAACACCGGCGTGGCCAGCAGCGCGAGCCGGCCGCGCGCATGCTGCACGCGATGGCACAGCAGCAGCGCGACCAGCGCGCCCATGCACATGCCCGCGACATGCACGGTGTCGTACTCGTTCTCCAGCGCGCGATACTGCTCGGTCACCGCGTCGAGCCATGCCTCCGCGCGCACGCCGACCAGATCCTCGGGGCGCGTGCCGTGCCCCGGCAGCGTGATCATGTGCGGTTCGCCGCCCGCGCGCCGCACCGCCTTGTGCAGCGAACCGAGATCGTATTGCGTGCCGCCGAGCCCGTGGATCAGCAGGACGCCCGTGCGGCCCGTCATGACGCGTCCCCGCTCATTCGTCCGCCGGCCACACGCGCTCGAGCTGCCAGACCCCTGCCACCACCGTCACGTCGACATTCGAGTCGAGCAACGGCGCGCCGTGATCGGTGATCGTCCGCGTGCCGCCGTCGCGCTGCACGATACGCAGCGACAGCGACGCACGATCCTCGCCGGCGATCTCCGCGTTCCAGTAGTCGCTCAACGCATCGCGGTCGCCCGGCTGCACACGTTCGAGCACGAGCGACACGCTCGCGATCTGCGCCGCGTCGACGCCGACACCGAACACGCGCTCGACGTCGCCGCTCCACTCGATCCGCCCCGATTCCGGATCGAGCACGTACGCGATCTGGCCGGCGCTCGCGAGCGCGAGCTCCATGTTGTTCTGCAGGACCGCCGCATGCTCGTGCACGCGCTCGCGCGTCGTCTTCAGCGTGCTCACCGTCAGCACCAGCAGCGACGCGACCGCCAGGTAAAGCTGCGCCTCGAGCAGCGAACTGCCGTAGTGCTCATGGAACGACGCGAACGGGCCGTCGCCCTGCGCGGTCTGCTCGATCACGATCAGCGCGAGCACCAGCACCGACGACGAACCCGCGCGGCCGCCGAGCAGCAGCGTCACCGCGACGGTCAGGAACAGCGGGATATACGTCAGCGCAAAGCCGGCGCCCGTGCCGAATTTCTTCGACGTGTCGCCGTCGAAGATCACCAGCGCGCCGATCACGAGCAGCGCGAACGCGACGATGCCGAGTACCAGGTCGAAGCGCTCGTGGTCGCCCGAGCGGTGCGCGCGAAAGCGCGACCATGACGCGAGTACCGGCGTGACCAGCAGCACGCCGACGAAATCGGACGCGGCCCACACCGACCACACGTCGAGGAACGGCGCGCCCTTGACCGCCGTGTACCACGCCGCGCCGCCGATCGCGCCGATCACGCCCGCGATCAGGCCGGCGAGGATCACCGAGCGCAGGAAATACAGCCCTTCGAGCGAGAACCGCACGCGCTGGACGAGCCACACCGCGAGCGCGGCGGCGCCGACCTCGTCGACCGTGAACAGCACCGCGTTGACCAGGCTGCCATGTTCGATGCCGGTCAGCGCGAGTTGCCCGGCCAGGAACGCGCCGGCCAGCGTCAGCCATTCGCGCATCGGCCGCAGCATGAACGCGCCGACCGTCACGCCGGCCGGCAGCCAGATGTAGCCCGTCAGCCGGACGGGGCCGTTGAACTCGTGCGAGATATAGCCGGTCGCGAGATACAGCGCCGCCCAGAGCAGCGCGGCGACGAGGCCCGGCCGCGATCGTTTGGTGTCCATCGAGAATCCCTGTGTGCTGCGCCGTGCAGGCAGACGCACCGCCGCGTCGGAAGCGGCGGCGCCTGCGGCCGGCAGGTGCGCGATGTGCGAATGATATGCGGACAGGGCAGACGGAGGAATACCGGTGGGGAGGCACGGGAAGCCGCGGCCTCTGATCCGGCTCGCCGGGCCGGCGGCGGCGGCTTGCGCGGGCCGGCGGAAATCGCGTGTGGCGCCGGCTACCCGGCGCGTGCCGGAACGGCCGCGATCACGACCTCACGGCCGCATGCGTCACGGATCGAACGGCCTCCCGGTTCACTCCTTTCGCCGCCACACCGAGATCGGAATGTCGCCGTTGGCACGCGGCGGAACGCGGTAGCTCAGCTCGCCGTCCTTCAACTGATAGGTTCGCGTCTGCGTTTGCCCGGCCCAGTTCGGGTACGACGCATTGCTGATGTGAAACGCCAGCGTGTGGTTCGCGGGATCGACGCTCAGCGTGCCGTAGTGGGTACTCGAGCCGAGCACGGCGTCACGGAATTCCTCCGGCGTGCCGGTCGCCTTGTCGTTCGACGCGAAGCGCGGGCGTTCCGACTTGAAGATCTGCAGCGAATAGTTCCCGTGCGCGTCGATCATCAGCAGGCCCGCCGGATCGGCACCGTAGTCGCGGCCGATCGTGCCGTCGGGATGTTGGACGTCCGCCGCGACCAGCGTCCACGTCCCCGCGAGCGACGGCGCGGCCGATGCGTCACCGGGAATCATCGACGCGGCCAGCAGCATGCCGGGAAAGCCTTGGCGGAATATCGAGCCGATTTTCATTCAATGTCCTTGTCGGAAAGAAAAGAAGCCACCTCACGGACATCCGCAGCCGCTTATCCAGCCGCGTATCGCGCGCATCCCCGTGAACCGAAACGACCGGTTCACTCGATGGTAGCGACGGGAATCTGCAATCAATACGATAATTCGAAATCGACTTATAAGAAAAACCGAATCATGACGCTTCCGAATCTCGACATGGATGCGCTGCGCACGCTGATTGCCGCGGATCGGCTCGGCAGCCTCAACCGCGCCGCCGACCGGATCGGCCGCTCGCAGTCGGCGGTCAGCCAGCAGATGCGCAAGCTCGAAACGCAGATCGGCCAGCCGCTGTTTCGCCGCCAGGGGCGCGGCCTCGTGCCGACCGAAGCGGGCGAGCTGATGCTGTCCTATGCGCGCCGCATCCTCGAACTGAACGACGAGGCGATCGGCGCGATCCGCGGCGCGGCAGTCGACGGCGCCGTGCGATTCGGACTGCCGGGCGATTTCGCCGAATCGTGGCTGCCCGTCGCGCTCGGCCGGTTCAAGCGCACGCATCCGGGCGTGCGCGTCGACATCGTCGTCGACGGCAACGGCGCGTTGCTCGACCGGCTCGATGGCGGCGAACTCGACATCGTGCTCGCGATGGGGCACGGGCATCGCGCCGACGCCGAACACCTGGTCACGCTGCCGATGGCGTGGATCGGGCCGCAAGGCATCGACGTGCGTCCGCGTGCCGGCGCACCGCTCGATCTTGCGCTGTACAAGCCGCCGTGCCTGTTCCGCAAGGCGGGTACCGACGCGCTCGACAAGGCCGGCATCCCGTGGCGGCTCGCGTACACGACCGGCAGCCTGCAAAGCCTGTGGGCCGGCGTCGCCGGCGGCCTGGGCATTACCTCGAGAACGATGGCGGGTGTGCCGCCAGCGCTGCGGCAGCTCGGCGAGCGCGACGGCCTGCCGCCGCTGCCGTCCGTCGACGTGTGCCTTCACGCGGGCGCAAGCGATGCGCCTTCTGCGCTCGTGAGCCTGAAGCGCGTCGTGATCGACACGCTGATCGCCAATCTCGCCGATGTGCACCCGCACTCGGGCCGGCGCGCCGGATGATCGGCCACGCATGCGCGCCGGATTCGGCGTTGCGCCCTTTGACCGGCTTCCCGTCATCGCGGATGATGCGCTGCGGGGTGCGACCTTCCCGTCGGCGCTCCCGTCCCGAACGAACGTACGAGTCCGCACGATGACACCCGCAATCCGCCTGCGTCCGGCATGCGCCGCCGACCTGCCGTTCCTGCTGACCTTGCGTCGGCTCACGATGACCGTGCACCTGCAGCGCGTCGGCGCGCCCACCGACGACGAAGCGCACGACCGGCGCATTCGCGCGAACTTCGACGATGCGATGATCGTCTGCGACGTCGACGACGCCATCGGCTTGCTGAAGGTGACACGCGCCGCCGACGAGTGGCACGTTCACCAGATCCAGATCCTCCCCGATCACCAGGGCCGGGGCATCGGCGAAGCCGTGCTGAACGCGTTGCTGGCCGACGCGGCGCGCGCGCACGTGCCGGTATCGCTCAGCGTGCTGCACGGCAACCCGGCGCGGCGGCTCTACGAACGGCTCGGCTTTCGCGTCGAGTCGGCAACCGACACGAGCGCGAGCATGATCTGGCGCGCGTGACGCGCGGCGTTTCGACGCCGCCGCGTTACTGCGTGATCTTCGCGTCCTTCAGCAGGTTGCCGATCATCTGCGCGCTCGCCTTCTCCACCGCAGCCGCCTGCAGTTGCTGCTGCAGCGCCGGCTTCGCGGTCGCGAAACCCGGCACCTGCGTCGGCCGCTTCGCATCCAGCTTCACGATCGCCCGCACGCCGTCGACCGGGATCGAATCCTTCGTCGCGGCGCCGACCGTCAGTTTCTCGAGCGCCTGCGCGACCGGCAGCGGCAAGCCGGACGTCTTGCCTTCCGCCGCCGGCGTGTGGAAGCTCACCCACGGCAACTCGCCGCCACTGTCGCGGCTCGGCGCGATGCTGTACTGGCGCGCCAGCCCGTCGAACGACTTGCCCGCCTTCAGCTCGCTCAGCACCGTCGCGGCCGTCACCGGATCCTGGACGACGATCAGGCGCGGCTTGTACTCGTTCTTGCCGAGCGACGCCACGAGCTCGTCGTAGCGCGCCTTGACCTGCTCGTCGGTCACCGGCTCGGGCTTCACGTTGTCGCGCAGGTAAAGCTGCACTTCGGCATTCGCCTTCGCCTGCTGCACCGCCGCCTTGACCTCGGGCTTGTCGGCATAGTTCGCCTTCTCGGCGGCCTGCTGGACCAGTACGCGCGTAATCAGCTGATTCTTGATCGCCTGGCGGACCTGCGGCGAGTCGGGTTGCCCGGTCGCGCGCAGCAACGTGTCGACGTCGGCCTGCGTGATCGGCGTGCCGTTGACCGTCGCAACGGTCGCGGCGGCCGCCGGCGTCTCTGCGTGGACTGGGCCGCTCATCGCGCCGGCCAGTGCGGCGATCAGGAACAGGCGGTTCGGTGTCGTTTTCATCTTCATCGTTTCGTCACTTCGGCATAAAAAACGCGGCATGGGGCATGCCGCGCGAGTTCACCGGCGCTGCAACGCGCCGGCGCAACCCATCAGTCGATCCGGTTCATCGTCGTGGGCACGCGCAGTGCCTGCCGGTGCCGCTGTCATTGTGCCCGGAACCGCTTTTCCGCGTCGTGAGGTTTGGAACGGCCGCCCGGCCGGCGGTGAGGCGCGCGTTGCGCACGCCGCTCATGATGAACGCGTGATGTGGAAATTGCGTGGATGCGCGGTGGAAATCCCGCGAAATCGCGACGAATACGGTGAGGCGTTCGCGAGCGCGGCCGCCGGTCGAGGCGGCCGCGCGTTCATCAAGGCGTCCACCGGTACACGGTGATGCTGTTGCCTTTCACGTTGTTCTTCATCACCACGTACTCGCCGTTCGAGCGGCGGTACGCGCGGATGCTGTACATCGCATCGATCGCGCTGCTGGTATCCACGGTCGCGGGGCTCGCGTTCACCAGCGTCGTGTCGAGATTGCCGGTCGTCAGGTTGAACGCGTCGACGTTCGGCCACAGCGGCCCGCTGCTGCTGAACCAGTAACCGACGAACAGATGGTTGCCCACCGCGTCGATCGATTTCGCGCCGCTGTGCGGCAGCGTGATCACCGGGTCCGGCTTCGTCGTGTTGCCCGCGCTCCAGCCGTGATACACCTCGATGCGCGTGCCGATCGACGTCCAGTCGTTGGTCCCGATCGCGCCTTGCGCGAGCACCATCGTGTCGCTGTCCGCGAGATAGACGATGCGCGTGAGCGGCTGGATGCTGTCGGGCACGCGGGTCGCGACACCCGGCCCCCACGACGGCTTGCCGCCCGCGTCGAAGCCGGTCAGCGGGTAGTGCGTAATCGCGCCGGTCTTGTCGAGGCCGGCCCACACGCCGCCCTTGCTGTCGACGCTGAAGCCGCCCGTCACGCGCCGCGTCGTGTTGAACGCGGGGCCCGGGATCGCGCCGTCCGGAATCGCGACATAGCCGTTCGCCGCGTTGAAGTGGAAGAAGTAGAAGACCGGCGGGTTCTGGCCGGCCGCGACGAGAATCCGGTTCGCGCCCACCGACGTGAGCAGACCGAAATGCTCGTCGCGCTGCGTGTCGTTCATGTCGATGCGCGGATCGGCCGGGTACGTGAACGGATCGACCGTGTTCGCGATGAACCTGCCGCCCGCGCTGCCGCCGTACACGTGCGTGCCGCCGTAGAACAGCGCACCGTCCGTGACCGGGTCCGGCGCGGCGATGCCTTCGAAGTTCAGCGACTGCAGCGTCCACCGCAGGCTGCCGGTGCTGCTGTACGCATGAATGTCGGTCGCGCCGTTGCGGCCGAGATCCCAGCTGCCGCCCCATGGATTGTTGAGCACGTAGAGATTGCCGCCGGTGTCCTTGCCGATCCCGACGATGCGCGTGAAGCGCTGCGCACCGACCTGCCCCTTGATGCCCGTCGTCGTGTCGAGATAGCCGCCGCGCACGCCGAAGGTGCCGGCCAGCGCGGGCCGGCCCGACACCGTATAGCGCTTGATGTTCTGGTCCGGGCCTTCGTCGCCCACCAGCAGTTGCCCGGCCGCCGCATCGAAATACAGCGCCGACGGCTGCGACCCGGACGGCATCCGGATGGTGTTCAGCAGCGCACCGGCCGGGCTGAAGCCGACGATCGAGCCTGCGCGCTTCTGCGCCACCCATACGTTGCCCGCTGCGTCCAGCGCGAGCGCGCCCGGCTCCGATACGCCGATATCCCGCTGCCACACGCCGTCGGTGGTGAACACGCGCACGCGATTGCCGTAGAAGTCGCTCGCATAAAGCAGCGAGCCGGCCGTCGCGAGCCCGGTGACGACGTCGATGCGCGGCTGGTTGGTGGCCGCGCTGACCTGGATCACGCGGTCGCGATACTTCGTCGCGCGGTTGTAGCGCCCCACCGCGCCGCTGCCGTACGTCTTGCCGGGCTGCAGCGCGACGAACAGCGAGGTCGCGTTGCCCGTGATCGCGCTGCCCTGGAACTCCGAGTGCGTGCCGATCGAGCCGACGCTCTTGCCGTTCTGGTAAATCGCGACACCGCCTTCGTCCTCGTCCCACATCGACGCCGTATAGATCACGCCTTCAGGCGCGACCCACATCGCACGCGCGACATTGCCGACGTGGGCCGCGAGCGTGCCGTACGTGTTCGCCAGCCAGTCGGTGGTGTTGCTTGCGTGAACGGGCGGGGTAATCGCGGCGATCGCCGCGGCGAGCAGCGCGGCCTGAAACCGTTGTCTGGCGACCATGACGGATGCACTCCTGAATGGTGCGAACATTCACATGAAGGGCCGGCCGGACGGCTTGAAAGCCGCAATACGTCAATTCTTCCGCTGAAGCATCCGGCGCAGTCGGTATTACGTACGGCATGCGTTCGATCATGCGCAGCGCGAGAATAGCGTTATATAAATCGAAAAAAATTGCGGATCGCGCGCCATTGCGCTTTTCGCGGAAGCGGCTTCGACGGCGTCGCCCGTGGCGCCCCTGCGTGCCGGCGGCACGCGTGACTGCGCGACAGTGAATGGTCACTTACGCGTCGAATCGGAGATCGGGAAATTCAGGCTCGTGCCTGCGGGAATATCGCCGCCGGTTCAGCGACGATCGATTGAAACGGCGAGTGCCTGTTTCGGAGAATCGGGAAAAACCGCCGCATTCAACGCGGCTTCATTGCACCCGGCAAATCGCCGGCCTGAATCCATTGCGAATCCAGGCCGGCGATCGTCCGTTGCCGCAGGGCAGGCAACGCGCCACTAACGCCGCGCTGCCGCACTGCGGCACTGCCACGCGTCAAGCCGATGCCGAAGTCTCCGGCACCTTCACCTTCATGACGCGTCCGTTGTCCGGATCGTTGTCGTCGCGCGGGGCGTCGAGCTGTCCTTCCCACTTCGCGACCACGGCAGCCGCGATCGAGTTGCCGACGGCGTTGGTGGCCGAGCGCCCCATGTCGAGGAACATGTCGACGCCCATGATCAGCAGCAACCCGGCTTCGGGCATGTTGAACTGGTTGAGCGTCGCCGCGATCACGACCAGCGACGCGCGCGGCACGCCCGCCATCCCCTTCGACGTGACCATCAGCATCAGCAGCATCGTGATCTGCGTGCCCAGCGGCAGATGGATGCCGTACACCTGCGCGATGAACAGCACCGCGAACGTGCAGTACATCATCGAGCCGTCGAGGTTGAACGAATAGCCGATCGGCAGCACGAAGCTCGAGATCTTGCGGTTTACGCCGAAGCGGTCGAGCGCATCCAGCAGCTTCGGATAGGCGGCCTCGGAACTCGCGGTCGCGAACGACAGCAGGAACGGCTCGCGGATCAGCCGGATCAGCGTGAACGCGCGCTTGCCGAGGAACGTCACGCCGGCGAGCGTCAGCACGCCCCACAGCAGCGCCAGTGCCAGGTAGAAGCTCGCCATGAACTTCGCGAACGTGAGCAGGATGCCGAGCCCCTGGGTGGTGATCGTCGACGCCAGCGCCGCGAACACCGCGACCGGCGCGAACCACATCACGGCGCCCGTGACCTTCAGCATCACCTGCGCGAGATCGTCGATCACGCCGGTCAGGCGCTTGCCCGATTCGCCGAGCGCCGACAGCGCGGTGCCGAAGAAGATCGAGAAGACGACGATCTGCAGGATTTCGTTGTTCGCCATCGCTTCCGCGATCGACTTCGGCACCAGGTGGACCACGAAATCCTTCAGCGTGAAGGCGCCCGTCTTCAGGTTGAGGGCTGCGTCGGATGCCGGCAGCGGCAAGCTCAGATGGCTGCCCGGTTGCAGGATCGTTGCGGTCAGCAGGCCGAGCAGCAACGACGTAAACGAAGCGATGAAGAACCAGCCGAACGCCTTGACGCCGACACGGCCTACCGCGCTGCCGTCGCCCATCTGCGCGATGCCGACGGTCAGCGTCGCAAATACCAGCGGCGCGATGATCATCTTGATCAGGCGCAGGAACACGTCGGACAGCAACGACACGTACCCGGCGACTTCCTTCGCCATGGCCGGGTCGGGAAATGCGCTATGGCAGGCGTAACCCACGGCGATACCAAGAATCATCGCGACAACGATGTACTTGGTGATGTTGTGCTTCTTCTTCATTAGTATTCCAAATCACAAAGCGTATGTTGCTAACGGCTGGCTAACTTTCGCGCCCGGCTACGAATCGAAACCCACGTCTCTCTGGGTGCGACGAGTCCGCCTTTGGCGGTCGCCATGGCGGACAAGGGGGGGCATTCTAACGCAAATGGCCCCGCGGCTTTCAAATCTGAAAGTCAGCCGGCTTGATTTGCGTCCGGATGTCGTCGAAAAATCGGGTTTTGTCGCGATCCTGCCCGCTTTCTGCCCGCTTTCTGCCCGCTTCCTGATCGCTTCCTGCCTGCTTCCTGCCCGCTTCGGGCGTGTTTTCCGGCCCGGTCGGCGAAGGTACCCGGGCCACACCACCGTTCGCGCCGGAATTCCCCCTTCCCCACTGCGCCGTCGCACGATGTGACGACACTGCAAACGATCGCGACACATCCTCACAAAGATGCGCAGACCTCGACACTACGGCACGTAATGCGTCTGTAATATTTCGAAACGTTTCGCAATGCCCCCTTCCGGGCATCGGTGCGCAATCACGCATCGGCAATGCGGAACCGGGTTCGAGTCATTGCTTTCAACACGTTGAGGCATTCATTTTCTCAGCAGTCCTGCCAAATGAATGATCGAGGAAAGGCAGCATCGTGATGAACATTCTGTATACCAACTTCCACGGCGACTACGGCGGCGGCCAGGACACCTACGTCCGCGACCTCGCCGCCGCGATGAGCCGGCACCATCGCGTGACCGTCGCGTCGCCTGAAGGGAGCCGCCTGTCGCGACTGCTGAAGGACAGTCCCGACGTGGCGATCTTCGACATGGAATTCAAGCCGCGCTGGAACCGGCTGTGCCAGGAAATCGTCCGGCTGCGCCAGCGGATCCGCGCCGAGCGCTTCGACATCATCCACGTCAACGGGTCCGCCGATCACCGGCAGGTGATGCTCGCGCTGCTCGGCTGCCGGTATCGGCCCGCGGTCGTGCTCACCAAGCACAACACCTATCGCGCCGACAGCTTCGGCAACGTGCTGCGCGCCCGGCTGGCAACCGACCACACCATCGCGGTCAGCGACTATGTGGCGAGCATGCTCGCGCTCCGGTCGCCGTACGGCAACGTCACGGTCGTCAAGCACGGCGTGCGCCGGCAGGCCGCGGAACAGCTGGCCGGCGACGAAATCCGCCGCCGCAAGATCGCGCTGTTCGGGCCGTCCGGCGCGGATGCGATCGTGCTGGGCAGCAGCGCCGGCACCGCGCCGGAGAAAGGCTGGATGGACCTGATCGCGGCGCTGGGCCGCTTGCCCGAACACGAGCGCGAGCGGTTTCGCGTGCTGCTGGTCGGCGCGGAACCGTCCGGCGAGCAACGCGAGCAGATCGAGCGGCACCACATGGCGTCGCGCACCGCTTTCACCGGGCGCCTCGACGATGTGCGCGCGCCGTTCTCGATCATCGACGTGTCGTTCGTGCTGTCGTATCACGAGAGCCTGTCGTATGCGTGCCGCGAGGCGATGTCGCTCGGCTGCCCCGCGATCGTGACGCGCGTGGGCGGGCTGCCCGAGAACGTCGAGCCGGGCGTGGACGGCTGGGTCGTCCCGCCGCGCGAGCCCGAGGCGATCGAGGCCATCTTGCGCGAGATCGTGCGCGAGCCCGCGTGCGTGCGCGCGATGGGGCGCAGCGCGCGGCTGAAGGGCAAGCGCGAGTTCTCGTTCGACCGGTTCGTCGATGCGACGTTGTCCGTCTATCAGAAATCGATTCGACACAACCCCTATCGCTGGGTGACATCCATGAGGTCCGTTTAATGGCAATGAACATCTGGAAGAAGTACTGGGACCTGCGCACGCAGGAGTGCCCGTGCGACGTGCACTTCGTCGAATGGCTGGAATCCGCTCGTCTCAACGGCATCCGCATCTATCACTTCGGCACCGGCGGCCACCACCACGTCGGCGTGGAATGCGCACGGCCGCACCTGAACAACACCGTCTTCGGCGTGACGGCGTCGCCGAAGGAATACAAGTCGTACGTCGATCTCGTCACGCGGCAACCGGAGGTGAGCAAGACCTACCTGGCCTATTTCGGCGACATCTATACGAGCAATACGGACCTGCTGCCGGCGTTCGACGTCGTCACGCTGTTCCATCTGTGCGAATTCCGCGACGAGACGAACAGCCGCTACGGCGCGAAGACCGACGCCGAAGTGCTCGACCTGTTCGCACGCCATACCGCGCGCGAAGGCCACCTGCTGTTCTACAAGGGCTCGTCGGCGTACCGGAAGGCCGAGCCGATCATCGAGCAATGGGCGGCCAATGCCGATTTCACCGAAATCGGCGACTTCAAGACCCTGCGGATTTTCCGCAAGGCCGCGTAACGCCCCATTCCCGCGACCCGCTCATGCTGCTGTCCGCCACGCGCTACCCGATCCTGATGTATCACCAGATCCGCACGCTGCCGCCGCCGTCCGACCGGCTGCGCAGCCTGAGCGTCGCCCCCGACGCGTTCCACCGCCAGATGACGCTGTTCAGGCGGCTCGGCTACCGCGGCCTGAGCGTGCGCGAACTGCAGCCGTACCTGCGCGGCGAGCGCAGCGGGAAGGTCTTCGGCATCTCGTTCGACGACGGCTTTCTCAACGTGCTCACGCATGCGATGCCCGTGCTGGACGCGCTCGGCTTCACCGCGACCTGCTACTTCGTCGCCGGCCGGTTCGGCGGCGAGAACGACTGGGATGCGGGTGCCGATACGGCGCGCTCGCCACTCATGACGTGCGCGGACATGCTCGCATGGCGCGATCGCGGCCACGAAATCGGCTCGCATACGCTCGATCACGTCGCGCTGTCGCACGTGCCGGCCCACGTGTCGGCGGTTCAGATCATCGAATCGAAGCGGCGGCTCGAAGCGTTGAGCGGCCAGCCTGTCGAATCGTTCTGCTACCCGTACGGCGATCTCGACCCGCGCGTGCGCGACCAGGTCGCCGCCGCCGGCTACCGCAACGCGACGACGACCCGGCGCGGTTGCGCCGGGGCGTCCGACGATGCGTTCCTGTTGCCGCGCGTTCCGGTGGCGGGCGGGGTCGGTGCGATGCGGCTCTGGTTCAAGTGTGTGAAGGCGCGGGTTCGGACGCGCAGGTAGCTCGCGCTGGATCGACTGCATTGATGGCTATTGTGGCCACCGGCTCCGGAAGGCGAGCAGGCCGGTCAGTGCGATCACCATGAACATGACCCATGCCGGCGCGAGCACCGTCCAGCGTGCGGCTGCGCTGCCGATGAAGTTGCCCAGCATCCCGCCGATCGCCCACGAAATCGCCGACGCACCGAAATAACGGCCGGCGTTGCCGTCCGTCGTCAGGCTGGCGAGCGCGATGTTCGACGCGGGAAGAATCAGGCTTTCGCCAAACGTGAATACGATCGCGAACACGATCAGGATCACGAGCGACGAATCTGCGCCCCGATCGCGGACGACCAGCCATGCCGCAAGCGCAAAACAGCCGCACAACGACGCATGCCCGATCACCATCATCGATCGCCAGCCCGTACGCTGAAACCAGCCCATGCCGAGCCAGGCGGTGGCGATTCCCATCAGCGCATTCGTGATGTAGAACGGCCTCACGCCGTTGTAGCCGTGTGCGCCATGCGAAAAGGTCAACGGGATGAATGCGTAGATCTGCGTATACACGGTCCAGAACGGGACAAGCGACCAACATAGCCGGCGAAACCGCCGGTCGCCAAACGCGACCAGCACGCCACGCAGCGGATGCGCGTCGACTACGTCGTGCCTGCTTCGCCCCGCGATCCACGGTGCAACCAGCGCGAGCGCCGTGAAGACCGCACCGCTCACCAAAAACGGCAGCGCCCCGTTCGTGTTCGGCACGACAATCAGCAGCGCCGGACCGATCAACGCACCGAGATTCAGCGCCAGGTTGTTCAGCGCGAACACCTTGGGACGCACGGCGCCATCGAGCGAGCCGAAGATCGAATACGCGGTCGTTTCGTAAAGCGCGGCTCCAAGCCCGGACAGACACGCCCACATCAACAGGCCCGGAAGCGATCGCGCAAATGCGAATCCTGCAAACCCGGCCGCACGGCAAAGCAGACCGAGCGTGGTCAGCACGCGGCTGCTGAAGCGATCCGCCGACGCACCCAGCAGCAGTGGCAACAGCCGGCTCGCCAGCAGATTCACCGTCAGCACGCTGGCGACGCTGCTCGCGTTCAGATGGCGCTCCATGTCCAGGAACGCGGCAAGCAGCGGCAGCGCCCCGAACACCGACAGATTCACCAGGAACTGGAAGACCAGCAGGATCCGCGTCGACGCCGGCACGCCTTCCACGAATCCGGTGAGCCATGCGGCCGGGTTGCTGTCCTTCTGGCGAAACGAGCCGACTCTGTCGCCGGACACTCGGCGATCGCAATCATCCATCATGTTCTCCGCTGACGTTCGATGCCGGCCAAACGGAGCATGAAAAAAGCCCCGTCCGTTTCCGGCGGGGCTTGGGGTGAGTTCGACACACCGACCTACGACGCGCAACCTCCTCCCGGCCCGCCATTGGCGGTCGTGATGGTGGTCGTAGTCGTGACGAAAAGTGCGTTCATGCGAAGAATCTAGCCAACCTGCTGTCGGCCGTCAATACGGGAGCCGAGTAACCGATCAAACAGGCAATCCGTCGAAACCACGGAAATCGCTCGGCCATTCCCGATATCGCGCGGCCGCCGAACCCTACAACCCTCCACGCAGTTCGCACCGCCCCCTTCGGCCATACGCTCACCGCTGGAAAGCCCTGCGCATCTGCGCGCCGGCCACGTCGAACACCTGGCGGGCTGCCGACGTCACGCCGGCCATATGGATGCACGCATGGATCATCCCCGGCAGCACGACGAAATCGGCCGCCACGCCGGCCTCCCGCAATCGCTCCGCATACGCGTGCGCGTCGTCGCGCACCGGATCGTACTCGCAGGCCAGCAACGTGGCCGGTGGCAAACCCTCGAGCGAAGCCGCCTGCAGCGGCGACACGCGGGGTGACCCGCCGTCGGCCGGATCGGTCAGGTACATGTCGAAGCAATACCGCATGACATCCTGCGTCAGGTAGTAGCCCTGCCCGCAAGTCCGATAGGACGTCGTGCTCATCGACGCATCCAGCGGCGGATACAGCAACAGCTGATGCGCGATCGACGGGCCGCCCCGCCCACGTGCGACCAGACAGGCAGCTGCCGCAAGGTTTCCTCCCGCACTGTCGCCGCCGACGGCGATGCGCGCCGGGTCCAGTCCCAGGCCGGCCGCCTCGCGCACCACCCAGTTCAGCGCATCGCAGAAATCCTCCAGCGGCACCGGAAACCGGTGCTCCGGCGCAAGCCGGTAATCGACCGACAGCACGACGCATTGCGTCGCGTTGGCCAGCGCGCGGCAGGGATTGTCGTATAGCTCGAGCGTGCCGAGGCACCACCCGCCGCCGTGTGCATAAACGAGCGCCGGCAGGCGCGCCGCGCTTTCCGAAGCGACCGCTGGCCAATAAGCCCGCACGCGAATCTGCTGCCCGTCGCGCGTGGGCACCGCGAAGGTTTCCGTATGGTCGACCGCTTCCAGCGGTCCATGCCAGCCCCGCAGTGTCGTATCGGTCACCCGTCTCAACGCGTCCAGCGACGCAGGCGCCTCGGTCACGGCCAGTCGCTCCAGCAGTGATGCGATGTCGGTGTCGATCGGCATGTTCAGCGGTTCCGCTCCAGGAAAGGCAACAGATGGCCGATGAATGCGTCGGGGGCCTCTTCCATGATGAAGTGACCGCAAGCCGGGACCACCGCGCCCTGCAGATCGGTCGCGTTGTCGCGCATCGTGACCAGCGGCGCATCGCCGGTGGCATGTTCGGCACCGATGGCGAGCACCGGCATCGTCAGCTTGCGCTGCGCCCGCGCCTGGTTCTGCCGGATCGTCTCCGGAATCGCACGGTAATAGGAGAAGCCGCCGCGCAAGCCGCCCGGTGCCGCATAGGCATCGATATACACATCGACGGCCACACAGTCGCGCCGGAACGACCAGCGGTTGAACATGAACTCCAGATACGCCCGCTCGCGGCCCGCAACCAGCGTCTCGGGCAGGTCGGCCAGCTGGTTGAACATGAAATGCCACAGGAAGATGTTTTCTTCCGGCGGGGCGAAGATCGACGGCGCGGGCGCCAGCCCGGGGATCACCGCCTCCGTGAGCGCCAGCGACTTCACGGCGTCGGGCCGGTCGCTCGCCAGCGCATAGGCCACCCACATGCCGACGTCGTGGCCGGCCACCTGGTAAACATCGAAGCCGAGCTGCGCCATCACGCGATGCAACGTCGCCGCCGTGTGCCCCGTGTCGTAACCCGCATGCGGCCGATCGGAATAGCCGGTACCTGGCGGATCGACCGCGACGGCCATGAAGCCGCGCGCGGCGAGCGCCTGCATCACGTGACGCCACGCGTACCAGGTTTGCGGCCATCCCGGAATCAGCAGGACCGGGGTACCGGCGCCGGCCGTGACGCAATGGATGCGCTGGCCGTCGATGCGTACGTATTGGTGAGCAAAGCTTTGAGCGTCGGCAGACGACGACTGAAGTCGAGCGGACATTTCGATGATTCCTGGAAGTGGGGGGAAACGGCTCAAGCGATGCCGAGCATGTCGTGGATTTGCCGTTGATCGACCGCGGCACCGGCGAAATCGTCGAAGATGCGCTCCGTCACCCGGATGATGTGGTCGTTGATGAACGCGACGCCTTCGCGCGCGCCGTCCTCCTGATTCTTCAGGCAGCACTCCCATTCGAGGGTGGCCCACCCTGTGTAGTCGTACTGAGCAAATTTCGAAAAAATCGCCTTGAAGTCGACTTGACCATCGCCAAGCGAACGGAAACGGCCGGCGCGCTCCAGCCACGAACTGTAGCCGCCGTAGATGCCCTGGCGCCCCGAAGGCAGGAACTCCGCGTCCTTCACATGGAACATGCGGATGTGGTCGCGGTAGATATCGATGTACGCCAGATAGTCCAGTTGCTGCAGCACGAAATGGCTGGGATCGAACAGCATCTTGCAGCGCGCGTGCTGGCCGACCAGCGCATGGAAGCGCTCGAAACTGACGCCGTCGTGCAGGTCTTCGCTGGGGTGAATCTCATAGCAGAGGTTGACGCCGTTTTCGTCGCAGGCGTCGAGAATCGGCCGCCAGCGACGCGCCAGCTCGTCGAAGGCCGTCTCGATCAGGCCCGCGGGCCGCTGCGGGAACGGAAACAGGTAAGGCCACGCGAACGAGCCCGAAAAGGTGCCCATGTCGGTCAGCCCCAGGCGGCGTGAAGCCCGTGCCGCCAGCTCGAGCCGATCCAGCGCCCATGCGGTGCGCGCGGCCGGGTTGCCGCGCACGGCCTCGGGCGCGAAGTTGTCGCACATGGCGTCGTACGCCGGATGCACGGCAACCAGCTGCCCGAAGATATGCGTGGTCAGTTCGCTGATCTCCAGCCCATGTTCGGCCAGCATGCCCTTCATGTCATCGCAATAGGCCTGACTGTCCGCGGCGGTCTCCACGTCGAACAGCCGACCGTCCCACGCGGGAATCTGCAGCGCCTTGAAGCCGACGCCGGCCGCCCATTGCGCGATATGCGGCAGGCTGTCGAACGGCGCCGCATCGTCGGCGAACTGCGCGAGATGAAGACTGGGGCCCTTGAGAGTACGCATGATCGATTCCTATTGTTTGTTGATCGACAAAGAATAGAATGCGGGAACGGCGCGTGTCAACACGGCGCGCGATAAAATCGGCGCACGATGTGACGACGGACGAAAGGGATATGGCGGGACGACCGAGAGAATTCGATCGCGACATGGCGCTGAAACGCGCGATGCTTGCGTTCTGGCGGCGCGGCTACGAAGGCACGTCGATGTCCGACCTGGTCGAAGCGATGGGCATCGCGTCAGCGCGCATCTATGCCGCGTTCGGCAGCAAGGAAGCCCTGTTCCACGAGGCCGTGGCGCTCTACGAGCAAGGCGAAGGCGGCTTCGCCGATCGTGCGCTCGGCGAGGAAACCGATGTCCGCGCGGCCATCGAACGGATGCTGCGCGATGCCGTCGCCGCTTATACCAGGCGCGGCCAGCCGCACGGCTGCATGGTGGTGTCCGCCGCGACCAACTACTCGGCCGAAAACGAAGGTGTCATGGAATGGCTGGCCGCCCACCGGCGCGCACGCACGCAATCGATCGCCCAGCGTTTGCAGCTCGCGGCCGAACAGGGGCAGCTCGCGCGGGGCACCGACATCAAGGCGCTGGCCGATTTCTATGCAACGCAGTTGCACGGCATTTCCGTTCAATCCCGCGACGGGGTATCGAAAGAGCGCCTGCTCGCGTCCATCGGGCCGGCGATGATGCCGCTCGCGATGGCGGTGCGTGGCGGCGCGTAACCCGCCCGGTCGACCGACAGGACGGCCGTTTCGAGCTCGGGCAGATCGACCGGAAAAGCAACGCGGCAGACGACGCCACGCCCTTCGACAATCCGGTGCATGGCCGCAACGACCAACGAGCTCGTCGTCTTCAGGACAGATCTCCCCGACGATGCACTCCCTGTCGGCAAAGGACAGGTGATGGAGCACACCCTGAAAACAATCGGGGAAGTGGAAGATATCGCGCCCGGCAAGCGCAAGCGCATGTCATTCAAGCTCACGCCTGGCCACGACGCGCTGATCTGCAACCAGCCGGGCCACTATGAAGCGAGGATGCATACGGCACTTGTCGTGACGCCGTAGATCGTTCCGCAGGACCGAAATCCGGCCCGCAGCACCTGGGCGTCGCCTACCTCGTTCCGCATTACGCGGTCACTCATCCGACCCTCACCCGAGCGAGGCACGGCGCTTTCTTGGCGCGCCTCGTGCGAGCGGCACCCCTCGCACACCCTGGCCACCTGCCGGGAGCGCGTGCGGGACGACACGCGATCACTCAAATAAATTTTGTAGAAAACATAACCGAGACGTAGAATTCGCTACATGAAAACCCTTTCTACATGGTCGCTGCTTGTTCTGACCCTTCCGACGGAAAACGCGACGGCCCGCATGCGGTTCTGGCGCGCGCTCAAGGCGAAAGGCTGTGCGGTGCTGCGCGACGGTGTCTACCTGCTGCCCCACACCGAAGCGCACGAAGAGACGCTGCGTGAACTCGCGGGCGCGATTGCCGAGAGCGGCGGCGCAGCTCACCTGTTGCGCGCACCGAGTCTCGACCGGTCCCAGGAACAGGAATTCCGGGCGCTGTTCGACCGGGCCGACGATTACGCAACCTTCACGCGCGCGCTCGCCGACGTGCGCAAGACGCTTGACGGGCAATCAGCCGCCGAGCTCACTCGCCTGTTGCGTCGCCTGCGCAAGGATCTCGACGCCATCCGGGCGATCGACTATTTCCCGGGTGATTCGGCCACCCGCGCCGAAGTCGCCCTGCAGGATTTCGGTGCGCTGGTCGACACGGTGCTGTCGCCGGGCGAGCCGCATGCCGCGGACCGCGTCGTTCGTCCGCTCTCGATCGGCGAGTACCAGGGCCGCGCCTGGGCGACGCGGCAGCGGATGTGGGTCGATCGCGTCGCCAGTGCGTGGCTGATCCGCCGATTCATCGACGCGCAAGCGCGCTTCATCTGGCTCGCGTCGCCGGCCGATTGCCCGGCTGACGCGCTGGGCTTCGATTTCGACGGCGCGACTTTTACGCACGTGGGCGAGCGCGTGACATTCGAAGTTCTGCTGGCCAGCTTCGGACTCGACAAGGACCCGGCCCTGATGCGTGTCGGCGAGATCGTGCACGCGCTCGACGTGGGCGGTCCCGCCGCGCCTGAAGCAGTGGGCTTCGAGGCCGTGATGGCCGGCACGCGCCAACGGACGGAGAACGACGATCAGTTGCTCGAGCAGATGGGCGCCGTACTCGACTCCCTGTATGCGCACTTCACATCGAACGGCAAGAGCGAAACCCCAGCCAGATCATGACGACGACCATCGCCACGACCGAACCGATCTACTCGCTTGGCGAGCTGGTCGCCTACATGCTGCGTCTCGGCACGTTCGGTTTCGGCGGACCGGTCGCGCTCGCTGGCTATATGCGTCGCGATCTGGTCGAGCGACGCGGCTGGATAACCGAGGCCGACTACAAGGAAGGGCTCACGCTGGCCCAGCTCGCACCGGGGCCGATGGCGGCCCAGCTCGCGATCTATCTCGGGTTCGTCCACTACCGCCTTCTCGGGGCGACACTCGTCGGTATCGCGTTCGTGCTGCCGTCGTTCCTGATGGTGCTCGCGCTCGGGTTCGCGTACGCGCATTTTGGCGGGCTGCCGTGGATGCAGACCGTCTTCTACGGCGTCGGCGCCGCGGTGGTCGGCATCATCGCGATGAGCGCTTACAAGCTCACGACCAAGACCGTCGGCAACGACAAGCTCCTCTGGGCAATCTTCCTGACGCTGGCTGCCGTGACCTTCATCACGGAATCGGAAATCGCATGGCTTTTCGTTGCCGCAGGCCTGATCGGCTGGCTGTGGCGCGCGCCGCCCAGGTGGCTGCAGCGGGGCGGGCTGAATGCAGTTGCCGCCGCCAACTTGCCGGCAGCCAGCGGGCTACTGAGCGGCATCGACCTGCCGCAGCTCGTCCAGATCGGTGCGTTCTTCATGAAGGCCGGCGCGTTCGTGTTCGGCTCAGGACTCGCGATCGTGCCGTTCCTCTATGGCGGCGTCGTCACCGAACATCACTGGCTGAACGACAAGCAGTTCGTGGATGCCGTCGCGGTCGCGATGATCACGCCCGGCCCGGTCGTGATCACTGTCGGCTTTATCGGGTACCTCGTGGCGGGCCTGCCTGGCGCATGCGTCGCCGCGCTCGGGACATTCCTACCGTGTTACCTGTTCACGGTCATTCCCGCGCCCTACGTGAAGAAGTATGGGCACCGTCCAGGCGTCAAGGCATTCGTCGATGGCATTACGGCTGCGGCAGTCGGCGCGATCACGGGCTCCGTCCTCGTCATCGCGAAGCGATCGATCGTCGACGTCCCGACCGCACTGCTC
Organism: Burkholderia sp. Bmkn7; assembly: GCF_041103175.1. Taxonomy (NCBI): domain Bacteria; kingdom Pseudomonadati; phylum Pseudomonadota; class Betaproteobacteria; order Burkholderiales; family Burkholderiaceae; genus Burkholderia; species Burkholderia sp. Bmkn7. The sequence continues at coordinate 540,324 of NZ_JBGCUH010000002.1, read as the reverse complement.
GCCGTCACGACCGTGCTGCTGCTGTGGCGCTTCAAGAAGCTCCAGGAACCGGTGATCGTGACGGCGGCCGCCGTCATCGGACTCGTGGTTTTCCCGCTTCTCCACCATTGACTCGCGTCACCGGGAAACGAACATGACGTGCCAGGCAAGGACGTTGCCATGCGATCGTCGTTCTCATGTTCGAGAAAGCGACGCGAGCGAGCGTGGTGCGCTGCATCGGCCGCCCGGTGGAACGACACCGGGCGGTGATGACCAGGATCAGCAGTACGCGGAGATTGAGGCTCGCGTCTCGAGACCTCAACATCGAGCTCGAGAAGCTGCTCGGCAACCCTTACGAAAGAACCCGGCCTTGTTGGAAGGGTCATAAGTGGCATTTCCCCAGCGATTGCTGGCGTTTTGGGTACAGTCTCGTCATTTCTCTCCGGAGCAGTTGAGCCGGCCGGCACGGTCTTCACTCCGTTTGGCACGGCCGCAATGGATCAGGCTCAGTACGCTTGCACGTGTCCCAATTCAGCATTCAAGAAATGAGAAACCAATGCCGTTGATCACCATGCAACGAAGCCGATATTTCCCGGATGCCATCGGTTTGCTTGTTCTCATGATCCTTGTGGCAATCCTGTCGACCTTTGTATCGGTCTCCGAAATTTCACGACCCTTGTGGGTTCCAATCTATGCCGCGTGGGCTGCGAGCGCGATTTTTGCCTGGCGCAAGGTTGAACCGGAAGCGAAATCCTGGCTCAGGATCGGATTGTGTTCGATTGGTGGCGCACTTCTATGGTACGCCGTGACCCGAACTGCCAGTCACCGGATTTTTGGGGCCACGGAATCCGAGCTTTCCAAGGTCTTCGACCTACTGATTGCACTGATACTTTCCCCCGGTCTGACGTTTGTTGCGATCACTGGTTGGGTGCGTGCGCTTATACGGCGGAAACAAGATTGATCTCGGCCGGTGTGCAACTTGTTCACCCCGGCCCGCCCAAGGAGTCTATTTGACGGGTGCTCGGATCGGTACGAGATTTGAACCAATTGGACAGGACGTCGTCGGCCTGCTCGGCAGGTGTATACCGGCTATGAGAGGCTACGACTTGACGGTCCGTTACAACGCCTGGCTTGGTCTTGCGAAGGCGAGGTCACAACGCGAGCAACGGTGTTGGAACGGTGGGGACCCAGGCCGCCAACAAGCGATGGCAGACGCATGAGCGATGGTAGAAAAATGCAAACAGCTGATGACGGGCGTTTGGTGATGGGACATATTAGGCGGGCTTTTTCCGAGAGGAAAAAGCCGATGTCGGTCGTTCCAACCGTCTCACCCGACACGAACGAGTACTACGACGCATTGCACTTCTCAAACCTGCTCTGGGACGAGACGACTGCTTACGACTGGACAAACTACGCAGACGCGGTCTACAGATTTACTCCCGAAGCGTTCTGCTACTTTTTGCCCGGAATCATGCGCGTCTCGATCGAAGACAATCAGGTCGCGTTGACGGTCATCGAGAGCTTGATGGGGTCGTTGGACAGGTCGCCGGTTGTGGAATACTGGGACGACTATTTTCTGCAGCGTTGGCCCAAGCTGACAGACGTCGAGTGCGACGCTGTAATCGAATGGCTTCTCTGGCTCAACGAACATCCGCTCTCGCCATTCTCGAAAGACACGATTCTTCGTGCGTGCGAGACGCTGGAACTGGTAAAGAAGCATCGGACGGAGTAGCAGCCACATGATGGCTATTGTTCGCAAGGGCGATTTGACGAACCGCTTTCGTCCCACATTGAACGCAGCCAATTATTCAAAGACAACTTATTGAGACCGCGGGCATCTTTTCCGAGAGCCCACACACATCAACAACAACCCCACAGCAACACCCCTCCCCCGTACCGGCAATCGTCAATCAAACTGTACCGGTACTGTACAGAAAACCGTCGCTAAACTGACCTCCATCCCAGTCCAGAACAGAATGGAGAATCCGCGATGGAATTCCTCACCCTGAGCGCGCTGCCCGCCGGCATGCTGTTTGCGCTCGTCACGTCGATCACGCCCGGCCCGAACAACACGATGCTGCTCGCATCCGGCGTCAATTTCGGTTTCCGCCGCACCATGCCGCACCTGTTCGGCATCAGCACCGGCGTCGCGATCCTGATGCTCTGCGTCGGCTTCGGCCTCGGCGAAGCATTCAAGCGCCTGCCGCTGCTCTATACGATCCTCGAAGTCGCGAGCGTCGCGTACCTGCTGTACCTCGCGTGGCGCATCGGCACGTCGGGCGAAGTGAAGGCACACGGCGGCAAGCCGCGGCCGATGACGTTCATCGAAGCCGCCGCTTTCCAGTGGATCAATCCGAAGGCATGGATGATGGTGCTGACCGCCGCGACGACGGTCCGCCTGTCCGGCGACTACGGGATGAACGCCGCGTGGATGGCCGTCGTATTCATTCTGATCGGCTTTCCGTGCATCAGCCTGTGGGCCGCGTTCGGGCTCGGCCTGCGCCGCTTCCTGTCGAATCCCCGCGCGCTGCGCCTCTTCAACGTGACGATGGCCGTGCTGCTGATCCTGTCGCTCTACCCCCTGATCGCGCACCTGCTGCCGCAGTGAGCGCTCACGGCGTGCCCGTTGAGATTCGTGCCATGCAGGCGTACCCTTTTGGTACGGGCGCGCGCAACCGCTTCGCCGGTTGCGCCGCTGCTGCCGGGAGAGTGCCGATGAAGCCACTGCTGAGGGCGGGTGAACACATCGAGGGGATGCACTGGATCGCCGAGTATCGCCCGCTCACGCACGAGATTCGTGTGTTGCGCGAAGACATCGAGATCGGCATCTATTGCGCGCCGCCGACGATGTTCGGCGAAGAGGAAGACATGGGCGCCGCGAACCTCTCCGATCATCGCAGCCGGGAGGCTGCGCTGCGCGCGTATCTGCGCAATTTCGTGAAGGAACACGACGCGGAAGAATAACCGGCGGCCCGACGGCCGCCGTATCGGCGGGCCGGCGCATCGCACCGGCCCGCGCTTCGCTCAATGCCCGAGCGATTCGATCTTGCCTGCCGGCTGCGTCACGCCATGCGGCCGCGCCATCTGCTTGATCAGCAGCGCGACACACGCGAGCAAGCCCGCGACGGCGATCGTCGCGAACACGCCCGCGAACGAAAAATGCCGGCGCGTCAGCTCGGCGACGAGGAACGATCCCGCAATCCCGCCGAAGCGGCCGACGCCGAGCATCCACGCGACACCCGTGCCGCGCCCCTCGGTCGGATAGAACGCGGCGGCGAGCGCCGGCATCGACGATTGCGCGGTGTTCATCAGCACGCCGGCCACGAACACGACCAGCACGAGCAGCCCGACGTTGCCGGCCGCCTGCCCGATCGCATAGACGCTGACGGCCGTCAGCGCGTAGCACACAGCGATCACGCGGTTCGCGTTGAAGCGGTCCATCAGCACGCCGCACAGCACGGCACCCACACCGCCGAGCGGGAACAGCGCGGAGATCAGCGTCGCGCTCTTCGGCGTCAGCCCGGCATCCTTCAGCAGGATCGGCATCCAGTTGATCGACGCGTAGAAGATCACGAGCCCCATGAAGTACGCGAGCCACAGCATCACCGAGCCGACGATGTACGAGCGCGACAGCACGACGCCGAGGCCCTTGCTGCCGGTCTGCGGCGCGGCTTCGGTCATCGCGAACGAACCGGCGTTCAGCGCGTCGCGCGAGATCCGCGCGAGCGTGGCGCGGACCTTGTCGACATGCTGGCCGCTCGCGACCATGAAGCGCACCGATTCCGGCATCTTCAGCAGCAACAGCACGCCGAGCAGCAGCGGCGTCACGCCGCCGAGGATCAGCACGCTGCGCCAGCCGAAATGCGGAATCATCCACGCGGCCAGGAAACCGCCGAACGCGGCGCCGAGCGGGAAGCCGCAGAACATCAGGTTGATCACGGTCGCGCGGCGCTTGTCCGGGCAGAACTCGCCCATCATCGTGACCGCGTTCGGCATCGCCGCGCCCAGCCCGACGCCCGTGATGAAACGCAGGATCGTCAGGTGCCCGATCGTATTCGAGAAAGCGGACATCAGGCATGCGACGCCGAACAGGAATACCGAGCCGAGCAGCAGCGAACGGCGGCCGAGCCGGTCGGACAGCGGGCCCGACACGAGCGCGCCGCACGCGAGGCCGAACAGCGCGGCGCTGAGTACCGGTGCGAGATCGGGCTTGGTGAGGTTCCATTCGCCGAGCAGCGACGGCGCGATGAAGCCGATCGCGGCCGTATCGAAGCCGTCGAGCAGCACGATCACGAAACACATGAGGAACACGAGCCATTGAAAGCCGCCGAACGGCTGCTCGTTGATGAAGGTCTGGACATCGACCACGGGTGCGCGATTCATCGCTAGTCTCCTGTGTCGATCCAGGTTCGCGCCTTGGCGTCTACCTGGATCCCATGCGTCGTGGTCGACCGGCGTTGGCGCGTCAGCGCTTACTCCGGTCCCCAGCAACGCTAATAATGTATGAGCAATACGGCATGGCAGCCGCGCCCTTCCTTTGTTCGTCCACCAATCATCCGGTGTGCCGTGCGCCGATGCTCTGCCGGCGCGTTCATCGATTCCGTCGTCGACGGCCCGCTTGCGACAGCGGGCCATGCGATGGGTTGCGGCCGCCCTCAGCCGGCCGCGCCTGACCGACCGTCTTACGCGGCCGCGTCCTGTTCCTTGAAGATCTTGTCCGCGAGATGGAACGCGGAATTCGCGGCCGGCACGCCGCAATAGATCGCGGTCTGCAGCAGCACTTCCTTGATCTCGTCGCGGGTCACGCCGTTGTTGCGCGCGGCGCGCAGATGGAGCGCAAGCTCCTCGCCGCGATTGAGCGCCACCATCATCGCGATGGTCAGCAGGCTGCGCGTATGGCGCGGCAGGCCGTCGCGCGTCCAGATCTCGCCCCATGCATAACGCGTGATCAGGTTCTGGAATTCGTCGGTCACCTCGGTGCGGTTCTCGATCGAACGATCGACGTGCGCGTCGCCGAGCACCGCGCGACGCACCGTCATCCCTGCTTCGTAACGTTCCTGGTCGTTCATCGCCGGTGCCTCACGCGGTCAGGAAATCGAGCAGCGCGCGGTTGAAGCCGTCGGTGCACTCGATGTTCGAAATATGCGCGGCGTCGAATTCGACGTGCTGCGCACCCGGAATCGCGGCGGCGAGCGCGCGGCCCTGGTCGGGCGGCGTCGACATGTCCTTCGCGCCGGTCACGACGAGCACCGGCAGCGCGATGCCTTTCACCTCTTCGCGCAGGTCGGCGGCATTCAGCGCGTCGCAGTTCGCCGCATAACCGTCCTTGTCGGTATGCACGAAGGTGTCGCGGATCGCATCGAACAGGCGCGGCTCACGCTCGACGAATGCGTCGGTGAACCAGCGCGGCAGCACGGCGTCGGCGAGCGCGGCCATCCCTTCGGCGCGTGCCTTCTGCGCGCGCGGCGCCCACACTTCCGGCGAACCGATCTTTGCCGCGGTGTTCGACAGCACCGCGCGCACGATGCGCGACGGGAAGCGCGCGGCCAGCGCCGCGCCCGTCAGCCCGCCCATCGAGATCCCGCAGAAATGCGCGCGATCGATGCCGACGTGGTCGAGCAGGCCGATCACGTCGCCGGCGAGCTGCTCGATCGTGTACGAGCCGGCCGGTGCTTCGGAGTGGCCGTGGCCGCGCGTGTCGTAGCGCAGGATGTTGAAGTGCTGCGTGAGCGGACGGATCTGCGGTGCCCACATCTGCAGGTCGGCGCCGAGCGAATTCGAGAAGACGAGCCACGGCGCGTCGTCGCGCGCGGCACGGTCGATCCGGTAATGCAGTTTCACGCCGTTGACAGTGGCGAAAGGCATCTCAAGGTTCTCCTGGTTATTTCGCGCCCGCGTGCAGCGCGAGCACGGCGTCGACATAGGCCTGCGCCTCGCCGACGTAATGTGCGGGATCGAGCAGCCGCGCGAGCGCGTCGCGCGACAGGTGCGCCGACACGGTCGCATCGGCGGCGAGCACATCGAACAGCGTCGAGCCCGTGCGCACGGCTTCCTTCGACGCATGCTCGACGACGTGATGCGCGTCGAGCCGGCCGATCTTGTCGCCGAGCGCGAGCATCACCGCTTCGCCGAGAATCAGCCCGCGCGTCAGGCCGAGATTCGCGGCAAGGCGTTCGGTGTTCACGTCGAGGCCCGCGACGATCTGGGCGATCTGCGCAAGCGCGCCGCCGGTCAGGCGCGCGAGATCGGGCAGCGCGTCCCATTCGGCCTGCCAGCCGCCGAGCGCACGTTCATGTTCCTGGACCATGCCCGCGAACACCGTCGCGACGAGGTTCGGCGCGCGCACCGCGGCGGTGAGCACCGCCGCGCAACCGACCGGGTTGCGCTTGTGCGGCATCGTCGACGAGCCGCCCTTGCCGGCGGCGGCCGGTTCGCCAAGCTCGCCGACTTCGGTCTGCATCTGCAGCGACGCGTCGCGCGCGATCTTGCCGAGCGTACCCGTCAGCATCCCGAAGCAGGACGCGGCTTCCGCGATGCGGTCGCGCTGCGTGTGCCACGGCACGGCCGGTGCGGCGAGCTTCAGGTCCGCCGCCAGCGCGGCCGTGACGCCGGCCGCGTGCTCGCGCAGGCTCGCGAGCGTGCCGGCCGCGCCGCCGAACTGCAGCACGAGCGCGCGTTCGCGCAATTCGGCGAAACGCGCGCGATGGCGCAGCAGCGCGTCGAGCCATTGCGCGAATTTCAGGCCGAGCGTGATCGGCAGCGCCTGTTGCAGCCACGTGCGGCCGATCATCGGCGTCGCGCGATGCGTGCGCGAGAGCGCCGCGAGCGACGCACACGTTTCGTCGAGCATCGGCTCGAGCACGTCGAGCGTGTCGCGCAGCTGAAGAACGGTCGCGGTATCGATGATGTCCTGGCTCGTCGCGCCCCAGTGCACGAACTTCGCGGCCTCGGGGTCGTCGGCCTTCACTTGCGCGGTGAGCTGCTTGACGAGCGGAATCGCGAGATTGCCGCCGAGCGCCGCGCCGTGCGCGAGCGCGTCGGCGTCGAGCCGGCTTGCGTCGCACGCGCGTTCAATCGGCGCGACCGCGGCGGCGGGAATCACCTGCTGCGCGGCGAGCGCACGCGCGAGCGCGGCCTCGACGTCGAGCATCCGCTGGATCGTCGCGCGGGGCGACCAGATCCGGTTGAGCGGCTCGGTGCCGCAGATGAGGGAGGTCAGGCGGGCGCTGTCTTCGAGCATGGCATCAGATTGGGGAAACGGCGTGCGCCTATTGTCCACCCAAGCGCGCCGGCATGCGCGCAAACGCACGCGCCGGCACGTCGGTGGTTCAGGCAGCCGCCTTTTGCGTCGCGTCGATCAGCGGCACGCCGGTCAGCTTCTGCAGTTCGTCGAACGACAGGTCGGTGAAGATCTCGCTCACGGCCAGCCCGTCGGCCGTCACGTCGAGCACGGCCAGATCCGTATAGATACGGCTCACGCATTGCACACCGGTGACCGGATACGAGCACTGCGCGACGATCTTGCTCTCGCCCTGCTTCGTCAGGTGCTCCATCATCACGAACACCTGCTTCGCGCCGATCGCGAGGTCCATCGCGCCGCCGACCGCCGGAATCGCATCGGGTGCGCCCGTATGCCAGTTCGCGAGGTCGCCGTTCGCCGATACCTGGAACGCGCCGAGCACGCAGTAATCGAGGTGGCCGCCGCGCATCATCGCGAACGAATCCGAATGGTGGAAATACGCGCCGCCGGTGAGCAGCGTCACGTGCTGCTTGCCGGCGTTGATCAGTTCGTCGTCTTCCTCGCCCGGCGCGGGCGCGGGGCCCATGCCGAGCAGGCCGTTCTCGCTGTGCAGGAAGATCTCCTTGCTCGGGTCGAGGTGGTTCGCCACCAGCGTCGGCACGCCGATGCCGAGGTTCACGTACGCGCCTTCGGGGATGTCCTGGGCGACGCGCTTGGCCATTTCATCGCGGGTCAGTCGTTTCATGTCGTTTTCTCCAGGCGGGTCAGGCGGCTTGCGATGCAGCATGTTCGGCAGCCAGCTCGGCCGCATGCGCGGCCTGCGGCACCTCGACGACGCGCTGGACGAAAATGCCCGGCGTCACGATGTGTTCCGGGTTCAGCGCGCCGAGCGGCACGACTTCCGACACCTGCACGATCGCGACCTTCGCCGCGCTGGCCATGATCGGCCCGAAGTTGCGCGCGGTCTTGCGATACACGAGATTGCCCCAACGATCGCCCTTGTACGCCTTCACGAGCGCGAAATCGGCGTGGATCGGCGTCTCGAACACATACGGCTTGCCGTCGATCACGCGCGTTTCCTTGCCTTCCGCGAGCTTGGTGCCGTAACCCGTCGGCGTGAAGAAGCCGCCGATGCCGGCGCCCGCCGCGCGGATACGCTCCGCGAGGTTGCCCTGCGGCACGAGTTCCAGCTCGATCTCGCCGGCGCGGTACAGCCCGTCGAACACCTGCGAGTCGCTCTGGCGCGGGAACGAGCAGATGATCTTGCGCACCTGCTTCGCCTTCAGCAGCGCCGCGAGGCCCGTCTCGCCGTTGCCCGCGTTGTTGTTGACGATCGTCAGGTCGCGCGCGCCCTGTTCGATCAGCGCGTCGATCAGCTCGGACGGCATGCCGGCCGTGCCGAAGCCGCCGATCATGATTGTCGCGCCGTCGTGGATGTCGGCCACCGCCGACTGAAGCGATTCGAAAATCTTGTTGACCATGTCTCTTCCTGATACGAACCCGCGGCTCGATGCGCGGCCTGTCGAGGGGACACGCGCGTGCCGCGTGTCGCGCCGGGGCCGATCTCGATCCCGGTATTTGTTCGCCAATCGAACCTAGATTCGATTAGCGAACGATGGGCCGATCATAGAGTCGCGCACAGCGCGTTGTCAAGGCGGGTTCCCTCGGGGGCCGTCGCGTCATTGAACGGCAGCCCGACGTAGTTTTCGGCGAGCGACTGCGCGGCGGCCCGCGAGCGCGTCACGTATTTCAGCTCGGCAAACTTCAGGCGATTGACGAACGGCGAATCCTCCGGCGACGAGTGCAGCATGTTCGTCATGAAGTACGAGAAATGCTCGGCCCGCCATACGCGTTCGAGGCAGGTCGCCGAATACGTGTCGAGCAGCGTCGCGTCGCCGTTGCGGTAGCGCGCGCCGAGCGCGCGGGACAGCGCGCGGACGTCGGCCACCGCGAGGTTCATCCCCTTCGCGCCGGTCGGCGGAACGATGTGCGCGGCGTCGCCGGCGAGGAAGAGGCGCCCGTGCTGCATCGTCTCCGACACGAAGCTGCGCATCGGCGTCACGCTTTTCTGGGTGATCCGGCCCTCGGTCGGCGTCCAGCCCGTGTCGTTCGAGAAGCGCGTGTGCAGTTCGTCCCAGATCCGCGCATCGGACCATTCGGTGAGGTCCTCGTCGGGCTTGCACTGCAGGTACAGGCGCGTGACCGTCGGCGAGCGCATCGAGAAGAGGGCGAAACCGTTGTCGTGATGCGCGTAGACGAGCTCGTCGAGCGACGGCGCCGCGTCGGCGAGGATGCCGAGCCACGCGAACGGATACACGCGCTCGAACGTGTTCAGCCGCTCGGCCGGGATCGTCTGGCGCGCGATGCCGTGGAAGCCGTCGCAGCCGGCGATGTAGTCGCAGTCGATGCGGTCTTCGCGGCCGTCCGCATGCTTGAACGTGACGAACGGGTGTTCGCCTTCGACGTCGTGCAGCGCGACGTCGCTGACTTCGAAATGCATCTGGTGGCCATGCTCGACGCCCGCCGCGATCAGGTCGCGCACGACTTCATGCTGGCTGTAGACGGTGATCGCGCGCCCGCCGGTCAATTCGGACAGGTCGATGCGATGGCGCTGCCCGGAGAACAGCAGCTCGATGCCGTGATGCTCGAGCCCTTCGCGGCGCATCCGGTCGCCGAGGCCGGCGTCGTTCAGCGTATCGACCGTACCCTGCTCCAGCACGCCGGCGCGGATGCGGTTCTCGCAGTATTCGCGCGAACGCGCTTCGACGAGGATGGAATCGACGCCTTGCAGGCGCAGCAGATGGGAAAGCAAAAGGCCGGACGGGCCGGCGCCGATGATGGCGACCTGGGTGCGCATTGTTCGTCTCCTGAACATTAATTCGAATCGTCGAACACATTTGAGCGCTTTCCCGACTATGCGGCAACGCGATTCAGGAGATATGTTGTATACGTTTTCAAGATACTGGCCTGGCGATGGAAGCGCTCGATCTGAACCTCATTCCCTACCTCGTCGCGCTCGACGACACGCGCAACGTGAGCCGTGCCGGCGACCTGCTCGGCGTAAGCCAGCCGCGCGTGAGCACGGCGCTCGGCCGGCTGCGCGAGTACTTCGGCGATCCGCTGTTCGTGCGCACGTCGCGCGGGATGGAACCGACGCCGCGCGCGCTCGCGCTGCTGCCGGCCGCCCGCGACGCGCTCGCGCAGATCGAGCGCGGCCTCGTCGCGCCGCACGACTTCGACCCGGCCGCGAGCACGCATACGTTCTCGATCGCGCTGTCGGACGTGGGCGAGATCGTGTTCCTGCCGAAGCTGCTGCAGGCGTTCGCGATGCGTGCGCCGCACGCGAACCTGCGCTCGGTCTCGCTCGCGCACGACGAAGTCGGTCGCGGCCTCGAAGCCGGGTCGATCGATCTCGCGGTCGGCTACTTCCCCGATCTCGACGGCAACAACTTCTTCCAGCAGCGGTTGTTCACGCACCGGTTCGTCTGCCTGATGCGGCGCGGCCACCCGTTCGAACAGGCGCCGCCGTTCACGGTCGAACAGTTCCTCACCTGCGGGCATGCGGTGGTGCGCGCCGAAGGGCGCAGCCAGGAGGTGCTCGAGAAATATCTCGCGAAGCAGCGCATGCAGCGCCGCGCGGTGCTCGAGACGCCGCATTTCATGAGCCTGCCGTTCATCCTGAGCCGCACCGACCTGATCGCGACGGTGCCGCATGCGATCGGCTACGCGTATGCAGCCGAGCACGCGTTCATCGTGCCCGTCGAGCCGCCGCTCGCCCTGCCGCGCTTCGACCTGAAGCAGCACTGGCATCGCAAGTACCACAACGATCCGCGCACCGCGTGGCTGCGCGGCGTCGTCGCGTCGCTGTTCAACGACGAGCAGGACGAGTGGCCGAAGTGAGCGCCGGGCCTCGCACGCGACCTGCGAAAGCATGAAACAATGCCCGGATTCCGCGCCGCCCCGGCGGCGGCATTCGATGGAGCAGATAGATGGCTAAAAAGAAGTCCGCGCGGCCCGAACCCGCCGCATCCCGTCCGAGCCGCGAAGAAGCGGAAGACGCCGTTCGCGTGCTGTTGCGCTGGGCCGGCGACGATCCCGCACGCGAAGGCCTGATCGACACGCCCGCGCGCGTCGTGCGCGCCTACGAGCAGTTCTTCGCCGGTTACGCGCTGGAGCCGCGCGACATCCTCGCGCGCACGTTCAGCGAAGTCGACGGCTACGACGAAATGATCGTGCTGAAGGACATCCGCTTCGAGAGCTACTGCGAGCACCACATGGTGCCGATCATCGGCCGCGCGCACGTCGCGTATCTGCCGAACCATCGCGTGGTCGGCATCTCGAAACTCGCGCGCCTCGTCGACGCGTTCGCGAAGCGCCTGCAGATCCAGGAAAAGATGACCGTGCAGATCGCCGACACGCTGTTCGACGTGCTGCAGCCGAAGGGCGTCGGCGTGATCCTCGAAGCCGCGCACCAGTGCATCTCGACGCGCGGCGTGCACAAGCCGGGCGTCGAGATGGTGACGTCGCGCATGCTCGGCACGTTCCGCACCGATCCGTCGACGCGGCGCGAATTCCTGTCGATCGTCGCGAATCCTTCTTCAGTCAACCTGACGAATACGTAATGGAGTCGACGAAGCAAACGGCGCACGCGCCCGTCGTGCTCGTGACCGGCGCCGCGCGCCGGGCCGGGCGCGCGTTCGCCGAGTATTTCGCCGCGCACGGCTATCGCACCGCGGTGCACTACGACCGTTCGGCCGATGCGGCGCAGGCCGCGGCCCGCGCGATCGCCGAACGCGGGCACGATTCGGTTGCGTTGCAGGCCGACCTGTCGGATGCCGAACAGATCACCGCGCTGATCGACCAGGTGTATGCGCGCTTCGGGCGCCTCGACGTGCTCGTCAACAACGCGTCGGTATTCTGGCAGGATCATTTCCCGAGCTTCGACCTCGCGGCGTTCGACCAGGCGTGGGCCGTCAACTGCCGCGCGCCGATCCTGCTCACGCGCGCGTTCTACGAACGGGCCCGCGCGGCCGGCACGCAGGGTGTCGTCGTGAACGTGGTCGACCAGAAGATCAAGGAAAACTTTCACCGCGACCATTTCAGCTATACGGTCGCGAAGGCCGCGCTCGGCAACCTCACGCAGATGCTCGCGCTGTCGTCCGCGCCGGTGCTGCGCGTGAACGCGGTGTTCCCCGGGCTGATGCTGCCGAGCGACGACCAGACGCCGGCCGACTTCGAACACGCGAGCCGCGCATCGACGCCGCTCGCGCGCATCGCGGGCCCCGACGACGTCGCGAGCGCGATCCTGATGCTGACGGGCAACGCGTACAACGGCGTGGATTTCGTCGTCGATGCGGGGCAGAACCTGATCCGCGTCGACCAGGACGTGCTGTACAAGCACCGCGCGCCCGACAGCAAGCACTGACCGACGCGCGCGGCGGCGGGCGGCCGGCGCCCGCGCGCCGGGTTACGGCTTCTCGGTGCTCCCGCCTTCGCGAACCTTGCCCTGCGCGACGCTCGTGCCGGGCGGCACGCTGTGCGTGAGCCACACGTTGCCGCCGATCACCGAACCGCGCCCGATCGTCACGCGGCCGAGAATCGTCGCGCCCGCGTAGATCACCACGTCGTCCTCGACGATCGGGTGCCGTGCGTTGCCCTTGACCAGCGCACCGTCGCCATCGGCCGGGAAGCTTTTCGCGCCGAGCGTGACGGCCTGGTACACGCGCACGCGCTCGCCGATGATCGCCGTCTCGCCGATCACGACACCCGTGCCGTGGTCGATGAAGAAGCTCGGGCCGATCTGCGCACCCGGGTGGATGTCGATGCCGGTGGCCGAGTGGGCGATTTCATTGATGAAGCGCGCAAGCAGCGGTACGCCAAGCTGGTGCAGCGCGTGCGCGAGCCGGTGGTGCATCATCGCCAGCACGCCGGGGTAGCACAGCAGGATCTCGGTGATGTGCTGCGCGGCCGGATCGCCCGCATAGGCGGCCTGGATATCGCTGACGAGCAGCGCGCGGACCGCCGGCAACTGCCGGCCGAATTCGCGCGCGATCTCGAACGCGCGTTCGTCGAGCTCGGCGAACGGCGTATCGGCATGTTCGGGCAGGAACGGCAGCGCGCGGCGAATCTGTTCGGACAGGATGCGCAGCGTGCTTTCGAGCGTGTGGCCGACGTAGAAATCGACGCTTTCGTCGGTCAGGTCGGGTGCGCCGTAGTGCGTCGGAAACATCGACGCGCGCAGGCCGGTCACAATCTTGCAGATCGCATCGCGTGACGGCAGTTCGCGGATGCCGCGCGGATGGCGCGTGCGATGGAGTTCCTCGCGCGACTCACGCAAGCCGGCGACGATTTCTTCCAGGCCCCACTGACGGGCGGGTGATGTCGACATATATCAATGCAGGCGGCCGCGCTCGGTCGCACGGCCGCTAATAAAGTGACGGGTTCCGCAAGATTACCGCGTTTTGTGCCCGCCAGCGGCACGCCGGGGATCGGCCGGACGGCCGAGGGCACCGAATCGCGGCAGCGTCAGATCGTGATGCTGCTGGCGTCGATCCATCGCACGGCCCAGTCGCGCGCGTGCGCGATCGCGTCGCCTTCGTCGTTGAACTGGAGCTCGATCGGGAAAAAGCGGTTCGCAACGAGCTCCCCGTCGCTCGATCGGGAGATCACGACGTAGGGCTTGAATGAACCGTCGCTGGCACGCGCGGGCGCGCAGTTCAACAGATAACCGCGGTGCGTGAAGGCAGTAGTCGCTTGCATGAATCCGCCACCTCTAGTCCCTTGCTTTGTTGTTCACTGCCCGTCTTTAAGGGTGCTGCGGCGCCCCGGCGCGGGCAGAGGCGGCGCGACTCAATCCCCTGTCGCCGCTTCGCAGGAAAAGAATCATACTCTGTAGAAAACGCGTCTTCTAGCTGAAATAAATCACGACAAATCAGTGCGCGTCGCGCGACCGCGGCGATCGCCCGCGCGCCTTTTCCCGTCATGCCCGGAACGGGATTTGCTTCGATCCGGAACGCTTCGCCGCGAGGAGAGCCGCGATGGAATCATCCGGTCAAACCGAGCGCTCGCGCCCACGCAGCATCGAGCTCGACAACGACGACACGCACGACAGCACGGTCGACACCGACGGCAAGAACCGCGAGGCGTCGCGTCTCGCCGGCGGCGGGCCGATCTCGCCCGACCAGATCACGCGCAGCAACGCGTCGCTCGTCAATGCGATGCCGGAAGCCGGCGACGGCTTCGCCGGGTTCGACAGCCGCCCCGGCGGCAACCATCCGGCGTTCGCGCTGCGTGCCGGATACATGGTGATCGAGAAAGGCTTCGACGCGCCGCCGGCGATGAGCGATGCGCCGTTCGGCCCCGTCCACCGGATGTACGGCAGCACGTACTGGCCCGGCCACCAGCGGCGGCCGGAGCGCGTATTCGAGCTGACCGCCGTCCCGAGATAGCCGGCGCGGCGTTTGAATCGATCGTTCGTTTGCCAACCGGTATCGGCCGACAGCCGATGGCCGAGGATCGGCGCACGCGACAGTGCGCCGACCGTGTGCCGTCAACCGCGCGATGCAGGAACGAACGATTCCGCGCGACGGCGCCGGCGGTCTCATGCACGCCGTGAATCGCACCGATGCAGGTGCGTTGATCGAGGTCATGTCGAAACGGCGCGATTGCGATTGAATGATGAGGGGGGCGATGCATCCGCGTGACCGTCGCGCGGTGTCGCCTCGATCGGCGCGCGTGGCGATGCACATGCATGCGCATGTGCCGCGCGCGACAACGCTGCCTGCGCATGCATTTCCACCGACGATGCGGACGACGGCGGGGGCCACGCCGCACGACACGCCTCGCACGTCACTGCATGCACCCTGTGCATGGCGTGCGCCGCGCAATCGGAGGCGGCACCGCCGCGCGGCACGACCGGCACCTCGCTGCAAAGTCCCGGCCATTGGTTTACCCTGCCTCGCAGCATCGCGCATCACCCAGCCCGATCGGCCATTCGGCCGACTTCGTTTCAACCCGCCACTCGGAGACACTATGTACAAGCGTATTCTGGTTGCCGTCGACGGCAGTGACACGTCCCGCCATGCGTTCGATGCCGCGCTGGCGCTCGCGAAATCGCACGGCGCCGAGCTGCAACCGTTCTACGTCGTCGAGAACGCCGCGATCTACTACAACGTGCCCGGCTACGATCCGTCCGTGCTGCGCGACCAGCTCGTCGCGCAGGGCGATGCGCTCGCGAAGGATTTCACGGCGCTGATGCAGGCAGCAGGCGTGAAGGGCGAGACGCGGCGGAGCGAAGCGACGTCGCTCAACGACGTATCGTCGCTGATCCTGGACGGCGCGAAAGCGTTCGGCGCCGATCTGCTGGTGCTCGGCACGCACGGCCGCCGCGGGTTCCGCCGTCTCGTGCTCGGCAGCATCGCCGAGCAATGCGTGCGCCACGCGACGCTGCCCGTGCTGCTGATCCCGGCGGCCGCCAACGCCGACGAGCCGGCCGCGTGAACGGCGTTCGGCATACGCGGCCGGTCGCGACGTTTTGTCACCCGACAGCGGCAAGTTGCGGTGGGACAATGATTCCGTCGATTCAATGCCGGAGTAAACGATCATGCTGACGCCCGTCGCCACACGTCCCGCCGCCACGCCTCATGCCGGTAGCTGGGCGCCTCGCCAGGCCGCCCACTGCTCGACGTGCGCGATGCGGCACCTGTGCATGCCGCAGGGGCTGGCGCCCGAAGCGCTCAGCCGCCTCGAATCGGTGATCTGCGCGGCGCGCCCCGTCAAGCGCGGCGAAGCGCTGTTCCGCGAAGGCGACGCATTCGACAACCTGTACGCGGTGCGCTCGGGTTCGCTGAAAACCGTCGCGACGCGCCACGACGGCCGCGAGCAGGTCACCGGCCTGCATCTCGCCGGCGAAGCGCTCGGCCTCGACGGCATCTGCGACGACACGCATCCGCGCACCGCGGTCGCGCTGGAAGACAGCTCCGTCTGCGTGATTCCGTACAGCGCGCTCAAGGCATTGTGCTCGGAAGCCGGTTCGATGCAGTTGCGCATGCACAAGCTGATGAGCGAACAGATCGTGCGCGAAACGTCGCAAACGATGCTGCTCGGTTCGCTGAATGCCGAAGAGCGCGTCGCCGCGTTCCTGCTCGACGTATCGTCGCGTTACCTGAAGCGCGGCTACTCGCCGTCGGAATTCAACCTGCGGATGACGCGCGAAGACATCGGCAGCTACCTCGGCATGACGCTCGAAACGGTCAGCCGCACGCTGTCAAAATTCCAGAAGCGCGGCCTGATCGAAATGCAGGGCCGCCACGTGCAGATCATCGATTTCGACGGCCTGCACCACGTCTGACGTGATGCCGCACGGCGCGCATCTCGCGCGCCGCGCCGCCCGCGTCACGCGACCGGTCAATCGAGGAACAGCGCGGCGCGCGCCTTCAGCGCCGCGCTGAAATCGTCGAGCCAGCCGATCGACAAACGCCAGCTCTGCCAGTAAAGGTCGATATCGATCGTTCGCCCGCGCGACATGTCGACCAGTTCACCCGCCGCCAGCTGGCGATCGACCATCCGGTCCGGACACATCCCCCATCCCAATCCCGTCTCGCATGCGCGCAGATAGCCCGCGACGTGCGGTATCCAGTGCTGCGGCGGATCGAGATCCGCGCGCGTCACGCGCCGGATGAAACGCGCCTGCAACCCGTCCTTCGGATTGAACATCACACACGGCGCACGACGCAGCGCATCGCGCGTAATGCCCGCGCCGAAGTAGCGTTCGTAAAACGCCGGCGAGCATACCGCGCGATAGCGGATCCGCCCGAGCCGCTCCGACCGGCACCCCTGGATCGGCTCGGCCTGCGCGGTCACGGCGCCCTGCACGCTGCCGTCGCGGATACGCGACGCCGTGTAATCCTGATCGTCGATCACGAGATCGAGCAACGTTTCGCGCTCCGTGCAGAACGGCCCGACCGCGTCGATGAACCATGTCGCGACGCTGTCGTCGTTGACGGCCACACGCAACGTCGGCCATGCGCTCGCGATCTGGCCCGGCAGTGCCGGCATCCGCCCGCCCAGCTCGGCCTCGAGCAGCTGCACGCGCTCGGTGTGACGGCACAGCAGCGCACCCGACGTCGTCGCGACGCACGGTTGCCCGCGCTTGACGAGCACGCTGCCGACCCGCTCCTCCAGCAATTTCACGCGCTGCGACACGGCCGAAGGCGTGACATTCAGCTCCTTGGCCGCACGCTCGAACGAACCGTGCCGGATCACCGCCGCGAGGGCATCGAGCAACGCGTAGTCGAGCATTAGATTTCCTTAATCTGCATTAGGTGATTTAGCTTCTCTTATTTTCATGCTGACCGCAGACTAGCGCTACCCGATTCATCCGTCTACTGCTTCTCCTGCTGTCATCCATCATGCACTGGCTCGCTTTTTCCCACGGCGCCGCGCTCTGCGGGTCGCTCATCGTCACCATCGGCGCGCAGAACGCATTCGTGCTGCGGCAGGGCATCATGCGCTCGCATGTCGGCAAGATCGTGCTGCTGTGCGCACTGTCCGACATGATCCTGATCGGCGCAGGCGTCGGCGGCGCATCGGCGCTCGTCGAACGCTATCCGACCTTCGTCCATGCGGTGCTGTACGTGGGCCTCGCCTATCTCGCGTGGTTCGGCATCAACGCGCTGCGCCGCGCGTTCAAGCCGGGCCACGAAACACTCGACGTGCGCGGCGATGCGGTCGCCCCGCCGCCGCAGAGCGGGCTCGCGATCGTGCTGATGACGCTCGCGTTCACGTGGCTCAACCCGCACGTGTATCTCGACACGTTCCTGCTGATCGGCACGGCCGGCGCGCGTGAACCGGAAGGTGCGCGGCTCGCGTTCGCGATCGGCGCGATGTCGGTCAGCGTCGTGTGGTTCCTCGGGCTCGGCTATGGCGCGCGATTGCTCGCGCCGTGGTTCCGCAAGGCAGTCGCGTGGCGCGTGCTGGACGGCGCGATCGGCAGCATGGTGCTGTTTCTCGCGGCCGTGCAGTTGCGCTGACCGGCTCACCGACGCACGGGCGGCCGCTTGTCGCCCGTCTTCCCGCCCGCGCCGGCGCAACGCCGGCACATCCGCCTTCGCGCCCTCCCGCCCGTGCCACCCACACGCCGTTGCGCATCCCACTGCGCCAGCAGCAACAAAAATCGGTTCCCGATCGAACGCAGCCATACAAAGCGCTCACGAAGCGGACGAGGTGTTCGTCATGCACGTCAAGCCGTCCGTCATCGCGACGGCGCGCCGCCTGCACGAATCGGAGCGATCGGCGAGAATGTCCGGCGCCCCGCGACAACGGCGTGACCGCACGCACCCGTCGTCTCGCGGTGATCGATTCGGCCCATCCCGCAGTTCAATTCCGTCATCCCGCAGAAATCGGAGCAGAACATGGCACACCGCCCCCTCGGCACATCGAACATCCAGGTTTCGCCGCTCGCGTTCGGCGGCAACGTCTTCGGCTGGACCGTCGACGAGAACACGTCGTTTGCGCTGCTCGACGCGCTCGCCGACACCGGCATCAACTTCATCGACACGGCCGACGTCTATTCGGCCTGGGTTCCCGGCAACCACGGCGGCGAATCGGAAACGATCATCGGCAAGTGGCTGAAGCGCTCGGGCAAGCGCGAGCAGGTCGTGATCGCGACCAAGGTCGGCCTGCTCGCCGCGCGCGCGGGGCTGTCGAAAGGCAACATCCTGAAGGCCGTCGACGATTCGCTGCGCCGCCTGCAGACCGACTACATCGACCTGTATTTCTCGCACCGCGATCTCGCCGACACGGCCCCGCTCGAAGAAACGCTCGGCGCATATCAAACGCTGATCGAAGCGGGCAAGGTGCGCATCATCGGCGCGTCGAACTACAGCGGCGCACGCCTGCGCGAAGCCGCCGCGATCAGCGCGCGCGACGGGCTGCCCGCGTACCAGGTCATCCAGCCGGAATACAACCTGCTGGACCGCGCCGACTACGAACGCGATCTCGAGCCGGTCGTGCGCGACCTGAAACTCGGCGTCGTCAACTACTACGCGCTCGCGAGCGGCTTCCTGTCGGGCAAGTACCGCAGCGAGGCCGACCTGAAGAAGAGCGTGCGCGGTGACCGCGTCGCCGGCTACCTGAATGAACGCGGGCTACGCATCCTCGCGGCACTCGATGCGGTGGCGGCGAAACACGGCACGCAGCCGGCTGCGATCGCGCTCGCCTGGCAGATCGCGCGGCCGACGATCACCGCACCGATCGCGAGCGCGACGTCGCTGGCGCAGCTGGAATCGCTCGGCGACGCGATCCGCGTCACGCTCGATCAGGACGAC
Organism: Burkholderia sp. Bmkn7; assembly: GCF_041103175.1. Taxonomy (NCBI): domain Bacteria; kingdom Pseudomonadati; phylum Pseudomonadota; class Betaproteobacteria; order Burkholderiales; family Burkholderiaceae; genus Burkholderia; species Burkholderia sp. Bmkn7. The sequence continues at coordinate 520,779 of NZ_JBGCUH010000002.1, read as the reverse complement.
ATCCGCCGGATCGACGAGGCCAGCGCGCCCTGAAGTCATCGGCAGCGGGCCGGCCGACCGGATCGCGCGGCCCGCGTGGTTCCGCGACCGGCCCGTGTCGTGTGCGCGCCCCTGTCACCGCATGCGCGGAGGCGGGGCATTCGGGTGGGGCGGATGAATACAATGGCGGCGCACGGGCGGCCCGCCGCACGGCTCGACATGGCCGGACCGATATCCGTGACGCCCGGCCCCACACCTCGCACAAAAAACGCCCATGCCCCGGAACACCCGCCGCGCCCGCTACGCCTCCCCGTTCGCCGCCATGCTCGCCGTGCCGTTCGCCTGCGCGCCGGCCGCGTCTTACGCGGGCTGGTACGAAATCGCGAACTACACCGGCACGATCGGCAACGCGCCGGTACACGTGTCGCTGCAGACTTACGACGCGATCAACCACAACGACGCGGGCCGCTGGCGCGTCGACGGCAGCTATTACTACGACGCGCATCGCAAGCCCATCCCGTTGCAGGGCCGCCGTGAGCCCGATGGCCGCATGACGCTGTGCGAAGCATCGCCGCCGGCATCGAACGCCGACTCGCCGGTCGTACCGGCCGCCTCGCCGTCACGGCCGAAGCCCTGCCCGATCGCGCTGAACGTCACCGGGAAAACGGCAACCGGCACGTGGGACGACGGCCGCAAGACGCTGCCGATCACGCTGGACGAAGTCGGCCGGCTGAACGACACCGACGACCAGCACCCGCAGCTGGACGGCAACGTCGATATCCCGATGTGGTATCGCACGAAGACGCACATGCTGGTCGGCGTCTACGCGCTGTCCGACAAGTGCGGCGTGGCGATGCAGTCGCTGCGGGCCGTGAACATCGCGACGGGCCGCGTCGACCGCACGATCGCGCTCGACTGCGACGCGGGGATGGTGATGACGTCGATCTACGCGAACGTCACCGACGCGCGGCGGGCCGGCTACGTCAGTGTCGAGTACCGCGGCGGCAAGATGGGCTACGAGCAGGACGTGTCGCTCGGGCTGCCGTCGTCTTCGTCGAAGTAAGCCGGCCACGCTTAGCCCAAAGCCGCATCCGTGTCTTGACTCGCACGGCCGCTTTCGTTGATCCGAACGGACATCGATCGCGCAATCGCCCGCCATGCCCCGCTGCAAGCGCGTCACGCACATGCCCCGGGTCTTTCACGGATTGACCACGCGCTCCGGCGTGCCCGAGACTGCGCCGCTCAGGCGGTCATCGGGAGAACGTCATGCCGGACACCAGCACGGAGATCGCCACGATCTCGACGCGCGCCGTGCGCGGCCACGAACGCGTCGACTACTGGGTCGACCATGTCGCTCGCACGCTCGTGCGGATCGAATGCAGCGGCAAGTCGTCCGAAGGGATCGATGCGTCGCTGCGCAAACGCGATCTCGGGCTGTTCCGCGCGTGCGACATCGTCGCGAACCGGCACGCAGTCGTGCGCACGTCGCACAACATCCACGCGGACCAGCGCGATGCCGTGTTCATCTGCCTGATGCACGCAGGGCAAGGCTATACGTTCCAGGACGTCGACTGCATGCAGCACGGGCCCGGCGACCTCGTGCTCTACGACACGTCGATGCCGTACGGGCACGGTTTTCCCGCCGACATGGCGATGACCGTGCTCGACGTGCCGCGCGACGTGTTCGAGGCGCGCGTCGGCCCGTGGCGCTACCGCAGCCTCGTCAAGATCGACCGTGACGACGGCCTCGCATCGTGGGCCGTGCGACAGGTGTATGCGCTGCTCGCCGCGCCGCAGGAGTCGACGCCCGGTGCGCGCGAACGGCGCGCCGCCGCGATCCTCGATCTCGTGCAGTCGATGCTGCGGTTGCGCGACGGCGACGCGTCGCCGACCAGGTCGACCGTCCACACGCTGTCGCGCGCAAAAGCGTTCATCGACAGCCATCTCGCCGACGACGATCTCGACAGCCGGTCGGTGAGCCGCGCGATCAACCTGTCGCCGCGCCAGCTCTCGCGCGTCTTCGAGATCGAAGGAACGCCGCTCACGCGCTACATCCTTGCGCGGCGGCTCGAACGCTGCCGCGCCGACTTGCGCGACCGGTCGCTGAAGCACCTGACGGTCAGCGAAATCGCGTTCCGCTGGGGCTTCAACAACAGCGCGCACTTCAGCCGCAGCTATCGCGCGCGCTTCGGCGAGACGCCGAGCGAGTCGCGCGCGTCGGCGCCGGCGCCGGCCGACGCGCGCTAGCCCGCCACCGTCCACCCGCCGCCGTGTCCCGGCGAGGCAAACACCCCGTCCGTCCCGGTCAAACGGGGCCGCATGGCGGTCGCTAAGCTGGCTTCCTGCGCGGCGGCACTCGTTTCGCCGCCCGACAGCAAGGAGAAGAAGCGGGATGGAGACGTACGACCATATCGTCGTCGGCGGCGGCTCGGCCGGCTGCACGGTCGCGCACCGGCTGGTGAAGGCCGGCAGGCGCGTGCTGCTGCTCGAGGACGGCCCGAAGGACGACAGCCTGTTCATCCGGATACCGGCGACGTTCATCCGCGTGCTCGGCACGCGCCGCACGGTCACGTTCGAGAGCGAGCCGCAAGCCGGTGCGGCGGGACGCAGGACCTACGTGCCGCAGGGCCGCACGCTCGGGGGCGGCAGCTCGGTCAACGCGATGCTGTACGTGCGCGGCACGCGCGACGACTACGACGACTGGGCCGCGCTCGGCTGCACGGGCTGGGGCTGGGACGACGTGCTGCCCGTGTTCAGGCGCGCCGAATCGCACCTGCGGCTCTCCGAGCCGTTTCACGGCACCGACGGGCCGCTGAAGGTCGGCGACACGCGCTTCAGGCATCCGCTGAGCCTCGCGTTCGTGAAAGCCGCTCAGGAAACCGGCATCGCCTACAACGACGATTTCAACGGCGCCGCGCAACATGGCGTCGGGTTCTACCACACGACGATCTTCGACGGCCGGCGCGGCAGTACCGCAGCCACCTATCTCGCCGACGCGCTGCGGCATCCGAACCTGCGCGTGCTGACCGGCTGCCGCGCGACGCGCATCCTGTTCGACGGCCGGCGTGCGACCGGCGTCGAATGGCGGACGGCAAGCGGCGCGACGGGTTCGGCCGCCGCGCGCGCCGACGTCGTGCTCGCAGCCGGTGCGCTCAGCACACCGAAGCTGCTGATGCTGTCGGGCATCGGGCCCGGCGCGCACCTGCACGCGCACGGCATCGACGTGCGGCACGACAGCCGCGACGTCGGCGCGAATTACCAGGATCATCTCGAAGTCTCGATCTACGGCCGCAGCCACGCGCCCGTGAGCCTGCTGGGCGAGGATCGCGGGCTGAAGGCATTGCGGCACGGGCTGCAGTGGATACTGTGCCGCACGGGCCTGCTGACGTCGAACGTCGTCGAATCCGGCGCGTTCGTCGACACGACCGGCAGCGGCCGCCCGGACATCCAGTTCCACGTGCTGCCGACGCTCGTCGGCGACGTCGATCGCGAGCCGCTGCCCGGCCACGGCCTGTCGATCAACCCGTGCCTGCTCAGGCCGCGCTCGCGCGGCTCGGTGCAACTGCGCGGCAACGATCCGGCCGCGCCGATTCTGTTCGACAGCGGCGCGCTGTCCGACCCGGCCGATGTCGACGGTCTCGTGCGCGGCGTCGCGCTCGCGCGGCGGATCATCCGCGCGCCGTCGCTCGCGCGCATCGTGCGCGAAGCCGAGACGCTGACCGAGTCGGCACTCGCCGACTACGTGCGGCGCCGCGCGAAAACCGTCTATCACCCGGCCGGCACCTGCCGCATGGGCAACGACGAACACGCGGTCGTGACGCCGCGCCTCTCGGTGCAGGGTGTCGACGGCTTGCGGATCTGCGATGCGTCGGTGATGCCGCGGATCGTGTCCGGCAACACGAACGCGCCGACGATCATGATCGCGGAGCGCTGCGCCGAATTCATGCTGGCGGAATGACGCGACGCGGCGGATCTGCGCCGTCGTTCACTGCACGAAAAAAAAGCGGCGCGTGGGACACGCGCCGCCGCTCCATCCGCATCGACCGCCGGTATCAGCGGCCGGCCGCGTGCGCCGCATCGCGCAACGCCATCGGCGACGCGCCGTAGCGCTCGCGAATCGCCCGGCTGAAGTGCGCCTGGCTCGAGAAACCCCAGCGAAACGCGATCTCGCCGATGCTCGTCTTGCGCAGCCGCGCATCGGTCAGCTCGCGATGCGCGTGCGCCAGCCGCTCCGACCAGATGTGCTGCGTGATCGACTCGCCTTCGGCCGCAAACAGCCGGCTCAGATGGCGCAACGACAGCCCGACCGCGTCGGCAACCGCCTGCGGCCCGAGCTCCGGGTCGCCCAGGTGCGTCGCGACGTACTGCTTCGCGGTCAGCAGGTACGACAACGACGCACGCGACGCGCCCGCGCCGTTCACTTCCGCGTCGACGAGTTCCGCGATCAGCGTGCGCGTGTGCTCGGCGAATCGCGCGGCATCGCGCTCGACCGGGTCCTTCATGAACCGCTCGACGCTCGCGCGCAACGTTGCGCCGAGCATCGCGCCCGCGCCCGGCTTCGGCGCGATCCGCAGCGGCAGCGCCGCCAGTTCCGCATCGAGCCGGTCGTCGAGCGTCGTGACCGGGATATCGATCAGCAACTGCCGCATCGGTGTCAGGAATCCGAACAGATAAGGCACACGCGTGTCGTAGACGACGACATCGCCGGCTTCCGCGAGCAGGCACCGGTCGTGCTGGATGAAATACGCACGCCCGCTCAGGATCTGGCACGCGAACAACGACTCCTTCGGCAACTGGCGCACCAGCGCGGGGCTGCGTTCGATCACGTGATCCTGGCCGCTGATGTCGGCGATGCCGAGGCCCGGCAGCGCGATGTCGGTCTTCTCGACCTCGAGCCCGGCCGGCGACAGCGACGAGCAGCGCAGGCCGACCAGCGTCTCTGCATTGAACGCGTCCCAGTACGCCATCCGGTCGCGCACCGGCACGTCGGCCGTCGAGCCTCGCGTGCGTGAAAAAACGGTCGAATTCGTCACGTCGCCTCCTGCTGGCGCCCGTCGTGCGGAGCGCCATGCATTGCGAAATTGGGGGATGGATCGTTTAAACGTCGTGCGGTGCGATGTCCGGCCCGATCAAGCAATTCGTCCAGCCCAGTCAAGAGCGGCGCGCACCTGCTGGCTAAAGTCGAGCCCACGACACTCATACACAAGGAGACGAACCGTGGTCGACCAAGCCGTAGCCGAATTCTGGCAAAACATCCCGCCGATTGCCAATCCGTTCAAGCCCGATGCGCTTCCGGAAGCCTACATCGCGAACGCGGCCACCGACGACGAGCGTTATTACGTTCCGTTCACCGAAACGGTTTCGTCGCGGCCGCTGTGGATCTCGCCGTCGCAGAACAAATGGTGCGACATCCTGATGGCGAAGGAAGCCGGGCTCGTGAACCGGCACTATCACCCGCACGAGGTGTTCGCTTACACGCTGTCGGGCAAGTGGGGTTACCTGGAGCACGAATGGACCGCGACGCGCGGCGATTTCGTATACGAGACGCCGGGCGAGGGCCACACGCTCGTCGCATTCGATCACCCCGAGCCGATGCGCGCGTTCTTCATCGTCAAGGGGCCGCTGATCTGGCTCGACGACGAAGGCCAACCCGACGGCTATTTCGACGTGCACTCGTACATCGCGATGTGCAAGGCGCACTACGAGAAGGTCGGCCTCGGCGCGCAAGCGATCGAGAAGCTGTTCCGCTGACGCGCGGCGAGGCTCACCATGACATCCCCCTCCTCCTCCAGGCCCGCCTGGACGTACGAGAACAGGCTGCTGCTGATCCTGTTCATGACGTTCGGCTTCGTGTTCTTCGACCGCCTCGCGCTGTCGTTCCTGTTCCCGTTCATGTCCGCCGAGCTGCACCTGACGAATGCGCAGCTCGGCATGGTGTCGTCCGCGCTCGCGCTCACGTGGGCGCTGTCGGGCGCCGCGACCGGCGCATGGTCCGACGCGCGCGGCACCCGCAAGCCGCTGCTGATCGCCGCCGTGATCGGCTTTTCCGTGTGCTCGGCGCTGTCGGGGCTCGTCGGCGGTTTCGCGAGCCTGATCGCGTTCCGTGCGCTGATGGGCATCGCCGAAGGCCCGGTGCTGCCGCTCTCGCAGTCGCTGATGGTCGAGAGTTCGACGCCGAGCCGCCGCGGGCTGAACATGGGCCTGCTGCAAGGCTCCGCCGCCGGCCTGCTCGGCGCGATGATCGGCCCGCCGGTCGTGATCGGCATCGCGACCGCGCACGGCTGGCGCCACGCGTTCTTCGTATCGTGCATTCCCGGCTTCCTGATCGCGTTCTGCATCTGGCGCTGGGTGCGCGAGGCGCCGCCCGGCGGCGCACGGCATGCGCAGGCCGACACCGTCGGCGCACCGGCCGCGGGCGGCGCGGCGATCAGCCGCTGGGCGCTACTGAAGGAACGCAACATCCTGCTTTGCGTGCTGATCAGCTGCTTCTTCCTCACGTGGTTCATCGTGATCATCTCGTTCGCGCCGGTGTTCCTCGTCGACAGCCGCCACCTGTCCCCTGCCGACATGGGCGTCGTGATGACCTGCCTCGGCGCCGCGTGGGTGTTCTGGGGTTTCGCGGTGCCCGCGATCTCCGACCGGATCGGCCGCAAGCCGACGATGATCGTGTTCGCGCTGATCGCCGCCGCGTGCCCCGTCGCGATGATTCACGCGAATTCGCTGTGGGCGCTCTGCACGCTCGTGCTCGCGACCTACACGGGCCTCGGCTGTTTCACGCTGTTCATGGCGACGATCCCGGCGGAAACGGTGCCGCCGCGCGCGATCGCCAGCGCGCTCGGGCTGATCATGGGCGCCGGCGAGCTGATCGGCGGCTTCGTCGCGCCGACCGTCGCCGGCTTCGCCGCGGACAAGTACGGCCTGCAGTTCGCGATGTGGACGTCGGCCACGGGCGCGATCCTCGCGTGCGTGCTGTCGTTCGGCCTCGTCGAAACCGCGCCCGCCGTGCTGCGCAAGCGCGCGCTCGCCGGCACGGCCGCGAACCGTCTCGATACACAGAACCTCGGAGGACGCTGACATGCGTGCACTTCAATGGCATGGCCCGCGCGACGTCCGTCTCGTGGAAATCGATACGCCGCGCCCCGGGCCGGGCGAGGTGCGCATCGCGGTCGCGTATTGCGGCATCTGCGGCAGCGACCTGCACGAATACGCGGACGGCCCGCACGCGATTCCGGTCGACACGCCGCATCCGCTGTCGCGCCGTACCGCGCCGCTGACGCTCGGCCACGAATTCTGCGGCACCGTCGTCGAAGTCGGCGAAGGCGTGACGACGCTGAATCCGGGCGATTGTGTCGCCGTCGAGCCCGAATATCGCTGCCACCAGTGCGCGTACTGCCGCTCGGGGTCGTACAACCTGTGCGTGTCGATGGGCTTTGCCGGGCTGATGGGCGACGGCGGGATGGCCGACTTCGCGGTCGTGCCCGCCTACATGCTGCACCGGCTGCCCGACGGCGTGAGTCTCGAGCAGGCCGCCGTGATGGAACCCGCGGCCGTCGCGCTGCACGCGTTGCGCCGGGCCGAGCTCCGGCTCGGCGACACGTGCGCGGTATTCGGGCTCGGGCCGATCGGCCTGCTGCTGATCCAGCTCGCGAAGCTGCAGGGTGCGACGACCCTCGTCGCGGTCGACGTGTCGACCGAGCGCCTCGCGGCCGCCGCGCGCTTCGGCGCGACGCACACGTTCAATGCGCGCACGCTCGACGCGTCCGTGCTGCGCGACGCGATCCACGAGGCATCGGGCGGGCTCGGCGTCGACGCGAGCTTCGAGGCGGCCGGCTTGCCCGCCACGTTCGAAGCGGCGATGCAGGCGCTGCGCAAGGGCGGCCGCGTCGTGATGGTCGGCCTGATGCCGCAGGCGGGCTTCGACGCATTCCGCGCGGTCAACGACGAACTGACCTTCACGGCGAGCGTCGGCTACCGGCATGCGTACGAGGACCTGCTGCGCATCGTCGCGTCGGGTGCGCTCGATCTGACGTCGATCGTCACGCGCACCGTGTCGCTGGAGGACGCCGTCACCGACGGCTTCGACGCGCTGCTCGCCGATCGTACGCAGATCAAGATCCTGGTTTCCCCCGCGCAGCGGCATGCGCGCGCCACCCACGCCGTCGAGAGTGTCGAACATGAGTCGCCAGTGGTTATTTGAGGGAAAAACCGTCGTTGTAACCGGCGGCACATCGGGCATCGGCGCAGGCACGGCGTGGCGTTTCGCGGAAGCCGGCGCATCGGTCGTCGCGCTCGGGCTCGATGCTGCCGGCCCACATGCGCCGGTGCATCCGCGTGTCCGGTGCGTCGAACTCGACGTGACCGACAACGCGGCGCTGACGCACACGATCGCCGCATTGCCGCGGCTCGACGTGCTCGTCAACGGCGTCGGCATCAGCCGGCACGCCGACGAATACCGGATGGACCAGTTCGAACTCGTGCTGAACGTGAACCTGACGTCGGTGATGCGCGCCTCCGACGCCGCATTGCCGACGCTGTCCGTACAGGGCGGCAGCATCGTCAACGTCGCATCGATGTACACGTACTTCGGCAGCAAGGACCGCCCCGCGTACAGCGCGAGCAAGGGCGGCATCGCACAGCTCACGCGCTCGCTCGCGCAGGCGTGGGCCGATCGCGGCATCCGCGTGAACGCGGTCGCGCCCGGCTGGATCGACACGCCGCAGCGGCCTGATGGCCGACACGCAGGCGTCTCGACGCATCCTCGAACGCACGCCGCTCGGGCGCTGGGGCACGGCCAATGAAGTCGCGGACGTGATCCTGTTCCTGTGCTCGCCCGCTGCGTCGTTCGTGACAGGCGCGGTCGTGCCGGTCGACGGCGGGTATTCGACGGTCTAGCGCACGCTCGACAGGCATCGGCAGGCATTGGCGGCCACGCAGTTCCAGCCGATTCCGGCCGCGCACCGGCTCGCTCCGGTTGCCACCGAACCGGGAATCGCCCGGCTCGGGTTTGTTCATATCAATCAGTAGTCCAATCAAAAATATCCGACCCGATCGGAAACATGTGAGGAGCACATTGGAGATGACGAATAAGACCCTTCTGGCGCTCGCGGCATGCGCCCTTCCCGCCGTGTCGTTCGCGCAGAGCAGCGTGACGATGTTCGGGCTGATGGATGCCGGCATCAGCTACGTCAGCAACGAAGGCGGCCACGGCAACGCGAAGTTCGACGACAACATCTTCTTTCCGAACCTGCTCGGTTTCGAAGGCAAGGAGGATCTCGGCGCGGGCACGCGCGCGATCTTCCGGCTCGTGAACCAGTATTCGCTCGGCAACGGCTCGATCATCGGCGGCGGGCTGTTCGCTCGGCAGGCCTACGTCGGGCTGGAGAACGACCGTTACGGCAAGCTCACGCTCGGCAACCAGTACGAGTTCATGGTCGATGCGCTCGCCGCCAGCGGCAACGAGATCGCGCAGGATCTCGTCGGCCTGTACGGCTTTCGCAATGGGCCGTTCGACAGGCTCGCGTTGCCGAACAACCCCACCGGCGCGTTCGACTGGGATTGCGTCGCAGGCAGCAATCGCGTCGCGAATTCCGTCAAGTACACGAGCCCGTCGCTGTCGGGCCTGACCTTCGGCGCGTTGTACGGCTTCGGGAACGTCGCGGGGTCGGTCGGTGCGAACAACACGGTCAGCGTCGGCGCGAGCTACGACAACGGCCCGTTCGGCGCGGGCGCGGCCTATACGAACCAGAAATACGGCGCGTCGGCGGGACTCCCGCCGACCAGCGTGCGCAACTGGGGCGCAGGGGTGCACTACACGCTTGGCACGGTCACGGGGAAAGCGCTCGTGACGACCTTACGGAACTCGGCGAACGGCGCGGGCGCGTGGTCGGCGGAAGCCGGCGCGTCGTGGCATCCGTCGCCTGCGTGGGTGGTCGGCGCGAGCTACACCTACATGAAAGGCAACGACACACTCGACAATGCGCACGCGCACCAGTTCCTGGCGGCCGTCCAGTACTGGCTGTCGAAGCGCACGATGGTGTACGTGGCGGGCGTGCATCAGCGCGCGAACCACGGCAGCAACGCGCAGATCAACGGCGTGATGGACGCGAACGGTGCGTCGAGCGGCGCACTGCAGTCGATCGCGCGGGTCGGATTCAGTACGCGGTTCTGACACGCACGGCGGCCGGCCGCGCGACCCGCGTGGCCGGCCCGAAGCTTTCGTTGCGGCACACACTCGACTGCAACGACTTCGGCACGACGAGGGTCGGCTTCACGTAGAAGCCGTCGCGCGCATCACGGTCGCGCCCCCGGCCTGTCGCCCGACCGGCTGGCAAGCACATCGAACGTATCGAGGCGCACGCGCTACGGCGCACTCGCCGCAACCGACCATATGCCACAGAACCGGATCCGGGAATACCGGCTGCAAGCGAGACACGGCGGTCGACACATGCAACGGGAATAAATCCGGGCCGGCTCCGGTATATCGGAGGTCGCCACGCCGTTCGCGCCCCGGACGTGCGGGCGGGCGAACCCCACCCGAAACAGCGAGACCGCTCATGTCACAGCCCAACCACCCTACCTACGCACGCTTCGCGATCGCCCTGCACTGGTCGATCGCGATCCTGATCCTGTCGAACCTGTCGATCGGGCTCTACATGGATACGTTCCCGCACAGCTCGCCGCAGTTCAACGGCATCCTGTTCTATCACGCGTCGATCGGCAGCCTGATCTTCATGCTGACCGTGCCGCGCCTCGCGTGGCGCGCGACGCACACGCCGCCGCCGCTGCCTGGCAGCGTTCCTGCATGGCAGGCGCGGATCGCCGGCGCACTGCACGGCGTGCTGTACCTGCTGCTGTTTCTCGTGCCGCTGACCGGCTACGTGCACCGCCTCGCCGGGGCGCATCCGGTCAGTTTCTTCGGCATCGCGGACCTGCCGATGCTTGTCGGCCGCGACGAACCGTTGCGACTCCTGACCGACGCGCTGCATCGTGCACTGGTGCTGACGCTCGGCTTGTTGCTGGCCGTGCACGTCGCGGCCGCGCTGAAACACAAGTTCGTCGATCGCGACGGTGTTGCCGCGCGAATGGGTATTTGAGCGGGCGCGCCGCAATCGAGCCGGCGCCCGCCCCTTGTCGCGCATGCCGTCAGTCGCCGTCCTTCTCGAGCACGTTCTGCGTGAGCGCGACCGACGGAATCGTCGGCTTGAGCGACGCGCGGTGCGCACGGCCGCTCAGCCACTTCCAGCCGGCCACGAGCAGCAGCGCGACGAGCGGGATCGACGCGATCGTCCACGTGCCGTTCGGATAGTCGAATGCCATCAGAACCAGCACGCCGAGCAGGAACAGCAGCGTCAGCCATGACGTCACGGGCGCACCGGGCATCCTGAACGACACGTCGTCCACCTCGCCGCGCGCGACCGCCGCGCGGAACTTCATCTGGCACACGACGATGAATGCCCACGTACTGATGATGCCGAGCGACGCGATGTTCAGCACGATCTCGAACACGCTCGACGGCACCAGGTAGTTGAGCAGCACGCCGACCACGTAGATCGCGACCGTCACGAGAATGCCCGCGTACGGCACGGATTGCCCGCTCATCTTCCCGAGGAAAGCCGGGGCCGAGCCGCCCATTGCGAGCGAACGCAGCACGCGCCCGGTCGAATACAGTCCCGAGTTGAGACTCGACAGTGCCGCGGTCAACACCACCAGGTTCATCACCGAGCCGATGCCGGGCACGCCGAGCGCGCCGAAAAACGTGACGAACGGGCTCTGGCCCGCCTTGTACGCGCTCCACGGCAGCAGGCAGACCAGCAGGACGACCGACGCGACGTAGAAGATCGCGATGCGCCAGATCACGTTGTTGATCGCGCGCGGCAGCACCTTGCGCGCGTCCTTGCATTCGCCGGCGGCGGTGCCGACCAGTTCGACGCCCGCGAACGCGAACACCACGCCCTGCACCAGCACCAGCGCCGGCATCAGCCCGTGCGGGAAGAACCCGCCGTTGTCGGTGATCAGGTGCATGCCCGTGTCATGGCCTGCGACATGCCCGCCGGTGCCGAGGATCGCGCTGCCGATCACGAGAAACAGCACGATCGCGGCGACCTTGATCAACGCAAACCAGAATTCCATCTCGGCGAACCACTTCACGCCGATCAGGTTCATCGTCGCGACGATGCACAGTGCGGCGAGCGCGAAGATCCACTGCGGCACGCCCGAAAACGGCGCCCAGTAATGCATGTAGAGCGCGACCGCGGTGATGTCGACGATGCCGGTCATCGCCCAGTTCAGGAAATACATCCATCCGGCGACGAACGACGCTTTTTCGCCCAGGAATTCGCGCGCATACGACACGAAGCTGCCGCTGCTCGGGCGATGCATCACGAGCTCGCCGAGCGCGCGCAGGATCAGGAAGGAAAACACGCCGCACACCAGATAGACGATCGCGAGCGACGGCCCGGCGGCCTGCAGGCGCGCGCCCGCGCCGAGGAACAGGCCGGTACCGATTGCGCCGCCGATCGCGATCATCTGCACCTGTCGATTGCCGAGGGTCTTGTGATAGCCGGCCTCGTGAGATTCGAGCCAGTTCCGTTTGCTGGTGTCGCCGGTCGGCGCGGGTTCGGGAATCGATGCCATGACTGCATCCTCATGTGCTTGCGTGATCTCGTTCGGACCGTACCGCGATCCGGGCCCGTCGGCGCCTGCGGCCGTGCGACGCGCCATCACGCCGCGCATCGAGGCCGCTGCGCGCCGGACATGGCGCGCGGCACCGTCAACCGTGAACGTATGCAGCCGTAATTCCGTTCACAAACGCTATGCAAATTTCGACTGTCCCGGCATCGAATCGCGCATGCGGCATGGATGGAAAGCATTTTGAAATACGTCAGGATTTCGAAAGATGAAAGCGGGAGCACGAGATGAAACTACGCCACGCCCGACGTCGCGCCCGGCACCCGGCGCCGCTGGCGGACGACCGGTCAGGTCACGAAAACAGCCGTGCCGGATTCAACTCCGCTTCGCTGCGTGGCCGGGTGCACCACCCAAGATCCACCGGCACCGGGTAAAGCCGTCGTGCACCAAAACGCGGCCAGAAATGAGCGACGCCAAACGCATGTGCACCGGCGCCGCGAGCGGCTCACGCAACCCGCGCGCGGCCGACGCGCGCATGGTTGCCGCGCCGCAGGTCGGGCGGCATCGACGCATACGCCGCATCACGAATCAACGCATGGCGGAACGAATAGACCACGCGATCGCGCCGATGTTGCGCGTACAGGATCCGTTCCTCGAGCAGCAACTGCAGGTGTGCGTCGAGCGTCGCGCGATCATGCGGCGAAGCCGCGACGAGCAGTTGCGCATCGACCTCGAGCCCGATCGTCGCGGCGAGCTGCGCGGTGTCGCGCGCGTCGTCGATCCGGTCGAACGCTCGACCGAGTATCCCGCCGAGACTGAGCGGAAGCGGACGGGGTTCCGTCGTCAGCAGCCCGGCGAGCGTGTCGTCCGCGCCGCCCATCGTCAGCTCGCGCGCGACGGCCTCGATGAACAGCGGAATGCCCCCCGTGCGCCGGGCGAGCGGGTCGAGCCAGAGCGGATCGAGCTCGCCCGGGCCCAGGCATGCCGACATCAGGCGCTGCGCGTCGTCGTGCGGCAGGCGGCGCAACACCAGGCGCTTCGTCGCGCCGCGCCAGCGCGCGAGCTTGTCGGGGCGCGACGTGAGCACGATGCCGAGCGCCGCCGCGCGCGGCGAGCGCCGCAGGTACGCAAGAAAATCCTCGGTCGTGCGGTCGATCCACTGGACATCCTCGACGACGAACAACACCGGCGCGCCATTGCCGAGCGACACGATCAGCTGCTCGAGGACGTCGAACAATGCGTGTTGTTCGCGCGCACTCGACCATGGAGCCCTCGTCCCGCCGCAGGGCACCCCCAGCCAGGTCGCGAGCGCGACACGGGCCGCCGCGTGATCGCATTCGAGCGGCGCGATCATGGTGTCGATCGCCGCGAGCGCGAGACCCGCCGGGTCGCCGGCGTCGATATGCCAATGCGCGGCGATGAATCGCAGGACCGGAAACAGTGCGTGATTCTCCCGCTCGGGCAGGCACCCGCAATACGCGCACGCAGAACCCTCGCCCCGGACGGCCTCGCACAACTCGTGTACGAGGCGCGATTTGCCGAGCCCCGCGTCGCCGACGACCAGTCGAGGCACACCGCTCGGCACAGGCTCGCCGCGCATCACGCGACGATGTCGTGCGAGCGTCTCCTGCCACGCGCGCGAGAGCACGTCGAGTTCGCGCGCGCGGCCGATCATCGGTGCCCGCATGCCGGCGTCGAGCGAATCGAACGGCGTATCGGCGCGCCGCTCGCCGAGCAATTCGTGAACCGGCTGCGGCACGAGGCCCGCCCGCGCGAGCCGCAACGGCGTCGGCCGACAGTCCGCATGCCGTTCGAGCACCAGCCGCGCATCGTCACTGATCAGAATCTGGCCGGGCCCGGCAAGCCGCAGCAGCCGCGCGGCCGCGGCAGGCGTCGATACGCCCGACATATGCGACGCATGGGCGAGAACCTGCCCGACGTGAATCGCGGCGGCCACTTCGACGCGCCAGCTCGCGCCATCGGCGTCGCCGCCGGCCAACGCGGGCACCGGCAGCCGGGCGCACCCGGCCACCCGCACCATGTCGAGTGCCGCGCGCGCCGCGCGACGCGCCGGCCGATCGATGTCGCCTTGCAGGCCGAAATGAAACAGCAGCGTGTCGCCAAGCCTTGCGTCGACCTGCGCGCCGTAACCGACCGCGATATCCACACACTTCGTCTGCCATTGCGCCTCGTAGCCGTCGAGCAAGGCGTCGTGATCGACTTCGGCGCGGCGTCGCCGGCCTTCCCCGGTGATCGTCACACAACAGCACAGCGTGGTGATCTGACGGTACCCGCCCGCCGTTGCGATCGGCTCTCCGTACGGGGCGAACGGGCGCGGATGCGTCGGCCCGCTTGCGCGGCCGGCATCGAACTGGCCGACGAGCGCCGCGAAGTTGAGCGCGCGAAACGGTTCCGCGAGTTCGTCGGCCGACGCCGCGCGCTGCTCCGGATTCTTGCTCAACGCGCGCCGCAATACCGCGCCGAGCGGATGCGACGCGATCGGCGGAGGGAACACGACATTCACCGGGCTGAGCTGCTGATAGAGAATGTCGGCCACGCTCGCACCGCGCATGACGACCTCGCCCGTCAGGCATTCGATCACGACCAGGCCCCACGCATACAGGTCGCTTCCTGGCGTCGGCGGCTCGTTGCGCAATTGCTCGGGCGCGCAATAGGACGCCGAACCAAGCACCTCGGTCGCCAGCGTCAGGGTCCGGCGCCCGATGTCTTCCGCGCCGGGCAGCAACGCACCGATGCCGAAATCGAGGAGCTTCGCGTGCGGCCCGTCGTCGGCCATCGCGATCACGATGTTCTGCGGCTTCAGGTCCCGATGCACGATGCCCCGGCGATGCGCGGCCGCGAGCGCGTCGAGCACCTCCGCCATCAGCCGGCCCGTGTCGACCGCCGACAGCGGCCCCTGTGCCGCGAGCCGGTCGCGCAAGGTCCGGCCCTGCACCAGCTCGAATACGGCGAACAGCCGGCCGTCGGGCGCTTCCCCCTTGTCCAGCAATGCCACGATGTTCGGATGCCGCAGCGCCTCGCACAGGCTCGTCTCGCGCTGGAAACGCGCATGCTGACGCGCGCGCTCCGTCGCGGTCCGCGCGGCGTGATCCCGCATCAGCTTGATCGCGACGGCTTGTCCCGTTTCGCAGCAGGTCGCGCGAAACACCACGCCATTACCGCCTTCGCCGAGCAACGAACCGAGCCGGTAACGCCGCTTGCCGGCCAGTTCCGCAAACGGCGCGAAGGGCGCGCGGGGCACCGCCGGTGCCGAGACCGGTTCTCTCGCGTTCATGAGCAATGGACTGCCGGGGCCGGCGCCGGACGATGCACGCCGATGCGCGGCTGAGCGGGCGGCACCGACTCGCATTCGAGATGCGCGCCGCGCATGACGCGGAACGGGAAATCGCCGAACCTGACGCTGCCGCGCCGGCGCTCGACGAGCTGGCTCGCGCCCATCCCCGGCAGGGCCGCGAACTGGCTCCGGGCGCGGTGAATCTGCACGTTGACATGGGACGTATCGATGCCGAGCATGCGCGCCAGCCGGTCGAGTTCGATCCAGCCTTGCGTGGCCGCGTCGTAGCCGGCCTGCATGTCGGCCGAACGCGCGCGGGCTAGCGTGACGAGACTGTAGTGATGCGCGCGCTCGCCGAGATCGACCACGCCGCCGCGAACATGCAGCAGCATGCGCACATGCTCTTCGTCCCGGCTGACGAGGAATTCGAGCAGTTGCGCCGGCACGGCCGGATCGGCGGGCGCGGCGAGCCTCATCGTCGAACCATTGCGCGCGAGTGCCAGGCGCCACGTGGCGTCGCCGGTCGATACTTCGTCGCCGTCATGGAGCGCGCGCGGCGGCAACGTGTCGTCGCACAACCATTCGCCGGCCGGCGACCGGACGATCGTGACCGGCTGCGCGGCGCGTGCGGCCAGGATCTGACGCGGCGCGAGCACGATCGGATGCGCAGCACCTCGTATCGGCCACAGCGTATCGGCCGGATCGTCGAGCGCTTCAACGCGCCACGGCGCGATGCCGGCCCTGCCGAACCGGATCACGTCACCCGGCCGCAGTACCGCGTGATCGCCGTGGCGCAACGGTACGCCGGACAGCGACGTGCCGTTGCTGCTGTGATCGTGGAGTTCCCACAGCCCGCCCACCCAGCGGATATGGGCGTGAACACGGGACACCGACGCATCCCGGATGACCGTATCGCAACGCGCGGCATCCCGGCCGAACACGTGATACGCGCGGAGCAGGCACGCTTCCCCGGAAGAATCGTTCATGAGTATCGCCATGGCTGCCCCGTATCGAATCCGCCCGGGTCGCTCGAGTGACGCATCGACGCCCAGGCAAACGATTGCTTCAATGAACGCGAACGATGTCGCCCGTTCGCCGCCTCGTTATCCGTTTCTTCGTCAGCTTCTTTTCGGATCGTTGCTCATCCGGCACGCGTTGTTTCGACTGATTGAATGGCCGGCTGTATTGTTGTCTTGAAATCGAGCAACCTGATGAAAATCCTGCCAAATAAAATCATGCATCGCAATCGAAACACTCAAATTATTCCTTGATATTGCAATGCTTTACATTTTCGATCAATTTTTAGGTCGCATATAAAGGGTCGTAAATCTGAATCACCCACAGAGCCCCGCCAGGCTTATGCGGAGCGGAAGAAGTCACATTGAATGACGAGGCTAACTAAAATACCTTTGCCGGCGCTGACGTTTTGTTTGATTAAAAGGAAATAAATTAAATAGTTTCTTCCGTTTAAATAATTCCATCCGATGTTTTGGCGGATTGCATTAAAAGAGTTACTGCGGGGTTAAGGTGTCGCATCCGATATTTCGGAGGGTGTCGGCGGGCAAGCGGGTACCGGCACGCCGCCGCGTCACGATCGATTGCCGGCAACGGCTGAAAGCAGGCAAGACGTCGACGATTCGATCGCCGTGATCGCCCCGCCAGGAGGTCGATGGAACGCATCGGCAACAACCAACGCTGCAAGCGGCAGGCTCGCAAAAAATGGGGCCGCTATCGCCCGTGCAACTCACGGCTTGATCATCCGGCCTGCGCGTGGCGACACTTTGTCGGGAAGAAGTCGCGCGGCAACTCCGAATCTTGCGATGGAACGGGAATGCGCCATCGTGAGGGCCGGTCCGTTTTATGAGCGCACCGCACTGCCTCACGCACGATCCAGCTTCCCGATCACCTTGAAGTCAAGCGCATACCGCGTTCCGTGAAGGTTGGCGGGGCCGAACCGCGCAATCATTCCCCGCCGTCCCGGATGCTCGAGATGCCCGGTGTTTGGCGGCGCAAAGCCGACAGACCACATGTCCGAAAATGGCGCACGTCGCGGGCGCCCGGGATATACGATGTCACCCATGCCTACCCCCATCGACACCCCCGACAGCGACGCCTGCTACCTGGCGCTGAAGGCGCACGACGCGCGCTTCGACGGCTCGTTTTTCGCGGCCGTCACCAGCACCGGCATCTACTGTCGTCCGGTGTGTCGCGTGAAAACGCCACGTCGCGAGAACCTCCGCTTCTACCGTCACGCGGCAGAAGCAGAAGCGGCCGGTTTCAGGCCCTGCTTGCGTTGCCGCCCCGAATTGGCCCCGCGCGCAGCATCCTGGAGCACGGAGGACGCTTCGCGCATCCTGGCCCTGCAGGCCGCAAGGTTGATGGATGAACCCGACGCATGGCGGCACATGACCTCCGCGCGCCCGACCTTCGGGCAGTCGAGCGGCGGCTTGATGCCGCGCATTGCGCAACGGCTGGGCGTGACCGACCGCCATCTGCGCCGCATTTTCGACGCACACTTCGGCGTATCGCCGCTTCAGTACCTTCAAACACGCCGGCTGTTGGCAGCCAAGCAGCTGATTGCCGACACCCGATTGCCGATGGGCCAGGTCGCGGCGTCCAGCGGCTTTTCCAGCGTCCGACGCTTCAACGATGCCTTCTCGCGCCACTACGGCCTGAATCCCAGCGCCTTGCGCCGGGCCAGATCCACGTCCGATGGACAAGGCGTGACTGTGCGACTCGGCTGGCGACCGCCCTATGACGTACAGGCAATGGTGGGCTTCTTGCGCCTGCGCGCGTTGCCCGGCGTGGAGCAGGTCGCGGGCCTGGAATACACGCGAACGCTGCGGCTTGTGCAAGGTGCGCAGGCGCGTAGCGGCTGGTTGCGCGCTCGCTTCGACGAAGATCGCGCGCAGGCCGTGCTGACGATCAGCGATTCATTGGCCGCCACCCTGCCGGCGCTGATCAACCGTGTGCGCGCCGCGTTCGATCTGGACGCCGACCCGATCGCCATCCACGCGGCTCTGCACGCCGCGTTCCCGTCGGGCGAAGGCTTGCGCGTGCCGGGCACACTGGACGGCTTCGAGCTGGCGGTGCGCGCCGTGCTGGGCCAGCAGGTCACCGTGGCCGCTGCACGCACACTGGGCGCGCGACTGGTTGCGGCCTTCGGCGATCCGATCGCAACGCCTGTCGCGGGTCTGGATCGTCTCTTTCCCACGCCTGCTGCCCTGGCGGCCGCCACCGGCGATGAGCTCGGCCGCCTGGGCATCACGCGGCAACGCCAGACCGCGCTGCATGCGCTGGCGCATGCCGTGCTGGACGGGCGCATCGCTTTGCATCCCGGCGTAGACGTCGCTTCGACTTGCGCCGAATTGTGTGCACTGCCCGGCATCGGCGACTGGACGGCGCAGTACATCGCCATGCGCGCGCTGCGCTGGCCCGACGCCTTTCCCGCCGGCGACGTCGCGTTGCAAAAAGCCCTGGGTGTAGGTAGCGCCCGTGCCGCGGCACAAGCCGCCGAGAAATGGCGGCCCTGGCGCGGCTATTCGGTGCTGCGTGCGTGGCATGCGATGAATCACGGTGCTTCTGCCTGACTACGACTCATATCGACATCTTTCCCGGCCGCGTGACTCGTCACACCGGAAGCGATCAACTTGCACGATGAATTCAATCACACGGATCCGGAGCACGGTACCTGCTCAGAGCGATTTGTTCGGAAGCAGCGACGCCGAATTCTCGATAGACGAGTCCTTCGGATCGGCAAGGCGTTTCGATCTCGACGCTCATTCCTGGATCGACATCGTGCCCGGATGGATTTCGGGGGCTTCGCTGCTCTATGAGCAGTTGCGCAACAGCGTTCCGTGGCTCGAGCACGATCGGCGCATGTTCAACCAGGTGTTTCGCGAGCCGCGCATGACGGCGGTCTACAAGCATGTCGCCGACGTGCCCGACGCGCGCCTGCTGGAGGCTGTGCGCGCGCTATCGCGTCACTACGGCGTGGAATACGACGGCCTGTGGATGAACCTCTATCGCAACGGGCAAGACAGTACAGGCTGGCATCGCGACCACGGCTCGTGCCGGAAGCTCGACTGCATCGTGCCCGTCCTGACGCTCGGCACGATACGCCGGTTCCTGATCAAGCCGATCAAGGGCGGCCGCTCCATGACCTTCAAGCCGTCTTCCGGAGACTTGGTGGTGATGGGAGGGCGCGCGCAGCAAGACTGGGTGCACTGCGTGCCCAAGGAACCGGAAATCGACGGCACGCGGATCAGCGTCAACTTCATGAGCTCGGCGCAGGGCGTGAGGGATTAGCCCGCGAAGCTGCCGAGATCTGGCGGTGTGACGCCTCTCGATACCAAGACAATCCGCACGGGTATTCATCCGGGCCGCGTGCGCGTCGATGCCGCCTGACCGCTGCGCATTGGCGTGGAGTCGACCCCGTCGTTCCGGACAAGGCCTCGCGCTACGGTCGATGAATCCCCGGCGCGTCAAGACAATGGCTGCGCTCAATTCACGATCGGGTTTGCGCGGCACGCATCAGACGGATCGCAACGGGCCGTGCCGATCTTTCGCTCCTGGATCGATGGGGCACTTCATCGTGTCTTGAAAGGGATTTTCTATCTTCGACTACCACGACGCGAGGCGCCCGACCAGAGCAATGCAGGCAACTGCCGCGAAGACAGAACCGGCTCGTCGGACGCACGCAATCCGGGCAAGCGATGCCACGCCACGCCGGGTTCACGATGATGCTGTTGGTGGTAGTTGATGTTGTACGGCCAAATAAAGAAGCGGCCCAGTAACCCGACACGCCACGAATAAGTCCAGTCATTCCAGCCAGCCGTGACACCCGGCCCGCCGCTGTGCTCTGCAATGCTACGGATCTTCTGCACCAGCGCGCCGATTGTCACGAGAGGCACGAACCAAAGCGCCGCCAGCGTCAACAGTTCGCGTACCGTGCAGGCATGCACGAGCGGCACAAGCAGGATGCCCCATGCCGATATCGCAGCGAGCAGCGGCAGTGACATGGGCGCACCACGCCCGTTCGCGCGCCGGTATGCGCGCATGTTTTTCACCATGTTGACCACGAACAGGTCACCGAGCAGTTGCCGGATGAGCGGGAGTGTGTCGAGTGGCTCGAATTTCCATGGCTGCGCGTGGTACAGATAATTCCGCTCAGGATCGTCTGCAGTCCCGACGTGCCGATGGTGTGCAAGATGCAACGGGCGATAGAATTCGATGGGCACGAGCCCCGGTACGCCGATTGCCAGGTTGATCAGAAAGTCGTTCGCGAAACGGCGGCGGGTCAAATGATAGTGTGTCGCGTCGTGATACAGAATGAATAACGCGTGTTGCCGCGTCGCGACAATGACGGCGGCGACGAGGTAACCGCCCCAATGGCCCACCGACAACGCAACTCGTAGCGTAACTACGATACATAGCCATTCAAGCAGCAGTGCCGCAGCCGTACGCAGGTCGACATCGAGACGAATGAGCGCGGTCGTCGCACCGCCAACGCCGACGCCGAGTGCGAGCCCCGCGAGCATGTCCGCGAGCAGATGCTGCCCGGTCGTCAAGACCGTGAGCGCGAGTATTGCGCTCCACGCCGCGTAATAGCGCGCTGCGCGGACACGTAGCGCAGCCAATACCACGGTTACCGCCACAGGCAATGCAACATGCCCGCATGGACTCGCGGCGAGTGGGGCGTCGATCCGATACAGCCATGCGATCCATCCCGACACAGCCGGCGACCGGCTCACGGCAGTCGGCCAGAACAGATGACTGACGATGCACAGGCCTGCGGCAAGCGCACCGGCGAAAAACGCGGGCAGCAGCCAATTGCGGCCTCGGCCGAACCAGACAATCGACGGCATCACGAGCGCGTAACTCAAATAGAGCGGCACACTGGCGGACACGCGCGGAATAACCGCATCGTACGGCCACGGACGCAGCACCACCACGGGCGCCATCGGCGCGTGCGTAACCCAGAAGTAGAGTGCGCCCGACACGACGACATAGATTGCGAGCCACCGCCACGCGTCGAACGCTGACGGTATATAGGAGAGGGAAACAGAAGGTATGGCGCGCATGTGAAAAATGGAGCGGCTCGATCGCGTATCATGATAAATCGTTTCAGCTCGCATGAATAACGACGCTATGCCGCTTCGAGCCAGTTCCATCACACGTGCGCAGCTGCGCGACGTCGACGTTGCACACATGTACGCGCTCTACTCGACCTGTTACCGGGATACGGAACAGGCACGCTTCGAACACGATCTCGACGACAAGACACATTGCGTCATCATGCGCGATGACACGGGCAAGCTGCGCGGCTTCTCCACGTTGAAACTGTACGAACAGCAGTGGGGCGACACCACACTGCGCATCCTGTTTTCCGGCGACACGATCGTGGATCCGGCCTGCTGGGGCAGCCAGCAACTCGCGTTTTGCTGGATTCGACTCGCCGGCGAGCTCAAACGCAACTCGCCTGACCGGGCACTATACTGGTTCCTGATCTGCAAAGGGCATCGCACGTACCGCTACTTGCGAGCGTTCGCGCATGATTTCACCCCGCGATTCGACCGACCGGCTGAGCCCTTGCGTCAGGCACTGCTCGATCATCTGGCTGTCGAGCGCTTCGGGCACGCATACGACGCCGCGTCCGGCGTGCTCAATTTCCCTACACCGCAAGGCCGCCTTGCTCCAGCCCTCGCCGAAGTGCCTGACGCGCATCGGCGGCTGCCGGATGTCGCCTATTTTCTGGAGCGCAATCCAGAATACGCGCACGGAAACGAGCTCGTCTGCCTGTGTGAACTGACGCCGGAAAACCTGCGCCCGATGGCAAGACGCATCTTCACCGGTGAATGAGCCAATGACGCGGATCCGGCCAGCCACAGCGTCCGACAACGAACGGCTCCTCGCGTTTCAAACACGTTATGCGATGCTCGGCGGGATGCCGCTTCGCTTCGATCGCTCACCGGATTACTTCGCACTGCATCGTTGTCATTCGAACGACTATCGAACCTGGCTCGCGGAGGACAGCGCCGGGCACGTCAAGGGAATGGCCAGCATGGTCGTTCGCGACGGCTACCTCGCCGGCGAGAAGCAGCGCATCGCTTATCTCGGCGACTTGCGCATCGCACCCGATCGAGAACTGGCACGCACGTGGGTCGATTATGTCGTCGATCGCCTCGCTGATCTCGCCCGGCACGAAGATGTGCAGCATACGTACTGCTGCGTCATTCGCGACAACCGGATCGCAACGCAATCGCTATTCAGGGCAGGCAAGCGGACCCGGCTCGGATTTCGACATTGGCGCGGCTACAGTAACGTATCGATCTATGCGCGACGTATTGCTGCGCGGCGCGCCGACTCCGTCAGGATCACGAACGCGTCGTCCAGCGATGCCGACGCGCTCCGCGCATTCCTGGACCAGGAGTCGCGCTCCCAACCCTTCGGCTGCGTCTTTACGGCGGACGAATTCGCGCGCCGCCTGAACGCCTGGCCCGACTTCGGAATCGAGCGCTTTCTGGTCGCACGCAATGCGCAGGGGCGTATCGTGGGCTGCGTTGCTCCGTGGGATGCGGGACGTATCAAGCGCATCGTCCTGGAACGTCTGCCGCGCTCACTCGGTGCGTTGCGTCACGGCGTCAACGCCATCGCGCCGTTGCTCGGACGCCCTCCCATCGCAGCACCCGGCCAGCCGCTTCAGGACATCTACCTGACTCATCTGCATGTGAGCGGACGCGACCCGGACATCGCACAGGCACTGCTCGATGCAGTCTGGCAACGAGAGCGGAGCCGCTATGCGTTGCTGCAGCTTTGCCTGTACGATCACGATCCGCTATGGTCCGCGTTGCGCGGCTATCGGTACACCGCGCTGCCGATGGATCTGTATACGCTATCGACGCCCGGCGCGACCGCACTCGATCCGGGCGGCACCGAAGCGATCCCGGGATTCGAGATCTATCTCGTCTGACCGCTCGCGACCGCTGCCGCTCGCGTGTCGTTCAGGAGCGCAACGAGTGCAAGCCAGAAACGCCCCGCATCGAAACCGGCGCCGCCGAGTACTGGCTGGCCATGGTCGAGATGCGGCACGCATACTTGAGGCATGCCGCGAATCGTCTGGTGGTCCAGGTAGAACTGTCCGTCATGCGCACAACCGGGACGGTAGCGGTCGAGGCGTGAGTGATGTGCGTCGAACCGGGACGTGCGTTCGATCGACCAGCTCACGACATGCACGCAGTGCAGGTCACCGGGCACCGCAGACAGCAGATTCGCGATGCCGGCGTCGCGCTCGCTGCCGATATCGCGCGAGCCTGCATACAGCCAGCGTGTGCGCAACAATCTCCCGGCGGCTCGACCCAGCCATGCGGGATCGATGCGCGCCCCCCGTTGCCCGAGCAGCCCGTCGACGATCGCACTCGGGCCGACGGGCGGCTGAACGAGTGCGATACCGTCGCAGCGAGCACGAAGCCCTGAATCCGCATGCAGCGCCGCCAATGCATCGAGCCCGCCCTTGCTATGGGTGAGGACAATAAAGCGGCGATCGGCAGGCAGGCGCGCATGCAGGTAGCGCACGATATGCGCGCCCTGCTCGGCAACCCTGCGCGACGAGCGGACCGGCACACGCAGGATTGGGTACCGCGCGGCACGCAACGCCCGCACGGCATGCCGGAAGCAGGCAGGTATCCACTCGGAATAGAGTCCCGCAATCAGCACGACGACGGTCTCCGGGCATGCGTGGGTGCCATGCGCATGCCAGCATTCGATGAAGCGCCCGGTCCAGTCGATTGCTGCGGGCGCCGGTTCGAACGGCGTCGATGGGTAGTGTTGCCGCCACTCGTCGAAGCCGGACGGCGACCATGCCGGACGCCGTGCGTTCATGCCGGCTCCGTTGTCACGCCATCGGCAGCGAGTGCCGCACGGGCAGCAGCCAGCGTGGCCGGATCCCCGATTCGCGCAGGGTGAAAACGCGGCGAGAACCAAACCAGCCACGCGGGCAGCACGCGGGTGACGATGCCCGGCGCGCCGAACAGCCACCAGCCAAGCTGTGCCCAGCTTCGCCAATTGCCGGCGCCGCGGTCGGCACGCGCGAGACGAACGATGAAATAGCCCAGATCGACGATGAAGCATGCCGTGACGCCGAGCATCGCCGCCGTCCGTATGAAATAGCGCTTGATCGCGCCGCCGCCGCAAGCGCGAAATACGTCGAACGCGACGGCCTTGTGTTCGGTTTCCTCGATCGCATGCCATCGCCAGATCGCGGCCATCGACGGGTCGACGCCATCAAGAATGGCCGGATCGCGCAACAGCAGATCGGCCAGAATGGCCGTGTAGTGCTCAAGACATGCCGTGAAGGTCAATTGAAGCAGCGGCGACGCGACACGCCGGCATTGTTGCTGCCGTCTCCGCATGAGCGCCTCGAGTGCGTCGACCGGCATGCCCTGGCGAGCCAGGCGCCGGTTATACGCGCGATGCTCGCGGATGTGGGCGGCTTCCTGGTACAGGAAAGCATCCACTTGAGCGGCGAGTGTGCCATCGACCGGCAGCGCGTCGCGGTACTGCCTCACGCTATCGACAAAGAACTTTTCGCCGAGCGGAAACATGATCGAGAACGCGTCGAAAAAGCGCGTCACGAGGCGTTTGTCGCGATACCAATAGCGCGGAATGTGGTCGGCAAAACAAAAACGCGGATTGCGCCGACGGATGTCTGCCGCGTCGTTGCAGCGCTCATGCATGGAATCGTCGGTTCGTTTGGCGGACATGGTCGCGGTCGATCGTGGCGTAACGCGCAAGATCAGCGCAGGCGGGCGTATTGTTCGATGATGGCGATCGAAGGTATGCTCTGCGTCGCCGCCACCATCCCTGTCCGAATTGTATGTTCGTTGCCAATGCAAGCGCCATAGATAAATGTTCGCGACGGTTCGATCGGCTGAATCTCTGCGTGCTCGCGCTGCAGAGCGTTGCATGGGCCGGCATCCTGACGTGGCTGTCGCACGGTACGAGCCCCTTGCGCTGGGTGTCGCTCGTACCGTTCTGCCTGATCATGCAAGGTGTGTTTTCGATGATGCACGAAACTTTCCACGGTTTCGGGCATCGGCGCGGAGCAGTCAACTACCTGATGATGTGGTGGGCATCGGCGATGTTCGGCGCGGCCGCAACGCTGATCCACGTGAATCATCTCGGCCACCACGTGCGGAATCGAACGCTCGCGGAGCGGGTGGACTTCGTCGAGCCGGACGCTTCGCTGTGGCGCAAGCGAATCGAATACTACGCGGCGATCGTCGGCGGCATCTGGTTCGCGAGTTTCGCGGGCAGCTTCGTCCTGGCCGTGCTTCCGAGTCGCGTCCCGTATGGCTGGGCGAAGTACGGACGCGACAACACGTATGCCGCCGCGTTCAAAGACTTCGACCAGGCCGATTTTCGACGAATTCGCTACGAAACCCTCGCAGGCGTGGCCGCGTGGATCGCACTGGGCGCATTGCTGGACTGGCGCGTGCTCGATATCGCGCTTGCCTATCTCGCATTCGCGTTTTCGTGGTCGTCGCTCCAATGGGTGTATCACATGCACACGCCGCTCGACGTTGTCGAGGGCACATACAACATGCGCGCCCCCACACTGATCCGCTGGGCATTCCTCAACTTCAACTACAACCTGACGCATCACCGGCATCCGAGCTTGCGCTGGCAGGAGCTTCATGCCTGCTCCGACGCGGCGGAGACGCGACCGCTGTGGTACGGTTGGCTGCATGTGTTCGACGCGCCCCGGCGCTTGCCCGGCGATCTGACACAGCTCGAAAAGACCTATTTCTGACGAGAGGATGCACGTGCGTGCACAAGATGCGTGGGCCGCGTTTAGCGCTGCTGCAGAACCCTTCCGTCACGCGTGGCTCACCGCGCTCGATGCGCCGGGCGACGCGCAGGCAACCGTTCTGTCACGCTTGCTCGCCGCGAATCGGAACACGGCGTTCGGCATGGCCAACGGGTTTGCCGATATCGCGGATCCGGCACAATTTCGCGAGCGCGTGCCGGCTACCTCCTACGCCGGCATGTCCCGATGGATCGATCGTGCCCTCCAGGAGTCCGCTCCGATCCTGACCGACCAGGCGCCACGCTTCTTCGAGCGCACCAGCGGCGGCAGCGAGCAGCAAAAGCTCATTCCCTATACGCCAGCCTTTCTCGAAGAATTGCAGTTCGCGCTGATCGTCTGGCTCGCCGATCTGCATCGCACCGTGCCCGGCGTCGCGGCCGGGCGCGCGTACTGGTCGATGTCGCCGCCAATGCAAGCGCGCGAACGCGCCCCCAACGGCATCATGATCGGATCGGACAGCGATCTCGATTACCTGGCTGGCAGCCCGCTCGTCGATCTACTGCCGACGCTCGTCGCCCCGTCGCTGTCGGGTAATGGTCGGGCGTGGCGCAACGAAACGTTACGCGCGCTTATCGCCGCCGACGATCTCGCCTTCATCAGCGTATGGAGCCCGACCTTCCTGACCAGTCTGCTTCGTCCGCTGTTCGACCACGCCGAGCCGCAGCGCCGCGATACGCTCACCTTCCTGTTCGATTCGCTGCCGTCGATCCGTATGGCAGCGCTGCGACGCGCACTCGACGATGGCCACTGCGGCCGGCTGTGGCCGCAGCTCGCGGCAGTGAGTTGCTGGATGGACGGTCCAAGCAAAGGCTACGCCACTCATGCCCGCACCTTGTTTCCGCAGGCGGCATGGCTTCCGAAAGGCTTGTTTTCCACCGAGGCGGTGGTCAGCCTGCCGTTCGGCGATACGACCGGCTGTCCCCTCGCCGTCTGCAGCCACTTCCTGGAGTTTCTGTTCGACGACGGAACCGCGATTGGCGTCGAAGAACTGAAGCCGGGCGATACGGCCGAGGTCGTCGTGACGACGGGAGGCGGCCTGTACCGCTATCGGCTCGGCGATCGGGTCCGTGTGACCGGATATGCGGGACGGACACCATGCGTGGCCTTCGTCGGGCGGGCTGGCACGCAAAGCGATCTGGTCGGTGAAAAGCTGGACGAAGCCTATCTGGCTGCGTCGCTTTCCGACGTGCTGCAACCGGGCGATGAAGGTTGCGTGATTCCGTGCGCCGACGCGGATCCGCCCCATTACCTGCTGTTGCTTGCCAGCGGTACGCAGGACGTCGCCGCCTTGCGCGATGCGCTGGAACAGGCTCTCGCCCGCGCTTTTCACTACCGGCACGCACGCACGGTCGGCCAGCTCGGCCCGTTGCGCGCGGTTCGCGTGCCCGGAGGCGCCGCCCAGCTGGCGGATCTCGTCCAGCGAGCCCACGAGCGTGCAGGCATCCGCGCCGGCGATGTCAAACCCCGCGCCCTGGTGGCCAAGCCCGCCGTGGCGAACGCACTCCGCGCCTTCATCGAGAACACGTGCACATGTTGAACATATCGATCGCATCGACGCATCCCCCTTGCGACGAATCCGTGCCGGACGCCGATGGCGAAGCCTTCGGCGCGCTGGTCGAGCAATGGTACGTCGCGGGCACCGAAGCCGACGTCAAGCGCGACAAGCCGTTCGGCACGCGGGTACTCGGCCTCGGCATCGTGCTGTTCCGGACGGCCGGCGGCGAGATCGTCGCGCTCGTCGATCAATGCGTGCATCGCGGCACCCGGTTGTCGGCCGGGAAGGTCATCGACGGCTGCCTCGTCTGTCCGTATCACGGCTGGCATTATGACCAGCACGGCAGCGTCACCCGAATTCCCAGCATCGACGGCGCGAGCGCCGCACCGCCCGGTACGACCTACCCGTATCGTCAGCGCAGGTTACCGGTGCTGACTCGGCATGGCCTCGTCTGGGTCTATCGCGGGCGAGACGATCCAGCGCTGAAGCGGCCGTTCGACATGCCGCACTACGGCGAACGGCCGTGGCAGTCGTACTACATGGTCAATACGTTCGATGGCGACCTCGGTGCGCTGGTCGAGAACTTCATGGACGTCCCGCATACGGTGTTCGTGCACGACCGGATCTTCCGCTCATCCACCGGACGGCGACTACGGGCATCCGTCGAACTCAAGCAGCAGAGCGTCGAGGTCACGTATCACGATGACGGCGACAAGATCGGCATGCTGG
Source organism: Burkholderia sp. Bmkn7 (assembly GCF_041103175.1). Lineage (NCBI taxonomy): Bacteria > Pseudomonadati > Pseudomonadota > Betaproteobacteria > Burkholderiales > Burkholderiaceae > Burkholderia > Burkholderia sp. Bmkn7. The sequence goes on along the minus strand of NZ_JBGCUH010000002.1, from coordinate 491,787 downwards.
ACTGGCTGACCAATCCGTCCGGGGAACCGCTTCGGCATACCGATCATTTTTATGTACCGAACGTCACGCGGTGCGACTATCACTGGGGCAGCCGATCGAGTTTTCTGATCGTCAGCCAGATCACGCCGCTCGACACGCGTCGATCGCGTGTCTATACGTACATCGCCTATCGCTTTGCGTTGCCGGCTGCGGTTCTGCGTGCGCTGAAACCGCTGCTGCACCTCTACACGCATTCCGTGATCCAGCAAGACGTGCGAATCATGCGTGCGCACCGCGAGGGACTCGACAACGCCGCAGGCTTCACCCCGTCGAGCGTGCGCGCCGATGTGGTCCACATTGCGATCGGCCGGTTGTTGGCCGCGGCGCAGCGTGGCGAGCCGTTGCCCGATGCCCAATGCGGCACGAAGCCGATGGAATTCGTGATCTGAGCATCACGGGCACGATCGGGCGAGGCCGGCCCGGCTTGACCGGCGCACCCCTAAGTGCCCGTATTTCCGTTAGCCGCCGGTCTGATCCTGGCTCGCGATCAGGCGTGCTCCGCATGCCAGCAAGTCGCCGTCGCAGGCGGCAACTTGCCCATGAGCAAAAGCCACACGATACTTGCGCATCATATTGTTCGCGTCGCGCGCCAGCTCGTCCAGCAAATACTGCTCGCTCCACACCGAACGGCTGAACGGCCGGCCGAGGCCCGCTTGCAGCTTGTCGGCAACCTCCCCATAAATCAGCCTTCGGTATTGCGCGACATCGATTCCGCTACGCGTACTTGTCGCCGACCGTACTACGAATCGGATGAGTGTCGTAGACGATGATCATCCGTTCGATGCGCCCCGCGATGTCGAACTCGAACACGTCGACGCACTCGAAGCGCGCCGCCGATCCGTCTTTCAGGCCCCAGTCGTAGATGAAATAACCTGTTGCACGTCGAGCCCCGCTCGCGCTGACGCAGATATCGATCGGTGTAATCTTGCTTTCTCCCGACGCGGCAGCGACCTTCGAAAAGAAGGGCTCAGGGTGCATCCAGCCGAGAAATGGCGAGAAAATCTGCGCGTCCGGCGTAAATAGCGCGCAGATGGCACCGACATCGCCTCGCTCCAGTTCCCGAAGGTACGCGCGAACCTGTTCCGTATATAGTGATCCCGACGTTGAGTCCAAGATTATCCTCCGATCATTCGTCGACAACCCCGTTCATTCGCAAGAACAGGGCATCCGGTAGACGCACGATAGCGACGCACCGATGACCGAACAATCGAAAAATATGCAATCCGGGTATGCAGCGCATGCATATCCGCTGGCTGACCTGACGCGGCCCCTCCCACCGCTGGCAGCGATTCAGTCATTCGTCGCCGCGGCGCAGCTTGGCAGCGTCAGCAAGGCCGCGGCTCATCTATGCCGTACGCAAGGCGCGGTGAGCCGCCAGATACAGCAGCTGGAAACGCATTATCGATGCGCGCTCTTTGTGCGCCATGTATCGGGGCTGACGTTGACGGCGGAAGGAAATGGACTGCTGACGGTCGCGGTCAACGTGCTCACGCAATTGGTTCAGCACGCGGACATCCATGCACGGACGACCTCGGTTCTCACCTTGACGTTGCCGTCCACGTTCGCCATTCGCTGGTTGCTCCCGCGGCTGCCGGACATTCATCGCGCCATGAGCGGGACGGAGCTTCGTATTTCGACATCCGCGGACGATACGCCAGATTTCACTACGTCCGACGTCGATGCCATCATTGTGCGAGGCACGGGACAGTGGACCGGTATGGAAGCGCTACCGCTGTTTTCCGAGACGCTCACGCCGATGTGCGCGCCCGCATTGGCAACATCACTGCGATCCGTTGCCGATCTTGCGCATGTCGATTTGCTCCATCCCGGGCCCAGCCACGCGGAGTGGAGATGCTGGCTCGATCATGTTGGGGCGCTCCAGATCGATGCGGACCGTGGACTTGTATTCGATACCCTCGAATTGACGCTCGCGGCATCGGCGGAAGGACACGGAATTGCAATCGGCGACCCACGAATGGCACGAGACCGACTCCGAGCCGGATCGCTGGTGACGCCGTTTGAGGAGGTGGTTCACGACGGCCTTTCCTACTTCCTCGTATATCCGTCCCAACGTGCGGCACAACCGAAAATTCGAGCCCTCGCCGACATCTTGCTGCGGCTTGCGCGAGAAGACTGACCTGCTCTTTTCCCGTCGCGCCGGTTTGGTCAACGCTTGTGGACAACCGAATCGAGCACGAAGCTGGTCGTCATGTTCTGCACACCGTCCATCGCACTGATCGTGGCCCAGATGTCGCTGATGCGCTCGTGTGTGGCGGCCTCTATCTGTACGAGCAAATCGACTTCGCCGCTGAGCACCGCGCAATCGCGCACCTCGGCGATCCGCTCGAGTGCGGCCAGCACGTCCGCACCGCGCATCCGGTCCTTGCGATACACAAGCATCACGGCGCGCACCGGCACGACATCGTCGGGCAATGCGAGCCGCACCGTATAGCCTGCAATGATGTTCAGCGCTTCGAGCCGGTCGATCCGGTTCCGGACCGCCTGCCTGGACAGACCGATCCTGTCGGCCAGCACCGCGAGCGGAATCCGCGCATCGGCACACAACGCGTCGATTATCTTCTGGTCCAGGCCGTCGATCTTCATTCGCCGAACCCGGTATGCCGGGTGCCGCGTGCATCGACCGCGTCGCGTAATGCCGCGATGTGGTCGGGGCCGATTCCGCAGCATCCGCCGACGATCTGCGCGCCCAGCGCAAGCCACTGCTCCGCCCATCTTGCATAGCCGGGCGGATCGATGTCGCCGCGCAAGCCGTGGAGTTCCTCGTTCGCACGCGCATCGGCGCGCTGAGGCGGAAACGCGTTCGCATACGCACCGATCACGAGCGACGTTCCCATTCGCGCAAGCGTGCGCTGTACTGTCTCGATCGCCGCACCCATCGCCTCCGGCTGGCTGCAATTGAACAGCAGCGCGGTCGCGCGCGCGGACACGGCGGCGTCGATCGCTTCGTCGAGCGTCTGCCCCGATCGCAATACCGGCGTGGCGCCTGCTTCGACGTCATCGCGCAGCGTGAACGAGACCCAGAGCGGCTTCGGATTCTCACCCAGCGCTCGCCGGACCGCGCCGATCTCGTCGGTCAGGCTCTGCGTCTCGGCCAGCCACAGGTCGACGTAGGGATCGAGCCCATCGACGAGCGTCGCCAAGATGGCATCGGCGCGCGCCGCGTCGAACAGGTCGGGGCGGTAGGAACCGCCCGTCGGCGGAAGCGATCCTGCAACGCGCACGGGCCGCCCTGCGCGGTCCGCCGCTTGCCGCGCGAGTTGCCCGGCAAGGGCCGCGAGCGCGGCTCCGTCGCGACGGAATCGCTCGTCGCCGATATGGAACGGCACGACCGCATAGCTGTTCGCGGTGATCACGTCGGCACCCGCCGCGACGAATGCGTCGTGCGCAAGGCCGACGTAATGGGGCGCTTCCATCAGCGCGAGCGCCGACCACTCCGGCTGCCTGAACGGCGCTCCCATCCGCGCCAGTTCGCGCCCCATGCCGCCGTCGAGTACTGTGATGTCATGCATAGTCCGTGCTCCGTCGTTGCAATCCGCGCATCTCGTGCCCGAATCGATTCAAAGGTCGGCGCGACGCGCGCGAGTCGTCGATCGAGCGTGCGCGCTGGTCCGTGTCAGATCTGCTCCAATGCTTGCGCGACATCGCTTTTCAGGTCGTCGATGTGCTCGATGCCGACCGAATAGCGGATGAAATTGAGCGGAATGTCGGCAGCGCGCATTTGCTCCGCCGACATCGTGCCCGCCCACATGGATGCCGTATGGATCGCGAGCGAATCGACGCCGCCGAGATTGCCTGCATTCAGGGGCAAGCGCAGCGCCTCGACAAAGCGCTGCGCTTCGCCGTAGCCTCCCCGCACGCCGAACGCCACCACACCGCCGAAGCCGCGCATCTGCCGGCACGCCAGACCATGCTGCGGATGGCTGCGCAGGCCCGGATAAAACACGCGTTCGACCTTCGCGTGCGCTTCGAGGAATTCGGCGAGCGCCTGGGCGTTCGCGTTGATCCGCTCAACCCGCATCGGCAGCGTGCGCAGCCCGCGCAGCAGCAGCCACGCGTCCATCGGCGACAGCACCGAGCCGAGCGTGATGTGCGTATGCCAGATCTGCTCGGCGAGCACGCGGCTCGTACAGATCACGCCGCCGGTCAGGTCGTGATGGCCGCCCAGATACTTGGTCGCGCTGTGCACGACGATGTCGACCCCGAGCCGGTGCGGCTGCTGGTTGACCGGCGAAGCGAACGTGTTGTCCGCGAGCGTCAGGATGCCGCGCGCCCTTGCGATTTCCGTCACCGCGGCGATGTCGGTCACGAGCAGCAGCGGATTGACCGGCGACTCGAGCACGATCAGCCGCGTGTTCGGCCGGATCGCACGATCGAACGCGCCCACGTCGGTCTGGTCGACGAACGTCACCTCGACGCCGAACCGGCGCAGCATGTCGTCGAGCATTTTCGTAGTGCTCATGTAATGACGCGTCTGGCCGACGACGTGATCGCCGGCCTTCACGACACTGAGGATCGCGGTCGCGATCGCGCCCATTCCGGATGCGGTGACGAGCGCGGTCTCGGTGCCTTCGAGCTCCGCCATGACCGCCTTCACGCGCTCGTGAACCGGATTGCCGTAGCGGGTGTAGTTGCGCGGATGCTGCGGCACGCTCGACATCTCCGCAAACTCCTCGCTGCCGGCTGCCTTGAACACCGCCGAATAGTGAATCGCCGGCGCGACCGACTTCTCGTCGGTCACGTCGCGGTCCGCAGCCAGCGCCAGCGTTTCAAGCTTGTATCCCATGTCGTCCTCGGATCGTTCGTTGTGTCGCGTTATGCAGCGTCCGTCACGCACGCGCGCTGCCCAGATGGCGATTCAGCAGACCTTCGACACGTTTGAGCACGGTCGAAAGTACCGCAGTGATACCGACGTACACGATGCCGGCCAGCATCAGCGCGTCGGTCGTATAGGTTTCGATGGAGATGCGGCGCGCGACACCGGTCAGGTCGAGCACGGTGATCGTGCTGGCCAGCGCGGTCGACTTCAGTTGCAGCACGATCTCGTTGCCGAGCGTCGGTGCGACGATGCCGATCGCGCGCGGCACGATCACGAACCAGGTGAGCATGAAGCGGCTCATCCCGAACGCGAGCGCGGCTTCCTTCTCGCCGGCGGGGACGCCGGCAATCCCGCCCCGGATGTCTTCCGCCATGTACGCCGCCAGATTGAGCGTCAGCGCGCACAACGCACACGAGAACGATCCGCCGACCAGCAGCCACAGAGGCGACGCACGCACGACCGAGAACTGCGCAAGCCCGTAATACAGCACGAAAATCTGCACCAGCAGCGGCGTGCCGCGAAACACCGACATGAACAGGCGGCTCGGTGTCGACAGCCACGGGCGTGCCGACGTGCGCGCGACCGCCAGCGGCACCGCAAGCGCGAATGCAAGCGTGCACGACAGCACCAGCAGTTCGAGCGTGATCCATATGCCGCGCGCGATATCCGGGCCGGACTGCACGATGAGGGAAAGAAAGTCGTTCATCGCATGGCCCTCCTCAGGTGCGTTTTGCGTAACCGCGGCCCGCGATGCGCTCGAGCCACGCGAACACGGGGTTGGATGCGGCGAGAAAGCCGAAATAGACGATGCCGACCGTCACGTAGAAGACGAATGGCTGCTTGGTGAACTGCGCGGCGATGTTGGCCTTGCGCAGCATGTCCTCGAGCCCGACGATCGACACCAGCGAGGTGTCCTTCAGCAGGTTCTGCCACATGTTGTTCAGGCTCGGCAGGCAGATGCGCCACGCCTGCGGCAGGCGCACATGCCACAGTGTCTGCGCGCGTGTCATTCCATACGCGCGCGCCGCCTCGATCTGTCCGGCCGGCACCGCGACGAACGCGCCGCGGAACATCTCCGACGCGTAGGCGCCGAACACCACGGCGAGCGCGATCACGCCGGCGGAAAACGGGCTGATGACGATGGCGCCATCGAATTGCGCGTTGAGCAGATGCGACAGCCCGAAGTAGCAGATCAGCAGGATCAGGAACTCGGGAATGCCGCGCAGGAAATTGGTCAGCGCATAGGTCGCATGTCTGAGCCACCCCAGGCTCGACAGCTTTGCCGATGCGCCGGCGATGCCGAGCAGCATGCCGACGCACAGCGCGGCGACCGCGAGCTCCAGCGTGACGAGCGCGCCAGCCGCGATCTGCGCGCCGTAGTTCACCAAGATGTCCATCGTTATATCGCTCCTTGTGAGCCCGATTCGCGCGGGCCGCCGTCCGGCGACCGCGCGGCCCCGATGCGCGGTTATTGCGGCGCGATGCTGAACGGGAAATAGCGCGTGTTGGCTGCGGCGAACGTGCCGTCCGCCTGCACCTGCGCGATGCCCTTGTCGAACAGCGCCTTCAGCGGCGCGTCGCCCTTGCGTACCGCGATCGCCGTACCGTCGCCGAAGATCTCCGCATCGGCGATCGGCTTGCCGACGAAGTCGAAGCCTTCCTTCCTGCCGGCCTTCGTCAGCCAGTCGTACGCGACCGTGTTGTCGGCGAACACCGCATCGACGCGCCCGGCCTCGAGATCGAGCCAGGCCTCGTCGAGCGTCTGATAGACCTTCACGTTGACTCCCGACTTGCCTGCCGGCAGGCGGCGGCGCAGATAGGATTCGTGCGTCGAGGCCGTCTGAACGCCGATCGTCTTGCCGCGCAACGTGGCGGCGTTGTCCGTGATGCCCGAGCCCTGCTTCGCGACGAGCTGCACGGGTGCCGTCGTGAAAATGCGCGTGAAGTCCACCGACTGCTCGCGCTCCGGCGTCTTCGACATCTGCGCGAGCACCGCATCGATCTGTTTCGCCTTGAGCGCCGGAATCAGCGCGTCGAAATCCATCGTCACCCACTGGCACTTGACCTTCATCGTGTCGCACATCTTCTTGCCGATGTCGATCTCCATGCCCTGCAGCTTGCCGGATGCATCCTTGTATTCGAACGGCGCGTAATCGGCGAGCGTACCGATCCGCACGACCTGCTCGGCATGCGCGACCGATCCGAGCAATGCCGCGCCCACGCACAGCGACTGAAGCAGCTTCTTCATGGTTTCCTCTCCCGTTGACAACGAATCCGCATCAGATGATGCTGGACAGAAACTTCTGGAAACGCGGCGATTTCTGGCTCGCGAACACCTCATCGGGACTGCCGTCTTCCTCGATTCTTCCCTGGTGGACGAACACGACGCGGTTCGCCACTTCGCGCGCAAATCCCATCTCGTGCGTGACGACGAGCATCGTGCGTCCCTCGTCGGCCAGCGAGCGCATCACCTTCAATACTTCGCCGACGAGCTCGGGATCGAGCGCGGACGTCGGCTCGTCGAACAGCATCACATCGGGGTCGGTCGCGAGTGCACGTGCAATCGCGACGCGCTGCTGCTGGCCGCCCGACAGCTGGTTCGGATAGTGTTCACACTTGCCGGCGAGCCCGACCCGTTCGAGCATCGCGATCGCCTTGTCGCGTGCGTCGCGCTTCGGCACGCCGAGCACGCGCGCCGGCACGAACATCACGTTCTGCAGCACGGTCATGTGCGCCCAGAGATTGAACTGCTGGAACACCATCGCGAGCTTGCGACGCACACGCATCACCTGCTGAGCGTCGGCCGCGACGAGCGCGCCGTCGCGGCCCGCCGGCTTCAGCGCGAGCGTTTCGCCGTTCACGCAGATCCGGCCGCGGTCGGGCATTTCCAGCAGGTTGATGCATCTGAGGAACGTACTCTTGCCCGACCCGCTGCTGCCGAGGATCGATACGACCTCGTGATTCCTCGCGGTCAGCGAGATGCCCTTCAGCACCTCGACACCGCCGAACGACTTGTGAATATCCTCGACCACCAGCGCGTCCGCCGCCGGTTTGCATGCAGGAATTGCTGCTGGCATCCTCGACTCCTTCTTCGATACGTTGCTCACCACACCGCTCCGGTTCGCGCCGGCCCGCCAGGCGCCGGCGCTTGCGCATCAGCTCGACAGCCGCCGGTTGCGCCTGAAGCACACCACCTTCGGCTGTGTCATTTCCGTCATCGCGAACCGAACGCCCTCGCGGCCCAGCGACCCATGCTTGAATCCGCCGAACGGCATGCCGTCGAAGCGGTAATCGGACGAATCGTTGATCATCACGCCGCCCGCCTGGAGTCGCTCGGCCGCGCCGAGCGCCACCTCCAGCCGGCTGGTGAACACGCCAGCATGCAGGGCGCTCTCCGACGCGTTGGCCGCGTCGAGCGCCTGCTGCAGGTCGGTGAATTTCTCGATCGTCACGACCGGCGCGAACACCTCGTCGGTCCATACACGCGTGTCGTGCGGCACATCCGCCAACACCGTCGGTTCGTACAGCGCCCCGCGCCGCCGATGGCCGGTCAGCACCGTCGCACCGCGCGACACCGCTTCGTCGACCCAGCGTTCGACGCGGATCGCCTGTTCCTCGCCGATCATCGGCCCCATGTCGGTCGCATCGTCCAGTGGATCGCCGACGACCATCCTGCCGGTCAGCTCGACGAAATACCGGACGAACGGCTCGTATGCCGCCTCGGCGACGAAGATCCGCTGCGTGCCGATGCAGTTCTGTCCCGCTGCCCAGAACGCACCCGACACGCAGGATTCGGCGGCATCCTTCAGGTCGCAGTCGGCCATGACGATCACCGGCGCATTTCCACCGAGATCCATCGCGACCTTCTTGAGCCCCGCATCGCGCGTGATGGCTTCGCCGGTCTGCGGGCCGCCGGTAAAGGTCACCATCCGGATCCGCCGGTCGCGCACCAGAGCCGACGCGATATCCGCGCCGCCATGCACGATCTGCAGCGCGTCGCGCGACGCCCCGGCTTCCCACAGAACCTCGACGAGCGCCTGCGCCGACAGCGGCGCGAGCAACGAGGGCTTCAGGATGACCGCATTGCCGGTCGCGAGCGCCGGCCCGAGCTTGTGGGCAACGAGGTTCAGCGGGTCGTTGAAGGGCGTGATCGCGAGAATCACGCCCAGCGGCTCCAGCGTGTAGTAGCCGCTGCGATCCTCGGAGCCGGGATACCCATCGAACGGGATCGTCTCGCCGGCCAGTCGCTTCGCTTCCTCGCCCGACAGGCGCAGCGTGTTCACGCAGCGCGCGACTTCCTTGCGGGCCTGCCGCAGCGGCTTGCCCGCTTCGAGCGCGATCGTGCGTGCAAATGTCTCCGCCTGTGCTTCCACGCTCGCGGCCGCGCGAAACAGGATGTCTGCCCGCCGGCTGCGTGGCAGGGTTGCGGCCGAGCGCGCGCCGTCGAGCGCGCGCTCGACAAGGGCCGGTGCCGCATCCGCAGGCGACAGTCGAACCTGGCCGACGATCGAGCCGTCATAGGGCGACCGGACATCGGCCACGCCGGCTCCCGTGCAGTCGGTCATCACCGCATCGCGCGCGCTCATGCCGCCACCTCGTGCGAGGCTGCGCCGATTCTGTCCGCGAGTTCGATCAGGTCGGAGAGGATCGCGAACGCCGTTTCCTCACGGCCGGCACCCGGCCCGCTGATCGTCACGCCGCCGAGCACGTCGGTGTCGAACGTGATCGCGTTCGTCACGCCGCTCGCGGCAAGCAGCGGATGGCCGGCAGGGAGCTTGCGCGGTTCGACGCTCGCGGTCACGGTGCCGTCCGGATGGCGGACGGCGGAACCGATCAACCGCCAGGACATACGCTCCGCCGCGGCTGCGCGCACGTCGTGCTCGGTCAATTCCACGATGCCGCGGCACGTCACGTCGCCCCGCTTGAGGCCGGCATTCCACAGCGCGTTCGCCAGAATCACGACTTTCAGCTGTACGTCCGAACCGTTGACGTCGGCCGCCGGATTCGCCTCCGCATAGCCGCGCTGCTGCGCATCCCGGATCGCCGCATCGAAGCTCGCGCCGGCCTCGACCTCACCGAGCACGTAATTCGACGTGCCGTTCAGGATGCCGGCGAAACCGTTGATGTCGCAGCCGCGCAGCGAGGTCGCGAGCTGCCGCAGCACCGGCGTGCCGCTCATCACCGTGCCCTCGTACATCACGCACGCACCCGATTGCGCGGCGATCCGCGCCAGTGCCGGCTGCGCGAGCGCGATCGGCCCCTTGTTGGTCGTGATCACGTGCTTGCCGCATTCGAGCGCGGTACGGCAATGCGACAGCGCAGGCTCGCCGGTGTTCGGATCCGTGAAGGTCGCCTCGATGACGACATCCACGTGATCCGACGCGATGGCCTTCAGCACCGCACCGAGGCCGACGTCCGGCGACACCAGCGTGCCGGGATCGCGGCGCAGCGCTTCCGCATCGACGCCCCGCCGCGCGGTTTCGTCGAGGACATCCAGCGCGATACCGCGAGGATTCGTCGCGATCCCGAGCCGCAGGTCGGCGACCATCGTCACCGATACGTCGAGTCCCGCCGCCCCGAGCATCCCGCGCTTCTTTTTGAGCAGTTCGACCAGTCCCTGATTGACTCCGCCGAAACCGACCAGTGCCAGTTTGAGTTCCATCTCGATCATCTCCTGTTCATTGACCACACGACACAGGTTAGTTATGCGAATCGATTTTCAAATTAGTCGTTTCGCGCGATTCAGATCGTCATCCATTGCGGTTTGTCATGCGGGACGGACGGATCGCCCGTTCCCGCGCGAAACAGGTACGTCAGGTGGCCGGCGGTTCGTCGTCACCGTCCTTGTCGACCGGCACGAACAGCCCGACCTTGACCGCACTCAGCACGACATTCGTGTTGATCCGGCGGATCATCGGGTTGCTCTGCATGATCCGCGCGGACAGCCGGTCGTACGCCTCGACGTCGTGCGCGGTGATGATCGCGATCAGGTCGACGGAACCGGTCACGTAGTAGATCTGCTGGATTTCGTCATGCGCCTTCGACCACTCGCGGAACCTGGCGACCGTCTCGTAGTTTTCGCGTTCGATCTCGATTGCCGCAATGAACGTCATCGGCCTGCCGACCGCCGCGCGATCGACCACCGCGATTTCCGCCGAAATGATCTTTTCGGTGCGCATGCGCTTCAGGCGCTTCTGCACGGCCGAGGTGGACAGGCCGATCCGTTCGGCAATGGCGTCCGCCGTCGCGGTGCAATCGCGCTGGACGATATTCAGGATCTTGCGGTCGAAGGAGTCGAGTGCGTCGGTCATCGCGTGGCCTGCCGGAGAACGGTTACTTGCGTCAAAGATAAAAAGGGCGGGCCGACCTGAGCCCGACCAGATGCCGCACACGGTCGAACGCGGTAACCAGCGTTTCGCGCCACTGCGCGACTGGCCCGCGGATGCATACGGGTTCGAAATGGATCGTGTCCACACCTGCAGGAATACGGAACGGCCGCTCGATGCCATCGTCCGATTCGGTCACGAGTGCGGTGCCGTCGACTTCGGTCAGGCTCATCAACAGATGGGCGGGCGCAGTCGCGCCAAGCAGGTTGCGCAGGGGCGACTCGTTCGCGGACAACTGTTCGAGCAACGGCAGCTCGTACGCGCCGGGCCACCAGGTGTCGTGCTCGTCGAGCCACGGGCCGACGCCCGGCATGCCGACCATCTCGAGGACCTGGTCCGCACCGAGATGCGCATAGGCGCGACACCGGCCCGCCTCGTCGGTCGAAGCGCGCGCCAGCCAGCCGCCGGCGCTCGGCACGGAGTCCGTCAACACGACGTTCGCAGGCTTCAGTCGGCCGAGCATTTCAGCCGCGCTTGCAGCGGATCGGCGCCCTTCGCAGGATCGCTGTGCGTGATCCGGAACGATACGGCACACCCACTTGGGACCCTCCTGCAAGGCGGCGGGGACGTCGCCGGACCGGACTTGGGCGGTTCGCCTGCGGGCGTGTTCAACGATGACGATTGGCGTGTCCGGCATACAACTCTCTCGTGCTTGCGGGGCCGCGTCGCAGCGATGCTGGCGCGCTTCATGGATCGGCCGACGGTGTTGGGGCTGGAGAAATCATATCGCCTCGATGCGACTGAAAAAATCTCAACCGAATCGAACATCGACGTAAAACGTCGAAAAATACGGCTTTCAGGACGTTTCTCATCCAACCCGACGCCGGCCAGTCCGGCATCCGTCGCGAACGCCAAACCCGCAGGTCAATCCGATGCACCGAACAGTTGAATCACGACACCACGCAGCCATCGATTGCCCGCCTCATGGTGATATCGCGCATGCCAATGCTGCCGTACCGCAAACCCGTCGACCGGGATCGGGCACGCATGAACCGCCAGATCGCTCGCCTGAGCCAGTGTCTGGCCGATATGACGGGGTAGCGTCGTAATCAGGTCGGTCGTCTGGACGATCGCCCCCAGCCCCAGAAAACCCGGCAGCTCCAGCACGACGTCGCGCTCGATGCGCGCCTGCCGCAGCGCCTGCTCGAGGAGTTGCGCGCCCGTTCCCGCCGTAATGGCGACATGTCCTTCGGAACGATACTGCTTCGCCCCGAGGCGACCGCGAATCCTCGGGTGATGCCGGTTGGCCAGGCATACCCAGTCCTGGTCGTACAGCTTCTGCTGATAAATGCCGCCGCCGAGCCACGGCACATAGCCGATCGCGAGATCGGCTTCGCCGGATTCGAGCGCGCGCTCCGTATTGCCGTCGATCCGTGCGGCTTCCAGCCGGACGCCGGGCGCCTGCGCCCGGACATGGGCCAGCAGCCGCGGAAGCAGCGTGATGTGGCTCGCGTCGGTCATGCAGATGCGAAACCGTCGCTGGGCCGTCGCCGGATCGAACGCGATCTCCCACGCGGTGAAGCGCCGCAGGGATTCGAGAATTTCCCGGCACGGCCCGATCAGCGCGTCGGCTTGCGGTGTCGGCGCCATGCCGCCGGGCGTCCGGATGAAAAGCGGATCGTGCAGGTGTTCCCGCAAGTGCCCGAGCCAGATGCTGACCGTCGGCTGGCTCTGGCCCAGTTGCTCGGCTACGCGCGTGACGCTGCGCACGTCGTACAGGAGATCGAAAAGCTGAAGCAGCTTCAGGTCGGGCAGGTCGGCGGGCATCGCGGCGTTATTGTCGATGGCAATGACGCCATTGTATCCATTGCATTGGCGGCATGAGCGGCAACGCCTATCGTGAGGCCATACGTCAGCTTTGCATGGGACCGGAGTAAGGCGCCAAAGCGCCAACTCCGGTCGACACAGGAGAATCCATTGAAAATAGCAATTCTGGGCGCCGGCGCACTGGGCTGCGCGATCGGCGCCACCCTCACCCAAGGCGGCCATGAGACCTGGCTGATCGACCGCTCGCCCGCCCACGTCGATGCGATGAGCCGCGACGGCCTGCGCGTCGACGATGCCGGCGGCACCCGCCACGTGCGCGTCCACGCGACGACCCGGGCTGCCGATGTCGGCGTGGCCGACCTGGTGGTGGTGCTGGTCAAGTCGTTCCACACCGATGCGGCCATCCGCGGCGCCCAATCGCTGGTGGGGCCGGATACCGCCGTGCTGTCGCTGCAGAACGGCCTCGGACACGAGGACATCCTGATCGACGTCGTCGGCCGCGAGCGCGTCCTCGCGGGCAAGACCTACGTCGGCGGCGTGCTGCGCGGCGCGGGCCATATCGAATCCGGCGTGATCGGCAAATACACCTACATCGGCGAACTCGACGGCCGCATCACACCGCGTGTCGAGGCGATCGCCGCGGCGTTCAATGCCGCCGGCCTCGCCACGACGATCAGCGACAACATCGTCGGCACGATGTGGGACAAGCTGCTGGTGAACGTCGCGACGGGTGCGCTGACGGGCCTGACCGGCCTCACCTACGGGCAGCTTTACGACGAGCCGCTGCTGAAGGCGACGTCGCTCGCGGCCGTGGCCGAGGCGATCGCGGCGGCGCAGGCTGCGGGCGTGAAGCTGTCGATGACCGATCCCGAACAGGCATGGACGTTGGCCGCCGAGGGGCTGCCCGCGACCTTCAAGACGTCGATGCTGCAAAGCCTGGAGAAGGGCTCGATCACCGAGATCGACTTCATCAACGGTTCGGTCGTGCGCTGGGGCCAGCGCTACGGCGTGCCGACCCCGGTGAATGCAACGCTCGTCGCGTGCATCAAGGGGCTGGAGCGCGCGATGGCCGACCGCCAACGGCAGGAGGCGGCCGCATGAATGCCAAGAAAGCCTATCTCGAACACGTTGCGATCTGGGTGAAGGACATCCGCTGGCACATCCGTTTCTTCGAGGACGTGCTCGGCATGACGCTGCGCGAAGTCGACGGCACGCTCGACGCACCGCGGCAGTACTGGACGCTCGGCGGCCTGCAGTTCATCCACGCGCCGGAATACGCAGGCCCGGAAGGCCGCCTCGCGCATCTCGGCGTGATGTGCGAAGACCTCGAGGCCGCGCTGGCCGCAGCCCAACGATTCGGCGTGACGGAGATGCCGCAGGGGCGCAACTGGCTTCGCCTGCCAGACGGGCTCGCCGTCGAACTGATCCAGGCCCGGCCGGCTTCCTGCGTCGCACAAGCGCTGGCAATCAACCCGCGTGCGGAGGCATGAGCATGACGATCGTCGAAAAATACTGGGACGACGCCCGCGAGGGTGACACGTGCACGAGCCCGAACTACATCGTGACCAAGGAGCGCATTCTCGCGTACGCCGACCTCACCGGCGACCATACGCCCGTCCACGTCGACGAGGAATACGCGAACGCGAGCCATTTCGGGTGCCTCGTCGCGCACGGGCTGTTCGGCCTGTCCATCGCCGACGGCCTGAAGACGCAGAGCGACTATCGCTTTCTGCCGGGGATGTCGCTCGGCTGGACCTGGGATTTCCTGCTGCCGATCAAGGTCGGCGACGTGCTGCACGTGAAGTTCAGCGTCGGCTCGATGCGGGCCAGCAAGAGCCGCCCGGACTGGGGCATCGTCGTGCTGCCGTCGGAGCTGATCAATCAGGACGGTCAGGTCGTTCAACGCGGCGAGCATCGCCTGATGGTGCCGCGCCGCCCGGAGGCACTGTAATGCAGGCTCGCCCACTCGAAGGCATTCGCGTCGTCGACTACAGCCATTTCCTTGCCGGGCCGTATGTCGGGCGCTGTCTCGCGGCGCTCGGCGCCGAAGTCATCAAGGTCGAACGGCCCGGGTCAGGCGACGCCGGACGGCAGCACGCGACCGTGCTCGACGACCAGCAAAGCGGCTACTTCCTGCAGCTCAACATGGGCAAGCGCGGCGTGAGCGTCAACATGAAGGACGCACGCGGCAAGGCGTTCATGCAGCGGCTGTGCGACTCCGCTGACGTGTTCATCGAGAACTATCGGCCGGGCGCGCTGGACAAGCTCGGGCTCGGTTATGCCGAACTGTCCGCGCGCAATCCGGGCCTCGTCTACTGCTCGATTTCGGCGTACGGGCATACCGGCCCCGACGCGCATCGCGCGGGCTTCGGGCTGATCGCGGAAGCCAAGAGCGGGATCATGCAGATGGTCGGCACGCCGGGCGAGCGGCCGCCGCTGCTGCGCATCTCGCTCGGCGACATGTACACCGGCATCCATGCGGTCGCGGCCATCAACGCCGCGCTGCTCGGACGCGTGAAGAGCGGCCGCGGGCAACACGTCGACATGGCGCTGTACGACACGCTGGTATCGATGCACGAATACGCGGTGCAGTGCTACACGCTGCAGGGCGTGCTGCCCGAGCAGACCGGGCACGACATGCCGACCTCGACGCTCTACGGCGTGTTCCGCGCCGCGGACGGCGATCTCGTGATCGCCGCGCAAGTCGACGACGCGTGGAAGCGCTTCGCCGAGCTGATCGCGACGCACGGCGGCCCGGCGGGCTTCGGCGCCGATACGCGGTTTCACGACAGCACCGGGCGCAATGCGCACCGCGCGGAGATTCTGTCAGTGGTCGAGCCGTGGGTGGCCGCGCGTTCCGTCGCGTCGGTGCTGGATCTGCTGGACGGCATCGACGTTCCGTGCGCGAAGGTGCAGCGCATCGACGAGGTGTTGAACGATCCGCAGATCCAGGCCAGAGGCATGGTCGTCGAGCAACAGCATCCGCGCTACGGGACGCTGCGCCTGCCCAACCTGCCGTTCCGGTTTTCCGATTGCGATACGACGATTCGCGACGTCGCGCCCGATCTCGGGCAGCACAACGCGGAGATCGCGCGCTCCCTCGGGTTCGATTCGGCCGAAATCGACGCGATGCAGGCCGACGGCGTCCTCTACTCAAAAGCGAGCCAATGATGACCGACCAATACGCGGTGATCGGCAATCCGATCGGACACACGAAATCCCCGTTGATTCACGGCCTCTTCGCGCAGGAGACGCGGCAGGACCTCGGCTATACGGCGATCGAGGGGCCGATCGAACCGGCAGGCGCCTTCGCTGACGCGGTTCGCGCGTTTTTCGACGGCGGCGGCAAGGGCATCAACGTCACCGCGCCGTTCAAGCTCGACGCGTTCGCGATGTCGGACGAACGCAGCGAGCGCGCGCAGCTCGCGGGCGCGGCCAACGCGCTCAAGTTCGAAGGCGGCCGCATCCTGGCGGACAACTTCGACGGCATCGGGCTGGTGCGCGATATCGAAACGAACCTCAATCTGCCGATGGCCGGCAAGCGTGTCCTGGTGCTCGGTGCCGGCGGCGCGGCACGCGGCGCGCTGCTGCCGTTCCTCGAAGCCGGCCCGGCGGAACTCGTCATCGCGAACCGCGACGTCGACAAGGCGCGCGCAATGGCCGCGCAGGTTGCCGGACGCGGCCCGCTCGTTGCCAGCGGTTACGCGGACCTCGCACGCATGGGGCGTTTCGACCTGGTCGTCAATGCCACGTCGGCGAGCCTGACCGGCGACCTGCCGCCGGTTCCGCCGAGCGTGTTCAGTCCGGCCGGCACGGCCTACGAACTGGCATACGGCAAGCGTCTGACGCCGTTTCTCCGGCTCGCGAAAAACGCAGGCGTACACGGGATCGCGGATGGCGTCGGCATGCTGGTCGAGCAGGCGGCCGAAGCGTTCGCGTGGTGGCGCGGCGTACGCCCCCAGACCAGCGCGGTGATCGATCGTCTGGCCGTGCCCTTTGATTGAACACGCAACGGAGATTCGCATGAAGAAGATCCTGATGCTGCACGGCATCAATCACAACATGTTCGGCAAGCGCGATCCGGCGCAGTACGGGACGATCACGCTCGCGCAGATCGATGCGCGGCTGCAAGGGCTGGCGACGGAACTGGGTGTGCAGGTGGAATCGTTCCAGACGAATCACGAAGGCGCGATGTGCGAGCGCATTCATCGCGCTTTCGAGGAACACCAGGACGCGGTGCTGATCAACGCGGGCGCATGGACGCATTACAGCTACGGCATTCGCGATGCCCTTGCGATCCTCACGTGCCCGATCGTCGAACTGCACATGTCCAACATTCACGCACGCGAGCCGTTCCGGCATCACTCCGTCCTGGCCGAGATCGTCAGCGGGCAGATTTGCGGTTTCGGTGTCCAAAGTTATCTGCTCGCGCTGAGGGCCGCGGTTTCGGCGCTCGGCGACGAATAAGCCGATTCCCGCATCGCTGCCGATGCGGGACCGACGCGCATGCGCAGCCGTCGCCAGGGCGCGGCGTTGCGCACCGCGCGTGCTCGCCGCGCGCCGTATCGACGGGCCGCGGTCAGGTCGCACGACGGGGTCGACACATCGGGCAGTGACGACTCCCCGCATCACCGCCTTGCCCGGCACACATATCAATATCCGGAGACGACGATGACCACGACCTTGCGAGACGAGCCCAGGGGCAGGCACCAATCGAGAAAAGCCGCCATCAGCGGCTGGATCGGATCGGTGCTCGAATACTACGATTTCTTCATCTACGCCACGGCGTCGGCGCTGATCTTCCCGCAGATATTCTTTCCGCACGGGAGCCCCACGACGGCCATCATCGCGTCGCTGGCCACTTACGGTGTCGGCTACGTGTCCCGCCCGATCGGCGCGTTCGTGCTGGGCCATCTCGGCGACACGCGCGGACGGAAAACCGTCCTGCTGTTCTGCATGTTCCTGATGGGCATCTCGACCGTCGGCGTCGGCCTCCTGCCGACCTATCAGCAAGCCGGGCTGATCGCGCCCGCCCTGCTGGTCACGCTGCGCCTGCTGCAGGGTTTCGCCGTGGCCGGCGAGATCACCGGCGCGAGCTCGATGATCCTGGAACACGCGCCGTTCGGCCGGCGCGGCTACTTCGTCAGCTTCACGCTGCAGGGCGTGCAGGCCGGGCAAGTGCTGGCCGCCGCCGTGTTCCTGCCGCTCGCCTACTACATGCCGTCCGCGCAATTCGATAGCTGGGGCTGGCGCATTCCGTTCCTGCTGAGTGCGCTGGTCATCGTCGCGGGCCTGATCATTCGCCGCGAGGTCGACGAGTCGCCGGCCTTCGACGAAGCGGTACGCAACCGGTCGCAAGCCGGCTCGCCGGTGGCCGACGCTTTCAGGCACCACTTTCCCGACATGCTGCGCGTGGCCTGCATGTCGATGATGAACGTGATTCCGGTCGTCGCCACGATCTTCGGCGCGGCCTATGCGGTTCAGCCTGCATATGGAATCGGATTCCAGAAGGATGTCTATCTCTGGATCACGGTGGTCGGCAATATCGTTGCGATGATCGTGATTCCGTTCGTCGGCAACCTGTCCGACCGCGTCGGCCGCCGGCCGCCGATCATCATCGGCTCGCTGGCCGCCGGGCTGCTCGCGTTCGCGTACCTGTATGCGATCAGCATCCGGAACGTGCCGCTCGCATTCGTGATGTCGATGCTGATGTGGGGCGTGGTGTACCAGGGCTACAACGCGGTATTTCCCGCCTTTTACCCGGAACTCTTCCCGACCCGCACGCGCGTCTCGGCGATGGCCATCGCGCAGAACCTCGGTACCGCGGCCACGGCGATGCTGCCCGCACTGTTCACCGCGGTCGCGCCGCCCGGCGCCCATCACGTCTGGCTGATCGTCGGTGCGATCGCGTTCGGCATCACCGTGATCGCGTCGCTCGCGGCCTGGAGCGCACGCGAGACCAGTCGTATCCATTTGAACGACCTGGGCCGAGCGAACGCGCAACCGGTCGGCAAGGCAGAATACGACCTGCTGCGCGCCGAGGCGCTGTCGCACGATCGCATCGCGCGCGAACCCGTGCCCGGATCCGTCGGCAGCTAGCCGGCGTTCGGCGGGGCGTCGGGTTCGGCGCCCCTTCCGCCCAGCCACTTCAGCTCGCCGCGGCCGCCCTCGCCGGGCGAGCAACCTGGCGTAACCGCTGCCCTTATTCGAAGCACGATGCCCGATACCGTGTCGAAAACCGCCATGCCGGACTCCACGCGACCCGCTCGCCTGAACTTCGCGCTCATGTTGCCGCTTCTGCTGGCGGCCCAGCCGGTGGCGACCGACAGTTACCTGCCGGCGCTGCCCGAAATCGCCGCCACGCTGGGCTCCGCCAGTATCAGCCTCACGGTTTTCGCGCTGATATTCGGTGTCGGGCAATTGCCGATGGGCAGCCTTTCCGACCGGTTCGGCCGCCGCCCCGTCCTGCTGGCCGGCCTTGCGCTCTATGCACTGTCCGCACTGGCCGCTGCGCTGGCCTCGACCGCGGCGATGCTGGTGGCCGCTCGCGCGATGCAGGGGCTGGCCATGGCCGCGATACTGGTATGCGCCCGTGCGACAGTGCGAGACCGGTATTCGGCGGGCGACGGCCCGTACGTGATGGCGCGCGGTTTCATGGGGATGGGAATGATGGCGTTCCTCGCCCCGATCCTCGGTGCGTATGTCGCACAGCAAGCCGGATGGCGATGGGTGCTCGCGGGGATGAGCGCGTATGCGTTCGGGCTGCTCGTCATGTGCTGGTACGGCTTCGAGGAAAGCTTCGCGCGAAGCGCGCCAAGCCGGAACTCGACCCGGGAGGTGCGCGAGATATTCGGCAATGCCCCGTTCAGGGTGTGGACACTGCTGGCCGCGTCGACGTACACCGGCATGTTCTGCTTCCTGCTGCTGTCTCCGGCTATCTACATCGGGCAGTTCGGCATCTCGCCCCAGCGTTATGGCTGGATACCGGCAAGCGGTACGCTCGTCTATGTCCTGAGCACGTTCGGCTGCCGCGTGCTGCTGCGCCGTCAGAGCATGTTGCGAACGGTGCGGCAAGGCGCAACGCTGAGCCTCTGCGGCGCGGTGATCCAGGCATTGGGGTGCGCGCTGCTTCCCGGCAGCATCTGGCCGCTGCTCGTCGGGCATGGCGTGTATTGCCTCGGCCACGGAATCCATCAGCCGTGCGGGCAGGCAGGGGCGGTCAGCGGCCTGCCTCAACTTGCAGGCCGCGCCGTATCCTGGTCCGGCTTCATCATGATGTTCTTCGCGTTCAGCGTAGGACAAACGGCAGCGGGATTCGCCGATCCGCGTTATCAAGCTGGCGCATGGCCGATGGTTGTGCCGATGCTCGTCGTCGGCGTGACGCTGGTAACGATTGCGTATGCGTGGCTGCCAAAAGTCATCCACGCGACCTTGGTCGCCCGGTAATCTCCTCGATTTCCACGATCCGACGATCTGCCGCCGCGCAAGGATCACACGCCTCAAAGAGACCGGGTTCTCACCGGCCCGTTACGTGCCGGCTGCGCGGGTCGGGCGTGCGAAGGCATGGCTGCAGCGGGCCGACCGGCCGCTCGAACGGATAGCCGAACGATCGGGATCGGGAAGCGTGGACGCATTGCAGCGTGCGTTTGCAACATGCATCGGCGCATCGCCGCGAGACTATCGTGCGCGGTTCGGGCAACCACGGCGGGCAAACCCGAAGACATCGGTTTCAGGCAACGCAACGCGCCTGGCGCCGGCGGAATCATGCACAATGCACCGCATCTGAGTGGCGGAGATTTGCCTGTGGGGATCAACTTCGATTTAACCGACTTGCAGGCATTTCGCGCCGTCGTGGAAACAGGCAGCTTCCGAAAGGCCGCCGACGCAGTCAACATTTCCCAGCCGGCCTTGAGCCGTCGTATCGACAAGCTCGAGGAAGCGCTCGGCGTGCGACTGTTCGAGCGCACCACGCGCAGCGTCTCGCTCACCACGGTCGGGCGCGTGTTCGCGCAGAGTGCCGAACAACTGCTCGACGATCTCGATGCCGCCCTGCTCGGCATTCGCGACGTTTCATCGAGCCGCCTGGGCCATGTGACGATCGCATGCGTGCCGTCGGTCGCCTACTACTTTCTTCCCGCCATCGTCGCGCGCTATCATCAGCGCTTTCCGCGCATCCGGGTGAAGCTGCTCGATGCAAGCGCCAACGAGGTGCTCGGGGCTGTAATCAGCGGCGAGGCGGATTTCGGCGTGAGCTTCATCGGCAGCCAGGAGGCTGAGATCGAGTTCAAGGTGCTGCTCCAGGAACGCTTCGTTGCCGCCTGTCGCCGCGACCACCCGCTCGCGCGCAAGAAGCGCGTGACCTGGAACGAGCTTTACGAGCACGATTATGTGGCGGTCGACAAGACTTCCGGCAACCGTCTGCTGCTCGACCAGGCGCTGACCGCCGTCGCGCCGCGCGCGCCGAGCGTCTGCGAGACACGCCACGTGACGACCCTGCTCGGATTGATCGAAGCGGGGCTCGGCGTCGCCGCGGTCCCGTCGATGGCGATGCCTGGGCATGACCACCCGATTCTCACGAGCGTGCCGCTCGTCGAACCGGTCGTCAAACGGCGCGTGGGAATCGTGAAGCGGCGCGGACGACCGCTCACACCGGCCGCCGAGGCATTTCATCGGATGGTCATCGAGGCGAAGCGTGGCGGGACCGCAAGCAGTGGCGCATCGGCATAACGACGACAGAGAGACACGAAGGAAGACCGGACAGTGAGGTTGGCCAGGCCGCTTGGATCGCTTTACGTGCAGGTTCTGCTCGCGATGATGCTCGGCATGGGCATCGGTCACGCATGGCCCGCGGCGGGCACGATGCTCAAGCCCCTCAGCGATGCGTTCGTCGGCCTGGTCAAGATGACCATCGCCCCGATCGTCTTTTGCACGATCGTCTCGGGCATCACGTCGCTGGCGAACGGGAAGGCGATCGGCCGCACGATCGTGCGGGCACTGGCGCTCTTCTATCTGTTGACCGCCGCTGCGCTCGCGCTCGGACTCGTCACCGCATATGTGCTGCAGCCCGGCGCCGGCATGCACGTCGATGTCCACCACCTAGATGCAGGCATCCTCGCTCCGTATGCGAAGCATGCGCAGCCGCGGGGGCTTGTCGCGTTCGGGCTGAGCGTGATTCCGGACACGATGCTCGGCGCGTTCGCCAAAGGCGAAGTGTTGCCGGTGCTGCTGCTGTCGCTGTTGTTCGGCTTCTCGCTGAATGCGCACCCGCGGGCCGGCCGGCCCGTTCTTGCGCTGATCGACGGTGTCGCCCAGGTCGTCTTTCGCGTGCTCGCGATGATCATGCGGCTCGCGCCGCTCGGCGCATTCGGCGCGATGGCGTTCACGGTGGGCCGTTTCGGCATCGGTTCGGTCGGCTCGCTCGCGAAGCTGATGGCGTCCTTCTACGTGGCCTGCGTGCTGTTCGTCACGCTGGTGCTCGCACCGCTCGCGCGACTGCACGGTTTCGCGCTGTGGCGGCTCCTGCGCTACATGCGCGAAGAATTGCTCATCGTCCTCGCGACATCGTCCACGGAGCCGGTTCTGCCGCGTCTGATCGTCAAGCTGGAGGCACTCGGCTGCGACAAGGGCATCGTGGGGCTCGTGCTGCCGGCGGGCTATTCCTTCAATCTGGACGGTACCGCGATCTATCTGACGCTCGCGGCATTGTTCATCGCCCAGGCGTGCGACGTGCCGCTCTCCGCGTCACAGATCGCGGTGATGCTCGCCATCATGCTGCTCACATCGAAGGGGGCGGCCGGTGTGTCGGGTAGCGGGCTGGTCGCGTTGGTCGCCACACTCGCCGTCATGCCCGACCTGCCCGTCGCCGGCGTCGCACTGCTGGTCGGCATCGATCGTTTCATGTCGGAGGCACGCGCGCTAACCAGCGTGATCAGCAATGCATGCGCGGTGATCTTCGTTTCGCTGTGGGAAGGTGCGTGCGATCGTACGCGTCTTGCGCAGAGGCTCGCGGCGGGCGGGCCGGCCTCGCCGGACGGGGCCGATGAAAACGGTGTCGCGGAAGACGGCGGCGGTGACGGGAAGGCGGTCTGACACCAGCCTTCCCGTCGATCAGGCTCAATGAGCGGAAGCGGAATCCAGCCCGGTCGATTGCACGTCGGCCTGCACGTCGGGCGACGCCAGATAATCGAGCAGCGCCTTCGCTTCCTTCGGATGCTGCGCGCCGACGGGGATGCCGGCAGCGAAGCGCGTGACGGACTGCAGCGATTCGGGAATCTTGCCGACGAAGGTCGCACCGTGGACGGGCAGCAGCTCGCTGACCTGCTGGAAGCCGATTTCGTAGTCGCCGTTCGCGACGACGGACGCCACCGGAATCCGCGGGATCATCTTCGCCTTGGACTTCACCTGCTCCTCGATGCCGAGCTTCTTGAACAACTCGCGTTCGATATACACGCCGCTCGCGCTGTCCGAGTAGGCGATCGACTTCGCGTGCAGCAGCACCTGCTTGAGACCTTCGGCGGTGCTGATGTCGGGCTTTGCCGCGCCGTCGCGCACGACCATGCCGATGCGCGAATCGGCCAGCTCGACGCGGGATCCCGGGATGACCTTGCCTTGCTTGATCAGTTCGTCCAGCGCGTAGCCGACCATGATGACGGCGTCGGCGGGCTCGCCGCGCGCGAGCCGGTTCGGAATCGCTTCGGGCGACTTGCCCATCGACGGGCCGAGCGCGGTGTCGAGCGTATTGCCGGTCGTGGACGCGAACCGCGGGCCGAGCAGTTTATAGGCGGCCGTGAAGCCACCCGAGCTCATCACGTGGAGCTCGGCCGCCTGCACGTTGGCCGCAAACGCCGCGGTGGCGACGAGCGCGGTCGCGCAAAATTTCAGGAGCTGATTTCTCATGGTCGTGGTCATGCGAATTCGTGTGGGTGGGTGAGGTTTCGGATGGGCTGAACATCAATGCGCCGGCGTGAGCGTCGCCGTGCGGTGACGGTAGAGCGCGAACGTCGCAAGCAGCGCGCACACCGCGGCGAAGCTCATCCAGTAGCCGGGTGCGGCCTTGTCGCCCGTCATGTGAATGAGCCCGGTCGAGATGGCCGGCGTGAAGCCGCCGAACACGGCCGTCGCGAGGCTGTAGGCGAGCGAGAAGCCCGCGACACGCACCTGCACCGGCATCACTTCGGTAAGCGCGACGACCATCGCACCGTTATAGATCCCGTACATGAACGAGAGCCAGAGCAGGACGAGCAGCATGTTGGCGAACGACGGCGCGTGAGCGAGGAACGACAGCGCCGGATAGGCGGTCAGGACGGTGAGCATCGTCATGCCGACCAGCAGCGGCCGACGGCCGAACCGATCGGACAGCGCACCGCCGATCGGCAGCCACACGAAGTTCGACACGCCGACGCAGAGCGTCACGAGCAGGCTGTCGGCAGTGCTGAGATGCAGCACCGTCTTACCGAAGGTCGGCGCATAGACGGTGATCAGATAGAAGCTCGTGGTGGTCATCGCGACCAGCATCATGCCGGCGACCACGACGCCCCAGTTCTGAACCAGCGTGCCGAACACTTCCTTCATTCCAGGGCGATGCTTGCGCGCCTTGAATTCCTGGGTTTCCTCCAGGTTGCGGCGCAGCATGAAGATGAACGGCACGATCATGCAGCCGACGAAGAACGGCACGCGCCATCCCCAGGCGGCGATCTGCGATGCGCTCAGCCACTGATTGAGCGCAAAGCCGAGGCCCGCCGCGATGACGATCGCAACCTGCTGGCTGGCCGATTGCCAGCTGGTGAAGAAGCCCTTGCGGCCGGGCGTTGCCAGCTCGGCGAGATAGACCGATACACCGCCCAGCTCGGCGCCTGCGGAGAAGCCCTGCAGCAGCCGCCCGATCAGTACGAGCACGGGGGCCAGCAGCCCGATCGACGCGTAGCCCGGCACGAACGCAATCAGGATGGTGCCGCTCGCCATGATGGACAGCGTGACGATCAGGCCCTTGCGGCGGCCTACCTCGTCGATGTACGCGCCCAGCACGATTGCGCCCAGCGGCCGCATCAGGAAGCCGGCGCCGAACACGGCGAAGGTCATCATCAACGAAGCGAACTCGCTTTGCGCAGGGAAGAAGACATTGGCGATCTGCGTGGCGTAGAAGCCGAACAGGAAGAAGTCGAACTGCTCGAGAAAATTGCCGGCCGTGACGCGAAAGATCGCGGCGGCCTTCGAACGTTCGGCCGGAAGGCTGGACGAGGGGTGCATCGAGGTGTCTCCTGAAAATCCGGAAATATGCGGGGCGGGACGATTGTCGTTTTCCGGAATGTTCTCCCGGCGTCGATCAAACGATAAGTGCGATTTTTGGAAGAATTGATGCACCGAGGTTATCAATCGACACGGCGCCGCCTGTTTCGATCAGCGCCTGCACGCCGGGCGACGTCGGCGGGCATCACGAGATGTCGAGCTGATCAAGCGAAACACTCGGCGAGGGCCGAGGATGCGCTGCTCGCCAGGATCGCCCACGATCGCCAGCGCAGCGTGCTGCCTGACGAGGTGTCCGGGAAGAACCTGATGGCGTTCTACGGAGAAACCCGGGCGACCATCAAGCAGGCGCTCGTCCGCCTGGCGGATCTGCTTTTCGGCGACGCCGGTTACCGTGCGACAGGCGCCAGCGGACCAGCTCGTCTGCGCCGGGACCTTCCTGGATCTCCAGATCCGCCGCGTCGGTCCGCTCCCCCGTCTCCTGATCGATAAAGCTCCACCGCACCTCGGCGCCTGTCTTTCGATTCACGAACTTCATCGGAGGCGCCGAAGCGCCGGAAACGTCCAGACTGTCCCCAATCTGGGCAAGTACCGGCATCACCGGGGCGATCTGCAAGCCCTTGTGAGTCAGGAGATATTCAAATCGCTCCGGATTCACCTGATAGCGCCTACGCTCAACGAGGCCGTTGGCCTCCAGATGCTTGAGCCGGTCGCTGAGCGTCGCGTTGGTGATGCCGGACGACTGGCGAAACTCGTCGTACCGGCTGAGCCCGCAGACAAGGTCGCGCAGTATCAGCAAGCCCCATCGGTCGCCGATCGCCGCCATGACGCCGGCAATCGGGCACACCATTCCGTCAAAACCCTTCGAGCGCATGGCCGTTTCCCTGATTAGCCCCGGCGATCGTCGCCGAGAGTGAGTCTCATTATAAGAGTCGCATGAGCGTCGGCAGGACGTTTCCCTCCAAGAGCCCGCCGCCTTCCCAGTTCAAGTGCCGAAATATTCTTGTCTTGTGGGACACTCACTCTTATTATAAGAGTGAGTGTCCCACTTGTTGACCGATGTCGTCAGTGAGCGTCCGTAGCATCGAACTCAAGGAAACCATCATGCCTCCTCACGCCCCTTCCAGAATCTTCGTCATCGGTGGTACAGGCGCGCAGGGCCTGCCTGTCATCAGCGCGCTCGTCGCGGACGGCAAGTATTCCGTTCGCGCGTTGAGCCGGGATCCCGATTCCCGGCGCGCCAAGGCGCTGCTCGCACTCGGCAACGTGTCGATCCTGAAAGGCACGTTTGCCGACGAAGCCGTTCTGCGGGCAGGCTTTCGCGGCTGCGACGGTGCGTACGTCAATCTGGACGGGTTCAACACCGGCGAGAAAACGGAGATCTACTGGGCGATACGTTGCTACGAAATCGCGCTGGAAGAAGGCATCGAGTTCTTCGTGTATGGCAACCTCGACTACGCGCTCAAACAGGCCGGCTACGATTCGCGCTTTCGTGCTGGCCACTACGACGGCAAGGGCCGCGTGGGCGAATGGATCCTGTTCCAGAACCAGACGAACCGGGACCGCATGGGCGCGGCCGTGTTCACCACCGGGCCATACATGGAGATGGCCATTTCGGCGAAGACGCCGATGATGCCCTTCGTCGAGGACGGAGTCGTCACCTGGCGCGTGCCGCTCGGCAACGGCGCGGTGCCGCATGTCGCACTGGAGGATTGCGGCTACTACGCGCGCTGGCTGTTCGATCACCCGGAGCGCGCGAACGGCATGGATCTCCAGGTCGCCATCGAGCACGTCGAGTACGGGAAACTGGCCGAGGCGTTCGAACGGGTAACGGGGCATCCGGCGCGCTATATCGACACGGATCTGGACACTTACTGGAACGGCCCGCTCAAGATGGCGGCGAGCTCGCCCGCCGGATACAACGCGGACCCGAATGACAAGAGCACGATGAGTTTCCGCGACAACTTCACCGGTTTCTGGAACATCTGGAAGCACGGCGTCATCCGACGCGACTACGCGCTACTCGACGAAATCCATCCGAACCGTATCCGGACCGTCGAGCAATGGCTTCGACGCGAAGACGAGCGTGGCCGGCAGCAAGGCAAAGGAAGTCTCTGGGAGCGGGTGCAGCCGGAAACCCTGCTCAAGTCGGTGCCGCTTCTGAAGGTGTCCGAAGACGGCAGAAAAGGCGCGCTTTAATCTACGGCATCGCGTTCGGTCGATACCGGGAATTCGATCAATGCTTAGTTTACCTAACTGGATTCTGAAATGAATCAGATCGTCGAGATCCGGAAGAACGGCGGGACGGGCTTGCTGGGTGTGCTGATCGTCTGGGGACTGGCTGTTGCCGCGGCGGCCGAAGCGGGGGTTTATCGAGCGATCTACCCGCTGGGGCTCGCCTGCCTCATTGCCCTCGGTATCGTGGCGCCAGTCGTCGTTTATTCGATGTCC
The DNA here is from genome assembly GCF_041103175.1 of Burkholderia sp. Bmkn7. NCBI lineage: Bacteria > Pseudomonadati > Pseudomonadota > Betaproteobacteria > Burkholderiales > Burkholderiaceae > Burkholderia > Burkholderia sp. Bmkn7. Next base: position 464,064 of record NZ_JBGCUH010000002.1, on the reverse strand, counting down.
CGGAGCTTTCGCACATACATCGCGACCATCGGGCTAAGAACGCTGACGGCATTTCATATCTGGCGGATTGCGGCCGCGCTCGTCTTCTTCTGGTACGGGGCGCACGATCTCCTGCCGGAAGCGTTCGTCAGGAACGCGGGATGGGGGGACCTCATCGCGGGGTTGATGGCGTTCGGCGTCACCATGCTGCCGAAAACACGCAACCGGTATCTGACCTTTCATCTGTTCGGGTTCGCAGATTTCGTCGTGGCGGTCGGTACGGGATTGACCTATTTCCTGCTCAACGATCCCCGCATGTCCGGCATCCAGACACTGCCGATGGCATTGATCCCGTTCTACGGCGTCGGAATATCAGGAGCGAGCCACATCATGGCGTTCGACCTGCTGCGCCGCCGCCCGGGCCTCTCGAACGTGCGGTGAAGCTTGCCGAAGCAACGGCACTGGCGCGCCCTGTGCAAAACCGCTTCTTCAATCGGACAAGGAAATCATCGTGAACTTTCGTCGTACCCGTGCCGCAGCCAGCGTGCTGTTCGGCTTACTGCTGTGCGGCCCCACGTTTGAGGACACCGCGTCGGCGCAGCCCGGTATCCCGTCGGCCGCCTCCGCCGGCGAAGCGACGGCGCCGTGGGACCCGCGCGCGAATCCGACGGCCGTCGAGGCCGATGCCTGGTTCGACAACTACCGGTTCCGGGATGGCGAGACGCTGCCCCGGCTGAGGATCCACTACGCAACGCTCGGCACGCCGCATCGCAATGCCCATGGCGCCGTTGACAACGCCGTCCTGGTCCTGCACTGGACCGGCGCGGACAGTCGAACGCTGCTGAGTCCGACCTACACAAAAGCGCTGTTCGACCGGGGACGTCCACTCGACGCGAATCGCTACTACCTGATTTTTCCCGACAACGTGGGCCACGGCCAGTCGAGCAAACCGAGTGACGGGTTAAGGGCGAAATTTCCAAACTACGATTACGGCGACATCGTCGATCTCCAGCACAAGCTGGTGACCGAAACCTTGGGCATCGAGCATCTTCATGCGATTCTCGGCATGTCGATGGGCGGCATGAACGCCTGGCAATGGGCGGAAACATATCCGGACATGATGGACGGCGTCATGCCCGTGGTCTCACTACCGATTACGGTCTCGGGCCGCAATCTGCTGTGGCGGCGCATGGTGATCGACTCGATCCGTTCCGATCCCGACTGGAAGAGCGGGCAGTACACGCAAACGCCCCGAGGCTGGGTCCAAGGCTTCGGTGTGTTGCGAATGATGATCGACAGTGCGCCCGCGCTACAGCAGGAAATTCCGGACGGCGCGGCGGCAAGCAAGTTTCTCGCGACCGTGCGCTTCCAGGCGGAGCATATCGACGCGAACGACATTCTTTATTCGCTCAAGTCGTCGTTTGACTACGATCCCGAGCCAGGGCTTTCCAGGATTCGGGCCAAGCTGTTTGCCCTGAATTTCTCCGACGACGAATTCAACCCTGACACCCTGCGCGTTCTCGAGCGACTTGTGCCAACGCTTCAGCATGGCCGGTATCTGGTGCAGCAGGGCACACCGTCATCGCCGGGCCATTTCACGATGACTCGTCCCGATCTTTGGGCGCAGCATGTGGGCGAATTCATGCAATGGCTGGGCGAGGCACCCACACAAGCGAGTCTTGGCGATATCCGGCCGATTCCGGTTTCAGCCGGCTCATGATGTGTTCTACGAGGGATGGGGCCGCGGCGACCGCTTCTGAATCTCGATGTCGCAATTGAGCGGTCTATTGAAGGATCGGCCAGTGGCAGCTACTGGCCGAGACTGCATAAAAGCGCGTTCGATCACCTGGACTGGATCAACCCGTTCCGATGAGAAGCGACGAAGGGGCGTTTTGTCGACGGAGAGGACCACAAGCAAGTAACGTTGCGTCCCGAATGTCTTGATGACTTCATCGCCGAGGACAAATCACTCCCGCTACACCGTTTGCATGAGTTGAGCAGATCTTCCGACTGGGCCAGCGAGTGCTGGATCAGTTCGTTAGCCTATGTATCGAGAGACTGCACATTTTCGGGCACAGCAACAACCGAACCCATAAACCCGACGATCAGGTCGGGCTGTTCGATCGCATATCCGCTGGGCGCGAGTACCCGGTTCACGTAGTGCCAGGGCGGCAGCCCCATATTCGGATGCGTCGATCGATATCGCATATGCCGTCATGCAGGGCTTCAACAAAGAGTGCGGCGTTATCGGCGAACCGTCACTGAAATTCAAGAGCGTCGCAATTTCGCTACCCAAAAGACACCGCAAGTTTCGAGCCGCGCCATAACTGCGGCGCTCGATGCGCAGCGCTCGTACAGTGCCCGGCCAGTTGGCGACCCAGTAGTTACATCGCTCGAACACAGTCTTCGCCCGTCCTGCTCGTGGGTTGCTCCAACAAGCGTGGTCACAGCGTCGAGCTGACGATGTCGGCATGCTCGTCTACCGAGGCGGGCAAGCGGATCGACAGATATTCGATGTCTCGGCAAACGAACTCGCCCGCTGAAAACTATTGAAAATACGATCTCAGTAGTTCTGCTCAAGCACCGCAAAAGTGGTCACCTTTTTGCCGGCCCCCACCATCCATCCCCAATAAATCCCCTTGACGGCCTATCTTTCGATATATATCTTTAGATATGTTTTCCGACATATAGGACACGATCATGCGACACAACCCTTCCCGCGGCCATGCCCGAAGCGACGGTCATGGTGCGCATGCCCGCCCTGACTGGTTCGCCGGTCTCTGGTACGCGATCGGCCGCCACCGTCGCGGCCACGATCCGTTCGGTGGCGGCGGCCCGTTCGGCGGCCGCGGCGGGCGCGGCGGCTTTGGCGATTTCGGCGACGACGGCATGCCACGCGGCCGCCAGTTCAGCTCCGACGATCTCCAGTTGCTGTTGCTTGCGCTCGTCGCCGAGCAACCGAGCCATGGCTACGAGCTGATCAAGGCGCTCGACACGCGTTCGAACGGTTTCTACAGCCCGAGCCCCGGCATGGTGTATCCGGCGCTCACGTATCTCGAAGAAGTCGGCTTCGTCGCGTCGCAGGCGGAAGGCAACCGCAAGCGTTATGCACTGACCGACGCCGGCCGCACCCATCTCGACGCCCAGCGCGAACGGGTCGACACGCTGTTCGCACGCCTCACGCACCTCGCGCGCAAGATGGAGTTCATGCGCCGTGCGTTCGCCGGGGAATCGGCGGGCAACGAAACGCAGGACGAAACGCAAGCAGGCTGGCTGCCGGAGTTCGTCGAGGCGCGCCTCGCACTCAAGCGCGCGTTGCTGCACAAGAGCGCAGCCGGCCCGGATGAACAGCGCCGCGTCGCGGCCATCCTGCGCCGCGCGACGGGCGAAATCGAAGGCGGCACCGGCGCGTGATCCGCGCCGCCCCGTCAAACCTCAGGAGAACGGATTGATGCAGAACACATCCGAGCGCACCGTGACCCGCGTGCGCCACACCCTCAAGTTCCGCTTGCTGCAGGTCCAGCGCGTGCACGCCGTGACGCCGCACCTGCTGCGCGTCACGCTCGGCGGCCCCGATCTCGCGGATTTCGAATCCGCGTCGTTCGACGATCACGTGAAGGTATTTTTCCCGCCGCCCGGCGCCGAACGGCCTGCGATGCCGACGCTCGGCGCGAACGGTCCGGAGTTTCCGGAAGGCGAACCGAGGCCGGTCGCGCGCGACTTCACGCCGCGCCGCTTCGACCGCGCCGCCCGCGAACTCGACCTGGAATTCGTGCTGAACCACCCGGGCCCCGCGTCGCAGTGGGCCGCCCAGGCACGCGTCGGCCAATGGCTCGGCATCGGCGGCCCGCGCGGTTCGTTCGTTGTCCCGACCGGTTTCGACTGGCACCTGCTGATCGGCGACGATACGGCGCTGCCGGCGGTCGCGCGGCGCCTCGAGGAATTGCCGGCCGGTGCGCGCGCGGTCGTCGTGATGGAAGTCGCAGATCGCACCGCGCAGATCGCGTTCGACACGCGCGCCGACGTGCATGAAATCTGGCGCTTCCGCGCCGAAGCCGACGCCGCGAACGGCGATGTGCTGCTGAATGCCGTGCGCGACCTGCCGCTGCCGCCGTCCGGCGACGGCTACGTGTGGGCGGCAGGCGAAGCGCTGTCGATACGCGCGGTACGCCAGCACCTGACGGGCGAGCGCGGCGTCGACAAATCGCGCATCCGCGCGGCGGCCTACTGGAAGCGCGGCGCGGCGGCCGTGCACGAAACCCTGGAAGATTGACGGATGCGGGTAGCCGTCAAAGGCGTACCCGGTTGACCGGCGGATGACACAATCGTCGCGTCGGCGCACCAGCGGGCTTGGCACCGCTATCGCGACTGGTATATATCTGTGTGTGCGACGCCGCTGTCGGGCGACAGCCGTCGCAGCCTGCCCAGGAGCGTCCGGTCATGACAAAAGAAAGCCCCGCTTCGCCTTTCCTTCGCAACCTGAAGATCGCCGGCTATTGCGGCCTTGCCGCGGTGGTACTTGCGCTGTTCGTCGCGATGTGCGCGATCCTGAAGGAAAGCGCGCTCGATCGCGACGCCGCGCAACATCCGGCCGATACGCCCGAACTGCACGATGCGGGCGGCGGACCATCCGCATCGGCTGAACCGGCCAGGACACCCGGCTGACGGCGTCCGGCCCGATCCCCCCGCTTACGGCGCGTGCCGGCGCCCCATCACGACTGCATGCACCGAATCGCCGAGCCGTTCGAGCAGCGCGGTCGCGCGTTGTCCATACAGGTGCGCGGCCAGCGCGCCGGCCGTACCGACCAGCACGCCGCCCGCCATGTCGAACGGCCAGTGCACGCCCGCATAGATACGCCCCCATGCAATCGCCGCGGCCAACGCGGCCATCACGAACCCGGTGAGCCGGGTCGTGCCGCCGAGCATCAACCCGACTGCCATGCTCCACGCGAACGTCATGTGGTCGCTCGGAAACGAGCTGTCCGGCGCATGCGGAATCAGTTGCGTGCCGACGCCGGCCATGAACGGACGCGGCGAGAACCAGAAATGCCCGATGACCTGCGCGAGCGCGATCGCCACGCACACGCCGACGCCGGCTTCGATCGCCTGGCGCCGCGTCGTGCGTGCGCCGAAGATCCAGGTCAGCAGCAGCATCGCGGGCAGCGCATAGACGAGCCAGTCGGCGGCGAAGATGGCGAGGCGGGCAACGCCCGGCTGCGGCGCAACCCCGGCGTTGATGGCGGAAAAAAGGGTGAGATTGAGGGTCTGCATGAATCCGGTTGCGTGGGGCGTAAAAACTCGGCCGGTTGCCCGGCCTGATACGAACGATGCTAGGGCGCTCCCGCTTAAGCGATGCTTAATGCGGCAGTCGCACGCGACGAAGCCCGTCGCGGCGAACGCACTTAGAGCCTGCACTGCAGCACAAGTTCACACAATTGTCACATTCCCGAGCGACCGCCTCCCGGAAACGCTCACCTACCATCCCGTAAAGACTCACCTTTTTCACATCGTGACGTCATCGATGCATGCGAATATCGGGACGCCGGGTGCCGTCCAGGCCGTTTGCATCATTCATCTCAATATTTACGCGTCGAATTCTACGAAATCGGCAACAATTAATTCCATATGCGGCATCGCACAACGGCAACGCACAGGCATAGGATTACGAGCTTACGAGCACTCATCCACGAAGCGATCAACAACAAGGAGTCCGCATGAAACCCAGCGATGTCCGATCGAAAGCGTTTGCGATGCCGTTGACCAGCCCTGCCTTCCCGATGGGCCCTTACCGTTTCGTCGATCGTGAGTTCCTGATCATCACGTATCGCACCGATCCGGACCGTCTCCGCGAAATCGTCCCCGAGCCGCTGCAGGTCACCGAGCCGCTCGTGCATTACGAATTCATCCGCATGGCCGATTCGACCGGCTTCGGCGATTACACCGAAAGCGGCCAGGTCATTCCCGTCGAATACAACGGCCAGCCGGGCGGCTATACGCTCGCGATGTATCTCGACGATCACCCGCCGATCGCCGGCGGCCGCGAACTGTGGGGCTTCCCGAAGAAACTCGCATCGCCCACGCTGCACGTGAACACCGACCACCTCCTCGGCACGCTTGACTACGGCAAGGTGCGCGTCGCGACCGGCACGATGGGCTACAAGCACAAGGAACTCGACATCGACGAGCAGACGAAGCGTCTTGCCGGCCCCAATTTCCTGCTGAAGATCATCCCGCACGTCGACGGCACCGCGCGCGTCTGCGAACTGGTGCGCTACTACATGCAGGACATCAAGATGAAGGGCGCGTGGACGGGCCCCGCATCGCTCGAGCTGGCGCCGCACGCGCTCGCGCCGGTAGCCGACCTGCCCGTGCTCGAAATCGTCGAAGCCCGGCACATCGTCGCGGATTTGACACTGGGCCTCGGCGAAGTCGTCTACGATTACCTGGCTCAGTAACACGTCCGCAGTCCTTTCTCCCTGTCAAACCTTTCACCACGGGAATTCGAACATGAGCAACCTGAATGGCAAGACCGCAGTCGTCACGGGCGCCGCGAGCGGCATCGGCAAGGAAATCGCACTCGAGCTCGCGAAAGCGGGCGCGGCCGTCGCGATCGCCGACCTGAACCAGGACGGCGCGAACGCCGTTGCCGACGAGATCGTCAAGGCCGGCGGCAAGGCGATCGGCGTCGCGATGGACGTGACGAACGAGGAAGCCGTGAACAGCGGTATCGACAAGGTGGCCGAAACGTTCGGCTCGGTCGACATCCTCGTGTCGAACGCGGGCATCCAGATCGTCAACCCGATCGAGAACTACTCGTTCTCCGACTGGAAGAAGATGCAGGCGATCCACGTCGACGGCGCATTCCTGACGACCAAGGCCGCGCTCAAGCACATGTACAAGGACGATCGCGGCGGTGTCGTGATCTACATGGGTTCGGTGCACTCGCACGAAGCGTCGCCGCTGAAGTCGGCGTACGTGACGGCCAAGCACGGCCTGCTCGGCCTGGCCCGCGTGCTGGCGAAGGAAGGCGCGAAGCACAACGTGCGCTCGCACGTCGTGTGTCCGGGCTTCGTGCGCACGCCGCTGGTCGACAAGCAGATTCCGGAGCAGGCGAAGGAGCTCGGGATCAGCGAAGAGGAAGTCGTGAAGAAGGTGATGCTCGGCAATACGGTCGACGGCGTGTTCACGACGGTGCAGGACGTCGCGCAGACGGTGCTGTTCCTGTCGGCGTTCCCGAGCGCCGCGCTCACGGGCCAGTCGTTCATCGTCAGCCACGGCTGGTTCATGCAGTGAAGCCGCGCGCCCCCACGGAAAAGCAGGCCGTCGATGCGGCGGACCTGCATCACGAAGCCGGCGCACCGGTCCCCGCACGGTCGCTGCCGTACGAAACGATTGCACTCGTGCTGCAAGGCGGCGGCGCGCTCGGCGCGTACCAGGCCGGCGTGTTCGAAGGGCTGCACGAGGCGGGCATTCCGCTCGACTGGATCGCGGGCATCTCGATCGGCGCGCTCAACACCGCGCTGATCGCGGGCAATGCGCCCGAGCATCGCGTCGAGCGGCTGCGCGAGTTCTGGGAAACGATCTGCAAGCCGGCGTTCTTCCCGACGGTTCCGGCCGCATTCGAGTTCGCGCTGTTCAACAGCATCGACCAGGTTCGTACGTTCTTCACCGCGTCGCAGGCCGCAAGCGCGATGATGCAGGGCCAGCAGGGCTTCTTCGTGCCGCGCTTCCCGCCGCCGCTGCCGGGCGTGTCGGATCATCCGGAGAAGATCAGCTGGTACGACACGTCGCAATTGCGCGCGACACTGCTGAAGCTGTGCGATTTCGACCGGATCAATTCTGGCGAAACGCGCGTGTCGGTCGGCGCGGTCAACGTCGGCACCGGCAACTTCGTGTACTTCGACAACTCGCGCATCCGCCTGGCACCCGAGCATTTCATGGCGTCCGGCGCGCTGCCGCCCGCGTTCCCGCCGGTCGAGATCGACGGCGAGTACTACTGGGACGGCGGTGTCGTGTCGAACACGCCGCTGATGGAAGTGCTCCGCGCACGGCCGCGCCGCGACACGCTCGCGTTCCAGGTCGACCTGTGGAGCGCGCGCGGGCCGCTGCCGCGCACGATGGCCGACGTCGCCGAGCGCACGAAGGACGTGCAGTATTCGAGCCGCACGCGCTTCGTGACCGACACGCTGCAGCGCGAACAGCGCTACCGCAACGTTTTGCGCCACGTGCTCGAGCAGGTGCCGGAAGAGCAGCGCAAGGCGGATCCCTGGTGCGTCGAGGCCGATGCGATGTCGTCCAGCAAGAAGTACAACATCCAGCACCTGATCTACCAGCAGAAGGCGTACGAGCATCACTACAAGGACTATCAGTTCGGTCTGTCGACGATGCGTGACCACTGGTCCGCGGGTCTCGACGACATCCGCAAGACGCTCGCAGTCAAGGACGGCCTCGCGCTGCCCAACAACGACGCGGGCTTCGTGACGCACGACATTCACCGCAAACGGTAATGCCGTGCGCGACGGATCGGCGCGATGCATGTGCCGGTCCGTCCCCTTCCCCGATCAGACATGCCGATTTTCATTGCACTGTTCGCGCTCATCGCTGCCGGATGGGGCGCGGTTCACCTGTTTCACGTCATCGCCGCGCAGTTCGGCCAGCCGGTCGCGATCGCGGCCGCCGTGCTCGCCGCCGCGATCCTGATCGCGCTGGTCGCCTGGTGGATCAAGCGCCGCCGCGACATCGCACCGAATACGAAGGAAGAAGGCTGGACCCACGTCGTGCATCGCGCGTGGGGCGAGCTGCGCGTGTCCGCGACGCAGGGGCTGCTGTGGCTGTCGCACGACGGCGCGGACGGCCGCTATACGCTGTCGCAGCTCGACGGCTGCCAGGCTGCGCCGATCGGCGGCCGCTGGCATCTCGTCGTGCACGTGCGCGACGGCGTGCGCAGCGAATGGAAGCTGCCGATGATGGACAAGCGCGACGCGCAACGCTGGGCGCGCGTGCTGACGCTCGCGAAGGACAACCGGCTTTGAGACGGCATGCCGTGGATGCACGGGCACGGCATGCGCGCATGAACAGCCGCGCCGCCTAGCCTGCATGCCGGTGCGCTATCGCGCGCCGAGCGCCCACAACGCATCGAGTACATGCTGGGTCGCCCGCTCGACCGGCCCCGCCCGATGGGCGATCCCCAGTTCACGCCACAACGCCGGGCGCAACGCCCGCATGACAATGCGCGCATCGGGGAGCGGGGCGCCCGCCTCATGCGGCAGCAGCGTCGCGCCGTACCCCGCGGCGACCAGGCTCTTGATCGCATCGTTGTAGTTGAGTTCGATCCGCGGCTCCGGCCGGTGGCCGCCGAGCGCAAACCATTCCGTCGTCAGCCGTGACAGGCGGGTGGTCGCATCGTTGAGAATCAGCGGGCGGGCGGCCAGATAGCCGGGCGTCACGCGCGCCGGAAGCGGCCAGTCCGCCGGCAGAAAAGCCATCACCGGATCGCGCCGCCACGCACGGATCGACAGCCCCGCGACGGCCGTCTGCGGCAGCGCCACCAGCCCGACATCGAGCGTGCCCTGCGCGATGCGCGCCAGCGTGTCGTGCGACGTGAGCACCGCGATCTGGACATCGATGTCCGGATGCTGCTCGCGCAAGCGGGCCACCGCCTGCGGCAGCAGGTGCGCGATCGCCCCGGTCGATGCGCCGAGGCGCACGCGTCCGGTCAACCCCTGCACCTGTCGCTGCACATCGTCCAGCGTGGATTCGACCTCGGCCAGCAGGCGGCGCGCGCGCTCGACCAGCACTTCACCGATGGGCGACGGCCGCACGTTTCCGCGCGTGCGGGACAGCAACGGCGCGCCGATGCGACTCTCCAGTTCGGCAACGTGAAGACTGACGGTCGGCGGCGCGAGGTGAAGCAGTTGCGCCGCGGCGACAAAGGACCCTTGGTCCGCGATGGCGACCAGCGTGCGCAGGCGGTCCAGGCTGATCTCCCGCATTCTCCACCCCTCGTTCAAGAAAACTGAATCTGATGGTCAGTAAATTCAACTTTTTCTATTCTAGGCGCTCGGTGGACGATACGGCTTTCCCGACCACGAACGCAAGGAACGCGACCACCATGAGCCAGCCCACTGTCTACATCGACGGCGATCAAGGGACGACCGGATTGCAGATCCACGAGCGCCTGCGCGGGCGCACCGACTTGCGGCTCGTCGCGCTGCCGGAGGCCGAGCGCAAGGATCCCGTGCGGCGCGCCGAGGCGATCAACGCAGCCGACATCGCCATTCTGTGCCTGCCCGACGCGGCCGCACGCGAAGCGGTCGGCTTCATCCGGAATCCGGCGGTACGCGTGATCGACGCGAGTTCGGCTCATCGCACGCAGCCGGAATGGGTCTACGGCTTTCCCGAGATGGCCGACGGGCAGGCACGGGCAATTGCACACGCGCGGCGTGTCACCAATCCGGGCTGCTACCCGACCGGCGCGATCGGGCTGCTGCGGCCGCTGCTACAGGCCGGGCTGCTGCCGCGCGACTACCCGGTGAGCATCCATGCCGTGTCCGGATACTCGGGCGGCGGCCGGACCGCCGTCGACACTTTCGAAGCGAACGACGCTTCGCGCGCGAAACCGCTCCAGGTCTACGGCCTCGCACTCGCGCACAAGCATGTGCCCGAGATCCGGCTGCATGCCGGTCTGGCGAACCGTCCGTTGTTCGTGCCGGCTTACGGTGCCTATCGGCAAGGCATCGTGCTCACCGTGCCGATCGAGTTGCGCCTGCTCCCTGCCGGTGTGACCGGTGAGCAACTGCATGCGTGTCTCGCGCACCATTACGCCGAGTCGCACCACGTCGACGTCACACCGCTCGCGGACACGCATGCGATCACGCATCTCGATCCGCAAGCGCTGAACGGCACCAACGACATGCGGCTCGGCGTGTTCGTCAATGCCGAGCACGGCCAGGTGCTGCTGTCCGCCGTGTTCGACAATCTCGGCAAAGGCGCATCCGGCGCAGCCGTGCAGAATCTCGACCTGATGCTCGGGGCGGCAGGCGCGGCACAAGCGGCGTAAGCCGTATGCGGGCACCAGCGTCGGCAGGCCCGGCACCTCGCGACCGCGATGTGTTGGTATCCGTTCGACGCGACTGGCTCGCGACGCGATTGCGAGCCGGAAACGGGGCCTGCCGATGTTGTGCGCATGCCCCCGTAAAAGCTCACCTTTAGCCGGTTTCAGGCCGTATCGTCACCCGCCGCGGCATTCAAGACAGCCAGCGTCTCCATCAGAAAATCCACGCACACGCGCACTTTCGCCGACGCGGCCACGCGCTCCGGATATACGGCCCAGATGTTCGCGGGCTGGATTGCGTCCGGCAGCACGCGACACAGTGCACCGCGTTCGATCAGCGGCGCGGCTTCCCAGATCGAACGCAGCACGATGCCGCGCCCGGCCAGCGCCCATTGCACGGCGACCTCGCCATGGTTCGTCGACAGCGCGCCGCCAACCTTCACCGTGGCCGTTTCACCGCGCACGTTCAGCCGCCACACGCCGAACGGGTGATCGCGCTCCTTGATGGCAAGACAGTCGTGCGAAGCGAGATCCGCGAGCGAGCGCGGTGTACCGCGCCGGGCGAGATAGTCGGGCGACGCACACAGCACGCGGTAGTTCGCGGCAAGGCGGCGCGCGATCAGGTGATCGGCGATCTCGTCGCCGATGCGCACGTCGAGGTCGTAGCCTTCGCCCGCGACGTCGACGAGCCGGTCGAACAGATCGAGCCGCACGTTCAGTTGCGGATAGCGTGCCGAGAAGTCGAGCAGCGCCGGCGCGACGATGTGCCGGCCGAAGCCGAAGCTGCTCGAAATGCGCAGCGTGCCGCGCGGCACCGTGCGCGTGGTCGACACGTCCTCGACGAGATGATCGACGTCGTCGAGAATCTTCTCGGCGCGCGCGAACACGCGCTCGCCTGCTTCCGTGACCGTCACGCGGCGCGTCGAGCGATGCAGCAGGCGCGTGCCGAGCTGCGCCTCGAGCAACGCGATGCGCTTGCTGACATAGGCAGGCGACACCGCGAGCTGCTCGGCGGCTGCGCTGAAGCTGGTCAGGCGGACGACCAGGCTGAACACGCGCAGGTCGTCGAGATTCGGCGATTTATTCACGATTCGTGGAAAGTCGATTAACCTTTCGCGCGATTTTAATCCAGATGGAAATAAATAGAATGACGTGACGCGCCGCTGCCTCTTTCCGCGGCCAGCCCACCAGCCAAGGAGCTTTGCATGACCGACAGGACCTACAGAATTGCCGTGATCCCCGGCGACGGCATCGGCCGTGAAGTGATGCCCGAGGGCCTGCGCGCGCTCGACGCCGTGACCGCGCGCTTCGGCATCCGCTTCGACTTCGTCCAGATCGACTGGGCGAGCTGCGACTACTACGCACAGCACGGCAAGATGATGCCGGACGACTGGAAGGCGCAACTGTCGGGCATGGACGCGATCCTGTTCGGCGCGGTCGGCTGGCCCGCGACGGTGCCCGATCACGTTTCGCTGTGGGGCTCGCTGCTGAAATTCCGCCGCGAATTCGACCAGTACATCAACCTGCGGCCCGCGCGCCTGTTCGACGGCGTGCCGTCGCCGCTCGCCGGCCGCCGCGCGGGCGACATCGACTTCATGATCGTGCGCGAGAACACCGAGGGCGAGTATTCGTCGGTCGGCGGCACGATGTTCGAAGGCACCGATCGCGAGATCGTGATGCAGCAGGCGATCTTCACGCGTCACGGCACCGAGCGCGTGCTGAAATTCGCGTTCGAACTCGCGCAGCGGCGCGCGAAGCGTCTCACCGTCGCGACGAAGAGCAACGGCATCGCGATCAGCATGCCGTGGTGGGACGCGCGCACGGCCGAGATGGCCGAACGTTATCCCGACATCGCCGTCGACAAGCAGCACATCGACATCCTGTGCGCGCGTTTCGTGCTGCAGCCGGATCGCTTCGACGTCGTCGTCGCGTCGAACCTGTTCGGCGACATCCTGTCGGATCTCGGGCCCGCGTGTACGGGCACGATCGGCATCGCGCCGTCGGCGAACCTGAACCCCGACCGCACGTTTCCGTCGCTGTTCGAACCCGTGCACGGTTCCGCGCCCGACATCACGGGGCAATACATCGCGAACCCGGTCGCGATGATCTGGTCGGCGGCCCTGATGCTCGACTTCCTCGGCAACGGCGCAGGCCGCGAACGCGAAGCGCACGATGCGATCGTCGCCGCGATCGAGGACGTGCTGCGCACGGGGCCGCATACGCGCGATCTCGGCGGCAACGCGGGGACACAGGAAGTAGGCGAGGCGATCGCCGCGCGCATCGCGGGCTGACGATCAGGCCCGGCGCAATCGCACGCGCCGGGCAGAGGCTGCACGAATCGGTGTGCGGTGAGTTGCACGCCATGCGTTTGCGCACGCATGCGAATTCCCGAGCCTGCCTGGTGAAGTCGAGCGGTGAGCAACGTCGCACTGCAACGCGCACGGCACGCGCCATCAGGCGTCGACGTCGATACGATCGGTGAGTTGCACGCCACACGCGTGCACACCGATCGTCAAACCGCTACCGGCCCCGATCGATCGGTGAGATGCATCATGTGGTGAAGCACACCGTTGCATACCGATACGCGCATCACGAAATCCCGACGTGCATGGCACGTCCGCTTTGCCCGGGACGATGCCGCGTCGAACGGCTCGAAGCACACAGTCCGACGCGACATTTCCCTTCGTCCCGAAAAACCTCACCTTCAGCGCATCGACTCCCGAATTTCCTCACCGTTGAAGCCCGGTGATGCGTTCACCGGTCCGTCCAGTCGGCACGCGCGTCACAGGCCGAGATCGGACAGCCCGGGATGATCGTCCGGACGACGGCCGAGCGGCCAGTGATAGAGACGATCCTGCTCGCGAATCGGCAGGTCGTTGATACTCGCGTGACGATGCGCCATCAGCCCGTTTTCGTCGAACTCCCAGTTTTCGTTGCCGTACGAACGGAACCAGTTGCCGGCATCGTCATGCCATTCGTACGCAAAGCGCACCGCGATGCGATTGCCGTCGAATGCCCACAGCTCCTTGATCAGCCGGTAGTCGAGCTCGCGCGCCCACTTGCGCTGCAGCAGCCCGACGATCTCGTCGCGGCCGGTCACGAATTCCGCGCGATTGCGCCATCGGCTTTGCGGCGTATAGGCGAGCGACACGCGCTGCGGGTCGCGCGTGTTCCACGCATCCTCGGCGGCGCGCACTTTCTGGCGCGCCGTTTCGAGCGTGAAGGGCGGAACGGGCGGACGGACTTCGAGGGAAGCGGACATGGGTTGCTCCTGTTCAGGTTCTGGCCACGGACGACCGCGGCCGGTTCGGATTCGCTGCTTCGACTACCGTGATACCGCGTCGAGCAGCAGTTCGGCCGTCGCGCGCGCATCGCGCGCGGCGTTTGCATCTCCACTGACGAGCGCCACGCCGATTGCGCCGTCGATCAGCACGAGCCACTGACGCGCGATGCGCGCGAGCCCACGACGCTCGATGCCGGTTTCATCGGCATACGCATCGAACCGCTCGCGCACGAACGCCAGCAAGCGTGCCTTGTGCGCGCGTGCGACGACGCGCACCGGATCGTCGGCATCGGGAATCTCGCCCGATGCGTTGAGGAACGCGCAGCCGTGAAAGTCGGGTTGCCCGAACCAGTCGCGCAGCACGTCGAACATGCCGAGCAGCTGCACGCGCGGTGCCTTGCCGCGCGCGAGCGTCGCGTCGACGAACCAGCGCATCCAGCGCTCGTCGCGACGTTCGAGTGCGGCCAGCACCAGCGCCTCTTTCGATTCGAAATGCGAATAAAAGCTCTTTCGCGCCGCGCCGGATCGCTTGACGATCGCGTCGACACCGGTTGCATGGATACCGCCCGAGTAGATCAGCGCTTCGGCTGCATCGAGCAGCCGGTCGCGAACGCCCGGTTCGCCGGAAAGGTCGTGATGTGTGTTCATGGGTTTACGGTAGAACGATCGTTCTCCATCGTCAACACCCGGATGAAAAAGCCCTGCTGGCGGGAGGGCTGAAGCGCAACCTGGCCGCGCGATGCGCGCCCGCCGCGTTTACGACATTTTTTCTTGAAGCGGACACGCGACGCTCACTACACTTCGGTCACCCCGTCTGGGCGAAAGGACATCATGCAGCGACCGGAATCCGCGCGCCCCGCGCGCGCCTATGCGGCTTATGCCAAGCGGCTCGATGGCCGCATCGTCGTGCGGCGCTTCGACCCGCGCAACGATTCATACGACACGTTGACCGCGCTGCTGCATCGCGCCTTCGCACCGCTCGGTGCACTGGGCTTCAACTGCCCGTGCGTCGATCAGCCGGCCTCGGCGACACGCGAACGCGTGCTCACCGGCGAGTGCTTCGTTGCGCTCGGCAACGCGCATCTGGTCGCGACGATGACGATGCGTTCGCACGATCCCGATTCCCGCTGCGATCCGTACCGCAGCCGGCACGTCGCGACGCTCGGCCAGCTGGCCGTCGATCCCGTCTGGCAGGACCGCGGCATCGGCCGATCGCTGCTCGCATTCGCGCAACGGCGGGCCGCCGCGCGCGGCGCGACGCACCTGGCGCTCGACGCACCTTACGCGGCGGTCCGGCTCATCGATTTCTATCGTCGCGAAGGATTTCAAGCGGTCGACGTGATGCGCTTTCCGGGGCACAACTACGACAGCGCGATCCTGTGCAAATCGGTCTGCGTCACGAACGGTCGCATCGGTGCCGGTGATACGACGCGGATCGACATTGCACGACCGGTCGGTGCCGCGTCGTGAAACACGACATGCCGAAGCGCGAAGGCGGCGACGATCGCACCCGGCTCGCCGTCCGGCAGGCACGCGTGCGCGCTGCACTGCGGCTGCGTGGCGTGTTGAAGCTGACGATCGTCACGATCGCGGTCGCGCACGCGCTGGCATTCGTGTTCGACAACCTGCTGGTCGTGGCCGGTTTCGCGCCGGATGCCGCAGCGGTGCTGCTGTTCCGTTTCGTGACGTGCGCGCTGGTCAGCTTCTGGCTGCAAGCGGATGCGCTGCGCGCGTATCAATACGCGGCGCAACACGGGTTCGTCACCGCGCCCGGAGTGCACGGCGGCCCGGTCGACGTTGCGCCGCAGTGTCCGAGACGCTGGCTCGTCGTGTTGAGTCTTCAGCTCGACCCACGCGGGTTGAACGGTGAACGGATCAAGTAGCCGTCGGCGCACCGATCGACGTCGATCGATATCGAATGGTTTCACGCATGAGTGAGTCGCGACGATGCGCGCAGGCTCACGGTTGACGCCACGGTTCGGCACGACATCGCGTGCGGCGCATGACGAGCGGTCGCGCGGCAACGCAAGCGGGGAAGTGTCTGGAAGGGGAGAGCAGGTGCCGGAAGGCACGAGGGCGGAAAGCGACGCAGCTTCCGTCAGGTGAAGTGAACGTGCGATTGCAGTTCACCGATGCGCGATCGTGTCGCGATTCGGCGCGCCATCACAGCTCCCGAATAATCTCACCTTGAGCCCGGATTCGTGCGTTTCGGCCTCGGAAACGCAGACGTAAACGAAAGCGGGGCAGGCGGCGAACACGCAGCACTGCCCCGCGGCACTCAGGCCGTCCAGTCGAGAATCACCTTGCCGCTCTCGCCGGACAGCATCGCGGCAAAGCCTTTCTCGTAATCGTCGGCCGCGAAGCGATGCGTGATGATCGGCGACAGGTCGAGGCCGCTCTGCAGCATCGCGACCATCTTGTACCAGGTCTCGAACATCTCGCGGCCGTAGATGCCCTTGATCTCGAGCCCCTTGAAGATCACCTGGTTCCAGTCGATCGCCGTCTGCGCGGGCGGAATGCCGAGCAGCGCGACCTTGCCACCGTGGTTCATCGCCTCGAGCATGCTCGTGAACGCGCTCGGCACACCCGACATTTCGAGGCCGACGTCGAAGCCTTCGGTCATGTGCAGGTCGGTCATCACGTCGCGCAACGACTCGCGCGCGACGTTGACCGCGCGCGTCGCGCCCATCTTGCGCGCGAGTTCCAGCCGGTAGTCGTTGATGTCGGTGATGACGACGTTGCGCGCGCCTACGTGCTTCGCGATCGCAACAGCCATGATGCCGATCGGGCCCGCGCCGGTGATCAGCACGTCTTCGCCGACGAGGTTGAACGACAGCGCCGTATGCGTCGCGTTGCCGAACGGATCGAAGATCGACGCGAGATCGTCGGAGATCTCGGGCGGGATCTTGAACGCGTTGAATGCCGGAATCGCCAGATACTCGGCGAACGCGCCTTCGCGGTTCACGCCGACGCCGACCGTGTTGCGGCACAGATGCCGGCGCCCCGCGCGACAGTTGCGGCAGAAGCCGCACGTGATGTGGCCTTCGCCGGACACGCGATCGCCGATCGCGAAGCCGCGCACTTCCTGCCCCATCTCGACGATCTCGCCGACATATTCGTGACCGACGTGCATCGGCACGGGAATCGTCTTCTGCGCCCAGTCGTCCCACTTCCAGATATGGATGTCGGTGCCGCAGATCGCCGTGCGGCGGATCTTGATCAGCACGTCGTTGTGGCCGACTTCGGGACGCTTCACGCGCGTGAGCGTGAGGCCGGGGCCGCGTTCGAGCTTTGCCAGTGCTTTCATGGTCGCGCCTCCGTCAGATCACGCCGAGCGACTTGCCGACGCGCACGAACGCGGCGACCGTCTGGTCGATCTGTTCGGGCGTATGCGCGGCGCTCATCTGCGTGCGGATGCGGGCGCGGCCGCGCGGCACGACGGGGAACGAGAAGCCGATCACGTAGACGCCTTCGCCGAGCAGCCTGTCGGCCATGTTCGTCGCGAGCTGTGCATCGCCGAGCATCACCGGGATGATCGGATGCGCGCCCGGCACGAGCGTGAAGCCGGCTTCGGTCATCTGCTTGCGAAACCGCGCGCCGTTCTCGCGCACACGCTCGCGCAGCTTCGCGCCTTCGTCGCTGCCGAGCAGTTCCAGCACCTTCAGCGATGCCGCGGCGATGCTCGGCGTCAGCGTGTTCGAGAAGAGATACGGGCGCGAGCGCTGGCGCAGCAGCTCGACGACTTCGCGACGCGCGGCGACATAGCCGCCCGATGCGCCGCCGAGCGCCTTGCCGAGCGTGCCCGTGATGATGTCGACGCGGCCTTCGACGCCGCAGTGCTCGGGCGTGCCGCGGCCGTGCGTGCCGATGAAGCCGACCGCGTGCGAATCGTCGACCATCACGAGCGCGCCGTAGCGATCGGCGAGATCGCAGATGCCTTTCAGGTCGGCGATGATGCCGTCCATCGAGAACACGCCGTCGGTCGCGATCAGCTTGTGGCGCGCGCCCGCTGCATCGGCTTCCTTCAGCTTCGCCTCGAGGTCGGACAGGTCGTTGTTCTTGTAGCGGAAACGCTTCGCCTTGCAGAGACGGATGCCGTCGATGATGCTCGCGTGGTTCAGCTCGTCGCTGATCACCGCGTCGTTCTCGTCGAGCAGCGTCTCGAACAGCCCGCCGTTCGCATCGAAGCAGCTCGAATAGAGGATGCTGTCCTCGGTGCCGAGAAAGGCGGCCAGCGCGCTTTCCAGTTGCTTGTGCACGGTTTGCGTGCCGCAGATGAAGCGCACCGATGCCATGCCGAAGCCGTCCTGGTCGAGGCCGGCCTTCGCCGCATCGATCAGGCGCGGATCGTTCGCCAGGCCCAGGTAGTTGTTCGCGCAGAAATTGAGCACGCCGGCACCGCCGGCGAGCCGCACGGCTGCCGCCTGGGGACTCGCGATCTCGCGCTCGGTCTTGTAAAAACCGTCCGCGCGGATCTGGTCCAGCGTCCCGCGCACCTGGGCGAGAAAGGCATCACGCATCGCAAAGCTCCTGACAGGGTTTCGCATTCCGCAACGCGCCACTCGTGGCGGCGGCGCAACGGCCTGCTACTGTTATAGTCGGTCGTTCGGTTGACCGCATTTATCCGATATTCCGAACTAGAATTCGAAATACCGAACAACTCTAAGCGAACGGAATCCAAATGGCAAGTTCCTCCGGTTCGCGGCGCACGCCTGCCAGCGCCGCACCGCAACCGCCGGCCGCCACGCCGCCGCGTGTCGGCGAGCAGATCCAGCGGCTGCGCAACGAACGCAAGCTGACACTCGACGACCTGTCGCGCGCAGCCGGCGTATCGAAATCGATGCTCTCCGAGATCGAACGCGACAAGGCCAACCCGACGATCGCCGTGGCGTGGCGGCTGACGAACGCACTCGGCATCACGCTCGACGAGCTGTTCTCGCAACCGAAGGCGCCCGAGACGATCCGCGTGGACGGCCCGCACGACATTCCGACGCTCGCCGGCCATGACGGCCGATACCAGTTGCGCGTGTGGGGCCCGATCGACCTCGCCGGCAAGTTCGAGTGGTACGAGCTGACGCTGCCGGGCGGCGGCGCACTGATATCGAACGCCCACGAGCCCGGCACGCGCGAGCACCTGACCGTGCTGCAGGGCGCGATGGAAATCGAAGCCGCGGCGGCAAGCCGGCGCCTGAAGGTAGGCGACACCGCGCGCTACCCGGCCGACGAGCCGCACGCGATCCGCAATCCCGGCAAGGCCGAGGCGCGGGCACTCCTGATCGTGATACACCGCTGACGGCGAGGATAGCCGGCCGAAAGGCCGATTGCAGGCCAGTTGCGGAAAACACTGTATGTTTGTACAGTATACGGACATTCCGCCATGCATGGGCTGGAGCCGGCGCACCGAGGCGCCTGCCCGGTCGACAGGAGCCTGCAATGACAGAAGAACAAGATTTGGCCGCGCTCAGCTTCAAGGCTGCCGCGCACGACCTCGAGCTGATCGTTCGCCATATCGCCGGGCGTTATATCCGCCAGCGCGTGCCGCTGACGTGGCGCCTGCTGCACGCGATCGAAGCCGAGGCGCTTGCCGATCTCGGCTTTGCCAGCCGGCACGAGGCCGGCATGCGTCAATTGTTCGAACGGCCGTCGGACATGACGTTTCCCGAAACGGACGATCCGATCGACTTCGGGCGCTCGAACGCGCTACCCGCCGTATTTTCGTTCGCGGTGCTCGCGTACGAAGCCGCGTCAACCTCCAATGACACCGCGCCTCGCGAGCGGGCTCACCGCCCGTCCAAGGCGTGGGGCGACTGACTGCCCGCCCGGGCCGTCACGCGTGGCGGCCTTGTCCTGCCCCTTGCCTCTTGATGCCCGAGACGTTGCGGAAAGGGCTACCATATACGCAACTAACGGAATAAATCACATGTCCCTTCCCGCCTCTCCCGACACCCCGGCACGCCCGGAAGAAACGGACCTGTTCGACCGCGGCGCGTCCGACTGGATCGCCTCTCCCGAAGCCGCATTCGATGCATGGCTCGCCATGCAGGACTATCGTCGCTCATCGGCCGACGTCTATCGCGCGCAATGGGGCGCGTTTCTCACGTGGCTGCGTACGCACCAGAAGAATCTGGCGACGGTCGATACGGCAACCATTGCGAATTTCGTCGGCGAGCTTCCGATCCGGAAAACCCAGCGAATGCGCTATCTTCGGCTGATCGAGCGTGTGCTCGACCATATCCGGCGCACCGAATACGCGTCGACCAACCCGGCCCGGTTCATTGCTCAGGATGGCGAAGCGAACTGGCGCAAGGCTCGCGACAACGAACCTACCGGTTTCCTCACGCCTGCCGAGCGCGCGACGTTGCTCACGTACCTGTTTTCGCCGATCGGCGTATCCGGTTCCGCGTACTGGAAAGAGCGGCGCGACCGCGCGCTCGTTGCCGCGTTCCTTGGCGCCGGCATTAAAACCGGTGAAGCTCGCGCACTTACGATTAGTTGCATCAATACGGCCGGAACGTCACTTCAGATCGAGTCGACGCACCCTGATTTCTCGCGCGAAACCCATCTGGCGTCGTTCGCGATCGCCCTGCTCGAAGCGTGGCTCACCGAACGCAAGCGCCAGGAGATTCCCGGCGAACTCGTGTTCCCCGCATCCCATGCCGGGCGGCCGATGCACAAGGCGACGATGCTGCGCGCCATCGACGCGATCGTCGAATCCGCCGGGCTCACGTCGTCACGCACCGCGCGCGCCAGCCCGCAAACCCTGCGTAATACCTACGCGGCCGAACTGTTCGAACACGACGTTCCGCCCGAACGAGTCGGCAAATGGCTGGGCTTCATGCGACCGATCTCGTCGAACCGCCTGCATCGCGCATGGAAGAACTGGCGCGACGGTCTGGCCGACAACAATGCCGACGGTGACGCGTCGGGCATCGACGAAACTCACTGATCCTCAAACGGCTGCTCACGCCAAGCGACCCGTGAGCAGCCTTGTGTGGCACAGCCTCACCGTTCAATCGCTCCCGAAAAACCTCACCTCTGGTTTCCCGGATCGTCTCACCTGTGCGATGCAGCCGCCCCTTGCGTCACGTGCGCACAAAGCGGGCGACGGCTTCCAATCGGGATGGCCATGCGCCAGAAGCGTGTTCGCACTCTGGGCAGGCCACTTCAAAACCCTCTTTTCCGTGCGACAGCTCGGGCTCGCCGTCGCAATGTGGGCAATGAGCCGGTACCGGCGTCTCTTGATCCAGTGAGGTACCGATCGCGGCAAACGCCTCCGCATCCAGTTGCCCGGCATCAGCCAGGCGGCGGATCAGCGCGGCGATTTCCGGATTCATTCCGCGGCTCGCGCGCAGCAAACTCACATCGCGCGTCGCGCGTTCCAGTTCGTCTCCCTGGCTGCGCAACTGTTCTTCGAGCCGGTCGGCACGCGCCTTGGCCGCACTCAATTGCTGCAGGAAATCGAATTCCTTGCGCTGAACGTCGCGTAAGCCGTTCTGGTAGGTCGACGCCGTGCTGCGCAACGAATCCAGCTCGACCAGCATCGGCTTCACGCGGCGTTCGGCTTCGGCCACCGCATCCTTGATTTGCTGCGCGTAGTGCTCGGTGCGCTGCTGCAGTTCGGCTTGAAGCGCATCGATGCGGTCGCGCAGCGTGGCGTTCTGCGCCTGCTCGGCTTCGACACGGCCGACCGCCGCAGCCAGTTCCTTCTCCAGTCGAGCGACTGTGGTGAGTAACGTCGCTTCGCTTGCCGAACCGTGCGTCGTTTGCGATGCGAGCTGGACTTCGAGTTCGGTCACGCGCGCCTGCAATTGCTCGTTTTTCGCTTCGCCACGTGCGAGCGCGCCTTCGAGCGTCTCCTGGCGGACGATTGCGTCGCGCAACCGCTGTTCGGCGTCGGCCACGTCGGCGCGGACCTGTTCGCGATCGACGTCAAGGCTGTCTCGCGCGGCTTTCAACGCTTCTTCATAGAGTGCCCCGAGCAACGCGCCGGCTTTTTCCTCGACGGCTTTCGGAATTGCGGCACCGTCGAGCCTGACCTTGGAGGCGGAACGGATACGCTCCCAGAAATGGTCGATGTCTTTCGGGATATCGCTGGCGCTCCCGGTCTGAGTGAGATCGCGGACGTTGGCAGCCGACGGCCGGATGCCAAGATCGAAGAACAACCGCTTGCATGCATGCAGCGACAATTCCTGCCGCCGCGCACCTTTTGCACGCAGCGATTCCAGTTCGTCCCGAATGGTTTGGCGTATTTCGTCCAGGGTCATCGCTGTGCTCACAGACATTGAAGTGTGGCAATCATAACGAAATACGTACTTATTGATACTTTTTTCGGCTCGGCGTTGTGAATTTACGTCGCTTCGCACAGAAATCGGGTCTGTGAGCGGATCTGGGCGACTGTGGTCCAGGATTCCGTGAAACAAAGCGAAGAAAGTTAGCCAAGTCCTTGTCGTACAAGCGTTTTCCTGTCGATCCCGAATTTTGGCATTTGTTTCACATGACCGCGGATCCGGTTGCCTGTCGGTGTTCAGGGGTTGGGGTGTCTGTGGAAAACTCTGCAGCCGATGTCTTGAGAGTATTAGAAGTAAACACCCTTGAACCCTTAGTTAAAAACGTTAACGCCACGGCACAGCCTTATGCTGCAAGGCTTTCCGGCCGACAAGGTGAAGTTTTACGGGAGCCAAGGTGATCTTCTGCGGGAGCTGAAGTGATGGGGTTCAGGGAGCTGCGTGAGCCGTTGCGGGAAAGGTCGTGAGCGGATTCGGGATCACAGTGAAACACGAGATTTCCCAAAGGTGAGGCTTTTCGGGGCCTCACAGCCACAGAACCCGCGCTGTGCCTGACTGCACAGTTTTCTGCCTGTGCAGACATAGGTGAGAATTTGCGGGACCTTCTTTGTGCCCCGATTCTGCCCATCTTTTAGGCAGTTTCTGTGAAAGGTGAGGTTTCACGGGACTCCGCGGGCGTTTGATGTGAGGATTTCCGGGAAACGGACGCCATTTTGCACAGCAAAAGTGCTCTCGTGGGCCTGTGATGCACTAAAGGTGAGGTTTTTCGGGAGGGAAATCCGGGTTTTCCTGCCCGGATCCCGCTGAGGTGAGCTTTTTCGGGGCATGGATCACAGGCTGTGATTCGGGCCACAGGTGAGCCTTTTCGGGAATGGAATTTGCCCGAAAAATGGTCAAAGGTGAGGCTTTTCGGGATCCGTGGACGGTCAAATTGGCCGAAAAGCCCGCCAGGACTGGAAGAAATCTCGTTTTTGCTGTGCCTCTTTTTGGCACAGGTGAGATTTTTCGGGGGGCCACACACCGTTGTCGTATGACGGATTTCCATCGAAAGGTGAGGCTTTTCGGGGGATGTCGGCGTCGCACAGCCAAATGCCTTCTGTGCATAAGTATCGGAAGGCATTGAGGTTTTTGATACCGCGTCAGTTACGGTGAGATTTTTCGGGAGCCATTTCCGTGCCAGAGGCGGCCCAGCGATTTTTCGGTAAGGTGAGCATTTTCGGGAGGCTCTGGTGGCGAATCCCGCGCGTGCCGGGCATTCGTCGGTATCCAGACGAATGAACATGCTGTGCTCAAGGTGAGTTTTTTCGGGACCCGATACGGTTTGTGCGCTGTACAATGCGCGCCCGGGCCGACACAGCAGGCTCGTTCGGGTCGCGCGGGCCGGTTTGGCGGGCGTCTTCCGGGGTGGCCGGCCCGATCACGATCGCGCGGTGGGTCGCGCCTGTACATGCATACAGGGCTGAGCGGGTCGATCGGGAAGCGCGATGAGGTGGGATCGCAACCCTGTGCCGAACTTCCGGCAGCGCAGTCGTAAAATTACGACAAATCGAAAGGTGAGCCGATACGGGAGCACATTTCGCACGTTCCGTGCACAGGTGAAATTCTGTGAATCGGCGCATCCCGCAGCACGTCTGGACGAGTCCGGAACGCTGCAAATCCTGACTGGTGAGGGTTTTCGGGAGCGCCTGGGGTGAGTGCCGTTTTACACGCGCACTTCACCCGCTATGGTGAGCATGTCGTTCTGGACGCACTTCACCGCAGACGCTATCCTTCCGGAAAACTTCTCCTCCGACCCGACGTATGGCCACGACGAAGCGCGCCAAGAAAACCGATGTGGATGTGGTGAGTGCCAGTTCAGCCGAATTGCGTAAGGCCGTCGAGGCGATCGCAATTCAGCCGAAGAGCGGCAAGATCACGCTCCTCACTCGCAAGCTGTTCAATGTCCTGCTGGCCGTGGCGCAGCAGGCCGACGACTCGGGCGATACGTATCGCGCGCTGCTCTCGGACATCGTCGCCAACTCCGCCTTCGATTCGAACGACACCGCGCTGGTGAAGGAACACCTGCGCCGCATGGTGTCGGTGCAGGTCGAATGGAGCACGGGGACGTCGAGCCAGAAGCCGGGACGCAAGTGGGGGATCTCGACGCTGATCGCAGACGCCGAAATTCTCGAGGATCCGGCGACCCGCCGCGTGTGGGTCGAATTCTCGTTCGCGCCGAAGATCAAGAAAAAGCTGCTCGACCCGGTCCAGTATGCGCGCCTGAGCCTGCAGTTCCAGAGCCAGCTGCGCAGCAGCGCCGGCCTCGCGCTGTACGAAATCTGCGTGCGCTACCTGACGAACCCGAGCCACCTGACGATGCGCGAGCCGTGGGAATGGTGGCGGCCGATCCTGTCGGGCACGCCCGACACGGAAGCCGGCGACGAAGCGAAACGCGAGTACAAGTACTTCAAGCGCGACTATCTGCGTCCCGCGATCGCGGAAGTCAATGCGGTCACCAACATCTTCGTCGAGCTGATCGAACACCGTGAAGGGCGTCGGGTCGCGGAGATCCAGTTCCGCGTGACCGAGCGCAAGCAGCCGATGCTCGCGCTCGACGAACATCCGAACGTGTTCGACAGCACGCTGGTCGACCGGATGGTGAAGATCGGGATCCCGCTGAAGGAAGCGCAGACGCTCTATGCGGACAGCGAGGAAAACCGCATTCGTGCCGCGCTGCAGATGACCGAGCAGCGGATGCGCAGCACGACGCTGCCGCCGGTGCGCAGCGCGCCGGCGTTGTTCAAGGATGCGCTGAAGAAGGGTTATGCGCCGCCGGTCGAATCGGTCGACGCGCTGCCTGCCGGCACGCCGCCTGCGAAGATGGCGGCGGCCCAGCCGGACGATCTGAAGGCGCGCCTGTTGAGCGAGTTCGCTGCGTTCCGTCGCAAGGAAGCGAAGGTGCTGTACGAAGAGCAGGGCGACGCCGAGCGCGAAGTGGCGCGCGAGTCGTTCGAGTCGGAGGCGCTGCCGACGATGGGCACCCATCTGCGCGACGACTGGCGCAAGCGCGGCCTCGATTCCAAGCTGGCCGAGACGGCCTTTTTCGACTGGCTGGCCCAGAAGACCTGGGGCGAGCCGACGGACGGCGACCTGCTGTCGTTCACGCTGAACCAGTCGCGGGCCGCCTGAGGCCCGCTCAGGCCCGCTGACGGGCCGCCGCCGGCCCCGCCCTCGGTTGGCGGGCCCGGCATCTTCACCAGGCCCAGCCGGCCGTTTCCATCACTCCGACAACAGCATCCGCTCGAGCTGCTCGAGGATCGCGTCGCGCTTGTCCTTCGGGAGGCCGCGCAGGCGCAGTTCGATGCGATCTTCGCCATACGACTTCAGGTCGCCGACCGACTTGCCGCCAAGCTTGATCTCGAGACGCTGCGCATAGCGCTGACGGCCGGCAGCCTTCGGCGTTTCCTGCGCCGCGACGCGGCCCTTGACGATGTCCGACACCTGGCGCGTGCTGAGATCGTCCGACACGATCTTGTTGATCAACCGCAGCGTGGCCTCGGTGCCGCGCGCGTTGTGATAGCGGCCGACCTGATACGCCATGTTTGAACCGAAGCGATCGGGGCGCGCGACCATTTCCTGCATGATCGCTTCCGGCAGTTTGCCGATCGACAGGGCGACGGCCACCGTCGATTCGTCGAGGCCGAGGTGCTCGGAGAGTTCCTTCTGGCTCTGGAAATGCTTGTCGTCGAGGAAGCGGCGCCACACGACGGCATTATCGAACACCGTCTGCGAATCGCGCTGGACGTTGAGATCGTAGCCGAGCTTGTAGCTCTGGATGCCGATCGGCACGTCGATCACGATCGCCTTGACCGATTCCTTGTTGGCTTCCTTCAGCGCCCGCACGCGGCGGCCGCCATCGCTGACGAAATACGTGCCCGGATTGTCATAGTCCGGAATCACGTGGATCGCCTGCTGTTGCCCTTGCTTCGCGAGGTTGACTGCGAGTTCGGCAATCGACGATTTCAGATAGAAGTGCCGCGGATTGAACGGGCTATGCTTGATCGCCTTCAGCGACAGCTCGATCACCTGCCCGGGCGCATAGCGGTTCTCGAGACGCCACGCACGATATTGCGCCGATTCATCGATCGACGGATCGAGCGTGAGTTCGGGAGCGGGCTGCGGCGCGGTGTCTTTCTTCGCGGATTTGGTCGGCGCCGGGGTGGGGGTCTCGGACTTGACGATGCCGTCGATCGCATTGAGTCGATCGAGCGCCGTGCGCTTCTCGCTCGTCGTGATATCCGGGCGCGCTTGGAATCCTTTGGCAAATTGGGAGGGTTTCATGTGACTCCTTTGTGCGCATAAAGTCAGGGCAGCATCGCGACGATTTCGTCGGCGCATGCGCGAATTTCCATGGCGGCCAGCTTGCCGCCACGATCGTTCATCTGCAGCACGGTCTGACCGAGCGCCATCGCCTGCTTGTACGCCTCCCGGGTCGGGATCTGCGTTTTCAGCAACGGGAAGCCGAGTTCCTCGAGCGCGCGCTTGAGCTCGCGGGTCAGCATGCGCTTCTCTTCGGTCTTGTTCAGCAGGAAGACTGCGCGGAGGTCTTCGTTCATGACCTGCGCCTGCTGGATCAGTTTGACCAGCCCGACGCTCGACCAGTAATCAGCCGGCGACGACGACGTCGGAATCACGGCAATCGATGCGGCCAGCAGGACGACGCCCGACACCTTCTCGGTGATCGACGGCGGGCAGTCCACGACGATGATGTCGTAGTCGTTGATGAACTTCTTGATCTCGCGATGGATCTGGCCATCGGCTTCGGCAAGGTTGACGACCGGAAACGGGATGCCGTTTTCGCTGTCGCCGGATGCGCTCGACCAGTGAACCAGCGTGTTTTGACGGTCTGCGTCGATGACGAGGACGCGCTTCCCTTTTTCATGGAACGCGGCACCGAGGTGCATGGCAATCGTGCTTTTGCCGACGCCACCTTTTTGTTGAGTGACTGCAATGATTTCCGCGGCCAATTTTCACTCCTATTTTGGTCGTTGGAATTCTACAGGACGATATTTGAATTTCAATGAAATTGTCGTTCGACAACTACGCATTGGCCATTCGGGCTATCGGTTTATGCGCATAAACGAACCGGAGATGGCGAGTGACTCGATTGGAGGGTGTGGCACGTGCCTGCAACGTCGATGAACGGGACGGGGTTTGAGTCATCGAGTGTGGCGTCGTCGGTGTGAATAGCGAGTTGCCGCGGGATCGTGGCGCGTTGTCCTTTCCGTTCGATGAGGCGGTTTGGGCCGAGAGCTGGAGAGTTTGTGCGCATAAACTCCGCTGAAACCGTGGCTGTCGATCGCGCGACCGAGGGAGCGACTCTTCTGAGAGTGGAGTGTGAGCGGTATGTCCTGGCCCGTAACAATCCGCGTTGAGGCGTGCCACTGAACCCGAGTGCGTCGGCATAACCCGCCCCCTTGGGCGCCTCGTTTATGCGCATAAACTGCGGCCGATGGCGATGGCGATGGCGATGGCGATGGCGATGGCGATGGCGATGGCGATGGCGATGGCGATGGCGATGGCGATGGCGATGGCGATGGCAAGCGGCAAGCGGCAAGCGGCAAGCGGCAAGCGGCAAGCGGCAAGCGGCGAAGGATCACGTCCCGACTGCTCCGGAATCCAGTGCGCGGCGATTGACCAGCGGGCATGTCGACGTAGCTCCCCCATCCACATGAGGACGTTTCCACAGCTACCGCGCCGCGAATCGAGAGGTACCTCACCCGGCAATCAAGCGCTTTATGCGCATAAACCAACCGGCGTGCGACGCAACCGCCCCCCTCCTTTCCGGTCAGAAACGCCCATCGTATTGATCCGGCGTATGGCACCTCGATCCGTCATCCCGTGACAGAAAGAAAGCTGCTCACCTTTATGCGCATAAACACATCAACGCAACGCCGTGAAGCACATCCCGAACAGCACTCCCCTCTCATGGCCTGTCGCACTGCCTCATCCACCTGCTTCTGCGAAGCAGCGAATCCACTCGAGATCCCGCCATCCCGCGCCAACCTCCCCGCCCGGACACCCGATTCAGACTGGCTACAATACGGGGCTCTACCCTCCAGGCTTGAACGATGATCACGATCTACCACAACCCCCGATGCTCGAAGTCGCGCGAGACGCTTGCCTTGATCGAGTCGCTGAATACCACCGGTGCGCCCCTGAATGTCGTCGAGTACCTGAAGACGCCACCGACGGTAGAGGATCTGGAAGCACTGCATCGGCAGCTTGGCCGCCCGGTTCGAGACATGCTGCGCGACGGTGAGGAACCGTACAAGACGCTGAATCTGGCCCGCGCCGATCTGACCGACGCACAAGCCTACGCGGCGATTGCCGCTCATCCGATTTTGCTGCAGCGGCCCATCGTCGTTTATCGGGGCAAGGCCGCCATCGGCCGGCCGCCCGAATCGGTGCGGGCGCTGTTTGAATAATTCTTGCCCGCCGTATTTTTCTGATTGCGTCGGCCCGGCGCAAACAAACATCGGCATTCGAAGCCGACACGATCGCCGAACACCATGCGACCACCACCCGGGCGATCGCAGCCGGGCGAGCCGCCCCTAGCCTTCCCCGGACGACCCATCAGCGTCGTCCGGCCCCCGCCCCGCCGCCGCTTTCGCGGCCGTCCGCAGCAGCGCGATCTGACCGCGATAGGCCCTGCAGCCACTGCAGGTCGGCAGGTGTACACGCACCTGCAGGCGCTCATGCAGGGTCAGATGCCGGTCGAGCGCATCCGACAGCAGTCGCGTCACGTCAGTACATTTCCCCGGCAGCATCTTCGGTCGTCAGTCCTTTTTCACTGAGGCAGGTTCGCAGGCGCGTGCGCGCCCGATACAGCAGCACGCTGCAATGATTCGTCGTCAGCGTCAATTCGCTGCAGATGTCCGTGATCTCGACATCGAGGAATTCGCGCATCATGAACACGCGCCCGATCTGCTCCGGCAGGTGGTCGAGGCAGGTCTGGAACAGCGTCCAGAACTGCTGCTGCTGCAACAGCGTTTCCGGGCGCGGCCACGGTCGCGGCTTCGCATGCGCGGCCCAGTGCCCGTTTTCCTTGAACAGCTCGCGATCGAGCACCGATTCGCCGTCGAGCTCGGCATCGAGCGCCGACAAGCTCACCGTCCGCTGCCGCGCGCGCAGCACGTCGATCAGCTTGTTGCGCAGGATGCCGAACACCCAGGTCTTGTGGGCCGACAGCCCGGCGAAATCGCCCGCGTGCGACCACGCGGCGGCGAGCGCTTCCTGCACGGCGTCTTCGGCCGCGTCGGCATCGCGGAGCTGGAGTCGCGCGAAGCGCAGCAGGTCGCGCCGCAGTTGCGCGAGATAGGCGGGATCGTCGTATTCGGACGGCATGTCTGGGTTGCGGTGTCTCGAGGCAATCGCGTGCGCCACCGAGCGGGCGCGTCGCGGTGCGAGCAGCTTACTGGGCGCGGTGCCCGCCTGCAATGCATGTTCCGTCGCGAATTCACGAAACCGGTCGACGCGCTGCGCTATGCTTGCCGAACCCTGTGTCGTGTGTCGACTTCGACACGCGGCGGGCAATGTGTAACGTCCGATCATAACGGCCAAGTTATCCACAATTTCTGTGGAAAACCTTGTGGAAAGTCGGCCGGGCGGCCCCGTGGGGCGGTTCGCGGGCTGGCTTGCCTATAAACAGACCTTTGTCGCTCGTTCGGAAGCAATCGATCCGATTCCTCACTCACCGGAAGGAGAATGTCATGTCCTATCGCATCGCCGTGGTCGTCGGCAGCCTGCGTCGCGCTTCGTGGAACCGCGCGCTCGCGCACGCCGTGATCTCGCTCGCCCCCGCCGATTTCTCGTTCGAGTTCGTCGAGATCGGCGAACTGCCGCTGTACAGCCAGGACTACGACGCGGATTTCCCGGAAGTCGCGAAGCGCTTCAAGCAGTCGATCGAAGCCGCCGATGCGCTGCTGTTCTTCACGCCCGAGTACAACCGCTCGATTCCGGGCGTGCTGAAGAATGCGCTCGACTGGGGCTCGCGCCCGTGGGGTTCCAATTCGTGGTCGGGCAAGCCGGGTGCGGTGCTCGGCACGTCGCCGGGTGCGACGGGTACCGCGCTCGCGCAGCAGCACCTGCGCAACGTGCTCGCGTACCTCGACGTGAAGACGCTCGGGCAGCCCGAGATGTTCATCAAGCACGATCCGGCACGCATCGACGATCAGGGCCAGATCGTCAGCGAAGACACCCGCAAGTTCCTGCAGGGTTTCGTCGATCGCTACACGGGCTGGGTGCGCTTGCTGAAGTCGGCCTGAGCGTCGCCCCGTTCATGCCGCCGGCGCCGGCCCGCGCGTAGCGGGTCACGTGCCGGTGTGCCGCGCGTGCCGTGCGTCGCGCGCTTCGCGGATGCCCAGCAGGATCTCGTCGAGCAGCGCGATGTCGAACGGCTTCGACAGCACGCGGACGTTGACGGTGCGCGTGCGGTCGAGTTCCTCCGCGTAACCCGTGACGAGAATCACGGGCAGCTTCTCCGGCCGCTTCTCGACTGCTTCGGCGAGGTCGATGCCGTTCAAGCGGCCCGGCATGTGGATATCCGAGATCACGAGGTCGAACGCGTCGTTCGCAGCGGCGCCTTCGATCAGGTGCAACGCGTCGTCGGCGGTGGGCGCGTAGGTCACGCGGTGCCCGAGCAGCGACAGCAGCGCTTCGGTGCCGGCCGCGACTTCGCTGTTGTCCTCGACGAGCAGCACGTGCAGGCCGGCGAGCGCGCCCGTGCCCGTGCCCGCGTCGTGCGCGACCGCCGGCGGCCGTGCGACGACATCCTCGGCGCGCGCGCGCGGCAGGTAAAGGCGCACCGACGTGCCTGCGCCGACCGCGCTGTCGATCGTCGCGAGGCCACCCGAGCGTTCGCAGAACGCGAATACCTGCGGCAGGCCGAGCCCCGTCCCCATCCCCTGAGCCTTCGTCGTGAACAGCGGCTCGAACGCGCGGGCGAGCACGTCGGGCGCCATGCCCGAACCCGTATCGTCGAGCGAGATCTGCACGAAATCGCCGGTCAGCGGAAAGCCGTCCTCGCGACGCAGCGTCACGTTGCGCGCGCCGACCGTGAAGCGGCCGCCGGCCGCCATCGCGTCGCGCGCGTTGACCGCGAGGTTGATCACCGCGAGTTCGAGCTCCGCGACGTCGACGCGGATCGGCCACACACCAGGCTCGATCGCGACGACCAGCGACGATTTCGAACCGAGCGACGTCTTCAGCAGTTCGCGGCATGTGCCGACCCATTGCCCGACGTCGATCGTCTCGTTGTGCAGCGGCTGCTTGCGTGCGACACCGAGGAGCTGGCGCGTGAGCGATTGCCCGTTCTTCAGCGCGCGTTCGATCGCGCCGAGTTCCTTGTCGAGATGCTGGACCCCGCGCCGCCGCACGATCTGCACGTTGCTCGAGATGATCATCAGCAGGTTGTTGAAATCGTGCGCGACGCTGCCGACGAGGTTGCCGAGCGCCTGCATCTTGCGCGACTGCCGGTACGCCGATTCGATCGACCGGCGCATCGACGCTTCGGCCTGCCAGCGATCCCACGCCTCCTCTTCCGCCTTCAGCCGCTTGAGCGACAGCCAGATCACCGACCACAGCGCGACCGACGGCGCGAACATCGAGAGGAACAGCACGCTCAGGTGTTCGTACCATTCACGCCAGATCGCCGATGTGCGATACGAGCACGTCACGTAGACGGGATAACTGCCGACCTGGCGATACGCGACGATCTCGCTGCTCCCACCGTCGTGGCGCACCCGCACGACGCCGGCGCGCGGATCGTTGCGCGCGTCGCCGAACGTGGCGGCGCGATCGGTATGCGCGAATGCAGGCGGCGGCGGATACGACGCGATCACCGCGCCGTCCGAGCGCGCGAGCGCCATCGTCATCGGCGTGCTCGCACCGCCGAGCAGGTCGCGGTAGAACGCGTTGAAATACGACGACTTCAGCGCGATCGACACCATCCCGGCGAACGAACCGTCGCTATGGCGACGCGCGACGCCCGTGTTGAACACGGGAATGTTCTCGAGCTTGAGCGGCCCCATCATCAGCCGCGAGATGTGTTCGATCACCTTGCCGTCGCGAATGCCGGCGAAATCGTCGCGGTTCGCGATCGACGCATAGGGCGCCGGATAGTAGAGGCTGTTCGCGAGCAGCATCCCGCTCGCGCCGAAGATCGACACGGCCGCCACCTGCGGATAGCCGCCGCCGATCGTGTTCAGCGCTTCATGGATGTCGGACTCCCTGTTGCGCACGGTCGCGTCGTCCATGTCCTGCACGAGATCGACGATGCGCGCATCGAGCGTCTCGCTCAGGTCGAACACCTTGAGCGCGTGCTCCTCGGCAACCCGCACGGTGCGCATCGTCACGTCGCTCGCGGCGGCCTCGCGCGTCTTCAGGTCGTTGTACGCCATCACCACGACGTAGATGCAGGGCAGCACGATCGCCGCGACGAGCAGCACGATCAGCGTCACGCGCCGCACCGCGAAATCGTGCTCGGGCGCACCGGACGCATAGTTGCCGTCGTCCTGCCAGTCGTCGGCGGGCGGGGAGGCGGGAGCGTGGGAATCGGCAGGCCGGTCGGACGTCATCGAGGAAGCGGGTGAGGCGAAGGTGCCTGCCATCATAAACGAGTTGCGACGGCCCGCCGTACAGCCCCGGATGCACCCGGACGCCAGTAATCCTGTCGATTCCGACAGGCGGAAATTGTCAGATTGAAAACGCGACGAATCCGGCAGCGCAAACGTACACAAGGAAAAATTTTGCGTGCTTATCTCGAAAATGGTCGCGGCTGTTTTCGGAATGGCGCATGTTCGGACCAATTCTGTCCGAAATGGTGAATATGGCGAGTTGCATCGCCTCCGGTTTACTCCGAGAATCGCGCCTTGCTTTCCCTATGACAGATATCTGCGCCTGCCGGCATTCGCCGCGCGGCGCGTCGCGCGCGCCCGCGTTGCGGCGCCCGCGCGCGGTTGCAAGGCGGCTGCCCGCGCCCGAACGCATTGGCGCCTCAAGAAGTGCGCCGCGCGGTCGTTAACGCGAGAGAGACCATTCCGTATACCGCTTCGCCCCATGCCTTTGCCGATTGTAATTGCCGACGATTCGCTGCTCGCTCGCAAACTTCTGACAAAGGCGCTGCCGGG
This sequence comes from Burkholderia sp. Bmkn7, assembly GCF_041103175.1. NCBI lineage: Bacteria > Pseudomonadati > Pseudomonadota > Betaproteobacteria > Burkholderiales > Burkholderiaceae > Burkholderia > Burkholderia sp. Bmkn7. Next base: position 430,296 of record NZ_JBGCUH010000002.1, on the reverse strand, counting down.
AGGCTGGGACGTCGATGTCGCGTATGCCGCGAATGGTCGAGAGGCCTTGGCGCTGTATCGTGACGGCAAAGCTTCCGTAATGTTTCTGGACCTGACGATGCCCGACATGAGCGGATATCAGGTGCTGGAGACACTGCGCCACGAAGATCTGAACACGTTCGTGATCGTGGTATCCGCCGATATCCAGCCGCAGGCGCAAGCACGCGTGCGCGAATTGGGCGCGATCGCATTCGTTGCCAAGCCCGTGACGTCGGAGGCATTGCTGCCCATTCTCAAGGAGTATGGGTTGTATGCCTGACTCGGTGTTCACGGCGGAGCAACGCGACGCGTTGCAGGAGATCGCCAACCTCGCAATGGGCCGTGCCGCCGCACGGCTCGCGTTGTTGCTCGGGCGCTTCATCGAACTGTCGGTGCCGCGCGTGCGGGTCGTGAAAGCGACCGACGCGGGCGATGCGCTGCGCGAGATGACGGGCATCTACGACAACGTGACCGCCGTGCGCCAGGGCTTCCGTTCCGACATCAAGGGCGAGGCGATCGTGCTGTGCCGTACCGCGAGCATCGCGCGGCTCATGTCGGTCGTCGACCGCACGTTCGGCGAAGGCGTGTACGGCGGGATGGCGACACCCGACGAAGTCGTGTTCGACGTCGCGAACGTGCTGATGGGCGCCTGCGTCGCATCGATCCTCGACGAGCTCGGGCGCAAGCCCGTGTTCTTTCCGCCGGGGCTGCTCGGCGCGAACGTGTCGTTCGACGACGTCTTCCAGCCGACCGAGCTGGCATGGAGCGTGGCATTGCTGCTCGAGGTGAACTTCGGGCTCGAGGACCACGCGTTCCGGGCTCACTTCGTGATGCTGATGGCCGAGGATTCGATCCGGTTGATGGGCGACGCGCTCGACGCGTTGCTGTCCGCGCTATGACGGCCGCTGCCCCGTCGCTGAGCGATCTCGTGATCGAGCGGGTGGGCTTCGGCCTGTTCGTGCTCGACCGCGCGATGACCGTGCTGATGTGGAATCGCTTCATGCAGGACCACAGCGGCATCCCGGCCGCCGACGTGATCGGCCGCAACCTGTTCGACTGTTTTCCCGACCTGCCGCGCGCGTGGCTGTCGCGCAAGCTCGAGAGCGTGTTCCAGCTCGGCAGCTTCGCGTTCAGTTCGTGGGAGCAGCGGCCCTACCTGTTCCGCTTCGAGCACGACCGGCCGATCACGGGCGGCGTCGACTACATGCAGCAGGACTGCACGTTCATGCCGCTCACGCGCGGCCGCGACGTCGAAGCCGTGTGCGTGACGATCTCGGACGTCACGCACGTGAGCGTGATGCAGCGTGAACGCGAGGAAGCGGTCGCGAAGCTGCGCGAACACGCGAATCGAGACGGCCTGACCGGCATCGCGAACCGGCGCTTCTTCGAGGCGCGGCTCGGCGACGAATTCGCGCGCTGGCAGCGCTACGGCGGCGACATGTCGGTGCTGCTGTTCGACCTCGACCACTTCAAGACGATCAACGACCGTTTCGGGCACGCGGCCGGCGACGCCGTGCTGCGCGAGACGGCGCGCCGCGTCGCGTCGATCGTGCGCGCGCAGGATACGTTCGGTCGCTTCGGCGGCGAGGAATTCGCGCTGCTGCTGCCGTGCACGAATCTCGACGAGGCGATGCTCGTGGCCGACAAGGTGCGCGATGCGATCGGCAGCGTGCCGGTCGATGCCGAGGGCGTCAGCGTGCCGGTGACGGCGAGTGTCGGCGGCGCGTGTGCAAAGGCGGGCGCGGCCACTTGCGACGTGCTCGTCAACGAGGCCGACGCCGCGCTCTATCGCGCGAAGCGCCTCGGGCGCGACCGCTCGGTGGCCTACGCGTAGGCTCACCCGCACCGCCCTGCTGCGCGCGCAGCGGATGCGCCCCGCGCGTGCCGTGCTCAGCTTTTCGCGATGTCGGCCAGCACGCCGGCCAGGACGGCCGGCTGCGACATGAACGGCGAATGGCTGCTGTCGAGCTGGTGCACGTGGGTCGGGTTGCCGGGCGCGAACGCGTCGGCTTCGTCAATGAAGCGCTGCTGCAGCGCGGGCAGGATCACGCGATCCTGCAGGCACTTGATGTAGTGGCGGTCGATTGCGCCCCAGCGCGCGACCGTCGTCGGGATCGCGGTCGCGAACGGTGCGGCCGGCACATCGCAGGTCATCAGGTTCGCGACGGCTTCGAAGTCGGCTTGCGGCACGTCGTCGTACAGCGCGCGCTTCGCGAGCTCGCGATACGCGGCGTCACCGCTGCGCGGATCGATGCGCAGCGCACCGGCGACGCGCGGGCTCGCCAGCATCAGCGGGCCGAGCATCTCACCCTTGTTCTCGGGCGCGCGCACGTAGTCGAGGCCCGGCACGCCCGACGCGGGCATGAAGGCCGCGAGATAGACGATCTTCGCGATTTTCTCGGGCGCGCGTTCGGCAGCCGCCGTGATCGCGAGGCCGCCCATGCTGTGCCCGACGAGCACGACCTTGCCGTGGCCGAGCGCGTACGCGTCGTCGACCGCCTGCATGACCTGCGTCGCGTAATCGTCGAGCGTCGTGTTCGCGACCGGCGACGGCTCGGCGCCGAACGCATCCTTGTCGAGCGGGCGGGTGAAGTAGGAAACCGGAAAGCGGGCGTTGATGCCGTGCGCGGGCAGGTCGCGCGCGATCGACAGATGGCCGCGCTCGGCCAGCGCGGCCGCAACGTGCGCATAGCACCACGCGCCGTGCCAGGCGCCGTGCACGAGCACGAAAACGGGATGATCGGACTGCGGGGTGGCGCTTGCGTTCGTCTCCATGGTGTCCGGGTCTTCAGATTTTGAGAAAGGTGTCATCTTAGACGAACCCGCGCGCACCCAGATGGGCCGCTTTCGATCTGTCCCTCTTGTCTCGTACAGGCCACATTTCGTCCGTATCCGATATGAATTTATCCCGAAGCGCGCTAATTTGTTGCTTTGCCTGCGATTGCGCCCCATGAACGTCGACTATCTCTTCTATCGGAAGCCGAACAAACCCGGCCCCTATTCGCTCGACGACCTGGGCGACATCGCGCCGCCGATCGGTCCGGGCGACCTGATACGCGCGGGCATCGCACGCGTGTTCGCGCAGATCGACTGGCAGGAATCGCCCGACGTGCCGGGTGCGTGGTTCGGCACGGGCGGCGCCGTGTTCCAGTTCACCGCGGAGCCCGACGGCCACGTGACGAGCTTCATGGGCTCGCGCCTCGAACGCCGCTCGATGTTGCAGCTCACCCGCGAAATGGGGCTCATTGCGCTCGACCTGCAGCGCGACATCGTCTACGGCTGACGCAGCGCCGGCGCCGCTTCCTGCCCGGGCCGGGCGCCCTTGCCGGTCAACGGCCTCCGGCATGCCGCCGCATGCGGCGAGTGTCCGCCATCGAACTTCAAAGATTGCTATACTTTCGCCCAATTCCGGCTTCCGGCCGGTAATTTGTGCCTGTCTGCGTCGATCGTTCGCATATCTCGCACGCATTTGACGCCCTGACCATCCCAGCCGGGCATGGCTTCTTCAATCGCCCCGCGTGGGTGTCTCCGTGGAGCTTGTCTTGGCCGTTTCCAATTCCGTCGTGGACGAACAAGAAACCGACGCCGCTGCCGTCACATCGGGCAGTTCTTTCTATCTTGCGATGCGCATCCTGCCGGCCGTGCAGCGCGATGCGATGTTCCAGGTCTATGCGTTTTGCCGCGCGGTCGACGACATCGCCGACAGCGACCTGCCGCGCGCCGAGCGCAATGCGGGCCTCGATCGCTGGCGCGCCGACATCGACGCATGCTACGCCGGCCGCCCGCCGCGCCACCTGGCCGCGCTCGACCGCGAGATCCGTGCCTTCAACCTGCAGCGCGACGACTTCCACGCGATGATCGACGGGATGGCGATGGACGCAGTCGAAGACATCTGCGCGCCCGACGAGCCGACGCTCGACCTCTTCTGCGATCGCGTGGCGAGCGCGGCCGGCCGGCTGTCGGTGAGGATTTTCGGGATGCCTGAAGCCGAAGGGATCAAGCTGTCGCATCACCTCGGCCGCGCGCTGCAACTGACCAACATCCTGCGCGACATCGACGACGATGCGGCGATCAATCGCTGCTACCTGCCGCGCGAGCTGCTCGCGCGCGAGGGCATCGCGATTACCGGCCCGGCGACGATCGTGCGCGATCCGGCGCTGCCGCGCGTGTGCGCGACGCTCGTCGAGCGCGCGCTCGAGCATTTCCGCCAGGCCGATGCGGTGATGGATACGTGCCCGCGTGCGCAGGTGAAGGCGCCGCGCATCATGTCGGGTGCGTATCGCTGCATTCTCGAAGCCGCGGTTGCACGCGGCTTCGCCTTCCCGCGCGCGCCGCTGCGCAAGCCGAAGGCGCGCATGCTGATGATCGCCGCGCGCTACGCGCTGTTCTGAGTCGACCGAGTCGATGCCCAGGACCGTCCACGTGATCGGCGCCGGCCTTGCCGGCCTGTCGGCCGCGGTCGAGCTGCAACGCCGCGGGCGGCGCATCGTGCTGCACGACGCGCACGCGCATGCGGGCGGCCGCTGCCGCTCATGGTTCGACGGGACGCTGAACACGACGCTCGACAGCGGGCTGCACACGGTGTTCGCGGGACAGCCCGCGACGCAGCGCTACCTGCGCGCGATCGGCGCGGCCGACCGGCTCGCGGGGCCCGCGTTGCCTGAATTCCCGGTCGTCGACGTCGCGTCGCAGCAGCGCTGGACGCTGCGCTTCGGCGACGGGCGCTGGCCGTCGTGGCTGTTCGATGCCGCATCGCGTGCGCCGGGCACGACGCCGCTCGACTACCTCGCGCTCGCCCCGCTCGCGTTCGCACGCATGGGTCGCTCACTCGCACAGACGATGCGATGCGACGGCATGCTGTGGGAACGTTGGCTGCGGCCGTATTTCCTCGGTGTGCTGAACGTCGAGCCGCGCCACGCGAGCGCCGAACTCGCGCGTGCGGCGCTGTGCGGCACGTTTGCCGCGGGCGGCCCCGGCTGCCGTCCGCTCGTCGCGCGCCAGGGTCTCGGCAGCGCATTCGTCGAGCCGGCGCTGCGGATGCTGCAGCACGGCGGCGCGCAGATCCGGCTGAACTCGCGGCTCGACGCGTTCGAATTCGGCGCGCACGGCAATGCGGTCGATGCGGTCTCGGTCGGCGGCGAGCGGATCGATCTCGCACCGGGCGACGCCGTCGTGCTGGCCGTGCCGCCCGAGGTCGCGCAGCCGCTCGTGCCCGAGCTCACCGCGCCCGACACGTTCAGCGCGGTCGTGACCGCGTATTTCGCGATCGAGGCGCCGGCCGGCACGCCGCTGCAGACGGCGGTCGTGAACGGTGTCGTCGATGCGGTGCGCACCGGCGGCGGCCAGCTCGCGGCGACGATCCGCGACGCCGGCCGCTGGCTCGACACGCCGCGCGACACGCTTGCGCGGCGCATCTGGGAAGACGTCGCGCGCGTGACGGGCGCGAACCCGGAAACCATCCCCGCGTGGCAGCTCGTCGTCGAGCCGCGCGCGGGCTTTGCGGCGGTGCCGTCGCAGGAAATGAAGCGTCCGGCCGTGCGTACGCGCTGGACCAATCTCGTGCTGGCGGGCGACTGGATTGCCACCGGCTTGCCCGCCACGATCGAGGGCGCGATCCGCTCCGGCCAGCTGGCCGCGGACGTGCTCCAGACACAGTAAGCAACAGAGGGACCGATGAACGATCTCACCGAAATGGCTACCTTGTCCGCCGGCACCGTGCCGGCCGGCGTCGATGCGGCCGTCGCGCGTGCGACCGACGCGCTGCTGGCCGCGCAGAACGCGGATGGCCACTGGGTCTACGAACTTGAAGCCGATTCGACGATTCCCGCCGAATACGTGCTGCTCGTCCACTATCTCGGCGAGACGCCGAACGTCGAGCTCGAACAGAAGATCGGCAAGTATCTGCGCCGCATCCAGCAGGCCGACGGCGGCTGGCCGCTGTTCACCGACGGCGCGCCGAACATCAGCGCGAGCGTGAAGGCGTATTTCGCGCTGAAGGTGATCGGCGACGACGAGAACGCCGAGCACATGCAGCGTGCGCGCCGCGCGATCCACGCGATGGGCGGCGCCGAGATGTCGAACGTGTTCACGCGCATCCAGCTCGCGCTGTACGGCGCGATTCCGTGGCGCGCGGTGCCGATGATGCCGGTCGAGATCATGCTGCTGCCGCAGTGGTTCCCGTTCCACCTGTCGAAGGTGTCGTACTGGGCGCGCACCGTGATCGTGCCGCTGCTCGTGCTGAACGCGAAGCGCCCGCTCGCGAAGAACCCGCGCGGTGTGCGCATCGACGAGCTGTTCATCGATCCGCCCGTCAACGCCGGCCTGCTGCCGCGCCAGGGTCACCAGAGCCCCGGCTGGTTCGCGTTCTTCCGCGTGGTCGACCATGCGCTGCGCGCGGCTGACGGCCTGTTTCCGAACTACACGCGCGAACGCGCGATCCGCCAGGCCGTTTCGTTCGTCGACGAGCGCCTGAACGGCGAGGACGGCCTCGGCGCGATCTATCCGGCGATGGCCAACGCGGTGATGATGTACGACGTGCTCGGCTACGCGGAAGATCATCCGAACCGCGCGATCGCACGCAAGTCGATCGAGAAGCTGCTCGTCGTGCACGACGACGAAGCGTATTGCCAGCCGTGCCTGTCGCCGGTGTGGGACACGTCGCTCGCCGCACATGCGCTGCTCGAGACGGGCGACGCGCGGGCCGAGGAAGCCGTGCTGCGCGGCCTCGAATGGTTGCGCCCGCTGCAGATCCTCGACGTGCGCGGCGACTGGATCTCGCGCCGCCCGCACGTGCGGCCCGGCGGCTGGGCTTTCCAGTACGCGAACGCGCACTACCCGGACGTCGATGATACGGCGGTGGTCGCGGTGGCGATGGATCGCGCGCAGAAACTCCGGCAGAACGACGCGTATCGCGATTCGATCGCGCGCGCGCGCGAGTGGGTCGTCGGGATGCAGAGCAGCGACGGCGGCTGGGGCGCGTTCGAACCGGAAAACACGCAGTACTACCTGAACAACATCCCGTTCTCGGATCACGGCGCGCTGCTCGATCCGCCGACGGCCGACGTGTCGGGCCGCTGCCTGTCGATGCTGGCGCAGCTCGGCGAGACGCCGCTGAACAGCGAGCCGGCGCGCCGCGCGCTCGACTACATGCTCAAGGAGCAGGAACCGGACGGCAGCTGGTACGGCCGCTGGGGGATGAACTACGTGTACGGCACGTGGACGGCACTGTGCTCGCTGAACGCGGCCGGCCTGACGCCGGACGATCCGCGCATGAAGCGCGGCGCGCAGTGGCTGCTGTCGATCCAGAACAAGGACGGCGGCTGGGGCGAGGACGGCGACAGCTACAAGCTGAACTATCGCGGCTTCGAACAGGCGCCGAGCACGGCGTCGCAGACGGCCTGGGCGCTGCTCGGCCTGATGGCGGCCGGCGAGGTGAACAACCCGGCGGTGGCGCGCGGTGTCGACTACCTGATCGCCAACCAGAACGAAGAAGGCCTGTGGGACGAGGCGCGCTTCACGGCGACGGGCTTCCCGCGCGTGTTCTACCTGCGCTACCACGGCTATCGCAAGTTCTTCCCGCTGTGGGCGCTCGCGCGCTATCGCAACCTGAAGCGCGACAACACGACGCGCGTCACGTTCGGGCTGTAACGCGTGGCGACGCAATCCACCGGCATGCTGCCCGTCATCGCCGTGACGGGGATGGCGTTCGAGGCGCGCATCGCGCGCGGCGACGGCGTCGAAGCGGTCTTCGCCGCGCGCGCCGACCGGCTCGAACGCGCACTGACCGAGGCGACCGCGCGCGGTTGCGCGGGCATCGTGAGCTTCGGCACCGCGGGCGGCCTCGCGCCCGACCTCGCGCCCGGCGCGCTCGTGATCGCAAACGCGATCGACGGGCCGTTCGGCCGCGTCGAGACCGATACGCGCTGGAGCACACGGCTCGTCGCCGCGCTGCACGACACGCCGGTGTGGGCGCGCGTCACGCGCGGCACGATCGCGGCCGTGGGCGCACCGGTCGTCGGCGAACAGGAAAAGACGGCGCTGCATCGCGCGAAGGGCGCGCTCGCCGTTGACATGGAGTCGCATATCGCGGCGGCCTTCGCGGCGGCGCGCGGTGTGCCGTTCGCGGTGTGCCGCGCGATCGTCGATCCGGCGTGGCGCACGTTGCCCAGCGCGGCGACGGCCGGCCTGCGCGACGACGGCAGCACGGCGATCCTGCCGATCCTGCGTGAACTGCTGAAACAGCCGTCGCAACTCGGCCCGCTGCTGCAGGTGGCCGGCGACGCGCGCGCGGCGCGCACGACGCTGATCCAGGCGCGGCACGCATTCGAGCGTGCGGGCGCGATGCGGATCGTCTGAGCGGCGTTCGCCGCTTTTCTCTTTCCCACCTCTTCCCGTTTCTCGCCGACGAATCGCGGACAAATCGCGGACAAAAAAAGAGCGCTGCAGATTTGAACTGCAGCGCTCTTTTTCCTTGCGGCGGTGGCCGTTGCAGCGTTACTGCGCGGCCGGACTGCTCGCAGGCGTTGCCGGCGCGGTTGCCGATGCGGCGGCAGGCGCAGCAGCCGGCGTGCTCACCGGCATCGCACCGTCCGCACCCGGGTCGTCGTACTGCGGCAGCCCCGGCGCGGCCGGCGCATTGTTCGGCGCTGCGCCCGGTGTACCGCCCGACTCGCCCGGATCCTCGTAGTTCGGCAACCCCGGCACGGCAGGCGTCGCGGCCGGCACGGCGCCCGATTCACCCGGTTCGTTGTAGGTCGGCAGCGTCGTCGCCGACGACTGGCTGCGGTACGTCAGCGACTTGCGCTGCTGCAGGTACGCGTCGCGCACGAACGAATACGGATCGAGCGCGGCCTGCTTCAGCAGATCGGTCGCGCCGAGCAGGTCCGACCGCGCGCTGATGAACTGCGCGATGTACATCGGGTTGCGCGCGGCCGGCTCGATGTAGTTGAGCAGGTTGAAGCGCACGTCCACCGCGCGGCCGACGCCGTCGCGGAACGTGCTCGGCCCGAACACGGGCAGCACGAGGTACGGGCCCGACGGCACGCCCCAGCGTGCCATCGTCAGGCCGAAGTCCTGGTGATGCTTCGGCAGCCCGGCCGGCGTCGCGATGTCGATCAGGCCGGCGACGCCGAACAGCGAGTTCATCGCGACGCGCATCAAGTCCTGCGTCGCATCGGTGATGCGCAACTGCAGCAGGTTGTTCGCGATGTTGCCGAGGTCGCCGAGGTTCGAGAAGAAGTTGCTGATCGCGGTGCGCACGGGCGTCGGCGTGACCTTCTGGTAACCCTTCGCGATCGGCTGGGCGATGTTCGTGTCGACGGTGTCGTTGAACTTGTACATCGCCCGGTTCATCGGCTCGAGCGGGTCGTTGGGGTTGCGGTTCGGTCCCGTCGCGCAGCCGGTCAGCACTGCGCTGGCGGCAACGGTCGCCGCAATGATTCGCACCTTATTCATTGATTCCTTGCGATTGGTTCTTGGCGCGTTTGACGCGCGGTTTGCCCATCAGGACGGGCTGGAACACCACGGCGCCGATCAGCGTGCAGGTCAGGGCCAGCGCGAGCAGCTTGCCCATGCTCGACGTGCCCGGATGGTGCGACAGCCACAGGCTGCCGAATGCGGTCGCCGTCGTCGCGGCGCTGAACAGGACGGCGTGCGTGAGGCTCGAATGCAGCAGCCCGGTTTGCCCCCCGCGCCACGCCATCACGAAATACACCTTGAACGCGACGCCGACGCCGAGCATCAGCGGCAGCGCGATGATGTTCGCGAAGTTGAGCGACATGCCGAGCACGACGCACAGTTCGAGCGTCACGATGCCCGACACGAGCAGCGGCACCAGCGTGCGCAGCACGTCGCCGAAGCGGCGCAGCGTGACCCACAGCAGGATCGTGATCGAGATGATCGACCACAGGGCCGCATGCAGGAACGCGTTGATGATCGTGTCGGCCGAATGCAGGATCGAGATCGGCCCGCCGGTCGCGCCCGGTTCCGCGGCCTTCACGGTCTTCGCGAAGCGGCGCAGCATGTTGTCGTCGTTCGGGTCGACGCCCTTCGGCACCTTCGGCGAAATCTGCACGAGTGCATGGCCGTCTGGTGCGACCCAGTCGCGCACGAGCTGCGGCGGCAGCGATTCGCGCGTGATGTCCTGCGGCTGCAGCAGCGAGGCGAGCTGGTTGAGCGCGATGCGCAGCGTGTCGGAGAACGCACGCTCGGCGCGGTCGCGCGTCGCGGCGTCCGCGGCGGCGAGTTTCGCGAGCGAGGCAGACAGGTGCTGCGCGGCGGCCGCACCCGGGCCCGGATGATCTTCGGCCGCGTAGCTCAGCAGGTCCGACACGCGCTTGAGCGCGGCGACGCGCTGCGCGTCGGTCGCGGGCGGCGCGGCCGGCTGCGTCAGCGCGGGCAGCAGGTCGCTCGCGGCGGCTGCGATCGCCGCGCGCTTGGCCGGCTGGTCGGCGGGGATGAAGGTCGACAGCGTGGTCGTGCGGCCCACTTCGGGCAGTGCGTCGAGGCGCTTCGCTGCCGCGTCGGCATCGGCGAGCGACGGCGCGAGCAGCGTGACGTCGTTGACGGCGGCTTCCGGCGAATCCTTCAGCGCGAGCAGCGTCGCCATCGATTCGCTGTGCGGATCCTTCAGGTGCAGCGGGTTGAAGTCGAAGTGGAGGAACGCGAGCAGCGGCAGCGCGCCGACCACGACCACGAGCGTGCCGATCAGGATCGGCTTGCGATGGCGATCGAGGTAGTCGTCGACCGGCGCGAGCCACGGGAAGCCCGGCGTCTTCGATTCGCCCGGCGGCGCGAACAGGCGCAGCAGCGCCGGCAGCAGCGTGATCGTGGTCAGCAGCGCGACGAACATCCCGACGCCCGCGATCAGGCCGAGCTCGGACACGCCGCGATAGGCGGTGGGAATGAACGAGAAGAAGCTCGCCGCGACGGCCGCGGTGGCCAGCGCGAGCGGCATGCCCATCGAGTGCGCGGCGCCGATCAGCGCGTGATCGATGCGCGGATCGCGGAAGCGCTCCTCGCGGTATTTCACGCCGTACTGGATCGAGAAGTCGACGCCGAGGCCGACGAACAGCACCATGAACGCGACCGAGATCATGTTCAGCGAGCCGACCATCGCGAGGCCGAGCGCGGCGGTCACGATGAGGCCGACGAACAGCGTGACGAGCACCGAGCCGATCATCCGCTTCGAGCGCAGCGCCAGCCACAGGATGACGAGCACGGCGAGCAGCGTGAGCGCGCCGTTGAGCGCCGCGCCATCTTCGACGGACGCGAATTCGTCGTCGGCGAGCGGCTGCTCGCCGGTCAGGCGCACGACGGCGCCGTAGCGCTTCTCGAGGTCGAGCGAACGGGCCGCGTCGCGGATCACCTGGCTGGTTTCCGCGCCGGCCTTCAGCGCGCCGTAGTTGACCACCGGCTGCACGGTGACGAACGCGCGCGCGGGCTGCCGCGCGGCATCGTTGTCGACCAGCGCGCGCCACGAGAACGCGGCCGGCTTGCCGGCCAGCACGTCGTCGACCGTCGCGGCGCTGCGTGCGAGCAGCTTCGCCATCGCGGGCAGTTTCACCTGGCCGGTCAGGAGCGGCTGGCCGAGCGTGGTGGAGAGTGTGGTCGCGAGGCCGGTCAGGCTCGGGTTCTTCGCGAGTTCGTTGACGAGCGGGCGCGCGCTCGCGAGCTGCGAGGTGGTATCCGTGACCTCCTGCGGCGACAGGAACAGCAGCCCGTTGTGCTCGAAGAACGGCCCGCCGCCGGGCTCGGCGACCTGGCCGATGCGGCCGGCGTCGGCATCCTTGCGCAGCGCTTCGGTCAGCGCATGCGCGGCGGCGTTCGCGAATTCGGGCGCCGGCGCCTCGACGACCGCGAGGATCGTGCCGTTGCGTTGCGGGAACGCCTTGTCGACGGCCTGCCCGAGCGCGGCCCATTGCGGCTCGGCATCGACGAGCTTGCTGATGTCGGTGTTGATCTTGAAATGCTGCGCGACATAGACGCCGCTGAACGCGGCGATGACGAGCGACAGGACGACGACCCAGACGGGGCGGCGCACCGACCATGCAACGAGTCGGACGATGAGAGATGTCACCATGTGGCGGTGGGGAGCGGCTGGCAAGGGCAAAGTAGCCAAGTATACCGGCGCAGCGTGGCGGCGGTCGTGACGTTGGGGGTTTCGGGGCGGGAAGGAGATTTGTTCGCGACGGCGGAATCGATACCGATGGTTCGCCGGTTTGTAAGGGGATATTTACATAATCGGCGCCGCCGTGCCTCGTCGCGCCGCCGCACGCCTGTGACAAAGGAACCTGAAAGGTAACAGTCGGTCACGGCGGCGCACCGAGGCGTCGGGCCCGGTATACTTTGCTTCGTCGGCCGGTGCAATGAACCGGTCGTTTTTTCTCATCGAGCGATATTCGTATGAAACGTCATCTGTTTGCTTTCGTCGCGGCGGCCGCCGTGTCGGTTTCCGCTTTTGCGCAGAGCGCGCCGGTCGATATCGTCCGCAGTGCGGTCGAAGGTACCGTCAACGCGATGAAGGCCGATCCGGCCGCACGCGGCGGGGACATGGCGAAGGTCTCGGCGGTCGTCGAGCAGCGCTTCCTGCCCGCGACCAACTTCGAGCGCACGACCCGCATCGCGGTCGGCGACGCGTGGAAGCAGGCCACGCCGCAACAGCAGCAGGAGCTTTACAAGCAGTTCAAGCTGCTGATGACGCGCACCTACGCCGCGTCGCTCGCGCAGCTCGGCAGCCAGGACGCGAAGTTCTCGTTCAAGGCCGGCGGCGCGTCGGGCGCCGACGCGCTCGTGCAGTCGACCGTCACGACGCCGGGCGACAGCCAGTCGGTCGGCTATCGTCTCGGCAAGGTCGGCAACGACTGGAAGATCTACGACATCGACATGTCGGGCGCATGGCTGATCCAGGTCTACCAGGGCCAGTTCAAGAGCCAGCTCGCATCGGGCGGGATCGACGGCCTGATCGCGTATCTGCAGAAACACAATTCGCGGACGAACTGACCGCTGCTGCGCGGTTCGGAACCCGGATGCATGAAGGGCGCCCTCGGGCGCTTTTTTCATGGCTGTGCGTTGGTTGCGCGTCAGGTGCCGACGCCGAGCATCCGCAGGCAATCGTCGACCACCGCGTCGACGAACGCGGCGCGATCCGTTTCCGGCGCCGCGATGATGTGGTCGGTCGCGCCGTGCACGCCCGCATAGATCAGAAGCGCGGTGACCTGCGGGTTCGCGAGCCGCCAGGTGCCGGCCCGTGCGCCGCCGTCGAGAATCGCGCCGAGCTGTTCGAGGATCGCGTTCTTGTCGGCATTCGCGCGATCGTGGTGATGGTGATTCGCGTAGACGATGTCGTGCGTGCGATAGGTTGCCGCATAGGTTTCGATGTTGGTGCGGATCCACGCGCGCAGGCGTGCGAGCCAGTCGTCGGCATCGCACGCGTCCACCGCATGCTGCAACCGGTCGAGGAACGACGCCGTGTAGCGCTGCGCGAGCGCGGCGAGCATGTCGGATTTCGATTCGAAGTAGTGATAGAACGTGCCCTTCGCCACCTGCGCGTGCTCGACGATCTCGCTGATGGTCGTCGCTTCCACGCCCTGCGCGAGGAACAGCGTCTCGGCCGCGGCCATCAGCTCCTCGAGGCGCACTTCCGCCGGCTTCGTGCGCGGCAGCTTGCCCGCCGGCGCGTCGTCCTTACTTGTCGTGGTTCCTGCCTTTGTCCTGTCCGTCATCGCGCGGCTCGACGCCCGTTCGTGCAAAGCCCGCAGTTTAGGCCAGCGCCCCGTTCGCGGCCAACGCAATCCATTGACCGACGGTCAGTCGATATATATGATGCGAATCATTCTCATCTTTGTGCCCGTGAAGGGCCGACCGCCATGCCTCGCTACCGTCGCGCCGCACTCGTCCTGGCCGCCTGTCTCGGCACCTTCCTCGCTACGCTCGACATCAGCATCGTCAACGTCGCGTTGCCGACGCTGCAGACGGCGCTCGATACCGACATCGGCGGCCTTCAGTGGGTCGTCAACGCGTACGCGCTCGCGCTGTCGGCGTTCATGCTGTCGGCCGGCCCGCTCGGCGATCGCTACGGACACAAGCGCGTGTGGCTCGCCAGCGTGGTCCTGTTCACGGCCGGGTCGGTGGTCTGCGCATGCGCGAGCCGGCTCGAGCCGCTCCTGATCGGGCGCGCGATCCAGGGGCTCGCCGGCGCATTGCTGATACCGGGCGCGATGCCGATCCTCACGCATGCGTTTCCCGATGCGCGCGAGCGCGCCCGCGCAATCGGCGGATGGTCCGCGTTCAGCGCGCTCGCGCTGATCCTCGGGCCGCTGGTGGGGGGGCTGCTCGTCGAGCATGGCGGATGGCAGGACATCTTTCTCGTCAACGTGCCGATCGGCATCGTGACCGTGCTGCTCGGCGCGTGGGGCATTCCGGAGCGCCGGCATCCGCAGCACGCGGCGTTCGATCCGCTCGGCCAGGCGCTGAGCGTGGCCTGGCTCGGGTTGCTCACGTACGGGCTGATCGGCATCGGCGAAGCCGGCGCGTCGCACGTGAAGGTGCTCGTGCCGCTCGCGGGCGCCGCGGTGGCGTTCGTCGTGTTCGTGCGTGTCGAAACGCGCGTCGAGCGGCCGCTGCTGCCGGTCTGGCTGTTTCGCGACCGGCGGCTGGTGCGCGCCAATCTCGCGTCGTTCGTGCTCGGGTTCTCGGGGTACAGCAGCCTGTTCTTCCTGTCGCTGTTCCTGCAGCAGGCGCAGGGCCGCACGCCCGCCGCCGCCGGCTGGCAACTGATGCCGCAGTTCGTGATGACGGCGATCACGTCGATGCTGTTCGGGCGCATCGCGGCGCGCATTCCGTTGCACGCGCTGATGGTGGCCGGGTATGGCCTGGTCGGCGCGATGCTCGCGGCCATGGCGGGCTTCGGTGCGGGAACGCCGTATGTGCCGGTCGGCATCGCGCTGGCGGTGCTCGGGGTCGGCATGGGGCTCGCGGTGCCCGCGACCGGCATGACCGTGATGGAACTCGCGCCGGCCGAGCGTGCGGGCATGGCGTCGGCGACGATGAACGCGTTGCGCCAGACGGGGATGAGCATGGGCATCGCGGTGCTCGGCAGCATGATGAGCGTCGGTGCGCTGCACCGGATGACGGCCGCGATGCAAGCGGCCGGCAGCGCGCAAGCGGATACGCTGGCGCGGCAGGCGGTGATGGAGCATGTGTTTGCGGCGGGACAGCCGGCACTGCTTGGCGCATATCGGGATGCGATGGCGCACGGGTTTTCGATCGCGGTCATGTGTTCCGGAATCCTCAGTATCGGTATTGCGGTGATGCTGATGATGCGGCGTGAAACGAAGAAGCAACCGGGGCGCGCGGCGGCGGCGCGTGTGACGTCTTCACGGCCGGAATGATGCGGCTTGCCGCCCGGCGAGCCTTTTGCGGCAGATCGCGGCGCCGAGCTACTTTCGCCGATGCTCGACCGCGAACTTGATCAGCTCGGCCTGTCCCTCGATCTCCAGCTTGCGCTTCAGGTTGAGCCGGTGCGTCTCGACCGTGCGCACCGACAGCCCCGTCTGCTGCGCGATCTGCTTGCTCGACAGCCCTTCCGCCAGCGCGTCGAGGATGTCGCGTTCGCGCGGCGTGAGCCGGTCGAGCGGCGACGCGGTCGTGCTCGCGTGGATCATCCGCGCGGCGAGCCCTTCGCTGAAGAACGTCTGGCCCGCCAGCACCGTGCCGATCGCGCGCACGATCTCGCTCGCGGGCGAATCCTTCAGCAGGTAGCCGCTCGCGCCGGCACGCACGGCCTGCGTCACGTATTCGACGTTGTCGTGCATCGACAGCATCAGCACGCGGATGCCCGGAAAGCGTTCGTGAAACACGCCCGCGAGCGTGATGCCGTTCATTCCGTTCATGCCGATGTCCATCAGCGCGAGATCGGGTTCGAGCGACGCGGCGAGCGCGAGCGCCTCGTCGGCGTTGCCGGCTTCGCCGACCACGGACAGGTCGGCCGCTTCGAGCCGCATCCGCAAGCCGTCGCGCACGAGCGGGTGATCGTCGACGAGCAGCAGTCGGGCGACGGGCCGGGCGGTGTCGGGGGCGCTCATGCGAAAGGTCTCCTGTTGTGGGGGGGGCGTCGTCACGCGTCGCTGCGCAGCGGCACGCGCGCGGCGACGATCGTGTGGCCGACCTGCGACGTGATCGTCAGCGTGCCGCCGAGCGCGTCGAGGCGCTCGCGCATGTTGCGCAGGCCGATGCCGTGGCGCACGTCGGCCTGCGAGCGTTCGGCGTCGAAGCCGCAGCCGTTGTCGGCGATGGTCAGCGTGACGGATTGCGCGCCGACGTCGAGCGTGACGGCCGCGCGCGACGCCCGCGCATGATGCACGATGTTGCTCAACGCTTCCTGCGCGATCCGGAACAGCGCGGTGTTGACCGCCGCGGGCAGCGGCCGGGCGCCGCTGTGTGCGACCTGCGTATAACCGATGTCGACGCCGCTTTCGGCGCCGAGCTCGCGCACCAGTTGCTCGAGCGCCGCCGCGAGGCCGAGATCGTCGAGCATCGCGGGGCGCAGCGCATGCGAGATGCGCCGCACTTCACGCAGCGTGTCGCCGAGCCGCACGACGCCCGAGGTCAGCGCCTGCTCGGCCTCGGGCATGCGCGCGGTACCGCGTTCGAAGCGCGCGAGCGCGGATTCGAGCATCAGCTTCGCCGATACCATCATCTGGCTGATCCCGTCATGCAGCTCGCGTGACAGCCGCGCCCGCTCCTGCTCCTGCGATTCGACGACGCGCTGCGCGAGCAGCTTGAGCTTCGCGTCGGCACTGCGCGACTCGCTGACGTTCAGCACCAGCGCGCACACGGCGATCGCGGCGGCACCCGTGAGCGCGATCGCGGTGAGCCAGCTCATCGTGCGCTCGATGTTCGCGGACGCGCGCGCGTCGATGCGTTGCAGCGCGGTGTCGACGTCGTCGAGATAGATGCCGGTGCCGACCATCCAGCCCCAGCGTTCGAGCGCGATGACGTAGCCCAGCTTCGGCGCGACGCGGCCCGTCGACGGCCGTTGCCACGCGTAGCGCACGTAGCCGCCGCCGCTCGACGCCGCGCCGATCAGCTTCTGGATCGTCAGCGCGCCCTGCGGGTCGCGCATCGACCAGTAGTTGTGGCCGACCCGCTCGGGCTCGCGCGGATGCATCAGGGAATTGCCGTGCAGGTCGTACACGAAGAAATAACCGTCCGGGCCGAAATCCATCTTCTGCAGCATCGCGAGCGCCTGCGTGCGCAGCAGCGCGTCGTCGCGCGCGTTACGGCCGCTCGCGTCGTAGAGCGGCATGATCGCGCTCGTCGCGAGCTCGACGTAGTGCTTGAGCTCGACCTCCTTGCTCGACAGGTACGCGGCCTGGATCGTCCCATGCTGCGTGCGCGCGAGGGACGTCGCCTGCTGGCGCACGCCGAAACCGATGCCGGCGATCGCGAGCAGGAACGGCACGATGGCCAGAAGGAAGATCTTTGCCTTGAGTCTCATGGTGGTGCGAAGCGGCCGCGACCCGCGCGGGCCGGCCGGGCCAGGCAGCCGCGGGGCGGCGTGTCGAGGCGATATTGTCGGCGATTTTGCGCGCGGGCGGCGACAGTGGCCGGCCAGCCGCCCTGCCGTCGCCCGGCGGTGGCCCGTTCAGGCCCGCCGCGCCGCGAGGCCGCCGGAGGGGGCCGCGAGCACGACGATGCGGTTGCGCCCGCCTTCCTTCGCGCGATACAGCGCGTCGTCGGCCAGCTTCAGCGCGGCCTGCATGTCGTCGTCGTGTTCCGGATAGCTCGTCGTCACGCCGATGCTCACCGTCAGGCGGCCGGTCGCCCCGGCGTCGTGCCGGATGCCGAGATCGAGGACGCCGGTGCGGATCGTCTCGGCGATCGACGCCGCGCCGTCCGTGTCGACGTCGGGCAGCACGACGACGAACTCTTCGCCGCCGTAGCGCGCCGCGTAGTCGGCCGGGCGGCGCAGGCAGCCGGCGATGCAGTGGCCGACCGCGGCGAGCGCGTCGTCGCCGGCCTGGTGCCCTTGGGTGTCGTTGTAGCGCTTGAAGTAGTCGACGTCGATGAACAGCAGCGACAGCGCGTGCTGCGAGCGCGCGGCCCGGCGCCATTCGCGTGCGAGCGTGACGTCGAGCATGCGGCGGTTGTCGAGGCCCGTGAGGCCGTCGGTGCGCGCGAGCGCCTGCAGTTCGGTTTCCGCGCGGTGGCGCTTGCGCAGCTGCACGTCGAGCAGCAGCGACAGGCCGACGAAGCCGATCGCGAGCGCGACCATCGCCGAGCCGATCGGAATCGCACGGTCGTACCACGCGGCGTAGGTATCCGCTTCCGAGCGCGCGACCATGATGATGAGCGGCAGGTGCTCGAGATGCCGGAACACGTACAGGCGGCGCACGCCGTCGATCGACGCGGTATCGGCGAAGCTGCCTTCGTTGGCGGTCATGAAGCGCCGGAACGTGCTGGCGCGGCTGATGTCACGGCCGACGATCTTCGGGTCGTACGGCTCGCGCGCGAGCATCTTGCCGTCGGTGTTGATCAGCGCGATCGAGCCGCGATCGCCGAGCGACAGCCGCGAGAACAGGTTCTGGAAATATTCGAGCCGGATCGACATCACGGCGGCGCCGCCGAACGAGCCGTCGGGCTTCGTGATCCGCCGGCTGAGCGCGATGCTCGGCGAGCCGCCGCGCAAGCGCGAATGATACGGGGGGCTGACGTACAGGCCGACGTCGGGATGGTCGCGGTGCACCGCGAAGTACGGCTCGTCGCCGAAGTTGGCCTTGCGCGGCACGTCGCTCTTGCCGTCGACCGCGATGTCGCCCTTCGCGTCGAGCACGTAGATGCCGCCGAGGTACTTGGCCGTCGTCGCACGGTCGAACAGCACCTGGCGGCGCAGCGGCATCGGCAGCTTGACGACATCCGGGTCGTTCGCGCCTTCGACGACGGCCTGCAGCGACAGCGAGTAGATCTCGATGTTGCGCTCGATGTCCCACGACGCCATCAGCGCGAGATTCTGCTGCATCGAGATCGAGCGGTCGCGCGCGTCGATGCGGCCTTCGTACAGCACGATCCCGCACAGGGACAGCAGGAGCAGCGCGATCAGCAGCCCGGTATAGAAGATCAGGTGCGGCAGCAGGAGCCGGCGCAGATGTGCGGCGACACGGCTCGTCAGGCCGGATTCGCTGGGCACTGCGTAATCGGTTTCTGCCATGGTCCGTGGATCGATGGGCATTGCCGCCGGGCGGCGGGCCGATGCAATTGTTCGTATGACGTGGCGGCGGCGATCCGCCACGCGTCCATTCGACGCCTTTCTGCCGGCCGGCGAGAAAATGGACACTGATTACCGGGAATCGCGGCCAGATATACCGGTAAATCGCGCATTTACTGGTGACATCTACGCCGATTCAACGATCCGACGAATCGGCAGTGTGAATTCAACGGAGTATAACGCGCGCGTTCGCGCGCGCGAAAAATGTTGCGGGCCGTTGATCCGGATCAAGTTTCAGTGAATTCCCGGGCTTGCGAATATCCGGCAAAGCGTTCCGGCGCAAGGCTGTACGGCATGAGCGGCGAAACCGCCGCGCGCGCGGCCGCCGATTCCATCGGGTTAACGGCAGGCGAGTAAAAAAATGAAGGTATCGATATGCGCCGATTATTCGTTTCAACAGCCGGGCGAACGCGAAAATGAAAACGGGCGGCCGTTGCGGCCGCCCGTTTCGTGAAGCCGGCTTACTGGCTTCCGGCGTACGGGCTCCCGGCACGCCGGAAACCCGCCGCACGGCCGTGCTTATCCGCCGTGCTGTTGCGCCTTGAACGCGAGCCGGAACCGGTGCAGCAGCGGCTCGGTATAACCGCTCGGCTGCGACGTGCCCTGCAGCGCGAGCGCGCATGCGGCCTTGAACGCGGTCGACTGGTCGTAGCCGGGCGCCATCGGGCGATAGTTCGGGTCGCCGGCGTTCTGCTGGTCGACGACGCGCGCCATCCGCTTGAACACGTCGAGCACGAACGCCTCGGTGATCACGCCGTGGCGCAGCCAGTTCGCGATGTGCTGGCTCGAAATGCGCAGCGTCGCGCGGTCTTCCATCAGGCCGACGTCGTGGATGTCGGGCACCTTCGAGCAGCCGACGCCCTGTTCGACCCAGCGCACGACGTAGCCGAGGATGCCCTGCGCGTTGTTCTCGACTTCGCTCAGGATCTCGGCTTCGCTCCACTCGGCACGCTCGACGACCGGCACGGTCAGCAGCCCTTCGAGCAGCGTGTCGCGTTCGCTCGCGTACGGCGTCTTCTCGAGTTCCTGCTGGACGGCCTGCACGTCGACGAGGTGGTAGTGCAGCGCGTGCAGCGTCGCGGCGGTCGGCGACGGCACCCACGCGGTGTTCGCGCCGGCGCGCGGATGCGCGATCTTCTGCTCGAGCATCGCGTGCATCAGGTCGGGCATCGCCCACATGCCCTTGCCGATCTGCGCGCGGCCGCGCAGGCCGGCCGACAGGCCCGCGAGCACGTTGTTGCGCTCGTACGCCTGGATCCATGCCGACGATTTCATGTCGCCCTTGCGGATCATCGGGCCCGCTTCCATCGCGGTGTGCATCTCGTCGCCGGTGCGGTCGAGGAAGCCGGTGTTGATGAACGCGACGCGTGCGGCGGCGGCGGCGATACACGCGGCGAGGTTCACGCTGGTGCGTCGCTCCTCGTCCATGATGCCCATCTTCAGCGTGTTGCGCGGCAGGTTGTACAGATCCTCGATGCGCGCGAACAGCGTATCGGCGAATGCGACTTCGACCGGGCCGTGCATCTTCGGCTTCACGATGTAGATCGAGCCGGTGCGCGAGTTGCGCTTCGCCTTCAGGTCGTGCAGCGAGCACAGCACCGTGACGACGCCGTCGAGGATCCCTTCCGGAATCTCGTTGCCGTCGCGGTCGAGCACCGCGCCGTTGGTCATCAGGTGGCCGACGTTGCGCACGAACAGCAGCGAGCGGCCGTGCAGCGACAGCGTGCCGCCGTCGGGCGTCGTGTACTCGCGGTCGGCGTTCAGGCGGCGCGTGAAGGTCTTGCCGCCCTTCGCGACTTCCTCGACCAGCGTGCCCTGCATCAGGCCGAGCCAGTTGCGGTAGAGCTGGACCTTGTCGTCGGCGTCCACCGCCGCGACCGAATCCTCGCAGTCGATGATCGTGCTGACCGCGGCTTCGAGCACGATGTCCTTCACGTTCGCGAGATCGGCGCGGCCGATCGGCGTCGATGCGTCGATCTGGATCTCGAGGTGCAGGCCGTTGTGCTTCAGCAGGATCGCGGACGGCGCGTCGGCCGCGCCCTGGTAGCCGACGAACTGCGCCGGCTGCGCGAGGCCGACGATCCCCTTGGCGGTTTCGACGGCAAGCTGGCCGTCCTGCACGCGGTAGCGCAGCGCGTCGCGGTGCGAGCCACTTGCGAGCGGCGCCGCGTTGTCGAGCACGTTGCGCGCGTAGTCGATCACGCGCTGGCCGCGCGTCGGGTTGTAGGCGGTGGTGCGTTCGGCGCCGCCGTCTTCCGGCAGTGCGTCGGTGCCGTACAGCGCGTCGTACAGGCTGCCCCAGCGGGCGTTCGCGGCGTTCAGCGCATAACGCGCGTTCGACAGCGGCACGACGAGCTGCGGGCCGGCCTGCGTCGCGATCTCGCTGTCGACGTTCGCGGTGGCTGCCGCGACGTTCGACGGGACCGGCACGAGGTAGCCGATTTGTTCGAGGAATGCGCGATACGCGGCGTGGTCGCGCACCGGGCCGGGGTGCGCGCGGTGCCAGGTGTCGAGTTCCTGCTGCAGGCGGTCGCGTTCCGCGAGCAGCTCGCGGTTGCGCGGCGCCAGGTCGTGTACCAGGGCCGAGAAACCGCTCCAGAACGCGGCCTTGTCGATGCCGGTGCCCGGCAACGCTTCGTTTTCAATGAACTGGCTCAGCGCTGGCGCGACTTGCAGTCCTGCTTGGTCGATCATCGTTAATCCTCCCGGGGAAAAATGCGCGCGCGGTTTGGCTGGTTATGTCGCGACGCTTTGTGTGCCGGCGCGGGCAATCTGCGCGTCCTGTTCGGACTTTACGCCAGACACGCCGATCGCGCCCGCGATCCGGTCACCGACCGTGACCGGCACGCCGCCTTCGAGCAACCCCGTCAGCGGCGCGCTGAGAAACGCGGTGCGGCCACCGTTGATCATATCCTCATACGCCTTCGTCTCGCGCCGGCCGAGCGCCGCCGCGCGCGCCTTGTCCTGCGCGATACAGGCGCTGGCCGGCGATGCGCCGTCCAGGCGTGCAAACGCGAGCAGGTGGCCGCCGTCGTCGACGACGGCGATCGACACGGCCCAGCCGTGGCGTTCCGCTTCCGCGCGGGCCGCGGCAAGCATGCGGTCGGCATCGGCCAGTTCGAGTTCGGGTTTCGTCTGCATGGAGATCCTCCGGAATCAGGTCAGTTGACGAGATGGTTGTCGACGAGCTCGATCCAGTGGCGCACCGGCGTGCGGCCTGCGCCGTTCAGGTGAGTCTGGCAGCCTACGTTGGCGGTGACAATCAGGTCCGGGTGTGCGGCTTCGAGCGCATCGAGCTTGTTGTCGCGCAGCGTCGTCGCGAGTTCGGGCTGCGTCAGCGAATACGTGCCGGCCGAACCGCAGCACAGATGGCCGTCGGCAACATTCGTCAGATCGAAGCCGAGCCGCGTCAGGATGTTTTCCACCGCGCCGCCGAGCCGCTGCGCGTGCTGCAGCGTGCACGGGCAATGAACCGCGATGCGGCGCGGCGTCGATTCGGCCAGCGCGTCGAGCGGCTCGGCCGCGATCACTTCCGCGAGGTCGCGCGCGAGCGCGCTGACGCGCCGCGCTTTCTCCGCGTAGACGGGGTCGGAGCGCAGCAGGTCGCCGTATTCCTTCACGAACGCGCCGCAGCCGCTTGCCGTCAGCACGATCGCTTCCGCGCCCGCTTCGATCGCGGGCCACCATGCGTCGATGTTGCGGCGTGCGCGGGCGAGGCCGGCATCCTGCGCGTTCAGGTGATATTCGGTCGCGCCGCAGCAGCCGGCCTCGCGCGCCGGGCTCACGCTGATGCCGAGCCGGTCGAGCACGCGCGCGGCGGCCGCATTGGTGTTCGGCGACAGCGACGGCTGCACGCAGCCCTCGAGCATCAGCACGCGCCGCGCGTGGCGCACGGGCGGGCGCGGCGCGGCCGCGGGCACGGCGGCCGGGATCTTGTCCCGCAGCGTGCCGGGCAGCAGCGGGCGCAGCGCGCGGCCGGCCTTCAGCAACGCGGCGAACGTCGCCGGGCGCGGCACGACGTGCCGCAGCCCCGCGCGCAGCAGGCGCTCGCGCGCGGGCCGCTGCGCACGTTTTTCGGCTTCCGCGCGGCCGATGTCGAGCAGCGTGTGATAACGCACGCCGGACGGGCAGGTCGTCTCGCAGTTGCGGCACGTCAGGCAGCGGTCGAGATGCCGCTGCGTGCGTTCGCCGCACGGCTCGCCTTCGAGCAGCTGCTTGATCAGGTAGATGCGCCCGCGCGGCCCGTCGAGCTCGTTGCCGAGCACCTGGTAGGTCGGGCAGGTCGCATTGCAGAAGCCGCAGTGCACGCACGCGCGCAGGATCGCTTCCGCTTCGTCGGCCCGGGCGAGGGCCTTGCTTGCTTCGCTGAGATTGGTTTGCATCGGCGGGTCGGGATCGGGGTCGCGTCAGAAATCGGCGTACAGGCGGCCGGGATTGAAAATCGCATGCGGGTCGAGCTGTGCCTTGAGCTGGCGGTGCACGCGCAGCAACGCGGGCGGCAGCGGCTGGAACGGCTCGTGCGTCGTGCCCGGCGTGAAGCAGGTCGCGTGGCCGCCCCATTGCGCGGCGAGGCGCTGCACGTCGGCCGGTGCGGCGTCGCTTTTCAGCCAGCGCTGCGCGCCGCCCCAGTCGGCCAGCAGCGCGCCGGGCAGGGCGTCGAGCGGCGCGGCGGCCGGCACCGACACGCGCCACAGCGGGCGCGGGTCGTCGAAGAACGGCAGCGCAAGGTCGCGCAGCCGTACCCAGAACGCATCGTCATGGTCGTCCATGGCGTTGCCGCCGATCGTGTCGCGCGCGGCCTTCACCGAGCCCTCGCCGCCTTCGATCCGCACGCGCAGCACGCCGTCCGCGTGGCAGGCGCCCGCGAGCGGCAGCCCCGCGCGCCGCCATGCGGCGACGCGCTGCACGGCTTCGTCCACGGCGAGCGGCAACGCGAGATCGCACGTCGCACGGGGCTTCGGCAGCACCTTCAGCGACACCTCGGTCACGACGCCGAGACAGCCGAAGCTGCCCGCGAGCAACCGCGACACGTCGTAGCCCGCGACGTTCTTCATCACCTCGCCGCCGAAGCGCAGGTGTTTCGCGTGGCCGGTGATCACGCGGCAGCCGAGCACGAAGTCGCGTACCGCGCCGGCCCACGGGCGGCGCGGGCCCGACAGCGCCGCCGCGACCATGCCGCCGACCGTGGCCGCGCCGCCGAACGACGGCGGCTCGCACGGCAGCATCTGGCCGGCCGAATCGAGCATCGCCTCGAGGTCGGCGAGCGGCGTGCCCGCGCGCGCGGTGACGACGAGTTCGGTCGGGTCATAGGACACGACGCCGCGATGCGTGCGCACGTCGAGCGTGCGGCCTTCGACGGGGCGGCCGAGGAACGCCTTGGTACCGGCGCCGCGAATGTGCAGCGGCTGGCGGTCGTGGATCGCCGCGTCGACCTGGGCGACGAGTGCCGCGCTGTCGTCGATCGATTCGATTTCGCGTCGCATCAGAAACGCTCCAGTTCGGGAAACGGCAGCTTGCCGTGATGGACGTGCATCGCGCCGAATTCGGCGCAGCGGTGCAGCGTCGGGATGTTCTTGCCGGGATTGAGCAGGCCCTGCGGATCGAAGGCGGCCTTCACCGCGTGGAAGAACGCGATTTCGTCGGCGTTGAACTGCACGCACATCTGGTTGATCTTCTCGCGCCCGACGCCGTGCTCGCCGGTGATGCTGCCGCCCGCCGCGACGCACAGCTCGAGGATCTTTCCACCCAGCGCTTCCGCGCGGTCGAGTTCGCCGGGGCGGTTTGCGTCGAACAGGATCAGCGGGTGCATGTTGCCGTCGCCCGCGTGGAACACGTTCGCGACCGGCAGCCCGTATTCGGCGGACAGTGCGGCGATTCCTTCGAGCACGCGCGGCAGCTCGCGGCGCGGGATCGTGCCGTCCATGCAGTAGTAGTCGGGCGACATGCGGCCGACCGCCGGGAACGCGTTCTTGCGGCCGGCCCAGAAGCGCTGGCGCTCCGCCTCGTCGCGCGCGACACGGATCTCCGATGCACCGGCATCGCGCAGCAGCGTGGCGACGCGTTCGGCATCTTCGTCGACGTCGGTGGGCGAGCCGTCGAGTTCGCACAGCAGGATCGCCTGCGCGTCGACCGGATAACCCGCGTGGATGAAATCCTCGGCCGCGCGGATCGCGAGGTTGTCCATCATCTCGAGGCCGCCGGGGATCACGCCCGCGCCGATGATCCGCGCGACGGCGGCACCGGCTTCGGCGACGTCGTCGAAGCTCGCCATCAGCACCTTCACGCTCGGCGGCTTCGGCAGCAGCTTCACGGTCACTTCGGCGACGATGCCGAGCATCCCTTCCGAGCCGGTGAACAATGCGAGCAGGTCGAAGCCGGGTGCGTCGAGCGCGTCGGCGCCGAGCGTGAGCGTATCGCCGTCGATCGTCAGGATCTCGATCTTCAGGATGTTGTGCACGGTGAGCCCGTATTTCAGGCAGTGCACGCCACCCGCGTTTTCGGCGACGTTGCCGCCGATCGAGCACGCGATCTGCGACGACGGATCGGGCGCGTAGTAGAGGCCGTGCGGTGCGGCTGCCTGCGAGATCGCGAGGTTGCGCACGCCGGGCTGCACGCGCGCGACGCCGGCATCGGGGTCGATGTCGAGAATCCGGTTGAACTTCGCCATCACGAGCAGGAGGCCTTTTTCGAGCGGCATCGCGCCCCCCGACAGCCCGGTTCCCGCGCCGCGCGCGACCACCGGCACGCCGAGCGCGGCGGCGACGCGCAGCACCGCGCGCACCTGCTCGACCGTGTCGGGCAGCACGACCGCGAGCGGTACCGTGCGATAGGCGGCGAGGCCGTCGCATTCGAACGGCTTGAGCGCTTCGCGCTCATGCAGCACGTCGAGGCCGGGCGCCGCCGCGTGCAGTGCGGCGACGAGTGTGTCGCGGCCGACGGTCGCCAGCGGGCCGTCGATCCGTTCGTCGTAGGTGAAACTCATCGTGTGTCTCCGTCTCCACTCTCTTCACCATGCGGGCGGCCGCGGGATGCGCGACGCGCCGGATGGACGGCATTCTTGGCGGCCGGCCGGTGGGTGTCCATACGTCGCGGGCGTGGTCATACCAGTTTTTCGAGACGTGCCGTGAAGGCGGGGTGGGTCTTGACGTAAAAGCCAATCACGGCATGGGTTTATGAGAAAATCGGCGACATCCGTCCAAAGTGGTCATACCAGTATGGAAATGCATGATCGACAAGCGCCGGCGCGCAATGTCGCCGATGTCGTCGCCGAGCGGATCGAGCAATTGATCGTCGACGGCGTGCTGAAGGCCGGGCAGGCATTGCCGTCCGAACGGCGGCTGACCGAGAAGCTCGGCGTGTCGCGCACGGCCGTGCGCGAAGGGATGAAGTTGCTGCGCGCGCGCGGGATCATCGAGACGACGCACGGCAAGGGCTCGTTCGTCGCGAGCCTGACCCCGCAGCGCGAAGTCTCGCCGATGATGCACCTGCTCGGCTCGCAGCCGCGCACGCTGTACGACCTGTTCGAAGTGCGCGGGATGCTTGAGACGGAGGCCGCGCGGCTGGCGGCGCTGCGCGGAACGTCCGCCGATTTCATCCTGATCAAGCGTCGTTATGACGAGATGACCGCGGCCGATGCGCAGGATCTCGACCCGGCCGCGCGCGCGAAGCTCGATCACGCGTTTCATCTCGCGATTTGCGAGGCGTCGCATAACCCGGTGCTCGTGAATACGTTGCAGTCGCTGACGGATCTGCTGCTGAGTTCGGTGTTTGCGTCGGTGAACAACCTCTATCACCGCGAGCCGTTGAAGAAGCAGATCGATCGCCAGCATGCACGGCTCTATAACGCGGTGACCGGGCGGCTGCCCGAGCAGGCGCGCAAGGCGGCGAGCGAGCATATCCGCCAGTGCGTCGAATATCTGAGGGAGATCGAGCAGGAGGAGCAGCGGCTCGTGCGGTCGACGTTGCGGCTTGAAGGGTGGACTTGATCCCGGCGGTGCGTTGCGGCTTGTCTTGACGGGCATCACGCGCGGCGGGTCGTCTGGCAACGCGTGTCACATGGTTATGTCAGACTGTCAGCCATTCTTCGTGTGGCCTCCTGTCGTTTGCCGTGATGCGTGACGCTGTCGCGTGAGCCGTGCGTGACGGAACCACGCCGGACGAACCGGTGCGCCACGCTTCCCGAAACGGAGGACATCGCATGTCGAACCGGATCCACGATGACGGGCACGACGCCTGCCCCGCCAATGCAACGGACGAATCCGCCGATGCGCAGCGCGACGCGCTGGTCGCGTTGCTGAACGAACTGCTGGAAGCCGAGCGTGCCGGCGCGCGGGTGGCGTCGGAGACGGCGACGGAAATCGACGATCCCGAACTTCATCGGCTCGTGGCCGGCATTCGGCAGGATGAGGCGCACGGGTGTGCGGTGCTGGTCGACGCGATTCGATCGCTCGATGCGACGCCGACGCATGCTACCGGGGCGTTTTATGAACAGGCGATGGCGATTGACGGTCTGGCGGAGCGGCTCGCGTTTCTGAATCGGGGCCAGCGCTGGGTCGTGCGGAAGTTGCAGGCGTTGCTGCCGACGCTTGTGCAGCCGGATATGCACCATGCACTCACGCAGATGCTCGTGTCGCATGAGAAGAACATCGGATCGGTCGATGTGCAGTTGCGCACCAAGGGCAGCGAAACGGGGGCGGCGTAACGGCGGTGGCCTGAAGAAACGGTCATCGCGGATTTTCGTCGATGCTGCTTTTCGACCCGACGCGGCTCAAAAGGCCGCCACCATGCGGTCATGCAAAGGCGGCTGCCTGTCT
Source organism: Burkholderia sp. Bmkn7 (assembly GCF_041103175.1). NCBI lineage: Bacteria > Pseudomonadati > Pseudomonadota > Betaproteobacteria > Burkholderiales > Burkholderiaceae > Burkholderia > Burkholderia sp. Bmkn7. The sequence continues at coordinate 402,201 of NZ_JBGCUH010000002.1, read as the reverse complement.
GCCAGACTCACCGTCGAATGATGACCCGCAAGCTGGCGACTGGTTGCGAACTCGGCGTAACGAAGATTACTCGCGTCTAAAACCGAGAATCCCCCTTCCTATTGGATTTCCAGGTACCAACGGATTCGGCATCCAGGCGGTGCTGACTTCGAGTGCGTCTCCATCAAGCCTGTAGAACCGTTCCTGCTCAGTGCCATTCCAGGCTTCATTCCAGGATGCGTCAATCTTGGTGATGAACCTATCCCCGTCTATCCGATACCGACCGGTGTAGGACATCACGGTGCGGAACAGTGCCGCCAGTTTCTCATCGGTATTCCCTGGCTCCCGCGCCTTCGCGGTGACCAGTACCATCATTCGCCCATCAGGGTCGAAAATAAGGTAGCCATTGGGGTCGGCGCCCCACGGTTGAGTACGCTCCTTCGAATCCTGAAACTCAGTATCAAAAGAAACCAATCGCCAGCAACCGTGGAGCCTGGTGTCGCGCTCAGACATCTTCCCTCCTGTATTCATTCACCGGGATGTCCCTGGCTGTCGGATTCAGGGGCTATGCGCTCAGATTGACCGCCCGTTGCAGCATCGTGCGCGACAGGAGCTTATGAAACGGCATGATGACAGACAAGTAGCCTTTTCCAAGGCGATTGTTGATTTTGACCAAGGTTGAAATCGTCACTTCCGATCCCTTCAGCCCCGGTTGGATGCCAATCCAGATCCGAAAATCCAGATGCTTGTCGTTACCGCCGACGACGACTTCATCATTCGTACTCGAAATGATTGGAAAAACGTCGATTTTTCCCAGCCCACGATCGCTGAAATCAATACTCGCCCTTAGTCCGAACGGCGCCACGATTCCGTTACGCAAGGCCATCAGGCATCGGACGGCGTGCGGCGGATCCGCGAACGCGGCGCGCGCCGCTTGTTCGGCGTCGGCGTAGGTTCGATCTGCCTGGCCGGAATACGCATCGGCGAAATCAACGCGCGCCAGCCCTGATGCACAAATTGCCGCCGCCGGCGTGGGAATCGGCAAGACCTTGTTTGTCATGATTATCCAGGCTGAAATTCACAATGTAATGGGTGAGGCAATTGTTGCGGGATAAACGCGCGCACCGACTCGACTCTGCACAACAATGCCGTAACCGCATGCATCCGGATCAGAACAGCTTGCCGACAAAGCCTTCCTTTTTGCGTGGCGAGTGGCGTCCTGAATATCACGGTTTAATTCGGCGGCTTTTACTTGCTTCTCAGTATTCGGTATTGTCGCCGATTCGACGAGTGCAGTCGATTGTCCGATCCTGGCCGAATGCAGGCGGCTCGTACTGCGTATCTCGCTACACCCTGGCAGCAAAAAAAAGCCCGCCGAAGCGGGCAACCTCTCGATGCAGAGGGGGAGATACGAATACGCAGGGCTGCGCGCGTTCAGCCTTTGGTCGCTCCAAACGTCAGCCCCGCCACAAAATGCTTCTGCATCGCGAAGAACATCGCGACGGACGGCAACGCCGCCAGGATCGACCCGGCCGACACGAGGTTCCACGACGTCGTCCATTGTCCCTTCAACGCGGCGACCCCTGCCGTGATCGGCGCGGCCTCATCCCCTTGCGTGAGACACAGCGCCCAGAAGTAGTCATTCCACACGAACGTAAACACAAGAATCGCCAAGGCAGCCAGCGCAGGCCGGATCAACGGCAACACGATCCGCCAGAACACCGTCCATTCCCCCGCTCCTTCGATCCGCGCCGCCTCGATCAGCTCGAACGGCAACTGCTTGATGAAGTTGCGCAGGAACAGCGTGCAGAACCCCGTCTGGAACGCGACATGAAACAGGATCAGCGCCTCGACCGTATTGAATACACCGAGCCGCAGCGACAAGTCCCGCACCGGAATCATCAGCACCTGCACCGGCACGAAATTACCCGCGACGAACGTGCCGAACAGCGCCGTGCTCCCGCGAAACCTGTAGGTCGCAAGCGCAAAGCCCGCCATCGCCGCGAGCGCGATCGAGCCAAGCACGGACGGCACCGTGATCTGCACGCTGTTCCAGAAGTAATGCAGCATCGGCGACGTGGTCAGCGCATCGCGATAGTTCTCGATCATCGAGAAGTGCCGCGGCCAGCCCCAGTAGTGGCCTTCGACGAGTTCCTCGGTCGAGCGCACCGACGTGACGAACACGGCGATCATCGGCAGCAGCCAGATCACGAGCGCGACGGGCAGCGACAGCTTGTACAGCCGGCGCGAAACCGGCTTCCATTGGGCAACGGGTGTCGGAAACATGATGAAGGCATCCCCGGAAGGTCATTGCTCGTTGCGCAGCAGGCGGCGCAACTGGAACACGATGTAGACGAGCATGATCGCGAACAGCACGACCGCGATCGACGCGGAATAGCCGAGCCGGTAGTACTTGATCGCCTGGTCGTACATGTAATACGCAAGCACGGTCGAGCTCTCGAACGGGCCGCCGCTCGTCATCACCGAGATCAGGTCGAAGCTGCGCAGCGCACCGATCACCGTGACGACGATCGCCATGAAGGTGGTCGGCCGCAGTTGCGGCAGCACCACGTGCCACAGCAGCGCGAAGCCGCGCGCGCCTTCCATGCGTGCGGCTTCGATCTGTTCCGGATTGAGCGATGTGAGGCCGGTGAGGTACAGGATCATGCAGTACGCGGTTTGCGGCCACAGCGCGGCGAACACGATGCCGAACGTCGCGTAGCGCGCGTCGCCGAGCACCGGGATGCCGTGCCCGGCGATCAGCGCGAGCAGGCCGAACGTCGGATCGTAGAACCACGAGAAGATCAGGCCGACGACCACGCCCGACAGCACGAACGGCGCGAAGAACAGCGACTTCACGAGCCGGATGCCGGCGACCGCCTGGTTCAGGTACAGCGCGAGCGCGAGGCCGAGCGGCGGCGCGAGCATGAAGAGCGCGAGCCAGATCACGTTGTTGCGCAGCGCCGTGTAGAACGTCGGCGCTTGCAGCAGCTCCGCATAGTTCGCGAGACCGACGAACGTGCGCTCGGTCATCCCGTCCCAGTTGAACAGGCTCAGCCACAGCGTCGACAGGATCGGCCAGATCACATAGACGGCAACCATCGCGCAGGCCGGCGCGAGAAACAGCCACGCAGCACGCCGTTGCCGCCGCACGGCGGGCGACGGGCGGCGCGCGGGTAGTGCAACAGCGGTAACCGCGGCGGGCGCGCGAGGGGGCGGCGGTTCCGGCGGCGCGGCGGGCGGCTCGAGGTGTCGGGACGAAATCGGACTGGACACGGCAGGGCTCCTGAACGAGCGAACGATGGGACAGCCGCAGCGGCGGAGCACCGCCGCGCGGGTCACGGCGTTACTTCTTGTAGATCCGCTTGCGGGTCTGTTCGAGCTGCGCGAGCACCGTATCGAGCTGCGCCGGATTCGCGAGGAACTGCTGCATCCCCTTCATCCCCTCGTCGGCCATTTCCTTCGTCATGTCGCGGTCGTAGAACTGCGCGACGCCGCCCTTCGTGTCGGCCAGGATCCGGAAGCCGATGCGCGAGACCGGATCGGCCGGCTCGGGCGACTTGCTGTTGGCCGACAGCGAACCGAGGCCTTCCGCGAGCTTCGCGCCCATCTCGGGTGTTTCGACGAACGCGAGGAACGTGTGCGCGTCGGCCTTGTTCTTCGCCTTCGTCGGGATATGCAGCGATTCGACCGGGCCATCCTCGGCGGTCGGCACCTTCGGGTCGATGATCGGGAAGCGGTAGTAGCCCATTTCCTGCTTCACGTTCGGCGGAAAACCCGCCGCGATGAAGGTACCCATCAGCATCATCGCGGCCTTGCCCTGGAACAGGAACGGCTGGGCGCCGTCGAGATCGTAGGACAGCGCGTTGTCGATGAAGTAGCCCGCGTCGATCAGCGACTTCCACGTCGTGTAGACCTTCTTCACGCGCGGGTCGGTGTACGGCACGTCGCCGGCCATCAGCTGCTGGTGGAACGCGTTGCCGTTCAGGCGCAGGTCGAGATAGTCGAACCAGCCGGCGAGGGTCCACGCGTCGCGGCCGCCGATCGCGACCGGCGTGATGCCGGCCGCCTTCAGCTTCTTGCATGCGTCGAGAAACTGGTCCCAGGTCTTCGGTTCGTCGGCGATGCCGACCTTGCGGAACAGGTCCTTGCGGTAGAACAGGCCCCACGAGTAGTAGACGGTCGGCGCCGCGTACTGCTTGCCGTTGTACGACGATGCGTCGCGCGTCGATGCATACATCGCGCCCCAGCCGTTCTTCGTCCAGTCGCCGCTCAGGTCCTCGAACAGCCCGCGCTTCGCGTAGTACGCCATCCGCTCGCCGGCGTGCCAGTTCACGACGTCCGGCGCGACGGTCGTGAGCCAGGCGGGGAGCTGCACCTTGTACGCTTCCTCGTCGACGAAGGTCGCCTTCACGTCGATGTCGGGATGCGCCTTGTGGAACGCGTCGAGCGTCGACTGCCAGACCGCGCGCTGGCTGGCGCCCTTGAACGCGATGTTGATCGTCAGCGTGCCGGCATCGGCGGGCGCCGTCGTGCCGAGCGATGCCAGTGCGACGGCGGCGGCCGTGGCGAGCCGGGCGGCGAAGCGAAGGGGGCGATGTGTCATGCGTGTCTCCATTCCTGTGTGTCGTCTTGTGCGTGACCGGCGCATCGTGGCGCCGGTGCCAGGGTGCTACGAACGGCTTCGATACACGGCCACGTCTTGCGGCCCGACTTGCGCGCTGCCGAGCACGAACGCCGACGGCGGTACCGCGTCGATCGTGTGCGGCGTGTCGCCATAGTTGAAAACGTAGGTCAGGCCGCCGCGCCGGCTCATGCGCACGCCGTCGCCGAGCGGCGTCGGCGTGAGGCCGGCTTCGGCCGCGACGTCGGCGAACAGCCGGGCGGTGGTCGCGTCGTCGAACAGCGCGGCCCAGTAGTGCAGCGTGCCGTGCGACACGCAGGCCGGGTGACCGTCGGCGAAGCGCGCGCGCACGACGCTGCGTGTGTCGTCGTGCAGTTCGACGAAGTCGCGCCAGTGGCGCGCATGGCCCGCGAGCGGCGTACCGTCGTACAGCGTCCCGTCGATTCGCTCGGTCACGTTCGGCCGCAGCGATTCGACGCGCCATACGCGCACCGGCAGGATCGAGGCGAGCGGGCCGGGCGGCAGCATCGGCGGAATCTGCAGGTCGACGGTCTTCGAGCCGGTGCGCGGCCCGAACACGGCGTGCGCGCCCGAGGCCGCGAGCCGCGCGGCGAAATCGTCCGGGACGACCGGCAGCGGCGGCACGACGACGAGCCGGTAGCCGTCGAGCGGCGCATGCGCGGAAACGATGTCGACGTCGAGGCCGAGCGAACGCAGCGCCGTGTAGTACTCGAACGCGAAGCGCGGGTAGTGGAAATCGGCGCCTTGCGGCTGCACTTCGAACAGCCACTTCGCTTCGTAGTCGAACACGAGCGCGACGGGGGCAGGCACCGCGCCGTTCGCGTCGACATCCGCGCCGGCGTCGAGCACGGCGGCGATCTCCTGAGCGACGCGCTGCGCCTCGCGGCCGCCTTCGTCGAGCCGGTTGTCCGGCGTGTTCAGGCCCGCATGCATCTGCTCCTGCGCGAACGGCGCCTGACGCCAGCGGAAGTACGACACGCAACCGGCGCCGTGCGCGAACGCCTCCCAGCTCCACAGGCGCACCATCCCCGGCAGCGGCGCGGGGTTCCACTGCGCCCAGTTCACGGGGCCCGGCTGCTGCTCCATCACCCAGAACGGCAGCTTCGACATGCCGCGATAGAGGTCGTGATTGAACGACGCGAAATCGGGATGGCCGGTGCGCAGCCAGCGCGCCTTCACGTCGGGCGCGAACCATTGCTCCTCGAGCGCGCCGAGCGGATAGCTGTCCCACGTCGCGACGTCGAGGTCGCGCGCCACTTCGTAATGGTCGAACTCGGTGAACAGCTGCATGAAGTTGTGCGCGACGGGCCGGCCCGGCGAGTGCGCGCGGATCACGTCGACCTGCATCCGGTGATAACGCGCGACTTCGTCCGACGCGAAGCGCCGGTAGTCGAGGCGATGCGACGGGTGCGCTTCTGTCACGGTGCCGACGGGCGCATCGACCTCGTCGAAATGGCGATACTCCATGCTCCAGAACACGGTGCCCCACGCGCGGTTCAGTGCGTCGATCGTGCCGTAGCGCGCCTTCAGCCACGCACGGAAGCGCACGAGCGCGGCCGGCGAATAACTGACGACGGTCTGGTGGCAGCCCAGCTCGTTGTCGGTCTGCCAGTAGCGCACGGCCGGGTGCCGGCCGTAGCGCTCGGCGACCGCCGTGCAGATCTGCCGCGACGCCTCGAGATAGGTCGGCGACGAGAAGTCGTAGTGGCGGCGCGAGCCGAACGCGCGCGGCCGGCCGTCGGCGCCGATCGCGAGGATGTCCGGATGGCGGTCGACCAGCCATTTCGGCGGCGTCGCGGTCGGCGTGCACATCACGATCTCGAGGCCGGCTGCGCCGAGCACGTCGACCGCCCGATCGAGCCAGCCCCAGTCGTATTCGCCGGGCGACGGCTCGATACGGCTCCACGCGAATTCGGCGATCCGCACCTGCTCGATGCCGAGCGCTTTCATCCTGCGGGCATCGTCGGCCCACATCGATTCCGGCCAGTGTTCCGGGTAGTAACAGACTCCGAGGCGCATGCCCGATCCTTATGCGTAGTGGTGAACGTGGACGTCGGCGCACGCGGGCACCGCGCGGCCGTCTTCGGTGAAGAGATGGCAGGCCGCGGCCGGCGCATGTACGTGCACGCGCTCGCCGGTACGCACCTGCGCGTCGCCGGGCACTTTCGCGATCAGCGTGTGGCCGCCGGGCTGGTCGAGGTGCACGTAGGTCTGTTCGCCCAGGCGTTCGACGAGCGCGACGTCGCGTGCGAGTGTCGTGGCGTCGTGCGCGGCGCCGAGCGTCAGGTGTTCGGGGCGAATGCCGAGCGTCACGGCGGCGCCTGCGCCGAGCGCCGAGCCGTCGCGCGGCAGCGTGAAGGTCTCGCCGGACGGCGTGAGCGTGACGGTCGTGCGACGGGCATCGCACGCCGTGACGACGGCCGGCAGGAAGTTCATCCGCGGCGAGCCGATGAAGCCCGCGACGAAGCGGCTGGCCGGGTGGTGGTAGAGGTCGAGCGGCGCGCCGACCTGCGCGATGCTGCCGTGCTGCGCGGTGTCGGCGCCGGTGTGCAGCAGCACGATCTTGTCGGCGAGCGTCATCGCTTCGGTCTGGTCGTGCGTCACGTAGACGACGCTCGCGCGTTCGAACTGCCGGTGCAGCCGCGCGATCTCGATGCGGGTCTGGCCGCGCAGCGCGGCGTCGAGATTCGACAGCGGCTCGTCGAACAGGAACACGCCGGGCTCGCGCACGATCGCGCGGCCGATCGCGACGCGCTGCCGCTGGCCGCCCGACAGCGCCTTTGGTTTGCGTTCGAGCAGCGTGTCGAGCTGCAGGATGCGCGCCGCATCGCGCACCTTCCGGTCGATCTCGGCTTTCGGCACGCGTGCGAGCTTCAGCCCGAACGCCATGTTCTCGTAGACCGTCATGTGCGGAAACAGCGCGTAGCTCTGGAACACCATCGCGACGCCGCGCTCGGCGGCCGGCACGTCGTCGACGCGGCGGCCGTCGATCGACAGCTCGCCCGCGCTCAGGTCCTCGAGCCCGGCGATCATCCGCAGCAACGTCGACTTCCCGCATCCGGACGGCCCGAGGAACACGCAGAACTCGTGCGCGCCGATCTCCAGATCGACGTCGCGAATGACCGGCGCGTGATCGCCATAGGCTTTCTGCACGCGCCGCATCGAGATGCTCGCCATTGTCTCCGCTCCATGTTTTAATGCGCCATCATCGGTGATTAAGCGCTTAATCATCGCGATCAAAAAAAGAGGCGATGTGATCGCGGCCGAGTCGCGCCCGTCGGTCGGGCGGCAGGGTGTGCGGCGATAGTGCGCCGCTTCGGTAAGCGAAGCAAATACTGGATAGACGTCTCATATAGTGAGCAAGCGATGGCAACCCTGGATGAAGTGGCGCGCCGCGCCGGCGTGACGGCCGCGACCGTGTCGAACGTGCTGCGCGAGCGCGGCCGGGTGGGCGAGGCGACGCGAGCGCGGGTGCTGGAAGCCGTGGAGGCGCTCGGGTATCGGCCGCATCTCGCGGCGCGTGCGCTGGCGGAAGGGCGCGCGCCGACGGTCGCGCTGATGGTGTCGAGCATCGCGAACCCGTTCTACCCGGAGTTCGCGCTGGCGGTCGAGCGCGCGGTGCGCCGCAACGGGCAGTTCCTGATCGTCTGCAATACGAATGAAGATCCGCTGCAAGGGCGCGCGTATCTCGACCAGATTGCCGGCACGATCTCCGAAGGGATTCTCGTGACCAACGCGAACCTGCATCTGCCGGATCTGCTCGACGTGGCGGCGCGCGGTGTGCCGGTCGTGCTGTGCCTGTGGGAGCGGCCGGAGGCGCCGCCCGACGGATTGCCGTGCGTGGCGATCGATTTTCGGGAGGCGGGGCGGATCGCGACGCGGCACTTGCTCGAGCTGGGCCACGAGCGGATCGGCGTAATCGTCGGCGGGTCGGCGAGCGGCGTGCAGGCGGCGCGCTACGACGGCTTCGTCGACGTGATGCGTGAAGCCGGGCTCGATGCGTCGATCGTCGCGGCGGAACCCGATTCGATCGACGGCGGCGTGCGCGCGGCGGGGCGGCTGCTCGACGCGCATCCGCGGCTGACCGCGCTGGTCGCGACCAACGACCTGCCGGCGATCGGGGCGATGCATGCGGCGGCCGATCGCGGCAGGCGTGTGCCGGACGACCTGTCGATCGTCGGGATCACCGACATTCACCTGGCCAGCGACACGCGCCCCACGCTGACGACCGTTGCGATCCCGACCGCCGAGGCCGCGGGGCTCGCGGTCGAATTGCTCAATGCGCTACGCGACGCGGGCGCGCGCAGCAGCGCTGCATCGCGCGTGCGGGTCGCGTCGCTGCCGAAACTGGTGGTGCGCGGGACGACCGGCCGCGCGCCCGGCGGGAGCGCGACGCGGCCGATTTGATGTATCGATATGCTGAATGTCGCGACGGAGGTTGGCGCCGCGATTGGCGCGACCCGACAAGGCCCGCCCGCCCCGCGCGCGCGGGGCAGCGGGCGCCATACGCAGCACCGGCTTCAATCGCCTTCGACGAGCCCCATCACGATGCGCCTGGCCGATTCGAGATGCACGACCGTCATCGACCGAGCGGCACGCGCATTGCGTTCGCGGCACGCCTGCAGGATCTCCTCGTGCTCGACCTGGAACGACGGCGTATCGGCGAGCAGCGTGGCCTGCAGGCGCTCGTACCGTTCGACCTGGCTGCGCAGCTCCGCGATCGTATTCAATTGCCGTGCGTTGCCGCAGCACGAATACAGCAACGCATGGAATTCGCGGTTCAGTTCGCCCTGCCGGCGCGGCACGGCCGTATCGCCGAGCAGGCGATGGACGAGTTCGGCACGCGCGAGCGTCTCGTCGTCGAGCCGCTTCACGCTTCGGTAGATGGCGTCGCCTTCGAGCAGCACGCGCAGGTCGTAGATTTCCTGCACGTCCGACGCGCCCAGCATGCGCACGACGGCGCCGCGATTCCTGAAGATGTCCAGCAACCCTTCGCGCTCCAGGCGCTGGATGGCCTCGCGCATCGGAATCCGGCTGATGCCGAACCGGTCGGCGAGGTCGCGCTCGACGAGCCGCTCGCCCGCTTCGAGCTCGCCGTTGATGATCATGTCGCGCAACGAGGCGGCGACCGCGTCCGCCGTGGAATCGAGTTTGGCTTCCATGCCTGTGTGTTCCGTCAATTTGGAATAATGGTATACCAAATGAAAATCCGGTGCCAAAATGGCGAACGCAGGCGGGCTCCGTACGACGAAATCCGGCCCGGTCGAAGCAACCCACATCAATGGAGAGCGAGATGGCATCTGGCGAACACAAGTATCGCGTCGCAGTCGCGTGGACGGGCAATCGCGGCACCGGCACGTCGGGGTATCGCGAATACGGCCGCGATCATGTGATCCGGGCCGGTTCCAAGCCGGAAATTCCCGGTTCGTCGGACCCGGCGTTTCGGGGCGACGCGTCGCGCTGGAACCCCGAAGACCTGTTGCTGGCGTCGGCATCGGCGTGTCACAAGCTGTGGTACCTGCACCTGTGCTCCGAAGCGGGCATTCACGTGCTCGCTTATGTCGACGATGCGGAAGGCACGATGGTCGACCGTGACGAGCCGGGCCGCTTCACGGAAATCGTGCTGCGCCCGCACGTGACGATCCAGGCCGGCGACGATCGCGAGCGGGCGGAACATCTGCATCACGATGCGCACGCAAAGTGCTATATCGCGAACTCGGTCAATTTTCCGATCCGCTGCGAGCCCACGATCGAATTCGCCGCGGCGTGACGCCGACACCCGCCGGACGAAATCGACGATGAAGCTTTTCTACTACCCCGGCAACGCCAGCATGGCGCCGCACTTCGTGCTCGAGGAAATCGACCAGCCGTTCGAGCTTGAATACGTCGACCGCACGCACGATCGGCACAAGTCGCCGGACTACCTCGCGCTCAATCCGAACGGGCTCATTCCGGTACTGATCGACGGCGACCTGGTGCTGTAGGAGGCCGCGGCCATTTGTTTGCATCTCGCCGATGCGCATCCGGAGCAGCGGCTGGCGCCCGAACTCGGCACCCCGGAACGGGCGCAGTGGTTACCGCAGCGACTCGTGCGCCCGGCGATCCAGCGCGCGATGAAATTCGATTCGCCGTTGTTCCGGAGTGCGTACAGGTGGATATACGAAAGGTCCGCTTGAAATCGATCTGGTCTGGCCGACGGATTCTTTGAGAAACCGATTGGGGATGTCCGATTCCATGTCAATCAGACGAGACTGAAATTCGGAATTTGTGGTTTCCATTCAACGGCTTGGCATTTGTTGACAGTTGCCTTTCGATCGGCTCGGTAAGATCGCGTTCAATAACCAAACGAACGGACGCGGGCCGCGTCGACCAGAATGAATAAGAATGCGCACCGTCTGGTGTTTTCCAGGCTTCGGGGTATGGTGGTGGCCGTCGCGGAGACAGCGACAGCTGAAGGGAAATCCGCAACAGGCGAAGCTCGCGCGCGGCGGCGGTCGTCGACGTCCGGCGCTCGCGTCCTTGTGGCGGGCGTCGCCGCACTCGGCATGCTCCCCACCCTGTCCGATGCGCAGATCATCCCGACGCCCGGCACCAGCACGCAGGTGATCCAGACGCCGAACGGCTTGCCCCAAGTCAACGTGGCCAAGCCTTCGGGGGCCGGCGTGTCGGTCAACACCTACAACCAGTTCGATATCCAAAAGGCTGGCGCGATCCTGAACAACTCCGCCACGATGGTTCAGACGCAGCAGGCGGGCTGGATCAACGGCAACCCGAATTACGGAGCCGGGCAGGTCGCGCGGATCATCGTCAACCAGGTCAACAGCCCGAACCCATCTCAAATTCGCGGCGCCTTGGAGATCGCAGGCACTCGCGCAGAGCTGGTCATCGCTAACCCGTCCGGGATTTTAGTGGATGGTGGAACCTTCCTGAATACCAGTCGCGCGACCTTGACGACTGGCGTGCCGTTCTACGGCGCCGATGGTTCGCTCGCCGGTTACAAGGTCGACCGTGGGCTTGTGACTGTCTCGGGCGCGGGCCTGAACGCTACCGGCACCGATCAGGTGGACCTTATCGCTCGCGCTGTACAGGTCAATTCCGCTATCTATGCGAAGAACCTGAACGTGATCGCAGGTGCCACCCAGGTCAACCACAACACGCTTGCCGCGACGCCGATCGACGGCGACGGCTCCGCTCCGGCGGTCGCGATCGACGTGAGCCAGCTGGGTGGTATGTATGCCAATCGGATCGTGCTTGCATCGAACGAGTTTGGTGTGGGGGTCGCCAACGCCGGCACCATCGCTGCGCAGGCAGGCGACCTGACGTTGCAGTCGAACGGCCGGCTCGTGCTCACGGGCAAGACTACGGCAAGCGGCAATATGGCGCTGTCGGCGTCGGGTGGTATCCAGAACAGCGGCATAACGTACGCGCAGCAATCGCTCTCGGCCAATACGAGCGCCGATCTCACGAATACCGGCACGCTCGCGGCGCAGCAGAATACGGCAGTGAATGCCGGGAGCGTCAACGCGACCGGCACGCTCGGCGCCGGCGTGAACAATGACGGCACCGTCGCACACAGCGGCGACTTGAACCTGACGGCGTCGGGCCTATTGACCGCGACCGGCCGGAATGTGGCGGGCGGCAATGCATCGCTGACGGGCGGCAGCATGAATCTCGCCGGCAGCCAGACAGCGGCGAACGGCAATCTGTCGCTGAACGCGACGGTCGGCGACGTGAACCTCTCGAACGCGACGACGAGCGCGCAAGGCGCCATTCAGGCGAACGCATCGGGCACAGTGATCAACGATCACGGCAACCTGTCGAGCGGCGACAGCACGACGCTGACCGGTGGCAATCTGTCGAATCAGGGTGGCGAGATCTCGTCGCAGGGGCCGTTGTCGGTGAGTGTCGCCGGCCAGATCGCCAACCAGTCCGGCGGACTGGTATCCGAAAGTACGGCGGACGTGCGTGGTGGCGCCATCGCAAACAACCGGGGCACCGTTCAAAGCGCGGCCGGCATGACGGTGGCCGGCGCGTCGCTGGACAACACGGCCGGCCGGATCACGTCGCTTAACGGCGACGGCCTGTCGGTGATGACCACCGGTCAATTGACCAATGCGGCGGGCACGACCGCGAACGGCGCGCACGGCGGCGTTATCGGCGGCAACGGCGATGTGTCGGTCCAAGGCGCAAACGTTGTCAATCGTGGCGCGATCACCTCCAATGCGAATCTGCGGGTATCGGGCCAGTCGGTCGACAACGGCAGTGGCACGCTGCAGGCGGCGCAAAAGGTGGTTGTCGACGCGGGCGCGCGCCTGGTCAACAACGGCGGCTCGATCGTCGGTCTGACGGCCGCGCTGACCGGCACGACCCTCGACAACAGCGCGGGAGACGTTCAGGCCGTCCAGCTTTCGCTGACTGCAACCGACCTCGTGAACCACGGTGGCACGATCACGCAGACGGGCGCCGGCCCGATGGCCGTCAATGTGTCGCGTACGCTCGACAATTCCAAAGGCGGCACGCTGCAAACCAACAGCACCGACCTGGCGCTCACCCCCACCGCACTCGCGAATGACGGCGGGACGATCACGCATGCCGGCAACGGCACACTGACGCTCGGAGGCGGCTCGGGCTCGATATCGAACGTAGGCGGTTCGATCGCGAGCAACGGACGCGTCGCCGCCCAAACCGGCGCGCTAAACAACGCGGCGGGCTCGATCAACGCGCAGAGCGGACTGACGGCAACCGTCGCCGGCACGCTGAACAATGCGAGCGGCAAGCTGTTGTCGAATACGGATCTGAGCGTCACCAGTGGCATGCTGACGAACGATGGCGGCCAGATCGGTGCGGGCACGAACGCGACAATCCACTCAGGCTCGATGACGAACCAGGGCGGTTCGATCGTCGCGCCGAACCTGTCGATCACAGCCGCGTCGACGCTCGACAACAGCGGCGGCAAGCTCGAGGCCAATCAGCTTGGGCTCACGGCCGCAAACCTCGTCAACCACAGCGGCACGATTACGCAGTATGGGGCGTCAACGATGGGCATGAATGTCAGCGGCACGCTCGACAACTCGGCCGCTGGCGTGATCCAGACCAACAGCACGGATCTGACGCTCAAGCCCGCCGAGCTGAACAACGCGGGTGGCACCATCACACATGCCGGCACGGGCACCCTGACGATCGCGCCGGGCAATGGCTCGAGCGCGCTGAACAACGCGTCGGGCACCATCGTGACGAAGGGGCAAGCCATCGTCAACGCGGCCGCCTGGAACAACGCGAGCGGTATCCTCGCCGCGCAACGCGGCATCAACGCGACCATTGCAGGCGACGTGAACAACGCGCAGGGCCTGCTGCGATCGGACGCGTCGCTGTCGTTGAAGAGCGGCGGTGCCCTGTCGAACCAAGGCGGCCACGTTCAGGCCGGACAATCTACTGCTGGTGACACCAGCACACTCGACATTCAATCGGCTTCGATCGACAACGCGGATGGCGCCATTGTCGACCTCGGTGCGGGCAAGATGACGGTGCAAGGCGACAACCAGATCGCGAACAGTCATGCCGGCGGTGTGTCCGGCATGGGTGCGATTACCGGTAACGGCGACGTGACGGTCAGCGCGGCATCGATCAGCAATACGCAGGGCGGTCAGCTCAGTGGGGCATCGCTGCATGTCCAGGGGAACTCGCTCGACAACAGCGGCGGCATCATCGGTAACGTCACGAATTCGAACGGCAACGTGAACGTTACGACGACCGGCGCGGTCACGAACACGAACGGCCAGATCGGCTCGACGCACGACCTGTCGGTCGCAGCGGCCACGCTGCAAGGTGGCGGCACATACAGCGCGGCGCACGACGCCACCGTGAACCTGCAGGGCGACTACACGGCGGCATCCGACACGCAGTTCAAAGTCGGTCACGATCTCGCCTTCACGCTGCCCGGCACCTTTACGAACAACGCGAACCTGCAGTCGGTCAACAACCTGAGCGTCAATGCGGGCAACATCGTCAACGCGGGCGCCCTGACGGCCGGCGGCTTGCTGCGTATGCAGTCGACCGATTTGACCAACACGGGGGCGCTGGTCGGCGCCAGCGTATCGCTCAACGCGACGAATACGATCTCGAACCTTGGGCCGACCGCGCTGATCGGCGGATCGGACAGCAACGGTACGCTCGAAATCCTCGCGCATGACATCGAAAACCGCGACGACACGACGGCCACCGACTCGATGGCGACGACGGCCATCTTCGGGATGGGCAAGGTCGTGCTGGCGGGCGGCAAGGACGCGAGTGGCAACTACACGAACGCAGCGTTGGTCAACAACGTGTCTGCCTTGATCCAGTCCGGCGGCGACATGGAATTGCATGCCGACAAGGTGACAAGCACGCGCCGCGTGATGAAAACTTCCACCAGCCAGATCGATCCGGCTTCTCTCGCGCAGTTCGGCATTCCGATCAGCGGACGCACGGGCCAGGTCGGCGTGAAGGATCCGTACAGCATCGGCGGCGTCTACACTGAGCCGCCTCACGGCGGTCAGTGGAACAGCACGTATCAGTTCACGACCTACTATGCGGACAGCGCGACGGCGACGACCGTAACGGACATCAGCCCGGCCGCCCAGATCGTGTCGGGCGGCAAGATCGACGCCTCTTCGGTCGGTACGCTGCAAAACTACTGGAGCAACATCGCGGCGGTCGGCGACATCAAGATGCCAGCCCGCTACGATGCCGACGGCTGGGCGGCGTCCGGTCAGAAACTGCCGGGCGTGTCGGTTTCCTACTCGGGGCAATATCACTACAACAATTACGACAATTCTGAATATGACTGGAAGCTTCCGTTCGGCACTGCACCGTTTGTCGGCTCTCGGCCGGGTGGCTACACGCAGGCGGCGCCAGCATCGATCAAAGACTACAAGTTGCCGCGTTACGATGCGACGTTGAATTCGAACGGTACGATTTCCGGCACTGGAGTGAGTGTCAACAACTCGGCGGGTAACGCATCGATTCCGTCGCTCGGCCTGCTGCCGGGACAGTCGGTGCCGGGTCTCACGCCTACCAATCTGAGCGGGAACGCGAGCGGTGCGAAATCGGGGGCGTCGTCCGTGCACGGTGGTGCGCCCGCGCCGGTCGACCCGATCATCGCCAGTGCGACGGCGCTGAACGTGCTGAACAATCTCGCCATTCCGCAGGGCGGATTGTTCAAACCGACTACCGCGCCGAACGCGAGCTATGTGATCGAGACGAACCCTGCGTTCACGAACCAGAAGAATTTCATTTCGAGCGACTACTTCTTCGGCCAGCTTGGCGTCGATCTCACGCACATCCCCAAGCGCCTCGGCGACGGTTTCTACGAGCAGCAGCTTGTGCGCAACGAAGTCACGTCGTTGACCGGCAAGGCGGTACTCGGGCCGTACGCCGACCTGGAGACGATGTACCAGTCGTTGATGGCGGCTGGTGCGAGCCTGTCGAAATCGCTCGATCTCCCGATCGGCGCGAGCCTGTCTGCCGATCAGGTATCGAAGCTGACCAGCAACGTAATCATGATGGAAACGCGTGTGGTCGACGGTCAGTCGGTGTTGGTGCCCGTCGTGTATCTCGCGAAGGCCAGCCAGCAGAACATCGACGGCCCGCTGATCAGCGCAACGAACATCGATTTCCAGAACGCGCAGTCGTTCGCGAACAGTGGCACGATCAAGGCGGACAATACGCTGGCAATCCAGGGCAAGCAGATCGACAACGCATTCGGCGCGCTGCAAAGCGGTGGGCTGATGTCGCTGAAGACAGAGAACAACATCGATCTGACGTCGGCGAACGTGAAGGCGGGCAGCCTTCAGCTTGATGCCGGCAAGGACTTGATTCTCGACACGGCGACGAAGACGAATACGCGCGTGAGTCGGGACGGCGCGACGAGTGTAGTGACGACGCTCGGGCCGACCGCCAAGCTGGAGGTCGCGGGTGACGCGTCGCTCGTCACCGGCGGCACCTTCCAGCAGAACGCGGGCAATCTGTCGGTAGGCGGCAACCTCGGGATGAACGTCGGCGGCAACTGGGATCTCGGTGCGGTGCAGACGGGCGAGCACAAGATCGTGCAACGCGCCAACGGCGTATCGAACACCGACATCAACACGGTCACCGGCAGCTCGGTGAAGGTTGGTGGGCAGTCGAGCATCGGCGTGGGGGGTGACTTGACGGCCAAGGGCGCGCAGATCGACCTCGGCCAGGGCGGGACGATCGCCGCCAAGGGTAACGTGACGCTCGGCGCGGCGAGCGCGACGTCGACGGTCAACAGCAACAGTTCAGGCAGTGATAGTCACGGCAGCTATGCGGAAACGCTGCACACGTCCGATCAGGCGCTGACCGGCACGACGCTCAAGGGCGGCGATACCGTTACGCTGGCGTCAGGCAAGGATCTTACAATCAGCGGTAGCACGATCAGCCTGGATAAAGGTAATGCGAACCTGCTGGCGGCCGGCGATGTGAATATCGGCACCGCAACCGAAACGCACGAGTTGAACTCTCACGAAACGCATAGCCACAGCAATGTTGTCAGCGGAGCGAAGATCGCGAGCGGGATCGACCAGACGGCGACCTATAGCCAAGGCAGCACGGTGTCGGCCGACGGCGTCAACATCGTCAGCAACCGCGACATCAACGTGACGGGCAGCAACGTCGTTGGTACGGACGACGTCACCTTGCAGGCGAAGCGCGACGTCAACGTCACGACCTCACAAGACACGACTCAATCGTCCAGCTATTTCGACAAGAAGGAGTCGGGTCTGCTCACGAATGGTGGTTTGTCTGTGACAGTGGGCTCACGCTCGGCCGCGCAGCAAGACCAAAGCAGTTCCGTGACGAACAAAGGGAGTGTGATCGGGTCATCGCAGGGCAATGTGACGATCCAGGCAGGGAAGGATGCGTCGATTGCGGGCAGTACGGTCGTTGCGGGCCAGGATGTCGGCATCACGGCACAGAACGTGACCGTAAATGCTGCATACGATACCTACAAGGACGCGCAGTCTCAGCAGTTCAGCCAATCGGGTTTGAGCGTCGGATTGGGTGGCGGCCTGGTTGGACTCGGACAGTCGATGGCAGGTGCGGTCCGCCAAGGCCAGCAGTCGGGTGACTCGCGTCTCGTGGCAGTGCAGGCGGTGGCGGCCGCCGAGCAGGCTTACCAGAACCGCGGTGGGATCAAGGACGCGGCCAATGCCCTGTCGAACGGCAACGTAAGCGAGGCTGCCAAGGGTGTTCAGGTACAGCTCAGCATCGGATCGAGCCATAGCAGCAGCAATGCGACGACATCGATCTCGAGCGCGAAAGGTTCGTCGATCATCGGCAACGGCAACGTCTCCATTACTGCGACCGGCGCGCCGGACGCGGACGGAAATGTTCAGGCAGGTACCGGCAACATCGCGATGACCGGAGCGTCGGTACTCGGCAAGAATGTTGCTCTCGACGCCAACCACGCGATCACGCTGCAAAGCGCGCAGAGCACCGATCAGAGCACGAGCTCGAACAGTTCGACTGGCTGGAATGCGGGCGTCGCGATCGGCGTGGGCAAGAACACGGGCATCAGCGTCTTTGCGAATGGCTCGAATTCGCATGGCCAGGGCAACGGCGACAGCGTGACGCAAACCAACACGACGGTGGCGGCCGGCAACTCGCTGACGATGATGTCGGGCGGTGACACGACGCTGTCGGGCGCCAAGGTGTCTGGCGACAAGGTCAAGGTAGATGTCGGCGGAGACCTGACGATGACGAGCCTTCAGGATACGTCGAACTACAGCAGCAACCAGCACAACACGGGCGTCAGTGGCAGCTTTACGTTCGGCTATGGTGGTGGCGTTGACGCGTCGATCGGCCATACCAGTATCGACGCGAACTATGCGTCGGCGAACCAGCAAACTGGCATCGTGGCAGGCAAGGGAGGGTTCGATGTCAACGTGACGGGCCATACGCAGCTCAATGGCGCGCAGATCGCGAGCGCGGCGCCGGCCGACAACAATACGCTGACGACCGGCAGCCTCGGATTTACCGACATCCAGAACAAGATGTCGTATTCGGGCTCGTCGGAAGGTTTTTCGACGTCGGGCGGTCCGAGCTTCGCGCAGACGAGCGATAGCGCAAGCGGCGTCACGCACGCGGCGGTGAGCCCGGCGAAGATTGTCGTGAAATCGGATGAGCAGAACGGCACGGACAGCACGTCCGGCCTGTCGCGTGACACGACGAACGCGAACCAGACGGTGGAGAACACGTTCAACCTGCAGAAGGTCCAGAACAATATGGCCTTCGCCCAGGCGTTCGGCAAGGTCGCGACTTTCGCGGTGGCGGAAGCGGCGACGCAGCTGGAAAACAGCAGCCCGCAGATGAAGGCGGTGTTCGGCGAAGGCGGTGCAGGTCGTGACGCGCTGCACGCCGCAGTGGCGGCGATCGGGGCAGCGCTGTCGGGTGGGAACATCGGTGGAGCGGTCGCGGGTTCGCTGGCCGGAGACGTGTTGCAGTCGCTGGCGCAGCCTATCATCGATCAGACCGTGAGCCAGTTGCCGCTGAGCGCACAAGCCGCCGCGCGGAATGCGCTGAACGAGATCGTGGCGACGGCGGGCGGTGCGGCGGCTGGCGCTGTCGCAGGTGGCGGTTCATACGGTGCGCTGGCCGGTGCAGGTTCGGCCGTCAACAACGAGCTTTACAATCGGCAGCTTCACGTAGAAGAGGTGAAGGTTGTCGAGCAGCTCGCAAAGGAAAAAGCGCAGGCGGTATGCCGTGGCGATTCCAGTTGCGTGGCGAAGGCAACGACCTACTGGACCGACATGCTCGAGCGCGCGGCGAAGGGAATGGTCGACGACACCGCCAACAAGGAAAACATGGGGTATCTCCAGACGCTGATCCAGACGGCTAACAATCCGACCAGCGAAGGTGCAATGGGCGGCCTCAGTTCCTACCTGGCGAACCTTCAGACCGCGCAAGATATGTTGTCGCAGTATATGGGCAAGCCGATTCTGGTCCGCGGCACGCCGATCATCTCCGACGGTTCGGCTCAGACGTATTTCAGTGCGACACCGGAGCAACGTTCCAATCAAAGCCTCAATGCGATATTGGGCTCGCTGCCTGGCTCGATCGTGGCGGGTGCGAGCCAACGCGATCAGAATCGAGTGGATTCCTTCGCGACGCAAAACGGCTCCGTGAAACCCGATTACACGATCGAGGAAACAGTCATCGGCGGTATCCTTACCAACAAAATCGCGTCGACAGCCGCGCGCGTGGGCGAGTCGATTGATGTTTGGTTGGCGGGGCCGGTGAATCCGACGGGCAAAGGGTTCATCAGCACCGGCAAGGTGACGATGGAGAGCATGCCGGTGAAATTGAATACCGCAGAACAAGGCGTGCTGTCACAACTCGACCAGCTGCCGTCCAAGGATTTGCAGGGACAGGCCCGTGAATATGTGGCGAACAACTACTTCGTACGGAATGGCTTTACGCCGCTTGATGGGAAGTGTGGGGCCAATTGCTTTGACGGCGTCTACATCAAGGGCGACACTGTCTACGTCAATGAAGTAAAGCCGTTGAACAAATCTGGCTCGATTAACTTAAATCCTGAAAACCCGGCGACCGGACTTCCGACTCAGCAAACGGATAATTGGGTGGAATACGCCATTAAACGTCTGAAAGACACCGAGGACCCGCAATTCGTTAACACGGCAACTGTTATAGAGCAAGCCATGAAGAAAGGAAAGCTAGTGAAGTTGGTTTCCGGAGTTGACTCCAATGGAATGGTTATTGTAAAGATTCCCCGGAATTAACCATGACAAATCGAACAGCATTGGATAAATTGGCGAATTTTGTTCAAATTGAGAGAAATGGAATTCCCGAGCTTGTTCATGATGCGATATATCGACGAAATAAAGTTCGCCTTGGCATTGTTTACAATGCATTGGCAAGTCGTGCGCGAGCACAGGCAGTTTTTGATTATTTTTCCGATAGAAATATCGCTGCGAGCAAGCAAAATTTTTATCTATCGTCAAAGTTATCCATAGCGAGTTGCGATTTGGATGGAGGTGCTAGTTTCACCACAGGACTTGAGATGCTCTGTGCGATCTTGTCTGATAACGAAAGTGTTATTGAGGCAGCGGCGCGTATGGAAACGTCGACGCTGTTGAATGGAAGAAATGATCCAAAATCGGCGGCAGCGTTTCAATACAGATTCCAGCTCGCGATCTTGGGTAAGGATCAGGAGTTGGGGGCGCGTATCGAGGAGGTGAAAAAAAATGGAACCAAAGCTGATCGGCAGGCCATTTCAAATGGTGAGTATTTTTTCTCATTGCTTCTAGCTCGCGATGCCGCAGGGTTAAGGGCGTTGATCGAAAAGCGGCACGCAAACGTCAAATGCGTTTGGCCGGATTTGGAGAACTTCATCTCATACCTTGGGACGCTTGAGACAAAAATTTGCTGGCGACGTGGTATCCAAATTGAAATCGACCATCCGCTGGTGCCAATGGAGTTGATGCCAGTCAAGCCACTCGATCACTACGATGACGTCTACGACTTTCTGAAGCCGGGGTGGGTGCCGCCTCCGCAGGGACTGATTGGCCGCGTTTCCCGGTGGTTTAAGACGTGATCGGCGCACATCGCACTCGCTTTGAGGCAACGATGAAGAAATCCAAATGGCCCGTAGCCCTAGCGTTTGTCATGTCGACGCTTCTCGCTGCATGCGAGACCGTGCCACCTGATGCACCGCCGCGTCCTCCGCCGAAACCGGAAATGGAGCCTGTGTTGCCGTCGTGGTCGAGCACGATCTGGGTGATGGGCTTCTGGAAATGGAGCGGTACCGAATGGGTTTGGATTCCGGGGCATTTAGCACCCAAACCATAAAATCGAACGAACAACACCACCTCTATGACAATCCGTACCCCGGTCGTGCTGCTGTCGGCCGCATGGTTGATTCCAATGGCCGCGTCGGCGCAGGAAGCGCCGCGCCTGATCATTCCGGGCAACGACCAGCAAACCCGACAGCAGGAAGAGGCACGTGAGCGCGAACGGGCCGTCACCGCGCCCGGGGTACGATCGAACGTGGCGGCAAGCGCTGGGTATCCCACGCTGCCGTCCGAAACGCCCTGCTTTCGCATTGACCGCTTCGCACTCGACGTACCCGATGGGCTACCCGCTTCCCTGAAGTTGCAAGGCGCGTCGGCGTTGCCGATGGATCGCTTCGCCTTCGCGCGCGAATGGCTCGAGCACTACACTGGGCAGTGTGTAGGCAAACAGGGACTCGACATGCTCGTCAAGGGTCTGTCGCAAGCCATTCTGGCACGCGGGTACGTCACGACGCGCGTGCTGCTGCCCGAACAGGATCTGTCGACCGGCGCCCTCAAATTTTCGCTAATCCCCGGCGTAATCCGCCATGTACGTTTTGCCGGCGAGAAGCTGCGCGGCACCTGGAAGACCGCCTTCCCGACCGGCGACGGCGAACTGCTCAACCTGCGCGACCTTGAGCAAGGTTTGGAGCAGATGAAGCGAGTGTCGAGCCAGGACGTGTCGATGCAGATCGTGCCAGCCGACGTGCCCGGCGAAAGCGACGTCGTGCTCGACGTGAAGCGCGACAAGCCGTGGACCGTCGTCGCGTCGATCGACAACTCAGGCACGCGTGCGACCGGCCGCTTGCAGGGCAACCTGTCGCTCGGCATAGATAACCCGCTCGGCCTGAACGACATCTTCAACATCGGCGTGAGCCAGGATCTCGAGTTCGGCGACAAGCGGCTCGGTTCGCACGGGTGGAACGGTTTCTATTCGATTCCATGGGGCTACTGGACCGCGACGCTCTCCGCATATACGAGCACGTACTACCAGCAGATCGCCGGCGTGAACCAGACGTTCATCGCGAGCGGCAATTCGAAGACGGTCGACTTCAAGTTGAACCGCGTGCTGTCGCGCAGCCAGAACGACGTGTTCGGTGTGCAGTTTCGGGTGTCGCGCCGCTTCGGGCAAAGCTTCATCGAAGACACCGAGATTCCGCAGCTGCGCCGCAACAATACGTTCGTCGAGTTCGGCCTGACCGATCGGCACTACTTCGGCAACGCGCAGTTCGACGGCACGCTCGCGTACCGACAGGGCATCGGCGCATTCGGCGCGCAGGACGACATGCTGGCGGCCGACGGCGGCCCGACCTACCGCTACAGGATGGCCGTGCTCGACGCGAACCTGTCGGTGCCGTTCGCGATCGCGCAGCATCCGTTTCGCTATGTCACGACATTTCATGGCCAGTACACGGGCAACACGCTGTACTACATTGACGACCTGACGATCGGCAGCCGCTATACGGTACGCGGCTTTGACGGAGAGACGATGCTGGCGGCTTCTCGCGGCTTCTACTGGCGCAACGAATTGCAGGCGTCGATCGGGAAGACGGGTATGGCGGTCTACGCGGGCCTCGACTACGGTCGAGTGTGGGGCCCGCAGCCGGTCGCGCTGGTGGGCACGCAACTGGCAGGCGCCGTGATCGGCGTAAAGGGCAGCGTCGCGACTCGATTGGGAGCCTACGGTTACGACCTGTTTGCCGGCACACCGATCTACAAGCCATCCGGATTCCCAACGGCACGCGTGACGGTGGGTTTTCAGGTCACGGCACAGTTCTAATGAAGCGAGCGCAATGCGGCACCCGGCCCGCCGTCGTTGGAGAGGGTGGTGGCGAGGCTCGAGAGCCGACGACTTCGACCGTATAGAGCGGGTACTGTTGTCGGAAAGCCCCGAACGGCGACCTTGCTCTCCACGTCCGGCGGTGGAACCCTACCCTACCGCTATCTCACGGCACGACCCCATAAACCCCCCGCGCCGCCGCGCGAATCGCATCGGCCATCACTGCGACGGCCGGCGAATGCAGCCGGTCGGTGCGCGTGATGATCCCGAAATCGTCCATCCGGCAATCCATCTCCAGCGGCAGCATCGTGACGATCCCGTGCCGCGCGTAGTAGCGCGCGACGTCCTCGGCCAGCACCGCGATCATGTCGCTCTGTTCGAGCAGCTGCGTGATGAACAGCAGCGCGGACGTCTCGACGAGGTTCGCCGGCGGCGCGAGGCTCGCGCGCTGGAACACGAGCTCGAAGCGATGGCGCAGCACGCTGCCGGCCGGCGGCACGACCCACGCGGCGCGCTGCACGTCCGCGAGCGCCAGCGGCGCCTGCGCGAGCAGCGGATGGCCGGTCCGCACGACGGCCGCCACCGACTCGCCGGTCAGCGGCTCGTAGCGCAGCCGCAGCTTGTCGTGTTCGGCGGAAAGCCGGCCGACCACGATGTCGATCTTGTCCTGCGCGAGATGCTCGAGCAGCACGTTGCTGGTGTCGATCTCGACCGATACGTGCAGGCCCGCATGCGTGCCCTTCACCGCGGCCACCGCCGGCGGCACGAGCCGCAAGCCCGGCGACGTGATCGCGCCCACCGCCACGTGGCCGAGATGGCCGGCCTTCAGCGCGGCCAGTTCCTCGTGCGCCTGGTCGAGGCTGCCGAGCGCCGCGCGCGCGTGACGGATCAGCGCATCGCCGTACAGCGTCGGCCGCATCCCGCGCGGCAGGCGTTCGAACAGCACCGCGCCGATCGATTCCTCGAGTTCGCGCAGCAGCTTCGACGCGGCCGGCTGCGTCATGTTCAGCGCGGCCGCCGCGCGGTGGATGCTGCCTTCGTCGGCAAGCGCGACGACCAGCAGAAGCTGGCGCGTCTTCAGGCGGCCACGGTTTCCCCACGGGCTGGCTTCGGGCATCGTACGGGTTTATATCGATATCGGAATCGATATCGTAATCGCCAAAAACGTCATTAGCCAGTTATCAAAATTCTGCCTAGACTGCGCCGGTATCCCGTCACCACAGGACTGACGATGTCGGCAACAAAACCCAGGCTGCGCTCCGCCCAATGGTTCGGCACGAACGACAAGAACGGCTTCATGTACCGGAGCTGGATGAAGAATCAGGGCATTCCCGATCACGAGTTCGATGGCCGTCCGATCATCGGCATCTGCAACACGTGGTCCGAACTGACGCCGTGCAACGCGCACTTCCGCAAGCTCGCCGAGCACGTGAAGCGCGGGATCTTCGAAGCGGGCGGCTTCCCGGTCGAGTTCCCGGTGTTCTCGAACGGCGAATCGAACCTGCGCCCGTCGGCGATGCTCACGCGCAACCTTGCATCGATGGACGTCGAGGAAGCGATCCGCGGCAATCCGATCGACGCGGTCGTGCTGCTCGCCGGCTGCGACAAGACGACGCCCGCGCTGCTGATGGGCGCGGCGAGCTGCGACGTGCCGGCGATCGTCGTGTCGGGCGGGCCGATGCTGAACGGCAAGCTCGAAGGCAGGAACATCGGCTCCGGCACGGCCGTGTGGCAGCTGCATGAATCACTGAAGGCCGGCGAGATCGACCTGCATCATTTCCTGTCGGCCGAAGCCGGCATGTCGCGCTCGGCCGGCACCTGCAACACGATGGGCACCGCGTCGACGATGGCGTGCATGGCCGAGGCGCTCGGCGTCGCGCTGCCGCACAACGCGGCGATTCCGGCCGTCGATTCGCGCCGCTACGTGCTTGCTCACATGTCCGGCATCCGCATCGTCGAGATGGCGCTCGAAGGGCTCGTGCTGTCGAAGGTCCTCACGCGCGCGGCGTTCGAGAATGCGATCCGCGCGAATGCGGCGATCGGCGGCTCGACGAACGCGGTGATCCACCTGAAGGCGATCGCCGGACGCATCGGCGTGCCGCTCGAACTGGAGGACTGGATGCGCATCGGCCGCGACACGCCGACGATCGTCGACCTGATGCCGTCGGGGCGCTTCCTGATGGAAGAGTTCTATTACGCGGGCGGGCTGCCGGCCGTGCTGCGCCGGCTCGGCGAAGGCGGGCTGCTGCCGCACCCGGACGCGCTGACGGTGAACGGCAAGTCGCTGTGGGACAACGTGCGCGAAGCGCCGAACTACGACGACGAAGTGATTCGCCCGCTCGACCGGCCGCTGATCGCGGACGGCGGCATCTGCATCCTGCGCGGCAACCTCGCGCCGCGCGGCGCGGTGCTGAAGCCGTCGGCGGCGAGCCCCGAATTGCTGAAGCATCGCGGCCGCGCGGTGGTGTTCGAGAACCTCGACCACTACAAGGCGACGATCAACGACGAGGCGCTCGACGTCGACGCCAGCTCGGTGCTCGTGCTGAAGAACTGCGGGCCGCGCGGTTATCCGGGGATGGCCGAGGTCGGCAACATGGGGCTGCCGCCGAAGCTGCTGCGCCAGGGCGTGAAGGACATGGTGCGGATTTCCGACGCGCGGATGAGCGGCACCGCGTACGGCACGGTCGTGCTGCATGTGGCGCCGGAGGCCGCCGCTGGCGGGCCGCTCGCGGCCGTGCGCAACGGCGACTGGATCGAGCTCGACTGCGAGGCCGGCACGCTGCATCTCGACATTCCGGATGACGAACTGCAGCGCCGCCTGTCGGACGTCGATCCGACCGCGGCGCCGGGCGTGGCCGGGCAGCTCGGCAAGGGCGGCTACGCCCGGCTGTACATCGATCACGTGCTGCAGGCCGACGAGGGGTGCGACCTCGACTTCCTGGTCGGCACGCGCGGCGCGGACGTGCCGAGCCATTCGCATTGAGCGGCAGGCGGCGCGAGAGGTGCCACACACGCGCGCCGCAGCCGGTTGCGGGCCCGCCCGGGCCCGCTTCGTGAAACCGTGAACGCATGACGGCCGGTCACCACCGACGCCGAAGCAGGACGCGAACCATGACATCGAGCAGCACGCCGCGTTATCGCGGCATCTTCCCCGTCGTCCCGACGACCTTCACCGACACCGGCGAGCTCGACCTCGCGAGCCAGAAACGCGCGGTCGATTTCATGATCGACGCGGGTTCCGACGGGCTGTGCATCCTCGCGAATTTCTCCGAGCAGTTCGCGATCACCGACGACGAACGCGACGTGCTCACGCGCACGATCCTCGAACACGTCGCGGGCCGCGTGCCGGTGATCGTCACGACGTCGCACTACGGCACGCAGGTGTGCGCGGCGCGCAGCCTGCGCGCGCAGCAGCTCGGCGCGGCGATGGTGATGGCGATGCCGCCTTATCACGGCGCGACGTTCCGCGTGCCGGAAGCGCAGGTCTTCGACTTCTTTGCGCGCGTTTCGGACGCGATCGACATCCCGATCATGATCCAGGATGCGCCCGCGAGCGGCACGGTGCTGTCGGCCCCGTTCCTCGCACGGATGGCGCGCGAGATCGAGCAGGTCGCGTACTTCAAGATCGAGACACCCGGGGCGGCGAACAAGCTGCGTGAGCTGATCCGGCTCGGCGGCGACGCGATCGAGGGGCCGTGGGACGGCGAGGAGGCGATCACGCTGCTCGCCGACCTGCATGCCGGCGCGACCGGCGCGATGACGGGCGGCGGGTTTCCGGACGGCATCCGGCCGATTCTCGAAGCCTGGCGCGAAGGGCGCCACGACGACGCTTTCGAGCGCTATCAGGCGTGGCTGCCGCTGATCAATCACGAGAACCGCCAGTCCGGGATCCTCACCGCGAAAGCGCTGATGCGCGAAGGCGGCGTAATCGCGTGCGAGCGGCCACGGCATCCGATGCCGGAACTGCATCCGGACACGCGCGCGGAACTGCTCGCGATCGCGCGCCGGCTCGATCCGCTCGTGCTGCGCTGGGCGCACTGAACGACCACCGAACGATTCGCGAAGGAGGCATGCACGATGAGTGATCAGGTTTCGCTGGGTATCGTCGGCGTCGGCAAGATCGCGCGCGACCAGCATCTGCCGGCGATCGACGCCGAACCGGGCTTCAAGCTGACCGCGTGCGCGAGCCGCCATGCGGAAGTCGCCGGCGTGCGCAACTATCGCGACCTGCGCGCGCTGCTGGCCGCCGAGCGCGAGCTCGACGCCGTGTCGCTGTGCGCGCCGCCGCAGGTGCGCTACGCGCAGGCGCGCGCCGCACTCGAGGCCGGCAAGCACGTGATGCTCGAGAAGCCGCCGGGCGCGACGCTCGGCGAAGTGGCCGTGCTGGAGGCGCTCGCGCGCGAGCGCGGGCTCACGTTGTTCGCCACGTGGCATTCGCGCTGCGCGAGCGCGGTGGAGCCCGCGCGCGCGTGGCTCGCGACCCGCACGATCCGCGCGGTGCAGGTGCGCTGGAAGGAGGACGTGCGGCGCTGGCACCCGGGGCAGCAATGGATCTGGGAACCGGGCGGCCTCGGCGTGTTCGATCCGGGCATCAACGCGCTGTCGATCGTCACGCGGATCCTGCCGCGCGAGCTCGTGCTGCGCGAGGCGACGCTGATCGTGCCGAGCGACGTGCAGACGCCGATCGCCGCCGAGCTCGATTGCACGGATACCGACGGCGTGCCCGTGCGCGCGGAATTCGATTGGCGGCACGGCCCGGTCGAGCAATGGGAAATCGCGGTCGACACGGCCGACGGCGTGCTCGCGATCAGCCGCGGCGGCGCGCAACTGTCGATCGCGGGCGAGCCGGTCGAGATCGGGCCCGAACGCGAGTATCCGGCGCTGTATGCGCACTTCCATGCGCTGATCGCGCGGGGTGAAAGCGACGTCGACGTGCGGCCGTTGCGGCTCGTCGCCGATGCGTTCCTGTTCGGCCGGCGCGTGCAGACCGACGCGTTCGGACGCTGACTGCACTCACTACGCTGACTACGCGGGCGCGCTGACGCGCGATCGCGCATGACGAATCATTACGGCACAAGCCGACATCAAGGAGACACCGCATGAACCGCACGACCCACACGATTCGCCGACACACCCTGCGCGCGCTGCTCGCCGCGCTGTGCATCGCGCCGCTCGGCATGCAGGGCGCCGCGCGCGCCGACGCGCCGCTGAAGATCGGCTTCCTGGTGAAGATGCCCGAGCAGGCATGGTTCATCAACGAGCAGAACGCGGCGTCCGCGCTCGGCCAGAAGGAGAATTTCTCGGTCGTGAAGATCGGCACGCCCGACGGCGAGAAGGTGCTGGCCGCGATCGACAACCTCGGTTCGCAAGGCGCGCAGGGCTTCGTGATCTGCGCGCCCGACGTGCGCCTCGGGCCGGCGATCGCCGCGCGTGCAAAGCGCTACAACATGAAGTTCGTGACCGTCGACGACCAGCTCGTCGATTCGACCGGCAAGCCGCTGCCGAACGTGCCGCACCTCGGGATGTCGGCGACCAAGATCGGCAACCAGGTCGGCCAGGCGATTTCCGACGAGATGAAACGACGCGGCTGGAAGCCCGAGGAAGTCGGCGCGCTGCGGATCACGAACTACGAGCTGCCGACCGCGAAGCTGCGCACCGACGGCGCGACGCAGGCGCTGCTCGCGAACGGCTTCCGCCAGGAGAACATCTTCGATGCGCCGCAGAAGACGACCGACGACGAAGGCGGCTTCAGCGCGGCCGCGCCGGTGCTCGCGCGGCATCCGAACATCAAGAAGTGGGTGGTCTACGCGCTGAACGAGGAAACCGTGCTTGGCGCGGTGCGCGCGACCGAACAGCTGCATATTCCGGCCGCCGACGTGATCGGCGTCGGCATCAACGGTGCCGGCGAGGCGTTCGCCGAATTCCAGAAGAAGGAGCCGACCGGCTTCTACGGGACGATCGCCGTCAGCTCGACGAACCACGGCAAGGACAGCACGCAGAACCTCGTCGACTGGATTCGCAACGGCAAGACGCCGCCGGCCGACACGCAGACGAGCGGCAAGCTGATGACGCGCGCGAACTGGCAGGCCGTGCGCGCCGAACTCGGCATCTGAGCGTGCGGGGCGGGCAAGCGATGACGACGCAGACGATGACGACCGTATCCGCCGGCAGCACGGACACAGCCACGGCCGCCGCAGCCGCCGCAGCCGCTGCAGCCGGCACGTCGCGGCCGGACGCGGCGCTGCTCGCGCTCGACGGCATCACGGTGACGTTCCCGGGCGTGCGCGCGCTCGACGCCGTGTCGCTGTCGGTGCGCGCGGGCGAAGTGCACGGGCTGATGGGCGAGAACGGCGCGGGGAAGTCGACGCTGCTGAAGGTGCTGTCCGGCGTGAACCAGCCGCAGGCCGGCACGCTGACGCTGAACGGCGCGGTGCAGCACTTCGCGTCGACACGCGCGGCGCTGGAGGCCGGCATCGCGATCATCTACCAGGAACTGCATCTCGTGCCCGAGCTGACGGTCGCGGAAAACCTGATGCTCGGGCAACTGCCGAGCCGGCTCGGCGTGGTCGACGAACGCGCGCTTGCCGTGCGCGCGCTCGATGCGCTGGAGCGGCTCGGCGAGCACATCGATCCGGGCATTCCGGTGAAGTATCTGTCGATCGGCCAGCGCCAGATGATCGAGATCGGCAAGGCGCTGATGCGCGACGCGCGCGTGATCGCGTTCGACGAACCGACGAGCTCGCTGTCCGCGCGCGAGACCGCGCAACTGTTCCGGATCATCCGTGCACTGCGCGCGGAAGGCCGCGCGATCATCTACGTCACGCACCGGATGGAGGAAGTGTATGAACTGTGCGACCGCGTGACCGTGTTCCGCGACGGCCGTCGCATCGAGACGTTCGAATCCGTGGCCGATCTCGACCGCGACCGGCTGATCGGCTGCATGGTCGGCCGCTCGATCGAGGACGTGTACGGCTACCGGCCGCGCACACCCGGCGACGTGCTGATCGAGGCGAAGGGGCTGGCAGGGCCCGGGCTCGCCGAGCCCGTGTCGTTCACCGCGCGGCGCGGCGAGATCGTCGGCTTCTTCGGGCTGGTCGGCGCGGGCCGCTCGGAGCTGATGAAGCTGCTGTACGGCGCCGCGCGCCCGAGCGCGGGGCACGTCGAGCTGAACGGGCGGCGGGTCGCGTTCGGGAGCCCGCGCGACGCGGTGCGCGCCGGCCTCGCGCTGTGCCCGGAAGACCGCAAGCAGGAAGGCATCGTCGCGATCGCGTCGGTGGCCGACAACCTGAACATCAGCGCGCGCCGGCATTTCAGCCCGGCGCGCATGCTGCTCGACGGGCGGCGCGAGCGTGAACTCGCGCAGCGCTATATCGAGCGGCTCGCGATCAAGACCCGCGACGGCGACACGCCGATCGGCGCGCTGTCGGGCGGCAACCAGCAGAAGGTCGTGCTCGCGCGCTGGCTGGCCGAGCGCATCGACGTGTTCCTGATGGACGAGCCGACGCGCGGCATCGACGTCGGCGCGCGCGCGGAAATCTACAACCTGTTCTACGAACTCGCGGAAGCGGGCCGCACGGTGATCCTCGTGTCGAGCGACCTCGCCGAGGTGATCGGCGTGTCGGACCGGATCATCGTGATGAAGGAAGGACGGATCGCGGGCGAAGTCGCGAAGGCGCAGGCGACGCCCGACGCGCTGATCAAGCTCGCGCTGCCGCGCTAGCGGCCTGCAGTCAACCGGAAAGCAACTGATATGAGCCAGGCAATGCAACCCCAACGCACTTCCCCGTCCCCCGATGCCGCGGCCACGGCCGCGCCCGCGCGAGCGCGCGGCGGCGTGTGGCAACTGATCAACCGCTCCGGCATCGTGATGGTGTTCCTCGTGCTGTTCGCGACGCTGTCGCTGACGGTGCCGGACTTCCTCACGCCGCGCAACATCCAGGGCCTGCTGCTGTCGGTCACGCTGATCGGCTCGATCGCGGTGACGATGATGTTCGTGCTCGCGCTCGGCGAGGTCGACCTGTCGGTCGCGTCGATCGTCGCGTTCGCGGGCGTCGTCGCGTCGACGCTGATCACGGCGACGCACAGCGTCGTGCTCGGCATCGCCGGCGGCGTGCTCGCGGGCGGCGCGGTCGGGCTCGTCAACGGCGTGCTGATCGCGCGCTGGCGGATCAACTCGCTGATCGTCACGCTCGCGATGATGGAAGTCGTGCGCGGGCTCGCGTTCATCACGTCGAACGGCGACGCGGTGATGATCTCCGAGGAGCGCTTCTTCGATCTCGGCGGCGGGTCGTTCCTCGGCATCTCGTATCCGATCTGGAGCAACATCGTCGGCTTCGTCGTGTTCGGCTTCCTGCTGCGCAAGACGGTGTTCGGCAAGAACGTGCTGGCCGTCGGCGGCAACGGCGAGGCGGCGCTGCTCGCGGGGCTGCCGGTGATGCGCATCAAGATCACCGTGTTCGTGCTGCAGGGGCTCGTGACCGGCTTCGCCGGCGTGATGCTCGCGTCGCGGATGAGCCTCGGCGATCCGAAGACCTCGGTCGGCCTCGAGCTCGGCGTGATCTCCGCGTGCGTGCTCGGCGGCGTGTCGCTGACGGGCGGCGTCGCGACGATCTCCGGCGTGCTGGTCGGCGTGCTGATCATGGGCTCCGTGCAGGACGCGATGAGCCTCCTGAACGTGCCGACGTTTTACCAATATCTGATACGCGGCGGAATTCTGTTGCTCGCGGTGCTGTTCGACCAGTATCGTCGCAACCAGCGGCGCGCGATGAAGATCTGACCCTGACGAACGCGCGGCCGCCTGCGAAGGCGACAGACATCGGGAGACGGCATGCAACAGATTCATCCGGGCGCGGCGGCGCTGCTCGTGGACAGCCGCAACACGCTTGGCGAAGGCGCGACGTGGTGCGATGCGACGCACGCGCTGTACTGGACGGACATCGAAGGGGCGCGGCTGTGGCGCTGCCGCGCGGACGGCTCGGGCCTCGCGCAGTGGCCGATGCCGGAACGGCTCGCGTGTTTCGCGCTGACGCAGGATCCGGACGTGCTGCTCGTCGGGCTCGCGACGCATCTCGCGTTCTTCGACGTGCGCAGCGGTGCGTTCACGCGGATCGTCGACGTCGAACCCGATCGGCCGACGCGGCTGAACGACGGGCGCTGCGATGGGGCCGGCGCATTCGTGTTCGGGATGAAGGACGAAGGCAGCGAGCCGCCGCAAGCGGTCGGCGGGTTCCATCGGCTCAATCCGGATCTCACGCTCGAGCGGCTCGCGTTGCCGCCGGCCGCGATCGCGAACAGCATCGCGTTCTCGCCGGATGGCGCGAAGATGTATTTCTGCGATTCGCTGGTGCGCGAGATTTTCGTGTGCGATTATCGCGCGGGCGGCGATGTCGCGAACGTGCGATCGTTCGCGCGGCTGACCGATGCGGATGGCGATCCGGACGGCTCGACGGTCGATCGCGACGGTGGCCTGTGGAACGCGCAGTGGGGCGGCCGACGGGTGGTGCGCTACGGGCCGGACGGCGTTGAAACGGAACGCGTCGAAGTGCCGACCGCGCAACCGAGTTGCGTGGCGCTCGACGGCGAAGGCCGGCTGTACGTGACGAGCGCGCGCGTCGGGCTGAGCGACGACGCGCTGGCGAGCGATGCCGACGCCGGCGGCGTGTTCGTCGCCCGCACGCGCCACGCGGGGCTGCCGACCGCGCGGTTCTCGGGCAAGCCCGCGAACTGAGTACGGCTGGTGCGGGCAGCGGCGCGGCCGGTCGCGCCGCCGCGCGCTGCCGGCGCCGTCACGGCCGGACGGGTCACGACTGCTGCGCGGCCTGCAGCCCCAGCAACGCGACCGCGTTGTCTTTCAGAATCAGCGAATGCACGTCGGGCCGGAACCCGGCACCCTGAAAATCCTCGAGCCAGCGGTCCGGCCGGATCAGCGGAAAATCGGACGCGAACAGCACCTTGTGCCTGAGCAGCGTGTTCGCGTATTTCACCAGCTCGGGCGAGAAGTACTTCGGCGACCATCCCGACAGGTCGATGTAGACATTCGGCTTGTGCAGCGCGATCGACAGCGCCTGCTCCTGCCACGGCCATGAAGGGTGCGCGATCACGATCTTCATGTCCGGGAAGTCGGCCGCGACGTCGTCGAGGTGAATCGGTTCGGAGTACTTCAGACGAAGCCCGCCGCCGCCGCGCATCCCCGATCCCATCCCCGAATGCCCGCTGTGGAAGACGGCCGGCAACCCGTATTCCGCGATCACCTCGTAGATCGGATAGGCGAGCCTGTCGTTCGGGAAGCATCCCTGCATCGTCGGATGGAACTTGAAGCCCTTCACGCCGTGCTCGTCGATCAGGCGGCGCGCCTCGCGCGCGCCGAAGCGGCCCTTGTGCGGGTCGATGCTCGCGAACGCGATCATCACGTCGGCGTTGTCGTGCGCGAACTGCGCGATTTCCTCGTTCGGAATGCGCCGCCGGCCGATGTTCGTCTCGCAGTCGACGGTGAACATCACGAAGCCGATCCGGCGCTCGCGGTAATGCGCGATCGTCTCCGGAATGGTCGGCCGACGGCCCTGCTTCAGCACGGTGCCGAAATACTTGTCGGCCGCGTCGTCGAATGCCTTCGCGAACAGGTCCGGCGGCTGGCAGCACGACACTTCCGCGTGCACGTGCGTGTCGATGGCGATCAGGTTGTCGATGTCCAAGGGTGTCTCCTCATGTCGTGATGCGTCGGCCGGCACGGCGCGAAATCGGCTGTCCGGGCCCGTTTAGGGGTTTGTCCGGAGCCGCTTCCATTCTACTTTACATATCAGGTTACCTGATAGTAAATTGGTCGCGAGTCGCACAGGGCGGCATCGTCATTGGAGAACGAAAATGGGTTACGAAGGGCGCTGGAAAACGGTGAAGGTCGAGGTCGAGGGCGGGATCGCATGGGTGACGCTGAACCGTCCGGACAAGCGCAACGCGATGAGCCCGACGCTGAACGCGGAGATGATCGACGTGCTGGAGGCGATCGAACTCGATGCCGAGGCGCAGGTGCTCGTGCTGACCGGCGAGGGCGACGCCTGGACGGCCGGGATGGACCTGAAGGAATATTTCCGCGAAGTCGACGCGGGCCCGGAAATCCTGCAGGAAAAGATTCGCCGCGACGCGAGCCGCTGGCAGTGGCAATTGCTGCGCATGTATGCGAAGCCGACGATCGCGATGGTCAACGGCTGGTGCTTCGGCGGTGGCTTCTCGCCGCTCGTCGCGTGCGACCTCGCGATCGCGGCCGACGAAGCGGTGTTCGGCCTGTCGGAAATCAACTGGGGCATCCCGCCGGGCAACCTCGTCAGCAAGGCGATGGCCGACACCGTGGGCCATCGCCAGGCGCTCTACTACATCATGACCGGCGACACCTTCACCGGCCCGCAGGCCGCGCAGATGGGGCTCGTCAACAAGAGCGTGCCGCGCGCGCAGCTGCGCGACGAAGTGCGTGCGCTGGCCGCGAAGCTGCTCGACAAGAACCCGGTCGTGATCCGTAACGCGAAGCACGGCTTCAAACGTTGCCGCGAGCTGACCTGGGAGCAGAACGAGGACTATCTGTACGCGAAGCTCGACCAGGCGAACTACCGCGATCCGGAAGGCGGGCGCGAGCAGGGCCTCAAGCAGTTCCTCGACGACAAGAGCATCAAGCCGGGCCTGCAGGCGTACAAGCGCTGACGCGCGCCGCCGCACGCAACCGGATCCGAGTGGAGACACGGAAATGCACGAAGTGAGTTTGTTGATCGACGGCGTGTCGCGCGGCGCGTCGGACGGCGGGACCTTCGACCGGATCGATCCGGCGACGGGACGGGTGGCGTCGCGCGCCGCCGCGGCGACGCTTGCCGACGCGGACGCCGCGGTCGCGGCAGCGGCGCGCGCCTTCCCCGCGTGGGCCGCGCTCGCGCCGACCGAGCGCCGCCGGCGGCTGCTCGCGGCGGCCGACCGGATGGACGCGCGCGCGGGCGAATTCATCGAAACCGGCCGCGCGGAAACCGGTGCGATGGCGAACTGGTACGGCTTCAACGTGATGCTCGCGGCGAACATGCTGCGCGAGGCGGCCGCGATGACCACGCAGATCGACGGCGCGGTGATCCCGTCGGACGTGCCCGGCAGCCTCGCGATGGCCGTGCGCCAGCCGTGCGGTGTCGTGCTCGGGATCGCGCCGTGGAATGCGCCGGTGATTCTCGCGACCCGTGCGCTCGCGATGCCGCTCGCATGCGGCAACACGGTGGTGCTGAAAGCGTCCGAGGGTTGTCCGGGCGTGCACCGGCTGATCGGCAGCGTGCTGCACGACGCAGGGCTCGGCGACGGCGTGGTCAACGTGATCACGCATGCGCCGCAGGACGCGCCGGCGATCGTCGAGCGGCTGATCGCGAACCCGGCGGTGCGCCGCGTGAACTTCACCGGTTCGACACGCGTCGGCCGCATCGTCGCGACGCTCGCCGCGCAGCACCTGAAGCCGGCGCTGCTTGAACTCGGCGGCAAGGCGCCGGTGCTCGTGCTCGACGACGCCGATCTCGACGCGGCGGTCGAGGCGGTCGCATTCGGCGCGTTCTTCAACCAGGGGCAGATCTGCATGTCGACCGAGCGCGTGATCGTCGATCGCCAGGTCGCCGATGCGTTCGTCGAACGGCTCGTCGCGAAGGCGCGCACGCTGAAGGCCGGCAACCCGGCCGCGCCGGGCGTCGTGCTGGGCACGCTCGAAAGCGCGGCCGCCGCGCAGCGGATCGCGGCGATGGTGGACGACGCGCGCGCGCACGGCGCCGCGCTGCCGCTCGGCTGTGAAGTCGACGGCGCGGTGATGCAGCCGACGATCGTCGACGGTGTCACGCGCGACATGCAGCTGTATGCGGACGAATCGTTCGGGCCGGTGGTGACCGTGCAGCGCGTCGACGGCGACGCCGCCGCGCTCGCGGCCGCGAACGACAGCGAGTACGGGCTGTCGGCGGCGGTGTTCAGCCGCGATATCGCGCGCGCGATGCAGGTCGCGAAGCAGATCGAATCGGGTATCTGCCACATCAACGGGCCGACGGTGCACGACGAGGCGCAGATGCCGTTCGGCGGCGTGAAGGCAAGCGGCTACGGCCGGTTCGGCAGCAAGGCGTCGATCGCCGAGTTTACCGACCTGCGCTGGATCACGGTCCAGACCGCGCCGCGTCACTACCCGATCTGAGCCGTCCCGGGCGCCGCGGCGCCCCAGATAAGACAACGACACAATGAAGTCTCCGCCCGGCGCGCGCACGCGCGCGGGGCGGAACCGACCGGAGACAGAACTTGGATGCGGATCCGACCCAACTGCGCGACGCGGCTGCCGCCCAGCGCGTTCCCGCCGGCTATCGCCCCGTGGCGATCGGCACGGCGCCGCCGGAGATCGTGCAGCGCGACGGCTGCTGGACCTTGCGCGCGACGACCCCGCTCGGCGCGTACCCACGCCGGCTGACCGACCGGCTCGCGAGCGGTGCGCGCGCGCATCCGGACCGCTGGCTGGTCGCGCGGCGCGGGCCCGACGGTACGTGGATCGGCATCACGTATGCGCAGATGCTCGAGCGCGCCCGCGCGATCGGCCAGGCGCTGCTCGATCGCGGGCTGTCGGCCGAGCGGCCCGTCGCGATCCTGTCGGGCAACGACCTCGAACATCTGCAACTCGCGTTCGGCGCGATGTGGGCCGGCATTCCGCATGCGCCGCTGTCGCCCGCGTATTCGCTCGTGTCGAGCGATTACGGCAAGCTGCGCCACGCGCTCGCCGTGCTCACGCCGGGGCTGGTCTTCGCGTCGGACGGCGCGGCGTTTCGTGCCGCGCTCGACGCGTCGGTGCCGCCTGATGTCGAGCGCGTGGTCGTGTCGGCACCCGACGGGATGGACGGCGTCACGCGTTTCGCGTCGCTGCTCGACACGACACCGGGCAGCGTCGATGCCGCGCACGATGCGATCACCGGCGACACGATCGCGAAATTCCTGTTCACGTCTGGGTCGACACGGCTGCCGAAGGCGGTGCCGACCACGCACCGGATGCTGTGCAGCAACCAGCAGATGCTGCTCGAGACGTTTCCGCAGTTCGGCCTGGAGCCGCCGGTGCTGGTCGACTGGCTGCCGTGGAATCACACGTTCGGCGGCAGCCATAACGTCGGCATCGCGCTGTACAACGGCGGCACGCTGTACATCGACGACGGCAAGCCGGTCGCCGGCAAGTTCGGCGAGACGCTGCGCAACCTGCGCGAGATCGCGCCCACCGTGTATTTCAACGTGCCGAAGGGCTGGGAAGAGCTGGCCGCGGCGCTCGAAACGGATGCCGCGCTGCGCGAAACCTTCTTCTCGCGCGTGAAGATGTATTTCTTCGCGGGCGCCGGACTGTCGCAGGCCGCGTGGGACCGGCTCGAGCGCGTGACGCTCGCGCACTGCGGCGAGCGCATCCGGATCATGGCGGGCCTCGGGATGACCGAGGCCGCGCCATCGTGCATGTTCACCACGGGGCCGGTGTCGGGGGCCGGCTACATCGGCCTGCCCGCGCCCGGCTGCGACGCGAAGCTGGTGCCGGTCGACGGCAAGCTCGAGGCGCGCTTTCGCGGGCCGAACGTGATGGCCGGTTACTGGCGCGCGAGCGGCGACGACGCGCGCGAGGTATTCGACGAGGAGGGCTACTACCGCAGCGGCGATGCGGTGCGTTTCGTCGATCCCGCGCGGCCGGAGATCGGCCTGATGTTCGACGGGCGCATCGCGGAGGATTTCAAGCTGTCGTCAGGCACTTTCGTGAGCGTCGGGCCCATGCGCGCGCGGATCGTATCGAACGGCGCACCTTACGTGCAGGACGCGGTCGTCACGGGGATGAATCGCGACGACGTCGGCGTGATGATCTTCCCGCGCGTCGACGATTGCCGTCGCCTGGCCGGCGCGGCACCGGACGCCGACGTGCGCACCGTCCTGCAGGCGCCCGCGGTGCGGGCGTTCTTCGCGGCGCTGCTCGAGCGCCTGAACCGCGATGCGACCGGC
The DNA here is from genome assembly GCF_041103175.1 of Burkholderia sp. Bmkn7. Taxonomy (NCBI): domain Bacteria; kingdom Pseudomonadati; phylum Pseudomonadota; class Betaproteobacteria; order Burkholderiales; family Burkholderiaceae; genus Burkholderia; species Burkholderia sp. Bmkn7. The sequence continues at coordinate 363,959 of NZ_JBGCUH010000002.1, read as the reverse complement.
AGCGCGACGTTCGTCACGCGGCTGTGCGTGCTCGATACGCCGCCTTCGCTCGATCTCGGCGAAGTCACCGACAAGGGCTCGATCAACCAGCGTGCGGTGCTCATGCACCGTGCGGCGGTGGTCGACGCGATGTACGAACCGGGCGCGGCCGACGCGGGCGTGATCGTCGCCGGCACGGCGCGCCGCGCATGAGGTGCGCGCGATGAGCAACGCGTATTGCGCGCCGTTGCGCGACATGCTGTTCGTGATCGGCGAATGGCTCGATGCGCCGGCGCTGTGGCGCCGCGTGCCCGACTGGGCGGAGCTCGACCTGTCGACCGCCGGGCAGGTGCTCGACGAAGCCGCCCGCTTCGTGGTCGAACGCATCGCGCCGCTCGATTCGACCGGCGATATCGAGGGCTGCCGGTTCGACGGTGCCGGCGTGACGATGCCGGCGGGCTTTCGCGATGCGTACCGCGACTACGTCGACGCCGGCTGGCCGACGCTGGCGCTCGACGCCGATTGCGGCGGCCAGGGGCTGCCGCATCTGCTCGACGTCGCGCTGCAGGAGATGCTCGCGGGGGCGAACCATGCGTGGCTGATGTCGCCGGGGCTCACGCATGGCGCGGTGGCGTGCCTGCGCGCGCATGGCGGCGAGCGCCTGAAGCGCGACGTGCTGCCGAAGATCGCGAGCGGCGAGTGGCTGACGACGATGTGCATCACCGAGCCACAGGCGGGCAGCGATCTCGGCCTGCTGCGCACGCAGGCAGTGCCGGACCCGGCCGCCGAAGGCTACCGGATCAGCGGCAGCAAGCTGTTCATCACCGGCGGCGAGCACGACCTGACCGACAACATCGTGCACCTCGTGCTCGCGCGGCTGCCCGATGCGCCGGCGGGAACGAAGGGGCTGTCGCTGTTCGTCGTGCCGAAGTGGCTCGACGCGCCGGGCGGCCGCGTGCGTAACGGCGTCTGGTGCGACGGCATCGAGAAGAAGATGGGGCTGAAGGCAAGCCCGACCTGCACGATGCGTTTCGACGCGGCCGCGGGCTGGCTCGTCGGCGAGCCGCATCGCGGGCTCGCATCGATGTTCGTGATGATGAACGCGGCGCGCCTGCAGGTCGCCATGCAGGGTGTCGGGCATGCGCAGAGCGCATGGCAGGCCGCGTCGGCCTATGCGCGCGAGCGCATACAGGGCAGGGCGGCGCCGATCGCGCAACACGCCGCGATCCGCCGCATCCTGCTCGATGCGCAGGCGATCGTCGAAGGCGAGCGCGCGATCGGCTACTGGATCGCGCACTGGCTCGACGTCGCCGCGCACGATCCGCAGCCGCCGGCTCGGCTCGCGGCGTCGCGGCTGGCATCGTTGCTCACGCCGGTCGCCAAGGCGTTCTTCACCGCGAACGGTTTCGCGGCCGCGTCGAACGCGCTGCAGGTATTCGGCGGCTACGGCTACGTTCACGAATACGGGATCGAACAGACGGTGCGCGATTGCCGCGTGTCGATGCTGTACGAAGGGACCAACGAGATCCAGGCGATCGATCTGCTGGTGCGCAAGGTGCTGGGGGATCGCGGCGAGGCGCTGCATGCGCTGCTCGAGTTGATTCGCGCGGAAGCCGCGCAGAGCGTCCAGGCGGCAGCGGACGAGCGGGCGAGGGACGCCGGGGCGCGCGTCGCCACGCTGTGCGCGGACCTCGAGCGCGTGACGGCCGGCGTGATCCGCGCGAGCGAGCACGATCCGGATCTGCCCTACCGCGTCGCGGACGACTATCTCGCGCTGGTCGGCTGGCTGCTGCTCGCGTTCGCGTGGGCGCGCACGCTGCGCATCGTCGGCGATGCGCCCGGAGACGATTCGTTCCGTGCGGGCAAGCGCGCGGTCGGCACCTACTTCTTCGACTATCCGCTCGCGGCATTCGCACACCGGCTCGCGCTGGTGGACGCGGGCTGCCGCGCGGCGCTGCCGGTTGCCGCGGCGTAAGGTTCGTCCGAGCCGGGTGTGGACGGCCCCCGGGGCGGCTCGCCGGCCGGCACGAGCCGCCGTGCGGGCCGACCTACGGGGCCGACCTACGGGCCGACATAAGGGCCGATTACGGGCTGATATACGGACCGCGTGAGGTAAGATGGCCCGCGATCCTCCTTCCGACACGTTCATGAGTTCGACACCCGTCAAACCGGCCGGCCCGAAACGCACGGCCCGCGCCAGCGAAGCCAGGCCGCGCACGCGTTCGCAGCAGCGGCTTACCTACCTGATCGGCAATCTCGACCGGCTGCTGCGCCGCCAGATGAGCGATGCGCTCGTGCCGCTCGGTGTGACGCTCGCGCAGTACACGGCGCTGTCGGTGCTCGAGGCGCGCGGCGCGCTGTCCAATGCGCAACTCGCGGTGCGCTCGTTCATCACGCCGCAATCCGCGAACGAAGTGATGGTTGCGATGGCCGCCCGCGGCTTCGTGACGCGCGAGGCCGATCCCAGCCATGGCCGCGTGATCCTGCTGCGTCTGACCGACGAGGGCTCGGCAATCCTGCGCGAATGCGAGCAGGTGCTGCGGCCGCTCGAACGCCGGATGCTCGGCGACGACGTGAGCGCCGACGATGTCGCGCAGGTTCACCGCACGCTCGAGCTGTTCGTACGCAACCTGCGCGACTGAGCACGCCGCCGTCGCGTCTTTCTTTCCGATTGCTCCGGCCGCGCGGGGCCATGCCGCGGCATGGCGCGGCATGGCGCAGGTCGCGAACGGGTTGCGGGTTAACACCGCGCTCGCGACACTTGAAATATCAGGTTACCTGTTATTAAATCATCCCGTCCCTCGACGGGATTTTCTTTCGGGTTTTTAATCAGGTTACCTGATAAATAGACGAAACCCGATCACGATAAAGCAAGGACACCGCGCATGCGTTCCTCGTATGCCGCGCGAGTCACGGTTAGGAGACAGCATGGACACTTCCGTTGCCGCAAGGCCGGCCGTCGCGACGACGCTCGGCCTGTGTTTCGCGATCGCATTGCTCGAGGGGCTCGACCTGCAGTCGGTCGGCGTCGCGGCACCGCGCATGGCCCACGAATTCGGGCTCTCGGTTTCACAGATGGGGCTCGCGTTCAGCGCGGGCACGTTCGGCCTGCTGCCGGGCGCGATGCTCGGCGGCTGGCTGGCCGACCGGGTCGGCCGCAAGCACGTGCTGATCGCGTCGGTCTGCCTGTTCGGGCTGCTGTCGATCGCGACCGCGCAGGTGTCGAGCTTCGCGATGCTGGTCGCCGTTCGTGCGCTGACCGGCCTCGGCCTCGGCGGCGCGATGCCGAACCTCATTGCCTTGTCGTCGGAAGCGGTCGACGCACGCTCGCGCAGCAGCGCGGTGGCCGTGATGTACTGCGGAATTCCGTTCGGCGGCGTGATCGCGTCGCTGATCGGCGTGCTGCTCGCAGGCGACACCGAATGGCGGCACATTTTCTATGTCGGGGGCGTCGGCCCGCTGCTGCTCGCGCCGCTGCTGCTCGCACTGCTGCCCGAATCGCGTGCGTTCCTCGACGTCAGCGCATCGGGCGCGGCGCGCCCCAGCGTCGGACAGACGCTGTTCGGCGGCTCGCGCACCGGCACGACACTGGCGTTGTGGCTCAGCTACTTCTGCACGCTGATCGTGCTGTATTTCCTGCTGAACTGGCTGCCGTCGCTGATGGCCGCGAAGGGGCTCGCGCGCAGCCAGGCCGGGATCGTGCAGATCTTCTTCAACATCGGCAGCGGCCTCGGCGTGCTCGGCATCGGCATGTCGATGGACCGCTTGCGTCCGTCGCGCGTGGTCGGCGGCATGTACGCGGGGATCGTGCTGTCGCTTGCCGCGCTGGCGATCGCGCCCGGGCTCCTGTGGCTGTCCGCCGCCGCGTTCGCGGCCGGGATGTTCGTCGTCGGCGGCCAGTCGGTGCTGTATGCGCTGGCCGCGATCTATTACCCGACCGCGATGCGTGGCACCGGCGTCGGCTCCGCCGTTGCCGTCGGCCGCCTCGGCTCGGTGGTCGGGCCGCTCGCCGCCGCCGAACTGCTCGCCATGGGCCGCAGCGCGTCGGTCGTGATCGGCGCGAGCATTCCCGTCACGCTCGTCGCCGCCGTCGCTGCGCTGATGCTGATCCGGCGCCCGCAGGCGCACGACTGATTTCTTCCCATTTCAACCACGAGCGCCGGTAGAGCGCGATTACGACACAGGTCTGGAGACGAACACCATGAAGCACACCAAAGCCTTGCTGGCGGCCGGCGCATGCGCGCTGGCCGCGACCGGCGCGCACGCGCAGTCGAGCGTGACGCTGTACGGGATCATCGACACGGGCGTCGAGTTCGTGTCGCACGCGAACGCGGCCGGCGACCACGTGGTACGCATGCCGGGCGTGACGGGCGAGCTGCCGTCGCGCTGGGGCCTGCGCGGCACCGAGGATCTCGGCGGCGGTTACCAGGCGGTGTTCACGCTCGAAAGCGGTTTCAACGTGCGCGGCGGCGATCTCGGACAGGGCGGCCGGCTGTTCGGGCGGCAGGCGTTCGTCGGGCTGAAGAGCGGCTTCGGCACGCTCGCGTTCGGCCGCCAGTACACGATGACCTATCTCGCGCTGCAGGGCGCGGACATCATCGGCCCCGACATCTACGGGCTCGGCTCGTTCGATGCGTACGTGCCGAACGGCCGCTCCGACAACGCGGTGACCTACGTCGGCACCTATCGCGGCGTGACGCTCGGCGCCGCGTATTCGTTCGGCCGCGACGGCGCGGGCACCGGCAACTCGCCCGGGCAGGGCACGTGCGCGGGCCAGGTGCCGGGGGATGCCACGCAGTGCCGCAACTGGTCGGTGATGCTCAAGTACGACAGCGCGTATTTCGGCGCGGCGGCGTCGTACGAGGAGCAGCGCGGCGGCACCGGCGCGGCCGCCAACTTCTTCGACGGCGTGGCGCCGGTTCCTTTCACGAGCAGCGGCGGCAAGGACGCTCGCGCGCACGTGAGCGCGTATGCGCAGGCGGCCGGCGCGCGGATCGGCGCGGGCTGGATCGGGCGGCGCGTGTCGACCGGTTCGCCGGCCGCGCCGGGTGCGCATTCGGACCTGTTCTTCGTCGGCGCGTCGTATGCGGTGAAGCCTGATTTTGTCGTCGACGGCGAGGGCTACCGGATCGTCAACAGCGCGCACGACACGCGCGCGACGATGGCCACGCTGCGCGCGACCTATCTGCTGACCAAGCGCACGGCCGTCTATGCGCAATCGTCGTATCTGTGGAACAGCGCGCATGCGCGCTACGCGGTCAGCGGCGGCGGGCCCGGCACGACGCCCGGCGAAGGGATGGGGCAGCTCGGCGCGATGGTCGGCGTGCGGCACATGTTCTGATTCGGCAGCCTGACGAACGAGGGATATCTTGAACAGAAAATCTGCATTCCTTTGCATTGCACCGCTGTCCGCGGCGGCGATGCTCGCCGGGTGCGGCGGCGACGATTCGGTCAACGCCACGCCGACACATATGAGCGCCGCGACGCCGGCCGCGATGACGCAGACCTGCGACGCGCTCGCCGCGAAGCTCGCGTATGCGAACACGTCGTTCACGTCGGTGACGACCGCGGCCGCGGGCGCGCTGACGGTGGCCGGCAAGCCGGTCGCCGAGCACTGCGTGATCGAAGGGAAGATGAACCAGCGCGTGAGCGCGGTGGACGGCAAGACCTACGCAATCGGCTTCGAGATGCGCTTGCCGAAGGCGTGGAACGGCCGTTTCTTCTACCAGGCGAACGGCGGGCTCGACGGCAATGTCGTGACCGCGACCGGCGAGATCGGCGGCGGCGGGCCGCTGAACGATGCGCTGAACATGGGGTTCGCGGTGATCAGTTCGGATTCCGGGCACAGTGCCGCGCAGAATCCGCTGTTCGGCCTCGATCCGCAGGCGCGAATCGACTACGGCTACGGCGCGGTCGACGCGCTCACGCCGATGGCGAAGCAGGTGATCCGGCTCGCGTACGGCAAGGCGCCCGACCGCAGCTATTTCGGCGGCTGCTCGAACGGCGGCCGTCACGCGATGGTCACCGCCGTGCGCAACCCGGCCGACTACGACGGCATCATCGCGGGCGATCCGGGTTTTCATCTGCCGAAGGCGGCGATCGGCGAGATGTACGGCGCGCAGCAGTTCGCGAAGATCGCCTCGGCGACCGGCACGAACGGGCTGCCGGACATCCGCAGCGGCTTCACCGACGCGGAGCGGCAGTTCGTCGGCGCGAAGATCCTCGAGAAATGCGATGCGCTCGACGGTGCTACCGACGGGATGGTGCAGGATGTCGCCGCGTGCCAGGCGCACTTCAGCGTCGAGTCGGACGTCCCGACTTGCGCGAACGGCACGCGCACGGGCGCGTGCCTGACGCCCGCACAGAAGACCGCGCTCGAGAACGTGTTCACGGGCGCACGCAACAGCGCGGGCACGGCGCTCTACGCGGGCTTTCCGTACGACCCGGGCATTGCCGGTGGCGGCTGGGCCGCGTGGAAGCAGTCGAATTCGATCACGCTCGATCCGGCCGCGATGGCGTTCACGTTCACGACGCCGCCGAAAAGCACCGCGACGCTCGCGAACCTGCCCGGTTTCGCGCTCGGCTTCGACATGGACAACGACGCACCGGCGATCTTCGCGACGAACGGTACGTACACGCAATCCGCGTGGACGTTCATGACGCCGCCCGACGAGACGAACCTGTCCGCGCTGAAGGCGCGCGGCGCGAAGCTGCTCGTCTATCACGGCACGGGCGACCCGGTGTTCTCGTTCGACGACACGCGTGACTGGTATGCGCGGCTCGCACAGGCGAACGGCGGCGATGCGTCGGATTTCGCGCGCCTTTATCCGGTGCCGGGGATGAACCACTGTTCGGGCGGGCCGGCGGCCGACCAGTTCGACCTGCTGACGCCGCTCGTCGCGTGGGTCGAGCAGGGGCAGGCGCCCGCTACGGTGGTGGCCGCCGCGCGCGACGCGACGAACGCGGTGCCGAGTGCGGATGTGCCGGCGTCATGGGGCGCGGGTCGCACGCGTCCGCTGTGCCCGTATCCGCAGGTGGCGCGCTACAACGGTTCAGGCGACGTGAATTCGGCGGCGAGCTTCAGTTGCCGCTGACGTAGCCGTCGATGGGAAACGGCCGGTGCGCGCGATCGCGTGCCGGCCGCTTCTTGTGTGCAATCGCTCACGCATTCACTCATTCATTCGCCCGGATCGACCGGCACTTCGAGCCCGACCTTCACGCGGCTCATGCTCACCAGCGTCTTGAACCGCTTCACGTTGTTGTTCGCGAAGAACAGCTCGCGCGTGAGCGCGTTGTACTGATCCATGTTGCGCACCGCGACGATCAGCACGAAATCCCATTCCCCCGTCACGTAGTAGCACTGCTGGATCTGCGGGCAGCGCTCGAACGCACGCTTCATCGCGTCGAGCTGGTCGATCTGCTCGCTTTCGACCTCGACGTTGACGACGATCGTCAGCGGATGATCGACCTTGTCCGGTGCGACGACGGCGGTGTAGCGCTCGATCACGCCGTCGTCCGCGAGACGTTTCAGGCGCCGGTTCACGGCCGCGGTCGACAGATTGACGCGCGCGCCGAGTTCGCTCTGCGGCGTCTGCGCGTCGCGCTGGATTTCCATCAGCAGCTTGCGATCGAACGCATCGAGTGGGGTGGTCATGATGGTGCGTGAAACCTCGAAAGAATGAGAAATTTTTGCGTATGGATGGTCGATTCGGCGATTTTTTTGACCGGGATGCGCAATATTATTTTTCGGACCGACGGCGAGCGCAACCCGCGCTTGCCCGATCCGATCCACCCGACGGGCCGCCGGCGCGGCCCTGTTCCCGAGCCTTTCGCCATGCTGATCGCCAACCCCCGCGCATCGCGCGCCGCCTATCCCCACGCGCTGCGACGCGTGATGAACATCGCGTCGGCCGACGAAAGCGGCGCGTGGCTGTCGCACTGGCCGCTCGTCGGCCACGCGCACACGCCGCTTCGCGTGCTGCCGGATCTCGCCGCGCGGCTCGGCGTCGCGAGCGTCAGCGTGAAGGACGAGTCGTGCCGCTCGCCGCTCGGCAGCTTCAAGGCGCTCGGCGCGCCGATCGCGCTGGTGCGGCTCGTGAAGCGGCTGCGCCGCCAGCAGGATCTCGATCCGCAAGGGCTCGTCACCGGCCGCTACGCGTCCGAACTGGCCGACCTGACGGTGATCAGCGCGACCGACGGCAATCACGGCCGCGCGCTCGCCGCCGCCGCGCGCGCGATCGGCTGCGGGTGCGTGATCGTGCTGCACGCGAACGTCGATGCGGAGCGTGAGCGCGCGATCTCCGCGTACGGCGCGCGGATCGTGCGCATCGCGGGGAATTACGACGAATCGGTGGTCTGCGCGGCGCAGCTCGCGCAGGCGAACGGCTGGTATGTCGTGTCGGATACGTCGTACGACGGCTACGAAGCGATTCCGCGCGACGTGATGCAGGGCTACGGCGTGATCGCCGCCGAGGCCGCCGCGCAGGCGGCGCGGGACGACGGGCGGCCGTTCACGCATGTGCTGCTGCAGGGCGGCGTGGGCGGCCTCGCCGCGGGTGTCGCGAGTTATCTGTGGGAGCGCGACGGCGTGGAGCGGCCGCATTTCATCGTCGTCGAGCCGCGCCAGGCCGACTGCCTGTACCAGAGCGCACTGGCCGGGCGCGCCAGCAAGGCGACCGGCAGCGTCGATTCGGTGATGGCCGGGCTCGCGTGCGGCGAGGCGTCGCCGCTGGCGTGGGATTTCCTCGAGATGTGCATCGACCATTTCATGCTGATCGACGACGAAGACGCGGTGCAGGCGATGCGCGGCCTCGCGGCCGGCAGCGAACGCGACGTGCCGGTCGTGGCCGGCGAATCGGGCGCGGCCGGCATCGCGGGGCTGGACGTGCTGATGCGCGACCCGGCACGCGCGCGGCAGGTGGGGCTCGGCGCGCATTCGCGCGTGCTGGCGATCAATACGGAGGGTGCGACGGCGCCGTCTGTGTACCGGAGCTGCGTCGGCGAGGCGGCCGACGCCGTGCTCGCGCGGCAGCGCGACTGGCTGGACCGCGCGACGGTGGCGGTCTGAACGACATCACTACCGACTACGACCGACTACGACCGACGAGGCAAACGCAATGGACGCAATCGACGAAAGCACGCTGCAGGGCCAACTGAAGACCTGGCGCCGCCACCTGCACCAGCATCCGGAGACGGGTTTCGAAGAGGTGAACACGTCGGACTACGTTGCGCGCATCCTGACGACGCTCGGGCTCGACGTGCATCGCGGGATCGGCGGCACGGGGCTCGTCGCGAACCTGACGGCCGGTACCGGCAAGCGCGCGATCGGCATCCGCGCGGACATGGACGCGCTGAACATCGCCGAGCACGCGCCTGACCGCGAACACGCGTCGCGCACGCCCGGCAAGATGCATGCGTGCGGACACGACGGTCACATGTCGATGGTGCTCGGCGCCGCGCAACTGCTGGCCGAGCGCAAGGATTTCGACGGCACGGTGCGTTTCATTTTCCAGCCGGCCGAGGAGCACGGCCGCGGCGCGAAGGCGATGATGGCCGACGGGCTGTTCGAGCGCTTCCCGGTCGACGCAATCTTCGGCGCGCACAACATGCCGGGCATGCGCGCGGGCACCTTCTCGACGCGCGCCGGCGGCATCATGGCGAGCGAGGACAATTTCGTGATCCGGATCGACGGGCGCGGCACGCATGCGGCGCGCCCGCACATGGGCATCGATCCGATCGTGATCGGCGCGCAGGTCGTGCTCGCGCTGCAGACGATCGTGTCGCGCAATCTCGACCCGGGCCAGCAGGCGGTGATCTCCTGCACGGAGTTCATCACCGACGGGCTGCGCAACGTGCTGCCGTCGACGGTGACTATCAAGGGCGACACGCGCAGCTATTCGCGCGACGTGCAGGCGCTGCTGGAAACGCGGATGCGCGAGATCAGCGAAGGGATCTGCGGCACGCACGGCGCGGCGTGCACGTTCGAGTACACGCACGAGTTCGCGCCGACGGTGAATTCGCCGGAGTGGGTCGACACGGCGGTGCGGGCCGCGGCGCAGGTCGCGGGCGCGGAGGCGGTGAACGCCGACGTGCAGCCGATGATGATCTCGGAGGATTTCGGCGCGTTCCTGCAGGCGGTGCCCGGCAATTTCGTGTTCATCGGCAACGGTGAAGCGGGTGGCCTCGGCGGCGTGCCGCTGCATAACGCAACGTACGACTTCAACGACGCGATCCTGCCGGTGGGCGCGCGGTATTTCGCGGAAGTGGCGCGGCGGGCGTTGCGGGCGGCCTAGCGGATCGTCGGCCGGCAGCCTTCACGCGCCGGCCGAGCGCTGTTCCGGCGCGTCGGCCGTGCCCGTGCGATCGAGGATCGCGAGCACCTCGCGCGCGGTGTTTTCCGAATGGCTGCGCAATACCTGCGGCAGCACCGCATGGTCGGGGTCGGCGAGCGCGGCCATGATGTCCTCGTGCTCGTGCAGCGACTCGGCCCAGCGCAGCGTGTCCGTGTTCGCGGCGCCGCGTGCGCGGTGCACCTTCGACATCAGCGACGCATAGATGCCCGACAGCACGGGGTTGCCGGCCGCGTCGACGATCATCTGATGAATCTGCTGGTTCAGCCGGAAATACTCGGTGCGCTTGCCGGCTTCATGACACTCCACCATCTTCCGGTGCTTCGCCTGCAGCGCGGCGAGCGTCGCCGTGCCGATCCGCTTGCGCAGCAACTCGCCCGCCATCGCCTCGAGCCCGTGCAGCAGTTCGAACGTCGAGACCAGGTCGTCGAGGTCGATCGACGCGACGCGATAGCCGATGTACTGGCGATGCGTGACGGCGCCTTCCGCGACGAGCACCTTCAGCGCTTCGCGCAGCGGCGTTTTCGACACGTCGAACGCGAGGCTGAGTTCCTTTTCGTCGATCCGCGCGCCGGGCGGCAATTCGCCCTCGTCGATCATCACGCGCAGGCGCGCGGCGATCTCGGCGGCCATGCCGCGCGTGCGCAGAAGCAGGGGATTGCGGGGTGTCTGGCTCATGATGGTGCGAGCTTATCACGATATCGGGGCTTACCCTGCACCAACATCGTGATTAAAGAATCTCAATGAAACCAAGTGTTTACGCTAACGGTAATTATAAATTTCTAATCCTATACTCGGTTCCACGTTGCGCGACGTCCTGACCATCCTCGTCCACTCCTGGAGTCCGTCCATGTCTTCAACCTCCGGTGTCGCCGCCATGACGGTCGGCAAATCCGCTGTTCGCTGGAAGATATTCGTCGTGATGCTGAGCCTCATCGCGATCAACTACGTCGATCGCGCATCGCTGTCCGTCGCCATGCCTTACATCTCGCAGGAGTTCAATATCGGGCCCGCGATGGAGGGTCTGATCCTCAGCTCGTTCTTCTGGACCTATGCCGTGATGCAGATCCCGGGCGGGATGCTGGCCGACCGGTTCAAGCCGCGTGTCGTGATCGCGACGGCGACCGTGTTCTGGGGCTTCTTCCAGGCGATCGCCGCGTTGTGCACGAATGCACCGTCGCTGCTGCTCACGCGCCTCGGCCTCGGCGCGGCCGAAGCGCCGATCTACCCGGCCGGCGGCAAGCTCAACGCGATCTGGATGACGCAGACCGAGCGCGGCCGCGGCGCCACGCTGCTCGACGGCGGCGCGCCGCTCGGCGCAGCCCTGGGCGCGGTGCTGATCGCCGGGCTGATCGCGGTGCTCGGCTCGTGGCGGCTCGCGTTCGCGGTGGCCGGCGTCGGCACCGTGCTGGCCGGGCTGCTCGCGTGGCACTACATCCGCAACTCGCCGCGCGAACATGCGGGTGTCAACGACCTCGAAGCCGAATACATCGAGGCGTCGCATGCGAGCGATCTCGCGGCCGAGCCGGCCGGCGCGTCGGGCCGTTCGCGCGACTTCTTCAAGTACCGCTCGGTGTGGTGCATGTTCTTCGGCTGGATGTGCTTCAACAGCGTGTTCTACGGGTTGCTCACGTGGATGCCGAACTACCTGCACAAGGTGCACGGCTTCGACATCAAGCAGATGGGCGGCTCGACCTTCATCATCTTTTTCAGCGGCTTCGTCGGCGAACTGCTCGGCGGCTGGATCGCCGACAAGTGGAAGGCCGCGGGCGGCCGCCCGAACGTCGTGATGCGCACGCTGTTCGGCATCGCGGCGGTGATCGCCACGGTGTCGATCTTCTCGGTCGCGTATGTGAAGGACCCCGTCGTGTGCGTCGCGCTGCTGTCGTCGACGCTGTTCTTCCTGCGCTGGTGCGGGCTGTACTGGTGCATCCCGTCGTCGCTCGGCACGCGCAACAAGATCGGCTTCCTCGGCGGCCTGATGAACCTCGGCGGCAACATCGGCGGCGTCACCGTGCCGATCGTCGTCGGCGCGATCGTGCAGTTCACCGGTTCCTATTTCCTTGCGCTGATGGTGTTCGCGGCGGCCGGCGTCGGCCTGCTCGTGTGCTCCAGCGCGATCGACTACGAAAACAAGCTCCCCGTCTGACCGACCCCTTTCACTGCATCGACTGCATTCACTGGTAGAGAGAAACCCGTCATGAAAAAACGTACCCTGCTCGGCATGCTCACCCCGTCCTCCAACACGTCGCTCGAACCGCTGACGAGCGCGATGGTCGCCGGCCTGCCGGGCGTGTCCGCGCACTTCGCGCGCTTTCCGGTCACCGAGATCTCGCTGACGGGCCAGGCGCTCGGCCAGTTCGACGACGACAAGATCATCCAGGCCGCGCTGCTGCTCGCCGACGCGAAGGTCGACGTGATCGCGTGGAACGGCACGTCGTCGGGCTGGCTCGGCTTCGAGGCCGACGAGCGGCTGTGCGAGCGCATCACCGCGGCGACCGGCATTCCGGCCACCACGTCGGTGCTCGCGCTCAACGAGATCCTGAAGAAGACGAACGCGCACGAGTTCGGCCTCGTCACGCCGTATCTCGACGACGTGCAGACGAAGATCGTCGACAACTATCGCCGTTCGGGGCTGAACTGCATCGCCGAGCGTCACCTGAACCTGAAGGTCAATTTCTCGTTCTCCGAAGTGACGGGCGACGAGATCGGCAACATGGTGCGCGAAGTCGCGGCGGCCGGCCCGCGCGCGATCTCGATCTTCTGCACGAACCTGAACGCCGCGCACCTGGTGCCGGCGCTCGAGGAGGAAACGGGCATCCCGATCTACGACACGATCTCGACCGTCGTGTGGAAGTCGCTGCAGCTTGCCGACTACGACACGCGGCAGGTGAAGGGCTGGGGCCGTCTCTTCAGCGAAGTGATCTGAGGCGGGCGCCATGTCGAACGATCTCGATTTCGTGATCCGGCACGCCGACGTCGTCACGGCGGCGGACCGGTTCTCGTGCGACATCGGCATCCGCGCGGGGCGCGTGGCCATGCTCGGTCACGGGCTGCCGCGCGCGCCGCGCGAGCTCGATGCGAGCGGCATGCTCGTGATGCCGGGCGGCGTCGATGCGCACTGCCATCTCGACCAGCCGATGCCCGACGGGCTGCGGATGGCCGACGATTTCCTGTCCGGCACGCGCTCGGCGCTGTGCGGCGGCACGACGACCGTGATCCCGTTCGCCGCGCAGGCGAAGGGGCAGTCGCTGCAGGCGGCCGTCGACGACTATCACCGGCGCGCCGACGGGCGTGCGCTGGTCGACTACGGCTTTCACCTGATCGTCGCCGATCCGACGCCGCACGTGCTGGCGGAAGAATTGCCGCGGCTGATCGCGAACGGCTACACGTCGTTCAAGGTGTACATGACCTACGACGACCTGAAGCTGAACGACCGCCAGATGCTCGACGTGCTGTCGGTCGCGCGCGAGCACGGCGCGCTTGTGATGGTGCATGCGGAGAATTCGGACTGCATCGGCTGGCTCACCGAGCGGCTGCTCGGCGACGGCCACGTCGCACCGCGTTTCCATGCGCATGCGCGGCCGGCCGTGGTCGAGCGCGAAGCGACGCATCGTGCGATCGCGTTCGCGGAACTCGTCGACGTGCCGATCCTGATCGTGCACGTGTCGGGCGCGGAGGCGATCGAGCAGATCCGCTGGGGGCAGTCGCGCGGGCTGCCGATTCTCGCCGAAACGTGCCCGCAATACCTGTATCTGACGGCCGCCGATCTCGGCCATGACGATCACGGTTATGAAGGCGCAAAGTGCGTATGCAGCCCGCCGCCGCGCGATCCGGCGAACCAGCAGGCCGTGTGGAAGGCGCTGAAGCAGGGCGTGTTTTCGGTGTTCTCGTCCGACCATGCGCCGTTCAGCTACGACGATCCGTGCGGCAAGCATCCGGGCGGGCAGGCCGTTTCGTTCGACCATATCCCGAACGGGATTCCGGGGCTCGAGACGCGGCTGCCGCTGCTGTTCGACGGCGTGCGTCACGGGCGGCTGTCGCTGCACCAGTTCGTCGAGCTCACGTCGCTGCGCCCCGCGAAGCTGTACGGGCTGTATCCGCGCAAGGGGACGATCGCGGTCGGCGCCGATGCGGACATCGTCGTGTGGGATCCGGACAAGCGCGTGCGGATCGCGAATGCGTCGCTGCATCATGCGGTCGACTACACGCCCTACGAAGGGATCGAGGTGACGGGCTGGCCGTGTCATTGCCTGTCGCGCGGCGAGCTGCTCGTCGAGGATGGCCGCCTGCTCGCGGCCGAGCCGGGGCGCGGGCAGTTCGTGCCGGCCGGCAAGCCGTGCCTCGATTGACGTCCGTCGATGTGAGCGCCCGTTCCACGCGGCAGGCGCGGTTTAAGCAGGAGCAAGGATGAGTATTTCCAACGCAATGCGCGGCATCGCGGCTGCAGCGATCGTCGCCGGTTCATGCGGCGGGCCGGCGCTGGCCGCCGGCGGCGCGCCGCAGGACATGCCGAGCGTCGTACCCGAATCGGCCGGCGTCGATTCGGCGCCGCTCGTGCGGCTGTCCGAATGGCTGCGCCGCGACCGGATGGACGTGCGCAGCCTCGTCGTCGTGAAGGACGGCAAGATCGTGTTCGAGCGCTACGGCGACGGCCTCACGCGCGATCACAACTACGAGCTGTATTCGGTGACGAAGACGATCACCGCGCTGCTCGCCGGCATCCTCGACGGCGAGGGCAAGCTCGGCCCGTCGACGAAGGTCACGCCGCTGATCGCGGCCGCGCGGCCCGATCTCGCGAGCGAACTCGCGGACAAGCGGGACATCGAGCTGCGCCACCTGATGTCGATGTCGAGCGGGCTGCGCTACACGACGCGCGAAGGCACCGATCCGCTGTACTACGATGCGCCCGACCGGCTGAAAGTCGCGGTGACGAGCCGCGCGGCGCAGCCGCCCGGCACGCAGTTCGACTACATCGACGTGAACCCGGTGCTGGTCGGCACGGCCGTGTCGATCGCCGCGCGCGAGCGCGAGGACGCGTTCGCGCGCTCGCGGCTGTTCGAGCCGCTCGGCTTCGCGCACTACCGCTGGAGTGGCGCCGACGGCACCGGCGCGGTGGCGGGCGGCTGGGGCCTGCGGCTGCGTGCGGTCGACATGGCCAAGATCGGCATGCTGCTGCTCGACAACGGCCGCTGGAACGGCAAGCAGATCGTGCCGGCCGGCTGGGTCCGGCAGATGACGACGCCGTCGCCGGCCGCGGCCGATTACGGCTACTACTGCTGGATCAGTCACGTCGTCGAACACGGCACGCCGGAATTCGGCGCAATGGGCTTCAAGGGGCAGTTCATCACGGTGCTGCCCGCGCAGCGTGCGGTCGTCGTCATGACGAGCCTGCTGCCGACCGACGGCGGCTTGCGCGACGCAACCTACCTGAACCTGTATCGACGGATGGTGAACGACTACATCCTGCCCGCGCTGACGCCGGCGCAGCCGCCGGTCGAGCGCGCGGAAACGACGCAGGCGCTGCGCGACGAGCTGGCGCGCAGCCGCGAGACGAAGGGCGTGCCCGGCACGGCCGCCGCATTCAACGATGCGCCGGAGATTTGACAAGGATGACGAACATGATCGCCAATCCGGACGCATGGCCCGATTCGCGGCGGCCCGCATCGCGTGCCGCGCCTTTCATGCGCCGGCTGCTCGCGCGGCTTGCGACGCTGCTGATCGGCAGCGGTGCGCTCGCGCCGGTGCCGACGATGTCGGCGGCGCATGCGGCCGATGCACTGCCGCCGCTGCATGAAACCGGTATCGAAGCCGCTGCGCCGGAGGATGCCGGCGTCGATTCGCGCAAGCTCGTCGAGCTGTCGCGCTGGATCCGCGAGCAGAAGCTCGACGTCTACAGCCTGCTCGTCGTGAAGGACGGCAAGCTGATCTTCGAGCGCTACGGTGCGAACGCGTCGCGCGATTCGACCTACGAGCTGTACTCGGTGACGAAGGCCGTGACGTCGCTCGTCGCGGGCATCCTGGTCGATCAGGGCGCCGTGCATCTCGACGAGCCGGTGGCCGCGCGGCTCGCCGCGTGGCGCCCCGACCTCGGCGGCGCGCTCGCGGACAAGCGAGGCATCGAGCTCAAGCACGTGCTGTCGATGTCGAGCGGACTGCATTACGACTTCAGCCCGAAGGACGATCCGATCTACTACACCGCGCCCGACCGGCTGAAGCTTGCTGTTTCGGCCGCGCCGAAGGTCGCGCCCGGCACCGCGTTCGAATACACCGACGTGAACCCGATCCTCGCGTCGGCGATGTTGAGCGCGGCGGCCGGCGAACCCGTCGAGCGTTATGCGCAGGCGCGTCTGTTCGCCCCGCTCGACATGAAGCGCGCGACATGGGAGCGCGCGGATCGCACAGGGCTCGTGTCGGCCGGCTGGGGGCTGCGGCTGCGCGCGGTCGACATGGCGAAGATCGGCATGCTCGTGCTCGACGGTGGGCGCTGGCAGGGGCGGCAGGTGGTGCCGCAGGCGTGGATCGCGCAGATGACGTCGCCGCGTGTGTCGGCGCATTTCGGCTACTACTGGTGGATCAACAACATCGTCGAGAGCGAGCCCGAATTCGACGCGATGGGCTTCAAGGGGCAATTCATCACGGTGCTGCCGAAGCGCAACACGGTGATCGTGATGACGGGCGTGCTGCCGATTGACGGTGGCCTGCGCGATGCGGAGAACGTGAAGCTGTTCCGCCGGATGGTGAACGGCTACATCCTGCCGGCGCTCGATGGCCGGCGGGCGTCGGGGCCGGGCTCGGGCGGCGCCGATACGCGTGCGGCGCTGCGCGACGAGCTTGAAGTGAGTGCGCGCTCCGCAGGCGCGCCCGGCACGCAGGTCGATCCGACGGATCTGCCGAAGTAGCCATGGCGATACGTGTGAGGCGCAGCGTGTGGAGCCGGAAGCGAGTGCGCGTGCCGACTGATCTGCGGAAGTCGCGCCGGGTGTGCGTCCGGCCGCGCCGTTGTGGGCGGGCCGGACGCGCGGTGCATCACGTCACGCCAGTTCGCCCAGGCACGCGTCGAATTGCGTGACGAGCCGGTCGACATCGTCGGCCGTCGTCTGCGGACACACGAGCATCATGTTGTGGAACGGCGTGATCAGCACGCCGCGATTCAGCAGGTACAGGTGCACGATGTGCTCGAGCTCGCTGTCGAGTTGCGCGCCGGCGATCGTGCCGTTGCGCGGCGGCACGGGTGCGAACTGGAACTCGGTGCGCGCGGCGATACGCGTCACGCACCACGGCAACCCGTGTTTCGCGATCGCCTGTTCGAGCCCCGTCGCCAGCCGCGCGGCGAGTTCGAACATGTGCGCATACGCGGCATCGGTCGCGACTTCGGCGAGCGTCGCGCGCATCGCATGCATCGCGAGCATGTTCGCGGTGAGCGTCGTGCCGATGCCCGAATGGCCGGGCGGCGCGTTCAGCTTGGCCTGCTTCGCGCGTTCCGCGAATTCGGCGCTGAACCCGTATACCGCGCACGGCACGCCGCCCGCGATCGGTTTGCCGACCACCAGCATGTCCGGTTCGAGAGCGTGCGCGACCGCGTAGCCGCCCGGGCCGCTGCTGATCGTGTGCGTCTCGTCGATCACGAGCAGCGTGCCGTAGCGGCGCGTCAGTTCGCGCGCGGCCGCCCAGAAGCCCGGGTCGGGCAGCACCATCCCGATGTTCGTCATCGCGGGCTCGGCGAGCACGCATGCCACGTCGCCATCCTTCAGTGCGGCTTCGAGCGCGGCCAGGTCGTTGAATTCGACGACGCGCGTGTTGGCGAGCAGGTCGTAGGCTTGCCCGAGCAGGCTGTCGCGCTGCACCGGGCGGCCGTCGACGAGATCGACGAATACGTCGTCGACCGTGCCGTGATAACAGCCGTTGAACACGACGATCGTGTTGCGGCCGGTGGCCGCGCGCGCCCAGCGCAGCACGAAGCGGTTCGCGTCGCTGGCGCTCAATGCGAATTGCCAGACCGGCAGCTTGAAGCGGCGTGCGAGTTCGCGCGACACCCATGCGGCGTCTTCGCTCGGCAGCATCGTCGTGTAGCCGCGCGTCGCCTGTTCGACGAGCGCACGCGCGACAGGTTCGGGCGCGTGGCCGAACATCGCGCCCGTATCGCCGAGGCAGAAATCCACGTAGCGATGGCCGTCGACGTCGGTGAACGTCGCGCCGCGCGCCTCCTTCACATACAGCGAGAACGGCGTCGACCAGTCCTGCATCCAGTGCAACGGCACGCCGAACAGCAAGTGCTCGGACGCTTCCGCGGACAGGGCGCGGGAGACCGGCATGGCTTCGGTGAACGCTTGGCGCTCGCGATCGAACAGCGCGCGGGCGCGGATGAGGTCGACTCCGTGGCGGGAAGGCAAAGGCAGCTCCTGGGCTGTGAAGAAGGAGAAACGATAGCGCGGCCGGCAGGGGGCTGAACAGAGGCGGAATTACCGAGGCGAGGGGGCGCGCGAATATCCGCTGCGGCTGTCGAACGGTCGCGACGACATGGCCGACGCAAGGGTCGTGCTGACGGGTAAGACAGGCGGCGCGGAAATCGTATTCGGCTTCGCTCGCACGATCACGCTGGTCAAGCCCGGGCACGACGGTTTTGACGGCTGCGACGAAACCCGCAACTTGAAAGTCAGCGCCCATGTGCCGGTCGCCAGCGGGGCGACCTCGACCAACGGGAGTGGTCACGGCGACCTGGTGCTGGTGTTCGACGAACCGGCTGCTTCGGCTGGGCGCGAGCCGGCGATGGGTGCGGTAGCGGCTGCCGGCGAGCAGGTCGTTGCCCCGGCGGACGGTGTCGGCCGGGGCATTTCAGTTGAAGTTTTTGCGCATAAACATACGACAACGTATTTCTAACAGCGCATTCGATGATGTGAGTGGGCACACACATTCAGCGGAATGATTCGGTAAAAACGGGGTAAGCGACAAATGCGTGTCCTGCTTTGATCGCATTTTGACTGCACGTTGTGATGCGACGACGTATCACTAGTGATCTGCCGCCGCACGTGTCGATACCCCATGCACTGAACAACGGCACGCCGCCTGTGCCGGCCGTGCAGCCGATCTCCGGCGAGACGATCAGCAACTGCGACTTCGTCACGCCGGTCGCGTCGGGTACGCCGACGGTCACGTCGCCGGCCGATCCATGCGTTCAATGTGAGCGCGCTGACGCTGACGAACGTGACGATCGCCGGGCAAGGCGGTCAATACGACGATCGTCGACAAACGGTGAAGTGATGTGAGGTGAAGGTGAGGGTGAAGGGCATTCGCGTGCTGCGGTCGATGCACGCGAATGCGAACCTGATTGAACGCGTCAAGCCAGCGTCTTGACCATGTGGTGTTCGTCGTAGAACCGCCCGTCGACGAACAGCGAGCGCGGTTCCGTGCCGAACCGGACGAACCCCTGCGACGCATACAGCCGCTCCGCGTTGGCATTGACCTCGTTTACGCACAGCATCAGTTGCTTGCAGCCCCACGCCTGCGCGGCATGTGCGGTCGCGCTTTCGAGCAGCGTCTGCGCGATGCCCTGCCCGCGATAGGCGGGATCGACGAACACGCCCCAGATCGTCGCCTTGTGCGCGATCTTCGCGCGCGCATCGCGGCGCACGCCGGTGATGCCGACGAGCGTATCGCCGTCGAATGCGCCGAACACGGCACGTTCGTGGGTCGGCGTGATGCGTATCGCGAATTCGTCGACCGGCACCTGCGATTCTTCGTCGGGCGTCGGCAGGAAAGACGTGGGCGCGGTGTCGACCGCACGCAGGCGAACGGTCTGGAAACGGGCGGCGTCGGCCGCGTCGAGCAGGCGAGTCGTGATCGTCATCGAGGGGATTCCGGTTGAGGGGCGTGCATGCCGGCGCGGGCCGCTATGGCCGCTATGACCGATATGGCCACGGAATGCATCGTACTAATCCTAATAGGAATCCGGATCGCGCGTGTCGGCGTTCCGCGTTCCGCGTTCCGCGTTCCGCGTATCGCTCGCCGTGGCCGCGCCGTTGCGTTCAGATCGCGTCGCGCGGCCGTCGCGCGTCGCCGTCGACGCAGCACGCGAGCACCTCGGCATCGGTGTCGCCGAGGCTCAGGTACACGTGCCCGACAGCGCTGTCGAAGTACAGGCTGTCGCCGGCGCCGAGCCGGTACGCGTGGCCGTTCTCGAAGCGCAGTTCCAGCTCGCCGCTCAGCACGAACACGAACTCCTCGCCGCTGTGCCGGATGTAGTCGGCGAAGTCCGACAGCTTGCGCGCATGGATCCGCCCGCGCACGGGCACCATCCGCTTGCCGGTCAGGTCGTTCGCGAGCATCCCGTACGCATAGTTCGGCGTGTCGTAGACCATCTGCTGGCCGGCCGGCGTGAACGACGGCGTCATCGCGCCGGCGGGCGCGGGCCGGCCGAACATCGTGTCGAAGTCGAGCGCGAGCGCATGCGTGAGCGCCGCGAACTTGTCGTAGGTGAGCGCAATGTCGCCGCGCTCGGCCTTCGAAATCGTCGACACCGCGATACCGGAACGCTCGGACAGTTGCGCGAGCGTCAGGCCGCGTGACTTGCGCGCGTCGCGCAGCCGCGCGCCGACTGTCTGGTGGTCGAGTTGCGGCGCGGTGTCGGCGGGCGGCGGAACGGGAACGGTGGATTTGGGCATGCGGATACAGGGCGCGACGTGAATACGGGTTTTGTCGTATACGAGAATAAATTTTCTCGTATATGATAATTTTCGTCGAAAGCGCCGACGGTCGGCGTGACGGCCACTCTAGCATCGGACGACGCGAAACTCGCGCGGCCGGTGCGGCCGGCTCGAACGACAGGTGCGCGACACGTGTACGAATCGGCACAGCTCGCCCGTGCGGCGGCGCCCCGATCCTGCGCACGCCAGCGGTCTTTCCCAGTCATTTTTCCGGCCGGTCGCGGCCGGGCCCGTGAAGGTGCAATCCATGTCCAGTGAAATCAAACGTCTGCAGACCGGCGCACGCATGAGCCAGGTCGTGATCGCGAACGGCATCGTCCATCTGGCCGGCCAGGTGCCCGATACGGCCGGCGCGCCGATCGCCGTGCAGGCGACCGAAATCCTCACGCGCATCGACGCGCTGCTCGCGTCGGCCGGCGTCGACAAGACGCGTGTGCTCACGGCCAACGTATGGCTCAGCGACGCCGCGCATTTCGACGCGTTCAACGCGGTGTGGGACGCCTGGGTGCCGGCCGGCCATGCGCCGACCCGCGCGTGCGTGCAGGCGTTGCTGATGAAGCCCGGTCTCGACGTCGAGATCGCCGTGACCGCGCTCGCCTGACGCCGGCACCGCCCGCCCGAGGAGCCTCCCGATGACCTACGACACGCTCGTCCTGGGCGGCGGCATGATCGGCGTATCCGTCGCCGTCCATCTGCAGCAGCGCGGCCTGTCGGTCGCGCTCGTCGACCGCAAGGCGCCCGGCAACGAGACGTCGCTCGGCAACGCCGGGCTGATCCAGCGCGAAGGCGTGTACCCGTATGCGTTTCCGCGCGGCTTCGGCACGCTGCTGAAATACGCGTGCAACCGCTCGCCCGACGTTCGCTACCACGTCGGCGCGCTGCCGAAGCTGATCCCGTTCCTGTACCGCTACTGGCGCCATTCGCATCCGGCGCGCCATGCGGAGATCGCGCGCGCGTATGCGCCGCTGATCGAACATTGCGTGACCGAGCATCGCGCGCTGATCGAAGCGTCCGGCGCCGGCGCACTGCTGCGCGAAGGCGGCTGGCTGAAGGTGTTCCGCACGGCCGCGACGCGCGATGCCGAGACGCGCGACGCCGAGCGCTGGCATGCCGAATACGGCGTGACCTTCGATGCGCTCGATGCGGCCGCGCTGCGCGACGCGGAACCGAACCTGAGCCGCGCGCTGATCGGCGCACTGCGTTACACGGGCTCCGATTCGATCAGCGATCCGAATGCACTCGTCACCGCCTATGCGCGCCGCTTCGAGCAACTCGGCGGCCGCATCCTGGCCGGCGACGCGCTGACGCTGTCGGCCGCGAACGGCTGGCGCGTCGATACCGCGCAAGGCCCGGTCGACGCGCGCGCGGCGGTCGTCGCGCTCGGGCCCTGGTCGGACCTGCTGTGCGAGCGGCTCGGCTACACGCTGCCGCTCGCGGTCAAGCGCGGCTATCACATGCACTACGCGCCGCAGCCGGGCGCGCGGCTGAACCGGCCCGTGCTCGACGCCGACAGCGGCTTCCTGATCACGCCGATGACGCGCGGCATCCGCCTGACGACCGGCGTCGAGCTCGGCCATCGCGACACGCCGCCGACGCCGTCCCAGCTTGCCGCCGTCGAACCGGTCGCACGCGAGCTGTTTCCGCTCGGCGCGCGCGTCGACCGCACGCCGTGGCTCGGCCGCCGGCCCTGCACGCCCGACATGCTGCCCGTGATCGGCGCGGCGCCGCGCCACCGCGATCTGTGGTTCGCGTTCGGGCACGCGCATCACGGCTTCACGCTCGGCCCCGTGACCGGCCGGCTGATCGCCGACCTGATGACCGGCACGCAGCCGTTCGTCGATCCGGCGCCGTTTCGCGTCGAACGTTTTCTGCACGGGCGCTGAACCGGCGTCCGTGCGCTGCAGCAGGGCGGCCGGCACACGACGCCGGCCGCTCCGTCCAGCGGCCGGCCCATCCGGCTTGCCGCGACGATCAACGACTGGAGACGACATGCAACAGCACACGATGCGGCGCGAGCTCGGCGCGCGCCAGATTTCGTTCATGGCCCTCGGCATGGCCATCGGCGTCGGCCTGTTCCTGGGCTCGGCGTCCGCGATCAAGGCGGCCGGGCCCGGCGCGCTCGTCGCGTACCTGATCGGCGGCGCGATGATCTTCCTGATCATGCGCGCGCTCGGCGAGATGGCCGTGCACCGGCCGGTATCCGGCTCGTTCGGCGCGTATGCGTTCGAATACCTCGGGCCGTACGCCGGTTACGTGGTCGGCTGGAGCTACTGGCTGCTGATGGTCGGTGTCGGCGTCGCGGAGACGACCGCCATCGGCATCTACATGGGCTTCTGGTTTCCGGAGGTGCCGCAGTGGCTGTGGGTCGTGGCGGCGATCGCCGCGATCTCGGCGTTCAACCTGCTCAACGTGAAGGTGTACGGCGAGCTGGAGTTCTGGTTCGCGATCGTGAAGGTCGTGACGATCGTGCTGATGATCGCGGGCGGCGCGCTGATCGTGTTCACGGGGATCGGCCATCACGGCGAGCCGGTCGGGCTGTCGAACCTGTGGCGGCACGGCGGCGTGTTTCCGCACGGCGTGCTCGGGGTCGTGAGCGCGCTGCCGATCGTCGCGTATTCGTTCGCGGGCGTCGAGATGATCGGCCTCACGGCCGGCGAGGCGCGCGAGCCGCAGAAGATGATCCCGCGCGCGATCAACTCGGTGCTGTGGCGCATCCTGATCTTCTACGTCGGCGCGCTGTTCATCATCATGGCGCTGTATCCGTGGCACGAGCTCGGCGAGCACGGCAGCCCGTTCGTGACGACGTTCGAATCGCTCGGGCTGCGGCAGGCGGCCGGCATCGTCAACTTCGTGGTCGTGACGGCCGCGCTGTCGAGTTTCAACTGCATCGTGTTCAGCGGCGCGCGCATGCTGTCGAGCATGGCCGGCAACGGCCTCGCGCCCGCGTCGTTCGCGGCGCTGAGCGCCAGCGGGTCGCCGTCGCGCGCGGTGCGGGCGACCGTGCTGTTCATGTCGGTCGGCGTGGTGCTGAACTACGTGATGCCCGCGCGCGTGTTCGGCTGGCTGATGTCGTTCCTGTCGTTCGACGTGGCCGTGATCTGGGCAATGATCGTGCTGACGCACATGCGGTTCCGGCGCGTGCTGGCCGCGCGCGGCGAGACGGTCGCGTTCCGCCTGCCGTACGCGCCGGTCACGTCGTGGATCTGTCTCGTGTTCGTCGCGTTCGTGTTCGTGATGCTCGGCGTCGATCCGTCGACGAGCGGGTCGCTGTATGCCGGTGCGGCGGTGATGGTGGTGATGACGATCGTCTACCGGCGGTCGCGGCATCTGCAGGCGGCCGCGCGGTCGACGCGGGTCGGGCTCGGGGTCGAGCGGGTGTGACGGCCAGGCGCGCGGGCGCGGATGTCGGAGTGCGAGTGGTGGCGCGGTCGTGCGCCGGGTGCGCTGAAGGCGGATGCCGGCGCGTGCGTCATGTGCGCCGCGCCGCATGAAGGAGGCGGGCAACGTGAAACGCGTACGCCGTCGCGCCGAACCGGCCCCGACGTCAAACGCGCGACGATGCGCCCGATCAGGTCAGGCGCACCGCATCCGAATCAATATCGCGCCAGCTGGTTGCCGTTGATCTGCACGCGATCGCCCGGCCGGAGGTTGCCCGGCGATTGCACGTCGAACGAGCGCATCGTGCCGTCGCTGACCTGCACGTCGATCCGGTAGCTGCTCGGACCTTGCGCGGCCCCCATCTGCTGGCCGATCTGGTTGCCGGCCACCGCGCCGCCGAGCGCACCGATCACGGTCGCCGCGTCGCGGCCGTGACCGCGGCCGAACTGGTTGCCCACCAGGCCGCCGACCAGCGCACCGACGACGGTGCCGGCCACGCCCGACGGGCCGACCGAACCGTTGACCGGCTGGATGTTCGAGACCGTGCCGTACTGCGTGCCGTAGCCGTTGCCGTATTGCTGCTGATTGCCGTACTGGTCATACGGCTGCGACCCGTATTGTTGCGGGTTGCCATACTGGTCGTACGGTTGCGGCGCCTGGTTCGGATACGGCTGTTGCTGCTGCACGTAGCCCGGTTGCGAATACGCGGGCTGCGCGTAGCCGGGCGTCGCGTATTGCTGTTGCTGCGGATACCCCGGCTGCGCGCCGTAGTAACCCGGCGCGACGCAGGCGGTCAGCGGAAGCGCCGCGACGGCGACGAGCGAGGCGAACAGAACGGTCTTCGTGGAAGGCATGCGCATCATGATGATTCCTGCATCGGCAACGGGTTCGCCGACGAATGCCAGGACGGGTGGCGAACTCGGCGTGAGTATAAGGAATGGCGGGTGGCGCGTCCGGTGCGGCCGGGTAACAACGTGTAAAGTCTGTTGCCGCGTAAATCGCCGCCCGGGCGGGGCGATCGCGCAATGCCCGGCGAGGGCGGCGGCGCCCGTTCGGCAGCTGCGATGACGCGGATCGACAGCGGTCCGGCGGCCTGTCCTGCGAGGCAGTCGGCCCCTCGATGCCGGCGCGCGAAACGTCGGCTTCGGCGACGTCACTCGACGGGCCATCGGCATGCGGGCCGTCGCCGACGAGATCGGACCCCGCAGCCGCGCGTGGCTGGCGCGGCGTTTGCGCTGCGCATCGCGAAATCGAATGCGCGGCATCGCGACATTTAATTGGCCTCTGCCGGCGCCGTCCGATATCGTGGCCGGATTCCCTGCCAACGGTCGCGCCGGGCCGGCTGCGGTGCCTTCCCCTGTCCGCGCCGGCGACGTGCCGCGACCGCCCCACATTCCGAGCCATGACCGATCGTATCTTCATCAACGCCGTCGATGCCGGCGGCCAGCCCATCAACCTCGTCGTCCGTGACGGCCGCTTTGCCGCGATCGGCGCCGATCGTGCGGCCGCGCCCGGCGCGGAAACGATCGACCTCGACGGCCGCGTCGTGCTGCCCGGTTTCGTCGATGGCCACATCCACCTCGACAAGAGCTTCGTCGGCGATCGCTGGGTGCCGCACGAAACGGTCGGCACGCTGCGCGAGCGGCTCGCGGTCGAGAAGCGCCAGCTCGCGGCCGCGCCGCCGATCGTCGAGCGCGCGAATGCGCTGATCGCGCAGGCCGCCGCGTTCGGCACGGTCGCGATGCGCAGCCACGTCGACGTCGATGCGACGACGGGCCTGTCGAACCTGCAGGCCGTGATGGCCGCGCGCGAGCAATGGCGCGGCATCGTCGACATCGAACTCGTCGCGTTCCCGCAGGCCGGCGTCGTCACGTGCCCCGGCACCGCGGAGATCCTCGACGCAGCGGTGCGCGAGGGCGCGGACGTGGTCGGCGGGATCGACCCGACGACACTCGACGGCGACGCGGACGGCCAGCTCGACATCGTGTTCGGCATCGCCGAGAAGCGCGGCGCGAAGATCGACATCCACCTGCACGAGCCGGGCGAGACGGGCATCGCGCAACTGCTGCGGATCGCGGCGCGCACGCGCGCGGCGGGGCTCGGCGGGCGCGTGAACGTGAGCCATGCGTACGCGCTCGGCCAGGTGAGCGACGACGACGTGCGGCGCACCGCGGCGGCACTGGCCGAAGCCGGCGTGTCGATCCTGACGAATGCGCCGGGCGACTGCGCGTTTCCGCCGGTACAGCGCGCTGCGCGACGCGGGCGTGCAGGTGATCGCGGGCAACGACAACATCCGCGACGCATGGTGGCCGTACGGCAACGGCGACATGCTGCAGCGCGCGATGATGGTCGGCTATCGGTCGGGCTTCTACACCGACGAAGCGCTCGGCATCGCGCTGGACATGGCGACACATGCCGGCGCGCGCATGATCGGCAAGGAGAACTATGGAATCGCTGTCGGCTGCGACGCGACGTTCGTCGCGGTGCGTGCGCCGAATGCGGCGGCGGCCGTCGCGGGCGTGCCGGCCGAACGCTGGGTGTTTCGCCGCGGCGAAAGCGACACGGGCGCGCCGTTCGCCCCTGCGCTGCGCTTCACGCGCTGACCGGCCTGGCCGACCTGAGCGGCGGCACGGCACGCGCCGTGCCCCGTTGCACTGACTGTACCGACTGCACTGACTGACCACACCGGAACCGACATGACGAACCTGCTGATCCGCAACGTCCGCCCGAGCGCCGACGCCGCGCTCGACATCCTGATCGAAGGCGATCGCATCGCGCGCATCGGCCCGTCGCTCGACGCACCCGCCGGCTGCGCGATCGAGGACGGCGCGGGGGCGCTCGCGCTGCCCGGCCTCGTCGAAGGCCATACGCACCTCGACAAGACGCACTGGGGGATGCCGTGGTATCGCAACCAGGTCGGCCCGCGCCTCGTCGACCGGATCGAGAACGAGCGCCACTATCGCGCGACGAGCGGCCACGACGCCGGCGTCGCGTCGCTCGCGCTGGCGCGTGCATTCCTCGCGGCCGGCACGACGCGTATCCGCACCCACGTCGACATCGATACCGAAGCCGGGCTGCGGCATCTGCACGGCGTGCTCGCGACACGCGAGACGCTGCGCGGGCAGGTTGAAATCCAGATCGTCGCGTTTCCTCAATCGGGCGTGCTCAAGCGGCCGGGCACCGACGCACTGCTGTCCGACGCG
Organism: Burkholderia sp. Bmkn7; assembly: GCF_041103175.1. Lineage (NCBI taxonomy): Bacteria > Pseudomonadati > Pseudomonadota > Betaproteobacteria > Burkholderiales > Burkholderiaceae > Burkholderia > Burkholderia sp. Bmkn7. The sequence continues at coordinate 336,347 of NZ_JBGCUH010000002.1, read as the reverse complement.
CTCGCCGCCGGCGCCGATCTGCTCGGCGGGCTCGACCCGTGCGCGATCGAAGGCGATCCGGTCGAGGCGGTGGACGTGCTGTTCGCGATCGCCGAACGCCATGGCCGCGGGCTCGACCTCCACCTGCACGAGCGCGGCTCGATGGGCGCGTATTCGCTCGACCTGATCCTGCAGTGCACGGCGGCGCACGGCATGCAGGGCAAGGTGACGATCAGCCACGGGTTCTGTCTGGGCGATATCGCCGAACGCGAGCGCGATGCGCTGCTTGCCCGGATGGCGGCACTCGGCGTCGGGCTCGTCACGACCGCGCCGGCGGCGGTGCCCGTGCCGCCGGTGGCCGCGTGCCGTGCGGCGGGCGTGACGGTCATCGGCGGCAACGACGGCGTGCGCGATACGTGGACGCCGTACGGGTCGCCCGACATGCTCGAACGCGCGATGCTGATCGGCATGCGCAACGATTTCCGCCGCGACGACGCGCTCGAGGTCGCGCTCGACTGCGTGACGCACGGCGCGGCGCGCGGTTGCGGCTTCGACGGTTACGGGCTGCAGCCGGGCAGCCGCGCGGACGTCGTGCTGGTCGACGCGCTGACGTTCGCCGAGGCCGTCGTCGCACGGCCGGTGCGTCGGCTCGTCGTGTCGTCGGGGAAGATCGTGGCGCGTAACGGCGCGCTGGTCTGAGCGAAACCCGGGTGAAGCATCGCCCCGGTATGATCCGGTTTTCAGCCGGATTTCCCGGGAGAAGACGATGCGACGTACGACCGCGGCACGGGCCGCACGATGGATGGCGGCGGCCCTGTTCGCCGTGAGTGCCGCGCATGCGGTGGCGGCCGGGCCGTCGGACGCGCAGCAGGAAGCGAACCGGCGCACGGTGCTCGCGTTCTATGAAAAAGGCCTGAACGAGAAGGATGCCGACGCCGCACTCGCGTATGTCGGCGATCGTTACGTGCAGCACAATCCGAACGCGGCCGACGGCCGCGACGGCTTCCGCCAGTTCGTCGCGTTCCTGCGCGACAAGTATCCGCGGTCGCACAGCGAGATCAAGCGCTCGTTCGTCGACGGCGACTACGTGATCCTGCACGTGCACGCGGTGCGCGAACCCGGCACGCGCGGCAGCGCGATCATGGACATCTTCCGGCTCGAGAACGGCAAGATCGTCGAGCACTGGGACGTCAATCAACCCGTGCCCGAGCAGGCCGCGAACGGGAACACGATGTTCTGACGGGGATCGGGCGCGCGGACGTGCCGACGCGCCCGCGATCGCGTCGCATCGGCCGTGCCGGCGGCGTCGCGGCGTCCGCCCGCTTGCCGCATCCGGCGTTCTCTTTCCTACTGCTCCTCGTGCTCCAGCATGGCCGCGAGCGCCTTCGTCAGTTCGCTGACCATCGGGTCGGCCGTCGGCCGATGCAGGATCGCGATGTCCATGTGTTCGATCGGCGCGAAACCCTGCTTCGCGGTCAGCACGACGTGCTCGTCCGTCACCACGCGCGCGGGCAGCACGCTGATGCCGAGCCCGTCGGCGACGGCGGCCTGGATGCCGCTCAGGCTCGACGTCGTGAAGCTGATCCGCCAGCGGCGGCCGCGCTCCTCGATCGCCTTGATCATGTCGTCGCGATAGAGCCCGCGCGGCGGAAACACGACGATCGGCACCGGGTCGAGATCGATCGACGGATGCGCGGCGCTGTCGATCCAGCGCAGCTTCTCGGGCCAGCGCACGACGGCCTCGCGGCTGTCGCGGCGCTGCTTGATCAGTACGAGGTCGAGTTCGCCGCGATCGTATGCGGCGCTGATGTCGCGGCTCAGCCCGCACATCACCTCGAGCTTCACTTGCGGATGCTCGCGCTTGAATGCCGCGAGCGCATGCGTCGTGCGGCCCGCCGCGAAATCGTCGGGCACGCCGAGCCGGATCGTCAGCGCGACCGTCGCACCCGACAGCGCTTCCAGCATCTCGTCGTTCAACGCGAGCATGCGCCGCGCATAGCTGAGCACCGTCACGCCCGCGTCGGTCGGCCGCACGTCGCGCGTGCCGCGGTCGAGCAGGCGATGCCCGGCGATTTCCTCGAGCCGGCGCACCTTCTGGCTGACCGTCGACTGCGTCGAGTGCAGGCGCGCGGACGCCGTCGTGAAGCTGCCGCAGTCGGCGACCATCACGAGCGCGCGCAGCAGGTCGATGTCGAACAGGGGTCTATTCATTTCTGCACTTCTGTGGATTCGAGCATTTCATTTTCAAATGCGTGCGACGACTTTTAACATGGCCGGATGCCGTGGGCAATCGCGGTTTCGCCGGACCCGGCGCGGCGTCGGGTGGCGCCACGGGGGCGCGTGATGCATCGCATCGGCCGTGCTTCGGCGTGCGCGGCAGGCCAGGAGGACACTGGATGTTTTTCAAACGGATCGCAATCGTCGGCTCGTTTGCGTTGACCACGCTCACGTCGGCCGTGGCCGCCGCCGACGGCGGCGCGCTCGAGGGCAGGTTGCGCAGCGCGGCCGACCGGGGCGACGTGGGCGAACTGCGGCTGCTGCTCGAACGCGGCGCGCAGATCGATTCGCGCGACGGGCAGGGGCGCACCGCGCTGCTGATCGCGACACACGGCAATCGCGTCGAGGCGGCGCGCGTGCTGATCGACGCGGGCGCGGACGTCAACGCGAAGGACGCGATCCAGGACAGCCCGTATTTGTATGCCGGTGCGCGCGGTTATCTCGACATCCTGCGGCTGACGCTCGCGCACGGCGCGGACCTGCGCAGCACGAACCGCTATCGCGGCACCGCGCTGATTCCGGCGGCGGAGCGCGGCCATGTGGAGACGGTGCGCACGCTGATCGACGCGGGCGTGAACGTCGACCACGTGAACCGGCTCGGCTGGACTGCGCTGCTGGAGGCGATCATGCTCGGCGACGGCAGCGAGCGTTATGTGCGGATCGTGCAGTTGCTCGTCGACGGGCACGCGAACGTCAATCTGGCGGACTCGAACGGTGTGACGCCGCTGCAGCATGCGCGGCGGCGCGGGTATGCGGCGATCGAGCGGGTGCTGGTGGGGGCGGGGGCGCGGTAACGCTTAGCGGCGGCGTGACTTTTGTTCGGGCGTGCCGCCGGGAAGTTTGCGCAGGAATGCTTCGGCCAGTTCGACGCAATAGTCGAACGACGGCGTGTAGCCGAGTGTCTGGATGTCGTCGAAACGCGACTTGACGAAGGTACGATGCTCGTTGAGCAGACGCAAAAACGTATCGCGATGTCGAACGAGAAATGCCCCTGCTTGCATCAGGCTGTCCGGTTCTCGCTCGATGACCAGACACAAATCGAACAGGTCCCGCGCGGTCGGGCGATCGCCACGGTGCCACATTTTCTTGGCGACGATTTCCGCGGAAGTCTCGACCTTGACGACGTGATCCATCAGCATCCATTCGTCGTAGCCGGGAGACATTAGATTTCGGGAGACTACGAAGTCGATTTCGCCGTCGGGCAGTACCAGTTTCACGAAACCAGCATGTTCTTCGTAGTCCGTCGTGATGTCGGATGCGGCGTCGCTGATGCGGGGATTCACGTACCCGAGATATTGTGGGTCGGGTACAAAGATGTCGACGTCCTTGCTCACGCGATGGCCATGGCGCAGCATGAGAACCGTGCCTCCGCCGAACGTCCAGAACGGATTCGACGTGCCGTGCTTGCGTATCTCGTCAACCAGCGTCACTGCGTGACGAAAAAGGCCTTGCCACGGGCCGTCAGGCAACGCGGATGGTGCGGTCATGCCCATACCTCCCGATACAGGTGAAGATCCTTCGACCATGCCGCGAGGTTTTTCCAGATGGTCCGAAGCGGGGTGCCCGAGCGTTCGGCGGCTTCCTCTGCCGCCTTCACCACGACAGGTAACGGCACCTCGTCGAGGATGACGGAGAACTGTGACTCGTATCCTTCCGGAATGTGTCCAGTGGTCAACGCGTCGGCCAGCAGGCGTTCGGTCAATTCACCCTTGTAGCTGACGTTCGCGCTCACGACGGCCTTGTAGAGGCCGTTATGGGCCTGTCGCGGCAATGCCAGAAGTTCGATGCCGAGCACGCTGAGCAACGGGATCAGCTTGTTGATTCCGAGATCCTTGACTTTGCCGGCTTCGAGCTGGTTGACGGTGAACCGAGACAGCCCGGCGAGCTTGGCAAGCTGGGCCTGCGTGAGATCGAGTTCCGCCCTCCGTCTCGCAACGGCCTGACCGATTTCATAGAGTTGCACGTTGACCTCCCGGCGCAGATTCAATACGCTTGAATGTAAAGTATATCTTACATGTCCGGATGGCTTATTGTCTCTGAGAACGCCTGGGGCGGTATAGGACGCATCGCCAACGCCACTGGATCGGGATCGGGCGATACCTGTATAGACATCGCTATTTCTCGGATATCCGGAAAAACACGCTCTGTTGCTGGTGTGCGTCTCGCAGGGTAAACACCCGAAAACCGCGAAAATCCTCGCCATTCAGGCTTGTTTCGCGCGCGATCTCTGTCGTCTCGCTTCCACCCGGCCTTAAGCCGCCCATCCCGTCTTCCCCCGCTTGCGCTCAAAAAATGAGCGGTCTAGACTGCATCGCAGTTTCATCGAAGTCCCAGTCGTTCGCGCACCGCCCCCCACCGGACGCCGGCGCTTGCACGCCGCGTCGAGACCATCAAGGACACGCCATGAACCGCACTGCAAAGCTTCTCGTTACCGCGCTGGCGTTCGCGCCGCTCGTGTCGTTCGCGCAGGACACGTCGACGATCCGCTGGGGCATCGACCCCACGTATCCGCCGTTCGAGGCGAAGCAGCCCGACGGCTCGCTCGCCGGCTTCGACATCGACCTGCGCAATGCGATCTGCGAGCAGCTGCGTGCGAAGTGCGTCTGGGTCGAGCAGGGCTTCGACGGGATGATTCCGGCGCTGCGCGCGCGCAAGTTCGACGTGATCATGTCCGCGATGACGGCCACCGACGAGCGGCTCAAGCAGATCGACTTCTCGAACAAGCTGTATGCGTCGCCGGGCGCGCTCGTCGCGCCGGTCGGCTCGAAGCTGCTGCCGACCGCCGCGTCGCTCGCGGGCAAGCGCGTCGGGATCGATCAGGGCACGACGCAGGAGGCGTACGCGAAAGCCGAATGGGCGACCAGGGGCGTGACGATCGTCTCGTACCAGAACCAGGACCAGGTGTACCAGGATCTCGTCAACGGCCGCCTCGACGCGACCTTCCAGGACAAGACGCAGGCCGGCTATTCGTTCCTGAAGACGCCGCGCGGCAAGGGCTATGCGTTCGCGGGCCCCGACGTGACCGACGTGCGGATCACCGGCTACGGCGTCGCGATGGGCGTGCGCAAGGGCGACGACGCGATGAAGAAGCGGCTGAACGACGCGATCGTCGCGATCCGCGCGAACGGTACGTACCAGAAGATCGCCGCGAAATATTTCGACTTCGACATCTACGGTGCGAAGCAGCAGCTGACTTCGGCACCGTGATTCGGTGACTCCGCAATTCATTCAATCGACAGGCACACCATGACGAGTATCGAGGATCGCGTCGCGCAAGCCGTGACGCCCGAACTGATCGCCGCGTTCCGCGAGGAAGGTGCGGTCTGCATCAAGGGCATCTTCTCGCCCGACGAGGTCGCCGCGCTGCGCGCCGGCATCGACGCGAATCTCGCGCAGCCGAGCCCGCGCGCGAAAGTCGCGAGCCGGCCCGACGATCCGGGCTGGTTCTTCGAGGATTTCTGCAACTGGCAGCACAACGACGCGTATCGCGACTTCATCGTGCGCTCGCCCGCGCCGTCGGTGGCCGCCGCGCTGATGGGCACGGAGAACGTGCGGCTCCATCACGACCACCTGCTCGTGAAGGAGCCCGGCACGCGGCAGCGCACGCCGTGGCACCAGGACCAGCCGTACTACAACATCGAGGGCGACGACAACGTCAGCATGTGGATTCCGGTCGATCCGGTGCCGCTCGAATCGACGCTGGAATTCGTCGCGGGCTCGCATCGCGGGCCGTGGCTGATGCCGCGCACGTTCATGGACAAGGAAGCGAAGTGGTTTCCGGAAGGCAGCCTCGCGGACCTGCCCGACATCGAAGGCGACCGCGCGGCCTTTCCGATCCGCTATTGGGCGCTCGAGCCCGGCGACATGGTGTGCTTCCGGATGCTCACGCTGCACGCGTCGGGCGGTACGCAGAACCGTCGGCGCGCGTTCTCGATCCGCTTCGTCGGCGACGATATTCGTCACGCGCCGCGCCGCTGGAAGACGTCGCCCGATTTCCCCGGGCTCGCGGAGCAACTGCCCGATGGCGCGCCGCTCGATCACCCGCTGTTTCCGGTCGTGTGGTCGCGTGGCGCGGGGCAGGCCGGCGCGCTCTGACGCCGGCGGGCGGGCATGAACGACGCGGCGGCCGTTTTCCGACGGAACGGCCGCCGCGCGCTTTTGTGCGGGCCGGTGTTTGACGAAGGGTGTGTGACGAAGGATCAGGTCGGGTGGCGCCCGGCGCCCGGCTTGAAGCGCGAGCCGAGCCGGTAGCGGTTGCCCGGATGCAGGAAGTGCACGAACGTGACGGGCAACCCGTTCGTCCAGGTGCGGCGCGTGAGCGTGAGGCACGGCTCGTCGGCGCGCATGTCGAGCAGCCGCGCCTGTTCGCCGGTCGGCAGCGACGCATCGACCACGTGCTCGATTTCCAGTTCGTAGTGCGACACGTTGTTGTACAGGTACTCGGACGGCGGTTCGACCTGGAAATCCTGGTCGATGAAACCGGGCGCGGCGGCCGGGTTCACGTAGCGATCCTCGAGCTGGATCGGGCGGCCGTTTTCCTCGTGCACGCACACCACGTGAAAAACCGGCGTATTGACCGGCAGGCCGAACGCGGCCGCGACGTCGAACGACGCGGGCTCGCTCGACTGGCTCAGCACGCGGCAGCGGTATTCGTGCCCGCGCGCGCGGATTTCGTCGCGGATGTGCGCGATCATCAGCAGGTTCGACTGCGGCTTCACCTCGGCGACGAACGTGCCGACGCCCGCGATGCGCTTCAGCACGCCTTCCTCGGTCAGCTCGCGCAGCGCGCGGTTGACCGTCATGCGTGCAACGCCGAACTGCGCGGCGAGATCGAGTTCGGACGGAATGCGGTCGCCGGGGCGCCAGTCGCCCGAGTCGACGTTCTGGCGAACGAGCGTCTTGATCTGCTGGAACGGTGCGGTGGCCTTCGTGACCATCGGGGGATCCTTGCGCGAAGAGGTGGCGAGGCTAGTCGTCGTGACTGACGATGACGAGGATCTCCGCCTGCGCGGCGCCGAGGCTGCGCGTGCGGTGCGGGATGAGTGCGTTGAAATAGACTGAATCGCCGGTCTTGAGTTGCACCGTCTCGTTCGGGAATTCGATTTCGACGCGCCCCTTGTGCACGAACAGGAATTCCTCGCCTTCGTGCTCGCGGAACGTCGATGCGACGAATTCGTGTGGCGGATGCACGACGAACGGCAGCATCTTCTTCGGCGCGACGCCGGCCGCGATGCTCTCGAAGCGGTGTGCGTGGCTGTCGGCCGCCGCGCCCATCGCCGTGCGCTCGCCGGCGCGCGTAACCGTGATCAGCTCGCGGTTGCGGCTTTCCGAGAACAACTGTTCGACATCGACATTCAGTGCCTTCGACAGCTTCAGCGCGACCGCGATCGACGGCACACTCAGGCCGCGCTCGACTTTCGACAGGTAGCTCTTGGTGAGGCCCGTCTCGTCGGCCAGCACATCGAGCGTCCAGCCCTTCTGTTTTCTGAGCAGCTTCAGGCGAATCGTCATGGGGCGCCAGGTGTCCTTCGAAAAACCGATTGTAACGCATGACACAAAGTGTCCTGTGGTGTATCGTGTGTCACGTGTTCCCGGGAAAGCGGCGCGGACGGCGCGACCGACCCGGTTCATTCAGGAGGTGAACATGGCGGAAACGCTGAATCTGACGAAGGAGGCGCTGGTCGCACTGGCGGAGCGGCGTCTCGACAACGAGGTGGGCGACAGCGGCTGGTCCGCGCGGCAGAAGCTCGCGCTCACGTGCCGGATCCTGTTCGACGCCGGCCACGATTCCGGCCTGGCCGGGCAGATCACCTGCCGCGCGGGCGACGCCGGCACGTACTACACGCAGCGGCTCGGGCTCGGTTTCGACGAGATCTCGGCCGCGAACCTGCTGCGCGTGAACGAGGATCTCGACGTCGTCGACGGCGAAGGCATCCCGAATCCGGCCAACCGGTTCCATACGTGGATCTATCGCGAACGTCCGGACGTGAACTGCATCATCCATACGCATCCGGCGCATGTCGCGGCGCTGTCGATGCTCGAGCAGCCGCTCGTCGTGTCGCACATGGATACCTGCCCGCTGTACGACGATTGCGCGTTCCTGAAGGACTGGCCCGGCGTGCCGGTCGGCAACGAGGAGGGCGAGATCATCTCGAAGGCGCTCGGCAGCAAGCGCGCGATCCTGCTGTCGCATCACGGCCAGCTCGTGGTCGGCAAGACGATCGAGGAAGCGTGCATCCTCGCGCTGCTGATCGAGCGCGCCGCGAAGCTGCAACTGCTCGCGATGGCGGCCGGCGAGATCAGGCCGGTGCCGCCGGCGCTGGCGCGCGAAGCGCACGACTGGATTTCGAAGCCGAAGCGCGACGCGGTGACCTTCGACTATTACGCGCGCAGGGCATTGCGCACGCATCCGGACTGCGTCGCGTGAGCGGGCGATTCGCCGCCGCCGCGCCCGACCATCACTGAGGATTACTATCGTGTCCATCCTGCTGAAAGGCATCATTGCCTACCCGGTTACACCGTTCTCCGCCGACGGCGGCGTCGACCTCACGGCGCTCGATGCGCTGATCGAGCGCCTGATTGCCGACGGCGTCCACGCGATCGCGCCGCTGGGCAGTACCGGCGAGAGCGCGTACCTGTCCGACGCCGAATGGGAGGCTGTCGCCACCGCGTCGATCCGCGCGGTGCGCCGGCGCGTGCCGACCGTCGTCGGCATTTCCGATCTCACCACGGCGGGCGCGGTGCGCCGCGCGCGCTTCGCCGAGCAAGCCGGCGCCGATGCGGTGATGGTGCTGCCGGTGTCGTACTGGAAGCTCGGTCACGACGAGATCGTCGCGCACTATCGCGCGATCGGCGCTGCCATCGGCATCCCGATCATGCTGTACAACAACCCCGCGACGAGCGGCGTCGACATGTCGCCCGACCTGATCGCGACGATCTGCCGGACCGTCGACAACGTGACGATGGTGAAGGAGAGCACGGGCGACATCGGGCGGATGCACCGTCTCGCGCAACTGAGCGACGGCGCGATTCCGTTCTACAACGGCAGCAACCCGATGGCGCTTGCCGCGCTCGCGGCAGGCGCGGCCGGATGGTGCACGGCCGCGCCGAACCTGAATGCGGCGTTGCCGCTGGCGCTGTTCGACGCGATGCGCGCGGGCGACCTGGCGCGCGCCCGGGCGGTCTTTCAGGCGCAGCTGCCGCTGCTGCAGTTCATCGTCAACGGCGGCTTGCCGGTGACCGTGAAGGCCGGGCTGCGCCTGTGCGGCTTCGATGCCGGCGAACCGAGGAAGCCGCTGATGCCGCTCGGCGACGCGCGCACGCGCGAACTCGAACGCCTGCTCGCGGCATTGCCTGACGGTGTGACGACATGAGCGACGCGGCACGGCCGGCGATCTCGGCCGTTATCGGCGCGGTGCGGATCGGCGCGAGCCGGCCGCTGGCGGGCACGCCGCACGCCAGCGCGATCGACAAGCAGCCGGTCGGATCGCGCTTGTGGCTGGGCGCGCTCGGCTTTGCCGGCGACGAGCAGGCCGATGCGCGGCATCACGGCGGCCCCGACAAGGCGGTGCACCACTATGCGCACGATCACTACCCATGGTGGGCCGCGCAGATCGGCGCGCGCGACGTGCTCGCGCAACCGGGTGCGTTCGGCGAGAACCTGTCGACGCACGGCGTGACCGAGCACGACGTGTGTCTCGGCGACGAGTTCACGCTCGGCGGCGCCGTGCTTCAGGTGTCGCAGTCGCGGCAGCCGTGCTGGAAGCTCAACGCGCGCTTCGATCATCCGCGGATGGCCGCGCTCGTGCAGCAAAGCGGCCGGACCGGCTGGTATTACCGCGTGCTGCAGGAGGGTTGGGTGGCGCCGGGCGACGTGCTGGCGCTGCAGCGGCGCGTCTATCCGCAATGGACGCTGTCGGCGGTGCTCGGCGTGCTGTACCGGCGCACGCTCGACATGGCCGCGCTCGACGCGCTGTGCTAGGTCCCGATACTGCCGGCCGGCTGGCGCAAGCTGCTCGACAGGCGCCGGGCGGAGCGGCAGGTCGAAGACTGGACGAAGCGGCTCGAAGGACGTTGACGTTCGGCGTGGCTCAGTGGCCCGGCAGTTCCCGCACGTCGGCGGTCGGTACCGAGCCGAACGCATCGCTCAGTGCATAGCCGATCAACTGCCGCGCGGCCGCCTCGGGCGTCGCGAGCGCGCCGCTCGACTTCAACTGGTCGAATTTCTCGCGCATCGGGAAGTTGTCTTCGCTGGTCGAGCGGATCGTTGCCTGCATGCCCGTGTCGACGACGCCCGGCGCGACGCTGCAGATCCGCAACGCGCGGTTCGCGTCGAGCGCGACCGCGCGCGCATGATGATCGAGCGCGGCCTTGGTCGCGCAGTAGACGCTCCAGCCCGCGTACGCGTTGCGCGCCGCGCCGCTCGATACGTGCAGGATCCGGCATTCGGTCGTGGCCGATGCCGCTTGCGCGAGCGCGGCCGACAGCATCAGCGGCGCCGCGACGTTCACGCCGACCGCGCGCGCGACGATCGCCGGATCCTGCGCGGCGAGCGGGCCGATCGGATCGACGATGCCCGCGTTGTTGAACAGCAGCACGATCGACGCGCCGTCGACGAAGCGGCGCAGCGTGTCGCCGGCCAGCCATGCCGCGACGGCCGGCGTGTCCGACAGGTCGAGTTCGATTTCGGTGAATCGGTCGCCGGCTTGTGACGCGAGCGTCGGATGACGGCTGCGCGACACGCCGAGCACGGCGATGCCTTCCAGCAGCAGCTGTTCGGCGAGCGACGCGCCGAGGCCGCGCGTGTGTCCGGTGACGATGGCACGCACGTGCGGTGCGGAAGAGGATGCGGTCATGGCGGTGAGCGGGTCGAAGGGGTGAATGGATGAGCGGATGAGTGGCGTCGACGGGCGACGCGCATGCGTGGCGGCATGGCGTGCGGGACGGGCGATGCGTGGTGATGCGTGCGAAAGCGCTCGCGCGGCGCCGCGGACGTCGGGGTGACGCATATCGTAGCGCCGGCATGCGTGTCGCGCAAACGCCGCCGCGTGCGAGGCGGCGGAATCGCCGTCACGGCGCGCATCCGTCGCCGCGCGGCGACGGCCGGCAGGCAGGGCGGGCGAAAGCCGGCTGCGGCAAGTGCGCGCGCCGGCGCGGCGAGCGGCACCGGGCCACGCGACGCGAGCTATCATATGGCTCGCCCGTGCGCGATGCCGGACGGGCCGCGACTGTTTCCCTTCACCTGCTGCACGCTGCGACGCCACTCATGACCACCACGCCGGATACGCCCACGCCACGCGCCCTTCGCGAACTCACGCCCCTCGAGGCCCGCATTCTCGGTGTGCTCGTCGAGAAACAGCACACGGTGCCGGACACCTATCCGCTGTCGCTGAATGCGCTGACCGCGGGCTGCAACCAGAAAACCGCGCGCTCGCCGGTGATGAACGTCAGCGAGGACGAAGTCACGACCGCGCTCGACGGGCTGAAGCACCTGAGCCTCGTGATGCAAGGCAGCAGCAGCCGCGTGCCGCGTTTCGAGCACAACGTGAACCGCGTGCTCGGCATCCCGAGCCAGGCGATCGCGCTGCTGACGATCCTGCTGCTGCGCGGCCCGCAGACGGCCGCCGAGCTGCGCCTGAACAGCGCGCGCCTGCACGGTTTCGCGGATATCTCGTCGGTCGAGGCGTTCCTCGACGAACTCGCGGCGCGCGCGCAGCCGCTCGTCGTCCGGTTGCCGCGTGCGCCGGGCGCGCGCGAGAACCGCTGGATGCACCTGATGTGCGGCGAAGTGAACGTGGCCGACTTCGCGGGTGCGGAGGCCGGCGGCGCGGATTCCGTGCCGCCTTCGGAATTCGAAGCGCTGAAGGCTGAACAGAAGCGCCTCGCGGATGAAGTGGCGCGACTGAATGCGCTGGTTCTGCGGATGGCCGGCGAACTCGGCATCGACGTCGACGCGCAAGGCGACGCGTCCTGACACGAGCGACTGCGGTTCATGCGCCCTCGCCCGGCCCGGTCGTTATGCGGCCGGGCGGGGGCGCGATGCGGATGCCGGCCGCACCGCCTTATTACTTCAGCTTGACGCCCGGTACGAGATAACGCGCGCCGCCCGGCCTCAGGATCGGCGCGAGCGACGCAAACGGCACGTCGAGTTGCGGCCCGAGACAGGCGCCCATCGCGTGGCCGATCCCGGATACGACGAACGACAGCTTGCCGGGTGCGTCGAGTTCGAACGCCAGATACTCGGGGAACACGTCCGCGCACGACAGCGAGACGTCTTTGCCGTCTGTCACTTGCAGACCGTGTGTTGCCTTGTCGCGCAACTGCGTAATGAAACTCACCAGCGCGGGGCTCGTTCCCGGGTCGCCGTCCTTGCCTGTCGTAGCCGCGTCGATCACGCGATTCCAGTCGAGGTACGTACCACGCAGCAGGTCGAACGTGACCGGATCGTAGTGATTGTTCGGATGAGCGCCGCCGCAGTACGTACTGCCCGATTCCACGATGCCGAGTGCCGCAGGTGACAGCCACGTGACCGTCACCTGTTCGTCGTCGTAGCCGCCGAGCGAACCGGCGGCCGGCCCATCGTCGGAATAGCGGGTCGACGCACATTCGAGCGCGGCGAGATTCATCTGCCAGTGCTGCTGTTCGAGCAGGCGGTTGACCCGTGCCATGACCGCTGCATCGGGATGGCGGCTCAGACGCGGGTACATGAGCTTCGTGCGCGGGTCGCGCCACATCCGGTACGCGACGGTGCCGTCTCCAATCTCGGGGCCGGCCGGCTGCGCGTGCCCGGCAAGCTTCAGCGTCGCATAAGGCGCCTGCCGCATGTCGATGGCCACGCCGCTTGCGATACCGCTGCCGACGCCACCGGCGATGCTGTTGGTAACGGCTTCGACCGACCCGGGCGCAACCACGTCGGGATCGTATTCAGCGACGCGCCGCAGCGTGAAGCTGCGCGTCTTGCCGGAGCGTGTGTCGGTCCAGCGGCCGCGATAGCCGGCCTTGTCCCGCGTGCCTTGCCACGTGGCCGCGGCATGATCGAAATCGGCTTGCCCGCGGAATCCCGACGCGTCGCGCGCGTCGTCCGGCAACTGCGTTCGCACGAGCGGTTCGACCAGTTGCGCGGGCGTGCCGTGCAGCGGAATATCGACGCCGTGCTGCGCGTAGAAGTAGCGGCCCGAGATCGAGCCGTCCGCGGCCGGGCGATCGTCGAGTTCCATCACGACGGCTCCGGCACCTTGCAGCGTGCCTTCGTAGACCGTGCGCGGCGCGGCATGCGCGAAGCCTGCGTGCAGCGCGACCAGCACCCACGCGATCCGGATCAGCGGGCGCATCACCAGCGGCACCCGGTCTGTTCGGACGCGTCGACATCCAGCGCGCGGCCGAACGCGGTCTGCTTGCCGGTGCGTGCGTTGGTGTAAGTCATCGAATAGACCATCGCGCCCTGGGTCATGATTTCGTAGCGCCCGTTGACCTTGCCGCCGACCATTTCGACCCAGGTCGTCGTGTACTGGTGCGGACGGCTTTCGTCGAGCACCTCATCCTCCTCGTGTTCGATCACCAGGGGCAGGGCCGTTTTCGACTGCGCATAGCGCACCATGCCGCCCGACCATTTGACCGCATCGTCATAGTAGGTGCGCATCTCGAAGCGCACGGGTTTGTCGCCGTCCGACCTGAAGCAGAACACGTCGGTGGATACCTTGGCGAGTGCCGGCAGCGACACGCAGAGCAGCACGGCTGCGAAGAGTTTTTTCATGATGGCGTAAGGGAAACGAAGTGGCCAATCAACCGACGCTGATCCGTGAAGCGCCCGCATCGACGAGCCGGAACAGCAGATCCTCGACGGCCGTTTCGGGCGCGGAGCCGAGATCCGCATGGACGCGCCAACCCTGTTCCGCGCGAACCGGTTCCGACAGGTAGTGAACGATCCCGTGCAGACCGCTTTCGGCCGGCGTGTTCTCGTCGTCGGCATCGAACCACGCGAAGAACCATGCCTTGAACGCGTCGGCCGCCGCGCTTTCGTCGAGACCGTCGGCCTCGATCGCGGCCCAGTCCCACACGAACGGGCGGATCGACACGGCCGCCGTGTCGAGATCGAACGCGAACGGCTCGAAATCCAGCTGCGTGGCGGAATCGACCATCGCCGGCTGGCCGGCCGATTCGCCTTCGGTCGCGATGATGTCGGCCCGGCACGGCAGCGCGAGCGGCCCTTCGGTGGCGAGCGTGCCGTCGGCACGCCGGTAGGCCGGTTCGGCGATCACGGCCGGTTGTGCGGCCGCTTTCGCGAGCAGGTCGGCATACGGTTGGCGAATGGCGCGGAGCAGTTCGGAGACGGTCATCGTGGCGTGTCGGCTGGGCAGGAAACGATCGGTCACAGGCAGGCGGTGCGCCGTGCGGCCGGCATCGCACGACGCGGCCGCTTCGGTACCCGACAGCCGTGATCGTACGGTACTTCCGCGAAACGCGGACAGTCGGCCGAACGGCCGGCGCGCCCCGCATCGTGCGGCGGCGCGTTTAGACGTTTACCTTCAAACAATGGAAAACGCCCGTCGAGCGCGTTCTCGATGTGCTTCAATTAATCCGGTTTGTACTCCTACTAAAACGACGAATTCAGAACAGGCCGGACCAATCTTTCACAGGAGACAGTCGATGGCACGGAAACGGTTTTGACGCGGCGCACACGATGGTCTGCAACACCGCCGAACTTCCTTCGATGAGAGCTGGTTATCCCAGGGGCCCCAACCATGTCCTCCAGACGTTTCATGCTGGCCGCGGCAGCCGTATCCGCCGCGCTGGCGGTCGCCGCACCGCCGGCCAGCGCCGGCGCACCGGCCGTGTCCGATCCGTTCTATACCTACACCGGCACGACGCCGCTGGCATCGATTCCACCGGGCACGGTGCTCAAGACACGCAACGTCACCTATCACGTGGCCGGCATTCCGACCGCGCTGACCGCGCAGCAGTTGCTGTATCGCACCAATAACGCGCTGAACCAGCCGGTCGTGAACGTGACGTCGGTGATCCGGAGCCAGGTCAGCAACGGCCGGGCCATCTCGTACCAGTCGGCTTACGATTCGCTGAACCCGTACGACGAGCCGTCGCAGGTGATCGCCGGCGATCGCGACGTCACGAAGATCATCAACGTCGGCACGCTGCTCTACAGCGCGGAATCGATTCCGCTGTCGACGCTGCTGCTGCTCGGCTACAACATCATCGTGCCCGATACGGAAGGCCAGACGGCCGACTTCGCCGCCGGCCCCGAATACGGGATGACCACGCTTGATTCGATCCGCGCGGCGCTCAATACGCCGTCGACCGGCCTGAGTCCGTCGAGCAAGGTCGCGATGATCGGCTATTCCGGCGGCGCGATCGCGACGAACTGGGCCGCGCAGCTCGCGCCGAGCTATGCGCCCGATATCAACAGGCAGCTCGTCGGCGCGGCGGAAGGCGGTGTGCTGGTCGACCCCGCGCACAACCTGCGTTATGTCGACGGCAGCATCGTATGGGGCGGCGTGGCCGCGGCCGCGCTGGCCGGGCTGTCGCGCGGCTACGGATTCGACCTGACGCCCTATCTCAGCGATACCGGCGTCGCCGTGTTCAACGACATCCAGAGCCAGTCGCTTGCGTACATCCTGCCGAAATACACGGGGCTGCACTGGGGCACGCTGTTCAAGCCGCAATACGCGAACGACATCAACAGCATTCCCGCGTACGTGACGTATGCCAACAAGGTGAATGCCGGGCTGGCCGCATCGCCGACGATCCCGATGTTCATCGGCCAGGGCACCGCGGGCGCGCTGGACGGCACCTTCAGCAGCCAGATGGGTGATGGCGTGATGCTCGCGTACGACGTGCGCGCGCTCGCGCAGAAGTTCTGCGCCAGCGGCACGCCGGTCACGTACACCGAGTATCCGCTCGAGCATGCCGGGGCGATCGTGCCGTGGGTGGCCGGCATGCTGCCGTGGCTCTACGACCGTTTCAACGGGAAAGCCGCGCCGAGCAACTGCTGGCTGACGTCGCTGCTGCCGAGCGATTCGCTGGCGCCCGAGACGCTGCACTAGCCGCACCGTACCGCGAGGCGCATGGCCGGGCGACCCTTCACGGGTCGCTTTTTTCATTCCGGGATTGATCCCGGTCGCATCAACGCGGCCTTCGCCGCGCCCGGTCCTCCCGCCGGAACCCTTCGCCGCCCCGCCCGGGTGCCATAATCGAGCCTGCTCATCATTACAGACGTCCCCCGGAGAATCACCATGCAGAACCTCGACAATCCTTCCCACGATCGCGAGGTAGGCAGCGCCGACGCGACGCAAGACACCACGCGCATCGACGACGTCCGCATCGGCGCCGTGCGCCCGCTGATTTCGCCCGCGCTGCTGCTGGACGAGCTGCCGGTGCCGGCCGCCACGCAGACGCTCGTCGAGGGCACGCGCCGCGCGATCGGCGACATCCTGCACGGCCGCGACGACCGGCTGCTGCTCGTCGTCGGCCCGTGTTCGATTCACGATCACGACCAAGCGCTCGACTACGCACGCCGGCTGAAGGCCGCCGCCGATGCGCTGAAGGACGACCTGCTGATCACGATGCGCGTCTACTTCGAGAAACCGCGCACGACGGTCGGCTGGAAGGGCTACATCAACGACCCGCGCCTAGACGGCAGTTTCCGCATCAACGAAGGGCTGCGTGCCGCGCGGCAATTGCTGCTCGACATCAACGCACTGGGCCTGCCGGCGTCGACCGAATTCCTCGACCTGCTGAGCCCGCAATACATCGCCGACCTGATCGCATGGGGCGCGATCGGCGCGCGCACGACCGAGAGCCAGAGCCACCGCCAGCTCGCGTCGGGCCTGAGCTGCCCGATCGGTTTCAAGAACGGCACCGACGGCGGTGTGCAGGTCGCGTCGGACGCGATCGTCGCGGCGGCCGCGAGCCATGCGTTCATGGGGATGACGAAGATGGGGATGGCCGCGATCTTCGAGACGCGCGGCAACGACGATGCGCACGTGATCCTGCGCGGCGGCAAGAACGGCCCGAACTACGACGCCGAACATGTCGAGGCGAGCTGCGCGGTGCTGCGCAAGGCCGGGTTGCGCGAACAGGTGATGGTCGACTGCTCGCACGCGAACTCGAACAAGTCGCATGAGCGGCAGATCGAGGTGGCGCAGGATCTCGCGCGGCAGTTGGGGCAGGGCGAGCACCGGATCGTCGGCGTGATGGTCGAGAGCCATCTCGAGGCAGGGCGGCAGGACCTGAAGCCGGGCGTGCCGCTGAAGTACGGCGTATCGATCACGGATGCATGCCTGAGCTGGACGCAGACGGAGCCGGTGCTCGACGTGCTGGCGGAGGCCGTGCGGCAACGGCGTGCACAGTCGCGCAACGCATGACGCGGACGATACCGGCATGACCGATTTCCCTTCCGACGCACCGGCTGTCCCGGGCGAGCCCGCTGCTTCCGGCGGGGCGGCGACGGTGCCGCCCGGCAAGCTGTTCACGATGGCGGGCATAGGCTGGGCGGCGTTTCTCGGCTCGCCGCTCGCCGGCGGCATCCTGCTCGCGGCGAACGCGCGGCGTCTCGGCCACCGCGCGCTCGCGCAGCGGCAGATTCTCGTCACGGCACTCGTCACGTTCGTGTCGATCGTGCTTTACGCGGCGGCGGACGTTCCGGAAACCGCGGCGGTGCCCCACGCGCTCGTGCATGTGGTCGTCGTTGCCGGCCTCGCCGGGACGATCGTCTATGCACGGCACGCGCAGCGCGCGGCCGTCGACGCTCACCGGGCGGCCGGTGGCGCACTGCAATCGAACTGGCGTGCGGCGGGCATCGGCCTGCTGACGCTGCTCGGCGTCTGGCTGTCGATTGCGACGGCGATCGTCGTGCTGGGTGTTGCGGGTGTGCTGAACTTCGACAACGACCTGCGGCTCGTGCGCGACTATCCGGCGCCCGCGGAACTGCGTCTGCCTGCGGGATGGCGGGTCGCGAACCAGCCGGAGGATCGCGGCGACGCGACCTACCGGATCCGGCGCTTCAGGTTCGGGCTGATCTCGGCCGGGATCGAGTTCGTCATCGGCGACAAGAGCGACGATGCCCTGTCGAGCCTCTGCGACGGGTGGGACGAGGGAGGCGGGGAAGGGGGCAGCGCGACCGAATCGCCGCACGCGGCAAACGAAACGATAGCCGGCAGGCCTGCACTGACTTGCGAGCACAAGGAGACGCTCGGCGACGCAGTCGTCCACCAGGCGGTCGTGGCGACTGCCGGCGACACGAAGACCTGCGCGCTGATCTACACGGCGCGCGAGGAGAACTACGCGCGTTATCTGCCGGAGTTCGATCGCGTTCGCGATTCGCTGCGTTGTCCGTAGTGTCGCCATCGCGCGGGGCGGGTGACGGGTGCTGCGTCATCGCGTCCGATGCAGCGTTGCGCGAGTGGCGCTAACATGGGCCGGTGCGATGTGTCGCGCGCGGGCCGCCGGGCTTCGCGCGGCGCATGCACGGCGGCGGCTCGGCCGACCGCCGCGACCGACAACAATTCACCGGAGTGCACAACAGCATGGCTTTCTACAAGACCCTCATCGCAGCAACCGTCCTCGCCTCGAGCGTCAGCGCGCACGCGCAGATCGCAGGTGCGCAGCCGATCAGCGTCACCGTCGAGCAATCGCAGGCGCTGCTCGAAGGCTGGAGCGTGAAGAAGAGCGTGCTCGGCAAGGCCGTCTACAACGACGACAACCAGAAGGTCGGCACCGTGCGCGACCTGATCGTCGCGCCGGACGGCTCGGTGTCCGCGGCGATCGTGTCGGCCGGCGGCTTCCTCGGCGTGGCCGCGCACGACGTCGCGGTGCCGATCGCGTCGCTCGACGTGCGCAAGGGCAACATCTACCTGCCGGGCGCGACGAAGGAAGCGCTGAAGGCGACGCCGGCGTTCCAGTACGCGAAGGTGCCGTCGCCGCCGAAGCCGAAGAAGGTCGACGACAAGCACTGATCGCCGATTCGATGCATCGCCGCCCGGCGCGCACCGCGCCGGGGGCGGCGACCGTCGTTCGTCGATGGCCATGCGAGTCGGCGCGAGTCAGCGGCGGCTCGGCCTCGCATCGTGGCTCCGGACGAATTGCCTCGACGATCGATGCCGATGCAACTGCGCATCGCGCGCGAATCGGCACGGTGCGCCGTCACACGCCGTGAATGCCGCACATGCCGGCGATCAGATCGCCGGCTTCTCCTCGCCCACCCATACCCCGCTGAACCCGAACGAAACCGGCCCGCTCAGGAGCACGCTGCCGGTACCGTCCCATCGGACGGTGACGTCGCCGCCGTCGCAGGTCACCCGCACCGTATCGTCGAGCAGCCCGCGCCGGATGCCGTTGACGACCGCACCGCATGAACACGATCCCGAACCGAGCGGCACGCCGCCGCCGCGCTCCCAGATGCGCAGGCGAATATGCATGCGATCGATGACCTGAACGAAATGCACGTTGGTTTTCTGCGGGAACAGCGGATGCGTTTCGATGGCGGAGCCGAGTGCCGCGACGTCGATCGCGCGGAGATCGTCGACGAAGAACGTGCAATGCGGGTTGCCCATGTTGCAGGCGGCCGGCGCGCCGGGCAGCGGCAGCGCGAGGGTGTCGAGTGCGTCGGCGACCGGCACGTCCCGCCAGCCGGTGAGCGGCGTGCCCATCTCGACGGTGATCAGGCCGTTCGTCTCCCTCGAACACACGAGATAACCGCGGCGGGTCCGCAGCACGAGCGACGCCATGCCGGATTCCCGCATCAGCTTCCATGCGACGCCGCGCGTTGCGCTGCCGCAGGTGTCGAGCGGCGAGCCGTCGGCGTTCCAGAACGCGACGCGGGCCGCCGCGTCGTCGCAGTCCGACACGACGGCAAGCTGGTTGAAGCCGATGCCGCGGTGCCGGTCGCCCATGCGTCGCACGAGGTCGCGGTCGATACGCGGCAGGTGTTCCTGATCCTGACCGCGCAGGTCGACGATGACGAAGTCGTCGCCGTTTGCGTTCATCTTCTGAAATCCGATCGGCATGGCGGTTCCGGCAGAGAGACAGGTGAACACTGTACGTGGCCCGCCGTTCACGATCAATCGCGCGCCGGACGATATCTACCCAACCGGCATCTACGTAATTCTACGTAGCTCCGCATACGTAGTTAACCGCTTGTAAGCCTCCCCGGTCACACGGAATACTACGGCCCATCGCCGCGGCCTTTGCGAGACCGCGGCACGACGCATCGACGTCACGCGGGTTCGGCGCCTCGCCGCATCCACTCAAAAACACATTGGAGACCAGGAGACGCCATGAATCGGGCTTCCAGTACCCTGCTCTGGATTGCGGTCGCGCTGCTCGGCGCGTTCGCGTTCGGCACGATCGCACTCGCACACGGCGAGCGCGTCAGTGCCCTCTGGATCGTGATCGCCGCAGTCTGCGTGTATCTGATCGCGTATCGCTTCTACAGCCGTTTCATTGCCAGCAAGGTCATGCAGCTCGACGGGCTGCGGATGACGCCGGCCGTCAAGTACAACGACGGCCTCGACTACGTGCCGACCAACAAATACGTGCTGTTTGGCCATCACTTCGCCGCGATCGCCGGCGCCGGCCCGCTCGTCGGGCCCGTGCTCGCCGCGCAGATGGGCTACACGCCCGGCATGCTGTGGATCCTGGCCGGCGTCGTGTTCGCCGGCGCGGTGCAGGACTTCATCGTGCTGTTCATCTCGACGCGCCGCGACGGCCGTTCGCTCGGCGACCTCGTCAAGATGGAGCTCGGCACGGTGCCCGGCGTGATCGCGCTGTTCGGCGCGTTCCTGATCATGGTGATCATCCTCGCGGTGCTCGCGCTGATCGTCGTGAAGGCGCTGACCAATTCGCCGTGGGGCACGTTCACCGTCGCCGCGACGATTCCGATCGCGCTGTTCATGGGCGTCTACACGCGCTACATCCGTCCGGGCCGCATCGGCGAAGTGTCGATCATCGGCTTCGTGCTGCTGATGGCGTCGATCGCGTTCGGCCAGCACGTGCACGATTCGCCGACGCTCGCCGCGTGGTTCACGTTCACCGGCACGCAGCTCACGTGGATCCTGATCGGCTACGGCTTCGTCGCATCGGTGCTGCCGGTGTGGCTGCTGCTCGCGCCGCGCGACTACCTGTCGACGTTCCTGAAGATCGGCACGATCCTCGGCCTCGCGATCGGCATCCTGGTCGTCGCGCCGGAACTGAAGATGCCCGCGCTGACGAAGTTCGTCGACGGCACGGGCCCGGTGTGGTCGGGCAACCTGTTCCCGTTCCTGTTCATCACGATCGCGTGCGGCGCCGTGTCGGGCTTCCATGCGCTGATCTCGTCGGGTACGACGCCGAAGCTGATCGACAACGAAACCAACGCGCGCTTCATCGGTTACGGCGCGATGCTGATGGAATCGTTCGTCGCGATCATGGCGCTGGTTGCCGCGTGCGTGATCGAGCCGGGCATCTACTTCGCGATGAACGCACCGGCGGCCGTGCTCGGCTCGACGCCGGAAGCGGTGGCCAACACGGTCACGCAATGGGGCTTCGTGCTGACGCCGGACATGCTGACGCAGACCGCGAAGGCCGTCGGCGAAACGACGATCATCGCGCGCGCGGGCGGCGCGCCGACGCTGGCCGTCGGCATGGCGCACATCCTGCACCAGGTGATCGGCGGCGAAGCGATGATGGCGTTCTGGTATCACTTCGCAATCCTGTTCGAAGCGCTGTTCATCCTGACGGCCGTCGACGCGGGCACGCGCGCGGGCCGCTTCATGCTGCAGGACCTGCTCGGCACGTTCCACCCGGCGCTCAAGCGCACCGAGTCGCTGCCCGCGAACCTGGTCGCCACCGCGCTGTGCGTGGCCGCGTGGGGCTACTTCCTGTACCAGGGCGTGGTCGATCCGCTCGGCGGCATCAACACGCTGTGGCCGCTGTTCGGCATCTCGAACCAGATGCTGGCCGCGATCGCACTGGTGCTCGGCACCGTCGTGCTGTTCAAGATGAAGCGCGAACGTTATGCGTGGGTGACGATCGTGCCGACCGTGTGGCTGCTGATCTGCACGCTGACCGCCGGCTGGCAGAAGATTTTCGACGCGAACCCGAAGGTCAGCTTCCTCGCGCACGCCGCGAAGCTGCAGGCCGCGGTGGACGAAGGCAAGGTGCTCGCGCCGGCGAAGTCGATCGCGCAGATGAAGCGGATCATCTTCAACGACTACATCGACGCGGCGCTGGCCGGGCTGTTTATCTTCGTCGTCGTGGCGATCGCGGTGTACGGCGTGCTCGCCGTGCTGCGCGCGCGCCGCGAGTCGAAGCCGACCGTGCGCGAGACGCCGTACGAAGCGATGCCGGCCGCGCAGGCGCTCGGCAGCGGACGTTGAGGGGAGGCCGCGATGTTCAGCGATCTTGGCAGCGACCTGCGCAGCGCGGGGCGTTACCTCGGGCAGGCGTTGCGGCTGATGGTCGGCCTGCCCGACTACGACACCTACGTCGCGCACATGCGCGAGACCCATCCGGACCGCGAGCCGATGACGTACGAGGAATTCTTCCGCGAGCGTCAGAATGCGCGGTACGGGTCGGGAGCAGGGAAGTGCTGTTGAGCGGTTGAAACGGCAGGAAAGAATGAAAAGGCGTCATGGCGTGAAAGCCATGACGCCTTTTTTCATGTCGCCGCAAGGCGGCCGGCTCGTGCAATGCATGTCGCCGAGTGCGGCCGTCAGTCGTTGTCGTGACGGAGCGCAAGCACCGCGGCGGCCCCCGCGGCGAGCGCGATCAGCGTCAAGGCGACGGCGAAACCGGTCGCGCCTGCCGTGAAGCCGATGCGGTCGATCGCGTACCCGGTCATCACGGGCATCAGTCCCGCCGGGAGGTAGCCGCCGATGTTCATGACGGCGTTCGCCTCGGCGCGCCGCGCGTCCGGTACGTGCAGGCCGATCAGCGTCAGGCCGCCGAGCTGCCCGAGGCCTTGTCCCGCGCCCGCGAAGAGCGCCGCCGCGACGAGGACGGCAGCCGACGACGCATGCACGGCGATGCAAAGCATCATCATCGACAGTGTGGTGGCGACCGTGCCGGCAACGAACGTCGTACGGATCGATCCGCGCCGCGCGACGAACTGGACACCGGTAGCGGCGATGAACATCGCGCAGGCCATGCCGCCCGCGAGCAGCGGGCTGCGCACGTGAAGCAGGCGTGCCAGCAACGACGGACCCAGCGCAAGTACGAAGGAGGTCGCGGTGATGCCCGGCCCGAACACGGCGACACCGCTGGCGACATGGCGCCGGTTGTGAACCGGCACGGACGGCAGACGTAGCGGCGGCGCGGCGCCTGGCGCCTGCGCGGGCTGGTTGCGCGGCAGCCGCAGCGCGACGGCCAACGCGCTCAGCAGGATCACGAACTCGACGCCGAAGACGAGGGCGACCGGATGCGCGGCGGTTTGCGCGGCAATCCCGGCGAGCAACGGCCCGAGCCCCGCGCCGAGCACCATGGCGACCGACGCGAGCAGCGCGGCCTTGCGGCGCTCGGTGCCCGCGAGATCAATCACCGACGCCATGCCCGCCGACACGATCACGCCGACCGCGATGCCCGTCAGCAAGCGGGCGACCGCGAGCATGGCGACGGACGATGCGGTCGCGAACAACGCGCACGCGATCAGCGCCGCGGCGAGGCCGGGCAGCAGGACCGGCTTGCGCCCGTAACGGTCCGAAAGCTGGCCGGCGACGAGCAGCGTACCCAGCAGGCCGGCGATGTAGAGCGCGAAGATGACGGTCAGCGTGCCGGACGAGAAACCGAGTGCGCGCTGCCAGGACACGTACAGCGGCGTCGGCGAGTTGGACAGCATGAACACGGCGGTGACCATCCAGGCGGCGTGTGCCATGCGAGGCGCGGAGCGCGAGCCCGCGGGTCGCGATTGGGGGACGGCGGTGTCGGACATGAATGCGCTCCTTGTACGAGTTTTTTCGAACTATAGCTTAGTTCGAAAAAACTCGTACAGGGTGATATGCTTGCGGACATGAAACGAACCCACCCTGAACGGGCGGCCGGCCTCGTGCCGGCGCCCGCGGATTTGCCCGATCCGCTGCCGGAGCCGGACGTCGCCGAGCTTCGGCTCGAAACCATTCTTGGCGCGCTGGCCGATCCGTTGCGACTGACGATCGTGCGGAAACTGATGCTGGAATCCGAGGCTTACGACCATCCTTGCGGCTGGTTCGGCTTCGATCGCCCGAAATCGTCGCTCACCCATCACTTCAAGGCGTTGCGCGACGCGGGCGTGCTGCGCCAGCGTCAATACGGGCTCGAGCGGCGCAGCCGCGTGCGCGCGGAAGATCTCGATCTGCGCTTTCCCGGCCTGCTGAAGCTCGTGGCCGAGTGGGCGCCGCCGGCAGACAGCGACGGTTGACGGCTGCTGGAGGGTGGAAGGTGGAGGGTGGATGAGCCGCCCGGCGGCACGCGCCGGTTCGCCATGCGGCGGCGAGCGTGACGCGCCGGGCGCGCGGCGCCGCGGAGCCGTCCGAGTGCCGGGCTTGATCTGCCTGCAACCCGGCTTCGTTTCCCGGCCGGTATCATGTGAACCATTCACCCCGATGAACCCGCACAGGAGGAGCCCGTCGTGCATGCCGGTGAGCGTTTCAACAGCATTACCCATCTCGTCGGCGCGGTGCTATCGGTGGCAGGGCTGGTAACACTGGTGACGATGGGCGCGCTCGAAGGCGACGCCTACAAGGTGGTGAGTTTCAGCGTGTACGGCGCGATGCTCTGCGTGCTCTACGCGATCTCGACGCTGTACCACAGCGTGCGTAGCCCGCGCCTGAAGGCCATTCTGCAGAAGTGCGACCACTCGGCGATCTACCTGCTGATCGCCGGCAGCTATACGCCGTTCACGCTGGTCACGCTGCGCGGCCCGTGGGGCTGGTCGCTGTTCGGCGTGAGCTGGGGGCTGGCCGTGTTCGGCATCGTGCAGGAACTGACGCTCGGGCGGCGCACGCGCATGCTGTCGATGATCCTGTACGTGGCGATGGGCTGGCTCGCGCTCGTCGCGGTACGTCCGCTGATCCACGCGCTGCCGCCGGTCGGTACCGCGTGGCTCGTGGCCGGCGGCCTGATCTACAGTGCGGGCATCTACTTCTTCATCAACGACGAACGCATCCGCCACGGGCACGGCATCTGGCATCTGTTCGTGCTGGCCGGCAGCCTGTGCCAGTTCGTCAGTGTCGCGATGTACGTTGCGTGAGCGGACGGCGGCGTCAGCCGCCGCCGGCGTCGTGTCGACCGGCCGCGGATCGACGATCGCACCGGCATCGGGTTGACGCATGTCGGCGCACCGGCACACGAGGTCGTTGTGTTCGCAACGCGTATGCGGACGTAATGCGATGAACCAGGGGGCGTGTGCAGGAAGATCCGCTCGTGCGTGGCGCTGTTCGTCGTGACACGCTTTCGCTTCGGGCGAATGATCTATTCGCCTTCGACCACACGAATCCCGACCGTGTGAGCGCCCACTTTCAGCACTTCCCTTGTCGCGATCCACCACGCCGCCATCGCAGACCCGGATATCGCCACAGCCGCCAGCAACGCCACCCGCATCGCCACCGGAAACGGCTGCACGGTCGCGATGCACGCGCCGAAGATCGCGACACCGAGCGCCGACCCGCTCTGCCGCGCCGCGTTCAGCGCGGCCGCCGCCACGCCCGCGCGGCGGCGGTCGACCGTCCCGAGTGCCGGCGACGTCGCGGCCGGCGAGATGAATCCCGATGCAAAGCCGATCGCGAGCATCGGCGCGACGGCGAGCCACGTCGGTGTCGCCGCACCGATGCCCGTCATCCCGAGCGCGCCGGCCGCATAGAGCGCGAACGCGGCGCACATCGAACCGCGCGCGCCGAAGCGTGCAACGAGCCTGCCCGAGCACAGTCCGCCGAGCGCGACCATCGCCGTCATCGGCAGGAACGCGAGCCCGGTGTCGAGCGGGCTCGCGCCGCGAATCTGCCGATAGAACAGGCTGAGGACGAACAGCAAGCCGTAGAACACGAACGCCGATGCCATCGACACGAACGTCGATCCGGCGAACAGCCGGTTGCGGAAGAACGCCAGCGGCAGCATCGGTTCGCGGCGCCGCGCTTCGATCGCGATGAACGCGACCCACGCGACGGCGCTCGTCGCCGCGCCGCCGACGATCGGCGCGGAGCGCCAGCCGAGCGACGGGCCTTCGATCAGCGTGCCGATCAACGTGGCGATCGCGACGATGGCCGCGGCCTGGCCGCCCCAGTCGAAATGTCGCGACGCGTCGCCGGCGGCGCGCGTGACCGTGCGGGCGAGCCAGATGCCGGCAAGCCCGAGCGGCAGGTTCACGAAGAAGAGGCTGCGCCACCCGGACAGGTGGATCAGCAGGCCGCCGATCAGCGGGCCCGACGCCATCGCGATGCCGCCGCAGCCCATCCACAGGCTGATCGCCGATGCGCGCGCGGCCGGCTCGGGGAACGCGCGGTTGAGCAGCGCGAGCGAGCAGGGCACCAGCATCGCGCTGCCGACACCTTGCAGCGCGCGGGCGATCGCGAGCGCCGGGAGGCTCGGCGCGATGCCGCATAGCGCGGATGCGGCGACGAAGATCGCGAGCCCCGCGACATAGACGGTGCGATCGCCCAGCCGGTCGCCGAGCGTGCCGCCCGTCATCAGCAGGCTCGCGAACGCGAGCGTGTACGCATTCACGATCCACTGCAGGCCGGCTATGCGGCTGCCGAACGTGTGGGCGATATCGGTGAGCGCGACGTTGACGATGGACGCGTCGAGCAGCACGAGCGTGTAGCTCACGCAGGTCGCGGCGAGCACGCGGCGGGCCGCGGCACGGTTCGGCGCGGCGACCGTCATGCGCGTTCGGGCGCCGGCGCGGCGGCCCGCAGCGCGAGAAAGCCGACCCATCCCCAGTACACGCGATGATGCGCGATCAGCCCGTCGCGCAGGTCCATTACTTCGACGAGATCGACCTGGTCGCCTTCCGGCGTCGCGCGCGGATATTCCCACGTGAGCCGGCGCCCGTTCGAGAAGAACAACCCGGTGCGGTACCAGCGCCCGAGCCGGTTGCCCGGATTGCGCAGGCCGGCCGCGAAGAACGCACCGATCGCGGCCTTGCCGTGCAGCACACCCGAGCCGTGATCGGGCAGCGTGACGACGATCAGCGGCGTTTCGAGCACCGCGTCGTCGGTATACAGCGCCACCAGCGCATCGACGTCTCGCGCGACGACGGCCGCGTGCCAGCCTTCGTAAATGCGCCGGGCATCGGGATCGGGTTGTGTCATGGCGGGTTCCGGAAGTGTCGATAACGGAACCCACTGTATGAGCGCGCGGTCGCGGGACGTTTCACGTCGACCCGAAACGTGGATGCCGCCGCGGCGAAGGCGGCGCTTATCGACCGAGTTTCGGCCGTTATCCGGCCAGCGCGTCGAGATTCAGCACGTACGACTTCCCGATCCACACTGCGCAATCGCGATGGTCGCGCAGTTCGTCGCCCGTATTCGGATGCAGGAAGATATCCAGCGCGCCGTGGTTCAGCACGAGCCACGGCACGATTTCGTCGAAGCGCGTGGTGTCGAACGCGATCTGGTACGACCACGCCGGGTGCGGGCCGACGAGGCGTTCGTGAAAGCGGCCGAGTTCGATGATCGCGCCGAACCGTTCGTCGACGACCTGGCGCAACGCCCACGCGGCGTCGCGGCTGGCCGCATCGAAATAGACGTGCGCATGCCAACTGTGGATCTCGGTGGTGTCGAGGGCAGCCATGGAAGGACTCGATAAAAATGGGAATGCATGAGGTGCCGTGCGAAACGGCCGATGCGTGATTATCGCGCGTCCTTGCCGCGCACGTCGTGTCGCTATCCGGCAAGCCGGATGCGATGCTTGTCCTGAATCACGAGAACCGTTCGATCCGGCAACGCCGCGGTTTGAGATAACTATCCGCGGGTATCCGCACGCGCGATATCACACCGGAAGCCTTGCCGGAAGGTGCGCCCGCGGCGATCGCATCGGCAACACGTCATTTCCGAAATTGAAAAAGCGCTGTATGCACGGCTTCGGATCGTCTGAACAAATGCGATCAGGGCATTGAATGAAATAAGGAAATTCCGATTGGGCGGGATTCGCGCATGACGTGATTCGCGCACCGAATTCCGCAGCCGAAAATATCAATTGCGGAATCGGCTATTCAAGCGGCATGCAGCGCGACATACGATGCTTTCAACGCATCGTCGAACACGATCGATGCGGGGACAACCACCTGGAGGCCACTATGCGATCCCTCGTTCCCGTTGCGGTACTTTCCTGCGCACTCGTTGCGCTCCCCGCCGTCAGCTTTGCGCAGTCGGCGGTTTCCGATGGGGCATCGAATGCCTCGCTGTCGAGCTGGTCGGCGGCGCGTGCCGAAACCAACGTGCAACTGATGCAGATGACGCGCGCAGGCTATCGCGCGACGTCGGCCGGCAACCAGAACTATCCGCTCGCGATGCAGCGTGCGCTCGAACGTGTCCGCAATCCGGTGCCGGACCGGTCGCGCGAAGAGCGGGCCGAGATGGAGGCGCGCGCCGCACGCGACGCGCAGGGCGGCCATCCGGTCAAGGCGTTCTTCGTGAAGACCGCGTACTACCTGAAGGGCGAGAACACGTTCTGATGCAGGAGACGAGCATGGCTTGCCCGATCCGATTTGCCTGCGTCGTGCGCGCGTCGGCGCTGCGCCGGCTGCCGGCCGCGCGCGCGTTGCAGCGGCGGGACGATGCGCGCGGCGCGCGACGCCGTGCGAAACACCGCCGCCATGCGCACCGTGATGCCGTTGCGTGCCGCACCGCGTGGCCGGCCGTCGCGGCGAGCGATGCGCCCGCAAGCGGGAGCCCGTCATGAAGGGCTCCCGGAAGCACCGCCGCCACGTGCCGCTGACCCGCGAGTGGTTGCTGCCGCTGCCGCCGGTGCATGCGCGCGACATCTCGCTGAAATGCCACATGGCGCTCGTCGCGCTGCGCGGCGGGCATGGCAACGAGGCGCTGCTGATGCGGTTGCGCACGAGCGTCTACCTGGTGTTCCTGGCGCTCGACGATGCGGTGTGCGCGGATGCCGACATCGACCTGTGCGTCGACGCGGAGCGCGCGCTCGACGCGGGCGTGGCACGCGCGGCGCAAGGCGGCGCATGGACGCTGCACGACGACGAATGCGCGGTGCTCGAGCATGTGCTCGCGGCGAACGACACGTGCGTCACGACGCTCACGCGGCGTCGGCTGGCCGAGTTGTGGGAGCACGTCTGCGCGTTCGCGTCGAGCGGCCAGCCGGCGCTCGTCGCGGGCGCGGCGGAGAAGATCCGCATGCACGCGGCCGAATCGCTGGCCGCGTAGCGTCTCGCGTTGGTTTTGCCGGGAGTCTGGAGGAGACAGGGCCGGCCGCACCGGCACGGCCGCCGTTAATCGCCGAAGCAGCGATTGCACGGCTGTCGCGGCCTGTCGTGGTCTGTCGTTTCCATAGGGTGACGGCGGAACGCGACTCGACACCACGGCCCAAAACAAAAGCGCCACGGAGCAGGCTCCGTGGCGCTTCTTTTTTCCCGCCGGCGCGGAAGGCAAGCCTCCCGCGTGGCGAAACGCGCTTAAGCGGCGGCTGCCGGTTTCGCCGGCTTCTGCAGCTTGCCCTTGCCGGCGCGCTGGATTTCCTCGAGCTTGATCTCGACGTGGCGCGAGAACACGTACTCGGCCGGACGCTGCTTGTCGATCGGAATGTCCGGTGCGAACGGGCCGTCGGTCTTGATGCCCTTGCGGCTCACGGCGAACGCCTTCAGCGGATGCGCCATCGTGTCCATCACGGCGGTCGCCTCGAAGCCGCAGTGGACCATGCAGTCCGCGCACTTCTCATAGTTGCCGACGCCGTAGTTGTCCCAGTTCGTGTCTTCCATCAGTTCCTTGAAGGTCTTCACGTAACCTTCGCCGACCAGGTAGCACGGCTTCTGCCAGCCGAACACCGTACGCGCCGGGTTGCCCCACGGCGTGCACTTGTACGTCTGGTTGCCGGCCAGGAAGTCGAGGAACAGCGACGACTGGCTGAACGACCAGCGCTTGCCGCCTTCGCCGCGCTTCAGGATCTCGCGGAACAGGTTCTTCGTCTTGTCGCGGTTCAGGAAGTGCTGCTGATCCGGTGCGCGCTCATACGCGTAGCCCGGCGACACGGTGATGCCGTCGACGCCGATCGGCTTGAGCGTATCGAAGAACTTCGCGACGCGCTCGGGGATCGCATCGTTGAACAGCGTGCAGTTGATGTTCACGCGGAAGCCGCGGCGCTTCGCTTCCTTGATCGCCGCGACCGCCTTGTCGTACACGCCTTCCTGCGACACCGAGTGGTCGTGCATCTGCGCGTCGCCGTCGAGGTGGACCGACCAGACGAAGTACGGGCTCGGCTGGTAGTCGTCCATCTTCTTTTCCATCAGCAGCGCGTTCGTGCAGAGGTAGACGAACTTCTTGCGCTTCATGATGCCGCGGACGATTTCCGGCATTTCCTTGTGCAGCAGCGGCTCGCCGCCGGCGATCGACACGATGGGTGCGCCGCACTCGTCGACCGCTTCCAGGCATTCCTGGACGGACAGGCGCTGGTTCAGGATGGGATCCGGGTAATCGATCTTGCCGCAGCCGTTGCAAGCGAGGTTGCAGCGGAACAGCGGCTCGAGCATCAGCGCGAGCGGATAGCGTTTGTTGCCGGACAGGTGTTGGCGCGTGATGTACGCGCCGACGCGGACTTGCTGGAGCAGCGGAATAGACAAGAGATGTCCTCCTTAAACTTCGCGGGCGACAGCTTGCGTGAGCTTCGCCGGCAACTTGAATTCGACTTTTTCTTCACGGCCCGCCATCGTCGTGACGTCGACGGGCCCCAGCGCGCGCAACGCGCCGATTACATCTTCAACCATTTCCTCGGGCGCGGACGCCCCGGCGGTCAGGCCGACGGTCGTCGCATTCGCGAACCATTCGGCCTTGACTTCCGAACCGTCGGCGACGAGGTAGCTCGGCACACCGCTTTCGGTGCCGATCTCGCGCAGGCGATTCGAGTTCGAGCTGTTCGTCGCACCGACCACGAGCAGTACGTCGACCTGTTCGCTCAGTTCGCGCACGGCAGCCTGGCGATTCTGCGTGGCGTAGCAGATGTCGCGCGTGTCCGGGCCGACGATGTTGGTGAACCGGCGCTGCAGCGCTTCGATGATGCCGCGCGTATCGTCGACCGACAGCGTGGTCTGCGTGATGTACGCGACCGGCGTGTCGACGGGCAGCGTCAGCGTATCGACTTCCGCTTCGCTTTGCACGAGGATCACCTCGGCCGGAATCTGGCCGATCGTACCCTCGACTTCCGGATGCCCCGCATGGCCGATCAGGATCAGCCGGCGGCCCGCCGCGACGTACTGGCGGCCTTGCACGTGCACTTTCGTGACGAGCGGGCAGGTGGCGTCGAGCACGTCGAGCCCGCGCGTTTGCGCATCGCGCTCGACCGTCTGGGCGACACCGTGCGCGCTGAAGATCGCGACAGCGCCGTGGGGCACCTCGTCGAGCTCCTCAACGAATCGCGCCCCTTTATCACGCAGGTTTTCGACGACATGCCGGTTATGCACGATCTCGTGACGCACATAGACCGGCGCACCGTGCTGTTGCAGCGCGCGATCGACGATCTCGATCGCACGGACAACCCCCGCACAAAAGCCGCGGGGCTGGGCAAGGATGACTCGCATAAGTGAGCGAACTCCGACGACAGACGCCGGGGTTCGAGGAGCTGGCACTCGCTCGCTCGCCCCGGCTTGATGTTATGAAGGCAGGAACGAACCGGCCGGCCAGGCCCCGGAACCCCGAATTAATCGCGCATTTTAACTCTATCGGGCCGTCCTTGCTTTGGTGCTGTATCCGCCGTGTTGCATTTGCGGGAGAGCCGCGTCGGCGCTGGCGCGTGCGGAACCCAGTAAACTATGCGGTTTCGCGGGCAGCCGCTCCGGCTGCCCGGCGTCGCGCTCATTTCAAGGCCATTCGATGACCGTCGATTCTTACGCGTATTACCCGGCCGCCCGTGCGGTTTCGGGCGCTTTGTTCCTGACCCCAATTGATCTTGCCGAACCCGGCGCCCGGCAGGAGGCGCGCCGATGATGCTGGTTCTCGCTTTCCTGGTGTCCGGGCTGTCGCTGATCATCTGGATCGTGCTGCTCGTCGCGCGTGGCGGTTTCTGGCGCGCGGTGCCCGCGCGGCCGTTGCCGCCCGAGGCGCGCGGCGCCGCGGCCGAGGCCGGCTGGCCGGCCGTCGTCGCGGTCGTGCCGGCGCGCAACGAGGCCGACGTGATCGCCCGGGCGGCGACTTCGCTGCTCGAGCAGGATTACCCGGGCGAATTTCATCTGATCATTGTCGACGACCACAGCGACGACGGCACCGCCGACGCGGCCCGCGCGGCCGCGCTCGCGATCAACCGCGCCGACCGGCTGACGGTGCTGGCCGCGAAGCCGCTGCCGGCCGGCTGGTCGGGCAAGGTGTGGGCACAGTCGCAGGGGATCGCCGCGGTGCAGGCGCTCGGCCTGCCGGCCGACTACCTGCTGCTGACGGACGCCGACATCGGCCATCCGCCGGACGCCGTCGCGCAGCTCGTCACGCGCGCGCAGGCCGAGAACCGCGATCTCGTGTCGCTGATGGTGCGGCTGCGCTGCGATTCGTTCTGGGAAAAGGCGCTGATCCCGGCGTTCGTGTTCTTCTTCGCGAAGCTCTACCCGTTCTCGTGGATCAACAACCCGCGCAACCGGACGGCCGGTGCCGCGGGCGGCTGCATGCTGGTGAAGCGCACGGCGCTCGAGGAAGCGGGCGGCATCGAGTCGATCCGCGGCGCGCTGATCGACGACTGCAGCCTGGCCGCGCAGATCAAGCACCGCGGCAGCGGCCGCCACCCGATCCGGCTCGACCTGGCCGACCGCAGCGTGTCGCTGCGTCCGTACGACAGCTGGCGCGACATCTGGAACATGATCGCGCGCACCGCGTTCACGCAGCTGCACTATTCGCCGCTGCTGCTGGCCGGCACGCTGCTCGGGATGACGATCATCTATCTCGTGCCGCCCGCCGCGGCGCTCGCGTACGGTGCGCGCGCATGGCCGGCGTGGCTCGCGTGGGCGTCGATGTGCGCCGCGTATGCGCCGATGCTGCGCTACTACCGGCGCTCGCCGCTGTGGGCGCCCGCGCTGCCGCTCGTCGCGCTGTTCTACGTCGGCGCGACGTTCGCGTCCGCGTGGCGCTACTGGCGCGGCAAGGGCGGCCAGTGGAAGGCCCGCGTGCAGGCGCCGGTGGATCGCTGAGCGCATCCCGGGAGGCGTGCCTCCCGGCAGCCGGAAAACAAACAGCCCGATCGTGAAAACGGTCGGGCTGTTTCGTTTTCGGCGGGCGCTGCCTGCCGGTGCCTAGCGCTGGGTCAGCATCATGTACATCTGGACCACGACGTCGGGCGAGAACGTGAACGGCACCCAGCCGTAGCCCGTGTGACGGGCGACCAGCAGGCGGTCGCCGTTCGACTGCTTCTGCACGGCCATCATCGGGTTCTTCGTCGTCACGAAGCGCCAGCCGGCCGGGATGCCGGGCGGCGGCTCCGGCTGCATCGACGCCCGCGCATGCGCGAGTTCCTCGATCAACTGGCCCAGTTGCTCCGGATGCAGCGTGATCGATTCGCCGTTGATGGTCAGCGTGAGTTCGTTCTGCGTCGGACGCGACACGTGCAGAGTCGATTTGTCGGACGGCGCCGGCGTGTTGGCGGCGTCGGCTTCGACTTCGGCTTCGACTTCACTTTCAACCGGCATGTCGGCTTGCGCCGTCGCGACGATTGCCGTCCCGGTGTCGGCCGTTGCCTCCACCGCTTCGGCCACGGCCGGTTCCGCCACCGGCGTGTCGGCCGGCGCGGGTTCGACGACTTCCGCCGCAACGTCCGTGGCGGCCATCGCGCTCGTCGCGGCTTCCTTGACGACGGCCTCGACCAGCGCCTCGGCGTCGGCGATGGCCTTCGCGTGGTGCTGCGCGGCCGCTTCGGCTTGTGCGATCGCTTCGGTGTGGCGTTGCGTGACGGCCTCGGCCTGCGCGGCGGCATCGGCGTGGCGTTGCGCGGCCGCCTCGGCCTGCGCGATCGCTTCGGTATGGCGTTGCGTGACGGCTTCGGCCTCGGCGGTGGCGTCGGCGTGACGCTGCGCGGCGGCCTGCGCTTCCGCGATCGCCTGCGCGTGCTGCTGCGCGAGCGCTTCGGCTTCGGCGATCGCTTCCGCGTGACGCTTCGCGGCGGCTTCGGCTTCCGCGATGGCGGCCGCGTGGCGCTGCGTGGCCGCTTCGGCTTCGGCGGTCGCGTCCGCGTGACGCTTCGCGGCGGCCTCGGCTTCGACGGTCGCGGCCGCATGGCGCTGCGCGGCGGCTTCGGCTTCGGTGGCTGCGGCGTGATGACGCTGCGCGGCGGCCTCGGCTTCGGCGATCGCCGCCGCGTGGCGCTGCGACGCCGCTTCGGCATCGGCGTGACGCTGCGCGAGCGCTTCGGTCAGCGCGGTGGCTTCCGCATGGCGTTGCACGGCGGCTTCGGCTTGCGCGGTGGCATCGGTGTGGCGCTGGGCGGCGGCTTCGGCGGCGGCGGTCGCGCTGGCGTGGCGCTGCTGCGCGGCCTCGGCTTCGGCGGCGGCGGCTGTGTGGCGTTGCGCGGCGGCCTGCGCTTCGGTTTCCGCGGCGGCGTGACGCTCTGCCGCGGCCCGGGCTTCCGCTGCTGCGGCGCGCGCGAAGGCTTCCGCGCTGCGTGCCGCCTGTTGCGCGGCGTGGTGATCGTGGAGGAGCTGATCGACGCCCACGGTGAGCGAAGCGATCTGATCGTTCAGGTTCATGCGTGTCTTCTCTGCGTAAGACCCGCGATTTTAACCGCTGCGCCGGTGCCGGGCCGCGCGGGACGTGTAACAAAGTGCGCAAAGCGGCGTGAAGTACGCCGCTTTGTGTTACTTCAGGTAGCCGGCGGAGCCGAACCAGTCGAGCGCATCGCGCAGCCCTTCGCGGTACGGGCGCGCACGGTAGCCGAGCTCGCGCTCGGCCTTCGCGGACGTGAAATACATCTTGTTCTTCGACATCCGCAGCCCGTCCACGGTGACGAACGGCTCCTTCTTCGTGAACTTCGCGACCGCTTCCGCGCCGACTGCGAGTGGGTACAGCGGCCAGCGCGGCAGCGCGATCGTCGGCGCCTTGCGGCCCGTCATCTGCGCGATGTCGGCGAGCATCTGCTGCAGCGGCAGGTTCTCGCCGCCGAGGATGTAGCGCTCGCCGATCCGGCCGCGCTCGAGCGCGAGGAAGTGGCCGTGCGCGACGTCGTCGACGTGCACGAGGTTCAGCCCCGTGTCGACGAACGCCGGAATCTTGCCGAGTGCGGCCTCGACGATAATGCGGCCGGTGGGCGTCGGCTTCACGTCGCGCGGGCCGATCGGCGTCGACGGATTGACGATCACGGCCGGCAGCCCTTCGTCGGCGATCATCCGTTCTACCGCGCGTTCCGCGAGCACCTTGCTGCGCTTGTAGACGCCGATCGCCTGTTCCGCCGTGAGCGGCCGGTTTTCGTCGGACGGATCGCCGGCACTCGTCACCTTCAACGTCGCGACGCTGCTCGTATAGACGATCCGCTCGACGCCTTCCGCGCGTGCCGCGCGCATCGTCGCGACCGCCCCCTCGAGGTTCGCGCGCTCGATCTCGTCGGGATCGGGCGCCCACAGCCGGTAGTCGGCCGCGACATGCAGCAGGTAGCGCACGCCGCGCAGCGCGGCGCGCATCGACGCCTCGTCGCGCATGTCGCCGGTGACGATCTCGGCGTCGAGATCCGCGACGTTCGTGCGCGGGCTGGTCGGGCGCACGAGCACGCGCACCGCATAGCCTTTCTGCTGCGCGATGCGCGCGACGGCCGAGCCGACGAAACCGGACGCGCCGGTGACGAGAACGAGATCGCGGGAGGTATCAGTCATGCGTTTCCTTCAGGGCCGCGCGCGGGCGGCGCGGCGGTTGAGCGTCGGCGAGATTGTACGTGGTCGGCGCGCGCGGCGACGCAAGGCCGCGGCGGGTGCGGGCATGTGCGAAGCGGCCGACGCGACTACAATGCCGGGCTTGAACGCAACGGGAGGACGACGCGATGAGCCGCAATGAACTGGACGAACGGATCGAGACCTACTACGTACGGGTGCGCGGCGTCGTGCAGGGCGTCGGCTTCCGGCATGCGACGGTGCGCGAGGCGCATGCGCTGAAGCTGCGCGGCTGGGTCGCGAATCTCGAGGACGGCACCGTCGAAGCGATGATCCAGGGCCCCGGCGCGCAGATCGACCGGATGCTCGCGTGGCTGCGCCACGGGCCGCCGGCCGCGCGCGTGACCGAGGTGACGTTCGAGGAACGCCGGACCGAGAAGCGCTTCGAGCGCTTCCAGCAGCAGTAAGCGGCACGGAACGATCATGACGGGGTATCCGGAGGCCGGGCGCGGCCTCATGCTGTCGGTGATGGCATCGACGCTGTTCGCGCTGATGTCCGCCTACGCGAAACTGCTCGCGCCGCTCACGGGGCTCGACATCTTCGCGTGGCGCGTATTGTGGACCGCACCGGGCGCGCTCGCGCTGATCGCGCTGCGCGGCCGCTGGCCGGCGCTCGTCGACCTCCTTCGGCGCAGCGTGCGCGACTGGCGCCTGCTGATCGCGGTGCCCGTGAGCGCCGCGCTGCTCGGGGCGCAGTTGTGGCTGTTCCTGTGGGCGCCGCTGCACGGGCGCATGCTCGAGGTGTCGCTCGGCTATTTCCTGTTGCCGCTGACGATGGTGCTCGTCGGCCGCTTCTACTATCACGAACGGCTCGATCCGCTGCAATGGGCGGCGGTCGCATGCGCCGCGCTCGGCGTCGCGCACGAAGTGTGGGCGACGACGCGCGCGTTCGCGTGGCCGACGCTCGTCGTCGCGCTCGGTTATCCGCCGTATTTCGTGCTGCGCCGGCGGATCAACGCCGATTCGCTCGCCGCGTTCGCGGTCGAGATCGTGCTGCTGTGCCCGGTCGCGTTCGCGATGGTCGCGACCAGCGCGACGCGCGTGGCCGGCCATCCCGTGCTGTGGGCCGCGCTGCTGCCGGGGCTCGGCGTGCTGAGCACGCTCGCGCTCGCGAGCTACCTGAAGGCCAGCCGGATGCTGCCGATGGCCCTGTTCGGGATTCTCGGCTACGTCGAGCCCGTGCTGCTCGTCGCGGTGTCGCTGTTGCTGCTCGGCGAAACGCTGAGCGTCGCGAAGCTCGCGACGTACGGGCCGATCTGGGTCGCCGTTGCGCTGACCGCGTGGCACAGCGCGATGCTGATGCGGCGCCTGCCCGCGCGCGGATAGGCGTCGATCGCGACGCGGCGGCGGCGCGGCGGCGGCGCGGAACGTGGCGCAGATCGCATCGGCATCGGCACCAGCACCAGCACCAGCATCGGCATCGGCATCGCCATCGCCATCGCCATCGCCATCGCCGTCGCCCGGCGGTCGAACCCGTCGATGCTGACCGCAAACTGGCGTCGCGCTGGCGTGAATCTGGCGACGCCGCCTGCTTTGCATCACAAGGCTCGCGCGTGTAATCGAACAGAAGATTCGGTTGCACTTTGTTACTTAGGGTCTCCCCTGATCGGCCATTAGACTGGCCTCACCGACTTCCCTTCGTATGCAGCCTTTCAATGAACGGTCCTCTCCGTGCCTGGCCGGCCGGGTTGGCGCGATGCGGGCATACGCGTATCGCGGCTGATCCCGCGCGCCTTCTTCTTCCCGATCCATTCCCCGGTGCGTGCCGCACCGCTGTCGCGCGGGTGCGCTCATGTCGTTGAGCGTGCCGCCCGCCACGGCTCGGCCGCCGCGCGGCGGCCGCCTGATCGAAGTCGATTTCTTCCGCGGCATCGTGCTGTTGATGATCGTCGTCGACCACATCGGCGCGAGCGTGCTGTCGCGCGTCACGCTGCACGCGTTCGCGCTGTGCGACGCGGCCGAGGTCTTCGTCTTTCTCGGCGGTTTCGCGACCGCGAGCGCCTATGGCGCGATCGCCGAACGGCACGGCGCGCGCGCCGCGCAACGGCGGTTCGTGCGCCGCGCGATGCAGATCTACCGCGCGTTTCTCGCGACCTCGACGCTGATGCTCGTCGTGTCGGCCGTGCTCGACCATTACGGGATCGATGCGCCGAACCTCGCGCTCGACGACGTCAGCGTGATGCTCGCCTCGCCGCTCACGGGCCTTGCCGAGCTGCTGACGTTCCAGCGCCAGCCTTATCTCGCGTCGGTGCTGCCGATGTACGTGCTGTTCGCGCTCGCGTCGCCGGTGCTCGTGCCGTTCGCGCGCCGGCGTCCGTGGCTGCTCGTCGCGCTCGGCGTCGCGTCGTGGATCGCGGCGGGCTGGCTCGGCCCCGAGCTGCTGGACACCGACGGATTCCGCTGGAGTTTCAATCCGTTCGCGTGGCAACTGATGTTCGTCGCCGGCGTGCTGGCGCGCTGCCAGCCGTTCTACCGGCGCATCGCGCTCGGCCGCTGGAGTGCCGCGGCGACCGGGCTGGCCTGCGCGGTCGTGCTCGGTTGCGCGAGCTACAAGCTGTTCTCGGGGCTGCCGCTGCCGGAAGGCGTGTTCAAGCGCGATCTCGCGCTGCCGCGCGTCGTGAGCTTCGCCGCCATCGCGTGGCTGATGGCCGATTGCGTCCGCTTCGGCTGGATCGCGCGGATCGCGCAGGGCGTGCGGCCGGTCGTGGCCGTGGGCCAGCGCGGGCTGATCTGCTTCGTCGCGGGCGCGGCGATCTCGCTCGTCATCGATTCGCTCCTGCATCCGGTCGTGGGCAGTGCCGACCTGCGGCACGTCGGCGTGGGCCTCGTGGCCGACGCGTGCGCGCTCGGGCTGATGATGGCCGTGGCCGGTTCGGGAACGTGGATCGCGCGGTGGCGCGGTGCGGCCGCGTGAGCGGCGCGGGCGGCACGGAACGTGCGGCGCGGCGTCAGTGAGGTGAGCCGATACGGGAGCGGGGAACGGCGGTCGGGTCGTCGGATTCGGCGTCGTCGCGCTCGTCGGGCGCCGGATCGTCGCGTTCCGCGAGTACCGCGTCGGCTTCGGCTGCTGCCCGGGCGGCGCGCAGTGCGGTGCATCGCTGCGCGTACCGGATGTCCGAGAGGATCCGGAGGAGCCTCGTGGTCTTGCTTTTCATGGTCTTCTCCCGCCAGCGCGCATCGCGGCGGATGCACTGCTTTGCAACCAGTGTAGGACGCAATCGCGCAACCGGCGGGAGAATGTGGCGTGCAGGCCGCACGCCGAGGGATAGTCCTTACTGGGCCGTGGCGGCACCCTGCGCCTGCAGCGATTCCTCGCGGCGCTCTTCCGCACAACGCTGGTGCTGGCGCGACAGGCGGTTCATCAGCGGCAGCAGCAGCAGCGCGAGCAGCATGCCGATCGCGGCGAGCCAGCCGAGCTTCTCGAACAGCGACAGGTAGAGCGGCAGCGATTCGGTGGCCGGCAGTTCGTGCGACGGCATCTGCGCGAAGTTCGCGACCACGCTGCCCAGATACTGCGACACGCCCGTCGCGACGAAGTACGCACCCATCATGAAGCCGCTCATGCGCGCCGGCACGTAGCGGGCGATCATCGCGAGGCCGAGGCCGCTCACCAGCAGTTCGCCGAGCGAGTAGAGGCCGTAGCCCCACACCATGAACCACGACGACACGCGGCCGTCCACCGCAAAGCGGCCGCTGATCGTGAACACCAGGTAGCCCGCGGCCACTGCGCCGAAGCCGAGCGCGTACTTCGCGGCGACCGGCAGGTCACGGCCGCCCTTCGCGACGGCGTTGTAGACCCACACGAGCACCGGGCTGAGCAGCATGATCCAGATCGGGTTCAGCGCCTGGAACTGCGCGGCGCTCCACGTGAACAGCGTCGTGCCGAACAGCATGAAGCGCGGATCGACGTTGCGCAGCGCGAACAGCGTCAGCGACGTCGACATCTGCACGTAGAAGATGAAGAACAGGATCACCTGGCCGATCAGCACGAGCGCCGCGATCAGGCCGGCGCGCTCCGAGCGCTCCGACTTCGCGATCATGTACGCGAAGATCGCGAGGATCGCGAACGCTGCCGTCCACACGCTGGCGACGGCGAGCTGCTTGTGCTGCAGCACGTACAGCGTGACCAGCGCGAGCCCGACACCGCCCAGGGCGACCGCGCCGAGGCGCTTCCAGCGGATCGGCTGGTCGTCGGGCAGCGAGCCGACGTGTGCGAGCGTGCGATGCATCAGCATGAAGTTGAGGATCGCGAGCAGCATGCCGCCGCAGCAGACCGCGAACGCGGTGTGCCAGCCCCAGTGATCCTTGATCCACGGCGTCGCGAGCATCGACACCGTCGAGCCGATGTTGACCGCCATGTAGTAGATCGTGAACGCGCTGTCGATGCGCGCGTCGTCGCCTTCATAGATGCGGCGCACGAGGTTCGCCGCGTTGGCCTTGAACAGGCCGTTGCCGACGACGATCACGCCGAGCGACGCGTACATGTACGTCAGCTGGTCGTTCGGTACCGACAGCATCAGGTAGCCGGCGCAGAGCACGGACGCGCCGATGATCATCGTGCGGCGGGCGCCGAGCACCTTGTCGCCGATCCAGCCGCCGATCGACGGCGCGGCATAGACGAGTGCGGTAAACGCACCCCAGGTCAGGTTCGCATGGCTGTCGGTGAAACCGAGCCGGTCGACCATGAAGAGGACCAGGAGCGCGGCCATGCCGTAGTAGCCGAAGCGCTCCCACATTTCGATGAGGAAGACCGTCGTGAACGATCGGGTTTGTGAAACAGGTGGTTGCATCATCAATCTCGTTTGAAACGGACGGCACGGATCGCGCGTCGTCTTGGGGTCGAACTGGCGCCGATGCACAATGGGCCGGGTAAGCTTTGCGCTGGCGATGGAACAGTCGGGCGGTTAGCCCGGGCCGGGGCCTGACTCCGCCTGGTGTGGCGGGGAAGGGCCCCGACCGGCGCGCGCATGGTAACGGCTGCCGGTCCGGTGCGTCTGGTATCCGCCACTTAGGGAAACTCCTAATGTGGCAGTAGCTTTCAGGAACATTCGTCTCATCATTTACTTGTAAGCTTTCATGCCGGCTCTCCGAAGATTCCCGGAGAGCCGCTTGCAGCTTGCCTGTGAAGCCGGCGAGTCTGGCAAGATAGCGCGTCGTTTCGCTCGCTTCGTGTCCCGTTTAGTGCACCGGGCTCAACACCGAAGACGGGTGCGAACCCGAAGACTAAGCTATATCGTTCTAACTTAGTTATTTTCCATCAAACATTTTTTGACGATCACTTTTCGGCCTGCTATGGTTCCCCCCACTGAAAACTCGCGGTCCGCAGATGCTGCCGCCGCTCTGGGCAGCAAGATTCGCGCGTTGCGCCAACGACTCAAGCGCACGCTCGACGACACCGCTACCGCCGCGGGGATTTCGAAGCCGTTTCTGTCTCAAGTCGAACGCGGGCTCGCGTCGCCGTCGCTGACATCGTTGGCCGGTATCGCGCACGCGCTCGGTGTGACGGTGCAGTACTTCGTGGATACGCCGAGCGAGGAACGCTCGGTCTGCCGAGGCGAGCAGCTGCGCTTCTTCGGGTTTGCCGATTCGGCGAACCTGTTCGCGAGGCTGACGAACGTGTCCGAAGGGCGCCAGCTGGAGGCGATCCTCGTGAGGATGCCGCCGGGGCAGAAGCGGTCCGAGGTGACGACACATGCAGGAGAGGAGTTCCTGTATGTGATTGAAGGGGAAGTGTCGCTGACGCTGGAAGGCAAGACGTTCGTCCTGCAGGCCGGTGACAGTTCGCACTATCAGTCGACGGTCCCGCACAGCTGGGTCAACACCGCGAAGATCGAGTCGGTGGTGGTCTGGGTGGGTACGCCGAGGCTGTTCTAACGCACAGGTATTCCTTCGTTTCGAAGACGGAATACCTGTCGAAAGAAACGTAAGGAATACTAAAATGCAATACGAGAATCACGGGCCTCCTCAATCGCTGCGCCCGTCAGCGTCTCACGCGTAAGCCGCGGCATCCGCCGCGCGACGCTCACCGAACAACCCTTCTCAAGACTGCCACGATGAAATCCTTGCATGCCATGTCGGCCGTGCTGGCCGCGCTCGCCCTGACGCCTGTCGCCCACGCCGTTTCCGTTCCGTCGAACGTCGCGCTCGCTCCCCAACAGGACCTGACGCGCCAGGTGCCCGCCGAAGTCGAGTCGCTCGACCCGGCGCACATCGAATCGTGGACCGGCAATACGATCGGCCTCGACCTGTTCGAAGGGCTGGCGCGCATCGACGCAGCCGGCCAGGTCGTGCCGGGTGTCGCGCTGTCGTGGGAACGCAAGACGCCGACGACGTGGATCTTCAAGCTTCGCCACGACGCGAAGTGGAGCAACGGCCAGCCGGTGACGGCCGCCGATTTCGTCTACGCATGGCAGCGCCTCGTCGATCCGAAGACGGGCTCGAAGTACACGATCCTCGTCGAGTTCGTGAAGAACTCGAAGGACATCATCGCGGGCAAGGCCGCGCCGTCGACGCTCGGCGTGCGCGCCGTCGACCCGTACACGCTGGAAGTGACGACCGACGTGCCGGTCGCGTTCTTCCCCGAGCTCACCGCGATGGTGCCGCTCGCACCGGTGAACAAGGACACGGTGACGAAGCTCGGCGACGCATGGACCCGCCCGGGCAACATCGTCAGCAACGGCGCCTACCAGCTCGTCGACTGGCAGCCGAACAACCGCATCGTGATCTCGAAGGATGCGAAATACTGGAATGCGCCGAAGGTCGTGATCAACAAGGTCACGTACCTGCCGATCGAGAGCGACGAGACGGCGATGCGCATGTACCAGGCCGGCCAGATCGACTACAGCTACTCGATCCCGTCGGGGATCTTCCAGCAGGTCAGCAAGCAGTTCGGCGGCGAACTGCGCCAGGGCCTGCAGCTCGCGACGTACTACTACTACCTGAACAACAGCGATCCGGCACTGAAGGACAAGCGCGTGCGCCAGGCGCTGTCGATGGTGCTCGATCGCGACGTGCTGACCCAGAAGCTCACGCAGGCCGGCGAGAAGCCGATGTACGGCCTGATGCCGAACGGCACGAAGGGCGTGCAGCCGTTCACACCGGACTGGGCGTCGTGGCCGATGGCGAAACGTGTCGCGACCGCGAAGGACCTGCTGAAGCAGGCCGGCTATTCGGACGCGAAGCCGCTGTCGTTCACGCTGACCTACAACACCAATGACCTGCACAAGAAGGTCGCGCTGTTCGCGGCGTCCGAATGGCGTACCAAGCTCGGCATCAACACGAAGCTCGAGAACGTCGAGTTCAAGGTGCTGATGAAGCAGCGCCATGACGGCAAGGTGCAGATCGCGCGCGACGGCTGGTTCGCCGACTACAACG
The DNA here is from genome assembly GCF_041103175.1 of Burkholderia sp. Bmkn7. Taxonomy (NCBI): domain Bacteria; kingdom Pseudomonadati; phylum Pseudomonadota; class Betaproteobacteria; order Burkholderiales; family Burkholderiaceae; genus Burkholderia; species Burkholderia sp. Bmkn7. Next base: position 292,702 of record NZ_JBGCUH010000002.1, on the reverse strand, counting down.
ACGCGATGACGTTCTTCGACCTGCTGCGTTGCGGCAGCGCGCAGAACACGGTCGGCTACTGCAACAAGCAGGCCGATGCACTCGTCGACGAAGGCAACCAGAAGCTCGACGACAAGGCGCGTGCCGCGCTGCTCACGCAGGCACACGATCTCGCGCTGAGCGACACGCCGATGGTGCCGCTGTTCCAGTACTCGGCCGACCGTCTCGTGAAGCCGTACGTCGGTGGCTACTCGCTGAAGAACGTGATCGACATGCGTGCGTCGCAGGACATGTACCTGATCAAGCACTGAGCGGAGCGATCATGCTGGCCTACGCATTGAGGCGTACGTTGTGGGCGGTGCCGACGATCCTCGCGGTCGTCACCGTCTGCTACCTGCTGCTGCACCTGACGCCCGGTGGCCCGTTCGATACGGAAAAGCAGCTGTCCGCGGCGACGCTCGCGAACCTGAACGCGAAGTATCACCTCGACCAGCCGCTGTGGAAGCAGTACCTGATGTACCTGAACGCGCTGCTGCACGGCGATCTCGGCCCGTCGTTCCGTTACGTCGACTGGTCCGTGAACGACCTGGTGCGCAAGGCGCTGCCGGTGAGTCTCGGCGTGGGCGGCCTGTCGATCCCGATCTCGATCGGGCTCGGCGTGCTGCTCGGCACCGTCGCGGCCGTGCGCCGCGACAGCTTCATCGACCGCATCGTGATGCTGATCGGCAACGTCGGCAACGTCGTGCCGCCGTTCGTGCTCGGCCCCGTGCTCGTGTGGATCTTCGCGATCCTGCTGAAGACGTCGGCCGGCAACGGCTGGCTGCCGGCGGGCGGCTGGGGCGACGGCGGCTGGCAGTACCGGCTGCTGCCGATCGTGCTGCTGACCTTCATCAACATGTCGCTGCTCGCGCGCGTGATGCGCGGCTCGATGATCGAGACGCTGTCGAGCAACTACATCCGCACCGCGCGCGCGAAGGGCCTGCCGGGCTCGACGATCGTGCTGCGCCACGCGCTGAAGCCCGCGCTGATGCCGGTCGTGTCGCTGGTCGGCACGGTCTGCATCTCGTCGATCACCGCGGCCGTCGTCACCGAATCGGTGTTCGCGCTGCCGGGCCTCGGCCAGCTCGTCGTGAACGGTGCGATCAACCGCGACTACACGCTCGTGCTCGGCCTCGTCGTGCTGACCACCGTCTGCGCCGTGCTGTTCAACCTGCTGGTCGACCTCGCGTACGCGTGGCTCGATCCGCGCATCCGTTATTGAGCGAGGCACCGCGATGACTCCGACTACTCCCGTCGTCGGCCTGCCCGTGCAGACCGACACGCCGCCGCGTTCGCGCTCGCCGCTCGCGCTCGCCATGGCGCGCTTCCTTCACAACCGTGCGGCCGTGTTCAGCCTCGTGCTGCTCGCGCTGATCACGATCGCGTGTTTCGTCGGCCCGTGGCTGCTGACCGCCGACCCGGCCGCGAGCGACTGGGGCGCGATCAGCCTGCCGCCGACCTGGGCCAACCAGCACTGGTTCGGTACCGACGAGCTCGGCCGCGACCTGCTCGTGCGCACGCTGATCGGCGGACGCGTGTCGATCGAGGTCGGCGTGCTCGGCACGCTCGTGTCGGGCCTGTTCGGCGTCGCGTGGGGCGCGACCGCGGGCTTCGCGGGCGGCCGCACCGATGCCGTGATGATGCGCGTCGTCGACATGATGTATGCGATCCCGTACCTGCTGATCGCGATCCTGATGATGACCCTGTTCGGCCGCTCGTTCATGCTGGTCGTGCTGACCATCAGCGCGTTCTCGTGGATCGACATGGCGCGTGTCGTGCGCGGCCAGACGCTGTCGCTGCGCAGCCGCGAGTTCGTCGATGCGGCGCGCGCGATCGGCGTGTCGCCTGCCACGATCGTGCGGCGCCACGTCGTGCCGAACCTGCTCGGCGTGGTCGTCGTGTACGCGACGGTCTCGGTGCCGGGCATCGTGCTGACCGAATCGGTGCTGTCGTTCCTCGGCCTCGGCGTGCAGGAACCGATGACGAGCTGGGGCGTGCTGATCCAGGACGGCGCGCAGAAACTGGAATCGATGCCGTGGCTGCTGCTGGCCCCGGCCGTCATGCTGTGCGTGACGCTCTACTGCGTGAACTTCGTCGGCGATGGCCTGCGTGACGCGCTCGACCCGAAGGATCGCTGAAATGGGTGCACTGCTGGAAGTAGACAACCTCGGCGTGCGCTTCACGCGCAAGGACGCGCCGCCGGTCGACGCCGTGAGCGGCGTGTCGTTCTCGCTCGAAGCCGGCAAGACGCTCGGCATCGTCGGCGAATCGGGCTCGGGCAAGAGCCAGACCGTGATGGCGCTGCTCGGCCTGCTGGCCGGCAACGGCACGACGTCGGGCGCCGCGCGCTATCGCGGCGACAACCTGCTCGAGATGGATGCGCGCGCGCTGAACAAGGTGCGCGGCGACCGGATCGCGATGATTTTCCAGGACCCGATGACGTCGCTCAATCCGTTCCTGACGATCGAGCGGCAGATGACCGAGACGCTGCAGCTGCATCGCAAGCTGTCGCGCAGGGAAGCCACGAAGCGCGCGATCGAGGCGCTCGAATCGGTGCGTATCCCGGACGCGGCGCGCCGCATCCGCATGTATCCGCACGAGTTCTCGGGCGGGATGCGCCAGCGCGTGATGATCGCGATGGCGCTGCTGTCCGAGCCGGAGATCCTGATCGCCGACGAGCCGACCACCGCGCTCGACGTGACCGTGCAGGCGCAGATCATCGACCTGCTGCGCGAGCTGAACCGCGAGCGCGGCACGGCGATCGTGCTGATCACGCACGACATGGGCGTGGTCGCGGGCCTCGCGGACGACGTGATGGTCATGTATGCGGGCCGCACCGTCGAATACGCGCCGGCCGAATCGATTTTCGCGGCGCCGTCGCATCCGTACACGATCGGCCTGCTCAACGCGCTGCCGCGCCTGACCGACGCGGACGATGCGCCGCTCGTCGCGATTCCCGGCAATCCGCCGATGCCCGGCACCGCGCCGGCCGGCTGCGCGTTCGCGAAGCGCTGCACGTATGCGGAAGAACGCTGCGGCGCGGCGCGCCCCGCGCTCGAAACCTATGGCGCCGTGGGCGCGGTGCGCGCGTGCCACCGGCCCGTGGCCGATATGACGGGAGGTCTGCGATGAGCGTCGATGAACGCCGCAATACCGGCGCGACGGACGACACGCTGCTGTCCGTCGATGGGCTGAAAGTGCATTTCCGTGTGCCGCTCGGCGGCTATCCGTGGTCGCCGAAGGGCACGCTGCGCGCCGTCGACGGCGTGTCGTTCGACGTGAAGCGCGGCGAGACCGTCGGGCTCGTCGGCGAATCGGGCTGCGGGAAGTCGACGCTCGCGCGTGCGCTGATCGGGCTCGTGCCGATGACGGCCGGCGTCGTGAAATGGCGCGGCGAAGCCGTCGCGCCCGATCACCTGCGCGGCACCGCGATGCGGCGCGAAGTGCAGATGATCTTCCAGGACCCGCTCGCGTCGCTCGATCCGCGCATGACGATCGAACAGGTCGTCGCGGAGCCGCTCGTCACGCACCAGGCCGGCCTCGGCCGCACCGAGGTGCGCCGCCGCGTGGTCACGATGCTCGAACGCGTCGGCCTGAACGCGCACCACCTGCTGCGCTATCCGCATGAATTTTCCGGCGGGCAGTGCCAGCGCGTCGGCATCGCGCGCGCGCTGATCAGCGAGCCGAAGCTCGTGATCTGCGACGAACCCGTATCGGCGCTCGACGTGTCGATCCAGGCGCAGATCGTGAACCTGCTGCGCGATCTTCAACGCGAACTGTCGTTGTCCTATCTTTTCGTTGCACACGATCTCGCCGTGGTGAAGGCGATCAGCCAGCGTGTGCTCGTGATGTATCTCGGCCGCGTGATGGAGTTCGGCACGCGGCATGACGTGTACGGCGTCCCTCAACACCCGTACACGAAGGCGCTGCTCGATGCGGCGCCGACGCCGGAGCCGGCGCGCGAGCGTGCTCGCCGCCCGATGCTGCTGGCGGGCGAGATGCCCTCGCCGCTCAACCCGCCGTCCGGCTGCGCGTTCCGCACGCGCTGCCCGGTCGCGATCGACGCGTGCGCGCAGGACGTGCCGCTGCCGGAAGTTCGGCAGGGGTCGGCGGCGCGTGTCGCGTGCATCCGCGCGGGTGTGGCGTGAGCTGAAGTGACGCAGCAAACATAACCAAGGCAGGTCAACAGGGGTAGGTGCGGCGCGAACGATCTTCGCGCCGCGGGTACAGGCGCGTCCTTAACCGGGCGCGCCGGGGGGCCGGGAGCGGATCGCAGCCGGCGTGGACGATATCAACACAAGACGAGAATTACGATGAAAAAACAGAAAACGATCGGGACAGCATCGAAAATGCTGCTTGCCTGGGGGCTGCCGGCACTCGCCGGTGTTTCGCTGACGGGCGTCGCGCACGCCGACGACGCGGCCCCCGCACCGCTGACGGTCGCCCAGGCCGCACCGGGCGCGACCGTTGCGCAGGCAACGACCCCGAACGCCATTGTCAACGCCGAAGCGACCCAGGCCGTCACGCCGCCCGACGAGCCGTCGGCCCAGTCGCAGTCGAAGGGTTTCATTGCCGACAGCCACCTCAACTTCCTGTTCCGCAACTATGCGGACGTGCTCGACGCCAAGGGCGGCCCGCATCGCCACGCGTGGGTCCAGGGCGCGATGGCGAACTTCGAGTCGGGCTATACGACGGGCCTGATCGGTATCGGCTTCGATGCGTCGCTGTATGCGGCGCTGAAGCTCGACGGCGGCCAGGGCGCCGGCAGCATGGTGCACATCGCGAAGGGCGGCGGTGGCGGCAACCAGCTCGCATGGGCCTATCCCGGCATCTACGACGTGAAGGCGCGCATCTCGAACACGGTGGTCAAGTACGGTCTGCAGGCCGTCGACAACCCGTTCATGGAGCAGCACGACAACCGTGCGCTGCCGCCGACGTTCCTCGGCGCGACACTCGTCAGCAATGAATTCAAGAACGTGATGCTCGAGGCCGGCAGCTTCACGAAGACCGACGCGCGCGGTCACACGACGCTCACCAACCTGACGACGCAGTACGGCGGCACGCGCATCAATCGCCTGTCGTACGTCGGCGGCACGTGGGATTACTCGCCGAACGGCGAAATCGCGCTGTACGCGAACCAGGCCGACGACGTGTGGCACCAGTACTACGCGTCGGTGAAGCACAGCATCGGCAGCCCGCAGACGATCAAGTGGACGGGCTTCGGCAACGTCTACTCGACGCACGACACGGGCGATGCGCTGCAAGGCAAGATCAACAACAACGCGTACAGCCTGTCGCTGGCCGCGCAGCACGGCCCGCACGAGCTGCTGCTCGGCTTCCAGCAGGTGCTCGGCGACCAGTTCTTCGACTACCTGAACGAAACGAACGGCATCTTCCTGACCAACTCGATGGACGTCGACTACAACGCGCCGCACGAAAAGTCGCTGCAGCTGCGTTACACGTTCTACGGCAAGGAAGCGGGCCTGCCGGGCTTCAAGGCGATGGTCTGGGGCGTGACGGGCTGGGGCGCGGACGGCAGCGCGAGCGCGGCGCTCGACCCGAGCAAGTCGAGCATCTACTGGAGCAACGGCGCGCCGGTGCAGGGCCGTCACCACGAGTTCGGCTTCATCCCGTCGTACACGTTCCAGAGCGGCAAGCTGAAGGACACGAAGGTCACGTTCATCGCGATGTGGCACGCCGGTTCGGCGCACTATTCGGACGCGACGAACACCGAGTACCGCCTGGTCGTGAACCTGCCGCTGCACGCGTTCTGATCGAAGGGGGCATGCGCCCCCGCTTCGCACGGCCGGCTTTCGATCGAAACGATCAGGCCGGCTTGTGCAGCCCCGCGACCGGATCGTTCGCGGCCGGCATGTCTTCCACGAGCGACGTGAGCTGGCGGCCCGTATCGCGCCAGGCGTCGAGGCCGCCGCGCAGCGCGAGCGCATCGGTGAAGCCGGCGTCGAGCAGGCGCTTCGCCATCAGGGCCGCCGTCACTTCGTTCGGGCACGAGCAGTACACGACGAACTTCTGCGAGAGCGGATAGCGCGCGACGATGTCGCCGATCTGGCGATCGTCGGCGAATTGCGCGCCGGGAATCGTGAACGGGTCGAGCTTGCGATGCTCGGGCGAGCGCACGTCGAGCACGACCGGCGCGGTGGCGTCGCGCAGCAGCAGGTCGAGTTCGTCGACGCTGATCCGCGCATTGGCGAGCTGGCGGATCAGCGCGCGGCGGCGCATCCAGCGGATGGCCGCATACACGGCGAGCAGCGCGACGATCACCAGCAGCACCGCGCGGCCGAGGTGGCTCGCACCGGCGAACAGCCAGTCGATCTGCCGGTAGAACACCAGCCCGGCCACCAGGCCGACGATCGTCCACAGTGCGGCGCCGAGGGCATCGTAGCCGGCGAACGTGCGGTAGCGCGTGCCGAGCGCACCGGCCATCGGCACCGACACGAGCGACAACCCGGGAATGAAGCGCGCGACCGCGAGCACGCGCACGCCGTAGCGGCCGAAGAAGCGTTCGGTCTTTCTCACGCAGGTATCGCGCGACAGCGACAGCCGGCAGATCGTCTTCAGCGTCGTGCCGCCGTAACGGCGCCCGGCGACGTACCACACGGTATCGCCGATCAATGCGCCGAGCACCGACAGCGCCACCACCGTCACCAGTTGCGAGCCGATCATCTCGGGATGCATCGCGGACATCGCGCCGAACAGCACGAGCGTCGGCATCGCGGGCACCGGCAGGCCGATGGCCGCCGCGAGCACGTTGGCGAAGACGAGAAGCGGCCCGTATTGGGCGACGAGGTCACGGAGCATGACGGCTGGCCGAAAAGGACATGCGTGGGCAGGAAACGCAGATGGGCCGATTATCGGCCTTTTTCAAGACAACGGCGGGAATGACGGAAAGCGCCTGACGGCGGCAGGGGCGCGGTGAGCCGGCGCGCTGCGAGCGGCTCACCGTTCGGAATCAGGAGGAGGTGCGGGCGAGCGACGCGGCGCCGTGGTTTTCGCCGGGCAGCTCGGCGCCGTGCGAGCGGATCGCCGCGATCAGTTCGGCCGGCGTGATCTCGTAGCGGACTTCGCGATGGATGCCGGGCTTGCGTTCGTCGATCTCGATCAGCAGCACGCTTTTGCCGTCGCCGGTTGCCTCGAGCCGGAGCGAGCGCAGTTCGCGGCCGTCGGCCGGGTCGTGTTCGGTGAGCAGGGTCATTGCCCCGGATGAGCCGGTAGTGCGCATCGAACCTATCCTCGTATCGTGGATGCCGTAGTGGCGAAGATGTCTTTGTTGAATGCAGCCTGACGCAGTTTAACGCGAACGGGCCGCAAGTCGGAGCATTTTCGCGCGCTGAAATGAGGGCTGAACCACCGATCCTTCTGATGTTTGAGCCGCGCGGGGCGGGCGTTTGCGCCGGATCGGGGCCGGCCGCGGCCGGCGCCCGAGCGTCGTTCTCGGCCGGGCCGGCGCGGGCGGCGACACGCGGCGCAACGTGGCGCAACGCGTGTCGCCGCGGCGGCATCAGAAGCGGTCGGCGAGCCCCATCGCCGGGTCGCTGACCGAGTGGCGGCCGGTTTCCACGCGCCCGGCGACGCGACGCGAGAAACCCGGGTCGCTGTCCGCGGTGACGATGAAGTCGTACCAGTGGCCGGTCGAGTCGAGCTTCCAGTCCAGTTCGGCCTGGTCGCCGGCGCGCACCGTGACCGTCCAGGTGGTACCGGTGTCGCGACCCTGGCCGTTGCCGTCCTCGATGCCATGGTCATGGCCGTGACCGCGACCGTCGTGTGCGCCGCGGCCCGGGAGCGGCCCGTAGACCTGGTTCGACTTCACGGTGAAGCGCACCGTGCCGCCGCCGTGGTTGCGCAGCCGCAGGTGGAGGTTGCCGCTCGCGCCCGCGTAGCCGACGCGGACTTCGGGATGGGGCGCGCGAGCACCGGCCAGGCGGCTCAGGTCGCCGGTGAAGCGGCGGTGATAGCCGTTCGGGCCCAGCACCCACAGGTCATATTTGCCGCCGTCGTCGGCGCGCGCCGCCCAGTCGCCGTGCAGCGTCTTGCCCGGTTCGACGACGTAGCGCCGCGGCAGGCGGTCGAGGTGCAGCTTGTCATAGACGTGGAACACGGCGGCGGCGCGGCCCGTATTCGCGAACTTCAGCGTGAGCGTGCCGTTGCCGGCATCGGCACGCGCGCTCGCATGCAGTTCGTAAGGCAGCGCGCGCGACGGGCGCACGCCGGTCGCCTGCGCGGGCAGCGACGGCGCGGCCGGCGGCACGATCTTCGGCGCGGCCTGCTGCGCGGCGCTCAGCGCGTCGACCTGGCTTTTCGTCGTATGGCCCGCGAGCGTCGGCAGCGGTTCGTTGTTCGGCGAGCGGAAGTTGAACGCGCTCGTCAGGTCGCCGCACACCGCGCGGCGGTACGCGCTGATCTGCGGCTCTGCGACGCCGAAGCGCTTTTCGAGGAAGAGCAACGTCGACGTATGGTCGAACACCTGCGAGTTGACCCAGCCGCCGCGGCTCCACGGCGACACGACCCACATCGGCACGCGCGGGCCCGGGCCGTACGGGCGGCCGTCGATCGCCGGCTGGCTCGACGTGGCCGGCGTGAAGTCGTGGTACTCGACCGCGACGTCGGCGTCCCGCAGCGTATGGCCGCCCGCGAGCGTGCCGTCGGCGTTGCGCGACGGCACGGCCGGCGACGGCATGTGGTCGAAGAAGCCGTCGTTCTCGTCGTAGTTGACCAGCAGCACCGTCTTGCTCCACACCTCCGGGTTCGCCGTCAGCGCATCGAGCACCGCCTGCACGTACCAGCCGCCCTGCGCGGGGCTCGACGGCCCCGGGTGTTCGCTGTACACGGACGGCGGGATGATCCACGACACCTCGGGCAGCTTGCCGTTGCGGATGTCGTCGCGGAATGATTCGAGGAAGCCGTACGGCATCGTGTTGCCGAACCCTTTCGCGAGCGGGCTCAGCGGATCGTCGATCGCCGGATCGTAGAACGCGCCGGCCGCCGTCACCGGCTGCGTGATGTCCGTCGACGCGACGTAGGCGGGCCGGCGCGCGGGCGGCATCTGCTCGATCGCCGCGCGCCAGTGGCGGAAGCTCATCATCTCGTTGCAGCCGAAGTTGTCGATCAGGCTCTGGTAGACCTTCCAGTTCACGCCGGCCTGCTGCAGCCGGTCGGCGTAGGTGGTCCAGGTCCAGCCCTGGCTCGACGGGCCGATGTCGTTGCCGCCGTTGAACTGGTTGTTCAGCGCGGCGATCTTCACGCGGCTGCCGTCGGCCGGGCTGATGCCGTTCGGGCCGTTGGTGCCGCTCCAGTAGAACAGGCGGTTCGCGATCGTGCCCGTGTGCATCCCGCAGTGATAGTGGTCGCACAGCGTGAACGCATCGGCGAGCGCGCGCTGGAACGGGACTTCCGCCGCGTCGTAGTAGCCCATCGACAGCGGGGTCTTCGCGTCGGGCCAGCGGTTCATCCGCCCATGGTCCCAGGCGGCCTGCGCATCGGCCCACGTGTGCGGCGTGCCGCCCGCGCGCTGTGCGTTGCCCAGGCTCGCGTCGAGGTGATACGGCGTGACGGTGGCGGCGGGCGTCGGCTTCGTGTACGTCTGGTAGAACACGTTGCGGCCGTTCGGCGACGGCACCGCAAAGCGGTCGCCGTAGCCGCGCACACCCTTGAACGTGCCGAAGTAGCTGTCGAATGCGCGGTTCTCCATCATCAGCAGCACGACGTGCTTGACGTCCTGGATGGTCCCCGTTTCGTGAAACGCGGGAATCGCGAGCGCGCGGCGGATGCTCGGCGGAAACGCGGCGAGCGCGGCGGCGGCGAGGCCGGAAGTGGCGGTCTGCTGGAGGAATGTGCGGCGTGACGTCATGGCGTTCGGGTCCTGTGATGATGGGAGCGTTCGTGACTTCGTCTGGCGGTGCCCGTGCGTCGCCCGCCGGGGCGATGCGAGCGGCATGGGCGGCTGGGTGCGGCGGCCGCGCGTGGCGGAAGTGCGCGCATCGCGCACGATCCGTGGTGTCGCGCGGATGCCTGGCCGGTGCCGCGATCCTGCGCGACGCGCGCTCGTGATGCGCGGGCCAGGACGTCGGCACACACAGGCCGGGTACGTGCCGGATTGGGCGGCGCCCAGTCTAGGGAGCCGACGTGACGTCGACGTGATGAAGGCATGACATCGCGTGTCGCGCGCGTGACGTTGCGTGCGCAACGATCGATCGGGAAGCATCGGGAAGCATCGGGAAGCATCGGGAAGCGATGCGTGACGGAAGCGGGTAAGGAATTACCGGTTTCCGGTCGCCGGGCCGGTCAGATTTTCCCTGCGCGTGGAGGCGTGGCTTGAGCGCCGGTCGTTGCGGGTGCAACGGCATCGCATGACGCCGATGTTTCAAATGCGTGAAATCGGATAAGCTCGATCCGTTGCTGCGCATGTGCGCAGCCCGCGCCGCGGGCGCGACTTTTCGGAACCGGCCCACCCATGACCGACATCAAGATCCGGCACAGCGAGACGCACGACGTCGACGCGATCCGGCAGATCGCCGCGCACCCCGCGGTGTACATGTATACGCTGCAGTATCCGTTTCCATCGCTCGAAAAATGGCAGAAACGGCTCGCCAACGCGCACGAGCGCGGCGCGAGCCTCGTCGCCGAAATCGACGGCGCGGTGGTCGGCCATCTCGGCCTCGAGTTCGAACCGAATCCGCGTCGGCGCCATGCGGCAGGGCTCGGCATGATGGTCGACGCGACCCGGCACGGGCGCGGCATCGGCAGCCGGCTGCTCGCGGCCGCGATCGATCTCGCGGAAAACTGGCTGAACCTCACGCGCCTCGAGCTGACCGTGTTCACCGACAACCGCGCGGCGATCGCGCTCTACGAGAAGCACGGCTTCCGGATCGAGGGCGAATCGCCGGGCTACGCGTTGCGCGACGGCGTGCACATGTCCGTGTATCACATGGCGCGGATCAAGGGCCGAGAGTGAACGCGCGGCGACGATGCCGCGCGTCATATTCATTCAAGAATTCGTTCGTTTCCCGCCGGCTGCGCGGATCGTATCGTTGAAGGATTTGCCGGCCGCTTCGGGCGGCGTTGGCGGTCGCCGCATCGATGCGCGCGGCTTGCGTCGACGCACGCCGGCTTGCGCCACGCCGCACGCCGGTGCGCTTCATCGCTTCATGAATCTCGCTGCATGGGCGTCGCTTCAGGTCGTCGCTTCCCGTCGTCGCCTGGCGCGCCACTCCTTCCCGCAACCTTCTTTTTCAACGGACCCGCTTCGATGAAAACCGCTCTCCGGAATCTGACTGCCGCCTGCCTGCTCGCTGCCGCCGCGGGTGCGGCGTTTGCCGCCGCCGCGCCCACGGGCACCCCGGTCGCGAGCGCATCGCCCGACGGCGCGCACCTGCCGCCCGGCATCGCGTGGCAGCACGGCGACGTCGACGCCGCTTTCGCGTTGGCGAAGCGCACCGGCAAGCCGCTGCTGCTCTACTGGGGCGCGGTGTGGTGCCCGTCGTGCAACCAGGTGAAATCGACGATCTTCAGCCAGCAGGCATTCAAGACCCGCTCGTCGTTCTTCGTGCCCGTGTATCTCGACGGCGATACCGAAAGCGCGCAGAAGCTCGGCGAGCGCTTCAAGGTGCACGGCTACCCGACGATGATCCTGTTCCGTCCCGACGGCACCGAAGTGACGCGGCTGCCGGGCGAAGCCGATCTCGACCGCTACATGCAGGCGCTGTCGCTCGGGATGACAGCCGCGCATCCGGTGCGGCAGACGCTCGCGACCGCGCTGAAGAACGGTGCGTCGCTGACGCCGGACGAATGGCGCCTGCTGGCCGACTATTCGTGGGATACCGACGGCGCGCTGCCGGTGCCGGCCGATCGCGTGGCCGAGACGCTGCAGTCGCTCGCGCAACGCGCACGGGCGGCCGGTGCGAAGGCCGAATCGGCGCGCTTTGCGCTGAAGTCGGCCGTGGTCGCCGCGTCCGACGATCCGGCGCAGGCCGGCGCGCTGGACAAGACGGCGCTGGCCGATTCGCTGCGCGCGGTGCTGCAGGACCCCGCCTTGTCGCGGGCCGATTCGGACGTGCTGGTCGCCGCGCCCGCGCGTGTGGTCGCGTATCTCGGTGGCGGCGACGCGCAGCGCGCGAAATTGCGCGGCGCGTACGACACGGCGCTTGCGCGCCTGTCGACCGACACCACGCTGTCGTCGATCGACCGGCTGATGGCGCTGCACGGCCGCGTGCTGCTCGCGCGCGGCGATGCCCGCAAGGGCGCACCGCTCGCTGTGCCGGCGCTGGCCGACACGGCGCGCAAACAGATCCTGTCGTCGGTGCAGGGCGCCGCGAACGCATACGAGCGGCAGGCACTCGTCAGCGAAGGCGCGGACACGCTGACCGACGCGGGGCTGTACGACGAGTCGGATGCCTTGCTGAAGGCCGAGTTGCCGCGCTCGTCCACGCCGTACTACTTCATGTCCGGGCTGGCCGCGAATGCGAAGGCGCGCGGCGACAAGGCCGCGGCGCTCGACTGGTACCGCAAGGCATACGATGCGGCGAGCGGGCCGGCGACGAAGCTGCGCTGGGGCGCGAGCTATTTCGCGAATGCGGTCGAACTGGCGCCGGACGATTCGGCGCGCATCGAAGGGATCGCCGCGAGCGTGCTCGCGCAGGCCGACAAGACGCGGGACGCGTTCTACGGCGCGAACCTGCGCGCGTTGACCAAGGTCGTCACGCAGTTGAACCGCTGGCGCGGCAGCGGTGCGCACGACGCATCGGTCAGGTCGATCGCGAAGCAGTTCGACGGCATCTGTGGGAAACTGCCCGCCGGCGATCCGCAGGCAAGCGCCTGCGAGCGGCTGATCCAGCCGGTCAAGGCATAGATCCGGTAGCACTGCATGGGCTTTCGGGATGCCGGCCGGCGCATTTCCCGATACCGACGAGGCCACCGACCCCATGCCCCACCTGACGCTCGAATATTCCGCGAACCTCGACGGGTTCGACGCCGGCGCGACACTGCGCGCGCTCAATGTTGCGCTTGCCGCGTCCGGCCATTTCGACGAGCGCGATATCAAGAGCCGCGCGCTGCGGCTCGATACATTTGCGGTCGGCACGTCGCCGGCGCCTCGCGCGTTCGTCCACGCGAAGCTCGCGGTGCTGAGCGGCCGGCCGACTGACGTCAAGCGGGAATTCTCGGAGCGGGTGCTGGCGGAACTGAAGCGGCACGTCGTCGCGCCGCCCGGCATGCACCTGCAACTGTCCGCGGAAATACTGGAACTGGAACGCGAGTCCTACGCGAAAGCGGGCATCGAGCCGCGCTGACCGTGCAGCGCTGTACGCGCCGGCAACGTGGCGTTGCACGCGAGCGCAGCCCGCTGGCTTGAAACCGGACTATTGGCCCGTGGCGGACGCGCCGCGATTGCCGTAGCCGGCGCCCGCGGCCCGCGGCGCACCTTGCTGCCGGGCGATCTTCGCTTCGGCGGCCTGGATGCTGGCAGGGTAGAACCAGTCGCTCGGCTGGAAGCCGGCTTTTCTCAGTGCAACCACTTCGGAATGCACTTCGGCGCGCGTGAGCGGCTGGGTGGCTTGCGCCTGCGCGGCGACGGGAGCGGCGAATGCGGCGGCGAGGGCGAGTGTGCGGAGCAGCGGGTTCATGAGCGGATACCTCCAGGTTTTCGACGGCGCCGATCACGTACGGTGACCGTCGAAAGCAGTGTAGGCCTCGCCCGACGCGCGAAAAATGCCGCTGCGCCCAACGTAGTGTTCTCCGGAAGACAACAATGAGCGGCGCGGCGCGCGCACCTGGACGGTGCCCGGCAAAAAGGGGAGGAGCGGGGGAGAAGCCGGCCGCAGCGACGTGGCCGGCGGCCGGCGGGCAGCGGCCCGGAGACGGGCCGCCGCATGCGGGGGTATTACACGAGGCCCGTCGTGTAGTACACGGCGATCACGAAGAACACCGCGAGCGTCTTGATGATCGTGACCGCGAAGATGTCGCGATACGACTCGCGGTGCGTGAGGCCCGTGACCGCGAGCAGCGTGATCACCGCGCCGTTGTGCGGCAGCGTGTCCATGCCGCCGCTCGCCATCGCGACGACCCGGTGCAGCACGTCCAGCGGGATATTGGCGGCCTGCGCGCCCTTGATGAACAGGTCCGACATCGCGGCGAGCGCGATGCTCATGCCGCCCGACGCCGAGCCCGTGATGCCGGCGAGCGAGCTGACCGACACGGCCGCGTTGACGAGCGGGTTCGGGATGCTCTTCAGCGCATCGCTGACGACGAGGAAGCCCGGCAGCGCCGCGATCACGCCGCCGAAGCCGTACTCCGACGCGGTGTTCATCGCGGCGAGCAGCGCACCGGCGACGGCGGCCTTCGAGCCGTCCGCGAAGCGCCCGCTGACGCGTTTGAACGCGGTCAGCACGACCAGCACGATGCCGAGCAGCAGCGCAGCCTCGACCGACCAGATCGCGACGACGGTCTTGATCGACGTCGTGACCGGCGCGTGCACGCCGGGCAGCACTTCCGGCGCGACCGTGTACGATGCGGCGCCGTACCACTGCGGAATCAGCTTCGTGAATGCGAAGTTCGACACGCCGACGAGGATCAGCGGCAGGATCGCAAGCGCGGGATTCGGCAGCGACTTCGCCTCGACGCGCTCCGGTTCGTTGACGAGCGACGTGCCGTAGCCTTCACCCTTTGCCATCGCCGAACGGCGGCGCCATTCGAGATACGTGAGGCCGACGACGATGATGAACAGCGAGCCGATCGTGCCGAGCGCGGGCGCGGCCCAGGCGGTCGTCTTGAAGAACGTGGTCGGGATGATGTTCTGGATCTGCGGCGTGCCGGGCAGCGAATCCATCGTGAACGAGAACGCGCCGAGCGCGATCGCGCCGGGCATCAGCCGTTTCGGGATGTTGCTCTGGCGATAGAGTTCGGCCGCGAACGGATAGACCGCGAACACCACGACGAACAGCGACACACCGCCATAGGTGAGCAGTGCGCACACCGCGACGATCACCGCATTCGCGCGTGAGCGGCCGATGTAGCGGATCGCCGCGTGGACGATCGACTCGGAGAACCCGGAGAGTTCGATCACCTTGCCGAACACCGCGCCGAGCATGAACACCGGGAAATACAGTTTGACGAATCCGACCATCTTCTCCATGAAGATGCCGGAGAAGACCGGTGCGACGGCGGCGGGTTCGGTCAGGAGCACCGCGCCGAGCGCGGCGATCGGCGCGAACAGGATCACGCTGTAGCCGCGATACGCGGCGAACATCAGGAACGCCAGCGCGGCGAGGACGATCACGAAAGACAAGGGAGTCTCCTAAAAGCTTGGAATGGCTTTGGTTGTTGTTCGATCGCGCGATGCGCCGCGGACCAGCTCAGGTTCGTGCAGGTTTCGTGCCATCGGCCGGATAGCGCCGCCGGACATGGGTCCGCCGGGGACCGGCGGGCCCGCGCCGATCGTTGTCTGACGATTCTACATAAAACGTCTCCATCTGGAGACGTTTTGGCTATCCGGCCAAGCCTCGACATCGTGCAGGGCTTTACCCGACAACGTATTGCAGCGTGTCTCCGGAGTGAGATAATCCGTCTCGTTCCGGAGACAGCCGGTCGACAATACACGGAGACGAAGACACGATGATGAACGACTGGGCCCGCCTGCCCGTCAACTACGGCGACGTGCTGCGGCGCGCCGCCGAGTCGCTGTTCCGGACCTTCGAGGATTCGAGCGCGGGCACGGTGGTCGTCGATCGCGATGCACGCGTCGTGTGGATGAACGAGCGATATGCGGCGCGCTTCGGTTTCGCCGATCCGCAGCAGGCCGTCGGCCTCGACTGCGAGGCCGTGATCCCGAACAGCCTGATGCGCGAGGTCGTGTCGACGGGGCAGCCGATCCTGCTCGACATCATGGAGACGGGCCGCGAGCCGCTCGTCGTCACGCGCCTGCCGCTGAAGAACGAGGCCGGCGAGACGGTCGGCGCGATCGGCTTCGCGCTGTTCGACCAGTTGAAGACGCTCACGCCGATCTTTTCCCGCTACGCCCAGCTTCAGCAGCAACTGATCGCGACGCAGCGTTCGCTCGCGCAGGCGCGCCGCGCGAAATACACGTTTGCGAGTTTCGTCGGCACGAGTGCGGCGAGTCTCGAAACCAAGCGCCAGGCGCGCCGCGCCGCGCAGGTCGATTCGCCGGTGCTGCTGCTCGGCGAGACGGGCACCGGCAAGGAACTGCTCGCGCATGCGATCCACGCGGCGTCGGCGCGCGCACTCCAGCCGCTCGTGACCGTCAACGTTGCCGCGATTCCCGACACGCTGCTCGAAACCGAATTCTTCGGCGCCGCGCCCGGTGCTTACACGGGCGCCGACCGCAAGGGGCGCGTCGGCAAGTTCGAGCTGGCCGATCGCGGGACGCTGTTTCTCGACGAGATCGGCGACATGCCGCTGCCGCTGCAGGGCAAGCTGCTGCGCGTGCTGCAGGACAAGGAGTTCGAGCCGGTCGGCTCGAACCGGATCGTGCGCGCGGACGTCCGGATCATCGCGGCCACGAGCGCCGACCTGCCGGCGCTGGTCGCGGCCGGGCGTTTTCGCGCGGATCTTTATTACCGCCTGAACGTGCTGACGATCCACGCGCCGCCGCTGCGCGAGCGCGCCTCCGACATCGCGGCGCTCGTCTACGCAACCCTCGAGGAACTGGCCGCGCAACACGGGCGCGCGGCCCATTGCGAGCTGACCGACGATGCGCTGCGGATGCTGTGTGCGTATCCGTGGCCGGGCAACGTGCGCGAGTTGCGCAATACGCTTGAGCGCGCGCTGATGCTGTCGGACCGGTCGGTGATCGATGCGCGTGCGCTCGCGCCGTTCCTTGGGCCGGTGCGCGTATCGACGGACGGTGCAGTACCGGCGCAGCCGGTGGCTGTGCAGACGGTCGAGCGGCGCGCGGGCGAAGTGCGGGCCGCGCCGGCGGCGTCGTATGCCGATGCATTGGCGGCGTGGGAGCGCCAGTTCCTGACCGATGCGCTCGCGGCTTGCGACGGCAAGGTGGTGGAAGCGGCCGCGCGCATCGGGATCGGCCGCGCGACGCTGTACAAGAAGCTGGCGGCGCTGGGCATCGACCGGTAGGCCGATCGGCAAGGCCGATGCGGCCGGACGTGCGGCATCGAACAGGAGATCACGATGAAACGGATCGGCATCGCAGGATGGCTGACGCTGTTGCTGGCGAGCGCCGCGCTCGCGCAGTCCGGCGACGCCGACGCCCCCGAGGCACGGCGCAACTGGTACAACGATCCGTTCATCGCGCTGTCGCGGGACGTAGCCGAATGCCCGTTGCCGCTCGGCCCGTGGATGACCCGGGCCGAGATGACGGACGACGCGCATTACCGTGCCGAACGCGGCACCACGTGCTGGCTCGCGCACCGCTGCACGAAGCCGAACTCCTACATGTATGACGCACCGATCGCCGACGCCGTGAAGGCGCACTTCGCCGGCTCCGATCGACTGCATGGCACGAGCCTGTGGATCACGGTGCAGCGGCGTTTCATCTACGTCGAAGGATGTGCCGATACGGCGTTCGACCGGCAGGCATTGCAACGTGAGCTCGAGGCGCTTCCGGACGTCGAGCAGGTGTTCGTTCGCATCACCGACGATCCGCGCAAGCGCTTGCCGTACAAGGCGCGCGGGCAACCCGGGCGCACGCCGGACTGACGGAGAAAGGGCCGCGCATGGCATACTCGCGACATTCAAAAAAAGGTTGACGGGAAGAACAATGAAACACATGCTTGCGTCGGTCTGTCGGTGGCCTCGGGCGGCCGTTGTGCTGGGTCTGGTTGCCGGGCTCGGCGGGTGTGGCGGCAGCGCACCGCTGTTCACTTCGGACGGGCGTCCGACTACCCAGGTGCAATGCACCGGCAGCGACTGGAGCAATTGCACGGACAACGCCCGGGCGATCTGCAACGGGGATTTCGAAGTGCTTCAGCAATCGAGCGATGACGCCACGCGAAATCTTCTCTTCGCGTGCAAGAAAAAGAGCGGTTATTGACCTCGAAATAACCGGCTGAGGAGACCACGATCGGGCGAAGCGCTTTTCTGTTTGCTGAGAGTCACCTATTTTTCACGAATAACACTCACGGAGTCCCATCCATATGGCGACCTACAGGCAACTGACCGCGCAGCTCGAACGGCTTCAGCAAAAGATCGACAAGGAACGCGAAAAGGCGATTGCCGATGCGATTGCCGATATCCGCGCGAAAATCGAGGAATACGACATTACGCCGGAAGAGCTCGGGTTCCGTGCGGCAGGGGCGGCCGCTGCCGCCGCGAAGCCGAAGCGTACGTCGCCGCCGAAGTACCTGAACCCGAAGACGGGCGAAACGTGGAGTGGCCGTGGACGCTCGCCGACGTGGCTCGGCAAGAATCGCGCGCGTTTCCTGATCAAGGACTGACTCCCGAAAATTCTCACCTTTCGCGTGCCGACCGACGGTGCGAACGGCCATGCGGCCGTCGCACCGTTTTGTTTTTGTGCATTCCCGGCGCGATTCCCGACGGCGTATTGAACTGCGATGCCGCGCAATTAACGGATCCCGTTTTGCGAATACGCTGCGATTCGGCTGCATATCGCGGCGATTTACGGTAAACAGCGCCGCAATTTCACGGCATATCCGCATTGGCTCGCGCCATTCTCGCGGTGCACGCGCGCCGCGAATTCCGATCACCTTTCGCGTGTTTGCGCGTCGCGCCGTGCAATTCCCGAATTTGCTCACCATAGCTCCTGTAAATCCTCACCTTTGACGAAGCGGACACAGCGGCGCGCCGAATGCGAGCGCCGCCCGCGTCGAGCGAATGTGGACGCCCGGCGTGCGGCGACGGCTTTCGTGCTCGTGTCACGGGCCCATGGTGCGTGCGTTGACGTCTGTCGAATAGTCGGCCGTCCGGCATATAGGCAGCCGCATGCGCTTCGCCTATGCTTGGGGTTCGCGTCGATCGGTGTACGGCCTGTCCGTGCCGCATGCCGATCGGGTCGTCTTTCGTTACCGCAGGGAGCCGATGTGACCGTTCGCCATCTCGATGCGTTGTTCCAGCCCAAGTCCGTTGCGGTCGTCGGCGCGTCGTCGCGCGCGGGCAGTATCGGCGCGATGGTGTGGGCGCGCGTGCTCGACGGCGCGTTCCAGGGGCCCGTGTGGCCCGTCAATCCGAAGTATCGTGACCTGCACGGGCATGCGGTCGTTGCCGATGTCGACCGGTTGCCCGCACCGCCGTCGGTGGCCGTGATCTGCACGCCGCCCGCGACCTGGGCCGGCATCGTGCGCAAGCTCGGCGAGCTCGGCACGCGCGTGGCGGTGATCGTCGGCGAGGCGCGCACGGATGCCGATCGCGCCGCGCTCGATCGCACACTGAAGGCGGCGAAGCCGTTCGTGCTCCGTATCGTCGGGCCGGGCAGCCTCGGCGTGCTGTCGCCCGCACGGCATGCCCATTTCGGCGCGCCGGCCTATACGGCGCGATCGGGCGGTGTCGCGTGGGTGTCGCAATCGAACGCACTGACGAACGCGGTGCTCGGCTGGGCCGACGCACGGGGCCTCGGGTTTTCACATGTCGTCGCGCTCGGCGGCGAGTCCGACGTCGATGCGGGCGACGTGCTCGACTATCTCGCGAGCGACCCCGGCACGCGCGCGATCCTGCTCGAACTCGATACCGTGCGCGCGGCGCGCAAGTTCATGTCTGCCGCCCGCGCGGCCGCGCGCAACAAGCCGGTGCTCGCATTGCGCACCGGGCGTGCCGATCCCGGCGACGCGCTCTATACCGCGGCGTTCCAGCGTGCGGGGATGGTGCGGGTCGATGCGCTCGACGATCTGCTCGACGAGATCGAGACGCTCGGCGTCGGCCGCGTCACGGCGCGCGGCGCGGCCACGCTCGTGACGAGCGATGCGGGGGTCGCGAAACTCGCGGTCGACGCGGTGTCCGACGTGCGCGACGTACTGGCCGCCTGGCCGCCCGCCGCCACGTCGGCCGTCTCGGCCGCGCTGCCGCATCTCGCGTCGCCCGGCAATCCGCTGACGCTGGGCGACGATGCGCGGCCCGAGCATTTTGCCGCGGCGGTCAAGGCGCTTGCGCCGTTCCCGCAAACGGGCACGCTGTTCGTCGTCCATTCGACTTCCCACAGCGCGCCGGCCGATGCGGTTGCGCACACGCTGATCGAAGCGCGGCAGCACGCGCATCGCGGCATCCTCGCGTGTTTCTTCGGCGCGGTCGACGCGGCGACGCGCGATGCATTGCATGCGAACGGCATTCCCGTGCACACCACGCCGCAGCGGCTCGCACGCGCGTATGCGCGTCTCGTCGACTACAACCTCGGGCGGCAACTGCTGATGCAAACGCCCGAGGGCACGCCGCTGCAGCCGGCCGAGTGCGTTGCATCGGCACAGGCCGACGCGCGCCGGATGGTCGAAGCCGGCGAGCATGAGCTGACCGGCGAAGCCGCGCTGGGCTGGCTGTCCCGTTTCGGCCTGCAGGGCGAGCAGGCCGCCGAGCCGGCCGGCACGAAAGTCGTCGATGTCACGGTCGACATGTACGACGATGCGAACTTCGGCCCGGTGTTTCGCTATGCCGTGCCGCCCGCGGACGGCGTATCGGCGCCGTTCGTCGTCTATGGCCTGCCGCCGCTGAACAGCGTGCTTGCCCGCGCGGTGATGGAGCGCTCGCCGTATGCGCGCCGCACACCCGTCGAGCCGACGCTCGACGCATTGACGGCGCTGTCGCAGGTCGTCTGCGACGTGCGTGAAGTCGTTGCGATGTCGGTCACGCTGCGCGTGCTGTCCGACCGTGCGCAAGTGATCGCACCGCGTATCACGCTGGCCACGGGCCGCAGCCGGCTCGCGATCATGCCGTATCCGCGCCACCTCGAACAGACGCTCGAGTGGCGCGGCGAGACGGTGACGATCCGCCCGATCCGTCCGGAAGACGAGGCCGCGCACAACGAGCTGCTCGGCGCGATGACACCGGACGATCTGCGGATGCGATTCTTCGGTGCGGTGCGCAGCTTCGATCATTCGCAGGTGGCGCGCATGACGCAGATCGATTACGACCGTGAGATGGCCTTCATCGTGTCGTTCACCGATGTGTCCGGGCGCGACCACACGCTCGCGGTGGCGCGCGCGGTGGCCGATCCCGACAACGAGACGGCGGAGTTCGCGATCGCGGTACGACCCGACCAGAAGGGCAAGGGGCTTGGCCGGCTGATGATGAACCGGATCATCGACTACGCGCGTTCGCGCGGCACCGCATGGATGATCGGCGAGGCGCTGCGCGAGAACTCGGCGATGATCGCGCTTGCGAAGTCGTGCGGTTTCGCCGTGTCGACGACGGAGGAGCCCGGTGTCGTCGGCTTCAGGATGAAGCTGCAGCCGTAGCGTCCGTCTGCGGCTCGGCGCGTACGGACGCCATAAGCCGTCGATGTCCCCGGCTTCCCGGCACGCCGCGGATGTTTCCGGTCACGAATGCCGTGCATTCGAACCGGTCTTGTGAGCGAAACGACGGCGAACGTGCCGCTGCCTGTTCGCGACGGAAACAACGACGCGCATCCGGCAGGCATCGCGAGACGCGTACCGTTTGCCGCGATTTCGGTCCCGCAGCGCAGTTTTCCGCGCGGGGTCCACACGTATTTGCCGCCGTATTTCAGCCTCGAAAATTCGAGTCTGCCCAAAAGGTGAGATTTTTCAGGAGCCGCCGGTGAGCTTCTCCGGGATGGTCGAGGTGAGCCAATACGGGAGCATTCGGTGAGCCTTCCCGGGAGTGGCCGGTGAGTACCTGCGGGAGGCGTCGGTGAGCCTTTCCGGGGCGCATCGGTGAGGGGCTGCGGGACGTGTCGGTGAGCACATCCGGGAGGCTTCGGTGAGAGTTTCCGGGAGCCTTGGTGAGCTTTTTCGGGAGGAGTGGGTGAGCGCTTGCGGGACGCCAAGGTGAGACTTTTCGGGAGTGTCCGGACGCACGGCTAGCGCAAGCGCAACGCCGGCCAAGGTCGGCGTCATGCAGGGCGCGGGCACGCATGAACCGTGCCCGCACTTACATTCAGGCAGCGAGTTTCGCCGCCGCGTCGTTCACCTGGTCACGCGAAATCGCGAGTTCCTCGAGGTGCGGATCGGCATAGACGGCGCCGGTTTCGCGCTCGAGGCGGGCGATCGTCAGCGCGCAGCGCGCGATGTCCTTCGGCATCGCGATGAAGCGCTTGACCGATTCGCCGGACGTGAATGCTTCGAACAGCGCGCCGCGCACGTCGTCCGGAAGCGTCTTGGTCCATTGGTACGGCTTGCCGTTGAACGTGATCGTCGGCGGCAGCGTGCGTTCCTTCTTGGTCGCCGTGATGAGCCCGTAGGTGCGAGCCGCGTCGCCGATCTGCTCGGGCGAGAAGAGCTCGTCTGGCGTGATGTCGAACTGCTCGATGTAGTTCTCGATCGCCTGCATCGCGGCGGCACGATCGTCGCGCTTCTTCTGCGCGCGCGCGACGATATCGCGCAGTTCGTCCGCCTCCTCGGGCGTGATCGTGAAGCTTGCCTGCTTCTGCTGAAGTTCGGAGAAACGCTGGAATTCTTGATCGTTCAGAAGTTTGGCCATGACATCCATCGGACACGACGGCCGCGACAACCGGCCGCCGTAGTTTTTGAGAGGGCCGCTATTTTAGCGTAGCGCCGTGGACGCACGATATGGCACCGTCCGTCGCGCCTCGCACCGGCGTGATCGCGGGCGGCCGGGATCGGCGCGATCGCGCCGTACCCGGTGCGTTCCGCCGAGCCTGCGTGTCGGCAGGCTCAGCTATGTCAGCAGGTTTCGGCGCGGCACATCGACAGATGGGCGGCCGTTTCGCGCAACCCTTCGACGACCGCGTCGACCGACGGCGCCATGTGCGCATCGATCCGGCGCATGTATGGGCAGGTCAGCACCGCGATCGCATGGCCGGACGGCCCGAGGATCGGCGCGGTCAGGTCGGTCACGCCGTATGCCTGGCGGCTGTCCTGGCGCAGGTAGCCGGCCTGCCGGATGGACTGGCACGCGTACGCGAGTTCCTGCTCGTTCAGCGGCGCTTCGCCCTTGACCTTGCGGTGCTCCGCGAGCATGTGCGCGCGCTGCTCGGCGCCCTGGAACGACAGCATGACCCGTCCCGATGCCGTATCGGCGAGCCCGATGCGCGAGCCGAGCCGGACCGACACCCCCCACGGGCCGGGCCCGTCGACTTGCGCGATCACGAGCAGGTTGCCGCGATCGTAGACGGACAGGTGGCACGATTGTTCGGAGGAATCGGCGAAGCGCTGCATCGGCGGCAGCGCCTCGGCGATCAGCCGGCTCATCGGCGGATGCCGGTGCGCGAGCGAGAACAGCTTGAGGCTGAGCGTATAGCGGTCGCCGCCGGTCGAGCGCATCACGTAGCGGCGCGCGACGAGGCGTTCGAGCATCCGGTAGATCTCGCTCGCATTGCGGCCGAGTTCCTTCGTGATTTCGGTGCGGGTGAGGCCTTCTTTCTGCTCCGACAGGAGTTCGAGGATGTCGAGACCCTTGTCGAGCGCGGGTGCGCGGTAACGGTCGATTGCGCCCATCGATTCCCGTGCGTCGCAGCCGGGAAGCAGGTCGTTGGTTGTTTGCATTGTCGGTGTGAGGTTGGGGGATGACTGTCGATCGATTGGCGACGCACGCTGGCCGATTCTGCACTTCGCCTGTGTCGGGCTCGCGTGTGGCGACGCACGCCATCCGGTCGAGCTTAACAACAAACAATTAGTGTGCAATGCAGCGTCTTTTTACCGATCGTTACCTGACAAGAACGGATCAATTCGTTTTCAGGATGACAGGGAAGCCCCGAATACCCGGTATTCATGACAGGTGGCACCGGTTCAAGGTATTCGAAAGGAAATCGGGCGGCGGCGCCGTCCGCGATGCTGCGCTGCAGCGCCCGCGGGTGCACCAATAGTCGGTATCCGTCGCGCGTCATTTCATCGCGCGCGGCCGATGGTACAAAGACTGGCGGGCCAGCGACGGTGCGGCCGCGCGTGACGCCGGCCGGTACGGGCCGGGCCATGTCGCGGGTGCCGGGCCGTCGTCGCCGATGCGCAGACCGGCGGCCGCCCGTTCGATGCGCGCCATACTTCCGTGTGGCGCCACGATCGCTGCGCCCGCGCGACCCTCGCGCGTCGAACGGCATGCCGGATGCGGCGCCGACGCGCGCAATCGACGATCGACAATCAGTCCGGCACGTGGCCGCGAAGGGCCGCGTTGGCCGGTATCCTGTCCCATTCGACAACAGAGGTTGAGCACGATGAAACTGCTTCGCTATGGCCCGTCCGGCCAGGAAAAGCCCGGTATTCTCGACGCGGACGGCCGGATTCGCGACCTGTCGGCGCATGTGCCGGATCTGTCCGGCGATGTGCTGTCCGACGCGGGTCTCGCGCGTCTGCGTGCAATCGATCCGGCCACGCTGCCGCTCGTGTCGGGCGAGCCGCGCATCGGCGCGTGCGTCGGCCATGTCGGCAAGTTCATCGGCATCGGCCTGA
The DNA here is from genome assembly GCF_041103175.1 of Burkholderia sp. Bmkn7. Classification (NCBI taxonomy): domain Bacteria; kingdom Pseudomonadati; phylum Pseudomonadota; class Betaproteobacteria; order Burkholderiales; family Burkholderiaceae; genus Burkholderia; species Burkholderia sp. Bmkn7. The sequence continues at coordinate 268,178 of NZ_JBGCUH010000002.1, read as the reverse complement.
ACTACGCCGATCACGCGGCCGAAGCCGGCATGCCGGTGCCGAAGGAGCCCGTCGTGTTCGGCAAGTGGACAAGCTCGATCTGCGGCCCGAACGACGGCATCGACATCCCGAAGGGTTCGGTCAAGACGGACTGGGAGGTCGAGCTGGGCGTCGTGATCGGCGCGACCTGCAAGGACGTCGACGAAGCGCGCGCGCTCGATTACGTCGCGGGCTACTGCGTTGTCAACGACGTGTCGGAGCGCGAATGGCAGATCGAGCGCGGCGGCCAGTGGGACAAGGGCAAGGGCTTCGACACGTTCGGCCCGATCGGTCCGTGGCTCGTCACGCGTGACGAGGTGCCCGATCCGCAGCGTCTCGACCTGTGGCTCGAAGTCGACGGCCACCGCTATCAGAACGGCAACACGCGCACGATGGTGTTCACCGTCGCGCAGCTGATCGCCTATCTGTCGAGCTGCATGACGCTGCAGCCGGGCGACGTGATCACGACGGGCACGCCGCCGGGCGTCGGGATGGGCATCAAGCCGTCGCCGGTGTTCCTGAAGGCCGGCCAGAAGGTACGCCTCGGGATCGACGGGCTCGGCGAGCAGTTGCAGAACACGCGCAACGCGCAGTAAGCGCGTGCCCGGCGCGGGCGGATTGCGGGGCAATCAGCCGCGAGCCGGCCGCGCCGCCCGGCATCGGCGTGCTTGCCTGCGGCGAGCGTCGCGACAGAACCTCGATGCAGCATAAACAAGGACAAGGGCCCGATTCCGCGCGATGCGGAATCGGGCCCTTGTCGTTTACCCGCGTCGGTGCGAACCGGATCAGACGACGTTGTCCAGCTCGCAATGGGCTTCGAGCCGATATCCGTCGGGATCGACGACGAACGCCGCGTAATAGCCGGGGCCGTAGTGCTCGCGCTTGCCGGGCCCGCCGTTGTCCTGGCCGCCGTGCTCGAGCGCGGCGCGGTAGAACGCGTCGACCTCGACGGGCGACGCGGCCTTGAACGACAGGTGCAGCCCGGAGTCGGGATCGGCGGCGATGGGGCGAGCCGCATGCTGCAGCCACAGCACCGGCTCGGTCTCGCCGTAGCCGATCGAGCCGTCGTCGCTATACAGCCGCTTGTAGCCGAGCGCGCCGAGCGTGCTGTCGTAGAACGTGCGGCTGCGGCCGATGTGGGCGACGCCGAAGGAAAGGTGATCGATCATCTGTGGGCTCCTTGAACTGAAGAGGGGACGTCAGTACGGCAAACCTGCCTACAAGCACCATGCCAGCCGCTTGTAGCGGAGCGCGCCGGGTGCGCTGTCGTCGAACACCCGGCTGCGGTCGTTGTGGATAACGCTGAAGAAAAGGCGATCGATCATCTGTGTCTCCTTGAACTGAAAGGGCGCAGTGCGGCCAACCGGTTTTTAACCACCATGCCGGTTATGTTAGAAAGCGTCCGGATGCTTGTCAACCGGCATGCTGGTTAGATACGATCGCGTCATGAGCAAAACGCAACCTTCCGTCACGACGGACTGCCTGATTCCGGCGCCGCCGGAAACGCTGAGCATCGATTTCGCGAATACGCTGTATTGGCGCGGCGCCGACACGCCGACGGAGACCTTCGGGACGCTGGACGACCTGTTGACGTGGTGCCGCGAGCAGGCGGGCGTACCGTCCGGCCTGGCCGACGCGTGTCGGGTGCGGGGCAAGGATGACGAGCCGGCGATGCTCGCGCGCGCGCTCGCACTGCGCGAGGCGCTTTATCGGTTGTTTCATGCGCAGGCCGAGCAGCGCGAGCCGCACGCCGACGATCTGGCGCTGCTCGGCGGCTTCCTGGCGGAAGCGGCGCCGCGCGTTGCGCTGGCGCGCATCGACGGCGCCTATGCGTGGCGGATCGGCGGCGCGGGCGCCACGCTCGAGGCGCTGCTGAGCCCGGTACTGTGGTCGGCGATCGACCTGCTTGGCGGCGCGCGGCTCGCGAAGGTCAAGCGTTGTGCGAACGACGCCTGCCAGTGGCTGTTCATCGACGACAGCAAGAACGGCAGCCGCCGCTGGTGTTCGATGTCGTCGTGCGGCAATCGCGCGAAGGCGTATCGCCACTATCACAAGGTCGACTGACGTTCCTCGTTACGCAGGCGCGCGCCGGCGCGCCGCATCCGGCCTGCCTATTTCACCGACAACTTCCGCCACAGCGTCGTCTTGCTGATGCCGAGCATCGCGCATGCGCGATCGCGGTCGCCGCCGCACGCGTCGAGTACCGCGCGGATCTCGTCGGCTTCCGCGCGACGGCGGCGTGCGTGCAGCGTCTGCGCATCGTCGGCGTCGGCCGCGTCGGGGGGCGCGGCGAACAACTCGGGCGCGATTGCCTGCAGCGCGTCGGGATCGAGCGTGCCGCAGGCGGCGGCCGGATCGTTTTCGTCGGCTTCCTCGGCCAGCTCCACCGCGATCCGCTCGATCACGTTCTGCAGTTCGCGTACGTTGCCGGGCCACCGGTAGCGCGCGAGCACGGCCTGCGTCGCGCCGAGCACGCGCGCGGCATCGTCGGCGTCGCGCAGGCGCTCGGCGAGCCGCGGTTCGCGTCGTGCGGCCTGCACGAGCAGCGTGGCCGCGAGCGCCGGGATGTCGGCGGCGCGCTCGCGCAGCGGCGGCAGGCCGACGTTCAGGATGTTGAGCCGGTAATAGAGATCCGCGCGGAACGTGCCGGCCTCGACGGCGGCGAGCAGCGGACGGTGCGTCGCGGCGATCACGCGCACGTCGATGCGGATCGGCTCGGTCGAGCCGAGGCGGATCACCTCGCGCTCCTGCAGCACGCGCAGCAGCCGGCTCTGCAGCGACGGCGGCATCTCGCCGATCTCGTCGAGAAACAGCGTGCCGCGGTGTGCGGCTTCGAACAGGCCGGTCTTGCCGCCGCGCCGCGCACCGGTGAACGCGCCTTCCTCATAGCCGAACAGCTCGCTTTCGAGCAGCGCTTCCGGAAACGCACCGCAATTGACCGCGACGAACGGGTAGCTGCGCCGCGCGGACAGCGCGTGCAGGCTCTGCGCGATCATTTCCTTGCCGGTGCCGCTTTCGCCGAGCACGAGCACGGTCGCGTCGGATTTCGCGTAGCGGCGCACGAGATCGCGCACGCGCGCCATCGGCGCCGATGCGCCGACCACGTCGTCGAGCGCGTAGCGCGCCGCGAACTGCTGCGTGGTGGGCTGCGAACGCAGTGCGCGGTCGAGGCGTTCGACCGCGCGCGATTCCTGGAACGTCAGCACGCTGCCCGACGTGACGCCGCGATCGACCAGCGGCCCGCGATGCACGACGTAGCGCACGCCGCGCACGGTCGCGAGCGCGTCGCCGTCCTCGCCGCGCAGCGTGCGCAACTCGGGCCGCAGGTCGACGAGCGCGCGGCCGACGGCCGCCGCGGGTTCGACCCCGAGCGCCGACGCGAGCCGCTCGTTGATCGCCTCCACGCGGCCGCGCGCGTCGAGCGCGACCACGCCGTCGCGCAGGTGCTGGAGCAGGTTGTCGAGCCGCTGGCGGCGGAACGCCTCGGCATGCGTCGCGTACGCGACTTCGAGCGCCGTATCGACGGCCTTGCGCACCGACGCGTGCGAATACAGGAACACCGCGCCCATGCCGGCGCTGGCGGCGAGATCGGTGACGAGGCCTGGGCCGACGATCGTCTCGATGCCGCGGTCGCGCAGCTCGTGCACGCAGGCTTCCGCTTCCTGCGCGGTCTGATATGACGCAAACTGCACGTCGAGGCCGTATGCGGCGACGAAACGGCGCACTTCGGGCGGCGTTTCGCCGGCGCTGACGAGCGCGATCCGCGACGCGTCGCGCCGGGCGCGCGCGAGCGCCTGCATCACGTCGAAGCCGGTCGGCGACACGACCACCACGGGCACCTGCGCACGCGTCTTCAGGAAGCCGCCGTTCGAGCCGGCCGCGACGATCACGTCGGGCCGCGCGGTGCCGGCCTCGGCGATCGCGCTGAGCGCATCCTCATAGGCGCGCGTCACGATGCGCACGTCGGCGCGTTCGTCGAATTCGCCGGCGATCTCGCGGAAGAGTTCGCGCAGGCGGCTGATGCCCATCGCCCAGATGCGCGGGCGTGCCGCGCGATCCGCCGGGCCGACGGGCTTGGTCGAGGAGAGGTCCATGACGGTCGATTATGCGCGCGCGATTTCATTTTTGAAACTTGAAATTGCTGAATTGAAATCGCCGGGTGCGACATCGCCCGTGCCGGTTGCTTAAGAATCAGTGGGTTAGCGACATTCCGCGAGCTGGCCCGGTCCTTGCTGTTATCAGGCATTCCATCAGGAGGCCGTTCATGAGCAACACGCATCTTCAGAGCGCCGGCGCGAAATTCCGCGCGGCAGTCGCGGCCGAGCAGCCGCTGCAGGTGGTCGGCGCGATCACCGCGTACGCGGCCAAGATGGCGCAGGCCGTCGGCTTCAAGGCCGTGTACCTGTCGGGTGGCGGCGTCGCCGCGAACTCGCTCGGGATTCCCGACCTCGGCATCAGCACGATGGAAGACGTGCTGATCGACGCGAACCGGATCACCAACGCGACCGACCTGCCGCTGCTGGTCGACATCGACACGGGCTGGGGCGGCGCGTTCAACATCGCGCGCACGGTGCGCTCGTTCATCAAGGCCGGCGTCGCGGCCGTGCACATGGAAGACCAGGTCGGCCAGAAGCGCTGCGGCCACCGTCCGGGCAAGGAAGTCGTGCCGACCGACGAAATGGCCGACCGCATCAAGGCCGCGGTCGATGCCCGCACCGACGACCAGTTCGTGATCATGGCGCGCACCGACGCGGCCGCGGCCGAAGGGATCGACTCGGCGATCGAGCGCGCGGTGGCCTATGTCGAAGCCGGCGCGGACATGATCTTCCCGGAAGCGATGAAGACGCTCGACGACTATCGCCGTTTCAAGGCGGCCGTGAAGGTGCCGATCCTCGCGAACCTGACCGAGTTCGGTTCGACGCCGTTCTTCACCACCGACGAACTGCGCGAGGCGAACGTCGACATCGCGCTGTACTGCTGCGGCGCGTATCGCGCGATGAACAAGGCCGCGCTGAATTTCTACGAGACGGTGCGTCGCGACGGCACGCAGAAGGCGGCCGTGCCGACCATGCAGACGCGCGCGGAGCTGTACGACTTCCTCGGTTATCACGAATACGAGCGCAAGCTCGACGAGCTGTTCGCGCAGGGCAAGAAGTAACGCGCCCGCGCGCCGGGCACGATTCCCGGAACGACTTGCATGAAACCGGGCCGCGCGCACCCGTGCCGCGCCCGGCGGACATGACACCCCCGATACACATTGGAGAACGGAAACATGAGCGAGACGAAAGACGCAGCAGCACCGGCCGCCGCAGGCGCATTCAAGCCGAAGAAGTCGGTGGCGCTGTCGGGCGTGACGGCCGGCAACACGGCGCTGTGCACGGTCGGCAAGACCGGCAACGACCTGCACTATCGCGGCTACGACATTCTCGACGTCGCCGAGTCGTGCGAATTCGAGGAAATCGCGCACCTGCTCGTTCACGGCACGCTGCCGAACCTGACCGAACTGGCCGCTTACAAGACCAAGCTGCGTGCGCTGCGCGGCCTGCCGAGCGCGCTGAAGGCCGCGCTCGAGCAGATCCCGGCATCCGCGCACCCGATGGACGTGATGCGCACGGGCGTGTCGGTGCTCGGCACCGTGCTGCCGGAGAAGGACGACCACAACCTGCCGGGCGCGCGCGACATCGCCGACCGCCTGATGGCATCGCTCGGTTCGATGCTGCTGTACTGGTATCACTTCTCGCACAACGGCAAGCGCATCGAGACGGAAACCGACGACGACTCGATCGGCGGCCACTTCCTGCACCTGCTGCACGGCAAGACGCCGTCGAAGTCGTGGGTCGAGGCGATGCACACGTCGCTGATCCTGTACGCGGAGCACGAATTCAATGCGTCGACGTTCACCGGCCGCGTGATCGCGGGCACGGGCTCGGACATCTACTCGGCGATCACCGGCGCGATCGGCGCGCTGCGCGGGCCGAAGCACGGCGGCGCGAACGAAGTCGCGTATGAAATCCAGAGCCGCTACAGCTCGCCGGACGACGCCGAAGCCGATATCCGCCGCCGCGTCGAGAACAAGGAAGTCGTGATCGGCTTCGGCCACCCGGTCTACACGATCTCCGATCCGCGCAACAAGGTGATCAAGGGCGTCGCGCACAAGCTGTCGAAGGAAGCGGGCGACCTGAAGCTGTACAACATCGCCGAGCGCCTCGAATCGGTGATGTGGGACGCGAAGAAGATGTTCCCGAACCTCGACTGGTTCAGCGCGGTGTCGTATCACATGATGGGCGTGCCGACCGCGATGTTCACGCCGCTGTTCGTGATTTCGCGCACGTCTGGCTGGAGCGCGCACATCATCGAGCAGCGCATCGACAACAAGATCATCCGCCCGAGCGCGAACTACACCGGTCCGGAAGACCTGCAGTTCGTGCCGATCGAGAAGCGCTGAAACGCCCGCCGCGCGCGCCGGCGCCCGTGATGCGGGCTGCCGGCGCGCGCGGAACGTCTTACCCCGAATTCCGCCCCACATCATGAATACCGCCAACCGCAAACCCCTGCCCGGCACGTCGCTGGACTATTTCGACGCGCGCGCCGCGGTCGACGCGATCGCGCCCGGCGCGTACGACACGCTGCCGTACACGTCGCGCGTGCTCGCCGAAAACCTCGTGCGCCGCTGCGATCCGGCGCTCCTCGCCGATTCGCTGAAGCAGATCATCGAGCGCAAGCGCGATCGCGATTTCCCGTGGTTCCCGGCGCGGGTCGTGTGCCACGACATCCTCGGGCAGACGGCGCTCGTCGACCTCGCGGGCCTGCGCGACGCGATCGCCGACGGCGGCGGCGACCCGGCGAAGGTGAACCCGGTCGTGCCCGTGCAGCTGATCGTCGACCACTCGCTCGCCGTCGAGTGCGGCGGCTTCGATCCGGACGCGTTCGCAAAGAACCGCGCGATCGAGGATCGCCGCAACGAGGATCGCTTCCACTTCATCGAGTGGACGAAGAAGGCGTTCGAGAACGTCGACGTGATCCCGCCGGGCAACGGCATCATGCACCAGATCAACCTCGAGAAGATGTCGCCGGTGATCCAGGCGCAGGACGGCGTTGCGTACCCGGACACCTGCGTCGGCACCGACAGCCACACGCCGCACGTCGACGCGCTCGGCGTGATCGCGATCGGCGTCGGCGGGCTCGAAGCGGAGAACGTGATGCTGGGCCGCGCGTCGTGGATGCGCCTGCCCGACATCGTCGGCGTCGAGCTGACCGGCAAGCGCCAGCCCGGCATCACCGCGACCGACATCGTGCTCGCGCTGACCGAGTTCCTGCGCAAGGAAAAGGTGGTCGGCGCGTATCTGGAATTCCGTGGCGAAGGCGCGGCGAGCCTCACGCTCGGCGATCGCGCGACGATCTCGAACATGGCGCCCGAATACGGCGCGACGGCCGCGATGTTCTTCATCGACGGCCAGACGACCGACTACCTGCGCCTCACCGGCCGCAGCGACGAGCAGGTGAAGCTCGTCGAGACCTACGCGAAGGCGGCGGGCCTGTGGGCCGATACGCTCGCGAACGCGCAATACGAGCGCACGCTGACGTTCGACCTGTCGAGCGTGGTGCGCAACATGGCGGGCCCGTCGAACCCGCACAAGCGGCTGCCGACGTCCGATCTCGCCGCGCGCGGGATCGCCGGCCAGTGGGAAGAGAAGGCGGGCGAGATGCCCGACGGCGCGGTGATCATCGCCGCGATCACGAGCTGCACGAACACCAGCAACCCGCGCAACGTGATTGCGGCGGCCCTGCTCGCGCGCAACGCGAATGCGCGCGGCCTCACGCGCAAGCCGTGGGTGAAGAGCTCGCTCGCGCCCGGCTCGAAGGCGGTCGAGCTGTACCTGGAAGAAGCGAACCTGCTGCCCGAACTCGAGAAGCTCGGCTTCGGCATCGTCGCGTTCGCGTGCACGACCTGCAACGGGATGTCGGGTGCGCTCGACCCGAAGATCCAGCAGGAGATCGTCGATCGCGACCTGTACGCGACGGCCGTGCTGTCCGGCAACCGCAACTTCGACGGCCGCATCCACCCGTATGCGAAGCAGGCGTTCCTCGCGTCGCCGCCGCTCGTCGTCGCGTATGCGATCGCCGGCACGATCCGCTTCGACATCGAGAAGGACGTGCTCGGCCACGATCAGGACGGCAAGCCCGTCACGCTGAAGGACATCTGGCCGACCGACGAGGAGATCGACGCGATCGTCGCGTCGAGCGTGAAGCCCGAGCAGTTCCGCAAGGTCTACGAGCCGATGTTCGCGCGCAGCGCCGATGCGGGCGAGCGCGCGGCGCCGCTGTACGACTGGCGCCCGCAGAGCACGTACATCCGCCGCCCGCCGTACTGGGAAGGCGCGCTGGCCGGCGAACGCACGCTGCAGGGCATGCGCCCGCTCGCGGTGCTCGGCGACAACATCACGACCGACCACCTGTCGCCGTCGAACGCGATCCTGCTGGACAGCGCGGCCGGCGAATACCTCGCGAAGATGGGCCTGCCGGAAGAAGACTTCAACTCGTACGCGACGCACCGGGGAGACCACCTGACCGCCCAGCGCGCGACCTTCGCTAACCCGACGCTGATCAACGAGATGGCGGTGGTCGACGGCGCGGTGAAGAAGGGCTCGCTCGCGCGCGTCGAGCCGGAAGGCAAGGTCATGCGGATGTGGGAAGCGATCGAGACGTACATGAATCGCAAGCAGCCGCTGATCGTCGTGGCCGGCGCCGACTACGGCCAGGGCTCGTCGCGCGACTGGGCCGCGAAGGGCGTGCGGCTCGCGGGCGTCGAGGCGATCGCCGCCGAAGGCTTCGAGCGGATCCACCGCACGAACCTGATCGGGATGGGCGTGCTGCCGCTCGAGTTCAAGCCCGGCACGAACCGGACGACGCTCGGCATCGACGGCACCGAAACCTTCGACGTGATCGGCGAGCGCACGCCGCGCGCCGACCTGACGCTCGTGATTCACCGCAAGAACGGCGAGCGCGTCGAGGTGCCGATGACGTGCCGGCTCGATACGGCGGAGGAAGTGTCGATCTACGAGGCGGGCGGCGTGCTGCAGCGTTTCGCGCAGGACTTCCTCGAATCGTCGCAGGCAGCCTGACCGGCGCACACAGGGATAACGCAAACATGGCTCACATTCCTCAAATCAGGATTCCCGCGACCTATATCCGCGGCGGCACCAGCAAGGGTGTGTTCTTCCGGCTGCAGGACCTGCCGGATGCCGCGCAGGCGCCGGGCGCCGCGCGCGACGCGCTGCTGCTGCGCGTGATCGGCAGCCCCGATCCGTACGGCAAGCAGATCGACGGGATGGGCGGCGCGACGTCGTCCACCAGCAAGACGGTGATCGTGTCGAAGAGCACGCGGCCGGGGCACGATGTCGACTACCTGTTCGGGCAGGTCGCGATCGACCGCGCGTTCGTCGACTGGACCGGCAACTGCGGCAATCTGTCGGCGGCGGTCGGCCCGTTCGCGATCAGCGGCGGGCTCGTCGATCCGTCGCGCGTGCCGCGCGACGGCATCGTGACCGTGCGGATCTGGCAGGCGAACATCGGCAAGACGATCGTGGCGCACGTGCCGATCACGAACGGCGCGGTGCAGGAGACGGGCGACTTCGAACTGGACGGCGTGACGTTCCCGGCCGCCGAAGTGCAGCTCGAATTCATGGACCCGGCCGCCGAGGAAGAAGGCGCGGGCGGCTCGATGTTCCCGACCGGCAATCTCGTCGACGATCTCGCGGTGCCGGGTGTCGGCACACTGAAGGCGACGATGATCAACGCGGGCATCCCGACGATCTTCGTCGAGGCGGAAGCGATCGGCTATACGGGCACCGAGCTGCAGGACGCGATCAACGGCGACGCGAAAGCGCTCGAGAAGTTCGAGACGATCCGCGCGCACGGCGCGCTGCGCATGGGCCTGATCGACACGCTCGATGAAATCGCGACGCGGCAGCACACGCCGAAGATCGCGTTCGTCGCGAAGCCGGCCGATTACGTCGCGTCGAGCGGCAAGCGCGTGAACGCGGGCGACGTCGACCTGCTGGTGCGCGCGATGTCGATGGGCAAGCTGCACCACGCGATGATGGGCACGGCGGCGGTCGCGATCGGCACGGCCGCGGCGATCCCCGGCACGCTAGTCAACCTGGCGGCGGGCGGCGGCGAACGCAACGCGGTGCGCTTCGGGCATCCGTCGGGCACGCTGCGCGTCGGCGCGGAAGCGCAGCAGCAGGAGAACGGCGAGTGGACCGTCACCAAGGCGATCATGAGCCGCAGCGCGCGCGTGTTGATGGAAGGCTGGGTGCGGGTGCCGGGCGACGCGTTCTGATCGTGGCCGGTGGTATCGGCGCGGATGCGGGCGGCTTCGGCCGCCCGCGTCGTTTTCGTCAGCCGTGCAGGAAGCGGCGCAGTGCGTCGTGGCTCAGGCGGCGCGCCGTTTCGGCGATGCGCGCGCCGGGCACGATGTCGAAACCGTGCACGCCGCCGGGCAGCACGTGCAGTTCGGTCGGCACGCCCGCGCGGAGCAGGCGCCGCGCATAGTCGAGGTTTTCGTCGAGGAACAGGTCGAGCGAGCCGACCGACAGGAACGCGGGCGGCAGGCCGTCGAGCCGCGTGGCGCGCGCGGCGGCCGCGTAGGGCGACACGCCGTCGATGCCCGGCGCGTGACCGAGCAGCGAGGTCCAGCCGAACCGGTTGTTGGCCGCGTGCCAGACGAACTCGCCGGCATGCGGGTGCGGCGTTCGCGTGCAGGTGCGATCGTCGAGCATCGGGTAGATCAGATGCTGGAACGCGAGCCGGTATTCGCCGCGGTCGCGGGCCAGCAGCGCCAGCGACGCGGCGAGTCCGCCGCCCGCGCTCTCGCCCGCCACGCCGATCCGCGACGCATCGATGCCGAGCGTATCGGCGTGGCGGAAGACCCATGCGAGCGCCGCGTAGCAATCCTCGATCGCGCCGGGAAACGCGGTTTCCGGCGCAAGTCGGTAGTCGACCGAGATCAGCGCGCAGCCGAGCTGCGTCACGAGCGACCGGTGCACTGCCTCGAGATCCTTCGCCTTGCCGCGCACGAAGCCGCCGCCGTGCAGGTGAACGATCGCCGGAAGTGGCCGCACGTGATGGTCGGGCAGGTAGACGAGAACCGGCACGTCCGGCGCACCGGCGGGGCCGGGCACCGTGCGGCGTTCGAGCGTGCTGCCTGCCAGGTCGGGCGGCGGCAGCGGCAGCACGCGTTCGCGCGACTGCGCGAGGTTGTCGATGCCGAGCGTGACGGTCGGCCAGGTCTCGAGCAGCGGGCGGATTTCAGGGTCGACGAGATGCAGGGTGTCCAACGCATGGCTCCATCGTGAAGGTGGGCGGTGCACCGCGGTCAGAGCACGCTGCGCGCGATGACCCAGCGGTGCACCTCGGTCGGGCCTTCGAAGATGCGCATCAGCCGCGCTTCGCTGGCCATCTGCTGCAACGGCATTTCCTTCGTCATGCCCATCGCGCCGAGCGCCTGCATCGCATGATCGATGACGCTCGACGCCATTTCGGTGGCGAACACCTTGACCATCGAGATCTGCGTGCGTGCATCCTGGCCGGCATCCACGCGCGCGGCCGCTTCGTAGGTCATGAGGCGGCATGCGTGGACCTGCGTGAGCGCGTCGGCGACCCACCACTGGATCGCCTGGCGTTCCGCGAGCGGCACGCCGAAGGTCTTGCGCTGTTTCGCATGGTCGCACAGCATCGCGACCGCGCGCTCGGCGCGGCCGATGCACCATGCGGCCATTTCCAGACGCCGGTTCGCGAGCCGTGCCTGCATCGGCGCGAAGCCGGCACCTTCCTGGCCCAGCAGTTGCGCGGCGGGAATGCGGCAGTCGTCCAGCACGATTTCGTAGGTCGACAGCCCGCCGATCATCGGGATCCGCCGTTCGATGATGAAACCGGGCGTGCCGCGGTCGACGATGAACGCCGACATGCCGCCGCGCTTGCCCTTGCTTCGATCGGTGAGCGCCATCACGATCGTCCAGTCGGCTTCGGGCGCGTGGCTGATCCAGATCTTCCGTCCGTTCAGCACCCAGCTCTCTCCGTCGCGCACGGCCGTCGTCGACAGCGCGCCCGGGTCCGAGCCTGCGCCCGGCTCGGAGATCGCCATCGCGGCACGCGTGACGCCGCGTGCGTACGGTTCGAGATAACGCGCGCGCTGCGCGTCGTCGGCCACGTCGCACAGCATCCGCAGGTTCGGCGAATCGGGCGGCAGGATGTACGGCGTCACGGTCGTGCCGATCGCTTCGTTGACGCCGACCATCGCGACGGCCGGCAGGTCCGAGCCGCCGGCGTCGAGCGGCGCGTCGAGGCCCCACAGGCCGAGTTGCCGGGAACGCCCGTCGAGATGTGCGCGTTCTTCGTCGAGCAGCCCGAAGCGCTGGCCGTCGGCCTCGCGGGCCATGACCGCTGCTTCGAGCGGGATCAGCTCGTCCTGCACGAAACGTGCGACGAGGTCGCGGATCATCCGGTGTTCGAGTTCAAGGTCGAAATTCATGGGAGTCGATGAGGGTGGGTAAAGGGAGGTCGATGCCGTCAGCCGGCGTTCGTGCGCGACACCGCGCGGGTGCGCAGCGTGCCGAGCAAGGCGACGGCGCCGGCCGCGAGCAGCGCGGCGTTGAAATAGAGGCCGCCGCGCATCGACCCGGTGGCCGTGTTGAGCACGCCCATCAGGAACGGGCTCGCGAACCCGCCGATCGCGCCGGACATCGTGATCGCCGCGATCGCGACCGCCATCGAGCGCTTCGGCAGCGCGAGCCCCGGCAGCACCCAGAACGCGGGCAGCGCAGCGGCGTGCGTGGCGACCGCGACGCAGAGCGCGATCATCAGGTGCGATGTGCCGGTGGTGCTCGCCAGCCCGGCGAGCGCGGCCGCGCATGCGAGCATCGCCACTGCGCCGTGCCCGCGCCATTCGCGCCGCCGCTCGGTGCGCCAGCCCATCGCGAGCATGCCGACGATGCCGCACAGGTAGGGCAGCGCGGACAGCACCCCGATCCGCATCGCGCCATGCAGGCCGCCGCGATGCAGGATCACGGGCATCCAGAACACGAGCGCGTAGCCGGCGGCCGCGATCGCGAAATTGGCCGCGCACAACAGCCAGAAATCGCGGTGCGCGAGCAGCGGCCGTGCCGCGTTCGCGTCCGGCGTGCCGGCTTCGGCGTGCGCGTGCGCGGCGCGCAGCGCGGCCTTGTCGGCGTCGGACAGCCAGCGCGCGTCGTCCGGCCGGTCGTCGAGAAAGCGCAGCGCGACGAGGCCGAGCACGCTGCTCGGCAGCCCTTCGACGAGGAACAGCCACTGCCAGCCGCTCAGGCCGGCGGCGCCGTCGAAGAACGAGAGGATGGCGCCCGACACGGGGCCGGCGATCAGCCCGGCGAGGTACAGCGCGGTCATGAACAGCGCGAACGCCTTCGCGCGCTGCCGCGGCGGATACCACGCGCCGAGATGGAACAGGATGCCGGGGAAGAAGCCGGCCTCGAACACGCCGAGCAGGAAGCGGCACGCGTAGAACTGCGCGGGCGTCGTGACGAACATCGTCGCGGCCGAGCCGAGCCCCCACAGCACCATGATCCGGGCAATCGTCTTGCGTGCGCCGATCCGCGCCAGCAGCGCGTTGCTCGGAATCTCGAACGCCATGTAGCCGATGAAGAAGATGCCCGCGCCGAGCCCGTAGACGGCGTCGGAGAAGTGCAGTTCGGCGGCCATCTGCGCGTGCGCGAAACCGATGTTGATCCGGTCGATGAACGACAGCGTGTAGCAGAGGATCAGGAACGGCAGCAGCCGGCGCGAGATCCGGCGGTAGAGCGCCTGCGTCGCTTGATCGCCGGCGGCGGCCGCGTGCGTGGAAAGAGTCGGGGTCATGGGCACTCCGTCAGAAGCGGTGGGCGAGGCCGAGCGCGAACACCTGCCCGGTGCCGCCCGGTTGCGGCTGCAGGCCGACGACGACCGTGTTGCGCGCGTCGCCGCCGTTCTTCACGTACAGATAGCGGGCGTAGAGCGACGTGCGCTTCGACAGCGGATGGTCGTAGCCGACGCCGAGCGCGGTCGCGTCGTTCGCCGAGCCTTTCACGTCGCGACGCACGACCGAGACGAGCATGCGATCGAGCGCGCCGACGTTGATCGACGCGCCGGCGCTCGCGGTCGAGAACGCCGGCAGGTGCGGCGCCGTGCCGACGCCGTACAGGAACGCGGCATACAGCTTGACGCGCGCGAATGCGTAGTTGGCCGCGAACACGTAGTGGCGCGTCGTCGACGGCGAGACGACGGGCGCCAGGTTGCCGGCCGACGTGTCGCCCTGGAAGCCGGCGCCGAGATAGAGCCCGCCGATCCGGTACTGGAGCCCGGCGCCGTAGTTGCGCCCGGCCTGCGTGGACAGCGCGTTGGGCGTCGGAAAGCCGTACGTGGCCATCACGCGCAGGCCGTTCCAGTCGGGGCTCAGATACGACGCCGCCTGGTTGAAGCGCGGAATCGGCGGCGTCGTGTTGCTCGTGATCGTGTCCGTCGACGTCGCGAGCAGCGCGAGCGGCGACAGCCGTTCGTTGAGCCCGAACGGGTCGCCGTCGTACACGATGTAGAACGCGGGCGTGTATTGGCGGCCGAGCCGAAGGTCGCCGTAGCGCGTGTTCTGCAGCGACACATAGGCCTGCCGGTAGAACAGCGTGCCGCCCTGGAACGATCCGTCGGCCGGCGAGAAGCCGCTTTCCAGCACGAACTTCGTCGACGTGCCGCCGCCGAGATCCTCGACGCCCGTCAGTCCGACGCGGCTCGTCGACGATCCGCCGCCGCTTTGCCGCAGGCTCGACAGGCTGCCGATGCGGTCGAATTCGACGTAGCTGTCGACGATCCCGTACAGCGTGACCGACGACGCGTGCGCCGACGTGGCGCTCAGCACGCACGCGCCGATCAGGAATGCTTTCCGTTGCATGAAGGTGTCTCCGTTCCATGTCTTGTTGTGGCGCGCCCGCGTTCTGGGAGCGGTTGCGCGCGGGGTGCTGCCGTTCGCGTCGGTTCAGCGCCCCTTGAATGCCGGCTTGCGTTTCTCGAGAAACGCGCGGGCGCCCTCGATCCGGTCCTCGCTCGCATAGACGTCGGGGCCGACGTCCAGCCGCAGCGCGGCGGCCACCGGCAGCCCCTGACTGCGTGTCGCGGTTTCCTTGATGCGGCGGATCGTGAGCGGCGCGTTTTCGGAGATCGTCTGCGCCAGTTCGCGCACGGTGTCGTCGAGTGCGGCGGCGGGAACGACGCGGTTCAGCAAGCCGATGCGCTGCGCCTCGTCCGCGTCGAAGCGGCGGCCCGTGAACAGCAGCTCCATCGCGATCGCGCGCGGCAGCAGGCGCGGCAGCAGCACGCTCGCGAAGTTCGCGCCCATCCCGACGCGCGCCTCGGGCAGCGCGAAGGTCGCGTGATCAGCGGCGATCCGCAGGTCGCACGCGAGCGCGATTTCAAAGCCGCCGCCGACGGCGAAGCCGTTGATGGCCGCGATGGTCGGCTTGCGCAGTTCCAGGATCAGCTCGTGCACGTTGCGGGCGAGCCCGCGCATCGGCCGCATCCCGCGTATTTCGGGATCGCCGAGGTCGATCCCCGCGCTGAAGGCCCGTTCGCCGGCACCCCGGATCACGATCGCGCGTATCGCCGGGTTGTCGTCGAGCGTGACCAGTTCGTCGCACAGGCGCCGGATCGCGTCGGCGGACAGCGCGTTGGCGACGTGCGGGCGATGGATCGTCAGCCACGCGATGCCGTCGTCGTCGTTGCGCAGGATCGACGGGGCGTCGTCGCCCGTCAGCGAGGAAAATGCGCCCGGCGTGGTCATGACGCGCTCCCGGCAGCATTCGCGCGCGTGTCGTGGAGCACGCCCGCCTGCCGCAACGCATCCCGACGGGCCGCGTCGATACCGAACGCGTCGAGCACGGCGTCGGTGTCGGCGGCGAACGGCTGCGGCGGCCGGCGTATCGATCCGGGCGTACGGGAAAGCTTGGCGGGGATGCCCGCGCCGGTGTACGTGTCGGTGTCGACGAACATCGCGTTGCGCGCCGCCTGCGGGTGGCCGAAGGCATCGGCGACGGTGTTCACCGGCCCCGTCGCGACGCCGGCCTGCATCAGCCGCTCGACGACCTCGTCGGCGCGGAGTTCGGCGGTCAGTTGCCCGAGCAGCGTGTCGAGCGCATCGCGATGCGCGACGCGCTGCGCGTTGGTCGCGAACCGTGGATCGCGCGCCAGCTCGGGCACGCCGAGCGCTTCGACGAGGCGCGCAAACGTGCGGTTGTTGCCGGCGCCGGTCGCGACCGGCTTGTCCTTGCACGGATAGACGCCGTACGGCGCGATCGCGCCGTACACGTTGCCGGTCGCGACGGGAACCTCGCCGGTCGCCATCCAGCTCGTGCTGACTGGATGCAGCATCGACAGCGCCGTGCTGAACAGGTCGATGTCGATGTGCTGGCCGAGGCCGGAGCGCGTCCGTTCGACCAGCGCAAGCAGGACGCTCGATACGGCGCTCATGCCGGCCGCGAAGTCGACGACCGGAAACGGCACCTTGAGCGGCATGCCGCCCGGCTCGCCGTTGATCGACATGAAGCCGGCGAGGCCCTGCGCGACGGCGTCGTAGCCCGGAAACCGCGCGAGTGGGCCGTCGGTGCCGTATCCGGAGATCGAGCAGTGGACGAGGCGCGGAAAGCGCTCGCGCAGGCAGTCTGCGTAGCCGATGCCCCAGCGTTCGAGCGTGCCCTGCTTGAAGTTGTCGACCAGCACGTCGGCTGTCTCGAGCAGGCGGAACAGCACGTCGCGTCCGTCGGGATGCGACAGGTCGAGCGCGAGATTGAGCTTGTTGCGGTTGAGCCCCCAGTAGTAGCTGGAGAGGCCGTTCGGCATCGCGGGCCCCCAGTCGCGCGTTTCGTCGCCCTGCGGCGGTTCGATCTTGATGACGTCCGCGCCGTGGTCGGCGAGCGTCTGCGCGCAGAACGGCCCCGCATAGACGCGGCTCAGGTCCACCACACGCACGCCTGCAAGCGCGCCTTCGTTACTGCGGGTCATGACATGTCTCCTTCGATGGGGATGCGATGCGCCGGCAGACCGGCACGCGCCGGCTGCACGGCCGCGATGCGTCGGGGTTCAGCCGCGTGCGGCAAAGAGTGCGTCGACCGCCGCGCGATGTTCCGGGGTCGCGTGCGCGAATGCCTGGTACGACGCCGACAGGTCGAGCACCGTGTCGAGGCTTGCATGGCGGCTTTCGCGCAGCAGGCGCTTGGTCAGGCGCAACGCGGTGCCCGAGTGGCGGGCGATGCGGCCGGCCAGTTCATGGGCGTGCGCGAGGAGGTCGCCGTCGGGCACGACGCGCGACACGAGCCCGCAGCGCAGCGCGGCCTGCGCGTCCAGCGCATCGCCCGTGAACGACATTTCCGCGGCGACGGCGGCGCCGACGATCTGCGGCAGGAACCACGCGCCGCCGTCGCCGGGCACGAGGCCGAGGGCGATGAAGCTCTCGGCGAAGCGCGCGCGGTCGGCGGCGATGCGGATGTCGCACATGCACGCGAGGTCGGTGCCGGCGCCGATTGCCGGGCCGTTGACCGCCGCGATGGCCGGCACCTCGAGTTGCTGGAACGCCCGTGCAAGGCGCTGAATGCCGCGGCGGTAGCTGGACCGGATCGCGGCAGGATCGTGCGACTCCGATTCCATGAAGGCGCGCATCGCCTTCACGTTGCCGCCCGACGAGAACGTCGTGCCGGCGCCGGTCAGGACCAGCACGCGGATCGACTCGTCGCGGTTCGCGTCGTCGCAGCATTCGGTGAGCGCGTCGATCGCATCGGTGTCCGAAATGGCGTTGCGGGTTTCGGGACGGTTCATCGTGACGGTCAGGATCGGGCCCTGCCGTTCACGGATCAGAAAGGCTGCCATGATGTCTCCGTGTGTTCTGTGCCGCGGGGCTTCACGCCGCGGGCCGAAGCCTAGTATCGTCACGACGGTTGGCGGCGGGAAATTCCGTTCCACATATGTGGAAGGCCCGTCCCGGTTGCAGCGGAGAGGGCGGGATGAGCGGAAACGTGGTCAAGAGCGCGGCGCGCGTGTTCGAGGTGCTGGAACTCTTCAGCGCATTGCAGCGGCCGCTGAGCGTGCGCGAGATCGCCACGCGTTGCGGGTATCCGGGGTCGAGCGCGGCGGCGTTGCTGACCAGCATGAAGGCGCTCGGCTATCTTTCGTACGACGACGCAACCCACGCGTATGCGCCGACCGCACGGCTCGTCAACCTCGGCGAAGCGCTCGTCGATTCGGCGGCCGGCAGCCGGCGGCACTGGCATGCCGTCGCGAAACGGCTGGCGCTGCGCACGCACGAGGCGGTGGTGATCGCGGTGCAGAGCGACCTGTACGTGCAGTACATCGACGCGGTCGAGGGCTCGCATACGACTCCGATCCAGTTCTACGCGCCGATCGGCACGCGTCGCGAGATCTGCATGTCGGGGCTCGGCTGGGCGCTGCTGAGCCTTCAGCCGGACAGCACGATCCGCCGGCTCGTATCGCGCAGCATTCGCCGGATCGGGAAATCGGGCAGGACGATCGACGAGGACTTCGTGCTCGACAAGGTCGAACAGACGCGCCGGCTCGGTTATTCCTATTCGGCGCATACGGTCACGCAGGGCGCCGCGATGATCTCGATGGTGATCGCGGACGGCTGGAACGGCCTGCCGCTGGCCATGGGGGTGGCCGGGCCCGTCGAGCGGATCGGCGCGCGTCGCGACGCGATCGTGCGGGCGATGCGCGAGGCGCTGGACGCGCAGCGTCCGGATGCGGCGTCCGGCTAGCCGGCCGAAGCCGGCGCACGCAGGCATTCGCATAGAATCGGGCGGTTTCGCCGCTCTTGTCCCGACTGCATTTCAGCGAGGCTGTCATGTCATTGAACGCGCCGCTTTCCGGCATCCACATCATCGAATTCGAAGGTCTCGGCCCCGGGCCGCTCGCGGGCTGGATGCTTGCCGGGATGGGCGCACGCATCACGCTAATCGCGCGCCCGGCCGGCCGCACGAGTGCGCCGGACGCATTAAAGGCCCGCGACGGCGACCTGCTGCGCGAAGGCAAGACGATCGTCGAACTCGACCTGAAGTCGCCGGCCGGCCGCGAGGCCGCGCTCGACCTGATCGCGCAGGCCGATGCGCTGATCGAGGGCCTGCGGCCCGGCGTGATGGAGCGGCTCGGCCTCGGGCCCGAAGATTGCGCGCGCCGCAATCCGAAGCTCGTGTACGGCCGGATGACCGGCTGGGGCCAGCACGGCCCGCTCGCGGCCGCGGCCGGGCACGACCTGAACTACGTCGCGCTGACGGGGCTGCTGTCGCTGTCCGCGCCGCGCGACGGCCGGCCGGGGTTGCCGCCGACCGTCGTCGGCGATGCGGGCGGCGCGCTCGGGCTCGCGTTCGGGATCGTCTGCGCGCTGTTCGACGTGCGCGGCGGCGGGCCGGGGCGGGTGGTCGACGGCGCGATCGTCGACATCGTGTCGATGCTCGGTTCGCTCGCGCTGTGGGCGCGCGCGAACGGGCAGCTCGACGGCGCGCAGCCGAGCCTGTTCCACGATGCGCCGTTCTACGACGTGTATCGCTGCGCGGACGGCGAGTGCGTGACGATCGGCGCGCTCGAGCCCCCGTTCTACGCGCTGCTGGTCGAACGGCTCGGGCTGACCGACGTCGATCCGGCGTCGCAGTACGACCGCGCACGCTGGCCCGCACTGAAGGCGCGTTTCGCCGACGTGTTCGCGCAGCAGCCGTCCGCGTACTGGCGCGCGCTGCTCGAAGGCACCGACGTGTGTTTCGCGCCGGTGCTGAGCGTGGCCGACGCGGTCGCGCATCCGCATAACGTCGCACGCGGGATCTATCGAACGGACGAGAACGGCAACGTGCGGGCGCGGGTGGCGCCGCGGTTTTTGCCGCTGGCGGAGGATGAGGCCGAGTAGAGCTGTCTTTCAGGAGGTGGCTTCCGTTCGTCGACGGCCGAGTACACCAGAAACATCAATTTCGGTACTAAATTTGATGTCAAATAGAGTACAATCGATGCCCGATTGAAGAAGGAGCAGACATGCCTCACACCATTCTGGCGAGCGTGACGGCGAGCGTCTCGGAGCTGAAGCGGAATCCGATGGGAACCGTTGCCGCAGGTGAAGGTTTTCCGGTCGCGATCCTGAATCACAACGAACCCGCGTTCTACTGCATTCCCGCGAAGACGTGGGAGGCGATGGTCGAACGTTTGGAAGACATCGAAGACAATGCGTTGGCCGATTCGCGCGCCAGGGAGAAGGTCGTCAAGGTTAAGCTGAATGACCTTTGAACTCGCCTTTCTCGAACCTGCATTGAAGGAGTGGAAGAAGCTCGATCGCACCGTGCGCGATCAATTCAAGGCCAAGCTCGCCGAGCGGCTCGAGCATCCTCGTATCCCGTCAGCCAAATTGCATGGCCACCCGGATCGCTACAAGATCAAGCTGCGTGGTGTCGGGTATCGCCTCGTCTACGAAGTGCGCGACGCGGAAGTCATCGTGCTGGTGGTCGCGGTCGGCCGCCGCGAGCGTGATGCGGTTTATCTGGCTGCGATGAAACGCTAGCGCGGCACGCGTCGCGGCATCGACGCCCAGACTCGGCAACTCACGCCGTTTCCTCCGGCGCATCCGGCATCTTCCCGTCGCCGACGCGATTGATCGTGCCTTGCGCGATCGCGACGAGCCGTTCGTGATCGCCGTCGATGACGAACACGTGACACTGGCAGGTCGCCTGGTGCCGGCCCGCGTACACGAGCTTCGCGCGCGCGACGAGCGTGCCGTTCACGGCCGGCCGCAGGTAGTTGATCTTGTATTCGGCCGTAATCACGCGCGGGCCCAGCACGAGCGCGCCGGCGAACGTCAGCGCGTTGTCCGCCAGGTAGCTGATGACGCCGCCGTGCACGAACCCGTGTTGCTGCCGCAGTTCGTCGCGCACGGGCAGGCACAGCGACACTTCGTTGTCGCCGATATGCATCAGCTCCGTGCCCAGCAGCATGCTGAACGGTTGCGCGCGCAATGCGCCGCGCGCGTGATCCGTGATGTCGGTCATCGAACTTCCTTCGCAATGAGTGCCCGCTTGCGCTGAACTCTAGGAAGGGGGCTGCGGATAAGCAAGGAAATTCGTCCGCATTTCGTGCAAATTCCGGCGCGATGCGACGCGATTATTGCGTCGAATATCGAAGATCCCCCGGTTTGCCGGCGATTCCGCGGGAATGCACGAGCAACGTGAACTTTGCCGTCTCCCGGTCCTAAAGTCCGACGAAGAAATGCCGCTAATGCCGGGGCATTGCCTCATCGTCCGCTTTCCAGGAATCTCCCCCATGTTCGGAAAAATCAAGCTCGCGTCGGGTCTGCTCGGCGTGTTGACCGTGTTCTGCCTTTTCCTGTTCGCGATCGAGGCGCTCGGCTTCTGGGCGCTCACGTCGACGCGCAGCGGCGTCGACGACCTGTCGAACGTCGCGATCACACAGGTCGGCGCGGCGAGCCAGGCCACCCAGCAGCTGCTCGACGCGCGCATCAACCTGTCGCGCGCCGGCACGCGGATGGTGCGCGGCGGCCCGAAGCCGGACGACATCATCCGCCATGCCGGCGCTTCGCTCGCGGAAGCCGACAAGGCGTTCGCCGCGCTGACGGCCGTGCAGCCGGTCGACGAGACCAACCGCGCGCGCGTCGCGGCGCTCACCGAGCGTTATCGCGCGCTGCGCGGCGCGCTGGGCGAACTCGTGCAGTTCCTCGATGCCGACAACATCCAGGCATTCCTCGACCAGCCGACGCAGAGCATCCAGGACGCCTATATCGCCGAGCTGCGCCGCTTCACCGACTACGGCGGCACATCGAGCCGCTCGGCGCTCGATACGATCGACGGCGGCATGCTGTGGTTCAAGTCGGTCGGCATCGTGCTGCTGGTGGCGATGCTCGTGGCGAGCGCGGCGATCTACGCGGCCGCGCGGCGCGCGGTCGTCGCGCCGCTGGAAGAAGCCGGCCGCCATTTCGAGCGGATCGCGCAGGGCCGGCTCGATGAAGTCGTGCGGGCAGGCGGCGTGTTCGAGATCGACCGGATGCTGCGCGGCCTCGCGACGATGCAGACGAGCATCGCGGGCACCGTGCGCACGGTGCGCCAGGCGTCCGATGCGATCCACCTCGGCGCGGGCGAGATCGCGGGCGGCAACGCCGACCTGTCGGCGCGCACCGGCACCCAGGCCGCGTCGCTCGAGGAAACGGCCGCGAGCATGGAGGAACTGACGGCAACCGTCCGTCAGAACACCGACAGCGCACGCGCGGCGAGCGCGCTGGCCGACGCGGCGCTCGAGGCGACGAGCCACGGCGGCGGCGTGGTCGACAGCGTGATCGACCGGATGCGCGGCATCGCGCAGAGCTCGGGGCGGATCGCGGAGATCATCTCGGTGATCGACGGCATCGCGTTCCAGACCAACATCCTGGCGCTGAACGCGGCCGTGGAGGCCGCGCGGGCCGGCGAACAGGGCCGCGGCTTCGCGGTCGTCGCGGGCGAAGTGCGCTCGCTCGCGCAGCGCAGCGCGCAATCGGCGAAGGAGATCAAGGCGCTGATCGAGGATTCGGTCGCGCAGATCAACGGCGGCGCGGAGCTCGTCGAGCGCGCCGGCGAAGCGATGCGGACGGTGTCGACGTCGATCACGCGCGTCGTGCAGACGATGTCCGAGATCACCTCGGCGTCGGTCGAGCAGAGCGTCGGGATCGAGCAGGTGAACCAGGCCGTCACGCAAATGGATCAGCTCACGCAGCAGAACGCGGCGCTGGTGGAGGAAGTCGCGGCGGCGGCCGCGTCGCTGAACGACCAGACCGCGCACCTGATGCAGGCCGTGTCGGTATTCGAACTGGGCGATGGCCGTGCCGCGCGCGATGAACGCGCGGCGGCGTCGTTCGCCGGGACGGGTTACGAACCGGCCGGCAGCGCCGCGTAGGCGGTCGCGAGGTGGTAGGGCGTCGTCGACGGCATGTCGGCGCGCGACACCTGCCCGTCGGCGGTCTTGCACTCGAACCAGCCGCGCGGATGCAGGAAGCGCGCGGCGAAGCGTTCGATCTGCCGCGCGAGCGGCGCGGAGGCCGGCGTGCCGCCGTGCGTCGCGAGCGCGCGCAGGTACTCCGTCTGCGCCCAGATCCGCTGCGTGCCGTCGACGCACGCACCTTGCGCATCGAGCGCCGCGCAGACGCCGCCCGTCTGTGGATCGACACCGTATTGCTCCGCAAAGCCGAACGCACGCGACAGCGCAGCGGGGAGCCCCGTTTGCGCGAGCCGCGCGCCGGCCGCATCGACCAGGTAGAACCACTCGAACTGATGACCGGGCTCGAAACGGTTGTCTGCCGCGCCGAGCGGCAGCTCGGCCACGCAGCCGGTCGCCGCGTCGACGAACGTGCGCTCGACGGCCAGCGCGGTGTGCGCGAGCGCGTCGTCGAACGCCGTGTCGCCGAATGCATCGGCAGCCGCGAGCCACGCTTCGGTCAGGTGCATCAGCGGATTCTGCAGCGCTCCGCTGCCGGATGACGAGAAATCGGCGTGGCGCGCCGCATCGAGCAGCGCGTCGCCGGGATGCGGCGCGAAACGGTCGCGGATCAGCGCGGCGGTCTCCTCGGCCGTCGTGCGCGCGGCGGCGTCGCCCGACGCCGCATACCAGGCGGCACACGCGAACACGATGAATGCGTGCGTATAGAGATCCTTGGTCGTGTCGAGCGGCGCGCCCTGCGCGTCGACGCTGTAGATCCAGCCGCCGTGGCGCGTGTCGCGAAAGCGCCGGCCCAGCGCGTCGAACAGCGTGGCGGCGTGCGCGGTGTCGCCGGCCTGCGCGAACACGAACAGTTGCCGTGCGCACGCCATTGCGCGATAACGGGTCACGGGCAGCGGCGCGTGGGTGGCCGGATCGACGGCTTCGAACGGCAACTGCAATGTCTGGTCGAACCCTGAACCCCGCCAGATCGGCAAGACGACGTGCGCGAAATGGTGGCGCAGCTGGGCGGCCTGGGCGGAAGCGGAGTCGGAAACGGACATGACGGGGTTGAGCGCTGGGTTCGAAACGTGTCGGCGCGGCCCGGAGGATCGGCGCGGCCGGGGCCAAGGATAAAACATTCCGCGCGGCCGGCACCAAAAAAGGAGATAAATCGCATGCTGAGCAACCTGGAACTCGTGATGCGGCTCGTTCTCGCGGCGGCGCTCGGCAGCGTCATCGGCTTCGAGCGCGAGCGCCTGTCGTGGGCCGCCGGCCTGCGCACGCACATGCTCGTCTGTGTCGGTTCGACGCTGATCATGATCGTGTCGGCATTCGGTTTCGCCGACGTGCTCGGCAGCAGCGAGCACATCGTGCTCGATCCGTCGCGGATCGCCGCGCAGGTCGTGTCGGGCATCGGCTTCCTCGGCGCGGGTTCGATCCTGCTGCGCGGCGAGATCGTGCGCGGGCTGACGACCGCCGCGAGCCTGTGGTCGGTCGCCGCGATCGGCCTTGCGGTGGGGGGCGGGCTGTACGTCGCGTCGATTTCGGCGACGATCATCATCCTGATCATCCTGGCCGGCATCAAGCCGCTGGAGCGGCGCTATTTCACGGTGCGGCAGCGCCGCCAGGTCGCGCTGACGGTCGTGAGCGGCGCGCTGAACTTCGATTCGCTGCACGCGGCGCTCGGCCCGGACAGTGCGCGCGTGAAGCAGTTCATCGTGCAGCGCGCCGACGACACGGGCGAGCACGACGAGGTGCGCATCGCGCTCGCGCGGGTGTCGGCGCTCGAATACCAGGCGATCTGCGACAAGCTGCGCGCGCTGAAGGGCGTGACGCGTTTTGAAGAGGGCAACGGGCTGCCGGGCGACGAATAGGCTGAATCGGCAACGGGGCATGCGACAATGGCCGACCACCGATTCCGTTCGACATCCGGTTCCGTGTTCGCGGGCCCCGCTATCCGATCTCCATGACCGAATCCGTTTCCTCGCCTCGCTCCCGTTCCCGTTCCAATCGTTCATCGGCCCGTTCCCGCCAGCGCTCGGCTGCTGCCGCGGGGAGTACGTCCGCGAGGGCGACGGCGCGGTCCGGCAGTGCGCCGGCCGCCGACGCGTCGCGGGACGAGCGCACGCTCGACCTGTTCGGCGATCCGGTGTTCGAGCCGGGCGAGCGCGCGCCGGTTGCGGTTCGCGACGAAGCGGGTGCGCAGGCCGATGCAGCGGCCGATATCGCGGACGATGTGGCCTCCGGGCGGCAGCCCGCGCTGGACGGGTTCGGTGCGCAGGAAGGGGCGGGCGCGGCGGCGCATGCGGAAGCGGTAGAGGGCGCGGTGACGCCGGAAGTCGCGACGGTGGCCCATGGCGTTTCGGTGCCGCAAGGGGAGGAGCCTGCAGATGCCGACATCGTGCCGGCCTTCGGGGATGTTGCGATGAAGGCGGTCGATATTCCGCTGGCCGGTGGTGTTGCGATGACGGCGGTCGATGTTGCCGTGGCCGGTGGTGTTGCAACGAAGGCCGCCGATGTGCCCGCGGCCGACGCCGTCACGATGGTGGCGACCAGGCTGCAAGCGGCCGATGGTGCGGCGCCGAAGGTGACCGAAACGCAAGCAGCTGGCGGTGAAGGCGAGAAGGCTGTTGTCGCTGCCGCCGCCGTCAAATCTCGCGAAGGGCGATCTTCCGGCGACGCCGTGAAGGAGCGTCGCGCGTCGTCGGGCGGCAAACGTCGGGCGGCTGCCGGTGCAAGCGACGCGACAGCAGAGCAATCTGCGCCAGTCGTGACGAGCGTCGACACGGCGCGAGCGGCGGCCGGGGCGAGCCCGGCACCGGCCGCGGTGTCGATCGTCGAGCCGCAAGCGTCGGCGGAGCTGACCAAGCCGGCAATTGCCGCGAACCCGGCGAACCCGGCGAACCCGGCGAACACGGCGAACACGGCGAACACGGCGAACACGGCGAACATTGCGAAGGCCGTGGACGCCGCGCCGCCCCCCGACACCACCGTATCCCCTGCCACCCAGCCGGTGGCTTCCGCTGCGTCCTTTGTCACGAAGCCGTCGGTAGAGCGCGCGCAACCGGCCGCGCCGGTCTTCGATCCGGATACGCACCTGCGTCCGCTGACTGACCGGCTCGCCGCGCTGCAAGCCGACGTCGACGGTTTGACGCGCGCGGCCGATCGCGAGATGCGCCGCGTCAACCGCCTGCTGCTGGCGTTGGCCGTCGTCGTGCTGGCCGGCCTCGTTGCGCTGGTGCTTCAGACGCGGCAGATCGCGCACCTGAAGCAGGACGTCGCCACGAAGCAGCAGCGGATCGATCGCCTCGCGGCGGATCTGTCGACGCAGCAGGCGACGCTGATGACGCTCGAGGAGCATCACGAGGCGCTGCTGTCGCAAGTCGACCGGCTCCAGCGCAACGCGAATCGCGAGGCGGCCGTCGCGAAACGTGCGCGCCGCACGCGCTAATCGTTTCGACCCTATCCTGGGAGCCCGACGGAGCAAGGATCGCGGTTCCGCGTCGGCGATCAGGCGCCGCGCGCATGCGGCAAACTGATGCGGTGCGCTGGCAGAGTTCAGGGAAAACCCTTAGAATAGCGTCCATCTAAGGGAAAACCCTAGCCACATCTGTCAGGAGTCTCACATGAGCTTCATCCTTGCCCTGCTGCAAAAGATCGACGACCTGTTCGTGTCGCCCCACCTGCCGCTCGACGCCGAATACTCGTACGCTGCGCGTCGTGCCGAAGCCGAGCGCGTGCGCCGTGCGCACCTCGTGCCGATCGTCCTGTACCGTCGCTGATTCGCTGATTCGCTGATTCGCTGATTCGCTGATTCGCTGATTCGCTGATTCGCTGATTCGCTGATTCGCGGCCAGCGCGACGTCCGCCGCCCCTGCTTGCCCGCTTTCCGCCGCCGCATCGCCCGCCGGCGCGACCGTCCCGCTACACTGGAAGTCCGAATCCGTTCACGGTGACCGGGCCATGCTGCAGATGCGGCCGATGACGGCCAGTGAATTCCACGCGTACCGTACGCGAGCCATCGACGGCTACGCGCGCGATCTCGTCTCATCCGGACAAAATGCTGTCGAAGACGCGGCCAGCCGGGCGCGCGCGTGTTTCGACACGCTGCTGCCTGACGGCCTGCGGACCTTCGGCCAGACCCTCGTCGTGCTCGTCGACGCCGCCAGCGGCGACGCGGTGGGCGACCTCTGGTACGCGATCGTGCCCGAAGGGCCGAACCGCACCCTGTTCATCTACGACCTCGACATCGTCCCGTCCCGGCGTCGCCAGGGCTGGGCTACACGCACGCTCGATGCGCTCGACGCCGAGGCGCGCCGCTACGGCATCACCGAGATCGGGCTGTCGGTGTTCAATCACAACACGGCGGCCCGCGCGCTGTATCGTGCGTGCGGCTTCGCGCCGATCACGACGACGTTGATCAAGCCGGTCATTCCGGGCTGAATCCGCTGGCAGGCGCTCAGGCGGCACTTGCGGCCAACCGGGTACGTCGCGGGCGGCCTGCACCATTCACACTCCCGATCCTTCCTGCTTGCCGAGCGCCGAGCGCCGAGCGCCGAGCGCCGAGCGCCGAGCGCCGAGCGCCGAGCGCCGAGCGCCGAGCGCCGAGCGCCGAGCCCCGAGCCCCGAGCCCCGCGCCCCGAGCCCCGCGCCCCGAGCCCCGAGCCCCGAGCCCCGAGCCCCGAGCCCCGAGCCCCGAGCCCCGAGCCCCGAGCCCCAAGCCCCGAGCCCCAAGCCCGAAGCCCCAAGTAACCGACCCCGACCATCAAACACCGACAGCCGAACGGCCCTTCGACCCTTCGACCGTCCTGCACGCGCCGCCCACACCCGCTCAGTGCGCGCGCCCTTTCCATCGCCGCAGCAGCAACGCATTGGTCACGACGCTGACGCTGGAAAACGCCATCGCCGCGCCCGCGATCACCGGGTTCAGCCAGCCGAGCGCCGCGAGCGGCACGCCGACCAGGTTGTAGACGAACGCCCAGAACAGGTTCTGCTGGATCTTCCGGTACGTGCGCCTGGAGATGTCGATTGCATCGGCGACGAGCGCCGGGTCGCCGCGCATCAGCGTGATGCCGGCTGTATGCATCGCGACGTCGGTGCCGGTGGCCATCGCGATGCCAACGTCGGCCGCGGCAAGCGCGGGCGCATCGTTGATCCCGTCGCCGACCATCGCGACGATTCCGCCGTGCGTGCGCTTCAGCTCGGCGACGACGCGCGCCTTGTCGTCGGGCAGCACCTGCGCATGCACCTCGCCGATGCCGAGCGACGCCGCGACGGCTGCCGCGCTGCCACGGTTGTCGCCCGTCACGAGCACGCTCGCGACGCCGCGCGCCGACAGTGCCGCGATCGCGTCGCGGGCGCCCGGCTTCACGGTGTCGCCGAAAGCGATCAGCGCGAGCAACGCGCGCGGCGCATCGGCGCGCATCAGCCACGAGATCGTGTTGCCCGCGCGTTCGAGTTCCGCCGCACGGGCGTCGAGCGCGGGCGGCACGGCGATGCCGAGTTCGTCGCGCCAGCGTGTGCTGCCCAGCGCGAGCAACTGCCCGCCGACGCGGGCTTCCACGCCGCGTCCCGCCACCGCGCGCGCATCGGCCGCGCTTGCCGGCGGCACCGCACTGCCGCGCGCGGCAACGTCGGCGTCGTGCGCGGCGACCACGGCGCGAGCGAGCGGATGGTCGCTCTGACGCTGCACCGCCGCCGCGAGCGCGAGCGCTTCGTCATGCGGCACGCCGACGGCTTCGAATGCCGTCACGGACGGCTTGCCTTCGGTCAGCGTGCCGGTCTTGTCGAACGCGATCACGGTGGTGCGCTGCGCGAGTTCGAGCGCCTGCGCATCCTTGATCAGCACGCCGCGCCGCGCCGCGACGCCCGTGCCGGCCATGATCGCGGCGGGCGTCGCGAGGCCGAGCGCGCACGGGCACGCGATGACGAGCACCGCGACCGCGTTGAGGATCGCGGTTTCGGTGCCGGCGCCGGCGATCAGCCAGCCGGCCAGCGTCAGCACGGCGATGCCGAGGATGGCGGGCACGAACACCTCGCTCACGCGATCGACGAGCCGCTGGATCGGCGCCTTCTCGGCCTGCGCGGATTCGACGAGGCGGATGATGCGCGCGAGCGTCGTCTCCGCGCCGATCGCGGTGGTTTCGACGACGAGCGCGCCTTCGCCGTTGATCGAGCCGGCCGTGACGGGGTCGCCGTCGTCCTTCGGCACCGGCAGGCTTTCACCGGTGATCAGCGATTCGTCGACGTGCGAGCGGCCCGACAGGATCCGGCCGTCGACGGGCACGCGCTCGCCGGGCCGGATGCTGACGCGCGTGCCGACACGCACCTGCGCCAGCGGCACGTCGCGTTCGACGCCGTGCTCGACGACGCGGGCCCGGTCGGGACGCAACGCGTTCAGCGCGCGGATCGCGTCGGTGGTCTGGCGCTTCGCGCGCGATTCGAGCCATTTGCCGAAGCGCACCAGCGTGACGATGACGGCCGACGCCTCGAAATACAGGTGGCCGGAATGACCGGTGCCGCGCAGCAGCATCCACAGGCTCAGCCCGTACGCGGCCGACGTGCCGAGCGCGACGAGCAGGTCCATGTTGCCGGTGCGCGCCTTCACCGCGTGCCAGGCCGCGCGATAGAAGCGCGCGCCGAAGCCGAACTGGACGATCGAGGCGAGCACGAGCTGGACCCAGCCGTTCGGCATCAGGTGGATGCCGAACGGCGCGACGAGCATCGGCGCGACCAGGGGCGCGCTCAGCACCGCGGACCAGATCACGAGATCGCGTTCGCGGATCGCTTCGAGGCGCTTGCGTGTTTCGGGGTCCTGCGTGGCGCTGGCCGGTTGCGCGTCGGCGCCGGCCGTGGCACCGGCTGACGATGCGTCGGCGAGCGACGCGCGATAGCCGGCGGTGGTGACGGCCGCGATCAGCGTGGCGGCGTCGAGGGCGCCGGCGCCGTGCACCGATGCGCGCTCGGTCGCGAGGTTGACCGAAACGCGCGCGACG
The DNA here is from genome assembly GCF_041103175.1 of Burkholderia sp. Bmkn7. Classification (NCBI taxonomy): domain Bacteria; kingdom Pseudomonadati; phylum Pseudomonadota; class Betaproteobacteria; order Burkholderiales; family Burkholderiaceae; genus Burkholderia; species Burkholderia sp. Bmkn7. Next base: position 238,167 of record NZ_JBGCUH010000002.1, on the reverse strand, counting down.
CCCGGCACGGCGGCCAGCGCTTTTTCGACGCGGCCGACGCAGGACGCGCAGGTCATGCCGTCGATGTCGAGTTCGAGGTCGGCGGGGGCGGTGGACGCAACCGGCGGGATGGCCGGGCCAGCAACCGGCGTCGCGCCGTATCCGGCTTGTTTGACGGCTTCGGCGAGCTGGGCGGCGGTAACGTCGGGCGCGACATCGACCGTAGCTCGCTCGGTCGCGAGGTTGACCGACGCGCGCGTGACACCCGGCACCTTCGCCAGCGCTTTCTCGACGCGCGACACGCACGACGCGCAGGTCATGCCGTCGATGTCGAGTTCGATGCTGGCGGGCGCGGCAGGCGAGGCGGGGGCGAGCGCGGTGAAGCCTGCATCCGTTACGGTCGCGCCGTAGCCGGCCTGTTTCACGGTTTCCACCAGTTGTGCGGCGGAAACGTCGGCCGTGACATCGACGGTCGCCCGTTCGGTCGCGAGGTTGACCGACGCGCGCGTGACGCCCGGCACCTTCGCCAGCGCTTTCTCGACGCGCGACACGCAGGACGCGCAGGTCATGCCGTCGATATCGAGTTCGATGGTGCTGTTGGCGGGAAGCGGATGGCCGGCTGTCGAAGCGGCTGCGGCCATCGGCGCGGGCGATGCTTCGACAGGATGCGCATGCGCGGCGGCGGCGGTTTCGAGCACCGGTGCGCGTACGGAGGCGCCGTAGCCGGCTGCGCCGACCGCCTCGATCAGTCGTGCGGCGTCGACGGTTTCCTGCGCAGTCACCGTCGCCGCGTGCGCGTCGAGGTCGACCGCCGCGTCGACCACGCCCGGCACCGCGGCCAGCGCTCGTTGCACGCGGCCCGTGCAGCCGCCGCAATGCATGCCGTCGACGCTCAGCTCGATCGTGTGCAGCGCTGCGGAGGCAAGTGGTTCAGTCATGTCGGATTCCCAAAATGCACGGCTCGTGCCGCGAATGGACCCAGTATCAACGTTCCCATGATGGTAAGGTCAAGCAGCGGCAGCGCATGCCGATGCACACAGGGTGTCACAACGCGGAAAAGCAATCTCCCGGATTCCTGACCGACATCCGGGAGGGGCGCGCCTTTGCGCTCGACTGCGCGATCAGGCGCAGAGCTTGGCGCTCGCGAGACGATTCAGGCTGACGCCCTGCTCGGCGGCCTGGATCACCAGCGCGCGGTGTGCCTGCGGCGGGATGCGAACCTTGAATTCACCGCTGTAGGTGCGGTCGGCGATCGGCTCGGGCACCTTTTCTCCGTTTGCAGTCAAGTCGCGAACGACATCGGCGACTAGCCGGCGAATACCGGCCAGCGCACCTTCCGGCGTTGCGTCGAGCCACGAAAGAGACGGGAATTCCGCGCACAGGCCGACGTGCTCCCCGTCCTCCGGGGACCACGTTACGCGGTACGTAAAGTGGTCTTGAGTCATGATTTCTGTTCCTTCAGTCGATCGATCGCGTCGAGAACCTGTCGCACCTGATCGTTGAACCGCACGTTCGCGGGCTTGCGCCTCATGAGTTCGAGGATCTTCCATACGCCAGACATGTCGAATGGCGTCATTAGTGACACCATTCGACAATCGACCAACCGGCCCCTGCACTCGAGATTGTTTCGCCGTGAGCGTGTGTCGTGCCGATATCCCCTGTTTTGTTGCAAATCGCCAGAACTATTTCGATTTTGTCGACAATACGGCTAGCGTTCGGCCAGCTATTCGGCATATTAGGGGATGCCCGTAGGCGCTATGATACCGGCCTGACATCAGCGCCCACCGTTACGCAACGTCACGAAACGGTTATCCGGGCACGCTGGGGTGCCTTGCTTTCGCCATTTGCGCGTCGCACAAGGCGTTGACTGAAAAGAACGATATTCGGCCAGTACTCGATGATTGAAAACCAGCAGGAATCAGTTTCTCTGCGGCGCGCGTGCGCGTCGCTGGCCATGGCGGCGTTGCTTGCGGGGTGCGCGTCGCAACCGGATGCCATTCAGCGGAAAACCGGCTGGATGCGTGCGGAAGTCGCCGACTCCTATGTATATGCGTATCCGCTCGTGCTGATGGACGTCGCGAAGGAAGCGGCGACGGGCGGCGACGGCGCGCGGCCGGGGCAGGCGCCGCTCAACACGCTGCGCCACGCGCAGGCGCTTCCGCCCGTCGGCGCGGTCAATCCGCCGCTGCCGGGCGTCGACACGCTCGACTCGACCGGCTGGCTCGACGTCGCCGCCGAACCCGTGATCGTCACGCTGCCCGACACGCGCGGCCGTTACTGGGACGCGCGTGCGCTCGACATGTGGACGAACGTGCTGTGGTCGTCGTCGAGCGTGGCTGCACGCGGCACACGCGGCAGTGTGCGATCGCAAACGATTGCCTTCGCCACGAAGGACTGGCAGGGCACGCTGCCGAAGGGCGCGGTCCGGATCGACGTCCCGTCGGCCAACGCATGGCTCGAAGTCCGTCTGCAGACGAGCGGCGGGCGCGACCTGACGAACGTGAAGAAACTGCAGCGCGCGATCCGCGTGGTGCCGCTGTCCGTCTACACGGGCGCGGCGCGCGGCGCGTCGGTGGCGGTTCATGCGGGTAGCGCGCCGTCCGAGGCGGTGGGCGGCGGCACGCCGGCCGAGCAGGTGGCCGCGCTCGACCCGAAGGCGTTCTTCGCGCGTTTCGCGCAGGCGCTGCAGGACAACCCGGCGCCGGCCGACGACGCACACGCGCAGGCGTTGCTCGGCGACATCGGCGTGTCGGCCGGTTACCCGGTGCTGTGGACGGGCGACCGCCTCGCGGCCGCGACGGCCGGCGTCGCCGAGGCGCGCGCGCGGCTCGCGACCCCGCCGTCGAACCTGCTGAATGCGAACGGCTGGAGCTGGATCGGCGATACGGCCGGCAAGTACGGCCAGGACTACACGCTGCGCGCGTACGCGGCCTACACGCAGTTCGGCACCGCGACGCGCGACGACGAAACGCTCGCGGTCGTGCGTGTCGACAGCGACGGCCATCAGCTGAACGGAGCGAACCGCTACGTGCTGCATTTCGCGCCGGGCGCGCTGCCGCCGGTTCGCGCGTTCTGGACGCTCACGCCGTATGCGACGAACGGCGCGCTGCCCGACGTCGGGTCGGCGCGCCGCTCGCTCGGCGATCGCGACCGTCTGCGCCGCAATCACGACGGGTCGATCGACATCGTCGTGTCGGCGTCGCCGGGCGGCACGCATGCGGGCAACTGGCTGCCGGCGCCGCGCGCCGATTTCGCTCTCGCGTTGCGCCTGTACGCACCGAAGCCGCAGGCGAGCGACGGATCGTGGATGCCGCCCGTCGTCGTCCGGAAATGAACGGAGGGCCGGCGGCGTTGTCCGACCGGCGGGCGCGACGGCGCCCGAACCTCGTACCGTCACCTCCTGAGCCTATACTTTCGGGATAGCGTGCGCGGCCGACCGGTTCTCCGGTATGGCCGGCATCCCATCCCGAGGCATTCAAGCATGGCAAGCGCAGACAAAGAAACCGTACCCTCGACCCTCCATGCCCTCGGTGGCGTTGCACGCTCGCGCCGCACCCGGCGCATCGGCCTCGGCCTGCTGATCTTTCTCGTTTTATTCGGACTGCTCGGGTTCTTCGCGGCGCCGCCGCTGATCCGCCATATCGCCGAACAGCAACTGAGCCAGCAGCTCGACCGCCCCGCCACGATCCGGCGCATCGCGCTGAACCCGTACACGCTGAACCTCGAGGCCGACGGCATCCATCTCGGCGACAAGGGCGGGCAGGGCGACTTCATCGACATCGCGAAGCTCGTCGTGCGGCCGTCGTGGTCGTCGCTGTTCCGCGGCGCGCCGATCGTCAATGAAATCCGCCTCGACTCGCCGCAGTTCCATATCGTCCGCTACGATGCGCAGCGCTTCAATTTCACCGACCTGATCGAGAAATTCTCGACGCCGTCGCCCAAACCGGAAAGCAAGCCGACGCAGTTCTCGGTGTCGAACATCCAGGTCAACAACGGCCGGATCGATTTCGACGACCGCCTGCTGAACGAAAAGCACGTCGTCGACAACTGGACGCTCGGCATTCCGTATATCGCGACGCTGGCATCGAAGACCGACATCTTCGTCGAGCCGAAGCTGCGCGCGCGCTTCGACGGCAGCCCGATTGCGATCGACGGCAAGACCAAGCCGTTCGCGCAGTCGCGCGAATCGGAAATCGCGCTGAAATTCGACGGCCTCGACGTGCCGAAGCTGACCTCGTACGTGCCCGCGAAGCTGCCGGTGGCCGTGACGAGCGGCCTGCTGAGCAGCGATCTCAAGGTCGATTTCGTGATGAGCGGCGATACGCCCGCGCTGCGCGTATCGGGCACCGTCGACCTGAACGACGCGAAGGTGACGGACCACGCGTCCGCGCCGCTGTTCGCCGCGCGCGGCGTGCATGTCGCGGCGGCCAGCCTCGAGCCGCTGCGCAACGCGTTGCACTTCGACGAGATCCGGATCGACCAGCCGGTGGTCGACCTGTCGCGCGACAAGCAGGGCGTGCTGAACGTCGAGAAGCTCGCCGCGCAGCCGGCAGCCGGATCGAACGCCGCCGAGGGCAAGCCGGCGGCGCCGGGCGCCGCGCCCGCTTCCGCGGCTGCGGCAGCCGCCGCCAGCGGCGCAAAGGTCGAAGCCGTCGCGAAGGCGGCGCCGCCGCTCGACCTGACGATCCGCCATTTCGCGATCGACGACGGCACGGTCAACGTCGACGACCGCGTGCCGGCAACGCCGACCGCGCTGTCGCTCATGAAGCTTGCCGCGACGCTCGACGGCTTCTCGATGCAGGGCAAGACCCCCGCGAAATACACGCTGTCGACGTCGCTGTCGCGCGGCGGCGACGTGACGGCCGAAGGCACGTTCAATCTCGCGGAGAAGCAGGCCGACAGCAAGCTGACGGTCGCCGCACTCGCGCTGCCGGCGCTGCAGCCGTACCTCGGCGAGGCCACGCGTGCGCGCGTGCTCGACGGCACGCTCGGCGCCACCGTCAATGCGAAGGCCGACTGGGGCAAGACGCCGCTCGCCGCGCAGGTCGCCGACAGCACGGTCAGCCTGAAGTCGCTGAAGATCGCGACGCCCGACGCGAAGGCGCCCGCGATCGTGCTGCCCGACGCGAGCGCGAAGATCGCGAAGGTCGACGTGGCCGCGCGCACCGCGGAGATCGCGAGCGTCGACGCCAGCGGGCTCGCGCTCGACGTGCAGCGCCTGAAGGACGGCAGGATCGACCTCGCGGCACTGGCCGAACCCGCGCAGGCGTCGGTGCCGAAGCGCACGGTCGCGCGCAAGGCCGAGGCCGCCGCGCCGTCGTGGCATTACCGGATCGATGCGCTGAACGTGAAGGATTCGTCCGCGAACTTCACCGACCTGTCGACGCCGCGCCCGGTGAAGCTGGCGATCAAGCCGCTGGAACTGTCGGTGCAGAAGATCAGCGACGACATGAGCAAGCCGCTGCCCGTGCAGTTGAAGGCGACACTGAACCGCAAGGGCTCGCTGAACGTGACGGGCGACGTGACCGCGCAGCCGCTGAAGCTCGGCCTGAAGATCAACGGCAACCGCCTCGACGCGGCCGCGTTCGAGCCGTACTTCGGCAGCGCGCTGAACGCGACGATCGCCAGCGCGCTGCTCAACGCGCAGGGCAACCTGACGTTCGCGCAGGTGAAGGACGCCCCGCGCGCGACCTATCGCGGCGACGTCGCGCTCGTCGACGTGCGGATGCTCGACAAGGCGACCTCCGACCCGTTCGCGGGCTGGCGCTCGCTCGCGCTGACGAACCTGAAGGCGAACTACGACGAGAAGGGCACCGACGTCGACGCGGCGCGCGTGACGTTCTCGAACTTCTACGGTCGCGTGCTGCTCGATGCGCAGGGGCGGCTGAACCTGAAGGACGTGGTCGCGAAGGAGACGGGCCCGGCGCAGTCGCTCACGCGCGACGCGAGCAAGGGCGAACCGGTCCCGCTGTCGCCGGGCGTGACGCCGCCGGCTGCCGCGCAGGCCGCATCGGCCGCCGCCGCGCAGCAGGCGTCCGCGCCGGCCACCGCGTCGGCGACGGTGGTCGTGAAGGCCGCGCAGCCGCCGCAGAACCCGGTGCGGATGCATTTCGGCGAGTTGCTGCTGCAGAACGGCCGCGTCACCTACACCGACAACTTCATCAAGCCGAACTACACGGCGAACCTGGTCGCGATCAAGGGCACGGTCGGCGCGTTCGGCACGGATTCGACGACGTCCGCGCCGGTCGACGTCGCCGCGAACCTCGCGGGCAACGGGCCGATCTCGATCAAGGGTTCGGTGAACCCGCTGATCGAGAAACCGGCGCTCGACCTCACCGCGACCGCGCACGACATCGAGCTGACCAACCTGACGCCGTATTCGGCGAAGTACGCGGGCTACCCGATCACGAAGGGCAAGCTCAACGTCGACCTGCATTACGAGCTCGCGAACGACCAGCTGAAGGCGAACAACCACATCTTCATCGACCAGCTCACGTTCGGCGACCATGTGGAGAACGATACGGCGACCAGGCTGCCGGTGAAGCTCGCGATTTCGCTGCTGAAGAACACGCGCGGCCAGATCGACGTGAACCTGCCGGTGTCGGGCTCGCTGTCGAACCCCGAGTTCAGTGTCGGCGGGCTGATCTGGCGCGCGGTGCTGAACCTGATCGCGAAGGCCGTCACGTCGCCGTTCTCGCTGCTCGCGCATGCGTTCGGCAGCGGCGGCGAGGATCTCGGCTACGTCGAATTCGCGCCGGGCTCGTACCGGCTCGACGACGCGCAGCAGAAGAAGCTCGACACCGTCGTGAAGATGCTGACCGAGAAGCCGTCGATCCGCCTCGACCTGATCGGCCGCGTCGACCCGGCGAAGGACACGTCGGGGCTCGGCGACGCGTACGTCGAGCGGCTGGTGCGCCAGCAGAAGCTGAAGGACGTGATCGGGCAGGGCGAGAGCATCGACCCGATGTCGGTGAAGGTCGAGCCGGCCGAGTACAGCAAGTACCTGACGCGCGCGTACAAGGCCGCCGACTTCAAGAAGCCGCGCAACCTGATCGGCCTGCAGAAGACGCTGCCCGATGCCGACATGAAGAAGGCGCTCGCCGAACACGCGCCGGCCGACGACAACGCGCTGCGTGCGCTCGCGCAGCAGCGCGCGCAGGCCGTGCGCCAGTACCTCGACGGGAAGATCGATTCGAGCCGCGTGTTCGTCGTCGCGCCGAAGCTCGATGCGAAGGGCATCGACGACAAGGGCGCGACCACCCGCGTCGATTTCGGCCTGCAGTAAGCAGGCCGTCCGCCGCCGCTGCGCCCGTTCCTCCGTTCGGGCGCGGCGGCGCGCTGCCTTCAGCGCGCGGCGATCGCCGGTTCCTCGCGCTTGCCCAATTCCTTTTTCGCGGCCAGCGGCAGACGCGCGTCGTCCCACTGCGCCAGCCATTCGACTTCCTTCGCGGTGAACACCTGTCCGTAGTTGCGCAACGCGTACTGCAACGCGTCGACGACGTGGTGGCGAATGATTTCGGGGGTGCGTGCATCGTCCAGCACGAACCGGAGGGCTTCCAGGGTCGACATGCTCTTGCTCCGGGTCAGGGAAAACCCTTTATCACACGCCAATAGTCGCGCGCCAAGCCGGAAAAAAAATCGTGCGGCGGGTGACGCCGCGGACGGTTGGCCGATGCACCGCGGCGGTGCTTGCCGGTGAGCGCGCGAGTCCGCGACGTGCGCCCGGCCACGTTGGATTGCGACCGCATCGTGTCACTTGCGATTGGTTACGTTTGATAGAAAACAGAAAGCCCCGCTTCATGCGAGCGACCCACGGCGCAGCCATATTCTTGCGCGCCTGATGGCAAGTCACGCAGTTCAACGTCAATCGATGAGGTGGGGTGATCATGTCTTTCCTTGGTAAGCAGCGGAAGTGGGTGGGGATGGTGGCGGGCGCGCTGGCGCTCGCGGGCGCCAGCGCGCATGCGGCGCAGCAGGACGGCAACCGTCAGGACGAGGATCGCGGCCACGCGAACCGCGTCGTGAAGCACGTGCTGCTGATCAGCATCGACGGCCTGCACGAGCAGGATCTCGCGCGCTGCATCGGCGCGAACACGTGCCCGAATATCGCGGTGCTCGCGAAGAGCGGCGTGACCTACACGAATGCCTATACGCCCGGCCTGTCGGATTCGTTTCCGGGCCTCGCCGCGCTCGTGACCGGTGGCTCGCCGAAGACGGCCGGCCTGTTCTACGACGTGTCGTACGACCGCAACCTGTACGCGCCGGGCGACACGAGCTGTTCGGGCAAGCAGGGCTGGAACGTCGTGTTCGACGAGACGACCGGCATCGACGCCGAGAACGGCGGCGCGCTGGTTCACCTGAACGGCGGCGGCGCATTCAATCCGCAGGCGATCCCGAACGCGAAGGTCAACGGCAAGTGCGTGCCGGTCTATCCGCACAACTACGTGAAGACCAACACGGTGTTCGAGGCCGTGAAGGCGGGCATCCCGAACGCGACCACCGCGTGGGCCGACAAGCACGCATGGGGCTATGACTGGCTGAACGGGCCGTCGGGCACCGGCGTCGACGATCTCGCGCGCACCGAGATCAACTCGATCGACCCGGCGACGCAGACGGACTACACGGACGTCTATTCGCATACCGCGCAATTCGACAACCTGCACGTGCAGGCGCTGATCAACCAGATCAACGGCCGCGACTCGACGGGCACGAAGCGCGCGCCGGTGCCGACGCTGTTCGGCGCCGATTTCCAGACGCTGAGCGTCGCGCAGAAAGCGGTGGTGACGAAGGGCGGCGGCTACCTGGATGCGAACTTCACGCCGAACGGGCAGGTCGCGAACGCGATCACGTACGTCGACAACGCGATCGGCCATGTCGTCGAGGCGCTGAAGCAGGCGAACCTGTATTCGTCGACAGCGGTGATCGTCACGTCGAAGCATGGCCAGTCGCCGACCGATCACACGAAGCTCGTGAAGAACGGCGACACGCTGACGAAGCTGCTCGAAGCGAACAACTATCTCGACCCGAACGGCAACTTCGGCCAGAACAACACGAAGACGGGCAACCTGAACGACGGTTCGGGCCTGGTCGGCACGGGCTTCGTGCAGACCGACGACGTCGGCCTGATCTGGCTGCGCGACCGCAACCAGCGCACGGCCGTCGTGCAGACGCTGAAGGCGAACCTGGGCTGCAATGCGCCGGGGATCTGCGCGGACGGCCCGCAGGCGTACATCCTGTACGGCGCGGCGCTCGCCGAGCGGTTCGGCGATCCGGCCAACGGCCGCACGCCGGACATCGTCGTCCAGCCGAATCCGGGCGTGATCTATACGTCGAGCACGAAGAAGGACGAGGAGCACGGCGGCAACGCGCCGGATGACAGCCACCTCGGCCTGCTCGTGTCGTATCCGGGCCTGCATCGCGCGCGCACGGTGAGCGACACGGTCGGCACGAAGCAGGTCGCGCCGACGATCCTCGGGCTGCTCGGTGCCGACCCGCGCCTGCTGCATGCGGTGGTGGCCGAGAATACCGGCGTGCTGCCGGGGCTCGGTATCGGTCGCTGATGCAGCGTGCCGGATGCCGCCGTCGGGCGGCGTCCGGCACAGGGCGCGCGCGGCCGTGCGGCGGCGCGCGCCGTTTCCGACCTACGCGCGCGCCGATTCTTCCAGCATCCAGTTCCTGAACCGCCTCAACGCATCGCTCGTGTCGAGACGCTCCGGCGCGTAGCAGAGGTAGTGTCCCTGCGCGTCCACGTCGACCGGCGCGTCGAACGGCTCGACCAGCGTGCCGGCCGCGAGATTGTCGAGAATCAGGAAGCGCGGCACGAGGGCGATCCCGAGCCCGGCCTGTGCGGCCTGGATCAGCACCGAATACTGCTCGAAGCGCGGCCCGGCCAGCGCGTTCATCTGCGACGCGCGGTGACGCTCCGCCCATGCGGACCATGCGATCTCCGCCTGCTCGTGCACGAGGCGCGGTGCGGCCACGACATCGGCGGGCGCCTGCAGCGCATGCCGGTCGGCGAATTCGCGCGAGCAGACCGGCACGAACGTCCGTCCGCCCAGATAGTCGCTTCGCACGCCTTCCCATCCCCCGTCGCCGTAGCGGATCGCCGCGTCGAGCCCGAACGGAAACACGTCGCCGGGCGCGAGATGGCGACGAAAACTCAGCGTGACATCCGGCGCCGTGGCGAGAAAGCGCGTGAGCCGCGGCAGCAGCCACTTGGTCGTGAACGTCGGCACGCTCGCGATCGTCAGCAGGTCGCTGTTCTCGCGTGCGCTCAGCAGTTCGATCGACGCGTTGCCGATTTCGCGCAACGGCCCGACGACGCGCGCGTGATACACCTGGCCCGCCCGCGTGAGCGCGAGGCCGCGCCCCTCGCGCACGAACAGCTTCACGCCGAACAGTGCCTCGAGGTTCGCAATCTGGCGGCTGACCGCGCTCGGCGTCAGGCCCAGTTCGCGGGCCGCGTAGGAGAAGTTCAGGTACTTCGCGGAAGTGGCGAATGCATGCAGCTCCGCCACGTTCGGATACAGGTGCTTCATGGCGGGCTGTTCCGTCCTTGCACAGATCGATGCGCGCTTTTTACGTTTTTTTCATGACGATGCCATGTCGAAACCGCACACTGCGCCGGCTTCGACAACGCATGTGGACCACGTCCGGCGGGCGTTGTGCGATGTTTTCCCCGATCGTCAGCGAGTGTGTTCATGCATCCGTCAACCGCCCCGGCATTGGCCGACGGTGTTCCGATTCGTCTTAACAGACCGGCGCATCCGCGTGTCGGCCGCCTGTTGCTGCAGGCGCTGCTCGCGGTGTTCGCGCTCTACCTGCTGCTGCCGATCGCGTTGCTGCTGATCGGCGCCGTGGGTGAATCGTGGACGAACACGTTGCTGCCCACCGGTGTCACCGGGCACTGGTTTGCCGATCTGGCCGCGAACCGGAGCTTCACCCGCGCGTTCGGCACGAGCTTCATCGTCGCGCTGGCGTGCTGTGCGCTCAACGCGGCGATCGGCCTGCCGCTCGCGTACGCGCTGCACCACCGCGCGCAGGCCGGCGGCGGGTTCGCGACGCGCGTCGTGATGCTGATGCCGGTTGCCGTGCCGGCGCTGACACTCGGCTTCGGCTACATCGCGATCTTCAGCGGCGACACGCTGCCGTGGCTCGGCACGTTGCCGCTGATGATCGCGGCGCACGCGGTGCTGACGTTGCCGTATCTGCTGCAGACGCTGCTCGGCGACCTGCGTCACCTCGGCCTCGCGCGGCTCGAGGCCTGCGCGGCGACGCTCGGCGCGACGCCGCTGCGCCAGTTCGTCACGATCGTCCTGCCGAACCTGCGGCACAGCCTGTTTTCCGGCCTCGTGATGGTGGCCGCGCTGTCGATCGGCGAATTCCAGATCTCGAACCTGATCGCCGGCTTTCGCTACCGGAATTATCCGATCGTGTTGCTGCAGGCGTTCTACGGCGCGACAGGGATGGCGTGCGCGGCCACCGTCGTGCTGCTCGTGCTCGCCGTGCTCGCGACGCTCGTCTCCGTCGGCACCGTGCAACGTTTGAAGTGAGTCATCCATGAGTCTCGAATTCGAACACGTCAGCTTCCAGTATCCGGGCGCCCGTCACGGCGTCGACGACGTCACGCTGTCCGCCGCGCAGGGTGAACTGCTCGCGGTGATGGGGCGCAGCGGGTCCGGAAAATCCACGCTGCTGAGGCTCGCGGCCGGGCTGCTCGACGGCTGGCGCGGCCGCATCGCGATCGGCGGCGGCGACGTGGCCGGCGTGCCGGTGTGGCGGCGCGAAGTGGGAATGGTGTTCCAGCACTACGCGCTGTTCCCGAACCTGTCGGTCGTCGACAACGTCGCGTACGGGCTGAAGATGCGCGGCGTGGCGGCCGACCTGCGGCGCTGGCGCGCGCTCGACATGCTCGAGCGCGTCGGGCTGTCGGCCCATGCGACGTGCGGCGTCGCGATGCTGTCCGGCGGCCAGCAGCAGCGCGTCGCGCTTGCTCGGGCGCTCGTGATCGAGCCGAAGCTGCTGCTGCTCGACGAGCCGTTGGCGGCGCTCGATGCGGGCATCCGCCATCAGCTGCGCGACGAGATCCGTGCGCTGCAGCGCGCGTGCGGCGCGACGACGCTGTTCGTCACGCACGACCAGGACGAAGCGCTGAGCATGGCCGACCGCGTCGCGATCGTCGACGGCGGTCGCGTGCTCCAGGCCGGCACGCCGCGCGACCTGTACGAGCGTCCGGCTACCGCGCAGGTCGCGCGTTTCGTCGGGCATTCGACGCTGCTGCGCGGGCGGGTGCTCGCGCACGGCGAAATCGACGTGCGTTTCGCGACGCTGCGCGCGGAAACGGGAGCGCATCGACCGGGCGAGGAAATCGCGGTGCTGGTGCGGCCCGAGCATGTGCAGGCCGATCCGCCGATGCAGAGCACGAATCGCATCGAAGGCCGATGCGGAGAGGTGCGTTATTTCGGCGCGACGCAGCGCTATGACTTCATGCCGGACGGCTCGGCCGACGTGCTGCTGTGCGAGGGGCGCGAGCCCGCCGCGCACAGCATCGCGATCGAACCGCGTCATCTGCTCGTGTTGCCGGCATCGCCGGACGCGCACTGATTTCTTTCGTTCAACGGAGATTCACGATGCTTGCAGGCTCCCCCCTTGTGAAGGCCATGCGCGCCCGCGTGCTGGCGCTGTGCGCGCTCGCGGCGCTCTCTTGCGCGGCGGCGCAGGCCGCGCCACTGTATCCGGGCGAAGACGCGCTGTACGCGAAGGCGGCCGACGAAGGGCTCGTCGTGTCGTTCGATACCGGCCCCGAGTGGGCGAACTGGAAGGCGCTGTTCGCCGAATTCCGCAAGCGCTACCCGAAGGTCGAGATCACATACAACGACATCGGCTCGGCCGCGACCGTCGTTGCGCTCGACAAGTCGCGCCGCCGTCCGCAGGCCGATACCGCGTACTACTTCGCGGCGTCGGCGCTCGATGCCGCGGGCAAGGACGTCGTCGCGCCGTTCCGGCCGGTCAACTTCGACAAGCTGCCGGGCGTGTTCCGCTCGGCGGACGGCCGCTGGTTCGCCGTGCATTCGCTGAACATCGCGTTCCTCGTCAACCGGAAGCTCGTCAAGAACGTGCCGCAGCGCTGGTCCGATTTGCTGAAGCCCGAGTATCGCAACGCGGTGGTCTATCTCGACCCGCGTTCGACCGGGCAGGGCCAGGTCGCGGTGTTCGCGGCCGCGTATGCGAACGGCGGCAGCGTCGACAACCCGAAACCGGGCGCCGACTTTTTCGGCAAGCTGAAGCAGGCCGGCAACGTGCTGCGCGTCGAGGGCACGACGCCGTACGCGAAGTTCGTGAAGGGCGAGATTCCGATCCTGATCGGCTACGAGAACGACGGCCTCAAGGCGAAGTACGCGGATGGCATGGGCGACGCGGCCGACGTGGTGATTCCGCAGGACGGCAGCGTGTCGGCGCCGTATGCGATGAGTCTCGTGAAGAACGGCCCGAACCCGTCCGCCGCGCAGCTCTGGCTCAACCTCGTGATGAGCGACGTCGGGCAGGCGCTGTTCGCGCAAGGCTATGTGCGCCCGGCGGTGCCCGGCACGCCGGTCGCACCGGAGGTCGCGGCGAAGCTGCCGAACGCGCCGCAGGTGCGTCCGCTCGATGTCGCCAAGGCGGCGGGGCGCAAGGCCGAGGTCGACCAGCTCTGGTCGCAGGCCACGCTCGGCCAGTAAGGGGCGCGGGATGCAGGCTTCCTTGACGGAACGCGGCGTACTGCGCCGCTTCGGCGCGCTGCCCGCCGCGGCCTTGCTCGCAGTGTGCTTCGTGCTGCCGCTGGCCGCGCTGGTCGATGCGGCGTGCACGGACGGCGGTCGCGCGTTCACGGCGGTGTGGCGCGATCCGCTTGTCGTCGATGCGATCGCGCGCTCGCTGATGCTGGCGATCGGCGCCGGCACGCTGTCGGTCGGCGTGGGCGTGCCGGTCGCTTTCGCACTGGCCGGGCAGTCGCCGGCGCGCCGCCACTGGTCGCTCGCGCTGCTCGGCGTGCCGCTCGCGTTTTCCGGGCTGGTGATCGCGTACGGCTTCATCCTCGCATTCGGCCGCGCGGGCTTCGTGACCACGCTGCTGGCTGCGCTGGGCGCCGATCCGACCGTGGTCGGCGGCGCGATCTACACGATGCCGGGGCTCGCGGTCGCGTACGCGTACTACCTGATTCCGCGCGTCGCGCTGATGATCTACCCGGCGCTCGCGAATCTCGACCGGCGGCCGCTCGAGGCCGCACTGACGCTCGGCGCGCGGCCGTGGCGCGCGTGGCTCGACGTCGCGTGGCGCGAACTGTGGCCGTCGGTCGCGTCCGCGTGGTGCCTCGTCACCGCGATCGCGCTCGGCACCTACGGCACGGCGCTTGCGCTGGCCGGTACGCAGATCAATATCCTGCCGCTGCTGATGTATCTGAAGCTGTCGGACGGGCAAACCGATTTCTCGCAGGCGGCCGTGCTGTCGATCGTGCTGACGGCCATCTGTACCTGCGTTCTGGCACTAGGGGAAGGTCTTGTTCGCCAACGACGTCATTGAATCCGCGTGGTCCGGGCCGGTGCGCGACGCGCTCGCGCGACTCGCGCGGCGGCAACGCAGCGCACGCCGGCACCGGATGCCGGTCGGCTTGATCGGCCCGCGCGACGCGACGGATGAGCAGATGCGGGTCGCGGAACGGATTGCGTACGCGGTGGCGTCGACGGGCGTTGCGCTGGTTGGCGGCGGCAAGCAGGGCGTGATGGAGGCCGCCGCGCGTGGTGCGCACGCGGCTGGCGGCTGCGCGATCGGGCTGTTGCCCGAAGACGATGCGACGCTTGCGAATCCGTACCTGAGCGTCGCACTGCCGACCGGGCTCGGCATCACGCGCAATGCACTGGTCGCGCGTGCGTCGCTGTGCCTGATCGCAGTCGGCGGCGGGCTCGGCACGCTGTCCGAAATCGCGCTCGGGTTGCAGTGGGGCAAGCCGGTATTCACAATTTGCGGTGCGCCACAGGTCGCGGGCGTCGAGCGCTTCGACGACACGGACGCGCTCGTCGCGCGCGTCGCGCAGTGGCTGGCCGATTCGGCGTAACGCCGGCTCGCGCGTCGGGCACGGCCTTGAATTGACGCGCGCAACCCGCCATATTGGCTGCGTATCACCCGTTCAACGACGTACCGAGAGGATTGTTCATGCGCCTACTGCTTGCGCTGCTGCTGCCGTGGTTCCAGTTTTTCACGATCGGCCGCCCGATCGCCGGGATCATCTGCCTGGTCCTGCAACTCACGATCATCGGCTGGCTGCCGGCCGCGATCTGGTCGGTGTATGCGCTGAGCCAGTACAAGACCGACCGCAAGATCGACGCGGCGTTGCGCGAGCGGCGGTGAGCGGGCTCTGGCGGTAGCGGGAATCGTCAGGAGAAGCTTCCAGAAGCAGTTGTCATTTTGGCAGAAATTTATATAATTCATGCGTGCTTACCTGCATTATTTGTATAGATTTATGCGTAAATGAGGGCTTCCTGCACAATCCAGCTTCATGCCGATGGCAACTGGCACGATATCGGCAGCGTCACCCTGTTCGGCGAGCCTGACGAAGGGTGGCGCGGTCGCGCCTATTCGGGTTACGACGTCGAATGGATCGTCCGTCATCAGTCTGTTCGTGACGCGCACGCGATGTCATGCACGTTTCCGGTCGAACTCGAGCCGCTGGTGACGTCTCACTGGCCGGTTTTCCTGATCGATTTGTTGCCTCAGGGTTTCGGCCGCCAGGAACTGTTGCGCCGCCTCGATTTGCCGGAAACGGCAGAGGAGCGTGCCGACTGGCCACTGCTGCTGGCGGGAGCCGGTAATTCGATCGGCAATCTGCGGATCAAGGAAGCCGCGCAGTGGCTTGCCGAGCGCGAGGGGCCGCTGCAAGGTTTCACGGATGACGACGTGGCCATGCGCGGAGACGCATTCAGCGAATATCTCGCCGAACACGGATTCTTCGTTGCAGGCTCCTCGGGCGTGCAGGGTGAATGGCCGAAGCTGTTGCTGACCCGCGCCGACGACGGACTGCTCTATCTCGATCACACGCTGCCCGACGCGCGAGCGGTCGCGCACTACATCGTCAAGTTCGGGCGTGGCACCAACGAGCGTCTTGCACAGATCCTGCGCCACGAAGCACCCTACATGGCTTTGGCCCAGCGCCTGGGCTTGCGCGTGCATGCGCCGCTCACGCTGCGTGATCGGGCGTTATTCATCCCGCGGTTCGATCGCGCACGCGTCGGCGACGGTGTTGTCCGGTTGGCCCAGGAAAGCATTGCATCGTTGACGGGCAAAGCCGGTTTCGGTGTCGTGCCGAGTCACGACGAGGTATGTGCGCATCTCGTCCGGCAATGCACGAATCCCCACACCGAGGTTGCCGAGTACTTGTGTCGCGACGTCGCCAATCTCGCGTTGGGCAACAAGGACAATCACGCGCGAAACACCGCCTTGCAACGCGATTTCGACGGGCATGTTGCGCTGACGCCGCTTTTCGACTTTGCACCGATGTATCTGCATCCCGACGGCATTGCGCGACGCATTCGGTGGGAAGGAAATGACGGCGGTCGGCCGGATTGGGAGCGGGTGCTCGATGCGGTTGTCCGGTCGAGCGAGCAGCACGCGGGAGAGGGGCAACCCGTGCTGGATCGTGACGCATTGCGTGCGCGGCTCCGTGCAATGGCGCCGCGTTTGCAGGAGATCGCCGATCAGGGGGCGGATCTGGGCCTGGAACCCGATGTGCACGCATTTCTCAAACCGGGCCTGGAGCGGCTGGCCCGTGAACTGGATGCGTTGCGCTGAGCGCGAACGACACCATGGACAAACGCTATAACGCGATGTCGCTTCCGGAACAGCTCGCGCTGAGGCGGCAAGCGATCGAGGACGTGCTGGCGCACCCCGAATGGTCGCTGCGTGAATCGGTGCGCCATCTGAAGAAGACGATGCGGCTGACGAGCGCCGAAATGGCCAAGCTCGCAGGCGTGTCGACCAAGACGATTCAGGATA
Organism: Burkholderia sp. Bmkn7; assembly: GCF_041103175.1. NCBI lineage: Bacteria > Pseudomonadati > Pseudomonadota > Betaproteobacteria > Burkholderiales > Burkholderiaceae > Burkholderia > Burkholderia sp. Bmkn7. Next base: position 221,163 of record NZ_JBGCUH010000002.1, on the reverse strand, counting down.
TCGAGCAGGGCCGCAGTGACGGGACGGTACAGACGATGAATCGCATCTTTGGCATGCTGGGGCTCAAACTGGGTGTGGTGCGGCAGAACGCATAGCCCGGTAATGCCTATCGCCGGTTACTGCGGCGGCGGCCCATCCAGCGCCTCGGCCCGCGCGAACAGCCAGTCGATGAACGTGCGCAGCGCCGGATCGTCGTCGTTGCGATACAGGCAATGAAACGGCGGCCCTTCCAGGTGGACTTCCGGAAACAGCGCGATGAGCCGGCCGCGAGCGAGATCGTCGCGCACCACCGCGCGCGGCGCGAGGCATACGCCGAGCCCGCTTGCGGCGGCCTGGACCAACAGGAAAAACTCGCGATAGAACGGCCCGCGCAGCGTCTCGGTGGCGTCGGTGCCAGCCTGGTGGAACCAGTATTGCCACGCCTGCGGCAACCCCGCGTAGTGGAGCAGCGGCGCATCGCGCAGGTCCGCCGGCACGCGTACCCGTTCGAGAGCGGGATGGCCGGGCGCACACACGGGTAACGCGATATTCGCGAGCAGCGGGCGCGACACGAAACCCTTTCGACGCAGCTCCGGCGTATAGCGGCGGATCACGATGTCGCACGTCTCGTCGAACTGGTCGCGCTCCATGTCGGCGCTCGTGACGAGCTGCACGTCGATGTCGGGATGCGCGGCCTGGAACACGGCCAGTTGCGTCAGCAACCATCCATGCGCGAATGACACGGATGCATTGATCCGCACCGAATGGCCGCCGACCGGTTCGAACATCTGCCCCGTCGCCTGCGCAAGCCGGCCGAGGCAGCTCGCGACGTCGACGAGGTAATGCCGCGCGCGCGGCGTGAGCCGCAACGAGCGCCCGTCGCGTTCGAACAGCTTCTGCCCGAAGAACGATTCGAGCACGCGGATCTGCTGCGCGACCGCGCTCTGGGTCACGTTCAGTTCGTCGGCGGCGAGGGTGAGGCTCTGCAGGCGGCCGGCAGCTTCGAAGCTGCGCAGCGCGTTCAGGGGCGGCAATCGGCGCATCGTGAGATCGCGAAGAAAAGCTACACAGTGGGTCAAAAAATGTCGTTTGTGGCGGCCGGGGCGCCTCCCTATCATGGCGCCGACAGGAGAGAACGCCCCGATGACGATCATATCGCCACCCGACGCCCGGGCAACCGGATTTCGCCACCGTCTTCGCGTCCGGCGCGCGGCACGTCGTGCGACGAACCGCCCGGCCGCGGTGCCGCCCGTGCACGGCCGCGGCGCGCTGGCGCTCGCCTGTGCCGGACTGTTCGCGGCGCTGACCGGATGCGCGACGAAACCCGCCAACGAGCGGCAGATCGGCGACGGCGGATCGCTGGTGCGCTACAGCTCGAGCCAGACCGAAGTCGACCTGACCGATGCCGAGCAGCAGACGCTGCGCATGCTCAGCGACCGCCGCTATGCGGACGCGACGCAGGCGCGCGTGCTCGACGCGGTGGCCGGCGCGCTGCGTGCGCAGGGTTATGCGCCGGTGACGGTCGATCGCGATTCGGGGCTGGTGGAAGCGGGGCGCAGCGACACGCTGATCCCGAAGTGGCGTCAGCTGCTGCGCGGCGCGCTGAAGGCGCGCATCGGGATGCTGCCGACCAAGCCCGATCATGAACGCGTGACCGCGATCGTGACGGTTCGGGCGGGGCGGGACGCGCACGTCGCGATCGTGCGGGCGCGATTCGATCGTACGGTGTGGGACAGCGCCGGCGATTCGCGTACCAAGACCGTCATGGAGCCCGAGTACTACCAGGCGTTTTTCGCGGAAGTGGACAAGGCGATGTGCGCGACGAAGTGCGAGCAGTGAGCGGGGCGCGCGCCGGCGCGTGAAAGCGTGAATGCCGGGGAGGAGGATCGCCACGGCGGCGTGCCGGTGGCGACGGTGGCGAGCCGGAGGCGGATTGCGCGGAACGGGTCCGGCATGCGCCCCGGCGTGCAGCGCGGAAGGGGCCTACTTCACCGCAAACAGCGTCAGGTTCATGAAGATCTTGAACGCGTAACCGAGCGTGACGGCGCCGATCACGCCGCCGGCCCACAGCACGACGAACCACATCCAGCCGCGCATCCGCGGCCGGGGGGCCGCGGCGGCGGAGCGCCCGGCGGAATCAGTGGTGGTAGTAATGCTGGTCTTCATGGCGCACCTTGCCTCGGAATACCCAGTAACCCATCGTCGTGTAGGCGATGATGATCGGGAGGATAACCGCTGCGCCGACCAGTGTGAAGGTCTGGCTGGAGCGCGGTGCCGCGGCTTCCCAGATCGTCATCGTCTGAGGAATCGCATACGGGAACAGCGTGACGAGCAGGCCGACGTAGCCGAGCAGCACGAGCGCCAGCGCGAGCACGAACGGCGTCATGTCATGCCGGTTGCGCACCGCGCGGCGCATCCACACCGCGCACGCGGCGACCAGGAACGGCACCGGCAGCAGGCGCCAGAACAGCCCCGAATCGAACCAGCGCTGCGCGATGGCCGGGTCCTGCAGCGGCGTCCACAGGCTGACGACTGCGATGAAGCCGAGCAGCACGAGCGTCAGCGGCCACACGACGCGATGGAGGCGCCGCTGCAGGTCGCCTTCCGTCTTCGCGACGAGCCAGCAGCAGCCGAGCAGCGCGTAGGTCACGATCAGGCCGAGGCCGGTCAGCAGGCTGAACGGCGTGAGCCAGTCGAAGGCATCGCCCGCGAACACGCCGTCCTTCACGTTGATGCCCTGCAGGAACGCGCCGAGCGCGATCCCCTGGAACAGCGTCGCGCCGGCCGAGCCGCCGATGAACGCCAGATCCCACAGCTGCTTCGTGCGCCGCGCCTTCGCGCGGATCTCGAACGACACGCCGCGGAAGATCAGGCACACCAGCATGAAGATCAGCGGCAGGTACAGCGCCGACAGCACGGTCGAATAGACGACCGGGAACACCGCGAACAGCCCGGCGCCGCCGAGCACGAGCCACGTCTCGTTGCCGTCCCACACGGGCGCGACCGTGTTCATCATCAGGTCGCGTTCCTTCTCGTCCGGAAAGAACGGGAAGACGATGCCGATGCCGAGGTCGAAGCCGTCGAGCACGACGTACATGAAGAGCCCCAATGCGATGATCGCGGCCCAGATTACGGTGACGTCCATAGGTTTTCTCGTATGCGGAATGGGGTGGACCCGGGGTGGGCTCAGACGGTCTCGATCAGCTCGTCGACGGCCGACATCGGGCGGCGCGCGGTGTGATCGGGGCGCGTGTCGGGCATGTCGTGTTTCGGGTCGTGCTTCACGTCGGGCAGCGCGGGGCCGGCCTTCATCAGCTTCAGCATGTAGTACACGCCGGTGCCGAACACGAGGACGTACACGATCACGAACGTCATCATCGACAGGCTGACCTGCTGCACCGACAGCGGCGACACCGCATGCGCGGTGCGCATCACGCCATACACGACCCACGGCTGGCGGCCCGCTTCGGTCGTGACCCAGCCCGCGAGCAGCGATACGAAGCCGGTCGGGCCCATCACGAGCGCGAAGCGCTGGAACCACTTCGATTCATACAGGCGGCCGCGGCGGCGCAGGAGCCACGCGAGCGCGGCGAGGCCGATCATCGCGATGCCGAGGCCGACCATGATCCGGAAGCTCCAGAACACGACCGTCGAGTTCGGGCGGTCTTCCGGCGGGAAGTCCTTCAGCCCGCGGATCTCGCCGTCCCAGCTGTGCGTGAGGATCAGGCTGCCGAGGTGCGGCACCTTCACCGCGTAGCGGGTCGTTTCCGCCTTCATGTCCGGGATGCCGAACAGGTTGAGCGCGGTGCCGCCCTTCTCGGTTTCCCACAGCCCTTCGATCGCGGCGATCTTCGCGGGCTGGTGTTTCAGCGTGTTGATGCCGTGCTGGTCGCCGATCACGGCTTGCAGCGGTGCGAGCACGAGCAGCAGCCACAGCGCCATCGAGAACATCTTCTTCACGCCCTTGTCGCGACGGCCCTTCAGCAGGTGCCATGCGCCCGTCGCGGCCACCACCAGCGCGGCGACGATGAACGCGGCGATCGCCATGTGGAACAGGCGGTACGGGAACGACGGGTTGAAGATGATCGCGAACCAGTCGGTCGGCACGACGCGGCCGTCGACGATCTCGAAACCCTGCGGCGTCTGCATCCAGCTGTTCGACGCGAGAATCCAGAACGTCGAGATCAGCGTGCCGATCGCGACCATCAGCGTCGCGCCGAAGTGCGCGCGCGGGCTCACGCGGTTCCAGCCGAACAGCATGATGCCGAGGAAGCCGGCCTCGAGGAAGAACGCGGTCATGACCTCGTACATCAGCAGCGGCCCGGTGACCGCGCCGGCGAAGCTCGAGAAGCCCGACCAGTTCGTGCCGAACTGGTAGCTCATCACGACGCCGGAAACGACGCCCATCCCGAACGCGACCGCGAAGATCTTCGACCAGAACAGGCAGAGGGTTTTGTAGTACTGCTTGCCGGTTTTCAGCCAGCGATATTCGAGGACGGCGATGAAGCTGGCGAGGCCGATGCTCAGCGCCGGAAAGACGATGTGAAAGGAGACGGTGAACGCGAATTGCAGGCGGGCCAGATCGAGGGCCGAAAGAGCGGTGTCCATACCAGTTGACCGAGGCTGACGATACCCGCCGGCGGGTGCCGGCGGACCCCGGCGGACGGGCGTCGGGGTTGGCTGGAGTATGGGCCGCGATGTTGCACCGCGAAATGCGCCAACTCGTCGCAGATGTCCAGCCCGTCTCTCGCGATTCCGGGGTAAATCGTTGATTCGTATCAAGAAGGCTGTTTGCGGCGCGCGCGGCCCCGGCGTGGCGGTCTGACGCACGTGCGTCAATATGGCGCGTCGCGTCATCGGAACGGTTCGATGCGGGCGCGAACGCTGCGCGACACCGCCCCGCTCGGCGCCCGCGCGCGGCCGAACCGTTGCGGTGCGTTATCGCGTAACGCACGCGCTCGTGCCGGCGGGCCGCGGTTGATGGGGTCTGTCACATCGGTAACGCCGCGCAACATTGGCGCGCGCGCCCGTAATGGATGACGGATCGCGCGCGGCGTAGCGTTCGGTATGTCGGGTTCGCATCGACGAACCGCCAGCCGGAGAACGTGACGTGAATGGATTGAAGCTCGCACTGGGCGCGGTGGCCGCAGTGGCGATCGCGACGGGCGGCGCGGCGCATGCCGCCCGGGTCGGGGTCTATATCGGCCCCGGCTACCCGTATTACTACCCCATCGTCCCTGCGCCTTATTACTACCCGCCGCCCGTCGTCGCGGTACCCGTCGACCCGGGGCCGCCGCCCGAGTACGTCGAGAAAGGGCAGCCGCAGGACGACGGCGACGCGAACGTCTGGTACTACTGCGACGCGTCGAAGCATTACTACCCGCATGTGAAGACCTGCAAGTCGGGCTGGCGATCGGTGCCGGCACGGCCGCAGTGACGGAGGCGCGACGATGAAATCCCTGTTTCGACCACTGCGCGTGCCGGCCGCGCTGGCGCTGGCCGGCCTGCTCGGCGCGTGCGCGTACATGCCGACCGGGCCGAGCGTGATGGCGCTGCCCGGCACCGGCAAGTCGTTCGACCAGTTCCGCGCGGACGATGCGAACTGCCGTCAATACGCGTTCGAGCAATCGGGCGGCGTGAGTGCCGGGCAGGCATCGACCGCGAGCGCGGTCGGCAGCGCGGCCGTCGGCACCGCGCTCGGGGCGGCGGCCGGCGCGGCATTCAACGGCGGCACGGGTGCGGCCGTCGGCGCAGGCGCGGGGCTGCTCGCGGGCAGTGTGGTCGGTGCCGGTGCGGCGCAAGGCTCGGCCTACGACATCCAGCGCCGCTACGACTACGGCTACCTGCAATGCATGTACGCGACCGGCAACCGCGTGCCGGTGCCGGGCGGGATGAGCGGCGGCGGCGGATACGGCGGTGGCGGATACGGCGGCGCACCGCGCGCGGCGCCGCCGATGCCGCCGGCGGGTGTCCAGCCGCCGCCGCCGCGCTACTGACGGCGGCCCGGGCGGCAGCGTGCCGCATCGCGTGCCGGTGCGCCGTGCATACGTCGCCCGCCGGCCGCCGGCACACACACGCTGCGTGAATTGCGTACACTCTGAGTCTCGTTTCGGCAGGGCCGGGCGCATCGGTTCCGGTCCGCGTTTACCCAGGACTCAGCGATGATCGATTTACGCAGCGATACCGTGACACGTCCGAGCCAGGCAATGCTGGCCGCGATGACTGCCGCCGAAGTCGGCGACGACGTATGGGGTGACGACCCGACCGTGCTGCGCCTGCAGGCGGTGATGGCCGAGCGGGCCGGCAAGGAAGCCGGCCTGTTCTTCCCGAGCGGCACGCAGAGCAACCTCGCCGCGCTGATGGCCCATTGCGAACGCGGCGACGAGTACATCGTCGGCCAGCTCGCGCACACCTACAAGTACGAAGGCGGCGGTGCGGCCGTGCTGGGCAGCATCCAGCCGCAGCCGATCGAGAACGCGCCGGACGGCACGCTGCCGCTCGCGAAGATCGCCGCGGCGATCAAGCCGATCGACAATCACTTTGCCCGCACGCGCCTGCTCGCGCTCGAAAACACGATCGGCGGCCAGGTCTTGCCGGAAGGCTATGTCCAGGAAGCCACCGCGTTCGCGCGCAGCCGCGGGTTGGCGCTGCATCTCGACGGCGCGCGCGTGTGCAACGCCGCCGTCGCGTCGGGCCGTTCGATCGCCGAGCTGTGCGCGCCGTTCGACACCGTGTCGATCTGTTTCTCGAAAGGGCTCGGTACACCGGTCGGCTCGGTGCTGGTCGGCAACCGCGTGCTGATCGAGCGCGCGCAGCGCTGGCGCAAGGTGCTCGGCGGCGCGATGCGGCAGTCGGGCATTCTCGCGGCCGCGTGCCTGTATGCGCTCGACCACAACGTCGAACGGCTCGCGGACGATCACGCGAACGCCGCGCATCTCGCGGCGGGCCTCGCGCGCATCGACGCGGTGAAGGTGCTGTCGCACGCGACGAACATGGTGTTCGCCCAATTCCCCGAAGCCGATTGCGCGCCGCTCGAGGCGTGGCTCAAGGAGCGCGGGATCCTCACGCAGATGCTGTACGCGTCGCGCTTCGTCACGCACTGCGACGTGTCGCGCGCGGACATCGATACCTTCATCGATGCGGTCGGCGCGTATTTCGCGCAGCGCCGCGCGTAACGGGGAATGCGCCGGCCGGCGGGAGAGCCGGCACGAGGTGGCGCGAAGCAGGGAGCGAAGAGGCGACGGGGGCGACGAGGCAACCCGTCTGTCGATATCGGGCGAGCCGGCGGATTACGCTTGCCGGGGTGCGTCGGCGGGGGGCGTGCCGTCGCGGAACAGCGTTTTCAGCTGCGTGCGCAGTTCGGCGCTGTCGGTGTGCTGGTGCACCAGCACCGCATGCTGCACGGCGGCCTCCAGCAGTTCGTTGTCGGAGTCGGCGGAAATCGCGACCGAGCAGTTCGTCGCGCTGGGAAACTCGCGGCAATCGATATAGCGGCGGGACATGATGTTCTCCTTGCGGGAAAGGGAACGGCCGGATGTGCGTGATCGGCCGCGCGGCGCGTTCGCGAGGCCGATGGAAAAAGTATAGGCGGCGCGGCAGGGTTTCTCGCTGCGATGCGTACCGCGCCGCGCGCCGCGCACCGCCCCGGCGGTGTCGATCACCCGCGCGTCATGGCAGCGGCGCGAGCAGCCGGCGTGCCGCCTCGACGACGCGTTCCGACAACGACGCCATCGTCGGCGACTGCACGGTCCACGCGTGCCAGTACAGCGTGACGTCGGTCGGATGCGCGGGCGCGAGATCGACGAGCCCCTGCGCGTCGAGCGGCGCGGTGCCGATCAGCGGCTCCGGCACCATCGCGTAGCCGAGGCCATGCCGCACCGCCGCGAAGTGCGAATGGGTGCCCGGCACGTAGTGGCACGGGTAGGCGCCCTCGGGTAGCCCGAATTTCTCCTTCAGGAACGACGACTGCAGCGTATCGCGCCGCGAGTACGCGACGACGGGCGCCTTGCGCGCGCTCGTGCGGTTCAGCCCGCGCGGGAACCAGCGCACCGCGAACGCGGCGGCCGCGAGCAGCCGGTAGCGCATCGTGCCGAGCGGCGTCGCGAGACAGCCGCGCATCGGCTTCGGCTCGGTCGTCACGCAGCCCACCGCCATCCCGCTTTCGAGCAGCGCGAACGTGTGGTCCTGGTCTTCGACGATCAGCTCGAACAGGATGCGCTCGCCGGCGAGTACGGACGTCAGTGCCGGGAGAAACCACGTGCCGAGGCTGTCGGAATTGAGCGCGATCGTGACCGAGATCGGCGATTCGCGCTCGGTCGCGAGCGTGCTTTGCAGGTCGGCCTGCAGCAGCGCGACGCGGCGCAAGTGCTGCAGCACGCGTTGCCCGGCCACCGTCGGGCGGCACGGCCGCGTGCGCAGCACGAGCGGCGTGCCGAGGCTCGCTTCCAGTGCGCGGACCCGCTGCGTGACGGCCGATGCGGTCACGTGCAGGCGCACGGCCGCCTGCTCGAAGCTGCCCGTGTCGGCGACGGCCAGCAGTGCGGCGGCCTGCTTCGGATCGATCGTCATCGACATGTCGGTGGCATTCCTGTGAACGTAAGACGAGAGGAGCCGCTAGTGTAAGGCAGCCCGCACGCGCGCCCGGTTGGCGCGCATCGTGCTGCCGTGCCGCATTCGTCGTCGGAATCGGCCAAGACATCGCGCACACCGCATCCCGGTGGTGCGCGCATTTTGAACTAGGCTATATGAACGCGCGGAACCCGGGCATGTGCCATGCCTGCACTCCGCGCGCGGACGATCGCGCGTCGCGCGCAAGCCGCGGCGCGGGCGTCGTGACGATTTCCATTTGACGGAGACGAACATGTCGATTCGACTAGGCGAGGACGCGCCCGATTTCACCGCGGAGACCACCGAGGGAACGATCCGCTTTCATGAATGGATCGGCGACCATTGGGCGATCCTGTTTTCCCATCCGAAGGATTTCACGCCGGTATGCACGACCGAACTCGGCTACATGGCCGGGCTCAAGCCGGAATTCGACAAGCGCAACACGAAGATCATCGGGCTGTCGATCGATCCGGTCAGCGATCACCGGAAGTGGGTGGCGGATATCGCCGAGACGCAGGGTCACGCGGTCAACTATCCGCTGATCGGCGACGACGAGCTGAAGGTCGCGAAGCTGTACGACATGATTCATCCGAATGCGAGCGGCGGCCCGCGCACGGCGGTCGACAACGCGACCGTGCGCTCGGTGTTCGTCATCGGGCCGGACAAGAAGGTCAAGGCGATGCTCGTTTATCCGATGAGCGCGGGACGCAATTTCGACGAGGTGCTGCGCCTGCTCGACGCGTTGCAGCTCAACGCGCAGCATACGGTGGCGACGCCGGTCAACTGGCGGCCCGGCGACGATGTCATCATTCCGACGTCGGTGTCGGACGATGCGGCCAGGCAGAAGTACCCGCAGGGCTTCCGGACGCTGAAGCCGTACCTGCGTTACGTGACGCAGCCGCGCTGACGCGCCGTGCCGGCCGGATGCCGGCAGTGCAGGACCACGACGGGGCGGCCCGCGCGGCGACAGTGGCGACAGTGGCGGCAGCGGCAGCGGCAGCGGCAGCGGCAGCGGCGGCAGCGGCGGCCCGGGCCGGACAATGCGCATCAACCAGCGACGGAGCGACTTCGCGATGATCTTCCGGCAACTCTTCGACCCGCAATCGTCGACATACACGTACCTGCTCGCCGACCCCGCGTCGCGCGAAGCACTGCTGATCGATCCGGTGTTCGAGCAGGTGCGCCGCGACGCGGCGCTGCTCGACGAGCTCGGGCTGCGGCTCGTCGCAACCGTCGACACGCACGTGCATGCCGATCACGTGACGGGCGCGTGGCTGCTGAAGCAGCGCACGGGCAGCACGATCGCGATCTCGGCCGCGAGCGGCGCGCAGGGCGCCGATCGTTACCTGAACGACGGCGACCGCTGTGCGTTCGGCGCGCGCTACCTGACCGTGCGCGCGACGCCCGGCCACACGAGCGGCTGCATCAGCCTCGTGCTCGACGACGAATCGATGGCGTTCACCGGCGATTGCCTGCTGATCCGCGGCACCGGCCGCACCGACTTCCAGCAGGGCGACCCGCGCGCGCTGTATCGCGCGGTGCACGGCCGGCTTTTCACGCTGCCGGCCGCGTGCCTGCTGTATCCGGCGCACGACTATCGCGGGCTCACGGTGACGAGCGTCGGCGAGGAGCGGCGCTTCAATCCGCGCCTCGGCGGCGATCTGAGCGAAGACGATTTCGCGGGCTACATGCGCAACCTCGGGCTCGCGCACCCGCGCCAGATCGATGTCGCGGTGCCGGCGAATCTTCAATGCGGCGTCGCCGCGAACGCGCCCGATGCGCAGGCGGCACCCGACTGGGCGCCGCTCGCCTATACGTTCGCGGGGTTCTGGGAAATCGATCCGCAATGGCTCGAGGATCATTTGCAGGCGGTGCAGGTGGTCGACGTGCGCGAGCCGGACGAATTCACGGGCCCGCTCGGCCATCTGCCCGGCGCGACGCCGATTCCGCTCGGCGAACTGGCCGCGCGTGCCGGCGAGATCGCGCGCGACCGGCCGGTCGTGACCGTGTGCCGGGCCGGCGGGCGATCCGCGCAGGCGACCGTGATCCTGCTGAAAGCCGGTTTCGACACGGTCGCCAATCTCGGCGGCGGGATGCTGCGCTGGCGTGCCGAGGGGCGTGTGGTGATGGACGGCCGGTCGTAACGGCACAAGTCGCACGACAAAAATTAATTCCGGACCGCTGTCGAAACGGCCGGGTGCCGTTCGTCGTCAAGGTATCCGATCACGTGGCGCCGCACGACGCGGCGCCGAAACCCGGAGAGACCGCACGATGATACCGACGCTTTACGCCCATCCCTTTTCGTCCTACTGCCAGAAGGTGCTGACCGCGCTGTACGAGAACGGCACGCCGTTCGCGTATCGCGTGCTCGCGCACGACGATCCGAAGCCGATGCAGGAACTGGCCGCGCTGTGGCCGCTGAAGCGCTTTCCGGTGCTCGTCGATGCCGGCCGCACCGTGATCGAGGCGTCCATCATCATCGAGTACCTCGGCCTGAACCATCCGGGCCCCGTGCGGCTGCTGCCCGACGATCCGCACGCGGCGCTCGAGGTGCGCACGATGGATCGTTTCTTCGACAACTACGTGTCGACGCCGCAGCAGAAGGTCGTGTTCGATGCGCTGCGGCCGGAAGCCGAGCGCGATGCGCGCGGTGTCGCCGATGCGCGCGCGATGCTCGACACGTCGTATGCGTGGCTGGACAGGAAGATGGCCGATCGCGAATGGGCGGCCGGCGACCGCTTCAGCCTCGCCGACTGCGGCGCGGCGCCGTTCCTGTTCTATGCGGACTGGACGCACCGGATCGATCCGTCGTTCGCGAACGTGATCGCGTATCGCAAGCGTCTGCTGGCGCGGCCGTCGTTTGCGCGCGCGGTCGACGAGGCGCGGCCGTATCGCCCGTTCTTTCCGCTGGGCGCGCCCGATCGCGACTGAACGGCGCGGGCGTCGCGCGTCGCGCCGACGCCGCGCATGGCCGGCAGCGCGTGCCGGGGCGACGGAACGAAAGCAGCGGCAGCATCGCGGCGTCTCCCGTTACATCGTGCGGGTGGCCGACTGCGCGAGCGTCAGCAGTTCGTCGAACTGCGTGATCAGCTCGAAGCACAGCAGGAACGCGAGCGTATAGGCCGGCGCGGGGAAGCGCCGGATCGTCGCCAGCACCTGCGGCGCGAAGCGCGAGCGGATCGCGTCGCGCGTCAGCAGCCATGCGATCGCGATGCCGATCGCGGCGCCGGCGATCAGGTCGGTCGGGTAGTGGAAGCCGAGATAGGCGCGCGGTACGCAGATGAACACGACCGCATACAGCAGCGCGAGCACGCCGACGCGGCGCGCGATGATGAAGATGCCGGTGGCGATCGCCATCCACAGCATCGCGTGATCGCTGGGAAACGAACTCCATGCCTGCAGCGTGGCCGCGCGCAGCCCTGCCGACGGGAAGTGCAGGTGCAGTTCGGGGTTGTAGATCGGCCGCACGCGGAACGGCAGCACCTGGGCGAGCAGCCGGCCGAACGCGAGCGCAATGAGCCCGCTCGCGATCGTCGCGACGACCAGTTCGCGCTGCCGCTCGCGGTTCGGGCCCGGCTGGAACCACAGCCAGCACAGCACGGGAATGAGCACGAAGCCCTTGAACGTGTACAGGCCAGCGATCACGCGGATCGCGTGATTCATCAGCGGTCCGAACGTGATGTGGGTGAGGAAGGTCTGGATCGTGGTGTCGAAATTGTTCATGTCGTGCGATCCCGGCGGACGCCCGATGCATTGCGCGCGGCCGGCCGGATCTGGAAGCGCGCTCGCACCGGAGCGCAACGGGGGGCAAGTATGGTCACCCGTTATTTCGAAGAAAATGCGAAAAAATACCGGGAATCCCCTGATGAAACGGGGCTGTGCGATTGGGGCCGGATGGGCGAGTGCCGCGTGGCGGGGGGATCGGAATCGTCCGATATTTCCGCGTCGATGCGCGCGGCCATCGGAAAAATAATCGGTAGAACTGGACAGTCGCGCGGGCCGGTGTGGATCTTGCGCCGGATGAACGGTTATCGCGCCTGATGCGCGCGAATCTGCCGGGTCGCGCGGCGTCATGCGTGCGCCGATCGAAAATAAAAGAAAAGGCGGGCAAGCCCTGTGGGCCTGCCCGCCATGTGCGTGCGGTGCGGAAATTCAGCGGCGCCGGATTCGTGCCGTGAGCGCCGTGAGCGCCGGCCGGCCGCGGCGCCGTCAGCCGCGCCGGATGCCTTCGGGCAGTGCGCTGATGCGGCGCACTTCAGGCGAATCGAGCCACGTGCGCGACGTCGCGCAGTCGGCGAACATGTCGGTCGCATCCTCGCCCCAGAACAGGTCGCCGTCGAGTTCGAAGGTCGGCACGCCGAATACGCCGTGCGCGATCGCATCGTCGGTGTTCGCGCGCAGCGCGTCCTTGACCGGCTGGGCTTCGACGGCCGTCACGCCTTCCGGGAAGCCGACGGCTTCGCACAGCGCGGCGAACCCTTCCGGGGTCGACACGTCCTGGCCGTCGCGCCAGATATGCCGGAAGATCCGGCGGATCGCGTCGGGTGAACTGCCCATCGCGATCGCGAGACGCAGCGGCCGGATCGGATTGAACGGGTGCGCGGGCGGCATCCGGAATGCAATGCCGAGCTTGTCCGCGCGATATTGCGCGTGGCGATAGGTGAAGACGCGTTTCGCCGCGATCTCGGCCGGTGCTTTCTGGCCCCAGTGTGAGAGCAGTGCGCCGAGCACGATGGGCCGCGGCTCGAACGCGGCGGCGGCCGGCAACCGGTCGAACTGTTCCTGCTGCAGGTACGCGAACGGCGAGACGAAATCGAAATACCAGCTGGCGGTGCGCGCGGCGTTCATGGTGGCTGCCCTCATGGGTGTCCGGTTGGCGGGGCACGCGCGGCACGCCCGCGGGCGGCGCGCGATGCATGCATCGGCGGCCAGTGTCGCACGCGGCTGCCTTTTGCGTTGTTGTGTTGTAGCGCTGTTGCGTGGCGGTGCGCGCGCCGCCGGTCACGACGCCGTGTCGTCGTGGCCTGCTGCCGACGCGAACTGCGCGAGGCTGTCACGTACGGCCGCCGCGTCGTAGCGTGCGCCTGCGCCGCCGAGCGCCACGGTCGCCTTCTGCGCGAGCGGCAGCAGCATCGCGAGCGCTGCCGCCATGGCCGGTGCGGCGGCGAGCCGCGATTTCGGGCCCGATACGGTCAGCGCGCCCACACACTCGCCGGCCGCACCGAACACGGGTACGGACGCCGAAGCCGTCTCGGGGTCGCGCTCGCCGTAAGACGCGGCCCAGAGTCGTTCGCGCACGTCGTGCCATTGCGCATCCTGCGTGTCGGTGAACGCCAGCAGCACCTTCCCGGACGCGCCCTGGCGAACCGGAAATTCCTCGCCGACACGAATCGACACGCGCACCGCGCGGGCGGGCTCGACCCGGTACAGCACCGAGCGCATGTCGCCCTGGCGCACGTAGAACGATGCCGTTTCGCCGAGTTCGCGGCTGAGCGTTTCGAGCAGCGGCTCGACCACCGGGCCGACCCGGAACGAACGCTGGTACAGCGCGGCGAGCCGCAGCGGCTCGTGCCCGATCGCGTACTGGCCGTCGTCGAGCTTGCGCATGAAGCCGCCATGCTCGAGCGCGGCGAGCAGGCGTAGGATCGTGCTCTTGTACAGCCCGGTGCGGCGCGACAGCTCCGCGAGCGACAGCCGGTCGTCGGTTTGCCCGAAGGCGCGGAGGATCGCAAACGCGCGATCGAGGACGGCGACGCCGCTGGACGCTTCTTCGGCCGGCGAATCGGGCTCGCTGCCGGCGTGATCGGTGTGAGTCGTAGGCACTGCCTGCTTCCTTCAGAGGATGATCGGCCGACTATATCGTTCTGTCTGGCAGAACTCAAGTTCCAGAAAATCGCAATTTCACGGGTATACCCCGCTTACAGCACGTTCGACGCACGCTTAAAGTTCTATCAAACAGAACGATGTTCTTTCAGATAGAACGATGGAGTACCAAATGAGCGTTTCCGAATATCCGAAGGTGCTGGTCAGCGAGGTCGGGCCGCGCGACGGCCTGCAGAGCATCCGGGCCGTGATGCCGACGGCCGGCAAGCTGCGCTGGATCACGGCGCTGGCCGCGGCCGGCTTGCGCGAGATCGAGGTCGGGTCGTTCGTGCCGGCGAGGCTGTTGCCGCAGATGGCCGACGTGCGTGAGGTCGTCGCGCATGCGCTGGCGATTCCCGGGCTGCATGTCGCCGCGCTCGCGCCGAACCTGCGCGGCGCCGAGGGCGCATTCGAAGCAGGCGTGCACAAGCTGACGCTGCCGGTATCGGTGACGGAGGCGCATTCGCTGGCGAATATCCGCAAGACGCCCGCGCAGATGATCGACGAGGTGCGCGCGATCGTCGCGCTGCGCGATGCGCGGTTCCCGTCGGTGCAGATCGAGGCGGGCGTGTCGGTCGCGTTCGGCTGCACGATCGCGGGCGCCGTCAGCGACGACGAGGCGATCGCGATGGCGGTGGCGATGGCCGAATGCGGGGTCGACGAGATCGGGCTGTCCGACACGAGCGGTTATGCGAACCCGGCGCAGGTACGCCGGCTGTTTGTCCGGCTGCGCCGGGAAGTCGGCGACAAGGCGGGCGGCGCGCATTTCCACAATACGCGCGGGCAGGGGCTCGCCAACGTCGTCGCGGCGCTCGACGCGGGCGTGACGACGATCGATGCGAGCCAGGGCGGCCTCGGCGGTTGCCCGTATGCGCCGGGCGCGACCGGCAACATCGTCACCGAGGATCTCGTGTTCCTGCTCGAATCGATGGGATTCGACACGGGTATCGACGTCGACGCCCTGCTCGCCGCGCGCGCGATCCTGCACGCGGCGCTGCCGGCCGAGGCGTTGTACGGCCATGTGCCGGACGCCGGTTTGCCGAAGGGCTTCCGTTATGCGGACGGCCGTTCTCCAACCGCGCCGCAACCGGAAGGATGCCTGGCGGGAGTCGCGCAATGAACGGTCGCCAACCCGCTTCGATGCTGCCGTACGCCGGCGTCCGCGTGATCGAGATGACGCACATGGTGATGGGCCCGACCTGCGGGATGCTGCTCGCGGATCTCGGCGCGGAAGTCATCAAGATCGAACCGATCGCCGGCGACAGCACGCGCGCGCTGCGCGGTTCGGGCGCGGGATTCTTCGGGATGTTCAACCGCAACAAGAAGAGCCTCGCGGTCGACGTGAAGGATCCGCGCGGGCTCGAGATCGTGCTGCGGCTCGTCGCGACGGCGGACGTGTTCAGCGAGAACTTCAAGAGCGGCACGATGGACCGGCTCGGCCTCGGTTATCCGGCGCTGCACTCGCTGAATCCGCGCATCGTGTACGTGTCGCACAAGGGCTTCCTGCCGGGGCCGTACGAGCATCGCACCGCGCTCGACGAGGTGGTGCAGATGATGGGCGGCCTCGCGTACATGACCGGCCCGGAGGGGCGGCCGCTGCGCGCGGGCGCGAGCGTGAACGACATCATGGGCGGCATGTTCGGCGCGATCGGCGCGATGGCCGCGCTCGCGCAGCGCGAGCGCACCGGCCGCGGCCAGCAGGTGCAGAGCTCGCTGTTCGAAAACAACGTGTTCCTCGTGGCGCAGCACATGATGCAGTTCGCGGTGACGGGGCAGGCCGCATCGCCGATGCCGAGCCGGATTTCCGCGTGGGCCGTCTACGACGTGTTCTCCGTGAAGGACGGCGAGCAGATCTTTCTCGCGGTCGTGTCGGATACGCAGTGGGCGCTGTTCTGCGATGCGTTCGGGCTGGCTGCGCTGAAGGACGATGCGCGCCTCGCGACCAACAACCTGCGCGTGCAGGCGCGCGAGTGGCTGCTGCCAGAACTGCGCGCGCGGCTCGCGCCGCATTCGGCCACGGAGATCGGCGCGATCTTCGAGTCGATCGGCCTGCCGTATGCACCGATCACCAGGCCGCAGGACCTGTTCGACGATCCGCACCTGCTGGCGACGGGCGGCCTCGCGGACGTGACGTTGCCGGCCGATGCGAGCAGCGCCGGGCGGCCGGTCGACACGCGCACCGCGCTGCTGCCGCTCACGCTCGCGGGCGAGCGCCTGCGGCTGCGCTCGGCGCCGCCGGCGCTCGGGCAGGACACGCGCGCGCTGCTTGGCGAACTCGGCTACACGCCGGACGAGGCGCGCGCGCTGATCGAGGCCGGCGTCGTGGCCGGGCGGCACGACGCGGACGGCGCTGCGGCGGGCGGCGCGCCGTCGCCGAACGAACTGGCGAGCGCGTAGCGCGGCCGCGATCCCCTGATCGAACAAAGGCGTCCCGGCCGCGCCACGCGCGGGCGAGGATCGCCCTATCCACGGAGACAACCATGACATCCGCATTCCCGGCGCTGGCCGCCGATCGCGAGACCGATGCATCGATCGAGCAGCGGGCCGTGCGCAAGGCCGCATGGCGCTTCATCCCGCTGCTCGCGCTCGCGTATTTCTTCAATTACCTGGACCGCACGAGCGTCGGGTTCGCGGCGCTCACGATGAACCGCGATCTCGGGCTGACGGCGACGCAGTTCGGCTGGGGCGCGGGGATCATGTTCGCCGGCTACTGCGTGTTCGAGGTGCCGAGCAATCTCGCGCTGTACCGCTTCGGCGCGCGCCGCTGGCTCGCCCGCATCATGATCACGTGGGGCGTGATGGCGGCCGCGACTGCGCTCGCGACCGGGCCGACGAGTTTCTATGCGATCCGGTTGCTGCTCGGTATCGGGGAAGCCGGGTTCTTTCCGGGCGTGATCTTCTTCCTCGCCGTGTGGTTTCCGGCGAGCTACCGAACGCGGGTGCTGGCGTGGTTCACCGTGTCGACGCCGCTGTCGTCGCTGATCGGCGGGCCGCTGTCGACGTGGCTGCTGCAACTCGACGGCGCGCTCGGGCTGGCCGGCTGGAAATGGATGTTCATCGTCGAAGGGCTGCCGGCGTGCGCGCTCGGTTTTCTCGTGCTGAAGCTGCTGTCCGATTCGCCCGCGGATGCCGCGTGGCTGACGGGCGACGAGCGTGCCGCGCTGCAGCGCGCGTTCGAGCGCGAAGGCGCGGCCGCCGGCCGCAAGAAGCGCTTCGGCGTCGCGCTGCGCGACGTGCGCGTGTACGTGCTCGCGCTGATCTCGTTCGGTTTCACGATGGGTTCTTACGGGATCGGCATCTGGCTGCCGCAGATGCTCAAGGCGCACGGCATGTCGACGATGCAGACGGGCTGGCTGTCCGCGGTGCCGTACTTCTTCGCGACCGTCGCGCTGCTGTGGTGGGCGAAGCGCGTGGACCGTCGCGGCGGCCCGGTCGCGAACCTGGCGATCGGGCTGTTCATCGGCGCGGTGGCGCTCGGCGTCTCGACGCACTTCCTGACGCTCGGCCCCGCACTCGCCGGCATCACGCTGGCGCTGGTCGGCACGATCGCCGGCCGCACGATCTTCTACACGCTGCCCTCGCGCTTCCTGTCCGGCCAGGCGGCGGCCGGCGGGCTCGCGCTGATCAACTCGATCGGCGCGCTCGGCGGCTTCGCCGGCCCTTATCTCGTCGGCTACCTGAAGGACGCCTTCGGCACCTTTACCGCCGGCATGCTCGGCCTCGCGATCGTGCTCGCGGTCACGACGCTGCTGACGTTGTCGCTGTACGCGTTCGACCGGAGCGAATGACATGGACACGACGCTTTCGATCAAGCGGCGCCGGCTGCTCGGCGCGGCCGCCGCATCGCTCGCGCTGCCCGCGTTCACCGAGACGCGCGCGGCGACCCAGGAGGGAGTTTCCCGCATGACGACGCAAAGCAACTATCTGGCGGTCCGCCCCGACTGGCTCGCGTCGGCGCTCGAACCCGCGCTCGAGCCCGACCTGCCGATCGTCGATGCGCATCATCATTTCTATGAGCGGCCGGGCTGGATCTACATGCTCGACGACTATCTGCAGGACGCGCGCTCGGGCCACAACATCCAGGCGTCCGTCTACATGCAGGCGCAGACGCGCTATCGCGATGCGGGCCCGGTCGAACTGAAGCCGGCGGGCGAGACGGCCTACGTTGCCGGCGTGACCGAGCCGCTGCAGCAGCACGGCCGCCCGGCTGTCGCGAAAGGCATCGTCGGCCATGCGGACCTGCGTCTCGGCGAGCGCGTGCGCGAGGTGCTCGAAGCACATCTCGAAGCCGGGCGCGGGCGGTTTCGCGGCGTTCGTCACCTGACGACCTGGGATGCCGATCCGACGCTTGCCAATCCGCTATCGGCGGTGCCGCGCGGCATGCTGCTCGATTCCGCGTACCGGGCGGGCGTCGCGCAACTCGCGCCGCTCGGGCTGTCGTACGACGCGTGGCTGTTCTTTCCCCAACTCCCTGAACTGTTCGAGCTCGCGAAGGCGAATCCCGATACGCGCATCATCGTCAATCACTGCGGCGGCGTCGTACGGATCGCGAGTTATGCCGACAAGCGGCCGGAGGTGTTCGAACGCTGGTCGGCGTCGATGCGCGCGCTCGCGCGGCTGCCGAACGTGTACGTGAAGGTCGGCGGGCTCGGGATGCGCATCAACGGTTTCGATTTCGAGAAAGGCGCGCGGCCGCCGTCTTCCGTGCAGCTCGCCGACGCGTGGAAGCCATGGATGATGACCTGCATCGACGCGTTCGGCCCCGAGCGCTGCATGTTCGAGAGCAATTTTCCGGTCGACAAGGGCTCGTATTCGTTCGTGAACGGCTGGAATGCGTTCAAGCGCCTGACGGCGCAGGCAAGCCCGGACGAGCGCGACGCGCTGTTCCGCGGCACGGTCACGCGGGCTTACCGGCTCGGCTGACGCGCGTCGCGACGACAGGCCCGGCGCTTGCTCACTTCGCCTCCACCAGCGCCGCCAGCCTCGCCAGCGCCATTTGCCAGCCGGTTTCGTTGTCGGCGGCCGGCACGCCGGGCGGCACCCCGTCGTGCACGGCGTCCACGCGCGTGCCGCCCGCTTCGTCGGACAGCGTGATCGTGATCGTCATGGCGCCGCGCAGCATCGGATCGTCGGTTTCGAACACGTCGATCTCGACGATCTGCTCGTCCGGCACGAGCGTGACGAAGCGGCCGTGATAGGTATCGGTGCGCGCGCTGGTCTTGCCGGTACCGGCCGACGGTGCGTCATAGCTCAGCGATACGCGCAGCGCGCCGCCTTCGCGCGCGTCGTACGCATGCACGCGGCACGTCATGCCGTCGGGCACCTTCCATTGTTCGACGGCGTGCGGATCGAGCAGCGCACGGTAGACGCGCCCGCGCGGGGCGTTCAGGTGCCGGCTGACCCGGGTCGAATGCGTGTGCGTGTGCAACATGTCGCCTCCCGCGGAGCGCGCGCGACGGTGCACGCCGGCGGGCCGGCGTGTCGTCGCGCTTCCTTCAAGAATCCTAGGCGCGCGCGAGGCGGCATGCAATGATCGCGCACCCGGCCGCGCTCAGCGCAGCGCGGCCGCGAAGGCGTCGAGCTGCGTGATGCAGGTGTTCCAGCCCTCGAAGAAGCCGAGCGCTTCATGGCGCTCGCGCGTGGCGGCGTCCGGATGCATCACGCGCGCCTCGTAGCGGCTGCCCGCATCGTCGTCGGCCATCGTGACGACTGCCGTGAACCCCATCCACGGCACTTGCGGCCGCCAGCCGCCCCCGAGCATCGACGTGAACGCGATGCGCGATTCGGGCACGATTTCGAGGAAGCAGCCGGGGTTGTCGCTCGTGCCGCCGTCGGGGCCGAGCATGAACGTGTGGAAAGCGCCGCCCGGACGCAGGTCGAATGCGCGTACTTCGGTGGTCCACGGTTTCGGGCACCACCATTCCTTCAGCAGTTCGGGGTCGGTCCACGCACGCCACAGCGCGTGGCGCGGCGCGTGCAACGTGCGCGTGATGACGAGATCGTGGGCTTCAGCGGGGTCGACGGGGCTGGCTGACATCGTGCTCCTCCTGGTGACGGCGTTCGACGAATTCGACGAGACGATCGGATCGTGCTTCCCACAGCGCGCGTTGCGCGGCGAGCCATGCCTCGGCCTCGGCGAGCCGGCTGCCGACCAGTGTGCAGGTGCGCGAGCGGCCGGATTTCCGGGTCTGCACGAGGCCGCTGCGCTCGAGCACGGCCACGTGCTTCATGAACGACGGCAGCGCCATGTCGAACGGCTCGGCCAATGCGGAGACGGTCCGCTCGCCCTGGCCGAGCGCGCCGACGATCGCGCAGCGCGTTGGATCGGCGAGGGCGTGGAACACGTCGCTGATGCCGGGTTGAAAGTTAGCCATGTGGCTAAGTGTAGGCAATGGGAACGGCGATGCAACGGAAATTTTCGTCGCGTAGGATGATGGGGCGGCAACACGCGCCGACCGGGCGCGGTATCGCCGCATGCCTGCTGCCGTTGCGCGAGCCGCGACGATCGGCCGGTGTTCTTTCCGATCCGGCCGCCCGCCGAACCCGTGCGGGCGGCCCACCTGACTCCCGGAGATGGCATGACCGAATCCGTTACCGTCCGCCGCATCGACGCGGGCGAAGCGATGACCTGCGTCGATGCGCTGGCCGACGTGCTGATCGATTGCGTCGAGGGCGGCGCGTCCGTCAGCTTCATGTTGCCGATCGGGCGGCCGACCGCCGTCGCGTTCTGGACCCACGTCGCCAACGGCGTCGCGAACGGCGAGCGCATCCTGCTCGTTGCCGAGGACGCGGCCGGCCGGATCGTCGGCACCGTGCAGGTCGTGACCGCGCAGCCGGAGAACCAGCCGCATCGTGCGGATATCGCGAAGATGCTCGTGTCGCGTCACGCGCGCCGGCAGGGCATCGCCGGGCGGCTGATGGCGGCGGCCGACGCGGCCGCGCGCGACGCCGGCAAGACCGTGCTCGTGCTCGATACCGTGACGGGCGGCGACGCCGAGCGGCTGTACGAGCGGGCCGGCTGGCAGCGCGTCGGCGTCGTGCCGAACTATGCGTTGATGCCCGACGGCACGCCCTGCGCGACGACGTACTTCCACAAGCAACTCGCGTAACGGGGCGCGCGATGCATCCCGTCGCTCCGGCGCTCCTGTTCCTTACGCTCGCGGCCGGTCTCGTCGCGCTGGTCGCGCCGGCGTGGCTCGCGGCCGCGTGGCGACGCCGCACGCAGGTGCCGCTTCGCGTGTTTTTCTACGGGATGCTGACCTTCTTCGTGTTCCAGCCGGTACTGCGCATGTCGTGGCAGATTCCGCTGTACCGCTGGCTTGCTCACGAGCCGCGCTGGCACCTGCCGATGCTCGTGTTCGCGGCATTGACGGCCGGGCTCTTCGAGGAATGCGGGCGCTGGGTCGCCTTCCGGTATCTGCTGCCGAAGCGGCATGATGCACCGACGGCCGTGATGCTCGGGCTCGGGCACGGCGGACTGGAGGCGATGCTGCTGGTCGGCGTCGGGTTTCTCGCGCTCGGCACGGCTTATCTGCTCGCGCACGCGGGTGTCGTGGTGCCGGAGGGCGTGCAGTCGCTGGTCGGGTCGCAGTTCGTGGGCATGACGCTCGCGTCGCCCGTTCTCGCGTTGCTCGAGCGCACGAGCGCGCTGGCCGCGCATGTCGGACTGTCGCTGATCGTGCTGCAGACGTTCGTGCGCGGAACGAAGCGCTGGCTGGGGTATGCGATTGCGCTCCATTTCGTGTTCGACTTCGTTGTCGTGCTGCTGACGCGGTACTGGCATGTCGATACGGTGCTGGTCGAGGCGACCCTGTTCGTGTGCAGTGCCGTGCTCCTGTTGCTGGGCATTCGCTGGAGCCGCCGGACAGCGGGTGCCGGAGGCGCGAGCACGGGGCACATCGCGTGACGGGCAGGGAGCGTGTCAGCCGTTTGCAGGGGTTCGGCCGCCGGATGGCCGGCGCATCTGATTATCCGGGCGGCATCAGCGGGAAAAGGTCCCGGGTTTGACGAAACGGCAGATCGCAACGGCAAGCGCCGGAATGTCTCCCCGGTCGCGGCGAGCGCAGGGCCCGGGGCGACCGCGCCCCGTCCGGGAATCAGGCAGGGCCGGAGACGTCGCCAGTCCGATATAGTCACGCAGGAAGATTTCAGCTGCACGCCCCGGAACCCCCGCCTCGATGAAACGCTCCCATGTCGTTTACGCCCTCACGGGCCTGCTTGTCGCGCTGCCGATTGCCGCGTATGCGCTGGTCAAGCCGCTGCGCGTCGTCGCGCCCGCGCTGGTTCCCGGCGTGTCGTGCCCGAGCGCCGATCTCTGCACCGACGATGCCGCGAGGCTCGGCGACGCACGGCAGCTCTATCGCGACGGTTATGCGCGCGCGGCGGCGGCCGTCGGCACGTTCCGGGAGGCGCCGCGCGTCGTGTTCTGTTCGACCCGCGCGTGCGCCGATGCATTCGGCCTCGGCCAGCGCGCGGCGCTGACGCTCGGGAATTTCGGCGTGGTTGTCGCACCGCGCGGCTGGCAGACCTACTTTCTCGCGCACGAGCTGATCCATCACCGCCAGGCGGAAGTGCTCGGCAACCTGGCCGTCGTGACCAAGCCGCGCTGGCTGATCGAAGGGATGGCGTATTCGCTCAGCGACGATCCGCGCCATCCGTTGGCGGAGCCGTTCGAAGCGTGGCGCACGCGTTTCGACGCATGGCATGCGGCGCTGGGCGGGCAGCCGCTGTGGGAGGCCGCGCGGGCGGTCGAATAGCGCGGGGCAAGGGCGCCGCGCGCGCCGTCTTGCCCCGCCGTCTGCCCGTCATGCCGGCGCGGACGGATCGTCGCGCCCGGCGGTGAGCGCGTCCCGCCCCGCCGCGAGAATTTCGTCGGCCAGCGCGGGCTCGGTGCCGGCGATCGCGCGCGACAGCACGAGCGCGCCGACCATCTGGCTGAAGACGGCGATCGCGTCGCGACGCGTCTGCGCCGGTGTCCCGCCTTCGACGGCCACCATCCGCTCCAGCCGGTCGAGATACGTGGCGAGGCCGTGCGCATAACACGCGCGCGCCGCATCGGTCAGTCGCGGCGCATCGCCCGCGAAACCGGACAGCGGGCACCCGGCCTCGACGTTGTCGCGATGCGCGGCCGACAGATACGACGCCACCTGCGCGTCGAGACTGCCGGCGTTCGGCGAATCCGCGCGGTCCTGCATGGCCTTTTCCATTACCTCGGCCACCAGCGCGTCTTTCGACTTGAAGTGGTTGTAGAAGCCGCCCTGCGTGAAGCCGGCTTCCTTCATCAGCTCCGTGAGTCCGACCGCGTCGACGCCGCGCACGCGGAACAGCCGCTCGGCGGCCGCGACAATCGCGCTCCGGTTCTCGGCAGCCTGCTGTCTTGAAACGCCCATCGATTCCTCCCTGATTTTTGCCGATCGCGTCGATTGAAAATCACAATGGCGACCACCATTGACATGAGCGGACTGCGTGAACACAATGCACGGCAAAGACAATGGTGATCGACATTGACATCGAGTGTAGCCGACTTGGCGGAGGGTGCAAAGCCGCTGCCGGAACAGCCGATGGCGATCGATCGGTGTCTTGGGCGCCGCCGGGGCACGTGTACCGGGCAACGGGCGGCTTGCCGCCTGCCGGCGGCGTACCGGTTCGGAACGCAATGGCAGCCTGGTTTTTCACCGGATCTCACGCGCGCGGCGAGCCGGCGCGCATGCGATTCATCATGCGAAAGGAAGCGTCATGAAGATCGAAGGTGCAGTGGTGTTCGTCACCGGTGCGAATCGCGGGCTCGGGCTCGAGTTCGCGAAGCAGGCGCTTGCGAGAGGGGCGCGCAAGGTCTATGCGGCGGCGCGCGATCCGGCCACCGTGACGCTGCCGGGCGTCGTGCCGGTGAAGCTCGACGTGACCGATCCGGCGGCCGTCGCGGCGGCCGCCGACGCGGCGCGCGACGTCACGCTGCTGATCAACAACGCGGGCATCGCGCGACTCGGCAGCCTGACGGACGACGGTGCGACCGACGCATTGCGCGACCATTTCGAAACCAACGTGTTCGGGATGCTGGCGATGTCGCGCGCGTTCGCGGGCATCCTCGCCGGCCATGGCGGCGGCGCGATCCTGAACATCCTGTCCGTCGCGAGCTGGGTGAACCGGCCGATCCTGTCGGGTTACGGCGTGTCGAAATCGGCCGCGTGGGCGTTGACCAACGGGCTGCGCCATTCGCTGCGCGAGCAGCGCACGCAGGTCGTCGGGCTGCATGCCGGCTTCATCGATACCGACCTGACGGCCGGCCTCGACGTGCCGAAGGCGACGCCGGCCGACGTCGTGCGCCAGGCGTACGACGCGATCGAAGCAGGGGAAGAAGAAGTGTCGACCGACGAGTTCACGCGGCAGGTGAAGGCCACGCTGTCGTCGGGCGTCTATCTGGAAGAACCGGCGCCGCGTTGACGCCGCCGGAGTCTCGAACCCGCGTCCCGCGCCGCGTGGGCGGTACGGGCGGCGGCCGGGCCGTCAGGCCGTGGTGTCGATGATGCCGGGGATCTTCACGTCCGGGTTCACGTCCGCGTCGTAGTCGACGCCGGCGATCTCGAAGCCGAACAGGCGCAGGAACTCGGTCTTGTAGCCGGCGAAGTCGGTCAGCTCGTACAGGTTGTCGTTCGTCACGTGGTTCCACTGCGCGACGACCTTCGCCTGCACCTGCGGATCGAGCTCCTTGTAATCCGCGCGCAGGCGGCCTTCCTCGTCGACGTGCGGCGTCGCACCGTACAGGCTGTCCTTGAACAGCCCGTACACCTGCTCGATGCAGCCTTCGTGCGTGCCGGTTTCCTTCATCGTCTTGAACAGCAGCGACAGGTACAGCGGCATCATCGGGATCGCCGAGCTTGCCTGCGTGACGACGGCCTTCAGCACCGACACGCGCGCATCGCCGCCGTGCGCGGCCAGCTTGTCGCGGATCGACAGCACCTTCTTGTCGAGATCCTTCTTCGCTTCGCCGATCGAGCCGTTCCAGTAGATGTCGTGCGTGATCTGCTCGCCGAGATACGTGAACGCGGTCGTCTTCGCGCCGTCGGCCAGCACGCCGGCTTCATCGAGCGCGTCGATCCACATCTGCCAGTCCTCGCCGCCCATCACGGCGACGGTGCCGTCGATCTCTTCCTGCGTCGCCGGTTCCAGCGTGACGTCGCGGATCACTTCCTTGTCGGTGTCGAGGCCGCGGAACGTGACCGTCTTGCCGATCGGCTTGAGCGTCGAGCTGATGGTTTCGCCCGTCTTCGGATGCGTGCGGCGCGGCGCCGCGAGGCTGTAGACGACGAGATCGACCTTGCCGAGATCCTGCTTGATGGTGTCGATCGTGACCTGCTTGACCTTGTCGGAGAATGCGTCGCCGTTGATGCTGCGCGCATAGACCCCTTTTTCGGCGGCGAATTTCTCGAACGCGGCGCTGTTGTACCAGCCGGCCGTGCCCGGCTTCGTTTCGCTGCCGGCGCGCTCGAAGAACACGCCGAGCGTGTCCGCGCCCGAGCCGAATGCGGCCGAGATCCGGGCGGCGAGGCCGTAGCCGGTCGACGCGCCGATCACGAGCACCTTTTTCGGGCCGTTGGCGATCGGGCCGTGCGAAGTCACGTAGTCGATCTGTTCCTTGACGTTGGCTTCACAGCCGACCGGATGAGTCGTCACGCAGATGAAGCCACGCACGCGCGGTTTGATGATCATGGAAACCCTCTAGTCAGAAAGGCAGAAACGGCCTGAAATCGGAAAAATCCCGCGCATTGTAATGGAAGCGGCCGATCGCGGGCGGGCGCGGCCGGAACCCGGCGGATCGTCCGGTTATTTCTCTCTTGACAGAAATAACTGAAATGCCTAAATTTCACGCCATGGAACTCACACCGATTGCCGAACGATTCATTCTCCACTGGGGCGAAATGGGCTCGCGGTGGGGCGTCAACCGCACCGTCTCGCAGATCCACGCGCTGCTGTATCTGGCCGGCCGGCCGATCGCGGCCGACGAGATCGCCGAGACGCTCAACGTCGCGCGCTCCAACGTCAGCACGAGCCTGAAGGAGCTGCAGGCGTGGCGGCTCGCGAAGGTCGTGCATGTGCTGGGCGACCGCCGCGACCACTTCGAGACGTCGACCGACATCTGGGAACTGTTCAAGCTGATCGTCGAAGGGCGGCGGCAGCGCGAGATCGAGCCGACGCTCACGGTGCTGCGCGATTGCCTGACGAATCCGGAGATCGCGAACGAGAGCCGCGAGACCGAGCAGCGCATCCGCGACACGCTGCAGTTCGTCGAGACGCTCACGACCTGGTCGGACGAGATGCTGCGGCTCAAGCCCGATACGCTGATGAAGGCGCTCGGCATCGGCGCGAAGATCAGCCAGACGGTCAGGCGCAAGCCGTCGAAGTAAGCGTGACGCGCAGTGCGGGCAGGCAGCCCGCTTTTTTTGGGATTGTTATTTCTGTTTGTACAGAAATAACTGTAAGTAGAGGATGAAAATGAACGCTGTCTTGCCGTCGACCTGCCCGCAGGGCCGCACCGGGGCGCGCCGCATGACGGTCCTCGTGTGCGGCGCGAACGGCTTCATCGGGCGGGCACTGTGCGCGCAGCTCGAAGCCGGCGGCCATCGTGTGCTGCGCGGCGTGCGGCACGCGGCCGGCCCGTGCGACGTCGCGATCGACTTCGCAGCCGACATCGATCCCGATGCGTGGCTCGCGCGGCTGAAGGGCGTCGATGTGGTGATCAATGCGGTCGGCATCCTCGCCGATCGGCGCGGCGCGACGCTCGACGCCGTGCACCGGGCCGCGCCATGCGCACTCTTTAGCGCGTGCTGCCGCGCCGGCGTGCGGCGCGTGATCCAGATCTCGGCGCTCGGCGTCGAGCGCGGCGGCACGCGCTACTTCGCCAGCAAGCTTGCCGCCGACCGCTTCCTGCAGGCGCTGCCGATCGACTTCCGGATCGTGCGGCCCGCGCTCGTCTACGGCACGGACGGCGCGTCCGCGCGGTTTTTCCGGATGCTCGCGAGCCTGCCCGTGCAGGTGCTGCCGGCGGGCGGCCGTCAGCGGCTGCGCCCCGTGCACGTCGACGATCTCGCCGAAGTCGTCGCGCGGCTCGTCGTGCAACCGGGCGATGCGTCGGCGGCCGGCCGCGCGGTGATCGACGTGGTCGGCAACGACGAAGTCGAATACCGCGAGATGCTGGCCCGCTACCGTGCCGCGCTGCGATTTCCGCCTGCCGCCCGCGTGACGCTGCCGGGCCCGCTGGCCGGCGCGGCGGCCGCGTTGCTCGGCACGCTGCCGGGCGCGATGTTCACGCGCGACACGTGGACGATGCTGCGTGGCGGGAACACCGGCGATCCGGCCGCCGTCACGACCGTGCTCGGCCGGCCGCCGCGCGGGATCGACGGCTTCATCGGCACGGAAGCCGCCGCGCTGCGTCGCGACGCGCTGGCGATGTGGCGTCGGCCGTTGCTGCGCGGCGCGCTCGCGATCGTGTGGATCTGGACGGCCATCGCCAGCGCGTTCATCCATCCGCTGCCCGCGAGCCTCGCGCTGCTCGCGCCTGCGCACCTGACGGGGCTGCCCGCGCTGATCGCGTTGTACGCGGCCAGCGCGCTGGACTTCGCGTTCGGCATCGCGACCGTCGCCGCGCCTTCACGGCGCCTGTGGGCGGCGCAAGCGGCGCTGATCGTCGCGTACTCGGCCGTCATCGCGGTCACGATGCCGGCGCTGCTCGCCGAGCCGTTCGGCCCCGTGCTCAAGAACGTGCCGATTCTCGCGATCCTGTTGATCCTTTTTTCAGAAGAAGAACAAGCATGAATACCTATCTCGTCATCAAGGCGCTTCACATCCTGTCCTCCGTGCTGCTGGTCGGCACCGGCTTCGGCACCGCGTTCTACCTGTTCTTCGCGAACCGCACGCAGTCGGTGCCGGCGATCGCGGCCGTGTCGCGCCTCGTGGTGCGCGCGGACTGGTGGTTCACGACGCCGGCCGTGATCTTCCAGCCGGCATCGGGGCTCTGGCTCGCGCACACCGCCGGCTGGCCGTGGCATACGCCGTGGCTGCTCGCATCGATCGTGCTGTATGCGATCGCCGGTGCGTGCTGGCTGCCGGTCGTGTGGCTGCAGCTCGAACTTGCATCGATGGCGAAGCTCGCCCATGCGAACGGCGACGCCGCATTGCCGGAGCGCTACTGGCGCTATGCGAAGCGCTGGGAACTGCTCGGCTACCCGGCGTTCTTCGCGATGCTGTCCGTCTACTTCCTGATGGTGCTCAAGCCGATGTAAGCACGTGGCCGCCGCCGCATGGGAGCGGCGGTACGGCGTGCGGGAAAGCAGTCGATCGATTCACGGTGCACGCAAGAACAAGAAGGAATGCGAATCATGGAATCAAATGAACTGGTGCTGTACTTCGACGGACGATGTCCGTTATGTGTCGCGCAGATACGGCGTCTCGGTGCCCGCGACGCGCAGCAGCGGCTGGCTTTCGTCGATATCGCCGGGCCGGGCTTCGACCCGGCGCCGCTGGGCGTCGGCCTGCCCGCGCTGAATCTCGAGCTTCATGCGCGTCTGCCGGACGGACGCATGCTGACCGGTGTGGACGGCATCCTCGCCGCCCATGCGCTGACCGGGCGCGGCTGGCTCGTCCGGCTGCTTCGCGTGCCGGTCGTGCGCGGCGTGCTGGCACCGCTGTATCGCCGCGTCGCGCGCAACCGGCATGCCCTTTCGCGCTGGCTCGGCTATCGCACCGAAGCGGCGTGCGACGGGCCGGCGTGCGGTGGCGACCGCGCCGCCGAACCCGCGGCCGAGCGTCCCGCGCGCGATGACATGCGCCGCATCGTGGTGACCTGGATGTACGGCGCGGCGCTTGCCCACCTGCTCGTCGGCATCGCCGTTCCGTGGGTGGCCGGCACGCCGTGGCTCGACGCGTATCACCGCGTCATCGAGCTGCATTTCTGGGCGGGTACGGCGCCCGGCCCGGCGCGTGCGCAGCAGGTCTGGTGGATGTCGCTGATCGGCGCGACGGTGCAATGCGCGTCGGTCTGGATGCTGGCGCTCGTCCACCTCGGCAACCGGCTGCGCCGGCGGGAAGTGTGGGGGTGGCTGCTGGCCGGCCTGTCGATCTGGGCGCCGCAGGACATGCTGTTTTCATTGCAGGCCCGAGTATCGGGCCACGTGGCGATCGACGCGGCGGCACTCGTTGCAATGGTGCCGCCGCTTGTGTGGCTGTGGAGGAGGGATACACCATGAACACCTTGCCTGCTTACGACTGGGCGCTCAACCTGCTGATCGTGCAGGGCGCGATGGGCGCGTTCGATACGCTCTATCACCACGAGCTCACGCAGGATCTGCCGCACAGCCCGCGCGCGCGGCTCGAGCTGGGGATTCACGCGGTGCGCTCCGTGCTTTACGGTCTCGTGTTTGCGTCGATCGCGAACGTCGCCTTTCATGGTGCGTGGGTCGCGGCCCTCGCGGCGGTGGTCGTCGTCGAGGTGGTGCTGACGTTGTGGGATTTCGTCGTCGAGGACCAGAGCCGCAAGCTGCCGGCGACCGAGCGCGTGCTGCACACGCTGCTGGCCGTCAACGGCGGCGCGCTGTTCGGGATGATCGCGATGCAGCTGGCCGTCTGGGCGCACGAGCCGACCGCGCTTCAGGTACTCGACCTCGGCTGGCGCGGCGGGTTGCTGAGCGTGTTTGCCGTCGGCGTGACGGTATCGGGCATCCGCGACGGAATCGCGGCCTGCCGGATCGCGCAACGCGCGCCGGCCGCCAATCCGTTCGCGGGGCAACCGCCGGGGAACGTGCTCGTCACGGGCGGCACCGGCTTCATCGGCGAAACCCTCGTGAACCATTTGCTCGATGCGGGCCATACGGTCACGTTGCTGGCGCGCGACCCGCTGCGCGCGGCCTACTCGTTTCAGGGCCGTGTGCGCAGCGTGACGTCCGCCGGGCAACTGCAGCCGCACGAGCGTTTCGACACGGTCATCAACCTCGCGGGGGCGCCGGTGCTGGGCGCGCGCTGGAGCAAGCGCCGGCAGGCGGTGCTGCTCGCCAGCCGCGTCGGCGTCACGGAATCGCTGATGCGCTGGGTCGAGACCGCCGAGGTCAAGCCCTGTACGTGGATCCAGGCGTCGGCGATCGGCTACTACGGCGTGCGGCCTGCCGACGAGCGGCTCGACGAGCGCAGCAGCGCCGGCAGCGGCTTCATGTCCGGGCTGTGCCGGCAGTGGGAGCTTGCCGCGCAGCCGCTCGAACGTCATGGCGTGCGCACGGTGGTGCTGCGGCTGGGCCTCGTGTTCGGCCCCGGCGGCGCGTTGCGCCCGATGCTGCTGCCGCACTACTTCGGGATGGGCGGGCGATTCGGCGACGGCACGCAGGTGATGAGCTGGATACACCGGGACGACGTGCTGCGGATCATTGCACGCGTGATGTCGAACGCGGGCATGCACGGCGTCTACAACGCGGTCGCACCCGCGCCGTTGACGCAGCGCGAGTTCGTGCAGGTCGTGTCGAAGGTGTTGCATCGCCCGGCCTGGCTGCACGTGCCGGCCGCGCCGCTGCGCGTCGCGATGGGCGAGATGGCCGAGCTGCTGCTGGACGGGCAGCGGGTGATGCCGGCGCGGCTGCATCAGGACGGATTCATGTTCCGGTTCCCGACGGCCGAGCACGCGCTGCGTGACCTGACGAACCGGCCGCATGGAGATTTCGCGCACGCGGCCTGCCGTTTGCCTCGCGGTCGTGTTTGACCGCTCTGCCCGTGCCCCGAAGGAAGTTCCCCAGGGGAAAAGGACGGAGGTTCCCGGAGCAAACCTGCTAAATTCGGCGTGAATGCGTTCGTGGCGCGTCGTGCGCCCCGAACGCTCCGCATCCGACCTCACAAGGAGACTGCATGCTGCACATCCTCGGCAAGATTCCGTCCATCAACGTCCGCAAGGTGCTGTGGCTGTGCACCGAACTGAACCTGCCGTTCGAACAGGAAGACTGGGGCGCGGGCTTTCGCACGACCAACGATCCGGCCTATCTCGCGCTGAACCCGAACGCGCTCGTGCCCGTCATCAAGGACGACGATTTCGTGCTCTGGGAATCGAACACGATCATCCGCTACCTCGCGAACCGTTACGGCGGCGACGCGCTGTATCCGGCCGAGCCGCAGGCGCGTGCGCGGGTCGATCAATGGATCGACTGGCAGGGCGCGGACCTGAACCGCTCGTGGGTCGGCGCGTTCCTCGGCCTCGTGCGGAAATCACCCGATCACCAGGATCCGGCCGGCATCGCGCAGTCGATCGCAGGCTGGACGAAGCACATGCAGGTGCTGAACGCACAGCTCGAAAAGACGGGCGCGTACGTGGCCGGCGATACGTTCACGCTCGCGGACATTCCGATCGGCCTGTCGGTCAACCGCTGGTTCGGCACGCCGTTCGAGCATCCGGAATTGCCGGCGGTGTCGCGCTATATCGAACGTCTCGCGACGCGCGAAGGCTTCAAGCAATACGCGGGCAGCGCGAATCCGTAAGGACGGGCCGGCAGGGTGTGAAGCGGCCGTGTTGCAATCGCTTCCGCTTCACGCCTGATTCATCGATCCACGTACCCGTCGTCACGCGCCGGGCGCCGGCACCGCGTCGAGCACGCGCGCAAGAAACGCCTCGTGGTTCCACGCGGATTCCGGCCGCGACAGCCCGAGCCGCACGACCACCAGTTGACGGCTCGGCACCACGCTCACGAACTGGCCTTCATGGCCGACCGCATGAAACGCGTCGGCCGGCATCGCGACCGCGTGCGGATCGCGATCGTTGAACGGCTCCGGCACCTTGACCCACAGCTGCGCGCCGTATTCCTGGCGCGACGACTGCGGCGTCGCGCGCGTCAGGTAGCGTACCCAGCCGTCCGGCAGCAGCCGCTGCCCGTCCCACACGCCGTCCTGCAGCAGAAGCTGCCCGAAGCGCGCCCAGTCGCGTGCGCTCGCATACATGTACGACGCACTGACGAGTGTGCCCGAAACATCGGGCTCGAACACCGCGCTGCGCATGCCGAGCGGCGCGAACAGCGCGCGACGCGGAAACGCGAGGTAGTCGTCCTCGCCGCCGCCCAGCGCTTCGCGCATCACGCGCGCGACGATCGCGCTCGTCCCGCTCGAGTAAGACCACTGTGTGCCGGGTGTCGCCGCGAGCGGCTTCGCCGATGCGAACCGCGCGGTATCGGGCTGCGTGAACAGCATCAACGCGACGTCGGACAGCGGGTCGTCGTAGTCCTCGTTGAATTGCAGGCCGCTCGTCATCCGCAGCAGCTCGTCGAGCGTGATGGCCGCGCGCGGATCGCCGCTGCCGCGCCATTCGGGCAGCAGCGCCGACGTATCGGGCGACAGCCTGTGTTGCGCGACGAGCGCGCCGGCCAGCGCGGCCGTCACGGTCTTCGTCATCGACCAGCCGGGCAGCGGCGTGTCGGCCGTGAAGCCGGGCGCATAGCGTTCGGCGATCACCTGGCCGCGCCACATCACGACGACCGCGCGCGTGCGCCGCGGTCGTGCCGGATCGGGCTCGTCGAACGCGCGGTCGAGCGCGGTCTGCAGTTTCCGTGCGTCGATACCAGCCGGCGGCGTGGCCGGCGCGGCTGGTGCGGCTGGTGCGGCTGGTGCGGCTGGTGCGGGCTGCGCGGGCGGTGGATCGGGGAGGGGCGGCAGCGCGGCCGGCAACGCGGCGGGCGACGGCCCGATCGCGAGCGTGCAGCCGAGCCCGGGCCGGAAGTCGGCTTCGCGCCGGGCGAAGCCGGCGAAGGTCGCCACGGCGCGATGATGGTCGGGATCGATCGACGGGCGGACCAGTTTCAGCAGCGGATGCACGCCGGCCATGATGTCGACGTCGATCACGGACGCGGCAGGGCGGCCCGATACGTACACGCCGGAACACAGCGCCTTCGCCGCATAACCGGTCGCGACCGGCGCGAGCCGGGACAGCATGTAGCCCGTGTAGCCGATCGCGGCGACGGCCGCGAGCGCGACGCCGCGCAGGATCGGCTTCTTGAAGGGGATCGTCATGCGCGGGTGTCCTCGGTTGTCTGAAGGCGGAACACGAACCGGCAGTGTCGCAGGTTCGGGCCGGCGGTGGCAATCGCGAGGGGCGGCGATGCCGGGCAGCGTCGACAGCGCGCAGATAACCCGGCGTGTGCGAATCGTGTGTGTCGATCGCCCGTGTCGAACGGGCCGCGCACGGCCCGTTCAAGTGGCGCGTCATTGCGCGTTGTCGTTGTCGGAGCGCAGGGTCCGGACCGTCGCGGTATTCGTGTTGTCGTCGACGGCCGCGAATTGCCGCTGGCCTTTGCTGCCGTGCCCGAACGCCAGGCCGAACGCGGCCCCTGGAACGGTGTCGACCTGCATTTGCGCGACGGAGCGCCCGTCCACCGTGAATTCGACGATCTCGCTCGGCTGCTGCGGGGCGGCGTTGACCGCGTCGCCGTTCGCGGTCACGAGATGCCCGTTCGGTGCGAGCGCCAGCGCGAGCGGGCCTGACAAGTTGAAATCCGACCCGTCGCCGGCCGATAATCGTCGGGCATTGCACTCCCGCTTTACCGCTTTCCCAGTCCAACCGATATCGGAAACCGACATGTCCTACGACAACAACAACCCGTTCGCCAGAATCCTGCGTGGCGAACTGCCGTGCGTGAAGGTCGCGGAAGACGACACGACGCTCGCGATCATGGATCTGATGCCGCAGGCCGACGGCCACGTGCTCGTGATCCCGAAGGAGCCGGCCGCGCAGATCTTCGACTTGTCCGGCGATGCAGCCGCGGCCGGCATCCGCATGACGCAGCGCGTCGCGGCGGCGGTGCGCGCGGCGCTCGAGCCGGACGGTGTGTTCATCGGCCAGTTCAACGGCGCGGCAGCCGGCCAGACGGTTCCGCACGTGCACTTCCACGTGATCCCGCGCTGGGAAGGCGCCGAGCTGCGGATGCACGCGCGCGAGATCGCCGACGCGGCGACGCTCGAAGCGCTCGCGCAGCGCATTCGCGCGCGCTTCGTGTAACGCGTCGATTGCACGCGGCACGGCGCGCCGCGGCACATCGGCCGGCCGCCGCGCCATCGTCTGTTTCAGCGGTCATGCGAGGTAACACGTGTAACCGGCGGCGAAACTCGTCCCGGCCGACCCGGCGCTAGACTCGGCGCATTGCTTCATCGAGCGACAGGAAGGGCGGATTGCCTCTTCGTGCCGGCCGTCGCACCTCGCGACGACGCGGCGTTCGCGAGGTGCCATTCGTCTTTCGCGCCGGGAATCGAGCCATGTCCAGACTTCTCATCACGCTTGCCCTGATCGGCGGCCTGTCCGGCTGCTACGTCGCGCCGCCGTACGGCTACGCGCCCGCGCCGGTCTACTACGGTTATGCGCCGGCGTATTACGCGCCGCCTGTCAGCGTCGGGATCGGCGGCCACTTCCGCGTCCGCTGATCCGGCACCGGGCGCGGGCCCCGGCCGCCCCGGCCAGGGTCGTGGCGTTGTGCCGGACGATGCGCGCGGATTCGCGGCCGCATGACGGCGGTGCGCTGCGCGGCGTGCGCGCGGTTCCTATACTTCACAGGAAAGCGCACTCCGGCGAGGCAGTCATGACAGTCACCCGCAAGGTCGCCGCCCTGTCGGGCATCTCCACGCTCGTTTATCTCGGGCTCGCGGTGCTCGGCAGCGGCGGGTTCGCGGCCTTCTTCTCGCATCCGCCGCTGACCGTCGTCGTCGTCGCGACACTCGCGATGGCCGTCGCGGCGATGTTCACCGAAGGCAACCTGAGCAGCGGCGAGCGCGAGAACCGCGACAACCGCTGGGTGCTCGCGGCGTTCGCGGTGAGCGGGTTCCTGCTGGCCTACCTGCCCGCGCTGACCGACCGGCTCGACTTCTGGACCTTCGGCGGCGACGCGGTGCGCTGGGCCGGCGTTGCGCTCTACATCGCGGGCGGCGTGCTGCGCATCTGGCCCGTGTTCGTGCTCGGCAAGCGCTTCAGCGGGCTCGTCGCGATCCAGCCGGGCCATACGCTCGTGACCGACGGCATCTACCGCCGCATCCGCAATCCAAGCTATCTCGGGCTGCTCGTCAACTCGGTCGGCTGGGCGCTCGCGTTTCGCTCGGGTGTCGGCGTGCTGCTGGTCGTGTTGACGATGATCCCGCTCGTCGCGCGTATCCGCTCCGAAGAGGCGCTGCTGCGTGCGCAATTCGGCGCCGAGTACGACGCGTATTGCGCGCGAACCTGGCGGCTGCTGCCCGGCGTGTACTGACCCCCCTTCATTTTTCCCAGACGGTCGTTTCCGGGCCCGCTCACGACACGTGCCCGATGTGTTGCCACGTGTGTCGCAAACGTGCGACGTCCCGCATGGGCGACCCGTCGCTGCGCAGGGCCGGAACCTACGCAAAGCCAATGCCGGCGCGGGTTTGCGGGCATTCTGGTGCGGGCGTTCGGGGGCGCCTGTTCGTAAACAACTTGTTACCAGAATGTCGACGGCAAGGATGCGGGACCGGTGCTATTCTTCGCCGCAAGCTCATTGAAATGAATTGGTCCGCGGTTCGGCACAATGCCGGATCCGACGTCGATCGATTCAGATCGTCGTACCGAGCGGACCTTCGATAACCAGATTGCGAACAAGGAAGAATACGGGAATGTGGAAGAAAATCGCCCCCGCTCTCGTCGTCGCCGCGCTGACCGGCGCGACTGCGCTGCCGGCCCTGGCAGGTGACATGAACAACGCGCTTGGCGGCGCGCTCGGCGGGGTAGCCGGCGCAGCGGTCGGCGGTGCGCTCGGCGGCAGCACGGGCTCGGTGATCGGCGGCGCCATCGGCGGCGGCGCAGGCGGCGCGGTGACGTCGAACCGTCGCGAGCGCACCGGCGCGATCATCGGCGGCGCGCTCGGCGGCGGCGCAGGCACCGCGGCAGGCAACGCGATGGGCGGCCGCACGGGCGGCCTGCTGGGTGCGGCGGTCGGCGGCGGCGCCGGCGCGGCGCTCGGCGGCAACATGTCGCGCAGCTCGTACGAGCGCGATCATGGCGATCGTGGCTATCGCCACCGCAAGCATCGTCACCACCGCGACTGGGACTGATCGCCGCTCGCGCGGCACGGTGCGCGAACCGCGCACCGGCGCGTAGACGGCGTCGGCTTCCGACGCGAGATTCGGCCCGGCGGCCTGCCGGGCCGCCATCGCCGGCCAGACCGGCGAACATTTTCCGGCTTCACCAGCCGCGGCCGGATGCCCGATCGACGGGCCGGCCAGTTTCCCCTCCTCGCAGCATTTCCCCGTTTTCCGGCTACACCGCCTCTCGCGACGGAATGCGTTCGCGCAGCGTCGACATCCTTGGCGTTCCGTTCGACCCCCGTTCGATCCGCGTTCTGCCCCGTTGCCTCGTTCCGGTCCGACGACGGCTCATGATCGGTGCGGAGCGGTTCGCAGTCGAGCACGCTTCGGCGCACGCCAATCTGCGTAACCGGATGTATCGCGACCCGCGTGCGCGACGGGCGTGACCGCAGTTGCATACCCGCGCCTCCAGCGCCGCCGACGTGCGTTTGCACGGCCCGCCCGTCAGGATTTCCCGGATAGTCAGACCGTCGCGCCACGCTCCGTCACCGCGGATCGCGGGTGCCGGCAGGTAGTGGGAAATCGAATGGAATCCATCGCAACATTTAATTGGTCGATTGCGAACGACTTCGCTATCGTCGGCGATGCTCGCGTACGGCGTCGAACCGTGCCGCCGGCCGCGCGTCGCCGCATGAACGCGAGCGCCACGGCCTGGCCGCCGGCCCCACAAGCATGGGCCGCTGCGTCCGATGAACCGGGCGAACCCGTCGCGAAGCCTGGCCGACCGAACGAAGGCGCGTGCGCCTTCAAGCCACCCCGGCAACGATGTCCCGCCGCCGCATGCGTGCCCCACACGCATGCGTGTCGCCGATGCCGTTGGCGCCCGGGGCCGGACCAACCCATTGCCTGGATGCACTATGTCTAAGACAACGTATTACGCGCCGCACGGCGGCCACCCGCCGCAGACCGATCTGCTGACCGATCGCGCGATGTTCACCGAGGCGTACGCGGTGATCCCGAAGGGTGTGATGCGCGACATCGTCACGAGCTGGCTGCCGTTCTGGACGAACACGCGCCTGTGGGTGATCGCCCGCCCGCTGTCGGGTTTCGCGGAAACCTTCTCGCAGTACATCGTCGAAGTGAACCCGGGCGGCGGCAGCGACAAGCCCGAGCAGGACAAGAATGCCGAAGCCGTGCTGTTCGTCGTCGAAGGCGAAGCCGAGCTGACGCTGCAGGGCACGAAGCACGTGCTGAAGCCGGGCGGCTACGCGTTCATTCCGCCGGGCGCGGACTGGACGCTGCACAACGTCAGCGATGCCGCGGTGCGTTTCCACTGGGTGCGCAAGCATTACCAGGCCGTCGACGGCATTCCGCTGCCGGAAGCATTCGTGACCAACGAGCAGGACGTCGAGCCGATCCCGATGCCGGGTACCAACGGCGCATGGGTGACGACGCGCTTCGTCGACATGAGCGACATGCGCCACGACATGCACGTGAACATCGTGACGTTCGAACCGGGCGGCGTGATTCCGTTCGCTGAAACGCACGTGATGGAGCACGGGCTGTACGTGCTCGAAGGCAAGGCCGTCTATCGCCTGAACCAGGACTGGGTCGAGGTCGAAGCGGGCGATTTCATGTGGCTGCGCGCGTTCTGCCCGCAGGCATGCTATTCGGGTGGCCCTGGCCGCTTCCGCTACCTGCTGTACAAAGACGTGAACCGTCACATGAACCTGACGCTGAATCCGGCGCGCTGAAGCGCCGCGCAAGTCGGACACGAAAGGCCGCCGGTGCAAGCCGGCGGTTTTTTTCGCGCGCTTCGTGGGGCGGAACGTCGGCGAACGGCTGCAATGGATCGGGAACCGGTCGCGACACATCGAGTCCGGCACGAGCGGCACGGTATGCGGATTCGTCGATCCGCCGTAATGGCAGTGTCACAACCGCATACGCTCAATGCGAGGAGGGCGGCACCGCGAAACCGGATACCCATGCCGACAGCGAAGTGGCTCATGAGACCGTGATGGCGAGCTCCTCCGCATACGCATTCAACTGGTCACCTACCCGCACCTTCAGTACATCGATGAACCGTTTGATTTTCGCGTCGACGAACTGACGGGACGAATACATCGCATACACGTTGCGCTGAGCGGTGTGGAATTGAGGCAGGACACGAACGAGCGATCCTTTTCGCAACTCGTCGATTGCCGAGAAGGCGGCGATCAGCCCGATTCCGGCGCCTTCCTGCAGCACAGTGGACATGGCATCCATGTCGTTGACACCGAAGTACGATCCCGTCGGACGATACACCGCGTCACCGGCCCTGCCTTGCAGATGCCACTCGTCGGGTGCGTAATCGACCGTGCTGAGGAGCACGCACGTGTGATCGGCGAGATCTTCCACACATTCGGGAGCCGGATGCCGTGCCAGATAATCGGGCGATGCCGCCAGAACGCAGTGGCTTGCACCGATCTTCTGGCTCACATACGCCGAGTCCGGCAGCGTACGCGCAATCACGATCGCCACGTCGAGCTGCTCTTCCAGCAGATTCGGCATTCGCTGCGACAGCATGAGATCGACCGATACTTCCGGGTATGCGCTTCGATAGGCCAGCACGGCTTGCGAAACCAGTCGACGGCCCAATCCGGGAACCGCGTGCACGCGTAATACACCGCGCGGCTCCAGGAGCGCATCGCGGGCTTCCGCTTCTGCCCGCTCGATGTCCGACAGGATCGCAACGCTGCGCTCGTAAAAACGTCGCCCCGCATCGGTGACCACGAGCCGTCGCGTCGAGCGCTGCAGCAACCGCGTATTGAGATTGTCCTCGAGTACCGAGACCGCTCGGGAAATGTTGCCGACCGTCGTATCGAGGTGGTTTGCGACAGCCGTGAAACTGCCCATCTCGACCACTTTCGCAAACACCGACATGGTGTGAACCTTGTCCATTACGCACCCTGGTTTTGAATTTTTCGTCGAATCGCTGCGTTTCGGCCCGCGCGAGCCAGTGATCATAGAGCGCGCGCCTGTTCCATGCAGTCAGCGCGCAAGAGCGTGTCGTTTTTGTGCATCCTTTCAATATGCCTTCATGCCGGCAGGGGATTTTCTCTCCCCAGACAAGATTCATTCTTTCCGGCCCCTCTAAGTTGCCGCCGGCTTCACCCCTAGACTGGGTCCCGAAGTCAGGCAGTCAGAACACGGACGTTTGAAACCCGAGCTCGGCCCGACACGGCGTGGCGCGGTTCCCCTATCCGGCTCGCGGCGAACACATATTGAATCGCATTCCTAACCATAGAAGGCAATACCATGGACATCAGTTACGACGCACTTCACCTTTTCATCAACGGCGAATGGATCGGCGCGAGCGAACGCGAAACGGCGCCGGTGATCAATCCCGCCACGCAAATCGAGATCGGGCGCGTGCCGCTGGCGACGGCAGCCGACCTGGATCGCGCCCTGCAGGTCGCCTCGCAGGCGTTCGACGTCTGGCGCAACACCGTGCCGGCCGAACGCGCGCGCATTCTCAAGCGCGGGGCGGAGCTGATGCGCGAGCGCGCCGAGCACATCGCGACCGTCATGACGCTCGAGGAAGGCAAACCGCTGGCGGAAAGCCGCGACGAAGTCCTGCGGGCCGCCGACTATTTCGAATGGTTCGCCGAAGAGGCGCGTCGCATCGACGGCCGCGTGGTGCCGTCCAACCGCCCGGGTGTGCAACAGCTCGTGAAGAAACAGGCGATCGGGCCTGTCGCCGCCTTCACGCCGTGGAATTTTCCGGCGATTACCCCGGCGCGCAAGCTGTCCGCCGCACTCGCCGCCGGATGCAGCGTCATCATCAAACCCGGCGAGGAAAGCCCCGCAACGGCGCTCGCGCTGGCACGCGCACTGGATGACGCCGGTTTGCCGAAGGGCGTGCTTCAAGTCGTGTTCGGCGTGCCCGACGAGGTGTCGAAGCACCTGATCGCTTCCCCGGTCATCCGGAAGGTGACGTTCACGGGCTCGGTGCCGATCGGCCGTCTGCTGTCGGCGCGCGCAGCCGAAGGCGTCAAGCCCATCACGCTGGAGCTGGGCGGCCACGGGCCCGTCCTCGTATTCAACGATGCGGATGTCGAGAAGGCCGCGGTCGAAGGCGCGGCGAACCGCTTTCGCGGGACGGGCCAGATCTGCATCTCGTCGACGCGCTTCCTGATCCAGCGCGAAGTCTACGACGCGTTCGTCGGGCACTTCGTGCGTGCCGCCAACGCGCTCAAGGTCGGGAACGGCATGGATGCGGGCACGCAGGTCGGGCCGCTGGCCAATCCGCGCCAGCTCGCCAAGATGGAGGAACTCATCGCCGATGCGGTGGAACGTGGCGCAACGGTTCTCGCCGGCGGAAAGCGCATCGACGGCGAAGGGTACTTCTTCGAGCCCACGGTGCTGGCCGACGTCCCGAAGGACGCGCGCGTGATGCACGAAGAGCCGTTCGGCCCGATCGCGGTGCTGATGCGCTTCGATGCGCTCGCCGACGGGCTCGCCGAAGCGAACCGGTTGCCGTACGGGCTCTCCGCCTACGCGTTCACGAGCAGTGCGCGCACGGCCATCGATGTGGCAGACGGTCTCGAAGCCGGCATGATCGGCATCAACCAGTACCGCATCGTCTCGACCGAACTCCCGTTTGGCGGCATGAAGGAAAGCGGCCATGGTTCGGAAGGCGGCGCCGAGGGCATCGAGTATTACCTGACACGCAAATTCATCAGCCAGGTTTAAAGGGAGCATCGACATGTCTCACGCAGATTTCAGCAGCCCGCGGGAAGCCGCACGCGCCTTTACGCCGACGCTCTCGGCATTCGTCGACGACACGCTCTATCCGCGCATCTGGAACGACCCGGCGCTGTCGCCGCGCGACCGCAGCCTCGTGACCGTCGCCGCGCTGATCGCGGGCGGCCATCTCGACGAGTTGCCGGCGCACCTGCGTCGTGCCGTGACGAACGGTGTCACGCGGGAAGAGCTGTCGGCGGCCATCACTCACCTCGCGTTCTATGCGGGGTTTCCCGCGGCGATCTCGGCATCCGCCGCGGCGCAGGCAACGCTTGGCGCGCAACCTCGGTCCGACGATGTCGCCGGCCATTCATCCACGACGCAGGAAGGTGTGAAATGAAAGCCATCACATTCAGCGAATTCGGCGAGGCCGAGGTTCTCCAGCTCGCCGAGGTCCAGGCTCCCGAAGTTCGTCCCGACGATCTGCTGGTGCGCGTCCATGCCGCAGGCGTGAATCGCGCGGATCTTACGCATCGGCGAGGAGGATACGGCCGGCCGAACTTCGGCGACTCGACGATCATGGGGCTCGAAATCGCCGGCGAGGTGGTCGAGACCGGACCTTCCGTTCAGGGTTACAAGGTCGGCGATCGTGTCATGGGCGTAGTGGGCGGCGGGGCCTATGCAGAACTGGCGCGCATCGACTGGAGAATGGCGATGCCCATTCCCGCAACGATCGACTACGTGCACGCGGCGGCGATACCGGAAGTCTTCGTCACTGCGCACGAAGCGTTGTTGCATCTTGGCCGGTTGCAGCATGGCGATTCGGTGCTGGTTCACGCGGCGGCGGGCGGAGTGGGTTCCGCGGCAGTCCAGCTGGCCTACGCAACCGGCGCGACGATATTCGCGACCGCCGAAGCTTCGAAGCTGGAACGGATCGTTCAACTGGGTGTGGACCATGCGATCGACTACAAGACGCAGGACTTCGCGGAAGTCATCGCCGACAAGACAGACAAGCGCGGTGTCGACGTGGTTATCGACTTCGTCGGTGCACCGTATTTCGCGCGGAACATCGCATCGCTCGCAAACGGAGGGCGGCTGGTGCAGGTCGGCATTCTGGGTGGGGGCGGTGACGTGAGCGTGAGCCTCGAACAGATCCTGTACCGTCATCTGCAAATCATCGGCACGGTGATGAAGTCGCGCGACCAGCGCGAGAAACACGCGATGGTCCGGCGGTTTCGTGAACATTGGCTGGACCGCTTTGCGGGAGGGGCGGGCCTGGAACCGGTCGTCGACAGCATGTTTCCTCTCGCCGATGCCGCGGCTGCCCATCGACGGATGGAGTCGGCCGTGAACGTCGGAAAGATCATCCTGACGATGGGCGAAAACGCCTGACGTGGCGTTTGCTCATGTCGGATGCCGGTGCATGAAGCTGTTGAGCAGGTGAGCGGAGCGAAGCGACCACCCGGCCGGATTGCGTGATCGACATGCGTCGCAACTCTTGCAACGGCCCTTCGTCGCCGCCAAGCGGTCGTTCGCAGGACGTGCGATGAAGTGGAAAGCCGCGGGCTAGTCGCGGCACATGCAAAGCTCGAACTCGTGTCCGTCGGGGCTGCTCAATACAATGCTTTTCATGGACTCGATCTTCAATCCGTCCATCACGATGGAGGCTCCGTTTTCTGTTGCCCGCTTCACGAATTCGTGAAGCGCCTTTTCTTCGAACTCGAAGACAGGGACGGAGCCGCTACCTTTTATCTCGTCTCCGAAATCGTTTAACAAAAGGCCCAGTCTGTTTGTGCCGATCATGAATTCGGTCCACTTGCCGGACCGCTTGAGCGGTGCGTATCCAAGTAGCCGCTCCCAGAAAGAAGCGGACGTCTCCATATCACTCACCTTCAAATACACGGTCCGAAGTTTCATGACGTGTCCCGGA
The DNA here is from genome assembly GCF_041103175.1 of Burkholderia sp. Bmkn7. Classification (NCBI taxonomy): domain Bacteria; kingdom Pseudomonadati; phylum Pseudomonadota; class Betaproteobacteria; order Burkholderiales; family Burkholderiaceae; genus Burkholderia; species Burkholderia sp. Bmkn7. Next base: position 178,031 of record NZ_JBGCUH010000002.1, on the reverse strand, counting down.
AATGGATGCGAATCGAATGTATCAGACGCCAAAATAATTGGTTCACGGCAGCGTCGGCCTGGCTCATGCAGTGATTGAAGCTCGAGCACGATGCGCCGGGCGTGACCGTCCATCAGCGGGCGTGCGTTACCGGCCCCGTTTTCATGGTCGGTGCGTATCGCTACAGATCGAGCGCGATTGCCGCGAGTCGCGCAACCTGCAACCGCGTGTCGGGCGGCAGGTCGTCCTCCATCAGCCACACGGCCGACAGGGCCGCCCACGCGAGAATCCACTGCAGGAGCCGACGGCGATCGAGTCGCGCGGCATCGGACACGCACACGACGCGTTGCGTGAAGCGCGCCGGATCGGCCGCGATCTCGTGCGCGGGATTGCAGAACAGGTTCGCGTAGTCGAACGCACGATCGCCGCGCAACCCTTTCGGGTCGATCGCGAGCCAGCCGCGATCGCCGAAATGAAGAATGTTGTCGTGATGGATGTCGCCGTGCAGGACGACTTCGTCGACGGGCGGCCCGGCCAGCAGTTCGCGCGCGATCGTTGCCGAGCGATGCAGCACGTCATTGCCGATGTCGTCCGACAGCAGCGAACGGAACCAGTCGCGCAACGGCACGACCGAAACCGGCTCCGGCGCGCGATGCGCGTGCAGCCGGGCGACGACGCCGCATGCGATGCGCATCGTGTCGTCGTCGTGACCCGATGCGGACAATTGGGCCAGCGACGGCGCGGGCTGCGCGCGCTCGAGCAGGATCGCGTCGCTGTCGTGCTGCCACACCTGCGCCGCACCGTGCCCGTTCCACCATGTCATCAGCGCGTTGCCGCGCCGCTCTTCGTCGCAGGTGGCGACCTTCAGCATCGCGGGCCGCGCCTGCCAGAGAACGGGCAACAGGCCGCCGCTCGCGGTCAGGATCGGGCCGCCGTCGGGTACGAGGCCCCACAGGGCGAGGTATCGATCGAACATCCCACGATGCTACAGGCGAAACGGATCGCGCGCAGCGCGGTTCTCCCGGCCGTGTTTGACGTGCCCGCATGTTCGACGTGAGCCGCCCGACGCACTTTCCTAAATAAAATTTAGCCTGCCAAACTTTGGCTAAAGAATGTTCCGGTTTCGCGCGATCCCTTCGACAATGCGCGCCTTTCGTGACGGTCGGTGCATATCGCGCGCCGGCCGTCGCAGCATCGAAGAAGGAGCCCGACATGACCGACCACACCGCATCCCCTCCGCCGCCGCCCGTGCCGCCGCCGCGCCGCCGTCGCGCATGGCGCACGCTCGCGGGCGCGCTGCTCGGCCTGACGCTCGCGTGCGCGGGCATCGGCGCATGGACGGTCCATCGCATCTGGACGCAGCTGCCGTCCGTCGAGCACCTCGCCGTCTATCGTCCCGCGCTGCCGCTGCGGATCTTCTCGCGCGACGGCGACCTGCTCGCCGAATACGGCGTCGAGCGGCGCGAGTTCGTGCCGCTCGAACGCATCCCGCCGCTGATGCGCCACGCGCTGCTCGCGGCCGAGGACGCGAAGTTCTATCAGCACGGCGCGGTGGATGTCGGCGGCCTCGCGCGCGCGACGTTCGCGAACGTCGTGACGGGGCAGCCGGGGCAGGGCGGCAGCACGATCACGATGCAGGTCGCGCGCAACTTCTACCTGACGCGCGACAAGGTGCTGAGCCGCAAGCTCGCCGAGATCCTGATGGCGGTCAAGCTCGAACGCGAATACAGCAAGGACAAGCTGCTCGAGCTATACATGAACGAGATCTACCTGGGTGAGCGCGCATACGGTTTCGCGGCGGCGGCGAACGTGTATTTCGGCAAGCCGCTCGACGCGCTGAACGCGGGCGAGGCGGCCGTGCTCGCGGGGCTGCCGAAGGCGCCGTCCGCGTTCAACCCGGTCGTCAATCCGGCGCGCGCGACTGCGCGGCGCAATTACGTGCTCGGGCGGATGCATGCACTCGGCCAGCTCGACGACGCGACGTACCGTGCGGCCGTCGACGCGCCGATCGCGCTGGCGACCACGCCGCCGCCCGGGATCGTCGCCGCGCCGTACGTCGCCGAACGCGCGCGCCGGATGATGGTCGAGCGTTTTCACGACGACGCCTATACGCTCGGCCTCGACGTGACGACGACGATCTCGATGCGCGACCAGCGCGCGGCCGAAGCCGCGCTGCAGCGTCAGCTGAGCCGGCAGCCGGGCGCGAAGCGCGATGCGCGCAACGGGCTCGAAGGCGCACTCGTGTCGCTCGATGCGGCCACCGGCGACATGCTCGCGCTCGTCGGCGGCGCGGATTTCAATCGCAACGTGTTCGACCATGCGCTGCAGGCGTATCGCCAGCCGGGTTCGAGCTTCAAGCCGTTCGTCTATTCGGCCGCGCTGGAAAAGGGCTACTTCCCGGGTGTACTCGTCGACGATACGCAGCGCACGCTCACCCATGAGGAAACCGGCGCGCGGCCGTGGCGTCCGCGCAATTTCGGCAACCGCTACGAGGGTTTCATCCCGGTGCGGCGCGGGCTCGTGCGCTCGAAGAACCTGGTCGCGGTCAGCCTGATGCAAGCCACCGACGCGCGCTACGTGCAGCAGCACGCGGTGCATTTCGGTTTCGACGCGCAGCGCAATCCGGCGTCGCTGCCGCTCGCGCTCGGCGCGGGCGCGGTGACGCCGCTCGAACTCGCGAGCGCGTACAGCGTGTTCGCGAACGGCGGGACGCGAATGGAGCCGCGCCTGATCCTGTCGGTGAAGCAGCGCCACGGCGGCGCGATGTACGAGGCCACGACGCCGGAAGGCGCGCGCGTCGTGTCGGCGCGTAACGCGTTCTTGATGGACAGCATGCTGCGCGACGTCGTGAAGGCCGGCACCGCGCGCGGCGCGCTCGCGCTGCGCCGCGACGACGCGGCCGGCAAGACGGGCACGTCGAACGGGTCGAAGGATGTGTGGTTCGCCGGCTACTCGTCGGGTATCGTCGCGGTCGCGTGGCTCGGCTACGACACGCCGCGCCCGATGGGGCGCGCGACCGGCGCGACGCTGGCGCTGCCGGTCTGGCTCGACTACATGAAGACGGCCGTCGACGGACGCACGCCGGTCGATGCGACGCCGCCGCAGGACGTCGCGCTCGTCGACGGCGATTTCGTCTACGCCGAATACACGCGCGGCACGTGCACGGCCGACGTGCCGGCGTATATCCGCAGCCGCTTCGCGTGCGGCGGCGCAGCGGCACAGGACGCCTCCGATGCGCCGGCCGGTAGCGGCAAACCCGACGCGCCGCTGCCCGCGGCCGTCGACGCGGCCGAGCGCGAACGCGTGCTCGACCTGTTCCGTACCGACGACTGACGCGCACCATGCATACGCTTTATCTGATTGCGATCGTCGCGGAAGCGATGTCGGGTGCGCTGATGGGTATGCGGCGCGGGATGGACCGCTTCGGGCTCGCGCTCATCGGCGCGGTGACGGCGCTCGGTGGCGGCACCGTGCGCGACGTGCTGCTCGGCCACTATCCGCTCGGCTGGATCGCGCATCCCGAGTACCTGGTGATCACGCTCGCCGCGGCAACCGTCGCATCGTGGGCGGCCCGGCATGTCGCGCGAATGAAGACGCTGTTCGTCACCGTCGACGCGATCGGCCTCGCCGCGTTCACGATCATCGGCTGCGACATCGGCGCGTCGACCGGCGCCGCGCCGATCATCGTCGTGCTGGCCGGCGCGATCACCGGCGTGTGCGGCGGGATGCTGCGTGACCTGCTGTGCAACGAGATGCCGCTGATCCTGCGCGAGGAACTGTACGCGAGCGTCGCGTTCGTGACGGGCGCGTTGTATGTCGGGATGCAGCATCTCGACGTCGATGCGGGCGCGGCGACCGTGGTCGCGCTGGCAGCCGGTTTCTCGATGCGGATGCTGGCCGTGCGGCTCGGGTGGAAGATGCGGACCTTCGGCGCGGCCGACGTCGGGCATTGACGCGTGGCGGCGAGGCGGCGCGGCGGCGCGGCGGCGTTCAGTCCGGCTGCATCACCTGGAAGACATTGCCCTCCGGATCGATGCCGTCGAGCAGCCGGTACGGGAATCCGTCGAAGCGCTTGACGTCGCGCACGGTGACGCCGTCGCGCGCGAGACGGTCGCGATGCGCGTCGATGTCGGCGTCGATCCGGAAGACGAGCTTCACGTTGTTCGTCGCGGGGTTCCCATTCGACGGCGCGGCCGCGTGGCGGAACGCCGGGCCCGCCAGATGCAGGGCGAGTTCGATCGCACCCGCGTCGAGCATCGCCCATTCACCGTCGATTTCCTCGATGACAGGCAGATCGAAATGGCGTTGATAGAACGCCTTCAGCAGCGTGACGTCCTGGACGTACAGGATGATGCGGGTCATCGGAAGCGGCATGGGGTTTCCTCGAAGGGAATGCGCGAAGTGCGAATGAGATTGCCTGAAAGCCGGGCGCGCCGATCGAAGGCCGGGAGACAACCGGGAAGCGCCCGCCCGCCACGCGTCTTCGGCGTCACGCCGGGACCATGACCGGCGGCGCACCGTCGCCGGTTTCCACCATCTTCACGGAAAACCCGTAGCACTGCGCGATATGCGCGGGCGTCATCACGTCGCGCGGCGTGCCGTGCGCGACGATCGTGCCGTCGGCGAGCATCGCGATCGTATCCGCGTGCCGCGCGGCGAGGTTCGGATCGTGGACGATCGCGAGCACGCCGAGCCGCCATTCGCGCGCGACCGAGCGCACGGTGTCGAGCAGCCGGTGCTGGTGCGCGAGGTCGAGCGCGGCGGTCGGTTCGTCGAGCAGCAGGTAGCGTGGGCCGCTTTCCGTCGCCTCGTCGTCCGGCCACAGCTGCGCGAGCACGCGGGCGAACTGCACGCGTGCGAGTTCGCCACCCGACAGCGTGGTGACGTCGCGGCCGACGAGCGCGTCGGCGCCCGCGCGTTCGAGCGCGCGCCACGCGATGTCGCGATCGTGATGCGACGTCGCGCCGCTGCGCCGCGCATGCGGATAGCGGCCGAGCAGCACGATTTCGTCGACGCTGAACGGGAAGGCCGGTTGTGCGGCCTGCGGCAGCACCGCGCGCAGGCACGCGAGGCGCGGCGCGTCGATGCGCGCGAGCGGTTCGCCGTTCAGCGTGATGTCGCCGGTCACGCGCACGCCGTTCGGCGCGACGCTGCCGGTCAGCTCGCCGGCGAAGGTCTTCAGCAGCGTGCTCTTGCCCGCGCCGTTGCGGCCGAGCAGCGCGGTCACGCGGCCCGGTTCGATCGACAGCGACAGGTCGCGGAGGATCGCGTTGTGGCGGCGCGCGACGTCGAGATGGTGAGCGGTCAGCATGGTCGTCGTGAAGAAAGGGTTACCCGCCGAGCGCGCCGCGGCTTTTCCACAGCAGCGCGAGAAAGAACGGCGCGCCGAGCAGCGCGGTCAGCACGCCGAGCGGAATGTCGGCCGGCGCCGCGACCGTGCGCGCGGCGAGATCGGCGGCGAGCGTCAGCAACGCACCGAGCAGCGCGGCGCCGGGCAGCACGACGCGCTGGTCGGGGCCGCACGCGAGGCGCACGCAATGCGGCGCGACGAGCCCGATGAAGCCGATGATGCCGGCGCACGATACCAACGCGCCGACCGCGAGCGCGACCGCAACGAGCACGCGCCGCTTCAGCCGCTGCACGGGCACGCCGAGGTGCAGCGCTTCGGTTTCGCCGAGCTGCAACGCGTTCAGCGCGTCGCGTTCGCGTGCGAGCAGCACGCAGCCGATCGCGACGCACGGCGCGACGGCCGCCAGCGCGGACCATTGCGCGCCGCCGAGGCTGCCGAGGCTCCAGAAGGTCAGCGAGCGCAACTGCGCATCGTCGGCGACGAACGTGAGCAGCCCGATCGCCGCGCCGGCCAGCGCATTGATCGCAATGCCGGCGAGCAGCAGCAGCGGCAACGCGAGCCGGCCGCGCGCCGCGGCGAGCCGGTAGACGAGCGCGGCGACCGCGAGCGCGCCCGCGAACGCGGCGACGGGCAACGCGGCGGCACTTGCGTGTGCGGCGAACAGCGCGGGGCCGAGCACGATCATCGTGGTCGCGCCGAGTGCCGCGCCGCTCGACACGCCGACGAGCCCCGGATCGGCGAGCGGGTTGCGGAACAGTGCCTGCATCGCGGCGCCGGCCGCGCCGAAGCCGCCGCCGACCAGCAGTGCGAGCGCGACGCGCGGCGCGCGGATGTCGAGCAGCACCGCGCGCGCCTGCCGCGCGGCGGCGTCGCCGGTCAGCGCGGCCCAGGCTTCCGTGAGCGGAATGCGGTATGCGCCGACGCACAGCGCGACGACGGACATCGCGCACACGAGAACGGCGAGTGCGGTGAGCGCGAACGGCGCGAAGCGGCGCGACGTGCCCATGCGCGCGGCGCCGGAGCGCGACGCGGGCGACGGGGCGGGGAAGGGCGAAGCATGAGCGGGCATCGGGGCGATCCGGAATCAGGCGAGTGCATCCGACAGCCGTCGGTGCAGGGTCGTGACGGCGAGCGGCAGGCGTGGGCCGAAGCCGAGCAGGAACAGGGCATCCAGCGACACGACGCGTTGCGCGCGGCCGGCCGGCGTCGCGCCGAAGCCGGGCGTGGCGAGCAGCGCCGCGCGCCCGCCGACGGCCGCGAGCCCTTCGTCGGAAATCAGCACGACGTCGGGCGCGGCGGCGGCGAGCGCCTCGGTCGTCAGCGGCTTGTAGTGATCGAAACCCTGCATCGCGTTGCGTGCGCCCGCGTAGCGGATCATCGCGTCGGCGGCCGTGCGCTGGCCGGCGACGAGCGCCTGGTTGCCAGTATGGTTCAGCACGAACAGCACGCGCGGCGGCTGCGCGCCGCCGGGCGCGCGGGCAGCGACCGCGTCACGCGCGGCCTGCCAGTCGCGGTCGAAACGTTGCAGCAGCGCGGTGCCCGCGTCGCGCACGTCGAGCGCCTGCGCGACGCCCGTGATCTTCGCGCGGACCGATTCGACGTCGTGCCGTTCGTCGAACGTCGTCACCGCGACGCCGGCGCCTTTCACCTGCGCGATCGCGGTGGGCGGCCCGGCTTCCGCCGACGCGAGCACGAGATCGGGCCGCAGCGACAGCAGTCCCTCGGCCGACAGCGCGCGCTGGTAGCCGACTTTCGGCAAACGCTTCGCGGCATCGGGATACGTGCAGGTCGTGTCGGCGCCGACGAGCCGGTAGCGCGGCGTCTCGGCGCCGCCGAGCGCGAACGCGGTTTCCGCGAGTGCGCCGCCGATCACGACCACGCGCTTCGGCGCAGCCGGTGCAGCCTGGGCGAGCACGCTGCCGGGCAGCGCGCCGGCGAGCGCGCCGGCCGCCGCGCCCGCCAGCATCGCGCGGCGGCGCGGATCGAACGGTCGCGCGCTCACCGCGCGCCTCCGCGTGCCGCGGCCGGCAGCGTCGCGACGAGCGCGCGCCAGTCGTCGCGTTCGACCTTGCCGGGCTTGCGTTCGCCGAACAGCAGCGCGACGTGGTCGCCCTGCCGGTCGAACAGCTCGAGCGACGTGACGATGCCGTCGCTCGTCGGCTTCTTCACGACCCACGCGGCGGCGATCAGGTCCTCGCGCACGTGCAGGTTGAAGCCCGGATCGAGGACGTTGATCCACGCGCCGACCTCGCGCACGTTCGCGACCGGGCCCGTATGAATCTGGATCATCCCCGCGTTGCCCACGAACACCATGATCGGCTGCCCGCTCTGGGCGGCCTGTTCGAGCACGTGGCGCAGCGCATGCGCGGTTTCGACCGGATACGCGTAGTGCGGATCGGCGAGGCGCAGCGCCTGCATGCGGCTCACGCCGAAGCGCTGCGTGATGCCGAAGAACTGGTGCGTGTCGGTCATCGCGTCCCACGCGGCGCGAAAACCCGCGACGTCGATCTCGGTGTCGGCGCGTTCGGGCGTTTTCGGCGCGGCGGCCGCGACCTCGAGTCCCGGCTCCTGCGACGGCGCGCGCCAGCGCTCGACGAACGCGTCGTACGCGGCGTGGTCGCTGTGCGCGCGCAGGTAGACCTTGTGAATCGCATGCCCCTGCGCGTCGAAGAACTGCAGGCTCTTCAGCGGGCCGTGCGCGGTCTCGTCGCGCACCGCGAACGCCGACACCCAGTGACGATAGAAGATGCGCAGGTCGATATCGCCGAGCGCGAGGCCGACGGGCCCGTCATGGCTCATCTGCGCATATTCGCCGTCCTTCTCGTGGACGGCCGTATCGTTGCGCGTGAGCGCCATCACGCGGCCGAGGCGCGGCATTTCCTCGAACATCGCCGGAAAGCGCGCGTCGAGCCGCACGACGTGCTCGCCGACGAACGCGGCGAGCGCCTCGCCTTCGCTGACGCCGAGCGCCTGCGCGACGTCGCGGTTGCGCAGCTGGCGCTCGGTCTTGAGCTTGACGAACGCGTCGCGCAGCGCGGCGGCCGCGCGGGCCGGCGTGGCCGGTCGACCGGGAAGGGCGGATTGCATCATGTCGGACTCCTTCAAGTAACGGTTGGGGTGGTTGCGCGGGCGGCGCGCATCAGAAATCCACTTTCATGCTGACGGCGACCGTGCGGCCGGACGACGTATATGCATCGAGCACCTGCGAATCGGCTGCGATGCCGCGCACGTCCGACCAGTTCCAGTATTTGCGGTCGAACAGGTTGCGGATGCCGACCGTCGCGCTCACGTGCTTGTTGAAGCGGTAGCCGCCGCGCAGGTCGACGACGAACGACGACGGCGGCGAGAAGCACGTCTTGTTCGAACAGTCGGACTTGTCGATGTCCTTGTCGCGTTTCGCGGCCTGGAACAGCAGGTCGGTCTGCACGAACCAGCGTTCGGTCGGTTCGTAGCGCACGCCGAACACGGCGGAGAACGGGTTGACGGTGTTGAGCGGCTGGCTTGCCGCGCCGTCGTTCTGCGTCGAGCCCTTCGTGAACGCCATCGCCGTCTTCAGCGTGATGCCGTTCGGCATCACCCATTCGGCACGGCCTTCGAGGCCGTGGATGCGCGCGTCGGCGAAGTTCACGTACTGGAACACGGACGGGTCGGCCGGCCGGCCGCTGCCGGCGATCGTTGTGCGCGAGATGAAGTTGCGGTAGCGGCCCGTGAACGCGGCCGCGCTGTAGCGCACGACGCCGTAGCCGGTGCCGGCCTTGCCGCGCAGCCCGGCTTCGAAGGTATCGCTCGTCTCGGGCTTCAGGTTCGGATTGCCGATCGACGTGTAGCCGTACACCGGGTTCGAGAAACTGCTGTTCACCTGGTCGGGTGTCGGTGCGCGGAAGCCGTGCGCGTACTGCACGTACGGAATGATCGCCGGTGTGATCTCGTAGAGCACGGCGACGCGCGGCGACAGTTCGTTCGCGCTGGTCGACACGGCCTTGCCGGTGAACAGCGGATCGTTTGCGGTCGGGCTCAGCCGGTACGTGTCGAAGCGCAGGCCCGGCGTGACGAGCAGGCGGCCGTAGCCGATCTGGTCCTGCAGGAACGCACCGAACAGCGTGTAGTCGGTGTCGGGAAACGCCTTGTTCGGGAACGCTTCGCCGACGCCCGGCACCGTGCCGTCGCGCAGGTTCGTCACGCGCGACACGCTGCCGTCGACGCCATACAGCAGCTTGTGCGCGAACGGCCCGGTCGCGAAGCCGCTTTCGGCGAACGCCGAGCCGCCGAACGTGCGTTCCTTGTACTGGTTGTCGCGCGAGCGCGATTTCAGCGGCGCGCCGCGCGTCTCGAACGCGTACTGGTCCTGCTTTGCGTCCTGGTAGTAGAACTGCACGTGCGCGGTCTGGAACCAGCGGAACCCATCGTCGCGGAAATCGTAGCCGACGCTGAAGCGGTTGCGTTCGAGCCGGTCGTTCGTCGTGAGGCCGAGCGTGGTCGGCGGATTGATCGCGGACAGCACGTCGGTGCTCACGCGCCGCTGCACCGTTTCGGCGGTGAGCTTGAACGTGTCGCGCGCGGTGGGCGTCAGCACGAGCTTGCCGAGCAGCGATTCCGAATAGACGTCCTGCGGATTCGACGTGGTGCGCAGCGTGCTCGCCGAGTTGTTGCTGCCGCGCGTGTCGACCTCGTGGCCGCGCCGCCCGTCGGCGATGATCATTCCCTGGACGCGATCGTTGCCGCCCGCGGCCGACACGGTCGCGCCGATGCTGCGGTCGGCCGAGTCGTAGCTCGGCCGGAACGAGAAGTAGGCGGGCTTGTTGTAGATCGACAGCAGGTCGCGCGGATCCTTCGTGATGAAGTTCACCGCGCCGGTCAGGCCGTCGCTGCCGTAGAGCGCCGACGCCGGCCCGCGCAGGATCTCGATGCGCTTGAGCGTGTCGAGATCGGCGTAGTCGCCGCGCCCCGCTTCGAGCGGGCCGAATGAAAACGCGTTCGGCAGGCGGATGCCGTCTTCCATCAGCAGCACGCGATTGCCTTCGAGGCCGCGGATGTTGATGCTCGAATCGCCGTCGCGGCCGCCGCCGAGCGCGGCGGTGCCGGGCCGGTACGCGGTGCGGCGCACCGTGATGCCCGGCTCGTAGCGCAGTGCATCCTTGATGTTGGTGGCCTGCTGCTCCTCCAGATCCTCGTCGGTGATCACCGAGACGGACGCAGCCGTGCGGCTCGTGGCCGTTGCGGTGCGGTTGGCCGTGACGGTGACGGGATCGAGCAGCGCCGCATCGCCGCGCGTGGACGCGGCAACGAGCAGGGTGGAAGGCGGGGTGGCGCCTTGCGGCGACGAATCGGCGTGAGCCGGGGCGGCGGACAGGCCGAACGCGCCGAACAGCGCGGCACAGATCGGCCGCCGCGCCAGCGTATAGCAATGCACAGGTGGTCTCCCATTGACGAAAACAAGCCCGAAGGCTGGCTGGGTGACGCGTTCACCTGGCTGGCCCGCCCGCGCACGGAATGCGGCGGGCGGCGAATTGAAAGGCAACTGATAATTTTGCCAGTGTAAATGAGAATTATTATCAATACAAGAACGAAAGGCGGCACGCGTGGGTGAGCGCTCACCTGCGCGGCTCGGGCCTGCCGTGGCGGGAAATACGGGAGAAGCGCGGGCTCCGTCGCGAGCCCGTCACGAGCGTGAACAGGCCCTAGGCGAGTGCTTCGATGCGGATCAGCAGGTTGCGTGCATGCGTGATGAACGCATCGTGCGTCGCGCGATCGCCGTGGCCTTCGAGGCCGGCCTGTTCGGCGAACGCGATCTGTTCGGTGTAGAGGTCGACGAGCGCACGGCGTGCGTCAGGGGGAAGCGCGCGGATCATCGACACGATCAGCAGTTCCTGCGCGCGAAGCGTGCCGGACAGCGTCTGGACGTTCATGCTGGCCTCCTCGGACGATGCGGCGACGAGCCGCTCTTTCCATACTAGGCGGTCGGCGTACGCAGCGCAGGCGACGCGGTGGTGGAATGCGATTCGACGGGGCAATCGAGGGCGCCGTTGCGCGACGCGAAACGCGCCGCGCGCGGCCGGGCACCACGGATCGAAGCGTGCAGGGATGCGAACGGAATCAGCCGGCCGTCGTTGCGGCCTGCGCATCGCGCACGACCTGCGCGACGCGTTCGACGAACTCGACGTCGACGCTCGACAGCGCTTCGCGCTTGCCGTCGGGCATCTCGACCATCAGGCGATACGTGACGTCCTGCGTGGTCCACGCGAGATAACCGACGACGGCGAGCATCACGCCGACGACGAGCGCGGCGCTCGATCCGGCGATGCCGCCCGCCACGGCGGCGGCCGCGCCGATCAGCGAGATCAGCGACGGCACGAGGCGGTTTTTCGGAATCTTGACGACATCGACGTGGCGGATGTCACGCAGCGCGAATACCTGCCCGGCGGCCGACAGGCCGTTGCGCGTGATCATCACGCCGCGTTCGTTGAATGCGTTTTCCATCATGTGTTGCGTGGACGAAAACGCGCAGCGTAGCAGGTTTCATTGCCGCATCAAACGAGACCGACTGCCGCACGATGCGTGCGGCGCGCTCGAAAGACAGGCAGCGGGTGGAACGGGACGGCGTTCAGAACTGCAGCCGGCCGTCGCCGTAAAGCCGGCCCGGCACGTGCGACGCGACGACCTCGGCGATCTCTTCGTCGGTCGATTCGGCCGGCACGATCTGGCGCCGCGCGGGTGCGTCGAGATGCATCGTCCATTCGACGAGACGATACGGCCGCCCCCACGGGCGCTGCATTTCGACCGATACGCGGCAGCTCTGGACCGGCATCGAGTGTTGGCACGTCAGAATCGCGTGCAGATGGCTGAAAACGGTATCTTCGATCATCATGGCCTCCGATCCTGTCTTGTGGGCAATCGATGGCGGCGCCGTCGGCGGTTCAAAAAAAAAGCCGCCGATGTTCAGGCGGCCAACAGGGGGGGTGAGAGCATCCTCTCAGCCCAGAATTAAGCGAAACTTAAAAGCCCATAAAAAAGCGCCCCGCGTGGAGCGGGGCGCTTCTTGCCGTCGTGATCCGCGAGTTAAGCGAATGCTTTAGAACTTGTGACGGATACCGATACGTGCGGCGATCTGGTTCTTCGAACCCGTGCCCGACGTGTTGAAGTAGCTCGTGCTCGAGCCGATCTGCGCTTGCACGCCCTTGCCCGATGCCTGCTGGTACACGACCAGGCCGTACACGTCGGTACGCTTGCTGAGTGCGTAGTCGGCGATACCGTTGACCTGGTTCCAGTGCCACGAGTTGCCGTTCTGCGTCGCGTTCGTGTACGTGTAGCCGAGGCCGCCCGACAGAGCCGGCGTGAACGCGTACTTCGCACCTGCTTCATACGCGTTGTAGAACGTGCCGCCTGCGCCCGAGACGGTCGAGAACTGCGTACGCGTCCACAGCAGCCATGCCGTTGCCGGGCCCCAGACGTAGCGGCCGCCCACACCGTAGGTGCGCAGGTCGCGGACGTTGCCCGTGCTCAGGTTCGCGATCGTCGTCGAGAATGCCGGCGTCGACTGGCTCGGGAAGCGGATGTCCGTGTACGCGGCGCCGAGCGAGAACGGGCCGTTCGCGTAGTTCAGGCCGAAGCTGTATGCGCGCGACGAGCCTGCCGTCGTCGTCGTGCCCGACGTCGTTGTCGGTGCGCCGGCGAAGTCCGTCGAGTTCGAGAAGCCGTACAACGCGCCGAACGTGAAGCCCGAGTAGTTCGCGCTCTGGAACTTCACGGCGTTGTTGATGCGGCTCGACGTGAGCTGGTCGATGTCGTTCACGTGGTACGCGTAGTTGCCCGCGACCGTGTTGCCGCCCGTCGAGTAGTTCGAGCCGAGGATGTCGGTCGAGAACGAGTACTGGCGGCCGAACGTGACCGTGCCGTATTGCGACTGGCTCAGGCCGACGTAAGCCTGGCGGCCGAAGATCGCGCCGCCCTGGCCGATCGTGCCGTTACCGCTGTTGAAGCCGTTTTCGAGCACGAAGATCGCCTTCAGGCCGCCGCCGAGGTCTTCGGTGCCGCGCAGGCCCCAACGGCTGCCCTGGGCAACGCCGTCGTCATACTTGAACAGCTTGCCCGAGCCGCCGTTGGCGGTCTTGCTGTGGTTCACGTAGCTGATACCGGCATCGATGACGCCGTACAGCGTCACGCTGCTTTGTGCGTGCGCCGTGCCGGCCGTTGCTGCCAGGACGGCGATGGTCAACAGTTTCTTGTTCAAAGGATTCTCCGAGCGAATAAATGGCGTGTCCAGTTGCGGTTCCGGCGCTCTCTATGGGCGCTTTCACGGACCGGCGGCAACTTTATCGAGGGGCCACGTAATGAATATGACAGCGACTGTCATATGAAGAATGTGTGGCGCCGATGCGACATTAGGGCCTGCTTGCATATGGAACGTGCATGCGTTGCCACGAGAACGGCCGCTCGCGAGGCGCGTGACGCCGCGAATACTGACGTATTCGCAAGGAGCGCAACGCGGCGAGCGGCCGTTCTCGTGGCAACCCCAAACTAAAAATTCAATCCACGGGAATGCCCGAAATCGCCCGCATGGCGGCGTCGCTCGTCGCTTGTCCCCCAAGGGGACTTCCTGCGGGGCGTTTGGCTCGGCCAAACGGCGCTCCTCACTTCTTGCCTGCGCCCCGTTAGGAAGTCCCCTGGGGGGACGAGCGATTTCGGGCATTCGCATGTACGTTCCATATGCAAGCAGGCCCTAAATTCTGCCCGGTTGTACCGTCGCGGGTTATACCGAATTCGGCTGAGAATCGATCCGGCCCCGGAATATGCACATGAAATAAGCTTGGTTGGTGGCGTTCCGGCCCCGTGCCACGATCCGTCTTCCAACAAACGACACGGGACAAGAGGACACCATGCGACGTTCATTCCTGACCGGCCTCGGCGCGCTCGCAGCCGCACTGGCATTCGCGGCGCCCGGCGCGCACGCCGACTCGCAAACGCTGAAGATCGGCACGATGAGCGGCCCCGACGCGCAGATCTGGACCGAGGTGACGAAGGTCGCCGCACGCGAAGGCCTCGCGATCAAGGTCATCGAATTCAACGACTACGTGCAGCCGAACGCGGCGCTCGATGCCGGCGACCTGGACGCGAACGGCTTCCAGCACCAGCCGTTCCTCGACAGCCAGATCAAGCAGCGCGGCTATAAGATCGTCAACGTCGGGCTCACCTACACCGCGCCGATGGGTTTCTATTCGAAGAAGATCAAGTCGCTGAAGGACTTGCCGGTGGGCGCGAAGGTCGGGATCCAGAACGATCCGTCGAACGGCAACCGCGCGCTGCTGCTGCTGCAGAAATACGGCGTGATCAAGCTGAAGCCGGGCGTCGGCGCCAACGGCGTGAACGCGACGCCGCTCGACGTCGCCGAGAACCCGAAGAAGATCAAGATCGTCGAACTCGACTCCGCGCAGCTGCCGCGCGCGCTGCCCGACGTCGATGCCGCGTCGATCAACACCGACTACGCGGTGAAGGCCGGGCTCACGCCGGTGAAGGATGCGATCGCGATCGAGGACCTGCGCGGGCCGTACGCGAACCTGATCGCCGTGCGCGCGCAGGACAAGGACAAGCCGTGGGTGAAGAAACTCGTCGCGGCCTATGAATCGGACGACGTGCGCAAGTTCATCGACCAGAAGTTCGGCGGCGCGATCGTGCCGGCGTTCTGAACGCCCACGCGTGCCATCGCCCGGCCGGATGGAGCGCCGGGTATTCCGGAAAGCAGATCGCCCGCGCAAGCGGGCGATTTCGTTGGTGCGCGCGGGTGAGCGCCGGGGGATGCGCGATACGCGCCGTGACCCGGCGCGCGGGCCGGCCGCTCAGGCCGACAGCAGCGAACCCGTGCGGATCGCGGTCGCGCCCGCGATGCGCGCGACTTCCATGCCGGCCGTCGCGAAGCGCACGACCTGGCGCGCGTACAGCACGCCCGACACGCTGCTCTTCAGCGTGACGACACGATCGGTCAGCGGATCGACGATGTCGGCCACGGCCTGGCCGGCCTCGATCATCGCGCCGACCGGCGTGCGGAACACGATCACGCCCGACACGGGCGCGACGAGCGGATCGGTGCCCGCGAGCGGCGTGGCCGGATGCGCGAGCGGCGGCAGCGGCGCCGGCGTGCCTTCGACGACACCGCGCTCGGTCAGGTATTCGACGATCGCCTGTGCGTCCTTTTCGGCGAATTCGTACGACACGTCGCGTTCGCTGCGCAGTTCGACCGTGACGGAAATCGCGCCGTTCGGGATCGGGAAGCGGTCGCCGAAACGGTTGCGCAGATCCGACCAGCAGAAGCTGTGGATTTCGTCGAACGGGTTGCCGACCGAATTCAGCGCGAGCAGCGACGCCTGTGCATCGAGATAGCGCGCCAGCGGCTCGACATCCGCCCACAGATCGGGGTTCGTGTACAGGTGCATCACCGCATCGTTGTCGCAGTGCAGGTCGAGCACGATATCGGCGTCGAACGACAGCTTCTGCAGCGCGAGGCGCTGCGAGTCGAGTTCGGTGCGCGGCTTCTGTTCGTCGAGCGCTTCGCGCATCGCGGTGCGCACGGCGACGAGGTTGCGCTGCGCGTCGTTCGTGAGGCGGCTTTCGACGTGCGGCAGCACGAGCGCCGCGAGATCGTGGAAATTGCGGTTGAAGTTCTGCATCGAGCCGAGCTCGAAGCGGCCGAGGTGATCGCCGAACACGTGCTGCGACAGGCCGATCGGGTTCGGCACGGGCACGATGACGACTTCGCCGCGCAGCTTGCCGGCCGTTTCGAGCGCGGCGATCTTGCGGCGCAGCAGCGTGGCGACCAGCATGCCGGGCAGTTCGTCCGCGTGCAGCGACGACTGGATGTAGACCTTCTTGCCGCCGCGCGGGCCGTAGTGAAAGCTCGTGATCTGGCGTTCGGTACCGACGGCGGGGGAAATCAGCGGATGGGTCTGCGTTTGCATGATGGGGGAGTGCGGCGCAGCCGCGAATGATCCGGTGTGCGTGGAAGATCGATTGTACGTTGCCTTCCTCGCCCCCATCAAACCGGCGCCAGAACGCGCCGATTTTCGTTGTGAATCATCAGGTTGGTGCGGAAAAAATAACGCTGCCGGTACCGCGTGCGCAAAAAAACGGGCTCCTTGCGGAGCCCGTTCGTGCCGAAGCGAAGCGTGCGCTTGCGTGGCGGATTACTTGCCGTAGACGTCGAAATCGAAGTACTTCTTCGCGATCTTGTCGTACGTGCCGTCCTTGCGCATGCCGGCGATCGCGCTGTCGATCTTCGTCTTCAGGTCGGTGTCTTCCTTGCGCAGGCCGATACCGGCGCCGTTGCCGAGCGTCTTCGGATCGTCGAGATCCTTGCCGGCGAAGTCGAAGTTCGCGCCGCGCGGCGTCTTCAGGAAGCCGATCTCAGCCTGCACCGCGTCCTGCAGCGCGCCGTCCAGACGGCCCGAGATCAGGTCGGCGTAGACCTGGTCCTGGTTCTGGTAGGGCACGACGTTCACGCCCTTCGATGCCCAGTACGTCTTCGCGTAGGTTTCCTGGATCGTGCCCTGCTCGACGCCGACCGACTTGCCCTTCAGCGATTCGGCCGTCGGCATCAGGCCGGCACCCTTCTTCGTGACGAGGCGCGTCGGCGTGTTGAACAGCTTCGCCGAGAAGGCGATCTGTTCCTGACGCGCCGGCGTCATCGACATCGACGACAGCACGCCGTCGAACTTGCGGGCCTTCAGCGCCGGAATCATCCCGTCGAAGTCGTTTTCGATCCA
Source organism: Burkholderia sp. Bmkn7 (assembly GCF_041103175.1). NCBI lineage: Bacteria > Pseudomonadati > Pseudomonadota > Betaproteobacteria > Burkholderiales > Burkholderiaceae > Burkholderia > Burkholderia sp. Bmkn7. Next base: position 160,952 of record NZ_JBGCUH010000002.1, on the reverse strand, counting down.
CACGCACTTCGCGTTCATGCGGCGGCAGATTTCGTTGCCGAGATCGACGTCGAAACCCACAACCTTGCCGTCAGCGCCTTTCGATTCGAAAGGCGGGTAGCTTGCGTCGACGCCGAACCGCACGGTCGACCAGTCCTTCGCATACGCGCTGCCGGCCGATACGGCGAGCAGGGCAACGGTCACAGCCGCAAGAATCTTTTTCACCAGGTGACTCCTCGTTTTGTTCGATGGGTGCGCGGTTGTGCCGCGCCGTAAGCCTTCGGCCGGCCGCGGCTTCGCGGCAGGCTGTCCGTTTCGCCCACCCGATGCGGGCGCGCGACGTGCGCAAGATTATCAAGACAAAATACCGGCAGGGCGCCTAGGACAAGCCCCGATACCGGGCCCGGCGGCGGCGCGTTGCGTGCGCCGCCGTTTCAGACACAGGAACGATTCAGCCGAGCGTTTCGTTGACCGCACGCTGCAGGCACGTGACGAATTGCGTGACGGCGGGCGTGGGCAGCAGGTCGCGCCGCGCGATGATCGACAGGTCGAAGCGCGGCATGCGCTCGTCGAGTTCGGCCGTGCGGATGCCGAGCGGCGCGACCGTCGCGGCGAGCGGGCGCGTGAAGCAGCCGATCACGTCCGAGTGCGCGACGAGCCCGAGCGTCACCGCGAACGACATCGGCGAGCGCAAGAGCCGCTTCGGCAGCGGCAGCCCGTGCGCCTGGAACATCCCGACCATCACGCTGTGCGGAAACTGCTCGGCGCCGACGGTGACGATCCACTCGGCATCGAGCAATTCCTCTAACCGGCGCGCGTGCGCGAGCGGGTGGCCTTCGCGCATCACGACGGTGAATTCGGTCGACAGCAGCGGCAACTGCGTGAAATCGCGATCGAGCGCGGGCACGTGGTGCATCGCAGCGATGTCGAGCGTGCCGTTGCGCAACTGCGCGAGCGCGTCGGGCACCGTCACTTCCTCGAGATGCAGGCTCACATCCGGCATCGACCGGCGAAATGCCGTCACCGCGCGCGGCAGCGCCGTCAGCGCGATCGACGGCATCGTGCCGACCGCGACCCGGCCGGACATCTCGCCCTTCACCTGTTCGACGGCCTCGACCGTGCGGCGGATATCGCCGAGCAGTTGCTCGGCGCGCGGCAGCAGCGCATGGCCGCATGCGGTCAGCTCGACGCCGCGGACGCTGCGCGCGAGCAGTTCCGCGTTGAGCGCCGTTTCGAGCTCGCGGATCGTATGCGTGATCGCGGGCTGCGTGACGCCGAGTTCGCGCGCCGCGGCGCGCAGGCTCTTGTGATGCGCGGCGGAGACGAACGCCTGGAGCTGCGCGATGTTCAGGGGATTGCGGATGCGGGTCATCGATCGGGTCCGGTTGGCGCGACAGTGTGGCGAACGAGGCGGGGCGGCGGCGGTTTTCGGTCGCGATCCCGAGGGTTGCATGCACGCGGTGCCGCGCCGGCTCGACACATCGCGTGCCGTTGCGCAGGCGGCGGTGACGTTGCGAACGTCACGCGCCGGCGCGCGCGCGGAACGCGCGACGATACCGCTGCGGCGACGTGCCGACGATGCGCGCGAACCGCTCGCGAAACGCGGTGACCGAACTGAACCCGGCCTCCGTCGCGACATGCTCGACCGACAGTTCCGTGACCTCCAGCAACTGCTGCGCATGCCGGACGCGCGCGGTCTGCAGCCATTGCCGCGGCGACGTGCCGGTCTGTTCCTGGAAGCGCCGCGTCAGCGTGCGCACGCTCGTCGACGCCTTGCGGGCCATCTCGTCGAGCGTGAGCGGCTTGCGCAGGTTCGCCTGGAGCCAGTCCATCAGGTCGTGCAGCCCGTCGGTGGCGGCCGGCCATTCCGGCGCGATGAACTGCGCCTGCCCGCCTTCGCGCACGCGCGGCGCCACCGCGCTGCGTGCGGCGTCGACGGCAACCGCCGCGCCGTAGTCGGCCTGGATCATGTGCAGGCACAGGTCGAGGCCGGCCGCCGCGCCGGCCGACGTCAGGATGCGCCCGTTGTCGACGAACAGCACGTTCGGATCGACGTCGACGTCCGGATAGCGGCGTGCGAGTTCGGCGGCCGCGAGCCAGTGCGTCGTCGCGCGCAGGCCGTCGAGCAACCCGGCTTCCGCGAGCACGAACGCGCCGCTGCAGATCGACGCGATCCGGCACCCGCGCGCGGCCGCTTCGCGCAGGGCGGCAATCGCACGGCGTGACGTGGGTGCGAGCGGCACCGACGTGCCGGGGACGACGATCGTATCGGCGTCGGCGAGCGCATCGAGGCGAAACGGGGGCCGCAGCTCGAACAGGTCGCCGGCGACGCGCGGATGCTCGCTGCACACGCATACGCGGTAGGCCTGTTCGACACCGGGCGCACGCACGCGCGCGAACGTGTCGCATGCGACGCCCAGATCGAACGGGACGACATCGGGCAAGGCGAGCACGGCGACCGTATGCATGGCGTTCGAGGGTTTGGCCAGAATCCGTTGAAAGATGTCATTCTAGCCAATGGCTCGAACCCGCACCACACGCGACAATCGCGGCGGATCAACCTGGAGCCCCGCCGATGAAACAAGACGATCGCGACGCGTTGCGGAACCTGCAGTACCTGTCGTTGCTGGAGGCGACCACACTCGTCGTGCTGGTGTGCGTCGCCGTGCCGCTCAAGCATCTGGCCGGTTATCCGGTCGCGGTTTCGATCATGGGGCCGGTCCACGGCATCGCGTTCGCGATGTACGTGTGGGCGGTCGTCGGCACCGCATCGAGCGGGCTGTGGAGCAGGGGCGACGTCGCGCGGCTCGTGCTGTCGGCCGTCGTGCCGTTCGCGGGGCTGGCGAGTGCGGGATGGATCGCGCGCCGGAGGCACGCGCGATGATCTACCTGATGATGAAGACCGTGCACGTGGCGGCCGTCGTCACGTTCGTCGGCGGGCTGCTGATGCTGTCCGTCGGTGTCCGGGTCGCGAACCTCGCCGTGCATCGCGCGGTGCGGCGCTGGGATCGCATGGTGACGGCGCCTGCACTCGCGATCGTCTGGATCACGGGTGTCGCGATCGCGCTCAACGGGCACTGGTTCGGCGCGGCGTGGCTGTCGGTGAAGCTTGCGGTCGTCGTCGCGCTGTCGGCGCTGCACGGCGTGCTGGCCGGCACGCTGCGGCGCATGGAGCGCGACGATCTCGTCGTCGTGCCGACACCGTGGCTCGGTCAGGCGGCGGGCGCGGTCGTGGCCGCGACGGCGATCGTCGTCGGGCTGGTCGTGATCAAGCCGTTCTGACGAGTGCCGTTTCTACGGCCGCCAGCGTACGGCGCCGGATCCAGCCGCTTCCCAGCCGGATCGCGAGCCAGTACGGCGTGAGCAGCCAGCGCGTGCGCTCGCTCGGGCAGTGGATGAACGTTTCCGTGCGCAGCATGTGCGCGCCCGATGCGAGCCCGACGACCTCGAAGCGGAGCACCAGCTTCGCATCGCGCGGGTCGTCGTGCCGCACGAAGGCCGTTGCGTCGGCGATCGTTCGAACGTCGGGCGTGGGACGCCAGAAGCGGCCGACGAGGCCGAGCGACAGCGATGTGTCGTCGCGGTGGAGCAGCGTGAACGAGTCGAAGCCGAAGCGCGCGTGTTCGGGGCGGGCCGGCCCGTTGCGGAGCGCGCCGGCGACGGCGGCCGGGAATTCGCGCACCATGAGCAGCGCGTCGATGACGGGATCGGCACGCATGTCGAGCGACGCGACGGCGTCGATGATGCGCGCGGGCGGCGCGTCGATCGGCTGCGATTCATGCACTTCGTGGAACCCGAACGACGGGATGAACGGCGGCTTGCGCGCCGAGGTCCGGGTGCTCGATTCGGAGACGATGCCGAGCGCGTTCATCGCGGCTCCTGAAGGGGGCAAAGCGCGATCGTAGCACCGGGCGCGGATTTGCGTCGCGCCGTTGCGGCGACGCGCATCATGCTGCACTGCACGCACAAAAAAAGCCTGGAAACTTGCGTTCCCAGGCCTGGAGACCATCAACGACGATGGTGGAGGAGACGATGTCGTCCCGATGCGCGCCGCCCTTCTGCAGGCAACGTCGCGCATGTCTCGCGGTCAGATCGCCCAGCCGCCGAGATAGAACGTGACGAGCACGGCCGCGATCAGCACGGTGCCGACGTTCAGCTTGCGGAATTCGCCGCTGGCGATGCGGCCGATCACGAGCGTCGAGAAGCCGAGCATGATGCCCGTCACGATGTTCGCGGTCAGCACGATGAACACCGCGCACACGAGGCCCGACATCGCGTCGACCATGTCGTCCATGTGCAGCTTGCTCACGCTGCCGAGCATCAGCAGGCCGACGTACATCAGCGCGGGTGCGGTGGCGTACGACGGCACGAGGCCCGCGAGTGGCGAGAAGAACATCACGACGAGGAACAGCAGGCCGACCACGGCGGCCGCGAGGCCCGTCTTCGCACCGGCGGCCACGCCGACGCTCGACTCGATGTAGGCCGCCGCCGGCGCGCCGCCGAGGAAACCGGAGAAGATCGAGCTGATCGAATCGGCGGTCAGCGCGCGGCCGCCGTTGATGATGCGGCCGTTCTCGTCGAGCTGGCCGGCCTGGCCCGCGACCGCGCGGATCGTGCCGGTCGCGTCGAACACGGCGGTCATCACCAGCGCCAGCACGCTCGGCAGCACGGCCATTGACAGCGCGCCCTTGATGTCCATCGCGCCGATCAGCGATGCATGGCCCGGTGCGCTCAGCGACGGCAGCGCGAAGACGCCGTGGTACTTCACGGCGGGATCGAAGATCAGCCCGAAGATCGAGATCGCGATCACGACGAGCAGGATGCCGCCCGGCACGCGACGCTTCTCGAGGCCGAAGATCGCGGCGAGGCCGACGACGGACATGATCACCGGGAGGGCGGTGATCTGGCCGAGCGAGACCGGCAGGCCGGCGCCCGGGTTCTTGATCACGAGGCCGACGTCGTTCGACGCGATCAGCAGCAGGAACAGGCCGATGCCGATCCCGGTGCCGTGCGCGACGCCCGCGGGCAGGTTGCGCAGGATCCACGAGCGCACGCCGGTCACCGAGATGCCGGTGAACACGAGGCCCATCAGGAACACGGCGCCGAGCGCGACCGTCGGATGCAGCCCCTTGCCGAGCACGAGGCCGAACGCGGTGAACGCGGTCAGCGAGATCGCGCAGCCGATCGCGATCGGCAGCTTCGCCCACAGGCCCATCAGCAGCGAGCCGAACGCGGTCGTGAGGCAGACCGCGACGAACACCGCGCTCGTGTCGAAGCCGGCCTTGCCGAACATGCCGGGCACGACGAACACGGAATAGACCATCGCGAGGAAGGTGGTGACGCCGGCGACGATCTCGGTGCGTTGCGTGCTGCCGCGCGACGAAATGCCGAAGTACCGGTCGATGACTCCCTGGGTGCCAAAGTCAGATTCTGCCGCGCCGACGTCGACCGTCGGCTGCACCGGGGTATCACTCATGAGCTTGCTCCTTTATCAGCATGCTGAAACGGCCCGTAGCGAACCGTCGTCAGGGTGTCTCGTATCTAGTTGGGATTTGTCGGCAACGTCGTGGGGACGAATGACGCGTGATGCGTGTCGTTACGTGCGAATCGAAACGATCGCGAGGGTGTCGCGTCGGACGACGCGTGGTGTGGTCGACCCCGTCACGTGTGCTTTGCCGTAGCGAAGGTTAGGCGAGCGGCCCATCACGTCCCATCGGGGGAAGTGCATGCAGCGCATGTCGCAGCGCTTATATCGGCGTGCAACCGGGCTCCGTCGCGACGACACGCGTGTATACGCCTAGTTCGAATCCGTTAAGGCGACTATTTGAATGCGGGGTCGACGGGCAGGGCGGGAGCGGGTGAGGCATTGAATATTACGAATATCTTTCATCGAGGCGGTGCACGCGCATGAAAACGGCGGCGCGCGACGCGATGCGGTGCGGTGCGCGGCCGTGTACAAGCGGCACCCGGATGATACCGGTGCCGCACGCGGCTTGCGCTAGCGCGTTCCGGCCCTCGTCGCTTCGGTCGCGCCGGTCGCGTCAATCGCTTGGGTCGCGTCAGTCGCGTGCGAGATGCGCGAGGTACGCGCAGAACATGTCGGCCATCGCGGTCGAATAGGCGTCGATTTCCGCCGGCGTGCGCGCGGTTTCGGAGAACGCCTTGCCGCCCGACGTGAGCGTTGTCTTGATCAGCTCGCAGGCGAGCGCATGCGTGGTGTCGGGCACGCCGGGCAACGCTTCGCGCATGAATGCGCTGAAGACCCGGTTGCCTTCGGCTCTCACTTCCTGTGCTTCGGGCGCGTCGCGATAGAGCGGTGCGGCGTCGTCGAGCGCGATGCGCATGCCCGCCTCGTCGCATTCCGACTGGATGAACGCATGGACGGCCGTGCGCAGTCGCTCGGGCGGCGTCTTCTGCGTGTCCTGCAGTATTCGGCACAGCATGTCGGACGTCTGCCGCCATTCGTCGTGCTGCAGCCGGAACAGCACCGACGCCTTGTTCGGGAAGTACTGGTACAGCGAGCCGACGCTCACGCCGGCGCGCTCGGCGACGCGCGCCATCGTGAAGCGCTGCGCGCCTTCGGTCGCCAAAACCTGAACAGCAGCCTGGAGGACGTCTTCGACGAGACGGGTCGAGCGCGCCTGCCGAGGCAGCTTGCGCGTGGCAATCGGGGCATTTCGACGGTCGGTCATGGGCGGTTGGCCAATGCGAATAGTAAAACCTGAATAGTTCGTCATATTCTAGTCGGGCGCACTGACGCACTCAACCTGACACTGGAGATCCGCATGACCACCCTGATTCACGACCCGCTGGCGTCGCTGCTCGCGCGCCTGTTCGACGAAGCCGAGGCGTCGTCGCCCGCGACGAGCCCGGCCTTTGCCGACGTGTCGCGCGACGAACAGGCGCGGCTGATGCGCAGCAAGACGGACTACACCGATCTGTATGCGCGCCTGAAGGACTATCCGCTTCCCGTGTCGCGCGAGACGGGCACGCTGCTGTACATGCTCGCGCGCAGCGGCGGCGCGCGGGCGATCGTCGAATTCGGCACGTCGTTCGGCATTTCGACGCTGCATCTCGCGGCCGCGCTGCGTGACAACGGCGGTGGCCGCCTGATCACGAGCGAGTTCGAACCGTCGAAGGTCGCGCGCGCGAGGGCGAACCTGGCGGCGGCCGGGCTCGCCGATCTCGTGGAGATTCGCGAAGGCGATGCGCTGCGCACGCTGGCCGCCGATCTTCCGGATTCGGTCGACCTGTTGCTGCTCGACGGCGCGAAAGGGCTGTATCCCGAGATTCTGGCGCTGGTCGAACCTCACCTCGAGGCGGGGGCGTTCGTCGTGGCCGACAACGCGGAATACAGCCCCGACTACCTTGCGTACGTGCGCGCGCCGGAAAACGGCTATCTGTCGGTGCCGTTCGGCGGCGAAGTCGAGTTGTCGATGCGGATACGCTGAACGGGCGTAACGCGGGGGGCGACGCTGTCACGCTTGTGCGCATGAAAGACAGGAAAACTGAATGAATGGTGACGTGGCGGCGTGGCGGCAGGAAGCGGGAAGATGCCCGGTGCCGGCGGCGCCGGGCGTTACCTCACGTCACGTCACTTCACTTCAGGAACACATAACGCGCGAAGTAAGGAAAGCGTCCGACCGCATGCTCGGTCGTGCACGTCGCGGCCGGCGGGGTGCCGCCCGCCGTGTCGAGCCGCTGCACGAAGCGCACGCCGGCAAGCGTGCCGGTTGCGGCCGGCGTGGCCGCGAGCAGCAGTTGAGGAACGCTGCCCGGGTGTGTGCCCGGCGCTTCCGCGAGCTTCTTGCCGGTGATGCGGCTGCCGTCGAGTGCCTCCCACGACGGGCCCGCGCCGTGCCGGACGACGAGCGTGCCGCCGGCATCGAACAGCAGTGCTTCGGGGTACTGGAATGCCCACGCGAGCCGGTGCCCGGCGTCGTATTCGCATGCATAGACCTGCATGCCGCTCGCGGTGGTCGACAGCACCGGCGTGGCCGGCTCGGGCGGCGCGAGGCCGGCGGCCTCGTCGGCATGCGCGGGCGCGGTGAACGCCGCGCAATAGAGACTGGCCGCGAGGGCCAGCAGCATGTCGCGTGTCGGGGAACGGCTGGGCATGGCGGAGCGTCCTCTCAGGTCGGGTGACGGTCGTGTGAAGTCGATCTCGTCAACACTAGACGCCGATGGCGCAGGCTGCAACCCGGAAATGACGATCGCGGCGCTAGCGGCCGCGATGGTCGGGGGGGGAGGGGCGATCGGCGGATCGCAACCGGGTTGATGTTGACCTGCGTGGAGCCGACGTACAGCGGCTGGCCGAGCACGAACGGGAATTCCCGCGCCTTGTCGCGCACCAGCGCGCGGCTGTCGATCCGCTCCAGGTTGCAGATGCCGCGCTTCGCGCGCATGTACTGGTCGATCGGGAATTCATCCTGCGTTTGCGGATTCGGATAGACCTCCGACGCCCACTCACGTGTCGCCGCCGAACGCGTCGTTCGCGCCCTGGACGGACGGATACCGGTCGGCCGCGGGTGCGGCCGGCGCGGCGTGCGCCGCCCGGGCCGCCGCGAACGGCAGGATCGCGCCGAACGCGAGCCGGGCGAGCGTTGCTTTCATGCCGGACTGCGGTGAATCGTTACGCCGCGGCTTGCGCGAGCGTCGGGTAGTCGGTCAGGCCCTGGGCACCGCCGCCGAACAGCGTGTTGCGGTCGTGCGGCGCGAGCGCGGCGCCGGTGCGCAGGCGTTCGGGCAGGTCGGGGTTCGCGACGAACGGGCGGCCGAACGCGACGAGGTCTGCCCAGCCGGCGGCGATCGCTTCGCGTGCGCGCTCGGCGGTGTACGCGCCGGCGTAGATCAGCACGCCCGGGTACGCGGCGCGGAGCTGCTGCTTGAATGCGACCGGCATCAGCGGCGCGTCGTCCCAGTCGGCTTCCGCGATGTGCAGGTAGCCGACGCCGAGCTCGCCGAGCAGCTTCGCGGCGGCGAGGTAGGTCGTTTCCGGATCGTCGTCGACGCAGCCGTTCAACGTGGTCAGCGGCGCGAGGCGGATGCCGACGCGCGACGCGTCGCCGGTGCCTTCGATCAGCGCCTGCGTGACTTCACGCAGGAAGCGCAGCCGGTTCTCCAGCGAGCCGCCGTATTGGTCGGTACGCGTGTTCGCATTCGAATCGATGAACTGGTTGACGAGGTAGCCATTCGCGCCGTGCAGCTCGACGCCGTCGAAGCCGGCTTCGATCGCGTGGCGCGCGGCGGTGCGGTACTGGTCGACGATCTCGCGGATTTCGTCGACGGACAGCGCGCGCGGCTCGGATGCCTGCACGAAGCCCGGCGTGCTGCCGTCCTCACCGGCGATGAACACGTTCACGCCCTTCGCCTGGAGCGGCGACGACGATACGGGTTGCGCGCCGCCGAGCAGGCTCGTGTGGCTCAGGCGGCCGACGTGCCACAGCTGCGCGAAGATGCGGCCGTGCGCGGCATGCACGGCGTCCGTCACCTTGCGCCAGCCGGCGACCTGCGACGGCGTGTGAATGCCGGGCGTCCATGCGTAGCCCTTGCCGAGCGGCGCGATGTAGGTGCCTTCGCTGACGATCAGGCCCGCACTCGCGCGCTGCGCGTAATACGCGGCCATCAGTTCGTTGGCTTCGTCGCCGGGCTGGCTGGCGCGCGAACGCGTCATCGGCGGCATCACGATGCGGTTCGGCAGCGTCAGCGCGCCGAATTGCAGCGGTTGGAAAAGCGGGTCCTGGGTCATGATGGAGTCCTGTCGGGGCCGCGGCCGGCTGGCCGCGGACGATTCGATCGAGAGAGCGGTGCGTTTAGTCCCACTTCGGCGCGAGGCCGGCAGGGTCGACTTCGCGGCCGTTGCGCTCCAGCGCGGCGATCTGCGCCATGTCTTCGTCGGTCAGGCGCAGCGTCTGCGCGAGCAGGTTGCTCGCGAGGTTCTCGCGCTTCGTCGACGACGGAATCACCGAGTAGCCGAGCTGCAGCGCCCACGCGAGTGCGACCTGTGCCGGCGTCGCGTCGTGACGCTGTGCGATCGCGCCGATCACCGGGTCGCCGAGCACCTTGCCGTACGCGAGCGTCATGTACGACGTCACGTGGATGCCTTCGGCGTGCAGGAACTCGACGAGCTTGCGGTTCTGCAGGTACGGGCTCAGTTCGATCTGGTTCGTCGCGATCGCATCCTTGCCGACGGCCGCGATCGCTTCCTTCGTCAGTTCGATGTTGAAGTTCGAGATGCCGATCTGGCGCGTGAGGCCCTTCGCCTTCGCGTCGGCCAGCGCGGTCATGAACGCCTGGATCGACACGCCGTTGTCCGGGGCCGGCCAGTGGATCAGCGTCAGGTCGACATAGTCGGTGCGCAGCTTGCGCAGGCTTTCCTCGAGGCTCGCGACGAGCTTTTCCGGTGCGTAGTTGTCGACCCAGATCTTCGTCGTGAGGAACAGGTCTTCGCGGCGCACGCCCGACGCGGCGATCGCTTCGCCGACTTCGGCTTCGTTGCCGTAGATCTGCGCGGTGTCGATCGCGCGGTAACCCACTTCGAGGCCGTTACGCACCGAGTCGATGACCACCTGGCCTTGCAGGCGGAACGTACCGAGGCCGAATGCGGGAATGTTGCTCATCAAGTGCTCCTGAAAGGGGTGGAACGGTTGCGGTATGGAAGTCATTCTGGCGCTTGATACTGATGAGATAAACGCCTTTAGAGGTCAAAAATATTTGATTTGAATTCAAATATCGGTCGTGCGGCGGGCTCGCTCGAGGCCGTTGCCGGCCTTATGCGGCGCGCGTCTGCGCGTTTGCCTTCGTATTCGCGTGGAATATCGGCAGCACGTCCGCCGCGATCTCGGCCATCGTCTCGTCGAGCGGGCGGCAGTTGCGGCGGAAATGCAGGCCGATGTGCCGTACGCCCGCGTCGCGCATCGCCGCGAGTTCTTCCGTCAGCGCGATGCGTCCGGCGCGGGCGCCGAAGCGGTGCCGCTGCAGCGGCTCGTGCGGATCTTCCGCGAGGTCGAGGTGGATGAAGCTCACGTACGGTTTGTCGCCGGCCACCGCGCGCCAGTTCGCGGCGCGCTGCAGGTGATCGGCCGGCGTGCCCGGATACGCGAGGCAGCCGTCCATGTGCTCGCCGATCCACGCGGGCGTTTGCTGCGCGAGACCCGCGACGAGCAGCGGCACCGGCGAGCGCGCGGCCGGCAGCACCTCGAGGCCCGGCGGCAGATGCCCGCGCGCGCCGTCGCGCAGCAGCGCGACCTGGTCGCGGAAATTCGCGCCGCGCGACGCGAAGTCGCGGCCGAACAGCGGATATTCGACCGGACGGTCGCCGCTCGCGACGCCGAGCATCAGGCGGCCGCCGCTCAGTTCCTGGATCGTCGCGGCCGATTTCAGCGTCAGCAGCGGTTCGCGTAGCGGCAGCACGACGGCCGCCGTGCCGAGCAGGATGTCGTGCGTGATCCCGGCGAGGTAGCCGAGATACGAGAACGTTTCGAACACCTGCGCGGCGTCGCCGAACGACGGGTCGTACACCGGCACGTCGCGCACCCAGAGTGCGCGGAAGCCGAGCGTGTCGGCCAGTTGCGCGAGTTCCGCGTGGATGTCGAGGTCGGGCACGCCGGGGTGGCGGCCGTCATGCCGGCGTTTCGCGTTGCCGGACGGGGTCCAGTCGTTGTCGAGCGGCAGTTCGATGCCGATGCTGAAGCCGCCGTCGGCGAGCCTGTCGAGTGAAGTGGGCATGATTGGGGGCTCCGTCCGTTCAGACCGCGCGCAGGCTGCCGTCGAGCCGGTAGAAATCGAGCGACGACGCGGTGAAGAACGAGCGCGACGTGCCGGCGGCGAAATCGTCGATGTGCACGACGGTGGCGCGATCGGCTTCCTGCCACGAGATCGCGTAGGCCTCGCCGGCGATGAGTTGCCACGTGTATTCGACTTCACCCTTCGCGCCCGCGTACGGGCCTTCGGTGATCTCGTAGCGCATGTGGAGGCCGTCCTCGTCGTATGCGTTGAGCGCGGTGAGGCCGTCGTAACGGACTTCGAAAGTCTTGCCGGCGAACGGCGGACGTCGGGTCGATGCGTTCATGCGGGTGGCTCCTGTGAATAGGTGACGTTCAATGGGCGAGTTCGACGGGTTCGGCCGTGCGTTCCGGCAGCCCGTGGCTGCGGTCGAGACGGCCGCTCAATGCGGTGAGCGCGAACGCGCCGAGCGTGACGACGGCGGCGATCCACGGCGTGTGGCCGAGGCCGACGTTCGCGACGATCAGGCCGCCCAGCGACGAGCCGCCGGCCACGCCGAGGTTGAAGGCGGCGATGTTGAAGCCCGATGCGACGTCGGTGGCGTCCGGCGCGAAGTGGCGCGCCTGCTTGACGACGTACACCTGCAGCCCCGGCACGTTGCCGAACGCGACCGCGCCCCACGCGAGCATCGTCAGCACCGCGAGCCATTTCACGTGGATCGTGAAGGTCAGCGCGAGCAGCACGATCGCGAGCAGCAGGAAGATCCGCTTGAGCGCCTTCACGGGGCCGACGGCATCCGCGAGCTTGCCGCCCCACACGTTGCCGACCGCGACCGACACGCCGTAGCCGACGAGCACGAGGCTGACCTGCGACGGCGTGAAGCCGGCGATCTGCTCGAGCAGCGGCGCCATGTACGTGAACGCGATCAGCGAGCCGCCGTAGCCGACGGCCGTCATCGCATAGACGAGCAGCAGGCGCGGCTGGGCCAGCACGCGCAGCTGGCGGGCGAGCGGCGCCGGCGGCGTCTGCGGCAGCCCGCGCGGCACGAACGCCACCGCGCCGAGGAACGCGACCAGGCCGAACAGCGCGACGATCAGGAACGTCGCGCGCCAGCCGAAGTGCTGGCCGATGAAGGTGCCGAGCGGAATGCCGGCGACGAACGCGACGGTCATGCCGCTGAACATCGTCGCGATCGCGCTGGCGGCCTTCTCCTTCGGCACGAGCGTGGTCGCGATGATCGAGCCGACCGAGAAGAACACGCCGTGCGCGAGGCCGGTGAGGATGCGCGCGACGATCAGCGATTCGTAGCTGGGCGCCTGCCAGGCGACGAGGTTGCCGACGGTGAAGAGCGCCATCAGCCCGGCGAGCAGCGTCTTGCGCGGCACGCGGCCGGTGAGCGCGGTGAGCAGCGGCGCGCCGATGGCGACGCTCAGCGCATAGAGGCTGACGAGCAGGCCGGCCGACGGCAGGCTGACGCCGAGATCGGCACCGATCGTCGGGATCAGCCCGACGATCACGAATTCGGTGGTGCCGATGGCAAAGGCGCTGATGGTCAGCGCAAGCAACGCGAGTGGCATGACGGGATCCGGGTTTCAGTAGGAATGGATCGCAGTGTGCCGGCTTTACTTTTGCTGAAAAACTCGTCTATAAACCAAATTGTTTTGATTTCAAATCAACAATGAAAATCACCCTAGACGAACTCCAGGCCTTTGCCGCCGTGGTCGACACCGGTTCGATCACCGCCGCCGCCCAGCAGCTCGACCTCACCGTGTCGGCCACGAGCCGCACGCTCGCACGGCTCGAGGAGAAGCTGAAGACCACCCTGCTGCGCCGGACCACGCGCCGGCTCGAACTGACCGAGGAAGGGCGCGCGTTCCTGCAGGACGCACGCGCGATCATCGAATCGGTCGAGACGGCGGAAGAGCAGATGCTCGCGCGGCGCGAGATGCCGTCCGGGCGATTGCGCGTCGACGCCGCGACGCCGTTCATGCTGCACGTGATCGTGCCGCTCGTCCGCGGCTATCGCGAACGCTTCCCGAAGGTCGAGCTGGAGCTGAACAGCAACGAGGGCATCATCGACCTGCTGGAGCGGCGCACCGACGTCGCGATCCGGATCGGCCGGCTGAAGGATTCGACGCTGCACAGCCGGCGGATCGGCAACAGCCGGCTGCGCATCTTCGCGAGCCCCGCGTATCTCGAAGCGCACGGCCAGCCTCGCAAGGTCGAGGATCTCGGCAAGCACACGCTGCTCGGCTTCACGCAGCCCGAATCGCTGAACGTGTGGCCGATCCTCGGCGCGGACGGCGAAGCGTGCCGCATCGAGCCGGACATCTGTTCGTCGAGCGGCGAAACGTTGCGGCAGCTCGCGCTGGAGGGCGCGGGTGTCGTCTGCCTGTCGGATTTCATGACCGCGCAAGATCGCGAGGCCGGGCGGCTCGTGCAGGTGCTCGCGCGCCAGACGCTCGAGATCGAACAGCCGATCAACGCGGTGTATTACCGGAATACCGCGATTTCGTCGCGGATCGCGTCGTTCGTCGATTACATGATCGAGGTGCTGGGCGGCGGCAGCGGCGGCAGCGATGCGCCGGCACGGCGCAAGGCGGCGTGGATGGGGACGGTGTAGCCGGGGGCGGCTGTATCGTTGCCGCCGGGCGCCGTTCCCGCGCGGGACAGCTCGGCGGACTTTCTCCGGCCGAAGCGAACGGCGCGGAGGCGGGCGGCGCGCGGCGGGCGCGCCGATGTGATCCGGCATGCCGACGGCGCTTGCGCCCCCGACATGCCGTCGCGTGCTGTGCTTTCTACGCTTCCTCGGCCCACGACATCCCGTCGCGCGCGAGCAGCGCCGACGAAGCCGCGGGCCCGAACGTGCCGGCCGTGTACAGGCGCGGCCGGTCGCCGAGCTGCTTCCAGCCGTCGAGGATCGGCTCGACCCACGACCAGGCGGCTTCGAGTTCGTCGCGGCGCATGAAGTGCGTGAGGCGGCCGCGGATCACGTCGATCAGTAGCCGTTCGTACGCTTCCGCGCGCCGCTCCGGAATCGCCTGCTGCAGGTCGAGGTTCAGGCTCACCGGCACCATGTTCATCCCGCTGCCCGGTTCCTTCGCGAGCATCTGCAACTGGATCGACTCTTCCGGCTGCAACTGGATCACGAGGCGGTTGCCGTAATTGCGCGGGCCGGTCGGGATGATCGAGAACGGCATGTCCGCGAACTCGATCACGATCTCCGACTGGCGGCGCTGCAGCCGCTTGCCGGTGCGCAGGAAGAACGGCACGTTCGCCCAGCGCCAGTTGTTGATGTGCGCGCGCAGCGCGACGAAGGTTTCCGCGCGGCTGTCCGCCGGCACGTTGTCTTCCTCGAGATAGCCCTTGACCGGCTGGCCGTCGACCGCGCCGGCCGTGTACTGGCCGCGCACCGTGTCGCGCGCGACGTCCGACAGCGACATCGGCCGCAGCGAGCGCAGCACCTTCAGCTTCTCGTCGCGCACCGCGTCCGGGTCGAGCGACACGGGCGGCTCCATCGCGACGATGCACAGCAGCTGCAGCAGGTGGTTCTGCACCATGTCGCGCAGCGCGCCGGTATGGTCGTAGAAGCCCGCGCGGCTGCCGACGCCGACCGTTTCCGCGACCGTGATCTGCACGCTGCGGATGTTCGGCGCCTGCCACAGCGGCCCGAAGATCGGGTTGCCGAAGCGCAGCACCATCAGGTTCTGCACGGTCTCCTTGCCGAGATAGTGGTCGATCCGGTAGATCTGCGATTCCTCGAAGTGCTTGCCGACCGCGTTGTTGATCGCCTTCGCGGACGCGAGATCGTGGCCCAGCGGCTTTTCGAGGACGACGCGCGAGTGCCTGTCGACGAGATGCGCGGCCGACAGGTTGTCGCAGATCGTCGTGAACAGCTCCGGCGACGTCGACAGGTAGAACACGCGGATCGCGTCGCCGCGCGCCGCCTCGGCGAGCCGCGCGTAGTCTTCCGGCGCATTCACGTCGATCAGCACGTACTTGAACAGGTCGAGGAAGCGGCTCCACGCATCGGCGTCGAACGCCTTCTCGTCGATGAACGGGCGCGACTGCTCGTCCATGAACTTGCGATAGCCGTCGATTCCCCAGTCGCGGCGGCCGACCGCGATGATGCGCGTCTCCGGCGGCAGGTTGCAGTGCAGGTGCGCCATGTACAGCGCGGGCAACAGCTTGCGGGCGGCCAGGTCGCCGCCGCCGCCGAAGATGATCATGTCAACGGGCCGGTCGGCCGCGGTCTGGGTAGGCTGATTCGTCATGGGAGGTTCGCGTCTGAAACGGTGAGCGTGGAACGAACATCGAGGCACAGGGCGCCGATACGTGAACGCACCCGTACGTGAAAACGCTAATAGTGCACGGTTTTGATGGATTGCGTATGGGTTCCCCCGGATGTAACAGGGCTTGCATTCCACATGATCGCCCCATTATGATTGAGCGCTCACTCATTAAAGGAATCGATTGTGGCCCGACCGCGCAGTCCCGACAAGCACGACGCCATCCTCGCCGCGGCCGCGCGCGCGCTCGCCGAGGACGGCGCGAGCGCGACGACCGCGCGCATCGCCAGGCTGGCCGGCGTGGCGGAAGGCACGGTGTTCACCTATTTCGAGACCAAGGATGCGTTGCTGAACGCGCTCTACCTGAGCCTGAAGGCCGGCCTTCGCGAGGCGATGATGACCGGGTTTCCGGAACACGCGCCGGCCGAGCAGGCGGTGCGGCATGCGTGGAACGGCTATGTGTCGTGGGGCGTCGCGAATCCGGACGGCCGGCGTGCGCTGCAGCAGTTGGGCGTGAGCGGGCGCATCGACGACGCGCATCGTGCGGCCGGCTCGGAAGGCTTCGGCGGGATCGGCGCGCTGCTGCGCGAACAGGTCGCCGCGTCGGGCGGGCTGAGCCGCGACGAAGCCCATGCGTTCTGCTCGGCGTTGTTTACGTCGATCGCGGACACCGCGATGGAATCGATCGCACGCGATCCGGCGCGGGCCGATGCCTACCGGGAAGCGGGGTTTCGCGCGATGTGGGCCGTGTTGCACACGGTGTGAATCAAGCATGGACGTCGGCGCGGCGCGTGCCGCGACGACGGGCGGGGCGTTTCAGGCAGGGCGATGCAGGTCATGAAGGATCGCTTCATCGTCCATATTAATGAGTGAGTAATCATTCATTTTCATCGATTCACCACGATCAAGGAGTGGAAAAATGTCGAAAGTCTGGATGGTAACGGGGGCCGCACGCGGCCTCGGGCGCGCGATTTCGGAAGCCGTGCTGGCGGCGGGCGACCGACTGGTGGCCGGCGCACGCGACCCGGCGCGACTGGCCGATCTGGCCGAACGTTATGGCGACCGCTTACTGCCGGTCGCGCTCGACGTCACCGACGAAGCGGCGGCGGAGCAGGCCGTCGCCGCGGCACGTGCCGCGTTCGGCCGCATCGACGTGCTGGTGAATAACGCGGGCTACGGCCATACGGCGCCGTTCGAGCAGATGGGCGCCGACGCGTTCCGCAATCAGGTCGAAACGAACCTGTTCGGCGTGATCAACCTGACGCGCGCGGTGCTGCCGACGATGCGCGCGCAGCGCGCGGGGCACATCTTCCAGGTGTCGTCGGTCGGCGGGCGGACGTCGACGCCCGGGTTGTCCGCGTATCAGGCCGCGAAGTGGGCGGTCGGCGGATTCAGCGACGTGCTCGCGAAGGAAGTCGCGCCGTTCGGCGTGCGCGTGTGCACGCTCGAACCGGGCGGGATGCGTACCGAATGGGCCGCGCAGGCGAAGCGCGACGTCGACGATCTGCTGCCCGACTATCAGCCGTCGGTCGGCAAGATTCTCGAGCTGCTCGGTGCGTATGGCGGCCACGAGATCGGCGATCCCGCGCGGATCGCGGCGCTGATCGTCGACCTGTCGCGCCGCGACGACGTGCCGCTGCGCCTGCTGCTCGGCGGCGATGCGCTGTTCGTCTGCGAGCAGGCGGAACGACAGCGCGCGGAAGAGGCGGCGCGGTGGCGCGACGCCACGCTGTCCACGCAGTTTCCGGACGCGAAGCTGCCGGACGGGCTGGATGCGCTCAAGGCGATCGAGTAAGGGCGGTCGTTGTCGCGGGCGGCGCGTCGACCGTGCCGCCCGCGCAAGCCCGGTCGCGGGCCGGCGCGATCGATTTTCTGGGCGGAGCCGACGGGCCGTCGCGTCGGTGCGGCGATGCAGGCGTCATGCCGCAGCGCGCGGGCGTGGCGTGGGCGAACGTTTCCACCGTCAGGCGACGAACGGCTCGTCGGCTTGACCCCGACCTTTGCCGAAGCGGCGATCAGATGCCGTAGACGTGCTCGCAGAGCGCGACGCTCGCCCCCAGCTTCCGGGAGAGATCGGCGGCCGCATCCAGTTGCGGTCGATCGAGCTCGCCCGACTCGTGCGCGACGCTCAGGCGGGATGCCGGACCGGAAAGCGTCAGTGCCGCCATGAACTTGTCGCCGGCGCCGAAGACCGGCACCGCGAACGCCGCCGTGTGCACGTCGCGCGCGCCCGCGGTGAAGAGGGGCAGCGCAGGCGGCTTGTCGTAGATCGGTTCGCCGAGCCCCCAGAAGCGGATCACGTGGCTGATGGCGGTGTCGTCGAGCGGCAGCTTCGTGCCCGCGAGGCGCGTTTCACGTAGACCTTCGGACGGCTCGACGCGAAACAGGCAAAGCCGCTGGCCGTCGTCGTGCACGTAGTACGATGCGCTTTCCTTCGTCAGCGCGGCCAGCGCATGCAGCGCCGGCTCCACCACCGTAGACAGATGGAAGGACTGCTCGTACAGCTTGCCGAGGTACAGCACGCGATGTCCGAGCGAATAGTTGCCGGACTGCGCGCGCACGACGTAGCCCATTCGCTCCAGCGAATTCATCAGCCGATAGACCGTCGTCTTGTGCATGCCGGATGCCTGCGACAGCGTCGCGAGCGACTGCGATTCCGCGCCGGGCTTGAAGCAGTCCAGCAGCGCAAGCGCCTTTTCCACGGCAACGACTCCGTCGTTTCCCATTCCTTCTCTCCCGTCGACATTTACCTGAGATTGTACAGAGTAAAACGCTGGTTTACCACGTAAAAGGGTAAACGCCAGTGCCATGGCGCGCGTCGTCTGGTTATAGTGATTTCACCATGTACACCAGTGTTGTACAGAGTACAACGCGCAACTCGAGGTCGAATCATGAGCAACACATCCGCCAGCACTTCTCCGATCAATCGCGACATCGAACGCGTGTCGCCGGAACTCGTTCAGGCGGCCGCGCGCTATCAGGCCGCGATCCTGGCCGACGTCGCTGGCCGCCGCGGCACGGTGCATGGTCGCGTGCGGCCGTTGTCGCCGAAGATGAAGGTCGCCGGCCCCGCAATCACGGTCGAAGTCCGCGCGGGCGACAACCTCGCGATCCATGCGGCGCTCGCCGTCGCGAAGCCGGGCGACGTCGTCGTGGTCGACGGCAAGGGCGACATCTCGTGCGCGCTGCTCGGCGAAATCATGGCGGCGCAGGCGAAGGCGAGCGGCATCGCCGGCATCATCATCGACGGCGCGGTGCGCGACGCGCATGAACTGGCCAACGGCGACTATCCGGTCTTCGCGGCCGGCCTCAATCCGTGCGGCCCGACCAAAAGCATCGCGGGGCGCGTGAATGCGCCGATCTCGCTGGGCGGCACGGCGGTCAATCCGGGCGACCTGGTGGTGGGCGATGCCGACGGCGTCGTCGTCATTGCGCGCGCCGACGTCGCGCGCATCGTCGATCTCGCGCAGAAAAAGCTCGACTTCGAGACCGCGCGTATCGCGGCGATCCACAAGGGCGACCTTCGTCCAGGCTGGATCGAGAAGGAACTGCGCGCGGCCGGCATGCTGGCCGAAGGCGAGGCGCTGTGATGCACGCCGCTTCGCCTAAACCCGTGGTCCTCGTGACCGCCGCCGACCTTGCGCCGCAAGCGCTCGACATGCTCGCGCAGTTCGACGTCGTGTTCGCCGGCAAGCAACCGACCGAGGACGACATCGTGGCGCTGTGCATCGAGCACAAGCCGGTCGCGATCATCGTCCGGTACGGCAAGATCAACGCCCGCATCATGGATGCCGCCGAAAACCTGCAGGTGATTTCGAAGCACGGCAGCGGCATCGACGTGATCGATCAGGACGCTGCTGCCGCACGCGGCATCGCGGTGCGCGCGGCGGTCGGCGCGAATGCGGCCGCCGTCGCCGAGCACGCATGGGCGCTGCTGCTCGCATGTGCGAAGTCGGTTCCGCGCCTCGATATGCGCATGCGCGAAGGTCATTGGGACAAGTCGACGCACAAGTCCGTCGAACTCGACGGGCGCACGCTCGGCCTCGTCGGTCTCGGCGCGATCGGCCGGCGCGTGGCCGCGATCGGCGCCGCGTTCGGCATGAAGGTGCTCGCGTTCGATCCGTTCGCCAAGGAAGCGCCTGTCGGTGTGAAGCTCGTGCCGCTCGACACGCTGTACGCGGAGTCGGACGTCGTGTCGCTGCATTGTCCGTTGACGGCCGACAACCGCCGGATGCTCAACCGCGACACGCTCGCGCGTTTCAAGCGCGGGGCGATCGTCGTCAATACCGCACGCGGCGGCTTGATCGACGAACCCGCGCTTGCCGACGCGCTGGCGAGCGGCCAGGTGCGCGCGGCCGGGCTCGACAGCTTCGACGTCGAGCCGATGACGACGCCGCACCCGTTCCAGCAGATCCCCAACATGATTCTGTCTCCGCATATCGGCGGCGTCAGCGATGCCGCGTACGTGAACATGGGCAAGGGCGCGGCCGCCAACGTCCTCGCGGTGCTCGACGAACGCGCGCACAGCGCGGCTTGAACCCTGAACATCGAGGAACGCATGTTTTATCTGACGAACCCCGACGTGCGCGAAGCCGACGTGTTCACGCGGATGCCGGACAAGTTTCGCAAGCCGGACGTCCGCACGGAATGGGCGCGCGCGAATCGCGGCGGCATGGTCACGGATTCCTTTCTCGAAGGGCCGGTCTGGGATCCAGACGGTTATCTGTTCGTGACCGATATTCCGCACGGGCGCATCTTCCGCATTTCGCCGTCGGGCGACTGGGAGCTCGTCGTCGAATACGACGGCGAGCCCAACGGGATGAAGCGCTTCGACGCATCGCACCTGATCATCACCGACTACCGGAACGGCCTGATGCTGCTCGATATCGCGCGCGGTGAAATTCGCCCGTATCTCGAGCGCCGCAACACCGAGCGCTTCAAGGGCGTGAACGACCTGACGTTCGACTCGGCCGGCAATATCTATTTCACCGACCAGGGGCAGACCGGGCTGCACGATCCGACGGGCCGCGTGTATCGGCTGTCGCCCGACGGCAAGCTCGACATGCTGCTCGGCACCTGCCCAAGCCCGAACGGGCTCGTGCTGTCGCGCGACGAGAAAGTGCTGTTCGTCGCGATGACGCGCGGCAATGCCGTGTGGCGCATGCCGCTGCAGGCCGACGGGTCGGTCACGAAGGTCAGCCAGTTCTTTACCTCCTACGGACCGAGCGGCCCCGACGGCCTCACCGTCGATCTCGAAGGCCGCCTGTTCGTCGCGAATCCGGGGCTCGGGCGCGTGTGGGTGCTCAACCACTGCGCGGAGCCCGTCGAGATCCTGACCGGGCCGAAAGGGGCGTCGCTCACGAGCGTGTGCTTCGGCGGCCCGGACATGAAGACGCTCTTCATCACCGAATCGACGTCCGGTTCCGTGCTGAAAGCGGACATGAGCATCGCCGGCCCGCTGCCGAAACAGGCAGTGAAGCAGGCAGTGAAGCAGGACTGAGACCCACGAGCCGGGAAGCCGCGCGTCGGCTTCCCGGCCGCATGCCGAAAGATCGTGCCGCCAGCCGCGCGACGAAGGAGACAAGCATGACCATTTCGCACGCGCTGCGTGCCGGCGAAGACGCACCGCGCGCCGACGCACCATCGTCTGCGCAGCTTGCCGGCGACGATTACGCGGCCAGCGAGCGCACGCTCGCGAAGGCGTTCCGGCGCATTCTGCCGTTCATCTTCGTCTGCTACGTGATCAGCTATCTCGACAGGACCAACGTCGGTTTTGCCGCGCTGACGATGAACAAGGATCTCGGTCTGACGGCCGAGCAGTTCGGTGTCGGCGCCGGCCTGTTCTTCATCGGCTATTTCCTGTTCGAGATTCCGAGCAACCTGATCATGCAGAAGGTCGGGGCGCGCGTATGGATCGCGAGAATCATGATCACGTGGGGCCTGTTCTCGATGGCGACGGCGTTCGTCGTCGGACCGAAAAGCTTTGCGGCCGCGCGCTTCCTGCTCGGGCTCGCCGAGGCGGGGTTCACGCCCGGCATCTACCTGTATTTCACGCACTGGTTTCCCGGCAAGTGGCGCGCGAAGGTGACGGCCGCCTTCCTCGTCGGCATTCCCGTCGCGAACATGATCGGCTCGCCGGTTTCCGGTGCGCTGCTCGAACTCGGCGGCCTGCACGGGCTGCGCAGCTGGCAGTGGCTGCTGCTGATCGAAGGCGTACCGGCCGTGATGCTCGGCGTCGCGTGCCTGTTCGTGCTGGCCGACCGTCCCGAGAAAGCCGCGTGGCTCAATGACGAAGAGAAGGCGTCGCTCGCGAAGCGCCTCGCGTTCGAGCAGCGCGACATCGGCGCGAAGCACGGCAGCAAGCTGCGCGACGCGATGACGAACTGGCGCGTGTTCGTGCTCGCGTTCGTCAACTTCTGCGGGATCGTCGGCTCGCTCGGCGTCGGCTTGTGGATGCCGCAGATCATCAAGCAGTTCGGCGTCGAACACGCGGTGGTCGGCTGGCTGACGGCGATTCCGTATGCGATCGGAGCCGGCGTGATGCTCGGGTGGGCGCGTCTCGCCAATCGGGCGGCCAACCGTATTCCGTATGTCGCCGGTGCGTTGGCTGTCGCCGCCGCGGCGTTGTGTGCGAGTGCCTTCATTCATGCGCCGGTTTTCAAGCTGATCGCGCTGTGCGTCACGGTGAGCGGGATCCTCGCGTTCCAGGCGACTTACTGGGCCATCCCGTCGGGATTCCTCACCGGACGGGCTGCCGCGGGCGGACTCGCGCTGATCGTGTCGGTCGGCAATCTCGGCGGTTTCGTCGGGCCGTCGATGATCGGCGCGCTCAAGCAATTCTCGGGCGGCTTCACCGCGCCGCTCATCGCCGTGTCGGGTGTGCTGCTGCTCGGCGCGCTGACCATCGCGTGGCTCGGCGATCCGGGCGCGGGCGCCGGCGAAGCGCCTGCCGCCCGCGAGCCGTGAATGTTCTTTCGCCGGAAAACCCACCCACAAAAAAACAGTTTGGAGACTTCATGTCGTCGAATCAGGCCAGCCAGAATTCCCGCCCGAAACCCCGCCTCATGCTCGGCGCCCTCACCGTCGCGAGCGCGACCGCGTGGTGCGGGGCCGCCCATGCAGAAAGCAGCGTCACGCTGTACGGCATTGCCGACGTCGGCATCGAGCACATCAACAATACGAGTACCGGCGGCGCGCAGACGCGCGAAGCGTCGGGCAATCTGTCCGGTTCGCGCTGGGGACTGAAGGGCGTCGAGGATCTCGGCGGCGGCATGAAAGCCCTGTTCCAGCTCGAAAACGGCTTCAACCTCAATGACGGCACGACCGCGCAGTCGACGAAAGGCCTCGGTGCGAATGCCGCCACGACGTCGCGGATTTTCGGCCGGCAGGCGTGGGTCGGGCTGGCGTACCGGGGTCAGCAGCTGACGTTCGGCCGCCAGAACGCGCTCTTCTATGAACAGGCCGTGGCCTTCGACCCGATGGGCGCGTCGTCGCGATACTCGGTGCTGTCGCTTGACTACGCGGCGGCCGCGCGTATCGACAATTCGGTGAAGTACACCGGCGTGTTCGGTCCGCTGACGGCGCAAGCCATGTACAGCACCCGCTACGACACCGGGTACGGCGCCGAGGTGCCGGGCGCGCAACTCACCGGCCGCTTCTACAGCGGGGCGCTGACTTTCTCGCAAGGGCCGCTCGCCGCGAGCGTGTCGTACGAGCAGCGCAACGGCAACACCGTCGCGACGAACACGGGCACCGAGCGTCGTGCGACGGCCGCCGCGTCGTATGCGCTCGGACCGGTGAAGGGATTCGCCGGCTATCGCTATCTTCGGGCGTCGAACGCGTTCCTGCCGGCGAACCCGATCCGGGTCGCGAACGGCTCCGAAGCCAGCGCGGCGAACCTGTACTGGGCCGGCGCGCAATACGCGGTGTCGCCCGCGTTCGTGGTCACGGCAACTGCCTATTACCAGGACGTGCATTCGACCAGTGCCGATCCGTGGCTCGCCGTGCTCTGCGCGGACTATCTGCTGTCGAAGCGCAC
Organism: Burkholderia sp. Bmkn7; assembly: GCF_041103175.1. Taxonomy (NCBI): domain Bacteria; kingdom Pseudomonadati; phylum Pseudomonadota; class Betaproteobacteria; order Burkholderiales; family Burkholderiaceae; genus Burkholderia; species Burkholderia sp. Bmkn7. The sequence continues at coordinate 136,922 of NZ_JBGCUH010000002.1, read as the reverse complement.
GGATATCTATGCGACGGCGGGTTTCGCGCGTAACAAGGGCGGCTCCGCGCTCGGCGTGAACGGCTATGGCACGGTCGCACCCGATCACAACCAGACGGGCGTGGTGATCGGCATGCGCCAGAAGTTCTGACGGCGAGCGCGATGCAGATCGTTCACGCGCCCCATCTGCCCGTCCGTCCCGAGTGGCTCGCGTTGCGCGACGAGCCGGTGCTCGAACCCGAGCTTGCGATCGTCGACGCCCATCATCACCTGTGGGACCGGCAGACCGGGCGCTATCTCGCGGACGAGTTCGGCGCGGACGTGCGCAGCGGGCATCGCGTCGTGTCGACGGTCTACGTCCAGTGCCGATCGATGTTGCGTGCAAGCGGGCCGGATGCGTTCAAGCCGGTCGGCGAAGTGGAATTCGCGAGCGGCGTCGCCGCGATGTTCGACAGCGGCGCATACGGTCCCGCGCGATGCTGCGAGGCCATCGTCGGCGGCGCCGATCTGTCGCTCGGTGCGGAACTCGAGGCGGTGCTCGACACGATGCTGCAGGTATCCGGCGGGCGACTGCGCGGGATCCGCAACCCGCTCGCGTGGCATGCGAGCCCCGACGTGCGATCGAGCCCGGTGACGCCGCCGCGCGACCGGATGTCGGACCCGGCATTCCGGCAGGGCGTGACGACGCTCGGCCGCTACGGGCTGTCGCTGGACGCGTGGGTCTATCACACGCAGCTCGACGACCTGTACGAACTCGCGCGTGCATGCGACGGCGTCACCATCGTCATCGACCATTTCGGCGGCCCGCTCGGCGTGGGCCCGCATGCCGGCCGGCGCACGGAAGTTCATGCGCAATGGAAACGGCAACTCGCGCGTCTCGCGGCGCTGCCGAACACGCGCATGAAGCTCGGCGGCGCGGGCATGACCGTGTTCGGTTTCGACTTCGCCGCGCGCGACCTGCCGCCGTCGTCGCCCGAACTGGCGGCGGCGTGGCAGCCGTATTTCGACACCTGCGTCGAATGCTTCGGCGTCGATCGCTGCATGTTCGAAAGCAACTTCCCCGTCGACAAGGGGATGTTCGGCTATCGCGTGCTGTGGAACGCCTTCAAACGACTCGCGTCCGCGATGTCGGCCGATGAACGGGCCGCGCTGTTCAGCCGGACGGCCGCATCGACGTATCGCATCGCGCTTCCCGGAGACAACCCATGAAAACGAGTGCAACCGCGGCGACGCAGGACATGGAGTCCGCCGCCGCGGAAAAAGGATTGACGCGCGTGACCGGTACCGAATGGCGTTCGCTGTCGCTCGCGGGGCTCGGCTGGACGTTCGAGAGCTACGACTCGTTCCTGCTGTCGCTGCTGCTGCCGACGCTCGCGCTGCAGTTCGGGCTGAGCAAGGCGCAGCTCGGCATGTTCACGAGCGTCACGGCGGCCGGACAGATCGTCGGCGGCATTCTGTTCGGCTTCGTGTCGGACCGGATCGGGCGCGTGCGCACCGCGCTGCTCTGCGTCGGCATCTACTCGCTGTTCTCCGGCCTGATTGCATTCGCGCCCGACGCGCACGGGTTTGCCGCGCTGCGCTTTGTCGGCGCGCTCGGCATGGGCGGAACCTGGACCGCCGGCGCGGCGCTGATCGCGGAGACCTGGCACCCGAGCCGGCGCGGCAAGGGCGGCGCGCTGATGCAGATGGGCTTGCCGATCGGCGCGATTCTCGCGATCGCGATCTCGGGCATCGTCGGCGCCGCGCATGGCGGATTGGGCGGTGACGGCTGGCGTCTGCTGTTCCTGATCGGTGCGTCGCCGTTCTTCATCCTGTTCTGGGTCGCGCGCAAGACGCCGGAATCGCCGATCTGGCTCGAACGCCGGCACGCGAAGTCTCAGGCCCGCAAGGCCGACACGGCCAATCACGAGAAGCTGAATGTGCGCGGCCTGCTCACCGCCTTCTGCTTCATCTTCTTTCTGCAGTACCTGTACTGGGGCGTATTCACGTGGACGCCGACGTTCCTCATCACGGTGAAGCACCTCGACTTCGTGCACAGCCTGAAGTTCGTGCTGGCGCTGCAGTTCGGCGCGATCGCCGGATTCCTGCTGTTCTCGGCAGGGGTCGACCGCATCGGCCGGCGGCCGATGTTCCTGGCGTACCTGCTGGTCGGTGCGCTGGCCGTCGGCGTGTACATCGTGTCGGCGAATCCGTTGCTGCTGATGAGCGCGATCTTCCTGACCGGCTTCAGCGTGAACGGCATCTTCGCGGGTGCCGGCCCGTTCCTCGCGGAGATCATCGGCAACACGGCATCGCGCGGGTTCTTCATGGGCCTCGCGTACAACGGCGGCCGGCTTGGCGGCTTCATCGCGCCGCTGATCATCGGCGCGCTCGCGTCGACGTCGGGCGGCTTCGTGCTCGGACTCGCGACGACGATCGTCGCATTCGTCGCCGCGGCCGTGGTCGTGTTGGTCGCGCCCGAAACGCGCGGGAAGGCGTTGTCATGAACGTGGCGACGCAAGCGGGGTGGGTGAGCCGGCTGTTTCCCGCGCTGTCGGAGGCATCGCTGCGGCGCTATCTGAGCGGGCAGGTCGCATCGGTGCTCGGCAGCTGGACGCAGAACGTCACGCTGAATCTGCTGATCTATCACCTGTCCGGCTCGGCGGCGATCCTCGCGCTGCTCAACTTCCTGCTGTACGGGCCGCAACTGATCGTCGCGCCGGTGGCGGGCTCCCGCATCGGCTCGGCCAACGCGCGCCGCGTGACGCTCTGCGTGCTCACGACATCGCTGCTGCTGACGGGCAGCCTCGTCACGTTGTCGCTGCTCGGCCTGCTCGGCGTGAAGCTGATCCTCGCGCATGCACTGGCGATCGGCGTGTCGAGCGCGGTCGAAACGCCGGCGCGGCAGGTGCTGCTGCTGACGAGCCTGCAGGACGCGACGCACACGTCTAACGCGGTTGCGATGAACACGATGGTCTACAACGTCGGGCGCATGGTCGGCCCGACCATCGCCGGATTCGTCTATCCGACGCTCGGGCCGCGGACGTCGTTTGCGATCTACGCGCTCGCGCTGTGCTTCATGGCGGCGTGCGTGCGCTCGATCCGGGCGGCGACGGTGGACCGCCCGTCGCGCGCGGAGAGCGGCTTGCGCGACGCGGTCGGCTACGTGCTGTCCGATGCGTTCTCGGCCCGCTATCTGCCGATTCTCGCGTGCATCGGCCTGTTCGCCGGCAGCTACCAGACGCTCGTGCCGCTGCTCGCGGACCAGGGCTTTCACGACGCCGCGCGCTTTACCGGTGTGTTCTTCGCGTGCGCCGGCGCCGGCTCGTTGAGCGCGGCGGTGCTGCTGTCGTCGGCGCTCGGCCCGCGCGCGTCGCACCGGTTCATCGCGTATGCGCCGTGGACGGCCGTCGGCGCGCTGGCCGTGCTGGCCGCGACCACCGATGCGGCGGGGTCGATTCCCGCGTTCTATGCCCTCGGCTTCAGCCTCACGTTCGCGGCCACGTCGACGAACGCGACCATTCAGCGCCAGTGTCCGGAACACGTGCGCGGCGGGCTCGTCGGGATGTACGGCATGGCCTACAACGGCACGATGCCGTTCGGTTACCTGCTCGTCGGCAGCGCGTCCGAGGCGCTCGGCGTGCGACACACCTTCGCCGCGATGGCGGCCGTGCTCGCGTGCGGGGTCATCGCGGTCATCGCGTGGCAACGGTTCACAGGAACGCGCTCAGGCGCACAATAAACGGAGACAACATGCAAACCGGTTTCATGGACGCGTCCGCGATCGAGCGCCGGACCATACGAAAGGTCGTCTGGCGGCTCATTCCCTTCTTGATGATCTGCTACCTGCTTGCCTTCATCGACCGGGGCAACGTCGGGATGGCATCGCTGCAGATGAACCATGACCTGGAAATGTCGGCACAGGTCTTCGGCTTCGGCAGCAGCCTGTTCTTCATTTCATACTTCTTTTTCGAAGTGCCGAGCAATCTCGCGCTGCAGAAATACGGCGCGCGGATCTGGATCGCACGGATCATGATCACGTGGGGCATCGTGTCGGCGGCGACCGCGCTCGTGCACAACGCGACGACGTTCTACGTGCTGCGTTTCCTGCTGGGCGCCGCCGAGGCCGGCTTCTTCCCGGGCGTGCTGCTTTATCTGTCGTACTGGATTCCCGCGCAGTACCGTGCGCGGATCGTCGCGACGTTCATGGTCGCGATTCCGGCCGCGAGCTTCATCGGCTCGCCGATCTCCGCGCTGCTGTTGCAGATGGACGGCGTGTGGGGCCTGCGCGGCTGGCACTGGCTGTTCATCCTCGAAGGCATTCCGACCGTGCTGCTCGGCATCGCGTGCCTGTTCATGCTGACGAACAAGCCGGACGACGCGAAGTGGCTCGACGACGACGAGCGCGCATGGCTCACGACCGCGCTGGCCGCGGGCCACAAGACGCGCAAGAAGGTGCCGTCTCTGCCCCTCACGCAACTGTTCCGCAACCGCTACGTGCTGTGCCTCGCGCTCGTCGACACCTGTGCTTCCGCGGCAGGCAGCACGCTGTCCGTATGGCAGCCGCAGCTGCTGAAGTCGTTCGGCCTGACCGTCATGGAGACCGGCCTGCTGAATTCGGTGCCGTATGCGGTGGCCTCGGTCCTGATGGTCTACTGGGGCCGGCGCTCGGACCGCGTCGGCGAACGGCGCTGGCACACGGTCGTGCCGATGCTGCTGATCGGCGTGGGCCTGTTCGCGACGTCGCTGAGCGGATCGCTGCTGCCGACGGTCTGCATGCTCTGTGCGGTGCTGGTCGGCGCGTATTCGTTCAAGGGCCCGTTCTGGGCGCTCGCGACCGACATGCTGTCCAACAGCACCGTGGCGGCCGGGCTCGCGACGGTCAATGCGATCGCGAACCTGCTCGGCGGCGGGCTGATGGTGAACGTGTACGGGTGGGTGAAGGCGGCGACGGGCAGCTACGCGCTCGCATTGATGCCGCTCGCGATCCTCACGCTCGTGAGCGTCGCGACGCTGCTGCTGCTCACGCGCGATCATGCGTCCGGCAAGCTGGTCGGCAAGACGGGGACGATCTGATCATGGCGCGCATCGCGAGACGCGAATTCCTCAGGATCGCCGGCGCGACGCTGGCTTCGGCCGCATTGCCGACGTTGGCCGCGGCCGACGAAACGTGGTCGAGCGGCATCGAGCGCCCGGTGTTCCAATTGCCCGAAGGGGCGATCGACTGTCACATGCACATCTACGACGACCGGTTCCCGGTCGCGCCGGGCACGACGCTGCGGCCGCCGAATGCAACCGTCGCGCAATACCGGCGCGTGCAGACGCGTATCGGCGTGAAGCGCAACGTGGTCGTGACGCCGTCGACGTACGGGACGGACAACCGCTGCACGCTGGCGGCGCTCGCGCAGTTCGGCGACGACGCGCGCGGCGTGGCCGTCGTCGACGGCACCGTGAGCGACGACGAACTTCGGGCGCTCGATCGCGGCGGCATCCGGGCGATCCGGTTCAACCTGAGCTATCCGGGTGCGACGACACTCGACATGCTGGCGCCGCTCGCCGCGCGCATTGCGAACCTCGGGTGGCATATCGAACTGGTGGTGCAGGGCGCGCGGCTGCCGGAGCTGGAGCCACATCTTGCGGCGCTGCCGTGCCCGCTCGTCATCGACCATATCGCGCATGTGCCGCAGCCCGGCGGGCTGTCGTCGGCCGCGTTTCGGACTGCGCAACGCCTCGTCGAAAAGGGCCATACGTGGATCACGTTGTCGGGGCCGTACGTCGACAGCAAGTCGGGGGCGCCGGCCTACGACGACGTCGCGCCGGTCGCGAAGGCGCTGATCGACATGGCGCCGGAGCGCATGCTGTGGGGCACCGACTGGCCGCACCCGACGCAGAAGACGGACAAGCCGGACGACGCGAGCATGCTGGACGTGATCGCCGGCTGGATCGGGCGGGCGGACTGGCAGCAATTGATATTCGTCACGAACCCGGCGAAGCTGTACGGATTTGCGTAGCGCGGGGGGATGTCGCGAGACTCCTTCGCGAATAGGTGTCGTTATTGAACCGGTGTCCGGAATCATGGCCTATTCGACATTGCGAGGGCGGCGAGCCGAGTGCCAGAATCGGCGTGCGGCATCCGGACAGGCCGATGCCGCACGTGTTCGATCGATCACCCGGAATCCTGAATACCATGCCCTATCTGCAACTGGACGTGAACGACCACTATTCGGCGGAAACCAAGCGGTCGCTCGCCGCCAAAATGAGCGAGACCTATGCGCGGATGATGTCGGTCGATATTCGGCGTATCAGCGTCGCGATCCGCGAGCTGGGGCAAGGTGGCGTGTGGCGTATTGCCGAGGCCGGCGAAGCGCCGGTCCCGGTCGCCGTGATGATGCTGGATATCCGTCGGGGCCGCCCGCCCGGGCAGCGCATGGAACTGGCGCAGGCACTTTGCGCGCACTGCGTGGAGATGCTCGGCTTGCGTGAGGATCGGCTCAATGTCGAATTCACGCAGCATTCCGGCGATGAAATGTACCACCCGGCGCTGGGCGGCTATAGCCCGGAGTGGGCTCCCGGCGAGCAGTAGATTTTCCGCCTGGACAGCGCGCGGCGGCAGCCTTGGCACGTCGTTGACGGGACCCACTCGTCATGCGCGATGGACGAAGCGAGCGCTCATAGTTTGAGCCAGCAAGACTGCGCGGTATCTGTCCGCCTGTTGGTTCAACAAGTCCTAATTCATGAGCGGCGCCCCCCCGGAGGCTCGCTGTATGGTCTGCGGAGGTTGCCCAAACGCGCGCAGAAATGCCTGGCGCATGCGCTCGCGGTCGCCGAATCCGGTTTCTCTCGCAATGATTTCGATCGGGTGGCGCGTCGTTTCCATCATCAGGCGGGCGGCTTCGACGCGCAGCCGCTCAACCGCCTTGGCGGGGGATTGCCCCGTTTCCTCCCGGAACACGCGGCTGAATTGGCGCGGGCTCAAACGTGCCGCCTCTGCCAGACGTTCCACCGACAGATCGCTCGCCAGGTTTTCGCTCGCGTAGGTCAGCGCCATTTGCACGCGGTCCGATCGCGCGTTCAGTTCCAGCAAGGTCGAGAATTGCGACTGGCCACCGCCGCGCCGTTGGTACAGCACGAGCTTGCGCGCGACCATACGCGCCGTTTCCAGCCCGAAGTCGCTTTCGACGATCGCCAGCGCCAGATCTACCCCGGCGCTCATGCCGGCCGAAGTCCAGACCTGACCGTCTACGACGAAGATACGATCTTCGTCGAGCTGCACGTTCGGATATTGCTTCTTGAAGGCCCGCGCGTGATACCAGTGCGTCGTGGCACGTTTCCCGTCGAGGAGCCCGGCGGCCGCGAGGACGAAGGCCCCCGTACATATCGACGCAATGCGCCGCGAGTGGAAGGGCGCGCGACGCAGGAAGTCGACCAGCGTCGCCGACGGCAGCCGGCATTCGTTGTCGCCGGCGACGATCAGCGTGTCATATCCCGCTTCGGCCAGCGGTTCGGTGTTGACCGAAAAGCCCTGTGACGACATCACCGCGCCGCCGTGCTCGGACGCGATCCGGAACTGGTACACCTCTTCGCCGCGCAGCAGATTCGCGTACTCGAACACGCTCGCCACTGCGAGCGCGAGCGACTGGAACTGGGGGTAAACAACAAGCCCGACGGTGTGCATGACGTCCGCCATGTGTGTGTCCTGATCAATTGAATCTAGCATAAAACGGACATCGTCACGGGCGGCGTCGGCGTGTCATCAGATGGCATGGCGCGCGGTCGCCTTCAGGAAGCAATGCGCCGAGCGGAGCCACCGACAGCACCGATTTTGGGTAATCGGGCGCCTGTTTCAAAGGACGAATCTGCAAGGTTTCCGGCCAGCGTGCGGATGGCATGAATCATTGCATATATGACATTGAGGATGAGTTCGGTCGACGCCAGAATTCGTTCCACGAACCGACACCCGGTCGGCTCAATTCACGGAACGGAAAAATCATGACCACTTCCACGAAAGGCACCGCGCTGATCACCGGCGCATCGGCTGGCATCGGCGCCATTTACGCAGACCGCCTCGCGAAGCGCGGCTACGACCTCGTCCTGGTGGCGCGTAACCAGGACCGTCTGAACACGCTCGCGCGCCGCCTCATGGCCGAAACCGGCCGCTCGGTCGAGACCGTCGCCGCCGATCTGAACGACAAGGCCGCGCTCGCGAAGATCGAAGGCATCCTGCGCGAGAACAGCAACATCACGATGCTGGTGAACAACGCGGGAATCGGCTCGGTCGCGTCGATTCTCAACGGCGACGTCGACACGATGGAGTCGATGATCAATCTGAACATCACCGCGCTCACGCGCCTGACTTACGCCGTCGCACCGGTATTCGCCAGCAAGGGCACGGGCACCATCATCAACATCAGCTCGGTCGTCGGTATTGCGGTCGAACTGCTGAACGGCGTGTACAGCGCATCGAAGTCGTACGTGCTGAGTTTCGGTCACACACTTCAGCGCGACCTGGCGGACAAGGGCGTGCGCGTGCAGACCGTGCTGCCAGCAGCGACGGCGACCGAGTTCTGGGACGTGGCCGGCTATGCGAAGCAGAAGGAGGCCGCCAGCACGATGACGGCCGACGACCTGGTGGACGCCGCGCTTGCTGGCCTTGATCAGGGCGAGCTCGTGACGATTCCGACGCTCCATGACGCCGACGGCTGGACGCAATGGGAAGCGGCCCGCCGCGCACTCACGCCCAAATTCGCCAACGCCAAGCCCGCTGCGCGCTACGTGGCGGATGCGAACACCGGCGCTTGAACCGGCCCACCCAATTTTTCAGAAGGTATTGATCATGAACATCCTCAAGATCTGTGCGGCCGTACTCGCAACGGCCACCGCGTTTGCACTGCCGGTGGGCGCGTCGGCGCAGTCGCGCGGCAAGGTGCTGGTTGTCATGTCGAGCGCTCATGAGCTCGATCTGCGCGACGGCAAGAAGTACTCGACGGGTTATTACCTCAATGAATTCGTCGTGCCGTACCGCAAGCTCGTCGAGGCCGGCTACGAGCCGGTGATCGCCAATCCGAACGGCGACATGCCGGTGATGGACGCGAACTCGAACGACAAGCTGTTTTTCGGCGGCGACGATGCAGCGCGCGCGGACGCACTGAAATACGCGAAAGGGATCGCGCAACTGAAGCATCCGAAGACGCTGGCCTCCGTTGTCTCGGAGGGGACCGACGGTTACGTCGGCCTGTTTATCCCGGGCGGCCATGCGCCGATGGTCGACCTGCTCAAGGACCGGAATCTCGGCAAGATCCTGGTCAGCTTCCACGACAGCGGCCGTCCCACCGGGATCATCTGTCACGGGCCGATCGTGTTGCTGTCCACGCTGCGCGACCCGAATGCCTTCGTTGCATCGATGGTCGCCAACGACGGCAACGCGAATTCCCTCGCGGCCGGCTGGCCGTATGCCGGTTACCGGATGACCGTCTTCTCGACGGGCGAGGAGCAGCAGCTCGAAGGTCCGAACGGGCTCGGCGGCAACGTGCAGTTCTATCCGGTGAACGCGTTGGCCGAAGCCGGCGCTCACGTCGACACGGTGGCGAACTGGCACAGCAACGTGGTCGTCGATCGCGAACTGATCACGGGGCAGCAGCCGATGTCGGCGCCGGAATTCGGCGACGTCCTCGTGGCGAAACTGAACGCCCGGGCGAACTGAATTCGTCTGCGATGGCACCCTCGACCCGTAAATCAACTTCGCGACGACTTGCTTTGATGGCCTGCCTGCTCGAAGTCGATGTACTCATCGCTTTGCTTGACCCCTGCACCAGCGCTTCGCCCTGCCTTAAGGTGGCTCGATCGCCGCTCCAGGAAGGGTTCCTTCGTGTGGGACAAGCCGAGCGATGACAGATGCCTGCGGCAATCAAAAGCTTTTGGTCAGGCCTACCCCCAAGGTACGGCCGCGACCGACCGAAACCAGTTGCATGCCGGCGTACAGGCTGCCGAAGGTTTCATAGCGTTTATCGAAAAGATTGCGACCGAACAGATAGACTTCGAGATCCTTGTTTTTCCATCCAATCTGGGCATTCACAAGGCTATAGGCATCAAGGTAATAGGATTTGTCGATATCCGCGGTGCGCTTGCCGGTGTATTGGTATTGAAGGTCGGCGGAGAGCTTGCCGGGCAAATGAATCGCCTTGGCCGAGGTTTCGTATTGCAGCCCGGCCGTCGCCGTCCATTTCGGTGTGTTCGGAACAGGATTGCCAGTGACCGTATTGACCGCGGCGCCGTTGGCTCCCAGTTCGCTATGGATGTAGCCGACGCCCCCGGAGAAGCTCAAGCCTTCAGCGACGAGCGCGCGCGCCTGCAATTCGAAACCGCTGGTCTTGTAGTCCTGGTATGTTGTCCGAAAGGCGCCAAGCGACGGATCGAGATAGGACATGACACCGTTCTTGATGTCGTTGTGATAGACGCTGGCATCGATCTGAAGACGATGACTGAGAAGATCGGCCTTGACGCCCGCTTCGTAAGTCCACCCCAAAGCGGCCGGATAGGGGCTGCCCACGATGCCATCGACCGGATAGCTAAAGAGCGGGTACACCCGTGACGCGTGACCACGAGCCACCGACACGTAGCTTTGAATGTCGTTCGTCCACTTGAAGGACAGGGCTACCCGGCCTGTCGGATAAGTTTGCGACGTTGAATTGGAGCCGGTCAGCGAAGCGAGGCCCAGGGAGTTGTCCTGCTTCATCTCGATATTGTCATGGCTTACCCGACCGCCGATCGAGAACTCCCAGCGGTTCGCAAACGGGATCGAAACGTCCCCGAACAGTCCTAGATTGGTCGTGTCGAGATTGCTTTTCATCGCGACTGAGCCGGAATACGGAGGCGGCGCGCACTGCGTACTGCTGCACCAGCGTATGCCGTTGGTTCGCATGGCACTGGCACCGACGACCCAGCGAACCGGGGCACCCTCGAGTGAATTCAGCCGAATCTCCTGGCTGAAGATGTTCTCCTGATCCGTCGAGTGGCCCACGTTACTGGATGCGGGAAACCCGATCGCGTCATAGACAAGTTTGTCCACGAGATCGAGTTCGCTTTCCAGCTTGTTGTGCTGGTAGGAACTGATGGAAGTGAGCTGGAAATTCTTGAAGAAGTGCTCGACGGTCACGGTGGCGCCCGCTTGCGTCGTCTTCAAGTTCGGCTCGGTCAGGATGCCACTGGTCGGAAACTGACTGGCGCTACGCAGGACATAGAGCGGGGAGTTAGCCTGATCATGCAGATAGTTAGCCGTCACTGTGATGAGCGTGTCGTCCAGCCCCGTGAAGCGTAGTCCTCCACGGAATGCACCGATGTCGCGCTTGCCCAGCTTGTCGGTGTAAAGGCTGCGTATATCGCCATTCTCATGGCCATAACGGATCGCCATGCGTCCGTCGAGTTGTCCGGGCACGATATTGCCGCCAAGAACTGCTTCGCCCATGCGATAGCCGTGTTCGCCGACCTCGGTTGTCACGTGAACATCCCGAGTTCCGTCAGGCTGCTTCGTGACAACGTTGATGGCGCCACCCAGCGCATTGGTTCCCCATAGCGTGCCTTGAGGGCCGCGCAGCACTTCGATATGGTCGACGTCGAGCAACATGTTCGACGCGCTCATCATGCTGTTCGGCACACCATCGACATTGAATGCGATCGTGCCATCGGCGTAGTTGGCAGGCGTCCCAAGTGAACTGACACCGCGAATCGAGAACCACTGGGAGCCTGTGGCGCGGCTGACCCATTGCACATTGGGCGCATGGCCGGCGATAGCCACACCCGGATCGAAGGGCGATTCCTTCAAGGTCTTCGCCTGCAGAACCGTGATGCTTTCAGGCACATCCTGAAGGCGTTCGGTCGTTTTCCGGGCGGTGACCGTGACGGGCTCAAGGACCGTGCTCTCTGCGCTCGATGCCGACGTGCCGCTATCCGGCGACTCAGTGGTTGATTGCGCTTGCTTTCCTTCGGTAGCGAACACGTCCGGAGCAGCGACGGCGACGGCTGCGGCAATCGTTGCGTTGAGCAATGTATGTCGGACGGTACGGACGACACGCAAGCCACACGCCGGGAGCCCTTCGCGCATCGCATCCATCGAGCCTGAACTTCTGCCAACGGATGGATGAAAGGGAGAGCGATGGGCCGCACATTGCCCTTCAATATGAGGCGTGTTAGACATTAAACGAGACTCATTTGCATTATCGGGATCGTCAATTTACCGATTCGGCGACACACCTCCGTAGCGAGATTTGGCCAATTCCTTGTTCAATCAGGCCAACTGTATGTCTTTCCATCGAGGTGGCCGTATTGCGAAATAAATTGACTAGATTTCGCAATGTAGAAGTGTGGCTGCACGGGTAGGCTGCGCCTCATCGTGGCCTGCCATGTCTGTTCTCTGGCCGGCCGAGTACTTCGTCCTTCCCGAGGAATACCCGTGCACTCACATATCATCGGCAGATCGGCCATGCGCGGCCGTTCAAGCGTCATCTCGATCCCCTTTGCTCGAGCGGGGCGCGCATGAGCACCGCCGCTCTCTCCCGTACCAAACCCATTGTCATAAGCGTGGTTGGGCTGGTCGTGGTCTTCGGTCTGCTGTATGCCTGGCGCGCTGTTCGCAGCGGCGGCGCGGAACAACAGGCCATGCCGCCGATGCCTGTCTCGACGATCCGCGCAGCGCCTCGCAGTGTGGCCGACGAGTGGCAGGCCGTCGGCAGCCTGCAAGCCGTGCATGAAGTGCTGCTGGCTCCCGATACCTCGGGGCGGGTGACCGCCGTCAATTTCGACGCAGGCCAGTCCGTGAAGGAAGGGGCGGTGCTGATTCAGCTCTACGATGCCCCCGAACAGGCAGATCGTGCCGCTGCCGTGGCCAAAGCGGATTTCGCCCAGTTGCAACTCAGGCGTTCGCAAGCGTTGGCGCCTACCGGCGCGGAACCGCGCGAATTGCTCGAACAACATAAGGCGGACGCTGCCCAGGCTGCCGCGGCAGTCCGGCAACTGGACGCACGCATTCAGCAAAAGTCGATCCGCGCGCCGTTCTCCGGTCAATTAGGTATCCGACGGATCAACCTGGGTCAGTATCTCAATGCCGGTGACGCGATCGCCACGCTGACCCAACTCGACCCGCTCTATGTCAACTTCACGTTGCCGCAGCAGGACATGCCCAGGCTGACGTCGGGCGCACCGGTTCAGGTAACGGTGGATGCGGTGCCGGGGAGGGTATTCACAGCCAGGATCAGCGCCATCGAACCGCGTATCGATGGAGAAACCCGCAATGTGGCTGTTCAGGCGCTGTTGCCCAATACCGACCGGGTGCTGAAACCCGGCATGTACGTGACGGCGCGGCTGGTATTGCCCGCCACGACCGACAATATCGTATTGCCGCTCACGGCGATCCAGACTTCGGCCTCTGGTGACAGCGTGGTGGTCGTGAAAGGGGCCGACGCGCAGGGAGTCGGCAAGGCGGTTGCCGTGCCGGTCGTCACCGGCCGCCGGCTCGGGGAGGAGGTTCTGGTAACCCAGGGCGTCAAGCCTGGCGACGTCGTGGTGATGGCTGGCCAGAACCGTCTTCCGCCCGGTGCGACCGTAAAAATCAACAGCACGCCCCCTTCGGCAACGGCGACACCTGACGCCCCGGCCGTTGCGTCCTCCAGCGCCAGCGCGCGGTAAAGGAAACCACGCCATGCGCTTTACAGACATCTTCATCCGTCGACCCATCCTGGCACTGGTCGTCAGCCTGCTCATTCTGCTGATGGGTGCCACGTCGATTTTCCTGTTGCCGGTGCGGCAATACCCCTATCTCGAAAACGCCACCATCACGGTCAGTACCACGCTGCCTGGGGCAACCCAGGACGTGATGCAGGGTTTCGTGACCACGCCGATCGCGCAGTCCATCGCCACGGCCAGCGGTATTGAATACCTGAGTTCGACCACCACGCAAGGCAAGAGCGAGATCAAGGCGCGATTGGTGCTCAACGCCAACGCCGATCGCGCGATGACCGAGATCCTTGCCAAGGTGCAGCAGGTCAAGTACCAGTTGCCGGCGGGCATCACCGATCCGGTCATCAGCAAGTCCACCGAGGGCGGTACAGCGGTGCAATACATCGCCTTCTACAGCAAGACGCTGTCGATCCCGCAAGTGACGGATTTCGCATCGCGGGTTGCACAGCCTCTGCTCACCAGCATTCCGGGGGTGGCCTCGGCGGACGTCTATGGCGGCCAGACGCTGGCCATGCGCATCTGGATCGACCCGGTGCGGTTGGCCGCGCGCGGGCTGTCGGCCGGCGAGATATCGGCCGCGCTGCGCGCCAACAACGTGCAGGCCGCGCCGGGCCAGCTCAAGAGCGCGCTGACCGTCACCAACATCAGCGCGGCCACCGATTTGCGCAGCGTCGAGGACTTCCGCCAGATGGTCGTGAAGTCGGGTCCCGGCGGAGGCGTCGTGCGGTTGTCGGATGTCGCCACCGTGGAAATAGGTGGCCAAAACTACAATAGCCTCTCGTTCGCTACCGGCATACCCGCGATCTTCGTCGCCATCCAGCCCACGCCGGCCGGGAATCCACTGGAGATCGTCAAGCAGGCCAACGAACTGCTGACCAGGATTCGTGCAATGGCGCCCCCAGGACTGACGGTAGCGCCGAACTACAACGTAGCGCGCTTCGTCAATGCTTCGATCGAGGAAGTCAAACACACGCTGGTGGAAGCCATCGTGATCGTGATCGCGGTGATCTTCCTGTTCCTCGGCACGTTCCGCGCGGTGATCATTCCGGTCGTCACCATTCCGTTGTCGCTGGTCGGCACCGCTGCGTTGATGCTGGTCTGCGGTTTTTCGATCAACCTGTTGACCCTGCTGGCGATGGTGCTGGCGATCGGTCTGGTGGTGGACGATGCCATCGTCGTGGTGGAGAACATCCATCGACACATTGAGGAGGGGCTGACACCTGTGCGCGCGGCCCTGCTCGGCGCACGCGAAATCGTCGGGCCGGTGATCGCCATGACTATCACGTTGGCGGCGGTCTATGCGCCAATCGGCATGATGGGTGGACTGACCGGCGCGCTGTTCAAGGAGTTCGCCTTCACATTGGCCGGCTCGGTCATCGTCTCGGGCGTGGTCGCGCTGACGCTCTCGCCGGTGATGAGCTCGATGCTGCTCAGTTCGAGGCAGGGCGAGGGACGGCTGGCGAAGCGGGTCGAGCACTACATGGAAGGGCTGACGGCGTTCTATGGGCGCCTGCTGGCCCGCACGCTAGCCGCTCGCGGTGCGGTGCTGCTGGTCGGTGTGGCCGTGCTGGCCGCCATCGCGGTGCTGTTCACCGGCACTCGCCGCGAACTGGCGCCGACCGAGGATCAGGGCGCCGTCATCGTCGTCACCAAGGCTCCGCAATATGCCGGCGTGGGCTACACCGCCCGCTATGCTCAGCAGATCGAAAAGCTGTTCGAGCAGATCCCCGAGTTCGACAGCAGCTTCATGAACATCGGCGACTCCGCCGGTGGCCAGAACATGATGCTCGGTGGCGCGATCCTCAAGGACTGGTCGAAGCGCAAGCGGTCGGCCACCGAAATCCAGGGGCAGATTCAAGCCGCCGGCGGCGCCATCGACGGCGAGACGTTGACCGCCGTGCAGTTGCCCCCGCTACCGGGTTCCAGCGGCGGCCTGCCGGTGCAGATGGTGCTCCGCTCGCCCGACGACTTCAAGACGCTGTACGAGACCGGCGAGAAGATCAAGGCAGCGGCCTATGCCAGCGGTCTGTTCCTCTACGTGCAGAACGACCTGTCCTACGACAGCCCGCAGGCGCACATCACGATCGACAATGCGAAGGCCAGCGAAATGGGGGTGACCATGCAGTCTGTCGCCGATACCCTTGCCGTGCTGGTCGGCGAAAACTACGTCAATCGCTTCAACTTCCACGACCGCTCCTATGACGTGATTCCGCAAGTGCGCGGCGCCGAGCGTATGACACCGGAAGACCTCGGGCGCTTCTATGTCAAAACGACCTCCGGCGCACTGGTGCCGTTGTCGACCGTGACGCATGTCGAGATGCGCCCGCAAGCGAACCAGCTCACCCAGTTCGGCCAGATGAATTCGACCACGCTCGAAATGCTGCCGGCGCCGGGCGTGAGCATGGGCGAGGCCGTGAAGTTCCTGCAATCGCAGCCGCTGCCGCCCGGCACCAGTGTGGACTGGCTCAGCGACAGCCGCCAGTTCGTGCAGGAAGGCAACCGTCTGCTGGTCTCGTTCTGCTTCGCGCTGGTGGTGATCTTCCTGGTGCTGGCGGCGCAGTTCGAGAGCCTGCGCGATCCGCTGGTGATCCTGGTGACCGTGCCGCTGGCGGTCTGCGGCGCCCTGGTGCCGCTGTGGCTGGGCTTTGCCACGCTCAATATCTATACCCAGATCGGATTGGTCACCTTGATCGGCCTGATCTCCAAGCACGGCATCCTGATGGTCACTTTCGCCAACCATATCCAGCACCACGAAAACCTGAGCCGCATCGAGGCGATCGAGAAGGCGGCGGCGGTGCGGATGCGTCCTGTCTTGATGACCACGGCGGCAATGGTTGCCGGCCTTGTGCCGCTGTTGTTCGCAGACGGCGCAGGCTCGGCCAGCCGGTTCTCCATCGGCATCGTGGTGGTGATGGGCATGATGGTCGGTACCTTCTTCACACTGTTCGTACTACCGACCATCTACAGCTTCATCGCCAAGGATCACCGGGTAACGGCGGAAAGTTCTCGCGCCCGCGAACTCGCTACTGCGGAGGCTCCCGATGTCGCCCTTTAAACCGGTTCCTGCGATGCGTATTGTGTCGCGTCCGGCGACGCTTCCCTCTCCGCGCGCTGCCTTCATGGCGGTGGCCGTCGCCGTGATCACCGCAGGTTGCGCCAGCGGCCCCGATTACCACGCGCCAGCCTTACCGGAAACCGCTGCAGGCCCCTTCGTCAGTCACCCGTCCAATACGGATGTTGCCGAAGCGCTGCCCGCGAACTGGTGGAAGCTGTATGACGATCCCGCGCTCGACAAGCTGGTGCAGGAAGCCTTGTCGGCCAATCCCAACCTGCGCGTGGCGATGGCCAACCTCGATCGCGCGCGGGCCATCTACACGGAAGCGCGCAGCGGGCAATTCCCTTCGACCAGTGTGTCAGGCGGCGTGGGATACGGGCGCGATCAGACCACGTGGTCCGGCACCGGCCAGGCCCCCGCGCAATGGAGCTACAGCGCAGGCCTCGACGTCTCCTATGAACTCGACCTGTTCGGTCGGGTCAGGCGCGACATCGAGGCTGCTCGCGACGACACCGATGCAGTCGCCGCCGCCTACGATGCCGCCAGGGTAGTGGTTGTTGCGGAGACGACGCGGGCCTATGTGGACGCCTGCAGCTACGGTGAGTCCATCGGCGTAGCGCACTCGTCCGTCGAGCTGGCACAGCGCAGCCTGGATCTCATCGACAGCCAGGCGCACGCTGGCTCGGCGTCGCATCTGGATGTCGAACGGGCTGGCGTCACGCTGGCTCAGGCCCAGGCGGCATTGCCGCCCTTGCAAGGCCAGCGCGAAGCCGCACTGTTCGAGCTGGCCGCGTTGACGGGGCGCACGCCCGCGCAAGTGCCGGAACCGGCGCGTGCCTGCATCAAGGCTCCCGAGATTTCCGGTGCGTTGCCGGTTGGCGATGGCACTGCGCTGCTGCGTCGTCGCCCCGACGTGCGTCAGGCCGAGCGCCAACTGGCGGCGGATACCGCCCGCATCGGCGTGGCCGTGGCGGATCTCTATCCGCGTGTCACGCTGGGCACCTCGGGTAACTACCTGCGCAACGACTACCTGAAAGGCAATCGCACCTTGTCCTTCTCTTTCGGGCCGCTCATCTCGTGGACGTTCCCCAACATGATGGTGGCTCGCAGTCGCATTGCGCAGGCGAAGGCACAAAGCGCGGCGTCGCTGGCCAGCTTCGACGGTGCCGTGCTGAATGCACTGAAGGAGTCGGAGCAATCGTTGAGCGCCTATGGCGCGGCGATGCAACAGCGCGATGCGCTGGTAGAGGCGCGTGACCGGGCCGAGAATGCCTTCCGGCTGGCCGATCAGCGTTACCGCGCCGGCTCCATCAGCTATCTCGACGTGATCGTCGCACAGACCAGTCTGATCGACGCGAAAGCCCAGGTGGCCGCTGCCGACCAGCGAGTCGGTTCTGCGCGAGTCAGCGTATTCAAGGCGCTTGGTGGTGGCTGGGACCAGGCCAGTACGCAGTAATGCTTGAGGGCATCGGCGCGTGGGCGATCTCACCGTCGCGCCGATGTCCGATGCCAACCATTGGCCACGCGGCTCCGCGTTGTCGCGAACAACCGGAAGTTATGCATAACGAAGGAATACGGATATGGACTCGCACGACGACCCGCCTCGGATCATTGACCTGATTACATCATTCGGTGGCAAGCGCCTGCCGTCTGGCAAACACACGATGAAGCACACCATAGCAGCCTGTCCGGCGACCACACCGCCGATGTCGTCTCAGGAACAACGATTGGCGGCCAGCCGACTGCGACCGACGATCGCTCGTACCCGTGTCCTGTCCGTACTGGAACAGGCGGCGCCGCGCTGTCTCGATGCCAGTCAAATGTATCGCATCCTCTGCACGCAACTCGACAGCCTCAAACCGGCCTCGATCTACCGTGCGCTGAATGATTTATGGACCTCCGGCTTGCTGGTCCGTACGGAGGGCGCTCAAGGCCGCGCACTCTACGCGCTCAAGCCGGACAGCAAGAACCTTCAGAACGACACCGTGCGCTGCCGCTGTGGTGCGCGGTTGGTTTTTATCGAGGATCGGGCATTGCACGAGCATCTCCGATCACTGGCGACCAAGGAAGGCTTCGATCTCGACAACGAGCCAGCTTTTTCCATCACCGTGACGTGTGCGGAATGTCGGTCGTCCCGCAGGGGAAGAGAGTAGGTGACCTTAAAACAAGGTCGCCCGATCTGACAGAGGCTCGCCGCTTTTTGCCGCCAGGCCTCCATGCTCGGTGGACGACGGCACGCTCCACTCGAGGTGAGACTCATTCGGGAAGCACGATGCCGCGCACGGCATCAGACTGGGCGTTTGTCGTTCGATCGGAAAGGTATCGTGCTGGCGGCTTGCCTACCGCCTTGCGGAACATGGTGATGAACCCGCTGGCATTTTCGTAGCCCAGTTCCAGCGCCACCGTTTGCACGCTTTCGCCGATGGTCAGGCGTTGAAGCGCAAGGATCACATGCAGTTGCCGGCGCCAGCGTCCGAAGCTCATGCCGATTTCGTGCAGCAGAAGCCGGCTCATGCTTCGCTCGCTCATGCCAATGCGGGTGGCCCAATCGCCCTTTGAGGTTTTGTCGGTCGGATCGGCCAACAGCATTTCCGCGAGTCGGCGCAATCGCGGATCACGCGGCATCGGCAAATGCAGGTCTTCGACCGGAGCCGCCGCCAACTCATCCAGCAACGCGGCAATCAGTCGGTCTTCCCGGCCTCCCGACGGGTATAACGCGGGGAAGCCGGCCACCTTCAGAAGCAACTCGCGCAGCAATGGCGAGACCGAGATCGTGCAGCAGGTTTTCGGAAGATCCGGTGCGGCATCAGGCTCCACGAACAGGCAATGACATTCGGTTTCACCGGATCCCCGTGCCGAGTGGGGCAAGTCTCCCGGTATCCATACCGCGCATTGCGGCGGCACGATCCAGACACCGTTTTCGATTTCGCAGTTGAGGATGCCACGGACGGAGTAAAGCAGTTGCGCCCTGCGGTGCCGATGCCTCGCATGTTCCCAGCCCTTGGCTACCGACATGGCACTCAGGGCGACAACGGGCCGGGGCAGGTTATCCACGTCCTTGGCCGCGGTCGGATCGGTGATGGCAATGCTTGACATGATGCGTATCGGGCTTCGGATCCAAGATGAGGCGCTGGCCTAATTGAAAAATATTATGGCCAACTTGTGCAATGACGTCCAGTCATTCCGTCGGTATCGTGTGATTGACCATGCTGGTCGTTCTGCTCGCCAGGGCTATTGTGCTTCCGGTCCGGAGGGATATCCCGTTTTCCTGACGAAGTGGGGCTGCCAGCTATTTCCCGTGATGCGCCGAAGGAGTATTGGCATGTTGATTGACGCCTCGAAGTTCCCGCTGGTCTGGATGCGACTAAACGCGCCAGGCACCGAGCCCACAGCCTCGCCTTTCGCCGAGTTCGAGGGATTGCTCGCACGGAAGGAGGTTTTCGTTTTACTCAACGACGAGGGGCTTGATAAAGGCGAACACGAACATTCGCCGGAAGAAAGGAAGCAAACCTCGCTTTGGATGAAACGCCACAAGAGCGAATTGCAGACCTTCGTCAAGGCAGGGATCTACATCGAACCGAATACCGCCAAGCGACTGGCGACCAAGGCGTTCGCTCTGGTGTACGAAAAATTTTGGGGCTATCCCATGCTCACGGTTGCGACGAAAGACGAGGCGCTGGCCCTGGCGCGGAGGTTGTTGCCGGGCGAGCAAACGGATGCATCGTCGCACTAGGCCCGACTGATGAGGTGGGTCGGAATCTGGAGGCCGGCGTGTTAAGAGGCGGTACGAGTACCGAAGAAATGAGGCAGGTCAATGGCATCGAAAACGGTCGAAACCCGGCGCGCCGTCTCCGTCGGCAGCAAGATTCGCTTGCTGCGCCAGCGCCAGGGTCGCACGCTGGACGACATCGCGACCGTCTCGCAGCTTTCCAAGTCCTTTCTTTCGCAGGTCGAGCGAGATCACGCCAGCCCGTCGATCACTTCGCTCGCGAGCATCGCGAAAGCGCTGGGTGTGTCCGCCAGCTATTTCATCGATACGCCGACCGAGGAAAGTTGCGTGCGACGCCGTAAGGATCTGCGGTACTTCGCCTTCGCCGATTCCGCCGATCTGCTCGCGCGCCTGTCGATTCGGCCGGGCGACCGCCAACTCGAAGCGATTCTCGTGCGCATGTCGCCCGGCGAGCGACCAGGCAAAGAAACCACGCACGCGTGCGAGGAATTCGTGCATGTGCTCAGCGGTGAAGTGACGATCACGCTGGAAGGCAAAACGTTCGTGCTCGGCGTGGGTGACAGCGCGCACTATGAATCGACAATTCCGCCTATCTGGACCAACACGCGCGACGACGAAGCCGTGCTGGTCTGGGTCGGCACGCCGCGGCTGCTTTGACCGGCGCGCGGCGCGCACATGGACGCGCGGCGAATCTTGCGGGGCCGTAGACGCCTTTTTGTGCCCCCGCCATTGCTTCCGGCCCACGCTCCGATCCGTACCTCGACGCCTTTCCCCGGCAAATGGCGTTTCCGGCACACCCAAGCCATGATGGTCGAGCGAGATCATGTTGTTTTCTGGGTCACGGGAGAGGCCCACAAGAGTGGATGCATGATGCGTCGCGCGTGTTCGGGCACGCTGACGTATGAAGCCGTTGCGCAGCTGACGGCACTGGGCCTCGGCCAGTCGTCGGCAGTCGGTATCGGCGGCGACCCGATCAACGGTCTGAAGCACATCGACGTGATGAAGATGTTCAACGACGATCCGGATACGGACGCAGTCGTGATGATCGGCGAAATCGGCGGTCCGGACGAAGCCAACGCGGCAGAGTGGATCAAGGACAACATGAAGAAGCCGGTCGTCGGCTTCATCGCGGGCGTCACGGCGCCTCCGGGCAAGCGCATGGGCCACGCCGGCGCGCTGATCTCGGGCGGTGCGGATACGGCCGAAGCGAAGCTGGAAATCATGGAAGCGTGCGGTATCACCGTCACGCGCAACCCGTCGGAAATGGGCCGTCTGCTGAAGGCCTCTCTGTGATCCGCGCGATTTTCCCGTAGAAACAATGATCTTGAAGTTGGTCGGCCGTGCCTCGATGTCACGGCCGATCTCTGCCGCTCCCATTTTGGCAATTCGGTGGAACAGGTGCGAATCGGCAGCGACCTGGTGGCGCAGGCCGGCATGAAGATGGATGAAATCGTGCCGAACGTGGACGAAAGCCACAAAGCGATGAGCCGACTACGCATTAACCCTGATTAAAAATACTTATCACGGTGAAAAATTCCGCATCTTATTGAACCGATATCGGCTGGCTATAGTGGCTCGCTTTCCCGCACGCGCCACCGGCGTGCGCAGACAAACGCAGGAGCCCCTTGATGACCACCGATACCCGCTTCACCGAAGTCGAGGATCTGATGCCCGCCGCCGGCGGGCTGCGCGAGATCCGTCACCACATCCATCACCACCCCGAACTCGCGTACGAAGAGCACGATACGGCCGCGCTCGTCGCGGACAAGCTCGAGCAATGGGGCTGGCAGGTGACGCGCGGGGTCGGCAAGACGGGCGTGGTCGGCACGCTGCGGGTGGGCGACGGCGCGCGCAGCATCGGCATTCGCGCGGACATGGACGCGCTGCCGATCGTCGAGGCGACCGGTCTGCCGTATGCGAGCGGCACGCACGGCAAGATGCACGCCTGCGGCCACGACGGCCACACGACGATGCTGCTCGGCGCCGCGCAGCATCTCGCGAAGACGCGCAACTTCTCGGGCACCGTACACCTGTACTTCCAGCCGGCGGAAGAGCACGGCGTCGACAGTGGCGCGAAGAAGATGATCGACGACGGCCTGTTCGAACGCTTCCCGTGCGATGCGGTGTTCGGCATGCACAACCATCCGGGCGCGGCGCCGGGCGTGTTCCTCACGCGGCGCGGCCCGTTCATGTCGGCGGGAGACAAGGCGATCATCACGATCGAAGGCGTCGGCGGCCACGCGGCACGGCCGCACCTGACGGTCGACCCGGTCGTCGTCGCGGCAAGCATCGTGATGGCGCTGCAGACGATCGTCGCGCGCAACGTCGACCCGTCGCAGCCGGCGGTCGTCACGGTCGGCTCGATGCACGCGGGCACCGCGAACAATGTGATTCCGAACGGCGCGCGCCTCGAGCTCAGCGTGCGGTCGTTCAGCCCGGAAGTGCGCGCGCTGCTCAAGCGCCGCATCACCGAGCTGGCCGAAACGCAGGCCGCGAGCTACGGCGCGAGCGCGAACGTCGAGTACATCGAGGGCTATCCGGTCGTCGTCAATACGGACGCCGAAACGGATTTCGCCGCGCAGGTCGCTCGCGAACTCGTCGGCGATGCGCACGTGGTCGAGCAGACCGACCTGCTGATGGGCAGCGAGGATTTCGCATTCATGCTGCAGCAGCGGCCGGGCTCGTTCGTGCGGCTCGGCAACGGCGAAGGCGAGGACGGCTGCATGGTGCACAACCCGAAATACGACTTCAACGATCGCAACCTGCCGATCGGTGCGGCGTTCTGGACGCGTCTCGTCGAGCGTTACCTCGGGCAGTGATCGCGGCGGCGGCGCGCGGCCGCCGCTTCCGGCCGCATTGACAGGAGAGGATAGCGATGCAGAAAGACCATCTCGCGCTGCACCCCGCGTCGACGGGCGTGGCCGAAGCCGGCGCGCCGGGCGCGCCTGCCGTCACGCGGCGCGGTGCAATCGCGGCGGCCGTGATCGGCAACTGGCTGGAATTTTTCGATTTCACCGTGTACGGCTTCTTCGCGGTGCTGATCGGCAAGCTGTTCTTCCCGTCGAGCGACCCGACCACGTCGCTGCTGCTGTCGGTTGCGACGTTCGCCGCCGGTTTCTTCACGCGGCCGCTCGGCAGCGTCGTGCTCGGCGTCTATGCGGACCGGAAGGGGCGCAAGGCCGCGCTGAACCTGACGATCATGCTGATGGCGCTCGGCACCGGCCTGATCGCGATTGCCCCCACGTATGCGCAGGTCGGCGTGGCCGCACCGCTGCTCGTCGTGTTCGCGCGGCTGATGCAGGGCTTCTCGCAGGGCGGCGAATTCGGCGCGGCGACGACGACGCTGCTCGAACAGGGCGGCACGTCGCGCCGCGCGTTCCGCGCGAGCTGGCAGCTCGCGACGCAGGGCGGGGCCGCGCTGATGGGCTCGGGTTTCGCGGCGCTGCTGTCGAACACGATGACGAAGGACGCGCTCGAAAGCTGGGGCTGGCGGCTGCCGTTCCTCGTCGGCGTGCTGATCGCGCCGGTCGGCATGTACTTGCGCCGCCGGCTCGCGGACGATGCGCCCGGCGACAGCCATCACGGGATCGAGCGCGGCGTGCTGCACGAGCTGTTCTCGAAGCACACGCGCACGGTGCTGCTGCTGATGCTCACGGTGATGGGCGGCACGGTGTCGACCTACATCCTGACGTTCTACATGCCGACCTATGCGATCCACACGCTCGGGCTGCCGATGAAGCTGTCGATGTTCGTCGGCGTCGCGTCGGGCTGCGTGATGCTGGTCACGTGCCCGCTGTTCGGCTGGCTGTCGGACCGGCTCGGCAGCCGCCGCCTGCCGATCTTCGTCGGCCGCGGCGTGCTGGTCCTGTTGCTGTTCCCGGCGTTCTGGCTGATGAACCATCACCCGACGCTGTCGGTGATCCTGCCGCTGACCGCGCTGATGCTGCTGTTCTATTCGCTCGGCTCGGCGTCGGAAATGGCGCTGATGTGCGAGTCGCTGCCGCGCCACGTGCGGGCGACCGGCATCTCGATCGCGTATGCGCTCGCGGTGACGATCTTCGGCGGCACCGCGCAGCTGATCGCGACCTGGCTCGTGAAGACGACCGGCAGCAAGCTCGCGCCGGCCGGCTACGTGGCCGCGTGCGTGGTGCTGTCGCTGATCGCGGTCGCGATGCTGCGCGAGACGGCGCGGGAGTCGCTGGACTGACGCGCGGCACGGCAAGGCGGGCGGCGGGCTGCAGTACGCGCTTACCGCCCGCGCACCATCCGCAGGTACGACGCGAGCATCGTCGCGAGTTCCTGCGCGGCCGGCGTCAGCGGCACGGCCGCGCGCTGCAGCAGGCAGATGTCCTGCGATTCGGCCTGCTCGCGCACGGGCACCTTCGCAAGCGCGCCGGCGAACGGCCCGTGCCGCGTGATGGCTTCGGTTTCGAGCGCGAGGGAATCGGTCTGCGTGACGATCTGCAGCGTCTCGAACATCCCTTCGACGGTCGCGAGAATCCTCGGCGGCGGCTGGCCGTGCGCGTCGAAGTACGCGAGCAGCCGGTTCACGACCGGGTCGGCGCTCAGGTTCGGCGAGCGCGTGGACACCCACCCGTAACCGGCCAGTTCGGCGAGCGATTTTGCGTGCATCGCCGGATGCCCGTTGCGGCACACGACCACCGGCGCTGAAGCACGCAACGGCGTGACCGCGAGATCGGTCGTGTCGGTCTGCTTCGCGACCAGCGCGATCGCGAAATCCACCGCGCTTTCGCGCAGCCAGCCGATCATCATCCGCGACGTGCCGGTGCGCAGGTGCACGTCGACGTTGTCGAAGCGCGCGCGGAACGCGCTGAGCACCGGCGCGAACGCGTCGATCAGCGGTTCGGCCACGAGGCCGAGCGTGACGGTGCCTTCGTACGCGCCGCTCAACTGCCGGATCTCCCGCTCGACCTGCTCGCATTCGCCGAGGATCGAACCGGAGCGCGCGAGCAGCCGCTGGCCGACGGCGGTCGGCACGATCCCGCGATTGGTGCGCGTGAACAGCGTCGCGCCGAGCGTCGCCTCGAGGCTCTGCAGCTGCTGCGTGACGCCGCTCTGCGCGAGATCGAGCGCGCGTGCGGCGGCGCGCAGGCTGCCGTGCTCGACGACGGCCTGGAAGATGCGGAGCTGGGAGAGCGTGAACGCCATGGGCACGCGCGGGGCCGGTGATCGGAAATACCGATCATGATAAGGCAGTCGATGGTTCCGGCGCCGGCCCGTGTCGCCTACGATCGCAGGCAGTCCGGCTGATGCCGTTTGCGTTCCTTCCTGTCCTCCGTCGACCATGAAACGTATCCTCGTCCCGCTCGTTTCCCTGTGCGTTGGCTGGGCCGCCACGTCCGCGTTTGCACTCGACGCGCATGTCGTGCGCCTCGGCATCGATCCGACCTATCCGCCGATGGATGCGAAAGCGCCCGACGGCAGCCTGAAGGGCTTCGACGTCGATCTCGGCAACGAGATCTGCCGCCGAGCGCAGTTGCGCTGCCAGTGGGTCGAGCTCGAATTCGCCGGGATGATTCCCGCGCTGCAGGCGCGCAAGATCGACGCGATCCTGTCGTCGATGGCGATCACCGAAAAGCGCGAGAAGCAGATCCTGTTCTCGTCGAAGCTGTTCCGCTTCAAGTCGCGGCTCGTCGCGCGGCCCGGGAGCGGCCTCGGCAGCACGACCGCGTCGCTGGCCGGCAAGCGTGTCGGCGTGCAGTCGGGCACGCAGTTCGAATCGTGGGCGCTCGCGCACTGGGCGACGGCCGGCGTGAGCGTGGTGCCGTACAAGAGCCAGGACGACGTGTTCGCCGATCTCGTCAACGGCCGCCTCGACGCGGCGCTGCTCGGCACCGTGGAAGCCGACTACGGCTTCCTGCGCCAGCCGCGCGGCAAGGGCTTCGCGTTCGTCGGCACGCCGCTCGACATGGGCGATCGCGGCGTCGGCATCGGCATGCGGCAGTCGGATACGGCGCTCAAGGCGTCGATCGACGGCGCGATCGCGTCGATGCTGAAGGACGGCACGTACGACCGGATCGCGAAGCAGTATTTCGACTTCAACCCGTACGGCGACTGAGCGCCGAGCCACCGCGCCGTTGCACCCGCGGCCCCGTTTTCAACCGTTCGAGACCCTCGATGCAGATTCGCACCACGCCACTTCTGTCGCCGTCGATCGGCACGCAGCGCACGCTGACGAGCTTTCATTTCGGGCCGGCCGGCACCGGCCGCAAGATCTACCTGCAGGCCGCGCTGCACGCGGACGAGACGCCCGCGATGCTCGCGGCGTTCGTGCTGAAGCAGCGTCTCGCGCAGCTCGACGCTGAAGGCCGGCTCGCGGCCGAGATCGTGCTCGTGCCGGTCGCGAACCCGGTCGGCCTCAATCATCATCTGCTCGGGCAGTTCATCGGCCGTTTCGATCTTGCGAGCGGCCGCAACTTCAATCGCGGTTTCCTGCCGCTCGCGGACATCGCCGCGCGTGCGCGCGATCGGCTCGGCGACGACGGCGAGCGCAATCGCGCGATCGTGCGCGAATGTGTCGGCGCGGCGCTCGACGATATCGCACCGCGTACGGAATTCGATGCGCTTCAGCTGGCGTTGCTGAAGCTGTCGTTCGATGCCGAGGTCGTGATCGACCTGCATTGCTCGCTCGAAGCGGTGATGCACGTGTACACGAGCGATACCGCGTGGCCGCAAGTCGAGCCGCTTGCGCGCTATCTCGGCGCGCAGGTGTCGCTGCTCGCCGAGGATTCGGGCGGGCACGCGTTCGACGATGCGCATCATCTGCTGTGGTCGCAGTTGCGGCAGCACTTGCCGGCCGGCACGCCGATGGCGGCCGGCACCGTGGCCGTGACGGTCGAGTGCCGGGGGCAGCGCGACGTCACGTACGACCATGCGGAGCGCGATGCCGATGCGCTCGTCGCCTATCTCGTGTGGCGCGGCGCGGTACGCGGCGAACGCGTGCCGCTGCCGCCGCTCGCCGGGCCGGCCACGCCGCTCGCGGGCAGCGAGCAGTTCTACGCGCCGGTGAGCGGGATCCTCGTGCACCGCGCGGCGATCGGCGCGACGATCCGCGCCGGCGATCCGCTGTTCGACATCGTCGATCCGCTGACCGACGCGATCACGACGATCTCGAGCGGGACCGACGGCGTGTTCTACATGCGCCGCGCGATTCGTTTCGTCACGGCCGGCGCGCCGCTCGGCCGCGTGACGGGTGCCGTGCCGGTGCGCAAGGGGATGTTGCTCGGCGCGTGACGAGCGGCGCGCGTCGCACGCGACGAACCCGACCTGTATGAGATCGTCGAGAAACTTCGGTTTCCTCAGATAATCGCTGGCCGCTCGATCCCGGCCTGCACCGGGCCGGCCGCCTGGAGACGGCCGGCGGACGCAGGCCGCATCGTCAGCCGGGCCGTTCATGGCCCGCCGCGACGCACGGCAGCACGCTTGCCTGACTTGCCGCGCGCCGTTGTCCCGCGGTTGCGGCCGCCCGCGTCCGAAAACATCTTCATGTCACGGAGGATGCCGCGCAGCAGCGTATCGGCTGCCACCCCGAGCGTGCGTCCGGCCTTGACCAGCAGCCTCGCGTTGGCTGCCTCGAGCAGCGGATGGGCGACGGGAACGGCGACGAGTTCTCCCGCCTCCAGTTCCTGATAGGCCGCGAACGCGGCGAGCAGCGTGACGCCGTCGTTGCGCCTGACGAAGTGGCGCAGCACGGCCAGCGAATTGGTGGTCAGCGTCGGGTGGAGCTGGATGTTCTCCGCATAGGCGAGCATCTGCACGGCCTGCCCGAGACCGAACGCCGGCGGCATCAACGCAAGCGGATACCCAGCGAGTTCGTGTACCGCGACGGGCCGGCCCCGCACGGCGAGCGGGTGCCTGGGATGCACGAGCGCCACTACCGGCTGCGGCGCGGTGGCGACGTACTCGATGTCCGGATGCGCCGGGGGATTGTAGGCGAGGCCGATATGCGCGCGGCTCTCGGCGACTTCCTGCAGCAAGGTGCTGACCGGAAGGATATCGACGGTGACGTCGAGCTTCGGATAGCGCGCGCAAAAGTCGGTGAGCACCTCGTCCATCAGGCAGTCGATATAGCCTTCGCTGGTGGCGATGCGGATCTGGCCGTGTTGCAGGCCGTGCAGCGCCTGCAGGCGGTCTTCGAACAGTTCCTGCTGGGAGCGGCAGCCGCGCCAGTATTCGAGCAGGTGCGCCGCGGCTTCGGTCGGCCGGACGCCGCGCGGCTGGCGCTCGAACAGCGGCGCCCCGATTTCTTCCTCGAGCAGCCGGATCTGCCGCGTGATGACGGACGGCGACGTGTTGATGCTGTCGGCCGCGCCGCGGATCGAGCCGTGCGTCAGGACTTCATGGAAATAGCGCAGGCGGCGCTGGTTCAGTTCGCGCATGGTGTCGGTCCGTTTGCCGTGGAAGTGTTGCTCGTTGAGCAACGATAACTCGCTTAGGTTGCTATTGCGCTGCTTTTTCGGCTCCTCGACGATTCGAACGGAGTCGATCATCGATGCGGGATTCGAAGCAATACGCCCTAAAGGAGAGCGCATGTCCGCCATTCCATCCCCTCAAGACCCGGTCGCGCCCGACAGCCCGGCGCATCAGGCCCTGTACCGCAAGCTGAACTGGCGCCTGCTGCCGTTTCTGCTGCTCTGCTACACGTTCGCCTATCTCGATCGCGTGAATATCGGGTTCGCCAAGCTCTCGATGCAGAGCGACCTGGGGATCTCCGATGCGGTGTACGGGCTGGGCGCGGGCATCTTCTTTCTCGGCTATGTGCTGTTCGAGATCCCGAGCAACCTGCTGCTGCCGCGGATCGGCGCACGCAAGACCATCAGCCGGATCATGGTGCTGTGGGGCCTGACCTCGGCGGGCATGATGTTCGTCCGCGACGAGACCACCTTCTACGGGATGCGCTTCCTGCTCGGCGTGTTCGAGGCCGGTTTCGCGCCGGGGATGATCTTTTACCTGACCTACTGGTATGGCCAGCGCCGCATGGCCGGCGTGATGGCGGTCGTGATGCTCGCGGGCCCGATCGGCGGCGCCTTCGGCTCGCCGCTGTCGGCGTGGCTGATGACCGGGCTGTCCGGTGCCCACGGCCTGGCCGGCTGGCAGTGGATGTTCATCGTCGAAGGCCTGCCGTGCGTGCTGCTCGGCGCGCTCGCACTCAAGGTCCTGTCCGACCGGCCGGCCGACGCAGCCTGGCTGACCGGCGACGAGAAGCGGTTGCTCGCCGCCGAGCTGCACGCACCCGGCGCCGGTCATCACTCGTTCGGACAGGTGTTGCGCGACCCGCGCGTGTACCTGCTGGCGTTCGCGTACTTCACGATCATCTGCGGGATTTACGCGGTGAGTTTCTGGCTGCCGTCGATCCTCAAGGCCGACGGCGTGACCGACACGATGCAGATCGGGCTGTACTCGATGATCCCGTACGTCTGCGCCGCGATCGCGATGATCGTCATCGGCCGCCGGTCGGACCGCCGCGGCGAACGCCGTTTCCACAGTGCCGTGCCGGCCCTGATCGGCGCGATCGCGCTGGCCGTGGCGACGACGGCCAACGGCAATCTCGTCGTCTCGCTGGTCGGCATGACGATCGCCACGTCGATGATCTGGGCCGCGTACACGGTGTTCTGGGCGATTCCATCGCAATACCTGAAGGGCGACGCGGCCGCGGGCGGCATCGCGCTGATCAATACGATCGGCCTGATCGGCGGCTTCCTGAGCCCGACCATCATCGGTGCGATCCACTCGGCGACGGGCAGCATGGCAGCCGGCCTGCTGGTCATGGTCGCGCTGCTGGTCGCGGGCGCCGCGGTGCTCGTGGCGAACCGGCTGCCCGCGCCGCGCGACGCGTTGGCGACGGCGTGATATCGCGGGCCCGCAGGCGCTCGCGACCTCCGTCGCGGCGTGGCGCGGCCCGTGCCTTGACTACCTGTTTCCGGAGACACGTTTTTGAACACGCGGATCTTGATTGCCGGCTTTCAGCATGAAACCAATACGTTTGCGCCGTCGAAAGCCGCTTACGCAAACTTCGAGCGCGGCGAGGGCTTCCCGGCCATGGTGCGGGGCGACGACGTGCTTGCCCTGCGCGACGTCAACATTCCCGCGGGCGGATTCATCGTCGCGGCGGAACGACGCGGCTGGAGCCTGCTGCCGGTCATCTGGGCGGGCGCGAGCCCGTCGGCCCACGTGACCGAGGATGCGTTCGAGCGCATTGCCGGCGAAATCCTCGCGGCAGTTCGCAGCGGAGGCTACGACGCGGTGTACCTCGACCTGCACGGCGCGATGGTCGCCGAGCATACCGACGACGGCGAAGGCACGTTGCTGGAGCGCGTGCGGGCCGTGGTCGGCCCGGCCGTGCCGGTGGTCGCGTCGCTCGACCTGCATGCCAACGTGACTGCGAAGATGCTGCACGAGGCCGACGCGCTGGTCGCCTTCCGCACCTATCCGCATGTCGACATGGCCGAGACCGGCGAACGCGCGGCCGTGCTGCTCGAGCGCCTGCTCGTCTCGGGGGCGGCGGGTAGCCGCCCGCTGCATCGCGCAGTGCGGCGGCTGCCGTTCCTGATCCCGATCAACGGCATGTGCACGCTGCTCGAGCCTGCGCGCGGCATGTATGCGGAGCTCGCGGCGCTGGAAACCGGGGCCGTGGCGTCGCTGTCGTTCGCGCCGGGTTTTCCGGCGGCCGATTTTCCCGAATGCGGCCCGGTCATCTGGGGTTACGGCGACGACGCCGCATCGGCCGAGGCCGCCGTGCAGGCACTCTACGACAGGATGCTGGCGGACGAGGCTGCGTGGCAGGTGCCGTTCCTGTCGCCCGACGCTGCCGTGCGCGAAGCGATGCGGCTTGCCGACGGGGCCGACAAGCCGGTCGTCATCGCCGATACGCAGGACAACCCCGGCGCGGGCGGCGACTCGAACACGACGGGCATGCTGCGGGCATTGCTGCGCAATGGCGCGAGAGAGGCGGCGATCGGCCTGATCTGGGACCCCGCTGCCGCGGCGGCGGCTCATCGCGCCGGGGTCGGGGCGTTCGTCGAGCTGGCGCTCGGCGGCGTTTCCGGCGTGCCCGGCGACGAGCCGGTCCACGCGCGTTTCGAGGTCGTGAAGTTGTCCGACGGCGTATGCCGGTACGACGGCCCGATGATGAACGGCATGCGCGCGGATATCGGCCCCGTCGCCTGCCTGCGGATCGATGGTGTGCTGATCGTGGTGAGCAGCGGCAAGGCGCAGATGCTCGACCGCAATCTCTATCGCGTGGGCGGCGTCGAGCCGGAAGCGATGCGCATCCTCGTCAACAAGAGCTCGGTGCACTTTCGCGCCGATTTCCAGGGGATCGCCGAGGCGGTGCTCGTTGCCACGGCGCCGGGCCCGATGACGGCCGATCCGGCCGAGTTGCCCTGGACCCGACTCGCTCCGGGCATCCGGATGAAGCCGATGGGCGACGCATTCGCCGGCAACGGCTGAAGCACGGCACGCCGCCGGCGCGTCGGTGCGCCGGCGAGCGGGCGGCTGTCCTGGACAACGCCGTCGCGCCGGCCGACACAGTGCGCCGCGCGTCGTTTCACGCCGCGCGGCGTGCTTGTATCCGTACCCGCGCGCGGCTCGGCGCTCACCCGCGCCGCGCCACCAGCTCCGACACCGTCTGCGCGGCCTGCTGCAGCGGCTCGAGAAACTCCTTCACCATCTGCTTCGCGGTATGCCGCTGCGCGTTGCCGCTGATGTTCATCGCCGCGATGACCTGCCCGCGCCGGTTGCGAATCGGCGCGGACAGCGACATCAGGCCCACTTCGAGCTCCTGGTCGACCACGGCCCAGCCCTGCTGGCGCACCTGTGCGATCGCCGCCTTCAGTTCGCCGAGGTCGGTGATCGTGCGCGGCGTATGCGCGCGGATGCCGCTTTGCGCGAGCGTTTCGTCGAGCGCGGCATCGTCGAGCGCGGACAGCAGCACGCGGCCCATCGACGTGCAGTACGCGGGCAGCCGACTGCCGATCGACAGGTTGATCGTCATGATCTTGCGGGTCGGCACGCGCAGCACGTAGACGATCTCGGTGCGATCGAGCACGGCCGCCGAGCAGCTTTCGTGGATCTGCTCGGACAGTTGCTCCATCACGGGATCGGCGAGATTCCAGAACGGCATCGACGTGAGGTACGCGAAGCCGAGCTCGAGGATCTTCGGCGTGAGCCGGAACAACCGGCCGTCGGCCTCGACGTAGCCGAGCGTCTGCAGCGTGAGCAGGATCCGGCGCGCGCCCGCGCGCGTGAGCCCGGTGGCCGAGGCGACCTCGGTGAGCGTCTGCTCCGGACGGGCCGCGTCGAACGCGCGGATTACCGCGAGGCCGCGCGCGAACGACTGTACGTAGGAGTCGCCGGGTTTCGTCTGAGTGTCTTCGGTAGTCATGAGCGCCTGGAATATCGTGCAGCCGAGAAGATAGCGCACGGGGCCCGACACGCCAACCGCACGGCGGGCCGGGCGCTTGACAGGTCGTCCCCGCACTCCCTATGATGCGTTGAACGTTCGATACACGATCTTATGTTCGTATATAGAACATTTAAGCGCATCCCGGCGGGCAATGCAAGGGGCGCGCCCTGTTCATTCCCCAGCCTGTCCTGGGACCGGAGACACTGATGACCGAAGCTTTTCTGTGTGATGCGATCCGTACGCCGATCGGGCGTTACGGCGGTGCACTGTCCGGCGTGCGCGCCGACGATCTGGGCGCGGTGCCGCTCAAGGCGCTCGTGGAGCGCAACCGCGACGTCGACTGGACGGCGATCGACGACGTGATCTACGGCTGCGCGAACCAGGCCGGCGAGGACAACCGCAACGTAGCGCGCATGTCCGCGCTGCTCGCGGGGCTGCCGCAGGGCGTGCCGGGTTCGACGATCAACCGCCTGTGCGGTTCCGGGATGGATGCGGTCGGCGTGGCCGCCCGTGCGATCAAGTCCGGCGAGGCCGCGCTGATGGTCGCGGGCGGCGTCGAGAGCATGACGCGCGCGCCGTTCGTGATGGGCAAGGCCGCGAGCGCATTCGCGCGCCAGGCCGACATTTACGACACGACGATCGGCTGGCGCTTCGTCAATCCGTTGATGAAACAGCTGTATGGCGTCGATTCGATGCCGGAGACGGCCGAGAACGTCGCGGTCGACTACAACGTCAGCCGCGCCGACCAGGACCTGTTCGCGCTGCGCAGCCAGCAGAAGGCCGCGCGTGCGCAGCAGGACGGCACGCTCGCCGAGGAAATCGTGTCGGTCACGATTCCGCAGAAGAAGGGCGATCCGGTGGTCGTGTCGCGCGACGAGCATCCGCGTGAAACGTCGCTCGAAACGCTTGCGAAGCTGAAGGGCGTCGTGCGTCCGGACGGCTCGGTGACGGCCGGTAACGCGTCGGGCGTCAACGACGGTGCCGCCGCGCTGCTGCTCGCGAACGAGGAAACCGCAAAGCGCTTCGGCCTGACGCCGCGCGCCCGCGTGCTGGGCATCGCGACGGCCGGCGTCGCGCCGCGCGTGATGGGCATCGGCCCCGCGCCCGCCACGCAGAAGCTGCTCGCCCGGCTCGGGATGACGATCGACCAGTTCGACGTGATCGAGCTGAACGAGGCGTTCGCATCGCAAGGTCTCGCGGTGCTGCGCATGCTCGGCGTCGCCGACGACGATCCGCGTGTGAACCCGAACGGCGGCGCGATCGCACTGGGCCATCCGCTCGGCGCATCGGGCGCGCGTCTCGTGACGACCGCGATGTACCAGCTGCATCGCACGAACGGCCGCTTCGCGCTGTGCACGATGTGCATCGGCGTCGGTCAAGGCATCGCGATCGCGATCGAACGCGTCTGACCCG
The DNA here is from genome assembly GCF_041103175.1 of Burkholderia sp. Bmkn7. Classification (NCBI taxonomy): domain Bacteria; kingdom Pseudomonadati; phylum Pseudomonadota; class Betaproteobacteria; order Burkholderiales; family Burkholderiaceae; genus Burkholderia; species Burkholderia sp. Bmkn7. Next base: position 102,614 of record NZ_JBGCUH010000002.1, on the reverse strand, counting down.
CGTTTCATGTCTCGTGGCGAAGCGGCGGCTACGAGTCGCCTCGCCGCGAGACCGCTTCGCGTCTTGACTGATTCGCCGCTTTGGAAACGATGCGCGGCACGAGGATGCTCGTGCCGCGCATCGTCGTTAACCGGCCTGCGACAGCTCCCTGAGACGCGCCTCGAGCGCGTCGATCTCGGTGTCCGCGAACACTTCGATCCCGTGCTCGTGCAGCAACGCCGCCGTGACACCGGCGCCCGCGTGCCGCCGGTTCCCGAAACTCCCGTCATGGATGAACGTGCTGCCGCACGACGGACTGCCGTCGGCCAGGATAGCGAAGCGGCAACCGTGCGTGCGCGCGAGGGCCAGCGCGGTTTGCGCGCCGGCGACGAACGGCGCTGTCACGTCCGTGCCGTTCACGTCGACGATGCGCGCGGCGCCCGACAGCACCTGCTGACCCGATGCGCCGCCGGCGATTTCGGCGGGCGGGCGCGGCACGCTGAAGCCGCCGGCCAGTTCGGGGCAGACGGGCACGAGACGCCCTTCGCGCTGCCACCGTTCGAGTGCTACGTGCGCGGCGGTCTTGGCCGAGCCGTTGTAACGCACCGGATGGCCGACCACGCACATGCTGACGAGGATCTTCGGTATGGTTGGCGGTTGTGCTTCGTCCTGCAATTTTGCTCTCCGTAATTGCGCGATGGCCGATGGCAGACGAGGCAACGCGGGACATCCCGCGCTTCACCCGCGTGCCGGCGCTTCAGGCCGCGGGCCCTTCCAGATGAATGTCTTCCGGCTCGAGCGCGTAAAGCGCCGGGTCGGGCGATGTGCTGACCGTGAAGCCGAGCCGCAGGTAGAAGTCGATCGTGCGCTGCGACGGCGTCGCGGACACGTACAGGCGTGCGGCGCCCATCGCGCGCGCCTGCTCGCGGGCCGCGCGGTAGAGCTGCTCGCCGAGCCCGCAGCCGCGCCAGTCGCGGCTCACGTGCAGGAACTTCAGTTGCAGCATGTCGCCGTGCGGGCCGAGCGGCCGGCTGTCGACGACGACCGCCGCGACGAGCCGTTCGCCGTCGAACATGCCGAGGCACCAGCCGCCGCGATCGTGGCAGTCGAGCAGGATCGGCGTGTAGTGGTCGGCTTCACCTTCCGGCCAGCCGCCGACGTCGTAGAACTCGGGAACGAGATGCAGCGCGCCGTCGCGCAGCACGTACAGGTGCTCGATGATCTCGCGCCGGTCGATGGTCCACACGAGCGGCACTTCGTCGCGCGTGAGCGGGCGTGCGGAAAGCGCGTCGCGTTCGGCGGCGGTGCGGCGCGTCATGCGGCCTCCCGATGCGCGGCGATCGCATACATCAACGGCAGGCTCGGCATGTGACCGGGCGGCACCATCCGGCGGCCGTCCAGCTCGCGCATGCCATCGAAGCCCTTCCAGCCGTTCGAATACGGATATTCGGTCAGGCGGTCGATGGTGAGCCCCGCCGACACGAGTGCGTTCACGACCTCGCCGATGCCCCACATGAACTCGTAGCTCGGATGCGGGTTCGCGAAATCGACGACGCCAGGATGGTCGTGCTGCGCGCCGAGCCCCGTGCCGGATACGGCGACGTAATCGCCGACGCCTGCCGGTTCCTCGGTCGCGTCGCTTTTGAAATAGTCATAGTGCGGCTTCCACTGTTCGTCGAAATACAGCGCGAACGGATGGAACTCGACCATCGCGAAACGGCCGCCCGGCGCGAGCAGCGCGGCGATTCCGCGCGCCCACGCGTTCAGGTCGGACAGCCAGCAGATCGCGCCATACGACGTGAACACGCGATCGAAGCGCTCGCCGCGCGCGGCGGCCTCGGGCATCCAGTCGAGCACGTCGGCGCGCTCGAAACGCGCGGGCAGGCCCGCGTCAGCCGACAGTTGCCGTGCGAAGGCGATCGCTTCGTCGGAGATGTCGACGCCCGTCGCATCCGCGCCCTCGCGCACGAGGCTCAGCGTGTCCTGCCCCGCGTTGCACTGCAGGTGCAGGAGCCGCAGCCCGCCGACGTCGCCGAGCAGTTCGCGTTCTTCCGGATAGAGCGTCGAGCCGCCCGCGCGGAAAAACGCGGCCTGATCGCCTTTGTGGCTGTTATGCGCGACTGTCGCGCTATTCCAGGACAGCCGATTCAGTTCGTGTAATGCCTTTTTCATCGAATTCGAATACCGGTTGAATGGAGCAGGATAAACGGAATCGTTTCGCCGCGTGCAACGGCTGATGGCGTTGGTCTGCCGCGCGACGTCGTCGCGCAGCGTGGCGTGACATCTGGATGAACGCTCGCGGCGATTATTGCCGGATTATTTGATCGAAATCATGGCGGCGGGCGAATTGGATATTTTATGCGAGGAAAGGGTAAGGTTTTTCCCCAATATGCCGACAGTAAGATGAAGACCGTCGTTAAGCGATAAACCGTTTTTCGGCTACTGAGCGTGATTTCAGCGCGACGCGGACGACAGATCCGCCTTTCGGAGCCTTGCATGCGTAATAACCAGCCCGTTACCCAACAGGAATTCGATTTTCCCGACGACGTCACGCTGATGTCGACGACCGATGCAGACAGCATCATCACCTACGCCAACACGACGTTCGCGCAGGTGAGCGGCTTCACGACCGAGGAACTCGTCGGCCAGCCGCACAACGTCGTGCGCCACCCGGACATGCCGCGCGAGGCGTTTGCCGACATGTGGGCGACGCTCCAGCGCGGCGAACCGTGGACCGCGCTCGTGAAGAACCGCCGCAAGAACGGCGATCATTACTGGGTGCGCGCGAACGCGATACCCGTGATGCGCAACGGCGAGCCGCAGGGCTACATGTCGGTGCGCACGAAGGCGCCGCACGACGAGAGCGCGGCCGCCGATGCGCTGTATCGCGCGTTCCGCGACGGCAAGGCCGGCCAGCGCCGGTTCCACAAGGGTTTGGTGATCCGCACGGGGCTGCTGCGTATCGCGTCGCTGTCGCAGACGATGTCGGTGCGGGCGCGCGTGCATTCGGCGCTGTGCGTGCTTGCGCCGGCGGTCGTTGGCGCGGGCTGGGCGTGCGGGCTCGCCGGTGGCGGCCTCGCGGCATTTGCCGGCGTGACGGTCGGCGTGGCGGCGGCGGCCGGCCTGTGGCTCGATGCGCAGATCGTGCGTCCGCTGAAGCGACTGCACGACCAGGCGCTGAACGTCGCGACCGGCGAGAGCCGGCGCGGCGTGCGGATGAACCGCGTCGACGAGATCGGCATGACGCTGCGCACGATCAACCAGCTCGGGCTGATGTTCCGCTGGCTCGTCGACGACGTCAGCGAGCAGGTGCACAACGTGCAGCGCGCGAGCAACGAGATCGCGCAGGGCAACAACGACCTGAGCGCGCGCACCGAGCAGGCGGCGTCGAGCGTGCAGGAGACGGCTGCGTCGATGGCCGAAATGACGGCGACCGTCGACAGCAACGCGGAGACCGCGCTGCAGGCGAACCGGCTCGCGATGTCGGCGAGCGAAGCGGCCGGGCGCGGCGGGCAGGCGGTGGGCGAGGTCGTCGCGACGATGAGCGACATCACCGCCAGCTCGCGAAAGATCTCGGACATCATCGGCGTGATCGACGGCATCGCGTTCCAGACCAACATCCTTGCGCTGAACGCGGCCGTGGAAGCGGCCCGCGCCGGCGAACAGGGGCGCGGCTTCGCGGTGGTTGCCGGCGAGGTGCGGGCGCTCGCGCAGCGCAGCGCGAACGCGGCGAAGGAGATCAAGACGCTGATCGGCGCGAGCGTCGAGCGCGTCGAGTCGGGCGCGCGGCGCGTGGACGAGGCCGGCAAGACGATGGAGGACATCGTCGCGCAGGTGAAGCGCGTGTCGGATCTGATCGCGGAGATCAGCTCGTCGACGGCCGAGCAGAGCACCGGGGTGTCGCAGGTCGACCAGGCGGTGGTGCACCTGGACAACATCACGCAGCAGAACGCGGCGCTGGTCGAGCAGAGCACGGCGGCATCGGAGAGCCTGAAGCAACAGGCAACGCGTCTCGTGGATGCGGTGAACGTGTTCCGGTGATCGTCGGGGCGCGCACGCCATGTGCGCGCCCGATCGATGCATCGTGACATCGTGATTGACGCGCGCAATGCGCGTTCAGGTTTTTCGATTCAATCAAAATACGCGAAACGAGAAATATTCGTATTCAAGATTCTGCATTTATGCATTGAATCGATTTTGGCGAATTACGCGAATTAATCAGACGAATATCCGGCAAACCGTTGCCTGGCATGGTGTTTAGTTTCATCAGTAAACGAATTGTTCGGTAAAGACAAGGTGATGCATTTTTAATGCATATTTACCCGGGCAAGGCATAATGTTTTCGTAGAAGTTGCCGAAAGTGCAGGAGCATGACCAATGTGCATGCGGATTGACCGCAATGTGCAGGGTCGCGAATCAATCGACAAGCGGACGCAAGATCCGTTACCCGGAGCTCCACACCATGCGCAACAACCAGCCCGTCACGCAACGCGAATTCGATTTTCCCGACGACGCGACGCTGATGTCGACCACCGACGCGAACAGCTACATTACCTACGCGAACGCGGCATTCATCCAGGTCAGCGGATTTTCTCCCGAAGAGATCGAGGGCCAGCCGCACAACGTCGTGCGGCATCCGGACATGCCGAAGGAGGCGTTCGCCGACATGTGGGCGACGCTCAAGGGCGGCGAGCCGTGGACCGCGCTCGTGAAGAACCGCCGCAAGAACGGCGACCACTACTGGGTGCGTGCGAACGCGATACCCGTGATGCGCAACGGCGAGCCGAAGGGCTACATGTCGGTGCGCACGAAGGCGACGCGCGACGAGATCGCGGCCGCGGAGGCGCTCTACAAGGACTTCCGCGAAGGGCGGGCCGGCAACCGGCATTTTTACAAGGGGTTGATCGTCCGCAAGGGCGTGGCCGGTTTCACGTCGCTGTTCCAGACGATGTCGGTGCGCGCGCGGCTCCATGCGGCGCTGTGCGGGTTTGCGCCGGTCGTGGTGGCTGGCGCATGGGCGTGCGGGCTGGCCGGTGGCGGGCTCGCCGCGTTCGCGGCGGTGACGGCCGGCGCCGCGGTGGCCGCGGGGCTGTGGCTCGATGCGCAGATTGCGCGCCCGCTCGTGCAGTTGCGCGACGAGGCGTTGCGCGTCGCGACCGGCGAGAGCCGCAGCGGCGTGCGGATGAATCGTGTCGACGAGATCGGCATGACGCTGCGCACGATCAACCAGCTCGGGCTGATGTTCCGCTGGCTCGTCGACGATGTCAGCGAGCAGGTGCTGAACGTGCAGCGCGCGAGCAACGAGATCGCGCAGGGCAACAACGACCTGAGCGCGCGCACCGAGCAGGCTTCGACGAGCGTGCAGCAGACGGCCGCATCGATGGCCGAGATGACGGCGACCGTGTCGAGCAATGCGGAGACGGCGCTGCAGGCGAACCAGTTGTCGGTGTCGGCGAGCGAAGCCGCCGGGCGCGGCGGGCAGGCGGTGAGCGAGGTCGTCGCGACGATGAACGACATCACCGCCAGCTCGCGAAAGATCTCGGACATCATCGGCGTGATCGACGGCATCGCGTTCCAGACCAACATCCTGGCGCTGAATGCGGCCGTTGAAGCGGCGCGCGCCGGCGATCAGGGGCGCGGTTTCGCGGTGGTTGCCGGTGAGGTGCGGGCGCTCGCGCAGCGCAGCGCGAACGCGGCGAAGGAGATCAAGACGCTGATCGGCGCGAGCGTCGAGCGCGTCGAATCGGGTGCGCGGATCGTCGACGGCGCGGGCAAGACGATGGAGGACATCGTCACGCAGGTGAAGCGCGTGTCGGATCTGATCGCGGAGATCAGCTCGTCGACGGCCGAGCAGAGCACGGGGGTTGCGCAGGTCGACCAGGCGGTGGTGCACCTGGACAACATCACGCAGCAGAACGCGGCGCTGGTCGAGCAGAGCACGGCGGCATCGGAGAGCCTGAAGCAGCAGGCGACGCGGCTGGTGGAGGCGGTGAACGTGTTTCGGTGATGGCGGGGGCGCGTGAAGCAGGAGGAAGGCGGCCCGCGTTGTGCGGGCCGGCTTGGGCGTGTCCTGCTATGTCATTGCGCCCTGGGTATGGGATTCAGGTTCGGGCAACAGTGGTTGGGGCACCCCGGACTGACGTTCACTTCAACGCGTCGCCCGGATTGACCGAATTCGTCCGGCTTGAAAATCTTCCCCGCCAGCGCGCTTTTCTCGCCACGGATCGAATGCCGATCCAGAACAGCCATCACGTTTTCCGCTCGTTGCGTTGCGAGCTGTTGCGCGTTGTTCTCGGTTCGTTCGGCCAGTCCGATAAGCCAGACCGTATCAATGATCGGAAAGCGCTTGTGCATGTCGCTCGACCATGCCGACAACCTCGAGAGTTCGGTCGGAGAAATCGCACTCGAATCCGCATCGAAAACAATATCGATGTAATGGGCGGGCATGTTCGACGCGCCGTCACAGGCGAACGCTGCCTGTGCGCAGCTCAACGCGAGCGTGGCGGCGGTTAGGAGTTTAGACGCCATCGATATCGTACCCGCGGCGCTGTTGGCATTTTTGAATGAGGACACCCGCATCCGGGATGCGTTCCATGGTCAGCGATTGATGAGTTTGCTGTGTGGCGCTACTCGTGGGTCATCGCACATCCATGCGCAGCTACCTTTATCTTTGATTCGTGATACTGCTAGCCGAACGAGTCACTGCAGAATTTCGAATAGCCGGCAATGCCTCGCTTGTGCGGGCTGGGTTCGCATACGACGGCGTGATTTTGGCCTCTGTCCGGCAGGCTTGCACAATTGGATTCCTGTTGTCGGGGAGTCTGAAGCAGCAGGCGACGCGGCTGGTGGAGGCGCTCAACCTGTTCCGCTAATCGCGGGAACCTGCGAGGCAGGAGGAAGACGGCCCGCATCGCGCGGGCCGGCGTGGGTGCGTCGTGTTACCTCATTGCGCCCTGGGTGTGGGATTCAGGTTCGGGCAGCAGTGGTTGGGGCACCCCGGACCGAATGTGATCTCGACGCGCCGCCCGTTGTCGTCAAACTCGCTCGGGGGAAACGGCAGTTTGTAGATTCGCGCGATCATCGAATTTCGTTCGCCCCGAATCAAGAATTGATCTAGCGCGCTTTTGACGTTCGCTGCGCGTCGGTGCGCAAGCTCTTGCGCGCTTCGTTCCGTCGGTTCGGCCAATCCGACAACCGACACCACATCGACAATGGGGAAGCGATTGCGCATGTTGTTCGACCATACGGAGAGCTTCGCCAGTTCGGAGGTAGATAGGTCGCTTGAATTGTTGTCGAATCGAACATCGAAATCCCAACCGGGCATGTTCGACGGACCATCGCATGCGAACGCCGTATGTGCGCAGCTCAACACGAGCGCGGCGGCAGTGACGACCTTACTCAATGTCAACAACGTACCCCGCGATGCTGTCGGCATTGTTGATTGCCAAGTCTGGGTTTGACCGTCCCCAACCGGGGAGCAAGGGCGTAATCGTGTATTGGTCATCGGTCGACGACATGGTGTCTTGGAAATGGGTGGCTTCGTGAATGATAGTTGACACGTGCGAATCAGCGTTCGCTGTCCACGGGCGCATCGTGCAGAATCGCCCACTGATGGCGATCGTGTGGGTTGCCGTGTCCGGCGCGCATACGTGGGCGGCCTCGTTTGTCGTTCCTCGTGGGTGAGGCGTGCAACCCGTCGCAAGATCGCCAGCGCTGCCGCTTCGAACCACATTGTTCTCGTTGAATGCTCGAACCACGGCAAGCACTTTCGTCAGGCCGGTGAGTAGGTGCATACGCGTGCGCTCGTCGTTTCGACCGAACCATTTGAATACCCGGCCCTTATCGACCTTCGACCACTTTTGTAAATCAGCAATGCGGATCGTCAACCGGTCAATCGCTCGTCCTTGCGCTACGGAAAAAACCTTGCGGAATTCCGAATTGGTCATGTTTTCGCAGATCGGTCGCAAGTCAACATCGGCAAATGTCTGCGATCCTGCGGTGGTGTTTGTTGTTGTCTCGGCGACGGTAGTTTGGTTTCCCATCGTTTCAGTCCTCGATTACAAGCTTCAATGCTTCCGCATGTTCGGTTCGTACGCGCACGGTACAGCCGTGCCGATCACTCACGCCGGATGCCAGCACGTTATCGAATCGATCCTTGATCCAATAGCGTACGTTGCTTAACGGTTGCTTCGTCCTCACGTCGCGGATCACAAATTGATCGCTGTAAATGTCCGATGCCGGCGCGTAGCGCGTGGGTGCGAATGCCGAATATCCGGTGAACGGGGGCGCCGAGCGATGGCCGCTGCTGCTGCCAATGAAAAACATGCAGTCATTGCTCGCGACTAAAAAGTTTTGACCGCATGGACAAAGTACCGCGTCGCCCTCGACGGCTACGGCACGTCCGTTACCGACGACGGATACCGCGCTTCCCGCTATCGGAAACTTTCCCTCGCAATTTCCACACGTCGCTTTGTCGCCGTCTAACGCAATGTGCTTGTCGTCCACGAATATGCTTGCTGTGCCAGCGATGACGATTCCGCCTGTCGTCGTAGCGTCACCGTTCCTGATTGCTCGTCGGCTCATGGTCATCTCCTCAATCCAGGTTCGCAAAAACCCAATCGACTGACTCCGGGCCATGAATCGCGTATTGATCGATCGTGACATCTTCAACTGCGATGATCGGCGGCGTGTGTAGCCGCCGCACCGTCGCGTAAAGACGAATCAACGAGCGAAGAAAGTAAGGGCAGGCGGCATGTTCTTCTTTCATGGACTCGGATGCCTTGTGTATGGATGAGCTACAGACAGTGGCCGGTAAGATTTTCCTTGTCTATAGAACGAGTACGATTTTTATTTTGGAGTCCAATGGAAGTTGATGATGTGAAGCGATCGTCGAGGCTGAGGCGAAGGGGGCGAGCAGAGCGAGACCGGGAAACTACCCACTCGTACTACACGCCGGCGACTGTGAATATGTGTCACGGCGTCACCAGCTGTAGCGGCGACTGCGTGTGCTGACTCTGCGCACACCGGGTTGTCAGGGGAAGTGTTCAAGCGCGTGCACCCCGCATCGAGGCGGAACGCTCTACCCAGCGGCTTTCACTGAAATGGGAAACGAGACTTGACCGAGATTCGCGCGCGATATGACGTATCGGCGGTTACAGCGATCGAAACAGGGTACGCAGAGCGTGGCGATCTCGTGCGTATCGAGGCGACGCGGGCACGACGGAGAGGGACGCCGGCCCGCGTCGGACCGCCCGGTTCCGGCCGGGCGGTCAGGGCCTGTCACCGAAGCGGTGCCAGGCCCTGAACCGTCAGACGGCGAGGCAGAGATACTTGATCACGACGTAGTCGTCGATGCCGTAGTGCGAGCCTTCGCGGCCGAGGCCCGATTGCTTCACGCCACCGAACGGTGCGACTTCGTTCGAGATCAGGCCCGTGTTTACGCCGACCATCCCGTATTCGAGCGCTTCGGCGACCTTCCACACGCGGCCGATGTCGCGGCTGTAGAAGTAAGCGGCGAGGCCGAACTCGGTGTCGTTCGCGAGGCGGATCACTTCGTCGTCGCTGCTGAACTTGAACAGCGGCGCGAGCGGCCCGAACGTCTCTTCCTTCGCGACCTTCATCGCCGGCGTGACGCCCGTCAGCACGGTCGGCTCGAAGAAGCCGTGGCCCAGCGCGTGGCGCTTGCCGCCCGTCACGACGGTCGCGCCCTTCGCGAGCGCGTCCTCGATGTGCGCCTCGACCTTCAGCACCGCTGCTTCGTTGATCAGCGGGCCTTGCGTGACGCCCGGCTCGGTGCCGCGGCCCACCTTCAACTGGCCGACGGCAGCCGCGAGCTTCTGCGCGAACTGGTCGTACACGGCTTCATGCACGTAGAAGCGGTTCGTGCACACGCAGGTCTGGCCGCTGTTGCGGTACTTCGATGCGATCGCGCCCTGCACGGCCGCGTCGAGATCGGCGTCGTCGAACACGATGAACGGCGCGTTGCCGCCAAGCTCCAGCGACACCTTCTTGACCGTCGCCGCGCATTGCGACATCAGCAGGCGGCCGACCGGCGTCGAGCCGGTGAACGACAGCTTGCGCACGATCGGGTTCGACGTCAGCTCGCCGCCGATCGCCTTCGGGTCGCCCGTGACGACGCTGAACACGCCGGCCGGCACACCCGCACGTTCGGCCAGCACGGCCATCGCGAGCGCGGAGAACGGCGTCGCCTCGGCCGGCTTCACGACGATCGGACAGCCCGCGGCGAGCGCCGGGCCGACCTTGCGCGTGATCATCGCCGCCGGGAAGTTCCACGGCGTGATCGCCGCGCACACGCCGATCGCTTCCTTCGTCACGACGATGCGCTTGTCGCTCGCCGGCGTCGGGATCGTGTCGCCATACACGCGCTTGCCTTCTTCCGCGAACCATTCGAGGAACGATGCGGCATAGCCGATCTCGCCCTTCGCTTCGGCCAGCGACTTGCCCTGCTCGGTCGTCAGGATCAGCGCGAGGTCGTCGGCGTTTTCCATCATCAGGTCGTGCCACTTGCGCAGGATGACCGCGCGTTCCTTCGCGGTCTTCTTGCGCCACGCCGGCCATGCGGCGTTCGCGGCTTCGATCGCGTGACGCGTCTCGGCCGTGCCCATCGCCGGCACCGTGCCGAGCAGGCCGCCCGTCGCCGGGTTGCGGACTTCGAACGTCTCGCCGTTCGTCGCGCCTTGCCATTCGCCGTTGACGTACGCCTGCTGGCGGAACAGCGACGGATCTTTCAGTGCCAGGGTTTCCTGAACAGTGCTCATATGAATCGCCTGCTTTGAAGATGACGGATAAAAAGGCCGCCGCCGTCTTGACGACGGCGGCGGCGCATTCAGAAGGCAGGAACTCAGGCCGGCACGCCGACCGTTTCCTTCAGCACTTCCTCGAGGATCACGAGCGCTTCGTCGAACACGGCCTGCGGGATCGTCAGCGGGAACAGGAAGCGCACGACGTTCGAGTACACGCCGCACACGAGCAGCAGCAGGCCGCGCTCGAGCGCACGTGCCTGCACGCGCTTCGTGAATTCCGCATCCGGCTCGCCCGAACCCGGCTTCAGGAACTCGACCGCGATCATCGCGCCCGGGCCGCGCACGTCGGCGATCTGCGGCACGTCGGCCTGCAGCGCGTTCAGCTTCGCCTTCAGCACGTCGCCGAGTTGCGTGGCACGCTCGCACAGCTTCTCTTCGTCGATGATCTCGAGCACGGCATGCGCCGATGCGACGGCCAGCGGGTTGCCCGCATACGTGCCGCCGAGGCCGCCGGGCGCTGCCGCGTCCATCAGGTCGGCACGGCCGACGACGCCCGACAGCGGCATGCCGCCCGCGAGGCTCTTCGCCATCGTGATCAGGTCGGCCAGCACGTCGTAGTGCTGCATCGCGAACAGCTTGCCGGTACGCGCGAAGCCCGTCTGCACTTCGTCGGCGATCAGCAGGATGCCGTGTTCGTTACAGATCTTGCGCAGCGCGCGCACGAATTCGGCCGGCGCCGGGTTGAAGCCGCCTTCGCCCTGGACCGGTTCGAAGATGATCGCGGCCACGCGCTTCGGATCGATGTCGGCCTTGAACAGCATCTCGATCGCCTTGATCGAGTCGGCCGTCGTCACGCCGTGCACGGCGTTCGGGTACGGCGCGTGGAACACGTCGCCCGGGAACGGGCCGAAGTTCAGCTTGTACGGGGCGACCTTGCCGGTCAGCGCCATGCCCATCATCGTGCGGCCGTGGAAACCGCCCGAGAAGGCGATGACGCCCGGACGGCCGGTGGCCGCGCGTGCGATCTTGATCGCGTTCTCGACGGCTTCCGCGCCGGTCGTGAAGAACGCGGTCTTCTTCGGGAAATCGCCCGGCGCGCGTGCGTTGATCTTCTCGGCCAGCTCGACGTACGACGCGTACGGGACGATCTGGTAAGCGGTGTGCGTGAAGTTGTTCAGCTGGTCCGCGATCGCCTTGACGATCTTCGGGTGGCGGTGGCCGGTGTTCAGCACCGCGATGCCGGCGGCGAAATCGATGAAGCGGCGGCCTTCGACATCCCACAGTTCCGCGTTCTCGGCGCGGGCTGCGTAGAAATCGCACATCACGCCGACGCCGCGCGGGGTGGCGGCGTTCTTGCGGGCCTGCAGGTCGGCATTCTTCACGGTCATCTCCTTGATGTTCTTTCCGGTGAGGTGAAAATCGGGCGCTTCGACAGCCCATGGAGGCGACTATAATCACATTTGGCTCTGGCAATCAGAGCCATTTCAATAAATATTCAGGAGCCAATCATGCGCGCGAGCGTGTTGTCGGACTGGCTGGCGCAGCGCCTCGTGCGAGGCGGCGAACAGCCGATCTACCGGCAGCTTCACCGGCTGCTGCAACAGGCGATCCTGTCGCGTGAACTGCCGGCCGGCACGCGCGTGCCGTCGTCGCGGCTCCTCGCGGCCGAACTCGGGATCGCGCGCAACACGGTCACGCAGGTTTACGAACAGCTTGCGCTCGAAGGTTATGTGAACTCGGCAACCGGCCGCGGTACGTTCGTGGCCGACAGCGCGCCCGACGAGATCGTCGGAGCACCGCCCGACGCGGCCGCTACCCACCCGGCGTTCGTGCAGCCGTCCGCGCGGCGGCTGTCGGCACGCGGCACGCGGCTCGTCGAAGGGGCCGGCGTGTCGAAACGGCAGGGCGGCGCGTTCATGCCGGGCGTGCCCGATGTGTCGCGCTTTCCCGCGCGCGTATGGACGCGGCTGCACAACAAATACTGGCGGCGGCTGCGCCCCGACCTGCTGACCTACGCGCCGGGCGGCGGGCTCGCACTGCTGCGCGAGGCGCTGGCCGATTACCTGCGCACGTCGCGCTCGGTGCGCTGCACGCCCGAGCAGATCGTGATTACGACCGGCATCCACCAGTCGATCGACCTCGCGGTACGGCTGCTGACCGACCCGGGCGACGCGATCTGGACCGAGGACCCGTGCTACTGGGGCGTGCGCAGCGTGCTGAACGTGTCGGGGCTGACGACGCGGCCGATCCCGGTCGACGACGAAGGCATCGCCCCGTCGGCGGCCGATCTCGCCGAACCGCCGAAGCTGATGCTCGTCACGCCGTCGCACCAGTATCCGCTCGGGATGGTGATGAGCCTCGCGCGGCGGCGGATGCTGCTCGAATACGCACGCCAGCACGGTTGCTGGATCATCGAGGACGACTACGACAGCGAATTCCGCTACGGCAGCCGCCCGCTTGCGTCGCTGCAGGGGCTCGACACGGCCGGGCAGGTGATCTACGTCGGCAGTTTCGGCAAGACGCTGTTCCCGGGGCTGCGGGTCGGCTACCTGGTCGCGCCCGAGCCGCTCGCGGAGAGTTTCGCGACCGCGAGCGCCGAGTTGTACCGCGAAGGGCAGTTGCTGCAGCAGGCGGTGCTTGCCGAATTCATCGCGGAAGGGCACTTCGTGTCGCATATCCGCAAGATGCGCACGCTGTACGGACAGCGCCGCGAGGTGCTGCTCGACGCGGTCGCGCAACGCTATGGCGACACGCTGCACGCGCTCGGCAGCGATGCCGGGCTGCATCTGGTCACGCAGTTGCCGGAAGGCGTCGACGATCGTGCGGTCGCGCAGGCCGCGCTCGAACGCAATATCGTCGTGCGACCGTTGTCGGGTTATTACGCGGACCGCGAACGCGCGGCGTCGGGGTTGCTGCTCGGTTATGCGTGCGTGCCGGAGGACGAGATCGCGACGGCGTTCGCGACGCTCGCCGAGGCGATCGACGAGCGGGCATTCGGCGGGGTGGCGGTCGCGGTTTGACGCCTGGCGGATCGCACAACCTGCAGACGAACGCGTGTCGCGCGCGCCGCCTACAGGCGGATCAGTGCCGCGCCCACGACCACCAGCGCGCACGCGGCAAGCCGCTGCGCGCCGGGCCGCTCGCGCATCACGAGCCAGCCGATCGCGACCGCGAAGATCGAACTCGTTTCCCGCAGCGCCGACACCGTCCCGACCGGCAGGTACCGGTACGCGAGGATCACGATCCCGTAAGCGGCGAGCGAGATCGTGCCGGCGATCGCGCCCTGCGTGAGCGCCGTGCGCGAGGCGAGTACCGCGCGCGGGCCGCCACGTACCGCGCAGACCAGCACGAACTGCGGCACGCTCCACAGCACGTACACCCACGCGATGTAGCCGAGCGCACTGCCGGACACGCGCGAACCGATGCCGTCGCAGATCGAATACGCGGCGATGAACACGCCCGTGAGCAGCGCAAACGGCACGCCTTCACCGGAGAACCGGAAGCCGCGCCGCAGCGCGAGCGACATGATGCCGAACGACACGAGCGCGATGCCCGCGAAGCCGAACGGGGTCGGCTGTTCGTGGAGAAAGGCGAGCGCGAGCACCGACACGAGCAGCGGCGAGATCCCGCGCGCGATCGGATTGATCTGCCCGAACTCGCCGCTGCGATAGGCGCGCGCCAGCGTGAAGCAGTACGCGACCTCGAGCGCGGCCGACGCGACGATATACGGCCACGCGGCGGGTGCCGGCGCGGGCAGCAGCACGACGCCGGCGATGCCGATCGCGAAATAGGGCAGCGACATCGTGCCGAGCTGTACGAGCCGGTCTTCGCTGACGTGGAGGAAGGCATTCCAGATGGCATGCAGCAACGCGGAGCACAGCACGAGGCCGATGAAGAGGTGATCCATGGACGAAGGTGCGGGCGGCAGCGGGAGCGGGGAGTGCGCCGCCATTATGTGGGTATCGGGCGCACTCGCACGGAATTGTCGATAATGTCGTGTTGTTATTCACCGGATGCCGACGATGACCGAAGCCACCCAAGCCCAGCCTGCCGTTCCGCGCCTCACGAGCCTGTCGCACGGCGGCGGCTGCGGCTGCAAGATTGCGCCGGGCGTGCTGTCCGAGCTGCTGAAGCGCGCGACGCCGCCCGCGCTGTTCCCGGATCTGCTGGTCGGTACCGAGACGTCCGACGACGCGGCCGTCTACCGTCTCAACGACGAGCAGGCGATCGTCGCGACCACCGACTTCTTCATGCCGATCGTCGACGATCCGTTCGACTTCGGCCGCATCGCCGCGACCAACGCTCTGTCCGACGTGTATGCGATGGGCGGCAAGCCGATCCTCGCGCTCGCGCTGGTCGGGATGCCGATCAACGTGCTGCCGCACGAGACGATCGCGGCCGTGCTGCGCGGCGGCGAATCGGTGTGCGCGGACGCCGGCATTCCGGTGGCGGGCGGCCATTCGATCGATTCGGTCGAGCCGATCTACGGGCTCGCGGCGATCGGCGTCGTGCATCCGTCGCGCGTGAAGCGCAACGCGGCCGCGGGTGCGGGCGACGTGCTCGTGCTCGGCAAGCCGCTCGGCGTCGGCGTGCTGTCGGCCGCGCTGAAAAAGAACCAGCTCGATGCCGCGGGTTACGCGCAGATGGTCGCGACGACCACCAAGCTGAACCGTCCGGGCGCCGACCTCGCCGCGCTGCCGGGCGTGCATGCGCTGACCGACGTCACGGGCTTCGGGCTGCTCGGTCACACGCTCGAGCTCGCACGTGGCGCGCACCTCACCGCGCGCGTGCACTACGCGTCGCTGCCGTGGCTCGCGGGCGTCGAGGCGTTCGTGGCCGACGGCGTGTTCACCGGCGCGTCGGGCCGCAACTGGGCCGCGTACGGCGCGGACGTTCGACTGGCCGACACGCTGCCGCCCGTCGCGCAGGCGCTGCTGACCGACCCGCAGACGTCGGGCGGCCTGCTGGTCGCGTGCGCGCCCGAGGCCGTCGACGACGTGCTCGCATGCTTCCGTGCCGACGGCTTCGACCGCGCGGGCGTGATCGGCGAGATGGTGGACGGGCCTGCGCGCGTCGATGTCGCGTGACGCCGAATCGCCGCAGCGGAGATTTTTGCGTTCGCTAGAATCGGTGCCTTCCATCGAAGGCATCGACGACCGATGAACGATTTCCTGTTCGGGCTGATGATCGCGCTGTCGGTCGGGCCCGTTGCGCTGATGATCGCGAACTACGGGATGCGCGCCGGCACCGCAAGCGGCGTGCGCGCGGCGGTGGGTGTCGCGACGGCCGACGGCTGCTACGCGGTCGTCGCGTTCACGCTCGGCGCGATGCTGGCGAGCACGCTCGCGGCGCATCTGTCGCTGTTTCGTGTCGTTGGTGCGCTCGTGTTGCTCGCAATGGGCACGCGGATGCTGTGGCAGGCGCTGCGGGATCGGCGCCGCACGCTCGACGGCGATGCGCGGCCGCCGGGCACGCGCCCGTTCACATCGATGTTCTTCGTCACGCTCGCGAATCCGCTCACTATCCTGCTGTTCTATGGCTATGCGACGGCTGCCGCCGGTGCGCATCGCCACTGGCTGCTTGGCGCCGCGTGCGTGTTCGCCGGCAGCCTCGCGGGGCAGCTGGTGTTCGCGTTCGGCGGCAGCATGATCGGGCGCATCGTGAAATCGCCCGGGTGGCTCGCGGCGAGCCATCTGGTCGCCGCGCTGGTCGTGCTCGGTTACGGCATCGCGGGGCTCGTGCGCGTGTAGCGGTTCGGGGAGCCGGCCGAAATCGATGTCGACGGGTGCGATACGCAGCGGCATGTCGGCAGGCGTTCGTTCCTGCCAACCCGATAGCATTCCTGATGGTTGTCATGCACGGCGACGGTGCGAAACCGACGACGCACATCACATTGCGCAACACGCGCACGGTCGCACGAAACACGGGGAGTCGTTTCGTAGTCGGGTTCCGCAACGTGCACGCCCGTTCTATACTCCGTCGCGCAGTCTACGAGAGCCG
Organism: Burkholderia sp. Bmkn7; assembly: GCF_041103175.1. Lineage (NCBI taxonomy): Bacteria > Pseudomonadati > Pseudomonadota > Betaproteobacteria > Burkholderiales > Burkholderiaceae > Burkholderia > Burkholderia sp. Bmkn7. The sequence continues at coordinate 85,872 of NZ_JBGCUH010000002.1, read as the reverse complement.
TTCTCACCCAACATCATCGAAACAAGGAACGCCGATGCTGACTCGCTCCATTCTTTCCGCCGCTGCATTCTCGCTCGCAGCCTGTGCAACCGCGCCGTCGATCGCGCAGGACAACCAGGGCAACAATGCATTCGCCGAGACCGGTGCACAGGGCCGCCCGGTCAAGGTCATGATCATCACGATGTTCGGGCCGGAGGGCCAGGCCTGGCTCGACCGGCTCGGCCCGTGGCGCGACATCGCCGTGCCGGGCCTGTCGCCGGACTACCCGAACGTCCACTGCAACAAGCAGGACGTGTGCGTGGTCACGACCGGCATGGGTTATGCGAACGCGTCGGCGACGATCATGGCGCTCACGTTCTCGCAGCGCTTCGATCTGCGCCGCACGTATTTCCTGATCTCCGGCATCGCGGGCGTCGACCCCGCGCAAGGCACGGTCGGCTCGGCTGCGTGGTCGAAGTACCTCGTCGATTTCAGCCTGCAGTGGGAGCTCGATGCACGCGAGATTCCGGCCGGCTGGAATACCGGCTTTCTCGGCATCAACACGAAGAGCCCGAACGACAAGCCGCCGCTCGACTACCGTACCGAGGTGTTCCAGCTCAACCCGCAGCTCACCGACGCCGCGGTCGCGCTGTCGCGCAACGTCGTGCTCGCCGACAGCGCGCAGGCGCAGGCCGCGCGCGCGAAGTTCACGTATGCGCCGGCGAACCGGCCGCCGACGGTGATCCAGTGCGATACGTCATCAGGCAACACGTGGTTCTCGGGCACGCTGATCGGCGAGCGGGCGCGCCAGTGGACGAAGATCCTGACCGACGGCAAGGGCACGTACTGCATGACCGCACAGGAAGACAACGCGACGTATGAAGCGCTCAAGCGTGCGGCGAGCGTGAAGCGGGTCGACCTGTCGCGCGTCGCGGTGCTGCGTACCGGCTCCGATTTCGACCGGCCGTATGCGGGGCAGACGAGTGCGGACAACCTGCTGAACTACGCGGACCAGGGCGGCTTCGCCCCCGCGACCGAAAACCTGTATCGCGCGGGCAACCCGCTCGTGCAGGACATCGTGACGCACTGGGGCGAGTGGCGCGACGGGGTGCCGCGCCGTTGAGCGTCAGGCGACGGCTCGGTCGGTGGTCAATGCGAGTGCGGGGCCGAACGGAAAGGCGTCCACACCGGCGTGGTGTCGTCCCAATGGTCGAGCGGCGAAGGAAGTTGGTCGTTCATCATGTGCTCCTGCAACTAACTGACTCAGCGAATCGTCGATAGGTGTGTCGCGACGCCGCGCACGGGGCACCCCGCTGCGCGGCGTTGCGCGTTTACCGGCCTCCGCCGGCGAGCTGGTTGCTTTCCGGCAACGAGCGGTACGGGCCTTGCGCGAGTTCGAGCCCTTGCGGGTACGAATTCGCCTTGCGCAGGTACGCGAGCGTGCCGTCCTTGCGGGCCTGCTCGACTTCCGCGCTCACTTCGGCGCGCGTGCGCGGGCCGTTGTGCTGCGAGTACCACGACGTGTTGCCGTAGTCGCCGGCGTGCGGCGTGCCCGAATCGGCGAAGGCCGGAGCGGACACGGCGAGCGTGAGGGCCAGGGCGGAGAGAAGATGGCGGCGGTTCATGGCTAACTCCTGTCTTTCGGAGTTGGCGCCTGAGCGCTGACTCCGGTCCCATCAAGCGGGATCTGTTCGGTGCGCAACGAGGTGCGCGACAGGGTTTACTCTAGGTATCTGTTCCGTCGCGATAAATGCGGCAGATGCGAATTGAATTGTCGTGTCAGTGGAACAATCGACATCCGTACACCTGACAGGGTTATGCGGAAATCGGTGGAACCCGCTTGCAGCGGGCCTCGCACGGGGGCGACGGCTGCGCGCAACGACGCAGGCGCACGATTGCGTCGCCTTGCACAAAGGTTTGCTGCGGATTCGGGAAGGATCTGGCGCGCCGTACGGGGACGTGGCGCGGAGGCGGGACGCCGCGCGGGCCTTGCAGCCCGCGCGTGCGGTTCAGCGGCGCAGTTCGGTCACGTGGTTCTGACGATCCGGTCAGCCGGGCAGTTCAGCCACTTACGCGACCCACTCGTTGATGACCGGCGTGTCGAGCACCGGCGCGCGTTCGGCTTCCTCGAACGTGCGCTTGCTGCACGTCGCGTCGAGGCTGCCCTTGCCGCTCAGCAGCGGGCAACGGTCGAACACCTCGGCGATCCAGTCGACGAAGACGCGCACTTTCGGCGACAGATGGCGGCTGTGCGGATACACGACGGAGATCGGCATCGGCAGCGGCTTGACGCCGGGCAGCACTTCCTTGAGCCGGCCTTCGCGCAGATGCGGCAGCACCATGAAGAGCGGCGGCTGGATCAGCCCGAAGCCTTCGATCCCGCAAGTCACGTACGCATCGGCATCGTTCACCGACACGATGCCCTCCATCTTCATCTCGACTTCCTGGCCGTCGGTCAGGAACGTCCAGTCGATCGTGCGGCCGGTGCGGCTCGAGAAGTAGTTGACGGCCTTGTGCTGGCTCAGGTCGTCGATCGTCTTCGGCTCGCCGTGACGCTCGAGATAGTCGGGCGACGCGACCGTCACGCATTCGAACAGGCCGACCCGGCGCGCGACGAGCGACGAGTCCTGCAATGCACCAACGCGGATCACGCAATCGACCCCTTCCTGCAGCAGGTCGACCGGCCGGTCGGACAGGCCGAGCTGCAGGTCGATGTCCGGGTAGCGCGTATGAAATTCGCACAGCGACGGAATCACGAGCAGCCGCCCGATCGAGCCCGGCATGTCGATACGCAACTTTCCGTGCGGCTTCCGGTTGTTCGCCTGGAAGCTCGCCTCGGTTTCCTCGACGTCCGCGAGGATCCGCACGCATCGTTCGTAGTACGCGGCGCCGTCCGGCGTGAGCGACAGCCGGCGCGTGGTCCGGTGCATCAGCCGCACACCGAGGAATGCTTCGAGATTCTGGATGATCGTCGTGACGGACGCCCGCGGCAGGCTGAGCGTTTCTGCTGCCTTGGTGAAGCTGCTTGTATCGACGACGCGAGTAAACACCTGCATGGCCTGAAGCCGGTCCATCACAACCTCCGCAATCTAATTTGCCACCGGAACAAAGAGGCTGCGCTACCTCGTGGGTAAACGCAGCCTCGGATTGTTCGGGGGCGTTGAATTGTGTTGCCGGATTATAGGCATTTATCCCAATGTCTGCCGGACCCAGAATTCGTTCCATCTCGAAATGGATGCTGCATCGTCATGGACGCTTCTGAATTCAGCAAATTCCTGAAGGCCGCGTTGCCCGCCCAAGCCACGGCGGGCGCGGCGCTGACGGTCGCCGAAGTGGAAATTCCCGGCTACGCGCAGGACATCGTGCTGCGCCTGTACCGGCGCCCGGACAAGACCGGGTTGCCGGTAGTGCTTTATTTCCACGGCGGCGGTTTCGTGCGCGGTTCGCTCGAAGACGCCGATTTCGCCGCGCGCTTTTTAGCAGAACGCTTACCAGCTCTCGTAGTGTCGGTCGACTATTCGCTCGCGCCGGCCTTTCCCTTTCCGGCCGCGCCGGAGGATGCGTATCGCGCCGCCGTGTGGGCCGCGACGCGCGCCCGCGCGTTCGGCGGCAACCCGAAGAAGATCGGTGTCGCGGGTCACGACGCGGGCGGCCAGCTCGCGAACTGCCTCGCGTTCATCGCGCGCGATCGCGGCGAAGTGTCGATCGCCGCGCAGGCGCTGTTCGGGCCGATGCTCGACCCGAGCATGACGCGCATCGGCGACGCCGAGCGCCTCGCGTCCGACATCACCGCGCGCGAATGCGCGGCCTGTTATCGCGCGTATCTGCCGCAGGCCGCGCAACGCATGCACCCGTATGCGGCACCGCTCGAATCGGTGCGCCTCGCGGGGCTGCCGCCGACGCTCGTCGTCACCGCGCAGAACGACGTGCTGCACGTCGAGGCGGAGAAATATGCGGGCTGCCTGATCTCGTCGGGCGTGCTCACGCAGGTGATCCGCTATCCGGACATCACGCACGCCGCGCTCGCGACGCATGAAGCCGCCTTCGAGGAAGCCGTGCGCTTCTTCCAGTGCCGCTTCCAGGCGCGCCAGCCCAACCGTTCCGAATAACCAGAACCAATCCACGCTTACCTGGAGATCCACATGGCCATCCTACGCACCTCCCGTTCCCGAATCGCGACAGCGGCGATCGTGACGCTTGCCGTCGTCGGCCTCGGAACGTTCGGCGCGATGCGCGTGAACGCGAACGCGCCCGAGAAAGCGGCTGCACCGCTGCCCGAAGTCGACGTTGCGACCGTCGTACCGCAGACCGTCACCGACTGGCAGAGTTATTCGGGCCGTCTCGAAGCGGTCGAGAAAGTCGACGTGCGCCCGCAGGTGTCGGGCACGATCGTCGCGGTGAACTTCAAGGACGGCGCGCTCGTGAAGAAGGGCGACGTGCTGTTCGTGATCGACCCGCGCCCGTACCAGGCCGAAACCGATCGCGCGGCCGCGCAGCTCGCGGCCGCGCAAGCGCGCAACGGTTACGCGCAGACCGACTGGCAGCGCGCACAGCGGCTGATCGGCGACAACGCGATCGCGAAGCGCGATTACGACGAGAAGCAGAACGCGGCGCGCGAAGCGGCCGCGAACCTGAAGGCCGCCGAAGCCGCGCTCGAAACGGCGCGCATCAATCTCGGCTATACGCGGATCACCGCGCCGGTGTCGGGCCGCGTGTCGCGTGCGGAAATCACGCTCGGCAACGTCGTGTCGGCCGGTGCGTCGGCCGCGCCGCTCACCACGCTGGTGTCGGTGTCGCCGATCTACGCATCGTTCGACGCAGACGAACAGACCTACCTGCAATACATCAACGGCGCGCGCAACGGCCGCAAGGTGCCGGTCGAGCTCGGCCTCGCGAACGAAACCGGCTACTCGCGCAGCGGCGAGATCGACTCGGTCGACAACCGGCTCGACACGTCGTCGGGCACGATCCGCGTGCGAGCGCGCTTCGACAATGCGGACGGTGCGCTCGTCCCGGGCTTGTACGCACGCGTGAAGGTGGGCGGCAGCGCGCCGCACGAGGCGCTGCTCGTCGACGACGCGGCGATCAACACCGACCAGGACAAGAAGTTCGTGTTCGTCGTCGACCAGCAGGGCCGCGTGTCGTACCGGGAAGTGCAGCAGGGGCTGCAGCACGGCAACCGGCGCGTGATCGTGAGCGGCCTCGCGGCAGGCGATCGCGTGGTCGTGAACGGCACGCAGCGCGTGCGCCCCGGCGAACAGGTGAAGCCGCACATGGTCCCGATGACGGGCGGTGACGCGCCGTCCGCGCCGCTGGCGGACAACGCGAAGCCGGCCGCCCCGGCGAAGGCGGATTCGTAAGCGGCCCGCCGCTTCGCATCCGCGTTCAACCAGACAGAGCCACACATGAACATTTCAAAATTCTTTATCGACCGGCCGATCTTCGCAGGAGTCCTATCGGTGATCATCCTGCTCGGCGGGGTGATCGCGATGTTCCTGCTGCCGATCTCGGAATATCCGGAAGTCGTGCCGCCTTCCGTGATCGTGAAGGCGCAGTATCCGGGCGCGAACCCGAAAGTGATCGCCGAGACGGTCGCGTCGCCGCTTGAAGAACAGATCAACGGCGTCGAGGACATGCTCTACATGCAGTCGCAGGCGAACAGCGACGGCAACATGACGATCACCGTCACGTTCAAGCTCGGCACCGATCCGGACAAGGCCACGCAGCTCGTGCAGAACCGCGTGAACCAGGCGCTGCCGCGCCTGCCGGAAGACGTGCAGCGGCTAGGCATCACGACGGTGAAGAGCTCGCCGACGCTGACGATGGTGGTCCACCTGATCTCGCCGGACAACCGCTACGACATGACCTACCTGCGCAACTACGCGCTGATCAACGTGAAGGATCGCCTGTCGCGGATCCAGGGCGTCGGCCAGGTGCAGCTGTGGGGTTCGGGCGACTACGCGATGCGCGTATGGCTCGATCCGCAGAAGGTCGCGCAGCGCGGGCTGTCGGCCGAGGACGTCGTGCAGGCGATCCGCGAGCAGAACGTACAGGTCGCGGCCGGCGTGATCGGTGCGTCGCCGTCGCTGCCCGGCACGCCGCTGCAGCTGTCGGTGAACGCGCGCGGCCGTCTGCAGACGGAAGACGAGTTCGGCGACATCGTCGTGAAGACGACGCCGGACGGCGGCGTCACGCACCTGCGCGACATCGCGCGGATCGAGCTCGACGCATCCGAATACGGGCTGCGTTCGCTGCTCGACAACAAGCCGGCCGTCGCGATGGCGATCAACCAGTCGCCGGGCGCGAACTCGCTGCAGATCTCGGACGAAGTGCGCAAGACGATGGCCGAGCTGAAGCAGGACATGCCGGCGGGCGTCGACTACAAGATCGTCTATGACCCGACGCAGTTCGTGCGTTCGTCGATCAAGGCCGTCGTGCATACGCTGCTCGAAGCAATCGCGCTGGTCGTGATCGTCGTGATCGTGTTCCTGCAGACCTGGCGCGCGTCGCTGATTCCGCTGATCGCGGTGCCGGTGTCGATCATCGGCACGTTCTCGCTGCTGCTCGCATTCGGGTATTCGATCAATGCGCTGTCATTGTTCGGGATGGTGCTCGCGATCGGGATCGTGGTCGACGATGCGATCGTGGTGGTCGAGAACGTCGAGCGCAACATCGAAAGCGGGATGAACGCGCGGCAGGCGACCTACAAGGCGATGCAGGAAGTGAGCGGGCCGATCATCGCGATCGCGCTGACGCTCGTCGCCGTGTTCGTGCCGCTCGCGTTCATGTCGGGCCTGACCGGTCAGTTCTACAAGCAGTTCGCGATGACCATCGCGATCTCGACGGTGATCTCGGCGTTCAACTCGCTGACGCTGTCGCCGGCGCTGTCCGCGATCCTGCTGAAGGGGCATGGCGACAAGGAAGACTGGCTCACGCGCGTGATGAACCGCGTGCTCGGCGGCTTCTTCCGCGGCTTCAACAAGGTGTTCCATCGCGGCGCGGAGAACTACGGCCGCGGCGTGCGCGGCGTGCTGTCGCGCAAGACGCTGATGCTCGGCGTGTATCTCGTGCTGGTGGGCGCGACCGTGCTGGTGTCGAAGGTCGTGCCGGGCGGCTTCGTGCCCGCGCAGGACAAGGAATACCTGATCGCGTTCGCACAGCTGCCGAACGGGGCGTCGCTCGACCGCACCGAGAAGGTGATCCGCGACATGGGCTCGATCGCGCTGAAGCAGCCGGGCGTCGAGAGCGCGGTCGCGTTCCCGGGGCTGTCGGTGAACGGCTTCACGAACAGCTCGAGCGCGGGCATCGTGTTCGTCACGCTGAAGCCGTTCTCGGAACGGCATGGCAAGGCGCTGTCGGCGGGCGCGATCGCGGGTGCGCTGAACCAGCAGTACAGCGCGATGAAGGACTCGTTCGTCGCGGTGTTCCCGCCGCCGCCGGTGCTCGGCCTCGGCACGCTCGGCGGGTTCAAGATGCAGATCGAGGATCGCGGCGCGGTCGGCTATGCGCGGCTTGCGGATGCGACCAACGACTTCATCAAGCGCGCGCAGCAGGCGCCGGAACTCGGCCCGTTGTTCACGAGCTACCAGATCAACGTGCCGCAGCTCAACGTCGATCTCGACCGCGTGAAGGCGAAGCAGCTCGGCGTGCCGGTGACCGACGTGTTCAACACGATGCAGGTGTATCTCGGCTCGCTGTACGTGAACGACTTCAACCGCTTCGGGCGCGTGTACCAGGTGCGCGTGCAGGCCGATGCGCCGTTCCGCCAGCGTGCGGACGACATCCTGCAGTTGAAGACGCGCAACGACAAGGGCGAGATGGTGCCGCTGTCGTCGCTGGTCACGGTGACGCCGACGTTCGGCCCCGAAATGGTCGTGCGCTACAACGGCTACACGGCGGCCGACATCAACGGCGGCCCGGCACCGGGCTTCTCGTCGGGTCAGGCGCAGGCGGCGATCGAGCGCATCGCGCATGAAACGCTGCCGCGCGGCGTGCGGTTCGAATGGACCGACCTCACGTACCAGCAGATCCTTGCCGGCGATTCGGCGATGTATGTGTTCCCGATCAGCGTGCTGCTCGTGTTCCTCGTGCTCGCCGCGCTGTATGAAAGCCTGACGCTGCCGCTCGCGGTGATCCTGATCGTGCCGATGAGCATTCTGTCTGCGCTGACGGGCGTGTGGCTCACGCAGGGCGACAACAACATCTTCACGCAGATCGGCTTGATGGTGCTGGTGGGGCTGTCGGCGAAGAACGCGATCCTGATCGTCGAATTCGCACGCGAGCTCGAACACGACGGCAGGACACCGCTCGAGGCCGCGATCGAGGCGAGCCGGCTGCGGCTGCGCCCGATTCTGATGACGTCGATCGCGTTCATCATGGGCGTCGTGCCGCTCGTCACGTCGACGGGGGCCGGTTCGGAAATGCGCCATGCGATGGGTGTCGCGGTGTTCTTCGGGATGCTCGGCGTGACGCTGTTCGGGCTGATGCTGACGCCGGTGTTCTACGTCGTGTTGCGTACGCTGGCAGGCGGCAAGATCCACGTCGCCGGCAAGGACTCGGCCGGCTACGGCGTGCCGGCCCAGAGCGTACCGGCTTCGGATGCTTGAGGATAAAAAGATGGACAACATGCACAACACGAACGGCCTGATGCGCTTCGCGAAGGTGGCGGCCGCGAGCACCCTGCTCGCGACGCTGCTCGCCGCGTGCGCGGTGGGCCCCGACTACAAGCGCCCGGACGCGGCGGTGCCCGCCGCGTTCAAGGAAGCGCCGACGCTCGCCGCCGGCGAGCAGGCCGGCACATGGAAGACGGCCGAGCCGGCGGACGGCGAACATCGCGGCGAATGGTGGAAGGTGTTCGGCGATCCGGTGCTCGACTCGCTCGAGACCCAGGCGCTCGCCGCGAACCAGAACCTGAAGGCCGCGGCCGCGCGGGTCGAGGAAGCACGCGCGGCGACGCGTTCGGCGCGCTCGCAATGGTTCCCGCAGGTCGGCGCCGGGTTCGGGCCGACGCGCGAAGGGCTGTCGTCGGCGTCGCAGTTCCAGCCGCAGGGCACGGGCCCGACCAACGCGACGCTGTGGCGCGCGCAGGGTACGGTGTCCTACGAAGCCGACCTGTTCGGCCGTGTCGGCCGCAACGTCGAGGCGTCGCGTGCCGACCAGGCGCAGAGCGAAGCGCTGTTCCGTTCGGTGCAGCTCGCGCTGCAGGCGGACGTCGCGCAGAACTATTTCGAACTGCGCCAGCTCGACTCCGACCAGGACCTGTACCGTCGCACGGTGGAGTTGCGCGAGCAGGCACTGAAGCTCGTGCAGCGCCGCTTCAACGAAGGCGACATCAGCGAGCTCGACGTGTCGCGCGCGAAGAACGAGCTGGCCAGCGCGCAGGCCGATGCGGTCGGCGTCGCGCGCCGGCGCGCGGCATCCGAGCATGCGCTCGCGATCCTGCTCGGCAAGGCGCCCGCGGACTTCGCATTCAAGGAAACGCCGATCGTGCCGGTCGCGGTGAAGGTGCCGCCGGGCCTGCCGTCCGCGCTGCTCGAACGCCGTCCGGACGTGTCGGCGGCCGAGCGCGCGATGGCGGCGGCGAACGCGCGGATCGGCCTCGCGAAGTCGGCGTATTTCCCGAAGCTCGACATCACGGGGGCGTTCGGCTATGAGGCGTCGACGCTCGGCAACCTGTTCCTGTGGTCGAGCCGCACGTTCCTGCTCGGGCCGTTCGCGGGCACCGCGCTGACGCTGCCGCTGTTCGACGGCGGACGCCGTGCGGCCGGCGTGCAGCAGGCGCGCGCGCAGTACGACGAGCAGGTCGCGAACTACCGGCAGCAGGTGCTCGTCGCGTTCCGCGAGGTCGAGGACAATCTCGCCGACCTGCGCCTGCTCGACGACCAGATCCGCGCGCAGGATGCGGCCGTCAATGCGTCGCGGCGCGCGGCGACGTTGTCGCGCACGCAGTATCAGGAAGGGGAAGTCGCCTATCTCGACGTCATCGACAGCGAGCGCTCGGTGCTGCAGTCGCAACTGCAGGCGAACCAGCTCACCGGTGCGCAGGCCGTGTCGACCGTCAACCTGATCCGCGCGCTCGGCGGCGGATGGGGTGCCGCGCCGACGGCGGTCGGCGATGCGGCGTCCGTCAAGGCGGAAGTCGCCGCGCGATGATGCGGCGGCCCGTCAAGGGCGGTCAAGCCGGTGGCCGATAGGGCCGATATGGCTGATAGGGCTGATCGAAGAAGAACCCCGATCCGTGGCAATGCGGATCGGGGTTTTTTGTTGGCGGCGCGTTACGGCTGTTCGTCGGGCTTCACGTCCGTGCGCTCGGCGATCACCACCGCATAGCGGCCGACCGCATCGGCGATGCGTTGTGCCAGGTCGGGATCGCGCACCGCGCGCGCAAGCGTGACGCCGCCCGACAGCAAGGCGAGAAATGCGATCGCGCGGTCGTCGTCGGGCGTGTCGCCGAGCCCGGAGGACACCTCGTCGACGATCTGCCGCAACGCTTGTTCATATGCGTCGCGCGTGTCGTCGTCGGCGCGCATCACCTCGGGTGACAGGCTCGGCAGCGCACAGCTCTCGCCGAGCGCGCAGGTGCGCCGGGGCCCGAGATAGAACGACACGAACGAGCGGCGCCAGCGCGCGCCATGCTCGGCCTTGAACGTCGCGACGCCTTGCCGGAGCTGATCGAGGCCATCAAGGACGACCTGGCGGAACGCTTCGCCCTTCGTCTTGAAATGCCCGTAGAACGCGCCGTTGGTGACGCCGGCCGCCTTCGTCAGCGGACCGATGCCAGAACCACCATAGCCCTCCTGGCGGAACAGGCGGCTCGCGGCTTCGAGAATGCGCGTGCGGGTTTCGTGCTTGTGCTCGACGGAATAACGCATGACAGGCTCGCTTCAGAGCAATCGCTCTTTATCCCTTGAATAGAGAGCGATCGGTGTCTAATGTATAGAGAGTGACTGATCTTTATATCACGTCACGATTCCGATGACCTGACCAGGAGAACGTGCGATGCCGATTACGTTGACAGTTTCCGAAGGGGTTTTCACGCCGGACGACGAGGGGCCGGTGTTTGCCGAGTTGACCGATGCGCTGCTGGATGTCGAAGGATTGACCGGGAACGGGTTTCTGGCGCCGAACGTGGTCGGCACGCTCAACGTGCTGCCGCGGCACCGGACCTTCGTGCATGGCCGCGCGGAGCCTGCCGCCTTCGTCGAGCTGAAGCTGCCGGCGGTGGCGCTCGCGGCGCCCGACAAGCAGCGGCAATTCGTCGAACGGGCGACCGAGATCGTGCTGCATCGAGCGGGCGGGCGGCTGACGCCCGCGCAAGTGTGGGTGAACGTCGTGCATGCCGTCGATGGCGGATGGGGCATTGCCGGGCGGCGGTACGACAACGCGTCGCTCGTCGATTCGATCCAGAGTGCGGCTGCTGCTGCGGCTTCGCATTGACTGCAATTAACTGCAACTAACGGTCGATCCCTCAAGCGTTGACCGACGGTGCGGCGGCGATCGCCGCCGCACCGGTTACTTGTCGTTGCCTGCAGCCGCCGCTGGCCGCGTGAGTCTTGGTTAGACTACCGCGTGACGGCATCCTGGGCACCGCCGACAGGCAGTCCGTCGCCGGCATCGATGCGACCCCCGTGCGACACGTCGCGGCAGGCTCCCGTCTGCTTTCTCGCCACCCGCCGAAACGACCTCGGTGCGGCCCTTCATCCGTCGCGGCTACCCGGATTACTCGGGTTACTCGGTACGCAATTTCTCGACAGTCCGCAATAAGCCGATATCTCGCCGCCGCACCGGTCACTACCATCCATCGCTATCGATTCCGCCCGATTGGCGGGCGGCTTGACGGAGCCACATCGTGTGGCGTGAACGCTGATGGAACGAAGCACGAGCAACGAGCCAGGGCGCCTGCTGCGGCGAAGCCGGGCGCCGGCATGGATCGCGATTGCCGCGACGCTGATGCTGGCTTACGGCGTTGCGAGGCATGTGTCGCGGGCAGCGCCGGCGCCGCCGGAGCAGCAGCATTTCTCCGTCGACGTGGATAGCGCCAGGGCGCCGTGGGAGCGGCCCGTGATCTCGATGCGCGAAGGCGTGCCAGTGCACATCGACGTGCGTGCCAAGGAAGCCGGCGTACTGATGGCGCATGAAATACCGGGCGCGTTCGCGGCATGCGCGTCCGGGAGCGCGCAGTCGCTGGACATCCTGCCGATCGGCATCACCGGGCGTTTCTCGCTGCATTTCCACAGCCGCACAGGCGACACGATCGAGGTCGCCGTGATCGAAATCTATCCGGGGCCGTGACCGTAACGCAATCTCATCACGACAAACAAGACGGAAGGAGACAACGATGCAATTTCCGATTCGCGCAGCGATCGCGCTGTCGCTCGCCAGTTCCGTGCTGGCCGGCTGCGGCGGAGAAGCCGACGACACGCCGGCCGCCACCACCAGCGTATCCGTGGCCGACTATGTCGTGCCGCGCGTGCCGAGCTGCAGTCAGGGCGACACGCCCGAGACCGCGTTGCAAGGACAGGTGCCGGCCGCGCTTCGGCAGGCCGGGTTTGGCGGCTTCAACTGCAACTTGAAGCGCGTCAGCCAGATTCAGGGCGAAGGCGCGTCGTGGTCGGCCGCCACCTACACGGACAAGAAAGGCCAGACCTGCTTCTATCACGCGACGATGGGCGCCAACGCGCTTTTCAACAATCCCGACGCACCGCCGCGCGTGAATCCCGGCGTACCGGTGATCGATATCACCAACCCGGCGCAGCCGGTGCGCGTGAGTTCGCTGACGTCGACGTCGATGATCGATCCGTGGGAGTCGCTGCGCGTGAACGTCGCGCGCGGGATTCTGGCCGCCGACAACGGGCTCGGCGGTGGCGGCGGCCCCGAGATCGACCTGTACGACATTGCTTCGGATTGCACACGGCCGCAACTGCTGGCCAGCGTGCCCGTCGGCACCGGCGCGGACGGCGGTATCGTGCCGGTCACCAAGCCGCTGGGCCACGAAGGGGGATTCTCGCCGGACGGGTTGACGTACTACGTCGGCGGCGCCTTCGCGAAAGCCTATTACGCGATCGACCTGACCGTGCCGACCCGGCCGAAGATGATCTCCGCGATCAGCGTGGCGGATCTGGGCATGGGTAACATTTCGCACGGCCTGTCGGTGAGCCAGGACGGAACCCGCGCGTACTTCGTCGCGTCGGGCAACGGCGGCACGGCCATCGGCATGGGCGCGCCGCCGCTGAACGACATGAACGCGACCGGCGACAACGGTTTCTTCGTCGTCGATACCAGCGAAGTGCAGAGCCGGCGTCCCAATGCGCAGATGCATCGGATCGCGACGGTGCCGGTGCGGGACGGCAGCATTGCACAACACACGATCTCGTTCGCCGTGGCGGGGAAACCGTATCTGATCGAAGTCGACGAAGGCGGAGCCGGCGGCCTGCAGGACCCGGGCGCGACGGCCGTCAAGGCGGCGTGCAATGCCGGCGTCGCGCCGTTCCCGATGGGGCATATCTACGACATGTCGAGTGAAGCCGCGCCGCGGCTGGTGTCGGAGCTGCGGCTCGAAACGCATGCGATCGCGAACTGCAGCAAGGTCATTCCCGATATCGCGGGCCTGTCCACGTTCACATACGGCGCGCACTACTGCAGCGTCGACAACCGGCAAAACGCGACCGCGCTGGCGTGCGGCTACTTTAACTCCGGCATTCGCGTGTTCGATATTCGCGACCCGTCGAAGCCGAAGGAGATCGCCTACTACAACCCGGCTTCCGCTAAGTCGCCGGGTGCGGGCTCGGCGCATCTCATGTTCGGCCAGTACCGTGCAGGCGGGCCGGACTGGTGCGCATCGCGCCTCGATTTCGACTTCGACCGGCATTTGCTGACCACTGCTTGCCAGGACAACGGCATGCTTGTCCTGTCGTTCGAGAACGGCAGCTGGCCGTTCCCCGAAAGCACGAAGGCGACGGAGATCGGCAATTGATGCGCGTGAGCCGTTGCTTGCTGGTCTGCGCGGCGGCGCTCGCGATGCCGCTGACCTGCGCGGGTTTCGAGGCCGACGTGCACTTCGGCCTCACGCTGTGGCTCGCGCGGCAGGCCGGCTTCGCGCCGCGCGACGCCGAGGCGGTTGCGCTCGCTGACCAGCGCATCGATGCGGGGTCGATCGAGTACATGACCTCGCCGCTGCAGTACGCGTGCCTGTCGCGCTTTATTCCGGATGCAGACGATGCCCAGGTGCGTCACTATCCGGGTACGCGCAAGGTGCCGGCCGACGCGCGGGACAGAACCGTCGTGCCGGGCGGGCCGGTCGCGCTCGCGTCGGTCGACGCGGCGCTCGGCAGGGCCGGCGGCGGCAGGGCTGCGTTCATGCTCGGCGAATTCGGTCGTGCGCTGCATGCGTGGCAGGATTCGTGGGCGCATCGCGGCACGCCATCGGTTCCGGACAGGCGTCGTGACGGGATCGCGTGCGATGCCGGACTGGCAATGGCGGCGCCGCTCGATCAAGGTGCTCCGTCGAGCCATGCGGCGGAGCTGACCTGGCGTCGGCCCGCCGATGTGGACGAGATGGCGAAGGCGACCTACCTGCAGATGATCAGGTATCCGAAGCCCGATGGAGCGGGCCGGCAGGCGGCTCCTTGGGATCAAGTGCGGCAACGGCTTGCCGGTTTTGCCGATGCGCGAACGAAACGGGCCAAGTCGGACTGGTTCGTCGCGAACGGCATCGCGGATACGTCGTTTCTCGACGGCATCAGCCTGCCTGACGGGCCAGGGTGGAAAGCTGTCCGATGGCATGGGCGGCGCGCCCTGCCAACGCCGCTGCCGCCGGCGATGCAGGCCGGCGCCGACCCCAACCTCGTCGATTTCTACACGCGCTTCTTCCGCGACTGGGTCACGACGTCTCCGGTCGACAGGCGCTGGCTGCCCGCGCTTTCAGCCGGGCGCGGGCACAAGCCCGACGATGCGCTGGTCGACGCGCTCGTCGGGTGGCGGCTGAGGGATCACGGCGCGTATCTGGCCGCTGAAGGATCGACGCATTCGACTGCACGTTCGTCCGCACCGGCACGCAACCGCGCATCGTTCGAAGTGTTCAGTTCATTGAACGACGCCGTGCTGCCGCTGATCGTGGAGGGAGACAAGCCGTCCCCCGTCCTGCCTTTCCTGGTGTTTCCGCTGCCGCGTTCGGGCGATGGAAGTCCGCGCGCCGTTGCGCTCATCAAGTTGCTCGACTCGCCGTACGACACCGTGGGTGTCGTGTCGGAGAAGCGCGATGGGGAAGGCTGGAAGGTGACGGGATGGGTCTCGTCTGCTGACTACTGAGCGGGAAGACGCTGACATGCCTGAGCATATGGCACATGAATCGGTGCACGCGCGGGGCGGCCTCGTCGCCCGCACGCTGCGCCCAAGGGGATGGCTGGCCGGTTGGCCTGCATGGCTCCTCGCGTGCATGCCGGGCGCGGCGAGCGCCCACGCATGGAATATTCCGTACTACCTGCCGGTGCCTCTGTGGCTGTATGCCTATGCCGCGACGGGCACGCTGATGGTGTCCTTCATGATCCTGGCGTTTGCGCCGGGCGCGCGCGTTCCCGGTCCGGAAACGCGATCGGGAGCACGAACGAAGGCGCTGCGAATTCCGGCTTCGATCTTGAACGCCGGGCAAATCTCGAGTGCGGCGTTCGTCGTGCTCCTGATCGTCGCCGGCATCGCGGGAACCGCGAACCCGTTCCTGAACCTGGCGATGTCGGGCTTCTGGATCTGGTTCTATCTGGGTTCGCTCTATGTCAGCGCGATACTGGGCGACGTCCACGCCTTTACCAATCCGCTTGCGCTGCTGCTGCGAATCGCTGCGCGTTGCTTCCCCGTCCTGGAGCGCGGGCGCTATCGCTATCCGCCACGTCTGGCATCCTGGCCCGCGCTGGGCGGCTACATCGCGCTCATCGCGCTGGAACTGTTCGGGGCGGGGCGGACGCGAGACGTCAGCCTGTTCATCATCGCGTATGTCGCGTATGCACTGATCGGCGCCTGTTGCTTCGGGCGCGAGCGATGGCTCGCGCACGGCGATACGTTCGGCTTGTTGTGCCGGTTATGCGCGAAGCTGTCGCCGCTGAAATGGAGCAGGGGCGCGAGCGGTCACGTGATCGTCGAACCGGGGAACCCGATCGCGGACATGTCGCGCGATGCACCGGCGGACACAAGCATCGTCGCCTTTCTGTCGTTCATGCTGTCGTCGACGGCCTACGACGGCTTGCGCGATACGGCAACATGGAACACGTTCTTCTGGCGCAGCATCTATCCGCACATCGTTGGCCTGTTTCCGTCGTTCGGGAAAAACTATGCGTTTTCGGCGGAGATTCTGCTGACGTGGCAATGGCTCGCGTTCGCGGTCATCGGCGTGGCGTACTATCTGCTGTTCCGTGGCTGCTGCACACTGGGCGCGCTCAGCATGCGGTCAACGTCGGGCGGGGCGTCTTTCTCGCGGCAGTTCTGCCTGATCCTGCTGCCGATCGCGTTCTTCTATAACGTCTGCCATTACTTCACGCTGTTCTGGGATCAGGGCCGGCAGATCGTCCGGCTCGTGTCCGATCCGCTCGGGCTCGGCTGGACCCTGCTGCCGTTAGCGGCGGCGGAGGATCAGGTGTCGGCGGCGCAGGCGCTCATCAATGTCGGATACATCTGGCATGCGCAGGTGCTGCTGATTCTCGCCGGGCACATCCTGAGTGTGATGCTCACGCACGCGATCGTCATCCGGAGCGGGCGGGTGGCCGGCAAGGCGATCGTCGGCCAGTTGCCGCTGCTCGTGCTGACGATCGCATTGACGATCAGCGGCCTGTGGATTTTGTCGCTTCCTCTGGCGTGACGATCGCGGCACGCGGCTTGAGTTCCGACGGCGACACACCCCACCGCTTGCGGAACGTCGCCGAAAAGTGACTGGCCGACGAGAAGCCGCAGTCGAGCGCGGCTTCCGTGATGTCGCATTGTCCGCGCTCGATCAGGCGGCGCGCGGCCTGCAGGCGGCTCTCGATGATGTACTGGTGCGGCGTCAGCCCGTTGGCTTTCCTGAAGCTCCGGATGAACGAATAGAGATCGCCCGGATAGCCGACGGCATCGGCCACCAGCATCAGCGTCAGTGGGCCCTGGAAATTGTCCCGGATGTACTCGGAGGCCTGGCGCATCATGCCGGCATGCGCATATTGCTTCGCCTGCGGCCGCGCCTCCAGGTGCAGCATGCGGTGCAACGCGGCGGACCCGAGCGCTTCCGCATAGGTCGGGCCCTGCGGCATTCCCGCGACGGCGTCTTCATGGAGGCTGCGGACGATCTGTGTGAGCAGGTCGTCGATCACGTCCATCCGGAGCGCTGCCGACGCGAACCAGACGTCGGTCTGCAGGCCCGTTCGCGACAGCCATGACGGGTCGAAGTGCACGGAGATCCACTCGATTTCGTCGGACCATCGGCCGGAAAACGAAAAACCAGGCGGCACATAGGCTAGCGGCCCACGGATGCGGGTCGGCGCCCACCGGCCGCCGTTCGTTCGCATTTCGAGCGTCGCGGGCGCCTGCAGGTACATGCCGAGGATCGGGCCGGTTGTTTCCAGGTCGACGATTTCCGTGGCGCCGGCGATGTAGTGCTCGATCGAGACGGCGGCCAACGACGGTGCGACGGGCTGCCGTCTCCACTTCTGCGGCGGATGCCAGCTGACGTGGCTTCCATTCGGCGCAATCGCGCAGACGTCCTTCATGGCTGGCCGGCTGACCACGCGTTCTCCTTTCGTCTGATCTGGCGAGCGGTTGCTGACAAGCGAGCCGATACCGCGACGGCATCGCGAAAACGAACAAACTGTAGGCCGCGATACTTACTCGATTCTTACCTGGCGCCGTGCGCGCGCGCCGGCCGCGATCGACCGGCGGCACGCGATGTCGCGGCCTTGGCCGCAGCGCTCAGGTGTTGTCGGCGGCAGCCCGCAGTGCCCGCACCAGCTCGCTCGCCGCCTTGCCGAGCCCCGTGTGTTTCGGCCGGCGCAGGTACACGGGCAGCGGCAGCCCGTTGCGGATGTTCGCGAACACGAGCGGCGCGAGCTCGCCGTCGGCCACATACCGGTCGATGATCGATTCCGGCAGGTTCGCCCAGCCATGCCCGGCCTTCACCAGCGCGATCGCGGTGGCCATGTCGGTCACCTTCCACGTGCGGTTGCCGATCAGCGGCCGCACGTCGGTGAGCGGCCGTTCGGGATCGGCGATCACGATCTGGCGGAAGCCCGACAGCCGCTCGATCGCCCCGGGTTGCGCGCATTCGGCGATCGCCGGATGGCTCGGCGCGGCGACCGCGACGAGCGTCTCGGTCCACAGCGCGTGGATCTGTTCCTGCGGATGAAGATCGAGCCCGCCGTACGCGACACAGAGATCGATGGCGCCGCGATGCAGCGCGTCGACGGTCACGTCCTGCGGCGCCGTGACGATGCTGATCGCGAGCGCCGGATATTTCGCGGCCACGGCCGTCAGTGCACGGGCGACCGGCGCGCCGTCGATTTCGGCCGCGAGCCCGAGCCGCAACGTATCTTCGACGCCTTCCGACAAATGCTGCGCATGCGCGCGCAGCGCGTGCAGCCGCTCGGCGATCGAGCGCGCATCGGGCAGCAGCGCGGCCATCGCGGCGGTCGGCGTCGGTTCGCGCGTGCCGCGGTCGAACAGCACGAGGTCGAGTTCGGCCTCGAGGTTCGCGATCGCCATGCTGATCGCCGACGGTGTGCGGCCGAGCGCGCGCGCGGCCGCCGAGAACGAGCCCTGGTCGACGACGGTCAGCAGCATGTCGATGTGGTCGCTGGTCAGCATGCGCCGCCTCCTGTCAGAAAAATTGAAAGGACCTGACTTTGGCGAGCGGGGGCCCGCTGATAGTCTCGCCACCTTGTTCGAGATGAAGGTGGATGGTCATGCAAGGGTGGAAGAGACGCATAGTCTACGTCGTGATGTTCGAGGTGCTCGGCATCCTGGTCGCATCGTCGGTGCTGGGCATGCTGAGCGGCGCCAGCGTGGCGGCGAGCGGCCTGCTGGGGGTGATGATCTCGACGACGGGCGTCACCGTCAATTTCCTGTACAACCTCGCGTTCGAGGCATGGGAGCGCCGCAGCGCGGCGACGACGCGCACGGTCGGCCGCCGCGTGCTGCATGCGATCGGCTTCCAGGTCGCGCTCGTGACGTTCCTGATCCCGTTGATCGCGTGGTGGCTCGACGTGTCGCTGCTGCAGGCGTTCCTGTACGACGCGGTGCTGATCGTGTTCTTCCCGATCTTCACGTTCGCGTACAACTGGGCGTTCGACAGCGTGTTCGGACTGCCGGATGCGGTCACGCGCAAGGCGGAGCCGGTCGTCTGGTGAACGGTGGCGCGGCGGCGCGTGCGCATGCAGCGGACATCGGCATGGGCAAGCGTCGGGTGACGTACTGGCGCTTCGATGGCAGTACGTATCACCCGGGCGACTCGTGGATTGAAACGGGCGCCGGCAGCGATGCCGACGGCAACGGTCCGGCTATCGCGCTGGGCGGACGTCGGTCGGGGTGACCTGCCGATAGCCGCCCGAGAGAACTTACGCGGCGACGAACTCGTGCACGTAACGATTGAACACGGCGGGGCTCGCGGCGTTCATCCCGTGCGATGCGCCGGCGACGGTCTGCCGTTGCGCATTGCCGATCCACTGCGTCAGCGTATCGACGTTGTGGCGGAACATCTTCGGGCTGCGCTGGCCGTCGATCAGCAGCGTGCGGCACGCGATGTCGCCGGCCGTGTGCTGCGAGTACGCGGGCAGCGGGTCGCGCAACTGCTTCGGCAGCGTGCTTGCGTTGTCGATCGCCATCGTGCGGAAACGCGACGTGCTTTTCTTCCACGCGCCGGGCAGGCTCACGGAATCGACGAACATCTCGAGGCCCGCTTCGACGTCGCCTTGCCCGATCAGGCTCACGGCCTTCGTGCGCAGTGCGATCGCGGCGGCCGGCAGCGCGGCTTCGTGCACGCCCGGCTGTTGCAGCGGGCCGCCCGGATCGGCGAGCGTCAGCGATTCGACGAGTTGCGGATGCTGGCGCGCGACGTTGAACGCGACGCTGCCGCCGCGCGAGTGGCCGACCAGATGCACGGGGCCGAGATCGAGCGCGTCGATGAACTCGGCGAGCTCGTCGACGTGGTTCTGCCAGCTGAACTCGTCCTGGATGCCCGCTTCGACGGCCGGCCAGTAATGGCTGAGGCTCGGCGCGATGCAGCGGTAGTGGGCCGACAGCGCAGCGAGCTGCGGATCCCAGTAGCGGTAGTCGCACAGCGAGCCGTGCACGAACACCATCGGCGCACCGCTGCCCCGCTCGACATACGGCAGGCTGATGCCTGACGAAAGCGTCGCAAATTGCAGGTCGGGGTTCGCGAGCACGGACGGCTCGATTCGCATGTTCATGACTGAAAGACTCAAAGGTGCGTCAACACGACGCAACTATGCATCACGGCGACCTGCAAGGAAAACGCATAATTTTCATCGTCGCGATCAATTTTTTTGATGGCTCGGCTGGAAACCCTTGTCGGAAGGGGATGGGTGTCGATGCTTTCAATCGTCTAACGATTGACAGTGAAGCCGGACAGGCCCGGAAAGGCGTGTGCGACGGCCTGCGCACCTGTGCATCGCAACCGGGGAAACGGGAAAACGGGAAGGACGCGCGCCGCGAACGCGGCCCGCGTTTCAGCGCACCGCCAGCGCGGGCGCGGTCTGAAGCTCGACGGGGAGGTCGTTGTCGGTCGCGAACTGCATCGCGAAGTCGAAGGCGTCCGTGCCGACGGTGCGCAGGGCGGTGGCAGTCAGTAGTGCAACGGTGGTGAAGTGAGGGGCTTCATGGCGCGGAGCCTGATCTGGGGACAGGCGTACAGTCGACCGTACATCATCCATTCGAGCCTTCGAGCAACCGGTATGGCGATTGGCCACATTATTGATCGAGACGACAGGCGCGCATGGCGTGGCCTACATGGCAGGCACGAAGCCCGAGATTCTAGCGATAGCTCGCCAACGTATTCAGATGCTCGCCTAGTTCGCCTTCCTGAGTTGCGGCATTGACGTGATGGAAGTAGCGATACCAGCCGCTATCGTGGATGCCCTGGAGTAAAGCGTCCCGAGCGGTCGCGTCAGGGAAGCGCCAGATGCCGACGAAACGGTGATGCGTAGAGCGTGGGACGTCGGAGGCGACTTCGCTCAACGTCAACATCTCGATACCTAGCGTACCGAGTTCGGCCATACCTTTGGCAATACCGTCAAGGAATACACGACGGTGATCGTCTGACAAAATCTCCCAGGCCGGCGACGGCGAATAAAGTTCCACCAGGTAATGCGACATGTTGAGCTCCTCATCAATCGCGTTGCCGACGCCCCGTTGGCTCGGTATCGGTTTGCGCGCCAGTGTTGCCCGAGACTTTCGCCAGCAACGTGGCAAGTTGCTCGCGCTCCTTTGATGTCAGGTTGGCAAACAAGCTGCCGATCCACCGGCTGTGCTGATCAAATATCTTCGTGGCGAGCTGCTTGCCTTTGCGCGTTAAACGAATCAGAAGCGCGCGGCGATCTTTTAGGTCAGCCGTGCGTTCGATCAATGCATCTTTCTCCAACCCGTCAAGTAAGCCGGTCACGGTCGCACGCGTGACCCCCGCCTGTTCGGCCAGCACGTTGGGCGCCAGCCCGTCACCTGCCGCATCGAGCAAGAAGAGGATTACGAAACGACCTTCTGAAAGGCCATGCGGCGCGAGCAGTGATGCGCAGTCGCGATCAATGGCCGTGGACAGAGAAAGCAACTGGAAGCACAAGCGAATTCCGTCAAGGTTCGGGACATTGCGGCGTGTCGCTTCATGCAACAGTGCCAGATATTTCTGTTCCATAAATATGATGGTAGCGCACCTTATTACAAGGTGCCTAACTTTATAGAGCGTGATGCAGGTGGTCAAGTTGTGAGGGGCTTGTGCGCGATGGTCCGAGGCCGTAGACACAGTCTCTGACGTTTGACGAATGTCTACGCTCATTTGGTATTCCCTGACGATACAAACCTCGTCTTGTGGAGTCCGCGCAGATCGTCAATAAACACGACGCTTGACAAGGTCGAGCACCGTTGAGAATATCGTTAGACGCCATACAATATGTCGACAAATCACATGGCCCGCAGAAGGCATGGAGACGCGATCCACCTTCGTTGCCTGTTTGCGTGTGTTGATGATCTGCGCCTATCGATGGGTGGATTGCTGGTGGAGTAGCTATTGGCCAGGAGGGCCAGGTGTTGCAATTGAATAATGAGCGGGGCGCGGCTCAGCCGGACGTCAACGCATACATACTGAGAGACCGTGTCACGTCGCGACATACCTTGGTGCGGCGCTTGATTCCAGCGGGTATGTACCGCAGGGAGATGGTGCGACGATGGGTGATTGGCGAAGCGGAGCTTGACGGCATCACGATTGGTCTTGCCGCGAATTTCCTGCAACGGGAGCAAGCGTTTCGCTTGGTGCACGACGCTTATGTGGCGCGAGGCATCACGGTTCCCACGCGATCCGGGATGAAGTTCTCGCCCCACCATGTTTTACCGGGTACGACAACCTTCATTGCCGAGCGGGCAGGGCGCGTGCTGGGGACCATTTCGCTCGTGGAAGACTCGCCCATTGGATTGCCTATGGAAACGGTCCATGCCGCCGAAGTGGCCGCATTGCGCCATGCAGGTCGGCGGTTCGCCGAGGTCAGCACACTGTCGGTCGCGCAAGATGTGCGCGGGCGAGGCGTCTCCCTGTTGCTCTACAACGCGTTGTTCCGTTGGGCCCGTCGGCATCGCTTGATCGAGGATCTGGTGATAGCGGTGCATCCGAAAATGCGGGAGTTCTACTGCCACGGACTGCTTTTCGAGTGCTTGGGTCCGACGCGGGAATACGGGACGTTGAATCGGGCACTGTCGACCCCTTTGCGCATCGATCTGACGACGGCGCCCATCCGTTATCGCGATACCTATGACCGTGGAGACATGGAGATCGAGATCGCCGAACGTCGTACCAATCTCTACCGCTTCTTTGTCGAGGATGTCCTGGATTGCGTGCACCTTCCGCGATTCGAGCAAATTCCGTTTGCGCTGTCTTCGCCGCCGCTATGGTCGGAGGGCGACGTTAAATCGTATCTGGCCGAATGCGGCGTCGATATGACTTCGCTGACTCGGCAAGCTCGGCGCTACCTCGCTGCCGTGTATCCGGGCATTGAGTCGTTTGCTTCGAGAGCGAGTGGTGCAGGTGATCTTCGCCTCTTGGCGAGTTAATAGCGGTAGAGGGGAGCATGATGTTCGTACCAGAACTATTCAAAACCATTGTGCGCGAAACCACGGCGCGCAAATCTTTGCCTCGAACACCCGAGCCGTGCCTGGTCATGGAGGGTGATGAGTCGGTCGATGCGTATGCAAACGGTGGGCGCCAGAGTGGTGCGCTGTCCGGGGTCTACCTCTATCACCTTGCGCAAATGTGCCGGATGATTCGACCCGATGAGGTCGTCCTGGATGTAGGTTGCGGGCCCTGCAATCTGCTTGGTCAGCTTGCCGAACTGAATCCGCGATCGGAGTTCGTCGGTTTGGACATGTCGCAAACCATGTTGTCGAGAGCTGAGAGTAGTTTCGCGGCAAAAAGGGTGAGCAATGTCGAACTGCTCTGCGGCGATATGACGACGTTGAGTGGCGTCGACGATAAGAGCGTTGACGTTGTGGTGTCGTCCATGGCGTTTCATCATCTTCCCGATGTGGAAGCACTGGACAAGACATTTGCTCAAATCGATCGTGTGCTCAAGCCGGATGGTGCTGTCTATTTCAACGATTTCGGCCGGCTTCGTCATCCGGATTCCATTCGCTATTTCGTGAGCCGGGCGGCGGAGGGAGAGAGTCAGGAGTTGGTCGACGACTACTACCATTCGCTTCACGCTGCCTTTACGAGGCAGGAATACGAAACGCTCACGCGGCGTCATCTACGTCATCGAGGACGCGTCTACTCGACGATTATCAGCCCACTGCAAATTGTAATCAAAAGCCCGGACAGGCATATGACCGCGTCGGCAGGGGAACTGAAGCGTCGGTTCAGGGCGTTACCGCGTGCACGCAAAGCCGATGTGCGGCAGTTATCGATTTTTCTTCGTCTGGGCGGCCTTTCGGGGGCATTGTGAGTCGAGAGGACGATCCCCGATGATGAATGCGGCCATACAGGCGTGGCGCACAGCGCTCGGTGTCGAATGGGTGCGCGACGACGTCCAAACGATTGAGCGATACGCGCAGGATACGAGCGACTACGCTCGGCACGCCGTTGCCATCGTCGTGCCATCCGATACCCTGCAAGTGCAGGAAGTCGTTCGCATTGCGTCGACGTATCGTGTGCCGATCCATCCCATTAGTACGGGACGCAATTGGGGCTACGGTACCGCTAATCCACCGCGAGGTGGCTGTGCGATCGTCGATCTATCCCGCATGTGCGAGATCAGGGCGTTCGACGCTGATCTTGGTTTGGTGACGCTCGAACCAGGCGTCACCCAAGGAGCCTTGCGCGCGTGGATGGATGAGCGTCATTTGCCGTTTATGGTGCCGACCACGGGGGCGGGGCCGGGATGCAGCGTCGTAGGCAATGCGCTCGAACGCGGCTACGGGATTACTCCTGTGGCCGATCATTTTGCCGCCGTGACTGCACTCGAAGCAGTCTTGCCCGACGGCAGTATGTATCGCTCGCCGATGGCGGACAAGGAAGGAATGGGTGCATTCAAGTGGGGTGTCGGGCCTTATCTCGATGGAATCTTTACTCAAGGCCATGTAGGGATCGTTACCAGTATGACGGTCGCGTTGGCACGACGGCCTGCGTGCGTCGAGGCGTTCTATTTCTGGATTGATGCCGAGTCCAAGCTGGAATCGGCGGTGGAGGCCACGCGGCGCTTGCTTCAGGAGGCGGGCGCAAATATCGGCGGAATCAATCTTATGAGTGCGGCTCGCGTGCTGGCGATGTCGGGGCGGCATCGTCATGCCGATGATGTGTCGAACGGAAGTGACGCCGATGCCGTCGCGCTAGCAAGGCGTATGGGCGTGGCGCCGTGGATGGGTATTGGTGCTATCTACGGCACACGCTTTCACGCTAGAGCCACTCGACACGTGGTTCGCCGCACGCTCGATGACGTGGCGAGGCGAATCGTATTTATGACGCCCGCGAAGGCCGCGCGGCTCGACCGCTTGGCGAGGTGCTTGCCAGGCGCGCGAGCTCGGCGATTCGCCGAGATGGTCGACGTGATGAGGCAAGGATTGTCGCTGCTGGAGGGTGTCCCGGGAGAAGTCGCATTGCCGCTGGCGTATCGACATGCGGGGGCGCTGCCAGTGCACGATCGCCACCCATCGCGTGACGGATGTGGCTTGCTTTGGTATGCGCCTATCGTACCGCTGCGAGGCAAGGACGCGCGGCGTTTTGTGGACCTCGCTCGCGGCGTGTGCTCTCGTCATGGATTCGACTCGCCAATCACGCTGACCAGCGTTTCAGAACGTTCCTTCGACTGCACGCTGCCGCTGTTGTTTGACCGGACGGACGCAGGAGCGTGCAAGGCGGCCCGCGAATGTTGGGATGAGTTGCTGTCGGTTGGGAGGCAATCAGGATTTTTGCCGTACCGGGTCCACGTACGCAATACGTCTTCGATCGTGGACGAAACGCAAGGGTTTTGGGCGGTGGCCGGCAAGATCAAGGCGGCATTGGATCCACTGAACATTCTTTCCCCAGGGCGGTGGGAGTCGGTGGCCAAGAGGTGTCGCCACACCACTCACACGATAGAAATGGAGTAACGCCGTGCCTGGTTTAGTACCTGAGAGAAAAACCGCTCTGAATAGCGGACTGGCTGCAACGACAAATTTGACCGAATGCCTGGCGATCGATCAGGTCGCGTTGGCGAAAGCGGTGCTGCCTTTGATGGGGCTCGATGTAGCGCTTGAGAGCGTTCTCGCCGCGCAGGAGAAGGTGGCCTCCAAGGGCATCAGCCATCAGATGGCGGCTATCGGGTTGGCAATCGGTGAGGCAGTTCTCGATCTGCCGGTAAGGAAGGCGACGGTCGCACGGGACGGTCTTCGCCATCACATCTCGGACACAGTTCGGTCGTGGGCGGCATTCGCGGTTACGCGTGCGGACGCAGGCTTGGGGCTCTGCGCGCGATTGGACGCCGCTCGGCCGTATGCGGCGGACACTCACTTTGGTGTGCGCGAATGGGCTTGGATAGCCGTTCGCCCGTATGTCGCCGCAGATGTGCAAGGTGCCATCTCGATACTGCTCGCTTGGACGGCGTCGTCGGATCCGAACGTTCGGCGGTTCGCGTCGGAGAGCATTCGACCGCGCGGGGTTTGGTGCGAGCACATCACGCTGCTCAAGACCCATCCGGAAATTGCGGAGCCGCTACTCGAAGCGCTCAAGGCGGACGATGCGCGATATGTCCAGGACTCGGTCGCCAATTGGTTGAACGATGCCAGCAAAACATCCCCCGAATGGGTGTGTGAACTTTGCGAACGGTGGGGGCGTGAAGGCGTCCCTACTACTGATCGCATAGTCGGTAGAGCCCTAAGGACTCTGCGGAAGACGGGTCGCGTTGTCAGCGACGTCAAACATCAGCGTTAGCCAGTTATCAAGGAGATTGTCATCATGTCACTGTCGACTCAAATCGATGCGCTCAAGGCAGGAATGGCCGATAAGGTGCCAGCCGAGGCACTCCAGGCGATGGGTAAGGCGGCTGCGGATCTCGCAGCCTCGGGGATTGCGGAAACGGCATTAAAGGCAGGCGCTCGCGCCCCGGCCTTTGAACTCCCCGATGCTGAGGGGAGCATTGTGCGATTGAGCGAATTGCTCAAGGACGGACCGGTGGTCCTGACCTTCTACCGGGGACAGTGGTGCCCGTTCTGCAACTTGACCTTGGCGGCGCTTCAGCATGCGCTTCCGGAAATCCGAGAGGCAGGTGCAACCTTGGTCGCCGTTTCGCCGCAGACCCCGCAATCGACGGCGGCTACGGTGAAGGCAAGCGCGATCGACTTTCCGGTGCTGAGCGATGCGGGGAACCACATCGCACGATCCTTTGGCCTGGTGTTTTCGCTCGCCACCGACATGCGGCCCATCTATCGGGATCTTGGCGTCGATCTGCCAGCCTTCAATGGCGATGCGAGCTACGAGCTTCCACTCGCCGCAACTTATGTTATCGGCAAGAACGGAAGCGTCGCGTATGCCTTTGTCGATAGCGACTACACCCGCCGACTGGAACCTGCAGAGATCGTGCGCATCGTCAAGGCGCTCTGATCAAGCGCGGGGAAATGCCTTCACTATCACTATCCAGAAAATAAGGATTCTTATCTATGTCAAGGATCGCCATTATCGGTTCTGGCGTGTCCGGCAACCTGGCCGCCATGTACTTCCGGAAACGATTACCCGGTGTGGAGGTGGTAGTGATAGGCCGGCACGACCGGGAGCGCCCCTTGGTCGGCGAGTCGACCGTCGAGTTGACGACTCATTTTCTCAAGGGGCTGGGACTGTCCCAGCTCCTTGAAGAGCGCCATTACCACAAGTATGGTTTGACTTACTACTTCAAACTGTCGACGGATCCTGCGTGCCGGCGATACGTGGTGCATGAAGCGCCTGGTGTGATTCGCATGCCAGCCTTCAATCTGAATCGCTGGACGTTCGACCGGGATATCCGTCAGATCAACGATGACATCGGCGTCGCGCGCATTGACGGAGATGTGATCGGTGTTGACCTGGGTGTCGGTGCATCGAGCACTCATCAACTGACGATAAAGCGTCGAGACGGTGATGAGATGTCGTTTCATGCCGACTGGATCGTCGATGCGAGCGGGCGTAATCGCTTCTTGGCTCGGAAGCTTGATTTGAAGAAGGAGCCTTCCTATCAACGGAGTTCCTTTTGGTTTCGGTTGAAGCGCTTCGATCGGACGGCGCTGTCGAGGATAAGTGCCGAGCGTATCGAACACCATTGCTATGACGCCTACTATGTCACGCACCACTTCTACGGTCGAGGCTATTGGATCTGGGTTATCCCGATGCGCTCCGAAACGGGCGAGGACCTAGTCAGCATTGGCATCACCTATCGACCTGAAATGAGCGAATCGGATGTGTCGAGCGTGGACGATTTTCTCACTCGCATGCGGAACGATCACCCCGTATTGTGCGACCTTGTTCGATCGGGGGAAGTGCATGATGTGAACAGCTACCGGAACTACATGTACGAGTCGAAGCAATACTATTCGACTGATGGCTGGTTTCTGATCGGCGATGCGGCTTTCACGTTCGACCCGGCAAATAGCGCGGGTCTAGCCTATCTGGCACAACAGATTCCGCACGTGGCCGCCATGATCCAGAAGGACATGGGCGGTGTATTGCGTCAATCCTACGTAGACTGTCTTGAGGAACATATTCAAGCGCAGCTGGCGCTGCAGGATACGTGGAGCAAGTGGTACGAGATCATGCACGATCCGATGCGGATGGCATGGACGCTGCTATTTGCCAATATGGCCTACTTCCAGATTCTTCTGCCGAACTACGTGAACGGTGGATTTCTTGACGGCCGACAGGCACGTCAACTTGCAGAGCTGTTGCCACGGTACTCGCGTGAAAAGCAGCCAAGTCCGTACCCGTTTCCCTGCCTGATCGACGAGATTATTGATTCGCGCTCGGCGATTGGACCAGAGTTGTTACCCAATCTGTACGACCGATCGGTCAACTTCGATTTGTATCGGGCCGATGAGAGGGCGCGTCCGCGCTACGCCGCGCGATATTACTGGTTGTTGGTCGTTTTGCGTTTGCGACTGATGCGCTACGTGGCATGGCAGCCATCGTTCAAACACATATCGCTGGCGGCACACCATCTCGTCGGGGCCTGCAAGGATGCGGCGAGATCTTTGGTGCTGCGGATAAGGCCATCGTTGTTCTACAAGTATGGAACTGCGCCTTCGGTTTTGTCGTCACCATTCGAACCCAACGGCGGTTTTCTCCGCCTACCTGAGGTTGATCGCTCGCAGCATCCGCCATTGAATACGATGAACGCGTCGGGACTGACGGAGGGGAGCGGGACTTTTCAACAACCTAGCCGCGCCGATGCTGTCTCGGCACATTGAGATTGCGATGGGTGTGATGAATGCTGATGATGGTAGCGGCGATCAGGGGACATGCTCGTGTCATGACCTGATGGGCTTGAGTGCCGCACAAATTGCCGCGGACGTGAGGCGACGGGAGTTGTCTCCGGTGGAAGTGGTCAGTGCGCATATCGAGCACGCGAAGCGGGTGGATGCATCTATCAATGCGATCGCGCACGAGCGATTCCATGCGGCTCTCGAAGAAGCGCGCCATGCAGAGCGAATGGTCCTGCGAGGCGAGACGCTAGGCCCTCTGCACGGGGTGCCCTGTACGGTGAAGGAAGGCCTGGGTTTCGGAGGGTTGCCGCATACGGCAGGATCGACACTTCGACTCGCGCATCGAGCCAAGGCGGATGCAACGGTCATTGCACGCATCAGGGCTGCCGGCGCGATAGTCATTGGCTTGACCAACCAATCGGAGATGGCCTTGTGGCCTGCGGCGAGCAACCTTGTGTACGGTCGCACCGAGAATCCCTGGTGTGTAGGGAGGTCGGCAGGGGGGAGCAGCGGCGGGGAGGCCGCCATCGTGGCAACCGGCGGATCGGTGTTTGGTATCGGTACGGATGGCGGTGGCTCGATCCGGATTCCGGCCGCATATTGTGGCGTGTTTGGTCATAAGCCGTCGAGTCGAACGGCGCCGTTAACGGGGCATGTGCCTCTCGATGAAATGTTTGGCTCGCTGCCCGGCGCGCAGGACATGGCGCGGTACTTCGCGCCGGGACCCATGGCACGGCGCGCTGAAGATCTGATGCTAGTTCTGCGCGTCATGGCAGGAGAGGACGGTTTCGACAGAAACGTGAAGTTATGCATGCTGTCGGAACCGGCCATGGCGCGCTTGAAAGGTCGTCGGGTTCTGATGTGTGACGCCCCACCGATCGGACGACGACGGTCGGTTCACGCCGAGGCCAGTGCTGCGGTGCGCCGAGCTGCAGTCGCCCTGGAGTCCGCCGGCGCGATTGTTGTTCCGTGGTCCGATCCACTGCTGGCCAATGCGTTCGAACTTTGGGCGACTGCCGTATCGGCATGCGGCGGGCCTAGCTTGCAGGCGCTTATCGGACAAGGGCGGCCCCCGAACCTGGGCCGGGAACTGGGACGTCGACTGATCGGAAAGCCTCGGCACACTGCGGCGGCTTGGCTGACGTGCGCGTCCGAGCGGTGGTTGTCGCCCGGACGGGCGGCGCAGCTGCGACGATTTCAGGAGTTAGGCGCACTGAATCGGCGCCTTCTGAGGTCCCTCGGCGACGACGGCCTTCTGCTGCTTCCACCGGTCCGCGGCGTCGCACCCAGGCATGGCGACGCGATGCTGCATCCTGCCGATATCGGCTTGTCGGCGCTATTCAACGTCATGGAGTTGCCCGCGACCGTCGTGCCGGTCGGGTTAGGCGCGCACGGCCTGCCGTTGTCGGTACAGGTCGTGGGGCCGTATGGCGGCGATCATTTGACGCTTTCCGCTGCGTTGGCGCTGGAGCAACTTCTCGGAGGCTGGCACAGACCAGCAATCTAAGCGACGAAGTGTCGTTATCTACTCCGTTCGTATTCAAGTTACTAGGGCTATTCATGAGTCAAACCTTGGCCGCGTCCAGTGTCGCGGCGCCATCTGCTACGCTCGTAAACCAGGCGCAATCTGCAGTGGGCTCTTCCGCTGAGCATCTGGTATTGCAGCTACTTTATCAATTGATCGTCATCCTGTTGGTCACGCGTAGCGTCGTTTGGCTGAGCAGGCGATTTCTCGGGCAGACCGCCGTCGCAGGCGAGATATTGGCTGGCTTGGTGCTTGGCCCGAGTCTGCTCGGCAAGCTTTTCCCGGAGGTGATGCATGCCGTTTTCGTACCGGAGACGTCAGCGATCTTTGTCGGCATCGCACAGGTGGGGCTGATCCTGCTGATGTTCCAAATCGGGATGGAGTTCGATTTCAAGGTGCAGTTGCGGCAGGGGCGGTCGGCCATTGCGGTGATCAGTATCGTGGGTGTGGCCGTGCCATTTTCGTTGGGTTTTGTCACTGCTCCGTGGCTATGGGAGACGCTCGCCGAGCCACGCCCCGATCTGCGTGCGTTCAGGTTGTTCTTTGCTACGGCCATATCGATCACCGCTATTCCGATTCTCGGTCGGATCTTCATGGAGCTTGGTCTATCGCACACACGGACGGCGGCGCTGACGATCGGCTCAGCGGCGATTGATGACATCTTTGGGTGGCTGTTGCTCGGCGCGGTTTCCACGATGGTCATATCGCGTTTTGATCCCGCGCAGTTTGCACTCAACGCATTGCTGGTGCTTGGTTACGTCGGTGCTGTGCTGTTGGTCGTGCGCCCCGCAATGCGGTATTGGCTTTCGCGCGTCCTGGTCGCGGAACGGCAATTGAGTACGAGCGCGATTGCATGGATACTCCTGACGCTACTCGTATCGGCGTCGATCACGAGTAGCCTGGGTATTTTCGCCATCATCGGTGGTTTCGTGATCGGTGTTGCACTGCATGAAAACCGACAATTTGTGGCGCAGTGGAACGAGCGGGTAAGCGGCTTCGTACACGTGTTTTTTATCCCCGTTTTCTTTGCTTATACGGGGTTGCGAACCGACGTGGGATCCCTGGCGACACTGCATGACTGGGTGGTTTGTGGCTTGGTATGCCTGCTCGCCTTCGTTGCGAAGTTCGGTGGTACCTATATCGCCAGTCGCATCATGGGTGAAAGCCGAAGGAGCGCGGCAGCCATCGGAGTTTCGATGAATACGCGCGCATTGATGGAACTGATCGCGTTGAACATTGGTTACGATCTCGGCGTGCTTCCCAAGCAGACCTTCACGATGCTCGTCATCATGGCCATTGCGAGTACCTTTATCGCGACGCCGCTGATACGTCGGCTGATGCAGGATCAGCGACGAGTGGTTGAAGCTCGATCATCGACCGTGCCCATGGTGGAAACGATCACACGTTAGATCGAGAAGCATAGCTGCGCAGGCTCGCGGCGGATAACTTGGTGTGCGAGCGCTTGGAAGCGCTGAAGCAATGAATGTTGAAGCCGTTGCTGGCAGATGTCGCAAGCGTCGATTTTCACCAATGCCCCGTTTTGTTGGAGATTCTAAACCACCGAGCGCTATGTGTGTATCAGCGCACCGCCAGCGCGGGCACCGTCTGAAGCTCGACGGGGAGGTCGTTGTCGGTCGCGAACTGCATCGCGAAATCGAAGGCGTCCGTGCATACGGTGCGCAATTCGTCCGACACGAACAGGCATTTGACGCCGCCGTCGACCACCGGCATCGCGAGCCGCGACAGCGCGCACGGATAGCCGGGCCGCCGCTCGCCGACGAACAGCGTGATGACGCCCGCGAGGCGCTCGGGCCAGTCGCTCGGGCGGAAGGTTTTCTGCGCGCGCGTGACGCCGCGGATCAGGTGGCCGGCGATGCGGCCCTGTTCGGTGACTTCGATGCGATCCATGCTCTGCGTGTCCTCGTTCGCGTCATTCGCCGCCATCGGCCGCCGCGTCGCCGCGCGCGGGAATCCGCAGGTTGCGCAGCTTGTGATAGAGCGTCTTCTTCGGCATGCCGAGCGCTTCGCTGGCCTCTGCGACGTTGCCGTTGTGACGCTGCAGCATGTCCTCGATCAGCATCCGCTCGAAATACGCGAGCTGCTCCGCGAGCGTGCCGCCCGCGGCCGGCGTGTCGCCGGACGACAGCAGGCTTTCGCCGGTCAGCCCGAGCACGAAGCGGTCGGCCACGTTCTGCAGCTCGCGCACGTTGCCGGGCCAGGCGTGCGTCATCAGTTCGGACACCTGCGCAGCCGTGACGACCGGTGCCGGCTGCCCGAAGCGCCGTGCGGCCGCGAGCACGAAATGCTCGAACAGCAGCGGCACGTCTTCGCGCCGCTCGCGCAGCGGCGGCAGTTCGATCTGCGCGACGTTGAGGCGATACAAAAGGTCGGCGCGGAAGCGGCCGTCGGCCGCCAGTTCGGCAAGATCGGCCTTCGACGCGGCGACCACGCGGCAGTCCACCGGAATCAGCTCGTTCGCGCCGAGCCGCTCGACCACGCGCTCCTGCAGCACGCGCAGCATCTTGACCTGCAGCGGAACCGGCATCGTTTCGATCTCGTCGAGGAACAGCGTGCCGCCGTCCGCCCATTCGATCTTGCCGATGCGCTTCTTGATCGCACCCGTGAACGCACCGGCCTCGTGGCCGAACAGCTCGCTTTCGAACACCTGCTCGGGCAGGCCGCCGCAGTTCAGCGCGACGAAATGCGCGTCGCGCCGGCCGCCGAAGTCGTGCAGGCTGCGCGCGATCAGTTCCTTGCCGGTGCCCGTTTCGCCGGTGATCAGCACCGACACCGACGTATCGGCGAGACGCAGGATCTTCTTGCGCACGTCGGCCATCGCGGGCGACTTGCCGAGCACGAACGCCTCGATGCCCTGCCAGTTGTTCAGCGCCGCGCGCAGGCCCTGCACCTCGAGCGTCAGGCGGCGCTTCTCGACCGCGCGTGCGACGCGCCCCGCGATCACGTCCGACGAAAACGGTTTCTCGATGAAGTCGTACGCGCCGACCTGCATCGCGCCGACGGCCGTCGAGATATCGGCGTGGCCGCTGATCAGCACGACCGGGATCTGCGCGTCGATGGCCATCACGCGATCGAGCAGCTGCAGCCCGTCGATGCCCGGCATCCGCACGTCCGACACGATCACGACCGGCGCGCCGGGCGCGACGTGATGAAGCGCGTCGGCGGCCGACGCGAAGGCCTCGACCGCGAAGCCCGCAAGCGCCACCGCCTGCTCGACGCCGATCCGGACGTTTTCATCGTCCTCGACGACCAGCACCCGAATCTCATCTTCCATGCTCTGTCCTTTGCAGCGTTGCCGCCGCGAATTCGATACTGAACTGCGCGCCGCCTTCGTCGCGGTTCGTCGCGGCGATCCTCGCGCCGAACGCCTCGACGATGCGCGACGTGATCGCGAGGCCGAGCCCGAGGCCCTGGCCGCGCGGCTTGGTCGTGACGAACGGCTCGAACAGGTGCGGCAGCACCTCGGGCGCGATGCCCGCGCCGCTGTCGGCGACGGTGAAGCGCACGCGGCCCGCTTCGTCCGGCCCAGTGGCCTCGATGACGATGCGGCGCACGGGCGCGTCGCGCACCGCGTCGAGCGCGTTGCCGAGCAGGTTCACGATCACCTGCTGCAACTGGCTCGATTCGGCGGACACGGCGGTGCCGGGCGCGATGCGCACGTCGAGTTGCACGCCTTCGTCGCGGATCCGCGCATCGTAGATGAGCCGCGCATGCGCGACGGCCTCGTTCAGCGAGACCGCGACGCGTTCGACGTCGGGCTTGCGCGCGAAGGTCTTCAGCTCGCCGGTGAGCACGGCCATGCTGTCGACGAGCTTGCCGATCCGTTCGAGATTGGCGAGCGCCGGCGCCGGCTGGCCGCGCTCGAAGAACGTGCGCGCGTTGTCGCACAGCGTGCGGATCGCGACGAGCGGCTGGTTCAGCTCGTGCGTGAGGCCGGCGGCCATCTGCCCGAGCACCGCGAGCTTGCCCGCATGCACGACTTCCTGCTGCGACGCGCGCAGCCGCTGCTCGGTGCGCTCGCGCTCGACGATCTCGCGCTGCATCCGTTCGTTCGCGGCCGTCAGCGCGGCCGTGCGCTGCGCGACGGTCAGCTCGAGCCGGTCGTTCGCGCGCCGCAGCGCGTCCTGCGCGTTCAGCCGCGCGACGATCGCGCGGCGGCGCTGGATCGCGTAACCGGCCAGCAGCGCGGCGATCAGGAACGCGCCGGTGACGAACACGAAGGCCGTCTGCTGCTGGCGCCGCGCGCCCGCGATGTCGAGCAGCACCATCAGCGAATCGCCGGCCTGCGGCGCGGGGCGCGACATCACGAGATAGCGTGTGGTGCGGCCGGCGTGGCGCGGATCGGGGAAGGTGCCGAACCATGCGGCCGCGCTGCGGTCGCCGATGCGGCGGTACGGCAGCGCGTCGACGGTGCGGCCCGCGTACTGTCGCGACGCCTGGATGTCGCGCTGCTGCTGCGCGGTGATCGGGCGCAGCGCGGTGAATTTCCACGCGGGTTCGGTCGAGATCACGACCACGCCGTTGCCGTCGACGACCATCGCGGCGACGCCCGGCGCGCGCCACGCCGATTCGAGCGGATCGACGCTGATCTTCACGGCGGCGACGCCGATCGGCACGCCGTCGTCGCGCACCGCGCTCGCGAAGTAGACGCCCGGCACGCCGGTGTTGGTGCCGATGCCGAAGAAGCGGCCGCTGCCGCGCGCGAGCGCGTCCTTGAAATACGGCCGGTACGACACGTTGGTGCCGACGAAGCTGAGCGTCTCGTTCCAGTTGCTGGCGGCGATCACGTCGCCCTGCAGGTCGATCACGTCGACCGCGCCGCTGCCCGCGTCGCGGTTCACGGCTTCGAGGTAGGTGTTCACCGTGTGCACGAGCTCGGGCGCTTCGTGCGGCGCGGCTTTCAGCATCGCGCGCACGCGGTCCTGCCGCGCGACCAGGCCGGGCAGGATCTCGAAGCGCCCGAGTTCGCTTTTCAGGCTCGACGCATAGAGGTCGAGTCGGTGCGCGCCGGTTTCCTCGAGCGCGTCGATCGCGCGTTCCCACGCGAAATCGACGGCCGCGGCCGCCACGCACACGTACAGCACGCCGGCCGATGCCCAGCCCCACCACGGGATTCCCTTGAAGCTTTTCTGCACGTTCGCCCTCATCGAAGCCCGCAACCGGCCGCCCGGAGCGACGCCCCGAACGACGCGCGCCGCGCGCCGGCAAGGCCGGCGGCGGCGCGTGCGAAGCGGCCTGCGCGACGGAGCGCGCGGCGGCGCGTCATCCGAAGTGTGCGATCAGGATCAGCGTGACCGTGACGACGATCGCGCCGCCGATGCGGGTCGCGATCTGCGCGAACGGCATCAGCTGCATCCGGTTCGCGGCAGTGAGGATCGCGACGTCGCCGGTGCCGCCTTGCCCGCTGTGGCAGGCGTTCACGATTGCGGTGTCGATAGGGTACATCTTCATCAGGCGGCCGACCACGAAACCGGTGCCCATCAGCGTCGCGACGGTCGACACGATCGTGACCACGTTGACGATCGTGAACGCGGCGGTCAGCTTGTCCCACGGCGTCATCGCGACGCCGATCGCGAACAGCAGCGGGTACGTGACGGCGGTCGAGAAGAACTTGTAGACGACGAACGCGCCTTCCTGCAGCGGCGGCGACACCGCGCGCGCGAGCTTCACGAGCACCGCGAGGAACAGCATCGCGACCGGCGCGGGCAGGCCGAACAGCTTGTGCGCCATCAGGCCGACCAGGTACAGCGTGATCGCCGTGATGCCGGCGCCCGCGATGTGCGAGACGTCGACGTGGCCGCGGATTTCCTCGTTCTCGGGCGTCATGTCACCCGCTTCGCCGACCTGCAGGCGGCCGTTGCCGGTCAGGTGCGGGAAGCGCTTGCCGAGCATGTCGAGCGCGCCCGACAGGATGATCGCGGTCAGGCTGCCGAGCATCACCGGCGGCAGCACCATCGCGAACATCTCGCCTTGCGGCAGGTGCATCAGTTCCGAATAGCCGATCGACAGCGGAATCGCGCCTTCGCCGACGCCGCCCGCCATGATCGGCACGACGATGTACAGCAGCGTGTGGCGCGCGCCGAGGCCGAGCGCGGTACCCACCGCCGTGCCGACGATCGCGGCCGCGACCGAGCCGGCCGCGAGCGGAATGAAGATCTTCACGAAGCCCTGGATCAGCACGCGCCGGTCCATGCTCAGGATGCTGCCGACGATGATCGACGCGATGAACAGGTACAGGAAGTTGGTCGACTTCGTGAACTCGACCGTCAGGTTCAGCACCGGCTTCGGCAGCACGTGGTAGTACGTGAGCGCCGACGGCACGAAGGTCGCGAAGATCGCGGCCGCGCCGATGTTGCGCAGGAGCGGCAGGCGCTTGCCCAGTTCCGCGCAGGTGAAGCCGAAGAACGCGAGCACCGCGATCGCCATCGAGATCTCGCCGGGCACCTTGCCGGTGACCGAGAAGCCGACGATCAGCGCAAGCAGGATGAAATAGACGGGCAGCGGGATGATGCCGATGCGGATTTCCATCAGCTTCCACCAGCCTTCCGGCCAGAAGCGCTCGCGCGGGGTGGCGACGGCGTTGGAAACCGGCTCCGGATGGGACGGGGTATGGATAGAGGTCTGCAAGACGTGTCTCCTGATGTTGGAATGCCTGCATCGCTTCGCGGCATCGTGTGCCGTCTATTACGCAACCCCCATGCCAGCAATGCGGTCAGCCGGAGTATTTTTAATGCATTGATTCATAAGGGATTTATTTCGTCTGCGGAAATGGCGGCACGGCCGGCTGGCCGAGATTTCGGAATTCGCCCGGCGTCCAGGCCGAGATTTCGGCCTGGCGCCCGGTCGGGCCGCCGATCCTGCGTGGCCGCCGGCCATATCGCCGCGCGCGATTTTCTTCGCACAATCGCTTCGTAGACCGTCCTCGCTCCGCTCTCTATCATCGGCTGATCCTTTTCCGACGTGCTTGACCCTTGTCCGGAGAACGCCCATGCGTTCGCCGCGGCGTCGCTCATCCGTCGATACCGTCTTTGGACAGGAGAGTGGTTCCCATGCTGCATGCCGTTTTTTCCGCCCGTCTTTCCGCCGGCCGCGTCGCGCGCCTGCTGGCCGCCGCCCTGCTCGGCGTCGCACTGCTCAATGGTGCACGGGCCGACACCGCGCCGCTGAAGGTCGGCATTTCGACGAGCCCGCAGATCGAGGCGCTGAAGGTGGCCGCCAAGGAGGCGAAGGCGCAGGGGCTCGACGTGCGGATCGTCGAGTTCACCGACTGGAATACGCCGAACGCGGCGCTCGCGAACAAGGACATCGACGTCAACTACTTCCAGCACATCCCGTTCCTCGAGAACGCGAACAAGCAGGGCGGCTACAACTTCGTGTCGATCGCGCCCGGCACGATCATGAAGATCGGCCTCTATTCGAAGAAGGTGAAAAGCTTCAGCGAGCTGAAGGACGGCGCGAAGGTCGCGATCGCGAACGATCCGGTGAACGGCGGGCGCGGGTTGCTGCTGCTGCAGCGCGCGGGGCTCATCAAGCTGAAGCCGGGTGCCGACTACCGCGCGACGACGCACGACATCGTGGCGAACCCGAAGCACCTGAAGATCATCCCGCTCGAGGCATCGCAACTCGCGCGTTCGCTCGACGACGTCGATCTCGCGCAGGGCTACCCGAGCTTCATCAAGCTCGCCGGCACGACCGACCCGAACAGCGCGCTGCTGTTCGACGGCACCGAGAACAAGATCTTCGCGATCCAGTGGGTCGTGCGGCCGGACAGCGTGAACGACCCGCGCATCCGCAAGTTCATCGCGATCTACCAGCACTCGCCGGCGGTGCGCCGTGCGCTCGACAACGCGTTCGGCTCGCTGTACGCGATCGCGTGGTGACGGAGGCAGGCATGACGACGGCGAACCGCAAGAAGATCCTGCTCAACGCGTTCAACATGAACTGCGTCGGGCACATCAACCATGGGCTGTGGACGCATCCGCGCGATCGCTCCGCGCACTACACCGATCTCGACTACTGGGCCGACCTCGCGAAAACGCTCGAACGCGGCAAGTTCGACGGGATCTTCCTCGCGGACATCGTCGGCGTGTACGACGTGTTCGGCGGCGGCCCCGATGCCGCGCTGCGCGAATCGGTGCAGGTGCCCGTCAACGATCCGCTGCTGCTGGTGCCCGCGATGGCGCAGGTCACGCGGCATCTCGGCTTCGGCGTGACCGCGAACCTGACCTACGAGCCGCCGTACCTGTTCGCGCGCCGCATGTCGACGCTCGATCACCTGACGAAAGGGCGCGTGGGCTGGAACATCGTCACCGGTTATCTCGACAGCGCCGCACGCGGGATGGGCCTCGCGCAGCAGATCGGCCACGACGACCGCTACGAGCGCGCGGACGACTACATGGACGTCGTCTACAAGCTGTGGGAGCAGAGCTGGGACGACGACGCGGTGATCCGCGATGCGCAGGCGCGCGTGTTCGCGCAGCCGGGCAAGGTGCGGCGCGTGAAGCACGACGGGCCGTTCTATTCGATCGATGCGATCCACCTGAGCGAGCCGTCGCTGCAGCGCACGCCGGTGCTGTACCAGGCCGGTTCGTCCGCGCGCGGCGTCGAGTTCGCGGGCCGTCACGCCGAATGCGTGTTCGTGAACGGGCAGAGCAAGGCCGCCGCGCGTGCGGCGGCGC
Source organism: Burkholderia sp. Bmkn7 (assembly GCF_041103175.1). Taxonomy (NCBI): domain Bacteria; kingdom Pseudomonadati; phylum Pseudomonadota; class Betaproteobacteria; order Burkholderiales; family Burkholderiaceae; genus Burkholderia; species Burkholderia sp. Bmkn7. Next base: position 46,533 of record NZ_JBGCUH010000002.1, on the reverse strand, counting down.
TCGACATCCGTGCGGCTGCCGCGCGGCAGGGGCGCGACCCGGCGTCGATCAGGATCTTTGCCGGCGTGAGCGTCGTGACGGCCGAAACCGAATTGCTCGCGCGCGAGAAATTCGACGAATACCGGCGCTATGCGAGCCCCGAAGCGGGCCTCGCGCATTTCGCGAGCTCGACCGGCATCGACTTCGCGAAGTACGGCCTCGACGAACCGATCTCGTATGTGAAGACCGACTCGATCCAGTCGGCCGTCGACGCGATCTCGCGCAAGAGCACGACCGGCACGTGGACCGTGCGGCGGATGCTCGAACAGATGTCGCTCGGCGGCCGGTATGCGCCGATCGTCGGCTCGCCGTCGCAGGTCGCGGACGAGCTGCAGTCGTGGATCGACGAGACGGGCATCGACGGTTTCAACCTGACGCGCACCGTGATGCCCGAGTCGTTCGAGGATTTCGTCGACTGGGTCGTGCCCGAGCTGCAGAACCGCGGCGTCTACAAGGAAGACTACGATCCCGCGCCGACGCTGCGCGAGAAGCTGTTCGGCGCGGGCCCGCGCCTGCCCGCGTGGCACACGGGCGCGCAGCACCGGCCGGCTGCCGTGCCGGCAACCGAGCCCGCGCATCCCGCGCATGCCTGAACGTGACGGAGCGAAGCGATGACGCAATTGTTCGATACGCTGGGTTTCGTCGACGCATCGGCCGCTCGTGCCGGCGCCGCTGCCGGCCCGCATGACGCGGCGGCCGCGGCCGCCGCCGGTGGCGCCGCCGTGTCGCTGGAGCAGGTCGGCAAGGTGTTCGCGACGCCGCGCGGCCAGGCCGCCGCGTTGCGCGACGTGACGCTCGACGTGCGGCGCGGCGAGGTGTTCGGCATCATCGGCCGCAGCGGCGCGGGGAAGTCGACGCTGCTGCGGCTCGTGAACGGGCTCGAGCGGCCGAGCTCGGGCCGCGTGCGCGTGCAGGGCGTCGACGTCGGCGCGCTCGACGAGGACGGGCTCGTGGCGCTGCGGCGTCGCACCGGCATGGTGTTCCAGCATTTCAACCTGCTGTCCGCGAAGACGGTGTTCGAGAACGTCGCGCTGCCGCTGAAGATCGCCGGCGTGCCGAAGGCCGAGCGCGTGCGCAAGGTCGAGGCGCTGCTCGAACTCGTCGGGCTCGCCGCGAAACGCGACGCGTATCCGGCCAGCCTGTCGGGCGGGCAGAAGCAGCGCGTCGGCATTGCCCGCGCGCTCGTGCACGATCCCGAGGTACTGCTGTGCGACGAGGCGACCTCGGCGCTCGATCCCGAGACGACGCAGTCGATCCTCGCGCTGCTCGCCGACATCAACCGTCGCCTCGGGCTGACGATCGTGCTGATCACGCACGAGATGGAAGTGATCCGCGCGGTGTGCGACACGGTCGCGGTGATCGAACAAGGCGAAGTCGTCGAAACGGGCCCCGTGTGGCGCGTGTTCGGCGATCCGCGCCACGGCGCGACGCGCGCGCTGCTCAGCACGCTCGTGCACGACCTGCCGGCCGAGCTGGCCGCGCGCGTGCAGCCGCTGCCCGAACAGGCCGCGCTGCCCGACGGCGCGCACGTCGTGCTCGACGTCCGTTACACGGGCGAGAGCGGCGGCGAGCCGGATGTCGGCGCGCTCGCGGCGGCGCTCGGCGGCTCGGTGCGTTTCCTGCATGGCGGGATCGAGCGCATCCAGGGGCATGCGCAGGGGCGGCTCGTGATCGCGGCGGCGCCGCGCGCGGACGACGCCGGCCAGCCGGCGGCCCGCGGCGGTGCGGTGGCGGCGCTGCTCGAACGCGCGCGCCGCCACGCGAATCACGCGGAGGTGCTCGGCTATGTTTGACCTCTGGTGGCCCGAACTGCTCGACGCGATCCGCGACACGCTTTCGATGGTCGCCGCGTCGGCCGCGGTCGCGGCGCTGATCGGCGTCCCGCTCGCGGTGATCCTCGTGACGACCGCGCCCGGCGGCATCTACGAGCGGCGCGGCGTGAACGCGGTGCTCGGCGCGCTCGTCAACGTGTTCCGCTCGACGCCGTTCATCATCCTGCTCGTCGCGCTGCTGCCGTTCACGCGCGTGCTGATCGGCACGACGATCGGCGTATGGGCGGCCGTCGTGCCGCTGTCGATCGCCGCGATCCCGTTCTTCGCGCGGATCGCCGAGGTGAGCCTGCGCGAAGTCGATCGCGGGCTGATCGAGGCCGCGCTCGCGATGGGCGCGAAGCGCCGCCACATCGTCTGGCACGTGCTGCTGCCCGAGGCGTTGCCCGGCATGCTCGGCGGCTTCACGATCACCGTCGTCGCGCTGATCGGCTCGACCGCGATGGCGGGTGCCGTCGGCGCGGGCGGGCTCGGCGATCTCGCGATCCGCTACGGCTATCAGCGTTTCGACACGACCGTCATGGCGACCGTGATCGTGATCCTGATCGCACTCGTTTCGGCCGTGCAAATCACGGGCGACCGCCTGGTCCGACGCGTGACCCGGCGTACCTGAGCGGCGCCACAAGCGCCGGCTCTTTTCATTGAAGACCCTGAGAGAACGATACCCATGACCTTACCCATCGGCGCGCCGCGCGAATGGAACGGACAATTCGAGGAAGCGCTGTTCCTGGACGTCGCGCGACGCCATCGTCCCGGCTTCCCGGACAAGCTGGCGACACCGCCGCGCGAGCCGCGCGGCGAAGACGAACTGGCCGCCGTCGCCGACTACTACACGAAGATGGCGTCGCACGACCTGTTCATCGTGCAGGTCGTCGCGAAGGCGATCGACACGCTGTTCCGCGACGACCCGCATTTCCAGCTGATCCTGTCGCGCCAGCTCGGCGACGACGGCGCGCACGCGGTGATCGGCCGTGAGCGCGTGACCGAACTGACGGGGCGCGATCCGCTGCCGGAAATCGACCGGCTCGTCGCCGCGCACTGGGCGCGCATCGGCGACATCGCGGTGCGCGACGTCGCGGGCTTTCTCGCGTTCGAGTGGCATTACGAGCTGCACATCCTCGCGAAGCTGTGGATCCAGCGCAAGACCGGCCGTATCGGCGACAGCGCGATGCGCGAGCATGGCGAGAACCGGATCCGGCCGGACGAGGAGTGGCATCGCGTGCAGATCGTCCAGTGGTGGTTCGACACGTTGAAGGCGCTGCCGGCGGCCGAACGCGACGCGCTGATCGATCGCGTGATCGCGGCCGACGAGGAAACGCAGGCGCGGCTCGACGGCTACCTGCACGACGAGTACGCGCACACCGCGCACGTGTTCGGCGCGGATATCGCCGAATACCGCGCGATCTACGACGACTGGCGGCGCGAGATCCTCGCGCGGTTGACCGGCAGGCGCGAACTGGGGAAACTCGTGCCGTTGTCGGAAGCTGTCTCGACCCAGGAACAGGAAGCCGTCGCATGAACGATCCCCGCGGCCCGGCGACGCTCGCCGCTGCAACGGATGTGTCAGCCGTCGATCCGGACGCACTGGCGCGCGTCATCGAAACGCTGCGCGAAACCGCCGCCGCGCGCGATCGCGCGGGCGGCCACGCCGCGCAGGAAAAGCAGTGGCTTGCCGACGCGGGCCTGCTGACGCTCGCGGTGCCGCGCGAATTCGGCGGGCGGGAAGCCGGGTGGCCGGCGATCTACGACACGATCCGGCGGATCGCGCGCGTCGACAGCGCGCTCGCGCATCTGGTCGGGTTCCAGATCCTGCAGGTGGTGAGCGTCGACGTGTGGGGCAGCGCGGCACAGCGCGAACGTTATCTGCGCGGCACGGTCGAGCATCGCTGGTGGTGGGGCAATGCGGTCAACCCGCTCGACACGCGGCTGGTGGCGACCGCGACCCCCGACGGCGGCTACCGGCTCGACGGCGTGAAGGGCTTCTGTTCGGGCACGCGCGGCTCGCAGCGCATGACGGTGTCCGCGCACGATCCGCAAGCGGGCCGCACCGTGTTCGGCGTGGTGCCGACCGATCGCGCGGGGATCACCGTCAACGAAGACTGGGACCCGATCGGCCAGCGCCAGACCGACAGCGGCAGCGTGAGCTTCGACGGCGTGACGCTCGCGCCGGACGAGGTGCTGCACCGCTCCGAGGCGCCGCCGACACCGCGCGCGACGCTGCGCACGCTCGTGTCGCAGCTCGTGCTGACGAACCTGTTCGTCGGGCTCGCGGAAGGTGCGCTGGCGGAAGCGCGCGACTATGTGCTGAAGCATGGCCGCCCATGGATACAGTCGGAGGTCGCGCAGGCGAGCGACGATCCGTACACGCTGCAGCGCTTCGGCGACATGCGCGTGCGGGCGATCGCCGCGGCGGCGCTGGCCGATCGCGCGGCGGCCGCGTTGCAGCGCGCGTGGGCGCGGCAGGATGCGCTGACGGCGGACGAGCGCGCCGAGGTGGCGCTCGCGGTATCGGAGGCGAAGATCGTCGCGCAGCGCGCGGCGCTCGACAACGGCGAGGCGCTGTTCGACGCATGCGGCGCGCGCGCGACGGCCGCGTCGCTCGGCCTCGACCGCTTCTGGCGCAACGCGCGCACGCATACGCTGCACGATCCGCTCGACTATCGGCTGCGTGACGTCGGCCGGTTCGCGTTGACCGGGGAATTGCCGCCGGCGTCGCTCTATACGTGACGGATTGACACCGGAGCGGGCGCGGCCTGCTCCGGACAACACCCTGCCGGCATGCTGGACGTCCGGAATGATATGTTATATCGTTGCGATACAATATATCATTCGTTCGTCAACGTCCTCTTCCGGAATCGCCCGATGAGCACCGCACTCCCTCCGTCCACGCGGCTTCCCGTGACCGTCCTGTCCGGCTTTCTCGGCGCCGGCAAGACGACGCTGCTCAACCACATCCTGAACAATCGCGAGGGCCGTCGCGTCGCGGTGATCGTCAACGACATGTCCGAGGTCAACATCGACGCCGCGCTCGTCCGCGATGGCGGCGCAGGGCTGTCGCGCACCGACGAGAAGCTGGTCGAGATGAGCAACGGCTGCATCTGCTGCACGCTGCGCGAGGACCTGCTGATCGAGGTCGACCGGCTCGCGCGCGAAGGGCGCTTCGACCAGCTCGTGATCGAATCGACCGGCATCTCGGAGCCGCTGCCGGTGGCCGAGACGTTCACGTTCGAAGGCGAGGACGGCCGCAGCCTCGGCGAAGTCGCGCGGCTCGACACGATGGTGACCGTGGTCGACGCGTTCAATTTCCTGCGCGACTACGCGTCGCGCGACAGCCTGCAGTCGCGCGGCGAATCGATGGGCGACGAGGATGCGCGCACGGTGGTCGATCTGCTGATCGACCAGATCGAGTTCTGCGACGTGATCGTGATCAACAAGATCGACCTGATCGACGACAGCGCACGCGAGCGGCTGGTCGCGCTGCTGCGCGGGCTGAATCCGCGGGCGAGGATCGAGATCGCCGAATTCGGCAAGGTGCCGCTCGAGCGCGTGCTCGACACGGGCCTGTTCGATTTCGACGCAGCATCGCGCGCGCCGGGCTGGCTGCAGGAGCTGCGCGGCACGCACACGCCGGAAACCGACGCATACGGCATCCGCAGTTTCGTCTACCGCGCGCGGCGGCCGTTCCACCCGCAGCGCTTCTTCGCGCTCGTCGAAAGCGAATGGCCGGGCGTCGTCCGCTCGAAGGGGTTCTACTGGCTGGCCACCCATCCGACCGTCGCCGGTTCGTGGTCGCAGGCCGGCGCGGTCGCGCGGCACGGGCCGGCCGGCCACTGGTGGGCGGCCGTGCCGCCCGAGCGCTGGCCGCAGGACGCGGAAGCCGTCGCGCAGATCCGCGCCCGCTGGGACGAGCGCGTCGGCGACGCGCGGCAGGAACTCGTGCTGATCGGCATGGACATGGACGAGCCCGCGCTGCGCGCGCGCTTCGACGCGTGTCTGCTGACCGACGCCGAGATGGCCACCGGCCCCGAACACTGGACCACGTGGGACAACCCGTTTCGCGACTGGCCCTGACCTGAACGCGCTTCCTGCATCGATCCGGATGGAGAAGGCGCTCCACCGGATCCCGAGCATGAATGCCCCCCTTCCCGATATCTCCCTGACCGATGCCGCGCCGGGCCGCCGCCCGCTCGAATGGGTCGGCATGCAGGGCATCGACCTGCCCGTTGCGGTGGCCGAGCCCGGCTGCCGGCGCGACGTGCATGCGCGCGCCGACGTGCAGGTCGACCTTCCCGCACCGCACGTGAAGGGCATCCACATGTCGCGGCTGTACAGGCTGCTCGACGGGCTCGGGGATGGCGCCGCGCTGTCGCCGGCCGGCCTTCGGCCGGTGCTGCAGGCGATGGTCGACAGCCATCGCGACTGCGACACGCGCCGTGCGCGGCTACGGCTGCGCTTCGACCTGCTGGCGCGCCGCGCCGCGCTGGTGACCGACGGGCTTGCCGGGTGGAAGGCCTATCCGGTCCGGATCGACGCGACGCTGACCGACGCCGGGTTCGAGGTGCGCGCGCAGGTGACGGTCGCCTATTCGTCGACGTGCCCGTGCTCGGCCGCGCTGTCGCGGCACTGGGTCGAACAGGCGTTCCTGGCGGCGTTCGGCCGCGACGATCGCGTGGAACCGGCAGCGGTCGCCGCGTGGCTGAAACGGCATGCGACGGCGGCCACGCCGCACAGCCAGCGTAGCGAAGCCGTCGTCAGCGCGGGGCTGCCGGCCGATGGCGCGACGCTCGGGCTGATCGACCTGATCGATCGCGTCGAGCACGCGCTCGGCACGCCCGTGCAGACGGCCGTCAAGCGCGCGGACGAGCAGGCGTTCGCGGTGCTGAACGGCGGCAACCTGATGTTCGTCGAGGATGCCGCGCGCCGGGTCCAGGACGCGCTGGACGGCCGCCATGCGCACCCGCGCGTGCACGTGCGCCATCTGGAAAGCCTGCACCCGCACGACGCGGTGGCCTGGGCCGCGCCGGTTCGCGAAGGCGCCGACGCATGCTGATCCGCAAGCTGTTCCGGTTCGAGAACGCGCACGTGGTGCGCGGCTGCAGCACGCGGCGTTGCTCGCATTCGATCCACGGCCATTCGTATCGCGTCGAGCTGCTGCTCGAGGCACACGCGCTGGACCACGGGCAGATGATCTACGACTTCGGGCTGCTCAAGGGCGACGTGCGCGACCTGATCGACGCGTTCGACCACGCGGTGACGCTGTGGTCGGATGACGATCCCTGCTACGTCGAGAGCATGCGCCGGCATTCCGAGCGCTGGGTGCTGCTGCCGGTGTCGCCGAGCGCCGAGCAGTTCTCGCGCGTGTTCTTCCGCCTCGTCGATGCGGCGCTGTCCTGCACGCGCATGTCGAACGGCGAAGCCGGCGTGCGGCTGCATTCGATCATCGTTCACGAAACCGAGACCGGCTACGCGCAGTGTTTTCGCGACGATGCGTTCAACCCGCGCATGGGCCGCATCGACCTGGACGACATCGTGTTCGCGCCGGCCATTGCCGGACAGTGGCGCGATCCGGGCCTGTTCGAGCGGATCAAGCGCGGCCGTTCGATGTCAAGACAGGAATCCTGATGATCAGAAAGAATCCGCGCGGCGACCTGCCGCAGATACACCCGAGTGCATTCGTCGATCCGACCGCCATTCTGTGCGGGCTCGTGATCGTCGAGGAGAACGTGTTCATCGGCCCGTACGCGGTGATCCGCGCCGACGAAACGGATGGCGACGGCCGGATCGCGCCGATCGTGATCGGTGCGCATTCGAACATCCAGGACGGCGTGGTGATCCATTCGAAGTCGGGCGCGAGCGTCACCATCGGCCGGCACACGTCGATCGCGCATCGCGCGATCGTCCACGGGCCGTGCAAGGTCGGCAACGGCGTGTTCGTCGGCTTCAACAGCGTGCTGTTCAACTGCACCATCGACGACGGCTGCGTGGTGCGCTACAACGCGGTCGTCGACGGCTGCCACCTGCCGCCGGGCTTCTACGTGCGCTCGACCGAGCGTATCGGGCCGGAAACCGATCTCGCCGCGTTGCCGCAGGTGACGGCCGACGCGAGCGACTTCTCCGAGGACGTCGCGCGCACGAACAATGCGCTGGTGCTGGGCTACAAGCACATCCAGAACGAGTTCTGAGCCATGGACGAAGCCGTTCGACGTGAAGGGCGCGCGACCGACGCGCTGAAGCGACGCCATGTCGACCTGCTCGTGCACGGCGGCACGGCGATGACACCCAACGGCGCCGAGCAGGTCGACGTCGCGTGCGTGGATGGCCGTGTCGTCGCGCTGGGTGCGTTGCATGGCACGTGGAGCGCCGACGTTCTCCTGGATGCCGGCGGCCTGCATGTGCTGCCGGGTGTCGTCGACAGCCAGGTGCATTTCCGCGAACCGGGCCTGACGCACAAGGAGACCATCGAGGCCGGCACGCGCGGCGCGGTGCTCGGCGGCGTCACGACGATCTTCGAGATGCCCAACACGCATCCGCTGACGCTGACCGCTCAGGATCTGCAGGCCAAGCTGGAACGCGCGCGCGGCCGCGCGTGGTGCGACTACGCGTTCTACATCGGCGGCTCGGCCGCGAACGCCGAACGGTTGCCGGCGCTTGAAGCGCTGCCGGGCTGCGCGGGCGTGAAGGTCTTCATGGGCAGTTCGTTCGGCGACCTGCTGGCCGACGACGAAGCCGTGTTGCGCCGGATCGTGCGCAACGGGCGGCGGCGCATGGCCGTGCACGCGGAGGACGAAGCGCGGCTGCGCGCACGCCGGGCGCTCGTTGAAGCGAGCGGCGACGTGCGCGACCATCCGCGCTGGCGCGACGTGCAAAGCGCGCTGGAGGCGACACGGCGCATCGTCGCGCTGGCGGCCGAGACGGGCCGCCGGCTGCATGTGCTGCACGTGTCCACCGCCGAGGAAATGGCGTTGCTCGCGCGGCACCGGCGGCGCGTGACCGTCGAGGTCACGCCGCATCACCTGAGCCTGCATGCGCCCGATTGCTACGAGCGGCTCGGCACGCTCGCGCAGATGAATCCGCCGGTGCGTGAATGGCATCATCGGGATGCCCTGTGGCAAGCCGTTCGCGACGGCGTGGTCGACGTGATCGGCAGCGATCACGCGCCGCATACGCGCGACGAAAAGCGCCGGCCCTATCCGCAGTCGCCGAGCGGGATGACCGGCGTGCAGACGCTGCTGCCGCTGATGCTCGATCACGTGCACGCGGGCCGCGTGAGCCTCGAACGACTGGTCGACCTGACCAGCGCCGGGCCGGCGCGCATCTTCGGCATCGCGGGCAAAGGGCGGATTGCGGTGGGCTACGACGCCGATTTCAGCATCGTCGACCTGCGCGCGCGGCGGATCATCCGCGACGAATGGATCGCCAGCGTCAGCGGCTGGACACCTTACGACGGGTGCGCGGTCACGGGCTGGCCCGTGCATACGGTCGTGCGCGGCCAGGTCGTGGTGCGAGACGGCGCGCTGAACGGGCAGCCGCAGGGGCAGGCCGTCACGTTCCTGGACGCCTAGATCGGCAGGCGAACCGTCTGCTTGATGCGCTTCAGCGGAATCTCGGTTTCGACGTTGCGCACGCCTTCGATCTGCGTGAGCGTTTCCATCTGGAAGCGCTGGTAGTCGTCGAGATCGCGGGCGATCACGCGCAGCAGATAGTCGTAGCTGCCGGCCATCAGGTGGCATTCGAGCACTTCGGGCGCCTGCTCCATCTCGCGCGCGAAGCGTTCGACCGTCGTCTTGTCCTGGCGCTCCAGCGTGACGCGCACGAACGCCGTGAATCGCAGGTCGACGGCGGCCGGGTTCAGCAGCGCGACATACGCGTCGATCACGCCCTGTTCCTCGAGCAGGTGAACGCGGCGCAGGCAGGGCGTGGCGGACAGCCCGGCCTGTTGCGCGAGTTCGGCATTCGTCTGGTTCGAATTCCGTTGCAATGCACGCAGAATGCGCCGGTCGATTGCATCCAGTTTGATTGACATTTTTGACTACCCAAGCGGTGGATGCTAGAGAATAGCGCCAAAATCGATAGCCAAAGTAGCTGAATACGCATCCAATCTCCATGGGAAGGCGCCGATAATCCGACGACAGGCCGGGCGATTCCCGTCCGCCGGCAATCCCGTTCAGGAGCTACCCCATGTCGCATCCATCCTGGCTGCCGTTCATCGCAACGTCGCTGCTGATCATCGTCACGCCGGGCCAGGACATGGTGCTCGTGATGTCACGTACGCTGTCCGACGGCACGCGCGCGGGCCTCGTGACCGCGGCGGGCGTCAGCGTCGGGCTGCTCGTGCACACCATGCTCGCGACGCTCGGGCTGGGCGCGCTGCTGCAGGCATCCGAATGGCTGTTCACGGCGCTGAAGGTGGTCGGCGCGTTGTACCTGCTGTATCTCGGCATCACGCTGTTGCGCTCGTCGGGCGAACTGACGCTCGCGAGCGGCGACGGCGCGCAGGCATCGCGGCTGCGTACGTTCGCGCAAGGCGCACTGTCGAACGTGTCGAATCCGAAGGTCGCGCTGTTCTATCTGGCGTTCCTGCCGCAGTTCGTGCCGGCGGGCGCCGCGCATCCGATGCTGTCGCTGTTCGTGCTGGGCGCGACCTTCGCGGGCCTGACGTTTCTCGTCAAGGGGCCGGTTGCTGTGTTCGCCGGCCTGCTGTCCGCATCGATCCGCCGCAACCCGCGGATCCTGACGCGCATGCACCGCGTCAGCGGGGTGGTGCTGCTGGGGCTCGGGGTGAAGCTGGCGCTCGAGCGTCGCTGATGGCGGGGCGCTCGTGCGCGTGTCGTCGCGCGCGGTCGCGCATGGCCGGTCGCGTCGGATAAACGGCGTGCCGCATGTGGCTGCCGTGCCATCGGCGCGGTTGCACCGATGGCACGCCTTCCGGCATCGAGCAGGCGCTTCTCGATGCGTCGCGCGTCGGGCCGATTACCAGCGATAACCGACGCCCGCGCCTGCGCCGATCGAGCCGTGGCCCGACACGGCCGTCGTCACCGAGCCCTTGACCAGCCATTTCGTGGTCGCGACGGAAAGACCGACCGCCATCGCGCTTTGACCGCCGTACGTGCCGCCGCCGAGTGCGACGACCTTTTCGCCGGGCAGAACGGCTTGCGGCATGTTGGCCATCGCGATCGCGCTCGCGGTGCCCGCATCCGAGTCCTTGCGGTACTTCGACATTTCCTCGCGGACGGAGTTGATTGCACCGTTCAACTGGCGCACGTTCACGCCATCCGTCGGCGCCGTGCCGTCGGCCATGTTGGTCAACTGGCGCTCGGCGCCCGGCGCACCGATCGATACCGTGTTGTCGCGCGACGCGACCGAGTTGGCGCCCAAGGCGACCGCATTGTTTGCCGGTGCCTGGCTGTTCGCGCCGATCGCTGTCGAATTGTTGCCGGAGACATTCGAACCGGTTCCGATCGCCGTGCCGTTCGCTGCCGTGACTTTCGAATTCGCGCCGGTTGCGGTGCCGTTCGCTGCCGTGACGGTCGAGTTCGTGCCGGTTGCGGTGCCGTTCGCTGCTGTGACGGTCGCGTTCACGCCGATACCCGTCCCGTTGTCTCCCGACACGTTCGCGCCGTTGCCGAGCGCCGTGCCGTTCGTCGCGCTGACCGAGGTGTTCTTGCCGATCGCGGTGCCCGTGCTGTCCGCGACCGTGCCGCTCGGGACGCTCGACGAAATCTTGCCGACGGTGTTCGTGAGCGCGGCCAGATCCGTCGTCAGCGTGGAGACCTGATTGGCGATCGAGAAGAGCTGCGAACCGTTGACCGCGTCCGTGCTGGTCGCGCTGATCGCGCCGGCCGCGACGTTGACGATCTGGCGCTCGGCGCCCGCGCTGCCCACGCTGACCACGCCGACCGGCGTACCCGCGAAGCCGCTGTAGCCGACGCCGTTCAGCGTTACGCTGCTGACGGTGGTTGCCGCACGCGTGGCCGAGTTCGAGCCCAGCGCCACCGAATTCGCGTCGGCCGCGTTCGCGCCTTCGCCGATGGCGACCGCATTCACCGCGGAGGCCGTCGCGCGGGCGATCGCGACGCTGCCGGTCGCGGATGCCGAACTGTCGACGCCGAGCGCGACCGCATCGCCGGCACCGGCGTTGGCCTGGAAGCCGAGCGCCGTGCCGCCGGCCGCGTTGCTGCCTTTGCCGACCGCCGTCGAGAAGGTTGCGGTGGCGCTGGCGCTCTGGCCGACTGCCGTCGATTGATCCACGGCGAACGCGCCCGAACCGAATGCCGACGCCGTGGCGCCGTTCGCGACCGCGCCCTGGCCCACCGCCGTCGCGTTGAGGCCGGTCGCACCGGCAAACGCGCCAATCGCCGTCGCATGGTCGCCGGTCGCCACGGCATTGCCGCCCAGCGTCGTGGCTTGCGTACCGGTTGCGACGGACTGCCGCCCGATCGCTACGGTTTCGCTGTACGCGCCGGTCGACGAGCCCGAATCGGCGACTGCCGACGGGCCGATTGCGATGTTGTCGCAGCCCCGTGCCGTGGCCGGATACGTACTGGTGCCCGAAATCGCGATGTTGTCCGAGCAGCCTGCGACGGTATCGATCGCATTGCCGTTCTGCACATAGGAAGCCTGCGCCGGTGCGGAAGCCGCGAATGCGACGACCGCTGCGCTGACGGCGATGGCCAGCGCCGCTTTCGACTTCACCGGCGCGTGCTGCACCGGATTCCCCGACCCTCGATGATTCTTGTTCATGTTGTTCCTGGGCTTGATATGAAAATTGTGTTTTGGCTAGCGTGTCCGTCTCACGATTTCCCTGTCGCCTTGGTTCGAGTACGATCCGATTGAAAAGATGTACTAAACAAATTTGACATTTGGCGGAATGAATCCGAGCGGGAAACGGCGCAGGGGCGGCTGCGTCGTTTGACGTGTTCCGGCACGCTGGCGCGTGCCGGATCGGCAGCCTGAGATGCGACGACGCATTCTGATCGGACGCGCGGGCGCCCGGGTTTGCCGTAGCGGTCGATCTTTATGCTTCAGGGGAAATCCGGCTGCGGAGATGCGCACCGGCGGCCGGCATGGCCGTGATGGCGCGGAAGCCGGCGTTCGTGCGCCGGCTTCCGTCACGCTCCGTTGCGCACGTTATTGCGCCGGCAACGCGTCCGCCAGCGCCCGCATTGCTTCCACCGTCTCCGGATTCGCGGGGAAAAACGCCTCGATCGCGAGTTCCGACAGCGTCACGTCGACCGGCGTGCCGAACACCGTCGTCGTGCTGAAGAACGTCAGTTCGCCGGCCGCCGTGCGCAGCCGCAACGGCACGGCGATATCCGCGAAGTCGGTGCGCGCATGCGTGTCGTCGGGCTGGCCGGCCGGTGCCGGATACGCGGCGAGTTCGTCGCGCAGCGTGTGCAGCGCGCGGTCGCCGCTTGCATCGATCTGCCGCTGCAGCCGATGCAGGATGTGCGCGCGCCACTCGTGCCAGTTGACGATCTGCGACGCGAGGCCGTCCGGGTGCAGGCTCAGCCTCAGCACGTTGACGGGCGGTTGCAGCAGCGACGGATCGGCCTGCGCGACCAGCGCGCCGAGCATCCGGTTCGCGGCGAGCAGCGTCCAGTGACGATCCACGGCGAGCGCCGGGTAGGGCTCGTGGCCGCGCAGCACGGCTTCCACCGCATGGCGTGCGGCATCGAGCTGCGGATCCGAAAACGGCCGTTCGCGAAACAGCGGCGCGAAGCCGGCCGCGACGAGCAGCGCATTGCGTTCGCGCAGCGGCACGTCGAGACGCTCCGCGAGATGCAGCACCATCTCGCGGCTCGGCTGCGCGCGGCCCGATTCGACGAAGCTCAGGTGGCGCGCGGAAACGTCCGCGTCGAGCGCGAGCGCCATCTGGCTCAGGCGCCGGCGTTGCCGCCACGTGCGCAGCAGCGGGCCGATGCCGGACGCGCGGCCGGCGGACGGGGAGGGCGAGTGGAGGGCGGCGGTCGGGTTCATGCAGCAGATGATAGGCAATCCCGCGTGCCTTGGGCATTACCTGCGACGTAAGCATCGCGCCTCCCCGGGCGCGTCGCGGGGCTGCGTTACCATAGCCTCCGTGCCAACTGAGAGACGACGCCGGACCCGCGATTGAAAACGCAAGGGCCGACGCCGTGCATATTTACGACAAGGCATTCCAGGGGAATCCAACAATGAAAAAACTTGCCGTCCGGCTCGCCTGCGTGGCGACGCTTGCATTCACCGCGATCAGCGCCCACGCGCAAACCGAAGCCGCGCAGGTGGAAATGAGGGCCGCGGCTGCCGCCGCCAACGACGCGGTCGTGAAGGGCCCGACCGACATCGACGTGAAACACGAAGCCGTGCTGAAGCTGAAAGCCGGCGAATCGTTCGTGCCGGCCGCCGAAGCCGGCCGCTACCTGCGCTCGATGGGCAACTCGATCGACGAAACCCGGCTGGTCGGCCTCGTGCTGCCCGACGATCCCGATGCCGACTGGATCTCGGTCGTATCGTTCGAGCCGAGCGGCTATATCCGCGACGACGACGCGAAGGACTGGAAACCCGACGAACTGCTGAAGAGCCTGCAGGCCGGCACCGAGGAAGACAACCCCGGGCGCAAGGAACGCGGCCTGCCCGAAACCGAGGTGGTCGGCTGGGCGAAGGCGCCCGCGTACGACGCGGCCACGCACCGGCTCGTCTGGTCCGCGATCATCCGCGACAAGGGCGCCGCGCCGAACGCCGAAAATGACGGCGTGAACTACCGGACGCTCGTGCTCGGCCGCGACGGCTACCTGTCGCTGACGATGGCGTCGACGCTCGCCGACCTGCCGAAATACAAGGCGTCGGCCGACGAGCTGCTGTCGAACATCAGCTTCAACGACGGCAAGCGCTACGCCGACTTCAACAAGTCGACCGACCACGTCGCCGAGTATGGCCTCGCGGCGCTGATCGTCGGCGTCGGCGCGAAGAAGCTCGGCCTGCTCGCGCTGATCGGCGCGTTCGCGGTGAAGTTCTTCAAGGTCGGCGCGGTTGCGCTGCTGGCCGGCGGCGCCGCGCTGAAACGCTTCTTCGGGCGCAAGCCGAAGCCGGCCGCGGTGCCGGCCGTCGCCGACGCATCCGGCGTGTCCGATGCATCCGCCACGGAGCGCAAGGAATGACGAAGCTGTTGCTGCTGATCTTCGGCGGCCTCAAGCTCGGCAAGGTGCTCGTGTCCGCGGGCACCATGCTCGCGTCGATCGCGGTCTATGCGCTGTTCTACGGCTGGCGGTTCGCGGCCGGTTTCGTGGCACTGCTGCTGGTGCACGAGGCCGGCCACTACGTGGCCGCGCAGCGGCGCGGGCTTGACGTCGGGCTGCCGACCTTCATCCCGTTCGTCGGCGCGTGGATCCAGCTGAAGGAGATGCCGCACGACGCGGAAACCGAGGCGTACGTCGGGCTTGCCGGGCCGTTCGTCGGCACGCTCGGTGCGCTGGCCTGCTACGCGGCCGCGCGCCACTACGACAGCAACCTGCTGCTTGCGCTGTCGTACACGGGCTTCTTCTTGAACCTGTTCAATATGATTCCGCTGTCGCCGTTCGACGGCGGGCGGATCACCGCGGTGCTGTCGCCGCGCATCTGGTTCGCGGGCGTGCCGGTGCTGATCGCGCTGTTCGTGTACCGCCCGAGCCCGCTGCTGATCGTGATGGCGATCCTCGCGCTGCCGCAGCTCAAGCGCGCATGGCGCTACGATCCCGACGCGCCGGAGAATCGCGTGTACTACGCGACGTCGATCGAGACGAAGACGACGTACGCGCTCTGCTACGTCGGCCTGCTCGCGTTCCTCGCGCTGATGACGTCCGGCGTGCACGACATGCTGCGCGTCGCGCATTCCGCGGCCTGACGCAAAAACGGCGGTCGCTGTAACGCGGCCGCCGTCGTTTCCCGTTTCCTTCTTTTCGCCGAATCTCACGCGTCGCGATGCCGCAGCTCGACGCGCCGGATGTCCTTCACGATCACGAGATAGCTGAACACCGTGACGAGCGCGTTCAGCCCGACGAACACGAGTGCGCCGTTGAACGAGCCGCTCGCGCCGACGAGATAGCCGATCGCGATCGGCGCGACGATGCCGGCCGTGTTGCCGAACATGTTGAACAGGCTGCCCGACAGGCCGATCGCTTCCTTCGGCGCGGTATCCGCGACGACGGCCCAGCCGAGCGAGCCGATGCCCTTGCCGAAGAACGACACGGCCATCAGCACGATCACGAGCGCTTCGCTGTCGACGTAGTTGCAGCCGATGATGACCATCGACAGCGCCATTCCGCCGACGATCGGGATCTTGCGCGCGAGCGTGAGCGACACGCCGCGGCGGATCAGCCCGTCGGACAGCATCCCGCCGAGCACCCCGCCGAGGAACCCGCAGATCGCGGGCAGCGACGTCATGAAGCCGGCCTTCAGCAGCGACATCCCGCGTGCCTGCACGAGGTAGATCGGGAACCACGTGAGGAAGAAATAGGTGAGCACGTTCACGCAGTACTGGCCGAGATACACGCCGATCAGCATCCGGTTCGACAGCAGCTGGCGCACGTAATACCAGCCCGCCACGCGGCGGCCTTCCGAGCGCAGGCCGCCGGTGCCGCGCACGGTCGTGCGCACGAGGCCGCCCCCCTGCTCGATATGCTCGAGTTCCGCGCGGTTCACGGCCGGATGGTCGGCCGGATCCTTCACGACCCGCAGCCACAGGAACGCGAGCGCGATGCCCGCGAGGCCGAGCCACAGATACACCTGGTGCCAGCCGTACGCATGCGTGAGCCACGCCATCAGCGGCGAGAACACCACGGCGGCGAAGTATTGCGCGGCGTTGAAGATCGCGGACGCCGTGCCGCGCTCGGCGGTCGGGAACCAGCTCGCGACGACTTTCGCGTTCGCGGGAAAGGCGGGTGCCTCGGCGATGCCGACCGCGAAGCGCATCGCGAACAGCGCGGCCACCGCGAACGCGGCGCTGCCGCCGAGCCCGATCGCGCCCTGCAGCAGTGTGAACGCCGACCACAGGAAGATGCTGGCCGCATACACGCGGCGCGCGCCGAAGCGGTCGAGCAGCCAGCCGCTCGGTAGTTGCGCGAGCACGTAGGCCCAGCTGAACGCCGAGAAGATGTAGCCCATCGTCACCGGGTCGATGCCGAACGCCTTGCGGATCGGCGTGCCGGTGATCGACAGCGTCGCGCGATCCGCATAGTTGAGCGTCGTGACGACGAACAGCATCGCCAGGATCCAGTAGCGCACGGCGGTCCGGCGCGCGGTGCGCGCGAGGTCGAGCGGAAGATCGCGAGGGGTGGTCTGATTAGGCACTTTAATGTACGTCGTCGTATGACATGGTGCGGAGTTTATGTGGGTTGGTCGACCCCGGAAACCTCGGGTTTTCCCGTTGGGTACAACGCGAAACGCCCACAATTTGGGCATGAAACGAATCAATAAGGGATTCGCACATTGTGTGGCAAGATCGACGACCCACGTGAATCGCAAAATCATGTCGGCAGACATCGTATCTGTTGGGCTACAATGAGCCCATCATTCCCGAACCACGGAGCACACCCATGCAACTGACAGGAGAGATGCTGATCGGCGCCGAAGCGGTCGCCGGTTCGGCCGGTACCTTGCGCGCGTTCGACCCGTCGAAGGGCGCGCCGATCGACGCGCCGGCGTTCGGCGTCGCGGCGGCGGCCGACATCGAGCGTGCATGCGAACTCGCGCGCGACGCGTTCGACGCGTACCGCGCACAGCCGCTCGCGGCCCGCGCGGCATTTCTCGACGCGATCGCGGATGAAATCGTCGCGCTCGGCGACGCGCTGATCGAGCGCGCGCACGCTGAAACGGGCCTGCCCGTCGCGCGGCTGCAGGGCGAGCGCGGCCGCACCGTCGGCCAGCTCCGGTTGTTCGCGCGTGTCGTGCGCGACGGTCGTTTCCTCGCCGCGTCGATCGATCCCGCGCAGCCAGCCCGCACGCCGCTGCCGCGCTCGGACCTGCGGCTGCAGAAAGTCGGGCTCGGGCCCGTCGTCGTGTTCGGTGCGAGCAATTTCCCGCTCGCGTTCTCGGTGGCCGGCGGCGATACGGCGTCGGCGCTCGCGGCCGGCTGCCCGGTGATCGTGAAGGCGCATGAGGCGCACCTCGGCACGTCCGAACTGGTCGGCCGCGCGATTCGCGCCGCCGTCGCGAAAACCGGGATGCCGGCCGGTGTGTTCTCGCTGCTGATCGGCCCCGGCCGCGTGATCGGCGCGGCGCTCGTCGGCCATCCGGCGGTCCAGGCCGTCGGCTTCACGGGGTCGCGACAGGGCGGCATGGCGCTCGTGCAGATCGCGAATGCCCGCCCGCAGCCGATTCCCGTCTACGCGGAAATGAGCAGCATCAACCCCGTCGTGCTGTTCCCGGCGGCGCTCGCCGCGCGCGGCGACGCGATCGCGACGAGCTTCGTCGATTCGCTGACGCTCGGCGTCGGCCAGTTCTGTACCAATCCGGGCCTCGTGCTCGCGATCGACGGCCCCGATCTCGACCGCTTCGAAGCCGTCGCCGCACAGGCGCTTGCGAAGAAGCCGGCCGGCGTGATGCTCACGCCCGGGATCGCCGATGCGTATCGCCATGGCCGCGGCAAGCTGGCCGAACTGCCGGGCGTGCGCGAAATCGGCGCGGGCGAGGCCGCGCAGACCGACTGCCAGGCCGGCGGCGCGTTGTACGAAGTCGGCGCGCAGGCGTTCCTGGCCGAGCCGGCGTTCAGCCACGAAGTGTTCGGGCCGGCGTCGCTGATCGTGCGCTGCCGCGATCTCGACGAAGTCGCGCGCGTGCTCGACGCGCTCGAGGGCCAGCTCACGGCCACGCTGCAGATGGACGCCGACGACAAGCCGCTGGCCCGCCGGCTGCTGCCGATCCTCGAACGCAAGGCCGGGCGCCTGCTCGTGAACGGTTACCCGACCGGCGTCGAGGTGTGTGACGCGATGGTGCACGGCGGCCCGTTCCCCGCGACGTCGAACCCGTCCGTCACGTCGGTCGGCGCGACGGCGATCGAGCGTTTCCTGCGCCCGGTGTGCTACCAGGATTTCCCGGACGATCTGCTGCCCGAGGGGTTGCAGGAGAAGAATCCGCTCGCGATTCCGCGGCTGCGGGACGGGAAGGCGGAGTGACGGGCGGCGACGATTGAGCGTGTGATTTCCGGCGGCCGGTGCGTCGGGGTCGGTGCCGGCACGCGGAAACCAAAAGGCGGATGTGGCCGGTGGGCCGCTTCCGCCTTTTTTGCATGACGGGTGTCGGTGCAGACGGGTTTGTTCGAAGTGTCGACAAGAATCATGTCGGGGCAGCATGGGGGGCGGCGGTCGGAGCAGCGGCCTCGGGGTACGTGACTGCCGTGGATCTTGCCGTCTTCCCCGTCCCCCGGTTTTCTCCTACAGTAGCGAAGCCTCGGGCCAGCAGGCCCGCAGGCAAGCCTGAGAGACCGACAAAAGACAACGAGGGAACCCCCGATGAACATCAACAAGCGTGGCGATCACCTGTTCGCGGCCGGATTGTGGAAAGCGATCGGCGACGTCGCGAAGTCCGTGCGCACCCAGGTCGGCCAGTACAGCGAAGGGCGCGTGCTCGCGAATGCGCTGCTCGAATTCCAGCGCGACCTGGGCGGCAGCGAATTCGACGTGACGATCAACCAGGGGCGCGTCGTCACGGGCGCCGACGCGCATTCGCTCGTGTTCGGGCAAGCCGTGCGCCGTTTCCGGCAGGACATGGAAGCACTGGTGTTCGCGCTCCAGTACCGGCGCGGCATCGACGAACGCGACCCGGGCCTGCGTACTGAAGCACTGCTGCAGGCGAACAGCCAGCTCGCGACCGCGAAGCAGTCGGCGACGATCACGGTCGGCCGGTTCTTCGATGCGGTCGTCGACCGCGACGTGCTCGGGCAGATCCTCGACGGCGAATCGAATGCGCGCGCGCGGGCGGGCACGCAGGGGCAGATCGAGGCGACGCGGGTCAGGCTCGCGAACGTGCGCCACCGGATCGTCGGAATCATCGCGCAGATGTGACGCGGCCGGACGGCCTGCGGGGTGGCGTCACGCGAAGCGCCGCGCCGGAGGCGGCACCCGTCGCATCGCGGCGGATGCGTGCGGGGTTGCTGCTGCGAACGGTCGCGATACCGTCGAACCGGCACGCGACGCGACAACCGGCTTGCGCGGTGCCGATCAACGCACCGCGCAGGCCGCCCCCGCTTACTGCGGGCCCATCTTCTTGATCAGCACGTCGAGTTCGGCCGCTTCGGCCTCGGTGAGGTCGACGAGCGGCGCCCGCACGGGGCCCGCGTCGTGGCCGACGAGCTTCGCGCCCGCCTTCACGATGCTGACCGCATAACCCGCGCGGCGGTTGCGGATCTTCAGGTACGGCAGGAAGAACGTGTCGATCAGGCGGCCGACCGTTGCGTGGTCGTCCTTCGCGATCGCTTCGTAGAACTCCATCGCCGTCTTCGGGATGAAGTTGAACACGGCCGACGAATACACCGGCACGCCGAGCGCCTTGTACGCGGCGGCATAGACTTCGGCCGTCGGCAGGCCGCCGAGATACGCGAAGCGGTCGCCGAGGCGGCGGCGGATCGTCACCATGCTTTCGATTTCGCCGACGCCGTCCTTGAAGCCGATCAGGTTCGGGCAACGATCGGCGAGGCGCTCGAGCATGTCGGCGTTCAGCTTCGAGTTCGCGCGGTTGTACACCACGACGCCGATCTTCAGGGCGCGGCACACCTGCTCGACGTGCTCGGCGATCCCTTCCTGGCTGGCCTCGGTCAGGTAATGCGGCATCAGCAGCACGCCGCTCGCGCCGAGGCGCTCGGCCTCCTGCGCATATTCGATCGCGACGCGCGTCGCGCCGCCCGCGCCGGCGAGGATCGGCACCTTGCCCTTGCAGGTTTCCGTCGCGACGCGGATCACGTCCGAATACTCGCGCTGCGTGAGCGAGAAGAATTCACCGGTGCCGCCGGCCGCGAACAGCGCGCTCGCACCGTACGGCGCGAGCCATTCCAGGCGCTCGGCATAGGTGGACGGGCGGAAGCTGCCGTCGGCGTCGAAGTCCGTCAGCGGAAAGGACAGCAGGCCGTGGGAGATGATCTGTTTGAGTTCTTGCGGTGAAGTCATGGTCGGGTCGTCCGTCTAGCGCGAGTGCTGGTTCGTCGGGAACGGCATACGAGCCAAATTGGCGATGTCGTTGTATGTCATCGTACAACGAGGGAAAGGACCACGCAAGCGATTTGCTGGCGGGTAAATGATAGGGTCTTTACGGATAAGGGTTTACGCAGCATCGCCGGCCAGAGTCGAATGTCGTATGATGACTAACAATATGGCCGACAGCCTCCAGGAATTCCGATGACTACTTCCCCGCTCTACATCCGCGTGCATCCGGACGACAACGTCGCGATCGTCGTCAACGACGGCGGCCTGCCCGAGGGCGCGACGTTCGCCGACGGGCTGACGCTGCGCGAAGGCGTGCCGCAGGGGCACAAGGTCGCGCTGGTCGATCTCGCGGCCGGCGACCCTATCGTCCGCTACAACGTGGTGATCGGTTATGCGCTGGCCGAGCTGCGACGCGGCAGTTGGGTCAACGAGCGCACGATGCGCATGCCCGAGCCGCCGGGGCTGGACAACCTGCCGCTCGCGACGCGTGCCGCGCCGCCGCTGCCGCCGCTCGAAGGCTATACGTTCGAGGGCTTCCGCAATGCAGACGGCTCGGTCGGCACGCGCAACATCCTCGCGATCACGACGACCGTGCAGTGCGTGTCGGGCGTCGTCGAGCATGCGGTGCGGCGGATCAAGGCCGAGCTGCTGCCGCGCTACCCGAACGTCGACGACGTGGTCGGGCTCGAGCACACCTACGGTTGCGGCGTCGCGATCGACGCGCCCGACGCCGATATCCCGATCCGCACGCTGCGCAACATCAGCCTGAATCCGAACTTCGGCGGCGAGGTGATGACCGTGAGCCTCGGCTGCGAGAAGCTTCAACCCGAGCGCCTGCTGCCGCCCGGCGCGATTCCGGTGGCGGCCGACGGCACCGGCGACAACGGCGGTGTCGTGTGCCTGCAGGACGCCGCGCACGTCGGCTTCAACTCGATGATCGACTCGATCATGACGATGGCCGAATCGCATCTCGAGCGGCTGAACCGCCGCCGCCGCGAGACGTGCCCCGCGTCGGATCTCGTCGTCGGCGTGCAATGCGGCGGCAGCGATGCGTTCTCGGGGCTCACCGCGAATCCGGCCGTCGGCTTCGCGGCCGACCTGCTGGTGCGCGCGGGCGCGACGATCATGTTCTCCGAGGTGACGGAAGTGCGTGACGGTGTCGCGCAGCTCACGTCGCGTGCGGCGAACGAGGACGTTGCGCGCGAGATCATTCGCGAGATGGACTGGTACGACCGTTACCTGCAGCGCGGCCGCGTCGACCGCAGCGCGAACACGACGCCCGGCAACAAGAAGGGCGGCCTGTCGAACATCGTCGAGAAGGCGATGGGCTCGATCGTGAAGTCGGGCAGCGCGCCGATTGCCGGTGTCGTGCGTCCCGGCGATCGCGCGAAGCAGAAGGGGCTGCTTTATGCGGCGACGCCCGCGAGCGACTTCATCTGCGGCACGCTGCAGCTCGCGGCAGGGATGAACCTGCACATTTTCACGACGGGCCGCGGCACGCCGTACGGCCTCGCACAGGTGCCGGTGATCAAGGTCGCGACGCGCAGCGATCTCGCGCGCCGCTGGCACGACCTGATGGATCTCGACGCGGGGCGGATTGCGACCGGCGCGGCGACGATCGAGGACACCGGCTGGGAACTGTTCCGGCTGATGCTCGACGTCGCGAGCGGCAAGCGTCGCACGTGGGCCGAGCAGTGGAAGCTCGCGAATGCGCTGACGCTGTTCAATCCGGCGCCGGTGACCTGACGCGCGCGGCCGATGCCGCCGGACGATGCGGGCGCCCGACGGCGCCCGTTTTCATTGCGGCGATCGTTATGCGATGTCGATCGGCAGCGACAGCCCGACCTTGACGCGCGACATCACGACCATCGTTTCGAAGTGGCGAATGTTGTGGTGCTGCCGGAATACGCGCGTGGAAAACTCCTCGTAGTGGTCGATGTCGCGCATCGCGATCATCAGCACGAAATCGGCGCGCCCCGTCACCACATAACACTGCATGACTTCCGGCAGCGACTTCAGGAACCGCTTGAATTCGTCGAGCAGGTCGACCCGTTCGCGCTCGACCTGCACGAGGACGAGCATCGTCAACGGGAGGCCGACCTTGGTCGGATCGACGACGGAAACGTCCTGCTGGATATAGCGCTCGTCGCGCAGCCGCTTCACGCGGCGCAGGCATGCGGGCGGGCTCAGGCCGATCTCGGCGGCGAGCGCCTGGTTGGTGATCTGGTTGTCGTGCTGGAGGCGGGCGAGGATCCGCAGGTCGAAGTCGTCGAGCGGTGTGGCGGCGGAATTCATCGGATTTCCTTCGGAGAGAAAAAACGAAACAAACTCGCGAATGATGCCGCCCGATGTTTATCGGATTTCGCGACGGCTGCCGATAATCGTAGCACCCGTCAACGATGAAGCCGCGAGGAAAACATCATGCGTTTCCGACATCTGCTGCTGGCACCGCTCGTGCTGCTGGCGCCACTTGTGTCGCTTGTACCGGCCGTTCCCGCGTTCGGCGCGGATACGGTCGTCGTGGGTTTTGCCGGCGCGCTCACGGGTGCGCAGGCGCATTTCGGCGAGGACAGCGCGCGCGGCATTCGGCTCGCGATCGACGAAATCAACGCGGCGCATCCAAACGTCGCCGGGCATCCGGTCACGTTCGCGCTCGACGCGCAAGACGACCAGGCCGACCCGAAGGTCGCGACGACGGTCGCGCAGCGCTTCGTCGATACGCACGTCAGCGCCGTGATCGGCCACCAGAATTCGGGGACGTCGATCGCCGTCGCGCGGCTCTACGCGACGGCGAACATCGCGGAGCTGACGCCGTCGGCCACCAACCCGGCGTTCACGCGTCTCGGCTATCGCACCACGTTCCGGATGCTCGCGAACGACGACTTCCTCGGGCAGGCGGTCGCCCGCTATGCGGTCGAGCAGTTGCACGCGCGCCGCATCGGTGTCGTCGACGATCGCACGGCCTACGGGCAGGGCATCGCGGACGTGTTCGCCGGCGGGCTCGGGAACACGGGCGCCGCCGTGGTCGCACGCGAATACACGACCGACAAGGCGTTCGACTTCGGCGCGCCGCTGACGCTGATCAAGGGCCGTGCGCCCGACGCGATCTTCTTCGGCGGCATGGACACGCAGGGCGGGCCGATGCTCAAGCAGATGAAGAAGCTGCGGATCGCCGTGCCGCTGCTGGGTGGCGACGGTCTGTGCACGCACGAGATCCTGAAGCTGGCCGGCGATGCGCTCGACGGCAACCTCGTGTGCGCAGACGGCGGCCGAAGCCTCGCGAAGATGCCGGGCGGCCCCGCGTTCGCGGCGCGCTTCACGCGGAAGTACGGCGCCCCCGTGCAGCTCTACGCACCGTACGCCTACGACGCGATGATGGCCGTGTACCACGCGGTGATGCTCGCGCAGTCCGCCGATCCGGCGAAGATCGTCGACGCGCTGCATCGCGTCGACTTCCAGGGCGTGACCGGCCGGATCGCGTTCGACGCGAACGGCGAGTTGCGCAATCCGGCGGCAACGATTTCGACGTTCAAGGGAGGCAACAAGGTGACTTTGTCGGAGGTAGTGAAATGAATACGCGGATTCTTCCGGTGGGCACCGCATCGCTGCGCGACGTCGCGCGGCCGGTCGGCGACGTAACCGATCCCGCCGTGCGCGAAGCCGCCGGCGCACTGCGCGCCGCGCTGCGCGCGTTTCGCGACGAACACGGTTTCGGCCGCGCGGTCGCCGCGCCGCAGATCGGCGTCGGGCAACGGATGATCGCGCTCGCGCTGGACGGCTGGCCCGACGTGATCGTGAACCCCGAAATCGTGTGGCACAGCGACGCGCGGATGACGCTGTGGGACGACTGCATGTGCTTTCCGGACCTGTTCGTGCGTGTCGAGCGCCACGCGTCGGTGAGCGTGCAGTACACGACGCTCGACGGCGAGCTGCATCGGCGCGACGCGCTGTCGCCCGATGTGTCGGAGCTGATGCAGCACGAGATCGACCATCTCGACGGCAAGCTGTCGTTCGATCGCGCGGCGGGGCCGAATGCGGTCGTGCATCGCAGCGTGTTCGACGCCGATCGCGCGTCGTTTGTCGCGCAGGTCGACTACGCGCCGTACGCGCCCGACGTGAAACGTTCGGCGCCGGAGAGCATTCAGTCCGGCGAAGCATCCGCGTATCCGCCGGGCGCCGCGTACATGAACGGCCGCTTCGTTCCGATCGCCGACGCGCGCGTGTCGGTGCTCGACTGGGGTTTCCTGCACTCCGACGTCACGTACGACACCGTGCACGTGTGGAACGGCCGCTTCTTCCGCCTCGACCGGCACATCGCGCGGTTCAGGCGCTCGCTGGCGCGGCTGCGGCTGGACGTACCGTTGAGCGACGACGCGCTGCGCGACATCCTCGTCGAATGCGTGCGCCGCTCGGGCCTGCGCAACGCGTACGTCGAAATGCTGTGCACGCGCGGCGTATCGCCCACCTTCAGCCGCGACCCGCGCGACGCGGTGAACCAGTTCATCGCGTTCGCGGTGCCGTACGGCTCGGTCGCGAACGAGCGGCAGTTGCGCGAGGGCCTGCACCTGCATCTGGTCGACGACGTGCGGCGGATTCCGCCCGAATCGGTCGATCCGCAGATCAAGAACTACCACTGGCTCGACCTCGTCGCCG
The DNA here is from genome assembly GCF_041103175.1 of Burkholderia sp. Bmkn7. Lineage (NCBI taxonomy): Bacteria > Pseudomonadati > Pseudomonadota > Betaproteobacteria > Burkholderiales > Burkholderiaceae > Burkholderia > Burkholderia sp. Bmkn7. The sequence goes on along the minus strand of NZ_JBGCUH010000002.1, from coordinate 20,867 downwards.
GGCTGCTGAAGGGGTATGACGCGGGTGCGGAGTCGGTCGTGCTGAAGTGCACGGACGGCAGCATCGCCGAAGGGCCCGGGTTCAACGTCTTCATCGTGCGCGACGGCCGGCTTCGGACGCCCGAGCGCGGCGTGCTGCACGGCATCACGCGGCAGACCGTGTTCGAGCTGGCGGCGTCGATGGGCATCGACGCGCAGGCTGGCCGTGTCGACGATGCACAACTGCGCGAAGCGGACGAGGTGTTCATCACGTCGACGGCCGGCGGGATCATGCCCGTCACGCGGCTGAACGGCGCACCGATCGGCGACGGCCGGCCGGGCCCGATGACGCGCCGGCTGTTCGACGCGTACTGGGCGAAGCACGAGGATCCGGCGTGGAGCCTGGCGGTCGACTACGCGGCCAACTGCGCGGCCAACTGCGCAGCCAACTCCGCGGCCGGCTGATCGCGGCGGCGCGGGCGCGATTTCCTTACCTCGCACGTAATCGACCGCCCGCGCGAGGCAGGCGACGATGACGGCACGCGAATACGAAACACGCAACGTTCGCGACCTCGTCCCCTCATCGACACAAGGAGCCTCGCCATGAGCACCGCCCAATCCGCCTCGTCCGCCTCGTCCATTCACGCCGACCTGATCGACCGCTACTTCGACGCATGGAACGAACCCGACGTCGCGCGCCGCCGCGCGCTGATCGATGCGACCTATGCGAGCGACGCGGCCTATCGCGATCCGCTGATGGCTGGCGACGGCCACGCAGGCATCGACGCGATGATCGCGGCCGTGCAGGCACGCTTCCCCGCGTTCCGCTTTCGCCGCACGACCGACGTCGACGCGTTCGGCCAGCACCTGCGGTTCTCGTGGGCGCTCGTGTCGCCCGACGGCGCGGCGATCGTGAAGGGTTCGGACTTCGGCACGGTCGACGCGTCGGGCCGCCTCGCGACGGTCACCGGTTTCATCGACGAGATGCCGGCCGCGGCGTCGTGACGTGAGCGATGCATGCGCAACGGCCGCCGGGATCGGGTAACGTTATGCGATTCGTTCCTGATCCTGGAGACTAGCCGACATGCTGAAGAATCTCGACCCGCTGCTGCACGCCGACATCCTGCACACGCTGCGTGCGATGGGGCACGGTGATGAAATCGCGATCTGCGATGCGAATTTCCCGGCGGAATCCGTCGCGGAGCACACGGTGGTCGGCCGCGCGTTGCGCATCGACGGCGCCGATTCGGCGCGCGTCGTGCGCGCGGTGCTGTCCGTGCTGCCGCTCGACACGTTCGTCGACACACCCGCATGGCGGATGGAAGTCGTCGGCGACGCAGCCGCGGTGCCGCCCGTGCAGCGCGAAGTGCAGGCCGAGATCGACCGCGCGGAAGGGCGCGCGGTGCCGCTCGCGGGTATCGACCGTTTCGCGTTCTACGAGCGCGCACAGCAGGCCTACGCGGTGATCGTCACCGGCGAGTTGCGCGGCTATGGCTGCTTCATCTTCAAGAAAGGGGTGTTGTTGAGCGACGCGGGCTAAACGCGTTTTTCAGTGCGTCGAGCCGCCGGCGCGGCCGCCGCAGTGTAAAGATTTGCTACAACCTTTTTCTTGGACACGGCGAAAAGACCCTCTATGCTGGCCCATTTGCCGCGCCCCCTTCCGGGCCGCGCGGCGTCGAACCGCCCGGGCGCGCCCGGGGCAAGCGGCCGAATTGCATACGAGGAGAGAGGCATGACGCGTACCGTCGATTCCGGCGTCATTTTTTTCGCACGCCTGGCGCTGGCGGCGTTGTTCTTGTGGGGCGGCATCATGAAGCTGCTCGGCTACAGCGATTTCATCGCGTATCTGCACGGGATGAACGTGCCCTATCAACAGGTCGTCGCGCCGATCGTCGTCGCGATCGAGGGGCTGGGCGGTCTGCTGCTGATCGTCGGCTACAAGGTACGGCCGCTCGCGTTGCTGATGGCGGTCTACACGATCGCGACCGCGATGGTCGGGCACAATTTCTGGGACGCGACGAGCGCCGCCGTCCAGCACGACATGGTGATTCACTTCTGGAAGAACGTCGCGATCGCCGGCGGGTTCCTGCTGCTGTTCGTCACCGGCGCCGGCGGCGCGAGCATCGACGCGCTGCGCCGGCCGAGTTCGTCGTACGGCGTGCTGCGTTGAACCGGACTGACTCGCGCCGCCAGACCGAGTCATAACAAAAGGGCCGAATCCCGCACGCCGCGGGATTCGGCCCTTCGTTCATCTGGCCGGCGCGTGCGCGCCGACGTTCAGCGTGCGTCCTTCACGTCCTTCGCATCCTTCGAGAACTGCACGGCGATCGCGCCGAGCACGCAGATCGCCGCGACGTACACGACCGGCGCGAGCGGATTCGATTTCATCATCAGCGACACGATCACCGGCGTGAGGCCGCCGAAGATCGCATACGCGACGTTGTACGAGAACGAGATGCCCGAGAAGCGCACGACGGCCGGGAAGCTCTTGACCATCACGAACGGCACCGCGCCGATCGTGCCGACCATGAAGCCCGCTATCCCGTAGTAGAGCGGCAGCGTCGACGCATCGGCCGCGACCTGCACGAACAGCAGGTAGTAGCACGCGGCCAGCCCGAGGCCGCCGATGCCGAGCACGCGCTTCGCGCCGATCCAGCCCGCGAGCGAACCGGCGGTGATGCAGCCGGCCGTCAGGCACAGCGTCGCGACGCTGTTCGCGAACAGTGTCGTCGCGGGCGTCAGGTGGAACTGCTTCTGCAGCAGCGCGGGCGTCATCAGGATCACGACGACGATCGCGGCCGACAGCATCCACGTGAGCAGCATCGACACGATCACCGCGCGGCCGTGGTCGCGCAGCACGGCCTTCAGCGGAATCTCGGCCGCGAGCGCCTTCTTCGCCTTCATCTCGGCGAACACCGGCGTTTCATGCAGCCAGCGGCGCAGGTACACGGAGAACAGGCCGAACACGCCGCCGAGCAGGAACGGGATGCGCCATGCGAACGCACCGACTTCGGCGGTCGAGTAACGGCTGTTGATACCGGCGGCGACGAGCGAGCCGAGCAGGATGCCGGCCGTCAGGCCCGCGGTCAGCGTGCCGCATGCATAGCCGATATGACGCGACGGCACGTGCTCGGACACGAACACCCACGCGCCCGGCACCTCGCCGCCGACCGCCGCGCCCTGCAGCACGCGGAACAGCAGCAGCAATACCGGCGCGAGGATGCCGATCGTGTCGTAGGTCGGCAGCAGGCCCATCAGCAGCGTCGGCACGGACATCATCAGCACGCTCAGCGTGAACATCCGCTTGCGGCCGAACAGGTCGCCGAAGTGCGCCATGATCACGCCGCCGAGCGGGCGCGCGAGATAGCCGGCCGCGAAGATGCCGAACGTCTGCAACTGGCGCAGCCAGTCGGGAATGTCGTGCGGGAAGAACAGTTGCCCAATCGCCGGCGCGAAGAACACGAAGATGATGAAGTCGTAGAACTCGAGGGCGCCGCCGAGTGCGGCAAGGCCAAGGGTCTTGTAGTCGCTGCGCGTGAGCGCGCGTTCGGCGGCGCGAGGCACGCCGCTCAATTCGGAAGCTTGCATGGTCAGGACGATCGGTTTTCGAATGTTGTTGTCGGTGCTGCGTCTCCAGGGCCCGCTATCGGCATGGACTGACAAGGCGCGGCTTGCATCGTCGAAGCGTGTCGTGTGCCGGGTGAGGCGCGCAACACGCGCCGCCGCACCGGGATGGGGCACGGCAGGGACGAAGCGTCAAAGCGGGTGGGAGGATTCTACAGGAGCGCGAAATGCGCGCGCGGGTGTGCGACGGGGAATGCTTTGGAGCGCGCGGCCGGGGCCGGGGCAAAAGCGCGTGCGGCGCGGGCGGCCGGTGAGCCGCTGACGCGCCGCGCGGGGCCGGGTTGCGTATCAGTTGCCGGCGATCGTATCGACCGGCTTGAACGTGCCGCGCTCGACCTTGTAGATCGTCACCGGCGCATCCTTCAGGTCGCCCTTCGCGTCGTACGCGATGCTCGGGGCCGACACGCCCTTGACCGACACCTTGCCGAGATACGGCGTGTACACCTTCGGGTCGGTCGAGTTCGCGTCCTTCATCGCGGTGAGCAGCGCGATCGTGCCGTCATACGAGTACGGCGAGTAGGTGATCACGTCTTCGTTGAAGCGCGCCTTGTAGCGTGCCGCGTAACCGGCGAAGCCCGGCATCTTCTCCTTCGGCAGCCCGCCCATGTAGACGATCGCGCCTTCGGCCGCGTCGCCGCCGACCTTCAGGAATGTCGGCGAGCGCGACATCTCGCCCGTCACGAACGCCGACTTCATCCCGAGCTGGCGCATCTTGCGGATCATCGGCGACGATTGCGCGTCGCCGCCGCCGTAGAAGATCGCGTCCGGGTTCATTCCCTTGAGGTTGGTCAGGATCGCTGAGAAATCGAGCGCCTTGTCGTTCGTGAAGTCGCGCTTGATGATCGTGCCGCCCGCCGCCTCGACGGCTTTTGCGAATTCGTCGGCGATGCCCTGGCCGTAGGCCGTGCGGTCGTCGATGATCGCGATGCGCTTGAAGCGCAGCGTCTTCACCGCGTACGTGCCGACGATGCGGCCCGCTTGCGCGTCGCTCGTCAGCAGCCGGTAGGTCGTCTTGTAGCCGCGCGCGGTGTATTGCGGCGACGTGGCCATCGAGATCTGCGGCAGCCCTGCGCGATCGTACAGGTCGGACGCGGGAATGCTCGTGCCCGAGTTGAAGTGCCCGATGATCCCGCGGACGTTGTCGTCGATCAGCCGCTGAGCGACGGTCGTGCCCGTGCGCGGGTCGGCCTGGTCGTCCTGCGAATCGAGCTGGAACGTGACGGGCTTGCCGCCGATCGTCGGACGCGTCGCGTTGAAATCGGCGATCGCGAGCTGCACGCCCTTCTGCATGTCCGTGCCGTAGTTCGACTGCGGGCCGGTCAGCGGTGCGGCGAAACCGATCTTGACGACGTCGGCGGCAATGGCGTGCGCGCCCGACAGTGCGCAGGCAGCGGCCAGCGCGACGTGCGATACCTTCAGCTTCACTTTCACTTCCCCTTGATGGCGTGGTTGGGCCGCCGCCGGCTGGCGGGCCGGCACCGGTAAACCGGGCGAGACGGTTCGGTCGGCAGGCCGATGCGAGGGCCGTGCGTGCGTGCCGCGTGCTGCCCGGGCTGTGCCGGAATCGGCGTGTGTGGTGGCCGATGCCGCAGGCTCTGCACGCCGGTCGCTGCCGCGGCGGAAGGTCGTCTCGTGACCGTGAAGCGAAGTCTAGACAGCGAAAATGCGTGCGTCTTGCGCGTTCGGTGCGCGGCCGGCGACGATATCGGCATATCGTCGATAACCCTGATATATGCCGAAATCGTCACGACGAATGCGCAAACGCGCCAAGACGCTGTACGGTTGCATTTTTATGCTGGCGGATGCGGATGCGGATGCGGATGCGGATGCGGATGCGGATGCGGATGCGGATGCGGATGCGGATGCGCGGTGCCGGTGCCGGTGCCGGTGCTCCGGCAAGCCCGTGCGCTCATGGCATGTTGGCGCGGGTGCATGCATGGCTGCGGCGTTGGCATAAGCGGATTCCCGGCCGGCCGTCGCATGCGCGGCGCGGTGGTTGTGCACGCAACGTATGTGGCGTGTCGAAGCCGGTCGGCCGACGGCGCGACGTGACGGCTGCCGCCAACTTGCCCGCCCTTGCGATCGGCGCGACGCGATCGGAGGGGCGCTTCTATAATCGACGCCATCTGCCACTCGCCTTGCGGTTGCCCGGATGACGACCTTGCCAGCCGTACCGCCCATGAGCCTGTCCGATACGTTGCGCCACCAGCCAGACAACGCCGATCTCGGCGCGATGCTCGCGCACTTCCGCCTGCTCGAACCGGTATTCGATGCGCTGCCGGACGTCGCGTTCTTCGTGAAGGACGCGAACGGCCGCTACGCGCTCGTCAACCGCACGCTGGCGATGCGCTGCGGCTACAAGGACAAGCGTGACCTGCTCGGCAAGACGGCCGACGAAGTGTTTCCGCGCCGCTTCGGCCGCAGCTATTTCGAGCAGGACATGGCGACGATCAACGCGGGCCAGCAACTGATGGACCAGCTCGAGCTGCACCTGTATCCGGGCCGCCAGCCGGGCTGGTGCCTGACCTGCAAGGAGCCGCTGCGCGATGCCGCAGGCAGGGTGGTCGGCCTCGCGGGCATCTCGCGCGACCTGAAGGCGCACGAGGGATCGCACCCGGCGTACAGCCGGCTCGCCGACGTGGTCCAGCACATCCAGGATCACTACGTACAGCCGCTGAACCTGAAGCAGCTTGCGCAGATGGCCGGGATGTCGGTCGCGCAGCTCGAACGCTACTTCCACAAGGTGTTCCACCTGACGCCGCGCCAGGTGCTGCTGAAGACGCGGCTGGATGCGGCCACCGCGCTGCTCGTCACGCACGACAAGGTGACCGACGTCGCGGCGCTATGCGGCTATACGGATCACAGCGCGTTCACGCGACAGTTCAAGGCGACGGTCGGCGTGACGCCGACGGAATACCGGTTGATGCTGCAGGAGCGGGCGGGGTGACGCGACGCGCCGAAAGGGCCGGCGAGTCGCAGGGATCGGGGCGATGCGGGAAAAGGGGGAGAGGGGAAGCGGTGAAGCGGTGAAAACCGCGGCTCAGCGGTAGCCGAGCCCTTTCAGGACGGCGGTGCCGTTTTCGGTCAGCCGGAAGCTGGGGGCCGTATCGGCGTCGAGCTTGACCATCTCGACGAGGCCGGCTTCCTGCAGCGCAGGCAGTTCGGGTTTGGCATTCGCGCCGATCGGTGCGTGCAACAACACGAGCAGCGTCGCGATTTCATGATGACTGAGCACGCGGCGCAGCATCGTCTTCTTTGCAGGGGGCGCGGCCGGGCGGCCCGCGGGTGCTTCTACGGCGCTCATCGCTTTCCTCCTTTTCGAGATAACTATCGGGTACTGGTTGCGGATGGTGCCGTCGAAGACTTAAGCGATTCTTAAAACCGTGGCCGAGGACCGGATGCTGCGCTGCGGTACAGGTTACCGGATGTAACGCCAGAAGGAGCGCGGTTCCCGGCCCGATCGCGGCAAGCCGCGCGGGCGGGTGCGTTGCCGCGCGATTCACCACGATGGTGCGTGCGGGATGCGGCCCTTTGAGCCAGCCGCGGGGCGCGAATGTGATTCGGCCCCGAAATTCAGGTTCGTCTCTTTCTCTTATTTCCTGTGCTGTGCCTGCGCGGCCAGGCGCACGGCCGCGTTTGCCGCCCCGTAGCCGTCGTATCCGCCGCGCCGCTCGACGATCTCGAGCGAGAAGCGGTTGTCGACCAGTTCTGTATACGCGTGCAGGAATTCGCCGCCGTGCTCGTCGCGGTCGTACAGCAGGTGATGCGTGCTCAGCGTGTCGATCAACTCGTCCGGCAGCGCGTAGCGTGCGGCGAGATCGTCGTAGTAGTTCGGCGGAATGCGCAGGAACGGAATGCCGTCGGCCGCGAACGCGGCGATCGTCTTCACGATGTCGTCCGTGCGGAACGCGACGTGGTTCAGCCCCGTGCCGTGATAGCGGTCGAGCGATTCGGCGACCGCCGTGTGCCGGTCGACCGACGCGTTCAGCGCGATCCGCACCGAGCCGTCGGCGCTGCGCACCGCGCGGCTGCGCATCAGCCCGTACGGGTCGGGCACGAGCCAGCTGCGCTCGGCCTCGAAGCCGAAGGCCGTCTTGAAGAACAGGATCCACGTATCGAGCGCGTCGGCCGGCAGCGCCAGGCACACGTGATCGATGCCCGTCAGCGGGCCGACCTCGCTCGGGCCGTCGATGTCGGTCAGCACGAAGTCCGACTCATACAGCGTCGGCGCGTTCGGCGCTTCGTCGACGAAATACTCGAGGCTGCCGTCCGGTGCCTGCACGCTCGGCAGCACGCGTTCGTTCGGCCCGACGCGGCCGGAGAACGGCGCATAGCCGAAACCGGCCGCGCGTTCGAATGCCACTTTCGCGTCGTCGACGCGGAATGCCGAAGCACACAGTGACAGCCCATGCTGCTGGAAGAACGCATCGGCGAACGAGTCGCGCTCCGCGTTCAGCACGATCGACGCGGCGCCGTGCTGGAACAGCGTCACGTCCTTCGACCGATGCCGGCCCGCGAGCCGGAAGCGCATCCGGCCGAGCCATTCGCCGACGGTTGCCGCGGCCTGTGCGTCGACCGCGAATTCGATGAACTGGAACCCGACGTGCGCGGGCGGCGCCGGCGGCGCGAACAGCGGCTGGCTGGCGGCCGGCGCGCGGCCGTCCCGGGCGAGCCGCTCGCGTGTCAGTTCTTCCAGGTAGAGCAGCGAGCGATGGCCGTCGGCGGCCGTGATCGCGGTCGGCGCCGCGCGGAAGCCGTCGTTGAAGATCTCGAGCGACAGCGGCCCCGTGTAGCCCGATTCGATCACGCGCGCGGTGAAGCGCGCGAGGTCGAAGTCGCCCTGGCCCGGGAACGAGCGGAAATGGCGGCTCCATTCGAGTACGTCCATCGCGAGCTTCGGCGCATCGGCGATCTGCACGAACGCGATCCGGTCGCCGGGGATGTCGGCGATCGCGTCCGGAGAATCGTCGAGCGACAGCGTATGGAAGCTGTCGAGCGCAAGGCCGAGGTGCGGGCTGTTCACGGCATTCACGAGTTGCCACGCATGGCCGTACCGCTTCACGACTCGGCCCCACGCGAGCGCTTCGTACGCGGCGACCACGCCGGCTTGCCGCGCGGCTTCCGCGAGCGCGCCGAGCTGGTCGACGAGCAGCCCGTCGTCGGCGATCGTGTCGGCCGACACGTTGCTGCACACCAGGATGCGGTCGGTGCCGAGCGCGTGCATCACGTCGAACTTGCGCTTGATGCGGTCGAGGTTGCGGGCGAGCTGGGCTGCGCTCACGCCCTCGAAGTCACGAAACGGCTGGAACAGCACGATGTCGAGGCCGAGATCGGCGGCCATGCGCCGGACGTCGGCCGGCGATCCGTCGAAGTAGACGAGGTCGTTTTCGAAGATTTCGACGCCGTCGAAGCCGGCGGCCTTGATGGCGGCGAGCTTCCCGGCGAGCGTGCCGGACAGTGACACGGTGGCGATCGAGCGCTGCATGGGCGAATCCTGCGGATGAGCGGGGCACGGCGCCGGTCGAATCGACCCTGAATGAACCAGTCGTTGAATTAACGACGAACGCCATATCCCGAATTTACTGGGTAAGTGATGCGTATTGTACAAACTAACTAGGTGGTACAAATTAGCGAAAACCCGAAAAGACATTGCGCTTTCGCAAGCGCACACTAGCGCCAAATCTTGACGTCAGGGGGCGAAGTCGGCTAGCGATGCGCCCCCGTTTTAGGAGCAGAAACACCATGAGCAAGCCCAAGGTGCTGGTGCTGAACGGCCCGAACCTGAATCTGCTGGGGACGCGCGAGCCCCATATCTACGGCGCGGAAACGCTCGCCGACGTCGAGCAGCGCTGCCGAACGGCCGCTGAAGCGCTCGGGCTGGAAATCGACTTCCGCCAGTCGAACGCCGAGCACCAGTTGATCGACTGGCTGCACGCCGCGCGTCACGATACGCACGGCATCGTGATCAACCCGGCTGCCTATACGCATACGTCGGTGGCGCTGGCCGACGCGCTTTCCGCGATCGCGAAGCCGGTGATCGAAGTTCATATCTCGAACGTGCATCGCCGCGAGGCGTTCCGCCACCATTCCTATGTGTCGGCGGTTGCCGAAGCCGTGATCTGCGGCTGTGGCACCGAAGGCTACGTGTTCGCGCTGCAGCGTCTGGCGACGCTGTTCGCGCAGGGAGCCGCGCGATGAGCCGCCCGTCGTTTCTGATCGGCCTGATCGGCCAGGGCATCGGCGGTTCGCTGTCGCCGGCGATGCACGAGGAAGAAGGTTTCCGCCAGGGGTTCGGCTATGTCTACCGTCGGATCGACCTCGACGTGCTCGGCGTGACCGTCGACGCACTGCCGCAGCTGCTCGATGCAGCGCAGCGGATGGGCTACAACGGCCTGAACATCACGCACCCGTGCAAGCAGCGCGTGATCGAGCACCTCGACGCGCTGTCGGACGATGCGCGTGCGCTCGGCGCGGTGAACACCGTGTTGTTCAAGGACGGCAAGCGGATCGGCCACAACACCGACTGGTCGGGCTTCGCGAAATCGTTCCGCCGTGGGTTGCCCGACGCGTCGCTCGAACGCGTCGTCCAGCTCGGCGCGGGCGGCGCGGGCGCGGCCGTGGCGCACGCCGCGCTGCAGATGGGCGCGGCCGAACTGACGATTTTCGATGTCGACGGCACGCGCGCCGCCGATCTCGCGGCTGAGCTGCAGCAACGCTTCCCTGCGGCACGCGTTGTACAGGGCGGCGATCTCGCGGACGCGATGCGCGCCGCGACGGGCCTGATCCACGCGACGCCGACAGGCATGGCCAAGCATCCGGGCCTGCCGCTGCCGGCCGAACTGCTCCGCGCGGGCATGTGGGTGGCCGACATCGTGTATTTCCCGCTCGAAACCGAACTGGTCCGCGCCGCGCGCGCGGCCGGCTGCGCGACGCTGCCGGGAGGCGGGATGGCCGTGTACCAGGCCGTCGATGCGTTCGAGATCTTCACCGGACGCACGCCGGACGACGAACGAATGTTCGAACACTTTCAGTCGCTGGTCGCACGCTGACCCTTCTACCGACTAGCTGAAAAAAGAGATCAGGAGACAACCATGCAGCACACCACCCACTCGAACGCCGCGTCCGCGGCGGCCGGCACGGTCCGGCGCACCTCGGCGCGCTACAAGATTCTCGCGTTGCTCGCCATCGGCACGATGATCAACTATCTCGACCGCACCGTGCTGGGGGTGGCTGCACCGCAGCTCACCAAGGAGCTCGGCATCAATGCGGCCGTGATGGGCATCATGTTCTCCGCGTTTTCGTGGACGTACGTCGCGATGCAGGTGCCCGGCGGCCTGTTCCTCGACCGCTTCGGCAGCAAGATCACCTATTACTGGTCGATGACGCTGTGGTCGCTGTGCACGTTCCTGCAGGGCTTCGTGCCGGGCGTCGCGACGCTGTTCGCGTGCCGGCTCGGGCTCGGCGTGACGGAGGCGCCGTGCTTCCCGACCAACAGCCGGGTCGTCGCGACGTGGTTCCCGCAGAACGAGCGCGCGATGGCGACCGGTACGTATACGGTCGGCGAGTACATCGGCCTCGCGTTCTTCAGCCCGGTGCTGTTCGCGCTGATGGGCGCGTTCGGCTGGCGCTCGCTGTTCTGGGTCGTCGGCGCGATCGGCATCGCGTTCGGCCTGGTCTGGTGGAAGTTCTATCATGAGCCGCGCAACCATCCGGGCGCCAACTCTGAGGAGCTTGCGTATATCGAGGCGGGCGGCGGTCTCGTGCACGGTGCACGCAAGGACGGCGACAAGGGCGCCAAGGGCGCGCAGAAGAAGTTCAGCTGGGCGATGGCCGGCAAGCTGCTGAAGAAGCGCCAGCTCGCGGGCATCTGCCTCGGCCAGTTCGCCGGCAACTCGACGCTGGTGTTCTTCCTGACCTGGTTCCCGACCTACCTCGCCACCGAGCGCCACATGGGCTGGCTGAAGATCGGCTTCTTCGCGGTGATGCCGTTCATTGCCGCATCGGTCGGCGTGATGTTCGGCGGGATCTTCTCCGACTGGCTGCTGCGTCGCGGCAAGTCCGCGAACCTCGCGCGCAAGCTGCCGATCATCGCGGGCCTGCTGCTCGCGTCGACGATCATTCTCGCGAACTACGTGCAGAGCAACGAGGCCGTGATCGCGATCATGTCGGTCGCGTTCTTCGCGCAAGGGATGGCCGCACTCGGCTGGACCCTCGTATCGGACATCGCGCCGGACGGCCTGCTCGGCGTGACGGGCGGCATCTTCAACTTCGCGGCGAACCTCGCCGGCATCATCACGCCGCTCGTGGTCGGCTTCATCGTCGCGTCGACCGGCTCGTTCGTCGGCGCGCTCGTGTTCATCGGCGTGATCGCGCTGATCGGTGCGCTGTCTTACATCTTCGTCGTCGGCGACATCAAGCGGATCGAGCTGTAAGCATCGCCTCCACGCGCATCCTGTGCGTTCGCCCGGCGGCCGGTTGGCCGCCGGGCTTGTTTGTTGGCGCGACGCGTTGCGTGCACCCTTATGCGTGCTGCACCGCGATACCGAGCGATTCGACCGCCTGCGCGATCGCCGCGACCGCGCGCCGGATATCGTTGGCATCGATCGCACCGATGCAGCCGACGCGGAACGTCTCGAGCTGCGTGAGCTTGCCCGGATACAGGATGAAGCCGGCATCGCGCACGGCGTCGTAGAAGCGGCGGAAATCGTAGGCCGGGTGGTCGGGCGCGTGGAACGTGACGATCACCGGCGCCTGCACGTTCTCATCGAGGAACGGCGCGAAGCCGAGCGCGCGCATCGATTCGACCAGCGTCCGGCAGTTGTCCGCGTAGCGCGCACCGCGCGCCGGCTGGCCGCCTTCGGCGAGATACTGGTCGAGCGCGGCGCGCAGCGCGGCGATCACGTGCGTCGGCGGCGTGAAGCGCCACTGGCCCGTCTTGCGCAGGTATGCGTACTGATCGTGGAGATCGAGCGCGAGCGACGGCGAATTGCCTTCGCCGGCTTCGAGCGCATCGCGCCGCACGATCGCGAACCCCATCCCCGGCACGCCTTCGAGACATTTGCCGCTTGCCGAGATCAGCGCATCGATGCCGCTGCCCGCCAGCGCGATCGGCAGCGCGCCGAACGAGCTCATCGCGTCGACGATCAGCCGCTTGCCGTGGCGTCGGCACACGGCGGCGATGTCGTCGAGCGGGTTCAGGATGCCGGCGCTCGTCTCCAGATGCACCTGCGCGACGTGCGTGATGCGCGGCTCGCGCGCGAATGCGGCTTCGATCGCGGCCGGATCGACGGCCGCATCCTCGCCGAACGGCAAAGCGATCGCTTCGATTCCGAGCCGGCCCAGGATCTTCAGGATGCGCGCGCAATACGCGCCGTTGTCGGGCACCAGCACAACGCCGTCGCGCGGCACCAGCGTACCGAGCGCGGCTTCGACCGAGAACGTGCCGCTGCCCTGCATCGGTACGCACACGTACTCGTCGCCGCCATGCGCAATGGCGACGAGGTCCGCGCAGACGCTGGCCGTCAGTTGATTGAAAGCGGCATCCCACGAGCCCCAGTCATGTTGCATTGCGTGGCGGGTTGTGGCGGACGTGGTGAGCGGGCCGGGCGTAAGAAGAATCGGATCGGACATGGTTTTTCCTTGCAAAGGTCGAAAGAAACGCCGGGCGGCATTTCTGAATGACTTGCATGATATTGGCAAAATGTGTCATTTTTTGGAAATTGTGGCATTCGTCACGGGTTTGTCATCGAACGCTGTGATCCTTCGCTTGCCGCGAGAAACCCGACCTCGGCGCGGCGGCGAGGCAGGCCGTTGATCGGCCTGCCCGGAGATAACAGGAGAGCCGGATCGTGCCCCGGCCATTTGGTGTTCCGCCTACGGAGAAGTGAGATGACACTGCAGAATTCCTCGCGCGCCGCTGCCGGCGCGTTCCGCAAGCTTGCACTGGCCGCCACCGTCGCCGGTCTGCTGGGCGCCGCGTTGCCCGTGCATGCGGCGAGCGCGGTCGTGCTGTACACGGCGGACGGTCTCGAGAACCTCTATCGCGATGTGCTGCCGGCGTTCGAGAAGAAGGAAGGCGTCAAGGTCAACATCGTGACGGCGGGCAGCGGCGAAGTCGTCAACCGCGCGAACATCGAGAAGAATTCCCCGAAGGCCGACGTGATCGTCACGCTGCCGCCTTTCATTCAGCAAGCCGGCCAGATGGGCTTGCTGCAGGCGTACCAGAGCGTGAACTACAAGAACGTGCCGGCGATCGCGAAGGCGGAAGACGGCACGTGGGCGACGTTCGTGAACAACTACTTCTCGTTCGCGATCAACCCGGACGTCGTGAAGAACCAGCCGAAGACGTTCGCCGACCTGCTGTCGCCGGCCTATGCGGGCAAGGTCGCGTACTCGAACCCGGCCACGGCCGGCGACGGGATGGCCGTGCTGATCCTGACGACGTCGCTGATGGGCGAGGACAAGGCGTTCGACTACCTCGCGAAGCTGTCGCAGAGCGTGAAGTTCCACACGAAGGGCACGGGCTACCTGAACGTGCTGCTGTCGCGTAACGAGATCAGCGTCGCGAACGGCGACCTGCAGATGGACCTCGACGATGCCGAACACGGCGCGCTGTCCGTCAAGCCGACCTTCCTGGCCGCGAAGGACGGCGACCAGCCGACCACGTTCCAGCTCCCGTACGGCATCGGCCTGATCAAGAGCGGCCCGAACCAGGACGCCGGCAAGAAGCTGATCGACTACCTGATGTCGACGGAAGTGCAGTCGAAGGTGCCGGACATGTACGGCATCCCGGGCCGCACGGACGTGCCGCTGGCCGGCAAGAACGGCGAAGCGGTCAAGAAGGCGATCGCGGGCGTGAAGCTGATCCCGGTCGACTGGACCCAGGTGATGGCGAAGAAGCCGGTGTGGATCGAGCGCTGGAAGAAGGACGTGATCGGCAGCTCGGGCAAGCAGCTCGACGTCGTCAAGCCGAAGTGATCGGCGCACGCCGCCTGTATTCGTGAGCAAGAGGATGAACCCGGTGGAAACCACCCTGACCCATCCCGGCGCATTCGGCGCCGCCGAACCGCGAGCAACGCTGCGGTCCGGCGCGCCGGGCGGCGTGCAGATCGAACACCTGAGCGTGCGCTACGGCGCACGCACGGTGCTGGAAGATCTGTCGCTGTCGATCGGTGCCGGTGAATTTCTGACCGTGCTCGGCAAGAGCGGCTGCGGCAAGACCACGCTGCTGCGCTTCATCGCCGGGTTCGTGAAGGCCGACGGCCTGACCGGCACGCTGACCGTTGCCGGACGCGACCTGACCTACGCGCCGCCGCACAAGCGCAATCTCGGTCTGCTGTTCCAGAATTACGCGCTGTTCCCGCACCTTTCGGTGTTCGAGAACGTCGCCTTCGGGCTGCGCGCGCGCGGCATGGCGTCGTCGGAAGTGACGCGCCGTGTCGCCGATGCGCTGAAGCTCGTGCAACTCGGCGATGCGGGCCATCACCTGCCCGCGCAGTTGTCGGGCGGAATGCAGCAGCGCGTCGCGCTGGCGCGCGCGCTCGTGATCGAGCCGGACGTGCTGCTGCTCGACGAGCCGCTGTCGGCGCTCGACGCCAACCTGCGCGCGTCGGTGCGCAGCGAACTGAAGGCGCTGCACGAGCGCCTGCCGAACCTGACCGTCGTCTGCGTGACCCATGACCGCGACGACGCGCTCGTGCTGTCCGACCGCGCGCTGCTGATGCGCGACGGCCACATCGCGCAGCTCGGCACGCCGCAGCAGCTGTACGACGCGCCGCGGGACGGCTACGTCGCGCGTTATCTCGGCCCGGCGAACCTGCTGCCGCCGCACGTGATCTTCCCGCTCGGCGATCCGCGCCATGAAGTGCGTGGCAAGGTGGCGTGCGTGCGCCCCGAGCGCCTGACCGTGATGCCGCCCGCCGCGGGCGGGCTGCACGGCACGGTGTCGTCCGTCGAATGGCAGGGCGCGGACCTGTCGATCGCGGTCACGATCGATGCGGCGCCCGACGAGCCCGTGCGCGTCACGATGCAACGCGGCCGCGGCGCGGCTCCCGAGCGCGGTGCGCGCGTTTCCCTGCATTGCGAGGCAGACGATGTCGTCCTTATCGAGCCCTGAAGCCGGCCTGCCGCCGCACGTGCTCGCGTCGGCCGCCGCGCACGCCGCCGCCGCGCGGCGCCGCAAGCGCATGGGTGACCTGCACCTCGCCGCGCTCGCGATCGTCGTGCTGGGCCCGCTCGTCGTCTACCCGCTGGTGCGGCTCGTGCTGCTGAGCGTGTCGGGCGACCACGGGCTGAGTTTCGCCGCGTACCGGACGTTCTTCGGCAACCCCGACACCCGCAACGTGCTGCTGACCACGCTCGGCGTGCTGTTCGCGAGCGCCGGCACCGCGTCGGTGCTCGGTGTGCTGCTGGCCGCACTGCTGTTCTTCAAGCCGTTTCCGGGCGCGTCGCTCGTCACGCGCTTCCTGGAGCTGTACGTCGCGTTTCCGTCGTTCCTCGTCGCGTTCACGCTGATCTTCCTGTACGGCTCGCAAGGCTCGATCAGCATCGCGCTGCAGCACCTGTTTCATCTCGAAAATGCGCCGCTCGATTTCCTGTTCGGCATCGGCGGCGTGATTCTCGCGCAGACCGTGTTCTACACGCCGTTCGTCGTGCGGCCGACGCTCGCATCGTTCGCGACGCTCGATTTGCGGCTGATCGAAGCCGCGCGCAGCCTCGGCGCGTCCGGCTGGATGCTCGCCCGCCGCGTCGTGCTGCCGATCGCGTGGCCGGGCATCGCCGCCGGCACCGTGCTGTGTTTCCTGCTGACGCTGAACGAATTCGGGATTCTGCTCGTGCTCGGCAGCGCGCGGCTCGTCACGCTGCCGGTCGCGATCTACAGCAGCGCGACCGTCGATCTCGACCTGCCGACCGCGTCGGCCGGCGCGGTGGTGATGCTCGCGCTGTCGCTGGCGCTGTATGCGGTTTATCGCCGGGTGAACCGGCGCGCGACGGGAGGGAACGATGTCCGCTGAATTCCGTATCGGGCAGAGCGTGCCGCGCCACCAGATCGGCTGGGGCGACACGGTGCTCAAGCATGCATCGCGCGCGGCGCTCGCGCTGGCCGCGTTCGCGTGCTTCTGGCTGTTCGTGTTGCCGGTCATCGTCGTCGCGCTGTCGAGCGTGTCGACGCAGTGGTCGGGCACGATCTTGCCGGCCGGTTACAGCCTGCGCTGGTTCGAGCGGCTCGGGTCGCCGGAATACGACGCGCTGCTGACGAGCCTCGAAATCGGCTTCGGCGTGTCGGCGGTCGGCACGGTCCTCGGGCTGTGGCTCGCGCTGGCGCTCGAAGGGCGCGACCGGCGCGGCCTCGGCGCGGTGGTCGATGCCCTCGTGATGGTGCCGAACGGCGTGCCGAGCGTCGTGCTCGGGCTCGCGGTGCTGATCGCGTATCACCAGAAACCGGTCGACCTGTCGAGCTCGGCGGCGATCGTCGTGCTCGTGCAGCTCGCGCTGATCTTGCCGTTCTGCTATCGCTGCGCGGCCGCGGCGCTGCGTCCGGAGCTGACCGTGCTGCGCGAAGCGGCGGCGAGCCTCGGCGCGCCGCCCGCGATGGTGCTGCGCCGCGTGCTGCTGCCGCAGCTGGTGCCGGCGCTGCGCGCGAGCCTCGCACTCGGCTTCGCGCTGTCGCTCGGCGAGCTCGGTGCGACGCTGACGGTTTATCCGCCCGGCTTCGCGACCGTGCCGATCGTCGTGATCGGCCAGGTGGAGCGGGGGTATTACCTGCCGGCGTCGGCGCTGTCGCTGCTGATGCTGGGCGCGTCGCTCGCGGCGCTGCTGCTGATCGCCGCGCGCGTGCCGCGCGGCAAGCGGGTGGCATCATGAACGCCGCGTTCGCATTGCGCCAACCTGGCGACGCGTCGGCGGCCGGTATCCCGACGGCGCTTGCGGGTCGCTCGGTCGACGTCAACGGCCGGCACTACCGGCTGCCGGTCGAGCCGACCGTCGTCGTCTGCGTCGACGGCTGCGAGTACGACTATCTCGACCGGGCGGTGGAAGCGGGTGTCGCGCCGTTCATCGGCCGGATGATCGCGGAAGGCACGGCCTGGCGCGCCGATTGCGTCGTGCCGACCTTCACCAACCCGAACAACCTGTCGATCGTCTGCGGCGTGCCGCCGTCGGTTCACGGAATCTGCGGCAACTATTTCTGGGACCCGGCCGCCGACGGCGGGCGTGGCGCCGAAGTCATGATGAACGACCCGGCCTACCTGCGGGCCGGCACGTTGCTCGCGGCGGCGTCCGACGCCGGTGCGCGGGTGGCCGTCGTGACGGCGAAGGACAAGCTGCGCCGGCTGCTCGGCTGGCAGATGAACGGCATCTGCTTTTCGGCCGAGAAGGCCGCGCAGGCGAATCTCGCCGAAAACGGAATCGTCGACGTGCTCGACTGGGTCGGCCTGCCGTCGCCGGACGTCTACAGTGCGGCGCTGTCCGAATTCGTGTTCGCGGCCGGCGTGCGGCTTGCGCAGACGCGCCAGGTCGACCTGATGTACCTGTCGACCACCGATTACGTGCAGCACAAGTGCGCGCCGGGCAGTGCCGGCGCGAACGCGTTCTACGCGATGATGGACGGTTATCTCGCGCAGCTCGACGCGCTCGGCTGGGCGATCGGGCTGACGGCCGACCACGAGATGAACGCGAAGCACGATCCCGCGACGGGCCGGCCGAACGTCATCTATCTGCAGGATGCCTTCGACGGGTGGTACGGCGCGCAGGCTGCGCGCGTGATCCTGCCGATCACGGATCCGTACGTCGTGCACCACGGCGCGCTCGGCTCGTTTGCCACGGTCTATCTGGCGCCGGGTGTCGACCGGGCCGAGGCGATGTGGCGCGTCGGCGGCCTCGACGGCGTCGAGCTCGTGGTCGACAACGCGGAAGCCGCGGCACGTTTCGAGCTGCCGGCCGACCGGATCGGCGATCTCGTCGTGATCGGCCGCCGCGACATGACGCTCGGCACGCGCGAGCGCGAACACGATCTGTCGGGCCTCACGGTGCCGCTGCGTTCGCATGGCGGCGTGTCGGAGCAGGAAGTACCGCTGCTGTTCAATCGCCGTATCGAGCCGGTCGATCCTGCGCGTCGCCCGCGCAATTTCGACGTGTTCGATTTCGTGCTGAACCGGGTCGCGACATGATGGCTCACCCCCGACACGATCACCCGGCGTTTCGCGCGGAGGCGCTGCGCTGGTGCGGCACGCGCGCGACGCGCGAACGCACGCTCGACGTCATGGACCCTTACACGGGCACGCGCGTCGGTACGGTGCCGCTCGCGAGCGTCGACGACGTGCGCGCGGCATTCGACTACGCGATGGCGTACCGGCCGACGCTCACGCGTTACGAGCGTTCGGAGATCCTCGAACGCGCGGCTGCGCTGTTGCGCGAGCGTACCGAGGGAGCGTCCGACCTGATCACGCTCGAGTCGGGGCTGTCGAAACAGGACTCCCGCTACGAGATTGGCCGTGTGGCCGACGTGTTGAAGTTCGCGGCGGTCGAGGCGCTGCGCGACGATGCGCAGAGTTTCTCGTGTGACCTGACGCCTCATGGCAAGGCCCGCCGCGTGTTTTCGCAGCGGCAGCCGCTCGATGGCGTGATCGTCGCGATCACGCCGTTCAATCATCCGATGAACCAGGTGGCGCACAAGATCGCGCCGGCGATCGCGACCAACAACCGCGTGATCGTGAAGCCGTCGGAAAAGGTGCCGCTGTCGGCGCTCTATCTGGCCGACCTGCTGGTTGAAGCCGGTCTGCCGGAGCCGATGCTGCAGGTGCTGACCGGCGATCCGCGCGAGATCGCGGACGAGCTTGTCACGCACCCGCATGCGTCGCTGATCACCTTCACGGGCGGCGTGGCGATCGGCAAGGCGATTGCCGCGCGGGCCGGCTACCGCCGCATCGTGCTGGAACTGGGTGGCAACGATCCGTTGATCGTCCTCGACGATGCCGATCTCGAACGCGCGGCGTCGCTGGCGGTGCTCGGGTCGTACCGGAATTCGGGTCAGCGCTGCACGGCCGTCAAGCGGATGCTGGTGCAGCGCTCGATCGCGCCCGCCTTCACCGAATTGCTCGTCGAGAAGACGCGCGCATGGAAGTACGGCGATCCGTTCGACCCCGCGAACGAAATGGGCACGGTGATCGACGAGGACGCGGCGCGGCTGTTCGAGGCGCGGGTCGGGGAGGCGGTCGCGCAGGGCGCGAGGCTGTTGACGGGCAACGTGCGGCGCGGCGCGCTGTATGCGCCGACCGTGCTCGACAACGTCGATCCGTCGATGACGATCGTGCGCGAGGAGACCTTCGGCCCGGTATCGCCGGTGATTGCGTTCGACACGATCGACGACGCGATCCGGATCAGCAACGGGACGGCGTTCGGGCTGTCGTCGGGTGTCTGTACGGACAGCACGGCGGCGGTGGTGCGGTTCGTGAACGAGCTGAACGTCGGCACGGTGAATGTATGGGAAGTGCCCGGATACAGGATCGAGCTGTCGCCGTTCGGCGGGATCAAGGACTCGGGGCTCGGATACAAGGAGGGCGTTCAGGAGGCGATGAAAAGCTTCACGAACCTGAAGACGTTTTCGCTGCCTTGGGAGTGAATGAATGGCATTGACGGTGGAAGATATCCACGGGCTGTATCGCGAGCATGGCCATGTGGCCTATAGCGGTGAACCGGTCACGCAGCTCGAGCATGCATTGCAGAGCGGATTGCTGGCGGAAGAGGCGGGGGCTGATGAAGCGCTGGTTGCGGCGGCGTTCCTGCACGATCTCGGGCATCTGCTGAATCGCCAGGGCGAGACGCCGAGTGCGCGCGGGATCGACGATCTGCACCAGTATTACGTGCTGCCGTTCCTGCGTCCGCTGTTTTCCGACGCGGTGCTGGAGCCGATCCGGCTGCACGTCGACGCAAAGCGCTGCCTGTGCCGCACGGACGCCGGCTACTTCGAGAGCCTGTCGCCGGACTCGGTGCGCAGTCTCGCGCTGCAGGGTGGCATCTTCAGTGAGGAGGAGACGGCGGCGTTCCTGCAGCGCCCGTTCGCGGAGGATGCGCTGCGTCTGCGCCGCTGGGACGATACGGCAAAGGAAGAGGGCAAGGTGACGCCTGATCTCGATCACTATATGGAGATCGTCGCGCGCCAGGCGCGCGCTGGCTGACCGGTTGAGTTGCTTCTATATAAGACCCCGCACGCGACAGCGTGCGGGGTCTTATATTTTTTGAGAAACCCCTTGCGCAGTTCGAAGAGGG